>CAWCFZ010000008.1:0-78908 GCA_963795035.1 uncultured Actinomycetota bacterium | reverse complement strand
GGAGCCGGCCGGGCCCTCGACCCGGGTCGGGACCGGCACGGGGGCCCGCCCCTGCATCCGGGTGGCGACCGGGTCGTCGGTCGGCGGGAACGCCAGGGCGAAGGCGGCATCGCGGATGGGTCGGTACCCCGTGCAGCGGCACAGGTTGCCCGAGATCGACGTGAGGTCGAAGCCGTTCGGGCCGGGGGTGTCGTGCGGTGGCGGTTCCGGGTCGGGACCGGTCTCGCCGACCACCGTGGGCCGACGGTCGGCGCGGTAGTACTCAGCCGCCATCGAGCAGACGAAACCGGGTGTGCAGTAACCGCACTGCGATCCACCGCGCATCGCCATCTCTGACTGCACGGGGTGCATCTGGTCGGGCGTGCCCAGACCCTCCACGGTGGTGACCTCCTGCCCGGCCAGCGAGCCTGCGGGGGGAAGGCAGGAGTTGACCGCGGCCCAGCGGGTGCCGCCGACGCCGTCGGGCCGCGCGACCATGACGGCGCAGGCACCGCACTCACCCTCGGCGCAGCCCTCCTTGGCCCCCGTGAGGCCGCGGGAGCGGAGCCAGTCGAGTGCGTTCGTGCACGGGTCGGTGCCGGCGAGTCCGAGGACCGCGCCGTTCACCGTCACCTCCGGTGGCGACCCCGTCACCATCATCCAGCTCCTCGTTCTCGACCGGGACCATGATGCGCCATGCCCGGTGGCGGGTGGCCGTCGTTGCCGAGGGTTCGACCGAGCCAGCCTACGTCCTGGCTATGACGCGTTCCGGGATCGCGATCGCGACCAGGGGCGACGCTGCGGCTTCAGCGGCGCGCCGTGCCGGACGGACCCGGTGCCGCGGCACCGCTCACCGACGACGGACCGGGACCACCCTCGGGCAGCTCGGCCGCTGCCGCCGCACCGCCGGCCGTCTTGCCGCGCCGGTTGATCCTGCGCTCGACGCGGCCCGCGAGGACCGTGAGCCCGTAGTTGATGACGATGAAGAGCACCGCGGCGAGGACGTACGCCGGCAGGACGTTGCCGTAGGCCGTTCCGAGGTCACGGGACTGCTGGAGCAGCTCGGGGTAGGTGATGGCCGTGCCGAGCGCGCTGTCCTTGAGGATGACGACGAGCTGGCCGACGAGCGCGGGAAGCATCGCCGTCAGCGCCTGCGGCAGCTGGATGGAGCGCAGCGTCTGCCCCGGGGTGAGGCCGACCGACAGCCCGGCCTCGGCCTGGCCCTTGGGGAGCTGGTGGACGCCCGAGCGGACGAGCTCGGCGATGACCGAGCCGTTGTAGAGGGTCAGCCCGGTGACGACGGCGTAGAACGAGTTGAACGAGACGCCGAAGACGTTGTTGACCGTGTACAGCCGGAAGGCGAAGTACATCATCAGCAGCACCGGGACGGCGCGGAAGAACTCGACGATGATGCCGCACACCCACCGCACGGGCGCGATGCTCGACAGCCGTCCCATGCCGAAGACGAGCCCGAAGGCCACGGCGAGCACGATGGAGACCGCCGCCGCCTGCAGCGTCTTCACCAGGCCCGGGAAGATGTACTCGGTCCACACGTCGGGCTGGAACAGGGCCGTCCACAGCGCCGGTTCGAGCTGTCCGGCCTGGTTGAGCTTCCACAGCACCCCACCGACGATGGCGAGGGCGAGCAGTGCGCCGAGCCCGGTGAGGAGGCGGTGCCGCACCCGCGCCCGGGGGCCGGGGGCGTCGAAGAGGATCGAGGAGGCGCTCATCGCCGCACCGCCAGCCGCCGCGAGAGCGTCGTGAACAGCAACCCGATGGGCAGGGTGAGGGCGACGAAGCCCAGGGCGAAGATGAGGAACACCAGGGTGCCCGCCGTCTCGTTCTCGATGATGACCTTCATGAGGTTCGAGGCCTCCGCGACGCCGATGACCGACGCGACGGTGGTGTTCTTCGTCAGCGCGATGAGCACCGAGCCGAGGGGGGCGATGGACCCGCGGAAAGCCTGCGGCAGGATCACCTCGCGCAGCGACTGCCCGAAGGTGAGGCCGATGGCGCGGGCGGCCTCGGCCTGCCCCGCCGGCACCGTGTTGACGCCCGAGCGCAGCGCCTCGCAGACGAAGGCCGCGTGGTAGACCGCCAGGCCCACGATGGCCCACCGGATCCCGTTGTCGACCACGGAGGTCGGGGAGTCCGAGGACGCCAGGCTGATCTGGACGATGTAGAGCAGCCCGAGGATGCAGAAGAAGAGGATGAGCGTCAGGGGCGTGTTGCGCACGACGTTGACGTAGAACGTGCCGATGGAGCGCAGCACGCCCACCGGCGAGACCCGCATGACCGCGAGCACCGTGCCCAGCACGAGCGAGCCGAACGCGGCGAAGACGGTGAGGTAGATCGTCATCCCGAAGGCGGCGAGGATGTCGTACTTGTCGAAGATCTCAACCATGGGGGCCTTTTCCGGTCAGGGCGTGCACCGCGTGTGCCGCCCGACCCGAAGGAGGGGCGGCACACGCCGTGTCACGTGGTGCGTCAGGAGCAGGCGTCCGGCGTGGGCGGGTTGCCGGCACCCGGCTTGTAGCCGGCCGGGCCGAGGTTGTCGTCGATGGCCTTCTGCCACGAGCCGTCCTCGATCATCTTCGAGATGGCCGTGTTGACCTTCTCGCACAGGGCGGTGTCGCCCTTCTTCAGGCCGACGCCGTAGCGCTCCTGCGAGAACGGCTGGCCGACGACCTTGAACTTGCCCGCGTACTCGGGCTGGGCCGCGAGGCCGGCGAGGATCGTGTCGTCGGTGGTCAGCGCGTCGAGGGTGCCGTTGGCCAGGGCCGGGAGGCACTCGGAGTAGCCGGCGAGCTCCTGCAGCTGCACGCCCGGGACCTCGTCCTTGACCTTCTGCGCCGACGTCGAGCCGGTGACCGAGCACAGCTTCTTGCCGTCGAGCGTGTCGGGCCCGGTGATCGAGCTGTCGTCGGAGCGGACGAGGAGGTCCTGCCCGGCGACGAAGTACGGCCCGGCGAAGGACACCTTCTCCTTGCGGCTGTCGGTGATCGAGTACGTCGCGAAGACGAGGTTGACCTGACCGGTCTCGATGAGGGTCTCGCGCTGTGCGCTCGGCGCCTGCACCCAGGTGATGTCGGCGGCGTCGGTGCCGAGCTCCTTGGCGACGTAGGTGGCGACGTCGACGTCGAACCCGGTGTACTCGGTCCCCTTCTTCAGGCCGAGGCCGGGCTGGTCGAACTTGATGCCGATCTTGAGGCCGCTGGCGCCGTCGGTGCCGCCGTCGGTCCCGGTGTTGCCGGAATCCGACCCGCAGGCCGCGAGACCGAGGGCGAGGACCGCGGGGATCGCGATTGCCCCCATCCGTCGAGTCATCATGTGGTGTTTCCTCCCTGTCGGGCCGTTGGGCCGGGTGCCCGGAGCACGGCTCTTGCTGTTCCTTGTGGGGTCAGTGGGTGAGGATCTTGCCGAGGAAGTCCTTGGCACGGTCACTCTGGGGGTTGGTGAAGAACTCCTCGGGGGTGTTCGACTCGACGATCTGTCCGTCGGACATGAACACGACCCGGTTGGCGGCGCGGCGGGCGAAGCCCATCTCGTGGGTGACCACGACCATCGTCATGCCGCTCTTGGCGAGCTCGGTCATGACGTCGAGGACCTCGTTGATCATCTCGGGGTCGAGC
This sequence comes from uncultured Actinomycetota bacterium, assembly GCA_963795035.1. Classification (GTDB taxonomy): domain Bacteria; phylum Actinomycetota; class Actinomycetes; order Actinomycetales; family Dermatophilaceae; genus Oryzobacter. The sequence goes on along the minus strand of CAWCFZ010000008.1, from coordinate 75,297 downwards.
GCCGAGGTCGGCTCGTCGAAGAGCATGACCTTGGGCTCCATCGCGAGGGAGCGGGCGATGGCGACGCGCTGCTGCTGACCGCCGGACAGCTGCGCGGGGTACTTCTCGGCCTGGTGCTCCACCCCCACGCGTTCGAGCAGCTCCATCGCCTGCTTCTCGGCCACGGCCTTCTTGGTCTTGCGGACCTTGATGGGGCCGAGCGTGACGTTCTCGAGGATCGTCTTGTGGGCGAAGAGGTTGAAGGACTGGAAGACCATGCCGACGTCGGCGCGCAGGTGCGCGAGCTCCTTGCCCTCCTCGGGCAGGGTCTCGCCGTCGATGGTGATCGTCCCCGACTCGATGGTCTCGAGCCGGTTGATGGCCCGGCACAGGGTGGACTTGCCCGAGCCCGACGGACCGATGACCACGACGACCTCGCCCGGGTCCACGGTGAGGTTGATGTCCTGCAGGACGTGGAGGTCGCCGAAGTGCTTGTTGACGCCCTGGAGGACGACGAGTGGCTCGGTCATGCCACGAACCTAGCGACCACTCCCTGAGACGGGTCAAGCCTGAGGGGTGGAAATGCCCAGCCGAGACCGAACCGATACCTCCCCCGGGCCCTCTGAGGTGGTGTGGCCCCACCTGCCGACCCACCTGGGGCCCGGCATGATGACGGCCATGAGCCCCGACCCCGCCGTCGTCCGGGCCTCGCTCGCCGACGCGAGGCCGGACGTGTTCTGGACCGACCGGCCTCAGCTGCGCCCGCAGCCGCGACCGGCCCTCACCGGCGCCGGGCACCGGGCCGACCTCGTCGTCGTGGGTGGGGGGTTCACTGGCCTCTGGGCGGCCGTCCAGGCCAAGGAGGACGACCCCTCGCGCGACGTCGTCCTCCTCGAGCGGGGCCGCCTTGGTGTCGCCGCCTCCGGGCGCAACGGCGGGTTCGTCGCACCCTCGCTGACCCACGGCCTCGCGCAGGGCCTCGCCTGCTGGCCCGACGAGGTCGAGACGCTCGAACGGCTCGGCGCGCAGAACTTCGCCGACCTCGCCGCCAGCCTGACCCGCCACGGCATCGACGCCGACTTCCACGTGCCGGGCGAGCTCACCCTGGCGCTCACCGAGCACCAGGTGCCGACGGTGCGCGAGTCCTACGAGCTGCACCGGGCGCACGGCGTCGACGTCACCCTGCTCACGGCGCAGCAGGCCCGGGCCCGGGTCGACTCGCCGCGCTACCTCTCGGGGGTGTTCGACCCCGCGGTCGGCCTCGTCGACCCGGCACGCCTCGTGTGGGGGCTTGCCGCGGCGGCCGAGCGGCTCGGGGTGCGGGTCCATGAGGACACCGCGGTCACCGCCTTCGACCGCGACGGAGGGGCCGTTGTCGTGCGCACCGAGTGGGGGAGCGTGCGCGCCGACCGGGTCGTCCTCGGCACCGGGGCGTTCCGCGGCCTGCTGAAGCGCCTCGCCCTGTGGACGCTCCCCGTCTACGACCACGTCCTGATGAGCGAGCCACTCAGCGCCGAGCAGCTCGCTCGGATCGGGTGGAAGGGCCGCGAGGGCCTCGCCGACGCCGGCAACCAGTTCCACTACTACCGGCGCACCCTGGACGACCGCGTGCTCTTCGGCGGGTACGACGCCAACTACCACTTCCCGGGGCGCATCGACCCCAGGCTGGAGCAGTCGGCGTCGCACGACCTGCTGGCCCGGCACTTCCTCGAGATCTTCCCCCAGCTCGAGGGGGTGCGCTTCACGCACCGCTGGGCGGGCGTCATCGACACCACGACGCGCTTCACGCCGGTGTTCGGGACCGCGCTCGGTGGCCGGCTGGCGTACGCCGTCGGCTACACGGGCCTCGGCGTCGCGTCGACCCGCTTCGGCGCGCGCGTCGCCCTCGACCTCGTCGACGGTCGTGACACCGAGGTCACCCGCCTCGCGATGGTGCGGCGCAAGCCGGTGCCCTTCCCCCCGGAGCCGATCCGGTGGGCCGCGGTGCGGGCGACGCGGGCGAGCCTGGCGGCGCAGGACCGCACGGGCAGGCGCAACCTGTGGCTGCGGGGCCTGGACGCCGCGGGAATCGGGTTCGACAGCTGACCGCGGGCCCCCGCCGGGCTCGGGACGGCTCAGCCGGCGATGGCGTGGACCGACCACCCGACCCGGCGCTGCCAGCCCAGCAGGGGTGAGCCGGCCCAGGCGGTGGTGAGCCAGAGGTGGGTGAGCTCGTCCTGCTCGATGTCGGGGTCCGCGGCGCCGGGTGCGTCGACCGGGTGCGCGAGCGCCCGGTACAGCGGGTCCGGCAGTGCGCCGTCACCGAGCCCGACGAAGAGGTGGCGCTCGTCAGCGGTGGCCACGGCGGCGACCTTCGCGGCGCGGCGTGCCACGTGCGGGACGAGCAGCAGCGCGGTCACGGCCGCGGACAGGCCGTCGGAGGTTTCGCCGGGCGCGGCCCGCGCCGGTCGTTCGCCGCGGCCCCGGGCTCGCGGGCCGAGCAGGGAGTTCCGGTGTCGCACACCGGGTCCGGTGTGGGTCGTCACCTCGACCGCGGCGGTCCGGCCGCGGGGGAGCAGGAGGTCGAGGTCGTAGGCGCCCTGGAGCCGCCCCACGTCATGGGCGCGGACCACCCCGCCCGTGACGCGTTCCAGCGCGACGGCGGCGTAGGCCTCGTCGTCGCTCAGCCCGTTCAGGCGCCTGGGGTCCGCTCCCACCCGAGCAGGCTAGGGGCTGCGCCTGCCCTGCGCAGGCCTTGCGCAATGCGTTAGTCACGGCTAACGTATTGGGAGTGACGGACCCCCTGAGCGCGGCTGCCGAACCCAACCGGCGGCGCATCCTCCAGCTCCTGGCGTCCGGCCCGATGTCCGTCTCCGCCCTGGCCGCCGAGTTCCCCGTGACCCGGTCGGCCGTCTCGCAGCACCTCGGTGTCCTCGCCGATGCGGGTCTGGTGGAGGCCCGTCAGGACGGACGGCAGCGGTTCTACCGCGTGGTGCCCTCCGGGGTCGCCGTGCTGCGGGCCGAGATCGACCGTTTCTGGACCGACGAGCTGGCCCTGCTCGTCCGTGACGCCGGCGCCCTCGCGGGCACCGCACCCACCCGGGCCCCCGGGTGACCCGCCCTCCTCGTCCACCGACCACCCCCGCCCCACCTGGAGAGACCATGAGCCCCACCGCCACCGTGACCGCCGAGAAGCAGGCCCTGCTGCCGATCGGTCCCGACGAGGCCTTCGCCCTCATCACGCAGCCCGAGCGGCTGCGCCGCTGGAAGGCGATCGCCGCCCGGGTCGACCTGCGGGCGGGGGGCACCTACCGCTTCACCATCGTTCCGGGGCACGTGGCGGCCGGGACCTACCGCGAGGTGGTGCCCGGACGGCGCATCGTCTTCGGCTGGGGCTGGGAGGGCTCGCCCGACCTGGCGCCCGACGCGTCGACGGTGACCGTGACCCTCGAGCCGGTCGAGGGCGGCACGCTGGTGCGCCTGGTCCACGAGGGCCTGACCGACGAGCAGGCCGCCAGCCACCTCGAGGGCTGGAACCACTACTTCGAGCGGCTCGAGACCATGGCGGCCCAGGGTGACGCCGGGGTCGACGAGTGGGGCTGGGCGCCGGCCGTGCTCGACCCGCTGACGTGCGCCGACGCCACGCTGGCCACCCTGCTGCGGGTGCTGCGCAGCGCGTCCGAGGACCTGCGCGACGCCCCCACGCCGTGCGCCGACTTCACCGCGCACGAGCTCGCCGAGCACCTGTTCGGCAGCCTCACCTTCGTCGGCTCCCTGGCCGGGGTGGAGGTCGTCCGCTCGCCCGCGACCTCCCTGGAGTCCGCGGTCGCCGACCTCGCCCAGCAGGTCCACGAGGCCTGGGCCGCGCGCGGGACCGCAGGGACCGTCGGCTCCGGCGACCACGAGATGCCCGCGACCACGGCCCTGGGCATCCTCAGCCTCGAGTACCTCGTCCACGCGTGGGACCTCGCCCAGGCGTTCGGCACGCAGGTGCAGGTCTCTCCCGAGGTCGCGCAGTACGTGCACGACCTCGGTGAGCAGATCATCCCCGGCGGTCGGGAGCGGGGGGCCTTCGGCCCGGCCGTCGACGTCGCCGAGCGCGCCCCCGTCCTCGACCGGCTCATCGCCCTGTCGGGCCGCACCCCCTGAGGGCCCGACCCGACCCCATCAACCCCGCCCGGCCCACCCGGGGCCGGCGAGAACGAGTACCAAGGAGCACGTCATGAGCAAGTACGTCTTCGTCTACCACGCCCCGATGACCCCCGCCGACGCGACGCCGCCCTCGCCGGAGCAGATGGAGGCCGTCATGGGCGAGTGGATGGCCTGGGCCGGCACCGTCGGTGAGGGGATGGTCGACTTCGGCACCCCGCTCGCCGACGGCGTCCGCGTCACCCCCGACGGGACCAGCCCGAGCACCCGCGAGGTCACCGGGTACACCATCCTCGAGGCCGGGTCGATGGACCAGGCCCTCGAGCTGGCCCGGAACCACCCGCACCTCAACATGCCCGGCGGCTGCGAGATCGAGGTGCACGAGGCCCAGCCCATCCCCGGCATGTAGCCCGGCGCCGCCGACCGCCCGCCCACCCGTCGAGGGGGAGCGGGCGGTTGCGGGTGCAGGCGTCGTGGGGCGTGTCGGGCTTGAACCGACGACCGACGGATTATGAGTCCGCTGCTCTGACCGACTGAGCTAACGCCCCCGGAGGCAGCGCCGATTCTGTCACGCGGTCGCCCCACTCCCAGCCGCCCCACGAGCGCACCCACATCGCACCCCACATCGCGTGCTACGGCGCAGTAGGTGCTGTGATCGCGACACCTACTGCGCCGTAGCACGCGGTGTGGGCTTGGCGGGGGTGGGGCGGGTGCTCGAGGAGGGGCAGGGGAGTCGGGATGGGGGAGGGAGGCGGGTGGGATCCGCGAGTCTGGTGGTGCGGGCGGGGCCGATGGTGCACAATGGCGAGCACAACGGCACCGCGAGGTGCCCACACAGCGAAGCCGCACGGCATCCGGACCGCGGGGAGCACCTCCCCGCCCACCCGGCAGACCACTCGGCCACATCACGTGCACCGGCGTTGGGGAAGACGTCCCTCGCACGCGAAGGAGGCCAGGATGTCTGTCGCGATGCCGCGCACCGTCACGCGGGGAGTGGTCTATGTCCACTCCACCCCCAAAGCGCTGTGCCCGCACGTCGTCTGGGCGATCGAGGGTGTCCTCGGCGCCCACGTCACCGTCGACTGGACCCCCCAGCCCGCGGCCCCCGGCTTCGTGCGCACCGAGCTGAGCTGGTCCGGCGAGTCCGGCGCCGGAGCCCGGATCGCCTCGGCCCTGCGGGGGTGGGAGAACCTGCGCTACGAGGTGACCGAGGAGCCCAGCCCCGGCACCGACGGCTCACGCTGGTCGCACACCCCACGCCTGGGCATCCACCACACGTGGACCTCCGCCAGCGGTGACGCCGTCATCAACGAGGACCGCCTTCGCGAGGTCATCGTCCTGGCCCAGGGCAGCCCCGAGGCCATGCACGAGATGATCGAGGAGCTGCTCGGCACCGAGTGGGACAGCGAGCTCGAGCCGTTCCGCTACGCCGGTGACGGCGCGCCCGTGCGCTGGCTGCACAAGGTCGGCTGACGCTCAGTCCTCACGGAACCGGTCCCCGAGTGCCGCGCGCAGCACCCGCATGCCGTCGTCACCGAGCAGCTCGTCGGGCACGCACACCGGCCCCACGGACTCAGCTCGGTCGAGCAGGACACAGCCGAGACGGCGGCGAGCGGCGGTCACGGTCAGCGGGTCGACAGGGAACGTCCGCCCGGGCAGCACGAACTCGAACGACGATGCGGTGTAGGTCGCGCTGACCACGGTCCCCGGCGGGCAGCCCTCGTCGATCACGGCGAGGCAGACGCGGTAGGGCGTGGCGAGCCAGGTGCGCGCGGCGACCGCCGTCCATGCCCCGAACACGACGACCGCCGGGACGATGACGCTCCACGTGGCCTGCAGCGCCACACCGACGAGAAGCACCACCAGCGCGTACACCGGAAGACGCAGCATCCTGCCGCGCACGAACGGATACCAGAAGTGCGGGTGCCGCCGTAGGTCCAGCGCCAGCGCCCTGGCCTCGCGCTCGATGACGTGGGGCGTCGAGACGTACGACGCCTCGGCCCGCAGCGGGACCCCGGGCGTGCTCACGGCCGCACGGTAGCGCGTGGACGTGTGCCGGCGTGGGTGTTCCGGCTCGGACGCCCAGCCATGTCGGGCGCGACACCGGGGGTCGGCTGACGCCGCCCGCTCACCGTTCGACGAGCCGCGCCCCGAGCGAGCCCCTCAGGACGCGGAGCGCCTCGGGGCCGAGCAGCTCGTCCGTCCTCACCGTCGTCACCCGCCGCCGTCACCGACGAGTGGGTGACGTGCGTCGCCGGATACGCGTCCGGCAGGGGCTTCCCGCTGGGCGGACACGGACGTCAGCCCCTCCCGGGGTGGTCGAGGTCGACGAGCCGGTCACCGAGGACGTCGGAGATGACCATCCAGGCCGAGGGCGTGAGCAGCTCGCCGGCGACGAGGTAGAACTTGTCGGTCGTCGTGTCGATGACGAGGACGTCCTCGACCCAGGTGCCGCGCACCACGGAGGACGTGGCGATGGTGTGGGTGGCCGCGAACGTCCCGATCGACCAGGCGTCGTGGCTCCAGCAGGCGTGGACGGGCGTGCCGACCGGGGCCTGGGCGCGCACCATCCGGCGGAACATGCGGCGGGTGCGCCAGGGGAGCGCGACGAGGGCGTCGACCGCGACGAGGGCAGCGGCGACGGCGGCCGCGGCGAGGCCGAAGAGCCACGGCGAGGCGGGCGTGACGGGTGGCATGACGACCTGGGCGAGCCCGACGAGCACGAAGGCCACGACCCAGGTGAGCGCGAACGAGCGCCACACCGAGGCACGGCGCAGGTGCCAACGCGTGGCTGCGCGCACCTCGCGCTCGGTGACCTCGGCCGTCATGACCGTGCCGGTCTCGACGACCCCGGACGGCTTCACGGGCACGGGCTGTTCCATCACCCTTCGACGGTAGCGCCGCCCCCGCGCCCCAGGACCGCGGTTGCCGCCGACGCGGACCGAACGGACGAGGCCCCCGGTCCGAACCGGGGGCCTCGTCGCGTCGAGCGGGTGAGCGCCCTCAGGCGCTCTCGTCTCAGACGCTCTTGATGACGAGCGCGACGTTGTGGCCGCCGAACCCGAAGGAGTTGTTGAGGGCGGCGATGTCGCCGTCGGGCAGGGTGCGGTGCTCGCCGCGGATGACGTCGAGGTCGATCCGCTCGTCGAAGTCCTCGATGTTGATGGCGGCCGGGGCGACCCGGTGGTGCACCGAGAGCACGGTGAGCAGCCCCTCGAGGGCGCCGGCGGCACCCAGGAGGTGGCCGGTCATCGACTTGGTCGCGCTGACGGGCATCCCGTCGGCGGCCGCACCGAAGGCGCGGCGGATGGCGTTGGCCTCGGCCACGTCACCGACCGGCGTGGAGGTCGCGTGGGCGTTGATGTGGATGATGTCGGCGTCGGTGAGACCGGCGCGCTCGACGGCCTCGCGCATCGCCCGCGACGCTCCCGCGCCCTCGGGCTCGGGCGCGGTGATGTGGTGGGAGTCGGCCGACATGCCGATCGACGCGAACTCGGCGTAGATCCGCGCACCGCGGGCCTTGGCGTGCTCGTACTCCTCGAGGACCATGACCGCGGCACCCTCGCCCATGACGAAGCCGTCACGGCCGGTGTCGTAGGGGCGCGACGCGGCGGCGGGGTCGTCGTTGCGGGTCGACAGCGCCTGCATCTGGGTGAAGCCGGCGAAGCAGATGGGGTGCGTCGCGGCCTCCGTGCCACCGGCGACGACCATGTCGGCGCGCCCGGTGCGGATCATGTCGTAGGCGGTGCCCATCGACTCCGCTCCCGACGCGCACGCCGAGACGGTGGTGTGGGCCCCGGCCCGCGCCCCGAGGAGCAGCGAGACGTTGCCCGCGGAGGTGTTGGGCATGAGCATCGGGACCGCGAGCGGGAAGACGCGTCGGACACCCTTCTCGCGCAGGATGTCCCACTGGTCCAGCAGAGTCCACACGCCACCGATGCCGGTGCCGATGGCCACGCCGAGCCGCACGGGGTCGACCTCGGGGGAGCCCGCGTCCTCCATCGCCGCCTGCGAGGCGATGACGGCGTACTGGGCGCTGGGGTCCATCCGGCGCACCTGCACCTTGGTGAGGACCTCGAGCGGGTCCTGGGCGATGGTGCACGCGAAGTGCACGGGCAGGTCGTACTTCTCCCGCCACTCCTCGGGAAGGGGCTTGGCCCCGGACCGTCCCGCGAGGATGCCCTCCCAGGTCTCGCCGATGGTGCCGCCGAGTGGCGTGGTGGCACCGAGGCCGGTCACGACGACGCGTCGATCGCTCATGGGTCCTGCTGCTCCTTCAAGGACGTGGACGTACCGGGTGGGGCGGTCCGCCCCCTCCTCGACAGTAGGCCTCGAGGGCCGCGACGGGGAGGGGGCGGGACGAGCGGGTGTGCTCAGCCCTGGTTCTTCGCGATGAAGCTGACGGCGTCGCCGACGGTGGCGAGGTTCTTGACCTCGTCGTCGGGGATGCGCACGCCGAACTTCTCCTCGGCGTTGACGACGATCGTCATCATCGAGAGCGAGTCGATGTCGAGGTCGTCGGTGAACGACTTCTCGGCCTGGACCTCGGCCGGGTCGAGCCCGGTCTCCTCGTTCACGATCTCGGCGAGGCCGGCGAGGATCTCCTGCTCAGACTGTGCCATGGGTGCTGCTCCTTCGATCGGGGACTGTGTGACGGGTGGTGCTGGCCCGGGTGACCCGTGGGCCCACGGGAACCCTCAGGGGATGACGACGACCTGGGCGGCGTAGGACAGGCCCGCGCCGAAGCCGATCTGGAGGGCGAGGCCACCGCTCGGGATCTCGCCCCGGCGGATCATGCCCTCCATGGCCAGCGGCACGGACGCCGCGGAGGTGTTGCCCGTGTGGGTGATGTCGCGGGCGATGGCGATGCCCTCGGGCAGTGCCAGCTTCTTGGCCATCGCGTCGATGATGCGCACGTTGGCCTGGTGGGGGATGAACGCGTCGAGCTGGTCGACGGTGACCCCGGCGGCGTCGAGCGCCTGCTGGGCGACGGGAGCCATGCCCCACACGGCCCACCGGAACACGGTCTGGCCCGCCATCCCGATGTGCGGCCACTTCAGCTTCTGCTCGTGGACGTCGATCCAGCTCTCGGTCTGCGAGATCGCCTCCCACTGGGCGCCGTCGGAGCCCCACACCGTGGGTCCGATGCCCGGGGTGTCGGAGGGCCCGACGACCGCGGCGCCGGCGCCGTCGCCGAAGATGAAGGCCGTCCCGCGGTCGTCGCGGCTGGTGAAGTCGGACAGCCGCTCGACACCGACCACGAGGACGTGGCGGGCAGAGCCGCCGCGGACCATGTCGGAGGCCAGGGCGATGCCGTGGCAGTACCCGGCGCACGCGGCCGAGACGTCGAAGGCCGCGGCCTTGCTGCCGAGCTGGTCGGCGACGATCGGCGCTGCCGCGGGCGTCTGGTAGGGCCAGCTCACCGTGGCGACGATGACGGCGTCGAGGTCGGCACCGGTGATCCCGGCCTGGGCGAGGGCGGGCTCGGCGGCGAAGAGCGACATGTCGATGACCGACTCGCCCTCACCGGCCCAGCGCCGCTCGACGATGCCGGACCGTTCGCGGATCCACTCGTCGGAGGAGTCGATCCGGTCGACGATCTCGGAGTTGGGGACGATGCGGCGGGGCCGGTAGCCGCCGATCCCCAGGATGCGGGCGTGCTGCTGCGCGGTCGGGGTGCGCAGCGCGGAGGCGAAGCCCTTGGAGGTGATGGTCATGCCGAGTGCTCCTGGATCAGGGTTCGGGCGGCGTCGAGGTCGTCGGGGGTGCGCACGGCGAGCAGCTCGACGCCCTTGAGGCTGCGCTTGGCCAGGCCGACGAGGGTGCCGGCCGGCGGCAGCTCGATGACCGCGGTGACGCCGAGGGTGGCGAATCGCTCCATGCACAGGTCCCAGCGCACCGGGTTCGACACCTGGGCGACGATCCGGTCCAGGGCCTCGCGCCCGTCGGTGACGACGGCACCGTCGCGGTTGGACACCAGGGTGACCCCGGGGTCGGAGACGTCGTGGTCGGCCGCGGCGGCCGCGAGGGCCTCGACGGCGGGGGCCATGTAGCGGGTGTGGAACGCCCCGGCCACCTTGAGCGCGATGACGCGGGCCCGGGCGGGAGGGTCCTCGGTGAGGGCGGCCAGGGCCGGCAGCGAGCCGGCGGCGACGACCTGTCCGGCCCCGTTGACGTTGGCCGGTGTGAGGTCGTGGCGCTCGATGGTGGCCAGCACGTCGTCGGGGTCGCCGCCGAGCACCGCGCTCATCCCGGTGGGGGTGGCGGCACTGGCCTGGGCCATGGCCCGGCCGCGCAGCGCGACCAGGCGCATCGCGTCGGCCTCGCGCAGGACGCCGGCGGCGGCCGCCGCCGTGATCTCGCCGACCGAGTGTCCGGCGAGGGCGCCGACCCCGGTGGTCCCACCGAGGGCCCGCAGGGCGATCAGCCCGGCACCGACGAGCAGGGGCTGTGCGACGGCGGTGTCCTTGATGGTGTCCTCGTCGGACACGGTGCCGTGGGCGACGAGGTCGACCCCCGCGGCGTCGGAGAGCTCGGTCAGGTGCTCACGCAGGCCGGGCAGCTCGAGCCACGGGCTGAGGAAGCCCGGGGTCTGGGAGCCCTGGCCGGGGCAGACGATGACGATCACAGGTCCACCATGTACCGCTCACCGTGACCGATCCGTGATGAGGGAGGACGAACCTCGACCCCGTGATTTGTGGGAACCCTCCACATCACGCACGAATCAGGGGCGGGGTGTGGCGCGCGCCACGGGGCCGAGCCGGTACAGGGCGAGGGCGGTGCGCACGGTGTGGGCGTCGTGGGCGTCGGTGAGGTCGTACCCGACCGCCTTGGTGATGCCCGCGAGGCGGTACCGCACGGTGTTCGGGTGCACGATGAGCGCGCGCGCCGTGCCCTCCACGCCCTGGTCGCCGTCGAGCCAGGCGGCCGCGGTGTCGAGCAGCGTGCCGCCCGCGCTGTCGGCCAGCGGCACGATGATCCGTGCGACGAGCGCGCCCCGCGCCGGGAGGTCGCCGATGAGGGCCCGCTCGGCCAGCAGGTCGTCGGCGTGCACGGGCCGGGGTGCCCCGGGCCAGGCGGGGGCTGCCGTGTGCCCGGAGATCGCGGCGCGGGCGCTGCGTCCGGCCGCGAACAGGTGGGGGACGGTCGGACCGATGACGAGCGGCCCGTCGCCGAGGTGCGGGTCGAGCGCGGACGCCAGCGCCGGGGCGTCGGTGACCCCGCCGCCGATGCAGATGATGCGCGGCCCGTGGATCGCGACGAGCAGCTCGGTGCCGTGTCGTCGTGCCGCCCGGTGCAGGTCGGTGATGACCGGCGTGGGCGCTCCCGGCGGGGTGGACCCGACGACGACGACGACCTTGGTGACGGCGCCCCAGCCCAGGGCCGCGGCCCGCGACTGCATCGACTCGTCGGCCTCCCCCCGGATGACGGCGTCGACGACGAGGGACTCCAGCCGCGCGTCCCACGCGCCCCGGGCCTCGGCCGCCTGGGCGTAGACCTCGGCGGCCGAGAAGGCGACCTCGCGGCTGTAGCGCAGGACGGCCTCGCGGGCGAGGTCGCCCTCGCCCGGGGCGGCCAGGTCGGCGATCTCGCGCTCGACGACGGCGATGACGGTGCGCAGGAGGTCCAGGGTCTGGGCGAGGGAGATCGAGCGGGTCAGCTCGCGCGGCGCGGTCCCGAACACGTCGGCGGTCACGGCCGCCCGGCCGTGGTCGCCCCCGAACCACTCGAGGAACGAGCTGATGCCGGCCTGCGCGACGAGCCCGACCCACGAGCGGTTCTCGGCCGACAGCGAGCGGTACCAGGCGTGGTCGGCCTCCATCTGCTGCACCGCGGCGGCCCCGAGGTCGCCGGCGGCACGCGCGACCCGGGCCTTGGTGGCCTCCGAGGGCGTCCTGCCGGCAGCGGTCATGCCGGAAGTCTATTTGTGCGCCCCGCACAACCCCGGGGCCGCCCCCCGACGGCGGGTGACCGGGGGGAAGCAGCGGCGCGGGCGCCTCAGTCGGTGCCGGACTCCATGGCCGCCCGGTCGAGGGCGTCGTCGTCGCCGGCCGCGGCCAGGGGGTTGGCGGTGATGCGGTCGGCCCCGCCCGGCTCGAGCTGGCCGACGAGCTCGACGTGCCCGGCGCCGAGCTGGCCCTGCGCGGCGTACAGCTCGAGCTTGGCGCGGCTGTCGGCGATGTCGAGGTTGCGCATCGTCAGCTGGCCGATCCGGTCGACGGGGCCGAAGGCGGCGTCCTCGACGCGCTCCATCGACAGCTTGGCGGGGTGGTAGCTGAAGTTCTCGCCGCGGGTGTCGACGACGGTGTAGTCGTCACCGCGCCGCAGCCGCAGGGTGACCTGGCCGGTGACGGCGGAGGCGACCCAGCGCTGGAGGGCCTCGCGCATCATCAGGCTCTGCGGGTCGAGCCAGCGGCCCTCGTAGAGCAGGCGCCCCAGGCGACGGCCCTCGGCGTGGTAGTTGGCGAGGGTGTCCTCGTTGTGGACGGCGTTGAGCAGGCGCTCGTAGGTGATGTGGAGCAGCGCCATGCCCGGCGCCTCGTAGATGCCGCGCGACTTGGCCTCGATGATGCGGTTCTCGATCTGGTCCGACATGCCCAGACCGTGGCGGCCACCCACCCGGTTCGCCTCGTCGACGAGCGCGACCGGGTCGAGGTGGCGGCCGTTGATGGCGACGGGCCGCCCCTGCACGAAGGTGACGGTGACGTCCTCGGTCTCGATCCCGACCGAGGGGTCCCAGAACTTCACGCCCATGATCGGCTCGACGACCTCCATCGACTCGTCGAGGTGCTCGAGCGTCTTGGCCTCGTGGGTCGCACCCCAGATGTTCGCGTCGGTGGAGTACGCCTTCTCCTGGCTCGAGCGGTAGGGCAGGTCGCGCTCGCTGAGCCAGGCGCTCATCTCGTGGCGACCACCGAGCTCGGCGACGAACTCGGCGTCCAGCCACGGCTTGTAGATGCGCAGGTTGGGGTTGGCCAGCAGGCCGTAGCGGTAGAACCGCTCGATGTCGTTGCCCTTGAAGGTCGACCCGTCGCCCCAGATCTCGACCTGGTCGGCGTGCATCGCCCGCACGAGGAGGGTGCCCGTGACGGCGCGACCCAGGGGAGTGGTGTTGAAGTACGTCTTGCTGCCGCTGCGGATGTGGAACGCCCCGCACGCGACGGCCGACAGCCCCTCCTCGACGAGCGCGCTGCGGCAGTCGACGAGGCGGGCGAGCTCGGCGCCGTACTGGCCGGCGCGAGCCGGGACGGTGTCGATCTCCGGCTCGTCGTACTGGCCGAGGTCGGCGGTGTACGTGCACGGCACCGCGCCCTTCTCGCGCATCCACGCGACGGCCACGGAGGTGTCGAGACCCCCGGAGAAGGCGATGCCGACGCGCTGGCCGACGGGCAGGGAGGTGAGGACCTTGGACACGCTGCAACTATATACAGGGTCCTGCATAAGTTCTAATTCGGCCGGGCCGCGCGCGCCCACTCGCCAGCCGCGCTTGTCTTGACTCGTTCCAGAGAAGCGGCGATGCTGGGGCCGTGCCCCCGACCCAGTTCCCGGACCTCCTGCGCGCGGCCGAGCTGCGCGTCACGCGGCCCCGGCTCTCGGTCCTCGCCGCGGTGCACGCCCGACCGCACGCCGACACCGACGAGGTCATCGCGGCCGTCCGTGCCGACCTCGGGGCCGTGTCGCACCAAGCGGTCTACGACGTCCTGCGCGCGCTGACCACCGCGGGCCTGCTGCGGCGCATCCAGCCCCCGGGCTCCCCGGCGCGCTACGAGGCGCGGGTGGGCGACAACCACCACCACGTCGTGTGCCGCTCCTGCGGGGCCATCGCGGACGTCGACTGCGCCGTCGGCGACGCCCCGTGCCTCACCCCCTCGCACGACCACGGCTTCGCGATCGACGAGGCCGAGGTCGTCTACCGGGGGCTGTGCCCGGCGTGCGCCGCCGCCCGCACCACGGACCGGCAGCACTGACCAGCACGACGACCTGAACACCAGCACCGAACAGGAGATGGACCGACGTGAGCGACCAGCAGCACGGCCTGACCGAGCAGGGCAGCGACAGCGAGAACCCGGCGATCGACGCCCCGACGCCCAAGGCCAGCAGGCCGCACACCAACCGGGACTGGTGGCCCAACCAGCTCGACCTCTCGGTGCTCCACACCAACTCGCCGGCGGCCAACCCGCTCGGTGAGTCCTTCGACTACGCGCAGCGCTTCGCCGGGCTCGACGTCGACGCCCTCAAGGCCGACCTCGTCGAGGTGATGACGACCTCGCAGGACTGGTGGCCGGCCGACTACGGCCACTACGGCCCGCTGTTCATCCGGATGAGCTGGCACTCCGCCGGCACCTACCGCATCGAGGACGGCCGCGGCGGCGGCGGGTCGGGCCAGCAGCGCTTCGCCCCGCTCAACTCCTGGCCGGACAACGCCAACCTCGACAAGGCCCGCCGCCTGCTGTGGCCGGTGAAGCAGAAGTACGGCCAGCAGGTGTCCTGGGCCGACCTGCTCGTCCTGGCCGGCAACGTCGCGCTCGAGGACATGGGCTTCACCACCTTCGGCTTCGGCTTCGGGCGTGAGGACGTGTGGGAGCCCGAGGAGGTCTTCTGGGGTCCCGAGGACACCTGGCTCGGCGACGAGCGCTACAGCGGCGACCGCGAGCTCGGCGAGTCCCTCGGCGCGGTCCAGATGGGCCTGATCTACGTCAACCCCGAGGGCCCCAACGGCGAGCCCGACCCGCTCAAGGCGGCGCGCGACATCCGCGAGACGTTCCGCCGCATGGCGATGGACGACGAGGAGACCGTCGCGCTCATCGCCGGTGGCCACACCTTCGGCAAGACCCACGGCGCCGGCGACCCCGACCTCGTGGGCACCGAGCCCGAGGGCTGCCCCGTGCACTCGATGGGTCTGGGCTGGAAGAGCGAGCACGGCTCGGGCAAGGGCCGCGACGCCATCACGAGCGGCCTGGAGGTCACCTGGACCCAGGCGCCGACCCGCTGGAACAACGAGTTCTTCGAGAACCTCTTCGCCTTCGAGTGGGAGCTGACCAAGAGCCCGGCCGGTGCGCACCAGTGGCAGCCCAAGGACGGCGGCGGCGCGAACACCGTGCCCGACCCCGAGGACGGCTCGCTCAGCCGCCCCCCGACGATGCTCACCACCGACCTGTCGCTGCGGTTCGACCCCGAGTACGAGAAGATCTCGCGGCGCTTCCACGACAACCCCGAGGAGTTCCGCCTCGCGTTCGCCAAGGCCTGGTACAAGCTCCTGCACCGCGACATGGGCCCGGTCTCGCGCTTCCTCGGGCCGTGGGTCCCCGAGGCCCAGCTCTGGCAGGACCCCGTCCCGGCCGTCGAGGGCGAGCTCGTCACCGCGCAGGACGTGGTGGGCCTCAAGGAGTCCCTGCTCGCCTCGGGCCTCACGCCGGCACAGCTGGTGCGCACGGCGTGGGCGTCGGCCGCGAGCTTCCGCGGCACCGACAAGCGCGGCGGCGCCAACGGCGCCCGCCTGCGGCTCGAGCCGCAGCGCGGCTGGGCCGTCAACGACCCCGAGGAGCTCGGCACCGTGCTGGAGACCCTCGAACGGGTCAAGGACGAGTTCGACGCCGCCGGTGGCCGGACCATCTCGATGGCCGACCTCATCGTCCTCGGCGGTGCCGCGGGCGTGGAGGAGGCGGCTCGCGCCGCCGGCCACCAGGTGAGCGTCCCGTTCGTGCCGGGTCGCACCGACGCGACGCAGGAGCTCACCGACGTCGAGGCCTTCGCGGTCATGGAGCCGCGGGCCGACGGCTTCCGCAACTACCTGCGCGCCGGGGAGAAGACGGCTCCCGAGCTGCTCCTGCTCGACCGGGCGAACATGCTCACCCTGACCGCCCCCGAGATGACCGTCCTCGTCGGCGGCCTGCGGGCCATCGGCGCCAACCAGGGCGGCAGCAGCCTCGGGGTCCTCACGGACCGCCCCGGCCAGCTCACGGGTGACTTCTTCCGTACCCTGCTGGCCCCCGGGACGCAGTGGTCGACCTCCGAGTCGACCGAGAACGTCTACGACGGGCGTGAGAGCGAGGGCGGCGAGGTGCGGTGGACCGCCACGGCGGTCGACCTCGTCTTCGGCTCGCACTCGCAGCT
Organism: uncultured Actinomycetota bacterium; assembly: GCA_963795035.1. GTDB lineage: Bacteria > Actinomycetota > Actinomycetes > Actinomycetales > Dermatophilaceae > Oryzobacter. Next base: position 59,076 of record CAWCFZ010000008.1, on the reverse strand, counting down.
GAGGGCCATCGCCGAGGTCTACGCCAGCGACGACGCGCAGGACAAGCTCGTCGCCGACTTCGTGGCGGCGTGGGACAAGGTCATGACGCTCGACCGGTTCGACCTTCGCTGAGCCACCGGCGGCACACGAAGGGCCCGGGCGCATCGCGCGCCCGGGCCCTTCGTCGTGCGGTCGGCCGCCGGGTCAGTCGCGGGCCAGCAGCTCGTCGACGCGGCGGACCTTGCCCTCGAGCATCCCGGTGTGGCCGGGCCGGATGTCGGCCTTGACGACGAGCGAGACGCGGTCGGCCCCGGCGTCGGTCATCGTGTCGACGCACCGCTTGAGGACCGCCATGACGTCGTCCCACTCGCCCTCGACGGTGGTGAACATCGAGGTGGTCTCGTGGGGGAGCCCCGACTCGCGCACGACCCGCACCGCCCCGGCCACCGACTCGGCGTACGAGCCGCCCTCGGCCGGTGCCGACGGAGCGATCGAGAAGGCGAGCAGCATCAGCTGTCGCCGCCCTCGTTGCCGGACGAGCCGGCGGTGACGTCGGACAGCCGGTAGCGGCGGGCCGCCTCGATCGGCACCGAGCGGTCGACCTCTCCGCGCTCGGCGAGCGACTGCAGGGCCCGCACCGCCATCGACGGGCCGTCGATGTGGAAGAAGCGCCGCGCGGCGGGGCGGGTGTCGGAGAAGCCGAACCCGTCGGCGCCGAGCGAGGCGAAGTCGCCGGGGACCCACTGGCGGATCTGGTCCTGGACCGCCCGCATGTAGTCGGACACCGCGACGACGGGGCCCGTGCGGTCCTGCAGCTGCTGGGTGACCCACGGGACCGTGGGCTCGGCCTCGGGATCGAGGAAGGCCGCCTCGTCGCAGCGCAGGCCGTCGCGGCGCAGCTCGTTCCACGACGTCACCGACCACACGTCGGCCACGACGCGCCAGTCGTTGCGCAGCAGCTCCTGGGCCTCCAGGGCCCACAGCATGCCGACGCCGGAGGCGAGCAGCTGCACGCGGGGCGCGTCGTCGGGCAGTCCCTCGCTGCCCCCCTCGGAGTAGAGGTACATGCCCTTGAGCAGGCCCTCGCGGTCGACGTGCTCCGGCTCGGCCGGCTGGAGCATCGGCTCGTTGTAGACGGTGAGGTAGTAGATGACGTTGCGCTCGTCGTCGGTGAGCGACTCGTCGGTTCCGTACATCCGGTGCAGGCCGTCCTGCATGATGTGCGCGATCTCGAAGGCGAACGCCGGGTCGTAGTGCACGACAGCGGGGTTCGTCGAGGCGAGCAGCGGCGAGTGCCCGTCGGCGTGCTGCAGGCCCTCTCCCGTGAGGGTGGTGCGACCGGCGGTGGCCCCGATGAGGAAGCCGCGCGTCATCTGGTCAGCGGCGGCCCAGATCGAGTCACCGGTGCGCTGGAAGCCGAACATCGAGTAGAAGACGTAGATCGGGATCATCGGCTCGCCGTGCGTGGAGTAGCTCGACCCGACCGCGGTGAACGCCGCCACCGAGCCGGCCTCGTTGATGCCGAGGTGGAGGATCTGGCCGTCCTTGGCCTCGCGGTACGCGAGCATGAGGTCGGCGTCGACCGGCGTGTAGTTCTGGCCGTGCGGGTTGTAGATCTTGATCGTCGAGAAGAAGCTGTCCATCCCGAACGTGCGTGCCTCGTCGGGGATGATCGGCACGATGCGGCGGCCGAACTCCTTGTCGCGCATCAGGTCCTTGAGCAGGCGCACGAACGCCATCGTCGTCGCGACCGACTGCTTGCCCGACCCCTTCTTCACCTGGGCGTACGCCGAGTCGTCGGGCAGGTGCACGGGAGCGTGCTTGACCCGTCGCTCGGGAACCCCGCCGCCGAGCTTCGCGCGGCGCTCCAGCGCGTACTGGATGACGTCGTCGTCCGTGCCCGGGTGGTAGTACGGCGCGTTGTACGGGTCGCGCTCGAGCTGCTCGTCGCTGATCGGCAGGTTCAGGCTGTCGCGGAAGTTCTTCAGGTCCTCCAGCGTGAACTTCTTCATCTGGTGCGTGGCGTTGCGGCCGGCGAAGCTCTGGCCCAGGCCGTAGCCCTTGATCGTCTTCGCGAGGACGACGGTGGGCTGGCCGGTGTGCTCGAGGGCGCCCTTGTAGGCCGCGTAGACCTTGCGGTAGTCGTGGCCGCCGCGCTTGAGCTTCCACCAGATGTCCTCGTCGGACCAGTCCGCCACCATCTTGCGGGTGCGCGGGTCGCGGTCGAAGAAGTGGTCGCGGACGTACTTGCCGTCGTTGGCCCGGAACGTCTGGTAGTCACCGTCGGAGGTGCTGTTCATGAGGTGGGTGAGGGCGCCGTCGCCGTCGGAGGCGAGCAGCGGGTCCCAGCCGCGGCCCCACACGACCTTGATGACGTTCCAGCCGGCGCCGCGGAAGAACGCCTCGAGCTCCTGGATGATCTTGCCGTTGCCGCGCACCGGGCCGTCGAGGCGCTGGAGGTTGCAGTTGACGACGAAGGTGAGGTTGTCGAGCTCCTCCTGCGCCGCCAGCTGGAGCAGGCCGCGCGACTCGGGCTCGTCCATCTCGCCGTCGCCGAGGTAGGCCCACACGTGCTGGTCGCTCGTGTCCTTCAGGCCCCGGTTGTGCAGGTACTTGTTGAACTGCGCCTGGTAGATCGCGTTCATCGGGCCGATGCCCATGGAGACCGTGGGGAACTCCCAGAAGTCGGACATCAGGCGCGGGTGCGGGTAGCTGGGCAGCGCGAGCGGCTTGCCGTCGACGAGGTGCGACTTCTCCTGGCGGAAGCCGTCGAGCCGGTCCTCGCTGATCCGCCCCTCGAGGAAGGCACGGGCGTACATGCCGGGGGAGGCGTGGCCCTGGAAGAAGACCTGGTCGCCGCCGCCGGGGTGGTCCTTGCCGCGGAAGAAGTGGTTGAAGCCGACCTCGTAGAGCGTGGCCGCGGAGGCGTAGGTGGAGATGTGGCCGCCGACCCCGATGCCCGGGCGCTGGGCGCGGTGGACGATCATCGCGGCGTTCCAGCGCAGGTAGGCGCGGAAGCGGCGCTCGACGTCCTCGTCGCCCGGGAACCACGGCTCCTGCTCCGGGCTGATGGTGTTGACGTAGTCGGTCGTCGTCAACGAGGGGACGCCCACCTGCATGGCGCGCGAGCGCTCGAGGAGGCGCAGCATGAGGTAGCGCGCCCGCTTCCGCCCGGGGCCGTCGATGACGGCGTCGAGGCTGTCGAGCCACTCCTGGGTCTCGGCCGGGTCGATGTCCGGCAGGTGCGTCGGGATGCCGTTGAGGATGGGACCGACGTCTTCGCGGGAGGCCACGCGCTCGTCCTTTCGCCAGTGACGGTCGCGCCACGGTGCGGCGCGTCTCTCGCCCATCCTTCACCCACTCGGCACCGGGCGCCCAATTCGGTTCACGCTACTGCCCGGTATGCGGAGGGTGGCCCCCGAGCGGCGGTGGAGGACGGCCTCGAGGAGGTCGGCTCAGGGGTGGTCGGCGAGGCGGTCCCCGCGGCTGTAGACCGAGAAGCGCGGGGCCCGGGCGAAGGCGACGAGGGTGATGCCGGTGTCGGCCGCGAGGTCGACCGCCAGCGAGCTGGGAGCCCCCACGGCCACGACCGCGGGGATGCCGGCCATCGCCGCCTTCTGGACGATCTCGAAGCTCGCCCGAGCGCTGACGACGAGAACCGTTGCGGCGAAGGGCAGGGGGCGCTCGCGGGCCGCGGCACCGACGACCTTGTCGACCGCGTTGTGGCGGCCGATGTCCTCACGCACCACCAGCAGCTCGCCGTCGGCGGTGGCGAGCCCGGCCGCGTGGACGCCTCCGGTGCGCTCGAAGACCGGCTGCCGGGCACGCAACGCCTCCGGGAGCGCGGCGAGCACCGCAGGGTCGAGGACGACCGGGTCGTCCCCGACGGCGAACCGTCCGCGGGTGCGGACGTCGTCGATGGTGGCGGCTCCGCACACGCCGCAGGCGCTGGTCATCGTCTCGGTCCGGGCCCGCGGGGCGGCGTGCAGCGCCACGCCCGGCGCCAGCGTGACCTCGACGACGTTGTACGTGGGGGAGCCCTGCTCGTCGAGGTCGGTGCAGTGCATCAGGGTCAGGACCTCGTCGGCCGCGTGGAGCTGTCCCTCGGTGAGGAGGTGCCCCAGGGCGAGGTCGAAGTCGTCCCCGGGCGTGCGCATCGTCGTGGTGAGGGGCTCGTCGCCCACCCGGATCTCGAGCGGCTCCTCGACGGCGATGGTGTCCGGGCGCTCGAGGCGCGCGTCGGCCTCGACGTCCCAGCGCGTGCGGCGCACCCGTGTCGTGACCCGGCCCATGCGCGTCATCCAAACACACGGCCGGGCCACCTCGAGCGTCGCCGACACGGGCGCGCGACCCCTCGGGCACACTGTGGCCATGGCCGATCCCGCACCCGTGCCCACCGCACCCGTGCCGACGACCGGGGGTGAGCCCTCCGTCACGCTGCACGGGGGTGCGCTGCCGTGGCGCCCGGTGTCCCCGGCGCTGACCCGCGTCCGGCTCATCGTGCTGGGCGTCCTTCTCGTCCCGCCGACCCTCGCGAGCCTCGTCGTGGGCCTCGCCCTGACCCGGTGGGCCCTGTTCGGCCTGCTCGTCGTCGCGCTCGTGGGCCTGTGGGGCGGGTGGCTCGTCAGCCGCCAGGTGAGCGCCATCTCGTGGGTCGAGCTCGAGGAGGAGATCGTCATCCGCAAGGGACGGCTCTTCCGCTCCCTCGTCAGCGTCCCGTACGGGCGCCTGCAGTACGTCGACATCCAGTCCGGGCCGCTGGCCCGCGCCCACGGGATCGCGTCGTGCGAGATCCACACGGCCTCGCCCGAGAGCGGGGGCTCGATCCCCGGGCTGCCCGTCGACGAGGCGGAGGCCCTGCGCACCCGTCTGTCCGCCCGCGGCGAGACCCAGCGGGCGGGTCTGTGAGCGATCCCGACCTCGGGCCCGGGGCGGACGCCGCGGGGGAGTGGCAGCGGATGCACCCGCTGTCGCCGCTGCTGCGCGGTGGAGTCGTCCTCCTCGCCGCGCTCGGGTACGGCCTGTCGCAGATCGGCGACCGCGTCCTGTCGTCCTGGGGGCTGGGGTGGGTCACGGGCGAGGACCCCTCGGACCCCGGCGACCCCGGGGCCGCGCTCGTCGACCACCCGCTCATCGCCCTCGGCGTCGGCGTCGCGTTCCTCGGGACCGTCGCGGTCGTCAACTGGGTTGCCTGGCGGTTCACCAGGTTCCGCGTCGCACCGCACCAGGTCGAGCTGCGCCAGGGCGTGCTGTTCCGCCAGCACCGGCAGGTGCCGTTCGAGCGGGTCCAGTCCGTCGAGCTGTCCCGGCCCCTGCTGGCCCGCTTCCTCGGGCTGGCCCAGGTCGTCGTGCAGTCCGCCGGAGGCAGCGACTCGCACCTCACCGTGTCCTTCGTGTCGCTCGCGCGGGCCGAGCAGCTGCGCGACGAGCTGCTCGTCCTCGCCGGCCACAGCGACGAGGCCGGCCACGAGCTCGACCTCCCGGCCGACGCGACGCAGGAGGACGCGGCGGTCGCGGTCGCCGGCGCCCCGGCCCGTGGCCAGGGACGTCCCGTCCTCGCGGTCCCCAACGGACGGCTGTTCGTCGCGACGATCCTGCACGGGTCGACCATCCTGCTGGGTGCCGTCGCCCTCGCCGCGGCCTTCGGTGCGGCCTTCGGCCGCTTCGGGGCGGTGACCCTCGTCAGCCTCCCCGCGCTCATCCCCATCACCTTCGGCGTCGGGATGAACCGCGTGCGCGAGCTGCTCGCCCACGGCAACTTCCACGTGGCCGACACCGGCACCGGGGTGCGGGTGCAGGAGGGGCTCACCGACCTGCGGGTCACGACGATCCCGCTCCACCGCATCCAGGCGGTCGAGCTCGTCCAGCCGCTGTGGTGGCGGCCGTTCGGGTGGTGGCGGATCAGGGTCAACGTCGCCGGCAGCCAGACGGGCGGTGAGGGCGAGGGACGCGGCGAGACGGTGCTGCTGCCGGTGGGCACCTTCGCGGAGGCGGTCGCCGTCCTCGACGTCGTCGCCCCCCAGGTCACCCTCGACGGGTGGGGCGCCGCCGCGCAGGGCGACGGTCCGGAGCCCGGCTGGAACCCCGTGTCGCCGCGCACCCGCCTGCTCGACCCGCTGTCGTGGCGGCGCAACGCGTGGCGCCTCGAGGCCGCGGCGGTCCTGCTGCGCGACGGTCGCCTGACCCGCCGGGCCGTCGCCGTGCCGCTCGCCCGGATCCAGTCCGTGGGGCTGCGCCAGGGATGGCTCGACCTGCGGCTCGCGGTGGCCACGGTCCACGTCGTGCCTGCTCCGGGCCCGGTCCGCGCCGTGCTCGACCACCTCGAGGTCGCCGACGCCGAGGCCTTCCTCGCCCAGGTCGGCGCGCAGAGCCGCGAGGCCCGCCGGCCCCGGCGCGTCGCCGCCCCCTCGCTTGCAGTCGACCCTCCCGGGTTGGTCAACTTGAGCCACCAGCCGCAGCCACACCATGAGAACGAGAGGCAGTGACCCCGTGAACATCCCCGTGCCACCGCCGGCCGACCCCGCGTCGTCCGGCTCCGGAGCCGTCGAGCGTCTGGGGTTCGCCCCCGAGCAGGTGGTCCAGGAGTTCGGCTACGACGGTGACGTCGACGACGACTTCCGCTTCGCCGTCGAGAAGGCCTGCGGGACCGAGATGGAGGATGACGACTACACCGGCGGTGCCGACGCCGTCCTGCTGTGGTTCCGCGCCGGCGACGGCGACCTCGGGGACGCGCTCGTCGACATGGTCGGGGTCCTCGAGGACGGCGGGTTCGTCGTCCTGCTCACCCCCAAGTCGAGCATCGACGAGGTGGACGCGAGCGAGATCGACGAGGCGGCCGTCACGGCGGGGCTGCACATGTCCGGCACCTTCACGCCGTCACCGGACTGGCGGGCCCACAAGCTCGTCGCCCCCAAGTCGAAGGCTCGGCGCTGACCTCCTGACCCGGCTGGCAGGATGGTCGCCATGACCCCGTCCACCGTGAGCCCCCTCGCCGTCGGGGAGGTGGCACCCGACTTCACCCTGCGCGACCAGAACGGGGTCGAGGTCTCGCTGTCGGGCCTGACGGCGACGAAGAACGTCGTCATCGTCTTCTACCCCTTCGCGTTCTCGGGCATCTGCACCGGTGAGCTCGACGAGATCCGCGACCACCTCGAGCGCTTCGTCTCCGACGACCTGCAGGTGCTCTGTGTCTCCACCGACGGGATGTTCTCGCTGCGTGCGTGGGCCGACATCCAGGGCTACTTCTTCCCCCTGCTGTCCGACCACTGGCCGCACGGGGAGGTCTCGCGCTCCTTCGGCGTCCTCAACCCGGCCACCGGGGCGCCGGTGCGCGGCACCTTCCTCCTCGACCGCGACCGGGTCGTGCGCTGGACCCTCGTCAACGGCCCCGGGCAGCAGCGCGACTTCACCGAGCTCCCCGAGCAGGTCGCGGCCCTGTCCTGACCGGGGGCGCCGCGCGCACCTGCCACAATGGCCGCTGGCCGAGCCGCCCCACCCCGCGGGGACGCTCGCCGAAGGGCCTGTAGCTCAGCTGGTAGAGCGCCGCGTTTACACCGCGTCGGTCGTCGGTTCGATCCCGGCCGGGCCCACATGAGCGACGACCTGACCCTGCGCGAGGTGCTCGAGGTGGTCGAGCACCTCTACCCGCCGTCCACCGCCCAGTCGTGGGACCGCGTCGGGCTCGTCACCGGTGACCCCGACCAGCCGGTGCGCCGCATCCACCTCGCCGTCGACCCCACCCTCGCGGTCGTCGAGGAGGCGCGCGGGCTCGGCGCCGACCTGCTGCTCACCCACCACCCGCTGCTCCTGCGCGGCGTCCACGCCGTGGCCACGACGACCGCCAAGGGCGCCACGGTCACCGGGCTCGTCGTCGGTGACGTGGCGCTCTACGTCGCCCACACCAACGCCGACGTCGCCGCGCAGGGGGTCTGCGAGGCTCTCGCCGCGGCGTGTGGCCTCGGGGCGACCGAGCCCCTCACCGTGGCGGAGGAGCAGCCGCTCGGCCGGGTCGGTGACCTGCCCGAGGCCGTCCCGCTGCGGGCGTTCGTCGAGGCACTGGCGGGTCGGCTGCCGCGCACGGCCTGCGGCCTGCGGGTGGCCGGGCCACCGGAGGCGCCGGTGCGCCGGGTCGCGGTGCTCGGCGGCGCGGGCGACGACCTGTTCGACGCCGTGCGCGCCAGCGGTGCCGACGTCTACGTCACCGCCGACCTGCGCCACCACCCCGTGCTCGAGGCGCGCGAGGAGGCCCGGGGCGGCCCGCCGTACCTCGTGGACGCCGGACACTGGGCCAGCGAGCAGGTCTGGCTGGCCCGCGCCGAGCGGGCGCTGCTCGCGGGGCTCGGCGAGCGCGCCGCTAGGGTGGAGACCCACATCAGCACAGTGCGCACCGACCCCTGGACCTTCGTGGTCGGTGCCGACCCCGGAGGTAGCCCGTGATCGCCGAGCCCACCCGCCAGCTGCGGCTGCTCGACCTCCAGGCGATCGACACCCGCCTCGACCAGATCGACCACGCGCGCCGCCACCTGCCGCAGCTCGCCGCGCTCGCCGACCTCGAGGGCAAGGCCCGGCTCATCGACGACCAGCTGGTGCGCTCGCGCACCGAGCTCGACGACGTCCAGCGCGAGGTGCGCAAGGCCGACGCCGACGTCCAGCAGGTCCGCGACCGGGCGACGCGCGACCAGGCCCGGCTCGACGCCGGCACCGGCACCGCCAAGGACCTCCAGGCCATCCAGCACGAGCTGACCTCCCTCGCCCGCCGCCAGGCCGAGCTCGAGGACATCGAGCTCGAGGTGATGGAGCGCGCCGAGGCGGCCGAGTCCGACGTGGGCGAGCTCGAGCGGGGGCGCGGCGAGCTCACGGCGCGGATCAGCGCGCTGGAGACCGAGCGCGACCAGGCGCTCGCCACGCTCGACGAGGAGGCCGCGCGCATCGGGGGCCCGCGCCAGGACGTCGTGCTCGAGGTCGGGGAGGACCTCGTCGCGCTCTACGAGAAGATCCGCGCCTCGAGCAACGGCACCGGGGCCGCCGCGCTGACCCAGCGGCGCTGCACCGGCTGCCAGATCGAGCTGAACCCCACCGACATCCAGCGCATCCGTTCGGCCGCCGAGGACGAGGTCCTGCGCTGCGAGGAGTGCCGCCGCATCCTCGTGCGCACCCCCGAGTCCGGGCTGTGAGCCGACGGCTCACCGTCGAGGCCGACGGCGGGTCGCGGGGCAACCCCGGCGTCGCCGGGTACGGGGCACTCGTGCGGGACACCGACACCGGCGAGCTGCTCGCCGAGCGGGCCGAGCCCCTGGGGAAGGCGTCGAACAACGTCGCCGAGTACCGCGGTCTCATCGCGGGGCTCGAGGCCGCGGCACACCTCGACCCCGCCGCCGTCGTGCTCGCAAGAATGGACTCCAAGCTCGTCGTCGAGCAGATGTCCGGGCGGTGGAAGATCAAGCACGAGGACATGAAGCGCCTGGCGCTGCAGGCCCGTGACGTCGCCGCCGGCATCATCCGCGCCGGGGGAGCGGTGCGCTACGAGTGGATCCCGCGGGAGCAGAACAAGGACGCCGACGCCCTGTCGAACGTCGGCATGGACGGGCACACGGTGCACCGGTACCTCGACGAGGTCGGTGAGGAGGACGACGTCGCCGTGCAGCCGACGCCCGACGCGTGCGCCCCGGCGGCACCACGACCGGGCACGCCGGTGCGGGTCGTCCTCGTGGCGCAGGGACCCGGCGACGCGGCCCGGACGTCGGCGGCGGCCGTCTCCCACCTGCTCGGCGGTTCCCCGCGCTGCCTGCTCACCGCGCCCGACGAGGTGGCGGTCGAGGCCGCGGCCGAGGTCGGGGCCGCGCTGGGCGCCGAGGCCGTCGTCGACGCCGGGTGGGCGGCGGACGACGACGCGCTCCTCGCGGCCTGGGACCGGGTGGTGGCGCGCGGGGGCACGACCGTCGTCGTGTGCGCGCCCGACGCCGTGCGCGCGGTGCTGGGCCACCTGCTCGGCATCCCCGCCGAGCGCCGGGGGCGGCTGGCCGTCGCGCCGGGTTCGCTGGCCGGGATCGAGGTCTGGGCCGACGGCGAGCCGTCGGTCGCGTTCACCAACCGCACCTGAGACACCTCGTCGCGGCTGGGGACCTCGGCCTAGGCTCGACGCATGAGCTACGCCGGAGACGTCACGCCCGCGCAGGCCCACGCGGCCGCGACCGGTGAGGACGCCCTGCTCGTCGACGTGCGGACCCGGGCCGAGTGGACCTACGTCGGGGTTCCCGAGCTCGAGGGCCGGGGGCACGACGTCGCGTTCGTCGAGTGGTCGACCTTCCCCGACGGCCGGATCAACGAGCGGTTCGTGCAGCAGGTCGTCGAGGCGGGGCTGCGGCCGGGCCGGCCGGTCTACCTCCTGTGCCGGTCGGGGGTCCGGTCGATGGCGGCGGCCTCGGCGCTCACCGCGGCCGGGCTCGGGCCCGCCTACAACGTCCTCGAGGGCTTCGAGGGCACGCACGACCAGGAGGGGCACCGCTCCGTCTCCGGCTGGAAGAACGCCGGGCTGCCGTGGCGTCAGGGGTGAGCATGGGCGAGCACGAGTGGCGCCCGCAGACCCGCGCAGTGCGAGGAGGGTTGTCCCGCACCGGGTTCGACGAGACCGCCGAGGCGATGTTCCTCACCTCGGGGTTCGTCTACGAGTCCGCGGAGCAGGCCGAGGCCGCGTTCAAGGACGAGGTCGAGCACTACATCTACAGCCGCTACGGCAACCCCACGGTGACGATGTTCGAGGAGCGGCTGCGCCTCGTCGAGGGCGCGCCGGCCTGCTTCGCCACGGCCTCCGGCATGGCCGCGGTGTTCACCGCGATGGCCGCGCTGTGCGGTGCCGGTGACCGCGTCGTGTCGAGCCGGGCGCTGTTCGGCTCGTGCTTCGTCATCCTCGACGAGATCCTGCCCCGGTGGGGCGTCGAGACGGTCTTCGTCGACGGCACCGACCTCGACCAGTGGGCCGAAGCCCTCTCCGTGCCGACGACGGCGGTGTTCTTCGAGACGCCGAGCAACCCCATGCAGGAGCTCGTCGACATCGCAGCCGTCAGCGAGCTGGCCCATGCCGCGGGCGCCGCGGTGGTCGTCGACAACGTCTTCGGCACCCCGGTGTTCTCGCACCCCCTCGCCCACGGTGCCGACGTCGTCGTCTACTCCGCGACCAAGCACATCGACGGCCAGGGCCGGGCGCTCGGCGGCGCCATCCTCGGGCCGAAGGAGTACGTCGACGGCCCGGTGAAGAACCTGATGCGGCACACCGGGCCCTCGATGTCGCCGTTCAACGCCTGGGTCATGACCAAGGGCCTGGAGACGCTCGACCTGCGGGTGCGCGCCATGGCCGACTCGGCGCTCACACTGGCCCGCACGCTCGAGGAGTGGCAGCACGCCGGGCGCGGCATCAGCCGGGTCGTGCACCCCTTCCTGGACAGCCACCCCCAGCACGCCCTCGCCCTGCGCCAGATGGACGGCGGCGGCACCGTCGTCACCTTCGAGGTCGAGGGGGGCAAGGACGCCGCGTTCGCGCTCATGAACGCGCTGACCGTCGTCGACATCTCGAACAACCTCGGGGACGCGAAGTCGATGTCGACGCACCCGGCCACGACCACCCACCGGCGGCTGTCGCCCGAGGCCCGCGCCGCGGTGGGCATCACCGACGGCACGGTGCGGGTGTCCGTGGGCCTCGAGGACGTCGCCGACCTCCTCGAGGACCTCGACCGCGCCGTCGCCGCGGCGGACGCCGTGCGGCACTGACCCGTCGGTTTGTTAGCGTCCCTGTCATGACCTCGTCCCCTGACCTCCTCTCCGTCGAGCGCTTCGTCCCGGCGCCGCCCGCCGCGGTCTTCGACCTCCTCGTCGACCCGGCCCAGCACGCGGAGATCGACGGGGGCGACAGCGTCGTGGCCGCGCGCAGCGGCGGCCGGCGCCTCGGCCTCGGCGACCGCTTCGGCATGGACATGCACCTCGGCACCGCCTACTCGACGCTGAACACCGTCGTCGAGTTCGAGCAGGACCGCCGCATCGCGTGGCAGACCACCGCGACCGGCCTGCTCTCCAAGGTCCTCGGCGGCCGGATCTGGCGCTACGTCCTCGTGCCCGTCGACGGCGGCACCCTGGTCACCGAGACGTGGGACATCCGCGCCGAGGCCGCGACGAGCAAGCCGTTCGTGCGCCGCATGCGCTCGATGACCAGGCGCAACATGGAGGGCACCCTCGCCCGCATCGAGGAGGTCCTCGCGAGCGGGAGCACGCACGGCGCTCAGCCGCCCGCGGCCACCTGACGCTCCTCGGCGACGCCCGCCATCGCCCAGCGCACCGCGCGCGTCCCCAGCCCACCGAGCCCGCGCGCCGCGACGGCCACGGGACCGGCCACCGGCAGGCGCAGGGCGCGCCGGGCCCACCCGGGCAGGATCGCGACGCCCCCGGTGGCGATGAGGCCGTAGCCCGGGCGGGCGGCCCACGGCAGCGGCGGGTCGAGCAGGAGGAAGCGCGCGGCCTCGCGCGCCGCCGTGGTCGCCTCCAGCTCCGGCCGGAAGGCGGTGAGCGCCTCGTCCAGGGCGGCGGCCGTCACGGGGAGGTCGGTCGCGCCGAGGCGTCCGGCGACGAGCGCGGACTGCTCGACGTAGGTGTCGGCCTCACCCGGAGTCAGGGGCACGGGCGCGTACTGCTGGTACGCCGTGAGGAAGCTGTGCGCCTCAGCGACGTGGACCCAGCGCAGCAGGTGCGGGTCGCTCGCCCGGTAGGCGCGGCCCCGCTCGTCCTGGCCGCGGACGCGCTCGTGGACCGAGCGGACCCGGGCGATGGCGGCCTCGGCGTCCTCCACGGTGCCGAAGGTGGTCGTCGCGAGGAAGCCCGAGGTCCGCTGCAGCCGGCCCCACGGGTCGCCCCGGTAGCCGCTGTGGCCGGCCACCCCCGCCATGGCGAGCGGGTGGAGCGACTGGAGGAGCAGGGCGGCGACCCCGCCGGGGAACATCGCGGCGTCGGCGTGCACCCGCCACACCGGGTCCTGCGGGGTGAACCAGCGCTCGCCCTCCCGACCCCAGATGACCGCGGCGCGCTCGGCGGCGTCGTCACCGGCGACCCGGGCGCGCAGGGCGGAGCCGAGGCGGCGCTGGGGCACGCGGGCGAGGTCGGCGATGACGGACAAGGCGACTCCTGCGGTGGGGGACACCCCATCCAACGTCACCGGCTGCGTCCCGGACGAGAAGCCGCCGATCCTGTCGAAGGTCAGGGGGCGGTGACGTCGAGGACCCAGGGTGCGCCCGGCCGCTCCGGCGCCGTCAGCTCGACCTCGAAGGCACCGGCGACGACGTCGGCGAGGGCGGGCACCGAGCGCGCGGCGACCCCGGCGACGCACAGGTGCCGGGCCACCAGCCCCCGCGTGTGCTTGGCCATGTGGCTGGCCCCCGGCACGCGGACCTGGACCCAGCGGTGGGCCAGGTCACGGCCCGGTCGCCAGGCCGCGGCGTAGGCCGCCGAGCGGCAGTCCACGACGACCCCCCGGCCCACGGCCTGCGGGAGCACCTCCTCCAGGGCCGGCCGCCACGCGCCGGCGAGCGGCCCGACGCCGGGGAGCGTGACGCCCATCGAGAGGCGGTAGGCCGTGATCCGGTCCGTGGGGCGCACCGCGCCGTGCAGGGCCGACACGGTGACGAGCCAGCGGTTGGCCCGGCGCCGGGCGGCGGTGTCGAGGGAGGCCAGGTCGAGGGCGTCGTAGAGGACGCCGGTGTACACCTCGGCCGCCGGGGTCGAGGGCGCGGAGCGCAGCGTCAGGTTGCGGGCGACCTCCTCGCGCAGCCCCTCGGCGACCCCCAGGACGGCGAGGGCGTCGTCGGCGCGGCTCGTCGCGGCGAGGGCCGTCGCCACGCGCTCGCGGGTGGGCGCCAGCTCCGGGAACGACCACGTCGCGGGGTCGGCCGGCCTCCCGCGGCGACGGTTCGACTTCGACTCCGACGGCGGGAGCAGGATGAGCACCGGGACAGCCTACGGAGGTTAGGTTGGGTGGCGTGCCACACCCCAGGGTCGTCCTCGCCCCCACCGACGCCGACGTCCCGCAGGGGAGCCTGGCCGCGCTGCGCGACCGCTTCGCGGCGGTGCGCGACGAGCTGGGCCTGTCGCTCGACTACCCGGCCGACGCGCTCGCCGAGGCCCGGCAGGTCGCGGCCGACCCGCCGTCGCGCCCGGACCGCGACGAGACCGACCTGCCGTTCTTCACCCTCGACCCCGAGGGCTCGATGGACCTCGACCAGGCGATGCACCTCGAGCGCGACGGCGACGGGCACCGCATCCGCTACGCCATCGCCGACGTCCCCGCCTTCGTCCTGCCCGGCAGCGCCCTGGACCGGGCGACCCGCGAGCGGGGCCAGACGGTCTACTGCCCGGACCTGAGGGTCCCCCTGCACCCCGAGGTGCTCTCGGAGGACGCGGCGAGCCTGCTCCCCGACGTCGTGCGCCCCGCCTACGTGTGGGACCTGCGCCTCGACGGCGCCGGGGTGCTGACGTCGGCCGAGGTGCACCGGGCGCTCGTCCGCAGCGTCGAGCGGCTCGACTACACGACCGTCCAGGCCGCCGTCGACGCCGGCACCGACGACGAGCGCTTCCTCCTGCTGCGCGAGATCGGGGAGCGGCGCATCGACCAGGAGCGAGCGCGCGGGGGAGCAAGCCTGCCGATGCCCGAGCAGCAGGTGAGCCAGGACGACGACGGCGGCTTCACCCTCGAGTTCCGCCCGCCCGTGGCCGCGGAGGACTGGAACGCCCAGATCTCGCTGGCCACGGGGATGGCGGCCGCGACGATGATGATCGACGCCGGCGTCGGCATCCTTCGCACGATGCCCGCGCCGACGCAGGGCGCGCTGGCCCGGTTCCGCCGCGCCGCCCGCGGCCTCGGCGTCGACTGGCCCCAGGATCAGTCGTACGGCGACCTCGTGCGGGCGCTGGACCGCACGAACCCGCGCCACCTCGCCCTCATCCACGAGGCGACCACCTTGTTCCGTGGCGCCGGCTACACCGCCTTCGACGGCCCTGCCCCCGACGAGCGCGAGCACGGGGCGGTGGCGGCGCCCTACGCCCACGTCACGGCACCGTTGCGCCGGCTCGTCGACCGCTTCGGGCTCGTCGTGTGCGCGGCGGTGTGCCGCGGCGACCAGGTCCCCAAGGAGATCAGGGCCGCGCTGCCCGGCGTTCCCGAGCTCATGACCGCCTCCGACCGCGTGGCCCGGTCGGCCGAACGGGGCTGCGCCGACGCCACGGAGGCCGCCCTGCTCCACGGCCGTGAGGGCGAGACCCTGCGTGCCGTGGTCGTCGACCACACCGAGAAGGGGATGGAGGTCCAGCTCGTCGACCTCCCGGTCCTCGCCCGGGTGTCGGGGGACCGGGCCGAGCTGGGCGCCGAGGTCGACCTCGTCCTGGAGCGCGCGGACATCGCCGAGGGCCGGGTCGAGCTGCGGCGCGCCTGACCCCGCCGCGCCCGTACACTGGCGCACGGACGAGTCGGGCGGACGGTCGCGTCGGTGGGCAACCACCGCCGAGGAAGGTCCGGGCTCCGAAGGGCAGGATGGTGGTTAACAGCCACCCGGGGTGACCCGCGGGACAGTGCCACAGAGAACAGACCGCCCCGGTCGCGCGAGCGAGCGGGGTAAGGGTGAAACGGTGGTGTAAGAGACCACCAGCGGCCTGGGTGACCAGGTCGGCTCGGTAAACCCCATCCGGAGCAAGCCCAGACAGTGTGCGTTCGAGGGCGGCCCGCCCGAGCACACGGGTAGGGCGCTGGAGGTGGTCGGCAACGGCCACCCGAGATGGATGACCGTCACCGCGCGGCCGGCAACGGAAGCGCGGGACAGAACCCGGCCTACAGCCCGACTCGTCCCCCTCCCTCTGCTCAATGGTCGCTCGGCGCCACGTCGCGGTAGCAGGCTCACAGCCCATCCTGCTTGATCGAGACGACCAGTTGCAGCGCGGTGAGGACCAGGCCCGCACCACCCACCATCAAGGCGCGGTCCAACGGCCTCTTGACCTGCGATGGGGCAGGGGCAGCAAGGGGCGCGGCGGCTGCCATGACCGGCTCCGGACTTCGGCGTCGCCTTGACTGCCATTGGCTCATGAGCCTCGTCGCCCCCGCGAGCAAAGTCAGCAGTGGCCTCGGGAGGCGGGGGAGCGAAGGCCGAGTGGTAGGGCTGCGGCTCGGCGGCTGGCTTGGGCTTCTTGGCCTTGGGCTTCTTGGCCTTGGGCTTCGGCGCTTCACTGAACGAGGCGTTTAGCTGACGGACCGTCCAGTCGATCGAAGCCTGGGTCGGTGGGGGCGACCACTTGGGCGCAGCCGCGAGCCTCGCCTCCTCCTGCTTGATCAGGTAGATGTTGAGCGACATGGCTGGCACGAACACGATCAGGTAGAGCCAGTACGGGATCGAGGTGATCGGTGGCCAATCCCAGCCGAACAGGCCGTAGATGAAGGACAAAACCATGCCGTAGAAGGCGCCGACGGCCACGAAGCCCGGCGCTCGCTGTATGACCGGGAGGTCGTCGACGGTGGCCATGTGCTGCTCCTCGTCACGTTTGGGAACGTGAGGAGAGCCAACCTATGGTTGCACCGGCTCGTCTGACTATGGCCCGGATTCGTCATAGGGCACCTCGAGCGCACCCTCAGGCCCGGCGTGGCAGAGCGAGCAGAGTGTCGAGCGCCTGCCGGAATGCGTCGTCGCAGGCCCGGCAGATGGCCCACCTGGGTCATTGCCGCGGGGCGCGGCGCGGTGGGATCCTGCCGGTGCGAGCCACCTGTGGGGCGGTGACCTCCGTGATCGGTGCCATCGTCGGCGACTCGCCCAGCGACCATTCCCACCTGAGCAGGAGCACCGATGGGCTCGCTCACGCACCTGTGTGACGACACGCGCTCGGACTGGAACGCCCGGCCACCGCTGCGCCCCCTGACGGCCGTGGACCTGTCACGGCGCACCGAGTTCTTCGTCCACTACATCGGCAAGGGCTCCCCGAACTTCGCCGGCCGCCCCCACTCCCAGTGCCTGGCGCAGATCCGCGACTGGCAGCACCAGCACCAGACGACGCCGCGCAAGAAGGGGAAACTGTGGAAGGACCTCGGCTACAACGCCGTGGTCTGCGGGCACGCCCGCCTCATCGAGGGCCGCGGGCTCGAATGTGAGGCGTCGCACTGTCCCGGCCACACCCGCAGGGGTTTCGGCGTGCAGTTCATGGTCGCCGGGTCGGAACGACCCACCGAGGCGATGTTCGCCCGGATGCGCAGGCTGTACGACGACCTCGTGCGACTCAAGGGCGGCACCCTCGCCAAGCGCGGCCACCGGGACGGCATCTCGACCAACTGCCCCGGCGACGTCGTCTACCGCTGGGTCCTGGCGGGGATGCCCGCCACGACATCGACCCCAGGACTGATCACCATCTCGACGACGGAGGAAGACGACGTGACACCACAGGACAAGAAGGACATCATCGACGGCATCTGGGCGGCCATGCTCGCCCGCCCCGGCAACACCCCGATCGCGGCGGGCCGACACGTCGGCGCCGCGAACGTCAACGCCTTCCGCGCCCTTCGCGCGGTCAAGGCGCTCGATGCCAAGGTGGCCGCCCTCACCGCGGCCGTCGAGGCCCTCGCAGCGTCCGGGCCGTCAGGCGGTGCTGACGTCACCGGCATCGTCGACCGAGCGGTGCGCGACCGGCTCGGCACGATCCCGTCGTTCGACGACGAGTCCGAGCCCGAGGACGAGGCCGAGGTCGAGGTCAGCGTTGCGGGCCCGGAGAGCTGACGCGGTCCCCAGTCCCCGGTGCCGGCGGCCCCCAGACATGGTGCGACCCCGATGCGCCGGCCCTTCGCCGCGAGCAGGGGGTTCGCGGCGGTGGCCTGGCGCACCGGGGTCGAGGACCGGATGGTGCCCCCGGTCGAGATGATGGCCGGTGCAGGGTGCCTGCCATCGTGTCGCTGGTCGGTGCAGGGTGCCTCCCTGCGACATCTCAGACTCTGCCAGCGCGTGGTGCGGTGCCGGGCACCTTCGTGGCGCGGATCGTCCGAACGGCGTCTCGGATGGTCCGACCGGACGAGGGAGGTCGCTCACCGCCGCTCGTCCGTGCCCCCCTGACGTGCAGGAACACGCGTCGGGGCCTGTCGTACCGGCCCCGTGTGTCGTAGCCTTCGCCTCGTCCCGCCCTGCCAACGCCGAAGGACGGCCATGAGCCTCGACCGACCCTACGACCACGAGAGGGCCCGCGACGCCGTCCTCGCGGCGGTCCGAGACCTCGATGGCGCGTCGGTGCGTGACGTGCTGCTCCAGTCGCTCCTCGTCTCCGGCGTCGACGCGACCGTCACCGAGGTCGTCATGCCGGTGCTCAAGACAGTTGGGGACGCCTGGGAGACAGGCGATCTCGGCGTACTGCACGAGCACTTCGTCTCCAGCTCGTTCCGCGGCGTCCTCGGCGATCTGCGGATCCCGCTGCAGGGCAGCCAGATCCGCACTGCCGTCCTGGCATGCCCGCCGCGCGAGCTGCACGACCTCCCCCTCGAGCTGTTCGGTGCGATGCTCCACGTCCGCGGGTGGCGGGTGGTCAGCCTGGGCGCGAACACCCCCATGACGGCGATCGGCGAGGCCGTGCGCTTCCTGCGTGCGGACGCCTGCGTCATCGCCGGCGTGCGCCGGTCGGCCTTCGAGTCACGGATCCCCTCGCTGACCCGGTTGGGCTCCGCGGTCCCGCTCTTCCTCGCAGGCGAGGGCGCCGTCACCCTCGAGACCGCCCCGCCCGGGGCGCGGGTCCTTCCTCGCTCGCTGCTCGAGGCGGCCGTGGTCGTCGACGCCGTCGGAACCGGCGGCTCGGGCCACGGCGGGCCTACGGTGGACGGATGCGGATCACCCACCTCGGCCACGCCTGCGTCCTGATCGAGATGGCGGGCACGCGGGTCCTGCTCGACCCCGGCACCTTCGCGGACGACCTGTCCGAGGTGCGCGACCTCGCGGCCGTCGTCGTCACCCACCAGCACCCCGACCACCTCGACCCCGACCGGGTACCAGCGCTCGTCGAGGCCAACCGCGACGCCGTCGTGCTCTGCGACCCGATGAGCGTCGCGGTGCTCGGGCGGCTGGGGGTGCAGGCGCGGGAGCACGCGGGGGAGCCGACGGCGGTCGGCGACGTCACCATCACGCCGTTCGGCGACCAGCACGCGCTCATCCACGACGAGATCCCCCGGATCACGAACGTCGGGGTGCGGCTCGAGGCCGAGGGCGAGCCGTCGTTCTTCCACCCCGGCGACGCCCTCGATGCCGAGCCGGGTCCGGTCGACGTCCTCGCCTTCCCCCTGCACGCGCCGTGGCAGCGCAGCCGGGAGATGACGGCGTTCCTGCGTCGCCTCGCGGCGCCGCACGCCGTCCCGGTCCACGACGGGCTGCTGCGCAGCAGGGGGCGCGACCTCTACCTCGGGCAGGCCGGCCAGCTCGGGTCGCCCGACACCCGCCTGCACGACCTCGCTGGCCGGGGCGCGGTGGAGTTCCGCGCGGGGGAGTAGCGGGCGCCGAACCTGTTGCGGCTCAGGTGGTGTGGCGGCCGCGCTCGTTCTGGACGCCGGTGGCGAGCACCGCGGCGCCGATGATGCCCGCCTTGTTCTTCAGGGTGGCCGGGATGATGGGCGTGCGGATGTCGAGCAGCGGGAGGAACTGCTCGGAGTCCTTCGACACTCCGCCACCGACGACGATGAGGTCGGGCCAGAGCAGGTCCTCGAGCGCGCGGTAGTAGACCTGCAGGCGCTTGGCCCAGTCCTCGTAGCTGAGGCCCTCGCGCGTCTTCGCCGACGACGCCGCGATCGTCTCGGCGTCGACGCCGTCGATCTCGAGGTGTCCGAGCTCCGAGTTGGGAACCAGGACACCGCGGTTGAAGATCGCCGTGCCGATGCCGGTGCCCAGCGTGGTGAGGACGACGAGCCCCTCGTAGCCCTTCGCCGCCCCGAAGTGCAGCTCGCCGACGCCCGCGGCGTCGGCGTCGTTGACGACGACGACGTCGTGCTGGAGCCGGTTCTCGAGGAGCTTCTCGATCTCGCAGCCGATCCACGACTTGTGGATGTTCGCCGCGGTCATCACCACGCCGTGCTGGACGACGCCCGGGATCGTGACGCCGATCGGGGAGTCACTGCGGATCTCGTCGAAGTTGTCGACGACCTGCGCGATGACGTCGCACACGGCTTCGGGGGTCGACACCGTGGGCGTGTCGATCCGCAGGCGCTTGCGGGCGAACTCGCCCTTCGCGAGGTCGACCGGCGCGCCCTTGATCCCGCTGCCGCCGACGTCGATGCCGAGGGGGTGTCCGGTGCTCATGCTGCATCTCCCTGCGTGAGGATCTCGGACCCGTCGTCGGTGACGAGGATCGTGTGCTCGAACTGTGCCGAACGACGGCGGTCCTTCGTCACCACCGTCCACCTGTCGTCCCACATCTCCCACTCGTGGGTGCCCAGGTTGAGCATGGGCTCGATGGTGAAGGTCATCCCCGCCTCGATGACGGTGTCGTAGGCCGGTGCCGCGTCGTAGTGCGGCACGACGAGCCCGCTGTGGAACGCGCTGCCGATGCCGTGGCCGGTGAAGTCGCGGACGACGCCGTAGCCGAAGCGCTTGGCGTAGCTCTGGATGACGCGGCCGATGACGTTGATCTCGCGCCCGGGACGCACCGCCCGGATGCCGCGCATCATCGCCTCCTTCGTGCGCTCCACGAGCAGGCGCGACTCCTCGTCGACGTCGCCGACGAGGTACGTGGCGTCGGTGTCGCCGTGGACCCCGCCGATGAAGGCGGTGATGTCGATGTTGACGATGTCGCCGTCCTCGAGGCGCCGGTCGTCGGGGATGCCGTGGCAGACGACCTCGTTGACCGAGGTGCACAGCGACTTCGGGAACGACTTGTAGCCCAGCGTCGACGGGTAGGCGCCGTGGTCCAGGAGGTACTCGTGACCGACCCGGTCGATCTCGTCGGTGGTGACACCGGGCTCGATGACCGCGGCGGCCGCGGCCATGGCGTTGGCCGCGATGCGGCCGGCGACGCGCATCCGCTCGATGGTCTCGGCGTCCTTGACCTCGGGACCGGTGTAGCGGGCCGGCTGCGGCTTGTCGACGTACTCCGGTCGGGGGATGGCGCCCGGCACGGGGCGGCGCGCAGAGATCGTCCCTGGGGCGACGGAGGCGTACGTCAACGGCATACGGTGAGTCTAGGCACGACCGCACCACCCGATCCTCAGGAGGAACTCCGATGCCCTACTGGTTCAACGTGGACTCCGGCCAGGTCGAGACCGACGACGACCGCAGCCAGGACGCCAACGTCATGGGTCCGTACGACACCCACGACGCCGCGGCGAACGCGCTCCACCACGCCCGCGAGAACACCGAGAAGTGGGACCGCGAGGACCGTGAGTGGAAGGACGGCGGCAGCTGGGACCCCGAGTCGCAGGAGGACTGAGCCCGACCTGACCGCGCGCCGCTGCGGGCGCGACGGGTGCTCGCGATGGGTGCGGGATCTGTTGCGCTGCAGGCGAACAGGGGTGGATAGCCCTTGCCTGTCGAACAGGTGTTCGATACGATGAGGCATGGACATCGAGACGATCAGCGGCCGGGTCGCGGCACTGCGCTCGCAGTGCGCGGCGCTGGGTCGTGAGGTCGTGTCGGGCGGTCGGGGGCTGTCGGCCGACGAGGCGTTCGAGCTCGCGGGGCAGGCGCAGGGGCTGGCGAACGCCGCCGACGGGTTGGTCGCGGTCCTCGGGGCGTTCGGGGCGCGGGTCGAGACGACCCTGACGTCGGCCGGGCCGGTGGAGCGGGTGCACCCGGTGGGTTTCGTCGACGCGATGGCGGCCACCGAGATGGCGTTGGCGACCGGGGTCACCGACGGTGTCGCCGGGCGCAAGGTCGCCCTCGGCGCGGCGTTGGGACAGCGCTTCCCCCTCCTCCGGGACCGCGTCCTCGCCGGCGACGTCCCGGTCGTGGCCGCGCACAAGGTCCACGACGCGTGCGCCGGTCTGGACCTCGACGCGTGCGCCCGGGTTGATGAGCAGGTCGCGCCCCGGCTGGGGTCGTGCGACCCGGCGCGGGTGAGCATGCTGGCGCGGCAGGTCGCCCACCGGGTCGCGGCCGCCCAGGTCGCCGCACAGGCCGCGCGGGCCCGGCGTGGTCGCACCGTGGAGGTCCGCCCCGGCGACGACGGGCTCACGTCGTGGTGGGCGCTGCTCCCGACCGCGACCAGCGCCGCCGCGTGGGCCGCTGTCGACCAGCTCGCCGGGGAGTACCGGTCCGTCGACGACACCTTGACCGTGGACCAGGCCCGCGCCGACGCGTTCGGGGACCTCCTGTTGCGCCACGTCACCGTCACCGCGCAGGTCACCCTCGGCGTCCCCGTCATCACCGACGCACCCACCGACGCACCCAGCTGGTCCTACGGCGCACCCACGGTGGACCGGGTCGACCTGGCCGACACCGACCTCGTGCCCGACCCGGACACCGGCGACCTCGTGCCCGCCTCCACCCTGTCCCCACAGGTGCGCGAGCAGCTGTCCTGGGTGCAGGTCCCCGCCGAGGACGACCCCTGCGGCGGCACCGGCGCCACCCTCGACCCGCGCCACACCCGTGAGGCCGTGGTCAACGGCTGCACCGTCTCCGGCACGCAGCTGCCCGGCCTGGGCTGGGTCGACGCCGCCACCGTGGCCCACCTCATGGCCACCTTCCCGCTCGAGGTCGCCCGCGCCGTCCTCGACGCCCCCACCGGCACCCTCACCTCGGTCACCACCGGCGCCTACCGCCCCCCGCGCCCGGTGCGCGAGCTGGTCAGGACACGCGACGGCACCTGCCGCATGTGGGGCTGCACCCGCGCCGCCACCCACGCCGACCTCGACCACACCACCCCCTGGCCAGCCGGGCGGACCACTCCCGGCAACCTGCTCACCTTGTGCCGACGCCACCACCGGATGAAACAGCTGGGCCGCTGGCGACCCACCCTGCACCCCGACGCCACCACCACCTGGACCCACCACACGTCCGGCACCGTCCGCACCACCGAACCCGCCCACCGGACCTGGCCCGACCCCATCCCGTTCTGAGCAGGCGCACCACCTCACCCCGCCGTTCCCTCAGCGCGACCTGCCCGGGGTGCGCCAGACGGAGACGTGGGCCTCGCTGTCGCTGGCGAACGGCTCGCCCGTCCAGGTCGACCAGCGGCTCTCGAGCTGCATCCCGGCCAGCTGGGCCATGAGGTCGCACTCCTCGGGCCAGACGTACCGGTAGTGGTGGACGCCGTACCGGAAGCGGCCGTCCTGCTCGCGCGTGTAGTGGTGCGAGGTGCCCTGCTGCCCGACGAGGTCGTACGTGTCGAAGCCGAGGTGCTCGTCGCTGACGTGGAACGGGACGGCGCTCTGTCCCGGCGGGAGCCGCCGCAGCGACGGGACGCCGAGCTCCACGACGAACCGGCCGCCGGGGTCGAGGTGCCGGGCGGCGTTGCGGAACACCTCGACCTGCTCGTCCTGGGTGCGCAGGTTCCCGAGGGTGTTGAAGACGAGGTAGACGAGCGAGAACCGCCCGGGCGCCGTGGCGCTGGCCATGTCGCCCACGACGACGGGGAGCTCCGGACGCTTGCGGTGCAGCTGCGCGACCATCGGCTCCGAGAGCTCGATCCCCGTGACGTCGAGCCCTCGCTCGGCCAGGGGGATCGCGACCCGGCCCGTGCCGACCGCCAGCTCGAGGACGCGGCCGTCGCCGGCCAGCGCCGCGAGGAGTCCCACCGTCGGGCCGAGCACCTCCGGGTCGAACATGGACGCCGAGGACTCGTCGTAGCGCGCGGCGGTCTCGGCGTCCCAGAGGTCACTGCTCGTCATCGACCCCGCCCTCAGCCGGCGCGGCGGCGGTGGACCGAGACGGCGTAGTCGCCCCGCGCGAACGGCTGCCCGTCCCACGTCGCGTAGCGCCTGATGAAGGCGAGCCCGGCCGCGTCGGCGAGGCGGTCGTACGAGCGCAGGTCGACCCGGGCCGCCGCCGGCGGCAGCGACCCGCCGAGGCCGAACCCCGCCACGAGGTACCCCAGGGGCGACAGGTGCGCGGCGAGGCGCTCGAGGACCGCACCGAGGGTGCCGTCGGCGAGGTAGGGGACGACGTTGCCGGCGAGCACCACCGCGTGGAACTCCTGCTCGGTGCGCAGGTCGAGCGTCGCCAGGTCGGCGACGACGAAGCGGGTGTCCACGTCCTCGTGCCGCGCGATGGCGACGAGGTCGGCATCCGCGTCGACCCCCATCGCGGTGTGCCCCAGCCGGGTCAGCTCGGAGGCGACCCGGCCGAACCCGCACCCGGCGTCGAGGATGCGCGACGGCGGCGGCACGAGCTCGGTGAGGAAGCGCGCCTCGCCGTGGAGGTCCTCACCGGCCTGCTCGAGGTCGAGGAAGCGGCGCCGGTAGGCGGCCGCCGCCTCGGGCCCGCTCTGCAGGGCAGACCACCGGGTGGGGGAGGGTGCGTTGGGGGTGTCCATGGGCCACATGCTCTTTCGACGTCCTCTTCGGCTCGATGGTTTCAGGCGTCGAACGAGTGCTCGGCGGCGGGGAAGGTGCCCCCCGCCACGTCGGCGGCGTACGCGACGGCGGCGTCGTGCAGGGCGCCGCGCAGGTCGGCGTACTTCTTGACGAAGCGCGGAGCCCGACCGCCTCGCAGCCCCGCCATGTCCTGCCAGACGAGGACCTGCGCGTCACAGTCGGGCCCGGCCCCGATGCCGATGGTGGGGATCCGCAGCGCCCGGGTGACGGCGGCGGCCGCCGGGGCGGGCACCATCTCCATGACGACCGCGAAGCAGCCGGCCTCCTCGAGGGCCAGGGCGTCGTCGAGGAGCTTGTCGGCCCCGGCGCCGCGCCCCTGCACCTTGTACCCCCCGAGGACGTGCTCGCTCTGCGGCGTGAAGCCGATGTGGCCCATGACCGGGATGCCGGCCCGCACCAGGAGCTCGACCTCGGGGACCATGGCCCGCCCGCCCTCGAGCTTCACCGCGTGGGCCAGGCCCTCCTTCATGAACCGGGTCGCGGTGGCCAGGGCCTGCTGCGGGCTGGCCTGGTAGGACCCGAACGGCAGGTCGGCCACCACCATGGCGTGACGGGCGGCACTGGTGACGGCCTTGACGAGGGGGACGAGGTGGTCGACGGTGACCGGGACCGTGGTCTCGAACCCGTAGACGTTGTTGCCGGCGCTGTCGCCCACGAGGAGCACCGGGATCCCGGCCTCGTCGAAGATCTCGGCCGTGTACATGTCGTACGCGGTGAGCATCGACCACTTCTCGCCGCGCTCCTTCATCTGGAGCAGGTGCGGGATGCGCACCCGACGCTGCGGCGCCGCCTGCGCGCCCGTGCCGTACGGAGCGGTGGTCTCCGCGGCGGGGACGGTCGAGGACGTCGTCGGCTCGCTCATGCCACCGATCGTATGCCGCCCCAGCGGGCTCACCCGCAGCACGACCGGGAGGGGCGCCGGGACCAGCCGGGGCCCCTCCCGCGTGTCCGGAGCATGTCGGTGTCACACGCAGGACACACCCGTGGGGCAGGATCGGACCCATGGACCGTCAGCAGGAGTTCGTCCTCCGCACCATCGAAGAGCGCGACATCCGGTTCGTCCGGCTCTGGTTCACCGACGTGCTCGGCACCCTGAAGTCCGTGGCGATCGCCCCGGCCGAGCTCGAGGGTGCCTTCGCCGAGGGCATCGGCTTCGACGGCTCGGTCATCGAGGGCTTCGCCCGGGTGTACGAGGCCGACATGCTCGCCAAGCCCGACCCGAGCACCTTCCAGGTCCTCCCGTGGCGCGGCGACAGCCCCGGGACCGCGCGGATGTTCTGCGACCTCACCCTGCCCGACGGGACCCCGAGCAACGCCGACCCGCGGCACGTCCTCCAGCGGGCGCTGACCAAGGCGGCCGACCAGGGCTTCACCTTCTACACCCACCCCGAGATCGAGTTCTTCCTCCTCAAGGACGGCTGGTCACCGGGTCAGAAGCCCGAGCCGGTCGACCAGGCCGGGTACTTCGACCACGTCGCCCGCGGCAACAGCCACGACTTCCGCCGCGCGGCCATCGGCATGCTCGAGGCGATGGGGATCTCGGTGGAGTTCAGCCACCACGAGGGCGCCCCCGGCCAGAACGAGATCGACCTGCGCTACGCCGACGCCCTCACCACGGCCGACAACATCATGACCTTCCGCACCGTCATCAAGGAGGTCGCGCTCGAGCAGGGCATCCACGCCTCCTTCATGCCCAAGCCGTTCGCCGAGCACCCCGGCTCGGCGATGCACACGCACCTGTCGCTGTTCGAGGGCGACACCAACGCGTTCCACGAGCCCGGCGCCCCGTACCAGCTGTCCAAGGTCGCCCGGCAGTTCATCGCCGGCCTGCTCCACCACGGCGCCGAGATCACCGCCGTCACCAACCAGTGGGTCAACTCCTACAAGCGCCTCTGGGGCGGGGGAGAGGCGCCCGCGCACCTGACGTGGGGGCACAACAACCGCTCCGCCCTCATCCGGGTGCCGATGTACAAGCCGAACAAGGGCAACAGCAGCCGGGTCGAGGTGCGCAGCATCGACACCGCGTGCAACCCCTACCTCGCGTTCGCGGTCCTGCTCGCCGCCGGCCTCAAGGGCATCGAGGAGGGCTACGAGCTCCCGCCCGAGACCGAGGACGACGTCTGGAGCCTCACCGACGCCGAGCGCCGCGCCATGGGCATCCGGCCGCTCCCGGCGAGTCTCAGCGAGGCGATCGCGGTGATGGAGAGCAGCGACCTCGTCGCGGAGACCCTCGGCGAGCACACGTTCGACTTCTTCCTGCGCAACAAGCGCGCCGAGTGGAACGACTACCGCAACCAGGTCACCGCCTTCGAGCTCGAGCGCTACCTGCTCCAGCTCTGAGCCCGATGAGCTCACGCGGGCCCGGCTCCGTCCCGGCCGCCATCGCGCGGCTCGGGTTCGACGACCCCTCACGCGCGTTCGCGCTCCTGCAGGACCCGTCCGTCGCCGACCTCATCCGCTCGCGCGAGCACATCGAGGAGCACGGGCTCGCCGAGGCGCTCGCGGCGGTTCCCGACCCGGACGGTGCCCTCCTCGGCCTCGTGCGGTTCATGGAGGCCGCGAACCGGGTCCCGGCCCTGCGGGCGCCGGTGACCGACGCGCTGGGCTCTCCCGGTCAGGCGCGCGACCGCCTCCTCGCCGTCCTGGGCTCGTCGGCCGCGCTCGGTGACCACCTGTGCGCCCACCCGCACCACTGGACCGCCGTCACCGAGGCGGTCCCCCTCGGCGTCGACCAGCGCGTCGAGCGGCTCGTCGGCGCCGTGGTGGAGCCCGGCGACGTCCCCGCCGTCGACGTGCTCCGCACGGCCTACCGGGAGCAGCTCCTCGGCATCGCCGCCCTCGACCTCACCTCCGAGGACCCGGTGCGGACCCTGCCCGACACCGCGGCCGCCCTCGCCGACCTCGCCCAGGCCGCGCTCGAGGCGGCCCTCGTCATCGCGCGGGACGAGGTGGGTGAGGACGCCGCGCGGACCAGGCTCGCCGTCGTCGCCATGGGCAAGACCGGCGGGTGCGAGCTCAACTACCTCTCCGACGTCGACGTCATCTTCGTCGCCGAGCCGGCCGAGGCGGTGGCCGAGGAGGACTCCACCGCCGTCGCCACCGACCTCGCCACCCGCCTCATGCGGATCTGCTCGGCATCGACGCCCACCGGGTCGCTGTGGCAGGTCGACCCCGCGCTGCGCCCCGAGGGCAAGAACGGGCCCCTGGTGCGCAGCGTCGCGAGCCACCGCGCGTACTACGAGCGCTGGGCCAAGACGTGGGAGTTCCAGGCCCTGCTCAAGGCCCGGCCGGTGGCGGGGGACCGCGAGGTGGGCCAGGCGTACCTCGACGCCGTGCAGCCCCTGGTGTGGCAGGCCTCGAGCCGCGAGAACTTCGTCGACGACGTCCAGGCGATGCGCCGCCGGGTCGAGGAGCACATTCCGGCGGCGGAGGCCGAGCGGCAGCTCAAGCTCGGGCCTGGTGGCCTGCGCGACGTCGAGTTCTCCGTCCAGCTGCTCCAGCTCGTCCACGGCCGCGCCGACGAGTCCCTGCGCACCGGGACCACTCTCGACGGCCTGGCGGCCCTGTCCGCCGGCGGGTACGTCGGCCGCGAGGACGCCGCCACGCTCGAGGCCGCCTACCGGCTGCTGCGCACCCTCGAGCACCGCATCCAGCTGTTCCGCCTGCGCCGCACCCACCTGATGCCCACGAGCGAGGCCGACCTGCGCCGCCTCGGGCGGGCACTGGGTCACCGCTCCTCACCGGCCGAGGCGGTCATCGGGCAGTGGCGGGCCCAGAAGCGCGAGGTGCGCCGGCTGCACGAGCGCATCTTCTACCGGCCGCTGCTGTCCGCCGTGGCGCGGCTGTCCGACTCCGATGTCCGGCTCACCCCCGAGGCGGCCCGAGAACGCCTGTCCGCGTTGGGTTTCCGCGACCCGCGCGGGGCGCTGAGGCACCTCGAGGCGCTCACCGACGGGCTGAGCCGACGGGCCGCCATCCAACGCCAGCTCCTCCCCGTCATGCTCGGCTGGTTCGCCGACGAGGCCGACCCCGATGCCGGCCTCCTCGCCTTCCGCAAGATCAGCGACGAGCTCGGGTCGACCCACTGGTACCTGCGGCTCCTGCGCGACGAGGGCTCCGCCGCCGAGCGGCTCGCCCACACCCTGGCCCGCAGCCGCTTCGCCGCCGACCTGCTCGAGCAGGCGCCCGAGTGCGTGCAGTTCCTCGGCGACTCGGCGGGCCTCACCCCACGCTCGCGCGAGGACGTCCTGCGCCGGATGCGCTCGGCCGCCGGGCGCAAGGACGACCCGGAGTCGGCGGTCCTCGCGGCCCGCACGGTGCGCCGGTCCGAGCTGTTCCGCGTCGCCGTGGCCGACCTGTCGGGCTCGCTGTCCCTCGACGCGCTGGGGACCGCGATGACCGACCTCACCGCGGCGCTGCTCGAGCTCACCCTCGAGGTGTGCCTGCGCGACGTCGAGGAGCGGACCGGCCGACCCCGCTCACCCGGCTGCTCGTCGTCGGGATGGGCCGGCTCGGCGGGGGCGAGCAGGGGTACGGCTCCGACGCCGACGTCATGTTCGTCCACGACCCCGTCCCGGGAGCCGACGAGCAGGAGGCCCAGGGCCAGGCGATGGAGGTCGTCAAGGAGCTGATCCGGCTCCTCGGGCTGCGCGGCCCCGACCCGAACCTCGACGTCGACGCCTCGCTGCGCCCTGAGGGCAAGAGCGGACCGCTCGTGCGCTCCCTCGCCTCCTACCGCGAGTACTACGACCGCTGGTCGCTCGTCTGGGAGGCGCAGGCGCTGCTTCGGGCCACCCCCGTGGCGGGCGACGAGGACCTCGGGGTGCGCTTCCTCGACCTCATCGCGCCGCTGCGGTGGCCCGCGCGGGGCCTCACCGACGACCAGATCCGCGAGATCCGCACCCTCAAGGCGCGGATGGAGTCCGAGCGGCTGCCGCGCGGAGCCGACCGCAAGACCCACTTCAAGCTCGGGCACGGGGGCCTGTCGGACGTGGAGTGGGCCGTGCAGCTCCTCCAGCTCGTCCACGCCCACGCGCACCCGGGCCTGCGGACCCCGTCGACGATGGCGGCGCTCGGGGAGGCCGAGCGGCTGGGCCTCGTCGCGCCCGGCCACGCCGCCGACCTCTCCGCCGCCTGGCGGCTGGCCTCGGCGATGCGCAACGCCGGGGTGCTCTTCCGGGCCAAGATCCTCGACGCCGTCCCGAGCGACCCGCGCGACGCCGACGGCATCGCCCGGATCCTCGGCCTGCGCAGCGGGTCGGGCCAGGAGCTGGGGGAGCGGTACCGGCGGGTCGCCCGGCACTCGCGGGCCGCGCACGAAGCGGTCTTCTACGACGTCTGACCCACGACCGGGCAGGGGTGGACGGCGTTTCGGCGCCCGAGGACCGGAAACCTAGACTCGGCGCATGTCCCTCGGCACCTCCGGCACCACCCCGCCCGCGTCCACGACCGGCGTCATCGCGCGGCTCGACCTGCGTGGCCGGCGCCTCGGCCTGCGGGAGCTGCGCGCGGTGCTGCCCCGGGCCGCGTTCGACGTCGAGGCCGCCCTGGGCGCCGTGCGCCCGATCGTCGCGGCCGTCCGAGAGCGCGGTGCCGCGGCCCTGTACGAGGCCGCGGAGCGCTTCGACGGGGTCCGGCCCCCCCGGCTGCGGGTTCCCGCCGACGTCGTCGCCGCCGCGCTCGGGGCCCTCGACCCGGCCGTGCGGGCCGCGCTCGAGGAGTCGATCCGCCGGGCGCGGATCGTCCACGCCGACCAGTGCCGCAGCGACACGACGACGCAGGTCGTCGACGGCGGCACCGTGAGCGAGCGGTGGGTGCCGGTCGACCGCGTCGGCCTCTACGTCCCCGGCGGCCTGGCCGTCTACCCGAGCAGCGTGGTGATGAACGTCGTGCCCGCCCAGCTCGCCGGCGTCCCCAGCCTGGCCGTCGCCAGCCCGCCGCAGCGCGACCACGGCGGCTGGCCGCACCCCACGATCCTCGCCGCGTGCGCGCTCCTGGAGGTCGACGAGGTCTGGGCGATGGGCGGCGCGCAGGCCGTGGCGGCCTTCGCGTACGGCGTCGACGACGGCGACGACGTCTGCGAGCCGGTCAGCCTCGTCACCGGCCCCGGGAACATCTACGTCGCCGCGGCCAAGCGGCTGCTCAAGGGCGTCATCGGCATCGACGCCGAGGCCGGGCCCACCGAGATCGCCGTCCTCGCCGACGACTCGGCCGACGCCGAGCACGTCGCGTCCGACCTGGTGTCGCAGGCCGAGCACGACCCGCTGGCGGCGGCGGTCCTCGTCACCGACAGCCCGGCGCTCGCCGACGCCGTCGACGACGCACTCGTCCGGCGGGTGGCCGAGACCAAGCACACCGAGCGGGTCGCCACGGCGCTGGCGGGGAGCCAGTCGGCGATCGTCCTCGTCGACGACCTCGACGTCGGCCTCGACCTCGTCAACGCGTACGCCGCCGAGCACCTCGAGATCCAGACGCGCGACGCCGAGGCCGTCGCCGCCCGGGTGCGCAACGCCGGCGCGGTGTTCGTCGGTCCGTGGTCGCCGGTGAGCCTGGGCGACTACTGCGCCGGGTCCAACCACGTGCTGCCCACCGGCGGCTGCGCCTGCCACAGCAGCGGCCTGTCGGTGCAGTCGTTCCTGCGCGGCATCCACGTCGTCACGTACTCGCAGGTGGCCCTGCGCGAGGTGGGTGGCCACGTGGTGACCCTGGCGCGCGCCGAGGACCTGCCCGCCCACGGCGAGGCCGTCCTGGCCCGTCACCCCGACGTCGACCCGGGGTAGCGTCGACCGACATGGTCGACCACGCAGCACGCACCAGCGGCACCACCAGCACCGGGCCCCGGGTGGTCGCGCACGCCCCGGCCGAGCCCCACGGTGGCGTGACCCGGCCGGCCCGCGGGGTCACCGCGCTCCTCCTCGTCGTCGCCACCGTCGCCACCGTGGTCGCCTCGGCCTCCGAGGGCGTGGGCACCACCGTGGTGCGGGTCGCGTTCGTGGCCCTGTGGCTGTCGCTGCCGTGGCTCGCGACGGTGGGCGTCACCCACCTCGCCGCCCGGTCCGGGGCCCCGGGCGCCGTCGTCTCCCTGTCCTCGACCCTGGTGTGGGTGGGTGCCTGCGGCCTGTGGGGAGCGTTGACCCCCGTCCTGCTCGGGGGCGAGGTCGACCTCGGGTGGGCCCTGGCAGGGGGAGCCGCCGGCGCGGCCCTGCTCGTCCTGTCCACCGCAGCGTCCGGACGCGGGGCCCCGGCGCCGCCCAAATAGACTTCGGGCATGGACCCCCGCACGACCGTCGAGGCGATGCTGCGACCGGACCTGCGCGGGCGCACCGCGTACGGCGCGCCGCAGCTCGACGTCCCCGTCGCGCTCAACACCAACGAGAACTCGTACCCGGTGCCGCCGGTCGTCGTCGAGGCGGTCACCGAGGCCGTCCGCGAGGCAGCGGCCGGACTCAACCGGTACCCGGACCGCGAGTTCACCACCCTGCGCCGGGCCCTCGCGGAGTACCTCTCGCGCGAGGGCACGCCCGTGGCGCCCGAGCAGGTCTGGGCCGGCAACGGCTCGAACGAGGTGCTGCTCCACCTGCTCCAGGCGTTCGGCGGGCCGGGGCGCACGGCGCTCGGCTTCACTCCCGCGTACTCGATGCACCCCATCATCACGACGACCACGGGTACGACCTGGGTCGACGGGACCCGCGGTGTCCGGGGGCGCGGGGCCTTCGACCTCGACGTCACCTCGGTGGTCGCGCAGGTGCGCGAGCACCGCCCCGACGTCGTCTTCCTCTGCTCGCCGAACAACCCGACGGGCACCGCGCTCGGGCTCGACGTGGTCGAGGCGGTCCACGAGGCCGCGCCCGCAGCCCTCGTCGTCGTCGACGAGGCCTACGCCGAGTTCGCCCGCGCGGGCACCCCGAGCGCGCTGACCCTGCTCGCCGGGCGCCCGCGGCTCGTCGTGACGCGGACGATGAGCAAGGCGTTCGCGCTGGCCGGAGGGCGGCTGGGCTACCTCGCCGCCGACCCGGCGGTCACCGACGCGCTGCGCCTGGTGCGGATGCCGTACCACCTGTCGACCCAGACCCAGGCAGTCGCCCTGGCGGCCCTGGCGCACGCCGACGTCATGCTCGAGACGGTCGGCGTCATCAAGGACCAGCGCGACCGGCTCGTCCGCGAGCTCACCGCGCTCGGCCTCGAGCCCGTGCCCAGCGACGCGAACTTCGTCCTCTTCGGACGCCTCGCCGACGCCGCCGCGACGTGGCAGGGACTGCTCGACCGGGGCGTCCTCGTCCGGGACGTGGGCATCGCCCACTATCTTCGTGTCACGGCGGGCACCCCCGAGGAGACGACGAGCTTCCTCGAGGCGGTCGCCGCCCTCGTCCCGACCCGTACAGGAGCCACGTCCGTGAGCACCGACGCCCACCGCACCGCCACCGTGCGTCGCGGCACGTCCGAGAGCACCGTGGAGGTGACCGTCGACCTCGACGGCACCGGTCGCGGTGACGTCAGCACCGGCGTCCCGTTCTACGACCACATGCTCCTGTCGCTGGCGAAGCACTCGCTCATCGACCTCACCGTCAGGGCCGACGGCGACACCCACGTCGACGCGCACCACAGCGTCGAGGACGTCGCGATCGTCCTCGGCCAGGCCGTCCGCGAGGCGCTCGGCGACAAGGCCGGCATCTCCCGCTTCGGCGACGCCACCGTCCCGCTCGACGAGGCGCTCGTCCAGGCCGTCGTCGACGTCGCCGGACGCCCGTACTGCGTGCACGAGGGCGAGCCGGCCGGGCAGGAGCACGTCGTCATCGGCGGGCACTACATCGGCTCGCTGACCCGCCACGTCCTCGAGTCGTTCGCCTTCCACGCCCAGATCGCCCTGCACGTCCGCGTGCTGTCCGGCCGCGACCCGCACCACGTCGTCGAGGCCCAGTTCAAGGCGCTCGCCCGGGCGCTGCGCGTCGCCGTCGCCCGCGACCCCAGGGTCGAGGGCATCCCGAGCGCGAAGGGCGCCCTCTAGCCCGTGGCTGCCGACCCGCGGTCCGGCGCAGGGCACGGGCTCGTGCTCGTGCGCCGGTCGCCCGCGTCGATCTCACGCTGGCTGCGGCGCGGGCTCGTGTCCGTCACCGTGGCACCCTTCGGCGTCTGGACCGGCATCACCCTCGCCGACGAGCGCGCCCGCAGCGCGCCCCCGTACGACATCGGGCTCGAGGTGCTCGCGGCGCGCCCGACCCCCTGGCGCGCCCGCCCGGCCATCGGGCTGTTCGACGTCCGCGGGCGGGCGGCCATCACCGTGCACGCCGCCGGTCTGCGGACGGGGCCGCAGTGGGTCGTGTGGGAGCCGCGGCAGGGAGTCGTCGCCACCCCCGAGCTGCCGCGCCTGCGCCTCACCACGCTCCTCTCGGCGGCCGGCGCCTCCGGCCGGGTTCGGGAGGAGGCCCTCGCCGAGGTCCTGCGCTCGGGCCACGGGACGCCCGTCGACCTGCTCGTCACCGTCCTCGGCCTGCTGGGGCTGCCGGGCAAGGAGCTCCTCGTGCGCGGCGACAGCCCGGGCGCCACCGACGTCGAGCCCTCCGCGCGCGGCGTGCTGGCCTTCGACCGCCTCGTCGCCGAGGACGCGTCGCACCGCGCGGAGTCCGAGCGGCTCGCCGACGGGGGCCGCCGGTGACCGCCGACGTCGTCGTCCTCGACTACGGCAGCGGCAACGTCCGCAGTGCCGTGCGCGCCCTCGAGCACGTGGGGGCCTCGGTGACCCTCACCGGCGACCGGGAGGCCGCGCTGGCCGCGGACGGGCTCTTCGTCCCCGGCGTCGGCAACTTCCACGCGTGCATGGCCGGGCTCGTCGCGGCCGACGGTCCGCGGCTCATCGACAGCCGGCTCGCGGGCGGTCGACCGGTGCTCGGGGTGTGCGTCGGGATGCAGGTCCTCTTCGAGGGGTCGACCGAGCCGAGCGTCGCGCCGCTCGAGGGCGTCGGGCAGTGGCCGGGGGTCGTCTCGCGGCTCCTCGCTCCCGTCGTCCCGCACATGGGGTGGTCCACGGTCGAGGCGCCCGAGGCGTCGGTGCTCCTGAAGGGCATCCGCGACGAGCGCTTCTACTTCGTCCACTCCTACGCGGCGCACACGTGGGAGCTGCCGCCACCCGACGGCGCCTTCGCGGCCGTCGCGCCGTCGGTCACCTGGGCCACCCACGGGGAGCGGTTCGTCG
Organism: uncultured Actinomycetota bacterium; assembly: GCA_963795035.1. Classification (GTDB taxonomy): domain Bacteria; phylum Actinomycetota; class Actinomycetes; order Actinomycetales; family Dermatophilaceae; genus Oryzobacter. Next base: position 24,351 of record CAWCFZ010000008.1, on the reverse strand, counting down.
CGGCCGTCGAGAACGGCCCGCTGTCGGCGACCCAGTTCCACCCCGAGAAGTCCGGCGAGGCCGGGCTGGCCCTCCTGCGCAACTGGGTCAGCTCCCTCTGACCCGAGCCGCTCTCGGGCGGTCGAGGTGATGCTCGACCGTCTCACGGTCGGGTTTCACCTCGACCCGAGCGGACCGGCAGACTGGAGCCGACCGCCGATCCGCCCAGCAGCACCCGAAAGGACCGTGCCGTGAGTGACACCGCAGCGCAGCAGCCCCACCTCGAGCTCCTGCCCGCCGTCGACGTCGTCGGGGGCCGCGCGGTCCAGCTCGTCCAGGGCGTGGCGGGGACCGGCGGTGACTTCGGCGACCCGCTCGAGGCGGCCCTGGCGTGGCAGGAGCAGGGTGCGCAGTGGCTGCACCTCGTCGACCTCGACGCCGCCTTCGGCCGGGGCTCGAACGCCGCGCTCCTCGCCGACATCGTCGACCGCCTCGACATCGACGTCGAGCTGAGCGGCGGCATCCGCGACGCGGCGACGCTCGAGCGCGCCCTGGCCAACGGCTGCCGCCGGGTCAACCTCGGCACCGCGGCGCTGGAGGACCCCGAGTGGACCGCCCGTGCCATCGCCGAGCACGGCGACCGCGTGGCGGTCGGCCTCGACGTCCGCGGCACCACCCTCGCGGCCCGGGGCTGGACCTCCGAGGGCGGCGACCTCTGGGAGACCCTGGAGCGCCTGGACCGTGAGGGCTGCGCGCGCTACGTCGTCACCGACGTCGCCAAGGACGGCATGCTCCAGGGCCCGAACCTCCAGCTCCTGCGCGACGTCTGCGCCCGCACCGACCGCCCCGTCGTCGCGTCGGGGGGCGTGTCGACCCTCGAGGACGTGGCCGCCATCCGCACCCTCGTCGGCGACGGCGTCGAGGGCGCGATCATCGGCTCGGCCCTGTACCGCGGCGCGTTCACGCTCCCGCAGGCCCTCGACGTGGCCGGCCGCCCGTGAGCCCTCCTCCGAAGGGCTCCCGCTCTGACTCGGCCGAGGTCCCCTGGGCCGGCCGCGACCTCAGCGCGAGCGGCTTCGAGGCCGACACCGGCGCCGCCGACCCGTCGCTGCGCGCCCTCCTCGCCGACTCTGACACCGACGACGCCACCCTGATGACCGCCCTGGGTGAGGCGCGCCTCCTCGTGCCCATCGTCGCCGAGCCCACCGAGGTCGACGACACCGGCGAGCACGCGGTCGAGACGCAGGTCGACATGGCGGCCGTCACCCTGCTCGCCCCCGACGGCCAGCGCGCCCTGCCCGTCTTCACCGGCACCGACTCCCTCAGCGCCTGGGAGCCCACCGCGCGCCCCGTGCCCGTCACCTCGGCCCGCGCCGGCCAGGCGGCCGTCGCCGAGCGGTGCGACGTCGTCGTCGTCGACGTCGCCGGCCCGGTCACCCGCGTCCTGCGCCCGTCGATGGTGTGGGCGCTGGCCCAGCAGCGACCCTGGCTGCCCGCGCACACCGACCCCTTCGTCGAGCGAGGGGTCCGCGACGCCGCGGCGGGGGAGCAGGACGTCACGGCCGTCGCGCTCGAGGAGGGAGCACCGCTCGGCGAGGGGGTCCTCGGGGTGGTGCTGCACCTGCGCCCCGGTCTCGCGCCCGAGCAGGTCCGCGCGGTCGCGACCCGGGTGGGGGAGCGCCTGGCCGTCGACGGTGAGCTGCGCGCCCGCATCGACGGGCTGGCCTTTCGCATCACCTGACGACGATTTCGGGACGACGCCGCCCGCTGGTAGCCTTCTGAGTTGACCGGCCGCTCCTCACGGGGCGGTGTGCAAGAGAAGCCCAGCTTCCACCCGCGTCGACCGCAAGGTCGCCGGGTCCGCCGAGGTCCGCGACGCGTTGTCGTGCCAGCCCGCGAGGGTCTGGCGACGCCATCGGGGGGCGGTTCCCGGACGGAACGGACCAAGGGCTCCCCGCGCACGTGGCGTGAGGAGCCTTTCTCGTGCCGGGGGTCGGGTCCGTATCCGCGAGACGTCAGGAGAAGCACATCAGCGAGCCACGCATCAACGACCGCATCCGGGTTCCCGAGGTGCGGTTGGTCGGCCCGAACGGCGAGCAGGTCGGCATCGTCCGCGTCGAGGACGCGCTCCGCCTGGCGGCGGAGGCTGATCTCGACCTCGTCGAGGTCGCGCCGATGGCCAAGCCCCCCGTCGCCAAGCTCATGGACTTCGGCAAGTACAAGTACGAAGCCGCCATGAAGGCCCGTGAGGCACGCAAGAACCAGGTCAACACGGTCATCAAGGAGATCAAGCTCCGCCCGAAGATCGACCCGCACGACTACGGCACGAAGAAGGGCCACGTCGAGCGGTTCCTCAAGGGCGGCGACAAGGTCAAGGTGACGATCATGTTCCGCGGCCGCGAGCAGAGCCGACCCGAGCTCGGGTACCGGCTGCTCCAGCGCCTGGCCGAGGACATCCTCGAGCTCGGCATCGTGGAGTCCTCGCCCAAGCAGGACGGGCGCAACATGGTCATGGTCATCGCGCCGACGAAGAAGAAGGCCCAGGCCATGGCCGAGCAGCGCAAACGCCGGGACGAGGCTTCCTCCACCGGTCGCGACGACGCCGCCACGCACGAGGACGACGCGTCGTACGAAGGCGACGAGGTCCTCGAGCACGACGAGACCACCGAGGTCGAGCAGACCACCGAGGTCGAGCAGACCACCGAGGTCGAGCAGACCACCGAGGCCGAGCAGACCACCGAGACCCCGGAGGCCGAGCCGGCCCCCAAGCCCGCGAAGGTCACCAAGACCCCTGCGGCGCCGAAGCCGACGGCCTGACCGCCGGCCCACGAACTAGCAAGCACCACCGAACCACCACAAGGAGATCGGCCACCATGCCGAAGAACAAGACGCACAGCGGCGCCAAGAAGCGCTTCCGGGTCACCGGGTCGGGGAAGGTCATGCGCGAGCAGGCCGGCCACGTCCACAAGTTCCACGAGAAGACCCCCCAGAAGGCCCGCGCCCTGTCCAAGGACATCCTGGTCTCCAAGGGCGACCTCAAGAAGGTCAAGAAGCTCCTCGGCCTCTGAGCCGTCCCCCACACCCACGAACTGACCAAGCACAAGGAGTTCCCACGTGGCACGCGTGAAGCGGGCGGTCAACGCCCATAAGAAGCGCCGGGTCGTACTCGAGCGCGCCAGCGGCTACCGCGGGCAGCGCTCGCGTCTGTACCGCAAGGCCAAGGAGCAGGTCCAGCACAGCCTCGGCTACGCCTACCGCGACCGCCGGGCCCGCAAGGGCGACTTCCGTCGCCTGTGGATCCAGCGGATCAACGCCGCGGCCCGCGCCAACGGCATGACCTACAACCGGTTCATCCAGGGCCTGAAGGTCGCCGAGATCGAGGTCGACCGTCGCATGCTCGCCGAGCTCGCGGTCAACGACGCCGCCGCGTTCACCGCGCTCGTCGAGATCTCGAAGGCCAACCAGCCGGCGCGCGAGCCCGCCAAGGCCTCCGCCTGAGCCACTGGTGATGGACAACCCCCGGTCCGACCGGGTCCGGTCCGTCTCGGCGCTGTCGAAGCGGTCGGTGCGCACGCGCACCGGCCGCTTCGCCGTCGAGGGACCCCAGGGTGTCCGCGAGGCGGTTCGCCACGCCGCGGACCGGGTCCGCGACGTCTACCTCACGGCTGAGGCCCTCGAGCGGTACGCCGACGACATCGTGGCGCCGGCGCGCGCGGCACGCCTGCGGGTCCACGAGGTGAGCCCCGAGGTCCTCGCCGCGATGGCCGAGACCGACGCGCCGCAGGGCGTGCTCGCCGTGCTCGACACGGCCAGCGCGAGCCTGGACGACGTCCTCGCCGCCGGCCCGCGCCTGCTCGTCCTGCTCACCAACGTGCGCGACCCGGGAAACGCCGGCACCGTCGTCCGCGGCGCCGACGCGGCCGGCGCCGACGCCGTCCTGGTGAGCGAGGCGTCGGTCGACGTCCACTCCTCGAAGGTCGTGCGCTCCACCGCCGGGTCGCTGTTCCACCTCCCGGTCGTCACCGGCCTCGACGTCGCCGCCACCCTCGACCGGCTGCGCGCGGCGGGGGTGCGCACCTACGCCGCCGACGGCTCGGGCACCACCCCGCTGCCCCGGGCCGACCTCGACGCACCCCACTGCTGGGTCATGGGCAACGAGGCCTGGGGGCTCACCGACGAGGTCCGCGAAGCGTGCGACGACGTCGTCCGGGTCCCGATCCACGGGCTGGCGGAGTCGCTCAACCTCGCCATGGCGGCCACGATCTGTCTGTACGCCTCGGCGGGCCGACACGAGGTGCGGGCGGCCGACCGGTAGCCTGCGGCCCATGGCGCCTCGGTTCAGGGTCCCCGACGACCTCGCCGCACACGGCCTGGAGTTCCTTCCCGACGGCCTCGTCGCGGCGATCGGACCCGGTGCCGAGGTCCGTTTCATGAACACGCGGGCCGAACGGATCACCGGGGTCGCGGCCGCCGACGCCATCGGGCGTCCGCTGCGTGAGGCGCTGCCGTTCCAGGACCTCGAGGGCAAGTCCTGGTGGGAGCTGGCCGACCCCTGGCACGGTCTCGAGACCCGCACCGGTCACCGCGAGCGGCTCCTCGTCCTGCCCACCGGGCGCGAGGTCCTCGTCACCGCCAAGTACGTCCGTGAGGGCCCCGGGGACCCGGTCGAGGCCGTCGTCGTCGGGATCCGCGACGCCGAGGCCAGGCGCCGGTCCGAGCAGGAGAGCGCCGCCCTGCTCACCGCCGTCGCCCACGAGCTGCGCTCACCGCTCACCGGCGTCAAGGGGTTCTCCTCCACGCTGCTGCGCAACTGGGACCGCTTCACCGACGACCAGAAGCGCCTGATGCTCGAGACGATCGAAGCCGACGCCGACCGCGTCACCCGGCTCATCACCGAGCTGCTCGACACCGCCCGGATCAACGTCGGCCGGCTCACGGTCCACGCTCAGCCGCTCGACCTCAGGCCGCGGCTCGAGGCCCAGGTGGAGCGCCGCGTGGTGGCCGGCGCCGACCGGGCGCAGTTCGTCATCGACATCCCCGACGACATCCCCGTCGTGTGGGCCGACCCGGACCGTCTCGAGCAGGTCGTCGCCAACCTCGTGGAGAACGCCCTGCGGCACGGCCGGGGCACCGTGACCATCGAGGCGCGGCGCACGGTCCACGGCGGCGAGCCGGCGGTCGACCTCATGGTGTCCGACGACGGCGAGGGCATCCGTCCCGAGCACCGCGAGCTCGTGTTCTCCCGCTTCTGGCAGGCCGGGGCCAAGCACGGCACCGGACTCGGCCTCTACCTCGTGCGTGGTCTCGTCGAGGCCCACGGCGGGAGCGTGCGCGCCGAGTCCGCCCCCGGTGGCGGAGCGCTGATGCGGGCCACCTTCCCCGACCACGAGTGAGGGCGGACGCCCCGCGTCGACCTCGCGGCGAGCGCAGGGCGCCTCCTACGCGTCGCCGGTGTGACACACCGCCTCGACGTTGTTGCCGTCGGGGTCGCGGACGAAGGCCCCGAAGTAGCGCTCGTGGTACTCGGGCCACAGCCTCGGCTCGTGGAGGACCTCGGCCCCCTCGGCGACCGCCGCGTCGAACCAGCGGCGCACGGCCGCGGCGTCGGGCGCGGTGAAGCCGACATGGACCTCGCGGTTCGGACCGGTCGCGACCTCGCCACCGCCGATCCAGAAGTCGGGCGACTGGGTGCCGTAGCCGATGGCGACGCCGTGGTCGAGGACGCGACGGTGGCCCAGGGTGCCGAGGACCGCGTCGTAGAACCGGGCGCTGGCCTCGAGGTCGGCGCAGTTGATACCGAAGTGATCGATCATGGGCTCGACGCTACGCTCGGGGGGTGACACCAGGCGTGCGTCGATTTACCGGGCCCTCGGGCCCCGAGCTCCGCGTGCACTGACCGCGGACCCGCCACGGCGGCAGCGCCGTCCGCCACCGCGCCCGGGGGCCGAGCCATGTCCGACCCTCCGTGCCGCGCCCACCTAGACTCGGGCCCGCCCGACCCCCCCGCGAAGTGGACACCATGTCAGGACCCAACACCAGCTACGACCCCGTGGAGGTCGCCGTGCTCGACCCCCGGGCGATCGACGCCGCCGTCGCCGAGGCTCTCGCCGCCGCGGCCGCCGCGACCTCCCTCGACGAGCTCAAGGGGGTGCGCAGCGCCCACCAGGGGGACCGGAGCCCGCTCGCCCTGGCCAACCGCGAGATCGGCGCCCTGCCCCCGAGCGCCAAGGCCGAGGCCGGCAAGCGGGTCGGCCAGGCCCGTGGCCGGGTCGCCCAGGCCCTCGCCGCGCGGCAGGCCGAGCTCGAGGCCGAACGTGACGAGCGCATCCTCACCGAGGAGGCCGTCGACGTCACGCTGCCCCCCGGCCGGCGCCCGCTCGGCCGGCGCCACCCCATCGAGCTGATGAGCCAGCGCATCGCCGACCTGTTCGTCGGGATGGGCTGGGAGATCGCCGAGGGCCCGGAGATCGAGGCGGAGTGGTTCAACTTCGACGCCCTGAACTTCGACGCCGACCACCCCGCGCGCCAGATGCAGGACACCTTCTACGTCGACCCGCCGCAGGACGGCCTCGTGCTGCGCACCCACACCTCGCCGGTGCAGGCGCGCACCCTCCTCGAGCGCGGGGTCCCGGTCTACGTCGCGGCCATCGGGCGGGTGTTCCGCACCGACGAGCTCGACGCCACGCACATGCCGGCCTTCCACCAGGTCGAGGGGCTCGCGGTCGACGAGGGCATCACCATGGCGCACCTCAAGGGCACCCTGGACCGCCTCGCGGCCGAGCTCTTCGGTGACGGCATCACCACCCGGCTGCGCCCGTCGTTCTTCCCGTTCACCGAGCCGAGCGCCGAGATGGACCTGCGCTGCTTCGTGTGCCGGGGCGAGGACCCGCACTGCCGCACCTGCAAGGGCACCGGCTGGATCGAGTGGGGCGGCTGCGGGATGGTCAACCGCAACGTCCTCACCGCCTGCGGCGTCGACCCCGACCGCTACACGGGCTTCGCCTTCGGCATGGGCATCGACCGGGCCCTGATGTTCCGCACGGGGGTCAGCGACATGCGCGACATGATCGAGGGCGACGTGCGCTTCGACGCCCAGTTCGGGATGGAGATCTGATGCGGGTTCCCGTCGACTGGCTGCGCGAGTACGTCGCGGTGCCGCAGGACGCCACGGGCGAGGCCATCGCGGCCTCCCTCGTCGCCGTCGGGCTGGAGGAGGAGGGGTTGCACCGCGGTGGGGTCACCGGACCGCTCGTCGTCGGCCGCGTCCTCACCCGCGACCCCGAGCCGCAGAAGAACGGCAAGACGATCAACTGGTGCACCGTCGACGTCGGCGACGCCAACGGCACCGGTGAGCCGCAGGGGGTCGTCTGCGGCGCCCACAACTTCGAGGCCGGCGACCTCGTCGCGGTCATCCTCCCCGGCGGTGTCCTCACGACGCCGCAGGGCCCGCTCGAGGTGAGCGCCCGCAGGACCTACGGCCACGTCTCGGCCGGGATGATCTGTTCCGAGCGCGAGCTGGGCCTCGGCGAGGACCACGACGGCATCCTCGTGCTCACCCGGCGCTTCGCCGGTGACGACGGCACCCTGGCTCGGCTGGTCCCCGGCACCGACGCGCTGCCCCTGCTCGGGCTCGACCGCGAGACCGTCGAGGTCAACGTCACCCCGGACCGCGGGTACTGCTTCTCGGTGCGCGGCGTCGCCCGCGAGTACGGCCACGCCACCGGGGCGCGGTTCACCGACCCCGCGCTCGAGCTCGCGGCCCGGGCGCCCGAGGCCACCGACGGCGGCGTCGAGGTCGTCCTCGCCGACGAGTCCCCCATCCGGGGGCGCGACGGCTGCGACCGGTACGTCGCCCGCGTCGTGCGCGGCATCGACGTGTCGGCGCCGACCCCGCGCTGGATGGCGACCCGGCTCACCGAGGCGGGCATGCGCCCCATCTCGCTGCCGGTCGACGTCACCAACTACGTGATGCTCGGGCTGGGTCAGCCGCTGCACGCCTTCGACCTCGCCACCCTGCAGGCGCCCGTCGTCGTGCGGCGGGCACGGGCGGGCGAGCGGATCACGACGCTCGACGCCGCCGAGCGCACCCTGGACGCCGGGGACCTGCTCATCACCGACCACGGCGGTGAGCGGCCCGTCGCCATCGCCGGCGTCATGGGCGGCGCGCAGACCGAGGTCGGGGCGCGAACGCGCGACGTCCTCATCGAGGCGGCGCACTTCGAGCCGGTGTCGGTCGCCCGGACCGCGCGTCGCCACAGGCTGCCGTCGGAGGCCTCACGGCGCTTCGAGCGCGGGGTCGACCCGGCGCTCGCGGCGGCGGCCGCCCAGCTGGCCGTCGACCTGCTCGTCGAGCACGGTGGCGGGGTGGCCGACCCCGACGTCACCGACGTGGGGTCGCCGGTGCCGCCCGTGCCGGTGTCGATGCCGGTCGGCTTCCCCTCGCGCCTCGTCGGTGTCGAGTACGCGGCCGACGAGGTCGTCTCGATCCTGCGCGCCATCGGCTGCGCCGTCCACGAGGAGGGCGACGTGCTGTCCGTGACCCCGCCGACGTGGCGCCCGGACCTCACGACCGCCGAGGACCTCGTCGAGGAGGTCGCCCGCATCCACGGCTACGACCGCATCCCGTCGGTGCTGCCCACGCCGCCGGGTGGCGCCGGCCTCACCCACGCCCAGCGGGTGCGGCGGGTCGTCGCCGCGACGCTGGCCGGGCAGGGACTGTCGGAGGTGTGGAGCGCGCCGTTCGTCGGCAGCGACCGCTACGCCGAGCTGGGGCTCGACGTCGCGTCCGAGGTCGCCCGCTCGGTCCGCCTGGCCAACCCGCTCTCCGACGAGCAGCCGCTGATGCGCACCCGGCTCCTGGCCACGCTGGTCGACACGCTGCGTCGCAACGTCGCCCGCGGCACCCGCGACGTCGGCCTGTTCGAGCTCGGGCTCGTCGTCGACCTCGAGGGCGAGCAGCGCTCGGCACCCACCGAGGACGTCGGGGTGCTGCCATCGGCCGAGACGCTCGACGCCATCCGTTCCGCCGTGCCGGCCCAGCCGCGCCACGTCGGGTTCCTCCTCGCGGGAGACCGCGACCGGGCCGGGTGGTGGGGTCCCGGCCGCGCTGCCGATGTCAGCGACGCCCTCGAGGTCGTGCGCGCCCTCGGTGACGCGCTGGCCGTGGCGCTGACGACCGCAGCCGACACCGTCGCGCCGTTCCACCCGGGACGCTGCGCGCGGATCACCCTCGCCGACGGCACCGTGATCGGGCACGTCGGCGAGCTGCACCCCAAGGTCGTCGCGGCCCTCGGGCTGCCCGCGCGCACGGTGGGCGGCGAGCTCGACCTCGACGTCCTCACCCGCGCCGCCGAGCCGACGGTGCAGGCCCGCACTCTGGTCACCTTCCCCCTGGCCCAGAGCGACATCGCCCTGGTCGTCGACGAGGGGGTCCCGGCAGCCGGGGTCGAGACCGCGCTGCGGCGCGGCGCGGGGGAGACCCTCGAGGCGGTGGCGCTGTTCGACGTCTACCGCGGCGACCAGGTCGGCGAGGGGCGCAAGTCGCTCGCCTACCGGCTCACCTTCCGCGCGCCCGACCGGACCCTGACCACCGACGAGGTCAGTGCCCTGCGCGACGCCGCAGCCGCCGCTGCCGGCTCGGCCGTCGGCGCGGTGCAACGCACGTGAGCCTGCCGGCCGACACTCCCGTCGCCATCGTCACGGGCGCCTCCCGGGGGATCGGCCGGTACGTCGCGCTCGCCCTCGAGGACGCCGGGTGGGTCGTCGAGCGCGGGTCCACGGACGTCGCCCCCGTCACAGACCGCGCCGCCGTCGAGGCCTGGGTGGCCGAGGTCGTGAAGCGGCACGGTCGCCTCGACCTCCTCGTGAACAACGCCGGGGTGGTCGACGCCGAGGTCGACCTCCTCGAGTCCGACCCCGACGACTGGTGGCGCACCCAGGAGGTCAACGTCCTCGGGCCCTACCTCATGACGCGCGCGGTCGTGCCGCACCTGGTGGCGGGCGGGGGCGGGCGCGTCATCAACGTCAACAGCGGTGCGGCCCAGCGACCCTCCCGGGGGATGAGCGGCTACCACGTGTCGAAGACGGCGCTCGCGCGGCTCACGGGGTCCACGCACCTCGCCGGGTGGGAGCACGGCGTGCGCGCCTTCGACCTCATGCCGGGGATCGTGCGCACCGACCTGACCGAGGGGATGGCTCTCCACGCCGGGCGCACCGAGTGGACCGACCCGTCGCAGGTCACCGACCTGGTCCTCGGGCTCGCCTCGGGCGCCCTCGACGGATGGTCGGGCCGCTTCGTGCGGGCCGGGGCCGACACCGTCGCGTCGCTGCGCGCCCGGGCCGACGCCGGGCTCGGGCCGACCGAGCGCACCCTCGTCCTCGAGCTCGGCCCCGACGACCCCCTCGCCTGACCCCGACGCCCCCCACTGACCCCGACTTCTTGCGAAAAAGCCACCCCTGAGGCCCGCTTTTCGGTGGTTTATCCGCAATGAGTGCGGGAGGGGTGGGGGGCGGGGTGCATGGAATCGCATGACTCTGTATGATCATGCACATGATGAGGGTCGCGGTCGCCGGTGCGAGCGGGTATGCCGGGGGCGAGGTCGTCCGGCTGCTCCTGCAGCACCCCGAGCTGGAGGTCGGCGCGCTCACCGCGTCCTCGAACGCCGGGCAGCCGCTGGGGAGCATCCACCCGCACCTGACGCCGCTGGCCGACCGGGTCCTGCAGGACACGACGCCGGAGGCCCTCGCCGGGCACGACGCCGTGGTCCTCGCCCTCCCGCACGGCCACTCCGCGGCCCTGGCCGCCCGGCTCGATGACGACGTCGTCCTCGTCGACTGCGGCGCCGACTTCCGCCTGCGCGACGCCGACGCCTGGACCGCCTTCTACGACACCCCGTACGCCGGTGCCTGGCCCTACGGGATGCCCGAGCTGCCCGTCGCGGGAGGACGTCAGCGCGCCGCGCTCGCCGGCGCCCGCCGCATCGCCGTCCCCGGCTGCTACCCCACGGCCGTCTCCCTCGCCCTGGCCCCGGGCCTGGTCGCCGGGGTCGTGCAGGCCGACGACATCACCGTCGTGGCCGCCTCCGGCACCTCGGGTGCCGGGAGGACGCTCAAGCCCCACCTGCTCGGTGCCGAGGCGATGGGCGCGATGTCGCCCTACGGCGTGGGCGGGGTCCACCGGCACACCCCCGAGATCGAGCAGAACCTCACGGCTGCCGGGGCGGGCACCGTCACGGTGTCGTTCACCCCGACCCTGGCCCCGATGCCGCGCGGCATCCTCGCGACGTGCACCGCCAAGGTCACCCCCGGGACCACCGCCGCCGCCGTCCGCGAGGCCTGGGTGGACGCGTACGCCGACGAGCCGTTCGTCCACGTCCTGCCGCAGGGACGCTGGCCGAGCACCGCCAGCGTGCTCGGCAGCAACTGCGTCCACCTCCAGGTGACCCTCGACGAGCGGGTCGGCCGGGTCGTCGCCGTCGCGGCCGTCGACAACCTCACCAAGGGCACGGCCGGCGCGGCCGTCCAGTGCCTCAACCTCGCCCTCGGCCTCCCCGAGAGCCTCGGCCTCCCCGTCGCGGGGGTGGCCCCGTGACCGTCATGCCCCGCCACCTCATGGAGCACCCGGAGGACGTGGCGATCGTCCGCCTCGCCGGGGGAGAAGAGCCCGGGTTCGACTGGGCCGCAGGGCCGTTCGCCTCTCTCACCCGCACGCCCGACGAGACCTCCATCGTCTGCCTGGCCAGCGCCGTCCCCGCGGGCGCCCGCACCGAGGGCCCGTTCCGGGTCGTCGAGGTCGCGGGCCCGCTCTCGTTCGGGGCCGTCGGGGTCTTCGCCGAGGTCCTCCAGCCCCTCGTCGACGCGCAGATCTCGGTCCTCGGCTTCTCGACCTTCGACACCGACTGGGTCCTGGTCCCCAGCGACGACGCCGAGGCGGCCACACAGGCCTGGCGTCGGGCGGGGATGTTCGTGACCCCCACCTCGCTCACCGGAGGCAGCCGCTGATGTCCGTCACCACCCCCCGCGGCTTTCGCGCCGCCGGCGTCATCGCGGGCCTGAAGGCCTCCGGCCGACCCGACGTCGCGCTCGTCGTCAACGACGGCCCCGACCGGCACGCCGCCGCCGTCTTCACGAGCAACCGCGTCGAGGCCGCGCCCGTCACGTGGTCGCGGCAGGTCGTCGCCGACGGCGAGGTCACGGCGGTCGTCCTCAACAGCGGTGGTGCCAACGCCTGCACCGGTGCGCCCGGGTTCCTCGACACCCACGCCACGGCCGAGCACGTCGCCGACGTGCTGGGGACCTCGGCCGCCGACGTCGTGGTCTGCTCCACCGGCCTCATCGGCGAACGGCTGCCGATGGACCTCCTCCTGCCGGGGGTCGACGCCGCCGCCGCGGCCCTCACCACCGATGGGGGCCCGGCCGCTGCCGAGGCGATCATGACCACCGACTCGGTCCCCAAGGTCGCGGTCGCCCGCGGCGAGGGGTGGTCGGTCGGGGGGATGGCCAAGGGCGCCGGGATGCTCGCCCCCGCCCTCGCGACGATGCTCGTCGTCGTCACCACGGACGCCGTCGTCGACCCGGCCGCGCTCGACGGCGTCCTGCGCGACGCCACCGCCGTGACCTTCGACCGGGTCGACTCCGACGGCTGCATGTCCACCAACGACACCGTCGTCCTCCTCGCGTCCGGCGCCTCGGGCATCGAGGTCGGCACCGACGACCTGCGTGCCGCCGTCACCGCGGTGTGCGCCGACCTCGCCCGCCAGCTCGTCGCCGACGCCGAGGGCGCCCGCCACGACATCGCCGTCGAGGTGGTCAACGCCGCGACCCTCGACGACGCCCTCGAGGCCGCCCGGTCCGTCGCCCGCAACAACCTGTTCAAGTGCGCCGTCTTCGGCAACGACCCCAACTGGGGCCGGGTCCTCGCCGCCGTGGGCACGACGTCCGCCGCCTTCGACCCCGGCATGCTCGACGTCTCGATGAACGGGGTGCAGGTCTGCCGCGCCGGCGGGGTGGGGGAGGACCGCACCCTCGTCGACCTCACCGCCCGGGAGGTCCACGTCGTCATCGACCTCCACGCGGGTGACACGGCCGCCACGGTCTGGACCAACGACCTCACGCACGACTACGTGCACGAGAACTCCGCCTACTCCACCTGAACGAGGACCGACGATGACACCCCCGGAGCAGTCCCTGCGCGGCGCGATCGACGCCGCCGCGCTGAGGGTCGCCCACAGCAAGGCCACCACCCTCGTCGAGGCGCTGCCCTGGCTCGAGCGGTTCCGCGGCGCCCTCGTCGTCGTCAAGTACGGCGGCAACGCCATGCTCGACGACACCCTCAAGGCCGCGTTCGCGCAGGACGTCGCCTTCCTGCGCTTCGCCGGCCTGCGCCCGGTCGTCGTCCACGGCGGCGGCCCGCAGATCAAGGGGATGCTCGACCGGCTCGGCCTGGCGAGCGAGTTCAAGGGCGGCCTGCGGGTCACCACCCCCGAGGTCATGGACGTCGTGCGGATGGTGCTGACCGGGCAGGTCGGGCGCGAGCTCGTCGGCCTGCTCAACCAGCACGGCCCGGTCGCGGTCGGGCTGTCCGGCGAGGACGCCGGCCTGTTCGGCGCGCGCCGGCGCGGGGTCGTCGTCGACGGCGAGGAGCACGACATCGGGCTCGTCGGCGACGTCGTCGAGGTCGATCCCGCCGCCGTCCTGGACCTGCTGGACGCGGGGCGCATCCCCGTCGTCTCCACGATCGCCCCCGACCTCGACACCGAGGGCCAGGTCCTCAACGTCAACGCCGACACCGCGGCAGCGGCGCTGGCCGCCGCCCTCGGGGCCCGCAAGCTCGTCGTCCTCACCGACGTCGAGGGCGTCTACGCCGCCTGGCCGGACCGGACCTCGCTGCTGTCCGAGCTGCGCGTCTCGGCCGCTCGACGCCTGCTGCGCACCGTCGACGCCGGGATGATCCCCAAGCTCGAGGCCTGCATCCGGGCCGTCGAGGCGGGCGTGCCCCAGGCGCACGTCGTCGACGGGCGCCAGCCGCACAGCCTGCTGCTCGAGGTCTTCACCTCCGAGGGCATCGGCACCATGGTCCTGCCCGACGAGGAGACGCCCGACGAGGAGACGCCCGATGAGTGACCCCGGACCCGCCACCGCGACCTGGCTCGAGCGCTACGAGGGATCGCTGCTCAACGTCTTCGGCCGCCCGGCCCTCGTCCTGGAGCACGGCGACGGCTGCTGGGTGTGGGACGTCGACGGCAACCGCTACCTCGACCTCGTCGGCGGCATCGCCGTCAACGCCCTCGGCCACAACCACCCGGCGCTCGTCGCCGCGGTCTCCAAGCAGGCCGGGCAGCTCGTCCACGTGTCGAACTTCTTCACCTCGGTCCCGCAGGTCGAGCTCGCGGAGCGCATCCTCGCCGTGGCCGGTGCTCCGGAAGGCTCGTCGGTCTTCCTCTGCAACAGCGGCACCGAGGCGATCGAGGGCGCGGTCAAGCTCGCCCGCCGTACCGGGCGCCCCGGCATCGTCGCCGCTGAGGGCGCCTTCCACGGACGCAGCACGGGCGCGCTCGCCCTGACCCACAAGAAGGCCTACCGCGAGCCGTTCGAGCCGCTGCTGCCCGGACGTGAGCCACGTCCCGTGGGGTGACGCCGATGCCCTGCGCGCGGCCGTCACCGACCAGACCGGCGCCGTCGTCCTGGAGCCCGTGCAGGGTGAGGGCGGCGTCGTCACCGCACCCGAGGGCTACCTGCAGGCGGCCCGTGACATCACCCGCGAGGCGGGCGCGCTGCTCGTCCTCGACGAGATCCAGACCGGGGTCGGCCGCACCGGCGCGTGGTTCGCCTTCCAGGCGGCCGGTGTCGTCCCCGACGCGATGACCCTGGCCAAGGGCCTCGGCGGCGGCGTGCCGATCGGCGCCCTCGTCACCTTCGGCCCCGAGGTCAGCGCGATGCTCACCCCGGGGATGCACGGCTCGACCTTCGGCGGAAACCCGCTCGCCTGTGCCGCGGCGCTCGCCGTCCTCGACACCATCGCCACCGAGGGTCTGGTCGACCACGCACGGGAGGCCGGCGACCACCTCGCGAGCCGCGTCGACGCGCTCGGCGACCCGCGCGTCCTCGGGACCCGCGGGGTCGGTCTGCTGCGCGCCGTCGTCCTCGCCGGCGAGTGGTCGGCCGCCGTCGCCGCCCTGGCCCGCGACCGCCGGCTTCATCGTCAACCCCGTGGCGCCCGACGCGATCCGCCTCGCGCCGCCGCTCGTCGTCACCCGGCCGAGCTCGACCTCTTCGTCGACGCGCTTCCCGGGCCTGCTCGACGCCGCCACCGCACCTCCAGACCCGTACCCGAGGACGCCCGATGACTGCACCCGCGCACCTCCTCGCCGACGACGACCTCAGCGCGCCGAGCAGCGCGAGGTCCTCGACCGGGCCCGGCCCTGAAGGCCGCGCCCTACGGCGACCGCTGCCTCGAGGGCCCCGCGATCGTCGCCGATCCTCTTCGACAAGCCGACCCTGCGCACCCAGGTGTCGTTCGTCGGCGCGATCGCGCACTCGGCGGCGTCCCGATGGTCATCGACGGCCGCCTCGCCGGCGTCGGGGTGCGCGAGTCGATGGCCGACGTCGCGCGGGTGCTGACCCGTGGGCCGCCGTCGTGTGGCGGACCTTCGAGCAGGACCGGACTCGAGGAGATGGCCGCGCCTCGCCGGCGTCCCCGTGGTCAACGCGTTGACCGACGACTACCACCCCTGCCAGATCCTCGCCGACCTGCTCACGTGCAGGAAGCGCTAGGGGACGTTCGCCGGGCGCACCTTCGCCTACCTCGGTGACGGCGCCAACAACATGAGCCACAGCTATCTGCTCGGCTGGCCCTGGCCGGGCTGCACGTGCGCATCGGCACCCCTGCCGACCACCTGCCCGCAGCCCGACATCGTGGCCCGCGCGCAGGCCATCGCCGCCGAGCAGGGCGGGTCGGTGCTCGTCACCGACGACCCGCGACCGCGGTCGCACGGCGCGGATGTCGTCGCGACCGACACGTGGGTGTCGATGGGCCAGGAGGGCGAGGCCGACGAGCGCAAGGGCGCCGGCAGGGCCGTTCGAGGCGTTCCGCGTCGACGAGGCCCTGCATGGCGCATGCCGCACCGGATGCGGTCTTCCTCCACTGCCTGCCCGCCTACCGCGGGTACGAGGTCGACGCCGCCGTCATCGACGGGCCGCGTTCGCTCGTCTGGCAGGAGGCCGAGAACCGCCTCCACGCCCAGAAGGCCCTCCTGTCGTGGCTCGTCGAGCACGGTGCCGCGACATCCACCGACGAGGAGCAGCGATGACCGTCTCCACCAGCCGGGCCGGCCGCCAGCAACGGATCGTCGAGATCCTCGGCGCGACCGCGGTCCGCTCGCAGACCGAGCTCCTCGACCACCTCGCCACCGACGGCATCGACGTCACCCAGGCGACCCTGTCGCGCGACCTCGTCGACGTCGGGGCCGAGCGGGTCCGGGTCGGCAAGAACCTCGTCTACGCCGTCCCCGGGGAGGGCGGCGACCGCACGGTGCGCCCCGCCGCCGACTCCGAGGAGCGACTCACCCGCCTCCAGTCGCGGTGCCACGAGCTGCTCGTGTCGGCCGACCACTCGGCCAACCTCGTCATCCTGAGGACGCCCCCCGGTGCCGCGAACTTCCTCGCCTCGGCGCTCGACCACGCCGGCGATCGACGGGGTGCTCGGCACCATCGCCGGGGACGACACCATCATGGTCGTCACCCAGGGCGCCGCCGCGCAGCCGCGAGGTCGTCGAGCGCCTCATGTGCTACACCCGGAGAGACCCCTCGTGACCGTGCCCGAGCCAGCCGCACCGCCTCCGCCGCCCTCTGGGGCGGTCGCTTCGCCGGTGGTCCGGCCGACGCACTGGCCGCAGCTGTCGAAGTCGACCCACTTCGACTGGCGCCTCGCCCTCCACGACGTCGCCGGCTCCCGGGCGCACGCCCGCGTCCTCCACGGCGCGGGCCTGCTCGACGACGACGACCTCGCCGCGATGCTCGCGGCCCTCGACGCGCCTGCGCGCCGACGTCGAGTCCGGCGCCTTCGGTCCGGCAGGAGTCCGACGAGGACGTCCACACCGCCCTCGAACGCGGCCTCATCGAGCGGGCCGGCGCCGACGTCGGTGGACGGCTGCGCGCCGGTCGCTCGCGCAACGACCAGATCGCCACGCTGTTCCGGATGTACCTGCGCGAGCACGCGCGCGGTCGTGGCCGGGCTCGTCCTCGACGTCGTCGACGCGCTCGTCGGGCAGGCGACCGCGCCACCTCGGCGTCGCCATGCCCGGCCGCACCCACCTCCAGCACGCCCAGCCGGTCCTGCTCGTCCCACCACCTGCTCGCCCACGCCTGGCCGCTGCTGCGCGACGTCGACCGCCTGCGCGACTGGGACGTCCGCGGCGGCGGTGTCGCCGTATGGTTCCGGCGCCCTCGCCGGCTCCTCCCTCGGCCTCGACCCCGAGGCCGTCGCGGCCGACCTCGGCTTCGACCGCTCGGTCGAGAACTCCATCGACGGCACCGCGAGCAGGGACGTCGTCGCCGAGTTCGCGTTCGTCGCGGCGATGATCGCGGTCGACGTCTCGCGGCTCGCCGAGGAGGTCGTCCTCTGGGCGACGAAGGAGTTCGCCTTCGTCACCCTCGACGACGCCTACTCCACGGGGTCGAGCATCATGCCGCAGAAGAAGAACCCCGACGTCGCCGAGCTCGCCCGCGGCAAGGCCGGCCGCCTCGTCGGCGACCTCACCGGCCTGCTCACGACGCTCAAGTCGCTCCCGCTCGCGTACAACCGCGACCTCCAGGAGGACAAGGAGCCGGTGTTCGACGCCGTCGACACCCTCGAGGTGCTGCTGCCCGCGTTCTCCGGCATGGTCGCGACGATGGTCTTCGACACCGCACGGCTGGAGTCCCTCGCCCCGCAGGGCTTCTCCCTCGCGACCGACGTCGCCGAGTGGCTCGTCCGCCAGGGCGTGCCGTTCCGCGTCGCCCACGAGGTCGCGGGCGCCTGCGTGCGCGAGTGCGAGGGACGCGGGACCGAGCTGTGGGACCTCACCGACGCCGACCTCGCCGCGATCAGCGAGCACCTGACCCCTGGCGTGCGCGAGGTCCTCTCGGTCGAGGGGTCGCTGGCGTCCCGCTCGGCCAAGGGCGGCACCGCCCCCGCACGGGTCGCCGAGCAGCTCGACCGCGTCGTGGCCACGGCTGCCGACCACCGCGCCTGGTCCGCCGTCCACCCCACCGTGCGCTGAGCGCGATGACCTCCCGCCTCCCCACCGCCTTCTTCGCCCGTGACGTCCTCGACGTGGCGCGGGGCCTGCTCGGCTGCCGCATCACCCACGCGGGGGTCACCGTGCGGCTCACCGAGGTCGAGGCGTACGCGGGTGCCGCCGACCCGGGCTCGCACGCCTTCCGTGGCCGCTCGCCCCGCACCGAGGTGATGTTCGGGCCGCCCGGGCGCCTCTACGTCTACTTCACCTACGGCATGCACTTCTGCGCGAACGTCGTCACGGGCCACGAGGGCGCGGCGTCCGCGGTGCTCCTGCGGGCCGGTGAGGTCGTCGCCGGGCACGACCTCGCCGCCCAGCGCCGCCCGGGCGTGCGACCCCGCGACCAGGCCCGGGGCCCGGCCCGGCTGGCGACGACCCTCGACCTCGGCGCGCCCGCACAACGGCCTGTCCCTCGTGGGGGCCCGTGCCGCGGCCCGGATGGAAGCGCCCCTGGTCCCGGTCGACCCCGCGACCGTCCGCACCGGCCCCCGGGTCGGCGTCAGCGGGGCCGGAGGGGACGGCGTCGAGTACCCGTGGCGGTTCTGGCTCGACGGCGAGCCGACCGTCAGCGCCTACCGGCCCGCCGTGAAGCGGAACCGGCCGGCCACCGGCGGCGTCGCAGGACCATGACAGTGATGCGCGTCACCATGGCCGCCGCGACCGCCGTGCTCGCGGGTGTCGTCCTCGCGGGGTGCGGCTCCGCGACCGGGACCGCAGGCGGGGGCGGGTCCGGAGCCCCGCCGAGCACCGGTGCGCCCGCCCCGCCCGCTGCCGTCCCTCCCGCCACCGGCCCCGTCACGGGACTCGGCACCGTCATCGAGGTCCCCGAGAAGGGACCCGAGCTGTGCCTCGGTCCGGTCAGGGAGTCCTACCCTCCGCAGTGCGAGGGGATCCCGCTCTCGGGGTGGGTGTGGGACGACACCTTCCAGGAGGGGACGGAGGTCGGCAACCCGACCCGGTGGGGCACCTACGCCGTGACCGGGACCTTCGACGGCCTGACGATGAGCGTGAGCAGCCGCATCCCGCTGGCCCTGTACGACACCGTCGCCAACCCGTCACCGCGCCCGATGGCGCCCCCGGACCTCAGCGCTGACGAGTGGGCCGCCGTCGAGTCCGGTGTCCGGCTCATCCCGGGGATGCTGACGAGCCTGCGCGAGAGCGACACGGGGCCGGTCCTCGTCGACGTCGTCCACGACGACGGCACCCTGCAGGACTGGGCGGACCGGGCCTTCGGCGTCGGCGCCGTCCGGGTCACCTCGATGCTGCGCTGACCTCCAGGTACCCGGCGATCTCGCCGCGCAGGGCCCGCCTGACGTCCTCGGGCGCGAACGAGGCGTCCACGGCCGCGGTGGCGAGGGCCGCCACGCCCACCTCGTCGAGCTCGAGCAGCGCGGCCGCCACCTCGTACTCCCGGTTGAGGGTCGTGCCGAACATCGGGGGGTCGTCGCTGTTCACGGTGACGACGACACCGGCCTGGACCATCGCGCGGATCGGGTGCTCCTCGATCCGCTCGACGACCCGGGTCGCGACGTTGCTCGTGGGGCAGACCTCGAGGGGGATGCGGTGCTCGGCCAGGTGCTCGAGCAGGCGCGGGTCGTGCACCGCCGACGTCCCGTGCCCGATCCGCTCGGCGCCGAGGAGGGTCAGGGCGTCCCACACCGACTGGGGGCCGGTCGACTCGCCCGAGTGGGGCACCGAGTGCAGGCCGGCGGCACGGGCGGCGGTGAAGTGCGGCTCGAACTGGGGTCGGGGCACCCCGATCTCGGGCCCGCCCAGGCCGAAGCCGACGAGGGCCTCCGGAGCGTGCTCGAGGGCGTACGACAAGGTGGCGTCCGCCGCCTCGAGCCCGGACTCCCCGGGGATGTCGTAGACCCACCGCAGCACCACGCCGTGGTCGCGCTCGGCCGCCACCCGGGCGTCCTCGATGGCCTCGGTGTACGCCTCGATGGGGATGCCGCGCAGGACCGAGGTGTACGGCGTCATGGTGAGCTCGGCGTACCTGACCTGCTGCCCGGCGAGCTCGCGGGCGACCTCGTAGGTCAGCATCCGCACGTCCTCGGGCGTGCGCAGGAGGTCGACCGTCGCGAGGTAGACCTCGACGAAGTGGGCGAAGTCGGTGAAGGTGAAGAAGCGGGCGAGCTCGTCGGGGTCCCGCGGGACCGGGCTGCCCGGGTGGCGCGCGGCGAGCTCGGCGACGATCCGTGGTGACGCCGACCCGACGTGGTGCACGTGCAGCTCGGCCTTGGGCAGGCCGGCGACGAAGACGGTGAGGTCGGGGCGCGGCGACGCGGGGGTGCCCATGGCGGGCCAGTGTGCCCGATGTCGCGCAGGGCGCGTGGCAGGCTGTGCCGGGCGCCACGGCATCGGGTCGGAGCGCACCACCATCGAAGGGAACGACCAGTGAGCGACATCCTCGACGAGCTGCAGTGGCGGGGGCTGGTGGCACAGTCCACCGACGAGTCCGCGCTGCGCCGGGCACTCGCCGACGGGCCGATCACGGCGTACTGCGGCTTCGACCCGACCGCGCCGTCGCTGCACTTCGGCAACCTCGTCCAGCTCGTCCTGCTGCGCCACCTCCAGCGGGCGGGTCACCGGGTCATCTGCCTCGTCGGTGGGTCCACGGGGCTCATCGGCGACCCGAGGCCCTCGGCCGAGCGGGTGCTGAAGACCAAGGAGCAGACGGCCGAGTGGGTCGCGAACATCCGGGCCCAGGTCGAGCCGTTCCTCCAGGCGCGCGGCGACAACCCGGCGCGTGTTCGTCAACAACCTCGACTGGACGCAGGGGCTGTCGGCGCTGGACTTCCTGCGCGACATCGGCAAGCACTTCCGGGTCAACCAGATGGTGAAGAAGGAGGCCATCGCCGCGCGGCTGAACTCCGACGAGGGCATCTCGTACACCGAGTTCAGCTACCAGCTGCTCCAGGGCCTGGACTACCTCGAGCTGTACCGCCAGTTCGGGTGCACCCTGCAGACCGGCGGCAACGACCAGTGGGGGAACCTCACCGCGGGCTCGGACCTCATCCACCGCGTCGAGGGGGCGTCGGTGCACCTGCTGACCACGCCGCTGCTCACCGACAGCTCGGGGGAGAAGTTCGGCAAGAGCGCGGGCAACGCCATCTGGCTCTCGCCCGACCTGACGAGCCCGTACGCCTTCTACCAGTACTGGCTCAACGTCGAGGACGCCTCCGTGCTCACCCTCCTCAAGGTCTTCACCGACCGCAGCCGCGAGGAGGTGGCCGAGCTCGAGCGCCAGGTCACCGAGGAGCCGTGGCGCCGTGCCGCGCAGCGCACCCTGGCCGCCGACGTCACGACGCTGGTCCACGGAGGCGACGCGACCGCCGCCGTCCAGGCGGCCAGCGAGGCCCTGTTCGGCACGGGCGACCTGCACGCGCTGGACGCCCGCACCCTGCGCGAGGCGACCTCCGAGCTGCCCGGTGGGGAGGTCGCCGTCGGCACCTCGCTCGTCGACGCCCTCGTGGCGGTCGGCCTCGTGGACTCCCGCAACGCCGCGCGGCGCGCGATCGGGGAGGGCGGCGCCTCCGTCAACGGCGCGAAGGTCACCGACGCCGAGCGCGTCCTCACGGCCGACGACCTGCTCCACGGTGAGGTCGTCGTGCTGCGTCGAGGCCGCAAGAACCTGGCCGCCGGGCGGGTCAGGGCGCCCGCCTGAGGCTGTGGCACAACAGGTTCCGGCCCGAGAACCCCACCGGCCCCCCGTCGATTTGGACCGTGGCCGGGCAGTGATCTAGTGTTCTCGACGTCAGCCCGAGAGGGAGGAACGGACGCCAAGCGGTTCGGGTCGCCACCCGATCACCAAGCAGGCCGGTCCCGCGAGCTGACCACCCCCCGGACCCCTTCGGCCGGCTCGATCCGCCCCGCGGAGCGAGTTTGACCGCGGTGGCAGGGGACAGGTAAGTTGGAGTGGTTGCCCCCGGCCGGAAACGGCTGAGGGCGGACATCCCGAACGAACAGCCCCCGATCCCGCACCTCGGTGTGGGGTCCGGTGCGCGTCCGATCCTTGAGAACTCAACAGCGTGTCAAAAATCGATGCCAAGTTTTACCTCGTCGCATTGTGTCTGCTGGCCCTTTCGGGGTTGGTGGGTGTGGTGCACGATTTTATCCTTTGGTTGATGACGGACAAACAGTGAAATTTGTTTTTGCTGGTTGTTTGTGCTCAGCCGGGGTTTGAACCCTTTCGTGGGTTTGTAGTGATTTTCCAGGTCTTTGGGTCTGGGATTGAAGACATCAACGGAGAGTTTGATCCTGGCTCAGGACGAACGCTGGCGGCGTGCTTAACACATGCAAGTCGAACGGTGATGGGTGGAGCTTGCTCTGCCTTGATCAGTGGCGAACGGGTGAGTAACACGTGAGTAACCTGCCCCAGACTCTGGAATAACCCCGGGAAACCGGAGCTAATACCGGATATGACACCAAGCTGCATGGCTATGGTGTGGAAAGTTTTTCGGTCTGGGATGGACTCGCGGCCTATCAGCTTGTTGGTGAGGTAATGGCTCACCAAGGCGACGACGGGTAGCCGGCCTGAGAGGGCGACCGGCCACACTGGGACTGAGACACGGCCCAGACTCCTACGGGAGGCAGCAGTGGGGAATATTGCACAATGGGCGAAAGCCTGATGCAGCGACGCCGCGTGAGGGATGACGGCCTTCGGGTTGTAAACCTCTTTCAGCAGGGAAGAAGCGAAAGTGACGGTACCTGCAGAAGAAGCACCGGCTAACTACGTGCCAGCAGCCGCGGTAATACGTAGGGTGCGAGCGTTGTCCGGAATTATTGGGCGTAAAGAGCTTGTAGGCGGTTTGTCGCGTCTGCCGTGAAAATCCGGGGCTCAACCCCGGACTTGCGGTGGGTACGGGCAGACTAGAGTGTGGTAGGGGAGACTGGAATTCCTGGTGTAGCGGTGAAATGCGCAGATATCAGGAGGAACACCGATGGCGAAGGCAGGTCTCTGGGCCACTACTGACGCTGAGAAGCGAAAGCGTGGGGAGCGAACAGGATTAGATACCCTGGTAGTCCACGCCGTAAACGTTGGGAACTAGGTGTGGGTCTCATTCCACGAGATCCGTGCCGCAGCTAACGCATTAAGTTCCCCGCCTGGGGAGTACGGCCGCAAGGCTAAAACTCAAAGGAATTGACGGGGGCCCGCACAAGCGGCGGAGCATGTGGATTAATTCGATGCAACGCGAAGAACCTTACCAAGGCTTGACATGTGCCGGAAACATCCAGAGATGGGTGCCCCGCAAGGTCGGTACACAGGTGGTGCATGGTTGTCGTCAGCTCGTGTCGTGAGATGTTGGGTTAAGTCCCGCAACGAGCGCAACCCTCGTTCCATGTTGCCAGCAGCACTTTCGGGTGGCTGGGGACTCATGGGAGACTGCCGGGGTCAACTCGGAGGAAGGTGGGGATGACGTCAAATCATCATGCCCCTTATGTCTTGGGCTTCACACATGCTACAATGGCCGGTACAAAGGGCTGCGAAACCGCGAGGTGGAGCGAATCCCAAAAAACCGGTCTCAGTTCGGATTGGGGTCTGCAACTCGACCCCATGAAGTCGGAGTCGCTAGTAATCGCAGATCAGCAACGCTGCGGTGAATACGTTCCCGGGCCTTGTACACACCGCCCGTCAAGTCACGAAAGTCGGTAACACCCGAAGCCGGTGGCCCAACTCGTAAGAGGGGGAGCCGTCGAAGGTGGGACTGGCGATTGGGACTAAGTCGTAACAAGGTAGCCGTACCGGAAGGTGCGGCTGGATCACCTCCTTTCTAAGGAGCACTGGCCACGCGTGTCGTGGTCCAGGCCCTGGTTTGTCCCCGTTCGTGGGGCACCGGGTGCTCAAGGGTGGAACATCGGTTAGTTGGCGCCGGCTACGGCCTGGGTCGCGAGTACTGCGCTCTCCTTTGGGGGGGTGTGTGGAAAGTGGGTCCGGGGTGGCAGTCGGTGCTTGGCACGTTGTTGGGTCCTGAGGGATCGGGCTGTTTTTTTGCAGCTCGCCTTCAGGCCGGTGGTACTGGCCAGGACCTTCGTTGTCGTGTGAACCGCTTCCAGCTTCAGCCGTTGTGGCTGGCTGGGGGTAGGCGCCGGT
>CAWCFZ010000007.1:0-419052 GCA_963795035.1 uncultured Actinomycetota bacterium | reverse complement strand
GCCTGTTCCCTTGGTGCCGCCGGCTGTCGAGAGAGCGCAACCCGCGCGGGATCCACGCCCGGGGTGGGCGTGTCGTGCTCGGTCGAGTCGACCGGCACACCGGACCGCGGCGGGCCCACCCCACCTCAGGGGCGACGGGGGTACAGGATGAGGCGATGACACGCTCCGCACCCCACCAGCCCGGACCCGGCCAGGAGTCGGTCTGGGACTACCCGAGGCCGCCGCGCGTCGAGGCGTCGGACGAACCCGTGGAGGTGTGGCTGGGCGGGACCCGGATCGCGGCCTCCACCCGCACGCTGCGCGTCCTGGAGACCAGCCACCCGCCCACCTACTACCTGCCGGTCGAGGACGTCGTCGACGGTGCGCTGGTCCCCGTCGCCGGGTCGACCTGGTGCGAGTTCAAGGGCGAGGCGGCGTACGTCGACGTCCACGGCGGTGGTGGCGCCGTCGCCCCACGGGCGGGGTGGGGGTACCCGCACCCGAGTCCCGGGTTCGAGGCGCTCGTGGGGTACGTCGCCCTGATGCCGGGCGCGATGGACCGGTGCACCGTGGCCGGCGAGGTCGTCGTGCCGCAGGCCGGGGGCTTCTACGGCGGGTGGGTCACGAGCCGCGTCGTCGGCCCCTTCAAGGGCGAGCCGGGCACCCGGGGCTGGTGACGACCGGGGTCAGGCGTCGCTGAGGGGCTTGTCCTTCGTCGCGAGCTCGCCGCGAGCCTTCTCCGCGGCGGCGGCCAGCTCGTCACGGGTGTGCTGGCGCGAGGCCTCCCCGGCGGCGGTCTCGTGCTCGGGCATCCGCCACCGGGCCGTGCTCATCCCGGCCTCGCGAGCCCGCTCGATGGCCTCGGTGACGCACCGCTCGGCGTCCTCGCGGCCCGCCCAGTGCGCGCCCTCGACCGACTTGCCGGGCTCGAGGTCCTTGTAGGTCTCGAAGAAGTGCTGGATCTCCAGGCGGTCGAACTCGCTGATGTCCTCGAGCTCGGTGATGTTGAAGCGGCGGGGGTCGCCGGCGGGCACGCAGAGGATCTTGTCGTCGCCGCCGGCCTCGTCGCGCATGTGGAACATGCCGATCGGACGGGCCCGCACGAGGCAGCCGGGGAAGGTCGGCTCGTCGAGCAGCACGAGCGCGTCGAGCGGGTCGCCGTCCTCGCCGAGGGTCTCCTCGACGTAGCCGTAGTCCGACGGGTAGGCCATCGAGGTGAACAGGAGGCGGTCGAGGCGGATACGACCCGTCTCGTGGTCGACCTCGTACTTGTTGCGGTGCCCCTTGGGGATCTCGATGGTGACGTCGAACTCCACGACGGGCTTCTCCCTTGGTTGTGCGTCTGACCTAGGCTCGCCCCACAGTCTGGCGCATGGCGAGGCCAGCCGACGAAGGGAGACGGGTGAGACGGGTCATGGCGGCCGCGGCGGTCGCCGTCCTCGCCGTCGTCGGCTACGGCGCGGCCGACGTCCTCGACGTCGCCCCCGGCATCCTCACCCGCGACGCGCCGGTGGTCGTCCCGGCCCCCACGGTCTCGGGCAGCCCGGCCCCCGTCGTCCTCCCGGCCCCCGACTCCTTCGCCGACCGGCTGCTCACCGCCACCGGCGCCGACGCCCCGCAGCCGACGGAGGCGGGACTGGCCGCCGCCGTCGCCGCGGCCTCCGACGACGAGGCGCTGGAGGGCGGGCTCGGCATCAGCGTCCGCGACGGCGTCACCGGCGAGGAGATCTACGCCCTGGACGCCGACACCCCTCGCGTCCCGGCCTCCACGGCCAAGCTGATGGCGGCGCTCGCGGTCGCGGACGGCCTCGAGCTCGGCGCCCGGATGACGACCCGCGTCGTCGCGGTCCCCGGCTCGGCGGACCTCGTCCTCGTGGCCTCCGGCGACACCCTGCTCGCCCCGGGGCCGGGAGACGACGGCGCCGTCGCCGGCCACGCCGGCCTCGCCGACCTCGCCGCGCAGGTGGCCGACGCGCTGGCTCCCTCGGGACGCACCGCGGTGCGCCTGCGGCTCGACCTGTCGTACGCCCCCGGACCGCGCATCCCGTCGACGTGGAACCCCAACGACGTGCGCGACGGGTTCACCCAGCCGGTCGTGATGACGGGCCTGTCCACCCAGCGGGCCCGCGCGGGGCGCCCGTCACCCTCCGACCCGGAGCGCCAGGTGGCCAAGGCCCTCGTCGCCCGCCTCGCCGAGCGGGGGGTCACCGCCACGCTCGGCCCCGAGAAGGGCTGGAGCGCCCCGGCGCCGGCCGGTGCCCAGCCGCTGGGCAGCGTCGAGTCGGCCCCCTACGGCGAGGTCCTCGAGCTGGCCCTGGACACCAGCGACAACGCCCTCACCGAGAACCTCGTGCGCCAGGCCGCGGCCGTGGCCGGCCGTGACACCACGGTCGCCGACGCCGTCGCCGCCTACGTCGTGGAACGGCTCGAGGCCCACGACGTCCCGACCGACGGCCTGGTCCTCAAGGACGCCTCCGGCCTGAGCCCCGGCCAGGCCGCGAGCGCGGCCACCCTGTCCGGAGTCCTGCGGGTCGCCGCCAGCGGTGACGTCGAGGAGCTGCGTGGCGCGGTCGCCGCCCTCCCCGTGTCGGGCCTGTCGGGAACGCTGACCCGCCGGTTCCGCGCGCCCGCCACGCAGGACGTCGCGGGCCTCCCACGCGCCAAGACGGGGACACTGCGGGCCGGCTCCTCGCTGGCGGGCACCACCGTCACCGCTGACGGGCGCCCCCTGACCTTCGCCGTCCTCGTCGACCGCTTCCCCCGCACCTACGGGGGAACGCAGCGGGCGCGGGCCGCGTTGGACCGGATCGTGGCCGCACTCACCAGGTGCGGCTGCCGCTGACCGGCGGCGACGACGAGAGGCAGACACACGTGGGGTACGTCGACTGGGAGTTCGCGAAGGCGACGGGGCGCACGCTCGTGCCCGCAGGCCCGAGTGTCAGCGCCGACGAGGCGCACGCCGAGGTCGGCGCCATCCGTGAGGCCGCGCGCGAGGCTCGGACCCCCGTCGCCGAGACCGCGCGGATGCAGACGCCGGCCGACGCGCCGGAGGCGCTCGTCGTCGACCGGGCGACGTGGATCGCGGTCAACGCCGACTCCATGGGCGCGATGCTCGACCCGACGTTCGACGCCATCATCGAGAAGCGGGGCGAGACGCCGGGCCCCACCGCGCGGGCCGTCGGCGGCAAGCTGACCGGGGCCGAGGCCGGGGCGCTCCTCGCGTTCATGGCCCCCAAGGTGCTCGGCCAGTACGACCTCGCCCCGCAGGGGACCCCTGCCCTCATGCTCGTCGCGCCCAACCTCGTGGCCGTCGCCGAGGAGCTGGGCGTGGACCGCGCCGACTTCCGCCTCTGGGTCTGCATGCACGAGGAGACCCACCGCGTGCAGTTCACCGCGAACCCGTGGCTGCGCGAGCACGTCATCAGCCAGGCCCGCTCGCTCGCGGCCGACCTCGCCCCCGACACCGAGCGCCTCCAGGAGCTGGCCCGCAGGCTCACCGAGAAGCTGCCGGAGATGTTCAAGGAGGGAAGCGCCGGTCTCGCCGACCTCGTCACGACCCCGGAGCAGCGCGAGCGGATGGCGGCGCTCACCGCCGTCATGTCGCTCCTCGAGGGGCACGCCGACGTCGTCATGGACGACGTGGGCCCCGCGCACATCCCGTCCGTCGAGCACATCCGCGCCCGCTTCACCGAGAAGCGCAAGGGCGCCGGGGCCGCCGACCGCGTGCTGCGCCGCCTCCTCGGCCTCGAGGCCAAGATGCGCCAGTACCGCGACGGGGCCCGGTTCGTGCGCGAGGTGCAGGAGGCTGTGGGCGTCGACGGGTTCAACGCCGTGTGGACCTCCCCGGAGACCCTCCCGCTGGCGCGCGAGATCGAGGACCCGCGCAGCTGGGTCCGTCGCGTCCACGGCTGACACCCCACCCGGCCCCGCCCCGCACGCGCGCGATGATGGGGCGGTGACGAGCGCGCGACGGCACGGACGGCCGCACCCCGCGACGGCGGCGGTCCGGGTGGCCGTGCGGGCCGCGCTCGCCGACGTCGACCCCGGCGCCCTCGTCCTCGTCGCGTGCAGTGGGGGAGCGGACTCCCTCGCCCTCGCCGAGGGACTGGCCTTCGTGGCGCGCACGGCGGGCCGGCGGGCCGGCGCCGTCGTCGTCGACCACGGGCTCCAGCCCGGCTCCGCGGCGGTCGCACGGACGGCGGCCGGCACCCTGGCCGCGCTCGGGCTCGACCCCGTCGAGGTGGTGGCCGTCAGCGTCCCCCCGGCGAGCAGGGACGGCCTCGAGGCCGCGGCCCGGGCCGCCCGGTACGCCGCCCTCGACGCCGCCGCGGACCGGCACGGGGCCGCGGTCGTCCTCCTCGGGCACACCCGCGACGACCAGGCCGAGCAGGTCCTGCTCGGGCTCGTCCGCGGCTCCGGGGCGCGATCCCTCGCCGGGATGCCCGCTGCCCGCGACCGCTACCGGCGCCCCCTGCTCGGCACCACCCGCGAGCAGACCCGCGCCGCGTGCGCCGCCGAGGGCATCACGTGGTGGGACGACCCGATGAACGAGGACGAGGCCGTCACCCGCGTGCGGGCCCGCCGGGCCCTCGCCGACCTCGAGCGCGACCTGGGGCCCGGCGTCGCGGCCGCCCTGGCCCGCAGCGCCGACCTGCTGCGCGACGACGCCGAGCACCTCGACGCCCTCGCCGACGCTGCCGCGGCCGCCCTCGGCGCGGGTCCCTGGCCGGTCGACACCCTCGCGGGGCTGCCCCGCGCCGTGCGCACCCGGGTCTGGCGGCGCCTCCTCGTCGCGGGTGGCGCCCCCGCCGGGCAGGTCTCGAGCCGGCACACCGACGCCTGCGACCGGCTCGTCACCGCGTGGCGCGGCCAGGGCCCGGTGCACGCTCCCGGGGACCTGCGGGTGCGCCGGTTCGACGGTCGGGTCACCATCGGTGCGGCCACTCGGGTCTAATGGGAGCGCCAACCCCGCGACCCAACCAGCACAGGAGCCGCAGTGGACGCCGCCCACATGGGAGCAGACCTCGAACGAGTCCTCGTCACCGAGGAGCAGATCCACGCGAAGCTCGACGAGCTGGCGGGACTCATCGCCGCCGAGTACGAGGGCAAGGACCTGCTGCTCGTCGGCGTCCTCAAGGGCGCGGTCATGGTCATGGCCGACCTCATGCGTGCCCTGCCCGTCAGCGTCCCCGTCGACTGGATGGCCGTCTCGTCGTACGGCTCGGGGACCAAGAGCAGCGGTGTCGTGCGCATCCTCAAGGACCTCGACGCCGACATCAGCGGCCGGCACGTCGTCATCGTCGAGGACATCGTCGACTCCGGCCTGACCCTGTCGTGGATCAAGTCCAACCTCGAGTCCCGCAGCCCGGCCTCGGTCGAGATCTGCACGCTGCTGCGCAAGCCCGACGCCGCCAAGGTCGAGGTCGACGTCCGGTGGGTCGGCTTCGACATCCCCAACGAGTTCGTCGTCGGCTACGGCCTGGACTACGCGGAGGCCTACCGCGGCCTGCGCGTGGTCGGCACCCTCGCCCCCCACGTCTACAGCTGACCCCGACGCCCCACGGCGCTCCTCGACGCGCCTGACCACGCGGAACACCGGGCCGATGGGGCTCGTTGCTAGCGTGTACCCGCCCATCCGGCGTCCACGCCGGGCGGCCCGCCCACCCCGAGCAGGAGGACCGGAGCACCACGCTCCGTACCCACATGGACTTCAAGCGCATCTTCCGGACCCCCGTCTTCTGGGTCCTCGCCGTCGTCGTGGTGATGCTGACGGTCTTCTCGTTCGACGGTGACGGTGGCTACTCGACCATCACGACCTCCCAGGCCGAGAAGCTCCTCGCCGACAAGAAGGTCGCCAAGGTCGAGCTGACCACCGACAACGTCATCAGCCTGGACCTCAAGTCGGGCCAGAGCTTCACCGACGAGGCCACGGAGGTCCGCAACGCGACCAAGGTCCGCGCCGAGTTCATCGACGCCCGCGGCGAGGAGATCGTGGCCGCGGTCAACGCGGGCGTGCCCGGCGGCTACAACGACAAGCGCGAGGGCGACAGCGCCTTCTGGACCATCTTCATCAGCTTCTTCCCGGTCCTGCTGCTCGTCGGCCTCTTCTGGTTCCTCATGACCCAGGCGCAAGGTGGCGGCTCGCGGGTCATGCAGTTCGGCAAGTCGCGCGCCAAGCTCGCGACGAAGGACACCCCGAAGGTCACCTTCTCCGACGTGGCCGGGGCCGACGAGGCCGTCGAGGAGCTCCAGGAGATCGTCGAGTTCCTCCGCGAGCCGGCCAAGTTCCTCGCCGTGGGCGCGAAGATCCCCAAGGGCGTGCTGCTCTACGGCCAGCCCGGTACCGGCAAGACCCTCCTCGCCCGCGCGGTCGCGGGGGAGGCCGGGGTGCCGTTCTACTCGATCTCGGGCTCGGACTTCGTCGAGATGTTCGTCGGCGTCGGCGCCTCGCGCGTGCGTGACCTCTTCGAGCAGGCCAAGGCCAACGCGCCGGCCATCGTCTTCGTCGACGAGATCGACGCCGTCGGCCGCCACCGTGGCGCCGGGATGGGCGGTGGGCACGACGAGCGCGAGCAGACCCTCAACCAGCTCCTCGTCGAGATGGACGGCTTCGACGTCAAGACCAACGTCATCCTCATCGCGGCCACGAACCGGCCCGACATCCTCGACCCCGCCCTGCTGCGGCCGGGCCGCTTCGACCGGCAGATCGCCGTGGAGAACCCCGACATGATCGGGCGCCACCGCATCCTCGAGGTCCACGGCCAGGGCAAGCCGCTCGCGGCCGGTGTCGACCTGCTCGCCGTCGCCCGGCGCACCCCCGGCTTCACCGGCGCCGACCTGGCCAACGTCCTCAACGAGGCCGCGCTGCTCACCGCCCGCGGCGACAAGAAGCTCATCGACGACGAGGTCCTCGACGAGGCCATCGACCGCGTCATCGCCGGTCCGCAGAAGCGCACCCGCATCATGTCGGCCAAGGAGCGCAAGATCACCGCGTACCACGAGGGCGGCCACGCCCTCGTCGCCGCGGCGATGAACCACCTCGACCCCGTGACGAAGGTGACGATCCTCCCGCGCGGCCGGGCCCTGGGCTACACGATGGTCATGCCGACCGACGACAAGTACTCGACGACGCGCAACGAGATCCTCGACCAGCTCGCCTATGCGCTCGGGGGCCGCGTCGCGGAGGAGATCATCTTCCACGACCCCACCACCGGCGCCGCGAACGACATCGAGAAGGCCACGGCGATGGCGCGCTCGATGGTCACCGAGTACGGGATGAGCGAGCGCGTCGGCGCCATCAAGCTCGGGCGCAGCCAGGGCCAGCCCTTCCTCGGCCGCGACATGGGCCACGAGCGCGACTACTCCGAGCAGGTGGCGGGCATCGTCGACGAGGAGGTCCGCAGGCTCGTCGACGACGCCCACGACGAGGCCTGGTACGTCGTCAACGACAACCGCGACCTGCTCGACCGGCTCGTCCTCGAGCTGCTCGAGAGGGAGACGCTCAACGCGGCCGACCTCGCCGAGATGTTCAAGGACATCAGCAAGGCCCCGCACCGGCCCACCTGGCTGTCGAGCGAGCGCCGCACGCTGTCCGACCTCCCGCCGGTCATGACCCCGGCCGAGCAGGCCGCGATGAACGGCAGCAACGGCTCCGGCGCCCCCGCCGGCGCGCGCGTGAACCCGGGTGACCCCGGCACCGAGGCGGCCATCGACGAGGCCGCGGCCGAGGGCACCGACCCGCTCCACGAGGAGCACCCGGCGACGAAGGTCATCCAGGTGCCGGACGGTGGTCGTGTCGAGCCCTGAGCCCGATCTCGCCGGCACGCCCACCGCCGATCCCGCGGAGGGAGCCGCCCCGGCGGTCGACGTCCCCCGGGCGGAGGCCGCGATCCGCGAGTTCCTCGTGGCCATCGGCGAGGACCCCGAGCGCGAGGGCCTGCGCGAGACCCCCGCCCGGGTCGCCAAGGCGGCGCGCGAGCTCTACGCCGGGCTGCGGCAGGACCCGGCCGACGTGCTGTCCAAGACCTTCTCGATCGAGCACGAAGAGCTGATCATCGTGCGCGACATCCCGATGTACTCGACGTGTGAGCACCACCTGCTGCCCTTCCACGGGGTCGCCCACATCGGCTACATCCCCGCCGAGGACGGCAAGGTCACCGGCCTGAGCAAGCTCGGTCGCCTCGTCGAGGTCTTCGCCCGGCGCCCCCAGGTCCAGGAGCAGATCACGACGCAGATCGCCGATGCGCTCGTCGAGCACCTCGGCGTCGCGGGCGTCATCGTCGTCGTCGAGGCCGAGCACCTGTGCATGTCGATGCGCGGCGTGCAGAAGCCCGGGTCGCGCACCATCACCTCGGCGGTCCGCGGCCAGCTCCGCGACCCCGCGACGCGGGCCGAGGCGATGTCGTTGCTCCTCGGCGGCAAGCGGTGAGCCGCCGGTGACCCTGCCGAGCGCCCGCAGCACCGGCCGGCCGCTCGTCATGGGCGTCGTCAACGTCACCCCCGACTCGTTCAGCGACGGTGGTGCCTGGTTCACGCCGCAGGCCGCGCTGGCCCACGGGCGCGACCTCGTGGCGCAGGGCGCCGACCTCCTCGACGTCGGTGGGGAGTCGACGCGACCGGGCGCCGAGCGGCCCAGCACGGCGGAGGAGCTGCGCCGCGTCATCCCCGTCGTCGCCGGGCTGTCGGCCCTGGCGCCCGTCTCGGTCGACACGATGCGTGCCGAGGTCGCCGCGGCTGCCCTCGATGCCGGGGCGACGCTCGTCAACGACGTGAGCGGGGGGCTGGCCGACCCCGACATGGGCCCGCTCGTCGCCGAGCGCGGCGTGCCGATCATCGCGATGCACTGGCGCGGGCACAGCGCCGACATGCAGAGCCGGGCCCGCTACGCCGACGTCGTCGCCGACGTCTGTGCCGAGCTCACCGCCCGGGTGGAGGCCCTCGTCGCGGACGGCGTCGCTGCCGGCGACGTCCTGCTCGACCCGGGACTCGGCTTCGCCAAGCTCGCGCACCACAACTGGGAGCTGCTCCGCCGCCTCGACGAGGTGTCGGCCCTGGGGCACCGGCTCGTCCTCGGCGCGTCGCGCAAGAAGTTCCTCGGCCTCGTCGGGCGCACGCCGGAGACCGAGCGCGCGCCGCTCGAGCGCGACGTCGCCACCGCGGCGACGACCCTCTACGCGGCGCAGCACGACGTCTGGGCCGTGCGCGTGCACGACGTCGCCGGGACCGTCGACGCCCTCGACGTCGCCGACGCCCTGCGGGGTGGCGCGTGACCGGCTCCGGGGTGGCCCGCGACCGCATCACCCTGTCGGGGGTCCGCGGACGGGGCTTCCACGGGGTCTTCGAGCACGAGAGGCGCGAGGGGCAGGAGTTCGTCGTCGACGTCGAGGTGGCCGTCGACCTCACCGCCGCCGGGCTGGGCGACGACCTCGCCGACACGGTGAACTACGGCGAGATCGGGGCGGCAGCGCTCGCCCGCATCGAGGGCGAGCCGTTCGACCTCATCGAGCGCCTCGCCGAGGTCATCGCCTCGGATGCGTTGCGGCACAGCGAGGTCGACGAGGTCACCGTCACGGTCCACAAGCCCCAGGCGCCGGTCGGCGTTCCCTTCGGCGACGTCACCGTGCGCATCGTCCGGCGGCGCGAGGCCGTACCCGTCGTCATCGCGCTGGGGGCCAACCTCCTGCGGGGCGAGGACACCCCCGAGGACACGCTGGCCGCCGCCGCGGCCGAGCTCGAGCTGGACGTCGGCCTCACCACGGTGCGGGTGTCGGCCCACTTCGACACCACGCCCGTCGGGGGTCCGGCGGGTCAGCCCGACTACGTCAACGCCGTCCTCGTGGGTCGCACGACGCTGTCCCCGACGTCCTTGCTGCGGGAGCTGCACGGCGTCGAGGCGGGCTTCGACCGCAGCCGCGAGGTGCGCTGGGGCCCACGGACCCTCGACCTCGACCTCGTCCAGTACGGCGACCCCGGCGCGGGCACCGACGTCGTGTCCGGGCGCGAGCGACTGACCCTGCCGCACCCCCGCGCCCACGAGCGCGGCTTCGTCCTCGTGCCGTGGCTCGACGCCGACCCCGAGGCGGCCCTGCGCGTGGGCGAGGCCGTGGTGGCCGTCGCCGACCTCGTCGCCGGGCTCGACACGACCGACGTCCGCCGCCGCACCACCCCGACCTCGACGAAGGGCCCTGAGTCCCGATGAGCCACCGAGAGATCCGGATCCCCACCCTCGTGCTGTCCGCGCTGCTGTCCGGGGTGGTCGCGTTCGTCACGTTCACCCTGTTCACCCGGTCGGGGTCCCTCGTGCCACGCCCGCCGGTGCTGGCGGGCGTCCTCATCGTCGTCATGGGCGCGCTGGTGCTGTGGATGGCCCGGCCGGTGCGGCGCTACCTGCGGGGGCGGGCGACGGCGCCGCTGGACCCGTTGCGCGCGGCGCGAGTCCTCGTCCTCGCCCAGGCGGCCTCCCTCACCGGCTCGCTCGCGGCGGGCTGGTACCTCGGGCAGCTGGCCGTCGTCGCCACTGACCTGTCGCTCGTCGCGAACCGGATGAGGCTGCTGCCCCTTCTGGCTCTGGCCCTCACGGGTGTGGCTCTCGCGACGGCCGGGCTGGTGGCCCAGCGCTGGTGCCGGGTCGACCCGCCCGACGACGAGCGTGGCGAGACCGGCCGCGAACGTCGTGACGACGCGGTGCGCTGACCCCCCTGCGTCCGCGGGGCTACTTGTCGACGTCGCCGACGACGAAGAACATCGAGCCGAGGACGGCGACCATGTCGGAGACGAGGCACCCGGGCAGGACGCTCGAGAGCACCTGGACGTTGTTGAACGACGCCGAGCGCAGCTTGAGGCGCCACGGGGTCTTCTCGCCGCGCGACACGAGGTAG
This sequence comes from uncultured Actinomycetota bacterium, assembly GCA_963795035.1. Classification (GTDB taxonomy): domain Bacteria; phylum Actinomycetota; class Actinomycetes; order Actinomycetales; family Dermatophilaceae; genus Oryzobacter. The sequence goes on along the minus strand of CAWCFZ010000007.1, from coordinate 408,196 downwards.
TAGCCGTTGAGGCCGAGGGGGTTCTCGGTGGCGGTGTAGCGCTCGCCCTCGGGCACCTTGAGGACCTTGGGCAGGCGCTGGTTCACCGGGCCCGCGGGCAGGCTCGCCAGGGTGTCGAGGCAGGCGTCCGCGAGGTCGAGGCTGACGTGCACCTGCTCGAGGAGCACCTCGAGGCGGGCCAGGCAGTCGCCCTCCGTGCGGGTGACGACCCGGCCCGGACCGCCGGGCCCGAAGAGGGTCGGGTAGGCGAGGTAGGGGTCGTCGCGGCGCAGGTCGAGGTCGAGGCCGGCCGCGCGGGCGATCGGCCCGGAGACCCCGAAGGCCTGGCAGGTCGCGACGTCGAGGACGCCGACCCCGCGGGTGCGGGCGTTGAGGATCTCGTTGCCGACGATCATCGACTCGAGGTCGGGCAGGCGACGGCGGACGGCTGCCACCGCCGACTCCACGCGGCCCAGCCACCCAGCCGGGACGTCCTCCTTGAGTCCGCCGACCCGGTTGAACATGTAGTGCATCCGCCCGCCGGACGCCTCCTCCATGACCGCCTGGAGCTCCTCGCGCTCACGGAACGCGTAGAAGATCGGCGTGATGGCCCCGAGCTCGAGCGGGTAGGACCCGAGGAACATCAGGTGCGAGAGAACCCGGTTCAGCTCGGCGAGCAGGGTGCGCAGCCACACAGCCCGCTCCGGCACCTCCATCCCGAGCATCGCCTCGACGCCGAGGACGACACCGAGCTCGTTGCCGAACGCCGACAGCCAGTCGTGGCGGTTCGCCAGGACGGTGATCTGGCGGTAGTCGCGGACCTCGAACAGCTTCTCGGCGCCGCGGTGCATGTAGCCGACGATCGGTTCGGCGGAGATGATGCGCTCCCCGTCGAGGACGACCCGCAGCCGCAGCACGCCGTGGGTGGCGGGGTGCTGCGGACCGATGTTGAGCACCATGTCGGCGGTGGCCAGCCCGCCGGCGCCCATGCCGATGTCGAGGGCGCGCGGCTCGGTCCCGGAGGTCACGCCGACAGTCTGCCCCACGGCCTGTCGCTCATCCCACGCGCCGGAGCACCCAGGCGAACCCCCCGAGCCCGCCGGGGTCGGTGAGCGCGGCCGCGGCCGACGACGCGGCGAGGGCCCGCAGGTAGCCGGCCGGGTCGGTGCGCGCGAGGTCGACGGGCGGGGTCGCGGCGCGGACGCCCAGGTCGCGCAGCGCGTCGCGCTGCGTCGTCCGCTCGTCCTGCTCCAGGGAGTCGACGGCGACGTGGGCCGTGAGGTCGCAGGTGCCGTCGGGCAGCGCGGGGACGAGCGTGCCGTCCCGGTACCCGACGAGCGTGCCCGAGGGGGGCCGGGTCACCCGGGTGTGGCCGTAGTCGACCGCCAGGAGGGTCCCCCGGCGGACCCGGGCCACGAGGTCGTGCCAGGCGCGGTCGCGCGCGAGGCCGACCTCGACCCGGGTGCCCGGCGGCAGCCCGCCCAGCGGCCAGTGCTCGGCGCACCAGGCGGCGTCCTCGGGGGCGAGGTCCCCCGAGACGTCCTCGGCCCGAGCCTGCGCGTCGACGAGGACGGTGCGCGGCACCCCGTCGTCATCGACCTCGACGATGGTGCAGGGCACGACGTCGAGCCACTCGTGGGCGACGACGAGGACGTCCTCGAGGTCGCGCAGCCCGTCCGGGAGCACGGCGCCTCCCGGGGACGGCAGCCACGCCACGTCATCGGGCAGGGACGGGGGGCGGTCGACGACGTCGACCCCGGTGAGCCGCAGGTCGGGCCGTGCCGCCCGGAGGTGGGTGAGCAGCTCGCCGCGGCCGCAGCCGACGTCGACGACGTGGGTGGCGCCCTCGCGCTCGGCCAGCCGCCCGACCGCCTCCGCCAGCACGACGCCCAGCGGCCCGTGGGTCGAGGTCGTGAAGTGCCCCGCCGGCCCCTCGGCCGCACGGTAGAAGCCCGAGGCGCCGTACAGCGCCTCGTGCCACGCGTCGCGCCAGGGGAGCATCACGTCCCGCACCGTATCCCCGGTGTCGGGTGCTCAGGTGGCTGCCCGGGCGGCCACCTCGGCACCCGACCCGGTCCTGGCGGTAGCGTGCACGGCTGTGGACGGCATCGAGCACCCCGCCCGCCTGGCCGTCGGCGTCGTCGGCGCGGGCCGCGTCGGCGCGGTCCTCGGGGCGGCCCTCCTGCGGGCCGGGCACCGGGTCACCGGCGCCTACGCCGTGTCCGACGCCAGCCGCGCCCGGGCCGCCGACCTGCTGCCCGCGGTCCCGCTCGCCGACGTGCCCACGGTCGTCGAGGGCGCCGAGCTCGTCATCCTCGCCGTGCCCGACGACGCCCTGGCCGACCTCGTCGCGGGCCTGGCCGCCACGGGCGCGTGGCAGGCCGGGCAGATCGTCGTCCACACGAGCGGCCGCCACGGCGTCGGCATCCTCGAGCCGGTGCGGCCGCACCACGTCCTCCCGCTCGCCCTCCACCCGGCGATGACCTTCACCGGCACCTCCATGGACCTCGACCGCCTCACCGACTGCGCGTTCGGCGTCACCACCGACGAGGTCCTGCGCCCCGTCGCCGAGGCCCTCGTCGTGGAGATGGGCGGCGACCCGGTCTGGGTCGCCGAGGAGGACCGCGCGGCCTACCACGCCGCCCTCACCCACGGCGCGAACCACCTCGTGACCCTGACGAGCGAGGCGATGGAGCTGCTGTCGCGGGCCGGGGTCGCCGAGCCGCGCCGGGTCCTCGGACCCCTGATGCGCGCCGCCCTCGACAACGCGCTGAGGCTGGGTGACGCAGCCCTCACGGGCCCGGTCGCCCGCGGCGACGTCGGTACCGTGGAGGACCACCTGCGCGAGCTCGACCGGCTCGCGCCCGAGATCCGCAGGACCTACGTCGCCCTCGCCCGCGCCACCGCGCTGCGCGCCCTCGACAGCGGCCGCCTGCGCCCCGCCGACGCCGAGCCCCTCCTCGACACCCTCTCCGACCAGGAGCCCTGAGTGACCACGACCACCACGACCCCCGTCGTCGCGCACACGCGCGAGGAGCTCAAGGCGGCCCGCGAGGCGCTGCCGAGCCGCGACGTCGCCGTCGTCATGACGATGGGGGCGCTGCACGAGGGCCACGCCCAGCTCATCAGGGCCGCGCGGCAGCGGCACGCCCACGTCGTGGTGACGATCTTCCTCAACCCCCTGCAGTTCGGGCCGAAGGAGGACCTGTCCCGCTACCCGCGCACCTTCGACGCCGACATGCTGATCTGCACGGGGGCGGGCGTCGACGTCGTGTTCGCCCCGACGCCTGACGTCGTCTACCCCGACGGCGACCCCGGCGTGCGGGTCTCGGCCGGCCCGCTCGGTGAGGTGCTGGAGGGCGCCTCGCGGGCCGGGCACTTCGACGGCGTCCTCACCGTCGTCGGCAAGCTGCTCCACCTCACCGCCGCCCGCAGCGCCTACTTCGGCCAGAAGGACGCGCAGCAGCTCCTCCTCATCCGCCGGATGGTGCGCGACATCGACTTCCCGGTCGACATCGTGTCGGTCCCCACGGTGCGCGAGCACGACGGCCTGGCGATGAGCAGCCGCAACATGTACCTCACGGACTCCGACCGCGAGGTGGCGCTCTGCCTGAGCCGGGCGCTGCGCGCCGGCGCAGAGGTGGCCACCTTCGGGCCGTCGGCCGTGCGCCGTGCCGCCCGCGAGGTGCTCGTGGAGGAGCCGCTGGCCCTCGTCGACTACCTCGTCCTCGTCCACCCGCACACGCTCGCCGACGTCCCCGAGTGGTACCGGGGCGAGGCGCTGCTCGCCGTGGCGGCCCGGGTGGGCACGACGCGGCTCATCGACAACACCCCCGTCCTCGTCGGTCCGGGCGGGGGCGCGCGCGACGTGCTGTCCGACGTCCCCCACGCTCGCGCCGACGTCTGACGCCCCGATGGCGACCGCCCCCGTCCCCGGTGTCCCCGTGCGGATCCCGCGGCGGCTCACCGCCTCCCCCCCGGGCTGGACCGCGACCGCCGACGTCGTCGTCGTGGGGTCGGGCATCGCCGGGCTCACCTGCGCGCTGCGGCTGAGGGAGCGGGTCGACCGCGTCCTCCTCGTCACCAAGACCGTGCTGTCGGCCGGGTCGACGCAGTGGGCGCAGGGGGGCATCGCCGCGGCCCTGCACCCCGAGGACACCGCCGAGGAGCACCTCCACGACACCCTCGTGGCGGGGGTCGGGCTGTGCGACGTCGACGCCGTGCGGACGCTCGTCACCGAGGGGCCCGACCGGGTCCGCGAGCTCGTGGCGCTCGGCGCCGAGTTCGACCGCGACGCGGGCGGCGAGATCAAGCTGACCCGCGAGGGCGGGCACCACCGCGACCGCATCGCCCACGCCGGGGGTGACGCGACCGGGGCCGAGATCTCCCGGGCGCTCATCGCGGCGCTCGACCGGGTGCGCGACGACCCGGGCATCGAGGTCATCGAGCACGCCCTCGTCGTCGACCTCCTCACCGCCGCCGACGGGTCGGTCTGCGGGGTCACGCTGCACGTCATCGGCGAGGGGCAGGTCGACGGGGTCGGTGCCGCGCACGCCCGCGCGGTCGTCCTCGCGACCGGCGGCCTCGGCCAGATCTACACCTCGACGACCAACCCGCCCGTCGCGACGGGCGACGGGATGGCCGCCGCGCTGCGGGCCGGGGCGCGCGTCACCGACCTCGAGTTCGTCCAGTTCCACCCGACGGTGCTCTTCCTCGGCGAGGGGTCGACCGGGCAGCAGCCGCTCATCTCCGAGGCGGTGCGCGGTGAGGGCGCCTTCCTCGTCGACGGCGCCGGGGTGCGGATCATGCAGGGCCGCCACGAGCTGGCCGACCTCGCCCCGCGCGACGTCGTGGCCCGCGCCATCCTCGACGTCATGCGCGACCAGGGCGTCGACCACGTCTGGCTCGACGCCCGGCACCTCGGGCGCGCGTTCCTTCAGGGACGCTTCCCGTCGATCGTGGCCCGGTGCCGCGAGCTGGGCTTCGACCCCGCCACCGAGCTGCTGCCGGTCGCACCCGCGCAGCACTACGCCTCGGGCGGCGTGGAGACCGACCTGCTCGGGCGCACCTCGGTCGACGGGCTCTACGCGTGCGGCGAGTGCTCGTGCACGGGGGTCCACGGGGCCAACCGGCTCGCCTCGAACTCGCTGCTCGAGGGACTGGTCTTCGCCCACCGGATCGCCGACGACGTCACCGCCCGCCTCGCCCGCGACGAGCTGCCGCTGCGCACGCCCGTCGTCGACGGCGACACCGCGGTCCTGGACTCCTCGCGCCGCCTCGAGCTCCAGCGGGCGATGACGCACGGCTCGGGCCCGGTGCGCTCCGGCGCGTCGACCGCACAGGCCATGACCGCCCTCGCCCACCTCGCGGCCCTGCCCCCGACCGGCGCCGAGCCCGGCCCGCTCACGTGGGAGACGACGAACCTGCTGCACCTGGGCCAGCTGCTCTCGCAGGCCGCGCACGCCAGGGCCGAGACGCGCGGCGGGCACATCCGCTCTGACCGTCCCGACCGCGACGATGCCCGGTGGCTCACCCACCTCACGACGACCAGGGCCGCCGACGGCTCGCTCGTCCTCACCGAGCGCCCGGTCCCGGGACCGGCCAACGACACCCCCGAGGGGCCCTCATGACCGACGCCGTCGCCGACCACGGCTTCCCCGAGGGCGAGGCGCGCCTCCTCGTGGAGCGGGCCCTCGACGAGGACCTGGGCACCGGGACCGACGTCACGACGATGGCGACGATCCCGGCCGACCAGCTGTCGGTCGCCGTGCTCGTGGCCCGTGCCGACGGCGTCGTCGCGGGGCTGCCGGTGGCCGCCCTGGTCCTGGACGCCGTGGCGGGCCGGCTGCCGAGCGGGCCGGTCGCCGTCGTGCCGCACGTGGAGGACGGGGCGCGCGTCGCGCGCGGAACCCACCTCGCGACGCTCACGGGCTCGACCCGCACGACGCTCGTCGCGGAGCGCACCATCCTCAACGTCCTGTCCCGCACGTCGGGGGTGGCGACGCACACCCGGCGCTGGGCCGACGAGCTCGAGGGGTCGGGCGCGATGGTCCTCGACACCCGCAAGACGACCCCGGGGATGCGGGCCCTGGAGAAGTACGCGGTGCGCTGCGGCGGCGGCACGAACAAGCGGATGGGCCTGTACGACTGCGCGATGGTCAAGGACAACCACAAGCTCGCGGCGGGGAGCCTCACCGCGGCCATCGACGCCATCGGTGAGCAGTTCCCCGACGTCCCCGTGCAGGTCGAGGTGACGACGACCGCGGAGGCGCTCGAGGCCGTGGGTGCGGGGGCGCGGTTCCTGCTGTGCGACAACATGCCCACCGACCTGCTCCGCGCCACGGTCGAGGCCGTGCGTGCCACCGGCGAGGCGGTGGAGCTCGAGGCCACGGGCGGGCTCAGCCTGGACGTCGCGGCCGCGTACGCCGCGACCGGGGTGGACTTCCTCTCGGTGGGCGGCCTCACCCACTCCTCGCCGATCGTCGACATCGCCCTCGACCTCGCCGACGCCGCGGGCTAGGTCCGGGGCCGCGCCTCGATGGTGTCCAGGTCGCGCACCGCGTAGCGCAGGTGCTCCCACTCCTCCTCCAGGACGGTGTGCAGGCAGGAGAGCGTGGTCTCGGGGTGCTCGGGTGACCACGGGTTGCGGCGCACCGCGGCCAGGTCGTCAGCGGTCACACCGGCGAGGAACTCGCGCACCATGGCGACGCGGCCCGCCCTCACCGCGAGGACGTCGGCGAAGGACGGCGCGCGCGTCGAGAAGACCGACGGGTCGTGCCCGTCGGTCTCGTACTCCACGTGGGGCTGGCCGATCGGGTGGTAGGGGTGTTCGACCCCCTGCACCGCCCCGCGCAGCCACGTGTCGGTCGCCATGACGAGGTGTCGCAGGGTCTGCGCGAACGACCACTCGCCGTCGACGCTGACCTCGGGTGTTCCCGGCGGCATGCCCGCGACCCGCCCGATGGCGTCGTCCCACGCGCGCTCGAGCGCAGCCCACGCGGCACGCAGCCCGTCCGGGTCGGTGGCCCGCCTGTCGGCCCGTCCCGGGAAGCGACGGTCCAGCTCGGCGTCGACGAACGGGGCCACGTCGACGCCGTTGACGCGCAGCACGCTCTCGCCGTCGAGCAGCCAGGGGGCGTCGATGTCCGCCCCCGCGACGTCGACCCCGCGCATCACGGCCCCGGAGAGGTCGGAGCGCACGAACCGGGCCCCCCGCAGGTCTGCGTCCTCGAAGCTCTTTCCACGCGTGCCGTCCGGTGGGCTGGGCGCTGACATGGCCACCACCTTCCCACGCCCGCCGTCGCCGTGCACTGGAGTCACGTCCGTCCGTGGATGTCGCGGAGTCGGGTCCGCAGCGGGGCCTGCCGGGAGAGGATGGACCGACGACAGGAGGACGACGTGGACGTCGACGTGACGGTGCAGGCCGACATCCGCGCGCCCCGGGTCGAGGTCGCCGCCTTCGCGAGCGACCCGCGCAACGCCCCGCGGTGGTACGCGAACATCCGCTCGGTCGAGCTCCTCACCCGTGAGCCGGTGGAGGTCGGGAGCCGCATGCGGTTCGTGGCGCGCTTCCTCGGCCGCACCATCGAGTACACCTACGAGGTGACCGAGCTCGTCCCCGGAGAGCGGCTGACGATGGCCACCGCGTCGGGCCCGTTCCCCATGTCGACGACGTACACCTTCGAGGACCTGCCGACCGGCTCGACGAGGATGACCTTGCGCAACCACGGGTCGCCGTCGGGCTTCGGCGCGGTCGCCGCGCCCGTCATGGCCAAGGCGATGGAGCGTGCCACGACCAAGGACCTGCGGCGGCTCACGGCGGTGCTGGAGTCACGGTGAGCCACCGGGCTCAGGTCCAGGCGGTGGTGCAGGCTCAGAACCGGCGGTGGCGCAGGGCGACGGCGTAGTCGACGCCGAGCCCGTCGTGGCCGGCGAGGAAGGCCTCGGCGGGTCCCGGCGGGAGCTCGATGCGCACCACGGCGTCGAGGTCCTCGCGGCGGTCGAAGGTCCACTGGATCGTGAGCCGCTCGGTCGTGAAACCCCGGCGGTCCCAGAACCGCTGTACCGCAACGGGATCGTAGGCGGGGTAGGCGCTGGAGAACCACGAGCCGAAGGTCGACCGGGTCGCGTCGATGTCGACGAGGACGGCGACGCCCCCGGGCCGCAGGACCCGCCCGAGCTCGGCGAGCCCGGGCTCGCACCCGGCGCCGAAGAAGTAGGCCCACCGGGCGTGGACGACGTCGGCCGACCCGTCGGCCACCGGGAGGTGCTCGGCCCGGCCGGCGAGAACCATTGGCCCAGAACGCAGTCCGGCGGTGGCGAGACGCTGCCGTGCTCGGTGGACCAGCGGCAGGTGCGGCTCGATGCCGACCACGCGGGCACCTCGCGACGCGAAGCGCGGCAGGTGGAACCCGGTCCCGCACCCGACGTCGAGCAGCACGGCGTCCTCGAGGGGGTGAAGGGCCGCCATCGTCGTGTCGATGACCCCCGCGCGGTCGCAGGCCTCGTTCTCGACCTCGTAGGCGTCGGGGGCGTCCCAGATGTTGGGGCTGCGGATCACGTGGTGCGCGGCGGCTTCCCGCCCTTGGCGGCCTTGGCCGCCTTGGCCGCCTTGCTGCCGTCCGTCGGCGGCACCGGGTGCGCCGGCTCGTTGGCACCGGGTGCCCCCTCGGCGACGGCGCCCTCGCGGCGCGGGACCCGCGGGCGCCGACCTCCGACGGCGTCGGCCTCGAGGGTGGCCGGGTGGACGAGGAGCGGCAGCAGGGTGCGGGCGCCGGCCGACCTGGCCCGGCGGACGGTGTCGAGGTGCGCCTCGCACCGCACCGCGAGGGCCGTGTAGGCCGGCTCGCCCATGAGGGTCGTCAGCTCGGCCCGGTTGCTGCGGAACACCGGCTCGCGGCCGACGTGCGCCTCCGGGTTGCTCGAGCAGTACCAGTCGAGGTCGTGGCCGCCCGGCCCCCAGCCGCGGCGGTCGTACTCGGCGATCGTCACCTCGAGGTACGTGGTGTCGTCGGGCTGCTCCACGGTGCGGTAGCTGCGCCGGACGGGCAGCTGCCAGCAGACGTCGGGCTTCGCCTCGTGGGGGGGCGTGCCGGCGAGGACGGCGTGCTGGTGCAGGGCGCACCCCGCGCCGGCGGGGAAACCGGGCCGGTTGAGGAAGATGCAGGCGCCGTCGACGACCTTGGTCTTGCGGGCGCCGTCCTCCTTCTCGGTCCACGCCGACAGCCGCGACGGGGCCTTGTCACCACGCCTGCCGTGGCCGGGGTGGTGCTGCCACTCGTCCTCTCCGAGCTCGGCCACGACCGCCCGGACCCGCTCGACGTCGTCGTCGTCGGTGAAGTGCGCACCGAGGGTGCAGCACCCGTCGTCGGGGCGGTCGGCGTAGATGCCCCTGCACCCCGAGCCGAAGATGCACGTCCAGCTCGAGGTGAGCCAGGTGAGGTCGACGCGGAAGCGCTGGTTGGCGTTCGCCGGGTCGGCGAACTCGGCCCAGGTGCGGGGGATGTCGAGCGGCGTCTCTGGCACGCGCCCCAGCCTATGGGCGACCCTCGTCACCCACTACGTTGGGCGCATGCGCCTCGGGGTGGTCGACGTCGGATCGAACACGGTCCACCTCCTCGTCGTCGACGCGCACCCCGGCGCCCAGCCGCTGCCCGCGAGCAAGCACAAGATCGACCTGCGCCTGTCCGAGCACGTCACCGACGACGGCCGCATCGCCGACGAGGGCCGTGACCGGCTGGCGGCGTTCGTCGCGCAGTGCGCCCAGGTCGCCGAGGACCAGGGCGTCGAGGACGTGCGTGCCTTCGCCACGAGCGCGATCCGCGAGGCCCCCAACGGGGTCGAGGTCCTCGCCCACGTGACCGAGGAGACCGGCATCTCGCTCGACGTCCTCAGCGGCGAGGAGGAGGCGCGCCTCACCTTCCTCGCGGCCCGCCGCTGGTTCGGCTGGTCGGCCGGAACCCTGCTCGTCGCGGACATCGGGGGCGGCTCGCTCGAGCTCGCCCAGGGCATCGACGAGGACCCCGACGTCGCGGTGTCCCTCCCGCTGGGCGCCGGCCGGGTGACCCGCGACCTGCTCGCCGGCGACCCCCCGTCGGTCGAGACCGTCCGCGAGGTGCGACGCAAGGTGCGCGCCGCCATCGCCGCCCAGCTCCGCCCCCTCAGCAAGGCCGGCGCCCCCGACCGCGCCGTGGGGACGTCGAAGACGATGCGCTCGCTCGCCCGGATCTGCGGGGCGGCGCCGAGCGGCGAGGGGATGTACACCGAGCGGCACCTCGACCGCGCGAGCCTGTCCGCCCGCCTGCCCGAGATCGCCCGGATGACCGCCGCCGAGCGTGCCGGCCTCCCCGGGGTGTCGGGCCCGCGGGCCCACCAGCTGCTTGCCGGCGCCATCGTCGCGGAGGCGACGATGGACCTGCTCGGCCTCGACCGGCTCGAGATCTGCCCCTGGGCGCTGCGCGAGGGCGTCATCCTCCGGCACCTGGACAGGATGAGCTGAGCCGTGCCGCCCCGCCCTCGTCGCGGGACCGGCCGCACCCGGCCGGTGGCCGTTCCGCGGGCGCGGATCGGGCTCTCCACCGCGTCGGTCTACCCCGAGAACTGCGCGACCGCGTTCGAGGTCGCGTCCCGCCTCGGGTACGACGGGGTCGAGGTCATGGTGTGGACCGACCCGGTGACCCGCGAGGCCGGCGCCCTGCGCTCGCTGTCCGAGCTCCACGGCGTGCCGGTCCTGTCGGTCCACGCGCCGACCCTGCTCATCAGCCAGCGGGTGTGGGGGACGAGTCCCTGGGACAAGGTCGACCGCTCCATCGAGCTGGCGCTCGAGCTCGGGGCCGACACGGTGGTCCTCCACCCGCCCTTCCGCTGGCAGCGCGAGTACGCGGCCGGCTTCGTCGACGGGGTGGCGCTGCGCGAGCACGACACCGGCATCCGGCTGGCCGTCGAGAACATGTACCCGTGGCGGGGGCCGCGCTCGCGGGAGGTCGAGGCGTACCTGCCGCACTGGGACCCGGTGCCGCAGCCCTACGACCACGTGACGCTCGACCTCTCGCACACGGCGACCGCCGGCTCCGACGCGCTGCAGATGGCGCGTGACCTCGGCGATCGGCTCACCCACCTGCACCTCGCCGACGGCGTCGGCTCACCCCTCGACGAGCACCTGGTGCCGGGGCGCGGGGGCCAGCCGTGTGCCGAGGTGCTCGAAGCCCTTGCGGCACAGGGCCACTCGGGCCACGTCATCATCGAGGTCGCGACCCGGCGGGTGGGGGACGCGCAGCGCGAGCTCGACCTCGCCGAGTCCCTCGCCTTCGCCCGCCTCCACCTCGCCTCCGCCGGCTGAGGTTGCCACTGCAGGCTGGCATGGACGCAACGGTTGGTGGGACGATGGTTCATGGACACGTTCTTTGAGTCCGCCTTCCTCCAGACCGTGACGGCCGGTCTCTGCGTGATCTTGGGTGCCATCGCGGGTGCGTGGTGGTCGGCGAGCACGACGGCGAGGACCGCAGCAGCTGATCGCTCCGCTCAGGCCGTGCAGGCGGAACAGGACCGCAAGGCGCACGGCGACCAGGCGACCCGCGACCGTTTGCACGAGAACAGGAGCGCGCTCATGGCTCGGCTCAGTGCCGCATACGGCGAGGTGACCGGGCTGTACCTCGACCTGCGCCGTGAACTACGGAAGATGAGGAGAGCCATCGACGACGGCGATGCTCCCTCGTTCAACGCCGCATTCGAGTCCTGGCAACAGAGATTCGAGCAGGAGGGCTCGCAGACGCAGTCGAAGGTGGCTGATCTGCACCTTCATTCATCGGTCTACCTCGAGCCGGAAACCGCCAGCGTCGCCGCTCGCGGGTACGCGATGGTTGACGCCGCCGAGGAGCAGACGGTAGCCCTTGCGGCGTCGCACCAGGACGCCCAGCGCGCTGGGGGCGTGTCGGCCATGCCGGCCCTGTTGCGGCTGGCTGACGCCCGAACCGAGCAAGTGCACCAGTCCGGCAACCACGTCCGTCGACTGTTCCTGCTCCTGGGCAAGGTGCAGAACCCCTCGATGGGACCCTTGATCGACAGGGAGCTCGGCCCGTGAGCCTCTGAACGTCGGTCCGGCTGCGTGATCCTCTGACCATCGGTCCCGGTGCCCGTATTGCTGAGGCGCGAGACCTGCGCCACCGCCAAACCATGCCGCGTGCGCTCAGGCGGTTGCCACGACAGCCACTCGAGCACTTACGACGAGGTCCCGGGGCTCGGGCGACGCCGAACGCGGGGCGCGGGGGAGTCAGACCCAGTAGGTGTCGTGCTGGAGCATGAACTGCGCCCGCTCGTCGTCGGTCAGCGTGCCGCCACGGCCGACCGCGGCCAGGGTCTCGAAGTAGTCCTCGCGCGGCGCACCCGGCGTGAACAGCAGGAGCATCCGCGCTCCACCACCCCCGCTGAAGGCGTGCAGGCCGCCCTCGGGCACGTGGAGGAAGTCGCCCGACCGCCCCGTGACCCAGCCGTTCCCGTCATAGAGCCGCACCTCGCCCTCGAGGACGTAGAACGACTCGGTGATGGCGCGGTGGAAGTGCGGGGCCGGGCCGGACTCCTCGTCGCCGAAGGTCCACCGGTACAGGCCGTAGAGGCCGCCGGTGGTGTCGCCCGTGGCGAGGTACTCGCAGGTGCCGCCGTTCGCGTACTCGAGGTCCGGCGGCGTCGAATCGGGGCGCACCCAGGCCGTCGCCTCGCCGCCGTCCCCGGTGTACTCGTCGTCCGGGTACGGGCGGTGGAGCGGTCGCAGGAGTGACATGCCGGCACGCTACCGAGGGCGAGCCCCGTGCGGGGGCTTGCCGACGGGCCCCCGCAGTGGGACGTTCGATGCATGACGCAGCGTGCGAGCGGCGACGACGACGCGGTCCTCGTCGAGCACCTCCGGGTCGTCCGGGGCGGTCGCGAGGTGCTCCCGGACCTCTCGGTCCGCGTCCCCCGCGGCCAGGTCGTCGGGCTCCTCGGCCCCAGCGGTGGCGGCAAGTCGACCCTCATGCGGGCCGTCGTGGGCGTGCAGGTCGTCGCGGGCGGCACGGTGACGGTCCTCGGCGAGCCGGCCGGTTCGCCTGGCCTGCGGCGCCGGGTCGCCTACGTGACGCAGGCGCCGAGCGTCTACGGGGACCTCACGGTGCGCGACAACGCCCGCTACTTCGCCCGCGTCCTCGGCGTCGGTGCGGGGGAGGCCGACCGGGCGATCGAGGCGGTCGACCTCGTCGACCATGCCGACGACCGGGTCGACAACCTCTCCGGGGGCCAGGAGTCGCGCGTCAGCCTCGCCTGCGCGCTCGTGGGCGACCCGGAGGTCCTCGTCCTCGACGAGCCGACCGTCGGCCTCGACCCCGTCCTGCGCCGCGACCTCTGGGCGATGTTCCGCCGGCTGGCGAAGCAGGAGGGCCGCACCGTCTTCGTGTCGAGCCACGTCATGGACGAGGCCGTGCGCTGCGACCGGCTGCTCCTCCTGCGCGAGGGCCGGGTCCTCAACGACTCCACGCTCCCCGAGCTCCTCGAGCGCACCGGGACCCCTGACGCCGAGCAGGCCTTCCTCGCCCTCGTCGACGCCGAGGACGCCCGCACGACGGGCCCGGGCGGTGAGGCTGCGTGAACCCCCGCATCACCCTCGCCACCGCGGGCCGGATCCTCGCGCAGCTGCGCGGCGACCACCGCACCGTCGCCCTGATGCTCGTCGTCCCGTGCGTGCTGCTCGGGCTCCTCGCCTGGGTGTACGCCGACACCCCGCAGGTCTTCGACCGCATCGGACCCTCGCTGCTCGGGGTGTTCCCCTTCGTCGTCATGTTCATCGTCACGAGCATCGCCACCCTGCGCGAGCGCACCAGCGGCACCCTGGAGCGGCTCCTCACCACCCCGCTCGGCAAGGGCGACCTCATGCTCGGGTACGCCCTCGCGTTCGGTCTCATGGCGGTGGTGCAGGCACTGGTCGCGACGGCCTTCGCCGTGTGGGTCGGCGGGCTCGACATCGTCGGTCCCATCTGGCTCCTCGTGGTCGTCGCCCTGGCCGACGCCCTCCTCGGCACCGCCCTGGGACTGCTTGCGAGCGGGTTCGCGCGCACCGAGTTCCAGGCGGTGCAGTTCATGCCGGCCTTCGTCCTGCCGCAGTTCCTCCTGTGCGGCCTGCTGCTGCCCCGCGACCAGATGCCCAGGCCGCTCGAGCTCCTGTCCGACGTGCTGCCGCTGTCCTACGCCGTCGACGCGATGCAGGACGTCAGCCTCGTCGCCGAGCCGCTGGGCGACGTCCTGCCCAGCCTGGGCGTCATCGCGCTCTGGGTCGTGCTGGCGCTCGGCCTGGGAAGCCTCACCCTGCGGCGCCGCACCCCCTGAGCGTCCGGCTAGCCTGAGGGGCGTGGACCCCAGCGACCTCCTCCGCGCAGCCCTGCTGCAGATCTCCGACTCCGACCTCATCCGCACGGCGGTCACCAGCGCCCCGGGGAGCAGTTCGGTCGTCTCGCGCTACGTGGCCGGCGAGAGCGTCCCCGAGGCCGTCCGGGTCGTCGGCGAGCTGCGGGCCACGAACCGCCTGGCCACCGTCGACCACCTCGGTGAGGACGTCACCGACCGCACGCAGGCCGAGCACACGAGGGACACCTACGTCGCCCTCCTCGACGCGCTCGCCGACGCCGACCTCGCGGCCTACGGCGCCGCCGAGGTCAGCGTGAAGCTCAGTGCCGTGGGCCAGGCCATCCCCGGCGACGGCGACGCCATCGCCCTGGAGAACGCCCGCTCCATCTGCGAGGCCGCGGCGCGGGTCGGCACGACGGTCACCCTCGACATGGAGGACCACACGACGACCGACCGGACCCTGCAGGCGCTGAGCACGCTGCGCGAGGACTTCCCGTGGGTCGGTGCCGTCCTGCAGTCCTACCTGCGCCGCACCGAGGGCGACTGCCGGGACCTGGCCACCGCAGGGAGCCGGGTGCGCCTGTGCAAGGGCGCCTACAAGGAGCCCGAGTCGGTGGCCTACCAGGCCGGCGTCGACGTCGACCTGTCGTACGTGCGCTGCCTCAAGGTCCTCATGGCCGGCGACGGCTACCCCATGGTCGCGACCCACGACCCGCGCCTCGTCGACATCGCGGGGGCCCTCGCCTCGCACCACGGTCGGGCCCCGGACACCTACGAGTACCAGATGCTCGCGGGCGTGCGGCCGACCGAGCAGACCCGCATCGCCGACCGCGGCCACCAGATGCGCGTCTACGTCCCGTTCGGCGAGGACTGGTACGGCTACCTCGTGCGCCGGATGGCCGAGCGACCCGCCAACCTCCAGTTCTTCCTGCGCTCCCTCGCCACGCGCGGCTGAAACCCGCGCGAGGGTCGGCGCCCGACCCGGCATACTCACGCCCATGGGTACGGTCGCGATCTTCGGTGCCGGTGTCATGGGCGAGACGCTCCTGTCGGGTCTCCTGCGGGCCGGGAGGCCGGCCGACGAGCTCGTCATCACCGAGCGGCGGCCCGAGCGCGCCGCCGAGCTCACCGAGAAGTACGGGGTCCGCGTCCTGGAGAACACCGAGGCCGCCGACCTCGCCGACACCCTGGTCCTCGTCGTCAAGCCGCAGGACATGGACGGCCTGCTCACCGAGATCGCCCCGCACGTGGCCGAGGGCAACCTCGTCGTCAGCCTCGCGGCCGGGATCACCACCGCGTTCCTCGAGACCCGCCTCGCGCAGGGCCGGGCGGTCGTGCGGGTCATGCCCAACACCCCCGCGCTCGTCGACCAGGGCATGGCCGCGATCAGTGCCGGCGCGCACTGCGACGCCGAGCACCTGCGCGAGGCCGAGTCGCTGCTCGCCGCCACCGGCAAGGTCCTCGAGGTCCCCGAGAAGCTCCAGGACGCCGTCACGGCGATCTCCGGCAGCGGCCCCGCGTACATCTTCTACGTCGTCGAGGCGATGATCGAGGCGGGCGTCGTCCTCGGCATGCCGCGCTCCACGGCCACCGAGCTCGTGGTCCAGACGCTCTACGGGGCGGCGACGATGATCAAGGAGACCGGCCAGCACCCCACGGTCCTGCGCGAGCAGGTGACCTCGCCCGGCGGCACGACCGCCGCCGCGCTGCGCGAGCTCGACGACCACAAGGTGCGCGCCGCCTTCATCACGGCGATGGAGGCCGCTGCCAAGCGCTCGGCAGAGCTGGCCGGTGGCTGAGCCGGGGTCGGCCGCGCCGGCCGAGGTCGTCAGGGTCGGGCCGGAGCACTGGAGGACCTACCAGCACGTCCGCCTCGCCGCGCTCATCGACAGCCCCAGGGCGTTCTGGTCGACGTACGCGCAGGTCGCCGCCCGCACCGAGGAGGAGTGGCGCTCCGTCGCCGAGCGGGTGAGCACCTGGCTCGCCCTCGACGGCGAGCGCCCGGTGGGCACCGTGGGCCTGTTCCACGCCGACGAGCAGGCGGCGCAGGAGGTCCACCTCATCGGGATGTGGGTGCCGACCTCCTCGCGGGGCACGGGGGTCGCCGAGCTGCTCGCCCACACCGCCCTGGACCACGCTCGCGGCGCCGGGTACCGGCGGGTCGTCCTCGAGGTGGCCGACGAGAACGGCCGTGCGGCCGCCTTCTACGAGCGCCTGGGCTTCCGGGCCACCGGCGCCACCGGGTCGATGCCGTGGGACCCCACGGTCACCGAGAGGGAGCTCGCGCTCGACCTGTAGGGGCCCTTCGCGTCCCGTGCCCGGGTTGCAGACCTGTCGCGGTGTCATGGGAGAGTGAGGCATGAGTGAGATCGAGGTGCGCCCGCTGGGTGTCAGCGACTGGGAGCTGTACCGCTCCGTCCGCCTGACCGCCCTCCAGGAGTCGCCCGACGCGTTCGTCGCGTCGCACGCCGAGGAGGAGTCCGAGCCCGAGGACTTCTGGCGCGCGCGGATGCAGCGCTCGGTCCGCCTGCTCGCCGAGCGCGACGGCCAGGCCGTCGGCGTCGCGAGCGTCGGGGTCGCCGGTGACGACCAGCCCGACGCCGCGCAGCTGTTCGGCCTGTGGGTCACTCCCGAGGCCCGCGGCAGCGGCGTGGCGACCGCGCTCGTGCGTGCCGGGGCCCGCACCGCGACCGAGGCGGGCAAGAGCCACCTCCTGTACTGGGTGGGCACCGACAACGGCCGCGCCGTGGCGTTCGCCAGCGGCTTCGGCTTCCGGCCCACGGCCGAGCGGCGCCCGATGCGGGTGCGCTCGGAGGACGACGGCGAGGAGGAGACGGCGATGACGCTGCCCCTGCTCGGCGACCGCGGCGGCGTCGCGCCCTTCTGACCCGACGTCCGACCCGACGTCGACCCGTTGTCAGGGGCGGGAGGCCAGGCGCTCGATGAGCGTCGTGGGACCGCTGACGATGAGGGTGTCGTGCGCCGACACCTTCGTCGACGGCACGGCGTAGGTGAAGTCCTCGCCGGGTGCCTTGACCCCGACGATGGTCACGCCGTACTTGCTGCGGATGGCGCTCTGCTCGAGGGTGAAGCCGATGGCCTCGGTCGGCGGCCGCATCTTGACGATGGCGAACCCGTCGTCGAACTCGATGTACTCCTGCATCCGACCGCCGAGCAGGTGGGCCACGCGACGGCCGGTGTCGGCCTCGGGCCGCACGATGTGGTGGACGCCGATCCGCTCCAGGATGCGCGCGTGCTCCAGGGACAGGGCCTTGCCCCAGATGTCGGGGATCCCGGCGTCGACGAGGTTGGCACAGGCCAGGACCGAGGCCTCGACCGAGGACCCGATGGCGACCACGGCCTTGTGGAACCGGCCCGCCTTGGCGTCGCGCATCACCTGGACGTCGGCGGCGTCACCGTGGATGACGTGGCTGACGCGGCCGAGGAACTTCTCCGCGAGGAAGCCGTCCTTCTCGATGGCGGTCACCTTGTGGTCGAGCCGGCGCAGCTCGAGCGCCGCCGCCGCGCCGAACCGGCCCAGGCCGACGACGAGGACGTCGTCGTCGTGGGAGCTGCTCCAGGCCATCGCGGTGTCTCCTCGGTCGAGGTGTGGGGACGCCCAGCCTGCCACGCGGGAGGCTCCGAGTAGCGTGCAGGCATGGCCCCGAGGACGAGTGTCGTGTGGGACGAGGTCTTCTGCGCGTACGACTTCGGCCCGACCCACCCGATGGGGCCGGTGCGCCTCGACCTCACCACCCGCCTGGCGCGAGCCCTCGGCGTCCTCGACGACGTCGACCTCCTGACACCCGAGGTCGCCACCGACGAGGTGCTGGCCACCGTCCACGACCCCGAGTACATCGCGGCGGTGCGCCGCGCCTCCCTCGACCCCGCGGCCGCCGACGTCACCCGCGGCCTCGGCACCGACGACGACCCCGCCTTCGCCGGGATGCACGAGGCCTCGGCCCGGATCGTCCAGGGCACCCTCGAGCTCTGCCAGCGGGTGTGGACAGGGCAGTGCGAGCACGGGGTGAACTACTGCGGGGGCCTGCACCACGCGATGCGCACCCATGCGTCGGGGTTCTGCATCTACAACGACATCTCCGTCGGCATCCAGTGGCTGCTCGACCAGGGCGCCGAGCGGGTGGCCTACGTCGACATCGACGTCCACCACGGCGACGGCGTCGAGCGGATGTTCTGGAACGACCCCCGCGTCCTCACCATCTCCCTCCACGAGTCGGGGCGCCACCTCTTCCCCGGCACGGGCTGGCCCGGCGACATCGGGGGGCCGGACGCGCGCGGCTCGGCGGCCAACGTCGCCCTGCCGCCGGGCACCGGGGACTCGGCCTGGCTGCGCGCCATCGACGCCGTCGTGCCGCCGCTGCTGCGGGCGTTCGCGCCGGAGGTCCTGGTCTCGCAGCACGGCTGCGACACCCACGTGCACGACCCGCTCGCGCACCTGGCCATCACCGTCGACGCCCAGCGCCGGGCGCACGAGACCCTGCACGACCTCGCCCACGAGGTCGCCGGCGGTCGCTGGGTGGCCCTCGGGGGCGGCGGCTACGAGCTCGTCGAGGTCGTCCCGCGCTCGTGGACCCACCTCACGGCCATCGCGGCCCACACCCCGGTGCCGGTCGACACCGCCGTCCCGCAGGAGTGGCTCGACCACGTCCAGCGCACGTTCGGGCGCGAGGCGCCGTCGCGGATGGGCGACCTCTCCGCCGACCGGCTGCCGATCTGGGTGCAGCCGTGGACGATGGGCCACAACCCCGACCACCCCGTCGACCGGGCCGTCATGGCGACCCGCCAGGCCGTCTTCAGCCACCACGGCCTGGATGCGTACTTCGACTGAGGCCGCGCCCCCGAGCGTGGCTCGGGGCACCGGATGGGGCCCGTGGGGCGGGTCGGGTGTTCGGCGGTCCGGAGCGGGCCGTTCGGGCCGCGTCTGAGCGGCCCCGCGACATCCGTGCTGCTCAGCGCGGCGTGTCGGCTGGACAGCGACGAGGAATGTGGTGCATTCCCTTCCCCAGTCGTCACAACTGCCCCTATGGTTGCGCTTGCACGACCCGCAGGTCGCAGGCCGGGATTTCCGGCTCTGCGGGGCGAGCAGAAGATCGAGGTCACGATGTCCACGGAGCGTCAGCTCGGTGAGGTGCGGTTCCTCACTGTCGCCGAGGTCGCCACGATCATGCGGGTCTCGAAGATGACCGTCTACCGCATGGTCCATGCCGGGGAGCTCCCGGCGATCCGCGTCGGTCGGTCCTTCCGCGTCCCGGAGGACGAGGTGCACACCTACCTGCGCAGCTCGTTCGTCGACACCGCATGATCCACCAGCACCACCCATCGTCCCGAGGGGCGGCCCGCACGACGGGCCGCCCCTCGTGTCGGTGAAGGGCCCGACCACCCGGCCGGTCCGGAGGCGGTTTGGGAGCCGAGTCCGCCTGCCGGTAGGGTGGGCAGCCGCACTCCACGTACCAGGCACGAGGTAACCCATGGGTTCTGTCATCAAGAAGCGCCGCAAGCGCATGGCGAAGAAGAAGCACCGCAAGCTCCTTCGCAAGACGCGCCACCAGCGTCGCAACAAGAAGTGACGCGGACGCGTCCCTTCTAGCACTTCAGAGGTCCCCGCGCCGCGGGGGCCTTTGTCGTGTCCGGGCCCGCACCGCCGCGCGGGTCGAGGTGAAAGCCGACCCTGAGGTGGTCGGGTTCCACCTCGACCCGGTGCCGGCACCCGCGGGTCGAGGTGAAGGGCGACCCTGAGGTGGTCGGGTTCCACCTCGACCCGTCGACGCCGGTGTGGCTGGTGTTGCGCCGGACTGCCTGTGCCGGGGATCGGGGTACTCGGTAGGGTCGGGGTGACGGTGTCCCAGCGGTGAGGAGCAGGGTGTGGCCTCTGTGGTGCTCGTGACCGGGGTCTCCCGGTACCTCGGGGGCCTGCTCGCGCGCCGGCTGGGCAGGCATCCCGGGATCGAGCGCGTCGTCGGGGTCGACGTCATCCCGCCCGCGCAGGACATCAGCGGCGTCGAGTTCGTCCGGGCCGACATCCGCAACCCGATGATCGCGCGGGTCATCGAGAACGCCGGCGTCGACACCGTCGTCCACATGAACGTCATCGCGACGCCGACCTTCGTCGGGGGCCGGACCCCGCAGAAGGAGATCAACGTCATCGGCACCATGCAGCTGCTCGCGGCGTGCCAGAAGTCGCGCACGGTGCGGCGGCTCGTCGTGAAGTCGTCGGCGGCGGTCTACGGCTCGACCCCGCGCGACCCCGCCCTGTTCACCGAGGACATGAGCGCCAAGCGGGGCCCGTCCGGCGGGTTCGGCAAGGACAGCATCGAGGTCGAGGGCTACGTGCGAGGGTTCGCGCGCCGTCGCCCCGACGCCGACATCCTCACCCTGCGCTTCGCCAACATCATCGGCCCGCGCATCCGCACCTCGATCACCGACTACTTCAACCTGCCGGTCATCCCTGCCCCGCTGGGCTTCGACGCGCGGATGCAGTTCATGCACGAGGACGACGCCATCGACGCGCTCGCGGCCGCCACCACGGGGGACGCCACGGGCGTGGTCAACCTCGCCGGCGACGGCGTCATCACGGTCCTGCAGGCGGCGGCGCTCGTGGGCAGGCCGGTGCTCCCGCTGCCGCTGCAGTCGGCGGGCCTCGTCGGCGGTGTCGCCAAGCGGCTGCGCCTGGCCGACTTCTCGCCCGACCAGATGTCGTTCCTCGCCTACGGCCGCGGGCTCGACACCACCCGGATGCGCGAGGTGCTGGGCTTCTCCCCGGTGTGGACCTCGCGCGGGGCCTTCGAGGACTTCGCCCGCACCGTGGGTCCGGCCGTCCCGGCCGCCGCGGCGCTGGGCGACGTCGTCAGCGGGGTCGCGGGCACGGCGAGCCAGGCCGTCCTGCGGGCGCTCGGCTCCGGGAGCAGGGCCTGATGGCCGCCCGCCCCGGAGCCCTCGCGGCCGGCGCCGCCCGCGCGTCGGGCGAGCGCGCCCGCCGCCGCTCGACCCCGCTCATCGGCGCCGACCCCGTCGTGCCCGCCCCGACGACGGCGGCGGGGAAGAAGGCGACGGCGACGACCAGGGCGGCCGGGAAGAAGCCGGCGAGAAAGGCCGCGACGAAGAGGGCGGCCACCCCGAAGGCCGCACCGACGCAGCCGACGACGAAGGCACCGAGGAGGTCGGCCACCCCGAAGGCCGCGCCATCTCCCGCCCCCGCCCCCGCCCCCGTGCCCGAGACCGCAGCCGACCCGAGCGTTCCCACGGCACCCGAGCGCCGGCCCCACCGACCCGCGCCCAAGGTCCGCTCGGCACCCTCGAGGGCCGCCTCGCGCCAGCAGGGCGAGCGCCGCGCCGGCGCCGGCTCCGCCGCCCGCCCCCGGCCGACGAGCCGGCCGGTACCCCCGCCGACCCCCTCGCCGCTGAAGGCGACCGCGACCGCCGCCCCGGACGACCCCTCGGGCCTGCCCCGCAGGCCCCGGGTCGACCCGCGGACCAAGGCTGCCCGCGACGCCGCCCGCCCGCACCTGCGCATCGCCGAACCGCCGCTCGACCCCACCGTCGCCGACGCGCCCTCGCGCACCGGGCTGCCGCTCCCCGATGTCGCCGACCTCCTCGAGGGCCTGGTCACGATGCTCCGGGTCGCGGCGCAGGCCGCGGGGATCACCCCCGAGGACGTCGAGCGACGCATCGCCCAGGTGCTCGCGTACCTGCGCCGGCGGGTCGACGGCGACTACCTCGTCGACGACTTCGGCTACGACGCCGACTTCACGCAGAACGTCTTCTACCCCATGCTCCGGCCGATCTACCGGCACTGGTTCCGGGTCGAGGTGCGCGGGATCGAGAACATCCCGGCCCACGGTGGCGCCCTCCTCGTCTCCAACCACTCGGGCACCGTCGCGATCGACTCGCTCATGGTCCAGCTCGCGATCCACGACGAGCACCCGCAGCACCGGGTCCTGCGGGCGCTGGGCGCCGACCTCGTCTTCCAGACGCCGTTCCTCGGCACGATCGCCCGCCGCTCGGGCTCCACGCTGGCCGCCAACGAGGACGCCGAGCGCCTCTTCGGCGCCGGCGAGCTCGTGGGCGTCTTCCCCGAGGGGTTCAAGGGCGTCGGCAAGCCGTTCCGCGAGCGGTACAAGCTCCAGCGGTTCGGGCGCGGGGGGTTCGTCGCGGCTGCCCTGGCCGCCCAGGTCCCGATCATCCCGTGCTCGGTCGTCGGCGCCGAGGAGATCTACCCCATCATCGGCAACATGGGCACGCTCGCGCGGGTGTTCGGGCTGCCCTACGCCCCGATCACGCCGACCTTCCCGCTGCTGGGTCCGCTCGGGCTCATCCCGCTGCCGAGCAAGTGGGTCATCGAGTTCGGCGCCCCGATCCCCACCGACGTCCACGGCCCCGGTGCCGCCGACGACCCGATGCTCGTCTTCGACCTCACCGACCAGGTCCGCGAGACGATCCAGCAGACGCTCTACACGCTGCTGATGCAGCGCCGCTCGGTCTTCCTCTGATGACGGCCGCACCCGGGTCGGCGCCAGCACCGGTGCGGGTGATCCTCCTGGGACGTGCGGGGTGCCACCTGTGCGACACCGCCCGCGCGGTCATCGAGCGCGTCACCGCCGAGCTCGGCGTCGCGTTCGAGGAGCGGTCCATCGACGACGACCCCGAGCTGCGCGAGGCGTGGGCCGAGCAGATCCCCGTGACGTTCGTCGACGGCAGGCAGCACGACTACTGGCGGGTGGACGAGGCCCGGCTGCGCGCCGCGCTCGCCTCGCCCCCACCGGGCCCGGCCTCCTGAGGGACCTCGCGCCGCGGGTGGGTCGGCTGCTTCTAGCACATGCCCGCGGTGAGCCACCCCACGGGGTTCCACACGACTTTGTGCATGGCTTCACAAGACCGTAGGCTGGGCGTTCTACCCGCGTGTCGCGCCGCTGGGCGTGCCGCGCCACCATCACCGCGTCGCGGGCCGCGAAAGGAGTCGGTGACCACCTGTGTCCACCGCAGCGACAGCCCGCCGGGGCATCCCGGAGGCCTCGGTGGCCCGTCTTCCCGGATACCTGCGCGCCCTCACCGCCCTCGCGCGCGACGGGATCGCCTCGGTGAGCTCCGAGGAGCTCGCCAGCGCCGCAGGCGTCAGCTCGGCGATGCTGCGCAAGGACCTCAGCCACCTCGGCTCGTACGGCGTGCGCGGGGTCGGCTACGACGTCGAGCGCCTCGCCTCGGAGATCGCCGCCGTCCTCGGGCTGACCAAGGACTGGCCGGTGGCCATCGTCGGGATGGGCAACCTCGGGCGTGCGCTCGCGGCCTACCGCGGCTTCGCCGAGCGGGGCTTTCGGGTCATCGCCCTGCTCGACCGTGACACCACGGTCGTCGGCGAGCCGGTCGCCGACCAGGTCGTGGGCCCGATGTCCGACCTGACCCGGCTCGTGGAGCAGGACGGGCTCGCGGTCGGCGTCATCGCGACCCCGCCCGAGGGCGCCCAGCAGGCGTGCGACGACCTCGTCGCCGCCGGCATCCGCTCCATCCTCAACTTCGCCCCCGGCGTGCTCGTCGTGCCCGACGGCGTCACCGTGCGCACCGTCGACCTGTCCACCGAGCTGCAGATCCTGGCCTTCCACGGCCAGCGCGTCGCCGTCTCGGAGGCGATCTCGTGAGCCTCGTCGTCCTCGGCCTGTCGCACCACGGTGCGCCGCTCGCCCTCCTCGAGTCGGTCGCCCTCACCCCCGAGGCGCGCACCGCCCTCGAGCGCGAGGTGCTGCGCTCGGAGCACGTCACCGAGGCCGTCGTCGTCTCCACGTGCAACCGCACCGAGGTCTACGCCGAGTGCCTCACCTTCCACGGGGCGCTCGCCGACGTCACCGCGGCGCTGGCCGGCGTGTGCGAGGTCGATCGAGCCGAGCTCCAGCCGCACCTGTACGTCCACTACGAGGAGCGGGGCATCGCGCACGTCTTCGGCGTCGCCGCGGGCCTGGACTCGATGGCGGTCGGCGAGGTCCAGATCCTCGGCCAGGTCCGCCGCGCCCTGGACCGCGCCCAGCGCCACGGCCACGTCGGGCCGGCGCTCAACGGCGTGCTCCAGCAAGCCCTCCGGGTGGCCAAGCGGGTCCACACCGAGACCGACATCGACCTCGTCAGCGGCTCGCTCGTCCAGGCCGGCCTGACCCGTGCCGGGGCCACCCTCGGCCCGGTCGGCGACCTCGCCGTCCTCGTCGTCGGGGCCGGCGGGATGGGGGCGCTCGCCGCCGCGACCGCGGCCCGTGGGGGTGCCCGCACCGTCGTCGTCGCCAACCGCAACCACGCCCGGGCGCGCTCGGTCGCCGAGCGCGTCGGCGGCACCGCCCGGCCCCTCACCGAGCTGCGGTCCGCGCTCGCCGAGGCCGACATCATCGTGTCCAGCACGGGTGCCCCCGGCCGGGTCGTCGTCCTCGACGACGCCGCCGAGGCGTCCGCCGCGCGGGGCGGACGCCCGCAGGTCTACGTCGACCTCGCGCTGCCGCACGACGTCGACCTCGCGGTCGGCGACCTCGCCGGGGTGACCCGGGTCGGGCTCGCCGAGCTCGGTGAGGAGCTCGCCGACGCCGGCGACGCCCCGCAGGTCGCCGACGCCACGGACCTCGTCACCGGCGAGGTCGCCGGCTACCTCCTCGCGCGGTCGGCTGCCGCCGTCGCCCCCACCGTCACCGCGCTGCGCACCCGTGCCGGCGAGCTCGTCGACGAGGAGCTGCGCCGCCTCGAGCGCCGCACCCCCGACCTCAGCGACGCCGAGCGCACCGAGGTCCGCCGCGCGGTCGAGCGGGTCGTCGACAAGCTGCTCCACACCCCCACGGTCCGGGTCAAGGAGCTGGCGCAGGACGGCCAGGGCGGCAGCTACGCCCGCGTGCTCTCCGAGCTGTTCGACCTCGACCCGCGCGACGTCTCGCTCGTCTCGGCACCGCCGACGATCCCGGGGGAGCAGGCATGAGCACCTTGCGCCTCGGGACCCGCCGGTCGGCCCTGGCGACCACCCAGTCGACGTGGGTGGCCGACCGACTGCGCGCCCTGGGCCACGAGGTCGAGCTCGTCGAGGTGAGCACGCAGGGCGACCGCGACCAGAGCACGCCGCTGGCCCAGCTCGGCGGCACGGGCGTGTTCGTCTCCGCCCTGCGCGAGGCCCTCGTCGAGGGTCGGGTCGACCTCGCCGTGCACTCGCTCAAGGACCTGCCCACCGCTCCCGACGTCGCGACGACGGTCGCCGCCGTGCCGGTGCGCGAGGACCCGCGCGACGCCCTCGTCGCCCGCGACGGGCTCACCCTCGGTGAGCTGCCGGCGGGCTCCACCGTCGGCACCGGCAGCCCGCGCCGCCGGGCCCAGCTGGCCGCCCTCGGCCTGGGGATCGAGGTCGCCGAGCTGCGCGGCAACGTCGACACCCGCCTGCGCGCCGTCTCCGAGGGCCGCCTCGACGCCGTCGTCCTCGCCGCCGCCGGCCTGCGCCGCCTCGGGCGGGTCGCCGAGGTCAGCGAGCTGCTCGACCCGCTCCAGATGCTCCCGGCTCCCGGGCAGGGTGCGCTGGCCGTCGAGGTCAGGGCCGACGACACCGCCACCGCCGCGGTCGTCGCCGCCCTCGAGGACCCCGACACCCGTGCCTGCACCACTGCCGAGCGCACCCTGCTCGCCGTGCTCGAGGCGGGGTGCTCGGCCCCCGTCGGGGCGCTCGCCGAGGTCGTCGAGGGGATGGAGGGGCCCGAGCTCTCGCTGCGGGCCGTCGTCGCAGCCCCCGACGGCTCGGCCGACCTGCGCCGCTCGCTCGTCGGCGACGTCGAGGACCCCGCCGGCCTCGGTCGCCGCCTCGCGCACCTGCTCCTCGAGGACGGCGCCGCCGACCTCATGCACGACCCACCAGCCTCGCCGGACCCCGCGTCCGGCGGCCCCGCCCAGATGTCCACGACCGAGCCCCTCGTTACGGAGAGTGCCCCGTGAGCCCCACGCGCTCGTCCAGCAAGTCCACCACCCGCATCCCGGCGCGGGTCGTCTTCGTCGGCGCCGGCCCCGGCGACCCCGGCCTGCTCACCGTGAAGGCCGGCGAGCTGCTCGCCGCCGCCGACGCGGTCGTCATCGACCAGGTCGCCCGCGAGGCCGTCGTCGCCCGCTGGTGCGCCGACGGGGTCGACGTCGTCGACGCCGGCCACGGCGACCACGGCGAGCGCCTCACGCAGGCCTCACGCGCCAAGCTCGTCGTCAGGGCGGCCAAGGCCCACCACGGGGGGCTCGTCGTGCGACTCATGGACGGCGACCCCGCGGTGTTCAACGGCCTCGCCGAGGAGGCGCAGGCCTGCGTCAAGGCAGGCATCGTCGTGGAGGTGGTGCCCGGCGTCAGTTCGGTGACCGCGGTGCCGTCCTACGCGGGCATCCCCCTGACGTCGGCTGCGTCCACGGGGATCCACGTGCTCGCCGCCGGAGCGCGGATCGGTGACCTCGCGGCCGTCGTCGACCCCGGTGTCACCGTCGTCGTCCTCGGCCAGCCCGACAAGGCCTCGAGCACGCTCGAGGCGCTCGTCGCGGCAGGACGTGACCCCTCGACCCCCGTGGCCGTCACCGAGCGCGGCACGAGCACCGAGCAGCGCACCAGCGTCACGACGCTCGCCGACGCTGCCCAGGTCATGTCCGACGGGCGCTTCCCCGTGCTGGCCGTCGTGGGGTCCACTGTCACCATGCGCGAGACGCTCTCCTGGTTCGAGACCAAGCCGCTGTTCGGCTGGCAGGTCCTCGTGCCGCGCACCAAGGAGCAGTCCGGCTCGATGACCGCGCGGCTGGAGCGCCACGGGGCCACGGCCTCGGTCGTCCCGACGATCTCGGTCGAGCCGCCGCGCACCCCGCAGCAGCTCGAGCGGGCCGTCAAGGGGATGGTGACCGGTCGCTACGAGTGGGTCGGCTTCACCTCGGTGAACGCGGTGCGGGCCATCCGCGAGAAGTTCGAGGAGTTCGGCCTCGACGCCCGCTCGTTCGCCGGGCTCAAGGTCGCCGCCGTCGGCGGGGTCACGGCGCAGGCGCTGCGCGACTGGGGCATCAACCCCGACCTCGTGCCCGAGGGCGAGCAGTCGGCCAAGGGCCTGCTCGAGGAGTGGCCGCCCTACGACCGCGACCTCGACCCCATCAACCGGATCTTCCTGCCGCGGGCCGACATCGCCACCGAGACCCTCGTCGCCGGCCTGCAGGAGAACGGCTGGGAGGTCGACGACGTCACGGCGTACCGCACGGTGCGGGCCACCCCGCCGCCGGCGCCGGTCCGCGACGCCATCAAGTCGGGCGCCTTCGACGCGGTGCTGTTCACCTCGTCGTCCACGGTGCGCAACCTCGTCGGCATCGCCGGCAAGCCGCACCCGACGACGGTCGTGGCGTGCATCGGCCCGGCGACGGCCAAGACCGCCGAGGAGCACGGCCTGCGGGTCGACGTCCTGGCTCCCGAGCCCACCGCCGAGGCCCTCGTCGACGCGCTCGCCGACCACGGCCGGTCGCTGGCCCTGGCGGCCCAGGAGGCCGGCGAGGACGTGCTGCGTCCGAGCCAGCGCCGCCCCGGTTCGCGGCGCCGGGCCACCTGAGCGCCGTGACCCACCCCGTCGTCCGACCCCGACGCCTGCGCCGCACCCCGGCGCTGCGGCGGCTCGTGGCCGAGACCCGGCTGCACCCGGCCGAGCTCGTCCTCCCGGTGTTCGTCCGGGAGGGCATCGACGCGCCGCGGCAGATCGCCTCGATGCCGGGCGTCGTGCAGCACACGCTCGACACCCTCGTGGAGGAGGCGCGGCGCTGCGTCGACGCCGGGCTCGGCGGGATCATGGTCTTCGGGGTCCCGGTGGCCAAGGACGCGCGGGGCTCCGGGGCCGACGACCCCGGCGGCATCCTCAACGTCGCGCTGGCGCGGTTGCAGGACACCGTCGGCGACGACCTCGTCGTCATGTCGGACCTCTGCCTCGACGAGTTCACCGACCACGGCCACTGCGGCGTCGTGGCCGCCGACGGCTCGGTCGACAACGACGCCACCCTCGACCGGTACGCCTCGATGGCGCTGGCCCAGGCCGCGGCCGGTGCCCCGGTCCTCGGGCTGTCCGGGATGATGGACGGCCAGGTCGGGTACGTGCGCGAGGCGCTCGACGCCGCCGGGCACCAGGACACGGTGATCCTCGCCTACGCCGCGAAGTACACCTCGGGGCTCTACGGGCCGTTCCGCGAGGCCGTCAACTCCTCGCTCGTCGGTGACCGGGCGACCTACCAGCAGGACCCGGCGAACGCCACCGAGGCGCTGCGCGAGCTCGAGCTCGACATCGCCGAAGGTGCCGACATCGTCATGGTCAAGCCGGCCGGGCCGCACCTCGACATCATCGCCGCGGCCGCCGCGATGTCGCCCGTTCCCGTTGCGGCGTACCAGATCTCGGGCGAGTTCGCCCAGATCGAGGCCGCCGCCGAGCGCGGCTGGGTCGACCGCGAGCGGGTCATGATGGAGTCGCTGCTCCACATCCGCCGGGCCGGCGCGCAGATCGTGCTCAGCTACCACGCCCTCGAGGCCGCTGCCCGGCTGTGAGCACTGCGGGTCGGCGGGACACCGCCGTCGGCTAGGGCGCGGCAGGCCCCGGGGTCGCGGCGTCGAGGGGTGCACCCGCCTCCGGCTCGTCCGCGTCCTCGGCGGGACGGCCTCGGCGCACGACCCACCAGGCGAGCAGCGCCGCAGCGAGGTAGGCCAGGTAGCCGAGCACCCACGCCTTCAGGCTCCACCCGACCTCGTCCCACGCGTACGGCGTCGGCATGAGGACGAGGAAGAACGCGAACAGGCCGGCGGCGTAGCACGCGGCCCAGACCCGGCGGTCCCACGCGAAGACGGCGGCGCCGGCCAGCCCTGGCACGGGGAAGAGGGCGATCGGCAGGGCGGCGAGGCCCGCGACGGCCATCGCCGAGAGGGACTCGGCGACGAAGACGCCCACGGTCCCGGTCGCCTCGTCGACGAGGTGGAACCCCGCCCAGCCCAGGAGCGCGACGACGGCGCCGTACGCCAGGGGCACGAGGGCGACGCGCGCCTCCTCGCGACGGCCGACGAGCGCCGCGAAGCCCACGCCCGCGACGAGGCCGAAGATGACGCCCGGCTCGAACCCGGTCGCCCGGCTGAACGCGACGGCCGCGGCGACGAGGACGAGCGTCACGGGCCGGAAGGTGTAGCTCGGGGTCGCCTCCGGTGCGCGGCGGCGGACGACGTGGACGACGACGAGCCACCCGAGGACGACCTCGACCCCGAACCCCACGAGGACGGAGAGCACGGTGCGCGCGGACCCGGCGTTGAGGCCGAACTGTGGGATCGACGAAGGAGGCGATGACGCCCGCGCCGAGCACGCCCCCGGCGGCCCACCACCACGGCCGGCTCGGCGCCGTGTCGCCGGTGGTCTCGCTGGTCACCCCGCGACGGCGACGCCACCACGCCGAGAACCGGTCGGACCCGTGCTCGGCGGCCGAGTTGAGCAGCGTCGTCGGGAAGGCGATGAGGATGACGAGGATGATCGTCACCAGGGCCGCGACGAGGAGGTTCGGCGCCTCGACGTCGGCCACCGTCCGCAGGCCACTGAGCACGCTGGGGGCGTCGGCGGCCCCGGTAGTCGAGGCGCGAGGTGGTCGGCGCGTCGGGTCTGCCCGGATCCTCGGTCGCGCCGCCGCCGCCACCGGCCGCCGGGACGCCGGTCGCCGGACTCGTGGGCTCGCTCGTGGGCGGGGACGGCTGGGAGGCCACGGCTCGCAGGGTGTCCGTGCTCCCGGAGGCGATGCAGAGCTGGCCGTTGGTGCGCCACCTGCCCTTCTCCGCCACGACGACCGCGGTGAGCTCGGTCGCCGTGAGCGTGAGGGTGAGGGTCCGGGGCGGGTCGAAGCCGCCGTCGGTCCCCCCGCAGGTGTTCGGGAGCTCGGCTCTCGCCGCTCCGCCCGTGATCGACAGCGGTTCGACGAGGAAGTCGGCCAGCTCCGACGGTGGGTCCGTCGCCGTCAGGACGCAGGTGTCGCCCGTGCAGGTCACGGTGTAGGTGTAGGACGACGCGCCGTACTGACCTTCGTAGACCCGGACCTCATCAGCCGTCGGAACGGTCGTGGAGGACGCGGCCGCCGGCACGGCCGGCGACAGGATGGCAAGGACCGCCACCGCCAGTCCCGACAGGCGGGCCATCGATCGGCTCATGGTGTGCTCGCCGCTCAGGTGGTGTGGAGCTTCGCTTTGGCCTGCTCGCACACCGCCACGAGCTCGGTGATGCCGGCGTCCCCCCGGTCACTGCCCATCTTGCACAGCAGGATCTGACCCTGGGCATCGACGAGCCACCGCTGGACGCGGGTGAAGGCCCCGTCGGCCGGCCATCGGGCCCCGAAGGTCCAGCCGTCGGCGGGCACCTGCTCGATGACGATCTTGCCCTTGGAGTTGGCCTGCTCGACGGCCTGGGCCGCCGTGAAGGTGGGTGCCTGCTGCCTGGTGACCGTGAACGCCACGTAGTCGGTGTCCGACTCGAAGGCGCACAGGGTGCCGGGTGAGGCGTTGGTCTTCTTCAGGCCCGCGACGGGAGTGACCTCGGCGCAGTCGAGCGTGGTCTTCAGGCTCCCCGAGGGTGCGGCCTGCGCCGGGGCGGTCGGGGAGGCCGAGGCGGAGGGCGAGGGCGAGGGCGAGGGTGCCGTGCTCGCAGTGGCGACGGGGGTGTCCGGGGGCGCCTGCGCCCCGCCGGAGCCGCACCCCGCTGCCAGCGCCAGACCTGCCACGACGATCACGGTGGTGCGCGAGCGTCCCATGTCGAACCTCCCCTGCGAAGTGCCGAACGTGCGCCGAGAATAGGGGCACCCCGGGGGCGCTGTCAGCCGAACGTGCTGGGTCGGCGCTCGGCGACCTCCGGCACGCCAGGCGCCCCGCTAAGCCACCCCCTCCTTCACGCGCTACGGCGCAGTAGGTGTCGTGATCACGACACCTACTGCGCCGTAGCGCGCGGGGTGGCTCAGGCCTGGAGGGCGAGCTGCACGTCGAGCTTGAGCGTGATCTTCTCGGAGACGAGGACGCCACCGGCCTCGAGGGCCGCGTTCCAGGTCAGGCCCCACGCGGTGCGGTCGATGTTGCCCTCGGCCTCGAAGGCGGCCTTGGTGTTGCCCCACGGGTCGGTGGCGACGCCCTGGTAGTCGACGTCGAGCGAGACCGGGTTGGTGACGCCCTTGATCGTCAGGTCGCCGACGAGGGTCGCGCCGTCGAAGGCGGTGCTGACGAAGCGCATCTCGGGGTGGGTCTCGACGTCGAAGAAGTCGGCGCTGCGCAGGTGGCCGTCGCGGTCGGGGGTGCCGGTGGAGACCGACTCGGTCCTGATGGTGACGTCGGCCACGGAGTCGGTGACGTCGTCCTTGACGGTGACGGTTCCGGCGACGTCGGTGAACGAGCCGCGGACCTTGCTCACCATGAGGTGGCGGGCGACGAACCCGACCTCGGAGTGGGTGGGGTCGATCGCCCAGGTGCCGGCGGGAAGGTCGTTGATGCTGGCCATGGTGGTGCTCCTCGGTGTCTCGGGGCTACGCCGGCGTCTGTCGGCGTTAGTTGATTGTTCAACTAATCATGCCGTCCGAACCATTCCGCCGTCTCACATCCTGGGACGAAGGGGGGTCACGACCCGGACTCGACCCGGCGTGGACCATCCCGGCCCGCGTCATCCCCGTGCCACCATGGGGCCATGACCGACGGGGAGGTTCGCTGGCTCAGCGAGGACGAGCAGGTCTCGTGGCGCGCCTTCCTGCTGGCCAGCCGCGAGCTCGACGTCGCCTTCGACGGCGACCTCCAGGCCGTCGGCATCAGCCTGTCCGAGTACGAGCTGCTCTCGATGCTGTCGGAGTCCGAGCTGGGCCAGCTGAGGATGTCCGCCCTCGCCGCGCTCATCGTCCAGTCGCGCAGCCGGGTCACCCACACCGCCGCACGCCTGGAGCGGCGCGGCTGGGTCGTGCGGACGCCGGCGCCGGACGACGGTCGCGGCGTCCTGCTGCGCCTCACCGACGACGGGCACCGCGCCATCGGGGAGTTCGCCGTGGCGCACGTCGCGAGCGTGCGTCGCCACCTCGTCGACGTCCTGACGCCCGAGCAGTTCGCGGCCCTCGGCGAGGCGATGCAGGCCGTCCGCGACACCTACGCCGCCGACCCACGACGCCCGGGTCGGAGTGCTGACCCGCTCCGCGCGATGATGGAGCGCGTGACCTGCGCGCAGACCGACCCCACCGCCAGCGGCGCCGACGCCCCCGCGTCGGCCGCCCTCCTCGCCCGCGCCCGGGCCGTGACCCCCGGGGGGGTGAACTCCCCGGTGCGCGCGTTCCGCGCCGTCGGCGGCACCCCGCGCTTCATGGTGAGCGGGGAGGGGGCCCGGCTCACCGACGCCGACGGCCGCACCTACGTCGACCTCGTCTGCAGCTGGGGCCCGATGATCCTCGGCCACCGCCATCGCGAGGTCGTGGCCGCCGTCGAGGCCGCCACCGCACGCGGCTACTCGTTCGGCACCCCCTCCGAGAACGAGGTGCTCCTCGCCGAGGAGATCGTCGCGCGGGTCGAGCCGGTCGAGCAGCTCCGCCTCGTCTCCAGCGGCACCGAGGCGACGATGAGCGCCATCAGGCTCGCCCGCGGGTTCACCGGCCGCTCCCTCGTCGTGAAGTTCGCCGGCCACTACCACGGCCACGTCGACTCGCTCCTCGTCAGCGCGGGCTCCGGCGTCGCCACCCTCGCCCTGCCCGACTCCGCCGGCGTCCCGGCGCAGGTGGCCGCCGAGACCCTCGTCGTGCCCTACAACGACGTCGAGGCGCTCGAGGCCGTGTTCGCGGCCCACGGTGGCGACATCGCCTGCCTCATCACCGAGGCCGCGGCGGGCAACATGGGGGTCGTGCCGCCCGAGCCGGGCTTCACCGAGGCCCTGCGCCGTGTCACGGCCGAGCACGGCGCCCTCCTCGTCTCCGACGAGGTGATGACCGGCTTCCGGGTCTCGCGCGCCGGCTGGTGGGGCCACGAGGGCGTCGACGTCACCCCCGACCTGCTCACCTTCGGCAAGGTGATGGGCGGCGGCTTCCCCGCCGCGGCCTTCGGCGGGCGCCGCGACGTCATGGCCCTGCTCGCCCCGGAGGGGCCCGTCTACCAGGCGGGCACCCTGAGCGGGAACCCCGTCGCCACGGCCGCGGGCCTGGCCACCCTGCGGGCCTGCGACGACGCGCTCTACGCCCACCTGGACGCCACCGCCCGCACCATCGCCGACGCCGCCTCCGCCGCGCTGGTCGCCGAGGGCGTCGCGCACCGCATCCAGTGGGCCGGCTCGATGTTCTCGGTCTTCTTCCGCGAGGGGGAGGTCCGCACCTATGACGACGCCCGCGACCAGGACACCGCTGCCTTCGGCCGCTTCTTCCACGCGATGCTCGAGGCCGGGGTCTACCTGCCGCCCAGCGCCTTCGAGTCGTGGTTCGTCTCGGGCGCCCACGACGAGCAGGCCGTGGACCAGGTCGTCCGCGCCCTGCCCGCCGCGGCGCGGGCCGCAGCGACCGGCTGAGGTCGCGCCGCCGTCGTCGCCGCGGCGCGCGGCCGCCTCCGGGCGGGGTGTGGTCTCCCAGCGGCGTTTGCGACAATCGGAGCATGACGACCCAGCCCGAGACCGGCGCGCCCGTCGCCGACCTCCCGCGCACCGTCGTCCACCTGCTGCGTCACGGTGAGGTGCACAACCCGCACCGCATCCTCTACGGACGCCTGGCCGGCTACCACCTGTCCGACCTCGGGCGCCGGATGGCCGACCTCGCCGCCGAGCACCTCGCCGACCACGACGTCGTCCACGTCGTGTCGAGCCCGCTCGAGCGGGCCCGCGAGACGGCCGCGCCGGTCGCCGAGGCCCACGGACTCGAGGTCACGATCGACGAGCGGGTCGTGGAGGCGGGCAACGCGTTCCAGGGCCTCGACGTCGCGGGGGGCAAGGGGTTCCTGCGGCACCCGCGGATGATCCCGAAGATGCTCAACCCCTTCCGGCCGTCGTGGGGGGAGCCCTACGTCGAGCTCGTCGAACGGATGCGCCGTGCCGTCGTCGACGCCCGCGCGGCCGCTCGTGGCCACGAGGCCGTCATCGTCAGCCACCAGGCGCCGATCTGGATGATCCGCCTGGCCACCGAGGGGCGCCCCCTCATGCACAACCCGATGCGGCGCGAGTGCTCGCTCGCGTCGCTGACCTCCCTCACCTTCCTCGGCGACGAGCTGCTGTCGCTGTCCTACAGCGAGCCCGCTGCCTCGCTCCTCGACCAGGCCCAGCCCGGGGCGGGCGCATGACGGCACGCCGTCCGACCCGGGTCGCCGGGACGCTCGCGGCCCTGGCACTCCTCCTCGGCGTCGCGTCCTGCAGCCAGGACCCCAACTCCGTTGCCGCACAGGCCAAGGCCGGCGACCAGAAGGGCTACGTCTCCGGGAACGGCGCCGTCGAGACGATCCCCGAGGACAAGCGCGCCGAGCCCGTCGAGCTCAAGGGCGACCTCGTCGGCGGCGGAACCTGGGACAGCGCCTCGGCGCGCGGGACGGACGTCGTCGTCGTCAACGTCTGGGGATCCTGGTGCGCCCCCTGCGTCGCGGAGGCTCCCGAGCTCCAGGAGGTCTGGGAGGCACTGGAGGAGGAGGGCGCCCCCGTCGAGTTCATCGGGATCGACTTCCGCGAGGACCCTGCCCGCGGCGCCGCGTTCCTCAAGCGCGCGGGCATCACCTACCCGAGCCTGTCCGACGAGTCGGGGGTGCTCATCCTCGCGCTGCAGGGCAAGGCCCCGACGGTTCCCACGACGCTGGTCCTGGACCGGGAGGGCCGGATCGCGGCACGGGTCAACGGCCCCGTCGACGGCACGACCCTGCGCGGCCTCGTCGACGACGTCGTGGCCGCCTCGTGATGGCGGGTGCCCTTCCCGCCGCGACCTTCGCCGCGAGCGACGCGGTCGTCACCGGGGCGCTGCCGCTCGCCGTGGCCGTCGCGGCCCTCGCCGGTCTCGTCTCGTTCGCGAGCCCGTGCGTCCTGCCGCTCGTGCCCGGCTTCCTCGGGTACGTGTCCGGGCTGTCGGGAGACGGCGAGCGCCGGCGCGGACGCACCGTCCTCGGCACGGTGCTGTTCGTGGCGGGCTTCACCGCCGTCTTCGTCCTCGGGTCGGTCTTCGTCACCGGCGTGGGGCGCGCCCTCGTGGAGCACCGCACCCTGCTCATGCGCCTGGGCGGCGTGCTCGTCATCGTCATGGGGCTGGTCTTCATCGGGGTCGGCGCGCGGTTCGGGTCGCAGCGCGAGGCCAGGCTGCACTGGCGCCCGCGGGCCGGCCTGCTCGGGGCCCCGCTGCTCGGGGCCGTCTTCGCGCTGGGGTGGGCGCCGTGCACCGGGCCCACGCTCGCCGCGGTGCTCGTCATGGCGACGGCCAGCCAGGAGCCCGAGATCGCCCGCGGGGCCGGGCTCGCCGTCGCCTACGGCCTGGGCCTCGGGCTGCCGTTCGTCCTCCTCGCCGCCGGTCTCGACCGCGCCGGGCGGATGTCAGGCTGGCTGCGTCGCCACCAGAGGAGCATCCAGCTGGTGGGCGGAGCGATGCTCGTCCTCGTCGGCCTCCTCCTCGTCACCGGGGTCTGGGAGGACCTGAACCGCTGGCTCCAGATCGAGCTCGTCAACGGGTTCCAGGTGGCGCTGTGAGCACCGGGACGGCCCAGCGCCCCGACATCGCGCAGCCGCGCCTCGGCCTCGTCGGGTGGCTGCGCTGGACGTGGCGCCAGCTCACCTCGATGCGGACCGCGCTCTTCCTCCTGCTGCTCCTCGCCGTGGGCGCCATCCCCGGATCGACGTTCCCCCAGCGGTCCATCGACTCGGCGCGGACGGCGCAGTGGCTGGCCGACAACCCCACCTCGGGCAAGGTCCTCGACGCCCTCGGGTTCTTCGAGGTCTACGCCTCCCCGTGGTTCGCCGCCATCTACCTGCTCCTCTTCGTCTCCCTCATCGGCTGCGTCCTGCCGCGCACCCGGATCTTCTGGCACCAGCTGCGCTCGCAGCCGCCGCGTGCCCCGCGCCGCCTGGACCGCCTTGCGGCACACCGACGCACGGAGGTGGAGGGCGAGCCGGACGACGTGCGCGAGCAGCTGGGCGCCGCCCTGCGGAGCCGCCGCTACCGGGTCCACGCCCACGACGACCAGAGCCTGTCGGCGGAGAAGGGCTACCTGCGCGAGGCGGGCAACCTCGTCTTCCACGTCGCCCTCATCGGGGTCCTCATCGGGGTCGCGGTGGGGCACCTGCTCGGCTGGCGCGCCGACGTCATCGTGCCGGTCGGCAAGACGGTCGCCAACACGCTCTCGCGCTACGACACGTTCAGCCCGGGTCCGTGGGTCGACGTCAACGACCTCGAGCCCTGGACGCTGGCGCTGGAGCGGCTCGACGTCGAGTTCGAGACCGAGACCAAGGGCAAGGGGCAGTTCGGCGCCCCCCGCGACTTCGAGGCCACGACGACCTTCACGGCGCCCGGCGGCGAGCCCGAGCAGCGCGCGGTGCGGGTCAACGGGCCGCTGGAGACCGGCGACGGCACCGTGTTCCTCCTCGGCAACGGCTACGCGCCGCGGATCACCGTGCGCGACGCCGCGGGCACCGTCCTGTACTCGGACGCCACCGCGTTCCTCCCGCAGGACAACAACTACACCTCGGTCGGTGCGGTGAAGGTGCCCGGGTCCTCGCCCGAGCAGCTCGGGTTCGCCGGGTTCTTCCTGCCCACGGGCGTCATCGACAGCACCTCCGGACCGCACTCGATCTTCCCGGACGCGCTCGACCCCCAGCTCGCGCTCACCGCCTTCGAGGGCGAGCTGTTCCCCGGCGGTCGGCCACAGTCGGTCTACGCCCTGGACACCGAGGGGATGAAGCCCGTCCCCGGGACCACCGAGGGCGACCAGCTGCGCATCCTGCTCAGGCCCGGCCAGACCTACGACCTGCCGGGCGGCCGCGGTTCCATCACCTTCGACGGCGTCGAGCGCTTCGCGGGCTTCTCGGTGCGCACCGACCCCGGCAAGCTGTTCACCCTCATCAGTGCGATGGCCGCCCTGCTCGGACTCGTCGCCTCGCTCGTCATCCGGCGTCGACGGGTGTTCGTGCGGGTTTCTCCCGGTGGGTCCGCGGGTCGTACCGTGGTCTCCGTCGGCGGACTGGCCAAGGACGACGACGAAGGGATGGGCGACGAGGTCGCCGCCGTCCTGGACGCCCTCGAAGGAGCTCGATGACCGACACGACGCTGGCCCAGCTCTCGAACCTCGCGGTCTACTCGGCGATGGCCGTGCTCACCCTCGCGATGGTGATGTACGCGGTGTACCTGGCCCGCCTGGTGCCCACCCGCGACGGCGCGACGACCACCGACCGCGAGCTCGTCGCCGCCGGTGGTTCGGCGGCCCCCCCGGGGTCGTCCGAGCGTCCCGGCACCGCCGCGGAGCCCGAGCCCGAGACCGTGGGCGCGCGCAAGGCCGCCGCCGTCGCCTGGACCCTCACCCTGCTCGGCACCCTGCTCACCGTGGCGGGCGTCGCCCTGCGGGCCGCCGAGGTGCGCCGCTGGCCGCTGGGCAACATGTACGAGTTCGCCGTCGTCGGCTGCATGCTCACCCTGCTCGCGTACACGGTGTGGGCGAGCCGGCGTGACCTGCGCTGGCTCGGCCTGTTCGTCACCGGGCCGGTGCTGCTCACCCTCGGCCTGGCGATCACCGTCTGGTACACCGACGCCTCCGAGCTGATGCCGTCGCTGCGCTCGATCTGGCTGGCCATCCACGTCACGGTCGCGACCTTGTCGGTGGCGCTGTTCACCATCGGGTTCTCGCTGGGGATCCTCTACCTCGTCCAGGCCCGGCTCGAGGCCGCCGACGAGCGGCCCACCTCCTTCATGGACCGGCTCCCCGACGCGCGCGCGCTCGAGCGGCTCACCTACTCCGTCCACGTCGTCGCCTTCCCGCTGTGGAGCTTCACCCTCATCGCCGGAGCCATCTGGGCCCGCCAGGCGTGGGGTGCCTACTGGAGCTGGGA
The DNA here is from genome assembly GCA_963795035.1 of uncultured Actinomycetota bacterium. Taxonomy (GTDB): domain Bacteria; phylum Actinomycetota; class Actinomycetes; order Actinomycetales; family Dermatophilaceae; genus Oryzobacter. The sequence continues at coordinate 369,830 of CAWCFZ010000007.1, read as the reverse complement.
CCCCAAGGAGGTGTGGACCTTCGTCATCTGGACCGTCTACGCCGCCTACCTCCACGCCCGCGCCACCACCGGCCTGCGGCGGCAGAGCGCCGCGTGGATCGCGCTCGCCGGGTTCGGCTGCATCATCATCAACTACGCCGTCGTCAACGTGTTCTTCGTCGGCCAGCACTCGTACTCGGGGCTCTGACCGTGCTGCGCTACACCCTGCTGCGCTTCCTCGTCTTCTTCGGCTGCCTCGCCGTCCTGTGGCTGCTCGGGCTGCGCGACGAGGAGGAGATGCTGCTGCTCGTCGCCGGTGCGGCCCTGCTGTCGGCGGTCATCTCCTTCTTCGCGCTGCGCCGGTTCCGCGAGGACTACTCGGCCCAGCTCGCCACCCGGCTCCAGCAGCGCTCGGCGGGCAAGGCGTCCGCGCCGGCGGACCACCCCACCGACGAGGACGACGAGGACGCCGAGACCACACGAGGGCCCGACGGCGAGTTCCGCTGAGGCCCTGGGCGGCCCGGTCCACGTCGAAAGAGCGGAACACGCCCGTTGCCGGCGCGGATCCCGCGCGTGTCCTGCTCGCTCGACGCGGCGTCCGCCCTCATCCCAGCGGCGCGAAGCCCCGAGCGGCGAGCACGCGCGCGATCTCGTCGTTGCCCTTCTGGGACGGGTGGGTGTAGTCGTCGGCCAGGAGGTCGGCCGAGGGTTTCGTCCCCTGCGGCCCGTTGAAGGCGTGGTAGATGTCGGCGCACGTGAAGCCGTTGGCCGTGGCGGACTCGCACAGCATCGCGTTCCAGGCGTCGTGGAGCATCACGGTCCGGGCCTCCTGGTCGGGAGTCAGCCCGCCTTCGTCCCAGCCGAGCCAGTCGCTGTACTTGTTGACCGTCAGCAGGATGGTCGGCTTGCCGGACCGCCATCCGGCAACGGTGGAGAAGAGCTCGTCGTACAGGGGTCGGTACGTCGCGGTCGCCTCGGCGGCGCAGCGCTCGCTCACCTTCGACCAGTCCGCGATCCGGAACGTCACCTCGTCGATCGAGGACCCGCACGGAGCCTCGTCGCTGAGCGGGAAGCTGTTGTGGGCGATGCCGACGATGATCGCGTCCGCCGCGCTCACGGCCTCCTTGGCCGCCGGCAGGTCCTTGATGAGCTCCGGGAGCGTCAGCCCGGTGTGCTTGGACCTGTTCGTCGGGGTGACCGGGCGACCGGTCGCCGTCGACAGCGCCTCGGCGTACCGGGTGACGAACCCCCTGCAGCCGGGACAGTCCTCCTGGCTGTTGTAGGCGATGGAGTCGCCGATGACCTCCAGCGCCAACGGGGCGGCCTCGGGGGTCGTGCTGGCCGACGGCACGGTGGTGGGTGTGGGCCCGCCCGCCGAACAGCCCGATGCCAGCAGTGCCGCAGCGAGGCAGAGCGCCCGCACCCCCGTGGTCCGTGCCATCGTCGCCTCCCGAGGTCGAAGGTCGATGTCTACCACCCGCCCGCCCGGTGGGTCGACGCCTTTTCGCGGCGGGCCGTCCCGCCGCCCTCGACGGCGGTCAGCGCACGGCGACGGCGATGACGACACCGAGGGCGATGAGGACGGCGTACGCCACCTCGTAGAGCCCGGTCGCCACCAGGACCGGGATGAGGTCGCGCCCGGTCGCCTCGCCGAGCACCGTCCGGCCGGTGCGCACGGCCAGGGGAACGGCGAGCAGGCCGAGCAGCGCCCACGGCTCGCACAGCGCCATGAGCAGCAGGGTGAGCACCGACAGGGTGACGAGCCCGACGTAGAGGATCCGCGTGCGGTGGTCGCCGAGGCGGACCGCCACCGTCTGCTTGCCGTGGACGGTGTCGGTGGGGATGTCGCGCAGGTTGTTCGCGACGAGGATCGCGGAGGCCACGGCCCCGACCCCGACGGCCGCGAGCCCGCCGAACCAGGAGACCGCGCCGGCCTGGGTGTACTGGGTGCCCAGCGTCGCCATCAGGCCGAAGAAGACGAAGACGTACACCTCGCCGAGGCCGCGGTAGCCGTACGGGTTGTTCCCGCCGGTGTAGCGCCACGCGGCGAGCACGGCCAGCGCCCCGAGCGGGAGGAGGAGCCAGGCGTTGGAGAGCGCGATGAGCGCCAGCCCGGCGACCCCGCCCGCGCCGAAGGAGAGGAAGGCCGCGACCTTGACGTTGCGTGGGTCGGCGAGGCGCTGCCCCACGAGGCGCACGGGCCCGACCCGCGCCTCGTCGGTGCCACGGATGCCGTCGGAGTAGTCGTTGGCGTAGTTGACGCCGACCTGCAGCGCCAGCGCGACGACGAGGGCGAGGATGGCGAGGGCGGCGTCGGCCCGGCCGAGCAGGTGGGCGGCGGCGGTGCCGAGGACGACGGGGGCGACGGCCGCCGGGAGCGTGCGCGGGCGCGCTCCGGCGGCCCACTGGGACAGCGTGGCCATGGGTGGGGTCAGAGGTCCTTGAGGAAGTCGGGGTCGTCGTCGGGTCCGCGCGGCGGGCGGCCGCGCGGACCTCGCTGGCCGCCCTCGCCACCCCGGCGGTGCTCGTCCCACCGCTGCTGCTGGGTGGGGCCGCCACGGGCGCCGCGCTCGGGTCGCCCGGCAACGAGCCACGCGACGGGCCCGATGACGGGGAAGAGCAAGATGATGAGGATCCACGGCAGCTTGGGCAGGTTGCGCATCACGACCTCGTCGGTCTGGATCGCGTCGATGACGCAGTAGACCGTCAGCGCGAGGCTGAGCAGGACCGGGAGCGTGCGGATCACCAGGCCATCATCCCATGCTGAACAGGGCGGCGACCGCACGTCGGTCGGGCTTGCCCGGGCCGGCCGACGGGACCTCGTCGACGACCAGGGCCCGCACCGGCAGGGCGTGGTCGGGAAGGACGCCGCGCAGGTGCGCGCGCAGGTCGGCGGACGTGGGGTCGCGGCGCACCGCACCGGGCTCGAGGACGAGCAGGACGCTCACCGCCTCCCCCCACTGGGGATGTGGGGTGCCGACGACGACGACCTCGCGCACGCCCGGGACGTGGGCGAGCACCGCCTCCTCGACGAGCCGCGGCGCGACCTTGAGGCCGCCGGTGTTGACGAGGTCGTCGACCCGGCCGTCGACGTGGAGGAGACCGTGCTCGTCGGTGTGGCCGACGTCGTCGGTGCGGAACCAGCGCGTGCCGTCGGCGTCGGTGCGAAAGGCGGTCTCGGTGAGGTCGGGTCGGCCCAGGTAGCCGTGGGCCACGGTGGCGCCGCCGAGGCGGACGCGGCCCGTGTCGTCGAGGGCGACCTCGGTGCACGGCAGCGGTCGGCCGTCGTGGACGCAGCCCCCGGCGGTCTCGCTCATCCCGTACGACGCGACGACCGTGACGTGCGAGCGGGAGGCGCGGGTGCGCAGGCGCGGGGGCAGGGCGGCGCCCCCGACGAGGACGGCGTCGAAGGCGCGCAGGCCGTCGGTGCCGCCGGGGTGGTCGAGCAGGCGGAGCAGCTGGGTGGGCACCAGGCTCGTGTAGTGCCGGACCCCCGGCTCGAGACGGCGCGTCGCGACGCAGAAGGCCGTAGGGGTGAAGCCGTCGGACAGCTCCATCGCGACCGGGGTCGTGCCGGCCTCGACCGAGCGGAGCAGGACCTGCAGGCCCGCCACGTGGTGGGCCGGCAGCCCGAGCAGCCACTGGCCCGGGCCGCCGAGCCGGTCGTGCGTGGCCCGGGCGCTGGCCCGCAGGGCCCCCGTGGTGAGCAGGGCGCGCTTCGGGGTTCCCGTCGACCCCGAGGTCCCGACGACGACGGCGAGGTCGTCGGGCAGGTCGGCGGGGCCGTGCGCCGGCAGCGTCGGGGCGGGGCCCGAGGCCGCGAACGGCGCGACGGGGGCACCTCCGGCCAGGGCGCGCGCGAGCCGGGGCAGCAGCGCGAGCGCCGCCTCGCCGGCGGGCACCGGCAGCTCCTCGAGGACGAGGTCGCCTCGCGGGACGGGACGGCCGGTCATCGTGCGGCCTCCTCGGGGGTCTCAGGTGCTGTCGTGGTGGCGGTGGGGGAGCCGCACCCGCACCAGCGTGCCACCCGGGCCCGACGTCATGGTGATCTCCCCCGAATGGCGCTCGACGATGATGCGCCGCGAGATGTCCAGGCCCAGCCCGGTGCCCTTGCCGACCTCCTTCGTGGTGAAGAACGGCTCGAACGCGTGGGCCTGCACCTCGGGCGTCATCCCGGAGCCGGTGTCGGCGAGCTCGACGACGACCCAGCCGGGTGCCTCGGGGTCGGGAGCGAGCGAGACCGACAGGGTGCCCGACCCGCCCATCGCGTCGATGGCGTTGACGACGAGGTTGGTCCACACCTGGTTCAGCTCACCGGCCATGGCCTCGACGGGGGCGAGCCCGACGGCGTAGCGCTTGACCACGCGTACGTCGCGCAGCTGGTGCCCGAGCATGACGAGCGTGCTGTCCAGACCCTCGGCGAGGTCGGTGACCTGGAGCGAGGCGCGGTCCATCTGCGAGTACGAGCGCACGGCGGCGACGAGGGCCGAGATGCGTCCCGTGGCCTCCTTGACCTCCCCGAGCAGGGCGTTCATCGACACCGACGCCGTCACCCACTCCACGGCCGGTGCGAGCGAGGCCGCCGGAACGGCTCCCGCGAGGTCCTCGCACCACGCGAGGTCTGCCCCCGCACCGGCGAGGACCGTCGCCAGGACCCAGCCCTCGGGTACGCCGTGGTCGTGGAGCCACTCACCCAGCTCGTCCTCACGGTCGGCGAGGTCGAGGCCGGTGAGCTCGCAGCCGGCGTCGCTGATCCTGCGGCGCAGCCGGTCGACGTCGTTGAACTGGGTCGAGGTGATGCCGCCGGAGGCCAGCCGGGCCAGCGTCTCCAAGCGCTGGTCGGAGGTCCGGCGCAGGGCGTCGACGGCCCGGGTGGCCGCGGCGGCCGGGTTGTTCAGCTCGTGCGCCAGGCCCGCCGACAGGGTGCCGAGGGCGACGAGCGCCTCCCGCTGTCGGGCCGTGGACTCGATGCGCCGCACCGTGTTGACCAGGCCCTCGATGAAGTGCAGCCCGAACGGGAACCACCGCTCGGACAGGCGCCGCAGCTCGGCCGACGGCAGGCGCAGCACGCGTCCGGCAGCCTCGACCCGCGCCGTCGCGAGGTAGCTCCCGAACTCGTCCCACGCCGCGAACCCACCGGCCCACTGGCCGGGGACGGCCATCATCCCCATCGTCGTCTCCTCCGAGCCGACACGGCGCGACAGCGCGACCGTCCCCTCGAGGAGCACCCACCACGTGTCGGCGGGCGCTCCCTCGTGGAAGAGCTCGTCCCCGGCCTGCGTGCGGTACTCGTCGGCGGCGCCCAGCAGGTCCTCGAGCTGGCCGTCGTCGAGGCCGTCGAAGAGGCTGAGGGCGCGCAGCTCGACGCGGTCCATCAGATCGTTGCGAGGTAGCGGTGGACGAGGTAGACCGACATCGCGCCCTCGCCGACGGCGGAGGCGACGCGCTTCATCGAGTCGAGCCGGACGTCGCCCGCCGCGAAGACACCCGGGACGCTCGTCTCCAGGGGGTAGGGCGCGCGCGGCAGGGGCCAGCGGTCGGCGCGCTCAGGACGCTGGAGGTCGGGGCCGGTCACGATGAAGCCCTTGTCGTCGCGGGTCACCTCCTCGCCGAGCCAGTCGGTGCGCGGCAGGGCGCCGATGAAGGCGAACAGCCAGTTCGTGTCGCGCTCGCAGCGTTCGCCGGTGTCCCGGTCGACGAGGGTCAGCCGCTCGAGGTGGTCGGTGCCGTGGGCGGCGGCGACCTCGCAGCGGAAGCGGACCTCGACGTTCCCGGTCGCGCGGATCCGCTCCACGAGGTACTGCGACATCGAGTCCTCGAGCCGCGCGGCCCGCACGACCATGACGACCGTGCTCGCGACCTTGGCGAAGTTGAGGACGGCCTGGCCCGCGGAGTTCGCGGCGCCCACCACGAACACCACCTGCCCGGCCGTCTGGGCCGCCTCGCTCGCGGAGGCGCCGTAGTAGACGCCGCGCGAGCCGAGCGCGTCCAGCCCCTCGGCCTCCAGCCGCCGGTAGGCCACTCCGGTGGCGACGAGGACGGCGCGGCTCTCGACCTCCCCGCCGTCGGCGAACCCCACGGCGTGCACGGGGCCACGCTGCTCGAGGGAGACGACCTCCTGGGCGAGAACCGTCTCCGCGCCGAAGCGCGACGCCTGGGCCACGGCGCGGTGGGTGAGGTCCGCACCGGAGACGCCCTTGGGGAAGCCGAGGTAGTTCTCGATGGCCGCGCTCTGCCCGGCCTGCCCGCCGGGAGCATCCCGTTCGACGACGACGGTTCGCAGGCCCTCCGAGGCCGCGTAGACCGCAGCGGCCAGGCCGGCCGGCCCGCTGCCGACGATGCAGAGGTCGTAGAGCGGCTGACCCGCGTGGGTCCGCAGGCCGAGCGCCTCGGCCACCTCGGTGGTCGTCGGGCTGCGCAGCGTCTCGCCCTCCGGGACGAGGACGAGGGGCAGGTCCGAGCCCTCGGCCCCGGCCAGCTCGGCGAGCCGGACGGCCTCCTCCTCGCGTTCGACGTCGAGCCACCGGTAGGGAATGTGGTTGCGCGCCAGGAAGGTTCGTACCTCGTGCCCGCGGTCCGACCACTGGTGGCCGACCACGCGGACGACGGCGTCGTCCTCAGGGTGGTCGCGACTCCACGCCTCGAGGAGGTCGTCGACGACCGGGTACAGCTGGGTCTCCGGCGGTTCCCACGGCTTGACCATGTAGTAGTCGAGCCCGATGTCGTTGATGGCGCGGATCGCGACGTCGGTGTCGGCGTAGGCGGTGAGGAGGAGCAGGCGGGTCTCGGGGGAGGCCTCGCGCACCCGCGCCATCATGGTGATGCCCGTCATCTCGGGCATCCGCTGGTCGGAGACGACGAGGGCGACGCGCCGGCCGCGCAGGAGCAGCTGGGTGAGGATCTCGAGGGCCTCGGCGCCCGACGTCGCCCGCACGATGCGGTGGTCCTCGCCGTAGCGGCCGCGCAGGTCGCGGACGATGGCGCGGGCCACCTGCGGGTCATCGTCGACGGCAAGGATGGTGGGCCGGCCCATCCCGTCACAGTAGGGGCGAGGTCCCCCGCCGGGAAGGGCCCGGACGAGCCCTCGCGCCGGACGCCCGCGTGCAGCACCATGGAGGTTGGCGGAGGAGGTGCGGCGTGGACGAGGCGTACACGGCATACCTGGGTCGCCTGCGCGCCCACCGGGCCGAGCTCGGGGAGTCGATGCTCGCGCTCGACGCCGCCCTGTCCCTCCCGGTGGGGCTCGGGGTGACGTGGCGCCGCAGGGTTCGGGCGGCGCTCACCGAGCTGGCCCACGACCTGCGCGACCACGTCGAGCTCACCGAGGGGGACGGCGGGCTCTACGACGACCTGCGGCGCAACTCGCCGCGGCTGGCCAACCGGGTCGACGAGCTCCTCGCGGACCACGCGGTCGTCCTCGCGGAGCTGGAGCGCCTGCTCGGTGAGCGCGACGAGGGGCTCGACGACGAGGCGGCCGTGGCGGCTCACCGTGAGGCGGCGACCGCCCTCGTCGGCCTGCTGGTCCGGCACCGCCAGCGGGGCTCGGACCTCGTGTACGAGGCCTATGACGTCGACCTCGGCGGATCGGGCTAGGTGCCGCCGGGGCCCGGCGACGACAATGCCCCCTCCGCGTGGCAGAGGGGGCATCGCCATGGATGACCGAGAAGGGCAGGATGACCGTCTCGGGCACCGACGGCGATCATAGGGTGGCTGCCCTGGTCGACGGGGCGTAACGAGCGCACAGGGGTCCACTGGTCCGGTCGGGGGTGTGACCGGGGGCTCAGAAGTACCAGGGGAAGGGGGACCAGTCGGGGTCGCGCTTGTCGAGGAACTGGTCGCGGCCCTCCACCGCCTCGTCGGTCATGTAGGCCAGGCGGGTGGCCTCTCCGGCGAAGACCTGCTGGCCCATGAGCCCGTCGTCGACGAGGTTGAAGGCGAACTTGAGCATGCGCTGCGCCTGGGGGCTCTTGCCCATGACCTCGCGGGCGACCTCCAGGGCCGTCGCCTCGAGCTCGGCGTGGTCGGCGACGATGTTGACGGCGCCCATCCGGTGCATGTCGTCGGCGCTGTAGGTGCGTCCGAGGAAGAAGATCTCGCGGGCGCGCTTCTGCCCCACCATCTTCGCCAGGTAGGCGCTGCCGTACCCGCCGTCGAAGCTGCCGACGTCGGCGTCGGTCTGCTTGAAGGCGGCGTGCTCGCGGCTGGCGATGGTGAGGTCGCAGACGACGTGCAGGCTGTGCCCGCCGCCGGCGGCCCAGCCGTTCACGACGGCGACGACGACCTTGGGCATGGTGCGGATGAGGCGCTGCACCTCGAGGATGTGCAGCCGGCCCCCCTCGGCCTTGACGCGGCGCTCGTCGACGGTGTCGGCCGTGGTGCCCTCGGCGTACTGGTAGCCCGAGCGGCCGCGGATCCGCTGGTCGCCGCCGGTGCAGAACGCCCACTTGTCGGCGGACCCGGTGCCCTGCGGCCCCGGGCCGTTGCCGGTGAGGAGGACGACGCCGACGTCGGCGCTTCGCCGTGCGTGGTCGAGCACCCGGTAGAGCTCGTCGACGGTGTGCGGGCGGAAGGCGTTGAGGACCTCGGGGCGGTCGAAGGCCACCCGGACGGCCCCGAGACCGACGGCCCGGTGGTACGTCACGTCGGTGAGGTCCTCGAAGCCGGGGACCTCCTGCCACGCCCGTGGGTCGAAGGTCTGGCTCACTCCGCTGATCGCGCTCACGGCGCAAGGCTAGGTCCTCGCCGGACAGCGGGGGTGGGGATCCAGACCCGGTGCCCGGGTACGGCCGCCTGTGGATGGCGCGGCGGCCGTGTCGTCGGTGCGTGGCAGGCTGGCGAGGACCAGCCGGGGGGCTGGGAGGGGAGGTCGACGATGGCGGGGTTCGACACCGGCGGTCCGCGGTTCCGGGGGACGCACTGGGTGGATGCCTTCGAGGGCATGGACTGGGATGACGACCCATCGGAGCGGAGCCTGCCCAAGGTCGGTGGTCTCGGCCGGCTGACCCAGATCGTGATGATCGGCGACCAGGTGGTCGACGTCGTTCGCCGACCCGTGACGGGGAGCGATTACGAGTGCGCAGCACTCGAGCTGCGCGACCGTGGGCTGCTCGTCGGCGCGAGCCCTCCTCCTCCACCCCCGACCCCGCCACCTCCTCCCGAGCCGCCCCGACACGAGCAGCAGCTCGCGTGGCTGGCCCACGTCGTCGGTGGGGAGTCGGCGCTCGAGCACCTCACGGTCGACCCGCTCGAACTCGACGACCTCGACCTCGACGAGGTGCCACCACCACTTCGCGCACGCGTGGCGGACATCGACCGGCGGGCCGGGCAGTGGGCTCCGCAGCTCCTGGGACCGGAGGGCGTCGTCGCCGCTCGGCGCCTGCTCACCCGCGCCGTGGGCCGGGAACCGGGTCTCTTGACGCGCAGTGATCGCGACGACCTGGCGGCGGGAGCCGTGGTGTGGGCGGTGGCCAAGGGCAACGATCTCATCGGTCCGGGACGCTCCGTCCGGTCGAGCGCCATCCAGGACGTCTGCGGGCTGCGGTCGACCCCATCGTCCCGCGGCGAAGCCTTCGCCCACGCCGTCGGTGGCGGCTCGACCCGGTACGGACGACCCCTGTGGATGTACGACGCGTGGCCGGCCGTCGTCCCGCTCGGGAGTCCCGACCTGTTGCTGAGCGGGTTCCGCCGGCAGATCGTCGCGCTGCGCGACCGCTGCCTCTCCTTGCGCTCGCGGATGCCGACAGGCGTCGGCGGTGAGCTCGTCGACTGAACCGGCTGCACCTCGACCTCGCCCCGCACTCCGCCGACGACCGCGACGCCGAGATCGCCACGCTCCTCTTCCGCGGCGCCGAGCGCGCCGACGTCGGTCAGCCGGCCGACGCCGGCTTCACCGTGCTGCGCGACCCCGAGGGCGACGAGTTCTGCGTCCTCGGGTCGCGGTCGCTCTGAGGGTCCGGCTCGTCGGTCGGTAGCGTCGGGTCCGTGCTTCCCGATCTCGACGACCTTCTCGGATCGCTGCGCGTCGTCGCGATCCCGATGCGGGTGCCCTTTCGCGGGATCACGACGCGCGAGGTCGCGCTCCTCGAGGGGCCCTGCGGCTGGGGCGAGTTCGGCCCGTTCCCGGAGTACGAGCCGGCGGAGGCCGCGCGCTGGCTGGGGGCCGCGGTGGAGGCCGCCTGGGTGGGGTGGCCCGAGGCCCTGCGGGCGTCCGTGCCGGTCAACGCGACGGTGCCGGCCGTGGGGCCCGAGCGGGTGGCCGAGGTGCTGGCGCGGTTCCCGGGCTGCACGACGGCGAAGGTCAAGGTCGCCGAGCGCGGGCAGTCGGTCGACGACGACGTGGCCCGGGTGGCCGAGGTGCGCGCGGTCATGGGGTCCGGGGCCCGGGTGCGGGTCGACGCCAACGGGGCGTGGTCGGTGGACGAGGCCGTCGCCGCCCTGGGTCGGCTGGCCCCGCACGACCTCGAGTACGCGGAGCAGCCGTGCGCGTCGGTGGAGGAGCTGCGCGACCTGCGGATCGCCCTCGCCCGGCGCGGGATCGACGTCCCGGTGGCGGCCGACGAGTCGATCCGGCGAGCCGAGGACCCCGTGCGGGTGCGCGAGCTGGAGGCGGCCGACGTCGTCGTCGTCAAGGTGGCGCCCCTGGGCGGGGTCGCGGCGGCGCTGCGCGTCGTCGAGGCGTGCGGGCTGCCCGCAGTGGTGTCGTCGGCGCTCGACACGAGCGTCGGCATCGCGGCGGGGGTGGCCCTGGCCGCCGCCCTGCCCACGCTCGACCACGCCTGCGGGCTGGGGACGGTCGCGCTCCTCGAGGGCGACGTCGCGACCTCGCTCCCTCCTGCCCAGCGAGCGGCCGGCTGACGGTGGGCCGGGTCGCCGCCGACCCCGACCTGCTCGACCGCTGGGCGGCACCGCCCGACCGCGTCGCGTGGTGGCGCGACCGGCTCGTGGCCTGTCACGCTCATCTGGTGGAGCTCGGAAGGGAGCAGCCGTGAGCACCGTGCGCTGGGCCTGGATCTTCCTCGACACCCCCACCCAGGACGCCGAGGCGTCGTGGCGCTTCTGGTCCGCCGTCACCCGGACCTCGCTCGCCCCGACCCGGGGGGACGAGGGCGAGTTCTCCACGCTCGTCCCGCCCCGCGGCGGCGCCTGGGTCAAGCTCCAGGCCGTGGGCGACGCAGCCGGCGGGGTGCACCTCGACCTCGACGTCGACGACGTGGCCGGTGAGGCGTCGCGGGCGCAGGGCCTCGGCGCCGCCCGCATCGGCGCGCTCGGCGACACCGTCGTCGTCCTGCGCTCGCCGGGCGGGTTCACCTTCTGCCTCACGGCGCACCGCGGTGAGCAGGGCGAGGGCGTGGTCCGCGACGGCCTCGACGTCGCCCTCGACCAGGTCTGCCTCGACGTCCCGCGCGCCGCGTGGGACACCGAGACGGCCTTCTGGCAGGCGCTCACGGGATGGGAGCTGCGCGACTCCGACGAGCCGGGGTTCGCCTACCTCGTGCGGCCCGCCGACCTGGCGGTGCGCCTGCTCCTCCAGCGGGTCGAGGAGGACGACGGGCCGGTGCGCGGGCACGTCGACCTCGCCTGCGCCGACCGGGCCGCCGAGACGGCCCGGCACGTGGCGTCGGGGGCCTCGGTCGTGCGCGAGCACCACTTCTGGACCGTCATGGCCGACCCCGTGGGGCGGGTCTACTGCCTGACGAGCCGCAGCCCGCAGCCGCCGCCTGGGCGCTGACCTCGCGCGGTCCGGGTCGTCTCGGTCGCGGGCTCAGCGGTCGAGGGGGAGGCCGAGCAGGGCGTTCTCGACGACCTCGGCGAGCGCGGGGTGGATCCAGTACTGCCCGCGCGCGACCTCGAGGGCGTCCTGGCCGAAGGTCGCCGCCTGGATGAGGGGCTGGATGACGGTCGAGGCGTGCGGCCCGATGACGTGCGCCGCGAGCACCCGTCCACCGGGGTCGGCGTGGACGGTCAGGAGCCCGGTCCGGTCCTCGAGCGCCCAGCCGTACGCGACGTCGCCGAAGGCCTGGGTGTGGGAGACGAAGCGGGTCCCGGAGGCCTCGAGCTGGGCTGCCGTGGGGCCGAAGGAGGCGATCTGGGGGTGGCCGAAGACGCCATGGGGGACGGGGCGCTCGTCGAGGTGCCGCGGCGGGCCGGGGAGACGGCCGGTGTCGACGGCGAGGTTGTGGGCGACGATCCGCGCCTCGTGGTTCGCCACGTGCTTGAGCTGGTGGGTCGAGCAGATGTCTCCGAGGGCCCACACGCCCGGCGCGGTGGTGCGCATCTGCTCGTCGACGACGAGCAGGCCCCCGGCGTCGACGTCGAGGCCGCCCGCGTGCGGGTCCAGCAGGTCGGTGTTGGGTCGGCGGCCCACGGCGAGCAGGACGGCCTCGGCCTCGACGTGGCTCGGGCCACCCGGTCCTGTGACCGCCAGCCGCCAGACCCCGGAGACGTGCTCGGCGTCGGTGACGCGGGAGGTGAGCCGGACGTCGTAGCGGTGCCGGGCGACCTCGGTGTACCGCTGCGCGACCTCGACCTCCTCGTGGGTGAGCAGGGTCGCCGAGCGCTGCACCTGGGTGACGTGCACGCCGAGCGAGGCGAAGACGTGGGCGAGCTCGCAGGCGACGAACCCCCCGCCGACGATGGCCATCCGCGCGGGGAGGGAGTCCAGGCGCATCACGGTGTCGGAGGTGTGGACGCCGTTGGCGGGGTCGACGTGGCGCAGGCCGTCGACGTCCAGGCCGTTGGGGCGCGAGCCCGACGCGACGACGACGCGGTCGGCGGTGACCTCCTCACCGGTGTCGAGGGCGAGGCGGCGCTCGCCGGTGAACCGCGCGCGGGTGCGGTACAGGGTCACCCGGTCCTGGCTGTCCCGGTACGCCTCGCCGCCTTCGGAGATCGGGTCGATCCGCCCGAAGATGCGGTCGCGGATCGCCGGCCAGTCCACGCTCGGGGGCGCGAAGGTGACGCCGAGCCGATGGGCGTCACGGGCGTCCTCGACGCGGTCGGCAGGGACGACGAACATCTTCGTGGGGATGCAGCCGACGTTGAGGCAGGTGCCGCCGAAGGTCCCCTTCTCGACGATCGCCACGTCGAGGCCCTCGAGGTGGGGCGTCAGCAGCGAGTTCCCGGAGCCGCTGCCGATGATGACGAGGTCGTGGTGCGGCATGCCGGTCAGCGTAGGCCGGGGCCGTCCACAGGGGGTCCGCCGGGGCGCGCTCGTCCACAGGAGTGCCGGGGTGCTGTCGCGGGCCGGTCGCGTGCGGTGGGGTGGGTCCAGGTGGCTGGACGGGGCCGGGGTCGACGAGGTGGGGAGGGCGCGGTGGGCGGCGGGGTGGGCGCCGAGGCGGTCGGGGGAGCGGGTGGTGCGGACGCGTCGGGGCTGCAGCAGCTCGCCGTTCACCTGCGGGCGGTGGCCGCGCGCGTCGAGGTGCGGCGCGCCGCGCTCGGTCCCGCGGCGCTGGCCTGGTGGGAGGGTCCCGGAGCCGACGCGCACCGCGAGCAGGTGGCGACGCGGCGGGCGTCCCTCGCCGGGCTCTGCGACGACCTCGTGGACGCCGCGCGCGACGCCGAGGCCCTGGCCGCGATGCTGGCGGCCAGGGGACCGGCGCCATGAGGGTGACGGTGCGCTCGGAGGCGCTCGCCGCTGCGGCGGTGGTCCTCGCCGGGCTGGCTGACGCCCTGCGCAGCGACGCCGCCGTGGTCGCCGGCTCGCTGTGGAGGGTGGGCGACCCGCTGGGCTGGCGCGGTCCGGCGACGGTGGCCGACGGTGGGGTGTGGGTGGCGTGGGCGCGCCTCGAGGTCCGGGTGCTGGGGCTCGCGGGGTCGGGAGGGCTGTTCGGCGAGGCCTTCACGCTGGATGCCGTGGCCCTCGACCTCAGGGTGGCCGCCCGGCTCTACGAGCAGGGCGAGCGGGCGGTGGCGGGCGTCCTCGCCGGCGTGGCGCGCGGCGCCGACCTCGCCGCACGCGGTGGCTGGCTCACCGACGGTCCGGCCGAGCCCGTGGTCCGCTCGGTACCCCCGACCGCGACCGGAGCAGGGATGGTCGGGCGAGCTCAGGGTGTGGCCGATCTCGTCGCGGCGGGGGCCGGGCTCGACGGGGGGCGCGTGCGGGTGCTCGAGACCGAGGCGCCAGACGGCGGGGCCGCCTGGGTCGTCGTCGTCCCCGGCACCCAGGAGTGGGCGCCGCGCGCCGGTCCCAACCCCTTCGACCTCACGAGCGACGTCCGGGCCGTGACGGGCGAGAGGACCCTGGCGGCTGCCGGGGTCGCTGCGGCGGTCCGCCTCGCCAGGGCGTCGTCGCCGCGCTCGCGGCCCGACGACCCGGTGCTGCTCGTCGGGCACAGCCAGGGCGGCATCCTCGCGGCGGCCCTGGCGTGCGACCCGGCGTTCACCGCGCACCAGCGCGTCACCCACGTCGTGACGTCGGGGTCGCCGGTCGGCGCCTTCGCGGTGCCCGAGCGGGTGCGGGTGCTGTCGGTCGAGCACGCCGACGACCCGGTGCCGCGCCTCGACCTCACCCCGAACCCCGCGCGGTCGTCGTGGGTGACGGTCCGGGCCCCGGCGGTCGACTCACCGCTCGACCCGGGCCGGCACGCGCTCGGGGAGTACGTCCGCACCCTGCGCACCGCGCAAGAGGCCCCGCGCTCGACCGTGCCGGGTCTCGACGCCTGGCAGGCATCGGCGGGCGCCTTCCTCGGGGCGCCCGTGCGCTCGGTGTCCGAGGTCGTCGTCGAGCGCGGCTCCCTCCATCCAGGGCAAGGACTGCCGGGGGCGGTGGCAGACTCACGGCCGTGAACCCGTCCACGGCACTCGCGGCCGTTCTCGTCGACGAGCTGGTCCGGGGCGGCGTCCGTGAGGCCGTGCTGAGCCCCGGGTCGCGGTCGGCGCCGCTGGCCTACGCGCTGGTCGACGCCGAGCGGGCCGGTCGACTCCGGCTGCACGTGCGCGTCGACGAACGCAGTGCCGGCTTCCTCGCGCTGGGCCTGGCGAAGGGGTCCGGGCGTCCGGTCGCCGTCGTCACGACGTCGGGGACGGCCGTCGCGAACCTCCACCCCGCCGTCCTCGAGGCGCACCACGCGGCGGTGCCGCTCGTCGTCCTCAGCGCCGACCGCCCCCACGAGCTGCGGGGGACCGGGGCCAACCAGACGACGCATCAGCCCGGGATCTTCGGGGGTGCGGTGCGCTTCTCCGCCGATCTCCCTGCACCCGTGGTCCGCCCCGGGCTCGGCCCGTTCTGGCGCAGCACGCTCTGCCGGGCGATCGCCGCCGCGACGGGTGCCACGGGCCCCCAGCCCGGGCCCGTCCACCTCGTCGTCTGCTTCCGCGAGCCGCTCGTGCCCGACCTCGACCCGCAGCGGGCCGCGCCGCCGTGGCCGGACCGGCTCGAGGGCCGCGCCGACGGCGCCCCGTGGGTCAGGGTCGACCCGACCGCGACGTCCTCGGTGACCCCGATCGAGGACGTCGCCCGCACCCTCGTCGTCATCGGCGCCACGAGCGACCCCGCCGTGGCGCACGACGCCGTCGGGTGGGCCGCCGAGCGCGGTCACCCGGTGCTCGCCGAGCCGTTCGGCCTCGCGCACGTCCGGGAGTCGGCGCTGCCGCACGGCCCTCTCCTCCTCACCGCCACGCACTGGCTCGACGCCCACGCCCCGGACCGGGTCGTCGTCGTCGGCCGCATCACGCTGTCGCGCGCGGTGGGGGCGTTGCTGCGCCGCCACGACCTGCGCGTCGAGGTCGTCTCGGAGGGCGGCGCCTGGCCCGACCCCTCGCACGTCGCCGCGGCGGTGCACGCCCCGGACGCCCTGCGTGCCGGAGCCGGCGCCTCGTCGGTCGACCGCACGGCGGGCCATGACTGGGCGGACGCCTGGCGTGCGGCGGGTCGGTCGGTCGCCGACGCCGTGGCCGGTGCTCCGGCGGACTGGCCCACGGGACTCGCGGTCGCGGCGGCGCTCGGAGGGGCGCTGCCCGAGCTCGCGGTGCTCGTCGTGGGCTCCTCGAACCCGGTCCGCGACCTCGACCTCGGCGTTGCCGGGTCCGTCGCGGCCGAGGTCGTCGCCAACCGAGGGCTCGCGGGCATCGACGGGGTGGTGTCCACCGCCACCGGGGTCGCCCTCGCCCGCGCGGGCGAGCCGGTGTACGCGGTGATGGGCGACCTGACCTTCCTCCACGACGCCAACGGGCTCCTCCTGGGGCCCGATGAGCCGCGCCCCGACCTCACGCTCGTCGTCGTCAACGACGACGGCGGCGGCATCTTCACCACGCTCGAGCCCGGCGCGCCCGAGGGGGCCGACCGCTTCGAGCGGGTCTTCGGCACCCCGACGGGCACCGACCTCGGGGCGCTGTGCGCCGCCCACGGGGTCCCCCACGTCCTCGCGACGAGCGCCGCCGCGCTCGAGGCCGAGGTCGGCCCGGTCCCGTCGGGGCTTCGGGTGGTCGAGGTCCGGGTCGACCGGGCCACCCACCGCCGGGCGCACGCCGACCTGCGCGCCCTGGCCGCGAGCGCCCTCGCCCCCTGACCCGGACCGACCGGGAGGTCGACGGTGGGCGGGGCCGATGTCGGTGCAGTGCCGTGGGGTTGCGAGAATGCCGGGGTGACCCAGACCCCCACCCGGACCGACGTCCTCGTCGTCGGCGCCGGCCCCTCGGGCGCGGCCGCCGCGGCCTGGGCGGCCCGCTCGGGCCGCGACGTCGTCCTCGCCGACGCGGCGACCTTCCCCCGCGACAAGACCTGCGGCGACGGGCTGACCCCGCGGGCCGTCGCCGAGCTCGACCTCCTCGGCCTCGGTGACTGGGTCCGAGACCACACGGTCAACCAGGGCCTGCGCGCCCACGGCTTCGGCCAGACCCTGCACCTCCCGTGGCCCGGCGGGACGCTTCCCGACCACGGCTCGGCCGTCCCGCGCACCGAGCTCGACGACCACATCCGCACCGCCGCGCTGGAGTCCGGGGCCCAGGGTGTCGAGGGCGCCAAGGCCGTCGACGCCACCGTCGAGGGTGGCCGGGTCCGCTCGGTCACCTTCACGCGCGGGAGCGAGACGTTCGAGATCGCCTGCGAGCGGCTCGTCGTCGCCGACGGGGTGCGCTCGGGCCTGGGCAAGGTCCTGGGCCGCGAGTGGCACCAGGACACCGTCTACGCCGTCGCCGGACGCTGCTACGTCGACTCCGACCGCGCCGACGACCCGTGGATCAGCAGCCACCTCGAGCTGCGCTCCGAGACCGGCGAGGCCCTGCCCGGCTACGGCTGGATCTTCCCGCTCGGCGGCGGCCAGGTGAACGTCGGGGTCGGCGCGCTGTCGACGACCAGGCGTCCGGCCGACGTCGCCATCAAGCCCCTCATGCGGCGCTACACCGACGAGCGCCGGGCCGACTTCGGCCTCACCGGTGCACAGCGCCTGCCGACCAGCGCGCTCCTGCCGATGGGTGGCGCGGTGAGCGGGGTGTCCGGCGCCAACTGGGCCCTCATCGGCGACGCGGCGGCCTGCGTCAACCCCCTCAACGGCGAGGGGATCGACTACGGCCTCGAGACCGGTCGCCTCGTCGTCGACCACCTCGACGACGACCTGACCGCCGTCTGGCCGGACCTGCTGCGCGAGCACTACGGCGAGGCGTTCTCCATCGCCCGCCGCCTCGCCGGCATCTTCACCGTCCCGCGCACGATGGCCGCGCTCGGGCCGGTGGGGATGCGCAGCGACTGGCTGATGACGCTCGCGCTGCGCTGGATGGGCAACCTGGTCACCGACGAGGACCGCGACCGCTCCGCGCGCCTCTGGCGCTGGGCCGGCCGGCGCTCCATCGGCATCGACGCCCGACCGCCCTTCAGCTGACCCCCCGTGCGGCGGCGGTGAGGGCGTCGCGCATCGGCACGAACTTCGCCGAGGACTCGGCCACCTCGGCCTCGGGGTCCGAGCCCGCGACGATGCCGCAGCCCGCGAACAGCCGGATGCGCGACGGGTCGTCCCGGGCCACCGCACCGCAGCGCAGCGCGATGCCCCACTCTCCGTCGCCCGTGGCGTCGATCCACCCGACCGGACCGGCGTAGCGCCCGCGGTCCATGTGCTCGAGCTCGGCGATGACGGCGTCGGCGTCCCGCGTCGGCGTCCCGCAGACCGCGGCCGACGGGTGCAGCGACTCGGCGAGGGCCAGTGAGGACGCGTCGTCGACGAGCACGCCGGCCACGTCGGTCGCGAGGTGCATGACGTTGGACAGGTGGAGGACGAACGGCGCCTCGGGCACGTTCATCGACGAGCAGTGGGGGGCCAGCGCGTCGGCCACCGAGCGCACGGCGTACTCGTGCTCCTCGAGGTCCTTGCTCGACCGGGCCAGGGACGCCGCCAGCGCGAGGTCGTGCTCGTCGTCGCCGGTGCGCCGGATCGTCCCGGCGAGGACGCGCGAGGTCACCAGGCCCTTCTCGCGCCGGACGAGCAGCTCGGGCGTCGCGCCGACGAGGCCGTCGACGGCGAACACCCACGTCGTGTCGTAGCTCTCGGCGAGGCGGTGCAGCAGCCAGCGGACGTCGAGGTCGCCGGACGACACCACCTCGAGGTCGCGGGCCAGCACCACCTTGTCGAGGCTCCCGGCGGTGATCCGCGAGACGGCCTCGGCGACGGCGCCGGCCCACTGCGCCGGGGACAGGGCGCCGTCGGAGAAGGCGACGTCGAGCGGGGCTGGGGGAGCGGGCTGCACCCGGAGGTCCGCCGTCCCGGGAACGGCGGCCACCGAGGGAGCCGACTCCACCCCCACGGTCGTCAGCCACGCGACGCCGCCGCGCACGCCCACGACCACCTCGGGCACGACGAGCGTCGCCCCCGACGCGGACTCGACGGCGTACGACACCGACCCGAACGCCACCGGGCCGGTGCCCGGGCGGTCGACCTCGTCGCGCACCACGGCGGACCCGACGAGCCGCAACCACCAGGAGTCGAGCTCGGCCATCCGCTCGGGACCGGTCGTGGTCAGCGAGGCCGCGCGGCCCCAGCCGACGAGACCCTCGCCGCGGCGCACCCACGACACGACGTCGCGGGGACCCCCGGGCGGGACGAGCGAGAGGAGTGCGGCACCCAGCTCCGGCGCGAGCGGCACGGTGCGGGACACGAGGGGGGCTGCGGTCGCCCCGATCGGGTCGGTCGGCCGGTCGCCCACGGGCAGCGAGGTCATCAGGCAGGAGGATACGACCCGCACCTGCGCCGTGCAGCACCGCCTCGCACCCCCGGACGTGCTCAGGTGGCCGCTGGGCAGTGGGAGGATGGCGCGCATGAGCCGCGCCTCCCTCGACAAGGACCCCCGCGACGTCGCCGCCATGTTCGACGACGTCGCCAGCAGGTACGACGTGACCAACGACGTGCTCTCCCTCGGGCAGGACCGGCTCTGGCGCCGCGCCGTCGTCCAGGCCTGCGACGCGCGCCCGGGCGAGCGCGTCCTCGACATCGCCGCCGGCACCGGCACGAGCAGCGAGCCCTTCGCCGACTCCGGCGTCGACGTCGTCCCGGCCGACTTCTCGCTCGGGATGCTGCGCGTGGGCCACCGCCGCCGCTCCGACCTCGGGTTCACCGCGGCCGACGCGATGAACCTGCCCTTCGCCGACGACTCCTTCGACGTCGTGACGATGAGCTTCGGGCTGCGCAACGTCGCCGACCCGGACGCCGCCCTGCGCGAGTTCCTGCGCGTCACCAAGCCCGCAGGGCGCCTCGTCGTCTGCGAGTTCAGCCAGCCCACGAACGGCGCGCTGCGCACCCTCTACACCCGCTACCTCATGCGCGCCCTGCCGCCGGTGGCCCGCAAGGTGAGCAGCAACCCCGACAGCTACGTCTACCTCGCCGAGTCGATCCGGGCCTGGCCGGACCAGAAGGCGTTGGCGCACAGGGTTGCCGGAGCCGGGTGGGCCGACGTGCAGTGGCGCAACCTCTCCGGCGGCATCGTCGCCCTGCACCGCGCGACGAGGACCGCCTGAGCGACCTGCCGAAGGTTAGGAACCCCTAAGTGCGAGGACCCCTGAGGGGGTCGTAGAGTGCTGCCGATCGTGAAAGCATTCACAAGCACCCCGAGGCATCTGTGACGACCGAACGCCGCGCGCTGCAGCGCACCGCTCCCGGGAGGGCCACCTCCCTGGGTGTGCTCCACGTCACTCCCCCTAGGATGGCCGAGTCGCCGCCGCTCGACCGGGCGGTCCGTGCCCACCGGACGCACACGAGCACCGAAAGGGGAGTTGTCCCGCGATGAACAACCCCTACGTCCCGCTGCTGATCCTCATGGCCCTGGGCTTCGGGTTCGCCGTCCTGTCGGTCGGAACCAGCCTCGTCGTCGGTCCCAAGCGCTACAACCGGGCCAAGATGGAGGCCTACGAGTGCGGCATCCAGCCGACGCCGCGGGCCACGGGTGGCGGCCGCGTCCCGATCAAGTACTTCCTCACGGCGATGCTCTTCATCATCTTCGACATCGAGGCGGTCTTCCTCTACCCCTTCGCCGTCGCGTTCGACCAGCTCGGCCTCTTCGCGCTCGTCGAGATGATCCTGTTCATCCTCACCGTGTTCGTCGCCTACGCCTACGTGTGGAAGCGCGGCGGGCTGGAGTGGGACTGATGACCGCCGCACCCGTCCACGGCGCACCCGCCGCACCCGCCACGATCGCCAAGGAGGCGTGATGGGACTCGAGGAGAAGCTGCCCGCAGGGTTCGTCCTCACGACGCTGGAGAACGTCGCCGGCTACATGCGCAAGGCCTCGATCTGGCCGGCCACCTTCGGGCTCGCCTGCTGTGCGATCGAGATGATGGCGGTCGGCACCCCCGACTACGACATCGCCCGCTTCGGCATGGAGCGCTTCTCGGCCACCCCGCGCCAGGCCGACCTGATGATCGTCGCCGGCCGCGTCAGCCAGAAGATGGCCCCCGTCGTGCGCCAGGTCTACGACCAGATGCCCAACCCCAAGTGGGTCATCTCGATGGGCGTGTGCGCCAGCTCGGGCGGCATGTTCAACAACTACGCGATCGTCCAGGGCGTCGACCACATCATCCCGGTCGACATCTACCTGCCGGGCTGCCCGCCCCGTCCGGAGATGCTCCTCAACGCGATCATCGAGCTGCACGACCAGATCCAGAACAGCAAGCTCGGCGTCAACCGCATCGCGGCCGCCCGCGCCGCCGAGGAGGCCGCCCTGCGGGCCACGCCGACCTCGCTCATGGCCCCCACCCACGACCACCTCGCGCACCTCGCGGCGCCGGCCGGGAAGAGCCTGCTCGCATGACCGAGCCGAAGAAGACCGGCGACGGGCCGGAGCTCGAGGACGCCGACGTGCAGGCCGTCCCCGACAAGGAGATCGACTCCCCGCAGACCCGCACCATCGACGACCCCGACGCGCTCAAGGCCGCGCACACCGCGAACATCGCGACGTGGCAGCAGCTGTCCGAGGAGGACCAGCAGCCGGTGCGTCTCGGTGAGCGCCGCGGCATGTTCGGCCCGCGTGACGGCCAGGACACCTCCGGCTACGGCGGGCTGGTCACGCCCACCCTCCTGCCCGGTGCGTCCCCGCGCCCGTACGGCTCCTACTTCGACGAGGTCGCCGACCTCCTCGGAGCCGCGCTCGAGGAGGCCGACGGGCCGTCCGGCGCCGAGGCCGTCGAGAAGGTCGTCGTCGACCGCGGCGAGCTGACCCTCTTCGTGCGCCGCGAGCACCTCGTCGCCGTCGCCCGCGCCCTGCGCGACACCCCGGCCCTGCGCTTCGAGATCTGCATGGGCGTCTCCGGGGTCCACTACCCCGGTGAGGAGGGCCGCGAGCTCCACGCGGTCTACCCGCTGCTGTCCATCACCAACGCCAGCCGCCGGGTCCGCATCGAGGTCACCGCCCCCGACTCCGACCCGCACATCCCCTCGCTCGTCGCCGTCTACCCCGGCAACGACTGGCACGAGCGCGAGACGTGGGACATGTTCGGCATCGTCTTCGACGGCCACCCCGCGCTCACCCGCATCCTCATGCCCGACGACTGGCCGGGCCACCCCCAGCGCAAGGACTACCCCCTCGGCGGCATCCCCGTCGAGTACAAGGGCGGCGTCGTGCCCCCGCCCGACGAGCGGAGGGCGTACAGCTGATGACGACCCACGACGACACCACGATCTACGACGACACCGCCGCGAGCCCCGGCCTCGACCCGTCGCTGCCCGGCGCGGACCCCTACGGCGCGTCCACCCACGACGGCGCCGAGGGTGCCAAGGTCTTCACCGTCTCCGGCGGGGACTGGAACGACCTCGTCGACGAGGCGACGGCCCTGCACGAGGAGCGGATCGTCGTCAACATGGGCCCGCAGCACCCCTCGACGCACGGCGTGCTCCGCCTCATCCTCGAGCTCGACGGCGAGACGGTCACCGAGGCCCGCGCGGGCATCGGCTACCTCCACACCGGCATCGAGAAGAACATGGAGTTCCGCACCTGGGTGCAGGGCGTCACGTTCTGCACCCGGATGGACTACCTGACGCCGATGTTCCAGGAGACGGCGTACTGCCTGTCCATCGAGAAGCTCCTCGGCATCACCGACCAGATCCCCGAGCGCGCCTCGGTCATCCGCGTCATGATGATGGAGCTCACCCGCGTCAACTCCCACCTCGTGTGCCTGGGCACCGGCGGCATGGAGATGGGCGCGACCACGGTGATGACCGTCGGCTTCCGTGAGCGCGAGCGCATCCTGCGGGTCTTCGAGGCGATCACCGGCCTGCGGATGAACAACGCGTACATCCGCCCCGGCGGGGTGTCCCAGGACGTCCCGCACGGCGCCGTCGACATGGTCCGCGAGGTCATCACCGAGCTGCGCCGCGGCCTGCGCGAGCTCGAGCTCCTCCTCAACGAGAACCCGCTGCTCAAGGGCCGCACCGTCGGCGTCGGGTACCTCGACCTCACCGGCTGCATCGCCCTCGGCATCACCGGCCCGGTCCTGCGCTCCACCGGCCTGCCGCACGACCTGCGCAAGAGCGACCCGTACTGCGGCTACGAGACCTACGACTTCGAGGTCAAGACGCGCACCGGCGCCGACGCCTACGACCGCCTGCGGATCCGCATCGACGAGATGTACGAGTCGCTCAAGATCGTCGAGCAGTGCCTCGACCGCCTCCAGCGCACGGAGGGCCAGCCGGTCATGGTCGAGGACAAGAAGATCGCGTGGCCCGCGCAGCTGGCCATCGGCGGCGACGGCCAGGGCAACAGCCTGGACCACATCCGCGAGATCATGGGCTCCTCGATGGAGTCGCTCATCCACCACTTCAAGCTGGTCACCGAGGGCTTCCGCGTCCCGCCGGGCCAGGCCTACGTCGCCGTCGAGTCCGCCAAGGGCGAGCTCGGCTGCCACACCGTCTCCGACGGCGGCACCCGTCCCTACCGCGCGCACTTCCGCGACCCGAGCTTCAACAACCTCCAGGCCGTGGCCGCGATGTGCGAGGGCTCGCAGGTCGCCGACGTCATCGTCGCCGTGGCCTCCATCGACCCCGTCATGGGAGGAGTCGACCGCTGATGGCCCACGACTTCGGACTCCAGACCGCCTCCGGCCACCTCACCGTCAGTGAGGACTCCAAGGCTCCCTACCCCGGCGACGTCGAGGCGCAGTTCCGCGCCGACGCCGCCGAGGTGCTGGCCCGCTACCCGCAGAAGCGGTCGGCCCTGCTGCCGCTGCTCCACCTCGTGCAGTCCGTCGACGGCTACGTCACCGGTCGTGGCATCGAGCTGTGCGCCGACATCCTCGACCTCTCGACCGCCGAGGTCTCGGGCGTCGCGACGTTCTACACGCAGTACAAGCGCCACCCCAACGGCGAGTACACCGTGGGCGTCTGCACCAACACGCTGTGCGCGGTCATGGGTGGCGACGAGATCTGGGAGGCGGTCTCCGAGCACCTCGGCGTCGGCCACGACGAGACGACCGACGACGGCAGGATCACCCTCGAGCGCGTCGAGTGCAACGCCGCGTGCGACTACGCCCCGGTGGTCATGGCGAACTGGGAGTTCTTCGACAACCAGACGCCGGCCTCCACCATCGGGCTCGTCGACGCGCTGCGCGCCGGCGAGGACGTGCGCCCCACCCGCGGGCCGAACTCGGTGTGCACCTTCAAGCAGGTGAGCCGCGTGCTCGCCGGCTTCCCCGACGGCCGCGCCGACGAGGGCGTGGGCGCCGGCCCGGCCTCGCTCGTCGGCCTGAAGCTCGCCAAGGAGAAGGGCTGGACGGCCCCCGAGGGCGCGAGCGCCTCCTCCGGCGGATCCAGCGCCCCCGCGACCCCCGGCAACACCGAGGTCACCCCGGCCCACGACGAGGCCAAGGCCGCGAAGGCGCCCGAGGCCGCCCTTGCTGATGACGCCGACGACGGCCCGGCCGAGGACGAGGTGCAGGCCGCGCCGCGGGCCAGGACGACCAGGAAGAAGGACTCGTGATGGCGACGACACTCACCCCCATCCTCAGCGCCTTCTGGGACGACGAGGCGTCGTGGACCCTCGAGACCTACCTCGAGCACCGCGGGTACGAGGCGCTCGACAAGGCGCTGGGCATGGAGCCCGCGGCGATCATCCAGGCCGTCAAGGACTCCTCGCTGCGCGGCCGCGGCGGCGCCGGCTTCCCCACCGGGATGAAGTGGTCGTTCATGGCCCCCCCGGACGGCGGCGCCCGCTACCTCGTCGTCAACGCCGACGAGTCCGAGCCGGGGACCTGCAAGGACATCCCGCTCATGATGGCCAACCCGCACGTGCTCATCGAGGGCGTCGCGATCTCCTCCTTCGCCATCGGCTGCGAGCACGCGTTCATCTACCTGCGCGGTGAGGTCGTCCACGTCTACCGGCGCCTGCTGCGCGCGGTGGAGGAGGCCTACGCGGCCGGCCACCTCGGCAAGGACGTCCACGGCACCGGCGTCACCCTCGACATCACCGTGCACGCCGGCGCCGGCGCGTACATCTGCGGCGAGGAGACCGCGCTCCTGGACAGCCTCGAGGGACGCCGCGGCCAGCCCCGCAGCAAGCCGCCGTTCCCCGGCGCCGCGGGCCTGTACGCCCGCCCCACCTCGGTCAACAACGTCGAGTCGATCGCCTCGGTCCCCGGGATCATCCTCGAGGGCGTCGACTGGTTCACCGGCATGGGCACCGAGAAGTCCACGGGCTACGGCATCTTCAGCCTGTCGGGCCACGTGCGCAACCCCGGCCAGTTCGAGGCGCCGCTCGGCATCACGATGCGCGAGCTGCTCGACATGGCCGGCGGGATGCGCGACCCCGACAAGGGGATCAAGTTCTGGACTCCGGGCGGCAGCTCGACCCCGCTGTTCACCGCCGAGCACCTCGACGTCCCGCTCGACTTCGAGTCGGTCGGCGCCGCGGGCTCGATGCTCGGCACCCGCGCGCTGCAGGTGTTCGACGAGACCGTGTGCGTGGTGCGCGCCGTCGACCGGTGGACCGAGTTCTACCAGCACGAGTCGTGCGGCAAGTGCACCCCGTGCCGCGAGGGCACGTGGTGGCTCAAGCAGATCCTGGGCCGCCTCGAGCAGGGCGAGGGCAGCGAGGAGGACCTCGACAAGCTCCTCGACATCTGCGACAACATCCTCGGCCGCAGCTTCTGCGCGCTCGGTGACGGCGCGACGAGCCCGATCACCAGCTCGATCCAGTACTTCCGCGACGAGTACATCGCCCACCTCACGCACGGCGGCTGCCCGTTCGACCGGCACGCGGCGACGCTGTTCGCCAAGGACGAGAAGGAAAGCGTGACCGCATGACGACCACGCCCGAGAAGACCGTGGCCCCGGCGGCGGCCGACCAGGTCGCCCTGACCATCGACGGCGTCGACGTGTCGGTGCCCAAGGGGACCCTCATCATCCGCGCCGCCGAGCACGTCGGCATCGAGATCCCGCGGTTCTGCGACCACCCCGGGCTCGACCCCGTCGGTGCCTGCCGCCAGTGCCTCGTCGAGGTCTGGATGCCCGGCCCGCCCGGCCCCGACGGCACCCCCGGGGAGCCCCGCCAGATGCAGGGCCCCCCCGGCCGGATGAAGCCCCAGGCCTCGTGCACCATGGCCGTCTCGCCCGGCATGGTCGTCAAGACGCAGTACACGTCCGAGGCCGCCGACAAGGCGCAGCAGGGCGTCATGGAGCTCCTCCTCATCAACCACCCGCTCGACTGCCCGGTGTGCGACAAGGGCGGCGAGTGCCCCCTGCAGAACCAGGCGATGAGCAACGGCCGCTCCACCTCGCGCTTCGAGGACGTCAAGCGGACCTACCCCAAGCCGGTGAAGATCTCCTCGCAGGTCCTGCTCGACCGCGAGCGCTGCGTGCTCTGCGCGCGCTGCACCCGCTTCTCCGAGCAGATCGCCGGCGACCCGTTCATCGCCCTCGTCGAGCGCGGCGCGCTCCAGCAGGTCGGCATCTACGAGGAGAAGCCGTTCGAGTCGTACTTCTCCGGCAACACCGTCCAGATCTGCCCGGTCGGCGCGCTCACCGGCGCGGCGTACCGCTTCCGCAGCCGTCCGTTCGACCTCGTGTCGACCCCGAGCGTGTGCGAGCACTGCGCCAGCGGCTGCGCCCAGCGCACCGACCACCGCCGTGGCACGGTCCTGCGCCGGATGGCCCTGAACGACCCGCTGGTCAACGAGGAGTGGAACTGCGACAAGGGCCGCTGGGCCTTCGCGTACACCACCGTCGGTGACCGTCTCGAGCTGCCGCAGGTCCGCGGCGCCGACGGTGAGCTGCGCGTCGCGTCGTGGCGCGAGGCCCTCGAGGCCGCGGCCGCCGGCCTGCGCGCCGCGTCCTCCGCCTCGGTGCTCGTCGGCGGCCGGGTGAGCACCGAGGACGCCTACGCCTACGGCAAGTTCGCCCGCAGCGTTCTCGGCACCAACGACGTCGACTTCCGCGCCCGTCCGCACTCCGCCGAGGAGGCCGACTTCCTCGCCTCCCACGTCGTCGCCACCAGCCCCGACGCCGGTGCGGTCACCTATGCCGACCTCGAGCGCGCGGCGGCCGTCCTCCTCGTCGGGTTCGAGCCCGAGGACGA
This sequence comes from uncultured Actinomycetota bacterium, assembly GCA_963795035.1. GTDB lineage: Bacteria > Actinomycetota > Actinomycetes > Actinomycetales > Dermatophilaceae > Oryzobacter. The sequence goes on along the minus strand of CAWCFZ010000007.1, from coordinate 342,872 downwards.
GAGCCCGATGGTCTTCCTGAGGCTGCGCAAGGCGTTCCGGGAGAACCACACCCGCGTCTTCGCCGTCTCGCCGGTCGCCACCCGTGGCCTGGCCAAGATGGGCGGCACCCTCATCCCGACTGCTCCCGGCACCGAGCCCGAGGTCCTGCGCGCCCTCGGTGAGGGCTCGGGCACCGAAGCCGTGGCCACCGCCGGACAGGCCCTGCGCGAGAACGCCGTCATCCTCGTCGGAGAGCGCCTCGCCACGGTCCCCGGCGCGCTCAGCGCCGCGGCGGCACTGGCCGCCGCCACCGGTGCCCGGCTCGCCTGGGTGCCCCGGCGGGCCGGTGAGCGCGGTGCGCTCGAGGCCGGCGCGCTGCCGACCCTGCTGCCCGGTGGCCGCCCTGCCGCCGACGCCACGGCCCGCGCCGAGGTCGCCTCGGTGTGGGGCGTCCCCTCGCTGCCCGAGACCGCGGGTCGTGACACCGCCGCGATCGTCGCCGCCGCCGCAGCCGGCGAGGTCGACGCGCTCGTCGTCGGTGGCGTCGACCCCGCCGACCTCGGGCTCGCCGGCGCCGCCGAGGCCCTGGCCCGCCCGTTCGTCGTCTCCCTCGAGATCCGCCCGTCGGCGGTCACCGCGGTCGCCGACGTCGTCCTGCCCGTCGCGGCCCACGCCGAGAAGGGCGGGACCTTCGTCGACTGGGAGGGCCGGGCGCGCCTGTTCGAGGCGGCCCTGGACTCCGGCCACGTCAGCGACTACCGCGCCCTCGACATGCTCGCCGACGAGCTCGGCGAGTTCCTCGGCACCCGCACGCTGCGCGAGGTGCGCGCCGAGATGGAGCAGCTCGGCCCGTGGTCCGGCGCGCGGACAGCCGCCCCCACCGCGGAGCCGGGCGAGGTCCCGAGCGTCGAGCCCGGCACCCTCGTCCTCGCGACGTGGCGCCACCTGCTCGACCGCGGGTCGCTCCAGGACGGCGAGCCGTTCCTCGCCGGCACCGCGGCACGGCCGGTCGCGCGCGTCTCGGCCGCCACCGCGGCGTCCGTCGGTGTCGCCGACGGCGACGAGCTCTCGGTCTCCGTCGGCGAGAGCACCGTGACCGCGCCGGTCCTCGTCTGCGAGATGGCCGACCACGTCGTGTGGCTCCCCACGAACTCCGAGGGGTCCGACCTGCGGTCCGCGCTCGAGGGCGCACCCGGGGCGCTCGTCTCCGTCACGAAGGAGGACCCGACATGAGCACGCTGCTGGCACTGCCGCAGGTCGCCACGCTCGCCGCGGCGGGCACGGACAACCCGACCGCCGACTTCAGCGACACCCCGCTGTGGCTCTCGGTGGTCAAGGCGCTGTTCATCTTCGTCTACCTGCTGATCTCGACGCTGCTCGTCATCTGGTTCGAGCGCCGCGTCATCGGCCGGATGCAGCAGCGTCCGGGCCCGAACCGCAACGGCCCCTTCGGCCTGCTCCAGACCCTCGCCGACGGCATGAAGGCGATGCTCAAGGAGGACGTGCGCCCCAAGGCGGCCGACGTCTTCGTCTTCACCCTGGCGCCGATCATCACGGCGACGATGAGCTTCGTCGCCTTCTCGATCATGCCGCTCGGCGGCGTGGTGAGCCTGTTCGGCCACACCACCCCGCTCCAGCTGACCGACACCCCCGTGGCGGTGCTCCTCGTCCTGGCGATCGCCGGCGTCGGCATCTACGGCGTGGTCCTCGCGGGCTGGAGCTCGGGCTCGACGTACCCCCTCATGGGTGGCCTGCGCAGCTCGGCGCAGATGATCTCCTACGAGATCGCGATGGGGCTCTCGCTCGTCGGCGTCTTCCTCTACGCCGGCTCGATGTCGACCTCCCAGATCGTCGCCGCGCAGCGCGACCTGTGGTTCCTCATCCCCGCGTTCTTCAGCTTCTTCGTCTACGTCATCACCATGGTCGGCGAGACCAACCGCCTGCCGTTCGACCTCGCCGAGGGTGAGGGCGAGCTCACCGGCGGCTTCCACACCGAGTACGGCTCGATGCGCTTCGCGATGTTCTTCCTCGGCGAGTACATCAACATGTTCACCGTCTCGGCGCTGGCCACGACGATGTTCCTCGGCGGCTGGATGGCGCCCCCCGGCATCGCGGCCATCAACGACGGCATGTTCAACGAGGGCTGGTGGGGCCTGCTGTGGTTCACCGCCAAGGTGTGGTCCTTCATGTTCGTCTTCGTCTGGCTGCGCGGGTCCCTGCCGCGCGTGCGCTACGACCAGTTCATGCGCTTCGGGTGGAAGTTCCTCATCCCGGCCACCTTGTCGTGGGTCGTCCTCATCGCGCTCTTCCGCGCCGGCCAGAACGGCTGGCTCGACTGGTTCGGCGACCTGACCATCGCCGGGCGGACCTTCCCGGGCAGCTCCCTGCTCCTCGTCGGCGTCATCGCGGTGCTCGCGCTGTTCGCCGGCTGGGTCTGGGACCGCCGCGCCGAGGCCAAGGAGGCCGCGGCGCACCCCACCACCCCCGACGAGATCGACCCGTACGCCGGGGGCTTCCCCGTGCCGCCCCTGCCGGGGCAGCGCCTGCGCGAGCCCTCGCTGACCGCACCGGCCCTCGAGGCCGGTCGCGACACCAAGGAGGCCACCCGTGGCTGACGATCACAAGTCCGGCTTCCTCTCCGACCTGTTCGCCCCGGTCGGGGGCTTCGGGGTCACCTTCGCCACGATGTTCCGCAAGGTCGCCACCGCGCAGTACCCCGAGGAGCGGCGCCCCACCCAGCCGCGCTTCCACGGTCGCCACCAGCTCAACCGGCACCCCGACGGCCTGGAGAAGTGCGTCGGCTGCGAGCTGTGCGCCTGGGCCTGCCCGGCCGACGCGATCCTCGTGGAGGGCGCGACCAACGACGACTCCGAGGGTGGCGCGGGCCGCTTCAGCCCGGGGGAGCGGTACGGCCTCGTCTACCAGATCAACTACCTGCGCTGCATCTTCTGCGGGCTGTGCATCGAGGCCTGCCCCACCCGGGCCCTGACGATGACCAACGACTACGAGCTCGCCGACAACAACCGCGCCGACCTCATCTTCACCAAGGACCAGCTCCTCGCCCCGGTCCAGCCCGGCATGCTGACCCCGCCGTTCCCCATGGCCGACGGCCTCGAGGAGCGCGACTACTACCTCGGCGGGGTCTCGGCGGCCACCGACGGGCAGCGTGCCTACGTCGCCGACCACGCCCGCACCGACGACGCGGAGGTGACCTCGTGACCGGCAGTGGTGAGGAGGTGCTCTTCTGGGTGCTCGGGCCGCTCTCGGTGCTCGGCGCCCTCGGCCTGGTGTTCGCGAAGAAGGCGGTCCACGCCGCCCTCGGCATGGCGCTGACGATGATCATCCTCGGCGTCTTCTACATCGCCCAGGGCGCGGACTTCCTCGGCGTCATCCAGATCTTCGTCTACACCGGCGCGGTCATGATGCTCTTCCTCTTCGTGCTCATGCTCGTCGGCGTCGACTCCTCCGACGGCCTCGTCGAGACCCTCACCGGCCAGCGCTGGGCCACCGCCCTGCTCAGCCTCGGGCTCGGCGGGCTGCTCGGCTCGCTCATCGGGCGGGTGACCCTGCCCGAGACGGTCGGCGTCGCCGCGGTCAACGCGCAGACGGGCAACGTCACCGGCGTCGCCCAGCTGATCTTCGGCCGCTACGTGTGGGCCTTCGAGATGACGAGCGCGCTGCTCATCACCGCGGCCCTGGGGGCCATGGTCCTGGCGCACCGCGAGCGGCTGGGCAAGGGTCCGAACCAGAAGGAGTGGAGCAAGCGGCGCTTCCGTGAGGGCGAACACCTCGCGGGCCTGCCGGTGCCCGGTGTCTACGCGCGGCACAACGCCGTCGACACCCCGGCGCTGCTCCCGGACGGCACGCCGTCCGAGCTGTCGGTGTCGCGCGTGCTCACCGCGCGCGAGCAGAACACCTCGCCGGAGCTGTACCGGGAGGACGAGGCCGAGATCGAGCGCGACCTGCGGGAGGGGAGCGAGCGATGAGCCTGCTCAACTACGTCTACCTGGCGACCGTCCTGTTCGTCATCGGCGGTGCCACCGTCCTGACCCGCCGCAACGCGATCATCGTCTTCATGGGCGTCGAGCTGATGCTCAACGCGGCCAACCTCGTCTTCGTGACCTTCGCCCGCATGTACGGGAGCCTCGACGGCCAGGTCATCGCCCTCTTCGTCATGGTGGTCGCCGCCGCGGAGGTCGTCGTCGGCCTCGCGATCATCATGGCGATCTTCCGGTCCCGCCGGTCGGCCTCGGTCGACGACGCGAACCTGCTGAAGCTGTAAGGAGCACCAGTGACCTCACTCATCACCGCGGACAGCGGCCTGGCCGCGGTCGACGCGAGCGGAGCGGCCGGCGTCGCCTGGCTGCTCGTCGCGCTGCCGCTGATCGGCGCCGCCGTCCTCCTGCTCGGCGGGAGGAGGACCAACGGGTACGGGCCGCTGCTCGCGACCGGGCTGTCCTGGGGCTCCTTCGTCGTGGGCGCGGTCGTGCTCCTGCAGCTGCTCGGCCTCGACGCCGAGCAGCGGGCCCAGCACCTCGGGCTGTGGAGCTGGGTGCCCGCGGGCGCCTTCCAGCTCGACGTCGGGATGCTCGTCGACCCGCTGTCGATGAGCTTCGTCATGCTCATCACCTTCGTCGGCTCGCTCATCCACGTGTACTCGATCGGGTACATGGAGCACGACCCCGACAAGCGGCGCTTCTTCGCCTACCTCAACCTGTTCGTCGCGTCGATGCTGCTGCTCGTCCTCGCCGACTCCTACCTGCTGCTCTTCGTCGGCTGGGAGGGCGTGGGCCTGGCTTCGTACCTGCTCATCGGGTTCTGGAACCACAACCCCGCCTACGCGACGGCCGCGAACAAGGCCTTCTTCGTCAACCGGGTCGGTGACCTCGGGCTCGCCATCGGCATCATGACGATGTTCGTCACCTTCGGTGGGGTCGACTACGCCACGGTCAACGAGGGCGTCGCCACCGCGAACCAGGGCGCCCTCACCGCCATCGGGCTGCTCCTGCTCGTCGGGGCCGCCGGCAAGTCCGCGCAGTTCCCGCTGCAGTCCTGGCTCGGTGACGCGATGGCCGGCCCGACCCCGGTGTCCGCGCTCATCCACGCGGCGACGATGGTCACCGCGGGCGTCTACCTCATCGTGCGGTCCAACGTCGTCTACAACGCGGCCCCGACCGCGCAGACGGCGGTGGCCCTCGTCGGTGCGGTGACGCTGATCTTCGGCGCGATCATCGGCTGCGCGAAGGACGACATCAAGAAGGCCCTCGCGGCCTCGACGATGAGCCAGATCGGCTACATGATGCTCGCCGCGGGCCTGGGCCCGGTCGGCTACGCCTTCGCGATCTTCCACCTGCTGACCCACGGGTTCTTCAAGGCCGGGATGTTCCTCGGCGCCGGCTCGGTCATGCACGGCATGAAGGACGAGGTCAACATGCGCCGCTTCGGTGGCCTGTCGACGATGATGAAGGTCACCTGGGCCACGTTCGCCCTCGGCTGGCTGGCCATCCTCGGGGTCCCGCCGTTCTCGGGCTTCTGGTCCAAGGACAAGATCATCGAGGCGGCCTTCGTCGGGGAGGGCTGGAAGCCGTGGGTGCTCGGCGGGGCCGCGCTCGTCGGCGCCGGCATCACCGCGTTCTACATGTCGCGCCTGTTCTTCATGACCTTCCACGGCGAGCGCCGCTGGGACGAGGACGAGTACCACCCGCACGAGTCGCCGAAGACGATGACCGTCCCGATGGTGGTCCTCGCGGTCGGCTCGGCGTTCCTCGGCCTGGTGCTCGGCCCGACGGGGGTGTTCACCCACTGGCTCGAGCCGGTCGTCGGCGAGCACGGCGAGGAGCACCCGGTCCTGCCGGTGTGGCTCATCATGTCGCTCACCCTGGTCCTCGTCGCCGCGGGCGCCGGCCTCGCGTGGCTGCGCTACGCCCGCGACGACGTGCCGGAGGTGGCGCCCAAGGCGTCGGTGCTCACCCGCGCCGCGCGCCAGGACCTCTACCAGGACGCCGTCAACGAGGGGCTGTTCATGCGCCCCGGCATCCACCTGACCCGCGGCCTCGTCTTCGCCGACGCCCGCGGGATCGACGGCGCCTCGAGCGGTCTCGCCGCGCTCGTCGGCGGCCTGTCCTCGAGGCTGCGTCGAGTCCAGACCGGGTACGCCCGGTCGTATGCCCTGACGATGCTCACCGGCGTCGTCGTCGTCCTCGGTGCTCTGTGGGTGATCCAGTGAACTCCCTGCCCCTGCTGACCCTGATGATGGTCGTGCCGCTCGTCGGCGCGGTCGTCGTGGCTGCGCTGCCAGGAGGCGCGGCGCGGCGGGCCAGGCCGGTCGCCCTCGGGTTCTCGCTCGTCACCCTGCTCCTCGCGGCCCTGGCCTGGGTGCGCTTCGAGAACGGGGCCACCGAGCAGTTCCAGCTCGCCGAGGTCCACTCGTGGATCCCGCAGTTCGGCGTCTCCTACGCGCTCGGCGTCGACGGCATCGCCCTGTCGCTCATCGTCATGGCGGCGATCCTCACGCCCGTGTGCCTGCTGGCCGCCTGGAAGGACCTCGACGAGGAGGAGGTGGACCGGACCAAGCGCTACTTCGCGCTCATGCTCGTCCTCGAGGCGTTCATGGTCGGGGTGTTCGCCGCCACCGACGTGTTCCTGTTCTACGTCTTCTTCGAGGCCATGCTCATCCCGGTGTACTTCCTCATCGGGCTGTTCGGCGGCCCGCGCCGGCAGTACGCCGCGATGAAGTTCCTCCTGTTCTCGCTCGCCGGCGGGCTCGTCATGCTCGTGTCGGTCATCGCGGTGTACGTCGCGGGACCCGGCGGCGAGGACGGCTTCCTCATCTCCAGCCTCACCGGCAACCTCGACGCGAGCACGGGTGCGCTGCGCTGGATGTTCGTCGGCTTCTTCATCGCGTTCGCCGTCAAGGCGCCGATGTGGCCGGTGCACACCTGGCTGCCCGACGCCGCCGCCGAGTCGCGCCCGGCGACGGCCGTGCTCCTCGTCGGTGTCCTCGACAAGGTCGGCACCTACGGGATGATCCGCTTCTGCCTCCAGCTGTTCCCGGAGGCCTCGCAGTGGGCGACCCCCGTCGTCATCACGCTCGCGGTCATCTCCGTGGTCTACGGCGCGCTGCTCGCCATCGGGCAGACCGACATGATGCGGCTCATCGCCTTCACCTCGATCAGCCACTTCGGCTTCATCGTCCTCGGCATCTTCGCGCTGACGAGCGTCGGTGGCGCGGGGTCGACCCTGTACATGGTCAACCACGGCTTCTCCACCGCCGGGCTCTTCCTCCTCGCCGGGTTCCTCGTGACCCGGCGCGGGAGCAAGCGGATCCCCGACTTCGGCGGCTGGCAGCGGGTCACCCCCGTGCTCGCCGGCTCCTTCCTCGTCGTGGGCCTGTCCAGCCTGGCGCTGCCCGGGATGTCCTCGTTCGTCTCCGAGTTCCTCGTCCTGCAGGGCACGTTCATGCGCTACCCGTGGGCGGCGGTCATCGCGGCGGTCGGCATCGTCCTCGCGGCGCTCTACATCCTGCTCATGTACCAGCGCGTCATGACCGGGCCGAGGCCGACCTTCGCCGAGGGCGAGGCACCGCCGGACCTGTCGCTGCGCGAGAAGCTGGTCGTGGCGCCGATCATCGCGTCCTTCGTCCTGCTCGGGTTCTTCCCGAAGCCCGTCCTCGACCTCGTCAACCCGGCCGTGGACCGGACGCTGCAGATCGTCGGCGTCACCGACCCCGTCGCGGACAACGCCCCCGGGAGCGCCCAGTGAACGAGACCATGACCATCGACATCTCGTACGCCGCGGTCGCGCCGATGCTCATCGTCGCCGCGGGCGCCATCGTGGGGGTGCTCGTCGAGGCGTTCGCGCCGCGCCGGCGCCGCCACCCCGTGCAGGTCGTCCTCACCGTGGGTGTGCTCGTCGCCGCGTTCGCGGCGCTGCTGCTCTGGACGCGCGACGCGCAGGCCATCACCCTCAGCGGGTCGGTCGCCGTCGACGGCGTCACCGTCTTCCTCCAGGGGGCGCTGCTCCTGCTCTCGGCGGTGTCCGTCCTCATCATGGCCGAGCGGTTCGGCGGGGTCGGGTCCGACGCGTTCACCCCGATGGGAGCCTCGACCCCCGGGTCGGCGCAGGAGGACGTCGCCACCCGCGCCGGGTACGCGACCTCCGAGGTCTTCCCCCTGACGCTGTTCGCGGTCCTCGGGATGATGGTGTTCGTCAGCGCCAACGACCTCATCACGATGTTCGTCGGCCTCGAGGTCCTCTCGCTGCCGCTGTACGTCATGACCGGTCTGGCCCGTCGCCGGCGGCTGCTCTCGCAGGAGGCGGCGCTGAAGTACTTCCTCCTCGGCGCGTTCTCGTCGGCGTTCTTCCTCTTCGGCGCCGCGCTGCTCTTCGGCTACGCGGGCTCCACCGACCTCAAGGCCATCGCCACGGCCATCTCCGCCTCGTCGGGCGACCTCGACGGCCTGCTCCTGCCCGGTGTCGTCCTCACCCTCATCGGGCTGCTCTTCAAGGTCGGGGCCGTCCCGTTCCACTCGTGGACCCCTGACGCCTACCAGGGGGCGCCGACCCCGGTCACCGGCTTCATGGCCGCGTGCACCAAGCTCGCCGCCTTCGGGGCGATCCTGCGCCTGCTCTACGTCGGCGTCGGCGCCAACCGCTGGGACTGGGAGATCGGCGTCGCCGCGATCGCGGCCCTGACGATGGTGGTGGGTGCCGTCCTGTCGGTCACCCAGACCGACGTCAAGCGTCTCCTGGCCTACAGCTCGGTCGCCCACGCCGGCTTCATCCTCGTCGGCGTCCTCGCCTTCTCCGAGGCCGCGATCGGCGGCGTCATGTTCTACCTCGTCACCTACGGCTTCACGACGATCGCCGCCTTCGGCATCATCGCGATGGTGCGCCAGGGCGGGTCCGAGGCCTCGCACCTCTCGCAGTGGGCCGGGCTCGGCCGCCGTCACCCGGTCGTCGCGGGCGTCTTCTCCTTCCTGCTCCTCGCGTTCGCGGGCATCCCGCTGACCTCGGGCTTCACGGCGAAGTACGCGACGTTCGCCCCGGCGGTGGCGTCCGGCACGTCGGGGGTCGTCCTCGTCATCATCGGTGTCCTGGCGTCGGCGGTCACGGCGTTCGTCTACGTCCGGCTCATCGTCCTCATGTACTTCACCGAGAGCCCCGAGGGCGACGAGGTCGTGGCGCTGACCCCGTCGGTGCCGGCGACGGTCGCGATCACGATCGGCGTCCTGGTCACCGTCCTCGCGGGCGTGCTGCCCGGGCTGGCCCTGGAGGCGGCGAGCTCGGCCTCCCACTTCCTCCTGTGACGCGGGTGAGCGCGGGCCCGACGCGGGGCACCCCGTCGGTGCTCGAGCTCCCCGGGGCGTCCGACGGGCTGCGGGCCCGCCTCGCCGAGGGGCTGGCGGCGGTCAACGCGCTCATCGAGGAGCGGGTCGACCACGACGACCCCTTCATCGCCGAGGCCGGCTCGCACCTGACCGCCGCGGGCGGCAAGCGGTTCCGGCCGCTGCTCACCCTGCTCGCCGCCGAGCTCGGGTCGGGCGCCGACGCCCGGGTCGTCGCGGCGGCCGCCGGGGTCGAGCTGACCCACCTGGCCTCGCTGTACCACGACGACGTCATGGACGAGGCCGACGTGCGGCGCGGGGCGCCGAGCGCCAACGCCCTGTTCGGCAACTCCACGGCGATCCTCGTCGGTGACCTGCTCTTCGGGACGGCCTCCGACATCGTCGCCGACCTGGGACCCGAGGCCGTGAAGATCCAGGCCCAGACGTTCGTGCGGCTGTGCTCGGGCCAGATCCGCGACGACCGGCCGACCCCCGAGGGCGTCGACCCGTTCGAGTACCACCTGGGCGTCCTCGCCGACAAGACCGGCGTGCTCATCGCCACCGCCGCGCGCTACGGCGCGATGTTCGGCGGCTGCGACCCGTCGACGGTCGAGGTGATGCGCGAGTACGGCGAGCGCCTCGGGATGGCCTTCCAGCTCGCCGACGACCTCATCGACATCGGTTCCGATGCCGACGAGTCGGGCAAGACCCCGGGCACGGACCTGCGCGAGGGCAAGCGCACCCTGCCGGTGCTGCACGTGCTCGCGTCCACCGACCCTGCGGACGCGCGCCTCCAGGAGCTGCTCGGCGGCGACCTCAGCTCGGACGCGCTGCTCGCAGAGGCCCTCACCCTGCTGCGGGCGCACCCCGGGATGGAGCGGGCCCGCGAGCACACCGAGGCCGTCGCGCGCCAGGCGCAGGACGTCCTCGACACGCTGCCCGACAGCGACGCCAGGGACGCCCTGCGCGCGCTGGCCACCGGCGTCGTGACCCGCGTCGGCTGACCTCGCCGCTCATGCCAACCGACGGAATCGGCAAGCTGTGGAAGCCGGTCGTCAACGTCACCGACCTGGGCGAGGGCGAGCGGTTCTGGTCGGCCCTCACCGGCCTGGTGCCGCAGTCGAGGCACGGCGACGACAGCGGCGAGCGGTACTCGGTGCTGGCCGATCCCGACGACCCCGTCTGGGTGCTCCTCCAGCGGGTCCCCCCCGACCAGGGCTCCTGGGTCGGCGGCACGCACCTCGACCTGCGCGTGGACGATGTCGCCGAGGCGGTGCGTCGTACCGAGGAGATCGGTGGAGTCACCCTCAGGCCACCGGCGTTCTATCCCTCCGACGAGGCGCCCTACCTGGAGTGGGCCGTCATGAGCGACCCGTTCGGCAACGAGTTCTGCTTCGTTCGGTGGCCGCTGCGAGCCCCGGCTCCCGCGCCGTCCGGGGAGCAGGGCTGAGCGGGAGACGAGCTCAGGGGCAGGGCTCCGGTGCCTCGTCGGCGGCCAGCCGCAGGGCCCGGCGGTTGGTCCGGCCGGCACGCAGCGAGTCGACGGTGAGCAGGACGAGCGCCAGCCAGACGATGCCGAAACCGACCCACAGGCGGCCGCTCACGTGCTCGCCGAGGACGGTGACGCCCACGAGCAGCTGGAGCATCGGGGTGATGAACTGGATGAGGCCGACCGTGACGAGCGGGATGCGCCGGGCGGCCGCCGCGAACAGCAGCAGCGGGACCGCCGTGACGAGGCCGGACAGCACGAGCAGCGAGGTGTGGCCCGCGCCCTGCGTGGTGAAGGTCGTGGCCCCCGACATCCCGAGGACGACGAGCACCACGACCGCCACCGGGGTCAGCACGGCGGTCTCGGCGGCGAGGGAGTGCATGGCCTGCAGGCTCGCCCCGACCTTCTTCTTCGTCAGCCCGTAGAGGCCGAAGGAGAACGCCAGCGCCAGCGGGATCCACGGAACGACCCCGCCCGCGACCGCGAGGTAGACCGAGGCCACGGCTCCGACCGCGACCGCCGCCCACTGCAGCCGGCGCAGCCGTTCCCCGAGGACGAGGACGCCCAGCCCGACCGTGACGATCGGGTTGAGGAAGTAGCCCAGGGCGGCCTCGTAGGTCCGCCCCGTCAGCACCGCCAGGACGTAGATGACCCAGTTCGCGGCGATGAGCCCCGCCGCGAGGGTGATGCCCGCGACGAGCCGGCGGTTGGCGAGGAACGGCCGGATCCACGACAGGTCGCGCACGGCGAGGAGGACGACCGCGCACACGGCGAGGGTCCACAGGATCCGGTGGGCGAGGATCTCCCACGCCCCGGAGGGCGCGAGCGCGGCGAAGTACAGGGGGAACATCCCCCAGATGCCGTACGCGAGGAAGCCGAAGATCGTCCCGCGCCGCAGCTCGCCGTCGCCCACCGTGGTGTCCACCGACGAGCGCGTCGCGGTCATTCCACGGTCCAGGTGTCGCGTCCGCGCAGCAGGTCGGTGAGGTCGTCGTCGGTGGCGGGGCCGCCGGCGGTGTCGACGGCGGCGTCGACCTGGGCACGCACGAGGTCGTCGTAGGTGGGGCGGGAGACCTGGCGGAAGATGCCCATGGGGACGTGGGTCATCTCGGGGCTGTCCAGGCGTGAGAGCTGGAAGGCCTGGGACGGGTCGTCGAGCGCCGGGTCGTGGACGACGACCGCGCCGGCCTCGCCGGTGGCGGCCTCGGCCTCACCGATGAACTTCATGACGCCGGACCCCTTGCGCACGAGGACCTTGCGGTCGGCCTCCGCGCCGACGGTGACCGCCTCGCCGCTGCGCAGGCGCACGATCCGCGCCTCCTGCTGGCTGCGGTCCTTGAGGACCTCGAAGGCGCCGTCGTTGAAGATCGGGCAGTTCTGGTAGATCTCCACGAGCGCGGTCCCCCGGTGCTCGACCGCCGCCCGCAGGATGGTGGTCAGCTCGGCGCGGTCGGACTCCATGGCGCGGGCCACGAAGGTCGCCTCGGCGCCGAGCGCCAGCGAGACCGGGTTGAACGGGGTGTCGACGGAGCCCATCGGGGTCGACTTCGTGACCTGCCCGACCTTGGAGGTGGGGGAGTACTGGCCCTTGGTCAGGCCGTAGATCTGGTTGTTGAACAACAGGATCGTGAGGTTGACGTTGCGGCGCAGCGCGTGGATGAGGTGGTTGCCGCCGATCGAGAGGGCGTCGCCGTCGCCGGTGACGACCCACACCGACAGGTCGGGGCGGCTCGTGGCCAGGCCGGTGGCGATGGCGGGCGCGCGACCGTGGATCGAGTGCATCCCGTAGGTGTCGAGGTAGTACGGGAAGCGGCTCGAGCAGCCGATGCCGGAGACGAAGACGATGTTCTCGCGCTTGAGGCCGAGCGCGGGGAGGAAGGACTGGACCGCCGCGAGGATGACGTAGTCACCGCAGCCGGGGCACCAGCGCACCTCCTGGTCGGACGTGAAGTCGCGCTTGGTCTGCGCGGTGGCGTCGTCGGGCAGGTGGGGGACGTGCTGGAGCCCGGTGGTGGGCATCCCGAGCTCGGCGGTGGTCACGAGAGGTCCTCCAGGCTGGACGAGATGACGTCGGCGAGCTCGACCGTGGAGAACGGCAGGCCGCGCACCGACGTGTGCGAGCGGACGTCGACGAGGAAGACGCCGCGCAGCAGCAGCGCGAGCTGGCCGAGGTTCATCTCCGGCACGATGACGCGGTCGTAGGAGCGCAGGACCTCGCCGAGGTTGCCGGGGAAGGGGTTGAGGTTGGTCAGGTGGGCGCGGGCCACGGCCCGGCCGGAGTTGCGCGCGACGCGGACGGCGGCGGCGATCGGCCCGTAGGTGGAGCCCCAGCCGAGGACGAGGACGCGAGCGTCGCCGGTGGGGTCGTCGACCTCGAGGTCGGGGACGGTGATGCCGTCGATCTTCGCCTGGCGCAGGCGCGTCATCTTGTCGTGGTTGTCGGGGTCGTAGCTGATGTTGCCCGTGACGTCGGCCTTCTCGATGCCGCCGATGCGGTGCTCGAGGCCGGGAGTGCCGGGGACGGCCCACGGGCGGGCGAGGGTCTGCTCGTCGCGCAGGAACGGGTGGAAGACGTCCTTGCCCTTGGCGTCGGTGCCGTTGGGTGCGCTCGCGAACTCGACGCCGAGGTCGGGCAGGTCCTCGACCTCGGGGACGCTCCACGGCTCGGACCCGTTGGCGAGGTAGCCGTCGGAGAGGATGAAGACCGGCGTGCGGTACGTGGTCGCGATGCGCACGGCATCCATGGCGGCGCGGAAGCAGTCGGCAGGGGTCTGGGGCGCGACGATCGGCACGGGGGACTCGCCGTTGCGGCCGAACATCGCCTGGAGGAGGTCGGCCTGCTCGGTCTTCGTCGGCAGGCCGGTGCTGGGTCCGCCGCGCTGCACGTCGACGATGATGAGCGGCAGCTCGAGCGAGACGGCCAGGCCGATGGTCTCCGACTTCAGCGCCACCCCGGGCCCGGACGTCGTGGTCACGCCGATGGCGCCGCCGAAGCTCGCGCCGAGGGCGATCCCGATGCCGGCGATCTCGTCCTCCGCCTGGAGGGTGGTGACGCCGTGTCGCTTGAGCGCGGCGAGCGCGTGCAGGATGTCCGACGCCGGGGTGATGGGGTACGACCCGAGGACGAGCGGCAGGCCGGCGCGGTGCGACGCGGCGACGAGCCCGAGGGCGAGCGCGGTGTTCCCGGTGACATTGCGGTACGTGCCCGGCGGCATCACGGCGGGGTTGACGACGAAGGAGGACGCGAAGTCCTCCGTGGTCTCCCCGTAGTTCCAGCCGGCGCGCAGCGCGGTGAGGTTGGCCTCGAGGATCTCGCGGCGGGCGCCGAACTTCTTGGTGAGGAAGGCCTCGGTGCCGGCGGTGGGGCGCGTGTACATCCACGACAGCAGCCCGAGGGCGAACATGTTCTTCGCCCGCTCCTTCTCCTTGCGGCTCAGGCCCTCGAACCCCGCGAGCGCCTCGACGGTGATGCTCGTCAGGGCGACCGCGTGGACGTGGAAGGAGTCGAGCGTGCCGTCGTCGACGGGGTTGTCGGTGTAGCCGACCTTCGCGAGGTTGCGCTTGGTGAACTCGTCGGTGTTGACGATGACCGTCGCGCCGCGGGGGAGGTCGGCCAGGTTGGCCCGCAGCGCCGCGGGGTTCATCGCGACGAGGACGTCGGGGGCGTCGCCCGGGGTGAGGACGTCGTGGTCGGCGAAGTGGAGCTGGAAGCTGGAGACCCCGGGCAGGGTGCCCTGCGGGGCGCGGATCTCGGCGGGGAAGTTCGGCAGCGTCGACAGGTCGTTGCCCAGCGAGGCGGTCTCGCTCGTGAAGCGGTCGCCGGTGAGCTGCATCCCGTCGCCGGAGTCGCCGGCGAACCGGATGACCACCCGGTCGAGGGTCTTGACGGTCTTGCTGCTCACGTGGGTCACCCTGGTCAGGTCGAGAGATCGTGGGTGCGCCGAGGGTGACAGGGCTGGGGCCGGTCGGGCCCGCGGGCGCAACGCCGTCCATCGTACGTCTCGCCCGCCGGGCATTCACCGGTGTCCACGGGGAAAGGGGTGGCGCGTGGAGGTGGGGCGCCCACCTCATCGGCGCCTCCGACCCGTCCACCCGCCCCCCTCAACCCCGCGCTACGGCGCAGTAGGTGTCGTGATCACGACACCTACTGCGCCGTAGCACGCGGGGGAGGGGGCGCGGTAGACGGGAGGGAGGTGCGGGAGACGAGGAGGGAGGTGCGCACGGGTGGAGGTGAAAGGGGACCTTGCGGTGGTGGGGTTTCACCTCGACCCGCGGGAGGTGCGCACGGGTGGAGGTGAAAGGGGACCTTGCGGTGGTGGGGTTTCACCTCGACCCGCGGGAGGTGCCCTGTGGCTAGGCTGCGGGCATGGAGGGCTACGCCGCAGCCGCAGGAGTGGTCCTCGCGGGCGTGCTCCTCGTGACCGCCGCCATGCTCGCCCGGCGGCTCATCGCCCCCCGCGCGGTCACCGAGGCCGGCCGCACCACCTACGAGTCGGGGGTGGACCCCGTGGGGACCGGCTGGGCGCAGAGCCAGATCCGCTATGTGGCCTTCGCCTTCCTCTACGTCGTCTTCGCGGTCGATGCCGTCTACCTCTTCCCGTGGGCCCTGGTGCTGCGCGACCCCGACCTGGGGGTCGCCTCACTGGTCGAGGTGGTCGTCTTCGTGGGCGTGATCCTCGTGGGGCTGCTCCACGCCGCGCGCCGCGGCCTCCTGCGATGGGACCTCACGTGAGCGCCGTCGACCTCCCGATGCCCCGCGTCGGCCCCCTCGCGGAGCACGCCCCCAAGCCGATCCGGGTCGTCCTCAACTGGGGCCGCCGCTACAGCCTGTGGGTCTTCAACTTCGGCCTGGCCTGCTGCGCCATCGAGTTCATCGCCACCTCGATGGGGCGCCACGACTTCATCCGCCTCGGCGTCATCCCCTTCGCACCCGGGCCGCGGCAGGCCGACCTCATGGTCGTCTCGGGCACGGTCACCGACAAGATGGCCCCGGCCATCCGCCGCCTGTACGACCAGATGCCCGAGCCGAAGTACGTCATCTCGTTCGGCGCGTGCTCGAACTCCGGTGGCCCCTACTGGGACTCGTACTCGGTGACCAAGGGCGTGGACCAGCTGATCCCCGTCGACGTCTACGTCCCCGGATGCCCGCCGCGCCCGGAGGCCCTGCTCCAGGGCATCATCCGGCTCCAGGAGAAGATCGCCGCCGAGAAGGTCAGCGGCGCCGCCATCGCCGCGCGCCAGCCCGGGCGGCAGGCGCGCTTCGCGGGCCACCGCTCCGCCAGCGCCGCCGACGTCACCCGTGACCTCGTCGGGAAGCCGTGAGCCGTCCCGGCCTGGCCCTGCTCGCCGTCACCGCCTTCGTCGTCGAGCTCGCCCTGTTCCTCGGCGTCGCGGCGGCCGCCCACGGGCTGGCCGGTGGAGGAGTCGCCGGGGGCGTGGCGGGAGTCGTCGCCCTCGCCGTCGTCCTGCTCGTCTGGGGCCTGTTCATCGCCCCCAAGGCCCGGCTCCGCCTCGCCACCGTGCCCCGGGCCGCCGCCTCCGTCGCCCTGTGCCTCGGCACCGGGTGGGCCCTGCTCGCCACCGGCCACCCCCGGTGGGGCTGGGTGGTCGCGCTGGCGGGCGTCGTCATCGTCGCCGCGCAGGTCGTCCTGCCGCACGCCGAGCGCGACGCCGGCTGACGACCTGTCCCGCCGCGAGCCCGCAAGCCTGCGAAAGCGGCCGATCCGTCATCCGCGAGCCCTGCGGCCGCACGGCACCGACGCCACGTGCGGCGCTCTCGCTAGGCTGCCGGACGTGGCGGACGAGACGCGTGGTGTCGACCCCGACGGCTGGCGCGCCGCCGTGGCCGCCGCACGCGACGACGGCTTCTCCTTCTTCGACTGGCTCAGCGCCGTCGACCGCTCCGACGACGAGGACGTGCCGGGCCTCGACGTGCTGTGCCACCTCTACGACACCGCCGAGCCGGGCGCCCTGCGCGGGCTGCTCGTCACCGTGCGCGTGCCCGACGGCGACCCCCTCGACTCGGTGACCGGCGTCTTCGCCGGCGCCGCGTGGCACGAGCGCGAGACCGCCGAGATGTTCGGCCTGACCTTCACCGGGTTCGACGACGGCAGCGGCCTCGGCATCCGCCCGCTCCTGCTGCCCGACGGGTTCGAGGGCACCCCCCTGCGCAAGTCCTTCCAGCTCGCCGCCCGCGCCAGCAAGCCCTGGCCCGGCGGCAAGGAGCCGGGCGAGGGGCACGACTCGGCCCGCGCGCCCAGCCGCCGCCGCGTCCGGGCGCCCGGTGTCCCGCCGCCGGAGTGGGGTCCCCGATGACGGTGCTGGAGGTCGTCCTGCGCGCCGCGTCCGTCCTCGCGGCCTTCCTCGTCCTGCCCCTGCTCGTCGGGCAGGCCGAGCACAAGGTCATGGCCCACATGCAGGGCAGGCTCGGGCCGATGTACGCGGGTGGGTTCCACGGCTGGGCCCAGCTCGTCGCCGACGGGGTGAAGTTCGTCCAGAAGGAGGACATCACCCCCAGGGCCGCCGACCGGTGGGTCTTCCGCCTCGCTCCCTTCGTCGCCCTCGTGCCCTACCTCGTCGCGCTCGCGGTCGTGCCGATCCACCCGGGCGTCGCGGCCGTCGACGTCCCCGGCTCCCTCGTCCTCGTCCTCGCGGCGACCTCGGTCGGCGCCCTCGGCACGCTGATGGCCGGCTGGGCCAGCGCGAACAAGTACGCCCTGCTCGGGGGCCTGCGCGCCGCCGCACAGCTCGTCTCGTACGAGCTGCCCATCGTGCTCGCCGTCGCGTCGGTGGGCCTGGCGGGCGGGAGCCTGTCGCTCGCGACGCTCACCGACCGCTGGCAGCCCCTCTGGCTCCTGTGGCAGCTGCCCGGCGCCGTCGTCTTCCTCGTCGCCGCGGTCGCCGAGCTCCAGCGCCCGCCGTTCGACATGCCCGTCGCCGATGCCGAGCTCGTCATGGGCCCCTGGACCGAGTACACCGGGCTGCGCTTCGCCTTCTTCCTCCTCGCCGAGTACGCCGGCATCGTCGTCATGTCCCTGCTCTTCGCCGCGCTCTGGCTCGGTGGGTGGCACGGGCCGTTCGAGGACGGGCTCGGCTGGCTGTGGACCCTGCTCAAGGGGTTCGCGGTCGCGCTCGTCGTCATCTGGCTGCGGGTCGCCTGGCCCCGGCTGCGCGAGGACCAGCTCCAGCGCCTCGCCTGGGTGTGGCTCGTCCCGCTCGCCCTCGCGCAGCTCCTCCTCACGGGCGTCGGGGTGGTGATGGGCTGGTGAGCATGGTTCCCGGACTCCTCAAGGGGCTCTTCACGACGGCGCGCACGGCGCTGCGGCCCACGCACACCGCCGAGTACCCCGACGTGGCACCCGAGCTGCCGCCCCGCAGCCGCGGCGTCATCGCGCTCCTCGAGGAGAACTGCACGAGCTGCATGCTCTGTGCGCGCGAGTGCCCCGACTGGTGCATCTACATCGACTCCCACAAGGAGACGATCCCGGCGACGACGGAGGGCGGCCGGGACCGCCAGCGCAACGTCCTCGACCGCTTCGCCATCGACTTCAGCCTGTGCATGTACTGCGGCATCTGCATCGAGGTCTGCCCCTTCGACGCCCTGCACTGGAGCCCGCAGTTCGAGTACGCCGAGGTCGACATCCTCGACCTGCTCCACGAGAAGGGCCGCCTCGGCGACTGGATGGCCACCGTCCCGCCCCCGCCCGCCCTCGACGACAAGGCAGCCGACCCCGCCGAGATCGCCGCGGCCAACAAGCCGGCCCGCGGCACCGGCCTCGTCGGGGCCGCCGGGGCGGGAGCCGGAGGAGGCGGCGCCGGGCCGCGCGCCCCCCGGACCGTCCGGCCGCGCGTGGCGAAGGCGGCCCCGTCCGCCGAGGCAGAGTCCACCGACCCGGCGGCCGCCGAGCCGCCGGCCGCCGACCCGCCCGAGGGTGACGGATGACGGCACTCGACACGGCGTTCGCGGCCACCGCGGTGCTCGCCGTCGTCGGCGGCCTGCTCGCCGTCACGACGCGGCACGTCGTCCACGCGGCCCTCTGGCTGGTCGTCGCCCTCCTCGGGGTCGCCGGGTCGCTCCTCGTCCTCGGCGCCGAGCTCGTCGCGCTCGTCCTCGTCCTGGTCTACGTCGGGGCGGTCGTCGTCCTCGTCCTGTTCGCCCTCATGCTGACCCGGGCCCCCATCGGACCGGACCTGGCCCACAGCCCCGGTGCCTGGCGGACCCTGGGTGCGGCCGTCCTCGGCGCCGCCGTCGCCACCCTGCTCGGTTCGGTCCTGCTGCCGCTCGCCGAGCCGGTGCAGCGCGCCGACGTCACGACCACCCAGGTGGCCGGGCAGCTGTTCGGCACGTGGGTCTGGCCCTTCGAGCTGCTCTCGCTCCTCCTCCTCGTCGCCCTCGTCGCCGCCCTCGCCGTCTCGCGCATCCCTCGTGAGGAGGTCGCGCCGTGATCCACCTCGCCGGCCCCTACCTCCTCGCCGCGACCCTCGTCGGGCTCGGGGTCTTCGGGATCGTGGTGCGCCGCAACGCGGTCCTGCTCCTCGTGGGTGTCGAGCTCGTCCTCAGCGGCTCGCTCGTCCTGCTCGTCGCGACCCAGGCCGCGGGCGCCGACCGCTGGGCCGCGGGCAGCGTCCTGCCGCTGTTCGTCATCACCATCGCGGCCGCCGAGGTCGTCGTCGCGCTCGCCGTCGTCCTCACCGCGTTCCGACACCGCGCGAGCATCGACCTCGCCCGGCGCAGCGGGGAGGCGCCGTGAACCCGTGGCTCGTCCTCGCGATGCCGGCCGCCGCCGCCCTCGTCGGCCTCGTCGTCAGCCGTGACGCGGCTCTCTCGCGGGCCGTCGCGATCTGCGGCGGTGGGCTGACCCTCCTCGCGGGCGCGGTCGGGTGGCTCACCGTCACGGGGCCCTACGCGCAGCCCGGCCCGGGCCTCGACACCGGGGGCCTCACGGTGCCCCTCGACGTCGTCGGCGACCCGACCCGCTGGGCGCTCGTCGCGGTGGTGGCCCTCGTCGCGGCGGCGGTGCAGGTCCACGCGGCGTGGTACCTGGCCGACGACGACCGCTACGGCACCTTCGCCACCACCGTGTCGCTCTTCACCGCGGCGATGCTCCTCGTCGTCGTCTCCGGCGACCTGCTCCTCACCGTCGTCGGCTGGGAGGTCATGGGCTGGTGCTCCTACCTCCTCATCGGGCACTGGTCGCGCAGGCACAGCGCCCGCCGGGCCGCGCACAAGGCGTTCATGGTCACGCGCGTCGCCGACATCGGGTTCGTCCTCGGGGTCGTGGGGCTCGCCGCCGGCGCCGGCTCGACCCGCCTGACCGACGTCGTCGCCGCCTGGGCCCGCCCCACGGACTGCATCGACGCCCAGGTCGCCCTCGGCTCCTCGGTGGGCGACGCCCTGGCCTCCTGCAACGCCCCCGACGGCTCGGCCCGCGCCCTGCTCCTCACGCTGCTCGTCATCGGGGTGCTCGGCAAGTCGGCGCAGGTGCCGTTCCAGGACTGGCTCGCCGACGCGATGGAGGGCCCGACCCCCGCGAGCGCGCTCATCCACGCCGCGACGATGGTCGCCGCCGGCACCGTGGTGCTCGCGAGCGTCTTCCCGCTGCTCTCGGTGAGCCAGACGCCGCGGTGGGTCCTCGGGATCGCGGTGTCGGTGACGATGCTGCTCGCCGCCGTCCTCGCGTTCGCCCAGAGCGACCTCAAGCGCCTCCTCGCGTGGTCGACCGTCAGCCAGGTGGGCGTCATGCTCTCCGCGCTCGCCGCGGCCCCGCCGGAGGCCGGCGCCGGAGCCGGCCTGTTCCACCTGTGGTCGCACGCGCTGTTCAAGGGCCTGCTCTTCCTGGCCATCGGCTGGGCGGGCCTCATCGCCGGCGGGACGGCAGCCAGGGCGCTGCGGGGAACCGCGGCGGCGGCCCCCCTGCTGCGGGTCAGCTTCATCGTCGGCCTCGCCTCGCTGGCCGGGGTGCCGCTCGTCGTCGGCGGCATCTCCAAGGAGCACGTGCTCGCCGTCTCCTGGGAGGGCGCCCTTCAGGGTGGGCCGGGGGTGCTCGTCCTGGTCTCCCTCATCCTCACCGCCGCGGTCACCGCCGCGTACTGCACCCGCGCCTACCTCGTCCTCACGGCGCACGTCCGCCAGCCGGCCGACAGCGCCTCCCCGCCGCTCGGTGTGGCCGTGGTCCTGTGGACCCTGACCGTTCTCACCGTGTTCGGCGGGCTCGTCCTCGTCGTCACCGACGCGTTCCTCGTCGGCCCGGCCTCCCTGCTGTGGGTCGGGCTCACCGTGCTCGTCATCGCCGTCGGGGTCGTCTTCGCACTGCGGGGCGGCTTCGACCGCGACCCGGCGCAGGTGATGGCCCGACGGCTCGTCCCGCACGCAGACCGCGGCCTGGGCGCCGACGCGCTCTACCTCCGCCTCGTCGCCGTCCCCGTCCTGCGGCTCGCCCGGGTCGTCGCCTTCGTCGACACCGAGGTCGTCGACGCCTACGTCCGGGGCACGGCGGTCGCGACCCGGGCGGCCGGATGGGCGGGCGCGCGCACCCACCGCGGTGAGCGGCCGGCCTCCGCGGTCGCGCTCGTCGTCGGGGCGGTCCTCGTCCTCGGCGCGGGAGGGCTGCTCCTGTGGTCGTGAGCCTGCTCCTCGCCCTGCCTGCGGCCGTGGGCCTCTGGCTCGTCACCGGCGGTCGGGCCCTGCCCGTCGCTCAGGCCCGCCTGACGGCCGCCGTCGCCGCCGCCGCCACCCTCGTGCTCGCCGTCGCGGTCGCCGCCGGCGCACCGGGGTCGTCGGTCGACCGCCCGTGGCTGCCCCAGCTCGACGTGCGCTTCTCCTTCGGCGTCGACGGCATCACCATCCCGCTCGTCCTGCTCACCGCGGTCATCGGGGTCCTCGTGGCGGCGCACGCGTGGGTCGAGCTCCCCGAGGGCGGCACCCCGGCCACCTTCCTCGGCTGCCTCCTCCTCGTCGAGGCCGGGGCGCTCGCGACCTTCACCGCTCGCGACGCCGTGGTGTTCTTCCTCGCCTTCGAGCTCGTCCTGGTCCCGATGTGGGTGCTCATCGGCCGCTACGGCGACCGCCACGACCCGCGGGCCAGGGCCGACGCGAGCCAGCGGTTCGTCCTGTACACCGCGGTCGGCTCGACCCTGATGCTCGTCGGCATCCTCGCGCTCGTGACCTGGGCGGGGACGTCTGACCTGCGCGAGCTGGCCGACGGCGCCGGTGCGGCGCTGTCGCACGACCGCCAGCTCGCGGTGGCGGTCCTCCTCGTCCTCGGCCTCGCCGTGAAGGTCCCGGTCTTCCCGCTGCACACCTGGCTGCCGCCCGCCCACACGACGGCGCCCACGTCCGGGTCGGTCCTGCTCGCCGCCGTCCTGCTGAAGATGGGGACCTACGGCCTGGTGCGGCTGCCCGTCGCCACGGTGCCCGACGGGTTCACGACGATCGCCCCGGTGCTCGCGGTCGCGGGCGTCACCGGCATCGTGTGGGGAGGGCTCGTCTGCCTCGTCGAGCGCGACCTCAAGCGGCTCGTCGCGTACTCGTCGGTGGCGCACATGGGGTTCGTCGTCCTCGCCCTGGCGGCGGGGACGCAGACCGGCCTGCAGGCGGCGCTGTTCGCCAACATCGCCCACGGCGTGGTGGCGGCCCTGCTCTTCGTCCTCGTCGGCGGGCTCAAGCTGCGGTGGGGCAGCGTCGACCTCGCCAGACCGCGGCCGGCGCTGCGGGAGACCTCGCCCCGGCTCGGGTTCGTCCTCATCCTCGGCCTGGCCGCGACGCTGGGACTGCCCGGCCTCGCGACGTTCTGGGGCGAGGTCCTGGCGATCTACTCCGCGTGGGCGCCCGCCGCGAACCGCCCGGGTCCGGTCTTCGTCGTCTGCGCGGTCGTCGCGGCGGTCGGTGCGGCCCTCGCCGCGGCGTACGCCCTGCGCGTCGCCCGGCTCGTGTGGATCGGCGACCGGCCCGCCCCCGGGGCCGAGTCGGACACCCCGGACACCCAGGGCGTCGAGGCGGGCGTCCTCGGCGTGCTCGCCACGGCCGTCGTCCTCCTGGGGGTCCTCCCCGGTCCGCTGCTCGCGGTCACGGCGGCCGCGTCGGCCGCGATCGGGGGCGCACCGTGAGGTCGGCCGCGCTCGTCACCGTCGACGCCGCCGCCCTGCTGCCGGCGCTGCTGCCCGCGCTGGGCGCCGTGCTCGTCCTCGTCGGCGACGCCCTGGTGCCGCGGCGCCGTTCGTGGCCGCTCGTCGGGGTGGTGCTGCTCGGCGCGGGTGCGGGGGCCGCCCTCGTCGCCGCCCTCCGCCCGACCACCGAGCCGGTGCGCACCCTGTGCCTCCCGGCGCCCGACGGCGCCTGCCTGTGGACCTCCTCGGGCCCCACCGGGGCGCTGCAGGCGGGGATCCTGCTGTCGGCCGCCGCGGCGCTGCTGATGCTCCACGACGCAGGACGCGGCCCGCGCGACCCCGCCGTGACCAGTGCCCTCGTCCTCGCCGCCGCGACCGGCGGTGCCGGCGTGGCCGCCGCACGCGACCTCGGCTCGTGGCTGGTCACCCTCGAGCTGGCCACCGTCCCGCTCGTCGCCCTCGTGGCCCTGCGCGGCACCCGCGCCGCCGCGCACGGCGCCCTCACCCTGCTCGTCACCTCGCTCACGTCCTTCGCGCTCCTCGTCCTCGGCTCGGCCCTGTGGCTCACCGCGACCGGCGACGCCTCGTTCGCCTCCGACACCGTGGCGTCGGCCTGGGCCGACCCGCACCGCAAGGCGGTCCTCGTCCTCGCGGTGGTGGTGCTGCTCGGCGGGCTGGGCTTCAAGCTCTCACTCGTGCCGTTCCACGCGTGGACCCCGCAGGCGTACTCGACCGCCGACCTCGGCACCACGGTGGCGCTGGCCGCCGCCTCGAAGATCACCGCCCTCGCGGCCCTGCTCGTCGTCCTCCAGGCCCTCGTCGGCACGGTCGTCGACGCCCGCGGCGTCACGGTGGCGCTGGGCGCCCTGGCCGTGGGGTCGATGCTCCTCGGGAACGTCATGGCGCTGCGCCAGGACGACGTCACCCGGCTGCTCGCCTGGTCGACCGTCGCCCAGGCCGGGTGGGTCGTCCTGCCGCTGGCCGCCCTCACCGCCGACGGCAGCCGGGCCGCCGCGCTGTACGTCCTGGTGTACGCCGTGGCCACGGTGGTCGCCTTCGCGGCGGTCGCCCTCGTCGGCGCCGGCGCGCTGGCGCGCTTCCGCGGGCTGCTGCGCACCGACCGGCTCACCGGCGGGGCCCTGGCCCTCGCCCTGCTCGTCCTCGCCGGGCTGCCTCCGGGCATCATCGGGCTCGTCGCCAAGGTGGTCGCGCTGAAGCCCGCAGTCGACGCCGGTCTGTGGCCCCTCGTCCTCGTCGCGGTGGTCGCGGTCGTCGTCGGCATCGCCGTCTACCTGAGGTGGTTCGCGGTGCTCCTCGCCGAACCGGGCGACACCGGCCCGCTCGCCGCGTCGCAGGTGGCGCCGACAGCACCTCTGGTGCCGCGCCGCGCGGCGCAGGTCGTCCTCGTCTGCGGGACGGTGCTGCTCGTGCTGCTCAGCGCGCTGCCGGCGCTCCTGCTCGGCGCCCTCTGACCGCGACCCCTCAGTGCCGGGCCGTCCCGGCGCCGACGAGCATCTCGCACGGGCCCACGAAGCCGCTCGGGCCCTCGAAGGCCCGCAGCGCCTCGGTGACCTCGTGCCACACCTCGTCGCGCTCCGCCGGGTCGAGCCCGCGCATCAGCTGGTGCAGCGCCCCGAACGACTCCTGCTGGAACCGCACGCACTCCTGCGCGGAGGCGAGTCGCACCGGCGAGGGGACGGCCTTCACCTCGACGTCGACGAAGCCCGCCGCCTCCAGGGCCTCGGCCAGCACGCCGGGGCCTCCGAGCGAGAACGGGCCGGGCAGGCCGGGTCCCGGGGCGGGCAGGCCGGCCCGGGCGCGGATGATGCGCACCGGGATCGAGAAGAACGCGTTCGCCTCCGGCGTGGAGTAGACGACGGCCGCGAACCGACCCCCGTCGCGCAGCGCCGCGTGGATGCCGCGCATGGCACCCAGCCGGTCGGGGAAGTAGATGAGGCCGACGCGCGACATGGCCGCGTCGAACGAGCCGTGGGGGAGCGAGTCGCTGGTCTCCCCGTCGAGCTCGAGCACCTCGACCTGGCGGAGCCCCTCACGCGCGGCGTCCTCGGCGCAACGGCGCAGCAGCTCAGGAGCGATGTCGGTGGCCAGCACGCGTCCGGACGGGCCGACTCGGCGTGCCGCCCGCAGGGTCTGCTCGCCTGCTCCCGCGGCGACGTCGAGGACGTGGCTGCCCGTCGTCAGCCCGGCGAGGTCGAACATCGTCTCGGTGCAGTCGTGGAGCCAGTCGCCGACGAAGCCTCCCCAGCGGTGCCAGGCCTCGGCCGCGTCCTGCCACTGCTCGCGGGTCGTCGCCTTGAACGCCACGGGGTCGAAGGTCGTGGTCGTGGTGGTGGTCATCGTCTTCTCCTCTGGTCGGGCGGATCCGTTCGCATCCGCTGTGGCGCATCGTGGTCCGCCCCGGGTCGGCCCACTAGTCCTCGACGTGTACTAGCCCTACGACGCGGGCCCGCCTACGGTGAGGCGGTGATCGACTACGGCCAGTTCTGCACGGTGGCCCGCGGTGCCGAGGTGCTGTGCGACCGCTGGACCCCCTTGGTGCTGCGCGAACTCCTCTGCGGCAGCACGCACTTCAACGAGATCCGTCGCGGGGTCCCACGGATGTCGCCGACCCTGCTCGCCAAGCGCCTGCGCACCCTCGAGGAGTTCGGCGTCGTGCGCCGCACCCAGGAGGGGCGAGCGACGTCCTACGAGCTGACCGCCGCGGGCGAGGAGCTGCGGCCCGTCGTCCTCGCCCTCGGCCACTGGGGCGCCCGGTGGATCGGCAGCCGCCTGTCGCCGAACCAGCTCGACGCCGGCTTCCTCATGTGGGACATCCGTCGGTTCGCCCGCATCGCCGAGTTCCCCGCCGAGCGGCGGGTGGTCGTCCACTTCGACCTGCCGGACGCCTCGGAGCGGGAGCGGGCATGGTGGCTCGTCGTGGAGGACGGGGTGGCCGACCTGTGCCGTGACGACCCCGGGCACGACCTCGACGTCGTGGTGCGGTCCAGCCTGCTCGCCCTCACCGAGGTGTGGACGGGAGACCGGACGCCCGAGCAGGTCATCAGCAGCGGGGAGATCAGCCTGTTCGGCGCCCCGGGCGACACGGGACGGGTCTGGATCTGGCTCGGCACGAGCGGCTTCGCGCCCACCCGGGCAGGGGCCCTCGGGCGGCGTGCCTCGGCGTGACCCGGGCCACGGGGCAGCCGGAACGATCGCGCACCCGGTCGGCGTTGGAGCAGTCATGCAGCACAACCACTTCAACGGGCTGAAGACCGCCGCGCTGTTCGGCGGCATGTGGGCCATCCTGCTCGTCATCGGCTGGTTCGTCGCGCAGTCGACCGGCAGCGCAGCCTTCATCCTCATCTTCGCGCTCATCGGTGTCGCCACGACCGTGTACGGCTACTGGAACTCCGACAAGCTCGCCATCCGGGCCATGCACGCCCACCCGGTGAGCGAGGCCGAGGCGCCGGCGATGTACCGGATCGTCCGCGAGCTCTCGACGGCCGCGGGCAAGCCGATGCCGCGCCTGTACATCTCACCGACCCAGGCGCCCAACGCGTTCGCCACCGGGCGCAACCCGGAGAACGCCGCAGTGTGCTGCACCGAGGGCATCCTGGGCCTGCTCGACGAGCGCGAGCTGCGTGGCGTCCTCGGCCACGAGCTCATGCACGTCTACAACCGCGACATCCTCACCGGCTCGGTCGCGGCCGCCATCGCCGGTGTCATCTCGACGATCGGCCAGGTGCTCTCGTTCGGGATGATCTTCGGCGGCGGGGGCAACAACGAGAACCGCAACCCGCTCGCCGGGCTCGCGCTCGCCATCCTCGCGCCGTTCGCCGCGATCGTGGTCCAGCTCGCGATCTCGCGCACCCGGGAGTACGACGCCGACGAGGACGGCGCGCGGCTCACCGGCGACCCGCTGGCGCTGGCCTCGGCGCTGCGCAAGCTCGAGCTCGGGGTCGCCCGTGCCCCGCTCGCCCCGACGCAGCAGGTCGTCAACGCGAGCCACATGATGATCGCCAACCCGTTCCGTGCCCAGGACGTCTCGCGCCTGATGTCGACCCACCCCCCCATGGCCGAGCGGATCGCCCGCCTGGAGCAGCAGGCCTACGGCCACCGCATCAACCCCTGACGCGCTGCTGGCTCCGCCCGCTCGACTCGAGTGAGCAGGACACGCGCATCTTGGGCGCGGATCCCGCGCGCGTCGTGCTCGCTCGATGCGACGACGTGCCGCGGGTGGCCCAGGGGTCAGCCGTCGAGACCGGCTGCGGCGGCGTCGTAGTACTGACGGTTGCGCAGCGCCGCGGCCGCGGCCTCGTCGAGGCACACGACGGTGTCCGGGTGCCACTGGAGCACCGACGCCGGCACCGAGCCCGTGAGCGGTCCCTCGAGGGCCGAGGCCAGCGCATCGGCCTTGGCGTCACCGGTGGCCACGAGGACGAGGCGGCGCGCGTCGAGGATGGTGCCGAGCCCCTGGGTCACGCAGTGGGTGGGGACGTCGTCGAGGCCGTGGAAGAAGCGGGCGTTGTCGCGACGCGTGCGGTCCGACAGTCGCTTGACCCGGGTGCGCGAGGTGAGGGCGGACCCCGGTTCGTTGAAGCCGAGGTGGCCGTTGGCCCCGATGCCCAGGATCTGCACGTCGACCCCGCCGAGGGAGCGGATCCGCTCCTCGTAGGTGCGGGCGGCGGCCATGAGGGTGGCGACGTCGCCGCCGGAGCCGTCGGGCACCGAGAGCCGCTCGGGTGCCAGGCCGATGACGCCGCAGACCTCGCGCAGGAGCACCTCGCGGTACCCCTCGGGGTGGCCCGGCGGCAGCCCGACGTACTCGTCGAGGGCGAAGCCGTGCGCCCGGGAGAAGTCGACCCGACCGTCGGCCACGGCGGCGCCGAGCTCACGGTAGAGCCCGAGCGGCGAGGACCCGGTGGCCAGGCCGAGGACGGCGTCGCGCCCGTCGGTGGGCAGGCCCTGGAGGACGGCGTCCGCCGCGCGCCGGGCCGCGGCCTCGGGTGTGGGGCTGACGACGACCTCCATCAGACCACCACCGCCAGCGGCTCGGTGCGGCCGGGAAGCAGGGCGGCGCCGATGGCAGCCACGGGGACGTCGCCGTCGAGGACTCGGGTGCGTGACACGAGGTCCAGCCTACGGAGGAAGGGCGAGGCCGCAGCCCGGGCGGTCATGTCGGCGGCGACGGCGGCCTCCAGGGCCGACCGGTCCCGGGCCACGCCCCCGCCGACGACGACGAGCTCGGCCCCGGTGACGACGAGGACCTGGACCGCGACGGCGATGCCGTGGGCCAAAGTGGCGACGACGTCGCGGGCCCGGGGGTCGCCTGCGGCGGCCGCAGGAAAGAGGTCGGCCGCCGGCCGGGGCCACATCCGGTGCAGGGCGGTGCCGGAGGCGACGGTCTCCAGGCAGCCCTGCTGCCCGCACGAGCAGGTGATGCCCGAGCCGACGGGGAGGTGGCCGATCTCGCCGGCGGCTCCACCCGCCCCGCGGACGACCTCGCCCCGGTGGACGATCGCCGCCGCGAGGCCGGTGCCCACATTGAGGTAGGCCGTGTTCCCCGTGCCAGCCTGCGCACCCAGCGAGTGGTGGGCACCCAGGGCGGCGGCCTTGACGTCGTTGTCGACCTGGGGGCGTCGCCCCGTCGCCGCCTCGAGACCGCCCGCGAGATCGAGCGACCCGACGCCCAGGTGCACCGCGTGCCGCGCCCAGCCGGTGTCCGGGTCGACGAGGCCGGGCATGCAGGCGCCGAGGTGCTCGACCTCGTCCCAGCCGCCGACGGCCCGGACCGCACGGTCCGCGACGTCGAGGGCGGTGGCCAGCACCGCGGTCGACCCGCGGCCGGACGGCGCCCAGACGTGGGCGACCGTGGCCCCGGCGTCGTCGAGGACGAGGGCGGCGGTCTTGGTCCCGCCGATGTCGATGCCGACCCTCACGGGGCCACCTCGCCACGCAGCACCGCGAGGAGGGCACGGGTCACCGCGGGGGAGCCGCCGAAGACCTCGACGTCCGCCCCACCTCGCGGCCAGCCGCACTCGACGAGCACGACGTCGTGGCCGGCGGCCCGCAGGCGGTCGGCCGTGGCCCGGGCGGGATGGTCCGCCCCGACCGCGCGCCCGACGACCGCCACCCGGTCGCCCGGCGACAGCTCGGCCTCGGTCACGGCCTCGCCGACCCCGGCAGGTCCCCACAAGACGTCGCCCACCGCGAGGTTGGCGACCGAGCCGACCTGGACCACGGAGACTCGACCGGGTGCGCTGAGCCAGCGAAAGGCGTTCTCCGACAGGCGGAAGGCCGCGGCGATGGCCCTCGTGTCGAGGGGTGGCTCACCCGTCGCCACGGCACGAGGTGGCCGGGCGACGGCGGCCGCCAGGGCCCGGACCCGACCCGCGGCCTCCGCCACCCGCTCGCGAGGCAGCCGGCCCATGGCGACGGCGTCGACGACGGCGTCGTGGACCGCGGCGTACCGGAGCTCGGTGGTGTTCGAGCCGAGGCAGAGCAGGTCGACGCCGGCGTCGATCGCCCGCACGGCGGCCTCGGGGACGCCCGTCACGGCACTGGCGCCGGCCATGTCGAGGGCGTCGCTGACGAGGACGCCGTCGAAGCCCAGTTCGTCGCGCAGGACGCGGACCACGTTGGGGGAGAACGTCGCCGGCCGATCGGGGTCGAGGGCGGACACGATGATGTGCGACGTCATCACGGTGCGGACCCCGGCGTCGACCGCGGCGCGGAAGGGCGCGAGCTCGCGGGACCGCAGCACGGCCAGCGGGAGCGTCGATGCGGGGGAGTCCGTGGTGCGAGTCGACGACGGTGTCGCCGTGGCCGGGGAAGTGCTTGGCGCACGCGGCCACCCCCGTGGACTGCAGCCCGTCGACGAACGCGGCCGAGTGCCGGGCCACGAGGTCGGGGTCGTCACCGAAGCTGCGGACCCCGATGACCGGGTTGTCGGGCGAGGAGTTCACGTCGACGCTCGGCGCGAGGTCGAGCCCGATGCCGAGCCCCGCGAGCTCGCTCCCGATGGCGGCCGCGGTCGCCCGCGTCAGCACGGGGTCGTCGAGCCGTCCGAGCACGGCGTTCCCCGGCACGGGCGACCCGCCCGGGTAGTGCACGCGGGTGACGTCGCCGCCCTCCTCGTCGGTCGCGAGGAGCACCCCGGGCAGGCGCGCGTGGAGGTCGGCGCACAGGGTGGCCAGACCCGAGCCGGCGGTGACGTTGTCGCCGTACAGGCACAGCGAGACCAGCCCGGCGGCGTGGGCCTGCTCGACCCACGCGGGCACGCTCGACCCGGCGAAGCCCGGCTGGAGGGTCGCCGCGACGTCGGCTGCCAGCCCCGGGTCGGTCGCGCTCATCCCTTCACCGCCCCGCCGACGAGCCCACTGCTCATCCGGCCCTGCACGATGAGGAAGAAGACGATGACGGGCAGGGCGACGAGCGTCGACGCGGCCATGACCTGGCCCCAGTCGGTCTCGCGGCTGGCGCTGGCCTGGACGAACCCGCGCAGCCAGAGCGGCAGGGTGCGCGACTGCTCCTCGGTCATGATGACCAGCGCGACGGTGAACTCGTTCCACGCCTGGAGGAACGCGTAGACGCCGGACGCGACGAGGCCGGGCGCGAGGAGCGGGAACGTGATCCTCATGAACGCCTTCGTGCGGGACAGGCCGTCGACCATGGCCGCCTCCTCCAGCTCGACCGGGACGCCGGCGACGAAGCCGCGCAGCATCCAGATCGTGAAGGGGACGACGGCCGCGGTGTAGAGGACGGCCAGGGCGATCGAGCGGTTGAGCAGGCCGAGCTCGCTCATCATCTTGTACTGCGCGATGAACAGGCCCTCGGCGGGCAGCATCTGGATGAGGAGGAGCGCCAGGACGAACGACCTGCGGCCCCGGAACCTGAAGCGGCTGATGGCCAGCGCGCCGAGGAACGCGACGCACAGCGCGACGGCCACGGTGGTGAGGGTGACGACGAGCGAGGTGCCGAGCGCACGGCCGAAGGCGGGGTCGGAGACGACGGCGCGCAGGTTGTCGAGCGACCCGCCGAAGGGCAGGAACGTCGGGCTCGTCGACTGGAGGACGACGTTGGGCAGGAAGGCCGAGTTGACCATCCAGTAGACGGGGAACGCCCACACGAGCGCGACGGCGAGGGCGAGGGCGGTGAGGAGGACCCGTGAGGTGAGGGAACGGTGCATCAGGACTCCTCCGCGATGAGCGAGCGGACGTAGGGCCAGCTGAGCGCGACGGTGAGCACGAGCATGAGGACGCTGACCGCGCTGGCCGTGCCGAAGTCGCCCTTGCCGGTGCCCAGCTGGTAGACGAAGGTGCCGAGCAGGTTGGTCTCGTTGGCCACCGACCCCGCGTCCTGGAGCAGCTTGACCTGGGTGAACACGCGCAGGTTCCAGATGAGCTGGAGCAGGAAGACGATGGCGAGCACCGGACGCACCAGCGGCGCGATGATGTGCCGCAGCTTCTGCCAGCCGCTCGCGCCGTCGATGGTCGCGGCCTCGAGGACCTCGGTGCTCACCTGGGTGAGGCCGGCGTAGATGGACAGCGCGACGAACGGCACGCTCATCCAGACGACGATGACGCAGGCGACGACGAGGAACGACAGCGGCTGCGCGAGCCAGTTGTGGCCCTGCGCCTCCTCGTTCCCGAGGCGGACGAGCAGCCAGTTGAGCAGGCCGCGGCGCCAGTCGACGATCCAGATCCACACCGTCATCGAGGCGACGACGGGCATCGCCCAGGCGAGGAGCAGCGAGACCTGCAGGACCAGGCGCGCCCACCGGTCGAGCGCGTTCATGAGCAGGGCCAGCCCGCCACCGATCGCGACGGTGACCACCGAGGTGACGACGCAGAACGCGAGCGACCGCAGCACGACCGCCCACAGGACCGGGTCGGTGACGAGCGAGGCGTAGTTGTCCAGGCCGACCCACTCCGGCGGGGCGCCGAACTGCTGGCGGAGCCCGAACCTGCGCACGCTCGTGACGAGCTGCCACCCGACGGGGTAGCCCAGCGCCGCCACGAGGAGCACGAGCGTCGGGACGACGAGGAGGAGGGGGAGCCGGGAGCCCCTCGGGCGGCGCGTGCCGGAGGCCGTGGCGCGGTCCTTGCGGTCCTTGCCGCCTCCGCGGTCGTGGAGGGACCCCGGCGGCCGGTCGGTGACGGCTCCGGCCGCCGGGGTGGTGCTCATGACAGGTTGAGCATCGGCGTGATCTTGGCGTCGTACTCCTCGGCCAGCGCCGCGAGGTCGGAGGCATCCCGGATCTTGCCGAAGAACTCCTCCATGACCATCGAGGACTCGACGGCCGCCCAGCCGGGGGCGGCGGGGGTCAGCTTGGAGTTCGACGCGGAGTCGATGAGGGCGGTGGCGAACTCGTCGTCACCGAGGGCCTTGACGTGGTCGCTGTGGGCAGGTCCGAGACCGGCGCCGCCGAGCATGTCCTGGTACTCGGGGGAGAAGACGATCTTCATCAGCTCCTTGGCCAGCGCGGGGTTCTTCGACGTCGCCGAGATCGCGATGTTCGAGCCGCCGGCGAAGACCGGGGCGGGCTTGCCGTCGGTGCCCGGGAGGACGAACGTGCCGAACTTCTCGGGGTTCCACTCGCGCACGTCCTTGCCGTCCTTCTTCTTCAGGTCGCCGATCGACCAGTGCGCCCAGCCGGGCGCCATGATCGTCGCGGCCGCCAGGGAGGTGTCACCCTCCGGCTTCTGGTCCTCGCCGAGGATGACGTCGGTGTCGTTGACGTACAGCCAGGGCGACTGGTCCTTGGCGTCGGCCGGGGCCTTGCTCGCCGACCGGTACAGGTCCTGGAGCTGCTGCAGGCCCTTGAGGCTGTTCGGGTCGCTGAGGGTCGAGACCCACTGCCCGTTCTGCTTCGTGGCCAGGTCCCCGCCGTTGGCGAAGATCCACGAGATGCCGTTGCGCCAGTCCTGGCCGCCGAGGAAGAAGCCCGAGAAGTTCTTGATGCCGCGCGGGTTCTTCTCGGTGATCGTCTGCACCGCGGTGTTGAACTCCTCGAGCGTGGTCGGCTCCTCGACCCCGGCCTCCTTCCACACGTCGGTGCGCACGAACAGGTAGCGCGAGCCGAAGTAGTAGGGCAGCGCGAACTTCTTGCCGTCCACGGAGCCGGCCTCGACGAAGGAGGGGAGCAGCTTGTCGCCGCCGAGCGCCTCGTACTGGTCGGAGACGTCGAGGAAGGCCCCGACGTTGGTGAAGGTCGGGCTCTGCGTGTTGCCGAGCTCGACGACGTCAGGGGTGTTCTCCGCGTCGGGGAGCGAGGTCGTCAGCTTGGTGACGAGGTCGCCCCACGACTGCTCCTCGATGGCCAGCGTCGCGCCGGTCCTGGTCCTGAAGGTGTCCTTGAGGTAGGTCCGCAGCTCGTCGGGGGTGTCGCCGCCCGCGAGCCAGAGGGTGATCGTCTTCCCGGCGTTCGCGGCCGGGTCGGTCGCGGCGGGGGCCGGCGACGAGCCGCCGCTGGCACAGGCGGTGAGGAGGAGCGCCGCGCTGGTCAGCGCGACGAGGGGGAGGCGCCGAGTCATGTCGGACTTCCTTTCGGGCGGTGGGGCGACGGTGCCCCGGTGGTTCCTGGTGTGGGTGTCGTGCTCGAGGGGTGAGGTGGTGAGGGGTGGGGTGGTGGGGTCAGACGACCCCGAGCCGGTCCCAGAGGACCAGCGCCGCTGCCCCCCGCAGGACGATGTCCTGCGGGGACCCGGCGAGCCGGACGGACAGCGGGTGCTCGGGGTCCTCGAGGAGGCGCGCCGACAGCGTGCGCTCGAGGACGGGGACGACCGGCGCGAGGAGGTCCTCGGGGCCGGCGAGGACGACCTCGGAGAGGTCGAGGGCGGCGACCAGGGGGGCGAGGGCGACGCCGAGGCGCTCGCCCCCGGCCTCGACGACCTGACGCCCCAGCGCGGGGTCGGCCGCGTCGAGCGCGGCGCGCAGGCGGGGGACCGACAGCCACGTCTCCAGGCAGCCGTGCTTGCCGCAGGGGCACAGCTCGCCGCCGTCGGTGCCCACGGTGACGTGGCCGATCTCGCCCGCCGCGTGGTGCGCGCCGGAGACCCGGTGCCCGCCGGTGACGATGCCGCAGCCGACGCCCCGCCCGACGTGGACCAGGACCATGTCCTCGCTGCCGGGGGAGGCGCTCAGCTCGGCCTGGGTGGCGGCGTCGGAGTCGTTGCAGACGAGCACGGGGAGTCCGGTGGCCTCGGCGACGAGCTCGCGCAGCGGCACGTCGGTCCAGCC
The DNA here is from genome assembly GCA_963795035.1 of uncultured Actinomycetota bacterium. Lineage (GTDB taxonomy): Bacteria > Actinomycetota > Actinomycetes > Actinomycetales > Dermatophilaceae > Oryzobacter. Next base: position 308,731 of record CAWCFZ010000007.1, on the reverse strand, counting down.
GAGGTTGGGGGCGACGCGCACGGTGCCGTGCCGGTCGACGAGGCCGGGGGTGCCGATCCCGATGCCGAGGACGGGTGCCGGGGACCTCGCGATGGTCGAGCGGACGAGCTCGATGACGACGGCGGGGTCCAGGCCGCGGCCGCGGGTGGCGTCGACGTCGGCCTCGCGCTCCTCGAGGACGACGACCGCGCCGGTGATGTCGAGGACGGCGGCCTTGAGGCGGGCGGGGACCGACAGGTCGAGCGCGAGGGTGAGCAGGCGCCCCCGGTCGAGGTCGACGAGGGTGGCCCGGCGCCCCGCGCCACCGTGCTCGGCCGGGCCGACGTCCAGGACGCGGCCGCCGTCGATGAGCTCGGCGACGAGGTCGGACATCGTCACCTTGGTGACGCCCACCTCCCGGGCCAGCTGGGCGCGCGAGGTGGGTCCGAGCCGTCGCAGGGTCTGCAGCACGAGGGAGAGGTTCTGGCGTCGCCCGTCGGTCGGGAGGACGGCGGAGGAGGTCCGGACACGTCGCGGGGACTGGCTCATGGAGCGTTAGTAAACTTTACTAACCAATTCTCGTCAACCCCCCATCCATCCCCGACCCTTCCCCTGACCGCCGCGGATGTTCGGGTGGTCGCCGGAGCGCCACCTGCGCGCACGACTCTGGTTGGGTGGCCCCCATGCCGTCGCTGACCCGCGCCGAGGCCACCGCCCGCGCCGCCCTGCTCACCGTGACCTCGATGGAGGTCGACCTCGATCTCGACCGGGGGCCCGAGACCTTCGGCTCGCGCACCACCATCCGCTTCACCGCCCGGGAGCCCGGCGCGTCGACCTTCGTCGAGCTCCGCCCCCGGGCCCTGCACACGGTGACGCTCAACGGCGCCGTCCTCGACCCCGGCACGCTCGAGAGCGGGCGGCTCGTCCTCCACGACCTGGCCGCCGACAACGTGCTCGAGGTCGAGGCGAGCATGGCCTACAGCCACGACGGCCAGGGCCTGCACCGCAGCACCGACCCGGCCGACGAGGAGGACTACGTCTACGGGCACCTCTTCCTCGACGCTGCGCCGACGGTGTTCGCCTGCTTCGACCAGCCCGACCTCAAGGCGCCGTACTCCGTGACGGTCACGGCGCCGGAGGCCTGGACGGTGCTCGGGAACGGCGCCGCGACGCTTCAGGCCCCGGGCCGCACGGTGCTGGCGACCACACCGCCCCTGGCCACGTACTTCGTCACCGTGTGCGCCGGACCCTGGGCGTCGGTCCGCGACGAGCACGACGGGATCCCCCTCGGGCTGCACGCCCGCCGCTCCCTCGAGCCGTACCTGCGCGAGCAGGCCGAGCACATGTTCGCGGCCACGCGGGCCGGCTTCGACGAGTACCACCGGCTCTTCGGGATCCGCTACCCGTTCGGCGAGTACCACCAGGTCTTCGTACCCGAGTTCAACGCCGGCGCGATGGAGAACCCGGGCTGTGTCACGTTCCGCGACACCATGATCCACCGCGGTGCAGCGACGCCCGACCAGCTCCTCCAGCGGACCAACACCATCGCCCACGAGATGGCCCACATGTGGTTCGGCGACCTCGTGACGATGCGGTGGTGGGACGACCTGTGGCTCAACGAGTCGTTCGCCGAGTACATGGCCTACCGGGTGTGCACGGCGGTCACCGAGTACGCGGACGCGTGGGTGGAGTTCGGTGTCGTCCGCAAGCTCTGGGGGTACGCCGCGGAGCGGTCGCCGAGCACCCACCCGGTCGCCGGGTCCCCCGCCCCCGACGCGCTGTCGGCGCTCGGCAACTTCGACGGCATCTCGTACGCGAAGGGGGCGTCGGTCATCCGGCAGCTCATCGCGCACATCGGCGACGACGCGTTCGTCCGCGGTGTGGGCGCCTACCTCGCCGCCCACGGGCACGCGAACGGTGAGCTCGCCGAGTTCCTCGAGGCGATGGAGCAGGCCCACGGGTCCTCGCTGGCCGGATGGAGCGCGGCCTGGCTCCAGACGTCCGGCGCCGACCGGCTGGCCCTGGAGGGCGGCGTCCTCACCCGGACCGCGCCGGCCGCGTACCCCGCCGACCGCCCGCACACCCTCGACGTCGCCGCGTTCGCCGGTGGGGAGGAGGTGGCCAGGGTCGACGTCCTGGCCACGTCGGACCGCACCGCGGTGGACGGGCTCGGCGACCTGCCCGCCGGGGCGCTCGTGGTCCCGAACGCAGGCGACCTCACCTGGGCGGAGGTGACCCTCGACGCCGCCACGGTGGCCGGCCTGCCCGCAGGGCTGGCGGCGGTGCCCGACGCCTCGGCCCGCGCGGTCGTGTGGGTCTCCCTGCTGGGCGCCGTCAACCGGGGCGAGCTCGACCCTCGGGTCGTGGTCGACGTGTTCGCCTCCGCGTGGCCGCTGGAGCGCGACGCCGCGGTGCTCGCCAGGGTCGCTCTCGTCACGACGTCGCAGGTGGTTCCGGTCTTCCTGCCTCCCGCCGAGCAGCCGACAGCCCTGGCGCGCGTCGCCGCAGCGGCCGAGGAGCTCCTCGAGGGGGCGCTCGCCGAGGGAGGGGTCGTGGGCGACGCGAACACCGTGCTCGCCGCGCGGGTCTGGGGTCGGTCCACCGATGACGTCGCCCGGCTGCGGCGCTGGGTCGCGGGTGACGGGATCCCCGCGGTGCTGGCCGGGGACGACGACTTCCGCTGGGGGTTGCTGCGCCGGCTGGCGTCTCTGGACGCGCTGTCGGAGAACGAGATCCACGAAGCCGAGGAGGCCGACCGTTCCCTCGCCGGCTCGCTCGCGGCGCTGGGGGTGCGTGCGACACGTCCCACCACGCAGGCGAAGGAGTGGGCGTGGGCGCGGATGCGCGACGACCTCGGGCTGTCCAACTACGCGGCCCTGGCCGTGGCGGGCGCGTTCTGGTCGGCACGGGACCTCGACCTCGTCCGCCCCTACGTCGCTGACGTGGGCGACCTCGTCGTGGGCATGTCGGCGCGGATGAGCGACGACGCGATGTCGCGCGTCGTCGCGGCGCTGTACCCGACGACCCTCGTGGAGGACGCCACGGCCGAGGCGATGACCGCCCTCCTGGGCCGCGTGGACCTCAGCCCGGGGGTGCGGCGCGCCGTCGTCGACGCCGACCACGTCCTGCACGAGGCGCTCGCCAGCCGTCGCCGCTTCGGCTGAGCGAAGGCTCGTGATGGTCGTCGTCGTGGTGGTCAGCGACCGCCGGCTCAGGCGTCGGACACCCCGACGACGACCTTGCCGAGGGCGCGGCCCCCGCCCACGTACGCCAGGGCCGCGGCCACGTCGTCGAGGCCGACGGTCCGGTCGACGTGGACGGTCACCTCACCCGCGACGACGCGCTGCGCCAACGGCGTGAAGTGCTCCGGCCCCATCCGCACGGGGAGGACCCGGATCCGGCGGCCGGTGGCGAGCCCGAGGACCGTGCCCACCGTGACGATCCGCACGAGGGCGCGGGCCGTGCCGCCCACGCACCGGTAGGTCCCTCCGGGCAGCAGCGCGCGGCGGTAGGCGAACACCGACCGCTGGGCCACGAGGTCGAGGACGACGTCGTGCGGCGGCAGCCGGGTGAAGTCGGTGGTCCGGTGGTCGACGACCTCGTCGGCGCCCAGGGCCCGCATGAAGTCGAGCTTGCCGGCGTTGTCGACCCCGGTGACGTGGGCGCCCGCGGCCTTGGCCAGCTGGATCGCGAACGACCCGGAGCCCCCGCCCGCCCCGTTGACGAGCACGCGCGACCCCGGTGCGGCACCAGCCGTCCCCTGGAGTGCGATGACGCCGGCCTGGGGGATGGTCGAGGCGTCGACGAAGGACAGGGACGGCGGCTTGGGGGCCAGCGCCGCCGCCGCCGCCACCGCGTACTCGGCGAACCCGCCGAGGAGGGCGAGGTTGTCGCCGTACACCTCGTCGCCCTGCGCGAAGGTCGTGACGCCGGGACCGACGGCCTCGACGACGCCGGCGATGTCGGAGCCGAGGACGTGCCGTCGGGGGCGTCTGAGGCCGCCGAAGCGTGCATAGGCGGGACTCCCGGTCAGGGCCTCCCAGTCCGACAGGTTGACCGACGTCGCGACGACCCGGACCAGGACCTGTCCCGGTCCGGCGACGGGCTCGGCGACGTCCTCGAGGCGCAGCACCTCCGGCCCTCCGTAGCGGTCGTACACGACGGCCCTCATCGTCGCCCGCCCTCAGCCGGCCCAGAAGCCGCGGCCACCGAAGAGGTCGCGGTACGAGCTGCCGTACTCCGAACCGGGAGAACGCGATCCGAGGTACGAGCCCACGACCGCCGCACCGAGGTCGCCCAGCTCGGGCGCCACGACCCGCCCTCCGGCCCGCTTGGCCATCGAGTCGACGAAGCGCGCCAGGCCGGGGTCCTCCCCGAGCCGGAAGAACGTCGTCTGCGCCCCGAGCCGCGCGGCGGCGTCGAGCTCGCGCACCGCGAGGGCGATGGTCCGGGGGTGCGGCGGGTAGTCGAAGAACACCTCGCCACCGGGCTCGAGGTGCGAGGTGGGCTCCCCGTCGGTGACGACGAGCAGCACCGGCTGCTCGTGCGGGTGGCGCCGGAAGTGCCGGTTGGCGAGGAGCAGGGCGTGGTGGAGGTTGGTGCCCTTCGCCCACCTGGCGTCGAGGGCCGTGAGCTGGTCGATCTCCATGACCTCCGCGTGCCGGCCGAAGCCGATGAGCTCGAGGTGGTCGCCCCGGAACCGCGACGAGACGAGCTGGTGGAGCGCGAGGGCGGTGCGCTTCATCGGCACCCACCGCCCGTCCATCGCCATCGAGAACGAGGTGTCGACGAGCAGGGCCACGGCCGCCCTGGTGCGGGCCTCGGTCTCGACGACCTCCACGTCGCGGATGTCGAGCCGGATGCCGTCGCCCGGCGCCTCGGCCGCGGTGCGGGTCAGGGCGTTGGTCATGGTGCGGGTGACGTCCCACGGTTCGGTGTCGCCGAACTCCCACGGGCGCGTGGCGCCGCTGGCCTCGCCCGCGGCGCCGGCGGTCCGCACGTCGCGCGCCCCCTGCCGGTTCGACAGCCGGCCCGCGACGTCGCGCAGGAGGGAGCGACCGAGCTGGCGCATCGCGCGTGGTGACAGCCGCAGCGTGCCGTCCGCCGCCCGCGTGAGGTAGCCGCTGTCGCGCAGGGCCTTCTCGAGCTCGGCGATGGCGCGGGCGTCGACCGAGGCCTCGTCACCGAGCTGGCGGGCGAGGGCGTCGAGGTCGACGTCGTCCATCCGCGCGCCGGGGTGCGCCTGGGCCAGCTGTTCGGACAGCGCGTCGAGCGCGGCGACGTCCTGGAGGACGCCCGTGCCGTCGCCGAGGCCGAGCCCCTGCTCGCCCGAGAAGCGCTCGGACCCGTCCCAGTCCTCACCGGGGCGCAGCCCGCGCAGGAGGTCGTCGAGCTGCGAGAGCTGGTCCATGAGGCCGGGGGAGCCGAACGCCTGGGCCGACAGCTCGGCGAGCTCGGCCCGCTGCTCGGGCGTCATCGACGCGAGCATCCGCTGGGCCGCGGCGGCCCGGGCCGCCAGGGCGTCGACGAGCTCGCCGACCGAGCGCGGGTTCTCGGGGAAGAAGCCGCCGTGCTCGGCCATGAAGCGCTCGAACTGCCCGGTCGTGTCGTCGCCGCGCGCGTGGGCGGCCAGCAGGTCGGTGAGGTCGCGCAGCATCGCCGCAACCCGCTCCCGGTCCTCGTCGGTCGCGTTCTCCAGTGCCTGCTTCATCCCGGCGAAGCGCTGGTCGAGCACCTCCCGGCCGAGGAGGTCCTTGATCTGCTCGTACGTCTCCCGGGCGTCACTGCTGCGCCACTGGTAGTCGGCCAGCTCGCTGACGGCGCCGGCGGTGGAGGGCGGGAGGTTCTCCATCCGCAGCTCGGCGAACCCGGCGTCGTCGTCGAGGGCGCGGGCCAGCTGCTGGCGCTCGGCCAGGACGGCCTCGTCGAGGAGGCGGCGGACCTCCTCGAGGGTGCCGCCGAGGGAGTGCTTCGCGAGCAGCTCGCGCCGGCGCTCGGCCACCCGCCGGGCCAGCTCGTCGAGGCCCACGCGGCTGGAGGTGCCCTGGCGCAGCAGCTCGCGCAGTGCCCGCTCGGGGGAGGTCCCGGCCATGACCTCCTCCCCGATGGCGTCGAGCGCCTCGCGCAGGTCGACGGGCGCCGCGAGGGGGTCGCCGCCCTCGTACTTCCGGTACCGGCTCACGGCAGGTCCTTGCTCATCCACACCCACGTGAGGTCCGGGAACGAGTCGAGGACGGTGCGGTGTGACTCGACGAACCCCCGAGCCCGGTAGAACGCGGCCGCGGCCTCGTTCCTGTCGAGGTACTCGAGGCGCAGGGCGGTGCCGTCGGCGGCCTGCTCTACCGCGTGCAGCAGGGCGCTGCCGAGTCCGTGGCCGTGGTGGTCGGGGCGGACGTAGAGCTTCCACATCGCCGGGCCCTCATCGGTGTTGCCGAGGTTCGTGACGCCGACGACCTCACCGCCGTCGTCGGCCACCCAGTGGGGGAGTGCGGCCACCTGGTCGGCGACGATGCCGGGAGACCACCACCGCTCGAGGCACCACGTCGCGTACTCGGGCGAGAGAGGGCCGTAGGTGGCGGGCACGACCTCGGCCCCGAGGGCGACGATTCCCGCGACGTCGTCGGGGCGAGCCGGGCGGACGACGGTCTCAGCCATAGACGGTCTCGCCGTCGACGCTGTCCTTGCCGATCCGCCGGGCCAGGTAGAGGCCCTCGAGCGCCAGCTCGACGGCACTCGCGCGCTCGCCCACCGTGCTCGCCCCGACCTTGGCGGCGATTCTCTCGTAGACGTCGGACTCGCCGAGCACGGGGAGGCCGTCGAGGAGGTCGCGCGCGGGGACGCGTTCGCCGGTCGTGACGAGCGCGCCGTCCTCGATGGCCTCGACGAGGAGGCCGAGGTCGATGCCGCCGAGACGGGCACGGCAGGTCTCGGCCGTCGCGGTGCGCAGGAGGTGGGCGAGGACGTCGCGCTCGCGGCCCTCCTCGCCCGACTCGAACTCGACCTTGCCGCGCAGGACGTCGAGGGCGGCCTCGAGGTCGACGACGCGGGCCACGGCGTCGTCCTCCCCGACGACCGTGGCGCGGTGCAGCGCGGCTGCCGCCACCGTCTCGGCCGCGGCGATCGCGAACCGGGCGGAGACACCGGATCGCTGGTCGACCGCGGGGGAGGTGCGCAGGGCCCGGGTGAAGCGGGCGACGACCTCGAGGAGGGCGTCGGGCACCTCGGCGACCAGCGCCGCCTCCTGCCGCACCACGGCCACCTCGTCGGCGAGCTCACGGGGGTAGTGCGTGCGGATCTCGGCCCCGAACCGGTCCTTGAGCGGGGTGATGATGCGCCCGCGGTTGGTGTAGTCCTCGGGGTTGGCGCTCGCGACGACGAGGACGTCGAGGGGCAGGCGCAGGACGTACCCGCGGATCTGGATGTCGCGCTCCTCCATGACGTTGAGCATCGCCACCTGGATGCGCTCGGCGAGGTCGGGTAGCTCGTTGATGGCGACGATGCCCCGGTGGCTGCGGGGGATGAGCCCGAAGTGGATCGTCTCGGGGTCGCCCAGCCGCCGGCCCTCGGCGACGCGCATCGGGTCGACGTCGCCGATGAGGTCGGCGACGCTGGTGTCGGGGGTGGCCAGCTTCTCGGAGTACCGCTCGTCGCGGTGCCGCCACTCGACGGGCAGGTCGTCCCCGAGCTCGGTGGCGCGGCGCCGGGACTCGACGGTGATCGGCTCGTACGGGTGCTCCCCGAGCTCGGACTCGGCGATGACCGGCGACCACTCGTCGAGCAGCCCCACGAGGCTGCGCAGCAGACGGGTCTTGCCCTGGCCGCGCTCGCCGAGCAGGACCACGTCGTGGCCCGCGAGCAGGGCCCGCTCGAGCTGGGGCACGACGGTGGTGGCGAACCCGTGCAGCCCCGGCCACGGGTCGCTCCCGGCCGCGAGCGCGGCGAGGAGGTTGGCGCGGATCTCGGCCCGCACCGAGCGGGCCTCGTGCCCGGTGGCGCGCAGCCGGCCGAGGGTGGTGCTGGCTGGGCGCTGGCTCATCGCCTCACGCTACGTCAGCCCCCCGGCATCCGACAGGGCCGAGGATCAGCGGTAGTTCGTGTAGTTGAGCGCGACGTCGAGGTCCTGCTCCTTGAGCAGGCGCTGCACGGCCTGGAGGTCGTCGCGGGACTTGCTCGTGACGCGGACCTCGTCGCCCTGGATCTGGGTCTTGACGGTCTTGGGCGACTCGTCGCGGATGATCTTGGTGATCTTCTTCGCGTTCTCCGACGAGATGCCCTCCTTGAGGGGGCAGTCGAGCTTGTACTCCTTGCCCGACAGGCGCGGCCCGGCCTCCGGGACGTCGAGGTGCTTCAGGCTCACGCCGCGCTTGACCAGCCAGGTCTGCACGACGTCGAGGACGGCCTTGCAGCGCTCCTCCGTGCTCGCCTCCATCTTGATGACCTCGCCCGCGAGCTCGACCCGGGCCCCCACGCCCTTGAAGTCGTAGCGGTTGGCGATCTCCTTCGCGGCGGCGTTGACGGCGTTGGCGATCTCCTGCTTGTCGTACTTGCTGACGATGTCGAAGCTGCTGTCCGCCACGGGTCCTCCTGGTCGATTCGGTTCGCCGGTTACGGCTTGCTATCCTTCCATGCGCACCAGGCAGGTTGCCCGAGCGGCCAATGGGAACGGACTGTAAATCCGTCGCGAAAGCTTCGAAGGTTCGAATCCTTCACCTGCCACCCGTGCGAAAGGCCCCGTCACCTGCGGAAACGCGAAGTGGAGGGGCCTTTCACATGCCCGGCGTGCCAGATGCGTGCCAGATCGTCGACCGGAGCGCGTTGATCACCGCCCTCCAAGTCCGCTGGACGGCCGCCGAACGTACGAGTCGCCCAGGGCTCTCGGCGGCTAAACGCGACCATCAACTTGTCGGTCACGGAGCTCGTCCCCCACGTGCGGCGCTAGGGTCCGTACGTGACCTCGTCGTTCCTGTACGCCGCCGCCCGAACGCCCTTCGGACGCTTCGGCGGGGCGTTGTCGGAGGTACGCCCCGACGACCTCGCCGCCACCGCGCTCGGCGGGGTGCTCGCCAAGGTCGGTGACCTCGACCCCCGGCTCATCGGTGACGTCGTCTGGGGATGTGCGAACCAGGCGGGGGAGGACAACCGCAACGTGGGGCGGATGGCCGCCCTCCTCGCGGGGCTTCCCACCTCGGTCCCGGCGACGACGGTGAACCGGCTGTGCGGCTCGTCCCTCGACGCCGTCATGGCAGCCTCGCGCACGATCGAGACCGGGGACGCGGAGGTCATGGTCGCCGGTGGTGTCGAGTCGATGACGCGGGCCCCCTGGGTGCTGCCGAAGCCGTCACGCGCGTTCCCCGCGGGAAACGTCACGGCGGTGTCGACGACGCTCGGGTGGCGCCTGGTGAACGAGCGGATGGCGGCCGAGTGGACGGTGTCGCTCGGCGAGGCCAACGAGATGCTCGGCGGCCGGCTCGGGATCAGCCGGGAGCGCCAGGACGAGTTCGCCGCGCGCTCGCACCGGCTGGCCGACGAGGCGTGGGCCGCCGGCTTCTACCTCGACCAGATGGTGCCGGTTCCCGGGGTCGACCTCGCCCGCGATGAAGGCATCCGGCCGGGCTCCACGCCCGAGAAGCTCGCCGGACTGGCACCGGCCTTCCGTCCCGACGGCACGATCACCGCCGGCAACGCCTCGCCCCTCAGCGATGGTGCGTCCGCGGTCGTCCTCGGGAGCGAAGGGGTCGCCGACCGCATCGGACGCGCCCCCGTCGCCCGGGTGGCGGGGCGCGGGGCGCACGCGCTCGACCCGAAGGACTTCGGCTTCGCCCCCGTGGAGGCGGCCAACACGGCACTGGCCCGGGCCGGGATCGGTTGGGACGACGTGGCTGCGGTCGAGCTGAACGAGGCGTTCGCGGTGCAGTCCCTCGCCTGCATCGATGCGTGGCGGATCGACCCGGGGATCGTCAACGCCAAGGGCGGCGCCATCGCAATCGGCCACCCGCTCGGCGCCTCCGGCGGGCGGATCCTCGGAACGCTCGCGAGCCGGCTGGTGGAGTCCAAGGGCCGGTGGGGCGTCGCGGCGATCTGCATCGGCGTCGGCCAGGGGCTCGCCGTGGTCCTGGAGAACGTAACCTGACCACGAGCCGCTCCCGCGGCCGGTTCCCTCTACTCTCTTGCGCATGACACGCGAGCGGGTCCAGGTCATCGAGAGGGCCACCGACATCCTGGAGCTGCTGGCCCAGGGCGCCGCCACGCTGACGGAGATCTCGTCCCGGACCGGTCTCGCCAAGGGGACGGCGTTCCGGATCCTGTCCGGCCTCGGCTACGGCGACCGGGTGCTCAAGGATCCCCTCACCAACCGGTACGCGCTCGGCCCTGGCACCTGGCGGCTGGCGCAGGTGGCGTCCGACGCGCTCGGGTCGGTGGCCCTCATCGCCGGACCCTCGCTCACCGCGCTCCGGCAGGCCACCGAGGAGACGGTGACCCTCAACATCCGCATGGGCCTGGAGCGCGTCTGCGTCGCCGAGCTCCGCAGCCCCCACCCGCTGCTGCACACCGCCGGAGTGGGATCGAGGATCCCGCTGCACGTCGGCGCCTCCGGCAAGGCGATCCTCGCCTTCACCGAGGGCGACGAGCGCGAGCGGATCCTCGACCGCCTGACCTACGAGCCGATCACCTCGGCCACCGTCGGCGGCCGCGAGCAGCTCGTCGAGGAGCTGTCCCTGGTGCGAGAGCGCGGCTGGGCGATGAGCGTGGGCGAGCGGATCCCCGGGGCCGCCGGCGTCTCGGTGCCGGTGCGCGGCGCCTCGGGCCTGGTGCTGTCCCTGAGCCTGCTCGGACCGGCGGAGCGGATGACCTCCGACCGGCGATCCGACCTCACGAGGCTGCTGATGGAGTCGGCGCGCTCGATCGAGGCACGCGACCGGGCCGTGAGCGCCGAGCAGCGCCTGTCAGGGGCGTGACCGCCAGCGCCCAGGGTTGACCTGTACTGCAATGCGGTAATAACGTTCCGTTCATGGCGCAGGCGGAGCAGCGATGAGCCGGATTGTGGGCGTGGACGTCGGGGGTACCTTCACCGACCTGATCTCGATCGACGACACCGGCGAGGTGTCGATCGCGAAGGTCCCCACGACGGTCGACGACCAGTCGCGCGGGTTCCTCGCCGGGCTCGCCGCGGTCGGGGACCGTGACCTGTCGGACGTGACGGTCCTCTGCCACGGCACGACCACCGGGACCAACGCCGTCCTCGAGCGCAAGGGTGCGCTGTGCGGGCTGATCACGACGACGGGCTTCCGGGACACCCTGGAGCTGGGTCGGCGCACCCGCCCGCAGAACTACGGGCTGTTCGGCACCTACGACCCGCTCATCCCGCGCTCGCACCGCATCGAGGTCGACGAGCGCCTGGACGCCGCCGGGAACGTCCTGGTCGCCCTCGACGAGGACCAGATGCGCTCCGCCGTCCGCCGCCTGCAGGACCTCGGAGTCGAGAGCCTGGTCATCTCGTTCCTCCACAGCTACGCCAACCCCGCCCATGAGAAGCGCGCCCGGGAGATCGCGGCGCAGACCTGGCCGAACCAGTACATCACCACCTCCCACGAGGTGCTGGCGGAGTTCCGCGAGTTCGAGCGCCTGAGCACCTCGGCCGTCAACGCCTACATCCAGCCGGTGATCAACCGGTACTTCGCCCGGCTGGTCGCGCAGCTCAAGGACAGCTCCTACGCCAACGAGCTGCTGATCATGCGCTCCAACGGCGGCGTGATGCGCGAGACGATGACGTCGCGGCTGCCCGTCCAGACGGTGCTCAGCGGCCCGGCCGCAGGAGTCGCGGCCGCCGCCGTGCTGTGCGTCGCCGCGGGGTACCCCAACTGCATCTCGGCGGATGTCGGCGGCACGAGCTTCGACGTGGCGATGATCCTCGGCGGTGTCCCGATCACGTCGTCGAAGCGCCAGCTCGCCTACAACGTTCCGGTCCAGCTCCCGATGATCGACATCCACACGATCGGCGCAGGCGGGGGCAGCATCGCCGGCCTGGACGCCACTGGCCTCCTGCGCGTCGGGCCGGAGAGCGCCGGCGCCCAGCCCGGGCCGGTCGCGTACGGGCTGGGCGGCACCCGACCGACGCTGACCGACGCCTACCTCGTCCTCGGCCGCCTCGATCCGGCCAACATGATGGGCGTCGAGGGCGGCGCGGACCTCGAGAAGGTTCGCAGCGCCGTCGCGGAGCACGTGGGCGACCCCCTCGGCGTCTCGGTGGAGGAGGCCGCGGCGGCGATCGTGCGGATCGCGAACGACCGGATGGCCGCGGCCGTGCGCACGGTCTCGCTCGGCCGTGGCCACGACCCGCGCGAGTTCGCCTACTTCGCCTTCGGCGGCGGCGGTGCGCTCAACGCCGTCGAGATCGCCCGCGAGCTGTCCATCCCCACGGTCATCGTCCCCTACCGGCTCGGCATCACCTCGGCGCTCGGCACGCTGCTGGCCCCTGCTCGCCAGGACTTCGTCCAGACGGTCAACCGTCGCACGACGGAGGTCACCGTGGCGACCCTGGCCGAGATCGCGAGAGGTCTGGCCGACACCGGCCGACGCATCCTGGACGAGCAGGGCCTGGAGCTGGTGGACGTCGACGTGCGACAGCTGCTCGAGCTGCAGTTCGAGGGCCAGACGCACACCGTGCCCATCCCGTTCGCCGGCGACGAGTCGTGGGAGACGCTCGGGGCCCGGTTCACCGGGGCCTACGCGGAGTCCTACGGCGTCCTCCCGGGTGAGGACATCCCGCACAAGGTGGTCAACGTGCGCACCACCGTCGACGGGCTGCGCGCGCCCGTCGACCTGCGCGCGATCGCCAGGGCGGGCGAGAGCGCCGGGACGCTCGAGGCGGCGCGGCTGGGGGAGCGACCGGTCTGCTTCTCCGGGCGATGGGTTCCCACCCAGGTGCTGCGCCGCGAGCAGCTGCCACTCGGCACCAGCTTCTCCGGTCCCGCCGTCATCGAGCAGCAGGACGGCACGACCCTCGTCGACGAGGACTGCGACGTCACCGTCGACGAGCTCGGCAATCTCATCCTCTCCCTCAAGGAGGTGTCCGGTGGTTGACTCCATCACCCTGGCCGTCATCGACAGTGGGCTCCAGCAGGTCTGCAACGAGATGGACATCGCCATCGAGCGGTCGTCCTTCTGCCCGGTCGTCTCCGAGTCGCTGGATCGCTCGAGCGGTGTCTACTCGACGACCGGCGAGCTCATCGCCCAGGGCGAGACCGGCCTCCCGCTCTTCGTGGGCTCCATGCAGTTCACCGTGCAGGCGGCCATCCGGGAGTACTCCGAGTGGGAGCCGGGCGACATCGTCATGGTCAACGACCCGTACTCGTCGGGCACGCACCTCATGGACATGAAGCTCGTCCGCCCGATCTTCAGCGAGGGAAAGCTGTTCTGCTTCATCGCCGACACCGCGCACTGGACCGACATCGGCGGCATGGTGCCCGGCGGGTTCGCGCCGACGGCGACCGAGATCTTCCAGGAGGGCATCCGGATCCCGCCGACCAAGGTCTACAAGGCGGGCGTGCCGAACGAGGAGTTCCTGCGGCTGCTCATGTCGAACATCCGCATCCCGGACGAGCGGCAGGCGGACCTGCGCTCGCAGGTCGGGGCGCTCAACGTCGGCGAGCTGCGGTTCCGCGCGCTGCTCGAGAAGTACGGGCCGGACACCGTGCGCGAGGCCATCACCGAGCTCGCCGACCGCAGCGAGGCGAACATGCGCTCGCTCATCGAGGCGGTCGCGGACGGCACGTACACCGCCACGGCCTGGCTGGACAGCGACGGCATCGACCTCGAGCCGCTGGAGCTGAAGGTCGCGGTGACGGTCGAGGGGTCGGACATGACCTTCGACTTCGCCGGCAGCTCGCCGGCGGTCAAGGGCCCGCTCAACACCTCGTTCGCCGCGCTCGCCTCCGCCGTGCTGCTGCACATGAAGCACGTCTTCCACGAGGTGCCCATCAGCGGCGGGTGCTTCCGCCCGTTCCACGTCAACCGGGCAGAGGGCACGTTCCTCGACGCGACCTACCCGCACGCGGTGAGCGGGTGTGCCTCCGAGGTCACCGTCCGCGTCGGGGACGCGATCTTCATGGCGCTCCAGCCGGTCCTGCCGGACCGGATCGGGGCCACCAACTTCGGCACGATCTGCAACTTCACGCTCTCCGGCTTCGACCCGAGGAAGCAGCGTCCGTTCATCATGTTCAACTTCTCCGGCGGCGGTTACGGCGGGCACGGGACGGCGGACGGCCTGACCAACGGTGCCTCGACCATCAGCATCGCCAAGTCGTCGTCGGTCGAGGTCCTGGAGCACCAGAACCCGATCCTCTTCGAGCGCTACGCCCTGCGCGAGGACTCGGCCGGGGCGGGGACGCACCGAGGAGGGTTCGGGGTGGACATCGCCGTACGGGCCCTGGTCGACCAGACGGCCTCGACCGTCCTGGCCGACCGCGGACGGTCGGGGCCGCCGGGCGCGGACGGAGGGCTGCCGGGCGCGACCACCGAGGTGGTGTGGACGCTCGGCGGTGAGGAGTTCCGTCCCCCGCACATCACGAAGGCCTCGGGGGTGGTCATGAAGCAGGGCGACGTCCTGCGGGTGCGCACGCCGGGCGGCGGCGGGTACGGCGACCCCTCGTCGCGCGACCGGGCCGCGGTCCGCAGCGACATCGACAACGGCTACCTGGGCCAGGACCGGGCGAACGAGATCTACGGACCGACCGAACCGGTGGAGAGGACGTCATGACCCAGCAAGCAGCGTCGCAGGAGAACATCGGACTCGTCTTCGGCGGGGCCGGGTTCATCGGTCGGTCGACGTGCGCGGCGCTGCTGGAGCGGGGCTGGCGCCCGGTGGTGGCGGACACGGCCGTGGAGACGGCGATGCCCGGCCTCGAGGCGCACGAGTGCGACATCACCGACCTCGACCAGGTGCGCGGGGTCATCGACACGGTGCGGCCGGCGGTCGTCTTCCACCTCGCCGCCCTGCTCGGCACCGACACCAACGCCGACCCGGTGCTGGCGACGTCGGTCAACATCATGGGGACGCAGAACGTCCTGGACGCCGCGGCCCGCGCGGGTGTCCCGCGGGCGGTGTACGCGTCCTCGATCGCCGTCTACGGCGACCAGCCGGACTGGGGTGACCACGTGGTGACCGAGGCCGACCACGGCCGGCCGGCGTTCCTCTACGGCTGGCACAAGCAGCTCAACGAGGCGACGGCCGCCCTCTACGAGGAGTCGTTCGGCACCCGGTGCGTCGGGCTGCGGATCTCGACCGTGTACGGCGCCGGCCGCAAGACCGGCATGTCGGCGCCGATCAACGCGCTCATCGAGGGCGCGGCCACCGGCTCGACGCAGTGCGTCTTCGGGGCGGACACCGACTCGTGCCTGGTCCACGTGGAGGACGTGGGCATGGCGCTCGCCATCCTCGGCACGGCTCCGGACCCCCAGCACCCCGTCTACAACGTGGGTGGCGAGTTCGCGACGATCGGGCAGCTGGCCTCCTGGATCGAGGAGCTGCGCCCCGGTGTGGAGATCACGCTCGGCGAGTCGGGCAGCCGGATCCCGCACGTCTCCCTCGTGGACGGGTCACGGATCACCGACGAGTTCGGGTTCCGGCCCCGCAGCTTCGAGGCCTGGGCGCGCGAGGCGCTGGCGAAGCAGTCGTCGTGAGGGTGCTGGGCCGATGACGGGGGTGCCCGGCGCCGCGACAGGGTCCTCGAGGCTCCGGGCGATCGCCGACGGCTTCGGGCGCGGTGACGTGGGTGCGCTCGCTCGGGCGCTCTCGGTGGTCGAGAAGGGCGGCGCGCCACAGGCCGAGCTGCTCGCGCTGCTCCCGCAGCGACGGCCGACGACACCCAGCGTGGGCATCACCGGGCCACCCGGCGCGGGGAAGTCGACGCTGGTCGACGCCATGGTCCGGCTGCTGCGGGCCGGCGGCCGGACCGTCGGCGTCCTGGCCGTGGACCCCAGCTCGCCGTTCACCCAGGGAGCCTTCCTCGGCGACCGGGTGCGCCTGGCGGGCCACAGCACCGACCCGGGGGTCTTCATCCGCAGCATGGGCGCCCGGGGTCACTCCGGTGGGCTCTCCCTCGCGGCGGCCGACGCGATCTGGCTGCTCCGGGCCTTCGGCTTCGACGAGGTGCTCGTCGAGACGGTGGGGGTCGGTCAGTCCGAGCTCGCGCTGAGGTCGGTCGTCGACACCACGGTCGTCGTCGTCCCCCCGGATACGGGTGACCGGATCCAGATGGCCAAGGCCGGCATCATGGAGATCGCCGACGTCTTCGTCGTGAACAAGGGCGACCTGCCGGGAGCCGGTCGCACGGCCGCCGACCTGCGCGGCTCGATCCGGCTGCGGGCGGCCGGCCGGTGGCGCCCGCCGGTCGTGACGACGGTCGCGAACCGGCCCGACGAGTCGCACGCTGCGTTGTGGGAGGCGGTCTTGCAGCACCGGACCCACCTGCTGGCGTCCCCGGCCGACGAGGACCGCGGCCGCGAGCGCGCCGCCGAGGCCGTGGCCGACCTGGTGGCGGTGGCCTCACGGGCGTGGGCGAGGCACCTGCTCGCGCAGGACGCGCAGCTCGGCGACGCCGTGGACGGCGGCGTCGCGCCGTCGGTGGTGGCGCAGCAGATCTGTGACCGCCTCGGGGTGCCACGCCACCCCGGGAGCCTTGACCTTTCCGTAAGGCGGTCATAATGTTCCGCATCATGGTTCAGATGCCGAAGTCCGTGGCGGTGAGGGCCCGATGACCGGCGCCCACGAACCGGCCGCGAGCACCGGGCCGACCACCGCACCCGAGCTGCGTGAGCGGATCGAGCGGTGGAAGAGCGAGACCTTCCCGGCGGGGCTGCGCCAGCTCGGCCTGTCGCCCGAGGACGTCGAGCCCACGCTGGCGACGCCCCTGGACCTTGAGGGCGGCGACTACCTGCGCGACGTCGGCCTCCCGGGCGAGTACCCCTTCACCAGCTGGCTCTACCCGACGTCTGCTGCGCAGCGCGCCGGCGAGGGTGTGCACCGCCACCGCGCCGGCCGCTACTCGGGCTTCGGCGCGGCGACCGACTGCCGCGACTACTACATCGACATGCGCCGCCAGGGGATGCGGGTGGGTGGTGCCAACATCGCCTCCGACCTCCCCAGCCAGCTCGGGTGGGACTCCGATGACCCGCGGTCCGCCGGCGAGGTCGGGCGGGTCGGGGTCGCCGTCGACAGCCTGCGCGACTTCGAGACGATCTACGAGGCATTCCAGGACGAGAGCGGGATCGAGCGGATCTCGAGCAACTGGACGATCAACGCCCCGGCGAGCGTCTACATCGCCTTCTACTGCGCGCTCGCCCTCAAGCGGGGGGTGCCGCT
Source organism: uncultured Actinomycetota bacterium (assembly GCA_963795035.1). Lineage (GTDB taxonomy): Bacteria > Actinomycetota > Actinomycetes > Actinomycetales > Dermatophilaceae > Oryzobacter. The sequence continues at coordinate 291,393 of CAWCFZ010000007.1, read as the reverse complement.
GGAGACGCTGCGCTGCACGCCGCAGAACGACATCCTCAAGGAGTTCGTCGCGCGCGGGCTCTACATCTTTCCCGCGGAGCCGTCGCTCCGGCTGGTGCGGGACACGATCACCTTCATGGACGAGCGCATGCCGCTCGCCAACAGCATCAGCATCTGCGCCGAGCACATGCGCTACGCGGGAGCGACCACCGAGCAGTCGCTGGCGTTCGGCCTGGCCAACGCCAAGGCCTACGTCCGGCTGGGCGTGGAGGCGGGGCTCGACGTCGACCGCTTCGTCCGCCGGTTCACCTTCCGAGGCTTCGGGGACTCCACCCTGCGGTTCATGGAGGGCGTCGCGGCTCCGCGTGCCGCCCGGCGCATGTGGGCGCAGATCATGCGGGAGGAGTTCGGCGCGAAGACCGACCGCGCCTGCCTCCTGCGCGGTGGGGAGCACGCCTGGGGCAACTCCTACACGAAGATGACCTCGCGCCGGTACATCAACAACATCGTCCGCGTCACCATCGAGGCGATGATCCAGGCCTGCGCCAGCGGGGAGGTCACCGGCGGGCTGTCCCCGTTCGACGAGCCGCTGGGCCTGGGTCACAGCATCGAGGCGCAGCAGGTCAGCCGCGACATCCAGCGGATCATCCTGCACGAGGCCCGGCTCGGCGACGTCCTCGACCCGTTCGGCGGCTCGTACGCCGTCGAGAAGCTCACCAACGACATCGAGTCCGCCACCCGCCGGGAGCTCGAGCACGTGGAGTCCAACGGCGGCGCCCTCTGGGGCGTGGAGAGCGGCTACTACCGCGCCTCCATCGCCTCCTCCGCGTGGGAGGCCCAGCGCCGGCTCGAGGACGGCGAGGAGGTGTGGGTCGGCGTCAACCGGTTCAAGGGGCCCGAGGAGGTCGACGTGCACGTCGAGCGCACCCCCGAGTACGACCCCGAGCTGCTGCAGACCGCCGAGGCGCGCCAGGTGGCCGCGCTGGGCGACCTGCGGCGCGAACGCGACGACACGCTGGTCCGCGAGACGCTGAGGGACCTTCGCGCGGCGGCGGCCGACTCCTCGGCCAACGTCATCCCGTCGATGATCTCCTGCGCGCTCGCCTACGCGACGATCGGCGAGATGTGCGACGTCCTGCGCGACGTCTTCGGTGAGGCGGTCTACACCTGATGTCCGGCGACACCGACATGCTGCTCGTCGACCGCGTCGACGACGTCCTGCGACTGGTCCTGAACCGGCCGGACCGCCGCAACGCCCTGCACCCGGAGCAGCTCGCCCAGCTGGTCGAGGTGGTCCAGTCCGTGCCCGACGACGTGCGGCTGCTGACCCTCGCGGGCGCGGGGGAGGCCGCGTTCTCGGCGGGGTTCGACATCAAGGTCCTCGCCGCGGCCGGCCCCGCCGAGCGGCCCTCCGAGAAGGTCTTCGAGGCGGCAGCGGCCCTCGCCGCCTGCCCGGTGCCGACGCTCGCCGTCGTCCGCGGGTTCTGCCTCGGGGCCGGGTTCGACCTGGCGATGGCCTGCGACTTCCGCACGGGCACGCCGGACGCCCGCTTCGGGGTACCGGCGGTGCGCATCGCCACGGTGTACGAGCCCCGCTCGGTCGACCGGATCCGGCGCCTGCTCGGGCCCACGGTGACCAAGGAGCTGTTCGTGCTCGGACGGGAGCTCGACGCCACGCGGGCCCTCGGTGTCGGCATCCTGCAGGAGGTGGTGTCCCCGCAGGACCTCCAGGACGCCGTCAGCGCCTGGGTCGGGCCCCATCGGGCGGTCGCCTCGGCCCACAAGCACATGATCGACGCGCTCGAGGCCCGCCACGACCGCCCGGACTCCGTGTGGCCCGAGCTCGACGCGCTGCGGGCGCGCTCGGTGGCGGGTCCGGACCGCCGGGCCGCAGTCGACCGGTTCGCAGGCCGCCCACCCGGTTCCTCCGCCTGAGACCGGGACGAAAAGGAGATCAGTGTGTCCGCGCCAGAAGCCCCGCCCGTCCGGATGGTGCTCGCCAAGGCGGGCCTGGACGCCCACGAGCGCGGCATCCACGTCCTCGCCTACGGCCTGCGGGAAGCAGGCTTCGAGGTGATCTACGTCGGCCTGCGCCAGTCGCCCGAGGCCATCACCGCGACCGCCGTGCAGGAGGACGCCGACATCATCGGGCTGAGCAGCCTGGCCGGCGGCCACGACGCCTTCACGCGCCGAGTGCTGGACCAGCTGCGCGACCTCGACGACCCACCGCTCGTCGTCCTCGGCGGCCTCATCCCCGAGGAGGACCGAGCCGGCCTGCTGGAGGCGGGCGTCCACAGCATCGTGTCGGTCGAGTCCTCCATCAGTGACATCGCGCAGGAGCTCTCTGCCGCGGCCCGACGACGAAGGGACAGCCACCATGCGTGACACGGAGGCCGTAGTAGCGGGCGGGACGGGGATGGGCGCGCGCAGGTCGGTCCCCGGCCCGCTGACCGGCATCACCGTCATCGACCTGTCCTGGCACCTCGCGGGACCGTACTGCACCCTGATGCTCGCCGACCTCGGGGCGCGGGTCATCAAGGTGGAGGCGCCGGGGTCGAACGCCGGCTACGACCCCGGGGGGCTGGTCCGGCACTACTACAAGGGCCAGGACGCGCACTACATGGCGCTCAACCGCAACAAGGAGTCCATCACCCTGGACCTGAAGAACCCCGAGGGCGTGCGGGTCTTCATGGACCTGGTCCGCACCGCGGACGTCTGCTTCAACAACTTCAGGCCGGGCGTGATGAAGCGCCTCGGCATCGACTACGAGACGCTGCGCGCGCAGAACCCGAACCTCGTCTACGCCGCGCTGAGCGCGTTCGGACAGGACGGCCCCTACGCGGCCCGCCCCGGGGTCGACCTCATCGCCCAGGCGATCGCCGGCGGCATGAGCATGACCGGTGAGCGCGGGCGCGGTCCGGCGCGCATGGGGCTGCCCGTCGCCGACCTGGCCGGCGGGATGTTCACGACCATCGCGATCCTCTCGGCGCTGCGTGCGCGGGACGCGGGGCTGCAGCCGTCGACCGAGATCGACGTCTCGCTCCTCGACGGGCAGATCGCGATGGTGCCGTACTTCGCGGCCTACCACTTCCTCGACGGTGTCGTCCCCGGCCCGCAGGGGTCGGGCGGGCACAGCCCCTCGTACGCGGCCTTCCAGTGCAGGGACGAGAAGTACATCGTCATCGCGGTCTACGACCAGCAGAAGTGGCAACGGCTCGCCGATGACGTCCTCGGCCACCCGGAGTGGGTCGCCGACGAGCGCTTCCGGGACCCGCGCTCGCGGGTCGAGCACCAGGACGAGCTCGGCGCCATGATCGGCGAGGTGATCGCGCAGCGGACCAGCGACGAGTGGCTGGCCGTGCTGCAGGAGGCGGACCTGCTCTCGGCCCGGGTGAACAACCTCGCCGAGGCCCTCACCGACCCCCAGGTGCTGCACCGAGACATGGTGGTCGAGCTCGAGCACCAGCTGGGCGGCCCCCTCAAGTTCGTCGGCAACCCGATCAAGATGAGCGGGTTCCCCACCGAGTACACGAGCCCACCGCTCATCGGCGGCGACACCGACGCGGTGCTGGGTGAGCTGCTGCGCCTCGACGCCGACGACCTCGAGCGCCTGCGCGCGGCCGGCGTGACCGCGGTGCCCGAGCAGCCGGCCCAGCTCGCGCAGGAGGTCGAGGATGACGTCTGACCTGCCGGCCCGGCGCACGCGCTACCAGCTGTTCATCGGCGGGCACTGGGTCGACGGGGGCGGTCCGGTGATCGAGAGCACCAACCCCTACACGGGCGAGGTGTGGGCGCAGGTGAACAGCGCCTCGCCCGCGGACGTCGACGCGGCGGTCTCGGCCGCGGCCGCGGCGTGTGAGGAGTGGCGCCGCACGAGCGGGGTGGAGCGGGCGCGGCTGATGCTGCGGCTGGCCGAGCTCATGGAGCGCGACGCCCAGCGGCTGGCCGAGATCGAGACCACCGACAACGGCAAGATCATCCGCGAGACCGAGAACCAGATCCGCTTCGCCGCCCGCAACTACCGCTTCTTCGCGGGCCTGGCGGACAAGATCGGCGGTGGCACCCAGACCCTCGACAGCCCCACGATGTTCAACTACACGACGCGCGAGCCCCACGGGGTGACCGCACTGATCACCGCGTGGAACTCCCCGCTCTCGTTGCTGGCCAACAAGCTCCCGCCGGCCCTGGCTGCCGGCAACACCGCCGTGGTCAAACCGTCGGAGTACACCCCTGCGAGCACCCTGGAGCTGGCCCGGCTCGTCGAGGAGGCCGGCTTCCCGCCCGGCGTCGTCAACGTCGTGGTGGGGGCCGCCGCGACGGGGCGTGCACTCACCTCGCACCCGCGCGTGGACATGATCAGCTTTACCGGCAGTGTCGAGACCGGCCGCGCGATCGCGCAGGCGGCGGCCACGTCGATCATCCCGGTCGCGTTGGAGCTCGGCGGCAAGTCGGCGAACATCGTCTTCGAGGACGCGGACCGCGACCGCGCGACCGCAGGCGCGGTGGCCGGCATCTTCGCGGCCGCCGGTCAGACCTGTGTCGCGGGTTCCCGCCTGCTCGTGCAGCGGGGCCTCGTGGGGGAGATCCTGGACGGCGTCGCCGACAGGGCGCGGTCGATCACGCTGGGCGACCCCCTCGACCCGGCGACCGAGATGGGTCCCCTGGCCAACCAGGCGCAGCTGAACAAGGTGCTGGCCGAGATCGAGGCGGCCCGAGCGGCGGGCGCGCGCCTGGTGACCGGCGGTGAGACCCTCGCCGGCGAGCGCGGGCTGTTCGTGACCCCGACGGTGTTCGCCGACGTCCGCAACGACATGGCGGTCGCGCAGCACGAGATCTTCGGTCCGGTGCTGGGCGTCCAGAGCTTCCAGGACGATGCCGAGGCGGTCCGGATCGCCAACGACACCCGCTTCGGCCTCGCGGCCGGCATCTGGACCACGAGCCTGTGCCGGGCGCACCTGGTCGCGAAGGAGCTCCGGGTCGGCATGGTCTGGGTCAACACCTACCGCTCCACCGCCGTCCAGGCGCCGTTCGGGGGGGTCGGGGACAGCGGCTACGCCCGCGAACGCGGCGTCGACGCGATCCACGGCTACACCAGGGTCAAGAACACCATGATCGACCTCTCCGACGACGTGCGGGACCCGTTCCTGCTCAAGACGTGATGCCCCGCAGGCCGAGCGCCGCCCCCGCAACAGGAAGCAGTGCCATGTCCGACGCCAGCACCCCCGCGGTCCCGGCCGCCGCGCTCGCCGAGCACGTCCTCGGCCTGCGGGCCGGCGACGTGCCTGCCGCGACCCGCGCCAAGGCCGTCACCCTGGTCCTGGACGCGCTCGGCAGCGGGCTCTTCGGCGCCACCCAGCAGGGGCCCGCCCTCGTCCGCGAACGGGCCCGGGCGCGCTATCGCGACGGCGCGGCGCTGGTGTGGGCCGACGGCTCGCGGATGGACCCGGCCGGCGCGGCGATGGCCAATGCCGCGGGCGCGCACGGTTTCGAGCTCGACGACTACCTGCCCGCGGGCAAGACCCACGCCGGCGCGGTGATCGTGCCGGTCGCCCTGGCCGTGGCCGACCAGCACACGTCGGGGGAGGAGCTGGTCACGGCGGTCGTCGCCGCCTACGACGTGGTCGGGCGGGTGAGCCTGGCCATGAACGCGGCCTCGGCACGCGGCCGTGGCTGGCACGTCACGGGGCTGACGGGGCCGTTCGGCGCCGCTGCGGTCGCGGGACGGCTGATGGGCCTGACACCTGACCAGCTCGTGTCGGCGTTCGGGGTGGCCGCCTCCTGCGCGGGGGGGACCTTCGCGTTCAGCGCGGAGGGTGCGATGACGAAGTGCCTGCACGCGGCCCGGGCCGCGGAGGCGGGGATCGAGGCGGCCCGCCTCGCGGCCGACGGGTTCGCCGGCCCTTCCCGCGGGCTGGACGCCGAGGACGGGGGGGTCCTGCGCGCCGTCAGCGACGCGCCGGTCCTCGAGCAGCTCACCGCGGAGCTGGGCAGCCGGTTCGACGTCGACGGGATCGCGGTCAAGCCCTACGCCTGCTGTGGCAGCATCCACTCCTCGATCGATGCGGTCCTGGCGATGCGCCGGGCCGGGCTGGAGGCCAAGGACGTGGAGGAGATCGTGGTGGGCAACAGCAGCAGCGTGCTCCTGCAGTGCGGCTTCGAGTACCGGGGCGGTGGGGGACCGCTCGAGGCGCAGATGAGCATGCAGTACAGCCTCGCCGCCGCACTCGTCGACGGCGCCGTCGGCGTGGCCCAGTTCGAGGACCGCCGTCGTCAGGACCCCGGCCTGCTGGCGCTCGCTCGCCGCGTCCGCTTCGAGGTCGACCCCGGGATCGACGCGGTCTACCCCCGGCAGTTCCCCGCCCGGGTGCAGGTGCGCCGGCGCGGCGGTGAGGTGCTCGACGAGCGGGTGGCGGCGCCCCTCGGGACGCCGGAACGCCCGCTCGGCCGCGCGGAGGTGTCGGCCAAGTTCCGTGACCTCACCGCCGGCGTCCTCGACGAGGCGGGACGCCGGCGGGTGGAGGACGCGGTGGAGCACCTCGACGGCCCGGGGCCGGCCTCGGCCCTGCTCACGGCGGTCGCCCGGTCCGTCGCCGGGTCCGGGGGTGAGCGGTGATGTCGGGAACCGACGGTACGGGCAGCGCCCTGCTGCTCCTGGACTGCCAGGAAGGGGTCGCGGGACGGGTGTTCGGCGACCAGGAGTCCCGCGCGCGTTTCGTCACGGCGGTGCGGGCCGCTGTCCGGGCGGCGGCCGCGGCCGGCATGCCCTGCATCCGGGTCGAGGTGGAGTTCAGGCCGGGCCATCCGGAGGTGTCTGCGGCGAACGCGTACTTCGGCCGGGTCAAGGACGCCGGACGGCTCGTCGCGGGCACCGAGCAGGTCGAGGTGATGCCCGAGCTCGCCGAGCTGCTCGGGCCCATGCCGCGGGTCGTCAAGCGGCGCATCGGCCCCTTCCCCGACACGGATTTGGCGGTCGTGCTGCGTGGCCTGTCGTGCCACGCGCTCGTGCTCGGGGGCCTGATCACCAGCGGCGCGGTCCTGAGCACGGCCTGCGCCGGCGCCGACCTCGACTACCACGTGACGGTGCTCTCCGACGCGTGCCACGACCCCACCGAGGCCGTGCACCGTGCACTGCTCGACCACGTGCTCCCCCTGCGTGCCGACGTGGTGTCCGTCGCCGACTTCGGCAGTCGACACCGTCCGGTTGACCGGACATGACCTGCATGGAAACATCCGTCGCGCCGTCTCCGTGCGGCCGCCGGCTCACCGACCGCGCCACCTCAGGCGCCCCGTCCGGAAAGGCACCACGTGACCACCGTTGAGACCCTGCGCGGCCCGATCGACACCAGCGAGCTGGGCTGGACGCTCATGCACGAGCACATCTTCGTGAAGAACCCGGAGCTCGAGGAGAACTACCCCAACCCGGAGTGGGACGAGGGCCGGATGCAGGAGATCGCGCGCGCCGGCTTCCAGGCGCTCGCCGACCTCGGCGTCACCACCCTGGTGGACCTCACCGTGATGGGGCTGGGACGGTCGATCCAGCGGATCCAGCGGGTGGCGCAGGACGCGCCGATCAACATCGTCGTGGCCACCGGCTACTACACGCAGCGCGACCTGCCGGCGTTCTTCCACAACCACGGCCCCGACCTCTACGGCGACGGCCCGGAACCCCTGACGGGCATGTTCGTCGGCGACATCACCACGGGTATCGCCGGCACCGGCGTGAAGGCCGCCATGATCAAGGTGGTAACCGACAAGTGGGGGATCACCCCCGACGTCGAACGCGTCCTCGCCGCCGCGGCGGAGGCGCACCAGGAGACCGGGGTGCCGATCACCACGCACACCCACGCGGGACTGCACGGTGGGCTGGAGCAGCAGGAGTTCTTCCGCGCCCGGGGTATCGACCTGCAGCACGTCGTCATCGGCCACTGCGGGGACTCCACCGACATCGACTACCTGCGTCAGCTGATGGACAACGGCTCGCCGATCGGCATGGACCGCTTCGGCATGGACATCATGGCCGACCCCGGCGACCGCATCGACACGGTCTTCCGCCTCATCGAGCTCGGCTACGCCGACCGGCTGACCCTGTCGCACGACGCCGGCTTCTACAGCGCCAACATGGAGCCGTCCCTGCGCCGGAAGCTGATGCCGAACTGGCACCACCGCTACCTCTGCGAGGGAGTCCTGCCCGAGCTGCGGCAGCGGGGGGTGGCGGAGGAGGCGATCGAGCAGATCATGGTGCGCAACCCGGCCCGCATCCTCGCCGGCCGCGCGAGCTCCTGACCGGCTCCACCCCGCCGACTCGGCGGGACCTGGACGGGGGCGGGTGTCAGCTCGCGTCCGGCGGGGCGGCGGGGACCCCGAACTCGCTGATCGCCGCCTTGAGCCCGTGCTCCTGGATGAAGGACTTGATCCGCTTCACGTCGTCCGTGTCGTGCACGACCACGTCGGTCTCCGCCCCGACGTAGGCGACCGTCCGGAAGCCCTGCAGCTCCAGGACGCGGTTGATCGCGATCTTCTTCATCCGCAGCACGCCCGCGGGCGTCATGGCGATGGACGACGCCAGCCAGCGGACGTGGGCGTCCAGGCGCGCTGCCGGCACCGCCGTCGTCGCCCAGCCCCACTCGGCGGCCTCGACCCCCGACATCCGGTAGCCGGGGACGAAGGACAGCAGCCTCGCCTTGTTCGCCCCGATCTTGTACGCCAGCAGCGGCGAGATGAAGCCCCCGCCCAGGGGCAGGACGGGAGACGCCGCGACGACCGCGTCCTGCGCGACCACGGTGAAGTCGCAGAAGGTGGCGAGCTGGGTGGCGCCGGCCATGCAGTAGCCGTGGACCGCGGCGATGACGGGCTTGGGGTGGTCCCAGATCCGGAAGAAGAGGTCGATGTAGGAGGCCTGCCGGTCCCGGTCCGCGACCGAGTCGCCCGGCTCGACGACCTCGGTGGAGTCCGGGCTGAGGTCGTGCCCGGCGGAGAACGCCCGCCCGGCACCCCTGATGACGATCACGCGTGAGTCCGAGCGCTCCTCCTCGGCGAGTGCGGCACGCAGCTGGTCGAGCATGGGTGCGTTGAGGGCGTTCAACCGGTGCGGCCGGTTGAGGGTGAGGAAGGTGATGGCGCCGTCCCGCTCCACCACGAGCTCGTCGGCCACCTCAGCCCCTGCCCTCGTGGACGTCGTCCAGGGCCGCGTGCCCGCGGGCGGCCAGGGCCGGCCCCAGCCCGGCGAGCTCGTCGAAACCCTCGCCGACCGTCAGGCCCTGCGTCTCGCGGAAGTGGATGCCCTCGAAGATGGCCGCGAGCTTGTAGCAGAACAGGCCGGTGTACCAGGGCAGGTCGTCCAGGTCCGCGCCCGTGGCGCTGGCGTAGCGGTCCAGCAGGCGGGTGCTCGGCGGGAAGGCGGGCTGGTCGGCCGGCGCCGCCGAGGTGGGGGTGCCGTCGGTGTCCCGGATGCCGTCCCACCAGCCCACCATGTTGACCAGGTCCATGAGGGGGTCGCCGAGCGTCGCCATCTCCCAGTCGAGGACGGCGACGATGCCCGTCGGGGCGACGACGACGTTGTCGAGCTTGTAGTCACCGTGCACGAGCCCGGTGCGCCTGCTGGCCGGGACGCGCTCGGCGAGCCGGGCGCCAAGGGCGTCGAGCCCCGGCACCTCGCGCGAGCGGGAGCCGGCGAGCTGGGTGCCCCAGCGCCGGACCTGGCGCTCGAGGTAGCCCTCGGGGCGGCCGAGGTCGCCGAGCCCGACGGAGGCGGGGTCGACCGCGTGCAGGCGGGCCAGCACATCGACGAGGTCGTCGGCGAGCCGATCGGCGTCGGCCCGCGACACCGCTGCCAGCTGTTCCTGCGTGCGGTAGATGGTGCCGCCGACGAAGGACATCACGTAGAACGGGGCACCCAGCACCTCGGGGTCGGCGCACAGCGTGACCATGTGCGGCACGGGCACCTCGCTCGCACCCAGGGCGGCCATGACCCGGTGCTCCCGGGCCATGTCGTGGGCGGTCTCGAGGACGTGTCCGAGCGGCGGTCGTCGCAGCACCCACTGCGAGCGGCCGTCGCCGAGCACGTAGGTGAGGTTGGACTTCCCGCCCGCCACCAGCTGCGCGCTCAGCGGTCCCGCGAGGGTGCCGGGCGCAGCGCGGTGCAGGTAGCTCTCGAGCGCAGCCGGGTCGAGCCCCGGGAGGGCGTGGGCCTGGTTCACGCGGTGCCTCCCCGGAGCTCGCGACGCAGCGTCTTGCCGGTGACGGTCTTCGGCAGCGCGCCGAGGATCTCCACGGAACGCGGGTACTTGTAGGCGGACATGCGCGCCTTGCAGTGTGCGATGAGCTCCTCCTCGGTGGTCGCGGAACCGGGCCGCAGGGTCACGTAGGCCTTGACGGTCTCGCCGCGGTACTCGTCGGGCACGCCGACGACCGCGGCCTCGCTGACCGCGGGGTGCTCGGTGAGGACGTCCTCCACCTCACGCGGCCACACCTTGTAGCCGGAGGCGTTGATCATGTCCTTCTTGCGGTCGACGACGTAGAACCAGCCCCGCTCGTCCATGAAGCCGACGTCGCCGGTCAGGAGCACGCCACCGGCCATGGCGTGCTCGGTCTCCTCCGGCTTGTGCCAGTAGCCGGCGACGAGCTGGGGTCCCGCGATGGCGATCTCGCCGACCTCACCGGGCGGGAGGTCCGCGCCGGCGTCGTCGACGATCCGCACCATCGTGCACGGGAACGGGACGCCCACGGACAGGGACCCACTTGTGGGATCGACCGGGGCCTCGGCGCCGAGCGGCACCGCGTGCGACGGGGAGGTCGTCTCGGTCAGCCCGTACATGCTGTGGATCGACACCCCGAACTGCTCCCGGAACCGGTTCGCCCAGGCCGGTGTCACGGGGGCCCCGCCGGAGTAGGCGGCGCGCAGCGACGCGAGGTCCTGCCGCCGGACCCCCGGAGCGTCGGCTAGGGCGATGTAGACGGGCAGGGCGGCGACGGTGAAGGTTGGGCGCCGCTCGCGCAGGGCGTCGACGACGACACCGGCGTCGAAGCGGTAGGCGAGGACGAGCTCCATCGGGACGAGGAACGACACGGCGATGTGCGCGATGAGGCCGGTCACGTGGAACAGCGGCGCCACGCCGAGGACGACGTCCTCGCAGGTGAGCCCGACCCAGGCCCGCAGCGCCTGGGCGTTGAACGACACGTTGCCGTGGGTGTTCATGGCGCCCTTGGGTGCGCCGGTCGTGCCCGAGGTGTAGGTGAGCAGCGCGGTGTCCGTGTCAGCCAGCTCCACGGGCGGGGGGCGGGTGCCGGCGAACTCGTGGACCAGCTCGGCGAGGTCGGACGTGCCGGGGTGTCGGGTCCGCGTCATCCCGGCGAACAGCCGCGGGTCGTGGCGCGTCTGGTGCTCCAGGGCACTGGTCGTGACGACGAGCCAGACGCCGGTGTCGGGCAGGACGGCGCGGGCCACGCCGTCGTACAGCTCCTCCAGGCACACCAGGACGACCGCCCCGGAGTCGTCCAGCAGGTGGCGCAGCTCGCGTTCGCGGCTCATCGGGTTGACCGAGACCATGATCCCGCCGGCCTTCCACGCGGCGAGCATGCTCACGAGGAACTGAGGCACGTTCTGGAGGTAGACGGCAAGTCGGTCCCCGCGGCCGAAGCCGTGGGCGAGCAGCGCGCAGGCGAGGGCGTCGGACATCTCGTCCAGCTCGCGCAGGGTGAGGCGCCCGTCGAAGTAGGACACCGCGGTCGCCTCGGGGCGCCCCTCGACGGCGGCCCGGAACATGGACAGGGCATCGGTGAACTCCGGTGCGGGGCAGGCCGGTACGCCGGGCGCGTACTGCGCCAGCCAGGGGCGGTCCTCGTAGGACGTCACGGTTCTCCAGGGCCGGGAGCCGACCGGTCGGTTGTTAGGTCTTGTCGAGAGCGTCGGTGACCGGCAGGCTGGTGTCAACCCCGGCGGACGTCAGCGTGCCGGAGCGACCCACGCCCTCAGCGCCGAGGAAGGCAGCACATGGCCCTGCGACCGGTGGCCCACGACGGCGTCCTCGTGTGCGTCCGCCCGCCCGGCTGGGTGAGGGAGGGGTCGGGCCCGCTGGCCGACTTCCTCAGCTGGGTCGAGGAGGCCGAGCGGCTCGGTTTCGACGGCGTCTTCGTCGGCGACCGCCTGCTCGCCGAGGCCACGACGCCCGGTGGTGCCGTCGTCTACGGGGCGTCCATGGTCGACGTGACGGTGGTCCTGGCGTCGATGGCCGCCCGCACGCAGCGCATCTTCGTCGGACCGCTCGTGCTCGTGTTCCCGTACCGGCACCCCCTCCAGCTGGCCAAGACGTTCGGGTCGCTGGACGCTGTGTCGGGCGGCCGCGTGATCGTGGGAGCCGGCATCGGGTGGAACGAGCGCGAGTTCGCGGCGCTCGGCATCCCCATGGCCGGTCGGGCCGAGCGCTTCGAGGAGCAGCTGGCCCTGGTGCGCCGCCTGTGGGCGGGCGGCCCGGTGGCCGCGACCGGGCCCACGTGGCACTTCGACGCCGTCGAGGTGTCGCCCCTGCCGGCGCGCCCCGGGGGGCCGCCGATCTGGATGGCCTCCTTCGCCCCGAGCCAGCGGCTGGACTGGACCGACACGTTCCCGGCGCCCACCGAGCGCCAGCTGGACCGGGTGGGTCGGCTGGCCGACGGCTGGGTGCCGCTGGTGTACTCGGCGGCGCACAAGCGGCGGATCGGCGCGGACACCCTCGGTGCGGCGTGGCGGCGGGTCCTCGACAGCGCAGGCCGACACGGGCGCTCCCGGCGGGACATCGACTTCGTCTACGCCGACTGGTGCTTCGTCCTCGACGGGCCCGGCGCGCAGGACCGCTGCCGCGCTGCCCTCTCGCGCTTCTTCTCCGGCACCTGGCAGGAGGCGCTCGAGACCTACACGATCGGCACGGCGGACGAGGTGCTCGATCGCATCCGGGACCACACCAGGGCCGTCGACGCCGTCGACGCGTACATCCTCACCCCGCTCGGCGACGACGTGGACCAGCTCGCACTGCTCTCGGGTGTCGCGAGCTCGCTGCGCGCCGGGCGGACCTCGTGACCCCGCCGGCATCCGCCGGCCGGGGAGAACCTGCTGGAAGGACGACGATGACGATCACCGACCTGACGGGGCGGGTGGCGCTCGTCACCGGCGGCGGCTCGGGCATCGGCGCCGCGTGCGCTCGGGCGCTGGCCGCGCTCGGCGCGCACGTCGCCGTCACCGACCTCTCGACCTCGGCGGCCGAGGGCGTGGCCGCGGCCATCGAGGCGGACGGGGGCCGCGCCTTCGCGCGCACCCTGGACGTGACGGACGCGCGTGCCGTCGACGAGGTCGTCGACTCCGTCGTCCGGGAGGCGGGTGGCCTCGACATCGCGGTCAACAACGCCGGGGTCACCGTGCCCGTCCTGCCGGTGGCCGACGTGCCGGACGAGGACTGGCGCCGCGTCACCTCGACCAACCTCGACGGGGTCTTCTACTGCCTGCGTGCCGAGGCCCGGGTCCTGCGTGCCCGCGGTGGGGGGTCGATCGTGAACATGTCCTCGATCATGGGCCGGATCAGCCGCTTCGGCTCGGCGCCGTACACCGCGACCAAGCACGCGGTCATCGGCCTGACCAAGGGTGCGGCGCTGGACCACGCGCGGGACGGGATCCGGGTCAACGCCGTCGGACCGGGCTTCATCCGCACCCCGCTGATCGAGGCGCGCTACACCGAGGAGGACGAGGAGGCCCTCGGCTCCCGCTGGCCGATGCGCCGGATGGGGACGGCGGACGAGGTCGGGCAGACGGTCGCCTGGCTGGCCGGGGACGCGTCCTCGTTCGTCACGGGGGCGTACTTCCCCGTGGACGGCGGCTACCTCGCGTCGTAGCAGGCGAGAGCGCGAGCCACTTTGGTCCAATATTTGACGCGGGTCACATCGCGGCCGTACCGTCGGCGCACCCGCAGCGCACATTGCGAAGGCAACGACGACGCAGGAGGACAGCGTGGACGACCGAGGTGGCTGGGAGCTTCCCGAGGAACTGAAGGACCTGCAGAAGGTGGCGCGGGACTTCGTCCAGCGCGAGATCCGCCCCGTCGAGGAGACCCTCGACTTCGACGCCTACCTGCTTCCTGCCGACGCCTTGGAGGCTGCGCGCAAGAAGGCCCGCCAGGCCGGTATCTGGTGCGTCAACTCACCGAGCGACTACGGCGGCAGCGAGATGAGCATGCTCGCCCAGGTCGTGATCGCCGAGGAGGCCTCCCAGTGCCGCATGGGTGCGTACGTCCCGGCCGGCGGTGCGTTCGGCTGGGACCCCCCGAACGTCATCTACCGGGGCACCGAGGAGCAGATCCAGCAGTACGCGGTGCCCACGATCGCCAAGGGCGGCAAGACCTTCGTCGCCATCAGCGAGCCCTCCGGCGGTGCCGACCCGGCACGCAGCATCCGGACGACGGCCGTGCGCGACGGCGACGACTACGTGCTCAACGGCACGAAGACCTGGATCTCCGCGGCGGACCACTCCGACTGGGGGGTCGTCTTCGCCCGCACGTCCGAGGGACGGCACGGGGTCAGCTGCTTCATCGTCCCGGCGGACGCCCCGGGCCTGACGATGACCCCGATCCCCGTCATCCGGTCGTGGTACCCGTGCGAGCTGTCCTTCCAGGACTGCCGGATCCCGGCCGAGAACCTGATCGGCGAGGAGGGCCGGGGCTTCGAGCTGGCCCAGCAGTGGCTCATCCACGGCCGGGTGCCCTACGCCGCCGCGACGCTGGGTATCGCCAGCGCGGCGCTGCGGATGGCGATCGACTACTCGAAGGACCGCCAGGTCTTCGGGGGCCCGCTCGCGGACAAGCAGGCCATCCAGTGGATGATCGCCGACTCCGAGATCGAGATCCGGGCAGCCCGTGGCCTGTGCTGGCAGGCCGCGTGGAAGGCCGACCGCGGCGAGGACTACAAGTTCGAGGCGTCGGTGTGCAAGGTCTACGCGACGGAGACCGCGGGCCGGGTCGTCGACCGGTGCGTGCAGATCTTCGGCGGCATGGGCGTGGCCAAGGAGTTCCCGCTGGAGCGGTGGTACCGCGAGCTGCGCATCAAGCGGATCGGCGAGGGCCCTTCCGAGGTGCACCGGATGGTCGTGGCCCGCCAGCTCCTCAGCGGCAAAACGAAGGCCTGACGTTGACTGTCGAGATCGAGGTGGACGACGCCGGCATCGCGCTCATCACGATGAACCGGCCGGAGCGGATGAACGCGATGGACCTGCAGGCCTACCAGCAGCTCTCGGCCGCCTGGATGCGCGTGCGCGACGACGCCGACATCCGGGTCGCCGTCATCACCGGAGCGGGTGACCGGGCCTTCAGCACCGGCGCGGACCTGAAGAGCTTCGTCAATGCACCGGCGGACATGTCGCAGTTCTGGCTGACCCAGCAGGACCAGCTGCTCAACCGTGGCCTCGAGGTCTGGAAGCCGATCGTCGCGGCGGTCAACGGGTACTGCCTCGGCGGTGGCATGACGTTGCTGCTGGCCACCGACATCCGGATCGCCACCCCGACGGCGTCGTTCGGGCTGAGCGAGGTCATGCGCGGTGTCCTGCCCGGCAACGGTGGCACCCAGCGGATCCTGGAGCAGCTCCCGCACGCGATCGCGATGGAGCTGCTGCTGACCGGGCGGCGGATCGATGCGGAGACCGCGGCACGATGGGGCCTGGTCAACCGGATCGTGCCGCAGGAGGACCTGCTCGACGCGGCCTTCGAGGTCGCGCGCGAGATCTGCGGCAACGCGCCGCTCGCCGTCCAGGCGACCAAGGAGCTGGCGTTGCGCTCGCGCGACGTCGACCGTGCCACGGGCCTTCGCATGGAGCAGGCGATCAACCGGCTCCTCATGTTCACCGAGGACGCCCAGGAGGGCCCGGCCGCGTTCGCGGAGCGGCGCACCGCGAAGTTCTTGGGGAGGTAGCCCGTGGATCCAGCACCGTTCGCCGGCGTCACCGTCATCGACCTCGGTCAGATCTACAACGCGCCGTACGCCACGCTGCTGATGGCCCTCGGCGGTGCGGACGTCATCAAGGTCGAGCCGCTCACGGGTGAGAACCTGCGCGGCCGGGGCCGGGTCCGGGGAGCGGGCGCGCCGTTCGCGATGCTCAACTCGAACAAGCGCGACGTGACCCTGAACCTCAAGGACCCGCGCGGGGTCGAGCTCCTCGAGCAGATGGTCGTCAGGGCCGACGTCTTCGTCGAGAACTTCCGCCCGGGCGTCACCGACAAGCTCGGGATCGGGTCACGGCGACTCCTGGAGCTGAACCCGATGCTCATCTACGCCTCCGGCTCCGGCTACGGGTCGACGGGTCCCTACCGCGACCTCCCGGCCATGGACATCACGATCCAGGCCATGTCCGGCATCATGGCGGTGACCGGCTTCCCCGACCGGGAGCCCGTCAAGGCGGGGCCCGCCATCAGCGACTTCATGGGCGGGATCCACCTGTACGGGGCCATCACCTCGGCGCTGTACCAGCGGGAGAAGACCGGACGCGGGACGACGGTCGAGGCGGCGATGCTCGACGCGGTCTACCCCAGCCTCATGTCGAGCCTCGGCCTGTACTTCGGTGGCACCGGGGACGTCCCGACCCGCACCGGCAACCGGCACTCCGGGATGGCGGAGGCGCCGTACAACGTCTACCCGGCCAGTGACGGCCACGTCGCCCTGATCTGCGTCGGCGAGGGGCACTGGCGCGCGATGACCGAGCTCATGGGACTGCCCGAGCTGGCGACGAACCCGAAGTTCGTCGACCGGGTCGCCCGGGTGGCGCACATCGACGAGGTGGATGCCCTCGTCAGCGCCTGGACGCGGGACCAGACCAAGGAGCAGCTCGCCGAACGGCTCAGGGGGGCCGGCGTCCCGAGTGCGCCGGTCCGCGAGCTCGGCGAGGTCGTCAACGACCCACACCTGCGTCAGCGCGGCATGCTGCAGGAGATCGACCACCCGGACATGGGCCCGCTCGTCGTGCCGCACAGCCCGGTCCGGGTCGGCGACTTCTACGCCGAGCTGACCCCGAGCCCGACGCTCGGGCAGCACAACGACGAGATCTACGGGCAGTGGCTGGGACTCGACGCCGACACGATCGCCGACCTGAAGAAGGACGGGGTGATCTAGTGCGCGGGAAGGCCGTGATCGCCGGCATCGGCCAGACGGCACAGGGCAGGCTGCCCGACCGGACCACGACCTCCATGAACGTCGAGGCGTCACGGAAGGCGCTCGCGGACGCCGGGGTCGACAAGGACCTCGTGGACGGGCTCTTCGTCAAGTACCCGACCTCCCAGCACCGCTCGATGTACGCGCAGACCGTGGCCGAGGCCCTGGGTGTCCAGCCCCGCGTCGGGGGGGTCTGGGACCAGGGTGGCGCCACCAACATCTCGATGATCTCGTTCGCCGCGATGGCCATCGAGCACGGCCAGTGCGAGGTCGCGCTGGTGACGATCGCGGACAACCCCAAGACCGGCACCCGTCAGGCGTACGAGCGAGGGTGGGGCGACGACGCCATCCACGGCTGGTTCGGGGTGGCGGCCGGCTACGGCATGATCATGCGCCGCCACATGGAGGAGTTCGGGACCACCCACGAGCAGTTCGGGGCGATCGCCCGGGCCTGCCGCCGTCACGGCGCGAACAACCCCGACGCGCAGCTGCGGCTGCCGCTCACCGAGGAGATGTACGACCAGTCCCGGCTCGTCGTCGACCCGCTGCGTCGCGACGACATCTGCCTGGTGTCGGACGGCGGTGCGGCTGTCGTCGTCATGAGCGCGGACCGGGCCCGCGAGCTCGGGGTGCCGGCGCCCGTGCCGATCCTCGGCTTCGGCCAGGGCCAGACCTCCTGGGACGTCCCGTTGCGGCCGGTCCTCACCTCGACCGCGGCCGAGGTCTCCTCGAGGACCGCCTTCGCAATGGCCGGCATGACCCCGAAGGACATCGACGTCGCGCAGCTCTACGACTGCTTCACCATCGCGGTCCTCATGACGCTCGAGGACTACGGCTTCGCGGACAAGGGTGCGGGCGGGAGCTTCGTCGAGGGTGGGAACATCGAGCTCGGCGGGGGCCTGCCGATCAACACCGCTGGCGGGCTGCTCTCCGAGAGCGGGATGCCCGGGATGCAGCTGGTGACCGAGGCCGTTCGGCAGATCCGCGGGACGTCGGTCAACCAGGTCCCGGACGCGAGGACGAGCATCGTGAGCAACCAGGGGGGGATCATGCACACCCACTCGACCCTGATCCTGGGGTCGTCATGAGCGAGATGCCGCTCCCGATCGTGACGCCGCTGACCGAGCCGTACTGGACCGGCCTCGCCGAGGGCGAGCTGCGGCACCAGAGCTGTCGCCAGTGCGGGAACGCCTGGCTGCCGGCGCGCGAGGAGTGCCCGCGCTGCCTGGTCGACGACTGGGAGTGGAGGCCCGCGAGCGGCCGGGGGCGCCTCATCAGCTGGGTGGTCTACCACCAGGCGTTCCACCCCGCCTTCGCCGACCGCGTGCCGTACACCGTGGCCGTCGTCGAGCTGGACGAGGGGCCACGGCTGGTCACGAACGTCCTCGGTCCCGAGGAGGACCTCGCGATCGAGCGCCCGGTCGTCCTGCAGATCCAGGACGAGTCCGGCGTCGCGGTACCCCGGTTCCGGCTGGCCTGACGCGCATTTACCGACGACGAGGAAGGGAACAACGACATGGCTCGTCGAGACGTCACGTTGGAGGAGCTGCGCGGCCTGGGGGAGACACCCCTGGGCGAGGGTGACTGGCTCGTCATCGACCAGGCCCGGGTGAACGGCTTCGCCGACGTCACCGACGACCACCAGTGGATCCACGTCGACGAGGAGCGGGCGGCCCGAGGACCGTTCGGGACGACGATCGCGCACGGGTACCTCACCCTCGCGCTCATCCCGCGCCTCCTCGAGGAGCTGTTCGTGGTGACCGACCAGGTCCGGGGCACCAACTACGGCATCGACCGGGCCCGGTTCACCAGCCCGGTCCCGGTGGGCTCGCGGGTGCGCCTTAGCGCCCGCCTCGTCGAGGTGCGCGCCCGTCCCGACGGGGGGCTGCAGTACAAGGTCGGCGTCGAGCTCCAGGTGGAGGGGCAGGAACGGCCCGCTCTCGTCGCCGAGACCATCTACCTCGCCTACGACCGGTGAGCCGTGGCTGACTCCTCCGGCGGTCTTCCCCGCGTCGACGCGCAGCCCCTCGGTCGGGTGTCGGTGCCCAAGGCGTCGGACGTCCTGGCCGACCACCTCCGCCAGCAGATCCGGGACGGCACGCTCGCCGAGGGATCCGCCCTGCCGGTCGAGCGCGAGCTGGCCGCGGCGGTGGGCCTCGCCCGCCAGACGGTGCGCGACGCCCTGCGGGTGCTCGAGATCGAGGGACTCGTCGTGACCCGTGCCGGCCGGGCCGGCGGCTCGTTCGTGCGGCGTCCCGACGCCGGGACCCTGGAGCGGAACCTGCACGTCCTCGTGACCGGCCGCGGGGTCCGGTTCCGGTCGCTGCTCGAGGCGCGCGAGGCGCTGGAACCCGCGGCGGCCCGGCTCGCTGCGCTCCACCACACGGCAGCGGACCTCACGATGCTCGACGAGGCGGCTCACCGGCTGGCGTCGGCCGGCGACGTGCCGACGTTCCTGAAGTGCAACGCCGACTGGCACGTGGCCATCGCGACGGCGAGCCACAACGAGATCATCGAGGCCGTGGTGAGCTCGCTGTCGCGGGTCATCCTGCGCAGCACCGACATCGACGAGTTCAACTCACGGGAGACGATGGCAGTGACGATCAAGGCCCACGACCGGATCCTCGCCGCCATCCGGGCCGGCGACGGTGACCGGGCAGCTGCCGCGATGGCCAAGCACGTGCACACCTACCGTGAGCTCGTGGAGGCCTACGACGTGCCCGCGGACGTCCCGCTGTGACCGGCATGCCGGCGCCCTCCGAGCGGGCGCGCGAGCTGCACGAGCAGCTGGTCGGTTTCATGCGCGAGCGCGTCCTGCCGGCCGAGCACGAGTACGAGGCCTACCGGACCGCCGCCGGCCCCGACGACCACACCGTGCCGCCGGTGGTGGAGGACCTCAAGGGAGAGGCGCGCGCCCTCGGCCTGTGGAACCTCTTCCTCCCGGCGCAGTCCGGGCTGACCCAGCTGGAGTACGCGCCGCTGGCCGAGCTCTCGGGCTGGAGCCACGACATCGCCCCGGAGGCGATGAACTGTCAGGCCCCGGACACCGGCAACATGGAGCTGCTCCACCTGTTCGGGACGCCGGACCAGCAGCACGAGTGGCTGGAACCGCTGCTCGACGGCCGGATCCGTTCGGCCTTCGCGATGACCGAACCCGACGTCGCCAGCAGCGACGCCACCAACATCGCCACGCGCATCGTGCGCGAAGGCGACGAGTACGTGGTCACCGGCCGCAAGTGGTGGGCCAGCGGTGCGGCGGACCCTCGGTGCCGCCTGCTCGTCGTCCTCGGCATGAGCGACCCCGACGCCGCGACGCACCGCCGGCACACCATGGTGCTCGTCCCGATGGACACTCCCGGCGTCCGCAACGTCCGCTCGGTCCCGGTCTTCGGTCGGCAGGACCAGCACGGACACAACGAGATCGTGCTGGACGACGTCCGCGTCCCGGTGGGCAACGTCCTGGGGGAGGAGGGGGGCGGCTTCGCGGCGGCCCAGGCGCGCCTGGGCCCGGGACGGATCCACCACTGCATGCGCGCCCTCGGGGCCGCCGAGCGGGCCCTCGCGCTGCTCGTCGCCCGGGCCAACGACCGGTACGCCTTCGGCGCCCGGCTGGCGGACCAGGGCGTCGTGCAGCAGCAGGCGGCGCAGTCGCGCATCGACATCGAGCAGGCTCGGCTCATCTGCCTGCGGGCGAGCCACGTCATCGACACCCAGGGAAACAAGGCGGCCCGTGACCTGGTGTCGATGGCCAAGGTGGCGGTGCCGCGGGCGGTCACGCAGGTGATCGACCGGGCGATCCAGGTGCACGGGGGTGCCGGCGTCAGCGACGACACCCCGCTTGCCGCGATGTGGGGCTGGCACCGGGCGATGCGGCTGTTCGACGGGCCGGACGAGGTCCACCTGCGCTCACTCGGCCGGGCCGAGCTGCGCCGCCAGCCGGTGCTCCCACCGTGAACGTCCACTCAGCACTCGCCCGGGGGCTCGCCGACCACGGCGTCGACACGGTGTTCGGCCTGGTCGGCGACGCCAACCTGTTCCTGGTGGACAGCTTCGTCCGCGAGCAGCACGGGACGTACGTCGCCGCCGCCCACGAGGCCGGCGCGGTCCTGATGGCCACCGGGTACGCCCGCGCGGCCGGTCGGGTCGGCGTGGCGACGGTGACCCACGGGCCCGGTCTCACCAACACCGTCACCGCCCTCGTCGAGGGGGCACGGGGCCGCACCCCGCTCGTGGTCCTGGCCGGGGACACGGCCGTCGACGACCCGGGCAACGTGCAGGACATCGACCAGCGCGAGCTCGTCGCGCCGACGGGCGCCGGCTTCGTGCA
Source organism: uncultured Actinomycetota bacterium (assembly GCA_963795035.1). Taxonomy (GTDB): domain Bacteria; phylum Actinomycetota; class Actinomycetes; order Actinomycetales; family Dermatophilaceae; genus Oryzobacter. Next base: position 269,933 of record CAWCFZ010000007.1, on the reverse strand, counting down.
GGTGCGCACCCCCGGATCCGCGGTCGAGGACCTGGCGCTGGCGTTGCGCCGGGCGGTGATCGAGCGGCGGCCGGTGGTCCTCAACGTGCCCGCCGACTTCCAGTGGGCCCAGACGTCCTACGTCGCGGTGCACGGCACCCCGCCCCCGGCCCTCGCGCCGGCGCTCGACGACGCCGCCCTCGACCTCGCGGTCGGCGTCGTCGCCAACGCGCGGCGACCGATCGTGCTCGCGGGGCGCGGCGCGAGCACCGTCGCGGGGCGGGCCGCGGCCCTGAGGCTGGCCGAGCGGATCGGGGCACCGCTGGCGACGACGCTCAAGGCCAAGGACCTCTTCCGCGGCGAGCCCTTCGACCTGGGGATCTTCGGCACGGTCTCGACCCCGGCGGCCTCGGAGGCGATCGCCCGCAGCGACTGCATCATCGCCCTGGGAGCCGGCCTCAACCGGTTCACCACCGTGCGCGGGTCGCTGCTGGAGGGTCGGGCGGTCGTCCAGTGCGACGTCGACCCGGCGGCGATCGGCGGCTCGGGGGCTCCCGTCGTCGGGCTCGTCGGTGACTGCGCCGCCGCGGCGGACGCCATCTGCGCGTGGCTCGACGAGGCCGGGGTCGCCGCGTCCGGCTTCCGCTCCCCGGACCTGCTGCGGCGCCTGGCCGAACAGCCCTCGGGGCCGCCCGACCGCAGCACCGAGACGACCGTCGACGTGCGCGCGGCGCTCCGGCGCCTCGAGCACGAGCTGCCCGAGCACCGCACCCTGGTCACCGACGGGGGCAGGTTCATGTACGAGGCCTGGCGGCAGCTGAGCGTCCGAGAGCCCGGGCACTTCCTGCCGACGGTGCACTTCGGCTCCATCGGGCTCGGCCTGGCGACGGCGGTCGGTGCGGGGTTCGGCGCGCCGGACCGGCCGGTTGTCCTGGTCTGTGGCGACGGCGGCTTCATGCTCGGAGGCCTCGTGGAGTTCGGCACGGCGGTGCGCCTGGGCGTGGACCTGGTCGTGGTGGTGCTCGACGACGGCGCCTACGGGGCCGAGCACGTCCAGTTCCGGGACAGGGACATGGACCCGGCACTGTCCGTCCTGGCCTGGCCAGACCTCGCCGGGGTGGCCGACGCGCTCGGGGGGCGCGGGCTGACCGTCCGCAGCCTCACCGACCTCGAGGGACTGCGGCCCCTGCTCGAGAACCGCGACGGGCCGGTCCTGGTCGACGTGCGCCTGGACCCCGACCAGGTACCGAACCACTGAGCGGTGCGGCGCTCACAGGTGCGGCAGGACGTCCTCGCCGAAGCGGCGGACCAGGCCGAGCGGGTCCCGGCCGAAGACCCCGAAGATCACGCCGTCCACGCCCACCTCGCCCAGCGCCCGGATCCTGGCCACGCACTGCTGCGGGGTGCCGACGACGCCGAAGCGGTCCGCGAGGTAGTCGGTGAGGCCGAGCTCGTCGGTGAGCGAGTGGTTGTCCCCGTCGGCCTTGACGTGCGCCTGGGTCCGGTAGCGGTCGATGAGCTCTCGGATGGCGGGGACGTGATCCTCGGGGACGTGCTTGCCCTCGAGGGTGTGCCGGAACGCGTGGTTGACCGACGCGGCCAGCGACATCTTGATGCCGTCGACGGCCTCGTCGCGGGTGTCGGCGATCCCGAGCTTGATGAAGACCCACACGTCGACATCGGCTGGGTCGCGCCCGGCCTCGCGAGCCCCCTCGTGGACGGCAGCCACGCTCTCGGCGACGATGCCCGGCTGGGCGGCGGTGTGCATGACCACCCCGTCGGCCACGCGGCCGGCCATCCGAAGCGTGCGTGGGCCCTCCGCGGTGACGTAGACGGGCACGCCGCGGGTGGCCCACCGGTGCCGCAGGACCGCACCGTCGAGGGGCGCCTCCTGGCCGCGGGTCAGCGCGCGGATCGTCGTGACCGACTGCTCGAGACGGTCCACCGTCGCGGGCCTGACCTGCAGGCTGCGGACCGCGCTGTCGCCGGTGCCGATGCCGAGGATCGCCCGCCCACCGGACAGGTCGTTGACGGCGCTGATGGCGTTGGCGGTGACCGAGGGGTGCCGGGTGACGGGGTTGGTCACCATGGGACCGATCCGGGCTCGCCGGGTCTCCCGGGCCAGCAGCGCGAGGGAGACATAGGTGTCGCGGAAGATGGAGTCGCTGACCCCGATCGTGGAGTAGCCCAGGCGGTCGCCCTCCCTGGCGAGCTCCAGGAAGGTGTCGGGGTCGTCCTCCCACGCGCAGATCATCCCGCCCTGCATGCGGGGGGCTGTCACTGCGCCCCCGGGCGCCGGTCCTGCGGGGTCCGCTGCCGTCGCGGTCATGACAGCTCGAACTCCTTGGCGATCTCGGGCAGCGCGGCGAGGTGGGCGGCCGGAGTGGCGAGTCCCGCGGTCATGGGGTTGACCGCCAGGTAGTCGAAGGCTGCCGCACGGAACGCCTCGGTCTCCGCTCGCCGCACCAGCGGGTCGTCGCAGAGGTTCACCCGCCCCTCGAGCTGGAAGGACGACGGGGCACGGCCCAGGTCGGCGACCCGGGCCCGCATCCGGTCGGCCTGCGCCAGCACGGTCTGCACCGACCGGGTCGGGCGGCCCCCGCTGACGCCCTCGCCGACCCGTGCGAAGAAGAACCCGTCGCCGATCCGGGCCGCCCGCTCGTGCGCGGCCTCGCTGAACCCGCCGAACCAGACCGGGACGGGTCGCGCCGGGGCCGGAGCGAGCGCGGCGCGGTCCACGCGATGCCAGCGGCCCTCGAAGTCGATGACCTCGCCGGTCCAGAGCCTGCGCATGAGCTCGACCTGCTCCTCCTGCCGTGCGCCGCGGGTGGCGAAGTCGGCGTTCAGGCAGGCGTACTCGGCGTGGTTCCACCCGACGCCGATCCCCAGCCGCAGCCGGTCGCGGGAGAGGATCGCGACCTGCGCCGCCTGCTTGGCCACGAGCGGAGCCTGCCGCTGGGGCAGCACCAGCACGCCCGTGGCGAAGCCGATGTCAGTGGTCAGCGCGGCCCAGTGGGAGAAGAGGGTGAGCGGTTCGTGGAAGGTGCTCGCCTCGGTGTAGGGGCCGGTCAGGGCCGGCTCCCGGCCGGCGTGCTCGACCCCGAGCACGTGGTCGAAGGCGAGGATGTGCGAGAAGCCCAGCCCCTCCGCGGTCTGCGCGAAGTCCCGAAGGACGACGGGATCCGCCCCGATCTCGGTCTGCGGGAAGACGATCCCCACCTTCATGGCGTGCTCCGATCCTGCGGCTGAGCGTGTCGGCCGGAACCCGGGACGTGGGATCCCGTCGGGTCGTGGCCCATGGGATCTGGACTCCGCCAGATTAACAACCTATCGTTTGGTTGAGAACCCTTGAGGGCGCGGGCCCCCAGCCGTGCGATCGACTGAGTCCGGGCGCTGACGCGCGGACGACCGGGAGGAACAGATGACCACCGCCGCTCCGGAGAACCTGCAGGCGATCGCCGCCACCTGGCTGCACGCCTGGGCCTCGGCCCTCGAGCGGCAGGACGCCTCCGACGCGTCCGGCCTGTTCACCGAGGACGGCTACTGGCGCGACCTGGTGTCCTTCACGTGGGACGTGCGCACCTTCCGCGGCCGCCCACAGATCGCGGCGGGGGTCGAGGAGCATGCCGCCGCGGTGGGAGCCGGGGGCTTCCGGCTCGAGGAGGGGAAGGAGGTGGCCGTCGTCGAGCGCGACGGCATCGCCTGCGTCGAGGCGTTCTTCGTGTTCGAGACCGCGGCCGCCCGCGGGCGGGGGCACCTGCGCCTCGTGCGGGACGAGGCCGAGCCGGGCACCTGGCGGGCCTGGACGCTGCTGACCACGGCGCAGGAGCTCAAGGGCTTCGAGGAGCGGACCGGGCACCGGCGGCCCCGCGGCAACGAGCACGTCCGCGGCAAGGAGAACTGGCTCGACCGGCGGACCCACGAGAGCCGGTTCGAGGACGGTGACCCCGACGTCCTCATCATCGGCGCCGGGCAGGCCGGGCTCTCGCTCGCGGCGCGCCTGGGACTGGTCGGGGTCCGCGCCCTGGTGATCGACCGCAACGGGCGCGTGGGCGACAACTGGCGCAACCGGTACCACTCGCTCGCCCTGCACAACGAGCTCTGGACCTGCCACCTGCCCTACATCCCTTACCCGCCGAGCTGGCCGGCGTACATCCCCAAGGACATGCTCGCCACGTGGTTCGAGTTCTACGCGCAGGCGATGGAGCTCAACATCTGGACGGGGTCCGAGCTCCTGGAGAGCGCCTTCGACGACGGCGACAAGCGGTGGACGACGCGGGTACGGCGTGAGGACGGCAGCCTGCGGACCCTGCGTCCGCGCCACGTGGTCCTCGCGACCGGGGTCACCGGCGTGCCGAAGGTGCCGCACCTGACGGGGGCCGAGCACTTCCGGGGGGAGATCGTCCACTCCGGCAGCTGCCGGGTCGACGAGACGATCGCCGGCAGGCGCGTGCTGGTCGTCGGCGCCGGCAACAGCGCCCACGACATCGCCCAGGAGCTGCACGAGCACGGGGCCGACGTCACCATGCTCCAGCGGTCGCCGACGACGATCGTGAGCGTGGAGCCCAGCGCGAAGCTCGTCTTCCACCCCTGGAGGGAGGGAGGCCCGCCGACCGAGGACGTGGACATCGTCAGCGCCTCCGTCCCGTTCCCGCTGTTGACGGAGTTCCACAAGACCCTGACCAAGCAGTTCGAGGAGCTGGACGCCGACCTGCTGCGGTCGCTCGAGCGCGTCGGGTTCCTGCTCGACTCCGGTGAGGACGGCAGCGGCTTCTACCTCAAGTACCTGCGCGACGGCGGCGGCTACTACCTCAACGTCGGCGCTTCCGACCTCATCGCCGCCGGCGACATCGCGGTCAGGTCAGGGGTCGGTGTCGCGCACCTGACCCAGGGGGAGGCCGTGTTCACCGACGGCAGCAGCATGCCCGTCGACATGGTCGTCCTCGCCACCGGCTACGAGAACATGCAGGAGAGCGTGCGTGCCCTGCTCGGTGACGAGGTCGCCGAGCGGGTCGGACCGGCATGGGGCTTCGACGAGGGAGGCGAGCTGCGCAACATGTGGAAGCGGACCGGGCAGGAGGGGTTCTGGCTGATGGGCGGGAGCTTCGCCCAGTGCCGCATCTACTCCCGGTACCTCGCGCTGCAGATCAAGGCCGCCGAGGAGGGGCTGGTGCCGCAGCGCACGGCCGGGAAGGCCAGTGTCCCGGCCGGGTAGGCGCGCGCGAGGACGACGGTGTCACCGTCCTTCGAACACCGCGTCGGTCTTGTTCCTGAAGGCCTCGATGCTGCGCAGGTGGTCCTGCGAGGACGCCGTCACCGACTGCCCGAGTGCCTCGAGCTCGAGGGCGGTCGCGAGGTCGGTCTCGAACGTCCGGTTCAGCAGCCGCTTCGCCACGCCGTAGGCCACCGTCGGACCCTGGGCGAGGCTGTTCGCCAGGGCCTTGAGCTCCGCCTCGAACTCACCGGCGGGCCAGAGGCGGGTCACCAGGCCCAGGTCGTGGGCCTCGGCCGCTGCGACCGGTCGCGCGCTGAAGATGATGTCCTTGGCCCGGTACAGGCCCACCTGGCGGGCGAGCCAGTACGTGCCGGCGAGATCGGGGATCAGGCCGCGCTGGGCGAAGACCGACCGGAAGACCGCCGTCTCGTCCGCGACGATCATGTCGCAGGCCATGGCGATGCTGAAGCCGGCGCCGGAGGCGTGGCCGCGCACGGCGGCGATCACGGGCTTGGGCAGCCGCGCGATGCCCTCGACCACGGCACGGCCCTCGTCCAGCTTGCGGGCCGTCGTCCCGGGCCCGCCCCCCATCTCCTTGATGTCTCCGCCGGAGCAGAAGGCGCGGGCGTCGCCCTGGATCACGACGGCCCGCACGTCGGCAGCGGCCGCCTCGGAGGCCAGGCAGTCGCGGAGCCGTCCGCGGAGCTCGCCGTTGATGGCGTTGCGCGCCTGCGGTCGGTTCAGGGTCAGCCAGAGCACGCCCTCCTCCTGACGGACGAGCAGCGGGGCGGGCACCGCCGGATCAGCCTGCATCAGTCCTCCAGCACGTCGGTGACCACTGCAACGTACCAGACGATTGGTAGAGTCACAGTGGCCGTGCCCGTATCACGCGACGTCTGGAGAACCCCGTGAAGATGCCCCCGACCGGACCGGCTGCGCGGTTCTTCGACGACCTGCGGGTCGGAGAGACGTTCGTGACGCAGGGCCGCACCTTCACGCCCGCCGACGGCCTGCTCTGGGCGATGTACAGCGGTGACATGAACCCCATGCACGTCGATGACGAGTTCGCGCGCGAGTACGGCGTCTTCGGTGGGACGTTCCCTCCGGGTCTGGCCGTCGTCGGGATCGCCTCGGGCCTCAACGAGCGCCTGGGCCTGTTCGTCGGCACGGGCCTGGCCATGACCGGGCAGACGATCCGCTACCGCAAGCCGGTGCTGCCGGGGGACACCATCCGGGTCCGGTTGGAGGTCAGGAGCCTGACGCCGCACCCGCGACGGCCGGCAGGCACTGCCGAGTTCGGCTACCAGATCGTCAAGAGCGACGAGACGGTCTGCATCGAGGGGGAGTGGGGCATCCTGCTCGCCGCCCGTGCCGTGGGGTCCGAACCGGAGGGGTCCGCCACCGGCTGATCAGGCCACCGCCAGGGAACGCCGGGCGAGCGGCCAGACCAGGGTTGCCGCCACGACCGGGTAGGCGGCGAGGTATGCCAGACAGGCAGCGATGCCGAGGATCGCGCCCAGGCCCCCGATCACGGCCGACCCGATTCCTCCGGCGACGAAGAACGTCATGATGGCGATGCCGAGAGCGACGCCTCGGACATCCGCCGCCACCGCCGCGTTGACGGCCGCGACCATCGCCGGCTGGCACAGCCCGAACATCGTCGTCACCAGCATCACGGCCACGACGAGCAGGACGGGCACCTCCCGGGCGACCCCCACGGACGCGGCTCCCAGCGCGAGCGATGCGCCACCCGCGGTGACGAGGAGGGACCGTGCGGAACCGAGGCGGACCAGCAGCGGCCCGGTCATCTTCGGCGCCGCCAGGCCTGCGAGCACGCTGGGGAGGAGGGCGAGCCCGATCTGCAGCGGCTGCCAGCCCTGCGCCGACAGGGCGATCGGCACGGCGACGAGCAGAGCGAACCACGCCACGGGCACGGCCGTGGCTGCGAGGGCGGCGCGCACGACCGTCGGGTTCGTCACGACCGCCAGCGGCAGGAAGCCCTCGGGCAACCGGCGCACCCGCAGGACGACACCGGGCAGCCCGACGGCGAGAAGCAGCGCACCGCAGAGCGCGACGACGGCGCCCGTGGACACGGACTGCACGAGCAGCACGACGCCCGTCGCCGTGGCCGCGACGAGCCCCGCTCCGATGACGTCGAGCCGGGCGCCGGTCCCGCGGTGGGGGATCCGACGCCAGATCAGGGGCACCAGGAGGACGGCGACGGCGGGCAGGGCGATCGCGACGCGCCAGTCGAACAACGCGTCGAGCGAACCACCGACGAACGGGCCCACGCAGGCCCCGGCCGCCGAGACCCCGGTGGCGAGCGCGAGGGCCCGCGCCTTGGCGCCTCCGGTGTACTGCGCGCTCACGACGGCCATGCCGAGCACGGGGATGGCCGCGCCACCGGCCCCCTGGATCAGCCGACCGGTGATGAGGACGCCGAAGGTGGGTGCGGTGGCTGCGAGCAGCGCCCCGGCGGCCATGCAGACGGCCCCCGCCGCCAGGGGGAGCCGCAGCCCGACGAGGTCCGCGAGGCGCCCGTGCACCGCCATCGCCACCCCATAGGCCAGTGAGAAGCCACTGATGACCCAGACCGACGTCGCGGTGGTGATGCCGACGCCGTCGGCCAGCGAGGGCAGCACCACTGCGGCCCCGGACGTCCCGATCGCCGCGACTCCGGACATCAGGCCGAGGACGAGCGCCAGCCCGTTTCCTCTCGCACCCGGGACGGGGCTGCTCACTCCGGCGATGATGCGGCGTTCGACTCGGCGAGCAGCTGGTCGCGGAGCTGGTGCTTGAGGATCTTGCCGCTGGTGTTCTGCGGCAGCTCACGGACGATGCGCACCTCGGACGGCTTCTTGTAGCCGGCCAGCTGCCGGGCGCAGTGGGCGGTCACGTCGTCGGCGGTCGTGCCGCCCTCGACGACGACGAACGCGATGGGGGTCTGGCCCCACCGCTCGTGCGGGGCGCCGACGACGGCGCAGGCGTCGACCCCGGGCAGGGTGAGGATGACCCTCTCGAGCTCGCTGGGGTAGACGTTCATCCCGCCACTGACGATGAGGTCGGGCCGACGGTCCAGGAGGTACACGTACCCCTGCGGATCGATGCGTCCGAGGTCGCCGGTGTGGTACCAGCCGTCCCGGAACGCCGCCGCGGAGGCCTGCGGGTTGTTCCAGTAGCCGCGCGCCAGCGACGCCGAGTGGGCGATGACCTGCCCCACCGCGGACCCGTCGTGCGGGAGGAGCTCGCCGGCCTCGTCGATGAGCCGGACGGCGGCGTCGGGTGCCGAGGTCCCCACCGAGCTGAAGATGCCGGGGCGTGGCGGGTCGTAGTCCGCGGCCTTCGTGGCGGTGATGAGCCCGCCGGAGTTCTCCGTCATGCCCCAGCCCTCCACGAGCCGTGGGCCGATGGCACCGACGAGGAGCTCGAGGTGCTCCGGCGGGGCCTTGGACGACGAGTGCAGGAGGGAGACCAGGGAGTCCAGCCGGCGGGGGTCCTGGGCGACGATCTCGCAGAACTCGGGGATGGGCGGGCTGGGCAGGATCGTGAACGTCGCCCGGTGCTCGTCGATCGCCGCGACGAGTCGCTCGGTGTCCCACTCCTGCAGCAGAATCGTCGTCCCGCCGACGTAGAGGTGGGTGAGGACGTGCGCCGGGATGCCGGCCGTGAAGGACAGCGACAGGCCGAAGACCTGCGTGCTGGCCATCGCGTAGCGGTTGGTCAGCGCGTTGGTCTGGCCAAGGGTCTTCACCGACCGGTGCGTGAGCTCCGCGCCCTTGGGGAAGCCGGTCGTCCCGCTCGTGTAGCCGATGACGAGGAGGTCGTCGTCGTCCGGCTCCGGCGGCAGCGTGTGCGCACCCGACGCGAGGAAGCCCTCCAGCGCGACCGACCGTCCGACGTGATGCGTCCCGGTGGTCACGAGCACGAGGTCGTCGCCGAGCCCGAGCTCCTCCACGTAGGGGGCCACCTCGTCGCCGAACACCAGCACGCGCGCGCCGGAGTCCTCCAGCTGGAAGCGCGCCTCGGCGGGCTTGTGCCGGATGTTGATCTGGACGACGACCAGCCCCGCCTTGGCGCAGGCGAGGTAGGTGTCGAGGTACTCCAGGCAGTTCCCGAGCCACAGGGCCACCCGGTCACCCTGGTCGAGGTTCTGTGCCAGGAGCGCGTGCGCCAGCCGGTTGGTCCGCTCGTCGAGCTCGGCATAGGTTCGTCGTGCCCCCGACACCAGCTCCACTGCCGACTTGTCCGGAGTGCGCACGGCGCCGATGTGGACCTGGGTCCCGATGGCGGCCAGGCCGCTACGGGAGGGAAGTGCGGGGAGGAGCGACATCGGGCCTCATCAGCGGGTACGGGCGCGAGCCGCCGCTCGGCTGCGCGGGACGGGGGGTCAGGGCGTTTTCGTGCTCTTGCGGGTGGTCGCGCGCTTGCGCCGCAGGATCGAGGAGCAGACGAGCTCGGTGATCTGGTCGGCGATGTCCTTGGCAGGGAGGGGTCCGTCGGGGCTGTACCAGAGGATGACGCCGTTCACCGCGGTCAGGATGTACCTCGTGGCGAGCTTGACGTCGAGCTCCGGTGCGGTCAGGCCGCGGTCGTGGGCGTCGCTGACGATCGTGCGCACGTAGAGCTCGAAGTCCCGGCGCTGCCTCATCACGGTGTCGCGGTCCTCGCCTGTGAGGTGCCGCCACTCGCCGAAGTAGATCCTGGCCCGGTCGGGGTTCTCCGCGTAGAACAGGGTCAGCCGGCGGACGAACTCGCGAAGCTTGGCGTCAGGCGCGAGCCCCAGGCGGTCGATGTCCGCCATGACGGCGGACGCCTCCTCGTGCGACTCCTGGAAGATGCGGTAGAGCAGACTCTCCTTGGAGGAGATGTAGTGGTACAGACTGCCCTTCAACAGGCCCACTGCGTCGGCGATGTCCTGCAGCGAGGCGGCCGCGTAGCCTTTGTGGGCGAGCACCTGGATCGCCGCAGGAAGGATCTCCTTGTCGCGGTTGCGCCGAGGGCTCGGGGTCGGGTTCGTCATGTGGAAGAGGCCCCCTTCTGCTGTCGCCTCGCTGCACCAAATTACCATACGGTAGGTAGGTTTCAGTCCAGGGGAGGTGCGGTGCCGACCCACGCCGCGGCCTCGAGCTGCCACGCGGGGCCGTTTCGGGCCTCCGCCTGGGAATCGTAGAGCCGGGACGCCCGACGGACAGCGGTCCGCCCGTGGGAGGCGACCTGTCGCGCCACGCCGAGGGTGAACGGCAGGAGGTCCTCATGGCGGACGACGTGGTTGACCAGTCCCCACTGGAGGGCCGTCGCCGCGTCGATGGGAGCGCTGGAGAGAGTCATCTCGCGCGCGCGACGGGCCCCGACGGCATCGGTGAGCAGCACGCTCAGGCCCCACCCGGGCATGAGCTGCAGGCGGGTGTGGGTGTCGGCGAAGGTGGCCCGCTCGGAGGCCACGAGGAAGTGGCAGGCCAGTGCCAGCTCGAGGCCGCCGGTGTAGGCCGCGCCGTTGACCGCGCCGATCAGGGGCGTGGCGCTGGACACGAACGGGGCGGTCAGGGGGCGGATGTCGGAGGACGCGTCGGCGCCGAGCTCGCGCGTGTCCACGCCGGCGCAGAACGCCGACCCTGCTCCCGTGAGGACGATCGCGGCGACGGAGTCGTCCGCGTCGAGTGCGGCGACGGTCGAGCGGATCGCCTCGCGGAGGTCCCTGGAGAGCGCGTTGCGGACGTGGGGCCGGTTCAGGGTCACCGTGGCGACACCGTCGGCCCGGGCCGTCTCGAGGATGTCCTCCACGTCAGCTCCTCACCTTCGACAGGCCGGCATTGACCCGGCTCGTGGGGCCAGACTACTGTAGAACCAAACGACCGTTTGTCAGATTTGAGTCCGGAGTAGCCATGGTCAGCACAGACACGACCCGCGCCCCGTCCGAGGACCAGTTCAGGTCCGACGCGGAGCGCTGGCTGGCAGCGAACGTCTCCGAGCGCTGGCGGGAGAGCCGCGGCGCCCTCGACGAGGTCGAGGAGACGCAGCTCCGCGCCGCGTGGGACCGCACCCTGTTCGAGGGCGGCTACGCAGGCCTGTCGCTCCCGACCGAGTACGGCGGCCAGGGCCTCGGCCTCGCCGAGGAGGTCATCTTCGGCGAGCTCGCGGCGCGGGCCCAGGCCCCCGACGGCCTCGCCCGGATCGGGAAGATCCTCACCGCGCCCACCCTGATCGCGCACGGCACCGAGTTCCAGAAGAGCACCTACCTGCCGCCGATCATGTCGGGCGAGCACGTGTGGTGCCAGGGCTTCTCCGAGCCCGGGTCGGGGTCGGACCTGGCCAGCGTGTCCTGTTCGGCGAAGCGGGTCGAGGGCGGGTACCTCGTCAACGGCCGCAAGACGTGGACCAGCTTCAGCGGCCATGCCCACTACTGCCTCCTGCTGGCCCGCTCGGATCCCTCGGCCCCGCGCTACCGCAACCTCTCCCTGTTGCTCCTGGACATGCACGCCCCGGGTGTGAGCCTGAGCCCCATCAAGCAGATCTCCGGGAGCCAGCACTTCTCGGAGACGTTCTTCGACGACGTGTTCGTCGCCGACCAAGACCTCGTCGGCGAGGAGGGCGAGGGCTGGCGCATGGCGATGACCGTCCTGGCCAACGAACGGGGCGCGGTCGAGGGGATCACCCGGTACGTCGAGATCCGTGCGGACATGGACCTCCTGCAGGAGTGTTGTGCGCGTTCAGGGGAATCCGCGGACCGGCTCCGCGAGCTGGACATCCGAGTCGAGCTGGTGAGGTGGCAAGTGAGCAAAGCTGTAGCGCGACAGGACGACCCGAAGGCGTTCCTTCGGTCGTCGATGGTCCTGAAGGTGACCTGGAGCGAGCTGTGGCAGGAGCTGACCGGCCTCGCGGCAATGCTCTCGTGCCCCGCGCACCGGGCCCACTGGCGGCACCAGTACCTGGAGAGCCGGTCGGCGACGATCTACTCGGGCACCTCGGAGATCCAGCGCAACATCATCGCCGAGCGCGTCCTCGGGCTGCCGAAGTGACCGCCGTGGCCGAGCCCGGCCTCACCGAGGTCGGCGTCGAGGCGGCCGCGGCCGTCCGGGAGATCCTCGTGCGCGCGGTGGCGGGCAGCCCCGTGGCCGTCTACGTCGACGAGCGCCCGCTGCCGTGGGACACGCTGCGGCAGGGTGGCTGGGACGTGCTCGGCGTGTCCGAGGACGACGGTGGCGGGGGAGCGACCCTGCGGGACCTCGCCGAGGTGGGACGGGCCTGGGGCTGGGCGATCGTGCCGGCGCCCCTCATGCCGACGATCATGGCAAAGCGCTGGTCGTCGGCCGCCCGCGAGCACGAGGGGCCGGTCACCGTCGGGGTGCGGACCCGGACCTCCGGCGACCGCTCCGTCTCGCCCTTCGCGGGCGAGGACGGTGCCCGGATCCTCCTCGGCACCGAGGGCGGTGGCACCCTGGCCGACGCGACCGAGGCCGAGCCGGACGACTACGCGCCGTCACTGCGGCTCACCGAGTGCCGCGAGGTGAGCGCGGTGCCCCCGGAGATGGCGAGGGAGCTGATGACGGTGTGGGCCGCCGAGGCGAGCGGCTGTGCCGCCCGGATGCTGCACGACGCCATCGCCTATGCCAAGGAGCGCGAGCAGTTCGGCCAGCCGATCGGGCGGTTCCAGGCGATCAAGCACCAGCTCGCCAACGCGCACATGCTGGCCGAGCAGGCGGAGACCGCCGTGATCCTCGCCAGCCAGGAGGCGGGGCGGGCACCGGCTGCGACACGCTACGCCTTCGACGCGTCGCTCAAGGTGATCGAGACCGCCATCCAGGTCCACGGCGGGCTCGGGTTCACCTGGGAGATGGGGCTGCACCTGTACCTGCGCCACGTCAGCGCCCTGCGCGAGCTCTCGGCGGGACTCCCGGCGTGACGGCGTCGGGGACGACCGGCCCGCAGCTTCCCCCGTACGACGAGCTGCCGCGGCTGCCGAAGGTCGACATCCCGCACACGTGGGACGTCTTCGGGCGCGACGACGAGCTGGGCACGCTGAACCTGCTCGACGACGCCACCGTCATCGCTGCCTTCCGAGAGGTCAGGACGGGGGAGCGCATCGGGATCACCCTGCCCCTGACCGCGATCGACCCGCCGCTCTACGGTCGCGAGCCGCTGCGGCACACGCTGAGGGAGACCGACCGCAACACGTGGGACGACAGCATCGATGCGCTGTACCCGCAGGCGTCGTCACAGTGGGACGGCCTGCGTCACGTCCGTGTTCGTGAGTTCGGCTTCTACGGCGGCGTCACCGACAGCCCACGGGAGATGGGAGAGCGGCTCGGGATCCATCACTGGGCGCAGCGCGGGATCTTCGGTCGCGGGGTGCTGCTGGACGTCGAGCGGTACCTGCGGGAGCGGCGGCCCGGGTACGACCCGCTGTCCGAGGTGTCGCTGGACACCGCGCTGATCGCGGACGTCGCCGCAGCCCAAGGGGTCGAGATCACCCGTGGGGACGTGCTCTGCCTGCGCTTCGGCTGGACGGCGGGGTACCGGCGCCTGGATGCCAACGCGCGCAAGGCATATGCGGCCATCGCGTTCAGTCCGCCGTACGCCGGCCTCGCGGCCGACGAGTCCACGCCGCGGGCGCTGTGGAACTGGCAGGTCGCGGCGCTGGTCTGCGACAACCCCGGCGCGGAGGTCTCGCCGGGCAGTGCCGAGGTCGGGAACCTGCACCGACGCCTCCTGCCGACGCTGGGCCTGGCCATCGGCGAGCTGTTCGACTTCGACACGCTGGCCGAGCGGTGTGCCGAGGACGGGCGCTGGACCTTCCTGCTCGCCGCCGTCCCGCTCAACGTCCCGGGCGGCGTCGGCTCGCCGGCCAACGCCGTCGCCATCCGCTAGGACGCCCTATGAAGCGGTCGATCGTCTTCGCCGTCCCGGACTTCCTGCCGCTGCTGGAGGTGGCGAGGGAGGCGGAGTCGGCGGGGTTCGACCGGATCTGGACGACGGAGGACCCGGGCCGTGACGCCATCGTGCGCGCGCTCACCCTCGCGCTGTCCACGCGCACGATCGGGATCGGAACCGGTATCGCGTACGCCTTCACGCGGGCACCTCTGGCACTGGCGGCGACCGCGGCGGACGCGGCCCTGGCATCAGGCGGCCGCTTCGCGCTCGGGCTGGGCGCGGGGACGCAGGGGATGCGCACCCGCTGGTACGGCATCCCCGACTTCGACCACCCCGCGAGCCGGCTGGAGGAGTACACCGAGATCCTGCGCGCGGCGTGGGCCGCGGAGCGGACCTTCAGCCATGAAGGTCGGTTCTACTCCGGTTCCTACGGCGAGCTGAACGGCGTCCGGCCGCGCGTGCCGATCTGGGGCTCCGGCATCAACTCGACGATGCTGCGCATCGCCGCACGCTCGTGCGACGGCGTTGCCGTGCACCCGCTCGGCGCCCACCTGCGGTACCTGGACGCGGTGGTGCTGCCCGCCGTGGCCGAAGGGGGTGCAGGCGCGGCGTCTCCACCGGAGCTCGCTCTCTGGCGCATGACGGCGGTCGACGAGGACGGCGACCGGGCCCGCGACCTCGCACGGCGCAGCCTGGCCTTCTATTTCTCCACGCCCAGCTACGCGGCCGCCGCCGACGAGTCGGGGTGGGGTGCCGTCGCCGGCGCCATCCGCGACAGCTACCGCGAGCGCGGCTCCGACTGGGACGCCATCAGCGGCCTGGTTCCCGACGAGATGGTCGCGCAGTTCGCCCTGGCCGGGACGCCGGAGGAGGTGCTCGCCGACTGGAGGGCCCTCGAGCCGGAGTACGCGGCGCGCGGCGTGTCCGAGACCGTCTTCCAGACCGTGGGCGCGGGCGCGCCGAGTGAGGACAACGTGCGCAACCTGCGGTCGATCGTCGCCGTCCTCGGGCGCCTCGGCGCCGAGGACCCGGCGAGAACGAGCAGCGAGGAGCACTGACATGACGGACACCTCGACGACCCCCGGGAGCGGTGCGCTGGAGGACTTCCGCACCATCGGCCGCCGGGTCAGCAACTGGGGGCGATGGGGAGAGGACGATGAGCGCGGCACGTTGAACCTCATCACCGCCGACCGCGTCGTCGAGGCCGCGCGCCTGGTGCGCACGGGGAAGTCCTTCGCCCTCGGCATCCCGTTCGACGGCGACGGCCCGCAGGACGGCCGCGTGCGGGGGAACCCGGCGCGGATGATGAAGGAGACCGGCGCCAGCATGCCGGGTCACCCCGGTGCCTTCCGCTTCGCCGACGACTACGTCTTCATGGCGCTCCAGGCGGCCTCGCAGTGGGACTCGCTGGCGCACGTGCACTACGACGGCCGGCTCTACAACGGGTTCCCGGCCAGCAGCGTCGACGTCACGGGTGCCGCCCGGTGCGCGGTGTCGAACTTGAGCCCGGGGGTCGTCGGGCGCGGTGTGCTGCTCGACGTGGCCCGCCTGCACGGGCTGGACTGGTTGCCGATGGGGACCGCCATCACGCCCGAGGACCTGGATGCGGCGGCGGAGGCGGGGGGTGTCGAGATGCGTTCTGGCGACGTGCTGCTCGTCCGGACGGGCTGGCGCCGGAAGTTCGTCACGGACCAGGACAAGGCGGGTTTCAAGGCGGGCGAGCCCGGGCTGAGCGTGCGGTGCATGGACTGGCTGCACCGCCACGAGGTCGCTGCCGTGGGCAGCGACAACTTCGCCATCGAGGTGCTGCCCGGGGAGTACGAGGACGAGTACCTGCCCGTGCACATGATCGCCCTCAGGGACATGGGGATGCCGCTCGCGGAGATCCTCGACCTGGAGGAGCTGGCGGAGGACTGCGCCGCGGACGGGGTCCACGAGTTCCTGTTCGTCGGTGCCCCGCTGTCGTTCACGCGCGGCGTGGGGTCCCCGGTGAACCCCCTTGCCCTCAAATAGGTGACAGATCGGTCACAACTCCCCCAGCTCGGCTCGCGGACCTCTCGAGACTGTTGACGGGCCACGTCTCCCGAACTATCGTTTGGTTGACTAGCAGGCCGCAACGACGCGGTCTCGCATTCACGTAGGGAGACCCGATGCGCTCGAAGACTGCGACGCTCGCGACCACGCTGGCGCTGGCGCTGGCACTGTCTGCCTGCGGAGGTGGCGACAGCGGTGGAGGCAGCAGCAGCACAGGCGGTGCGTCCGCCAACGGCGAGCCGCTCAAGATCGGCGTCATCATCCCGCAGAGCGGCAACTTCGCCCCCGAGGGGCAGGAGATCAAGCGCGGCTACGAGCTCGCCCTGGCGAAGAACGACAACAAGATGGCCGGCCGCCCGGTCGAGCTCTCCTACGGCGACGCGCTCGCGCCGGATGACGCGACCGCGGAGGTGGAGCGCCTCGCCTCCCAGAAGGGGAGCCAGCTGTTCATGGGTTCCTACGCCTCGACCACCGCACAGGCCGGCAGTGACGCGGCGCAGCGGCTCGGCATCTCGTACATCGAGACCCACGGCACGGTCGACGCCCTGACCGAGCGCGGTCTGCCGAACTTCTTCCGGGTCAGCGCGCGGGCCAGCGACTTCGCCCGAGCCTCCGCGGACTTCATCGTCAAGGGCCTGCCGGACGCCGGCAAGAAGGTCTGGGTCGAGCACGAGGAGGGACCGTACGGTTCCGCCGTCGCCGCCGTTCAGATCAAGGTCCTCGAGGACGCCGGCTACACCATCGCCGGTGAAGGCAAGCACGCGCCCGCCGCGACCGACGTGACGGACTCGATCCTGGCGGCCAAGGCGGCCAACCCCGACATCTGGCTGCACACCGGGTACGCGCCCGACTCGATCCTCATGATCAAGACCGCTGCGGCGCAGAACTTCAAGCCGACGGCGAAGATCCTCGTCGGTGCCGGTGACACCAAGGCGGTGTTCGACGCCGTCGGGGCCGAGATCATGACCGACACGTTCGTCACCGCGTACTCGAGCGAGCAGATCAAGCCCGAGTACGCCCCGGCCAACGCCGAGTACTACAAGGCATACCGCGACGCGTACGGCTCGGACCCGCTCGGCAGCGTCGCCAACGTGGCCTACACCGGGATGTCCGCGGCCATCAAGATGGTCGAGGCAGCCGGTGGCGACGTCTCACCGGACGCCCTGCGTGCGGCCATCGCCGGCATCGACGAGCCCTTCGGCACCCTTCCCATCGGGTGGGGCCTGAAGTTCGACGAGGGCGGCACCAACACCTCCATCCGGCTGGTGACCACCCAGTGGCGCGACAACGGCACCACGCCGGCCGTGTTCCCCGAGGAGGCCCGGCTCGACGAGCAGAAGCTCGTCCTGCCCTGACGGCAGCGCACCACCAACAGGAAACTTGAGCGGGCGTCACGGCCGGAGGGACTGAAGCAACGTGGATCTCATCGTCATCCTGGTGACCGGCGTACTGGTCGGAGGCATCTACGCACTCGTCGCCATCGGACTGAACCTGGTCTTCGGTGTCATCCGGGTCGTCAACTTCGCGCACGGTGAGTTCCTCATGCTCGGGATGTACGGCGCGTACCTCGCGTCGCTCTGGGGCCTGAGTCCGTACGTGTCGTCGTGGCTGATCGTGGCGCCCGCCGGTTTCCTGTTGGGCCTGCTGGTCCAGCGATTCGTCATCCAGCGGTTGCTCGACAACCAGCTGATGCAGATGTTCGCGACGTTCGGGTTGATCATCGTCTTCCAGAACGCGATCCTGGCGGCGACCCGTGGCGAGCCGAAGTCGACCCGGTCGGCCGCGTCCACCGCGACGCTCGACGTCTTCGGTGTCGCCGTCAGCGTGCCGAGACTGATCATCCTGGTCGTCGCGGTCGTGCTCACCGTCGTCCTGGTCGTGTACCTCAAGCGCTCGGTCTCCGGGACGGCGATGCGAGCCGTCGCCCAGGACCGGAACACCGCGGCGCTCATGGGCATCAACGTCCACCGGGTCTACCTGCTGACGTTCGGCCTGTCGGCCGCGCTCGCCGCGCTCGCCGGGGCGCTGCTGTCGCCGGTGTACACCGCGACACCCTCGATCGGGTTCCAGTTCGTCCTACCGGCCTTCGCCGTGGTCGTCCTGGGCGGGCTCGGCAGCGTGCAGGGCTCCCTCGTCGGCGGGCTCCTCGTGGGGGTGGTGGAACAGCTCTCCGGCTTCTATCTCGATCCCGCGCTGAAACAGGCCGTCTGGTTCACCCTGTTCGTGGCGGCGCTGGTCGTCAGGCCGCAGGGCCTGTTCGGTCAGGTGGGTTCCGAACACGTGGGGGCGAGATGAGCACGGCGCAGGTCGGGCTGGAGAAGGACCCGGCCGACGAGAGCGGGAGCGTCCCCGGCAGGCGCAACACGCTCAAGCCGGCGTGGCGGGCCTGGGGCGGGTTCGCGGTCGGGATGGTGGTGCTGGCACTGGTCACCCTCGTCGTCTCCCAGGACCCGTACTACCGGACGCTGGCCACGGGAGCACTGCTCTTCGCCGGTCTCGCCGTTGCCTGGAACATCCTCGGCGGGTACGGCGGGCAGTTCTCGCTCGGCCACTCGGTGTTCTTCGCGATCGGCGCGTACAGCGTCGCGCTGCTCCAGGTGGACTTCGGCTGGCCGTGGTACCTGGGTCTCCTGGTCGGCATCGTCCTGTGCGCCTCCCTGGCCGCGCTGGTGTCCTGGCCGCTGTTCCGCCTCAGGGGCCCCTTCTTCGCCATCGGCACGCTGGCACTGTCGGAGGTGGTCCTCGCCCTGGCGTACTTCTTCGACTGGACCGGTGGCACCCAGGGGGTCCAGATCCCCTTCAAGGAGCGACCGATCACCAACCAGGAGCTGTGGGTCGCGATCTTCTTCGGCTACCTCGCCTTCTGTCTCGCGGTGTCGCTGTGGGTGATCCGGAGCCGTCTGGGCTACTACCTGGTCGCCACCAGGGACGACGAGGATGCGGCGTCGGCGTCTGGTGCCAACCCCCTGCTCGTCAAGACCACGGCGTTCATGATCAGCGCTGCGCTGACCGGGCTCGGCGGCGGGTTCTTCGTCCTCTACGTCGGCTTCCTGGACCCGCCGTCCTTCCTCAGTGCCCTCGAGGTCGGTGCCTACATCCCCCTGCTGGCGCTGATCGGCGGCATCGGGACGCTCATGGGCCCGATGCTGGGGGCCTTCTGGCTCCAGCCGGGGGAGGCCTACCTGCGGGGCCAGCTGGCGGGCGGTACGCCCGGGGTCTCCCGCCTCGTCGTCGGTATCATCCTGGTGATCGTGGCGCTGTACTTCCGTGAGGGCATCTGGGGCAAGGTGACCCAGCTGACTGCCCGTTACGACCTGTCGACTCGCCTGACCCCGAAGCGGTGGCGCAACCATGACTGAGACCCTGGACGTGGCTCCCCTGCTGTCGGTGGAGCACGTCACCAAGCAGTTCGGTGGCCTGACGGCCGTCAGCGACGTGAGCTTCGCGGTACGCACCGGGGAGATCGTCGGCATCATCGGCCCGAACGGCGCCGGGAAGACGACCCTGTTCAACTGCGTCTCCGGGCACCTGCGGGCCACCGAGGGCGCGGTGCACGTCAACGGCGAGGACGTGAGCCGGTCCCCGGCCCACCACCGGGCCCGGCTCGGCCTGGGCCGGACCTTCCAGATCGTGCACCCGATCACCTCGCTCACCGTCCTGGAGAACGTGATGGTCGGGGCGTTCTCCCAGCACCGGAACCGCAACCGCGTCGAGCGCAGGGCGTGGGAGGTGCTGGAGAAGGTGGAGCTGCAGCACCGCGCACACATCTCGGCGGGGGCCCTGACGCTGGCCGACCGCAAGCGGCTCGAGGTCGCCCGCGCCGTGGCCGGCAACACCAGGCTCCTCATGCTGGACGAGGTCATGGCCGGGCTCAACCCCACCGAATCGGAGCGAGCGATCCAGATGGTCAAGAGGCTGAACAGCGAAGGGTTGGCGGTGCTCCTCATCGAGCACAACCTCAAGGTCGTCCGAGCTCTGGCCCAGCACGTGCTGGTGCTCGACCACGGCGCGCAGATCGCCGAGGGCACGCCGACGCAGGTGCTGGACGACCCGAAGGTCATCGAGGCCTACCTCGGCGTCAAGGCGGTGACGTCGTGAGCGCCCCCCTGCTCGAGGTCAAGGGACTGGCCTCGGGCTACGGCGACCTGCCGGTCCTGCACGGCGTGTCCCTCGAGGTCGGGGACGCCGAGGTGGTGTCGGTGGTCGGCGCGAACGGTGCCGGCAAGACCACGCTCCTCGCGACCCTGGCGGGCGCGGTCCCGGCGACCGGCGGCCACGTCATGTTCAACGGGACCGACCTGACCACCGTGCCCCCGCACAAGATCGCCGAGCTCGGGCTCGTCCTCGTCCCGGAGGGGCGCAAGCTCTTCCCGTTCATGACGGTCGAGGAGAACCTGCGCCTCGGCGCGTACCACAAGTCGGCCCGTGCCGTGTGGCGTGACAGCCTCGCCGAGATGTACGAGATGTTCCCCCGCCTCGCGGACCGCAGGGGGCAGAACGCAGGCTCGTTGTCGGGAGGCGAGCAGCAGATGTGCGCTGTCGCGCGGGGCCTGATGGCACAGCCGAAGCTGCTCATGCTCGACGAACCCTCGCTGGGGCTCGCCCCGATCGTGGTCGAGCAGCTCTTCGAGCTGGTGGCCCGACTCTCCGCCCGCGGCCTGGCCATCCTGCTCGTGGAGCAGAACGTCGCGGAGGCGCTCGCGCTCTCCGCCCGGGCCTACGTCCTGGAGCAGGGACACTTCACCGTGCAGGGTCGGGCCGACGAGATGCTGCACAACCCCGAGCTCCGGCAGGCCTACCTCGGTGCCGTCTGACCCCGCGAGCCGGCCACCGCTGCGTCCCTCGCCCGCCTGGGCCCACCGGACGGGAACGCTGAACCTCCGCTCGGCCGCGCAGCGCACCGTGGCACCCCCGCTCGACCCCCGCCAGGCGCTGCAAGAGGTGATCCACCGGTACTGCTGGGCCTTCGACGAGCGGCGCGCGGACCTCCTCGCCGAGTGCTTCACGCAGGACGGCACGTGGGAGGCCAGCGTCATGGGAGAGACCCGGGTCGGCCCCTTCGTCGGGCAGGCGCAGGTGCAGGAGTGGCTCTCGCGGTTCTGGGACCACCAGCGCGACCAGCGCCGGCACCTGATCCTCAACTTCGTCGTCGAGGACCTGCGCGAGGACCGTGCGACGGCGCTCGCGTACCTGCTCCTCATGGGCTCGAGCGACGCGGCATCGCGCATGGAGTCCGTCGGCTTCTACCGACTGGACTACCGCCGCGATGCCGGGACGTGGCGCATCGAGTCGCTCATGGCGGGGTTCGACTCGCCGTTCTGGACCAAGGACGTGAGCGAGATGTCGCCGCGCGTGCGCCAGCTGTTCGGCATCCTGGACGTGCCCCAGGAGGGGTGAGCCAGGGGTGGCCGCGGCCGCTCAGGGCTGGATGCGGATGAGGGCCTCCTGGGCCACCGAGGCCACGAGGAGCCCGTCGGCGGTGAACATCCGCCCGTGGGACAGCGAGCGGGCTCCGGCGTAGCTCGTGGCCTCCTGGTCGAACAGGAGCCACTGGTCGGCACGGAACGGCCGGTGGAACCAGATGGTGTGGTCCAGGGACGCGCCGATCCTCACGACCCCCGGCCGGCGCAGCGGCATGTGCGCGGTCCTGGTCAGCGTGAGGTCGGAGACGTACGTCAGCGCACACGCGTGGATGCCCGGGTCGTCACCGAGGGGGCTCCGGCTGCGCAGCCAGGTCAGCTGGTGGGGGTCGGCGGGGCCGGTGGACGTCGACGCCTCGTCGGGGTAGCGGAACTCCACCGGGAGCCGGACGTCGGGGTTGGTGCCGGGCAGGACGAGGTCCTCGGGCGAGCACTGCTCGGGCGCAGGCGCCCCCGGCGCCTCCCTCTGGTAGTCGCTGCCCGGTTCCGAGCCGTGGAACGAGGCCGTGGCGCTGAAGACCAGCCGCTCCCCCTGCGTGCAGTCGACCCGCACCGCGGTCAGCGAGCGACCGTCCTTGAGCACCGTCGTCGTGTACCTCACGACGGCCTCGGGGTCTCCGGGTCGCAGGAACCAGCAGTGCACCGACTGGACGTCCCTGCCCTTTGGCGCGGCCAGGATCGCCGCGCGCAGCGCCTGGGCAGCGATCTGGCCCCCGAAGATACGGCCCGACGCCCCGGTGAGGCACCAGCCCGTGAACGTGCGCTCGTCGAGCCGTTGGACCTCAACGAGCTCTGCCAACCCAGCGACCACGACGTCTCCTCATCTCGGAGGGAGATTGTCGCACCCTCCCCCTTCCCGACCAACCGTTTGGCATGTTAGCGTCAGGTCATGGTGTTGAACACCCTCGATCGGGTCGCTGTCGTCGCTAGTGCTCAGACGTCTCTGCGGGAGGCCTGGTCCGGCCTGCAGCACGTCGACCTCATATCCCGCACGGTCGATGCGGCCCTTCGGGGCAGTGGCCTGCGCATGCAGGACGTCGACGTCGTCATCAACTCGGGAAGCGACGTCCTCGACGGGCGGAGCATCTCCAACTGCGGCTTCCTCGGCGCGATGGGCGCCAACCACAAGGAGGAGTCGCGCGTCGAGGAGGACGGGCTCTTCTCGGCCGTCTACGGGACGACCAAGATCGCCTCGGGCTCGGCGTCGGTGGCCCTGATCATCGCGTACTCGAAGCCGTCGGAGTCCGACGTCTCCGGCTACTACGCGACGCTGACCGACCCCTTCTACCAGCGGGCCCTGGGGCTGGACCACCTCGGCGCGGCCGGGCTGATGGCCAACCAGTACCTCACGTCGAGCGATGCGGACGAGGAGGCGCTCCTGCGCATCGCCGCGGAGTCCTGGCGCAAGGCCGGTGACAACCCCCTCGTCGAGACGGCGAACGTGCCCAGCCGCGCCGACATCGAGGCCTCGGAGCTCGTCGCCGACCCGCTGCGCGCCCTGCAGATCTCCCGCCCGATGGACGGCGCCGTCGTCGTCCTGCTGGCCACCGAGCGCATCGCGAGACGCGTGACCGACCGCCCGGTGTGGATCACCGGGATGGGCAGCGCGATGGACAGTCACTTCATCGCCGACCGCGCCCCCGGGGAGCTGGAGGCGTGCCAGGCGGCCGGGGCCATGGCCATGCGACGGTCGGGCATCACCGACGTCTCGGGCATCGGGCTCGCGGAGGTGTCCGCGGGTTCCGCGGCGGGCGAGGCGATGGTGGTCGAGGCACTCGGCCTCGCCGAGCGCGGCCACGGCGTGGACGCGTACGCCGACGGCGCCCCGGTCTCGCTCAACCCCTCGGGGGAGCGATTCCCGCCGACCCGATCATGGCCACCGGCCTCGTCCGCCTCGCCGAGGCGTCGGAACGCCTGGCCGGACGGCGAGGGGATGCCGACGTCGGAAGCCGCGCACTCGTCCATGGCTCAGGCGGACTGGGCATGCAGAACCACTGCGTCTTCACCCTGGAGGTCTGAGCGTGCGAAACGTGGCAATCATCGGAGCCGGGCAGACCAACCACGCGCGGCGCCGCAAGGACGTGACGCAGGTCGGGCTGGCCCGGGAAGCAGTGATGCGAGCCCTGGCGGACGCCGAGCTGACGATGGATGACATCGACAGCGTCGTCGTGTGCACCGGACCGGTGCTCTTCGCCGCCGTCAACCAGCCGGAGAAGTGGCTCGTGGACGCCATCGGCGCCCGGCTGAAGCCGGTCGTGCGCGTCACCAGTGGCGGGGGCACCGGGCTCGCCGGGGCGCTGGCCGCGGTGAACCAGATCCGCGGTGGTTTCAGCGACCGCGTGCTCGTCGTCGCCTACGACAAGCTGTCCGAGGGTGCCCTCCAGTACTCCATCTCAACGCTCTACGACCCCTTCTGGGGACGGGAGTTCGCAGTCGGGATCATGGGCTTCTCCGCGGCGTACTGGCGGGCCCGCATGGACACGCTGGGGCACACCGAGGAAGCCGCTGCCCTGGTGGCCGTGAAGAACCACAAGAACGCGATGCTCAACCCCTACGCCCACGTGCGCAAGGAGGTCACGGTCGAGGACGTCCTGAACTCCCGGCCGCTGTGCTGGCCGATCAAGCTGCTCGACGTCCCCCCGATCTCCGACGGGGCGTGTGCCGTCGTGCTGGCCAGCGAGGACGCCGCCAAGGGGTCCGCGGACCCGGCCTGGATCCGCGGGATGGCCTACTACTCCGAGGGCGAGAACGTGGCCCACCGCTCCATGATCCAGTCCGAGCCGCTGATGATCGCGGCGAAGCAGGTCTACCAGCAGGCCGGGATCACCAACCCCCGCCGGCAGTGCGACGTGGTGGAGGTGCAGGAGCCCTACACGTGCTTCGAGCTCAGCTACTACGAGGGACTCGGGCTGTGCCAGCCCGGCGGCGCCGCCGACCTCGTGGCATCCGGCGCCACGGCCATGGACGGCGACATCCCCGTGAACCCGTCGGGTGGCTGCATGGGCGCCAACCCCATCGGCGCCACCGCGCTCATCCGCCTGGCGGAGATCGCCCAACAGGTCCGCGGCCGCGCCGGTGACCACCAGATCCCCGACGCACGGGTGGGGCTGATGCAGGCGGGTGGCGGCTGGGCCAACCTGCGCGGCGTCGCCGTCGTCTCCAACACCAAGGGCTGAGGGAACAGACATGACTGACGGCTTGCTCACCGGCATCGACGAGGCCCAGGTCCTCGAGGCCACGATCTCCCTGCCGTACACGCTGACCACCGGGCGTGCTGCCGGGTCCTTCCTGGCCGAGCTCGGCAACCGGCACATCATCGGCTCCCGCTGCGAGGAGTGCGACCGGGTCATGGCCCCACCGCAGGACTCCTGCCCCCGCTGCGGCTCCCCCTCGGAGACCTTCGTGCGGATGCCGGAGACCGGTGTCATCACGGCGGTGACGCGGACGGCGAAGGGTGTTCTCGCCCTCATCCGCCTCGACGGCGCAGACACCGACTTCCTGCACCGCGTCAACGAGGACGGACCCGACGTCACCGTCGGGGCCAGGGTGACGGCCGTCTGGGCCGACACGGCCTCGCAGTCGGTCCTCGACCTCGACGGCTTCGTGCTCGACGAGAGCGGCGCGCAGGGCAGCACGTCGGACGCGGGCGAGATCGACCCCATCGTCGAGCTGCCCTACGCTCTCGAGCTGGACTACCGGCACTCCTACGGCCCGCACTACGGTCGGCTGTTCGACGAGCTGGCCACCCACCGGCGGATCGTGGGGTCGCTCTGCCCGCAGTGCCAGAACGTCCTCGTCCCGCCGCGCGAGTACTGCGACCTCTGCTTCGTGCGCACCGCGCAGCACGTGGACGTCGCAGACACCGGCCGGCTGCAGGCCTTCTCGGTCATCTACCTCGAGTTCGTCGGCCAGACCCGCAAGCCGCCGTACGTGTACGCCGAGGTCGTGCTGGACGGCTCGGCCACCCGCTTGATCCACACCGTGGGCGGCATCGACGTCGCGACGGCCGCGGACCGGCTCCGGATCGGCATGCCGGTGAAGGCGGTCTGGAAGGACGTCGCCGACTGCCGCGGGACGCTCGACGACATCGACTACTTCGAGCCGATCGACGAGCCGGACGCGGGATGAGGGTGCCGGCGCTCGGCCTCGCCCAGCGACCGCTCGAGCAGTACCTGCAGTCGAAGGCGACGACGACCTTCCTCGGCCGATGAGCCGTCGCCGGTGACCCGTCACTGGGCCTTCATCGGCAGCGGGCGGGTCAGTGCCCAGATGGCTGCCGCGGTCGGCCGGGCCGACGGCGCGCGGGTGCACGGTGTGCTGAGCCGCCGACACGAGAGGGCGCAGGCCTTCGCGCAGGACCACGGCGCGCTGACCACCTACGCGTCTCTCGAGGCGATGCTCGGTGACCCCGAGGTCGACATCGTCTACGTCGCGAGCCCGAACGGCCTGCACCGCGAGCACGTCGTCAGGGCTGCCGAGGCGGGCAAGCACGTGCTCTGCGAGAAGCCGATGGCCAACGACCCCGGCGACTGCCTGGCGATGATCGCGGCGTGCTCGCGAGCCGGCGTCCAGCTCGGGATCGGCTTCCAGTACCGCCAGCACCCGGCACACGCCCGGGTTCGTGACCTGGTGGCGCGCCGGGAGCTGGGCGCTCCCGTCTTCGCGGACGCCGCCGTGCACGTGCCGCCGATGAGGACCCCGGACTGGTATGACGACCCCTCGCTGGCCGGCGGCGGCGTGCTGCCCATGGCCGGGGTGCACCGGATCGACCTGTTGCGGTTCGTGCTCGGTGCCGAGGTCGACGAGGTGTCGGCCCTCCTCGCAGTTCGGGACTCGCGTCGGCAGTACGAGGACCTGGCGGCGGCGCTCCTCCGCTTCGACAACGGAGCTGTCGCCACGGTCCGCTTCGCCCTCGACGCGGCCTCGCCCGGGGACGGTGTCTCGCTGTCGGGGGAGCGCGGCTGGGCCACCGCGGAGCGCACCACGAGCCAGTGGTGGGGGACCGACGGCGGGGAGCTGACGTGGTCCGGCGACGAGGGCACCGGCGCCGAGACCTTCGCGATGCAGGACCTCTACGCCCGGCAGGTGACGTCGTTCACGGCCGCCGTGGACGGGACCGGGCGGTTCGAGGCCGACGGTGTCGACGGCCTGCGGGCCGCGGAGGTGACCACGGCGCTGCGCACCTCCGCCGAGACGCGGTCGGTCGTCCCGGTCGAGCGGACGCAGGTCGGCTCGTGAGGGCTTACTCGGCGAGCGGGCCGCTACCGCAGGTGGTAGCCGCCGTCGACGGCCAGCACCTGACCGGTCACGTAGGTCGAGCGGTGCAACCCGATGACGGCGTCGGCGATGTCCTCCGGCAGCCCCGCCCGGCGCAGCGGGACCTTGCTCGTGACCTGCTCACGCATCTCGCTCCACCCGGCGGTCCACGGGGTGTCGACGAAGCCGGGGGCGACCGCGTTCACCCGGATCGCGGGCCCCAGGGTCGAGGCCAGCAGCCGGGTGAGGTGGTCCACCGCCGCCTTGCTGACGGAGTAGGGGATGGAGCTGCCGATGGGACGTTGACCACCCAGCGAGGTGATGTTGACGATGTGGCCCTCGGGGCTCGCCGCCAGGTGGGCCACGGCGGCCGTCGACATGTGCCACGTCCCCAGGACGTTGACGTCGAGGATGCGGTGCCAGATCTCCGTCGTGGCCCCTTCGAGGTCGGCCTGCGGGACGGTCACCGTCGTGCCCGCGTTGTTCACGAGCAGGTCGAGCCGCCCGAAGCGCTCCACGACGCGGGCGACGAGGGCGTCGGCCTGGGCCTCGTCGCCGACGTCCGCCTGCTCGTACACGCCGCCGATTTCTGCGGCGACCGCCTCCCCGGCCTCGACGGACGAGCGCGAGTTGACCGCGACCGTCATGCCGGCGCCGGCGAGGCGCCGCGCGATGGCCGCGCCCATGCCGGACGAGGAGCCGGTCACGATCGCCACGCCGGTGAGGTCCTCCACCCGGCGCACGCTAACAGGCGGGGGGCGGGAACGGCGCGGGACGCCTCGAACGGGCCGGCCCCGGGGGAGACCGACCGGCCCGACCCCACGACCGCGCGGGACTGAGGGCCGTGGCGGGCGGGGGGCTGGTGGGGGTGGGCGTGCCGGTGCGCGCCCTCCCGCTGGTGGCTGCCCAGTTCTCGTGCTTCGTCGGCGTCGGCGCGATCCTGCCGGTGCTGCCGGTCCACCTCGTCGACCGGCTGCACGCGACGGGCCTCCAGCTCGGCCTGGTGCTCAGCGTGTACCCGTTCGCGGCGCTGGTGGGCCGCTTCATCGGGGCGGCGTCCGACCGGCGTGGCCGGCGTCCGACGCTGGTCGTGGGCCTGGTCGCGAGCAGTGTCGCGGGTTTCCTGCTGGTCCTGCCGCTGGACGCCTCGGGACTCGCGGCGGCGCGGATCCTGCACGGCCTCGGGCAGGCCGTGGTCGCGGTGGCGGCGGTGACCTGGCTGATGGACATCACCGAGCCGAAGCGCCGCGCCGAGTCGCTCGCCCTGATCGGCGCCGGGGTCTGGGGTGGGACGACGCTGGGCACGCTGGCCGGGGGGCTGCTCGGGTCGCTGTGGAGCGTCGGGCTCTTCGCCGGTGTCGCGGCACTCCTCGGGCTGCCCGCGCTGCGCTGGACCGCGAGGCCACCCGCCCTCACGCGGCAGCAGGGCCGGCCCGTCCTGGTCCCGCGCGAGGCGTTGGTCCCCGGGTTCACCTTCGGCCTGGGGTCGGTGGGCTACGCGGCCGTGATCGGCTTCGTCGTCCTCCATCTCAACGGCCGCAGTGCCAGCGGGACGGTGGTGCTGAGCGTCTTCACCGCGACCGTCCTCGTCGGGCGCTTCGTCGTGGTCCCGCTCGTGGTGCGGTACGGGCTGGTCCGCTCCCTGCGGCCCGCGCTGGTCGTCACGGCCGCGGGGCTGGTCGTGCTGGCGACGGCTCCCGCGACGGCGGTCGCCGTGGTCGGGGCGATGCTCGTGGCAGCCGGGCACAGCGCGCTGTGGCCCGCCCTGGGCGCGGTCGGGGCGGGGCGGGTGCCGGTGGAGCAGCGCGGCGCGGCGATCGGCGCGATGGTGGCCTTCTACGACGTCTTCGTCGGCATCTCGTCGCTGCTGTTCGCCCTGTGGGCGACCGGCTCCGGGCTGTGGACGGGGACCGGCAGGATCTTCCTGGCCGCTGCGGTCGTGGTGCTCGTCGCCGTGGTGTTCGACGCGGCCTTCGGGCGCTCCGGACGCGTGGCCGAGGCCGTGGCCCGCGAGAGCGCAGTGTCGGACGCGGACGTGGCCCCATGACAGGAGCAGGACAGATGGCGAGCAGCGACCAGACCCCGGTGGCGGTTGAGCGGCACGGCGCGGTGTGCGTGCTCAGGCTGAACCGACCGGCCGCCCTCAATGCGGTGAACACCGCGTTGGCCGCAGCCCTGGGCAGCGCGCTGGAGGAGGCGGCGAACGACCCCGCGGTCCGCGCGGTGGTGCTGACCGGCACCGGCCGTGCCTTCTGCGCCGGTGCCGACCTCAAGGAGATCGCCGAGGGGGTGCGCCCGGCGACCGGGCATCCCGAGTGGGGCTTCGCCGGCATGGTCCGGCACTGGGTCGCCAAGCCGGTCGTCGCGGCCGTCAACGGCCCGGCGCTGGGTGGTGGCGCCGAGATCGTGCTCGCCTGCGACCTCGCCGTCGCTGACCCGGCGGCCACCTTCGCCCTGCCCGAGGTGCGTCGCGGGCTCGCCGCCAACGGAGGCGGCGTGCTACGCCTGCACCGTCAGATCCCGCCGAAGGTCGCGCTCTGGCTCGCGCTCACCGGCGAGCCGATGGACGCGGCGAGCGCCCTGCGCTGGGGCCTGGTGAACGAGGTGTCCGAACCCGGTCGCTGCCTCGAGGCGGCTGTCGACCTCGCGCAGCGGGTGGCCCGCAACGCGCCGCTCGCGGTCGAGGCGACCAAGCGCCTCGTCCACCGGGCGCACCGCGCCGACGACTCGTGGGACTCCTCGTTCTGGACGCGCAACGACGACGAGCTGTCGACCCTGCTCGACACCGACGACGCGCGCGAGGGTGCCCGGGCGTTCACCGAGCGGCGCGACCCTCGCTGGACGGCGACGTGAGCGCCGTGCCCGGGCCCGGTGACCCGACCCGACCCGACCCCACCTCAGGAGGAGCCGTCCGATGTCCACTGACCCTGCCCGAAGCGCTGACCCTGCCCAGGCCCCTGACCCCGACCACGGCCATGACCCTGCTGAGGCCCCGGACCCGGCCCCCGGTGCCGGGCCGCAGGGGCCGCTGTCCGGGGTGAAGGTCGTCGAGTTCGCCCAGGTGATCGCGGGCCCGCTGGCCGGGACGCTGATGGCGGACCTGGGCGCCGACGTCGTGCACGTGGAGCCTCCCGGCAAGGGGGACAGTGCCCGCTACATGGGCCCGGAGAAGGACGGCACGCACCTGTGGTGGAAGGTCCTGGGCCGGAACAAGAGGTCGGTGAGCCTCGACCTGCGCGTCGAGGACGGTCGGGCGTTGGCCCAGCGCCTGGTCAGGTGGGCCGACGTGGTCATCGTGACGTTCCGGGCCGACACGGTCGAGAAGTACGGCCTGGACTGGGCCAGCCTCCAGCAGGTGAACCCGTCGGCGATCCTGCTGCAGATCTCCGGGTACGGGGCCCGCACCAGCAAGCGCAACTCCCCCGGCTTCGGGAAGATGGGCGAGGCCCGCAGCGGGCTCGTGCACCTGACCGGGTTCCCCGACGGGCCACCGGTGCACACCGGCTTCTCGCACGGCGACGCCACGACCGGGCTCATGGGTGCCTTCGCCGTCACCGCCGCCCTTCACCGTCGCGAGCGCGACCCCGAGCGCAAGGGTGAGTGGATCGACCTGGCGCTGTCCGACACGCTGTTCCGGCTCGTGGAGTGGCAGGTCATCCTGCGCGACCAGCTGGGCTACGCGCCGATGCGCTCGGGCAACCAGCTGGCCGTCGCACCCGCCGCGGTCGTCAACGTCTACCGGTCGGCTGACGACGGCTGGGTGACCGTCACCTCGGGTACCCCCCGGTCGGTGTCCAACATCGCGCGCCTCCTCGGCCTCGACACCTCGAAGTACGAGACCCAGCGGGCGCAGGTCGCCGGCACCCAGGAGCTCGACGACGGGCTGCGCGCGTGGATCGCCCAGCACGACAGCCAGGAGTGCCTGGACGCGATGGAGCAGGCGGGCGTCGTGGCCTCCCGGGTCTTCGACGTCGACGACATCCTCGCCGACCCGATCGTCGCCGAGCGCGGGTCGATCGTGACCGTTGCGGACCGGGACCTGGGCGAGGTCCGGATGCAGGGCGTCGTCCCGACCTTCGTGGGGGACCCCGGAGCCGTCTGGCGGACCGCGCCGGACCTGGGCGAGGACAACGACCTGGTCTACGGGGAGTGGGTCGGGATCGGCGCGCAGGAGCGGGCTCGCCTGGCGTCCGACGGAGTGATCTGAGCCCGACCCACCGAGGAGGAGAGCCACCCATGCAGACCGGACTGCTGACCAGCCAGGGCGTCATGGCCGTCGTCGAGGCGCCGACCCCGTCCGTCACGGGTCCCGGGCAGGTGCTGCTGCGCACCCTGGTGTCCACGATCTGCGGCAGTGACGTCCACGTGGTCTTCGACTCACCCGTGAGCGGGGAGCACCGTCCGGGCTACCCGGGCCACGAGTCGGTGGGGGTCGTCGCCGAGAGCTCGGATGCGGCGTTCGCGGAGGGCGACCTCGTGCTCGCCGTCCCGAACATGGTGCACGCGGGGGGCTTCGCCCCGTTCCAGGTGCTGCCGAGCTCCCTGGTGATCCCGCTCCCGCCCGGGACGGACCCGACGACCGCCGTGCTGGCCCAGCAGCTCGGCACGACGATCTTCGCCATGAAGCGGTTCTGGGCGGGGGCGGGGGAGGGGACGGCCGTGGTCCTGGGCGCAGGTCCGGTCGGCCTGTGCTTCACCTGGCTGTGCAGGGCGGCCGGCTTCGACGACGTCGTCGTCTCCGACCTGCACCCACACCGCCTCGAGGTGGCCCGGGCGATGGGCGCCACCTTGGGCGTGCTCGCCGCGGGGGACGCCGTCGTGGACGCTGTTCATGAGGTGGCGCCGGAGGGCGCACGCCTGGTGGTCGAGGCTGCGGGAAAGGACCTGACACGTGTCCAGGCCGTGCACTGCGTCGCCGTCGACGGACGCATCGGCATGTTCGGCATGCCGGAGGGCGATGAGATCACCCTGCCGTTCGGGACCCTGTTCCGACAGAAGCCGACGATCGAGTTCTGCTGGGACGCGCAGGCCGAGCCGGCCCACTCCTCGTTCCGCGAGGCGTGGGAGGCGATCCGCACCGGACGCATCGACCCGACCCCGCTCCTGCCGCGGCTGTTCCCGCTGGCCGACCTGCCGGCGGCCCTCGACGCGGCGCGCAGCGCGGTCCCCGGGCACGTGAAGTTCGGCATCCGGTTCGACTGACGGCACCGACCTCGGCCGTCGCGTCAGACCCGCCCGGTGGACACGGCCCCCGCGTCCAGCGACTCGAGGGTCGGTCGTCCCAGCAGGGCGAGCGTGGTGTCGATCTCGGTGCGCAGGAGGTCCAGGACCACCTCGACGCCGGCCTGGCCGTCGGCTGCCAGACCGTACATCCAGGGCCGGCCGATCATGCACGCCCGAGCACCCAGCGCCACCGCCTTGACGACGTCGCTCCCGCGGCGGATGCCGCCGTCGAGGTAGACCTCCGCCTGGCCCCCGACCGCCGCCACCACCTCCGGGAGGACGTCGGCGGTGGCGAGCAGCCCGTCGAGCTGCCGGCCACCGTGGTTGGACACCCAGACCGCGTCGGCCCCCGCGTCGACCGACCGGCGGGCGTCGTCGCCGGTCATCACGCCTTTGACGACGACCGGGCCGCCCCACACGTCCTTGAGCCACTCGAGGTCACGCCAGCTGACGCTCGGGTCGAACAACGCGTTGGCCATCTCGACCGTGCGCAGCCGGTTCTGCGCGCCCAGGTCGCCGGAGGTGAAGTTGCCCATCGTCAGCGGGTGCCCGGCGAGCTCGCTGACGGCGAGCCGACGGAACCACCCGGCGTGCCGCACCAGGTCCCCCGCCTGGCGCAGCCTCGGACGCGGCGGCACGGTGAAGCCGTTGCGGATGTCCCGCTGGCGCCGGGCGCTGACCTGGACGTCGACCGTGAGGCACAGGGCTCCGAACCCCGCCGCGCGTGCCCTCTCGATGACGCGCCGGGTCAGCTCCCGGTCGCGCCAGACGTAGAGCTGGAACCACCGAGGTCCGACGCAGGACGCGGCGACGTCCTCCAGGCTCCACGCCGACGCCGAGCTGAGGGTGGAGATCAGGCCCTGGTTCGCGGCGGCGCGGGCCGCCGCGACCTCCCCGCTCGGATGGGCGAGGGCGGCGAGCCCCACCGGAGCCAGGACGAGCGGCGAGCTGACCGGCGTCCCGAGGAGCGTGGTGGCCTGGCTGCGCGAGGACACGTCGGTCAGCGCCCGGGGGACGAAGGAGAGGTCGCGGAACGCCTGCCGGTTGCGCGCGATGGTCAGCTCCTCCTCGGCGCCGCCCTCGACGAAGTCACGCACCGTGCGCGGCAGCCGACGGCGGGCCAGGTCGCGGACGTCGTCCACGCCGCTCACCCGCTGCAGCCGCCCCCGGCGAGCAGGGCGCGGCTGGGTGGGGGGAGCGTCGCCACGGCTCATGCGCGGCGTCCTCCGCGGGACCCGAACGCCTGCTCGTGCCGCTCCTGGGCCGCGGCCGCATCGGCCCCGGGCACGCGTGGACCGTCTGTCAGCGAGCGCACCACCTCGTCGAGGCTCGCTCGCGGGATGACGGCGACGCCGGCGCTGCCGGCCACCACGATGTCGCCGGGCTCGACGACCACCCCACCACAGCAGACCGGGACGTTGATCTCGCCCGGGTCGTTCTTCGCGGGGGAGAAGGTGGCCTCACCACGGCCGAAGACGGCGAAGCCGTGCGCCTGCAGGTCGGCGACGTCGCGCCAGCCCCCGTCGACGACGACCCCTCGCAGACCTCTCTCGAACGGTCCGACGAGTGAGGCCGCGCCTGAGCCGCAGCCCTGGGTGTAGCCGAGCCAGTCGACGACGAGGACGTCCTGCTCCCGGACCATGCCCAGGGCGCCGTGGATGGCGAGGTTGTCGCCCGGGACCGCCTTGACCGTCAACGCGACGCCGACCGTGGGCCGGATCGGCTCGTAGAGCGGCCGGATGGACGGCGCCATCGTGTACAGGCGGCCGACGGCGTCGCTGACGTCCGCGACGGGCACGTGGCGCAGCAGCTCCAGCTGGCCCGGGTCCGCCCGCGGCGGCGGGGTGCCGATCCGCGGCCCCACCACCGGGACGTGGCCGTGCACCCCGCCGCCCGGCGTCGTCACGACACGTCGTCCAGCACCGCCGCGACGGCCGGGGGGAGCTGGCCACGGGCAGCGGGCTCCAGGACGGCGAAGGTGACGGGACAGGAGCGGTGAACGGTCGCCAGGATGCCGAGCACCTCCTCGCGCGGTCGTCGCGCGAGGGCCCGCACGGGTCCGCCGAGCCGCTTCGGGAAGGCGAAGCCCTCGGTGAGCGCCACGTCCACGTCCGAGGCCCGTTGGGCGACACCGTCACGCACGACCACCGCGGCGGCCGCCACCATGGCGCCCAGCATCCGGTCCTGGATCTCCTGCGCCGGCACGCTCCGCGGCTCCAGCCCCTTGTCCGCCCGAGCCCGGGCGATGACGGCCTCGACGTCGGGGTCGGGCTCGCCGCGCGTCGCTCCGTCGGGGTAGCGGTACCAGCCGGCTCCGGTCTTGCGGCCGAGCCTCCCGGCCTCGCACAGCCGGTCCGCGATCTCGACGTACCGCTGCTCGGGGTCACGCCCCGCCGCGAGCCGCGTCCGGCGGGCCCAGGCGATGTCGAGGCCGGACATGTCACCCACCGCGAACGGTCCGATCGCGAGACCGAGGGCGACGCAGGCGGCGTCGACCTCCTGGGGGCTCGCCCCCTCCTCCACGCAGAACTCGGCCTGCGTGCGGTAGTCGGAGTACACCCGGTTGCCGACGAAGCCGTCGTCGACCCCGGCCAGGATCCCGACCTTGCCGAGCCTGCTGACCAGCGCGCCGAGCGTGGCCGCCGTGGCGTCGTCCGTGGCCGCGGTGCGGACCACCTCGACGAGGGGGTTGCGGTCCGGCGGGTTGAAGAAGTGCAGACCGGCGAACCGCTCGGGGGCGGACAGGGCCGCGCCCATCTCGTCCAGGTCGAGGTAGGAGGTGTTGCTGACGATCACCGCGTCCGGCCGCAGCAGGGGCTCCAGCTGCGCCAGGAGCGCCTGCTTGACCGCCATGTCCTCGAAGACGGCCTCGATGACCAGGTCGGCGTCGGCCAGTGCGGCCGTGGTCGTCGCCGTCGAGACCCCTTCCGGGAGTCGGGCGAGGGCATCGGCGTCGGTGTCGACCACGATGACGTCCAGCTGCTTGGCGAGGAGGGTGCGTGCCAGTGCGGCGCCCATGGTGCCGGCACCGATGACGCCGATCGTGGCGACCGGCCGCGGCTTCGCCGCAGTCCTCAGGTCCTTCGCGGCGTGCTGCTTGGCGAAGAACAGGTACCGCAGGCTCCGCGACTCCTCCGACAGCCGCAGCTGGTGGAACAGGGCTCGTTCCTCGGCGAAGGCCATCTGCATATCGAGGGTCGCCCCGCGCACGACCGTCTCCGCTGCCTGCACGACGTTCGGCCGGGCCCGCCTGGGGAGCGACGCGAGCGCGGCGTCGACCTCGCCCTGCTCGATCGGCGGCACCGGCAGGTCGCGGACCGGGGTCTTGCCGCTGCGTGCGCGCGCCAGCTCGACGGCGCGCTGGAGGAGCTGGTCCGCCGGCACGACCGCGTCCACGATGCCCAGTGCGAGTGCCTCCTCGGCCATGACCTGTCGCGCCGAGGTGACGAGCTCGATCGCCCGCGGCACCCCCACGAGTCGGGGGACGCGGACGGTGCCGCCGGCACCCGGCAACATGCCGTAGTTGACCTCCGGGAAGCCGAAACCGGCCCGGGGGTCGGCGATCCGGGCGTCGCACCCGAGTGCCAGCTCGAACCCTCCACCCAGGGCGAGGCCGGTGACCGCCGCGACCACGGGCACGGGCAGCGCCTCGATGCACGCGATGACGTCGGGCAGCTGGGGCTCCGCGAGGAGCTCGGAGTCGAACTCGCGCAGGTCCGATCCGGCGTAGAAGTGGCGGCCGGCGCTGGCGATCACCACGCCGTCCAGGTCGACGCCGGCCAGGGCCGAGAGCGCCTCGGCGAGGGCTGTGCGTTGTGCCGTGTTGCCCGTGTTCACCGGCGGGTTGTCGATCGTGAGGATGGCAGTCCGGTCCCGGAACGCGGTGGTGACGATGCTCACTTCAGGGTGCCCCGATCAGTCGGTTCGGCAGGCGGGCGCACCGCGGTGCCGCGCGGCGCCGTCCCTCACTCAAGGACACCCTAGGTTCTTCTCGGACTCTAGGCAACCAGACGTTTGGTTCACAACATGGCGGGACCGGGCCGCGTCAGGCCCCGTGCTTGCGGCGCAGCGACCACATCTGCGGAGACCGCTCGAGCTCGACGGCGACGTCCCACGGCACACCACCGGGGACGGTCTCCCGGCGGAAGCTCCCGACCATCCGCCGGGCCAGCGCGGGGTCCTTCGCGACCCTGGTCGCGAGGGCGAGCGCCCGGGGCTCGACGTCCTCGTCGTCGTAGGCCGCCCAGGCCAGCCCCAGCGCCACCGCCCGCTCCCCGTCTGCCTCGTCGCCGAACAGGCCCATGGCGGCAGCCGCCTCGCGACCACCGGCGCGGGCGAGCAGGGTGAAGTGCCCCCCGCCCGGGTGGATCCCGATCTGGGCGAAGCCCGAGAGCAGTCGCGCGGTGCGCGAGACGACCCGCAGGTCCGTGGCCAGCGCGAGGTTGAGGCCGGCGCCGACAGCCGCGCCGCGGACGGCCGCGATCGTCGGGACGCCCAGCGAGCCGATCGTCGTGAACGCGTCGTAGATCGTCTCCAGGTTGCGATAGGCGGTGTCCTCGGCCGGGTCGAGCCCGGTGTCGGCGAGCACGCTGCGGACCGCGCCGGCGCAGAAGTGCTGGCCACCGGTGACGACGACGGCGCCGACGGCGGGGTCGGACTCCGCGGCCCGGGCCGCGGAGGCGAGCTCGGCCGCCATCTCGACGGACAGCGCGTTGCGTCGCGCACCGGCGTCGAGGGTCAGGACGGCGACGCCGTCCTGGACGGCATACCGGACCTCGGTCATGTCAAGCTCCTTGCTCCTGGGAGTCTGGGGCGGATCGGCGCCGGTGGGTTCCGGGGCCGAGGGTTCTCAGGACTGCCCGGAGGCAGGGCCCTGCGTGATGAGGGACCACAACCGGTCCGTGCCGGCCGCGACCGCGAGCGCTGCGAGCGCCTCGTCCCACTCGTGCACCGACCCGTAGTCGCTGCGACGGGCCAGGATCGGTCTGGTCACCAGGTGCAGCTCGTGCTCGAGGGTCGTGCCGATGGCACCGAGCACCTGGTGGGCGTTGCGCACCACGGTCGAGGAGGCGTGGCCGACGCAGCTCTTCGCCACGGCGACGGCGAAGGGCAGGCCAGGGTCCTGCCAGCCGGAGGCTGCGGCGAGCGCGACGGCGGTGTCGGTCGCGGCCCGGGCCAGGGACGTCTCGGTCGCGATGTCGGCGACGAGGACCTGCACGGCCTGGAACCTGCCGATCGGGCGGCCGAACTGCTCGCGCTCCCTGACGTGGGTCAGCACGAGCTCGAGGACGCGCTCCATCCCGCCGCAGACCTGGGCCGAGCGGGCGAGGGCGCCACGCTGGTGCAGGCGGAAGCCGACCTCGTCGTCGACGGGGGTCCCCGCCCTGAGGTCCGAGAGCTCGAACTCGACCCGGTCGCTGGGCTCCCCGGCGACGTTGCGCCGGTGCGTGACGGTGGCCCGGGCCGCCGGGACGTCGGCGACGCGCCATCCTTGCGTGTCCTGCCAGAGCGCCACGAGGGACGCCGCGTCCCTGCCGAACGTCACGGCGTCGGCGACCCCGGACGGGCCCGGGCGGCACACGGTCCGCAGGGTGCCGTCGTGGGGCAGCCCGGCGGAGCCGAGCAGCCAGTCGGCCAGGTCGTTCTCGGCGAGCGGGACGGGTGCGGCCGCCCCGGCCGCGAGCCCGAGCAGGGCCGCCCCTTCGACCCAGCTGCCGCCGCTCCCGCCCCGGTCCTCGGCCGCCGTCAGCCGGGTCAGCCCCAGCTCGTCGAGCCGGGCCCACAGGGTGGGGTCGAAGTCCGTGGCCTGCGTGGGCGCCGGGCGCGAGGAGCGGTAGGCCGCGAAGAGGTCGGTCATCATGGCGACGAGGTCGGGGTCGGCTGCCGTCCGCAGGGCGAGCTCGGGGGTGTGCTCGCTCATCAGCGCAGCCCCAGCCCGCGAGCGATGACGCCGCGCAGGATCTCGTTGGTGCCACCCCGAAGCGTGAAGCCGGGCCGTTGGATGACCGCGGCTCGGAGCAGGGTCGTGAGGTGGTCGTCCGCGTCCCACCCGGCGCCGGTGAGGGTGTCGACGTAGTCGGCGATGTCGCCCTCTTCGGTGGTCCCGAGGACCTTGACAACGGCCGCTGCAGTGTCGGCGTTCTCGTGGGCCTCGAGCGCCGTCGAGACGGCGAAGGACATCTGGTGCAGGGCCGCGACGCGGGCCACGTGCCGACCGAGGCCGCCGTCGCGCGGAAGCCGGCCGTCGGCCATGGCGCCGGCGGCTGCGGCCAGCAGCTGGAAGGTGGACAGCACCCGCTCCGGACCGCTGCGCTCGAACCCGAGCTCGGACGTGACCTGGACCCACCCCTCACCGACGGTGCCGAGGACCCGGTTGTCGGGGACGAGGACCCCGTCGAGGTGCACCTCGTTGAAGTGGTGGTCCCCGCCCATCGAGGTGATCGGGCGGATGGTGACGCCCGGGGCCCGCAGGTCGACGATGAACTGGCTCAGGCCCGCGTGCCGGTGGGCCGGGTCGAGCGGCGCGGACCGGGCCAGCACGAAGAAGCCGTCGGCCTCGTGGGCGCCCGAGGTCCACACCTTGGTGCCGGTGAGCCGCCACCCACCCTCGACCTGCTCCGCCCTGGTGCGGACGCTCGCCAGGTCCGAGCCGGAGTCGGGCTCGCTCATCCCGATGCCGAAGGAGATCTCTCCGGCGCTGATGCCCGGGAGGTAGGCGTGCTTCTGCTCCTCCGTGCCGTACCGGAGCAGCGACGGCCCGATCTGGCGCTCGGCGACCCAGTGCGCCGCGACCGGAGCCCCGACGGCGAGCAGCTCCTCCGTGACGACGAAGCGCTCGAGGAAGCTGCGGCCCTGGCCGCCGTACTCGGTGGGGATGACCATGCCCAGCCAGCCGCGGCGCGCGAGCTCACCGGTGAAGTCGCGGTCCCAGCGGGTCAGCCACGTGTCCACGTGCGGGACGAACGCGCCGGCGGCGACCTGCTCGCCGAGGAAGCCGCGCACCTCGAGGCGCAGGGCGTGCAGCGCGGGCCCTTCGGTGACGACCGGGGGGATGAGCGGGCGCGCCATCGCGGGAGCCTTCCACGGGGACCACAGGAAGTCGCCACCCTCCCACGGCTCGAACCGTTACGCAATGGTTGACTCCCTTACGTGTATACGTAAGCATGCTCAGATGGCCGATCGTCCGCAGCCTCGCCCGCGACACCGGATGGTCGACCGGGTGGCGGCCCTGCTGGAAGCCGCCGCCCGCAGCGCGGAGGGCCTGACCCTGACCGAGCTCGCCCGCGCCACCGACGCGCCGGTCAGCTCGGCCCAGGGCCTGGTCAACGGCCTGGTCGCCACCGGCTACCTCGACGAGACCGACCGCCGGTACACCCTCGGCGCGGCGCCCTACCTGCTCAACCTGATCGCCGACCGGCCCGTCGTCAGCGTCGTGCCTCACCAGGCCCTCGTCGAGCTGCACGAGCAGACCGGGCTGGGCGCCGTTCTCGCGGTCGCGGTGGGCACCAACGCCTTCTACATCGACCACAGCGGGACCGACGCGCGGTTCGCCTACCTCGTGGAGAGCCGGGTGCGTCGCCCCCTGCTGCGGACGTCCTCGGGCTGGGTCCTGCTCGCCCACATGGACCGCCGCGACCTCTGGTCGCACCTGCGGGCGGCCCCACCCGAGGAGCAGCAGCGCGTCGAGGACCTCCTCGAGGAGATGCCCGCGATCCTCGAGACGGGTGTGTGTGCCACGGCAAGGAGCTCGGACACCGGGGACGGCGTCGCGATCGCGGTCCGCGAGCGCGGCCGAGTGGTCGCGGCGGTCGCGGTCGTCGGCATGCGCGAGGAGATCGACCCCCGACGCCGCGAGCTGGCGGACATCCTGGCGTCAGCGGCGCGCGGGTGGCGCTGACCCTCGCCCGCGTCACCGCTCCCTCACCGGCCTGCGTGCGTGGTCCGCGGCCGCACCGCGTGGAGCCTGCAGACCGGGTGTCAGACGCGCCACGCCGGCCGCAGTCTCGCGAACCCAGCACCTAGGATCGAGCGATGAGCACAGGGAAGATCGTCATCGTCGACGGCGCCCGCACCCCGGTGGGCAGCTTCGGCGGCATGTTCAAGGACGTCCCCGCCCACGAGCTGGGCGCGACCGCTGTCCGGGGCGCGCTGGCTCGGGCCCGGGTCGACGGCGCCGATGTCAGCGAGGTGGTGATGGGCTGCATCGGCCAGGTCGGCCCCGACGCCTACAACGCGCGGCGCGTCGCGATCGCCGCCGGTCTGCCGAAGAGCACGCCGGCGTACACCGTCAACCGGCTGTGCGGCTCGGGCCTGCAGGCCATCTGGTCGGCGGCGATGGAGATGCGCTGGAACGACCTGGACATTACCGTCGCCGGGGGAGACGAGTCGATGACCCGGATGCCCTTCTACGACTTCGGGGCGCGCGACGGCTACCGCCTCGGCGACCGGTCGCTCGTCGACGGCACCGTCATGATGCTCACCGACCCGTTCCACGACATCCACATGGGCGTGACCGCCGAGAACGTGGCCACCAAGTACGACGTCTCGCGCCAGGAGCAGGACGAGTTCGCCGTCGAGTCCCAGCGCCGCGCCGCCGCTCCGCAGGCCCAGGCTGCCTTCGCGCAGGAGATCGTCCCGGTCGAGGTCGGTGGGCGCAGGCCCTTCGTGGCCGACAGGGACGAGCACCCCAAGCCCGGCACCACCCTCGAGACGCTGGCCGGCCTGCGCCCGGCCTTCAGCGCGGGCGGTTCGGTCACGGCCGGCAACGCCTCGGGCATCAACGACGGTGGTGCGGCCGTCGTGCTGGCGCGGGAGTCCGCAGCCGCCGAGCGCGGCCTGACCCCGCTGGTCTGCCTCGAGGCGGTCGCCACGGCGGCCATCGAGCCCGAGCTCATGGGCTACGCACCCGTCCTTGCGCTCGACGCGCTCTTCGCGAAGACCGGCACCTCGCCCTCGGACATCGGGACGGTCGAGCTCAACGAGGCCTTCGCCTCGCAGGCCGTCGCGGTCATCCGCGACGCCAAGCTGGACCCGGCGAGGGTCAACCCGTACGGCGGCGCCATCGCCCTGGGCCACCCCGTCGGGGCCACCGGTGCGATCCTGTCGCTGCGCGTCGCCAAGGACCTCGTCCGCCGCGACCTCGAGCTCGGCATCGTGACGATGTGCATCGGCGGGGGCCAGGCGCTGGCCGCGCTCTTCCGGAGGGTCTGACGTGGCCCTGGTGAGGTACGCCGTCGCCGACGCCGTCGCCCACATCGAGCTGTACCGCCCCGAGTCCGCCAACGCCTTCGACCTCGACACCACGAGGGAGTTCGCTGCCACCGTGGAGCGGGCGACCGATGACGTGGAGGTCCGGGCCCTTCTTGTCACCGGGGCGGGGCCGCGGTTCTGCGCCGGGGGCGACGTGGCCTCCTTCGCGGCGGCGCCCGACCAGCCGGGTTACATCCACCAGCTCGCGTCCGAGCTGGATGCGGCGTTCCTGGCCCTGGCCGCGGTCGAGAAGCCCGTCGTCGTCGCGGTGAGGGGAGCGGTCGCCGGGGCGGGGCTGGCGCTCATGCTCAGCTGCGACGTGATCGTGGCCGCGCCCGACACGAAGTTCGTCTTCGCCTATCCCAGCATCGGCTTCACGCCCGACTGTGGCCTCTCGTATCTCCTGCCGCGGGCCGTCGGTCAGCAGCGGGCACTCGCGTTCGCCCTCACCGGCACGCCGGCCACGGCCGAGGATGCACTCAGCTGGGGCCTGGTCTCGGAGGTCGTCGTGGACCCCGAGGCCCGCGCGCGGGACCTGGCTGCCCAGTTCGCGGGCGGCCCCGCGACTGCGCTCGGCACGGTGCGCCGGCTGCTGCGGCAGGGGTGGGAGATGTCCCGCGACGAGACCGGCGAGGAGGAGGCGCGCACGATCACTGAGATGGTGAGAGGCCATGAAGCGCAAACCCTGATCGCCCGGTTCCTCGCCCGCTGACGGCGGTGCGACACAGCCTGCCGTCCACCCCGGTGGTCTCTCGGCGGTTGAGGGAGGTGGGGTCGGCGAGGAGGCGACCGACGGAAGGCTGGCGGCCGGACGCTCGCGACTGCGGATCCACGCAGCAGCCCACCGAGTTCCTGCGAGCTCACGGTGATGAAGCCGACGAGGCGGCAGTCGCGGCAGGTCCCACGCCGCGGGACGGCGAAAGCACTCGATACCCGTCCCCGTCCGCACCCGGCGCGCGGACATGCCAACGCCCCGATCGTGGGCAGTCACGGACTTGGGGGGTCAGGGCGTGAGCAGGACCTTGCCGGTGGCTCGCCGCTCCTCCACGGCGGTGAGGGCGGCGACGACGTCGTCGAGCTCATGCACCTCACCGATGACAGGGTTAATCGCGCCCGACTCGAGCAGTGGCACGAGCTCGTCCCACTGCTGACGCAGGTAGCCGGGCCCGGGGCCCTCCTGCCCGGTCCACCAGGCCCCCCAGCCAACGCCGACGACCGAGAGGTTGCCGAACAGCAGCCGGTTGACCTTGACCTGGGGGATCTCCCCCGCGGTGAACCCGATGACCAGCAGCCGGCCACCAGGCGCCATCGACCGAAGCGAGTCGGTGAAGCGGTCGCCGCCAACTGGGTCGACCACGACGTCGACCCCGCGCCCAGCGGTGAGGTCGGCCACCGCAACGCGGAACCCGTCGGCCATGACCACCTCGTGAGCACCGGCGTCTCTGGCCACTTGGGCCTTCTCGTCCGATGACACCACGGCTATGACCCGGGCTCCCCACGCCGCGGCCAGCTGCACCGCGGCGGTGCCGATGCCACCCGCCGCGCCGTGCACCAGCACCGTCTCCCCATCGGTCAATCGACCCCGTTCGCGCAACGCGAACTGGCAGGTCAGGTAGTTCATAGGCAATGCCGCACCTTGCTCGAACGTCACAGTGTCGGGCAGTGGGAAGACCACCGCCGGGTCGACATGGACCAGCTCGGCGAACCCCCCGACGAACGGAAACGCGGCGACCCGGTCGCCGACGCCCAGCCCGCTGCTGGCCGGCGCCGTCCGCACTGCACCGGCGACCTCCGAGCCCGGCACGAACGGCAGCTCCGGTGTCACTTGGTACATACCGCGGGTCAGTAGCACGTCGGGAAAGCAGACCCCAGCCGCGGCGACCTCGATCACCACCCCCTCGCCACGAGGGTCGGGCACATCGACTACCTCTACAGCATCGGGCCCGTCGAGCCGGGTCACCTGGACTGCGCGCACGCTCCCATCGTAGGGGACGCTGTGCGATCCACGACCTCGTCGAGTTCACCGTTGAGCTCTGGAACGACCGGACGTCGGACCGCAGACATCGGCGGTACCAAAGGCATCCACCCTGTCGCCGTGCAGGGTGATGAGGGCGAGGTCGAGCCGCAGCGAAGGCGTCGACCCCGGTCAAAAGCGCACCCCGCAGATCAAGCGAGGCTTGGGCAAGCACCTCCCTCCTCGGCTCTCACTGTGGCGTCCAACTGCGGCGTGCTGGTGCATCACCGCTGCGGGGGACATGTGACCGAGGCGGCGGATCTGGTCCAGCAGCGTCGCACCGCCCTCGGATGCGCACAGAGCTGCTTCCGGTTGGTCGTTCGAATCCTTCACCTGCCACCAGTGCGAAAGGCCCCTCCACCCGCGGCGACGCCATGTGGGGGGGCCTTTCACCTGCCCCGCGCAGGTCACCGGTCCCCGGGCTCAGGCCGGTCTCGCCTGGGTCCAGGCGGCCGGGTCGGCCAGGACGGTCGAGAGCTCGAGGAGAGCCGCGCCCGTCGCGCCCGGTGCCGGATCGCCCTCGGCCGCGACGATGGTCGGCTCCACCCAGCGGGCCGACACGGTGCGGTCGCGCAGGTGCTGCTCGAGGTCCGGGCGCAGCAGGTCCGCGATCTGGCCGAGGTGTCCGCCGAGCACGACCACGGGGATGTCGAGCACGTTGATGACGCCGGCGAGGACGACCCCGAGGGCCCACGCGGCTCGGCGCACCGCCCGCTGCGCGCCGGCGTCCCCCGACCGCGCCGCCTCGGCGAGCTGCTGGGGGGTCGTGCCCAGGGGGAGCCCGGCCTCGGTCAGGATGGCGTGCTTGCCGGCGTACCTCTCCAGGCAGCCGGTGGAGCCGCACGGGCAGCGCGGGCCGTCGGGGTCGACGCTGGCGTGCCCGACCTCGCCGGCCCAGCCGTGCCGTCCGGTCATGACCTGCCCACCGAGCACTGCGGCCCCGCCGATGCCGATCTCGCCGGACAGGTAGATGAAGTCGGGCAGGTGGCTCGGCCTCCCGGGGGCCGACTCGGTCACCGTGCGCGCGGCCAGGTCGGCCTCGTTGCCGATGCGCGGCACCAGGCCGCCCAGCGCGGCCGGGTCCAGGAGCCGGGTCGGGTGCAGGTCGGACCACCCGAGGTTGGGTGCCAGGAGCAGGTGTCCGTCATCGGCCGACACGATGCCGGGCAGCGCGAGGCCGGCGCCGACCAGTCGGGTCCCGGGGGGCACCTGACCCAGCACCTCGGCGCCGACCTGGGCGAGCCGTGCCAGCGCTTGTTGCGGGTCGGATCCGACGAAGTCGTCGTAGTGGACGCGGTCCGCCAGGGTGCGGCCGCGCAGGTCCACGACGCGCGCGGCCACGAAGCCGGCGTTCACCTGCAACCCGAGGGCGGCGAGCCCGGCGCCTGCCGCCAACGGGGTCGCCGGACGGCCGCGCAGGTTCAGCGTGGGGGGTTCCAGCTCGTCCAGGACGCCGCCCGTGACCAGCTCGTCGACGAGCCGCGACGCCGTGGACCGGGTCATCGACGTCCGTCGCGGCGACGGTCGCCCGCGACGGCGGCACGACCGAGGCGCAGACCGTCCGGGCCACCAGGGCCAGGTTGCTCTCCCGAAGGGTCGCCTGTCGCGCACTGGATGCCGGCGCGGCCTCGCGGGCCGCGGGCCGCGCCGGCGACGGAGTATTCGTCGAGGCCACGCCTTGACGATAGCCCATGCCGGGGATTATGTTGTATGGA
Organism: uncultured Actinomycetota bacterium; assembly: GCA_963795035.1. Taxonomy (GTDB): domain Bacteria; phylum Actinomycetota; class Actinomycetes; order Actinomycetales; family Dermatophilaceae; genus Oryzobacter. The sequence continues at coordinate 224,960 of CAWCFZ010000007.1, read as the reverse complement.
ACAACAAAGCCGATGAAGGAGCACCTCGTGGTTCGTCAGCCCACCCCCGAAGACAAGTTCTCGTTCGGTCTGTGGACCGTCGGCTGGACCGGCACCGACCCGTTCGGCGGTCCCAGCCGCCCCGCCCTGGAGCCCTGGGTCTACGCCGACAAGCTCGCCGAGCTCGGAGCCTGGGGGGTGACGTTCCACGACAACGACGTCTTCCCGTTCGACGCCGACGAGGCGACCAAGAACCGGATCGTCTCCCGGTTCAAGCAGGCCACCGACAGCGCGGGGCTGGTGATCGAGATGGTCACCACCAACACCTTCAGCCACCCCGTGTTCAAGGACGGCGGCCTGACCTCCAACGACCGAGGGGTGCGCCGGTTCGGCCTGCGCAAGGTGCTGAACGCCGTCGACCTCGCCGCTGAGCTCGGCGCCACCACGTTCGTCATGTGGGGCGGTCGTGAGGGCAGCGAGTACGACGGGTCCAAGGACGTCTTCGCGGCGATGGAGCGCTACAAGGAGGGCCTGGACACCGTCGCCGGTCACATCAAGGCCCAGGGGTACGACATGCGGATCGCCCTGGAGCCCAAGCCGAACGAGCCCCGCGGTGACATCTTCCTGCCCACCGCCGGCCACGCGCTCGCGCTCATCGCCGAGCTCGACCACGGCGACATCGTCGGCCTCAACCCCGAGACCGGCCACGAGCAGATGGCGAACCTGAACTACACGCACGCCCTCGGCCAGGCGTTGTGGAGCGACAAGCTGTTCCACATCGACCTCAACGGTCAGCGTGGCCTGAAGTACGACCAGGACCTCGTGTTCGGCCACGGCGACCTCATCTCGGCGTTCTTCACCGTCGACCTCGTCGAGAACGGCTTCCCCGGCTACCCCGACGGCCCCCGCTACACCGGACCGAGGCACTTCGACTACAAGCCCTCGCGCACCGAGTACATGGACGGAGTCTGGGAGTCCGCCAGCGCCTGCATGTCCACCTACCTCCTCCTCGCGGACAAGGCCCGCGCGTTCCGCGCCGACCCCCGGGTCCAGGAGGCGATGGAGTACTCGGGCGTGCTGGACCTCGCGCGTCCCACGATGGACGAGGGTGAGAGCGTCGAGGACTTCCTGGCGACCGACGACGGGTTCGACCCGGACAAGGCCTCCGAGCGTGACTACGGGTTCGTGCGCCTCCAGCAGCTCGCCGTCGAGCACCTGGTCGGTCGGTAGGACGGCACGACGAGCTCGCGACGCGTGGGGCGCCTGTCTCTCGGTGTCCCGCACCGCTGTTCGAGCTGTGGACAACGTTGTGGTGGAACAGGTGTTCGGTTATGATGGAGCATGTCCACGACCCGGCTGCACACCGAGATCGCCGCCCTGCGCGAAGCGGTCTCGTCGCTGGGTGCACGCCTCACGGCCGAGGCCGGCGCGCTCACCGGCGACGAGCTCTTCGAGCTGGCAGGCGCGCTGCAGGGCGTGGTCAACGCGGCCGAAGGAGCGCAGCTCGTCGTCGTCGCCCACGCGGCGTCGCACGAGACCCGGCTGACCGACCGCGGCCCGGTGGAGGTGCACCACGGGGTCGGGTTCATCGACGCGATGGCACCCACGGAGGTCTCCCTCGCCACGGGGGTCGGGCAGTGGGCCGCGGGACGGCGCGTGTCCCTGGCGGCCCGGCTGGCCGACCGCCTCCCGCGGCTGCTCGGCCGGGTCGTCGACGGAGGGCTGCCGTCGTCGACCGCGCAGAAGGTGGCGTCGGTGTGCGACGGGCTCGATGCGGCGGCGTGCGCGGCGGTCGAGGCGATCATGCTGCACCGGCTCGCCGACCTCGACCCCGCCCGGGTCACCGCCCTCACCCGGCGGGTCGCGACCCGGGTCGCGGCCGACCAGGTCCGCGGTCCCAGCGCGCGAACCGTCGCGACCGGTGCGTGGAGGTCTCCCCGGGCCCGGACGGCACCACCACCTGGTGGGCCCAGCTGCCCACCGACCGGTCCGCGGCGGCGTGGGCGGCGGTGCGGGCCCTCGGCGACCGGTACGCGCACGACGACCCCGCCGTCACGGCGGAGCAGGCCAGGGCCGACGCCTTCCTCGACCTGCTGCTCACCAACGTCACCGTCACGGCCAAGGTCACTCTCGGCATCCCCGTGATCACCACCGACCCGACCGCCGCCCCCGGGGGCACCCGTGCCGGGAGTGGTGCCCTCGCGGTCGCCTCGGGCCCGGCCCACGCGGTGGGCGGGCAGGGGCTCGGGCCGGGGTTCTCCCTCCGCGCCGCCCTCGACGGGTGCGAGCTGCCGGGGGTCGGCTGGGTCGACGCCGACACGGTCGAGGTCCTGCTCAACACCGTCCCCCTCGAGGTCGGACGGGCCCTGCTCGACGCCCGCACCGGCGCCGTCCTCGAGACCACCAGCAGCGCCTACCGGCCGCCGAAGGACGTGCGCGCGTTCGTCATCGCCCGCGACGGCACGTGCCGCATGTGGGGCTGCGACCGCCCCGCGCTCGCCTGCGACCTCGACCACGCCAGACCCTGGCCGTCCGGACCCACCTCGCCGCGCAACCTCGCCGCGCTCTGCCGACGCCACCACCGCCTCAAGCAGCGCCGCCGCTGGGTCTACCGGCTCGACCCAGACGGCACCGTCACCTGGACCTCGCCGTCAGGCAGGCGCCGCACCACTGAACCGTGTCAGGTGGCCTGGCCGCCTCCACCGCAACGGGGCGACGCGCTGTCCGCGGGCCCCTAGGCTGCGCGCATGGAGCCGAGCACCGTCCCCTCCGTCGCGGTCGTCCCCGGCCGGTCCGACCGCCGTCGGGTGTGGGTCGTCGTGGGCGTCCTGCTCCTCGTCGCCGTCCTCGGGTTCATCCTGTGGCGCGGCAGCCAGACGGTCTTCTACGTCGTCATGAGCTGGTTCGTCGCCCTGGCGATGGAGCCCGCGGTCTCGCGCCTGTCGCGGTGGATGCCGCGTGCCGCCGCGACCGCCACCGTGATGCTCACCCTGCTCCTCGCCGTGACCGCGTTCCTGTGGGCCTTCGGCAGCCTCCTCGTCGACCAGCTCGCGGCCCTCGTCACGGCCGTGCCCGACATCGCCACCGACGTCCTGGCGCAGGTCAACGCCACCACGGGGTCGCGGTACACCTTCGACAACCTGCTCGAGTCCACCGGCCTGGACCCCACCGACCTCACCGGGTACGCGCAGACCGTGGCGTTCGGTGTCCTCGGGGTGCTGAGCGCCGTGCTCTCCACGGTCTTCGGCCTGTTCGTCGTGGGGTTCTTCGTCTTCTACATCTCCGTGAGCATGCCGACGCTGCGCACCTGGGTCGCCCGCCGCATCCCGTCCCGCTACCAGGTCCCCTTCCTCACCGCGTGGGACCTCACCCGCGTCAAGGTGGGCGGGTACATCGCGGCGCGGGTCGTCCTCGCCTCCGTCAACGCGGTGGCGAGCGGCGTGGCCTTCTTCCTGCTCGACCTGCCCTACTGGCTGCCCCTCGCGCTGTGGACCGGCCTGGTCGCCCAGTTCATCCCCAACGTCGGCACCTACGTCTCCATCGCCCTGCCCGTCCTCGTCGGGCTCACCTCGGGGGACCCCCTGCTCGGCCTGTGGGTCCTCGTCTGGGGCTTCGCCTACCAGCAGGTCGAGAACCTCACCATCGAGCCGCGCATCTCGGCGCGAGCGGTCAACGTCCATCCGGCCGTGTCGTTCGGCTCGGCGCTGCTCGGTGCCCAGCTGTTCGGCCTGTCCGGGGCGCTGATGGGCGTGCCCGTCGCCGCGGCGATCATGGCGATGCTCGAGATCTACCAGCGGCGCTACGAGCTGGCTCCCGACACCGAGGCCAAGGTCGCGGCCCTCGTCGAGCCGCGGGTCGACCGTCGTGCCGAACCGGCCGCAGCCTCCCCGCACGACGAGGCCCGCGCCGTCGCCGCGGGGGAGGCCACGCCGCCGCCCGACTGACGCGCGGGGCGCTCATTACTCGCGCGTCACCGCGAGATGGTGACAGGCTCGGGAGGCGGCGGTCGTCCCCGTCGCGAGACGACCCGGCAGTCGACCCCTGGAGGACCACGGATGTTCACGCGGATCGCCATCGTCAACCGTGGTGAGGCGGCCATGCGGCTCGTCCACGCCGTGCGCGACCTCAACGCCCAGGCCGGTCCGGGGGGCCACCGCATCGAGGTGGTGGCACTGCACACCGAGGGCGAGCGGTCGGCGATGTTCGTGCGCGAGTCCGACCTGGCCTACGACCTGGGGCCCGCGTCGGCGCGCCCGTACCTCGACCACGCCGTGCTCGAGAAGGCCCTGCGCGAGACCGGGGCCGACGCGGCCTGGGTCGGCTGGGGCTTCGTCGCCGAGGACCCCACCTTCGCCGAGCTGTGCGAGCGGATCGGGGTCACCTTCATCGGGCCGAGCGCCGAGGCGATGCGCAAGCTCGGGGACAAGATCGGCTCCAAGCTCATCGCCGAGGAGGTCGGCGTCCCCGTCGCACCGTGGAGCCGGGGCGGTGTCGACACGCTCGAGGACGCGACGGCCGCCGCCGCCGAGATCGGCTACCCCCTCATGCTCAAGGCGACCGCCGGCGGCGGGGGACGGGGCATCCGCAAGGTCACCACCGACGCCGAGCTCGCCGACGCCTACGAGCGGACCCGCGACGAGGCGCAGCGGGCCTTCGGCTCCGGCGTCGTCTTCCTCGAGAAGCTCGTCACCGGCGCCCGCCACGTCGAGGTGCAGGTCATCGCCGACGGCCAGGGCACCGCCTGGGCCATCGGCGTGCGCGACTGCTCGGTGCAGCGCCGCAACCAGAAGGTCATCGAGGAGTCGGCGTCGCCGGTGCTCGACGCCGACCAGGTCCTCGAGCTCAAGACCTCCGCCGAGCGGCTCGCGGTGGCGGTCGGGTACTCCGGCGCCGGCACGGTCGAGTTCCTCTACCACCCGGGCGAGCGCTTCTTCGCCTTCCTCGAGGTCAACACCCGGCTCCAGGTCGAGCACCCCATCACCGAGGTCGTCACCGGCACCGACCTCGTCCGTCTCCAGATCCACGTCGCGTCGGGGGGCCGTCTCGAGGGCGACCGGCCGAGCGAGGTCGGCCATGCCGTCGAGGCCCGCCTCAACGCCGAGGACCCCGACCGCGACTTCGCCCCGCCCCCGGGCGCATCGCCCACCTCGAGCTCCCCGCCGGCCCGGGCATCCGCGTCGACACCGGCGTGGCAGAGGGAGACTCGATCCCCGCCGACTTCGACTCGATGATCGCCAAGATCATCGCGTCGGGCCGCGACCGCGACGAGGCCCTGGCCCGGCTGCGGCGCGCCATGCGCGAGACGACCGTCGTCATCGAGGGCGGCTCCACGAACAAGTCGTTCATCCTCGACCTCCTGCGCCAGCCCGAGGTCATCGACGGCTCCGCCGACACCGGGTGGATCGACCGCGTCCGCTCGCAGGGCCGGCTCGTCACCACCGAGCACAGCGGTGTCGCGCTCGTCGTCGCCGGCATCGAGGCGTACGAGGAGGCCGAGGCGATCGAGCGCACCCGCCTGCTGGAGACCGCCCGGGGCGGCCGCCCGCAGGTGCAGCACGACGTCGGCCGCGCGGTCGACCTCAAGCTGCGCGGTACGGCCTACAAGGTCACCGTCTTCCGCACCGGCCCGGCACGCTTCCGGGTCGCCGTCGCGGACCCCGTCGGCGAGACCAGCACGGTCGACGCCGACCTCGAGCGCGTGGGCCCGTACGCGAGCCGCGTGCGGGTCGGCGGCCGGACCCACCGGCTCGTCACCGCCGCGCACGGCCCCGTCCAGCTCGTGGAGGTCGACGGCGTCACCCACCGCGTGAGCCGCGACGAGGGCGGCGTGCTGCGGTCGCCCGCGCCGGCACTCGTCGTCGCCACCCCGCTCGCCGTCGGTGACGAGGTGGCCGCCGGGGCCCCCGTCCTCGTCCTCGAGTCGATGAAGATGGAGACCGTCCTGCCCGCCCCGTTCGCGGCCCGGGTCAAGGAGCTGCTCGTCTCCACCGGCAGCCAGGTCGAGACCGGCGCCGCGCTGGTGCGCCTCGAGCCGACCGGCGGCGCGCAGGCCGTGGCGGAGGTGGCGGGCGACGCCGTCGACCTCGACCTCCCCGCCGACGAGGAGGGCGGCGACGCCGCCCAGCGGGCAGCCCGCGGGCGCGCCGCCCTGTCGGCGATGCTCCTCGGCTTCGACCTCGACCCCACCCACGAGAGCCGCACCGTCGCGCGCTACCTCGCCGCCCGCGACGAGCTCGCGGCGTCCGACCACTCACCGGTCGCCGACGAGATGTCCCTGCTGGGCTGCTTCGCCGACTTCGCCGAGCTGAGCCGCAACCGGCCGGTCGGCCAGGAGGCGCACGTCGAGAACCGGGTCCACAGCCCGCGCGAGCACTTCCACACCTACCTGCAGACCCTCGACCCCGAGCGCGGCGGGCTGCCCGCCGACTTCACCGGTCGCCTCGAGCGCGTCCTCGCGCACTACGGGGTCGACGGGCTCGAGCGCACCCAGGGGCTCGAGCGCGCCGTCTTCCGGGTCTTCCTCGCCCAGCAGCGCTCCGCCCCGGAGGTCGGTCTCGCGACGTCGATCCTCCAGCGCTGGCTCACCGAGCCCGCCCCCTCGGCACCCGACGACGCCGCGGCCAGGGAGCTGCTCGACCGCCTCGTGTCGGCGACCCAGCTGCGCTTCCCGATCGTCGGCGACCTCGCCCGCAGCGTCCGCTTCCGCTGGTTCGACCAGCCGCTCGTCGACGCCGACCGGGCGTCGGTCCTGGGGTCGGTCGGGGACGAGCTCGACGACATCGACGCCCTCCCCGACGGCCCCGACCGCACCGCGCGGATCGACGCCCTCGCCGCCATTCCCGAGCGGATCGTCCGCTTCCTCGGAGAGCGGCTGCGGCGTGGGACCCCCTCCCGCGAGCCGATGCTCGCGGTCCTCATCAAGCGCCACTACCGCGAGCACGAGCTGCACGACCTGCGCGAGTCCACGGTCGGCGACCGGGCCGTCGCCGTCGCCGACTACTCCCTCGACGACCGCGCGTCGCACCTCGTCAGCACCGTCGGCACGGTCGACGAGCTGACCCCCGACGGCGAGCTCTCGCACCTGCTGGCCGACCTCGTCGCCGAGCGGCCCGACGGCGCGCAGGCCGTCGTCGACCTCTACCTGCACTGGGGCGACCAGCCCACCGACGACGAGGAGGCCTCGGCCGCCCTGGGCGCGCGCCTGGCCGCGCTCCCGTTCACGGCGCAGGTCCGGCGGGTCGCCGTCGGCGTCGTGCCCGACGACGACCGCGAGGTCGGGTACTTCACCTTCCGTCCGCAGCCCGACGGCACGCTCGAGGAGGACCGCCCGGTCCGCGACATCCACCCGATGGTGGGTCGCCGCCTCAACCTGTGGAGGCTGCGCGACTTCGACCTCACCCGCCTCGACGCCCCCGAGGACGTCCTGCTCCTGCACGCCGTCGCGCGCGAGAACCCTCGCGACCAGCGGCTCGTCGCCCTGGCCCAGGTCCGCCAGCTCGTCGTCGTGCGCGACGAGGGCGGCAAGGTCACTGCCCTGCCGCACGTCGAGCGCGCCCTGGCCAACTGCCTCGAGGCCGTCCGCCGGGCGAGCGCCACGGTGGGCGGTGGAGCGCGCCTGGACACCAACCACGTGTGGCTGCACATCTGGCCCCCGGTGGAGGCCGACCTCGACCAGCTCACCGCGCTGCAGGGCAAGGTCGCCCCGATGACGGCCGGCGCCGGCATCGAGGAGGTGCGCGTCCAGGGTGAGATCGCCGGCGAGAACGGCCACACCGTGCCGATCTGCGCCCGCTTCTCCTACCAGCCGGGCTCGGGCGTCACGTTCACCGTCGACCAGCCCCCCACGACGAGGGTCGCGCCCCTCGACGACTACGCCGAGAAGGTGGTGCGGGCCCGCCGCCGTGGCCTCGTCTACCCCTACGAGCTGGTCTCGATGGTCGCCGGTGTCGGCGGCTCCGTCGTCGAGCACGACCTCGACGAGAACGGCCGGCTGGTCCCGGTCGACCGCCCGTACGGGAAGAACACGGCCGGCATCATCTGCGGCGTCGTCACGACCCCCACCGACCTGCACCCCGAGGGCGTCACCCGGGTCCTGCTCTGCGGCGACCCCCTGCGGGCGCTCGGCTCGGTGGCCGAGGCCGAGTGCGCCCGCGTCATCGCGGCGCTCGACCTCGCCGAGGAGCGGGGGCTGCCGGTCGAGTGGTTCGCGCTGTCGGCCGGTGCCCGCATCTCGATGGACTCCGGCACCGAGAACATGGACTGGGTGGCCAAGGCCCTCAAGCGGATCATCGAGTTCACCCAGGCCGGTGGCGAGGTCAACGTCGTGGTGGCCGGCATCAACGTCGGGGCGCAGCCGTACTGGAACGCCGAGGCGACGATGCTCATGCACACCAAGGGCATCCTCGTCATGACACCCGACTCGGCGATGGTCCTCACCGGCAAGCAGTCGCTCGACTTCTCGGGCGGCGTCTCGGCCGAGGACAACTTCGGCATCGGCGGCTACGACCGCGTCATGGGCCCCAACGGCCAGGCACAGTACTGGGCCAAGGACCTCGTCGACGCGTACGGCATCCTGCTCCAGCACTACGAGAGCACGTGGGTGGCCCCGGGCGAGGACGGCCCCCGCCGCGCCGCGACCGACGACCCGTACGACCGCGACATCACGACCTTCCCGCACACCCTGGCAGGCAGCGACTTCACGACGGTCGGCGACATCTTCTCCGCAGCGACCAACCCCGACCGCAAGAAGCCGTTCGACATCCGCACCCTGATGAGGGCCGTCGCCGACCAGGACCACGACACCCTCGAGCGCTGGGCCGGGATGGCCGACGCCGAGACCGCCGTCGTCTTCGACGCCCGCATCGGTGGGATCCCGGTGTGCCTGTTGGGCATCGAGTCGAAGAACGTGGCGCGTCGCGGCGTGCCGCCCACCGACGGGCCGGACGTCTACACCGCGGGCACGCTGTTCCCGCGGTCGTCGAAGAAGGCGGCGCGCGCCATCAACGCGGCCAGCGGCAACCGCCCGCTCGTCGTGCTCGCGAACCTGTCGGGCTTCGACGGCTCGCCGGACTCGATGCGCGCCCTCCAGCTCGAGTACGGCGCCGAGATCGGCCGGGCCGTCGTCAACTTCGACGGGCCCATCGTCTTCGTCGTCGTCTCGCGCTACCACGGAGGCGCGTTCGTCGTGTTCTCCAAGGCGCTCAACCCCCGGATGACGGTGCTCGCCGTCGCCGGGTCGTTCGCCTCGGTCATCGGCGGGGCCCCCGCCGCGGCCGTCGTCTTCGCCCGCGACGTCGACGCGCGCACCGCGGCCGACCCGCGGGTGGCGGCCCTCCTGGCCCGGCTCGGCGAGACGAGCGAGGCCGAGCGGGCCGCGGTGGCGACCGAGCTCGCATCCGCCCGCACCGCGGTTCGGGCCGAGATGGTGAGCACCGTGGCCGCCGAGTTCGACGGGGTCCACAACATCCACCGGGCCGTCGAGGTCGGGTCGGTCGACGCCGTCATCGAGGGACGCGAGGTGCGCCCGCGCATCATCGCGGCCATCGAGGCGTCCTCCGCCGAGCCCGCCTGACGGCGGCCCGCGTGGGAGGGTGGGCGTCGTGAGCACCGTCGGGCTCGTCCTCGCCGCGGGCGCGGGGCGTCGCCTCGGCGGCCCCAAGGCGCTCGTGCGCCTCGACGCCGGTGGCCCGACGCTGGTGGAGGTCGCCGTCGGGCGGGTGCGCGAGGCCGGCTGCGCCGACGTCGTCGTCGTGCTGGGGGCCGGCGCCGAGGAGGCCGAACCCCTGGTCCGGGCCACCGGTGCCGTGGTCGTCGTCGCGACCGACTGGGACGAGGGGATGGGCGCCTCGCTGCGTGCCGGGCTGGCCCACCTCGAGGTCGGACCCACGCAGGCCGACCTCGCCCTCGTCACGCTCGTCGACCTCCCCGACGTGTCGGCGGAGGTGATGGCGCGCGTCCTCGCGGCCGCCGAGGGCGACCGCCGGGGATCGCTCGCACGGGCGGCCTACGACGGGGTGCCGGGCCACCCCGTCCTCCTGGGCCGCGACCACTGGGCCGCCGTGTGCACCACGGCCCGGGGCGACCGGGGCGCACGCGACCACCTGCGCACGACCGACCACGCCCTCGTCGAGTGCGGCGACCTCGCCACCGGCCGCGATGTCGACTCCGCGGACGACCTCCGGCGCGCGAGGGGGCGTCGTGGCTGAGGACCGCCGCTGGCCCCGCTCGGTCTACGGGCACGGCGAGGAGCCCGACGCCCGCCTCTCCCTGGCGAACGAGCGCACCTTCCTCGCCTGGGTCCGCACCTCGCTGGGGCTGCTCGCCGGCGCCGCGGCCATGGACGCCCTCGACCTCCCGCTCGCCGACGGGCTGCAGACGTTCCTCGCCGTCGCCCTCGCCGTCGCCGCGCTGGGCTCGGCCGCTGCCGCGTGGCGGGGCTGGGCCGGGGTGGAGAGCGCGATCCGTGACGGCCGGCCCCTGCCTGCGAACCCGGGCAAGCTCGTCGTGCTCGCCGCCGTGGTCGTCGTCGCCCTGGTCCTCGGCGTCGGCGCGGTCCTGCGCTGACGTCGAACGCGACCCCTTCGCTACCGGATCGCCCGATCGTCGGGGATGCTGACGTCATGGACCCGAGGACGACGTTCGCGACGACGCACGAGCTCTCGAGCGCCCTGGGGGAGACGGGCTACCTCGTCGACGACGCCCTCGCGACCGTGTCGTGGCTCGGCCTGCGCCTGGCCCGCCCCCTCCTGCTCGAGGGCGAGCCGGGCACCGGCAAGACCGCGCTGGCCGAGGCTCTGGCCGAGGCGATGGACCTGCCACTCATCCGGCTCCAGTGCTACGAGGGCATCGACGCGACGCAGGCCCTGTACGACTGGGACTTCCCGCGCCAGATCCTCCACGTGCGCGCCCTCGAGGCCGTCGACGGCGCCGCCAAGGACGTCCGCGAGGTCGAGGACGGCCTGTTCGACGAGCGCTTCCTCCTCGCCCGCCCGGTGCTGCGCGCCATCCGCGAGGCCCCGGCCGTCCTGCTCGTCGACGAGGTCGACCGCGCCGACGACGAGTTCGAGGCCTTCCTCCTCGAGGTCCTCTCGACGTGGCAGGTCACGATCCCCGAGCTCGGCACGATCGCCGCCGCGGTCCCACCCGTCGTCGTCCTCACGAGCAACCGCACCCGAGAGCTGCACGACGCGCTCAAGCGCCGCTGCCTCTACCACTGGCTCGAGCACCCCGGCATCGAGCGCGAGCTGGCCATCGTCCGCCGCCGGGCACCCGAGGTGCCTGAAGCCCTGGCCGCCCAGGTCGTGCGCCTCGTCCACGGCATCCGCACCGACCGCGAGCTGCTCAAGCCCCCCGGCGTGGCCGAGACCCTCGACTGGGCCCGCGCCCTCCACGAGCTCGGGACCCGCGAGCTCGACACCGAGCTCGCGGCCGCCACCCTCGGGGTCGCCGTCAAGTACCGCGAGGACGCCGAGCGGGTGAGGAAGGCGCTCGACACCATGCTGGGCCGATGAGCGCGCCGGCCGAGGCGCTGGACCTGCTCCACCCGCCCGAGGAGGTCCTCCTGGGGTTCGCCCGCGCGCTCCGTGCCGCCGGCGTCCACGTCACCGCCGACCGGGAGCGGACCTACCTCGAGGCGGTCGCCGCCGTGGGCCTCGAGGACCAGCAGGGGGTCTACCACTCGGGCCGCGCCACCCTGTGCGCCTCACCGGCCGACCTCGAGCGCTACGACCACGTCTACGCCGCCTGGTTCGGTGGCCAGCGGGCCGGGACCAAGGACCGTCCGCCGCTCCAGCGCCTCGTCTCCCAGGCGGGCCTCTCGCAGGCGGAGCAGGACGGCGGCCAGGGCGGCGATGACCCGGACACCGTTGCTGCACAGGCGAGCCCGACCGAGATCCTGCGCCACCGCGACGTCGCCACCCTCGACCGCCGCGACCGCGAGGAGCTCCAGCGGCTCTTCGCCGCCCTCGACCCTCGCGCCCCGCGGCGCCGGGCGCACCGGCACACCCGGTCCCGCCGGGGCGAGGTCGACGCCAGGGCGACGCTGCGCTCCACGCTGCGCCGGATGGGGGAGCCCGGTGAGGTCAGGTGGCGACGGCGCACGACGCGACCACGGCGCGTCGTCCTCCTCGTCGACGTCTCGGGGTCGATGAGCGCCTACGCGGACGCACTCATCCGCCTCGCCCACGCGTACTGCGCCGCGGGCGTCCCCACCGAGGTCTTCACCCTCGGCACGCGCCTGACCCACGTGACGAGGCCCCTGCACCAGCGCGACCCGGACCGGGCGATCGTCGCGGCCGCACAGGCCATCCCCGACTGGTCGGGCGGCACCCGCCTGGCCGTGGGCGTCAAGGTCTTCCTCGACCGCTGGGGGCGCCGCGGCATGGCCCGGGGTGCCGTCGTCGTCGTCTTCAGCGACGGGTGGGAGCGCGACGAGCCCGAGGCGCTCGGCGAGCAGGTGCGCCGGCTGCGCGCCGTGGCGCACCGCGTCGTCTGGGTGAACCCCCACCGGGGCCGACCGGGCTACGAACCTGTCCAAGGAGGCATCATGGCCGTGCTGCCCCACGTCGACGACTTCGTCGCGGGGCACTCGATGGCGGCGTTCGAGGAGCTGACGGAGGTGGTCGCCCGTGCGTGACGTGATGCCCGAGCTGATGCGGTGGTGGCGGGCCGGCGAGACGGTCGGCGTCGGCACCGTCGTGGCGACCTTCCGCTCCGCCCCGCGCCCCGCCGGTGCGTCGATGCTCGTCGGGCCCGGTGGCGAGGCCGTCGGCTCGGTGTCCGGCGGCTGCGTCGAGGGCGCGGTCTACGAGCTCGGCCAGGAGGTCGTGGGGTCCGGCGAGCCGGTCCTGCAGCGTTACGGCGTCTCCGACGACGACGCCTTCGCCGTCGGGCTGACCTGCGGCGGCATCCTCGACGTCTTCGTCGAGACGGTGTCGCCGGAGACCTTCCCCGAGCTCGGCGCGGTCGCCGACGACGTCGAGGCCGGGCGCCCCGTCGCCGTCGCCACCGTCATCGAGCACCCCGACCCCGCCTGGCTGGGCCGTCGCCTCGTCGTGCGACCCGAGGGGGTCGACGACACCCCGTCGGGGACCCTCGGCAGCCCGCGCGCCGACGGTGCCGTCACCGACGACGCCCGGGGCCTGCTCGACGTCGGCCGCACCGAGACCCTCACGTACGGCCCCGACGGCGAGCGGCGGGGGGAGGGGATGCGCGTGTTCGTCTCGGCCTACGCCCCGCGCCCGCGGATGCTCGTCTTCGGGGCCATCGACTTCGCCGCCGCGTGCGCCCACGTCGGCTCCTTCCTCGGCTACCACGTCACGGTCTGCGACGCCCGCCCGGTCTTCGCGACGGCCAGCCGGTTCCCAGCGGCCGACGAGGTCGTCGTGGAGTGGCCGCACCGCTACCTCGAGGCCGAGGTCGCGGCCGGCCGGGTCGACGGCCGCACCGTCGTCTGCGTCCTCACCCACGACCCGAAGTTCGACGTGCCGGTCCTGGAGGCCGCGCTGCGCCTGCCGGAGGTGGCCTACGTCGGCGCGATGGGGTCGCGGCGCACCCACGACGACCGCCTCGACCGGTTGCGCGAGGCGGGACTGTCCGACGGCGAGCTGGCCCGCCTGTCGAGCCCCATCGGCCTCGACCTCGGGGCCCGCACCCCCGAGGAGACGGCCGTGTCCATCGCCGCCGAGATCGTCGCCCTGCGCTGGGGCGGTGGCGGCCAGCGCCTCCACGCCGTCTCGGGGCCGATCCACCACGGCAGTGGCTGAGGCAGCCGCTTTCCTCCGGGGAAACGCCGGTTCCACGATGTGGGGCAGGAAGTGTCGACAGGCCCTTGTGATGCGGCCCACTTGGGGTGAGGATCACGAGCACGACACGGTCCACCTATCGGATGGAGTCAACGATGACTCGGGTCAACGTCATGGTCGACGGAGTGAAGTACTCCGACGACATCGAGCCCCGCACGCTTCTCGTCCACTACCTGCGCGAGACCGTCGGGAAGGTGGGAACGGTCGTGGGCTGCGACACGAGCAACTGCGGCGCGTGCACGGTCCACCTCGACGGTCGGAGCGTGAAGTCGTGCAACGTCCTGGCCGTCCAGGCCGACGGGCACGAGGTCACGACCATCGAGGGCATCGCCGAGCACGGTGAGCTGCACCCGATGCAGCAGTCGTTCCACGACCACCACGCGCTCCAGTGCGGCTACTGCACGCCGGGGATGATCATGCAGGCCATCGACCTGCTGGGCGAGAACCCGAACCCCACCGAGGAGGAGATCCGGGTCGGGCTCGAGGGCAACCTGTGCCGCTGCACCGGCTACCACAACATCGTCAAGGCCGTCGCGGCCTGCGCGAGCACCACGGTGCCCGAGCACGAGGGGAGCGAGGCCCGATGACCGCCGTCGACGACCGGCCGACCAGCGAGATCGGCACCGCGCGCAAGCGCAAGGAGGACCAGCGCCTCATCACTGGCCGCACCCGCTGGACCGACAACATCACCCTGCCCGGGATGCTCCACCTCGCGATGGTCCGCAGCCCGTTCGCCCACGCGACCATCGCCGCCGTCGACACCAGCGCGGCCCGCAGCGCCACCGGTGTCATCGCCGTGCTCACCGGGGAGGACATCAAGGACATCCAGGGCGTGAACATCACGGCGTGGCCGGTCACCCCTGAGCAGAAGTCCCCCGACCACCTGCCCATGGCCCTGGACCGCGTGGCCTGCGCCGGCGAGATCGTCGCGGTCGTCGCCGCACGATCGGCAGCTGCGGCCCGCGACGCCGCGGAGCTCGTCGACGTCGACTACGAGGAGCTTCCGGCCGTGCTGGACCTCAAGGAGGCCGCCACGGATGCCGTGTTGGCCCACCCCTCACTCGGCACCAACCGGTCGGCGTTCTGGCAGCTCGACTCGGCCGGACAGGGCAGTGGCGGCGACGTGGAGGAGGCGATCGCCGCAGCGCGGGAGAACGGCATCCTCATCGAGCGCGAGTACCGCCAGCAGCGGCTCATCCCCGCGTTCATGGAGCCCCGCTCGACCGTCGTGGACCCCACCGGAGAGCAGGTGATCATGTGGTCCGCGACCCAGGTGCCGCACATCCTGCGCTTCTGCATCGCCGCGACCACGGGCCTGCCGGAGTCCAAGATCCGGGTCATCGCGCCCGACGTCGGTGGGGGCTTCGGGGGCAAGCTCCAGAGCACCCCCGAGGAGTTCGTGACCCTCGCGGTCGCCCGCACGCTCGGCAAGCCGTGCAAGTACACCGAGACGCGCTCCGAGTCGATGGTCTCGGGGCACCATGGCCGCGACCAGTGGCAGAAGCTCACCCTCGCAGCGGAGAAGGACGGCACCGTCACCGGCCTGAAGGTCGACCTCATGTGCGACCTGGGTGCCTACGCGGCGCTGGTCGGAGGTGGCGTTCCGGTCCTCGGAGCGTGGATGTACAACTCGATCTACAAGTTCGGTGCCTACCAGTTCAACTGCACGAACTACTACACCAACAAGACGTGGGTCGACGCGTACCGGGGCGCCGGCCGTCCGGAGGCGACCTACGCCATCGAGCGGCTCATGGACGAGCTGGCTGCCGAGCTCGGGGTCGACCCCCTCGCGATCCGCGAGCAGAACTGGATCAAACCCGAGGAGTTCCCGTTCACCACGGTGGCCGGGATGACCTACGACTCGGGCAACTACGAGGCCGCCACGGCCAAGGCCGTCGAGCTCTTCGGCTACGAGGAGCTGCGCGCCGAGCAGAAGCGCCGCCGCGACTCCGGCGACCCGGTCCAGCTGGGCATCGGCGTCTCGACGTTCACCGAGATGTGCGGCCTCGCGCCGTCCCGCATCCTCGGAGCCCTCAACTACGGAGCCGGGGGCTGGGAGAGTGCCTCCATCCGGATGCTCGCCACCGGTACCGTCGAGGTCGTCACCGGCGCGTCCTCGCACGGGCAGGGGCACGAGACGGCGTGGAGCCAGATCGTCGCCGACCGGCTCGGCATCCCCTTCGAGAACGTCGAGGTCCTGCACGGCGACACCCAGATCGCGCCCAAGGGCATGGACACCTACGGGTCGCGCTCGCTCGTCGTCGGGGGCGAGGCGCTGGTGCTGGCCGCAGATCGAGTCATCGAGAAGGCCAGGCCCATCGCCGCTCACCTGCTCGAGGCCAGCGTCGACGACCTCGAGTTCACCAGTGGTCGCTTCGAGGTCAAGGGCACCGACAAGGGCATCGGCCTCACCGACATCGCCCTCGCGACGTTCGCGGCGCACAACCTGCCCGACGGCGTGGAGCCGAGCATCGACGCCGACGCGACGTACGACCCGGTGGACTTCTCCTTCCCGCACGGCACCCACCTGTGCGCGATGGAGGTCGACACCGAGACGGGCGCGACGAAGATGGTCAAGTACGTCTGCGTCGACGACATCGGCAACATCATCAACCCGCTCATCGTCCAGGGCCAGGTCCACGGTGGCCTCGTCCAGGGCATCGCCCAGGCGCTGTGGGAGGGCGCGGAGTTCGACGCCCAGGGCACCCTGGTGTCGGGGTCGTTCGTCGACTACACCCTCCCGACGGCGGCCGACACGATCAGCTTCGTCACCGGGCACACGACCTCGCCGTCGACGACGAACACGCTCGGCACCAAGGGGGTCGGCGAGGCCGGATGCATCGCCTCGACCCCGGCCGTCGTCAACGCCATCGTCGACGCCGTCCGTCACCTCGGCGTCGACGACGTCACGATGCCGTGCACGCCCGAGCGGGTGTGGAAGGCCATCCAGAGCGCCGGTGCCCACTCCGGCGAGGTCACCGGGGACGCGCAGCCGCACTTCGCGCAGGACGCCCTCAACCAGGATCCAGGCGCAGGTTCGACGGACGGAGCAGGACAGTGATCCCCGCGGCATTCGACTACCTCGCCCCCACGAGCATCGACGAGGCCCTCGCGGCGCTCGCCCAGGCCGGCGACGACGCCAAGGTGATGGCCGGCGGCCAGTCGCTCCTGCCCATCCTGCGGATGCGGCTCAACGCCCCGGAGACGATCGTCGACCTCGGCCGGATCGAGGAGCTGCGCGGCATCCGCGAGGAGGGCGACGCCATCGTCATCGGGGCCATGGCGCCCTACAGCGAGGTCGTCAAGGACCCGCTCGTGCGGCTCCACGCGGCGCTGCTCGCGCAGGCCGTCGAGGAGGTCGCCGACCCCCAGATCCGGCACCGCGGCACGGTGGGCGGGGCCCTGGTCCACGCCGACCCCGCGGGTGACGTGGGGGCACCGGTCCTCGCGCTCGACGCCGAGCTCGTCATCCGGGGCCAGGGAGGGGAGCGGACCGTCGCGGCGAGCGACTTCTTCCGGGACCTGTTCGAGACGGCCGTCGGCGAGGGCGAGCTCCTCACCGCGATCCGCATCCCGAAGCACACCGACTGGGTGTCGCACTACGAGAAGTTCGTCCGGGTCTCGCACCAGTGGTCGATCGTCGGGGTCGCCGTGGCCCTGCGGGTCGAGGGCGGCACCATCGCCGAGGCACGGATCGGGCTGACGAACATGGGGTCGACGCCGCTGCGCGCGCGGTCGGTGGAGGAGGCGCTCGTCGGCCGGTCGGCCTCCGACCTCGGCGACGCCTGCGCCTCGGCCGCCGACGGCACGAACCCGCCGAGCGACCTCAACGGCGACGCCGACTACCGGCGCCACCTCGCCGCGGTGCTGACCCGCCGGGCCGTGTCGACCGCCCTCGGCGGCTGAGGCGCCCATGGAGCTCGAGCACTCGTTCACCGTCCCGGCCGGCGTCGACGAGACGTGGGCGACGTTCATGGACCTCGAGCGGGTCGGGTCCTGCTTCCCGGGAGCGACCGTCACCGAGGCGTCCGACGAGGCGTTCGCCGGCACCGTGAAGGTCAAGCTCGGCCCGATCGCCCTCGTCTACGGCGGAACCGGGAAGTTCGTCGAGCGTGACGACGCGGCTCATCGCGCCGTCATCGAGGCCAAGGGCAAGGACAAGCGGGGCAACGGCACGGCCGGTGCCACGGTGCGCATCGCACTGGCCCCCGCCGGCACGGGGACCCAGGTCGACGTCACGACCGACCTCCAGGTCACCGGGAAGCCGGCCCAGTTCGGGCGCGGGGTCATGCAGGACGTGTCCGACAAGCTGCTCCAGCAGTTCGTCGGGTGCATCGAGCGCACCCTCGGCCCGGGGGCCGAGGGTGCCGGGAGCGCCGAGGTCCCCGAGGGCGACCCGGCACCTGCCGTGGACACCCAGATCCAGGCGCCGGCCCCGGCGCCTGCGCCCCGCCCGGCTCCGCGGGCCGTGGAGCCGGACGACTCCCTCGACCTCGGTGCCACGGTCCTGCCGGTCCTCGCCCGCACCTACGGCGGCTACCTCGCCGCCGGGGTCGTCGGGCTCGTCCTCGGCTGGCTCATCGGGCGTGGTGGGTCCTGACGGTCCGGACCTCGGTCCCCGTCGCCACGTTCGCGGGGTCCTCGCCGGCGCGGGCCCGCAGCTCGTCGCCGACGCGGCGGGCGTCGGCGTCACGCCGGTCGGTGGGGCCGAGGGACCGGCCGCCGTGGTCGGCGGAGGTCCGGCGGTGGGTGCGCTCCAGGAGCGTGACGACCGGGGCGAGCAGGGCTCCGGCAGCAGCGACGGTGAGGACCGTCTCCAGGATCTCGTTCGTGAACATGGCATCATCTTGACGGTCGGCTAGCACCTGCCACCAGTGGCAGGATTGACATTGACCATCAATTATCTGCCATACTGGGGGGCATGGCCCTTCGCACCGTCGCCGTCCTGCTCCAGGAGCCCGTCGCGCTGTTCGAGTACGGCGTCCTCGCGGAGGTCTTCGGCACCGACCGCACCGAGGAGGGGGTCCCGGCCTTCGACTACCGCGTGTGCTCCGAGCTCGACCGGCCCCTCGACGCCGGCAACGGCACGACGGTCACCGCGTCCCACCGCCTCGACGGCGCGGCCGACGCCGACCTCGTCGCCGTCCCCGCGTCGTCGGCCGCCCGGACCCCGACCCCCGCGGTCGTCGAGGCCCTGCGGGCAGCCCACGAGCGGGGGGCCTGGGTGCTGTCGGTGTGCTCGGGGGCCTTCAGCCTCGGGGCCGCAGGGCTGCTCGAGGGTCGGTCGTGCACCACCCACTGGCGCTACGCGCAGGAGCTGGCCGAGCGGCACCCGCAGGCCGCCGTCGACCCCGACGTCCTGTACGTGCAGGACGGCGCGCTCATCACCAGCGCCGGGACCGCCGCCGGGATCGACGCCGCCCTCCACCTCGTGCGCCTCGAGCACGGGACCGCGGTCGCCAACACCATCGCGCGCCGGATGGTCGTGCCCCCGCACCGAGACGGCGGCCAGCGCCAGTACGTCGACCGGCCCGTGCCCAGCTGCGACGCCGCGAGCCTGGGCCCGGTGCTGCAGTGGATGCTCGAGCACCTCGGCGAGGCCTTCACCGTCGAGGACCTGGCGCGGCGGGCCACGGTGTCCCCGCGCACGTTCGCGCGCCGCTTCGTCGCCGAGACCGGGACCACGCCGCACCAGTGGCTCACCGACCAGCGCGTGCTGCGGGCCCGCCGCCTCCTCGAGGAGACGGCCCTGTCGATGGAGGAGGTCGCGCGCGACGCCGGGTTCGGCTCCGCCGCCCTGCTGCGACACCACTTCGCCCGCTGCACCGGCGTGAGCCCGTCGGCGTTCCGAGCACAGCACCGCGTCCCGGCCTGACCTGCCCCGACCAGCCCGCCGGGGACCTTCACACGATCTCCACACGGTGCTCCCACGGGCTCCACCGCGCCCGCCCTACGCTCGCAGCATGACCGAGGGGACCACCGACGACGCCCGCACCGTGCTCGTCGTCGAGGACGAGCCGACGATCAACCAGGCCGTCGCCGACCGGCTGCGCGCGGAGGGTTTCCGCACCGTGCAGGCGCACGACGGACCCGCCGCCGTGGCGGCCTTCGAGGCGCACTCCCCGGACCTCGTCGTCCTCGACGTCATGCTCCCCGGCTTCGACGGCCTCGAGGTCTGCCGCCGGATCCAGGCCCTGCGGCCGGTGCCGGTCCTCATGCTCACCGCGCGCGCCGACGAGACCGACCTGCTCGTCGGTCTCGGCGTCGGCGCCGACGACTACGTCACCAAGCCGTTCTCGATGCGGGAGGTCGTGGCCCGGGTCCGTGCCCTGCTGCGCCGGGTCGAGCGCGCCGAGGCGCTCGCGGCCTCCGACGTGCCGGCCCACCTCGACGCGGCCGGGCTCGTCATCGACGTGCGGACCCGGCGGGTAGCCGTCGGCGGCGACGTCGTCCACCTCACCCCGCTCGAGTTCGACCTCCTGTGCGCCCTGGCCACCGAGCCCGGCACGGTGCGCACCCGCGAGGTCCTCATGCGCGAGGTGTGGGGCTGGGCCGACGCCTCGGGGACCCGCACCCTCGACAGCCACGTCAAGGCGCTGCGGGCCAAGATCGGCGCCGACCGCGTCCGCACCGTCCACGGGGTCGGCTACGCCCTGGAGGTCGGCGAGTGAACGCCGAGCGCCCGCTCGACGGCGTCGCCTCGATCAAGGTCAAGCTCGGCCTGCTCGTGGGGATCAGCGTCGTCGTCGCCGTCACCATCGCCGAGGTCGCGGACGGGGGCCGGGTCCCGCTGTGGATCAGCGTGCCCGTCACCGTCGTCGGGGCCCTGGCCGTGACGCAGTGGCTGGCCCGCGGGATGACCTCCCCGCTGCGCGCCATGACCGCGGCCGCGCGGGCCATGGCGGCCGGCGACTACGGCCAGCGCGTGCGGGCGTCCTCGACCGACGAGGTCGGTGAGCTGGGGCGGGCCTTCAACGCGATGGCCGCGGACCTCGCCTCCGCGGACCAGCAGCGGCGCCAGCTCGTCGCCACCGTCTCGCACGAGCTGCGGACGCCGCTCACCGCTCAGCGCGCCCTCCTCGAGAACCTCGTCGACGGCGTGGTCCGACCCGACGACGAGGCCCTGCGCGGTGCGCTCGCCGCGTCGGAGCGGCTCAGCGAGCTCGTCACCGACCTGCTCGACCTCTCGCGCATCGACGCCGGCGTCGCACCGCTGCGCCTTCGCGAGGTCGAGGTCGCGGGGCTGCTGCGCGCCGCGGTGGCCGAAGCGTCCGTCGACGGGCGGCCGGTGCGCGTGCGCGACGACGTCGAGCCGGCCGGCCTCGTCGTCCTCGCCGACCCCGGACGCCTCGCCCAGCTCGTCGCCAACCTCGTCGACAACGCCGTGCGCCACAGCCCGGCCGGGGGAGAGGTGCTCCTCACCGCCCGCGTGCTCGACGAGGCGCGGTGGACCCTCGAGGTCCGCGACGAGGGACCGGGGATCCCGGCCGACCGTGCCGAGCGCGTCTTCGAGCGCTTCGGCTCCGGTGACGACTCCTCGGGTGGGACGGGCCTCGGCCTGGCCATCGCCCGATGGGTGGCCGAGCTGCACGGCGGCGAGGTCGCCGCCGTGCCCACACCGCCCGACACCACCGGTGCGCTGCTGCGCGCGGTCCTGCCCCGACGGCCCCGCTCGACGCGGCCCACCCACCTGCACGAGGAGAAGACCATGAGCACCGTGACCCCCAGCCCGTCGCCCGCCCCGGTGCTGCCCGCCCCGCCCGCGCCCGGGGGGGACGGACCCTTCACGGCCTCCTCGCTGTGGCCCGAGCACGACAGCTCGCCCCAGCCGGCCGTCGTCCTCACCGCGCTGGGCGTCGGCGCCTGGGCGGCCCTGACGTGGCCCGAGCGCGACATCGGGCTCGCCGTGACCGCGACGATGCTGGGCGCGGGCGTGCTCATGTGGCGGGTGGCCCGCTTCCGCCGCCACTGGTTCACCCTCACGTGCGCGGTCATCGCCGCGCTGCTCGTGTCGGTGACGGCCCTGCGCGACGCCGGGGGGGTCGTCGTCCTCTCGGTGCTCGTCGCCGTGGTCGTCGCCGCGGCCGGGCTCACCCGCGCACGCACCGTCCTCGCCGTGCCCCTGGCCGTCATGGCCTGGCCGTTGTCCGGCCTGCGCGGCCTCCCCCTGCTCGGTCGCACGATCAGCGCGACGAGCCGGATGCGCGTCGTGTGGCCGGTGCTGCGCACCGTCGGGTTCTCCCTCGTCGTGCTCGCCGTGTTCGGTGGGCTGTTCGCCTCGGGCGACGCCGTGTTCGGCAGCTGGGCCGAGGCGGTCGTCCCGGACCTCGGGTGGGACACCATCGTCATGCGCACCTTCGTCCTCGTCCTCGTCTCAGGCATCGTCCTCACCGGGGCCTACCTCGCGCTCAACCCCCCGGCCACCGCCGACGCCGCGCTGCCGGCGTCCCGGCGCACCAGCCGTCCGTGGGAGTGGGCCGTCCCGGTCGGGATCGTCGTCGCCCTGTTCGCGGGCTTCCTCGTCGCCCAGGCCGCCGCGATGTGGGGCGGTCACGAGTACCTGCGCGAGAGCACCGGGCTCAGCTACGCCGAGTACGTCCACCAGGGGTTCGGACAGCTGACGGCGGCCACCTTCCTCACCGTGGTCGTCGTCGCCCTGACGATGCGGGTGGCGCCGCGCGAACGCCCCCGCGACGGGCTCCTCCTGCGCGTGCTGCTCGGGGCGCTGTGCGTGCTGACCCTCGCCGTCGTCGCGAGCGCGCTCTACCGGATGTCGTTGTACCAGGAGGCGTACGGCTACACCGTGCTGCGCGTCTTCGTCGACGGTTTCGAGCTCTGGCTGGGCCTGGTCGTCGCGTTCCTCCTGGCCGCCGTCGTGCGCCTGTCGGGCTCGTGGATCCCGCGGGCCGTGCTCGTCTCGGCGGCCGTGTTCGCCCTCGGCTTCGCGGCGATGAACCCCGACGCCTGGGTCGCCGACCGCAACATCGACCGGTTCGAGGCGGGCCGGCCGCTCGACACCCTCTACCTGTCGACCCTGAGCGCCGACGCGACACCGGTGCTCGTGCAGCGGCTTCCCGCGCAGGTCGCCGGGTGCGTCCTCGCGGGACCGTACGACTCCGGCACCGTCTCGTTCGGCGACGACGACCTCCTGTCGTGGAACCTCGGGCGTGCCCGGGCCGCCGAGGCCGGTTCGACCCTGGCCGTCCCGGCGAGCTGCGGTGCCGTCCTCACCGACGACCACCGTCGCTGAACGGCTCGTGCTGCCGGGCCCCCGTCACGGCATACTCCGAGTCATGGACGACCGCACGGTGCTCGTGCTCAACGGGCCGAACCTCAACCTGCTCGGCGAGCGCGAGCCCGAGGTCTACGGGCGCGCGACGCTCGCCGACGTCGAGGCGCTGTGCGTCGAGGCGGCGGCCCGGCACGAGCTGGTCGTCGACTTCCGGCAGAGCAACCACGAGGGGACGCTCGTCGACTGGGTCCAGGAGGGCCGGTCCGCGTCAGCCGGGCTCGTCGTCAACGCCGCCGGGTACACCCACACCTCGGTCGCGCTGCGGGACGCGCTCTCGGCCTGTCGGGTGCCGCGGGTCGAGGTGCACATCAGCGACATCCACGCCCGCGAGGAGTTCCGCCGGCACAGCTACCTCACCGACGTCTGCGACCACCACGTCATCGGGCGCGGGGTCCAGGGGTACGTCGACGCCGTCGAGTGGGTGGCCGGTCGGCGGTCCGGTGCGTGACCTCCCCGCCTGGTGGCGCAGCGAGGAGTGGCGTGCCGAGCTCGAGGCGTGGCTGCTGCCGGCGCTGGAGGCCGCCGGTCGGCGGGTGACCGGGCCCGTGGTGCAGGAGCGGGTCCGCTTCTGGTCCACCGTCCTCCACGTCGAGACCGACGCGGGTCGGGTGTGGGTCAAGGAGAACGCGCCGTCCCAGGCGTTCGAGGCACGGCTGGTGTCGGTCGTCGACGGGCTGGCGCCCGGGTCGGTCGCGCCGGTCGTGGCCGTGGAGGAGGAGCGCGGCTGGCTCGCGACGGCCGACCTCGGGCTGCCGATGTGGCACGGCGAGACGCCGCCGCCGGTCGCGGACTGGGTGGCCGTCGTGGCCGACTACGCGCGGACGCAGCGCACCCTCGCCGACCACGAGGACGACCTGCTCGCCACGGGGGTGCCGCGGTTCCCCCGCGAGCCGGAGGCCGTCGTCACGTGGGTCGAGGAGCTGCTGTCCGAGCTGCGCTCGCTGCCCGAGCACGACCTGCGGAAGGTGAGCGAGGACGAGGCTGCGGCGGTGTGCGACGGCCTGGGCCGTATCCACGACGCTGCCGCGGCGCTCGCGGCGAGCGGGCTGCCCGAGTCGCTCCAGCACAACGACCTCCACCTCGGCAACGCGTTCCGCAGCAACGGCGGCTCCGCGTTCATCGACCTCGGCGACGCCCTGTGGACCCATCCGCTGACCACCGCGCGCATCCCGCTGTGGATCATGCGGACCCGCTTCCACCTCGAGGCCGACCACCGCCACGTCGCCCGGACCGTGGAGGCCTTCCTCCACCCGTGGACCGACCTCGCCGAGCACGACGAGCTCGTCGCCCTCCTCCCGGCCGCCGACCGCCTCTCGTGCCTGCACCGGGCCGAGTCGTGGCGCCGGCTGCAGGCCGACGTCCCGGTGGAGTGCGTGGAGGGCCCCTTCCTGCGCACGGTCGCCGAGTGGCTCCTCGACGCCGCGGCCCCCGACCCGTACGCGGCCGCCGTCGCCCGCTGAGGCCGGCCGGGGGGTCGCGCTCACCGCGTCTCGGACTTCCGAGTAACTACTAGGACGTCCTAGTATCTTGGGAACGCCACCCGAAGGGACTCAACCGATGGCAGCGCAGCCGACCCGCCCCGAGCTCCACGTGCCCGAGCACCCCGTCCGGATCGTCTCGGCCTCGGCCCTGTTCGACGGGCACGACGCCTCGATCAACATCATGCGGCGGATCATGCAGAGCCAGGGGGCCGAGGTGATCCACCTCGGGCACAACCGTTCGGTGCAGGAGGTCGTCGACGCGGCGGTCGAGGAGGACGTGCAGGGGGTCGCGGTCTCGTCGTACCAGGGGGGTCACGTCGAGTACTTCGAGTACCTCGTCCAGCTCCTGCGCGAGGCGGGCGCCGGCCACGTCCAGGTCGTCGGCGGAGGGGGCGGCGTCATCGTCCCCGCGGAGGTCGCCCGGCTGCGTGAGGCCGGCGTCACGATCTTCAGCCCCCAGGACGGCCAGCGCCTCGGCCTTCCGGGGATGGTCAACCAGGTCATCGCGGCATGCGACCGCGACCTGTGGCACGAGCACGCCACCACCGTCGCCGCCGTCCTGGCGGGGGAGCGGGCGGCGGTCGCGCGGGCCCTCACCGCCGCGGAGACCGGCCACGTCTCGGACGAGATGCGCGCCGAGCTCGAGCGGGCCGCGGCCGGCCGCACCGTCCCGGTGCTCGGCATCACCGGCACGGGCGGCTCCGGGAAGTCCAGCCTCACCGACGAGCTGGTCCGGCGCCTGCGCGTGGACCAGCAGGACAAGCTGCGCATCGCGTGCGTGGCCATCGACCCCACCCGCCGCCGTGGTGGCGGGGCGCTGCTCGGCGACCGCATCCGGATGAACAGCCTGGACGGCGACCGGGTGTACTTCCGCTCCCTCGCCACCCGCGGCGGGCGCGAGGTGCCCGAGGCGCTGCCGGACGTCCTCACCATCCTCAAGGCCGCGGGCTTCGACCTCGTCGTCGTGGAGACCCCCGGCATCGGCCAGGGCGACGCCGCCATCACCTCGTACGCCGACGTCAACCTCTACGTCATGACCCCCGAGTTCGGTGCCGCGAGCCAGCTCGAGAAGATCGACATGCTCGACTTCGCCGACGTCGTCGCCATCAACAAGTTCGAGCGCCGCGGGGCGATGGACGCCCTGCGCGACGTCGGCCGCCAGATGGTGCGCAACCGCGAGGCGTTCGGCAGCAGGCCCGAGGACATGCCGGTGTTCGGCACGTCTGCGGCGACCTTCAACGACGACGGCGTCACCGCGCTCTACCAGGAGCTCACGGGGCTGCTGTCGGGCCAGGGGCTGGACCTGTCGGAGGGCACCCTGCCGCGGGTCTCGGTGCGCCACTCCTCGGTGCTGCGCCAGGTCGTCCCCCCGGCGCGGGTTCGCTACCTCTCGGAGATCTCCGAGACCGTCCGCGCCTACCACGCCGAGACCGAGCGCTGGGCCGACGCCGCGCGCCGCGTGCAGCGCCTCGCGGAGGTCGGCGCCGCCCTGGAGCGGGCCGGTTCCGACCGCTCGGGGGTCGACTCGCTCCTGGCCGCCGCCCGCGACGACCTCCCCCTCGCAGTGGCCCGCCAGCTCGCCGGCTGGTCCTCGGTCGTCGAGGCGTACTCGGGTGACGAGCAGGTGGTCACCGTGCGCGACAAGGAGATTCACACCTCGCTGGTGAGGGAGTCGTTGTCCGGCAACCGGATCCGTCGTGTCTCCCTCCCGCGCTACAACGACGACGGCGACCTCGTGTCGTTCCTGCGTCGCGAGAACCTCCCGGGCTACTTCCCGTTCACGGCGGGCGTCTTCCTCTTCAAGCGCGACAACGAGGACCCCGCCCGGATGTTCGCGGGCGAGGGCGACCCCTTCCGCACCAACCGGCGGTTCACCCTCCTCTCGCAGGGCCAGCCGGCGACCCGCCTGTCGACGGCCTTCGACTCGGTGACCCTCTACGGCCGTGACCCCGACCGGCGCCCCGACATCTACGGCAAGGTCGGCACGTCCGGCGTCTCGGTCGCCACCCTCGACGACATGCGTGAGCTGTACGCCGGCTTCGACCTCACCTCGCCCACGACGAGCGTGTCGATGACGATCAACGGCCCGGCGCCGACGATCCTCGCCTTCTTCCTCAACACCGTGATGGACCGCGCCGTCGAGGCGTGGACGGCCGAGCAGGGACGCGAGCCGAGCGCGCAGGAGGCGCACGGCATCCGCGCGAACGCCCTGCAGGTCGTGCGCGGCACGGTGCAGGCCGACATCCTCAAGGAGGACCAGGGCCAGAACACCTGCCTGTTCTCCACCGAGTTCTCGCTGCGGATGATGGCCGACATCCAGGAGTGGTTCATCGAGCAGGGGGTTCGCAACTTCTACTCGGTGTCGATCTCCGGGTACCACATCGCCGAGGCGGGGGCGAACCCCATCAGCCAGCTCGCGTTCACGCTGGCGAACGGGTTCACCTACGTCGAGGCGTACCTGGCGCGCGGCATGGACATCGACGACTTCGCGCCGAACCTGTCGTTCTTCTTCTCCAACGGCATGGACCCCGAGTACACGGTCATCGGCCGCGTGGCCCGGCGGATCTGGGCGGTCGCGATGCGCGAGAAGTACAGCGCCAACGAGCGCAGCCAGAAGCTGAAGTACCACGTGCAGACGTCGGGCCGGTCCCTGCACGCGCAGGAGATGGACTTCAACGACATCCGCACCACGCTCCAGGCGCTCGTCGCCATCTACGACAACGCGAACAGCCTGCACACCAACGCCTACGACGAGGCGGTCACGACCCCGTCGGAGGAGTCGGTGCGCCGGGCGCTCGCCATCCAGATGATCATCACCAAGGAGTGGGGCCTGGCGGTCAACGAGAACCCGCTGCAGGGCTCGTTCGTCGTCGACGAGCTCACCGACCTCGTCGAGACCGCGGTGCTCGCCGAGTTCGACCGGATCTCCGAGCGGGGCGGCGTCCTCGGAGCCATGGAGACCGGCTACCAGCGCGGGCGCATCCAGGACGAGTCGATGCTCTACGAGCACCGCAAGCACGACGGCTCGCTCCCGATCGTGGGCGTCAACACCTTCCGCAACCCGCACGAGGGCGAGTCGCCCCGTGAGGTCGTGCTCGCGCGGGCGTCGGAGGCGGAGAAGGAGAGCCAGCTGGCCCGGGTCACCGCCTACCGCGAAGAGCACCGCGAGGAGGCCGAGCAGGCGCTCGCCCGCCTCAAGGAGGCGGCAGCCACCGGCGAGAACGTCTTCGCCGTCCTCATGGACGCGGCGCGGGTGTGCTCGCTCCAGCAGGTGACCGAGGCGTTCTTCGAGGTGGGCGGCCAGTACCGCCGCAACGTCTGACCAGCGTCGTACCGCCCACTAGGAGACACCCCGCTCGACCTGGCTGGACCAGCGTCCTAGCGCCACGACAGCACGTCCCGTCTCTCGCGCCTGGGCGTCCGTAGCCACCGCCTCTGGTGCGAGGGGGTTTCGTGAGCACGCCTTCGGGAGCGACCGTTGCCCGAACGCGCCTTGCACGGCAGTGATTGGGTGTGGGCCACGCCGCCTGAACTGCTCCTGGCTCCGACCGCGGGGCCACCGTTCGCACGGCGGCCCCGCGGCGTGGACGTCCGCGTCAGCGGAGCGCCTTGTTGCCCTTGAACTCCCACGTGATGGTGCTCTTGCCCTTGCCCTTGGCGGTGCCGTTGACCGCGGAGGTCGTCTCGGCGAAGGTCAGGGTCGCGTGCGCCACGGCATCCGACATGATGTCGAGCGCGTCGGCGCTGATGTTCGCGTTCGTGTCGCACGCCGCGTGGTAGCACGGGTCGAAGGCGACGCCGGCGGTGCCGCCGAAGATGGCCGCCTGCTCCGTCGACTTGATGCCCTCGGCCCCGGTGAACAGGCCACCGGCAGGGATACCCGCGTTGATGAAGGCGAAGTAGTCGCTGCGACCGTCGAAGTCGGTCGGTTCCGTGGCCTGACCCTGCGTGGCGAAGAAGCCCGTGAAGACGTCCTCGATGAGCCCGGACCCGTTGGGCCCGGCGGTCCCGAGCGGTTTGCCGTCGCCGTCGTAGACGAAGTTGACCGCGTTCGGCGACGCGATCATGTCGAAGTTGAGGTTGAGCGCGGTGTCCTTCACTTGGCGCGCGGTGAGCTGGGAGACGTAGTGGCTCGAGCCGATGAGGCCGTCCTCCTCACCGCTCCAGAACGCGAAGCGCACCCGGTTCTCCGGGTCGATGCCCAGGCGCGCCATCTGGAGGGCCGTCTCGAGGATCGTCGCGGTGCCGGACCCGTTGTCGTTGATGCCGGGCCCCTCGGCGACGGAGTCGAGGTGGCCGCCGACCACGACGGTGCGGTCGGTGCGGCCGGCCGGGGTGTCGGCCAGGAGGTTCTCGGTGTGCACCTGCTCGATGGTGATCTGGAGGTCGAGGTGGAGCGCAAGGCCTGGCGTCGTGGCCCATTGCGCGCCGAGGTCGAAGGGCGCGCTCACGACGGGGATGGTGCGCACCGGCGGGTCGAGGGTGCCACCGAACAGGCCGAGCCGGTCGTCGCCCGGCACCACGTTGCCCTGGTTGAACACGATCACACCACTGGCACCCGCCGCTGTGGCGTTGTCGGCCTTGAGCGCGAAGGTGCACGAGCCACGCTGGATGAGGGCGATGTTGCCGGCGGGGAACCCGGCGAAGTCGGCCGCCTCGCACCCACTCGTCGATGCACGGTCACCAGCGAGGTTCACGTCGACCACCGTCACCGGAGCGGTCACGTCACCCCCGCCGGAGAAGTCCATGGGGAAGTAGTCCTCGCCGAGGACGTAGGCCACCGCTCCGGGGGCGATCTGGGACAGGCTCGAGCCCGTGAAGTCGGTACGTTCGTAGCTGAACGGCTGTCGGGTCGTGGTGTATCCGGCGGCGTCGAGGAGCCCCTCGATGTAGTCCACGGAGGCGGCGTGGCCGCTCGTGCCTGCCTGACGGGTCCCGCCATTCGCGTCGGCAATCGACTGCAGCGCGTCGAGGTGCGTCATGATCGCGGAGACCGTCACGGCATCGCGCAGGGCCCTCGTGTCGGTGGCGACGGCAGCCTTTGCCGTGCCCGCCACCGCGAGCGAGCCGCAGAGCACTGTGGTCGCGGCAAGTGCGGCGACCCGGGTCCTCGTGGTGGTGCTTCGTCGGTTCACTGGTCCTCCCCAGCTGAAGGTGTGGGAGAGCACGTGACGGGTGCACGCGCCAAAGAAATGACTGTAGACCCGCAGGTGACGCGCTGGATAGGGCCCGGTGGTGTCAACTGGTTGCGACCAACCGCGGCGACGACGAGCGGCCCATCGCCCGATGATCCGGAGGGCCGGACTGCGGTTATCTGGAGGCAGAGACATCACCTTCCGAAGGGCTGGCCCGATGTTCGACTCGACACACACGCAGCCAAGAGACCGCCGAGGACGGCTACGCATCCCTCTCCTCACAGGTGGCGTGAGACCACGTCGCTGTTGCGATCAGCCGCACGAGGCGCGAGACGGGTAGACCGCGGAGCCGACTCGGGGCACCATTCGTGCTGAGGCCCCTCGCTGCGTACCTCGGGCGGGCCTTCGGTGCCGAGATCGGCATCGGGGCCGTCCTGGGGCGACCGCACCAGGCGTGGGACGACTACTTCGCGGGCCTCGGTCCCGCTCGACAAGGCTGACCTGGCGGTGAACCTGCTGTGCGACCAGCCGGCTGCCGGAGCTTCCGCCGTGTGGTTCAGCGTTCCAGGACGTCGTTGATCGCGTCGACGACGACGGCGGTGTCGCTGAGGTAGAGCTCGTGGCCCGATCCGGCCTGGGTGAACCTGCCCTGCGGCCAGCCCTCGCTGAGGGCCTTGGTGATCTCGACGTAGGCAGGGTAGGTGCGGCCGCAGATGTCGTCGGGGCTCTCGCACTGCTTGCTGGTGGCCACGACCATGTGGAACGGCACCCCAGTGGGTGCGGGCATCGACGCGATCTGCTTGCTGATCTGGCGGTAGTCGAAGGTCTCGCTGCTTCCCGTTCCACCGAAGTAGGCCGTCTCCTCTGCGCGCTCCGGAGCCGTCATCGCGGGGAATGCGCGGGTGGCCCACTCGTCCCACGGTGGCACCGGGTTCATGGCGACGACTCCGGCGACCTCGGCCGGGTAGCTCTTGGCGTAGGCCTGGACGAGCATCCCGCCGGCTGAGTTGCCGACCAGGACGTACGGCGCCGGCACCTTCGCCGCGGCGAGCAGGTCGTGCAGGTCCGACACCACCTCCGGGGTGCGTCGCGGGAGCGGCGCCCCGGAGTCGCTCTCCCCGGTGTTGGCGCGGTCGTAGGAGCAGACGCGCACTCGATCCGAGAGCTCCCTCGTGACGACATCGCCCATCACCGCCGAGGGAACCCCGTCCCCGGCCTCGAGGACCACCGTGGGCGACCCTGTGCCCGTGCAGCTCAGGCTGAGCCCACGGGCGCCGATGGTGAACGTGCCCCTGATCGAGCCGTCGGCTGCCGCAGAACCGGAGGCACTCCCGCTGGGCGACGGCAGCGCAGTGGACGTGGACGGGTCCGGATCACCGGGCACCGTCGGCTCATTACCTGAGGTGCACCCTGCGAGCACCAGGACCGAAGCCACGACCACGACACCGAGCGCCTTCACCGTGCATCACCTGACCTCCGCAGCCGGCCGACGTACCAAAGGTCTCAGGGCCCCAGCACTTGGGCAAGGCCTTTGCGGCACACCTCCTCGCCGCGCGGCGACGACCGCTCCCTCACCCGCCGAGTCGGTGACGCACCACCCTCCGGCGCAGGGTGGGGGAGGCGACGACCTCGTAGCCGGCCTCGAGGAAGACCTGCAGCAGCCCGACCGACGCCTCGTCCCAGATCACCGTCTTGCCGGGCGGCGGCTCGGTGGGGTAACCCTCCAGGACACGGGCGCCGACCTGACGACCGTGCTCGACGGTGGCGGCGGCGAGCTCGTACATCAGCCCCTGGCGGCGGAAGCCCTTGCGGACGACGAAGCAGGTGACCGACCAGACGCCCTCGAGCTCGGGGTCGGTCCGCATCCACGCCTTCTGCCGGGCCCAGATCCTCGGGTAGTTCTCCCGCGGCTCGACGGCGACCCAGCCGGCCGGCTCGCCGTCGACGTACCCGACCAGGCCGGAGGTCGGTCCGTCGGTCCCGCAGGCGGTCTGCTCCAGCAGCGCCGCGTCCCGCTCGTCCTGGGTGGTGTCGCGCCAGATCCAGCCCGGGACCTTCAGCGCCTGGCAGCGGCACTTGCGGGCGCCCCCGGTGTCGAAGACCGCCTCGATGTCGTCGGGGGTCGCGGCACTGGCCGGACGCCAGTCGAACTCGGACACGGGTCGACCCTAGCGGCGGGAGGCGACACCGTCTGCGATGGTGACGTCAGGTCAATGTGGTGCAGGAGGGACGACGGTGGACAACGACGGGGCGCGAGCGCTGCTGGCTCGCCTGCGCCAGCGGCGCGGCGCGGTCGCCGGTGCGGCCGTGGCCGCCCTGCTCGCTGGTGGGGTCGCCGCCGCCACCTGGGTGGATCGCGGCGGGAGCCCGGCGCGGGGAACCGCAGCGACGGACCGTGCCACGGCCCCCGCCACGCCGTCACCGAGCCCGACGGCGGGGTCGGCCTCGCCCAGCCCCTCGCCCAGCGCGACCGCGACTGCCAGCACCTCGCCGTCGCCGACGAGGTCCGCGGCCACCACCGCGGTGCCCTGGGCCGCGGGCAGCACCGTCCACCTCCGGTCCGGGACCATCACCCTGGGCCAGGGCCGCCAGGTGCGGCGGTTCGCCCCGCTCGCTGCCGGGGGTGCCGTCGTCGCCACCGACGCGGGCACGGCGGGGAACCTGCGGTGGCGGATCCACGACGCCGCGGGAAGGGTCGTCGACGACCTCGGCCGCCCCCTGCAGGTCCGGGCGAGCCGCGACGGGCGCCTCGTCGCCGTGCAGCCGGGCGTCGACGAGCCGGTGACGGTGCTCGACCACCGGGGTCGCCGGCTGGGGTCGAAGGCCCTCGCGGGCAGCGTCGTGGCGGTCGCCGACGGCTGGGTCTGGGCGACCTCGCCGTCCGGGACGCGGGGATGGCAGGTCGCGACGGGGAGGCTGCGCACGCTCGACGTCCGGCTCTCCGCGGTGTCCCCCGACGGCCGCCGCGGTGGCGCGACGAGCTTCGGCGGCGACGGCTCGCGACGGTGCTGGCAGGTCGTCGACCTCACCAAACGGGCCGCTCCGGTGCTCGTGAAGCGCTGCGGGGTCGACAACCCCGAGGGGTTCACGCCGCAGGAGTTCAGCGCCGACGGGCGCCTCGTCCTCGGCGTCGACGACGCCGACGGTGGGTTCTACCTGCGGCTCGTCGTGGCCCGGGTGTCCGACGGTCGGGTCCTCGTCGGTGGGTCCCGCCAGGGGGAGCAGGTGGACGGGTGGAGCTGGGCGTTCGCCCCTGATGGCGCCTCGGTCCTGTTCTCCCGCAACACCGCCGAGCCGCGCTTCCCCGCCACGCGCAACGACCTCGCTCGCTGCACCCTCGACCTGAGGTGCACGCCCGTCGAGGAGGCCGCCCGCCTCACGGGCGACGCGACGCAGCCGAGGTACGTCGTCGGGCAGCCCCTGCTGCCCGCCCCCTGACCCGGGTCCGCTACTCGCCCAACCGCTCGCGCAGCCAGGCGATGTCGGCGCTCTGGCCCTCGACGCCTCCGGGCGTCTCGACGACGACGGGGGCGCCGGCCGCTCGCACGAGGTCGGCGAGGTCGGCTGCGTCGATGTGGCCGGACCCGAGGTTGGTGTGCCGGTCGGCCCCGGAGTCGAAGGTGTCGCGGCTGTCGTTGCAGTGCACGAGGTCGATGCGCCCCGTGACGGCGCGGACCTTCTCCACGACGCTGCCCAGGTCGTTGCCACCGGCGTGGGCGTGGCAGGTGTCGAGGCAGAAGCCGACCGTGTCGCCGCCCTCGGCCCGGCCGATCGCCTCCCACAGGCGCTCGATCGCCTCGAGGCGCCGCGCCATCGCGTTGTCGCCGCCGGCCGTGTTCTCGATGAGGAGGGGGACGGGCATCTCGAGGCCGTCGACGCACTTGCGCCAGTTGTCGAACCCGACGCCGGCGTCCTCGTCCTTGCCCAGGTGGCCCCCGTGGACGATGACGCCCTGGGCGCCGATCTCGGCCGCCGCGTTCAGGTGCTGCTGGAGCAGCTTGCGCCCGGGGATGCGGATCCGGTTGTTCGTCGCCGCGACGTTGATCGGGTACGGCGCGTGGACGAAGAGGTCGACGCCCGCGGCCGCGGCGGCGTCCTTGAGGGCGGTCGCCCCGCCGGCGTACTCGACGACCGGGCCCTTGTAGCTCTGGGGGTCGCCGAGGAAGAACTGGCTCAGCGTCGCGCCGCGCGCCGCGGCCTCCCCCACGGGGTCGCGGCCGTCGACGTGTCCTCCGATGCGCAGTGCCATGGCACCACGGTAGGACAGGGCAGGATGGCGCCATGCAGATCGCGAACACCACCGCCATCGTCACCGGGGGCGCCTCCGGCCTCGGGGCCGCCACCGCGGCCGCCCTCGCCGCAGGGGGAGCCCGCGTCGTCGCCCTCGACCTGCCCGCCGCCTGTGCGGACGGTCCCTCCGTCGAGGGCGTCGAGTACGCGCCCACGGACGTGACCTCCGAGGAGGACGTGCGGGCGGCCGTCGCCCGTGCCTCGGACGACCCGTCGCGACCGCTGCGCGTCGTCGTCAACTGCGCGGGGATCGGCCCCTCGGCCCGCATCGTGGGCCGCAAGGGCGTCCACGACCTCGCGCTCTACCGCAAGGTCGTCGAGATCAACCTCATCGGCTCGTTCACCGTGCTCGCCGTGGCCGCCGAGGCGATCGCCGCCACGGAGCCCGGCGTCGAGGGCCAGCGGGGCGTCATCATCAACACGGCGAGCATCGCGGCGTTCGACGGCCAGGTCGGGCAGGCCGCCTACGCCTCCTCGAAGGGCGGCATCGTCGGCCTCACCCTCCCGGCGGCCCGCGACCTCGCCCAGTACGGCATCCGCGTCGTCACGATCGCCCCCGGCATCGTCGAGACCCCGATGCTGGCGACGGTGTCCGACGACTTCCGCGCCGGCCTCGCCGCCGGGGTCCCCTTCCCGCAGCGCCTGGCCCGCCCGGACGAGTACGCCAAGCTCGCGCTCGCGGTGCTCGACCACGACTACCTCAACGGTGAGGTCATCCGGATGGACGGCGCGCTGCGGATGGCGCCGCGCTGACCGGGAGGACGATCCCCCCGTGACCCTCCTCGACGACCTCGGCGCGTCGGTCCCCCTTGCGGGGCCGGTGCGCCGCGTCGTCTCGCTCGTGCCCTCGCTGACCGAGGCGCTCGCCGCGTCGTGCCCCGACCTGCTCGTGGGCGCGACCGACTGGTGCACCCACCCCGCCGACCTCGGCGAGCGGGGCGTGGCCCGGGTGCGCGGCACGAAGAACCCCGACCTCGAGGCGGTCGCGGCGCTGCGCCCCGACCTCGTCGTGGCGAACAAGGAGGAGAACCGCGAGCTCGACGTGCGCCGGCTGCGTGCCCGAGGTGTCGCGGTGTGGGTGACCGACATCGTGACGGTCCCCGGGTCGATCGCGTCGATGCGGCGATTGCTGCGCGACGGGGTGGGGCTGGGGGAGGACCCCGGCTGGCTGACGGCGGCCGAGGAGGCGTGGAGCGGGCCGGTCCCGGCACCGACGGCCCGCGTCGTCGTCCCGATCTGGCGCGACCCGTGGATGGTCGTGGGCCGCCCGACGTTCACCGCCGACCTCCTCGCCCGGCTCGGCCTGGAGGTGGTGACCGCCGGGGTCGAGGGGCGCTACCCGACGGTCGAGGTGGACGTCCTCGACGACCCGGCGGTGGCCGACGTCGTCCTCCTCCCGGACGAGCCGTACGTCTTCACCGAGGACGACGGGCCGGAGGCGTTCTCGCACCTCCCGACCCGTCCCGTGTCGGGTCGGCTGCTCACCTGGTACGGCCCCGCGCTCGTCGATTCGGCGATTTCGCTGGACCGATCCTGAGCGTGTAATGTCTCCGTCGCGCCCGGGGTCCGCACCCGGGGCGCACGCCCCCTTAGCTCAGTCGGTAGAGCGTTTCCATGGTAAGGAAAAGGTCGTCGGTTCGATTCCGACAGGGGGCTCCGGTCCGACCGGAACCGGTCGACAGACCGGTTCGGATCGAACCCCTGGCGGGGTAGCTCAGCTGGTTAGAGCGCACGACTCATAATCGTGAGGTCGCGGGATCGAGCCCCGCTCCCGCTACCAGGCCGCGATTTCGGGGAATGCCCGCAGCCGCGTATCCTGTGGTGCTGGTGTCGCGCGAGCCCTCGTGCCGCAGCGCGACGCCCCGAGATCGATTCACTTCCCGAGAGCAGGTTGCCCCCATGGCCAAGGCCACCGACGTCCGCCCCAAGATCACCCTGGCGTGCACGGAGTGCAAGGAGCGCAACTACATCACGAAGAAGAACCGGCGCAACGACCCCGACCGGCTCGACCTCATGAAGTTCTGCTCCCGCTGCAAGAAGCACACGACGCACCGCGAGACCCGCTGACCCCAGCGCACTCCCCGAGGCCGCCCGCACCCCAGGTGCCGGCGGCCTCGCGCGTGTCCGGCGTCACTACAGTGGTCGCCATGGCCGTGAACCCAGACTTCGCCGGGCGGAGCTACCCGCCGAGCGGACCGTACGCCGTCGACGCCGCCCTCATCGCCGCGTTCGCCGCGGCCGTCGGCGCCACCGACCCGGTGCACACCGACCCCGACGCCGCCCGAGCCGCCGGGTACGCCGACGTCGTGGCACCGCCCACGATGGCGGTGCGGTTCTCCCAGGCGGCCGAGCGCGCCTACGTCACCGACCCCGAGGCCGGCATCGACTTCAGCCGGGTCGTCCACGGCGAGCAGCGCTTCATCCACCACCGCCCGATCAGCGCGGGCGACGAGGTGGTCGGCGCGACGACCGTCGATTCCGTCCGCTCCGCCGGTGGGCACGCGATGATCACGACCCGCACCGAGCTGGCGACGACCACCGGCGACGCGCTCGCGACCTCGACCTCGACCATCGTCGTGCGCGGCGGGGAGGACTGACATGCCCGTGCGCCAGCTCGCAGAGGTCTCGGTCGGCGACGTCATCGGACCGGTGACCGTGCCCGTCGAGCGCGGCACCCTCGTCGCCTACGCGAACGCCTCCGGCGACCAGAACCCGATCCACCAGGACGAGGCCTTCGCCCGCTCGGTCGGGCTGCCCGACGTCATCGCCCACGGCATGTGGACGATGGGGGCCTCCGGCACCGTCGTCGCCGACTGGGCCGGGGACGCGGGGCGCGTCGTGGAGTTCGGGACGCGCTTCACCAAGCCCGTCGTCGTCCCGGTCGACGGCAACGAGGTCGTCGTGCAGGGCGTCGTCAAGGCGGTCGACGCCGAGACGGGGCGGGTCACGGTCGACCTCACGACGACCTGCGGTGGCGAGAAGGTCCTGGGCCGCTGCATCGCGGTCGTGAAGCTCACCTGATGCGAGTGCTCCTCGACGAGCCGATCGCGGGGCACACGACGATGCGGGTCGGGGGTCCGGCGGCGCGCATGGTCGTGGTCGAGACGCCGGACGAGCTGGTCGACGCGGTGCGTGAGGTCGACGACGCCGACGAGCCGCTCCTCGTCCTCGGCGGTGGGTCGAACCTCGTCGTCGCCGATGACGGGTTCGAGGGCACGGTGGTCAAGGTCGCGACGAGCGGGGTGGACGTCGACTCCACGGACCTGTGCGGTGGCGCCAACGTCACGGTCGCCGCCGGGGAGGACTGGGACGGCTTCGTCGCCCGCGCGGCGGCGGAGGGCTGGTCGGGGGTCGAGGCGCTGTCCGGCATCCCCGGGTCCTCGGGCGCGACCCCGGTGCAGAACGTGGGCGCCTACGGTCAGGACGTGGCGCAGACCATCGCCCGGGTGCGCGTCTGGGACCGCCTGCAGCAGCGGGTCCGCACGATGACGACCCTCGACTGCCGGTTCTCCTACCGGCACTCGCTGTTCAAGGGCACGGACCGCTACGTCGTCATCGACGTCATGTTCCAGCTGGTGCTGCAGTCGCTCTCGCAGCCCGTGCGCTACGCCGACCTCGCCACCCAGCTCGGGGTCGCCGTGGGGGACCGAGTGCCGCTGGCCGACGCGCGCGAGGCCGTCCTGGAACAGCGACGCCGGCGCGGGATGGTGCTCGACGCGCCCGACCACGACACCTGGAGCTGCGGGTCCTTCTTCACCAACCCGGTGCTGGACGAGGCGGGTTTCGAGGTGCTGCGCGGGCGGGTGTCCGAGCGGCTCGGTGCCGACGCGCCGCCGCCCCCTGCCTTCCCGGACGGCACGGGCCACGTGAAGACGAGCGCCGCCTGGCTCATCGAGCGGGCCGGGTTCGGCAAGGGCTACGGGTTGCCCGGTCCGGTCGCGCTCTCCACCAAGCACACGCTCGCGGTGACGAACCGCGGGCCGGCGACGACGACCGACGTCCTCGGGCTGGCGCGCACGGTGCGCGACGGCGTCCACGACGCCTTCGGCGTCACCCTCGTCAACGAGCCCGTCCTCGTCGGCGCCACCCTCTGAGCGGCGCCCCGGCCCTCGGCCGGGTCCGCCAGCGCCGCCTCCAGGCCCCCACCAGGGGGTCCACCCAGGGAAGTCCAGATGGATCACTCCCTGAGCCACCGACCCACCGGCTCAGGACCTGATCCATCCGTGCCGATGGCCAGCGCGGTGCGCCGCCAACCGACCCACGTGGTGATCCATCCATACGGATGGTTTGTACGGTGAGCCGCCCGGCGGGTGGCACACGGGGCGGTCCATCCGTGCCGATGGCTCATGTGGTGGGGTGAGGCGTGGGTCTGTACGCGCGGCGTGCGAGTTGCGCGTGGGTCACGCGGCGGTGTCGCTCTGGGGGCCGGGAGGGTCGTCGGCGTCGGACTCACTCGAGGTGTCGCCGACCTCCGGAGCCACGGCGTGACCGGGGGCGGTGCGGGGCCGCGACGGCGGCCGTCCTTCGTCGGGGTCCAGCATCGGGGCGTACCAGAGGGGAGGGTTGCTGGGGTCGACGAAGAACTCGTGCATCCACCACCACAGCGGAGGGCTGTTCTCCACGTAGAGGGTGCGACGGTGGGCCGGAAACCGTCGGCCCCCGCCGCGCACGCGGGCCAGGAGCTCGGTCTCGCGCCACGCCGCGGGCGAGATCGGTTCGGGAACCCACGACATCGCGCCGCCCTCGCAGTCCGGGTGGGGTGCCGCCAGTGCGGCCGCCGCACCGGGCGGTGGTTCGGACGGGTCCTCAGCCAGGCCGACGAAGAGGGCGAAGCCGGTTCCGTCCAAGGCCTCCATGACCGTGGCCAGGGACGTGCTCGACTCGCCGGCCTCCAGGCGAGCGAGAAGGGACCGGCTCATGCCACGCGACCGGGCGTAGCTGCGCTGGCTCATCCTGACGGCGAAGCGGTGGGCGCGCAGCGCCAGGCCCACCTCGTCGGGCAGTGTCAACTGTTCGCGGGCTCGCATCAGGCGGGCCGCCCAGGGTGCCGGGACATCGTCGCGCTGTCTCATGCGCCGAGCGTCGCCCGAGTGCCCGACCCGGCGGAAGGCGATCCTGTGACCTGTGGACAAGCAGCCGCCGCGCGGCCGCCTGGGGATGACTGCCGGCTCACCGCATGATCCATCCGGACCTCCCCGGAGGGCCCACCTGCTGGGCCCTGCTCGCGGCGTCGATGGCGGGGGCGCCGGCCCTCAGGCGAGCGAGGCGTCGATGTCGCGCTCGGCGTCCGCGCGGTGTCCGCAAGGCGTCCGCGCGGCGGCCGGGAGACGGTGGCCGGCTCACGGCATGATCCATCCGGACCTCCTCGTAGGGCCCACCTGCTGGGGCGTCCTCGCGGCGCCGACAGCGGGCGCGCCGGCCCTCAGGCGAGCGAGGCGTCGATGTCGCGCTCAGTGTCCGCAAGGCGTCCGCAAGGCGTCCGCGCGGCGGCCTGGAGACGGTGGCCGGCTCACGGCATGATCCATCTGGACCTCCCCGGAGGGCCCACCTGCTGGCCCTGCTCGCGGCGCGGTGCGGGGGCGCCGACCCTCAGGCGAGCCAGCCCTCAGGCGAGCCAGGCGTCGATGTCGCGCTCGGTGTCCGCGCGGACGTCCGACGGCGCCCGGCTGGCGGCCAGCGACGCCCGGGCCAGGTCGGCGAGCTCGGGGTCAGAGAAGTCGTGGTCCGCCCGGGCCGACGCGTACTGGTCGGCGAGCCGGGACCCGAAGATCAGCGGGTCGTCCGCGCCCAGCGCCACCCGGGCGCCGGCGGAGACCAGCCGGCGCAACGGCACCTCGCGGGCCGCGTCGAACACACCCAGCGCCACGTTCGACAGGGGGCACAGCTCCAGGGCCACCTCGTCGCGCACGACCCGATCGAGCACGGCAGGGTCCTCCACCGACCGCACCCCGTGACCGAGCCGGTCCGGCGCGATGGCGTCGAGGGTCGCGGTCACGGCCTCGGCGCCCAGCAGCTCACCCGCGTGCGGAACGAGCGCCAGCCCGGCCCGACGCGCGATCGCGAACGCAGCGGCGAACTCGGCGGTGTCCCCGCGGCGCTCGTCGTTGGACAGCCCGAACCCCACGACCGACCCGGCACCCG
Source organism: uncultured Actinomycetota bacterium (assembly GCA_963795035.1). Taxonomy (GTDB): domain Bacteria; phylum Actinomycetota; class Actinomycetes; order Actinomycetales; family Dermatophilaceae; genus Oryzobacter. Next base: position 184,840 of record CAWCFZ010000007.1, on the reverse strand, counting down.
ACCCCGCACGGCTCGCCGCCAGCCTGGCCAGCGTCCGCGCCTCCAGCGGGTGCCGCATCCGGCTCGCCGCCACCACGACCCCCACCTGGGCGGCGCCGGGCACCGATGACACCGCGCGGGCTTCGTCGAGCACGATCTCCAGCGCCGGAGTGATGCCCCCGACGAACGGCGCGTACGACGTCGGGTCGACCTGGAGCTCCAGCCACCGTGACCCCTCGGCCCCGTCGTCCAGGGCCGCCTCGCGCACGATCCGGCGCATCTCCTCCTCGCCGCGCACCGTGGCGCGCGCCGCGTCGTAGAGCTTCTGGAAACGGAACCACCCGCGTGCGTCGACCGCGTCGAACCGCGGCGGCCACTGCGTCGTCAGGGACGCCGGCAGCCGGATGTCGTGCTGCGCCGCGAGCTCGCGCACGGTGCCGACCCGCATGGAGCCGGTGAAGTGGAGATGGAGGTGCGCCTTCGGCAGGTCGGTGACCGACCGCGAGGGAGGAGGGACCGCGGGCGTCACCCGGCGTCGAGGTCCTCGGCGGCATCGCCGACGACGTGCATCGCGGCCTCCTCGGCCGAGGCAGCGGCACCGTCGATGCCGACGTCCGCGCCGACGAGGTCCTTCTCGTCGTCCGACCCCAGACCCTCGTCGGGGGCCACGAGCCGCCCAGCCCGCTCGTCGCCGACCTGGTCGTCGCCCATCCAGTCGTCCGACGCCGCGATGCTGTCGGGGTCGTCGCCCCCGAGGCGCTCCTCGTCGAGCCCGCTCTCGTTGTCGGGCGCCCCGTACGCCGATGACGGGTCGGGAAGCTCCTGGCGGATCCGCTCCTCGATCGTCTCGTCGCGGCTCTGCTCCTCGGCCGTCACGCCGTGGGCCAGTGACCCGTGCAGGCGCTCGGCGGGGGAGAACCCGCGGTCCAGGACGTCCGCGACGTCCTCCTGGTCGAGGGTGTCCTCGGGCTGGAGCTGGTCCTCGGCGTCGACGCTGTAGCTGCCGAGGTCGTCGGTCAGGTCATCAGGCTGGTCTGACATGACCTCACCCTACGCGCGCGTCAGGTGCTCAGCCGTGGCCAGTGCGACGCACGTCGCGACCCCCGCCATCGCCGTCTCGACCTCGGCCAGGACCGGGAACGACGGTGCGAGACGGATGTTGCGGTCGCGGGGGTCGTGGCCGAGGGGGAACGACGCCCCGGCCGGGGTCAGCGCGATCCCGGCGTCCTTGGCCAGCTGCACGACGCGCGTCGCGCACCCGTCGAGGACGTCGAGGGAGACGAAGTAGCCACCGGCGGGGCTGGTCCACTCCGCCACCCCTAGCCCACCCAGCTCGGCGCTCAGGGCGGCCTCCACGGCCGCGAACTTCGGCGCGAGGATGGCCCGGTGCGCCCGCATGTGCTCGCGCACCCCGTCGGCCGACCCGAAGAACTGCACGTGCCGGAGGTGGTTGACCTTGTCGGGGCCGATCGAGGCGTACTGCTGGTGCCCGAGGTAGCCCTTCACCGTCTCGCGCGACCCGGCGAGGAAGGCCACCCCCGACCCGGCGAAGGTGATCTTGCTCGTCGAGGCGAACATCACCGGGCGGTGCGGGTGCCCTGCCGCGGAGGCCAGCGACAGGATGTCCGCCGTCTTCGCCTCGTCCTGCGTGAGGTGGTGGAGGGCGTACGCGTTGTCCCAGAAGATCCGGAAGTCGGGGGCGGCGGTCGGCATCGCCGCGAGCCGGCTCGCGACCTCCTGGCTGACGACCGACCCCGCCGGGTTGGCGTACGTCGGGACGATCCAGATGCCCTTGACCGACGGGTCGTCCTTGACCAGCGCCTCCACGGCCGCGACGTCCGGACCGTCGGGCAGCATCGGCACGGTCACCATCTCGATGCCGTAGGACGCGAGCATCGTGAAGTGCCGGTCGTAGCCCGGCACCGGGCAGACGAACGTCACCTTCTCCTCGTCCTTCCACGGCCGCGGCGAGTCGATGCCGCCGTGGAGGAGGTGCTGGACCAGCACGTCGTGCATCATCGTCAGGCTCGAGGCGCCCCCGGCCACGACCTGGTCGGGGTCGACCCAGAGCAGCTCGGCGAACATCTCGCGCAGCTCGCGAAGCCCGTTGAGCCCGCCGTAGTTGCGCACGTCGGTGCCGTCGCCGTCGACGTGCCCGCGCGGGAGGGAGAGCAGACCCTCGGCGAGGTCGAGCTGCTCCGCGCTCGGCTTGCCGCGCGTGAGGTCGAGGGTGAGGCCGCGCTCCTTGAGGGCCGCATACGCCGTGCGCTGCTCCTCGACGTAGGCCGCCAGCTCATCGGGGGAGCGCTCGGCGAGCGGGGTGCGGTCGGGGGCCGTCGTGGTCTGCGTGCTCACCGCACCATCGTCCCAGAACCCCCGGGCGGCGGGGGAGCCCTCCCCATGGCGTGGGACGACGTCGTCGGCGAGGCTGGCGCACGTCGGGGGTCGATCCGCGATCCCACGCACCCGTTTGGGGGAACCACATGCGCACCACCAGAACTCGCCCACTCCTCGCCGCCGTCGCGGCCAGCACGCTGGCCGCGTCCGGCGTCGTCACGAGCGTCGCCGCCGCACCGTCCGCCGAGGCCGCGGCGTCGACGATCCGCGTCATCACCCACAACCTGGCGAAGAAGCCGGGGGCGCTGACGGCCGTCATCGCGAAGAAGAGGGCGACCAGCGGGCCTGAGGTCGTTCTCCTCCAGGAGGTGTGTGGGTCGATGCGTTCGCGCATCGCCAGCGAGCTCGGGCCCAAGGCCGCCTGGCACGTCCGCCGCAGCGGGCACTGCCCCGACGGCAGCAACATCGGGGAGATCGCGGTCTGGACCGGTGGCGACGTCGTCGACACCACTGACCGCGACCTCGCCGTGCAGCAGGGGCAGCCCTCGGACCAGCGGTACGGGGTCGCCTGCGTCGTGTTCCGATACGCGGGGAAGAAGAACAAGGCGTGCTCGACGCACCTCGCGGCGGGCTCCACCATGGCCGGCGTCCGCGCCGGACAGACGTCCGAGCTCCGGTCCTTGGCCGAGGGGTGGAAGGCGGGCGACACGCGCGTCATCATCGGCGGTGACTTCAACGCCGTGCCGAAGAGTGCCGAGATGGCCGCGATGTACGGGGTCGGCGACGGAGCCCAGGGCAGGTTCCGCGAGATCCACCAGTCGGCGAAGCCGACCTCGGTGCGAACCGGCAAGGTCACGCTGTGGCAGCGCAAGATCGACTACGTGTTCGGCTACATGACCGAGTTCGGTGATCGTGGAGGCTCTGAGCAGACGTGCAACTCGACCGTGCGCAACCCCGACACCGGGTGCACGCCGTCGAACCACCGCATCCTGTGGGGCACCCTCCCGCTCCGCTGAGGCCCACGACCCCAGCGGTGGCGCCCCGGTCCGTCCGAGTTCGCGGTCGGGTCGGGGCGTCACGTATGCTGGCCGTTCGGTGTGACCACGATGCTTCGTCCTGCCCCCGGGCAGATGGGGCGGTCACATCGCGGAGCACCACCAACCGGGTGCTCCGTAGGGCAGTGGCTCAATTGGTAGAGCACCGGTCTCCAAAACCGGCGGTTGGGGGTTCGAGTCCCTCCTGCCCTGCGTCGCACGTGTGGTTCGTCCACGACTGCGCCCCGCCTCCACGGCCGGGGTGCCTTCGCGGTCGCGCCGCGCCGAGGCACCCGAACGACCAGCAAACGACGTGAAGAGGCACCGTGACTGACGTGGGTCAGACCAGGACTCCCTCCCGCCCGACCAGGGGCCGGGAGCGGGGCGGCAACCCCATCTCCCGGTGGTTCAAGGCGCTCGGGCTGTTCGTCAGCCAGATCCTCGACGAGCTCCGCAAGGTCGTCCGGCCGACCCGGTCCGAGCTGTGGAACTACACGCTCGTCGTCATCGTGTTCGTCGCGGTGATGATGGCGATGGTGTCGGGAGTCGACTTCGGCTTCAGCAAGCTCGTCGGCCTGGTGTTCGGCACGTCCTGACGCCCGCGCGCACCAGCGCCGTCAGCACCCTGCCCCACCAGCCACCACCGCAACCCAGGAAGAGGTCACCCGTGTCCGACCAGTGGACCGACACCGCCGACGTGACGTCGAACGACGCCCCCGAGGTGCTGCCCGACGCCGCGAGCGAGGGCTCGCGCGAGGCCGACCCGGTCACCGAGGGTCCCGAGGCCACCGACGCGCCGGCCGAGGTCGAGGCGCCGGACGAGGCGCCCGCCGACACCCTCACCGAGGACGACGACGCACCCGCCGAGGCCCCCGTGGCCGACGACGAGACCGCCGCCCCCACCGGGGACGACGAGACCGCCGCCCCCACCGAGGACGAGGACGGCGACCTCCTGCCCGAGGGCGTCGACGCCGTCCAGGCGTTCAAGGACGACCTGCGCAGCAAGGTCGGCGACTGGTACGTCGTGCACTCCTACGCGGGCTACGAGAACCGCGTCAAGGCCAACCTCGAGACCCGGATCACCTCCTTGAACATGGAGGACTACATCTTCGAGATCCAGGTCCCGATGGAAGAGGTCACCGAGATCAAGAGCGGCCAGCGCAAGCTGGTCCGCCGGGTCCGGATGCCCGGGTACGTCCTGGTCCGCATGGACCTCACCGACGAGTCGTGGGGCGCCGTGCGCCACACGCCCGGGGTCACCGGCTTCGTCGGCAACGCCCACCAGCCGGTGCCGCTGACCTTCGACGAGGTCTTCGGGATGGTCAGGCCCGCCGACCTCGACGCGGCCTCCGGCACCTCCGCGGGTGGCCAGGCCTCCGCCGGCGGCTCCCGCGAGGCGGCCGTCGTCGACTTCGAGGTCGGCGAGTCGGTCACCGTCATGGACGGTCCGTTCGAGACCCTCCCGGCGACGATCTCGGAGATCAACCCCGACACCCAGAAGCTCAAGGTGCTCGTCTCCATCTTCGGCCGGGAGACCCCGGTCGAGCTCTCCTTCGGCCAGGTCACCAAGCTCTGAGCGCAGGAGCCCCGCCCCGGGTCCGGGGCTGCAAAGGGGTCATCGCCCACGGCGTCGGCCCACCACACCAGAAACAACAAGGACAGACATGCCTCCCAAGAGCAAGAAGGTCTCCGGCTACATCAACCTGCAGATCCAGGCAGGTGCCGCGACCCCCGCGCCCCCCGTCGGCCCCGCGCTGGGTCAGCACGGCGTCAACATCATGGAGTTCGTCAAGGCGTACAACGCGGCGACCGAGCACCAGCGCGGCAGCATCATCCCCGTCGTCATCACCGTGTACGAGGACCGCTCGTTCACCTTCATCACCAAGACGCCCCCGGCGTCGGAGCTGATCAAGAAGGCCGCGGGCGTCCAGAAGGGCTCCGGCGAGCCGCACAAGGTCAAGGCCGGCAAGCTCACCAAGGACCAGGTCCGCGAGATCGCCGAGGCCAAGATGCCCGACCTCAACGCCAACGACATCGACGCCGCGATGAAGATCATCGCCGGCACCGCCCGTCAGATGGGCATCGACACCGAGCTCTGAGCTCGAACCCCCCACGGTCCGCCCCCGCGGCGGACCGGGGTGGGGCACCACCCCGGTGCCCCACCAGTGGCAGGGCCAGCGCCGGCCCGACGACCACGACTCCACACCGGATCCACCAGGAGCAGCAGATGAAGCGCAGCAAGTCCTACCGCGCCGCCGCGGACAAGATCGACGCGGACACGATGTACGCCCCGCTCGACGCCGTCCGCCTCGCCAAGCAGACCGCCTCGGCCAAGTACGACGAGACCGTCGAGGTCGCCATGCGCCTCGGCGTCGACCCGCGCAAGGCCGACCAGATGGTCCGCGGCACGGTCAACCTCCCGCACGGCACGGGCAAGACCGCCCGCGTCCTCGTCTTCGCCAACGGCGACAAGGCCGAGGCCGCCAAGGCCGCCGGTGCCGACTTCGTCGGCTCCGACGACCTGCTCGAGAAGGTCGCCGGCGGCTGGCTCGACTTCGACGCCGTCGTCGCCACCCCTGACCTCATGGGCAAGGTCGGTCGACTGGGCAAGGTGCTCGGCCCGCGCGGCCTCATGCCGAACCCGAAGACGGGCACGGTCACGATGGACACCGGCAAGGCCGTCACCGACATCAAGGGCGGCAAGATCGAGTTCCGCGTCGACAAGCACGCGAACCTGCACTTCATCATCGGCAAGGCCTCGTTCGACGAGAGGTCCCTCGTGGAGAACTACGCCACCGCGCTGGAGGAGATCCTGCGCCTGAAGCCGGCCTCCTCCAAGGGCCGCTTCATCACCAAGGCGACCCTCGCGACGACGATGGGCCCCGGCATCCCGCTGGACTTCACCAAGACCCGCAACCTGCTCAGCGACGACGGCTCCGCCGACGCCTGACCCGCCGGAGCGCGACGGAGCCCGCCACCCTGCCCGGGGTGGCGGGCTCCGTGCCGTCCGGGGGCGGCCGGCCCGATTTGGGTGGACGGCCGCCGACCCGTACCCTTGGGACCGACCGAAGACCGCCGGATGTCGCGTGCACCTGCACGAGACCGAAGGTCCCGCCACCTGGTGGGGCACCAGCGCAGGCCACGACGTTCACGAACGCCGACCGCGAAGCACCCCTTCGCGAGCAGCGAACCTGACGAGCCCCGTGCCCTGTGCCGGGGCTCTGTCCATGTGCCAGGCCCCTCGCCGCCGGTCCACACGACGGAAGGAGGCGCCCATGTCTCGTGCCGACAAGGCCGCGGCGATCGCCGAGCTCAGCGAGAAGTTCAAGAGCTCGAACGCCGCCGTTCTCACGGAGTACCGCGGGCTCACGGTGAAGCAGATCACCGACCTGCGCAGCTCCCTTCGGGGCAACGCGACCTACGCCGTGGTCAAGAACACGCTGACCCAGCTCGCCGCCAAGGACGCCGGGGTGACCGCGTTCGACGGTCAGCTCGTCGGCCCGTCCGCGATCGCCTTCGTCGAAGGCGACCCCGTGGAGGCTGCCAAGGGCCTGCGTGACTTCGCCAAGGCGAATCCCCACCTCGTGATCAAGGGCGGTGTCCTGGACGGCAAGTCGCTCAGCGCCGCCGAGATCACGAAGCTCGCGGACCTCGAGTCCCGCGAGGTCCTCCTCGCCAAGCTGGCCGGCGCCATGAACGCCTCGCTCAGCAAGGCGGTCAACCTCTTCGCCGCACCGCTCTCGAAGGCCGCTCGCACGGTCGACGCGTTGCGCGCGAAGGTCGAGGCAGAGGGGCCGGTCACCGGCACCGACGCCCCGGCCGCCGAGGAGACCACTGCCGAGGCCCCCGCGGCCGAGGCCACCGACGTCGCCGAGGGTGGCGACGAGAGCTGACCTCGCGGTCCGCTCACCACCGAAACGCCACTCACGGCACCACGCAGAAAGAAAGGACGGTCAGACATGGCCAAGCTCAGCACCGTCGAGCTCCTCGACGCCTTCAAGGAGATGACCCTCATCGAGCTCTCTGAGTTCGTCAAGGAGTTCGAGGACACCTTCGGCGTCACCGCCGCCGCTCCCGTCGCGGTCGCCGCGGGCGCCCCCGCCGCTGGTGGTGGCGACGCCGCCGCCGCCGAGGAGCAGGACGAGTTCGACGTCGTCCTCGAGGCCGCCGGCGAGAAGAAGATCGCCGTCATCAAGGAGGTCCGCGCGCTGACCTCCCTGGGTCTGAAGGAGGCCAAGGACCTCGTGGACGGCGCTCCCAAGCCCGTCCTGGAGAAGGTCGACAAGGCCTCGGCCGAGAAGGCCAAGGAGCAGCTCGAGGGCGCCGGCGCGACCGTCACCCTCAAGTGAGCTGAGTCCCCGTCACGGGGACGACAGCCACACCGTCGACGGGCGGGTCCGGACCGAGAGGTCCGGGCCCGCCCGTTGCGCGTCCCCGACCCCGGACGGGGACGCCCCGTGACGAGGAAATGGTCAGTTTCTAACCCTGCCCTCGGGCGCTGCACATGATCTGATGGACCGGCGCCCGGGGGTACCCATCGGTAACTTCGCGGCGCACCTGCATGCACCGAACGATGGAAGGGTCGACATGGGTGTCGAGATCGCGGTGAGCGGCCTGACCAAGAGGTTCGGCAAGCAGCTCATCTGGGACGACGTGACCCTCACCCTGCCCGCGGGCGAGATCTCCGTGCTGCTCGGCCCCTCGGGAACGGGCAAGTCGGTCTTCCTCAAGAGCCTCGTCGGTCTGATCCGGCCCGAGGAGGGCTCGATCATCGTCGACGGTCGCGACATCACCCAGCTGCGCGGCGACGCGCTCTACGAGGTCCGCAAGCTGTTCGGGGTGCTGTTCCAGGACGGCGCCCTCTTCGGGTCGATGAGCCTGTACGACAACGTCGCCTTCCCCCTGCGCGAGCACACCCGCAAGAGCGAGTCCGACATCGCCACGATCGTCCACGAGAAGATGGACCTCGTCGGGCTGACCGGCGCCGAGGACAAGCTCCCCGGTGAGATCTCCGGCGGGATGAGGAAGCGGGCCGGCCTGGCGCGCGCCCTCGTCCTGGACCCCGAGATCCTCCTCATCGACGAGCCCGACTCCGGCCTGGACCCGGTGCGCACCTCGTACATCAACCAGCTCTTCGTCGACCTCAACGCCCAGATCGACGCGACGTTCCTCATCGTCACCCACGACATCAACACCGCCCGCACCGTGCCCGACAACATCGGCCTGCTCTACCACCGCCACCTGGCGATGTTCGGCCCGCGCGAGATGCTCCTGTCGTCGGAGGAGCCGGTGGTCCGCCAGTTCCTCAACGCCCAGACCATCGGACCGATCGGCATGTCGGAGGAGAAGGACGCCGACGAGCTGGCCGCCGAGTCGGGCCAGGAGCTGCCGCCCCTGCCGTCCATCCCGCTCCAGCTCGGCACGAGCGACGGCAGCCCCCGCCGCGCCGAGCGGCCGGCCGGGGACTGGTGCCGCGCCAACGGCATGACGCCGCCCCCCGGCAGCTTCCAGTCGACGACGGCCGGCATCCCGGGCGAACGGGCGGGGGCGAGCGCGTGAGCGTGGTCCCCAACGGTCTGCGCCAGGTCGGGTCGTTCTTCCAGCTCTGCATCGACGTCGCGAAGGCGGTGCCGAAGCGGCCCTTCCAGCTCAAGGAGATGATCCAGCAGGCCTGGTTCGTCGCGTCGGTGACGATCCTGCCGACGGCGCTGGTCTCCATCCCGTTCGGGGCCGTCATCGCCCTCCAGCTCGGCACGCTGACCCGCCAGCTCGGTGCCCAGTCGTTCACCGGCGCCGCGTCGGTGCTCGCGGTCGTCCGGGAGGCCTCACCGCTCGTCACCGCGCTCCTCGTCGCCGGCGCCGGGGGCTCGGCCATCTGTGCCGACCTCGGCTCGCGCAAGATCCGCGAGGAGATCGACGCGATGGAGGTGCTCGGCATCAGCCCGATCCAGCGCCTCGTCGTCCCGCGCGTCCTCGCGACGATGCTCGTCGCGGCGCTGCTCAACGGCCTGGTGTCGGTCGTCGGCATCGTCGGTGGCTACATCTTCAACGTCCTGGTCCAGGGCGGGACGCCGGGCGCCTACCTCGCCTCGTTCACCGCCCTCGCCCAGCTGGCCGACCTGTGGACCTCCGAGATCAAGGCGCTGATCTTCGGCGCCATCGCCGCCCTGGTCGCCTCGTACAAGGGCCTGACGGCCGGCGGTGGCCCCAAGGGGGTCGGCGACGCGGTGAACCAGAGCGTCGTCATCACCTTCATGCTGCTCTTCGTCGTCAACTTCGTCGTCAGCGCGGTCTACTTCCAAGTCGTCCCGCAGAAGATCTGAGCCGACGACATGGGACGACTGCACGACACCGCCACGAGGCCGCTGCGCACGCTGGACTCGCTCAGCGACCAGATGTACTTCTACGTGCGCTCGATCGCCTGGGTGCCGCGCACCCTGCGCCGCTACCGCCGTGAGGTCGTGCGCCTGCTCGCCGAGGTGTCGCTCGGCAGCGGGGCTCTCACCGTCATCGGCGGCACCGTCGGCGTCCTGACCTTCCTCGCCTTCTTCACCGGCTCCCAGGTCGGCCTGCAGGGCTACAGCGCCCTCGACCAGCTCGGGACGGGCGCGTTCGCCGGGTTCGTCTCCGCGTACCTCAACACGCGCGAGATCGCCCCGCTCGTCGCGGGCCTCGCGCTCGCCGCCACCGTCGGGTGCGGCTTCACCGCGCAGCTCGGCGCGATGCGGATCAGCGAGGAGGTCGACGCCCTCGAGGTCATGGGCATCCCGAGCCTGCCCTACCTCGTGACGACGCGGATGATCGCCGGCTTCGTCGCCGTCATCCCGCTCTACGTCCTGGGCCTGCTGAGCAGCTACGCGGCGACGCGCTTCATCGTCACCGACTACTTCGGGCAGTCCAAGGGCACCTACGACCACTACTTCCACCTGTTCCTGCCACCGGAGGACATCCTCTGGTCCTTCGTCAAGGTGCTCGTGTTCGCCATCGTCATCATCGGGATCCACTGCTACTACGGCTACACGGCGAGCGGCGGTCCGGCCGGGGTGGGCGTCGCCGTCGGTCGTGCGGTGCGGACCTCCATCGTCGCGATCAACGTGCTCGACTTCTTCGTCTCGCTCGCCATCTGGGGCGCGACGACCACGGTGAGGATCGCCGGATGACCCCGGGCACCGGCATCCTCGCGCGCCTGGGCAAGCGCGCCTACGGCATCGCCTTCCTCCTCGTCGTCCTGCTGGGCGTCAGCCTGTCGATCGCCTCGTTCCAGAAGGTCTTCCAACGAGTGGTCTCCGTCGAGCTGCGCACCGACCGCATCGGCAGCCAGATGCAGGTGGCCTCCGACGTCAAGGTCCGCGGGGTCATCGTCGGCGAGGTCCGTTCCATCACGGCCGGCCCCGACGGCGCGACGATGCGCCTGGCGCTCGACCCCGACAAGGTCGACCTCGTCCCGGCCGGGGTGAGTGCCCGGCTGCTGCCCAAGACCCTGTTCGGTGAGCGGTTCGTCGACCTCGTCCCCCCGACGGGCGACCGCGGCCGCTCGATCCGCGAGGGCGACGTCATCCCCCAGGACCGCACCGAGGTCGCCATCGAGCTCGAGCGCGTCTTCGAGAACCTGCTGCCCCTGCTGCGCACCGTCAAGCCCGAGAAGCTCGCGGCCACCCTCAACGCGCTCGCCACGGCGCTCGACGGCCGCGGCACGAGGATCGGCCAGAACATCGTCCTCGTCGACAGCTACTTCACCGAGATCAACAAGGAGATGCCGCTCATCCAGGCGGACATCAGCGGCCTGGCCGACCTCGCGAGCACCTACGCCGTCGCCGCTCCCGATCTCCTGCGGGCGGCGAACGCCCTGCGGACGACGAACGCCACGATCGTGGAGAAGAAGGACCAGCTCTCCGGGTTCTTCGCCGGCACCGCGGGCTTCGCGAACACCACGGCCGACTTCCTCGAGCGCAACGACGACCGCATCATCCAGATGGGGCGGGTCCAGCGGCCGACCCTGGAGGTGCTGGCCAAGCACGCACCGGTCTACCCGTGCCTGTCGCGCGGGATGGTGAGCTGGCTGCCGCGCATCCGCGACGTGTTCTCCGGTGGCCAGTTCCACATCACGATGGAGATGCCCGAGCAGCGCAGCGGGTACCGCCCCGGCCAGGAGCCGGCGTGGCGGGACGACCGCGGGCCGAACTGCCGCGGGCTGCCCAGTCCCGGTGGGAGCCAGGCGAGACCGCGGGGCGGCGTCACGTTCAACGACGGGTCCGGCGGTGCCGCCAGCACGAACCGCACGAGTGGGTCGTCGCGCTCCAGCCTGCCGTCGGCCCTGCTCGCGCCCGAGGCCCTCGCGGTGACGGGCGTGGACTCCGGGCTCGCGGGCACCTACGAGGAGCAGCAGGTCGTCGCGATCGCGCTCGCGCCCTACGGGGCGAGCGAGCCGTCGGCCCTGACGACCCTGCTGGCCGGCCCCCTCCTGCGCGGGGGGGTGGTCGAGCAGTGAAGACGCTCCCCAGCCTCGTCAAGCTCATCGCGTTCGTCATCGTCACCGTCCTCGCGACCGGCGTCCTCGCCGCGACGATCGCCAACGTCCTGCCCGGCGACAAGGCCACCTACCGCGCCGTGTTCACCGATGTCACCGGGCTCAGCACGGGCCAGGACGTGCGGATCGCCGGGGTCCGGGTCGGCACGGTGACCGACATCAAGGTCGCCCGGGACCGGGTCGACGCGGAGGTCGAGATCGAGGTCCTGCGCACGACCTCCCTCACCCAGGGCACCGTCGCGACCATCAAGTACCGCAACCTCGTCGGCGAGCGCTACGTCGCGCTGACGCAGGAGCCCGGCAGCTCGGCGACGCTGGCCGAGGGCCAGACGATCCCGAAGGAGCGCACCCGCCCCGCGCTCGACCTCACCGTCCTGTTCAACGGGTTCAAGCCGCTGTTCGCCGCCCTGTCGCCCGCAGACGTCAACGAGCTCTCGGCGCAGATCATCTCGGTCCTGCAGGGCGAGGGCGGCGACATCGACACCCTGCTGGGGCAGACGGCCTCGCTGACCAGCACGCTCGCCGACCGCGACGCCGTCATCGGGCGCACCATCGACAACCTCACGACGGTCCTCACGACGGTGGAGGCACACGACACCGCGTTCGGGGAGCTGCTCAAGCAGCTCCAGCGCTTCGTGTCCGGGCTCGCGCAGGACCGGGCGGCCATCGGGGGCTCGCTCGACGACATCAACCGGGTCACCGGCGACACGGCCTCGCTCCTGCAGGCCGGCCGGCCCGACATCAGGTCCGACATCTCCAACCTGCGCGCCCTCGCCGGAACGCTCAACGAGCCGCAGAACACCCGGCTGTTCGAGCAGTTCGCGCGCAACGCTCCCGGAAAGATCGACACCATCACCCGCACCGCCACGTACGGCTCCTGGTTCAACTTCTACCTGTGCCGCTTCGACGCCGAGAACATCGTGCTGCCCACCGGCCCGACCCCCGCCGACCTCGGCTACAACGTCAACGCGGCGAGGTGCAACGGATGAGCGGGCCCCTGAAGGACAAGGACCCCCTGCGCCTGGGCGTCGTGGGCCTGCTCGTCGTCGCGCTGCTCCTCGTGCTGTCGTTCAACGCGGCCAGCCTGCCCCTCATCGGCGGCGGCGACCGTTACAGCGCCGCCTTCAGCGAGGCGGGTGGCATCCGTGACGGCGACGACGTGCGGGTGGCCGGCGTCAAGATCGGCGACGTCACCGGGGTCGAGCTCGACGGCTCGCACGTGCGGGTCGACTTCCGCGTCACCGACGACCGGGTCGGCTTCGGCCCGCAGACGGGCGCCTCCATCCGGATCAAGACGCTCCTCGGCGAGAAGTACCTCTCGCTGGAGCCGCGCGGCACCGGCCAGCTCGAGGAGGGCTCGCTGATCCCGCTCACCCGCACCGTCTCCTCCTACGACGTCGTGACCGCGTTCTCGGACCTGACGACGACCACCGAGCGGATCGACACCCAGCAGCTGGCCCAGTCGCTCGACGTGCTGGCCACGGAGTTCAAGGACACCCCCGAGAACGTCCGCGCCGCCCTCGACGGGCTGGGCCGGCTGTCCGCCACCATCGCCTCGCGGGACGAGAAGCTGCGTGAGCTGCTGCGCGCCGCGAACTCCGTCACCGGGACCGTCGCCGAGCAGAACGCGGTCGTGGACCGGCTCATCGACGACGCCGACCTGCTCCTCGTCGAGCTCGAGAAGCGCCGGGAGGCGATCCACACCCTGTTCCAGAACACCTCGGCCCTGGCCAAGGAGGTCACCGGCCTGGTCCGGGACAACCGGGCCGAGCTCAAGCCGGCCCTGCAGCAGCTGCAGAAGGTGCTCGCCACGCTGCAGAAGCACGAGGGCGACCTCCAGCGCACCATCGAGGCGATGGTCCCCTTCACCCGCCTGTTCGCGAACACCCTGGGCACGGGCCCGTGGTTCGACACCTACATCCAGAACCTCACCGCGCCGACGGGGACGGTGGGCTGATGGCACGCCTGCGCCTCCCCTCGCTCCCGAGCCTGCCCTCGCGGGACTCCCTGCCCACGGTCCGACCCCGCGTCGCGCTCGTCGCGGCCGCGGTCGTCGTCGCCCTCGTCGCCGCGGGCTTCCTGCTCTGGCCGCGCCAGCAGCCGGTGCGCGTGTCGGCCGACTTCGTGCGGGCCGTCGGCCTGTTCCCCGGCTCCGACGTGCGCATCCTCGGCGTCAAGGTGGGGGAGGTGCTCGCGGTCGAGCCGCGCGGCGACCGCGTCCGGGTCGAGCTCGAGTTCACGCCCGAGCACCCGGTGCCCGCCGACGCCACCGCTGCCGTCGTCGCGCCGTCGCTCGTCAGCGACCGCTACGTCCAGCTCCTCCCGGCGTACACCGAGGGTCCGAGGATGGCTGCCGGCGCGCACATCCCGATGGAGCGCACCGCCGTCCCGGTCGAGCTCGACCGGGTCAGCCAGAGCCTGGACGACCTGATGATCGCGCTCGGCCCGAACGGGGCGAACGAGGAGGGCGCGCTGTCCCGCCTGCTCGAGACGAGCGCGGCCAACCTCGACGGCAACGGCCAGGCACTGCACGACACCACGCGTGACCTCTCGCGGGCCGTCCAGGCGTTCAGCGAGGGCCGGGGTGACCTGTTCTCCACGGTGAAGAACCTCAACACCTTCAGCGAGACGGTCGCGGCGAACGACGCCCAGGTCCGCCGCCTCAACGGCAACCTCGCGAGCGTCACGAGCGCGCTCGACGCCGAACGCGACGACCTCAGCGCCGCGCTCGCCAACCTCGCCGTCGCCCTCGACGAGGTGACGACGTTCGTCCAGGACAACCGCGCCCTGCTCAAGGACGACGTGGCCCGCCTGGCCGACGTCACGGGGGCCGTCGTCGAGAAGCGCAACGCCCTGGCGCAGACCCTGGACAGCGCCCCGGTCGCGCTCTCCAACCTCCAGCTCGCCTACAACGCCCGCAGCGGCACCCTCGACACCCGCGCCAACATGGAGGGCCTCGACGACCCGGGTCTGCTGCTGTGCTCGCTCATCACCGGGCCCACCGGCACCGGCAACTCGAAGCTCTGCGAGACCTCCGGCCTGAACGACCTGGAGCTGCCCACGCTGCCGCCGCTCGGCGGGAAGTCCCTCCCGCTCACCCTCAACGGCGCCGACCCCACCCTCGGAGGGCTGCTCGGATGACGACCCCCCGCCCCCGCGCCCTGACCGCCGTGCTGGCCGTGACCGCCCTGCTCGCCTCCGGCTGCTCCGCCAGCAGCCTCCCGCTGCCCGGCGGCGCGCAGGTCGGTGGCCGGCAGATCACCGTGCGGGCCGACTTCGCCGACGTCCTCGACCTCGTGCCGCGCTCCTCGGTCAAGGTCGACGAGGTGACGGTCGGCGAGGTGACCGACATCGAGCTCAACGGCTGGACCGCCCGCATCACGATGCGGATCCCCGCCTCCGCCCAGCTCCCCGACGACGCCCGCGCCGAGCTGAAGCAGACCTCGCTGCTCGGCGAGAAGTACGTGGCCCTCGTGCGCCCCGAGACGGGCGGCACGGGGACGCTCTCCGACGGAGACCTCATCCCCATCGACCGCACCGGTCGCAACCCCGAGGTCGAGGAGGTCCTCGCGGCGATGTCGATGCTCCTCAACGGCGGCGGCGTCGGCCAGCTGAAGATCATCGAGGCCGAGCTGAACAACGCGCTGCGGGGCAACCACGAGGAGGTCGACAGCCTCATCGCGAACCTCACCACCTTCGTCGGGGGCCTGGACGAGCAGAAGGCCGACATCGTGCGCGCCATCGACGGCATCGACCGGCTCAGTGCCCGCCTCGCCGAGCGCAAGGACGACCTGGCCGCCGTGCTCGAGGAGACCCCGAAGGGCCTGGCGGTCCTCGCCGACCAGCGCGAGCAGCTGACCGCGATGCTCACCGCCCTGGGCCGGCTCGGCAAGGTGGGCAGCACCGTGATCCGGGCCTCGCGCGAGGACACGCTCGCCAACCTCGCCGCCCTCAAGCCGATCCTGGGCCAGCTCAACGCGGCCGGCGACGACCTGCCGCGCTCCCTCGAGCTGCTGCTCACCTACCCCTTCCCCGACGCCGCCACCGGCGCCATCAAGGGCGACTACACCAACCTGTACGTCACGGGCGACTTCGACCTGCGCGACATCAAGGTGCTGCCGCAGCCGACGAGCCCGGCCCCGCAGCCGACCCCGACGCTCCCCGTCCCCAGCCTGCCGATCCCGAGCCTGCCCGTCCCGAGCCTGCCGATCCCCTCCGTCACCGTGCCGGGGGTCCCCCTCCCGACCCCGACGACGACCCGCAGCGGCGGCCTGCTCTGCCCGCCGTTCTGCGCCCAGGCCGAGCGCGACCGCTCGTGGGAGACGCTCTACACCGGGGGTGCCACATGATCCGCAGGCTCACCAAGATCCAGCTCGCGATCTTCGCGATCGTGACGATCGTCGGCGTCTCGATCCTGTCGGCGAGCTACATCGGGCTCACCGAGCGGGTCCTGGGCGGCGGTCCCGTCGTCGTGGCCGACCTCGGCGCCTCCGGAGGCATCTTCGTCGGTTCCGAGGTCACCTACCGGGGCGTGCGCGTCGGCCGGGTGGCCGACCTCACCCTCACGCAGGACGGGGTCCGGGTGCACGCCCAGCTCGACCGCGGCACGCAGGTCCCCCGCGACACCCGCGCCGTCGTCGAGAACCGCTCCGCGGTCGGCGAGCAGTACCTCGACCTCCAGCCGCGCACCGCCGGCGGCCCGGCCCTCGCCGACGGTGACGTCATCCCCCGAGACAGCACGCAGACTCCACTGCCCGTCGAGAGGCTCCTGCTCGACATCGACCGCACCGTGCGCTCGGTGCCCAAGGACGCCCTCGTCACCACCGTCGACGAGTTCGGCACGGCGTTCAGCGGCAGCGGCCCGGACATCGCCCGGCTCATCGACAACGGCGACCTGCTGACCCGGGCGGCGATCGAGGCCCTGCCCGACACCGTCGCCCTGCTGCGCTCGGGAAAGACGGTCCTGGACACCCAGCGCGACACGTCCTCGCAGATCACGACCTTCTCGGCCAGCTTCGCCCGCATCGCCGAGACCCTCCAGGCCTCCGACGACGACCTGCGCGTCATCCTCGACCGCGGCGCGATCGCGTCCAAGGAGCTCGAGGCCGTCGTGCGCGAGAACGACCAGGCGCTCGGCACGCTCATCGCCAACTTCGTGACGATCGGCCAGGTGACGAGCGCGCGGGTCGACGGCATCGACCAGATCCTCATCACCTACCCCGAGGTCGTCGCGGGCGGCTTCACGGTCGTCCCCGGCGACGGCACCGCCCACTTCGGCGTCCAGCTGAGCCACGACCCACCCGTGTGCACCCGCGGCTACGAGGGCACCCAGAAGACCGACCCGAACCGCACCCAGAACCTGCCGCCGCTCAACCGCGACGCCCGGTGCACCCTGCCGCGGGGCTCGGCGTCGAACGTGCGCGGCGCGCAGAACGCCCCGGGCGCGCGCAGCACCAGCCGTACGAGCCTGTCGATGGCCTACGGGTCGGACCCCGTCCCGCTGGGGACGACGGCGTACGGTGCTCCCGCCGACTACTCGGTGCCGCTGGCGCCGGCCGGCGGCGACCGCTGGTCCTGGATCATGGAGGAAGCGACCCGATGACCGACCCCACCGGAGGGCGGGTGCGGGCCCTGTGGGCCCTCGTCGTCCTCGTCCTGCTCGTCACCGCCGTCGTCGCCGGTACGCGCGGGCGGACCTGGCTCGACGCCCGCCAGGTGGAGTCCGCGAACCGCGCCGCGCTCGCGGCAGGCCGCCAGATCGCGGTGAACTTCGCGACGCTGGACTACCGCACCGTCGAGGAGGACACCGCGCGGGTCAAGGCCGGGGCCACGGGGGAGTTCCTCGCCAGCTACACCAAGAGCCTGGGCGACCTGCGCACCCTGGTCGTCGACAACAAGTCGACGTCGTCGGTGGAGCGCGCCGAGGCCGCCCTCGTCGCGGGTGACCACGACTCGGCGCAGGTGATCGTCGGCGTCGTCGCCCCGACGACGAACAGCAACGTGCCCGACGGCGAGAAGAAGACCTACCGGATGAAGCTGGGCCTGCGTGAGGTCGGCGGGACGTGGAAGGTGGAGCGCCTTGAGTTCGTCGGATGACCGCCGCCGTCCCCGCGTCGCCGGCCACCGCCGTCGGGCCCGGGCGGTCGAGCACGAGGTGCCCGTCGTCGCCGAGGAGGCGCCGACCCCGGCGGGCGTGGAGGACCAGCCGGCCCTGGCCCCGGCAGCTCGCGGCGTGCCGACCGCTCTCATCGCGCCCCTGGTCGCCCTCGTCGTGGCCCTCGCCCTGCTGGCAGGGGTCGCCGCCGTCACCCTCGGCGACACCGGAGCCCGCGGCCGTGACGCCCGGGCCGCCACCGCCGCCGCGCGCGCCGACCTCGAGCAGCTGCTCTCCTACGACCACCAGACGCTCGAGAAGCAGGCCGCGAGCAACGCCGAGCTGCTGACCGGGGCCTTTCGCGACGAGTACGCCACGACGATGCGCACGACGATCCTGCCGGTGGCCACGCAGGAGAAGGCGGTCGTGCGGGCGCGGACCTACGAGGCCGGGGTCATGGCCCAGACCGACGACACCGTCACCGTGCAGGTCTTCCTCAACCAGGCCAAGACGAGCGAGGGGCAGGAGCAGCCCTCGGTCGACCAGAACCGGGTCATCGCGACGATGCAGCGGGTCGGCCAGCGCTGGCTCATCGCCCGCCTCGAGGCGTACTGACGCAGCTCCCGGCCCGGATCCGGGGCCACCAAAGCGCCCGATCACCTTGACGGAGCGAGGAGGAGCAGCCATCCTGTTCGCGTCGCCCGCTCCGGTGGGAGGCCGTCGCCCGGACCTCGCGGTTTGACCGGGTTGGACGGTCGTGCCGTTCTCGGGTATGCTGGCTCTTTGCGCTGCCCCCTACCTCCCTCGCTCGTCGATGAGCCGTCGCGCCGTCATGCCCCTGGTTGTCCCGGGAGGCCGCGCGGCCGGCATTCCTCGCGAGACACGTCCGGTCGGGTGTGGCCACCGCTGAAGTGAAGATCCAGGCCCGTGGAAGGAACGCTCCTTGGCTGCCTCGCGCACCACGTCCAAGCACATGAACACCGCAATGACGGTGACCGGTCGACTGTCCTTCGGGAAGATCCGGGAGCCGATGGAGGTGCCCGACCTCCTGGCTCTCCAGACCGAGAGCTTCGACTGGCTCCTCGGGAACGAGCGCTGGCAGGCCCGCGTCGCCGCGGCCAAGGCCGAGGGTCGCGACGACGTCCCCGACCGCTCGGGCCTCGAGGAGATCTTCGAGGAGATCTCGCCCATCGAGGACTTCAGCGGCTCGATGTCGCTGAGCTTCCGCGACCACCGCTTCGAGGACATCAAGTACTCGATCGAGGACTGCAAGGAGCGCGACCAGACCTACTCCGCGCCCCTGTTCGTCACCGCCGAGTTCATGAACAACACCACCGGTGAGATCAAGAGCCAGACGGTGTTCATGGGCGACTTCCCGCTCATGACCGAGCGCGGCACCTTCATCATCAACGGCACCGAGCGCGTCGTCGTCTCGCAGCTCGTCCGCAGCCCGGGCGTGTACTTCGAGCGCACGCCCGACAAGACGTCCGACAAGGACATCTACACCTCGAAGGTCATCCCGAGCCGTGGTGCGTGGCTCGAGTTCGAGATCGACAAGCGCGACATGGTCGGCGTGCGCGTGGACCGCAAGCGCAAGCAGTCGGTCACCGTCCTGCTCAAGGCGCTCGGCCTCACCGAGGCCGACATCCTCGAGCAGTTCGGCGAGTACGAGTCGATGCGCCTCACCCTGGAGAAGGACCACACCCAGGGCCAGGACGACGCGCTGCTCGACATCTACCGCAAGCTGCGCCCGGGCGAGCCGCCGACCAAGGAGGCCGCGCAGACCCTGCTCGACAACCTCTACTTCAACGGCAAGCGCTACGACCTGGCCAAGGTCGGTCGCTACAAGATCAACAAGAAGCTCGGCATCGAGAGCGAGCTGTCGAACTCGACGCTCGGCATCGAGGACATCGTCGCGACGATCAAGTACATCGTCGCCCTCCACGCCGGTGAGGAGACCCTGCCGGGTCGCCGCCGCGGCGAGGACGTCGGGATCCGCGTCGAGACCGACGACATCGACCACTTCGGCAACCGCCGCCTGCGCAACGTCGGCGAGCTCATCCAGAACCAGGTCCGCACGGGCCTGTCCCGGATGGAGCGCGTCGTGCGCGAGCGGATGACGACCCAGGACGTCGAGGCGATCACGCCCCAGACCCTGATCAACATCCGCCCGGTCGTGGCGTCCATCAAGGAGTTCTTCGGCACCAGCCAGCTCTCCCAGTTCATGGACCAGAACAACCCGCTCGCGGGCCTGACGCACAAGCGGCGTCTGTCGGCCCTGGGCCCGGGTGGTCTGTCCCGTGACCGCGCCGGCATGGAGGTCCGCGACGTCCACAGCTCGCACTACGGCCGCATGTGCCCGATCGAGACCCCTGAGGGCCCGAACATCGGCCTCATCGGCTCGCTGGCCTCCTACGGGCGGATCAACGCGTTCGGCTTCATCGAGACCCCGTACCGCAAGGTCACCAAGGGCCGCCTCACCGATGACGTGCACTACCTGTCCGCCGACGAGGAGGACGAGCACGTCATCGCCCAGGCGAACGCCACGCTGAACGACGAGGGCACCGCCTTCGCCCACGAGCGCGTCCTCGTGCGCGTCAAGGGCGGCGAGGTCGAGTACGTCCTGGCCGAGGACGTCGACTACATCGACGTCTCCGCGCGCCAGATGGTCTCCGCGGCGACGGCGCTCATCCCGTTCCTCGAGCACGACGACGCCAACCGTGCCCTCATGGGCTCGAACATGCAGCGCCAGGCGGTCCCGCTGGTGCGCGCCGAGGCGCCGCTCGTCGGCACCGGCATGGAGTACCGCGCCGCGGTCGACTCCGGTGACGTCGTCATCGCCGAGAAGGCGGGCGTCATCACCGAGGTCTCCGCCGACCTGGTCACCGTCGCCGGTGACGACGGCACGAGCCGCACCTACCGGATCAACAAGTTCAACCGGTCCAACCAGGGCAACAGCTACAACCAGCGGGTCATCGTCTCCGAGGGTGACCGCGTCGAGGTCGGTGGCCTCATCGCCGACGGTCCCGCGACCGACGGTGGCGAGATGGCGCTCGGCCGCAACCTCCTCGTGGCGTTCATGCCGTGGGAGGGCCACAACTACGAGGACGCGATCATCCTCAGCCAGCGCCTGGTGCAGGACGACGTCCTGTCCTCGATCCACATCGAGGAGCACGAGGTCGACGCCCGCGACACCAAGCTGGGCCCCGAGGAGATCACCCGGGACATCCCGAACGTCTCCGACGAGGTGCTGGCCGACCTCGACGAGCGCGGCATCATCCGCATCGGCGCCGAGGTCCGCGACGGCGACCTGCTCGTCGGCAAGGTGACGCCCAAGGGCGAGACCGAGCTGACCCCGGAGGAGCGCCTGCTGCGCGCGATCTTCGGTGAGAAGGCGCGCGAGGTCCGCGACACCTCCCTCAAGGTCCCCCACGGCGAGACCGGCACCGTCATCGGTGTCAAGGTCTTCGAGAAGGACGAGGGCGACGAGCTGCCCCCGGGCGTCAACCAGCTGGTGCGCGTCTACGTGGCGAACAAGCGCAAGATCACCGACGGTGACAAGCTCGCCGGCCGCCACGGCAACAAGGGCGTCATCTCCAAGATCCTCCCCGTCGAGGACATGCCCTTCCTCGAGGACGGCACGCCGGTCGACGTCGTCCTCAACCCGCTCGGTGTCCCCGGCCGCATGAACGTGGGCCAGATCCTCGAGCTCCACCTCGGCTGGGCCGCCAGCCGTGGGTGGGAGATCGCGGGCGACCCCGAGTGGGCCAAGCTCATCCCGCAGGACGCGCGCACGGCCCCGGCCGGCTCGCGCGTCGCGTCGCCGGTGTTCGACGGCGTCCGCGAGGACGAGATCATCGGCCTGCTCGACTCGACGACCAAGACGCGCGACGACGTGCGCCTCATCGACGGGACCGGCAAGGCCCTGCTCTTCGACGGCCGCTCCGGCGAGCCGTTCCCCGAGCCGGTCTCGGTGGGCTACATGTACATCCTCAAGCTCCACCACCTCGTCGACGACAAGATCCACGCACGCAGCACGGGTCCCTACTCGATGATCACCCAGCAGCCGCTCGGCGGTAAGGCCCAGTTCGGTGGCCAGCGCTTCGGTGAGATGGAGGTCTGGGCCCTCGAGGCGTACGGCGCGGCCTACGCGCTCCAGGAGCTGCTCACCATCAAGTCCGACGACGTCAACGGCCGCGTGAAGGTCTACGAGGCCATCGTCAAGGGCGACAACATCCCCGAGCCCGGCATCCCCGAGTCCTTCAAGGTGCTCATCAAGGAGATGCAGAGCCTGTGCCTCAACGTGGAGGTGCTGTCCAGCGACGGCACGACCATCGAGATGCGCGAGGCCGAGGAGGACGTCTTCCGCGCAGCGGAGGAGCTCGGCATCGACCTGTCGCGGCGCGAGCCCAGCAGCGTCGAAGAGGTCTGACGGGTGGGGCCGGGACGCCTCGCGCGTCCCGGCCCGCCACACCGGCCCACCCACCCGACAGACCACGACTTCAGTCAGTAACGAAAGAAGGAACCACGTGCTCGACGTCAACTTCTTCGACGAGCTCCGGATCGGTCTCGCGACCGCCGAGTCCATCCGCGGATGGAGCCACGGCGAGGTCAAGAAGCCAGAGACGATCAACTACCGCACCCTCAAGCCGGAGAAGGACGGCCTCTTCTGCGAGAAGATCTTCGGCCCCACCCGGGACTGGGAGTGCGCCTGCGGCAAGTACAAGCGGGTCCGCTTCAAGGGCATCATCTGCGAGCGCTGCGGCGTCGAGGTCACCCGTGCGGCCGTGCGTCGTGAGCGGATGGGCCACATCGAGCTCGCCGCCCCCGTCACCCACATCTGGTACTTCAAGGGTGTCCCGTCGCGCCTGGGCTACCTGCTCGACCTCGCGCCGAAGGACCTCGAGAAGGTCATCTACTTCGCGGCCTACATGATCACCAGCGTCGACCTCGACCAGCGGCACACGGACCTGCCCTCCCTCGAGGCGCAGATCCAGGTCGAGAAGAAGGAGATCGAGAACCGGCGCGACGCCGACGTCGACACCCGGGCCAAGAAGCTCGAGGACGACCTCGGCGCGCTCGAGGCCGAGGGCGCCAAGTCCGACGCCAAGCGCAAGGTCCGCGACTCCGCCGAGCGCGAGATGAACGCGATCCGCCGCCGGGCCGACCAGGCCGTCGAGCGCCTCGAGCAGGTCTGGGACCGCTTCAAGAACCTCAAGGTCCAGGACCTCGAGGGCGACGAGGTCCTCTACCGCGAGATGCGCGACCGCTTCGGTCTGTACTTCGAGGGCGGGATGGGCGCCGCGGCGATCCAGAAGCGCCTGGAGACCTTCGACCTCGACGCCGAGTCCGAGCTGCTGCGCGAGATCATCGCCAACGGCAAGGGCCAGCGCAAGACGCGGGCGCTCAAGCGCCTCAAGGTCGTCAGCGCCTTCCAGACCACGACGAACCAGCCGGCCGGCATGGTCCTGGACGCGATCCCGGTCATCCCGCCGGACCTGCGCCCGATGGTGCAGCTCGACGGTGGCCGCTTCGCGACCTCGGACCTCAACGACCTCTACCGTCGCGTCATCAACCGCAACAACCGCCTCAAGCGACTGCTCGACCTCGGCGCCCCCGAGATCATCGTCAACAACGAGAAGCGGATGCTGCAGGAGGCCGTCGACAGCCTGTTCGACAACGGCCGTCGTGGCCGCCCCGTCACGGGCCCCGGCAACCGGCCCCTGAAGTCGCTGTCCGACATGCTCAAGGGCAAGCAGGGCCGCTTCCGGCAGAACCTGCTCGGCAAGCGCGTCGACTACTCCGGCCGTTCGGTCATCGTCGTCGGCCCGCAGCTCAAGCTGCACCAGTGCGGCCTGCCCAAGCAGATGGCGCTCGAGCTCTTCAAGCCCTTCGTCATGAAGCGGCTCGTCGACCTCGACCACGCGCAGAACATCAAGTCGGCCAAGCGCATGGTCGAGCGCCAGCGCCCCCAGGTGTGGGACGTCCTCGAAGAGGTCATCACCGAGCACCCGGTGCTGCTGAACCGTGCGCCGACGCTGCACCGCCTCGGCATCCAGGCCTTCGAGCCGCAGCTCGTCGAGGGCAAGGCCATCCAGATCCACCCGCTCGTGTGCACCGCGTTCAACGCGGACTTCGACGGTGACCAGATGGCCGTGCACGTGCCGCTGTCCGCGGAGGCGCAGGCCGAGGCCCGCATCCTCATGCTCTCGTCGAACAACATCCTCAAGCCGGCCGACGGCCGTCCCGTGACGATGCCGACGCAGGACATGATCATCGGCCTGTACCACCTCACCACCGAGATCGAGGACGGTCCCGGCTCCGGCCGGTTCTTCTCCACGGTGTCCGAGGCCCGCATGGCCTTCGACGCCGGCGAGATCCTCCTCGGCTCGCCCGTGAAGATCCGGCTCAAGCACGTCGTGCCCACGCCGCTGTCCGACCTGCCCGAGGGCACCGAGCAGGACGCCGAGGGCTACGTCGAGTCGCTCCTCGTCGACACGACCCTGGGTCGCGCCCTGTTCAACGAGACCCTCCCGATGGACTACCCGTTCGTCAACGACCAGGTCGACAAGAAGCGCCTGTCCACGATCGTCAACGACCTCGCCGAGCGGTACAGCAAGGTGCAGGTCGCGGCGAGCCTGGACGCGCTCAAGGAGTACGGCTTCCACTGGGCGACCCGCTCGGGCACCACGGTCGCCATCTCCGACGTCGTCACGCCGCCGCGCAAGCTCGAGATCCTCGAGGGCTACGAGACCAAGGCCACCAAGGTCCAGACGCAGTACGAGCGCGGTCTCATCACCGACGACGAGCGTCGCCAGGAGCTCATCGAGATCTGGACGCAGGCCACCAACGAGATCGCCAAGGAGATGGAGGCCAACATCCCGCGGACGAACACCATCTACCGGATGGTCGCCTCGGGTGCTCGTGGTAACTGGATGCAGCTGCGCCAGATCGCCGGGATGCGTGGCCTGGTGTCGAACCCGAAGGGCGACATCATCCCGCGTCCGATCCGCGCGAACTTCCGCGAGGGTCTGTCGGTGCTCGAGTTCTTCATCTCCACGCACGGCTCGCGCAAGGGCCTGGCCGACACCGCGCTGCGGACCGCCGACTCGGGCTACCTGACGCGTCGCCTCGTCGACGTGTCGCAGGACGTCATCATCCGTGAGGACGACTGCGGCACCGAGCGCGGCCTGCCGATGCCGATCGCGGCCAACGACGAGCGCACCGGGACCCGCACGGTCCACGACGACGTCGAGACCTCGGTCTACGCGCGCACCCTGTCCGAGGACGTCGTCAAGGACGGCGAGACCCTCGCCGAGTCCGGCATCGACCTCGGTGACGTCGTCATCGGTGCCCTGTTCGCGGCCGGTGTCGACTCGGTGAAGGTCCGCTCGGTCCTCACCTGCGACTCCAAGGTCGGCACCTGCGCCAAGTGCTACGGCCGCTCCCTGGCGACGGGCAAGCTCGTCGACATCGGCGAGGCCGTCGGCATCATCGCGGCGCAGTCGATCGGTGAGCCCGGCACCCAGCTGACGATGCGCACCTTCCACACCGGTGGTGTGGCGGGTGACGACATCACGCAGGGTCTGCCGCGTGTCGTCGAGCTGTTCGAGGCGCGCACGCCCAAGGGTGTCTCGCCGGTCGCGGAGGCCTCGGGCCGCATCACGATCGAGGAGACCGACAAGGCGCGGCGCATCCTGCTCACGCCGGACGACGGCTCCGACGAGCACGCCTACCCGGTGACCAAGCGGGCCCGCCTGCTGGTCGGGGACGGCCAGCACGTCGAGGTCGGCACGCAGCTGACGCAGGGGTCGATCGACCCCAAGCAGGTGCTGCGCATCCTCGGGCCGCGCAAGACGCAGGAGCACCTCGTCGACGAGGTGCAGCGCGTCTACCGCCAGCAGGGTGTGTCGATCCACGACAAGCACATCGAGGTCATCGTGCGGCAGATGCTGCGCCGGGTGACGATCATCGAGTCGGGCGACGCCGACCTCCTGCCGGGCATGCTCGCCGAGCGTGGCCGCTTCGAGGACGAGAACCGTCGCGTCGTCGCCGAGGGCCTGAAGCCGGCCTCGGGCCGTCCCGAGCTCATGGGCATCACCAAGGCCTCGCTCGCGACCGAGTCGTGGCTGTCGGCGGCGTCCTTCCAGGAGACGACCCGCGTCCTCACCGAGGCGGCGATGGAGGGCAAGTCCGACTCCCTGCGCGGCCTGAAGGAGAACGTCATCCTCGGCAAGCTCATCCCGGCCGGTACGGGCCTGCCCCGCTACCGCAACGTCGCGGTGGAGCCGACCGAGGAGGCCAAGGCCGCGATGTACTCGATGCCGAGCTACGACGACTACACCTACGCCGCCTTCGGGCCCGGCTCGGGTGAGGCCGTCCGCCTCGACGACAGCGAGCTCGGTCTCGACCGGATCTGACGTCACGGCACGCACCGCGAGGGCGGGCGCACCGGTGGGAGACCACCGGGGCGCCCGCCCTCCGGCGTCGCCGGGGCCCGGGCGCGGACACCGCTCATGACTGACCCCACCCCTGCCGTCACCCTCGCCCGGGAGGCCACCGCCGACGGCGAGGTGGTCCTGCGGCGCCGGGGCAGTGTCCTCGAGCTCGTCGTCGACGGGGCGTTCGCCATGGACACCGTCGACACCTCGACCGAGGTCGCCCTGGCCACGTACGCCCTCGAGCGGCACCCGGCCCCGGCGCGGGTGCTCGTCGGGGGACTCGGGCTCGGCTTCACCGCCCGTGCCGTCCTCGACGACGACCGCGTCGAGCACGTCGACGTCGTCGAGCTGGCCGAACCGCTCGTGCGCTGGGCGACGCAGGGGCTCGTCCCCGAGCTCGCCGGCCTGCAGGGGCCGCGCTGCACCCTCCACGTGGCCGACGTCGCCGACGTCCTCGCCGGCCGGGGCGGCCCGCCCGGGCCGTGGGACGTCGTCGTCCTCGACGTCGACAACGGCCCGGACTTCCTCGTCCACGCCGGCAACGCCGCCCTGTACGAGCGGGGCGGCCTCGTCGCGGCCCTGGCGTCGCTCGCCCCGGGTGGGGTCCTCGCGGTGTGGTCCAGCGACGAGGCGCCCACCCTGGTCGCCGGGATGCACGAGGCCGCGGGTGAGGGGGACCTCGTCACGCACGCCGTGCTGGAGGTCGAGCGCGAGGGCCGCTCGCTGCGCTACTCCGTCTCCTGCGTCGTGAGGGCAGCACCGGTGCTGCGAGGATGACGACGTGGACCCCGCCCTCGTCATCCGTCGCGAGCAGCCCGGCGACGTCGAGGCGACCCGGGCGCTGCACGACGCGGCCTTCGGCGTGCCCGCCGGCGCCGCCCACGCCGCCGAGACGGTCCTGCTCGACGCGCTGCGGGCCGACGGTGACGTCCTCGACGAGCTGACCCTCGTCGCGGACCTGCACGGCGAGGTCGTCGGGCACGTCGTGTGCAGCCGGGGTCGGCTGGGGGAGGGGCCCTGCGTCGGGCTCGGTCCGATCGGCGTGCTCCCGGGCCGCCAGGGGGAGGGCATCGGCTCGGCCCTCGTCGCCGCCGTGCTCGTCACCGCCGACCAGCTGGGGGAGCCGGCGGTGGTGCTCCTCGGCGACCCCGGGTGGTACGCCCACTTCGGGTTCGAGGCCGCGGCGGGGCACGGGATCGGCTCGCCGGGACCGTGGGAGGACCGCTTCTTCCAGGTCCGCCGCCTGCGGGCCTGGCGGGCGCAGGACGCCGGGCCGTTCCGCTACGCACCCGCCTTCGACCGGCTTCCGGGGTGAGCGGGTCCCCTGCGGCGAGGCAGCGATTTGGAGCCCCCACCACGGGCCGGTATTCTTGAGGATCGTGTCTGGCTAGGTCCAGGCCCTGGAGCCGAGACCCCCGCCGCGAGGTGGTGGAGAACGACTTCGCCCACCTCTTGCCGGGCGCCCCGTACCGATCCTCGTCCCGAGGACAGCCATGGGGAGTGCAGGGAAGAGCACCCGGTGCGACACACCCGACCACGGGGGCCGCGCACCGGCCATCCAAGGAGCGACGGCAGTGATGCCGTCGCGTCGACCAGACAGCAAAGGAACCAGGTTGCCTACCATCAACCAGCTGGTGCGCAAGGGCCGGCAGGACAAGACCACCAAGGTCAAGACCCCTGCCCTCAAGGGCTCTCCGCAGCGCCGCGGCGTGTGCACGCGTGTGTACACCACCACCCCGAAGAAGCCGAACTCGGCGCTGCGCAAGGTCGCCCGCGTGCGCCTCACCAGCGGCATCGAGGTCACCGCGTACATCCCCGGTGTCGGCCACAACCTCCAGGAGCACTCGATGGTGCTCGTGCGTGGCGGTCGGGTCAAGGACCTGCCCGGCGTCCGCTACAAGATCATCCGTGGCGCCCTCGACACCCAGGGCGTGAAGAACCGTCAGCAGGCCCGCAGCCGCTACGGCGCGAAGAAGGGTAAGGCCTGATGCCTCGTAAGGGACCCGCTCCGAAGCGGCCGCTCGTCGTCGACCCGGTCTACGCGAGCCCGCTCGTGACCTCGCTCGTCAACAAGGTGCTGCTCGACGGCAAGAAGTCGATCGCCGAGACGATCGTCTACGGCGCCCTCGAGGGCTGCCGCGAGAAGACCGGCACCGACCCCGTCCAGACGCTCAAGCGCGCGCTGGACAACATCCGCCCGACCCTGGAGGTCAAGTCCCGCCGTGTCGGCGGTGCGACCTACCAGGTCCCGATCGAGGTCAAGCCGACCCGCGCCACGACCCTGTCGCTGCGCTGGCTCGTCGGCTACTCGCGCCAGCGTCGCGAGAAGACCATGACCGACCGCCTCATGAACGAGATCCTCGACGCCTCCAACGGCCTGGGCGCCGCTGTCAAGCGCCGCGAGGACACCCACAAGATGGCCGAGTCGAACAAGGCCTTCGCGCACTACCGCTGGTGACCCGCGTCCCCGGTGCGCCCGCCCGACCGGCGGCGCACCGGGGGACCGGTCGCTCGCACCGCCGCGCACCCGAAACCGCACACACCGCGAACGAGACGAGAACACGAACGTGGCACAGGACGTCCTGACGGACCTCAACAAGGTCCGCAACATCGGCATCATGGCGCACATCGACGCCGGCAAGACCACGGCGACCGAGCGCATCCTCTTCTACACCGGCGTCAACCGGAAGATGGGGGAGACGCACGACGGCGCCTCCACCACCGACTGGATGGAGCAGGAGAAGGAGCGCGGCATCACGATCACCTCTGCCGCCGTGACCTCCTTCTGGGAGGGCTCCCAGATCAACATCATCGACACCCCCGGCCACGTGGACTTCACGGTCGAGGTCGAGCGCTCGCTGCGCGTCCTCGACGGCGCCGTCGCCGTCTTCGACGGCAAGGAGGGTGTCGAGCCCCAGTCCGAGACCGTGTGGCGCCAGGCCGACAAGTACGACGTCCCCCGCATCTGCTTCATCAACAAGATGGACAAGCTCGGCGCGGACTTCTACTTCACCGTCGACACCATCAAGGAGCGGCTCGGAGCCGAGCCGCTCGTGCTCCAGCTGCCGATCGGTGCCGAGAACGACTTCGTCGGTGTCGTCGACCTCATCTTCCGCCGTGCGCTCGTGTGGCCCGGCGACGCCAAGGGCGACGTCACGATGGGCGCCAAGTACGAGGTCCAGGAGATCCCGGCCGACATGCTCGAGAAGGTGGAGGAGTACCGCCACCACCTCATCGAGCGCGTGGCCGAGGCCGACGACACCCTGATGGAGAAGTACCTCGAGGGTGGCGAGCTGACGCCCGAGGAGCTCAAGGCCGGCATCCGCCGCCTCACCATCGCCTCCGAGGTCTACCCCGTCCTGTGCGGCAGCGCGTTCAAGAACCGCGGCGTGCAGCCCATGCTCGACGCCGTCGTCGACTACCTGCCCTCGCCGCTCGACGTGCCGCCGATGATCGGCCACGCCCCGGGCAACGAGGAGGAGTCGGTCACCCGTGCGCCGAGCAAGGACGAGCCGTTCTCCGCGCTCGCCTTCAAGGTCGCCACGCACCCGTTCTTCGGCACCCTGACCTTCATCCGGGTCTACTCCGGCCACATCACCGCGGGCACCCAGGTGCTCAACTCCACCAAGGTGAAGAAGGAGCGCATCGGCAAGCTGTTCCAGATGCACGCCAACAAGGAGAACCCCGTCGGCGACGCCCTCGCGGGCCACATCTACGCGGCCATCGGCCTCAAGGCCACGACCACCGGTGACACCCTGTGTGACATCGACAACCCGGTCGTCCTGGAGTCGATGACCTTCCCGGAGCCGGTCATCCAGGTGGCCATCGAGCCCAAGACCAAGGGCGACCAGGAGAAGCTGGGCACCGCGATCCAGAAGCTCGCCGAGGAGGACCCGACCTTCCAGGTGCACCTCGACGAGGACACCGGCCAGACGATCATCGCCGGCATGGGCGAGCTCCACCTCGACATCCTCGTGGACCGCATGCGTCGCGAGTTCAAGGTCGAGGCCAACGTCGGCAAGCCCCAGGTCGCGTACCGCGAGACCATCAAGCGCTCCATCGACAAGCACGACTACGTCCACAAGAAGCAGACCGGTGGGTCGGGCCAGTTCGCGAAGGTGCAGATCAGGCTCGAGCCGCTCGACACGGCCGAGGGTGAGATGTACGCCTTCGAGAACAAGGTCACGGGTGGTCGCGTCCCGCGCGAGTACATCCCCTCGGTCGACGCCGGCATCCAGGACGCCATGCAGTACGGCGTGCTCGCGGGCTACCCGCTCGTCGGCATCAAGGCCACGCTCCTCGACGGTGCGTACCACGACGTCGACTCCTCGGAGATGGCGTTCAAGATCGCCGGTTCCATGGCGCTCAAGGAGGCCGTCCGCAAGTGCGAGCCGGTCCTCCTCGAGCCGATGATGGCCGTCGAGGTGCGCACGCCCGAGGACTACATGGGCGACGTCATCGGTGACATCAACTCCCGCCGCGGCCACATCCAGGCCATGGAGGACATCAGTGGTGCCAAGGTCGTGCGCGGCCTGGTCCCGCTGTCGGAGATGTTCGGGTACGTCGGCGACCTGCGGTCCAAGACCCAGGGTCGCGCGAACTACTCCATGGAGTTCGACTCCTACGCCGAGGTCCCCAAGTCGGTGGCCGAGGAGATCATCAAGAAGACGCGGGGCGAGTGACCGCTAGACTGGTCGCTGGTCCCAACGTAGAAGCACCCAACCAACCCCCCCAAGACGACGCCACGCCCTGCCCGGTCGTGCGTTCATCCACATCAGTCCCGAGGAGGACATCCAGTGGCGAAGGCAAAGTTCGAGCGGACCAAGCCGCACGTCAACATCGGCACCATCGGTCACATCGACCACGGTAAGACGACGCTGACGGCTGCGATCTCGAAGGTCCTGCACGACAAGTACCCGGACCTGAACCCGCAGTTCGCGTTCGACGACATCGACAAGGCGCCCGAGGAGAAGCAGCGCGGTATCACGATCTCCATCGCGCACATCGAGTACCAGACCGAGGGTCGTCACTACGCCCACGTCGACTGCCCTGGTCACGCCGACTACGTGAAGAACATGATCACGGGTGCGGCGCAGATGGACGGCGCGATCCTCGTGGTCGCCGCCACCGACGGCCCGATGCCGCAGACGAAGGAGCACGTCCTCCTGGCCCGCCAGGTCGGCGTCCCCTACATCGTCGTGGCGCTCAACAAGGCTGACATGGTCGACGACGAGGAGATCCTCGAGCTCGTCGAGATGGAGGTCCGTGAGCTCCTCTCGGACTACGAGTTCCCCGGCGACGACCTCCCGGTCGTCAAGGTCTCGGCGCTCAAGGCCCTCGAGGGCGACGCCGAGTGGGGCGCCACCGTCCTGGAGCTCATGGACGCGGTCGACAGCTACATCCCCGAGCCGGAGCGCGAGACGGACAAGCCGTTCCTCATGCCCGTCGAGGACGTCTTCACGATCACCGGTCGTGGCACCGTCGTCACCGGTCGCATCGAGCGCGG
Source organism: uncultured Actinomycetota bacterium (assembly GCA_963795035.1). GTDB lineage: Bacteria > Actinomycetota > Actinomycetes > Actinomycetales > Dermatophilaceae > Oryzobacter. The sequence continues at coordinate 152,922 of CAWCFZ010000007.1, read as the reverse complement.
CATCCTCAAGGTCAACGAGGAGGTCGAGATCGTCGGCATCCACACCGGCCCGGCGGCCAAGACCACCGCCACCGGCATCGAGATGTTCCGCAAGCTCCTCGACGAGGGTCGTGCGGGCGAGAACGTCGGCCTGCTCCTTCGTGGCATCAAGCGCGAGGACGTCGAGCGCGGCCAGGTCGTCGTCAAGCCGGGGTCCATCACCCCGCACACCGACTTCGACGCGAACGTCTACATCCTGTCCAAGGACGAGGGTGGCCGTCACACGCCGTTCTACGACAACTACCGTCCGCAGTTCTACTTCCGGACCACGGACGTCACCGGTGTCGTGCACCTGCCCGAGGGCACCGAGATGGTCATGCCCGGTGACAACACCGAGATGGCTGTCGAGCTCATCCAGCCCATCGCCATGGAGGAGGGCCTGCGCTTCGCCATCCGCGAGGGCGGCCGCACCGTCGGCGCCGGCCGGGTCACCAAGATCAACAAGTGACCTGAGGCCGGGTCGCCCCGGCAGCTGACGAAGGGCCCGCCCCCCACGGGGGGCGGGCCCTTCGTCGTGGGTGGCCTCAGCCGCTGCGCCGCCTCGCCAGCCACTCCTCGCGGGTGAGCTCGGCCAGCCACTCGCCCTGGTCGGCGCCCGGCAGGGGGGAGTCCCACTCGCGGTGCTCGACACCGGTGTGGCGCAGCCCGAGCCGTCGCATGACCCCACGGCTGGCGAGGTTGACGACCATCGTCTGCGCGACGACCCGCTCGAGGCCGACGGTGCCGAACCCGTGGTCGAGGACGGCCAGCGCGCCCTCGCTCGCCAGGCCGCGGCCCCACGCGAAGGGGTGCAGCCGCCAGCCGATCTCGGCCAGGCCCGGTCCCTCGGGGGTGAGCAGCCACCAGCCGACGAAGCGCCCGCGCTCCAGCCCCGCCCAGTAGCCCAGGCCCATCGCGTCGTGGGCGGGGTCGAGCCGGGCGAGGGTGCGCTCGCGGACGTCGTCGGGGGAGCGCGGGGGGTCGAGGTGGCGCATCACCTCGGGGTCGGCGTCCAGGGCCTGCAGCTCGGGGAGGTCGTCCCAGGTGAGCGGGCGCAGCACGAGCCGCTGGGTGCGCAGGGTCGGCTTGCCCCGCGGGGGGTGGCGCGGGCTCATGCGCGAACGCTACGCGGAGCCGGAAAGGGCGCATCGCCGGGTCGACGCGCCACGCACGCGCCGGTGCGGGCGCATCGGGGCGAGCGGGTGTAGCGCTCGATTTGGAGGCGCGCGCCGTCCTCTGGCACACTGTTCAGGTTGCTTGGCGTGCGCGGGAACCCGAAGTGGGATCCGGCGCCCACCGCGACGAGGGACTCGAACCGCCGGCTCGGCGGGGCGACTCGGTTCGCGAAGTGCCAGGCCCCGGTCCCACCGGGACACCCGAACCTTTCGGTCGACTGCGGGAAACCGCCGCCGCCCGGATGCGGAACAAGGGCGACACGCCCGACCGCGGGGGTCGGAGGTTCCATCCAGGGACCGGCACAAGACAGATGGACGCGAGAGAGAGACGGAACGTCAGATGGCGGGACAGAAGATCCGCATCCGCTTGAAGTCGTATGACCACGAGGTCATCGACAGCTCAGCGCGCAAGATCGTCGACACGGTGACCCGTGCCGGCGCGACCGTGGTCGGCCCCGTGCCGCTCCCGACGGAGAAGAACGTCTTCTGCGTCATCCGGTCGCCCCACAAGTACAAGGACAGCCGCGAGCACTTCGAGATGCGCACCCACAAGCGCCTCATCGACATCATCGACCCGACGCCGAAGGCCGTCGACTCGCTGATGCGCCTCGACCTGCCGGCTGACGTCAACATCGAGATCAAGCTCTGAGGCTGACGACATGACCACCATTGCCACCAAGACCCAGAAGGGTCTGCTGGGCACCAAGCTCGGCATGACCCAGGTGTGGGACGAGACGAACCGTCTCATCCCCGTCACCGTGATCCATGCTGGCCCGAACGTCGTGACCCAGGTCCGCGACGCCGACACCGACGGCTACGCCGCGGTCCAGCTCGGGTACGGCGCGATCGACCCCCGCAAGGTCACCAAGCCGCTCACCGGCCACTTCGACAAGGCCGGCGTCACGCCGCGCCGCTTCGTCGTCGAGGTCCGCACCGCGGACGCCGGCGACTACACCGTCGGCCAGGAGATCGGTGCCGACGCGTTCGAGGTCGGCCAGAGCGTCGACGTCACCGGCACGACCAAGGGCAAGGGCTTCGCCGGCGTCATGAAGCGTCACGGCTTCAAGGGCGTCTCGGCCTCCCACGGTTCGCACCGCAACCACCGCAAGCCCGGTTCGATCGGTGGGGCGTCCACGCCCGGCCGCGTCTTCAAGGGCATGCGCATGGCCGGCCGCATGGGCGGCGTGCGCCAGACCACCCAGAACATCACCGTCCACGCCGTGGACGCCGAGAAGGGCCTGCTGCTGCTCAAGGGTGCCGTTCCCGGCCCGCGCGGCGCGGTCGTCCTCGTGCGCTCGGCTGCGAAGGGGGCGTGACCCGCATGGCCACCAAGACCCTCAAGGTCGAGCTCCCCGCGGAGATCTTCGACGTCCAGACCAACGTCCCGCTCATCCACCAGGTCGTCGTCGGCCAGCTCGCGGCCGCCCGTCAGGGCACGCACTCGACGAAGACCCGCGCGGATGTCCGCGGTGGCGGTCGCAAGCCCTACAAGCAGAAGGGCACCGGCCGCGCCCGTCAGGGTTCGACCCGCGCACCGCAGTTCGCCGGCGGTGGCGTCGTCCACGGCCCGCAGCCGCGTGACTACTCGCAGCGCACGCCCAAGAAGATGAAGGCCGCCGCCCTGCGCGGTGCCCTCTCCGACCGGGCCCGCCACGACCGCATCCACGTGGTGGAGTCGATCTCCAACGGAGACCTCCCGTCGGCCAAGGCTGCCGTCGAGCTGCTCACCGGCCTGGCCGGGCGCACCGGGCGCAAGAACGTCCTCGTGGTGCTCGACCGCAGCGACCTCGTGTCGCTGAAGTCGGTCCGCAACCTCGCCGACGTCCACGTGCTCGCCGTCGACCAGCTCAACACCTACGACGTGCTGTGCGCCGACGACATCGTGTTCACCAAGGCTGCCTACGACACCTTCGTCGGTGGCGCCAAGGGCGCCGTCGTCACCGAGGCCGTCGTCGTCACCGAGGCCGAGCCGGCCCCGGCCGCCAAGGCACCGAAGGCGGCCAAGGCGACCAAGGCCACCAAGGCGGCCACGGCCGCCGAGGTCGTCGAGGACGCCCCGGCCACCGAGGCCACCGAGGCCGCGGCGCTCCCCCAGGGTGCCGCCGCGCCCCTGGAGGACGGCACCGCCCCCGACGGCTACACCGTCAAGGGCAACGCCGACTCGGGCAAGTACCACGAGCCCGACGGGCAGTGGTACGAGCAGACCGTCGCCGAGTTCTGGTTCAAGAACGCCAAGGCCGCCGAGAAGGCCGGCTTCACCAAGGCCGGCAGCAAGAAGAAGTCGCCGGGCCACGCTGAGGTTGCCGACAACGACGACGCAGTCGGCGTTGCCGACAACTCCAATGGGGAGGACGACAAGTGAGCCAGGGCAAGAACCCCCGCGACATCCTGATCGCGCCGGTCGTGTCCGAGAAGTCCTACGGGCTCCTCGACGAGGGCAAGTACACGTTCGTCGTCGACCCGCGCTCGAACAAGACCGAGATCAAGATCGCGGTCGAGCAGATCTTCGGCGTCAAGGTCGACTCCGTCCACACGTTGAACCGCAAGGGCAAGGCCCGTCGCACGCGGTTCGGTATCGGCAAGCGCAAGGACACCAAGCGCGCGATCGTCACCCTCCGCGAGGGCTCGATCGACATCTTCGGCAGCGCCGGCGCCTGAGGAACTGAGGACTAGACACCATGGGTATCCGCAAGTACAAGCCGACGACGCCTGGGCGTCGCGGGTCGAGCGTGTCCGACTTCGTCGAGGTCACCCGCTCCACCCCCGAGAAGTCCCTCGTCCGTCCGCTGACCAAGAGCGGCGGCCGCAACAACAACGGCCGCATCACCACCCGCCACATCGGTGGTGGACACAAGCGCGCCTACCGTCTCATCGACTTCCGTCGGCACGACAAGGACGGCATCCCGGCGAAGGTCGCTCACATCGAGTACGACCCCAACCGCACCGCCCGCATCGCGCTGCTGCACTTCGCCGACGGCGAGAAGCGCTACATCCTGGCCCCCAAGGGCCTGGAGCAGGGCATGCCGATCGAGCACGGCCCCAGCGCCGACATCAAGCCCGGCAACAGCCTGCCGCTGCGCAACATCCCGACCGGTACGGTCATCCACGCCGTCGAGCTCAAGCCCGGTGGCGGCGCGAAGATCGCCCGCTCGGCCGGGGTGCGCGTGCAGCTCGTCGCCAAGGACGGCCCCTACGCGCAGCTGCGCATGCCGTCCGGTGAGATCCGCAACGTCGACGTGCGCTGCCGCGCCACCGTCGGCGAGGTCGGCAACGCCGAGCAGTCGAACATCAACTGGGGCAAGGCCGGCCGCATGCGCTGGAAGGGCAAGCGCCCGACCGTCCGCGGTGTCGTCATGAACCCGGTCGACCACCCGCACGGTGGTGGCGAGGGTCGCACCTCCGGTGGACGTCACCCGGTCTCCCCGTGGGGGAAGCCGGAGGGCCGCACCCGCCGCCCCGGCAAGCCGAGCGACAAGCTCATCGTCCGTCGTCGTCGTACTGGCAAGAAGCGCTGATAGGAGCCTGGAATGCCTCGTAGCCTGAAAAAGGGCCCCTTCATCGATGACCACCTCCAGAAGAAGGTGGATGTCCAGAACGAAGCGGGCACCAAGAACGTCATCAAGACCTGGTCGCGCCGGTCGGTCATCTCGCCCGACATGCTCAACCACACCCTCGCCGTCCACGACGGCCGCAAGCACGTCCCGGTGTTCGTCACCGAGTCGATGGTCGGCCACAAGCTCGGCGAGTTCGCACCGACGCGCACCTTCAAGGGTCACGTGAAGGACGACAAGAAGGGGCGTCGTCGCTGATGGCCGCCGAGAACACCATCGTGGAGGCGCGGGCGGTCGCCCGCCACGTCCGGGTGACGCCGATGAAGGCGCGCCGGGTCGTCGACCTCATCCGTGGCAAGAACGCCACCGACGCCGTGTCGGTCCTGAAGTTCGCGCCGCAGGCCGCGGCCGAGCCGGTCCGCAAGGTCCTCGAGTCGGCGATCGCCAACGCGCGGGTCAAGGCCGACCAGGCCGCTGAGCGCTTCGACGAGCGCGAGCTCCTCGTCGCGTCGGCCTTCGTCGACGAGGGCCCGACCATGAAGCGGTTCCGCCCGCGGGCCCAGGGCCGCGCCGGCCGCATCAACAAGCGCACGAGCCACATCACCGTGGTCGTCGCTCCCAAGCCCACCACCCAGAACGGAGGCACTCGCTGATGGGACAGAAGGTCAACCCGCACGGCTTCCGTCTCGGGATCACGACGGAGCACAAGAGTCGCTGGTTCGCTGACTCCACCAAGGAGGGCCAGCGCTACCGCGACTACGTCAAGGAGGACGTGGCGATCCGCAAGCTCATGTCCGAGGGCATGGACCGCGCCGGCATCGCCCGCGTCGACATCGAGCGCACCCGTGACCGGGTCCGCGTCGACATCCACACCGCGCGCCCGGGCATCGTCATCGGTCGCCGCGGCGCCGAGGCCGACCGCATCCGTGGCGAGCTCGAGAAGCTCACGGGCAAGCAGGTCCAGCTGAACATCCTCGAGGTCAAGAACCCCGAGCAGGAGGCCCAGCTCGTCGCGCAGGGCGTCGCCGAGCAGCTGAGCGCCCGCGTCTCCTTCCGCCGTGCCATGCGCAAGGGCATGCAGTCCGCCACCCGCGCCGGCGCCAAGGGCATCCGTGTCCAGGTCTCCGGCCGCCTCGGCGGCGCCGAGATGAGCCGTACCGAGTTCTACCGCGAGGGTCGCGTGCCGCTGCACACCCTTCGCGCGCAGATCGACTACGGCTTCTACGAGGCCAAGACCACCTTCGGTCGCATCGGCGTCAAGGTGTGGATCTACAAGGGCGACATGACCGCGCGTGAGCTCGCGGCCCAGCAGGCCACCGCGCCGCGCCAGGGCCGTGGACCGCGTCGCGACGGCGCCGACCGTCCGGCTCGCGCCCGTCGCAGCGACGCCCCGGCCCCCGCGGCCGAGGCCCCCGCTGAGGCGCCGGCCGCTGCCAGCACCGAGGAGTCCTGACCCATGCTGATTCCCCGTCGAGTCAAGCACCGCAAGCAGCACCACCCGGGTCGCTCGGGCGCTGCCAAGGGCGGCACGACCATCACGTTCGGCGACTACGGCATCCAGGCCCTCGAGCCCGCCTACGTCACGAACCGCCAGATCGAGTCCGCGCGTATCGCGATGACCCGCTTCATGAAGCGTGGCGGAAAGGTCTGGATCAACATCTACCCGGACCGTCCGCTCACCAAGAAGCCTGCCGAGACCCGCATGGGTTCCGGTAAGGGTTCCCCGGAGTGGTGGATCGCCAACGTCAAGCCGGGCCGGATCATGTTCGAGGTCTCCGGTGTCCCGGAGGACGTCGCACGCGAGGCGCTGCGCCTCGCGATGCACAAGCTGCCGATGAAGTGTCGCTTCGTCCGGCGTGAGGGTGGTGACTTCTGATGGCAGTCGGTTCCAAGGACCTGACCACCAACGAGCTGCGTGGCCTCGACGACGACCGTCTCGTCGACGAGCTGCGCAAGGCCAAGGAGGAGCTGTTCAACCTCCGCTTCCAGTCGGCCACCGGTCAGCTGGACAACCACGGGCGGCTGCGCGCCGTCCGCAAGGACATCGCCCGGATCTACACCGAGATGCGCGAGCGCGAGCTCGGGATCGGTTCGAAGGGTGAGGCCAAGTGAGCAAGACGACGAAGGATGAGACCGTGACCGAAGCCGTTGCGCGCAACGACCGCAAGACCCGACAGGGCTACGTGGTCAGCGACAAGATGGACAAGACCGTCACCGTCGAGGTCGAGGACCGCGTCAAGCACGCGCTCTACGGCAAGGTCCTGCGCCGCACGACCAAGGTCAAGGCGCACGACGAGGCCAACGCCGCCGGCGTCGGCGACCGCGTCCTCATCATGGAGACTCGCCCCCTCAGCGCCACCAAGCGCTGGCGCGTGGTGGAGATCCTCGAGAAGGCCAAGTAACGCCGTGTGGGGGGCTCCGCCCCCCACACCCCCCGCCAGTTCGGCCAGGCTCCGCCGCCTTGTTTGGCGGAGAACCAGCACGACGTTTAGGAGACAGAAAAGTGATCCAGCAGGAGTCGCGAGTTCGCGTCGCCGACAACACCGGTGCCAAGGAGATCCTCTGCATCCGTGTTCTCGGCGGCTCGGGTCGCCGGTATGCCGGTATCGGCGACACGATCGTCGCCACCGTCAAGGACGCGATCCCCGGCGGCAACGTCAAGAAGGGCGACGTCGTCAAGGCGGTCATCGTCCGTACCAAGAAGGAGCGCCGTCGCGCCGACGGGTCCTACATCAAGTTCGACGAGAACGCGGCCGTCCTCCTCAAGACCGACGGTGACCCGCGCGGAACCCGCATCTTCGGCCCCGTGGGCCGCGAGCTGCGCGAGAAGCGCTTCATGAAGATCATCAGCCTTGCCCCGGAGGTGCTCTGAGCCATGGCGTCCATGAAGATCAAGAAGGGCGACACCGTCCAGGTGTTGACCGGCAAGGACAAGGGCCAGACCGGCAAGGTCATCGCGGTCAACCGTGAGACCGACCGCGTCACGGTCGAGGGTGTCAACCGGGTCACCCGGCACACCAAGGCCGGCCAGTCCTCGCGCGGCAGCCGTACCGGCGGCCTCGTCGTCCAGGAGGCGCCGATCCACGTGAGCAACGTGGCCGTCGTCGACCCGTCCGACAGCAAGCCCACCCGGATCAAGACCCGCGTCGAGACCGTCGAGCGTGACGGGCGCCAGAAGGCGACCCGCGTCCGCGTCGGCGTGCGCTCGGGCAAGGACCTGTGAGAGAGATGGCAGACACTGCAACCCAGCCGCGCCTGAAGGCGCGCTACCAGGCCGAGATCAAGGGTGCCCTGCGCGAGCAGTTCGGTTACGCGAACGTCATGCAGGTTCCCGGCGTCGTCAAGGTCGTCGTCAACATGGGTGTCGGCGACGCCGCCAAGGACAGCAAGCTCATCGACGGGGCCGTCCGCGACCTCACCGCCATCACCGGCCAGAAGCCGGTCGTGACCAAGGCCCGCAAGTCGATCGCCCAGTTCAAGCTGCGCGAGGGGATGCCGATCGGCACCCACGCGACGCTGCGCGGCGACCGCATGTGGGAGTTCCTCGACCGTCTCGTCAGCACGGCACTGCCGCGCATCCGTGACTTCCGTGGCCTGTCGCCGAAGCAGTTCGACGGCAACGGCAACTACACGTTCGGCCTCACCGAGCAGTCGATGTTCCACGAGATCGACCAGGACCGCATCGACCGCGTCCGCGGCATGGACATCACGGTCGTGACGACCGCGACGAACAACGACGAGGGGCGCGCGCTGCTCAAGGCGCTCGGCTTCCCGTTCAAGGAGAACTGAGCAATGGCCAAGACTGCCCTTGTCAACAAGGCGAACAAGAAGCCGAAGTTCGCGGTCCGCGGCTACACCCGCTGTCAGCGCTGCGGCCGTCCGCACTCGGTCTACCGCAAGTTCGGCCTGTGCCGGATCTGCCTGCGGGAGATGGCCCACCGTGGCGAGCTCCCCGGTGTGACCAAGTCCAGCTGGTGACCCACCGGGGACAGCGGGCCACCCGGCCCGAGGTCCCCACCCGCCGCCCCGCGCGGCACCAAACCCCCATGAAACAGACCATCTACAGCGCAGGTCCGCCCGGCCCCTGGGGCCGGGAGGAAACCGCACTGAGAGAGGGCGGAGAAGCCCAATGACCATGACCGACCCGATCGCGGACATGCTGACCCGTGTCCGGAACGCCAACTCGGCGCACAAGGACTCGGTGTCCATGCCGTTCTCCAAGCTGAAGAGCCACGTCGCCGAGATCCTCGAGTCCGAGGGTTACATCGGCAGCTGGGCCGTCGAGGAGGCCGAGGTGGGCAAGACGCTCACCATCACCCTCAAGTACGGACCGAACCGGGAGCGCTCCATCGCGGGCATCCGCCGTGTCTCGAAGCCCGGCCTTCGCGTGTACGCCAAGTCCACGAACCTGCCCAAGGTTCTCGGTGGGCTCGGCGTCGCGATCATCTCGACGTCGTCCGGCCTGCTGACCGATCGTCAGGCCGCCAACAAGGGTGTGGGTGGGGAAGTCCTCGCCTACATCTGGTAAGGGGTAGCTGCCATGTCCCGCATCGGACGTCTCCCCGTCACGCTGCCCTCGGGCGTCGATGTCGCCATCGACGGCCAGACCGTGAAGGTCAAGGGCCCCAAGGGCGAGCTGAGCCACGTCGTGGCCGAGCCGATCACCGTCGAGACCGATGACGGTGTCCTCGCGGTCAAGCGACCCGACGACGCGCGTGGTTCGCGCTCGCTGCACGGCCTGACCCGCTCGCTCATCAACAACATGGTGCTCGGCGTCACCGAGGGCTACGAGAAGAAGCTCGAGATCCACGGCACCGGGTACCGCGTGCTGGCCAAGGGCTCGAACCTCGAGTTCGCGCTCGGCTACTCGCACTCCATCACCGTCGAGCCCCCGACCGGTATCACCTTCGCGGTGGAGAACCAGACCCGGTTCTCGGTCCAGGGCATCGACAAGCAGCTCGTCGGCGAGGTCGCCGCGAACATCCGCAAGCTCCGCAAGCCCGACCCGTACAAGGGCAAGGGCGTCCGCTACGCGGGCGAGCAGATCCGCCGCAAGGTCGGAAAGGCTGGTAAGTAAGCCATGGCACTGATCGTCAAGCGCGCCAAGAGCAAGAGCGCCGCCCGCGGTCGCCGTCACTTCCGCGTCCGCAAGGTCGTCACCGGCACCGCCGGCCGTCCTCGCCTCGTCGTGTCGCGCTCCGCGCGCCACGTCTTCGTCCAGGTCGTCGACGACACCCTCGGCAAGACCGTGGCGTCGGCGTCGACCATGGAGGCCGACGTCCGCACCATCGACGGTGACAAGACCGCCAAGGCCAAGAAGGTGGGCGAGCTCGTCGCCGAGCGCGCCAAGGCCGCCGGCGTCGAGGCCGTGGTCTTCGACCGCGGCGGCAACAAGTACCACGGTCGCGTCGCCGCCATCGCGGACGGCGCACGGGAAGGCGGGCTGTCCCTGTGACCCACGCCAACCAGACCACCACTGTCGAGATGAGGAACATCTGATGCCCGGACCCCAGCGTCGAGGCACCGGCGGACCCGCCACCGCCGAGCGCGGCGACCGCCGAGGCGGTCAGGGCCGTGACGGAGACCGTCGCGGCCGTGACGCCCGCGAGCCCGAGAAGAGCGCCTACCTGGAGCGCGTCGTGACCATCAACCGGGTCGCGAAGGTCGTCAAGGGTGGCCGCCGCTTCAGCTTCACCGCGCTCGTCGTCGTCGGTGACGGCGACGGCACCGTCGGTGTCGGCTACGGCAAGGCCAAGGAGGTGCCCGCGGCGATCGCCAAGGGTGTGGAGGAGGCCAAGAAGGAGTTCTTCAAGGTCCCGCGCATCCAGGGCACCATCCCGCACCCCGTCCAGGGTGAGGCCGCGGCCGGTGTCGTCATGCTGCGCCCCGCCAGCCCCGGTACCGGCGTCATCGCCGGTGGCCCGGTGCGTGCGGTGCTCGAGTGCGCCGGCATCCACGACGTGCTGTCCAAGAGCCTCGGCTCGACCAACGCGATCAACATCGTCCACGCGACGGTCGAGGCCCTGAAGGGTCTCGAGCGTCCGGAGGAGGTCGCGGCTCGCCGTGGCCTGCCCGTGGACCGGGTCGCCCCCGCGGCGATGCTCCGTGCCCAGGCCGCCGGCATCGCCGAGGCGAAGGCCGGTGCCTGATGGCGCGGCTGAAGGTGACCCAGACCCGTTCCGGGATCGGTGGCAAGCAGAACCAGCGTGACACGCTGCGCAGCCTCGGTCTCAAGCGCATCGGCGACGTCGTCGTCAAGGAGGACCGTCCCGAGATCCGCGGGATGGTCAACACGGTGACGCACCTCGTTGCCCTCGAGGAGGTGGAGTGAGCATGGCTGACACCACGAAGGCCGCGAAGACGGCCGCCAACGGCGCGACCGCGCTGAAGGTGCACCACCTTCGCCCGGCGCCCGGTGCCAAGTCCGCCAAGATCCGCGTGGGTCGTGGTGAGGGTGGCAAGCGTGGCAAGACCGCCGGTCGCGGTACCAAGGGCACCAAGGCCCGGTACCAGGTTCCGGTGGGCTTCCAGGGCGGGACCACCCCGCTGCACATGCGGTTCCCGAAGCTTCGCGGCTTCAAGAACCCGTTCCGCACCGAGTACCAGGTCGTGAACCTCGACAAGCTCAGCTCGCTCTTCCCCTCGGGTGGCGACGTGAGCGTCGAGGACCTCGTGGCCAAGGGTGCGGTGCGCGACGGCGAGCTCGTCAAGGTGCTGGGCACCGGCGAGATCACGGTGGCCGTCAACGTGACGGCCGACGCGTTCTCCGCGAGCGCCAAGCAGAAGATCGAGGCGGCAGGCGGCTCGGCGACGACCGCGTGACCAGCCCTTCATGACCACACGCCGCAGGGTCGGGTCCCGGAAGACCTCGGGAACCGGCCCTGCGGCGTCGGTCGTTTCGCCCCTCGGTACCGGCCCCGCCGGTGCCGCCGGGTATCTTGTGACGGTTCGTTGACGACGCGGCCCCATCGGGGCCGCACCCCCTGGAGGACCTGTGCTCACCGCCTTCGGCCGCGCGTTCAAGACGCCCGACCTGCGCAGGAAGCTGCTGTTCACGCTCGCTGTCATCGTGGTGTACCGCCTCGGCGCCCACGTGCCGACGCCCGGCGTGAGCTACCCGCTCGTCCAGCGCTGCATCGACGGCGCCGACAACAGCAACGGCCTGCTCGGCCTGGTCAACCTCTTCAGCGGCGGAGCGCTGCTCCAGCTGTCGATCTTCGCGCTGGGGATCATGCCGTACATCACGGCGAGCATCATCATCCAGCTCCTCACCGTCGTCATCCCACGGTTCGAGGCCCTCAAGAAGGAGGGCCAGGCCGGGCAGTCGAAGATGACGCAGTACACGCGCTACCTGACGATCGCGCTGGCCGTGCTCCAGTCCTCGACGCTCATCACCTTCGCGCAGAACCCGCAGACCCTGTTCGGGAACCCGGCCTGCACGAACATCCTGCGCGACGACTCCGTCGTCACGCTGCTCATCATGGTGCTCACGATGACCGCCGGCACCGGCCTCATCATGTGGCTGGGCGAGCTCGTCACCGACAAGGGCGTCGGCAACGGGATGTCGCTGCTCATCTTCGTGTCGATCGCGTCCGGCTTCCCCGGCTCGCTGTGGGCCATCCAGCAGCGCTCGGGCTGGACGATCTTCCTCGGCATCATCCTCATGGGCTTCGTCGTCATCTCGCTCGTCGTCTTCGTCGAGCAGAGCCAGCGACGCATCCCCGTGCAGTACGCGAAGCGGATGGTGGGGAGCCGGGTCTACGGCGGCACCTCCACCTACATCCCGCTCAAGGTCAACATGGCCGGCGTCATCCCCGTCATCTTCGCCAGCTCGCTCATCGCGCTCCCGACCCTGGTCGCCCAGTTCAACACCAGCACCGACGGCAACAACGCCGGCTGGGTCGACTGGGTCAACGAGCACCTCGTGCGCGGCGACCACCCGTACTACATGGCCCTGTACATCGGCCTCATCCTGTTCTTCACGTTCTTCTACGTGTCGATCACGTTCAACCCCACCGAGGTCGCCGACAACATGAAGAAGTACGGCGGCTTCATCCCGGGTATCCGCGCCGGGCGACCCACGGCCGAGTACCTCAACTACGTCCTCACCCGGATCACGGTGGCGGGCGCGATCTACCTCGCGCTCATCTCGCTCATCCCGCTCATCGCGCTGGTCCTCGTCGACGCGAACCAGAACTTCCCCTTCGGTGGCACCTCGATCCTCATCATCGTGGGTGTCGGCCTGGAGACGGTGAAGCAGATCGAGGCCCAGCTGCAGCAGCGTCACTACGAAGGGTTCCTCCGCTGATGACACCCCACGACGTCGCTCGCAGGGCTCCCTCCTCCACGGGGGCCCAGACGTAATGCGCCTGCTCATCCTCGGCCCCCCAGGCGCCGGCAAGGGCACCCAGGCGGCCCGGATCGCCGAGCACCTCGCGATCCCCGCGATCTCCACGGGCGACATCTTCCGCGCCAACATCAGGGACGAGACCGAGCTGGGGCTGCAGGTCAAGGCGGTCCTCGCCTCCGGTGGCTACGTCAGCGACGAGATCACCAACGCCATCGTGGCCGACCGCCTCGCGCAGGAGGACTGCTCCGGGGGCTTCCTCCTCGACGGGTACCCGCGCACCCTCACCCAGGTCGAGGCGCTCGACGGCATGCTCGAGGGCCGGTCCCTCGACCGCGTCCTGGAGCTGACCGTCGACGAGGACGCCGTGGTGGACCGGCTGCTCAAGCGGGCCGACACCCAGGGTCGCTCCGACGACTCGGAGGAGGTCATCCGTGAGCGGATGGCCATCTACCACCGCGAGACCAAGCCGCTGTCGGACACCTACCGCGAGCGCGGCCTCCTCGTCGAGGTCGACGGCCTCGGCGAGGTCGACGACGTCACGGCCCGGATCCTGGCCGCGCTGGGCTGACGCACCTCCACCACAGCACCGCACCGGCCCCCTGCGCACACCTCGCGCGGGGGGCCGTCGCCGTGCCGGGCCGGGCCGCGGGGGAGCCGATTTGGTGCGTGGGGCACTGGTCCCCTACTGTTCTCGACGTCAGCCCGTGAGAGCGGAACGGACGCCAAGCGGTTCGGGTCGCCACCCGGACACCAAGCAGGCCGTGCCCCAGGCTGACCCCCACCGCCCGATTTTGGGGCCGGCTCGCAAGGCTGCTAAGGTGGGTGCCCCGCGAAGAACCAAGCGCGATCGAAGCCGTAGCCGTGAGAGCCGGAACGGATTTGACGCCCAAGCGTGGACGCGGGTACGTTCGTCCGGTTGCCCTTTCGGGAGACCGGAACGAGCACACGAGCGGTACTAGCCCCAACGACGCAGCTCGCCCAGCGAGCGAGTCGGTGGTGCGCGTCCGATCCTTGAGAACTCAACAGCGTGTCAAAAATCGATGCCAAGTTTTACCTCGTCGCATTGTGTCTGCTGGCCCTTTCGGGGTTGGTGGGTGTGGTGCACGATTTTATCCTTTGGTTGATGACGGACAAACAGTGAAATTTGTTTTTGCTGGTTGTTTGTGCTCAGCCGGGGTTTGAACCCTTTCGTGGGTTTGTAGTGATTTTCCAGGTCTTTGGGTCTGGGATTGAAGACATCAACGGAGAGTTTGATCCTGGCTCAGGACGAACGCTGGCGGCGTGCTTAACACATGCAAGTCGAACGGTGATGGGTGGAGCTTGCTCTGCCTTGATCAGTGGCGAACGGGTGAGTAACACGTGAGTAACCTGCCCCAGACTCTGGAATAACCCCGGGAAACCGGAGCTAATACCGGATATGACACCAAGCTGCATGGCTATGGTGTGGAAAGTTTTTCGGTCTGGGATGGACTCGCGGCCTATCAGCTTGTTGGTGAGGTAATGGCTCACCAAGGCGACGACGGGTAGCCGGCCTGAGAGGGCGACCGGCCACACTGGGACTGAGACACGGCCCAGACTCCTACGGGAGGCAGCAGTGGGGAATATTGCACAATGGGCGAAAGCCTGATGCAGCGACGCCGCGTGAGGGATGACGGCCTTCGGGTTGTAAACCTCTTTCAGCAGGGAAGAAGCGAAAGTGACGGTACCTGCAGAAGAAGCACCGGCTAACTACGTGCCAGCAGCCGCGGTAATACGTAGGGTGCGAGCGTTGTCCGGAATTATTGGGCGTAAAGAGCTTGTAGGCGGTTTGTCGCGTCTGCCGTGAAAATCCGGGGCTCAACCCCGGACTTGCGGTGGGTACGGGCAGACTAGAGTGTGGTAGGGGAGACTGGAATTCCTGGTGTAGCGGTGAAATGCGCAGATATCAGGAGGAACACCGATGGCGAAGGCAGGTCTCTGGGCCACTACTGACGCTGAGAAGCGAAAGCGTGGGGAGCGAACAGGATTAGATACCCTGGTAGTCCACGCCGTAAACGTTGGGAACTAGGTGTGGGTCTCATTCCACGAGATCCGTGCCGCAGCTAACGCATTAAGTTCCCCGCCTGGGGAGTACGGCCGCAAGGCTAAAACTCAAAGGAATTGACGGGGGCCCGCACAAGCGGCGGAGCATGTGGATTAATTCGATGCAACGCGAAGAACCTTACCAAGGCTTGACATGTGCCGGAAACATCCAGAGATGGGTGCCCCGCAAGGTCGGTACACAGGTGGTGCATGGTTGTCGTCAGCTCGTGTCGTGAGATGTTGGGTTAAGTCCCGCAACGAGCGCAACCCTCGTTCCATGTTGCCAGCAGCACTTTCGGGTGGCTGGGGACTCATGGGAGACTGCCGGGGTCAACTCGGAGGAAGGTGGGGATGACGTCAAATCATCATGCCCCTTATGTCTTGGGCTTCACACATGCTACAATGGCCGGTACAAAGGGCTGCGAAACCGCGAGGTGGAGCGAATCCCAAAAAACCGGTCTCAGTTCGGATTGGGGTCTGCAACTCGACCCCATGAAGTCGGAGTCGCTAGTAATCGCAGATCAGCAACGCTGCGGTGAATACGTTCCCGGGCCTTGTACACACCGCCCGTCAAGTCACGAAAGTCGGTAACACCCGAAGCCGGTGGCCCAACTCGTAAGAGGGGGAGCCGTCGAAGGTGGGACTGGCGATTGGGACTAAGTCGTAACAAGGTAGCCGTACCGGAAGGTGCGGCTGGATCACCTCCTTTCTAAGGAGCACTGGCCACGCGTGTCGTGGTCCAGGCCCTGGTTTGTCCCCGTTCGTGGGGCACCGGGTGCTCAAGGGTGGAACATCGGTTAGTTGGCGCCGGCTACGGCCTGGGTCGCGAGTACTGCGCTCTCCTTTGGGGGGGTGTGTGGAAAGTGGGTCCGGGGTGGCAGTCGGTGCTTGGCACGTTGTTGGGTCCTGAGGGATCGGGCTGTTTTTTTGCAGCTCGCCTTCAGGCCGGTGGTACTGGCCAGGACCTTCGTTGTCGTGTGAACCGCTTCCAGCTTCAGCCGTTGTGGCTGGCTGGGGGTAGGCGCCGGTGCGACGGGGGGCCGCCCGTATGTTGAGAACTACACAGTGGACGCGAGCATCTTTTATCTTTGTGCATCAAGTTTTTAAGGGCACACGGTGGATGCCTTGGTACCAGGAACCGAAGAAGGACGTAGGAATCTGCGATAAGCCTCGGGGAGTCGATAACCAGACTGTGATCCGAGGATTTCCGAATGGGGAAACCCGGCTGGAGGCAAGTCCAGTCACTCCCACCTGAACACATAGGGTGGGTAGAGGGAACGTGGGGAAGTGAAACATCTCAGTACCCACAGGAAGAGAAAGCAACCGCGATTCCGTGAGTAGTGGCGAGCGAAAGCGGATCAGGCTAAACCTCAGCTGTGTGATACCTGTCAGGGGTTGCAGTTGAGGGGTCGTGGGACTTCTTTTGTCAGTGCTGACACGCTGGCGTGGAGTCAGAAATTTGCGTCATAGGCGAAGGGCATTGAAAGGCCCGGCACAGAGGGTGCGACCCCCGTAGCCGAAATGTCGTGAACTCCATTAAGAAGCACCCAAGTAGCACGGGGCCCGTGAAATCCCGTGTGAATCCGGCGGGACCACCCGCTAAGCCTAAATATTCCCTGGTGACCGATAGCGGACAAGTACCGTGAGGGAAAGGTGAAAAGTACCCCGGGAGGGGAGTGAAATAGATCCTGAAACCGTGTGCCTACAATCCGTCGGAGCCTCCTTGTGGGGTGACGGCGTGCCTTTTGAAGAATGAGCCTGCGAGTTAGTGCTCAGTGGCGAGGTTAACCCGTGTGGGGAAGCCGTAGCGAAAGCGAGTCCGAACAGGGCGAATGAGTCGCTGGGTCTAGACCCGAAGCGGAGTGATCTACCCATGGCCAGGCTGAAGCGACGGTAAGACGTCGTGGAGGGCCGAACCCACTTAGGTTGAAAACTGAGGGGATGAGCTGTGGGTAGGGGTGAAAGGCCAATCAAACTCCGTGATAGCTGGTTCTCCCCGAAATGCATTTAGGTGCAGCGTCACGTGTTTCTTGCCGGAGGTAGAGCTACTGGATAGCAGATGGGCCTCACCAGGTTACTGACGTTAGCCAAACTCCGAATGCCGGTAAGTGAGAGCGTGGCAGTGAGACTGCGGGGGATAAGCTCCGTAGTCGAGAGGGAAACAGCCCAGACCACCATCTAAGGTCCCTAAGCGTGTGCTAAGTGGGAAAGGATGTGGAGTTGCATCGACAACCAGGAGGTTGGCTTAGAAGCAGCCACCCTTTAAAGAGTGCGTAATAGCTCACTGGTCAAGTGATTCCGCGCCGACAATGTAGCGGGGCTCAAGCACACCACCGAAGCTGTGGCATTGACACATTGCCCGGCCACCACACCTGCGGGTTGGTGGTCCAAGCGTGTTGATGGGTAGGGGAGCGTCGTGTGGCCAGGGAAGCGGCGGAGTGATCCAGCCGTGGAGGCCACACGAGTGAGAATGCAGGCATGAGTAGCGAATGACGGGCGAGAAACCCGTCCGCCGAATAACCAAGGGTTCCAGGGTCAAGCTAATCTGCCCTGGGTAAGTCGGGACCTAAGGCGAGGCCGACAGGCGTAGTCGATGGACATCCGGTTGATATTCCGGAACCGGCGAAGAACCGCCCATGACGAACTTACCGATGCTAAGCGCCTGAAGCCGGCCGTAGTCCTCCTTCGGGAGGGCGTTGGCCGTGTGGAGCGCGCGACCCGACGTAGTAGTAGTCAAGCGATGGAGAGACGCAGGAAGGTAGCCTCCGCGTGGCGATGGTTGTCCACGTCCAAGGGTGTAGGGCGAGCTGTAGGCAAATCCGCAGCTCACATAGCCTGAGACCTGATAGTGACCGCGTATGCGGGAAGCAGGGTGATCCTATGCTGCCAAGAAAATCTTCTAGCGAGGTTCGAGCCGCCCGTACCCCAAACCGACTCAGGTGGTTAGGTAGAGAATACCAAGGCGATCGAGTGAATCGTGGTTAAGGAACTCGGCAAAATGCCCCCGTAACTTCGGGAGAAGGGGGGCCCGGACCCTGAAGTCCTTCACGGACTAGGGGAAAGGGCCGCAGAGACCAGGGAGAAGCGACTGTTTACTAAAAACACAGGTCCGTGCGAAGTCGCAAGACGATGTATACGGACTGACGCCTGCCCGGTGCTGGAAGGTTAAGAGGACCGGTTAGACCCTTGGGGTCGAAGCTGAGAATTTAAGCCCCAGTAAACGGCGGTGGTAACTATAACCATCCTAAGGTAGCGAAATTCCTTGTCGGGTAAGTTCCGACCTGCACGAATGGCGTAACGACTTCTCCACTGTCTCAACCGCGAACTCGGCGAAATTGCACTACGAGTAAAGATGCTCGTTACGCGCAGCAGGACGGAAAGACCCCGGGACCTTTACTATAGCTTGGTATTGGTGTTCGGTACGGCTTGTGTAGGATAGGTGGGAGACTGTGAAGCCGGCACGCCAGTGTCGGTGGAGTCAACGTTGAAATACCACTCTGGTCGTTCTGGATATCTAACCTCGGTCCGTGATCCGGATCAGGGACAGTGCCTGGTGGGTAGTTTAACTGGGGCGGTTGCCTCCTAAAAAGTAACGGAGGCGCTCAAAGGTTCCCTCAGCCTGGTTGGCAATCAGGTGTCGAGTGTAAGTGCACAAGGGAGCTTGACTGCGAGAGAGACATCTCGAGCAGGGACGAAAGTCGGAACTAGTGACCCGGCGGTGGCTTGTGGAAGCGCCGTCGCTCAACGGATAAAAGGTACCCCGGGGATAACAGGCTGATCTTGCCCAAGAGTCCATATCGACGGCATGGTTTGGCACCTCGATGTCGGCTCGTCGCATCCTGGGGGTGGAGTTGCTCCCAAGGGTTGGGCTGTTCGCCCATTAAAGCGGTACGCGAGCTGGGTTTAGAACGTCGTGAGACAGTTCGGTCCCTATCCGCTGTGCGCGTAGGAAACTTGAGAAGGGCTGTCCCTAGTACGAGAGGACCGGGATGGACGAACCTCTGGTGTGTCAGTTGTCCTGCCAAGGGCACCGCTGATTAGCTACGTTCGGAAGTGATAACCGCTGAAAGCATCTAAGCGGGAAGCACGCTTCAAGATGAGGTTTCCATGCACCGTAAGGTGTGAGAGGCTCCCGGCTAGACTACCGGGTTGATAGGCCAGACGTGGAAGTGCAGCAATGCATGCAGCTGACTGGTACTAATAAGCCGACAACTTGATACACACCAAAAGATCTTTGCGTGTTCGCGTCCACTGTGCAGTTCCCGAGATACGGTCGGGAAGACTGACATCTCCATAGAGTTTCGGCTGTCATAGCGAAGGGGAAACGCCCGGTCCCATTCCGAACCCGGAAGCTAAGCCCTTCAGCGCCGATGGTACTGCACTGGTGACGGTGTGGGAGAGTAGGACGCAGCCGGACAAACATTCCCAAAAGGGGAGGGCCCACCAGCCCTCCCCTTTTGCGTGCCCACCTGCCGTAGGGGTAGGTTCCGGCGCCGGTTCCACCATGTCGTGCAGCATTTCTTCAACCAGTAGGGTTTCGTTCCATGGGTCTGTTCAACCGTGACCGTTGTGAAGGCAAGAGCGCCGAGCAGCTCGCAGGCATGCGTACCGCGGGCCTGCTCGTCGGCCGCACGCTCGAGCTCCTCGTCGCCGCCGTCCGCCCCGGGATGAGCACGCTCGACCTCGATGCCCTGGCCGAGCGGCACATCCGCGACCACGGCGGCGTCCCCAACTTCCAGCTCGTCCCCGGGTACCGGCACACGCTGTGCACCTCGGTCAACGAGGAGATCGTGCACGGCATCCCGGGTGACCGCGTGCTGCACGAGGGCGACCTGCTCTCCATCGACTGCGGTGCCCAGGTCGGGCTCTGGAACGGGGACGCGGCGGTGAGCGTCGTCGTCGGCGGACCGGGTGCGGCCCGCCCCGAGGACCTCGAGCTCATCGAGGACACCGAGGCGTCCCTGTGGGCCGGCATCGCCGCGCTGCAGGTGGGCTCGAGCCTCTACGACGTCGGCGCCGCGGTCGAGGACAGCCTCGCGGCATCGGGTGGGCGCCGCGGTCGCGACTACGGGATCGTCGAGGACTACGTCGGTCACGGCATCGGGACCTCGATGCACATGGACCCCCAGGTGCCGAACTACCGCGTCTCGGGCAAGGGGCCGCGGGTGGCGGAGGGGACGACGATCTGCATCGAGCCGATGGTCGTGCTCGGCGACCAGGACAACATCGTGCTCGACGACGAGTGGACCGTGGTCACGAGGGACCGGTCGCGCGCGGCGCACTGGGAGCACTCCGTGGCGGCCACCACCGGCGGGCCTCACCGTGCTCACCGCCGTCGACGGCGGCGAGAAGCGGCTGCGCTCCCTGGGCGTGCCGTTCGTCGCCATCGACCCCGCCTGACCCCGTCCCGTCGCCTCCCCGGGTCTGGTTGCGCCGCGGCCGGGTGGGGCTGCGGTGTGCTCGATCTCTCGCGGGCCACCACTGCGCCCGCGGCTAGGGTGGACGGGGCGATCGGCGCAGGAGCCGCCGGCCGCGACGGAAGGGACGACGATGACCGACGCAGCGTTGGCCGCGGGGCCGCAGGCCCTGGCCGCGGGGTTCGCGCAGCAGGACCGCGCCGCGTGGCAGGAGCTCGCGGCGGCGGTGCTGAACAGGACCCGCGCGGAGGGTGAGCACCTCGACGGCCCCGCGGCGGAGCAGGCCCTGCACCGGCGGCTCGAGGGTGGCCTCGACGTCGCACCCCTGTACCTGCGTGAGGACCGTCCCCTCGGCCACCCCGGGACGATGCCCTTCACGCGCGGGCTCGCCGTGCGCGACGGCAGCCCTCCCTGGGACGTACGCCAGCTGCACGACGACCCGGACCCGGCGCGCTCGCGCTCGGCCGTCCTGGACGACCTCGAGCACGGCGTCACCTCGGTGTGGGTGCACGTCGGGGACGACGGCATCGCCCCCGGGGACCTCGCCGAGGTGCTCGCCGACGTGCGCTTCGACCTCGCACCCGTCGTCGTCTCCTGCCTCGGCGACCAGGCCGGCGCGGCGCTGGCCCTGCTCGACGCCGTCGGGGACGCTGCGACGGTCGGGGGGAACCTCGGCCTCGACCCGGTCGCCGCCGCCATCCGCCTGGGCACGACACCGGACCTGTCGAGCCTGACCGCGGTGGTCCGCCATGCCGACGAGCGCGCGGGCTGGAGGGCCGTCACCCTCGACGCGCGCGTGCTGCACGACGCCGGTGCCACCGAGGTCGACGCCCTCGCGGTGGCCGTCGCGACGGGAGTCGCCTACCTGCGCCACCTCGAGGACGACGGCGTCGCGCCATCGACAGCGTTCGCGCACACCGAGTTCCGTCTCAACGCCACGGCCGACCAGTTCCTCACCGCCGCCTCGATCCGGGCACTGCGGCGCGTCTGGGCCCGGGTGGGTGAGGTCTGCGGGGTGCCCGAGGAGCTGCGCGGCGTCCGGACCCACGCCGTGACGAGCCTGCGGATGTTCAGCCGGGAGGACCCCTGGGTCAACGTGCTCCGCAGCACCCTCGCGACGTTCGGCGCCAGCGTCGGGGGCGCCGACGCCGTCACCGTCCTGCCCTACGACACCGTCCACGGTCTCCCCGAGCGGTTCAGCAGGCGGCTGGCACGCAACACCCAGATCCTGCTCGCCGACGAGTCGAACGTCGGCCGGGTCACCGACCCGGGCGGGGGGTCCTGGTACCTCGAGGCCCTCACCGACCAGGTCGCCGCGGCCGTCTGGGCGCGGGTCCAGGAGATCGAGGCCGCCGGCGGGGTGGTGGGCGCCCTCGACGACGGCCTCCTCCACGCGTGGACCTCCGCCGCGACCTCGTCGCGGGCGGCCGAGCTGGCGAACCGACGCACCCCCCTCACGGGCGTGTCGATGTTCCCCCTCGTGGGTGAGCAGCCGCTCGACCGCCGTCCCCGCCGGGCGCCCGGTGCCGCCGGTCGCTCGTTGCCGCCGCACCGCGACGCGGCCGCCTACGAAGCGCTGCGCGACCGCGCGCGGGACCTGGGCGAGCGTGCGGCCGTGGTCGTGCGCCCCCTGGGCACCCCGCGCGACTCGGGGGCCCGGCAGACCTTCGTCGCCAACCTCCTCGCCGCGGGCGGCCTCACCCCCACCGAGTCCGCGTCCGGGTCCCGGATCGCCGTCATCGCCTCCAGCCCGGCCGGCTACGGCGAGCACGCGGCCCCGGCCATCGCCGACCTTCGGGAGCAGGGGGCCGACGTCGTCCTCGTCGCCGGGCGGGCCGCCGAGCTCGGCGACGACGCAGGACTGGTCGACGGTGAGCTGTACGACGGCGTCGACGTCGTCGCCACCCTCGACGCCCTCCTGACCCGACTCGAGACGGAGCGAGAGCGATGAGTGCCGTCCCGGACCTCACGACCGTCGACCTCGGGGACGGTCGCCCCTCCACCGGTCGCCCCGCGACCGGGGGCGAGGAGTGGCTGACGCCGGAGCAGATCCCGGTGAAGGCGCTCTACACCGAGGACGACCTCGACGACCTCGACTTCCTCGACACGATCCCCGGCGCGCCGCCGTACCTGCGCGGCCCGTACCCGACGATGTACACGACGCAGCCGTGGACGGTGCGCCAGTACGCGGGCTTCTCCACCGCCGAGGAGTCCAACGCCTTCTACCGCCGCAACCTCGCGGCGGGCCAGAAGGGGCTGTCCGTCGCGTTCGACCTCGCGACCCACCGCGGCTACGACTCCGACCACCCGCGCGTCACCGGAGACGTCGGGATGGCGGGCGTGGCCATCGACTCGATCCACGACATGCGCATCCTCTTCGACGGCATCCCGCTCGACCGGATGTCGGTGTCGATGACGATGAACGGGGCGGTGGTGCCCGTCCTGGCCCTGTTCGTCGTCGCGGCGCAGGAGCAGGGCGTGGCGCCGGACCAGCTGACGGGGACCATCCAGAACGACATCCTCAAGGAGTTCATGGTCCGCAACACCTACATCTACCCGCCCGAACCCTCGATGCGGATCATCAGCGACATCTTCGCCTTCACCAGCCAGGAGATGCCGCGCTTCAACTCCATCTCGATCTCCGGGTACCACATGCAGGAGGCCGGGGCGACGCAGGACCTCGAGCTCGCGTACACCCTCGCCGACGGGGTCGAGTACCTGCGCGCCGGCCAGGCCGTGGGCCTGGACGTCGACCGCTTCGCCCCGCGTCTGTCGTTCTTCTGGGCCACCGGGATGAACTTCTACATGGAGGTCGCCAAGATGCGGGCCGCGCGCCTGCTCTGGGCCCGCCTCGTGCGCGACCGGGGCGCGACGAACCCCAAGTCGCTCTCGCTGCGCACGCACAGCCAGACCTCCGGGTGGTCGCTCACCGCGCAGGACGTCTTCAACAACGTCGTGCGCACCTGCGTCGAGGCGATGGCCTCCACCCAGGGCCACACGCAGAGCCTGCACACCAACGCGCTCGACGAGGCCATCGCCCTCCCCACCGACTTCTCGGCACGCATCGCCCGCAACACCCAGCTCGTCCTGCAGCACGAGTCGGGCACGACGCGTGTCATCGACCCGTGGGGCGGGTCGGCGTACGTCGAACGACTCACCCACGACCTCGCCCGGCGCGCGTGGGCGCACCTCGAGGAGGTCGAGGCCGCCGGGGGGATGGCCGCCGCCATCGAGGCCGGCATCCCCAAGATGCGCATCGAGGAGGCCGCGGCCCGCACCCAGGCGCGCATCGACTCCGGCCAGCAGCCGGTCATCGGGGTCAACCGCTACCCCGTCGACGAGGACGAGCCCATCGAGGTCCTGCGGGTCGACAACGCGGCGGTCCGCGCCAGCCAGGTCGACCGGCTGGAGCGGCTGCGCGCCGAGCGTGACGAGGAGGCGACCGTCGCGGCGCTGCGCCGGATGACCGAGGCGGCCCGCTCGGGCTCCGACGGCACCATGGCGACCAACCTGCTCGCCCTGGCGATCGAGGCCGCGCGCGCGAAGGCGACGGTCGGCGAGATGTCGGCCGCCATGGAGGAGGTCTTCGGCCGGTACACGGCCCAGATCCGTACGATCGGGGGCGTGTACAGCGCGGAGGCGGGGGAGGACGAGACCGTCCGCCGCGCCCAGGAGGCCGTGGAGTCCTTCGAGCGCGAGGAGGGCCGGCGCCCACGCATCCTCGTGGCGAAGATGGGGCAGGACGGGCACGACCGTGGCCAGAAGGTCATTGCCACCGCGTTCGCCGACCTCGGGTTCGATGTCGACGTCGGCCCGCTGTTCCAGACCCCGGCCGAGGTGGCGCGTCAGGCCGTCGAGGCCGACGTGCACGTCGTCGGGGTCAGCTCCCTGGCGGCCGGCCACCTCACCCTCGTCCCGGCGCTGCGCGCCGAGCTCGACGCGCTCGGGCGCCAGGACCTCATGATCGTCGTGGGCGGGGTCATCCCGACCCAGGACTTCGAGGCCCTGCGGGCCGCGGGCGCCGACGCGATCTACCCGCCCGGCACGGTCATCAGCCGGGCAGCCGTCGACCTCGTCGCCGACCTGCGCGAGCGGCTCGGGTGAGGTCGGTCGACGTCGCCGACCTGGCGGCCGGCGTGCGCGCCGGCTCCCGGCAGCACGTCGCTCGCGCCATCACGCTTCTCGAGTCGAGCAGGCCCGAGCACCGCGACCTCGCCGCCGGGCTGCTCACCGACCTCGCGGACCTCACCGGACGGTCGGTGCGCGTCGGGGTCAGCGGGGTGCCCGGCGCCGGCAAGTCGACGTTCATCAACGCCCTCGGCACGCGGCTGGTCGAGCGCGGCCAGAAGGTCGCCGTCGTCGCCGTCGACCCGAGCTCGCGCCGCACCGGTGGCTCGATCCTGGGCGACCGGACCCGGATGGCCGACCTCACCGCGAGCGAGCGGGCCTTCGTGCGGCCCAGCCCCTCGGGGCGCCACCTCGGTGGCGTGGCGCGGGCGACGCGCGAGTCGATGCTCGTCCTCGAGGCAGCCGGCCACGACGTCGTCATCGTCGAGACCGTCGGGGTCGGGCAGAACGAGGTCGCCGTCTCCGAGATGGTCGACACCTTCCTCCTGCTCACCCTCGCCCGCTCAGGGGACCAGCTCCAGGGCATCAAGCGCGGCATCCTCGAGCTCGCCGACGTCATCGCGGTCAACAAGGCCGACGGCGACGGCGAGCCCGCGGCGCGCGTCGCAGCCCGTGAGCTCTCGGGCGCCATGCGCCTGATGATGCCCGGCGCGCACACCCGGCGCCCCCCGGTCCTCACCTGCTCCGCCCTCACGGGCGCGGGCCTGGACGAGGTGTGGGCCGCCGTGCTCGACCACCGCGAGCACCTCGAGACCGAGGGTTCCCTGGACGCCCGCCGCGCGCGGCAGCAGCAGGACTGGATGTGGGCGATGGTCGACACGCACCTCCAGGACGCGGTCCGCGACGCCCCGTCGGTGCGAGCGGAGCGGGCCGAGATCGAGCGCGCGGTCCGCGAGGGCGAGCTGAGCGCCGTCGACGGCACCGCGCGCGTCCTGCGGCTGTACGCCACGGACCTGCGCCAGGCCCCCCGGGGCCCCGGGGGGCCCTAGCAGAAACCGGCCCGTCCGGGATGCGGACGGATTCCGTCCGAGGCGCGGACCGACCCTGAGGACGGCAGGAGCGCTCGAGTTGCGCCGAGGGCCCGAAGCAGCCCAAGGGCTCCAGCAGGCCGTTTCCGGGCCGTCCCATCGTCCGTTCGGCCGATGCGGGGCGGCCGGTCGGTCCACCGGCGGGTGACCGAAGGGCCGCTTTCTCAGCATTCGTGTTGTCGGCGTGTCGTCACATGGGGAACATCAATCCCACGCACGACACGACCCGCCCCTCTCGCCCTTGGGGTCAACCGGTCTCGCCCCCGGTCGTCGCGCTGACATCGAGTCCCCCCTGCAACCTCGAGGAGCACCAGCGTGCGATCCACCATCCCTGCACGCCGCAGCGCAGCCACCCTGGCCGTGCTGTTGGCCTTCACCGCCGGCGCCGCCGGCACCGCACACGCCGCCAAGGGCGGAAAGGGCCCCAAGGGCCCGACGACCACCACCACCACCCCCACCACCACCACCCCCACGACGACGGTCAACATCTCCGACGTGCACGCCGCGACCTGTTCCAAGGTCATGGAGTACACCTCGTGCGGCTCGATGAACGTCTCGATCACGAACGCCGGGGCGACCGGTTGGATCGGGAGCGCCTCACCCGCGAACAACGCGGTGACCTACAACAGCTACTACAGCTCCTCGTCGGCCGCGACGTGGGCCAACGTCGTGTCGCACGAGGCCGGCGGCCACGTCGACGCGTGGAACGAGATCGTCGCCAAGGTCGGCACCACCCAGGCCTGGACCGACTACTACGACCTCGACTACTTCGGCGAGGCCTGGGCCGAGGGTCGCTACAAGGCGCTCAAGGGCACCACCCGGGACTTCACCCGCACCGAGGGCAAGGAGACCTACCTCGACTGCGCCGGACCGGTCGCCCACGGCTACGTCGGCCACTACCTCACGATGTGGGGCTTCAGCGGCCTCACGGCGCAGCAGGGCTTCTGTGCCTCCGGCACCGCCCAGGTGATGTCGGACGCACTGACCAAGGTGCGACCCAGCTGACATCACCCCTGAGATCCCCTGCACCCCCGGGCCGGCCGCACCCCCTGCGTGGCCGGCCCGGGGGCACCAGGGGGAAGGACCGACGGACCGTGGCCGCGTGCGAGCGCCGCGGTCCGTTGGCCGTCCTGCGCGGATTTCGTGCTGGGGCGCCCGGTCAGTAGTATTGAACGTCGGTCACGTGTGCGTTCTCGCATGGTGTTTCCCTGCGTGAGCACCACGGGGCCGATTTCCATGGGCGGATCGACACACGAAGAGTCGCCCAACGGCGGATTGAGAGGGTATGGCCAAGAAGGACGGCGTCATCGAGATCGAGGGCACGATCGTCGAGGCTCTCCCGAACGCGATGTTCAGGGTAGAGCTCACGAACGGTCACAAGGTCCTCGCGCACATCTCCGGGAAGATGCGCCAGCACTACATCAGGATCCTCCCTGAGGACCGTGTGGTGGTGGAGCTCAGCCCATACGACCTGACCCGCGGCCGCATCGTCTTCCGCTACCGCTAACCCGCACATCGATCAGACAGCAAAGGCGACATGAAGGTTCAGCCGAGCGTCAAGAAGATCTGCGACAAGTGCAAGGTGATCCGCCGCAACGGTCGGGTCATGGTGATCTGCGAGAACCTGCGCCACAAGCAGCGCCAGGGCTGACGAGAGTCAACTCGCACCACCGCCCCTCGCGGGGCCGCACGAGTCACGGCTCGAGCACGCAAGAAGTGATGCACGCAGCACCCGACCCCCGACGGGTCACCTGGATCGCAGGTGGACGCGGGACGTCACCCTCGGCCCGGAGGCCGAGGACCGGACCTGGATGGGCCGGACCGGTGGCTGCACCAGACCTCCGGACATCCACAGAAAAGGAACCATCCTCAGATGGCACGTCTTGTTGGAGTGGACCTCCCGCGCGAGAAGCGCGTCGAGATCGCACTGACCTACATCTTCGGAGTCGGTCGGACCAGCGCGCAGAAGGCCCTCGCGGCCACCGGGGTCGACCCGGACACCCGCGTCAAGGACCTGGGCGACGAGCAGCTCGTCAAGCTGCGTGACTGGATCGAAGAGAACCTCAAGGTCGAGGGAGACCTGCGCCGCGAGGTGCAGTCGGACATCCGCCGCAAGGTGGAGATCGGGTCCTACGAGGGCCTGCGTCACCGACGTGGCCTCCCGGTGCGCGGTCAGCGCACCAAGACCAACGCGCGCACCCGCAAGGGCCCCAAGCGCACCGTGGCCGGCAAGAAGAAGGCCGGTAAGTGACCTGCGCCCCGCGCACGTCACTGCCTCGGCTTCCGAAGACTTCGTAGGAAAGAGAACACATGCCTCCCAAGGGCCGTACCGCGGGCGCCAAGAAGGTGCGCCGCAAGGAGAAGAAGAACGTCGCTGTGGGCCAGGCCCACATCAAGAGCACGTTCAACAACACGATCATCTCGATCACCGACCCCGCCGGGGCCGTCATCGCCTGGGCCTCTGCCGGCCAGGTGGGCTTCAAGGGGTCCCGCAAGTCCACGCCGTTCGCCGCGCAGACTGCCGCCGAGGCTGCTGCACGCCGTGCCATGGAGCACGGGATGCGCAAGGTGGACGTCTTCGTCAAGGGCCCGGGTTCCGGTCGCGAGACCGCCATCCGTTCCCTGACCGCCGCCGGCCTCGAGGTCGGTTCGATCCAGGACGTCACCCCCAGCCCGCACAACGGTGTCCGCCCGCCCAAGCGCCGCCGCGTCTGAGCGCCACGAGACTTCGCGAAAGGTAAGAGAGAGCAATGGCCCGTTACACCGGACCCATCACCAAGAAGTCACGCCGGCTCAAGACCGACCTCGTCGGCGGCGACAAGAACTTCGAACTGCGTCCCTTCCCGCCCGGCCAGCACGGCCGTCGCCGGATCCAGGAGAAGGAGTACCTCACCCAGCTGCAGGAGAAGCAGAAGGCCCGCTTCACCTACGGCGTCATGGAGAAGCAGTTCCGCCGGTACTACAAGGAGGCGGCCAACCGCCCCGGCAAGACCGGCGAGAACATCCTGACGATCCTCGAGTCCCGGCTCGACAACGTCGTCTACCGCGCCGGGCTCGCCCGCACGCGTCGCCAGTCGCGCCAGCTCGTGACCCACGGTCACTTCCTGGTCAACGGCGTGCGCGTCGACGTCCCGTCCTACCGGGTCGAGGCGTACGACATCATCACGGTGCGCAAGCAGTCCGTGGAGACCCTGCCGTTCCAGCTGGCGCGCGAGACCTTCGGTGACCGCCCGGTCCCGGCCTGGATCCAGGTCGTCCCCGGTTCGCTGCAGATCCTCGTCCACCAGCTGCCGACGCGGGCCCAGATCGACTCCGTGCTCACCGAGCAGCTCATCGTCGAGTTCTACTCGAAGAACTGACCGACAGGGGATGCCGTGCGCCGCGTGCGCACGGCGTCCCCGGTCGTGGGTGGCCCCGCGGACCGATGCGGGCCACCAGTGGGAGGCGACTCCCGCGTTTCACGAGGCGTCATATTGCGGTCGCCCGTGGGAAGGAAGAATCACCGTGCTCATCGCACAGCGTCCCGTCCTCTCCGAGGACGTCGTCTCCGAGTCCCGGAGCCGTTTCGTCATCGAGCCCCTCGAGCCCGGCTTCGGCTACACGCTCGGCAACTCGATGCGTCGCACCCTGCTCTCCAGCATCCCCGGAGCGGCCGTCACGAGCATCCGCGTCGACGGCGTGCTCCACGAGTTCTCCACGATCCCCGGGGTCAAGGAGGACGTCACCGAGATCATCCTCAACATCAAGGGCCTCGTCGTCTCCTCCGAGCACGACGAGCCCGTCGTGATGTACCTGCGCAAGCAGGGCGCCGGCGCGGTCACCGCGGCCGACATCGCCCCGCCGGCCGGGGTCGAGATCCACAACACCGACCTGCACATCGCGACGCTCAACGACAAGGGCACCGTCGAGATGGAGCTGACCGTCGAGCGTGGCCGTGGCTACGTCTCCGCGCAGCAGAACAAGTCCGGCGACCAGGAGATCGGCCGCATCCCGGTCGACTCCATCTACAGCCCGGTCCTCACCGTGACCTACAAGGTCGAGGCGACCCGAGTCGAGCAGCGCACCGACTTCGACCGCCTCGTCGTCGACGTCGAGACCAAGAACTCGATGGCGCCGCGTGACGCGCTCGCCTCCGCCGGCAAGACCCTCGTCGAGCTGTTCGGCCTGGCCCGTGAGCTCAACGTCGAGGCCGAGGGCATCGACATGGGCCCGTCGCCGACCGACGCCGCGCTCGCCGCCGACCTGGCCCTGCCGATCGAGGACCTCGACCTCACCGTCCGTTCCTACAACTGCCTCAAGCGCGAGGGCATCCACTCCGTGGGTGAGCTCGTCGGGCGCAGCGAGGCCGACCTGCTCGACATCCGCAACTTCGGTGCGAAGTCGATCGACGAGGTCAAGGCCAAGCTGGCCGGCATGGGCCTGGCCCTGAAGGACAGCCCCCCCGGCTTCGACCCGAGCCTCATCGCGGACCGCTACGACGACTTCACCTTCGGAGAGGGCGAGGACGACGCGGCGTACGCCGAGGACGAGCAGCTCTGACCCACGCCTCCAGGCGCATAACCAAGGAGAACAGCAATGCCCACCCCCACCAAGGGTCCCCGTCTCGGAGGCGGTCCCGCTCACCAGCGGCTCATCCTGGCGAACCTCGCGACCTCGCTCTTCGAGCACGACTCCATCACGACGACCGAGGCCAAGGCCAAGCGCATGCGCCCCCTGGCCGAGCGCCTCATCACCTTCGCGAAGCGTGGTGACCTGCACTCCCGTCGCCGGGTGATGACGGTCATCCGCGACAAGGGTGTCGTGCACCGTCTCTTCGTCGAGATCGCGCCCGACATGGCCGAGCGCAACGGCGGCTACACCCGCATCACGAAGATCGGCGCCCGCAAGGGCGACAACGCCCCCATGGCGGTCATCGAGCTCGTCCGCGAGCCCGTCGCCAAGAAGGCCACCGTCAAGGAGGCCGAGGCCGCCACCAAGCGTGCGGCCAAGGACACCCCGAAGACGAAGGACGAGCCGAAGGCGGAGGTGCCGGTCGAGGAGACCGCCGCCGAGCAGACCCCGGTCGTCGAGCTCCCCGAGGGCGCGGTCGCCGCGTCCGAGGACGGCTCGGCCCCCGACGGCTACACCGTCAAGGGCAACGCCGACTCGGGCAAGTACCACGTCGAGGGCTCGCAGTGGTTCGAGCAGACCATCGCCGAGTTCTGGTTCGCCGACGCCGAGGCCGCTGAGGCCGCGGGCTTCGAGCCCGCCGGCGGTGCCGCGAAGCAGCAGGTCGAGGACGACGAGGCCTGAGCCTCGCCCCTTTTCGGGCTGTCGTGACCGGCCCCCTCCCCACCGCGGGGAGGGGGCCGGTCCGTGTCCGGGGCCGGGCTACGCTGTCGCGGTGACGCTGAGGATCCGGCTCGACCTGTCCTACGACGGGGCGCAGTTCTCCGGATGGGCCGCCCAGCCGGGCCTGCGCACCGTCGAGGGCACGCTGAGCGAGGCGCTGCGCACCCTGCTGCGTCTCGACGAGCCGGTCCGGCTCACCGTCGCCGGCCGTACCGACGCCGGGGTCCACGCGCGCGGCCAGGTGGCCCACCTCGACGTCGAGGGCGCGGTGTGGGAGCGGCTGGGTGACAGGTCCGCCCGGACACCTGACGAGGCGGCGGCCCGCCGGCTGCGCGGCATCCTGCCCGCCGACCTCGCCGTCCGCCGGGTCAGCCGGGCCCCGGCCGGGTTCGACGCCCGGTTCTCGGCGGTCCGCCGGCGCTACCTCTACCGGATCAGCGACGACCCCTCACGCACCGACCCGCTGCGCCGCGGCGACACCGTGGTCGTGCGGGGCCCGCTCGACGTGGCCGCGATGGACGCCGCCGCGCAGCGTCTGCTCGGGCTGCACGACTTCGCCGCGTTCTGCCGGCGCCGCGAGGGTGCGACGACCGTGCGCACCCTGCTGCGCTACGGGTGGTCGCGCGGGGCTGACGGCGTCGTCGAGGGTGCGGTGGAGGCGGACGCGTTCTGCCACAGCATGGTCCGCGCCCTCGTGGGAGCCGTCGTCCCCGTGGGCGAGGGACGCTTCGACGTCGACCTGCCGCTGCGGGTCCTCGAGGGCGGGGCGCGCGACCCGCGGGTCACGGTGATGCCGGCGCGCGGCCTGTCCCTCGAGGAGGTCGTCTACCCGGACGACGCCGACCTCGCGTCTCGTGCCGAGCAGGCGCGCGCCACCCGGACCCTGCCCGAGCCCTGACCCCTGACCCCCGAGCCCTCGCGGAAGAAGTCGCGTGCGGCGCAGGGGGAGGACGGCGACAATGGCTCCTCGTGGGCCACCTCGACGTCAACACCGTGTGCTTCTCGCTGCCCGACGGCCGGCGCCTGCTGCGCGACGTGACCTTCCGGGTCGGGGAGGGCGCCAAGGTCGCGCTCGTCGGACCGAACGGGACGGGCAAGACGACCCTGCTGCGCATCCTCGCCGGTGACCTGTCGGCGTCCGACGGAGCCGTCACCCGCAGCGGTGGGCTGGGCGTCATGCGCCAGTTCATCGGGAAGGTCCGCGACGACACGACGGTGCGCGACCTGCTGGTCTCCGTCGCGCCGGACGCCATCCGCGAGGCGGCGGCCGAGGTCGAGCGCACCGAGCTGCTGATGATGGAGCGCGAGTCGGAGAAGGACCAGCTCGACTACGCCCAGGCCCTGGCCGACTGGGGGGAGGCCGGCGGGTACGACTGGGAGACGTTCTGGGACGTGTGCACCGTCGCAGCCCTCGGCACCCCGTTCGAGCGGGCGCAGTGGCGGCCGGTGTCGACACTCTCGGGGGGCGAGCAGAAGCGGGTGGTCCTCGAGGCCCTCCTGCGCGGGCCCGACGAGGTGCTTCTCCTCGACGAGCCGGACAACTACCTCGACGTCCCGGGCAAGCGCTGGCTGGAGGGGCGGCTCGTCGAGTCGCCCAAGACGGTGCTGTTCGTCAGCCACGACCGCGAGCTGCTCGACCGGGTCGCCACCCGCATCGCGACGCTCGAGCCGAGCCGCGGCGGCAACACCGTGTGGGTCCACCCCGGTCGCTTCTCCACGTACGACGAGGCCCGCGCCGACCGCAACGCCCGCCTCGAGGAGCTGCGCCGGCGGTGGGACGAGGAGCGGCTCAAGCTCAAGGAGCTCGTCCTCATGTACCGCCAGAAGGCGGCCTACAACTCCGACATGGCCTCGCGCATGCGGGCGGCCGAGTCGCGGCTGCGGCGCTTCGACGAGGCCGGGCCGCCCGAGGCGGTGCCGCTGCGCCAGAAGGTGACGATGCGCCTCACCGGCGGTCGCACGGCCAAGCGGGCCGCCGTCGTCACCGGGCTGGAGCTGCGGGTCGACGACGAGCAGCTCATGGCGCCGTTCGACACCGAGATCTGGTTCGGGGAGCGGGTCGGCATCCTGGGCAGCAACGGCTCGGGGAAGTCGCACTTCCTGCGCCTCCTCGCGGCCGGGGGCTCGGACCCCGACAAGGAGCACGAGCCGGTCGGCGACATCCGGCCGGCGCCGGTCGAGCACACGGGGCGCGTCGTCCTCGGGTCGCGGGTCCGGCCCGGCTGGTTCGCCCAGACGCACGACCACGCCGCGCTGCACGGGCGCTCGCTGCTCGAGATCCTCCATCGCGGAGACGACCACCGGGCCGGGATGCCGCGCGACCTCGCGGCGCGTGCCCTCGACCGCTACGGGCTCGCCCAGGCGTCCGAGCAGACGTTCGACTCGCTGTCCGGTGGGCAGCAGGCCCGGTTGCAGATCCTGCTCCTCGAGCTCTCGGGCGCCACGATGCTGCTCCTCGACGAGCCGACGGACAACCTCGACCTGCACTCGGCCGAGGCGCTGGAGGACGCGCTCGCCGCGTTCGAGGGGACGGTCCTCGCGGTCACCCACGACCGGTGGTTCGCGCGCGGCCTCGACCGCTTCCTCGTGTTCCGCGCCGACGGCCGGGTCGTCGAGTCGGACGAGCCGGTGTGGGACGAGGGCCGGGTCGCGCGGACCCGGTGACCCTGGCCCCGTGGAAGGTTTTCTGGCCCAGGGGTCGATGTAAAGCGTTTACGCAGATAGCGTCCAGCGTCGACACAGGTCGCGTGCCAGGGTGGTCGCGCGGTGAGCGCAAGGAGCAACGATGTCCGGTCCCCGTCGTCTGTCCGCCATCGCCGTGGGGGCTGCCATCGCAGCCGTCCCGGTGGTCGTCACCGCAGTCCCTGCCGTGGGGGCGACCTCCTCGGTCACGCTCGCCGGTGACCTGCAGAGCGAGCTCGGGTGCAGCGCCGACTGGCAGCCCGAGTGCACCGCGACCCGTCTCGCCCGGGTGGGGAGCACCGACCTCTACCGCTCGACCTTCACCGTCCCGGCCGGGAGCTACGCCTTCAAGGTGGCCCTCAACGGCTCGTGGGACGAGAACTACGGCGCCGACGGCACCTTCAACGGCTCGAACATCCCGCTCGTCCTCGAGGGCCCGGCGACGCTCGAGTTCACCTTCGACGACGCCACGAACATCGTCTCGTTCGCACCGAAGAACCTCGCCGGGGGGACCTCGCGCGCGGACGCCGCCCTGGCCGAGGACTCGCTGCGCGACTCCCTCACCCGGGAGCGGTTCTACTTCGTCATGGCCGACCGGTTCGCGAACGGGTCGACCGCCAACGACAAGGGCGGGCTCACCGGCGGCCCCCTGACGACGGGCCTGGACCCGACGCACAAGGGCTTCTACCACGGTGGCGACCTCAAGGGCCTGACCCAGAAGCTGGACTACATCAAGGGCATGGGGACCACGGCGATCTGGCTGACGCCGAGCTTCAAGAACAAGGCGGTCCAGGGCGGGCCGGGTCAGGAGAGCGCCGGGTACCACGGGTACTGGATCACCGACTTCACCCAGATCGACCCGCACCTCGGGACCAACGCCGACATGAAGTCGCTCATCAAGGCGGCCCACGGCAAGGGGATGAAGGTCTTCTTCGACATCATCACCAACCACACCGCCGATGTCGTCGACTACGAGCAGGGCACGTACACCTACAAGAGCAAGCGGACGGCCCCGTACAAGGACGCGGACGGCGTCGAGTTCGACGACCGCGACTACGTGAACGAGCCCGCGTCGGCGTGGCCCGAGCTCAGCCCGGCGACCTCCTTCCCGTACACGCCCTTCCTCCACCCGGGCGACGAGACCGCCAAGACCCCCTCGTGGCTCAACGACGTGACGATGTACCACAACCGCGGTGACTCGACCTTCGCCGGGGAGTCCTCGACCTACGGCGACTTCATCGGCCTCGACGACCTGTTCACCGAGCGTCCGGAGGTGGTCTCGGGGATGGGCGACATCTACAAGAAGTGGGTCGACTTCGGCATCGACGGCTTCCGCATCGACACCGTCAAGCACGTGAACCTCGAGTTCTGGCAGACCTTCGTCCCCGACATCCTCGGTGAGGCGGCCCGCGTCAAGAACGACGACTTCTTCGCCTTCGGCGAGGTCTACGACGGCAACCCCGCCGTCATGTCCGAGTACACGACGCGCGGCAAGCTCCAGGCCACGCTCGACTTCGGCTTCCAGCAGCAGGGTGTCGACTTCGCCAAGGGCAACCCGGCGAACGTGCTGTCCGAGTTCTTCGCCAAGGACGACTGGTACACCGACGCCGACAGCAACGCCTACCAGCTGCCCACCTTCCTCGGGAACCACGACATGGGCCGGGCCTCGATGTTCCTCAAGGACGCGGCGGCCGGCAACGAGGCGCAGCACCTGGCTCGCATCGAGCTCGCGAACTCGCTGATGTTCACCAGCCGCGGCAACCCCGTCACCTACTACGGCGACGAGCAGGGCTTCGTCAGCACCGGCGGTGACCAGGCCGCGCGCGAGGACATGTTCGCGAGCAAGGTCGAGCTGTACAACACCGAGGACGTCCTCGGCGGACCCGAGGGGTCGCGCGACCGGTACGACACGACCCACCCGCTGTACCTGCACACCAAGGCCCTGTCGAAGATGCGGGCCAAGCACCCCGCGCTCGCCGACGGCGCCCAGGTGCAGCGGTACGCGGCCGAGGGCGCCGGCATCTTCGCGATGTCGCGCGTCGACGCCTCGGACAAGGTCGAGTACGTCGTCGCGGCGAACAACTCCACCTCCCCGGCGTCGGCCACCTTCCCGACGTGGACCAAGGGCAAGGGCCGCGTCTTCACGCCGGTCTTCGGCACCGACCGGGCCGTCAAGCCCGCTGCCGACGGCTCGGTCAAGGTGACCGTCCCGCCGCTGTCGGTCAGCGTGTGGCGGGCCAACAAGCCCGTCACCACCACGGGCGCCGCCCCGACCGTCGACCTGACGCTCGAGGCGGGCAGTGGGCTGTCGGGCCGTGCGGAGATCGGGGCGGACGTCGACGCGAGCACCTTCGCGCAGACGACGTTCCTCTACCGCCCGGTCGGCACGTCGGACTGGCGCCTGGTGGGAACCGACGACAACGCACCGTTCCGCGTGTTCCACGACGTCGCGGGGATGCCCCTCGGCTCGGTCCTGGAGTACCGCGCCATCGTCGAGGACGCGGCTGGTCGGGTCGCGGCCGACGGCTCATGGGCCAGGGTCGTGGCGCCGAAGGCCCCGCCGACGGAGGCCGAGAACGGGGACCCGGGCGCGCAGCCGACCACGGTCGGCGTCGCGGGGACCCACAACTCGGAGATGGGCTGCCCGAGGGACTGGGACGAGACCTGCGACCAGTCGCAGCTCGTGCTCGACCAGGACGACAAGATCTGGAAGAAGTCGTTCACCATCCCGGCCGGCCCCTACGCGTACAAGGCGCAGCTCAACCGGGCCTGGACGGAGAACTACGGCGCACGGGGTGTCCGTGACGGCGAGAACATCTCGTACGAGACCGACGGCACGGTGACCTTCTACTACGACCACGCGACGCACTGGGCGACGAGCGACGAGGAGACCGAGATCATCACGGTCCCCGGGTCCTTCCAGTCCGAGCTCGGCTGTTCGGGCGACTGGCAGGCCGACTGCATGCGCCCGTGGCTGCAGGACAAGGACGGCGACGGTGTCTTCGCCCTCGCGACGACGAAGATCCCCGCGGGGACGTGGGAGTTCAAGGTCGCGCACGACCTGTCGTTCGACGAGAGCTACGGGCCGGACGGCGGGTCGGGCAACGGGAGCTTCACCGTCCCGGCCGACGGGACCAAGGTCTCGTTCGTCTACGACAGCTCGACCCACCGGACCACGGTGTCCATCGGCTGACCTCGCCCCCTCCACCGCCCCCTAGACCGCCTGCTACGGCGCAGTAGGTGCTGTGATCACAGCACCTACTGCGCCGTAGCGCGGTTCTTGGCGCGGTTCGTAGGGGGCGGCAGGAGGTGGTCAGGGGCCGAAGGTGACGTCGGACCCGGTGAGCTGCGCCGCGAACCCGGCGTCCGTGACGCGAACCGCGGTGAGCGCCATGCCGTTCGGGACACCGGCCACGCTCTGGCGGATCGTCACGAGGCGACGCGCCACCGCGCTCGCGGCGGCGTTGATGAACGACGGGCCTCCGAGGTCGACGGTCTCGGGCTCGATGAGCAGCTGGCCCCGGTCGGCCTTCACCGTGCCGGTCGCCTTCACGGTGAGGTCGCGCCCGAGGATCGTCACCTTCCGCTCCACCCCGGCGAGGCCGCCACCCACGGCGTAGATCCTCGTGTCGTCGCCGACCTGTGCGGCGACGGTCGCGAACGGGACGGTGGCGTCGACATCGAGACGTTGTGCTCGAAGGCCCTTGGGGGAGAACCGGACTCCCGTGCCCTTGGCCACCACGTCGGCGAGGTCGCCGTCGGCCGAGACGACGTCCTCGCTGCGGACGTCGACACTTCCGAGCCAGGTCTCGTCATCCGCCAGGTCGGCCGGTCGCTCCGGCGCGGCCGATGCCGTGGTCGTGGGAGAGGGCGCCGCCGCGCCGGTGCCGCCTGACCCCAGGGAGAGCAGGACGACGACGAGGGCAAGGGCGAGGACGACGAGCGTCGAGACGACCCCGAGGAGGAAGCGCTTCACCCCGACAGCGTGCCACCCCGAAGGGTCGACGCGGCGTCAGGGCGTCACCGTCTCCCGCACCGCCTCGCGCTCGCGGCGTCGCGCCGGCAGGTAGAGCAGCACACCGAGGATGCTCCAGGCACCGGCGGACACCATCGCGGTCCGCAGGCCCGCGTGGTCGGCGAGGGCGCCGACGAGCGGGGCTGCGAGGGCGAAGGCGAGGAAGGCCACCATCGAGTTCATCGACAGCACCGTCGATCGGTTGTGCGCCCGGGCCTCGCGGTGCAGCAGCGCCGCATGCGGTGCCCCGTTCATCCCGTGCATGGAGTACGTGAAGAAGTACGCGGCGATGAGCCCCACGGGTCCGACCGCCAGGCCCATGACGACGGCGCCGCCGCCGTTGAGGACCCGGGCCAGCATCGCGGCACGGGTCACGCCGATCCGGCTCGAGGTCAGCCCCGCGAGCCACGAGCCCGCGGCGAAGATGCCCCACCCGGCGGCGGCCACCGGCCCGACCAGCGCCCCGGCCTGCTTCGAGGACCCGAGCAGCTCCTCGAGGCGCAGCGGCATCAGCGACTCGAAGACGATCATCCCCACCGACCAGAAGAACTCGACGCCCACGAGGGCGAGCAGGACGCGGTTGGTCCCGAGGAGGCGGACCCCGTCGGCCACGACACGGGGCGTCCGGCGGCTCTCGCGCAGGGCCCCGGTGACGCGCTCGCGGCGGGTGCCGCCGTCCGGGCGGGGCTCGTGGACGAGCAGGGCCGACGCGACGAGGTGGACGACGTTGAGGGCGGCGAACACCCACACGGCCGTGTCGAGGGCATGGCCGGGGTGCCCGAGGCGCGACGCGGGGTCCCACCAGATGAGCCCACCGGAGATCAGGGCGCCCACGGCGATGGCACCGCCGAGGAAGGTCCCCGTGAGGGCGAGCTGCCGGTCGACGTCGGCACCCGGCGTCTCGGCGTGCACGGCGTCGACGAACCACGCCTCGAGCGGGCCGGAGTCCAGCGCCCGGAAGGCGCCGAAGAGCACGGCGGCGAGGGCGAAGGTGAGGAAGGACTGGGACACCGCGAGGGCGAGTGCCGCCGCGACGTTGAGGACCGCGGAGGCGAGGTAGACCGGGCGACGGCCCACGGCGTCGGCGAAGCCGCTCGTGGGCAGCTCGAGGACGAAGATGGTCAGCCCTGTGATGGAGGCGAGCGTCGCGGCCTGGGTGATCGACAGGCCGCGCCCGGTCTGGAAGAGCATGAGGATGCCCACGACGAGCCCGACGGGGAACCACCGGGTCACGGTGAGGACGTAGAGGCGCCGCTCGGCCTCGAGCGCCGTGAGGGGGGTGGTCACTGCGGCTCGTCGCGGCGGGGGGCCCGGTCGAGGTCGAGCGGGTAGGCGATCTCGTAGACGGCCATGCGCCGGGCCTCGGGGTTGCCCTGCCCCACCCGGCGATAGCGGGCGACCACCTCGTCGACCTCGCGACGCATCTGGGCCAGCTGCTCGGCCGTGACGATGACGAAGCTGTCGCCCATGCCGGCCGCGTCGCGCCACGCCTCGGGCCAGGCCTGCTCGACGTCGAGCCAGCGCTCGAACTGCTCGGCCAGGTGCCGGATGTAGTCGCGGACCAGCCAGTTCAGGGCGGTCTCGGCGTCCTCGTCGCCGACGAAGTCGCTCGGCTCGTACTGGTGGCTGTCGGTGGCGGCCCGCCAGAGGCGCCGCTTGCCCTCCCCGTCGCCGGTGTCCGCGACGAGGCCGACCGCCTCGAGGCGGCGCAGGTGGTAGCTCGTGGCGCCCGAGTTGGTGCCCAGGGTCGCCGCGAGGTCGGTGGCCGTGGCCGGGCCACCGCGGCGCAGGGTGCTGAGCAGGCGCGAGCGCAACGGGTGCGCCAGCACCTTCAGCGCCGTGGAGTCGAGCCGGATGCCGGTGAACCCGGGGTCGGGGTCGGCGCCGGGAGGGCGGGTGGGGGTGCTCATCTGTGCACAATACCTTTGCACACTCTGTTTGCACAAGAACCGTGCACGAAGGCAGTGGGGCACATCCGTGCAGGTCAGGGCCCTGTCGCAGTCCTGATCCGAGGATTATGGGGACCGGCCGCGGCCCCGTAGACTGGGTGACTGTTGTGCCGGGCGCCTCCGACAGGGGCAGTGTCCCTCTCGGGAGCCCGCGGTACACATCCACCCGATCCACCTCGAACCACCAGGACACCTGATGCGTACCTATACCCCGAAGCCGGGCGAGATCACGCGCGTGTGGCACGTGATCGACGCGACCGACGTCGTGCTCGGCCGCCTCGCGAGCCAGACCGCCATCCTCCTGCGCGGCAAGCACAAGCCGACCTTCGCGCCGCACGTCGACATCGGCGACTTCGTCATCATCATCAACGCCGAGAAGGTCGCCCTCACCGGTGCCAAGCTCGAGCAGAAGAAGGCCTACCACCACTCGGGCTTCCCGGGCGGCCTGAAGTCGCAGTCGTACACCGAGCTGCTCGCCAAGAGCCCCGAGAAGGCCGTCGAGAAGGCCGTGCGCGGGATGCTCCCGCGCACCACCCTCGGCCGCCAGCAGCTGAGCAAGCTCAAGGTGTACCGCGGCGCCGAGCACCCCCACTCCGCCCAGCAGCCCACGCCCTTCCAGATCACCCAGGTGGCCCAGTGATGTCCGAGAACACCCAGATCGACGAGACCGCGGGCACCGACGCCAACGACGTGCTCGTCTCCGAGTACACCTCCGAGACCGACGCGGCGACCGCGGGCGAGGCTGCCCCCCGCCCGACCGCCTCGGCTCCCGGTGCCGCGACCGGCCGCCGCAAGCAGGCCATCGCCCGCGTGCGCATCGTGCCCGGCACGGGCGAGTGGAAGATCAACGGCCGCACCCTCGAGGGCTACTTCCCCAACAAGGTGCACCAGCAGATCGTCAACGAGCCGCTCAAGGTCCTCGAGCTCGACGGCGCCTACGACGTCCTCGTCCGCGTCCACGGCGGTGGCCCCTCGGGCCAGGCCGGCGCGGTCCGCCTCGGCGTCGCCCGCTCGCTCAACGGGGTCGACCCCGAGCTCAACCGCCCGGCGCTGAAGAAGGCCGGCTTCCTCTCCCGTGACGCCCGCGTCCCGGAGCGCAAGAAGGCCGGTCTCAAGAAGGCCCGCAAGGCACCGCAGTACAGCAAGCGCTGATCCCGCTCCGGCACCCCGCACCGGGGTGCCCGGACCGGACCCGAAGGCGGCACCATCGACCGTGGTGCCGCCTTCGGCGCGTCCAGGAGTAGTTTCGTCAGCGGTACCCCCCAGCGGAAGGCTCTTTCCCATGTCACGACTGTTCGGTACCGACGGGGTGCGCGGCCTGGCGAACGGGCCGCTCATCACCGCCGAGCTGGCGCTGTCCGTGTCCGTCGCGGCGGCCAGGGTCCTCGGACAGGCGGGAGCCCGCCCCGGTCACCGGCCCAAGGCCGTCGTCGGCCGCGACCCGCGAGCGTCGGGGGAGTTCCTGTCCGCCGCGGTCATCGCGGGCCTGGCCTCCGCCGGGGTCGACGTCTACAACGCCGGGATGCTTCCGACTCCCGCCGTGGCGTACCTGACCGCCGACACGGGTGCCGACTTCGGCGTCATGCTCTCGGCGTCGCACAACGCCATGCCTGACAACGGGATCAAGTTCTTCGCCGAGGGCGGCCACAAGCTCGCCGACGAGGTCGAGGACCGGATCGAGGCCGCCATGGGTGAGAAGTGGACCCGTCCGCTGGGCGCCGACGTCGGTCGTGTGGTCTCGATGCAGGAGGGGCACACCCGCTACATCGCGCACCTGCTGCGGGTGCTGCCCAACACCCTCGACGGCACCAAGGTCGTCATCGACGGCGCGCACGGCGCCGCGAGCCAGGTCTCGCCCGAGGTGTTCCGCCTCGCGGGCGCCGAGGTCGTCGAGATCGGCACGTCCCCCGACGGCCTGAACATCAACGACGGGTTCGGCTCCACCCACCTCGACCCGCTCAAGGCGGCGGTGCGGGCGCACGGCGCCGAGGTCGGCATCGCCCACGACGGCGACGCCGACCGCTGCCTCGCCGTCGACGCCGACGGCAACGAGGTCGACGGCGACCAGATCATGGGCATCCTCGCGGTGGGGATGAAGGAGCGTGGCCGGCTCGTCGACGACACCCTCGTCGCCACCGTCATGAGCAACCTCGGGCTGCTCCAGGCGATGGAGCGAGAGGGGATCACGGTGCGCCAGACCGCGGTCGGTGACCGCTACGTCCTGGAGGACATGCGCGCCCGCGGGTACTCGCTCGGCGGCGAGCAGTCCGGCCACGTGATCATGCTCGACCACGGCACCACCGGCGACGGGGTGCTCACCGGCCTGATGCTCGTGGCGCGCGTCGCCGCGACCCAGCGGCCGCTGTCCGAGCTCGCCGCCGTGATGACCCGCCTGCCGCAGGTGCTCGTCAACGTCAAGGGTGTCGACAAGAGCCGCGTCGAGTCCGACGAGGGGCTGCAGGCGGCCGTGCGCGAGACCGAGGCGGTGCTCGCCGGCTCCGGTCGGGTCCTGCTGCGCAAGTCGGGCACCGAGCCCGTCGTGCGGGTCATGGTCGAGGCACGTACCCACGAGGAGGCCCGCGAGGCCGCAGACCGCCTCGCCGGCGTCGTCAAGCAGCGCCTGGCCCTCTGACGCGGCGGCCCGATGACCCGCGGTCGGCAGCCACAGGTCGAGTGAGCGCAACACGCCCGGGATCGAGAACCTCATGAGCGTGTCGTGCTCGCTCGACTGGGCGCTTCCCAGTCAGTCGCCCGGCCCTCAGGCGTCGCGGTGGTCGGCGATGATGCGGGCGTACTCGCGGCCGGAGTCCTTGACGGTGCGCACCTGGGTGTCGTAGTCGACGTGGACGATGCCGAAGCGCTGGCTGTACCCGAAGGCCCACTCGAAGTTGTCGAGCAGGGACCAGGCGAAGTAGCCGCGGACGTCGACGCCGTTGGCGATGGCGTCGGACACGGCGCCGAGGTGACCTTGGAGGTAGGCGACACGGTCGGCGTCGTGGACCCGGCCGTCGGCGTCGACGGTGTCGGGCCAGGCCGAGCCGTTCTCGGTGATGTACAGCGGTAGGCCCGACTCGCGTGCCGACCGCTCGATGATCAGGCGGTGGCTCTCGGGCGACTGCTCCCAGCCGATGCCCGTGAGCGGCGGGCGCGGCGAGACCTCGACGACCGTCTGGCCCCCCGGGAGCAAGGTGTTGCCCTCCTCGCCCTCGCGCGCGGCCCGCACCCGGGTGGGGAAGTAGTTGTTGATGCCGAGGTTGTCGAGCGGCGCCGACATCGTCGCGAGGTCGCCGTCGTGGATGAAGCCGTGGTCGGTGAGGTAGGCCGTGTCGTCGAGGAAGCCCTCGGGGTAGGCGCCGTGGAACACCGGCCCGAAGAAGATGCCGTTGAGGGCGTTGTCGGCCCGCCGGACCGCGTCGGCGTCGGCCTCGTCGCCGTCCTCCGGACCCCAGACGTGGTTGGGGTTGAGGGTGATGGACACCTCCGCGCCGGGGGAGTGCTCACGGATGACGGGGACGGCGGTTCCGTGGGCCAGCATGAGGTGGTGCGCCGCGACGAGCGACTCGGCGCCGTCGTGGTGGCCGGGGGCGTGGGCGCCGATGGCGTAGCTGAGGATCGAGGAGCACCAGGGCTCGTTGAAGGTCGTCCAGTTCGTCACCCGGTCACCGAGGGCGGCGACGGTGGCGGCGGCGTACTCGGCGTACCACTGCGCGCTGTCGCGGTTGAGCCAGCCGCCCTGCTCGTCGAGGACCTCGGGCAGGTCCCAGTGGTAGAGCGTGACGACCGGCCGGATGTCGTTCTCCAGCAGCGTGTCGACGAGCCGCGAGTAGAAGTCGAGGCCCTTGGCGTTCACCGCGCCCGTGCCGCCGGGAACGACGCGCGGCCACGCGACCGAGAACCGGTAGGCGTCGAGCCCGAGCTCGCGCATCAGGGCGACGTCCTCGCGATAGCGGTGGTAGTGGTCGCAC
The DNA here is from genome assembly GCA_963795035.1 of uncultured Actinomycetota bacterium. Taxonomy (GTDB): domain Bacteria; phylum Actinomycetota; class Actinomycetes; order Actinomycetales; family Dermatophilaceae; genus Oryzobacter. The sequence continues at coordinate 109,252 of CAWCFZ010000007.1, read as the reverse complement.
GCCACGTCGCCGGTGTCGCCGCCGAGCACCTTGCCCGGGGTGCGGCTGAAGGTGTCCCAGATCGAGGGGCTGCGGCCGTCCTCGTCGTGGGCGCCCTCGATCTGGTAGCTCGCCGTGGCGGCGCCCCACACGAAGCCGTCGGGGAAGGTCAGGCCGGAGGTCGTCATGCGGCTCACGCTACCGCTCGACGACGACCTCGTCCCCGACGGAGACCACCCTGCGGACATCCCGGACGTCCCGGGCGTCGGGCACGAGCTGCATCGCGAACCACGTCGCGCCGTCGCGCTTGCGGTGCCGGGCAAGAGTGCGGATCGGCTCGTGACCGCGGGCGAGCGAGACGGGGTCGACCGTCGTCATGACACAACGGTCGACGCCCTTGACCACCCGGAACCGGGTGTTGCCGACCGTGACCGCCGTCCACCGGTCCTCCTCGAACGGCTCGAGGGCGCCGTCGACGACGAGGTTCGGCCGGAACCGAGCGATGGGCAGCGGCGCGCCCGCCTCCTCGCCGCGCTCGACCGCGGTCTCGGTGAGCCAGTCGTGGAGCCGGCGCAGCGACACGGCGCTCGCGAGCGTCACGGGGTAGGCGTCGGCGAAGGCCGTGGCGTCGCCGGGAAGGGCGTGCTCGGGGTTGAGCGGCCGGGCCCGGTGGACGTGCACGAGCCGCAGGGCGTCGTGACCGAGCGCGCCGCGCAGCCACGCCGAGGACCCGCCGTCGGCGGCGACGCCTTCGAGGGGGCGACCGTGCACGGTGACCGTGATCGGATCTCCCTGCGGGACAGCGACGTCGAGCGGTTCGAGGCCGGGGGCGGTGAGCCGGAGCGGCGCCTCCTGGCCGGGGTCGGTCGTGGGGGTCGAGGCGGTGACGGCGAACATCCGCTGTTCCTCGCGAGCGGTGAGGCACTCGCCCGTGGCGTCGACGACCATCCAGCGGCGGTCGTCGACGAAGCCCCACGGCTCGACCTCGGCGCTCGTCATCGGCCGGATCGCCGTGCTCTTCACGGGGTGGACGGCCAGCCCCGTGAGGCGGATCGTCACACGACCTTCTCGAGCAGGCCGGTGTCGACGTCGTAGAGGAACCCGCCGACCTCGGCGCGGTCGCCGATCAGGGGGTGCGAGCGGATCGCGGCGACGTCGCGGCCCAGGGCGTCGCGCTGGTCCTTGACCACGCCGAACCGCTGCCACGACGCGTCGAGGCCGCTGGACGCGCCGATGCGCTCGCGCAGCTCCTCCTCGGTGGCCGACGCCATGGCGCACCGCGTGTGCGGGACCACGAGGATGCGCTGGACATTGAGCAGGTGCACGCCGAGGACGAGCGCCTCGAGCGCCTGCGGGGTGACGCGACCCCCGGGGTTGCGGAAGATCTTGGCGTCGCCGGGTGTCAGCCCGACCATCCCGAGCGGGTCGATGCGCGAGTCCATGCAGGTCACCATGGCGACACCCGCCTTGGCGACCCCGTCGAAGCCGCCGAGGGCGAAGTCGTCGGCGAACGCGCGGTTCGCAGCGATGAGGTCGTCGAAACCGCTCATCAGACCAGTCCTGTTCTCTTGGCGATGGTGAAGGCCACCGGCTTGGTGACTGAGGCGAAGAAGTCGTTGCCCTTGTCGTCGACGACGATGAACGCCGGGAAGTCCTCGACCTCGATCTTCCAGACGGCCTCCATCCCGAGCTCTGGGTACTCGACGACCTCGACGCTGCGGATGCAGTCCTGGGCCAGGCGCGCGGCCGGCCCGCCGATCGAGCCGAGGTAGAACCCGCCGTGCGTGGCGCACGCGTCGGTGACCTGCTGGCTGCGGTTGCCCTTGGCGAGCATCACCATCGAGCCTCCGGCGGCCTGGAACTGCTCGACGTAGGAGTCCATCCGTCCGGCGGTGGTCGGTCCGAACGACCCGGACGGCAGGCCCACCGGGGTCTTCGCGGGGCCGGCGTAGTAGACGGGGTGGTCCTTGAGGTACTGCGGCATCTCCTCGCCGGCGTCGAGGCGCTCCTTGATCTTGGCGTGCGCGATGTCGCGAGCCACGACCAGCGGTCCGGTCAGGGACAGGCGGGTCTTCACGGGGTGCCGCGACAGCTCGGCGAGGACCTGGTCCATCGGGCGGTTGAGGTCGATGGCGACGACGGCGCCCTGGCCGGTGGACGCCGCGCCCACCGCCTCGCTGCCGAGGGCCTCGTGGGTCTGGTCGGGCAGGAAACGGGCCGGGTCGGTCTCGAGCTGCTCGATGAACACCCCCTCCGGCGTGATCTTGCCCAGCACCTGCCGGTCGGCGGAGCAGGAGACCGCGATCGCGACCGGAAGCGACGCGCCGTGGCGGGGCAGCCGCACGACGCGGACGTCGTGGCAGAAGTACTTGCCGCCGAACTGCGCTCCGATGCCGAGCTGCCGGGTGAGCTCGAGGACCTTCTCCTCGAGCTCGGTGTCCCGGAAGCCGTGCCCGGTGACGGGGTCGCCCGACTTCGGGAGCTGGTCGAGGTACTTCGCGCTCGCGTACTTCGCTGTCTTGAGGGCGAACTCAGCGCTCGTGCCGCCGATGACGATGGCGAGGTGGTAGGGCGGGCAGGCAGCCGTGCCGAGCCCGCGCAGCTTCTCGTCGAGGAAGCGCATCATCGCGTCGGGGTTGAGGACGGCCTTGGTCTCCTGGAAGAGGAAGGACTTGTTGGCGCTGCCGCCGCCCTTGGCCATGAAGAGGAACTTGTAGGTGGACTCGTGCCCGGGCGCGGTGTCGGCGTAGAGCTCGATCTGCGCGGGCAGGTTGGACCCGGTGTTCGTCTCCTCCCAGGTCGTCACCGGCGCCATCTGCGAGTAGCGCAGGTTCAGGCGCGTGTAGGCGTCGTACACGCCACGACTCAGGGGTTCCTCGTCGCGACCGCGGGTGAGCACGTGCTGTCCGCGCTTGCCCATGACGATCGCCGTGCCGGTGTCCTGGCACATCGGCAGGATGCCGCCGGCGGCGATGTTGGCGTTCTTCAGCAGGTCGAGGGCGACGAACTTGTCGTTGTTGCTCGCCTCGGGGTCGTCGAGGATGTTCGCGAGCTGCTGGAGGTGCGCGGGCCGCAGGTAGTGGGCGATGTCGTGCATCGCGGTGTCGGTGAGCAGGCGCAGCGCCTCGGGCTCGACCTCGAGGAAGCGACGGCCGCCGGGCCCGTCGACGACGGTGACACCCTCGGTCGTGAGGAGCCGGTACGGGGTCTCGTCGGCACCCACGGGCAGCAGGTCCTCGTAGGCGAAGTCGACCATCAGATCTCCTCTCGAGTCGGGGCGTAGGCCCCGGCACGGCGGACCGTGACGCCACTCGTGGCCAGGGCGCGGTCGATGGCCGGGTTGACCTCGTCCAGGCCCGCGGCGCGCAGCCGGTCGCGGGCGTCCGCGCCGCCGAGGAGGCCGAGGTCGAGCAGACCCGACACGATCCCCGCCATGAAGGAGTCGCCGGCTCCGACGGTGTCGACGACGTCCTTGACGCGTGCGCCCTCGGTGGCCTCCTCGCCTGCGGCCGTGCGCCACGTGACCCCCTGGCCACCGAGGGTCACGACGGTGAGGCAGGCGCCGAGGTCGAGCCAGCGGGCCATGACCGCGGAGGGAGTGTCGCCGGGATAGAGCCACTCGAGGTCGTCCTCGGAGCACTTGACGACGTCGGACAGCCCGACGAGCTCCTCGACCCGGGCGCGCACGGCATCGGGAGCGCCCATGATCGTCGGGCGCACGTTGGGGTCGTACGACACCGTGGCGGCGGGGCGGGCGCGGCGCAGGGCGTCGGTGACCTCGGCCTCACCCGGCTCGAGGGTCGTCGCGATGGAGCCGGTGTGGACGTGCGTCGTCCCCTCGGGGAGCTGGACCGGCGGCAGGTTCCAGTGCAGGTCGAACACGTAGGCCGCGGCCCCGGACTCGTCGAGCGTGGCCACCGCCGTGGACGTGGGGTGGTCCTGGCTCATGCTGCCCGGCAGCAGGGCGACCCCGCCGGCCTCGACGTGCTCGCGGCAGCGCACCCCACGCGCATCGGTGCCGACGAGGGTGGCGATGTGGGTGTCGTGACCGAGGCGCGCCAGGCCGAGCGCGACGTTGGCGGGCGACCCCCCGACGTGCTCGGCGGTGTCGGAGTCGGGGGTGTTCACGATGTCGACGAGGAGCTCGCCGATGACGACGACGGGCCCGGCGGCGGGGGGCGACGTGGACATGCTCAGTCCTCCTTGGGCGGGAGCCCGGCGGTGCGCTCGAGGTCGTGGTGGCTCTCGATGAGCCGGATGGTGCCCGAGCGGCTGCGCATGACGATCGAGTTCGTCGTGGCGTGCCCGCCGCGGTAGCGCACCCCGTGGAGGAGTTCGCCGTCGCTGATGCCGGTGGCGACGAAGAACGAGTGCTCGCTGGTCACGAGGTCATCGGTGGTGAGGACGCGGTCGAGGTCGTGGCCGGCGTCCAGGGCCCGCTGCCGCTCGTCGTCGTCGGTCGGCCACAGCCGACCCTGGATGACCCCGCCCATGCACTTGATGGCACAGGCGGTGATGATCCCCTCGGGGGTCCCGCCGATGCCGAGCAGGAGGTCGATGCCCGAGGTCTCGCGCGCTGCCGCGATGGCACCGGCGACGTCGCCGTCGGAGATGAACCTGATGCGGGCCCCTGCGTCGCGGACCTCCTCGGCAAGCGCCTGGTGGCGGGGGCGGTCGAGCATGACGACCGTGACGTCCTCCGGCTGCTCCTTCTTGACCTTCGCGATCCGGCGGATGTTCTCGGCGACCGGGAGGCGGATGTCGACGACGTCGGCGACCTCTGGGCCTGCGACGAGCTTGTCCATGTAGAAGACCGCGCTGGGGTCGTACATCCCGCCCCGGTCGGTGACCGCGAGGACGGCGATGGCGCCGGGCATCCCCTTGGCGCACAGCGTGGTCCCGTCGATGGGGTCGACCGCGACGTCGACCTCGGGACCGGTGCCGTCACCGACCCGCTCGCCGTTGAAGAGCATCGGGGCGTCGTCCTTCTCGCCCTCGCCGATGACGACCGTGCCCCGCATCGACACGGTGGAGATCAGGGTGCGCATCGCCGTGACGGCCGCACCGTCGGCGAGGTTCTTCTCGCCGCGCCCGACCCAGCGTCCGGCGGCCATCGCGGCGGCCTCGGTGACCCTGACCAGCTCGAGGGCGAGGTTGCGGTCCGGGTAGAGGGCAGGTGTGCTCTCGGGCATCTCGTCCTTCGGTCCTCACGACGGCGGCGGCGGCGGGTCAACCCTAGCGCCGGGGGCGGGTGGGCGTCCGCGCTGCCCGTCGGCGACCATAGGGGGGTGAGCACGCCCACCGCCCCCCCGAGCCGCTACTCCATGGGCTCCACGAAGAACCTCGTGTACTCGCTCTTCGCCGTGCTCGGGATGGTCGCCGTGCTCGTCCTCATCGTCCCGCGGGTCAACTCCGTGAGCGGACCGCCCGTCGACGTCCACGCCACGGCCCTCGGCGTCAAGGAGAAGACCGGCTGGCCCATCGTCGAGGCCGTCGGGCTGCCGGAGGGCTGGAGCACCACCTCCGCCCGGTACGTGCGCACCACCGACGGGTTCATGACCTGGCACGCCGGGTACCAGACCCCCGAGGGAACCTACGTCGCGGTGGAGCAGACCCGCGACCCGAGCCGGGCGTGGATCGACGCGCAGACCAACCGCGCCCCCAGGGCCGGCACCCTCGAGGCAGCAGGCCTCACGTGGACCAAGTACGAGCGCGACACCAAGGTGCAGAACAGCCTGCTCCACGAGTCACAGGCCCCGGGCGAGCTCGCAACCCTGCTCACGGGGACCGCGAGCTTCGAGGCGATGGCCGACTTCGCCACCTACCTGCGACCCGTCGAGGGCTGACCCGCGGCGGGTCGGTGTGGCAGGGTCGGTGCCGACCTGTGAAGAGGGGGAGACCACCATGGCCCGCACCGTCACCGCGCACCTGTTCCACGCCGTCAACGGCGTCTGCGAGGCACCCGACCAGTGGCAGTTCGAGGCGTTCGGTCCGCAGGAGATGGAGCTCATGGGGCACGCCATCGCCACGGTCACCGACGTCGTCATCGGCCGCCGGCTCTGGCAGGAGTGGTCGCAGTACTGGCCGCAGACCCAGGAGGGCGACCCGTTCGCGGCCTTCGTCAACCCGGTGCGCAAGCACGTCGTGTCGAGCACGCTCGGCGACGACCTGCCGTGGAACAGCACCCGGGTCGAGGGTGACCCGGTCGCCTACGTCCGCGAGCTCGCCGCCGGGGAGGGCGGGGGCATCAGCGTCGTCGGAGGGGTCGAGACGGTGCGCAGCCTGTTCCTCGCCGGGGCCGTCGACGAGCTCACCCTGACGACGCACCCCGTCGTCGGGGTGGGACGTCGGCTGTTCGACGAGTCCGTCCCGGTCACCCGGCTCCGCCTGCTCGGCGCGTCACCCACCGCGTCCGGGAACGTCATCTCGCGCTACGCCCTTCGCGGCGACTGACCCCTGGCCGACGCCGTGGTCAGGCCTGCGGGGCGACCCGAGCCTCGGCGGCGTCGAGCCAGCGGCCGCAGTGGGCGGCGAGGACCTCGCCGCGCTCCCACAGCCGCATGCTCTCCTCGAGGCCGGCCTGGCCGTTCTCGAGCCGGGCCACGAGGTCGACGAGCTCGTCCCGGGCCTGCTCGTACCCCAGCTCGGCCACGTCGGCGTGCTCGGCCGCCGCCTCCGGCTCGGTGCCCTGCGCCTTCTTCGCCATGTCGGGCAGCCTAGCCAGAGGGGGCGACGTCGTCGCCGCCGACCGTGCGGACCCCGAAGTCGCCACGGGCGACCCGCACCCGCAGCAGGTCGCCGACCTCGAGGTCGACGGGGTCGGTGACGACGACCCCGTCGGGCTGCTGGACGATCGCGTAGCCGCGGTCGAGCGTGGACTGCGGCGACAGGGCCCGGACCTGGAAGCGCAGGTGGTCCAGGTGGTCGTGGGCCCGGTGCAGCTGGGCGCCCACCCGGCGGTGGGCGCGGTCCCGCAGGGCGGCGACGACCTCGCGCTGGGCACGCACGAAGGCGCCGCGGTCGGTGAGGACGGGCCGGCTGCGCAGCTCGACGAGGCGTCGGCGCTCGTGGTGCAGGCGCCCCGTCAGGGCGCGGTGGGCGCGCTCGCGAGCGGCGGCCACGCCGGCGCGCTCGGCCTCGGCGTCGGGGACGACGGCCTTGGCGGCGTCGGTGGGGGTGGAGGCCCGGTGGTCGGCGACGAGGTCGAGCAGGGGGGTGTCGACGTCGTGGCCGATGGCGCTGACGACCGGCGTGCGGGCGGCCGCGACGGCGCGCAGCAGGGCCTCGTTGCTGAACGGCAGGAGGTCCTCGACGCTGCCGCCACCGCGGGCGATGACGACGACGTCGACCTCGGGGTGGGCGTCGAGCTCGGCGAGGGCCGCGACGACCTCGGTGACGGCGTTCTGGCCCTGGACGGCGACCTGCCTGATCTCGAACTGCGTGGCGGGCCAGCGACGCAGGGCGTTCTCGACGACGTCACGTTCGGCGGCGCTGGCCCGGCCGCACACGAGGCCGACGCGGCGGGGGAGGAAGGGCAGCGGCTGCTTGCGGTCGCGGTCGAAGAGCCCCTCCTGGGCGAGGTGCCGCTTGAGGTACTCGAGCCGGGCGAGGAGCTCACCGACGCCCACCGGCCGGATCTGCCGGGCGTCGAGCATGAGGCTGCCCCGCTGGGTCCAGAACGACGGCTTGGCCTGCAGGACGACCCGGGCCCCCTCGTCGAGCGGGCCGGGCATCGCGTCGAGGGCGTTGACGTGGATCGACACCGACAGGCTCATGTCGACGTCGGGGTCGCGCAGGGTGAGGTACGCCGTGCGCGCGCCCGGCCGCCGGGTCAGCTGGACCACCTGTCCCTCGACCCAGAGCACCGACATCTTCTCGACGTACTCGCCGATCTTCATCGACAGCAGGCGCACCGGCCAGGGGTGCTCGGCCGTGGTGTCGACGGCCCGCTCGGGCAGCGGCGGGCGTGACGGCGGGGTGCTCACGGCTGGAACTCTAGAGGGGGGTGCCGTCGGCCGAACCCGTGCGCCGCGGCGTGGATTCGGGCCCGTCCACCGCGCCGCCTACGATGGAACGCATGGCCGACCCCACGAAGCGCGTCCTCCTCGCCGCCCCCCGCGGGTACTGCGCGGGCGTCGACCGGGCCGTCGTCACGGTCGAGAAGGCGCTCGACCTCTACGGCGCGCCCGTCTACGTGCGCAAGGAGATCGTCCACAACAAGCACGTCGTGACCACGCTGCAGAAGCGTGGGGCGATCTTCGTCGAGGAGACCGACGAGGTGCCCGAGGGCGCGACGGTCGTGCTCTCCGCCCACGGCGTGGCCCCGGTCGTCCACGAGGAGGCCCGGGCCCTGTCGCTGCGGACCATCGACGCCACCTGCCCGCTCGTCACCAAGGTGCACCGCGAGGCCGTGCGCTTCGCCGACGACGACTACGACATCCTCCTCATCGGCCACGAGGGCCACGAGGAGGTCGTCGGCACGGCCGGTGAGGCACCCGAGCACATCCAGCTCGTCGACGGCCCCGAGGACGTCGAGAACGTCACGGTCCGCGACCCGGACAAGGTCGTCTGGCTCTCGCAGACCACGCTGTCGGTCGACGAGACGATGGAGACCGTGCGGCGCCTGCGCGAGCGGTTCCCCTCGCTCCAGGACCCGCCGAGCGACGACATCTGCTACGCCACCCAGAACCGCCAGCTCGCCGTGAAGCAGATGGCCGCCGAGTGCGACCTGATGATCGTCATCGGCTCGCGCAACTCCTCGAACTCGGTGCGGCTCGTCGAGGTCGCGCTCGAGCACGGCACGCCCGCGGGCCACCTCGTCGACTACGCCGACGAGATCGACGCCTCCTGGCTCGACGGTGTCGCCACGGTGGGTGTCACCTCGGGTGCCTCGGTGCCCGAGATCCTCGTCCGCGAGGTGCTCGAGTACCTCGCGGCGCGCGGCTACGACGACGTCTCCCCGGTCGTCGCGGCGCAGGAGTCGATCATGTTCTCGCTGCCGGCCGAGATCCGCCGCGACCTCAAGGCCGCCGGCAAGTCCGACAAGATGCGCCACGACGCGAGCTTCGCCGAGGCCGGGTCCCTCCACTGAGATGACGGCCCGGGCGGCCTCCACCCCCGCGGACTTCGCGGTCGCCGGGCGGCTGCTGCACGACTTCAACACCGAGTACGACGACCCGAGCCCGGGCGCCGAGGCGCTGGCGACCCGGGTGGCCCACCTCCTCGCCGCGGGGTCGACCGAGGTCCTGCTCGGCGGCGAGCCCGGGGACGCCGCCGGGGTCGCCGTGCTGCGCTTTCGCCCCTCGCTGTGGTCGGCCGCCGAGGAGTGCTACCTCGCCGAGCTCTACGTGGCGCCGGACCACCGGGGGAGCGGCCTCGGCCGAGCCCTGCTGCGCGCCTGCGTCGAACGGGCCCGTGAGCGCGGGTGCGACGTCATCGACCTGGCGACGAGCGAGGACGACGTCGCTGCGCGGCACCTCTACGAGGCCGCGGGGTTCCGCCGCACCGAGGGTGAGGGCGGTCCCCTGACGTTCCACTACGAGATGGACCTCTGACCCGCGCGGAGCTGCGAGAGCGTGACGAGCCGGTAGCCACGGGCGGCCAGGGCCGGGAGCAGCCGGTCGAGGAGGTCGACGACTCCTTCTCGGTTCCGTTCGCCCTCGTGGAGGACGAGCACCGAGCCGGGCTGGACACGGTCGAGGACGAACCGGAGCTCGGCCTCGACGCCGGCCACGGTCGCGTCGCGGACCGCGAGGGAGCCCAGGACCGTGTCGAGACCACGGGCGGCGGCGTCGCGCACCTGGACGGGCCGGACCCATCCCGACCCCGGCCTCGTCACGAGCGGCTCCCGACCGGTGGCCTCGCGCACGGCCGCCTGGGTGCGGTCGAGGTCGCGCCGGAACGCCTCACGTGTCGCCAGGACTGCAGCGGTGTCGTCCCACCCGTGGTTGCCGAGCTCGTGACCGGCCTCGACGACCGCACGGGCCACCTCGGGGTGCGCCGACACCCTCGACCCGAGGACGAAGAACGTCGCCGTCGCACCGTGCCGGGCGAGGACGTCGAGGATGCGGGGTGTCAGGGTCGGGTGGGGTCCGTCGTCGAGGGTGAGGGCCACCTCGCGCCGGCCGGTCGCCCCGTGGACCAGGACGTACCCCTGGCGGGAGAGCAGCCGGGCCAGCCACGGCGCCTGCGCCCAGGCGGCTCCGCCCACGACCGCCCCGAGGCCCGCGGTCGTGACGACGACCGCGCCGCGCCAGCGGCGCATCCCGGGCATCCCGCCGTTGCTCAGCCGACGTCGCGGCGCGGTCGGGGGACCTCGACGTCGAGGAGCAGCTCGGGGCGCGACTCCTGCGCCGTGGCGGCGTCGATGAGCTCGTGGGCCGTGAGCGGACGTGGGGCCGTCTCGACGGGCGTCAGCACCGGGATCTCGTCACCGACGAGGTCGAGCTCGGACATCCGCCGCGCGGACACCATGACCCGCGACTCCAGCGCCCCGACCATCGCGTTGTAGGCCTCGACGCTGCTCTGCAGGGAGCGGCCCACCTTGGCCGTGTGGGCGCCCAGGGTCCCGAGGCGGCGGTGGAGGTCGCGGCCGAGGTCGAGCAGCTCGCGGGCGCCCGTTGACAGGGCGTCCTGCTGCCAGGTGAAGGCGACGGTGCGCAGCAGCGCCATGAGGGAACCGGGACCGACGAGGACGACCCGCTGCGCGAGGGCGCTCTCGTGCAGGCTCGGCCGGGCGGCCAGGGCCGCCCCGAGCATCGCGTCGCTGGGGACGAAGCACACGACCATCTCGGGGCCCTGGCGGAACGCCGACCAGTACTCCTTGGCAGCCAGGGCCGCCACGTGCCTGGCCATGCCGGCGGCGTGCTCCCCGAGCAGGGTCGAGCGCTCGTCGTCGTCGAGGTCCTCGGCCTGGGCGTCGAGGAAGGCCGACATCGGGGCCTTGGCGTCGATGACGAGGACCTTGTCGCCGGGCAGGCGCACCACGACGTCCGGACGCACCCCCTGCGCGTGCGCCGAGACGGCGCTCACCTGCTCGTCGAAGTCGCACCGCGCGAGCATCCCGGCGGCCTCGAGGACACGGCGCAGCTGGACCTCACCCCACGCTCCCCGCACGGTGGATGAGCGCAGCGACCCGGCCAGCGAGGCCGTGGTGCGGCCGAGGTGCTGGGTCTCGCCCTCGACCCGGGCGAGCAGGGTGCGCAGCGACCCGAACTGCTCGACCCGGTCGCGCTCGAGGGTGCCGACCTGGCCCTCGACCCGCAGGAGCGCGTCCTTGAGCGGCGCCAGCAGGGCGGCGGTCTCCATGTCCTCGGCGAGCGAGGTCTCGAGGTCGACCACGCGCTCACGCAGCAGGTCGCGCTCCGTGGTGAGCGACGCGGCGCGCGCCGCGAACACCAGCCGGGACAGCGCGAGCGCGCCGCCCGCCCCGACGACGAGACCGGCCAGCGCCCACACCCATGCACCCATACCTGCAGATGGTGCCAGCGAGCACCGACATCGCCCGGCCAATCCGGCACGCCCCGCGGGTCCGAACCGCACAGGACGTCGCGACCGCCCGCGACGCCCATCGAAAGGACGCCATCGTGCCCGTGCTCCAGGACTTCTCCGCCACGACGCTCTCGGGGGCCCCGCAGACCCTCGACGACTACGCCGGCAAGGTCGTGCTCGTGGTGAACACGGCCTCCCAGTGCGGGTACACCTCCCAGTACGACGGGCTCGAGCAGCTCTGGCAGGACCACCGCGAGCAGGGCCTGGTCGTCCTGGGCTTCCCCTGCAACCAGTTCGGCGAGCAGGAGCCCGGCGACAACGACGAGATCGGCGAGTTCTGCCGGGTCAACCACGGTGTCTCGTTCCCGCTCTTCGACAAGGTCGAGGTCAACGGCCCCGACGCGCACCCCCTCTACCAGTGGCTGACGAGCGAGGCCCGGGGCGCGTTCGGCACCTCGAAGGTCAAGTGGAACTTCACCAAGTTCCTCGTGGGGCGCGACGGCCGCGTCATCAAGCGGTTCGGGTCGAGCACCCAGCCCGTGAAGCTCACCGGCGCCATCGAGAAGGCCCTCGCCGGCTGAGCCCTCCTAGGCTCGGGCCCATGTCCGAGCCGCCCGACCTCCCGGCACCCCTGGTGGGACGCGCCGGCGCCGCCCTCGGCCGCAGGCACCGGCGCTTCGTCGTCGTCGAGGTGTCCGACGGGGAGTCCCGCTCTGCCGCCGTCGGCGTCGAGGAGGGCGCCGACCTCGAGATCGGATCGGTGTCCAAGGCGCTCACCGGCCTGCTCTTCGCCGACTCCAGGGCCCGAGGAGCGGTCGCGGACGACACCCGGCTCGGTGACCTCCTCGACGTCGGCGACCGGGTCGGCGCCGTCACGCTGGGGTCCCTCGCGACCCACCGCTCGGGCCTGCCCCGTCTCGCGCGGGGCACGGGTCTGCGAGGCAGCTGGGACTTCCACGTGCACGGCCGCAACCCCTACGGCGAGGACCTCGGGGCGACCCTGGCCCGGGCCCGCCGGACGCCGCTCGGGCGGCCCGTGCCCCGCTACTCCAACATCGGGTTCATGCTGCTCGGTCACGCTCTGGCCGCCGCAGAGGGGGTGACCTACCGCGAGCTCCTCGCCGCCCGCGTGCTCGGCCCGCTCGGGATGACCGGCGCCACCGTGCCGGCGAGTCCCGACGAGCTCGGTCCCCGGGCGGTCGTCGGGACCTCGCGTCGGGGACGGGAGATGCAGGCGTGGACCGGGGATGGGCTCGGCCCGGCGGGTGGCGTGCGAGCCACCGTGGGGGACCTCGAGCGCCTGCTCACCGCCCTCGTCGACGGGACCGCGCCGGGCATCGAGGCCCTCGATCCCGTCGCCGACCTGCGCGGCGCCCGGCTGCGCGTCGGCGCGGCCTGGATGGTCCTGCGCCTGCGGGAGCGCCGCGTGACCTGGCACAACGGCGGCACCGGTGGCTTCCGGAGCATGGTCTGCGTCGACCGTGCGAGCCGGACGGGGGTCGCCCTCGTCAGCGCCACGGCGCGCTCGGTGGACGGCGCGGCGTTCGGAATGCTCGAGGCGCTCGGCCACCCGGGCGCCGGGTAGCCTCACCGCCATGGCGCGACGCGAGGAGTCCGAGCAGGAGCGTCGCACCCGGATCGCGATCCTCAACGCCCGCCTGCCCAAGAAGCGCAACATCGCCCAGGGCCTGTTGCGCAGCCCCGCGGGCGAGGTGCTGCTGTGCGAGCTCTCGTACAAGCCGGAGTGGGACCTGCCCGGTGGGGTCGTCGACCCGGGGGAGTCGCCCGCCACCTGCGTCGAGCGCGAGATCGAGGAGGAGCTCGGGCTCGAGGTCCGCGCTCGCGGACTCGTCGCGGTCAACTGGCTGCCACCCTGGCGCGGCTGGGACGACGCCCACCTGTTCCTCTTCGACCTCGGCGTGTTCAGCGGCGAGCTCGACCCCTCGAGGTTCCTCCGCCGCGAGATCGCCGGCGCCCACTGGGTCCGCCCGCAGGACGCCGCCGAGCACGTCGCCCCCTACACGGCGCGGATGCTCGAGGCCGTCGCCGAGGTCCCGGTCGGCACCACCCTCTACCTCGAGAACAGCGAGCCCACCCGGGGCTGACGGATTTCGCCCGGCCCCGACCCGTGCGGCACGATGGGTGGTCGCGCCGTGCTCGGAGCCGGCGCCTCGCACGTGGTCGGAGAGAGGACGCGCAGTGGCGCTCACCATCGGAATCGTCGGGCTGCCCAACGTCGGGAAGTCCACGATGTTCAACGCCCTGACGAAGAACAACGTCCTCGCGGCGAACTACCCCTTCGCGACCATCGACCCCAACGTGGGCGTCGTCCCGCTGCCGGACCACCGCCTCGAGCGGCTCGCGCAGATCCACTCCTCGGAGAAGATCCTCCCGGCGACGGTGTCCTTCGTCGACATCGCGGGCATCGTGCGCGGTGCGTCGGAGGGGGAGGGGCTGGGCAACAAGTTCCTCGCCAACATCCGTGAGGCCGACGCCATCTGCCAGGTCGTGCGGGCCTTCGAGGACGGCGACGTCGTCCACGTCGACGGCACCGTCTCGCCCGAGTCGGACATGGAGACCATCCACACCGAGCTCGTCCTCGCCGACCTCCAGACCCTGGAGAAGGCCGTCGTCCGCCTCGAGAAGGAGGCGCGGATCAAGAAGGAGTCCAAGCCGCTCCTCGACAACGCCCTCGCGGCCCAGAAGGTGCTCGAGGCGGGGCGGACCCTCTATGCCGCCACCGCCTCCGACGGCGTCGACCTCGCGCTCGCCGCGGGCCTGGGGCTGCTGACGACCAAGCCGTTCATCTACGTGTTCAACCTCGACGAGGAGCAGCTCGCCGACGCCGCCCTCCACGCCCGGCTCGCCGCGCTCGTGGCGCCCGCCGATGCCGTCTTCCTCAACGCCAAGCTCGAGATGGACCTCATGGAGATGAGCGAGGAGGACGCGCTGGAGATGCTCCAGTCGTTCGGTGCCGAGGAGTCCGGGCTCGACCAGCTGGCCCGCGTCGGCTTCCACACCCTGGGCCTGCAGACCTACCTCACGGCCGGGCCGAAGGAGTCGCGCGCCTGGACGATCCGGCAGGGCTGGACCGCGCCCCAGGCGGCCGGTGTCATCCACACCGACTTCCAGCGAGGCTTCATCAAGGCCGAGATCGTCGGCTTCGACGACCTCGACGACCTCGGCTCGATGGCGGCGGCCAAGGCCGCCGGCAAGGTGCGCATCGAGGGCAAGGAGTACGTCATGCAGGACGGCGACGTCGTGGAGTTCCGCTTCAACGTCTAGCGTCGGCGGGATTGGCTAGTAGGCGTTGAGATTGGTGGTTCTTGGGGGTCGACCTGGTCCGCGACAGCCCGCGCCCGGCGACGCCCCGGCTCTTCGGTAGGCGCTGCTTCGTGCACTGGGGGTGGCCCGCTGGTGTTGTGGCACTTCCCGAGACTGACCTGCGACCCCATCTCCTGGGTTGGCGAGCCGCTCGTTGACTATCGATATCATGGAGGATAACCTCAGTTATATGAGAACTGAGGCGCCCCTCCTCGCTCCGATCTTCCGGTCGGACGGTCAGGCACGTCTCCTGTCCACCGTGTTGCTCACCGGTGACGAACTGAGTGTCACCGACCTGGCCGAGCGGGCCGGCCTGGCCTACCCGACCGCGCACCGCGAGGTCGCTCGCCTGATCGATGCCGGCATCCTGAGCGAGCGACACGTGGGGCGCACCAGGCTGATCCGCGCCAACGCTGAAAGCCCACTGGTGGACCCCTTGCGCGAGATCCTCACGATCGTGACCGGCCCGGTGGTGATCCTGGCCGAGGAGCTTGCCCGCATCGACGGGATCGAGGCCGCGTTCCTCTACGGCTCCTTCGCCGCTCGGCTGCTCGGTGATGCAGGTCCGGCCCCGCACGACATCGACCTCATGGTGCTCGGTGCGCCCGACGTGGGCGCGGTCTACGAGGCGTGCACGCGCGTCGAGGCCGCGGTGCATCGTCCCGTGAACCCGACGATCCTCACTGCTGTGGAATTCGCAGCGTCCTCCGGCTTCCTGGACAACGTGCGCAGCGGCTCGGCAGTCGCCGTCATCGGAGAGCTGCCGTGGCACTGACCCCGCTCACCCGCGTCGAGCAGGCAACAGTCCTCGCCCTGGTCGAGGCGCGACGTCTCGACGCCGTGCCCGCAGACCTCGCGCGGGCGACCTCGTTCCTGCGGCAGGCCAAAGAGCGCTTGGACCAGCTGCCGCTGCTCACGAGCGTCACCGTCAGGTACGGCGTCGCCTACGACGCCTGTCACGACACCGGCGAGGCGCTGCTGGCGGCGTACGGCTTCAGGACGACCAACGGGCCGGGCCAGCACGAGGCGCTCGGCCGCTACCTGCGCGCGGTGTTCGACAGGCCTCCGGCAGAGAAAGCCGCGCGAGAGTTCGACCGCCTGCGACGCGCCCGCAACCAGGACCGCTACGAGGCGAAGCGCCGCCCTCACCAGAGGCCTCTCGACCTGACCGGCGGTCCGCAAACAGTCCGCAAGAAGTCCCGCGGAGACCGTTCGCCGCCAACGACGTTCCGACGGCTGGATCAGCGCCCCACCAGGCTTGGTTGGTGTGGCTCACCATCGGGCGGCGTCCCGCGGTCTGCCCACCCGGGGCGGTTCATAACGAGTTGCACCACCTCGTGGGACTTCATCACCACTGCTCGTCGGTAGGCGTGGTTAGATCCTTGAAACCCAAGCGAGTCATGAGGGAGAAGTTGATGTTCTTACGCAAACTCGCAGTGTGCGCGGCCGTTGTCGGCTCTCGCGCTGCTAGGGACAGCGCCTGCGTCAGCCGAGCCGCCACGACCCGGTTGCGGGTTCGGCGACGACAACCACAGCCACCAGGCGGCACCCGGTCGGGACCCGATGAACCTGCGGCCTGGGCAAGGCAACGGTGACACCAACCACCCGCACACCGCACCCCCGGGCCAAGCGCCCGAGACCGGTGGCGACCAGAGCGGACCGATGCGAGGCTGCACAGCCACCCCCTAACCCAGGTTCCACAGGTGTCCCAGATCGATGGAGCAGTCCCCCCAGTCCGAGGCTGTCGGTTGCCAGAGATGGCCATCGGCACCTGAGCACGGACGGCATGGGGCCACGAACCATCCTTCGCGCACTCCGGCCCTCAGGTCCGCGGGCACACGGACAGGCAGACGCCCAGCGCCACCTGGTGCGCCCTGCGTGGCTCGACCTGACGCGGTCACCATGTCCTGTCCGTCGGCTCATCACCCAACCGCACGTGCCGCAGACGGTGAGATCGCCCGTGCCGGAGGTCGGTCGTCTGGGGACGTGCGGTTGGGTGAGTATGGCTGTCGACGTCGCTCGATACCCTGCCGGTCATGCGCCCCGAGTCCAGTGCGTCGAGCGAGGAAGTGCCGGATCTCGGCCCGGTTCCGCGGAGGCTGACCATCGAGGCAGAGGTCGTCATCCGCCTCATTGCCGAGCAGTTCCCGCAGTGGTCCCAGCTGCCGGTCACGCCGGTCCTCACACCGGGATGGGACAACCTCACCTTCCATCTCGGAGACGACATGATCGTGCGGTTGCCGAGCGCCGCGGAGTACGCGCTGGCCGTCGAGAAGGAGCACCGCTGGCTTCCCGAACTGGCGAAGCACCTGCCCGTCCCGATTCCCGTTCCGCTTGGCTTGGGCCAGCCGCGTGCCGCGTATCCCTTCTGCTGGTCCATCTACGGCTGGCTCCCCGGGGAGGCCGCCAAGCCAAGCGCGATCACCGACCCGATCGGGATCGCCGACGACCTGGCCGGCTTCCTCGAGTCCCTCCGGAAGATCGATCCCATGGGTGGGCCGCAGCCGGGCGTCCACAACTGGTTTCGTGGCGCCACCTTGCGCACGTACGACGGCAACGCCCGACGTGCCCTCGCCGGGCTGGACGGCCAGATCGATGTCGGGTTGGCGGCTGCGGTGTGGGACGACGCTCTGGCAGCGCGCTGGGACGGGGTGGACGTGTGGTTCCACGGCGACCTGGCGCCCAGCAATCTCCTGCTTGAAGCGGGCCGGCTCGCGGCTGTCCTCGACTTCGGCACCTGCGGCGTCGGCGACCCGTCGTGCGATCTGGCGATCGCCTGGACATTCTTGTCCCCAGATGGTCGTGAGGTCCTGCGAAGTCGGCTCGGCATCGACGCCTTGATGTGGGCCCGAGGACGCGGCTGGGCCTTGTGGACGTCGCTGCGCCAGCTCGTCAGCGCCTTGAAGGACCGGGACCAGGCATCGGAAGCCGATGCACGCCTGACCATCGGCGCGATCCTCGACGACTACAGCGCGCATCGAGCTGCTCAAGGGCGCCCCGCCCGTTGAGCGGATGGGGTCAGGCGGGGTTTCGCACCGAGTGGCGGAGGTAGACCACGCCGGTGTCGAACCGTCGGTGGTCCAGCAGCTCGAGGTCGAGTCGTACGCCCCGAGGCAGCGCCGGCTTGCCGCCGCCCACGAGGACCGGGCTCAGCAGCAGCACGCACTCGTCGACCAGGCCGTGCCGGAAGGCCTCCGCCGCGATCCCCGCGCCCCCGATGCTCAGGTCCGGACCGGAGGTCTCCTTGAGCCGTCGCACCGCCTCGGGCTCGAACTGCCGCTCGATCCTCGTGCGTGCGGTCGAGACCTCGGTGAGCGTGGAGGAGTAGACGACCTTGTCGGCGTCACGCCAGATCTCGGCGTACTCACGGACCACCGCGGGCTCGTTCGTCAACCAGTCGTCGTTCTCCCAGACCCGCATCGCCTCGTACATGCGTCGCCCGTAGAGCGAGGTGCCGATGTGCCGTTCGTGCTCGTTCCAGAACGCGTGCACGTCCTCGTCCGGCACGGACCAGTCGAACGACCCGGTCTCGTCCTCGAGGAAGCCGTCGAGCGAGATGTTGGCCGCGTAGATCAGCTTGCCCATGGACCCCTCCGCCGTGTCGAGGGACCCAGAATGCAGCGTCACGCCGACCCCGGCAACACCCGCGGCGGGTCGGCGTGACCGAGGAGACAGTGACGCCGCAACGCCCGGGGAGGATGATGGGGGCATGGCCGAGCACGAGGTCGACAGGTCCACCTCCACCGGGGTCGACGAGGCCCACGGGGCCCACGAGCCCCTCGACGCCACCGACGCGGTCGTCGCAGGCCTGGACGGCTCCGCGGCCGACGAGCCGGTCGTCGACTGGGCCGCCGACGAGGCGACCCGCCTGTCGGCGCCGCTGCGGCTCGTCTCCGTCGTCGACCCGGGGTTCCAGCTGATGCCCTACGAGGCCCTGGTGAGCTCGACGCCGTCGCTGGCCGAACAGCTGGAGGAGGGCACGCACCTCCTCCTGGACCGCAGCGCCGCCCGGGCTCGCGAGCGTCACCCCGCGCTCGACGTGGCCGTCGCGGTCCTGTGGGGCTCGCCGGCCGCGGGGGTCCTCGACCTCGCCCGGCCGGCCGCCCGCGTCGTCATCGGGGCCCCCCGCAAGGGTCCCCTGGAGCGCGTCCTGCTCGGCTCCGTCGCGCTTCCCGTCGTGGCCCACGCGCAGTGCCCTGTGGTCGTCGTCCCCACGGGGTCGCACGTCGAGCCGCTCCGGCGCCTCGTCGTGGGCGTCGACGGCAGCGAGGCCAGCGTGACCGCCGTCGAGCTCGCCCTGACGACGGCACGGGCCGCAGCCGCGACCGTGACGTGCGTCATCGGGTGGCACCTCGAGGTGCAGGACGGCGTCGTCGTCACCGAGGAGGGCTCCGACCGGTGGGCGGCCGTGGAGGAACGACACCTTGCCCGGGCGCACCGCGTCGTCGACCCCGTCGCCGCGCGGTTCCCCGACGTGACCGTCGAGGTCATCGTGCGCCACGGTCCGCCCTCACGGGTGCTCGTCGAGGCCGGCGCCGACCTCGGCGCGGACGCCATCGTCGTGGCCAGCCGGGGCCGGGGCGGGTTCCGGGGTCTGCTCCTGGGATCGGTGTCGCGCCGCGTCGTCGAGCGCGCCGGAAGGGTCGTCATCGTCGCCCGCTGAGCGCTCCTCAGTCGCCGAAGGGCCAGCCCTGCACCATCCCGGGCTCGCGGCCCGGCTCGATGTAGTGCTCGTGCCCGAAGAACGCGGCGAACACCTCGGGGGGCATCGTGAGCATCATCCCGGCGTCGCTGGCCTGGCTCGCGTGCGCCTCGAGGGAGGCGCGTCGCCGCTCCAGCCACGCCGACACGTCGACCTGCCAGTGCAGCTCGGCCTCCGGGCTGCCGAGCGGGTTTCCGTCGTCCATCGGCTGGTCGGGGTCGAAGACCTCCTGGCCGGCCGCGCGGGCCGCGTCGGCGAAGCGCCGCATCGCGTCACGGTTCATCGACGACTCGAGGACGCGCGGCCGGCGGGCGGCGAGCTCGGCCCCGCGGTGCAGGACGTGGTGGACCTTGACGTGGTCGGGGTGGCCGTAGCCACCGTGCCAGTCGTAACCGACCACGACGTCGGCGTCCTCCTCGTCGAGGACGGCGGCGAACCGCGCGGCGGCCTCGTCGAGGTCGGCGCCGGCGAAGGCACCGTCGTGCGCGTTCTGGTCCCACCCGGACATCCCGGAGTCGACGTAGCCGAGCCAGACCACACGGTGCGTGCCGATCGCCGCGGCCGAGCGGTCGGCCTCGAGCCGGCGGCGCTGGACCAGGCTCTCGCCCTCGGCGAGGTCGTCGGGGGCCTCGCCGTGGTCGCCGTTCGTCGCGTAGACGACCACCACGCGGCTGCCCTCGTCGACGGCGCGGGCCATCGACCCGGAGGTCTGCGAGGCCTCGTCGTCGGGGTGGGCGTGGAGGAAGACGATGGTGGGCACGCGTCCATCATGCCCATCGGGCCGAACCCGGTCTGACACGAACCCCCACAGGCGGACGGCCAGTCCCTACGGTGTTCCGTGGCCCGGCGGGCGCCGGGGTGCAGGGGCAGGAGAGGGAGGTAGGAACCATGGGTTCCCAGGACGTCGTCAACCACGGACCCGTCGACCACGACACGGTCCCACCAGCGCGGACCGGGCTGCTCGTCGCGGCAGGGGTGCTCCTCGCGCTGCCGATCGTGGCGCTCATGTGGGTCGACAGCTACGCGAAGGTCGAGCCGAAGCTCGCGGGCTTCCCCTTCTTCATCTGGTACCAGTTCGTCTGGGTCTTCCTCTGCTCGGCGCTGACCTACACGGCCTACCGCCTCGTCCTGGCCGCGCGGCCGCACCGGCCGATGACCGACATCGAGGACGGCGGTGACGACGCATGAGCGGCGTCAACGGCGTGGCCCTGGCGGTCCTGGTCGTCCTGTTCCTCCTCGTCACCGTCATGGGCTTCCTCGCCACGCGCTGGCGCCGGCCCACGAGCATGGAGTCCCTCGACGAGTGGGGTCTGGGAGGCCGCTCCTTCGGCACCTGGGTGACCTGGTTCCTCCTCGGCGGTGACCTCTACACCGCGTACACCTTCGTCGCCGTGCCCGCGGCGATGTTCGCGGCCGGCTCGGTGGCGGGCTTCTTCGCGGTCCCCTACACGATCGTGCTCTACCCGATCATCTTCATCTTCATGGGGCGGTTGTGGTCGGTGAGCCACCGCCACGGGTACGTCACGACGGCCGACTTCGTCCGCGGACGGTTCGGCTCGCGCACGCTGTCGCTCGCGGTCGCCGTCACGGGCTTCCTCGCGACGATGCCCTACATCGCCCTCCAGCTCGTCGGCATCCAGGCGGTGCTCGAGGTCGTCGGCCTCGGTGGCGGCGACAACATCATCGCCAAGGACCTGCCGCTCTTCATCGCGTTCGCCCTCCTCGCGGCGTACACCTACTCGAGCGGCCTGCGGGCCCCGGCGATCATCGCGTTCGTCAAGGACACCCTCATCTACCTCGTCATCATCGTCGCGATCATCTACCTGCCGTCCAAGGTGGGCGGCTGGGACACCGTGTTCAGCGCCGCCGAGCAGAAGATGGCCACCGCGAACCCGGTGGACGGCAAGCCGACCGGCGTCTTCGTCCCCGGCGAGATGCAGCACTGGGCGTACGCCACGCTGGGCCTGGGCTCGGCGCTCGCGCTGTTCATGTACCCGCACTCGATCACCGCGAGCCTGTCGGCCGCGAGCCGGAACACGATCCGCCGCAATGCCGCGATCCTCCCGGCGTACAGCTTCATCCTCGGGCTGCTCGCCCTCCTCGGCTGGGTCGCGATCGCGGCCGGCACCAAGCCGATCGGCCTGGACGGCAAGCCGAACCCGCAGCTCGTCATCCCGCAGCTGTTCGAGGACTCGTTCCCGTCGTGGTTCGCCGGGGTGGCGTTCGCGGCCATCGCCATCGGTGCCCTCGTGCCGGCGGCGATCATGTCGATCGCCGCGGCGAACACCTTCACCCGCAACATCTACAAGGAGTGGATCAAGCCCGACGCGACGCCGGCGCAGGAGGCCAAGGTCTCCAAGCTGATGTCGCTGCTCGTCAAGGCGTTCGCGCTCGTGTTCGTCCTGCTGCTCGACAAGCAGAACGCGATCAACTTCCAGCTCCTCGGCGGCATCTGGATCCTCCAGACCTTCCCCGCCGTGGTCCTCGGGCTGTACACCCGCTGGCTCCACCGCTGGGCGCTGCTCGCGGGCTGGGGCGCCGGCATGGTCTACGGCACGTGGCAGGCGTGGAACGTCGCCAACCCGCGCTCGGGCGTCGACCACTTCGGCGGCTCCCTCTCGGTCCTCCCGGTCATCGGCCAGCTCGGGTACATCGCGATGACGGCGTTCGTCCTCAACCTCGTCGTCGCGGTCGTCGTGACCCTGCTCCTGCGCGCCACGAAGGCACCCGCCGGTGACGACGAGACGATCCGGGGCGACTACTTCGCCGACGCGGGCGACCCCCGGGTGCGCAAGGTGCCCCAGCCGATCCACCAGGAGGCGAGCAGCCCGTAGGGCCCGACCTCGTGGCGGTCCGGACCCGTTGGCAGGATGGGCCCATGACCACCCCTGCGCCGCCGCCACGGCTCGTCGAGCTCGCCCACGCGTACGGGGTCGCCACCGAGTACTGGGACTGGGTCGGCCAGCACGTCACCGTCTCGGCGGAGGCGATCCGGGCCGTCCTCACGGCGCTCGGCATCAGCGCCGACGGCGACGCCGCGGTCGAGGCCGCCCTCGCCGACGTCGAGCGCGCGCCGTGGCGGCGCACCCTTCCCGCCACCGTCGTGGCGCGCGAGGGGTGGGCCCCGCGGGTGCACGTCCACGTCCCGGCCGGGTCGGCCGTGACGCTCCGGGTCGACCTCGAGGACGGGAGCGCCCGTGAGGTGCCGCAGGTCGACCGCTGGGTCGAGCCGCGCGACATCGACGGGCGTCAGGTCGGCGAGGCCACCTTCGAGCTGCCGGCCGACCTGCCACTGGGGTGGCACCGCCTCGTGGCCCTCCCCGACGAGGCGCCATTGGACCCGGCCACCACCGAGGCGACGCTCATCATCACGCCGCAGCGCCTGGCGCTGCCGCCGGCGCTCGCCGAGGGGCGCGTCGTCGGCCTCCAGACGCAGCTGTACCAGGTGCGCTCGGCCGAGTCGTGGGGGATCGGTGACCTGCGCGACCTCGCCGACCTCGCCACGTGGGCGGCCGCTGCGCACGACGCCGACTTCGTGCTCATCAACCCCCTCCACGCGGCGGAGCCGGTCACGCCGGTCGAGCCCTCGCCCTACCTGCCGACGACGCGCAGGTTCGTCAACCCGCTGTACCTGCGGGTCGAGGACATCCCCGAGCTCGCGCGCCTCGAGCACGCGGCCCACCGCAGGGTCCTCTCCCTCGCCGCGACGGCCCGCGGGCTCAACACCGCCGACCGCGTCGACCGCGACGCGGCGTGGCCGCTGAAGATGGAGGCGCTGCGCCTCGTCTTCGGCGCCGGCGTCACCGGGCAGCGGGAGGCCTCGTTCGCCCGGTTCTGTGCCCGCGAGGGCGAGGGGCTGACGACGTTCGCGACGTGGTGCGCGCTCGCCGAGACCCGGGGGCTGCCCTGGGCCGACTGGCCGCAGGACCTCCAGGACCCGTCGAGCAGCGCCGTCGCCGCGTTCCGTGACGCCCACGCCGACGAGGTCGACTTCCACCGGTGGCTCCAGTGGCTCCTCGAGCAGCAGCTGGCGGCGACGCAGCACGAGGCCAGGGCGGCCGGGATGTCCCTGGGGATCGTCCACGACCTCGCGGTCGGCGTGCACCCCCTCGGCGCCGACGCGTGGGGGCTCGGTGACGCCCTCGCGCGCGGCGTGACGGTAGGGGCTCCGCCCGACCAGTTCAACCAGCTCGGCCAGGACTGGAGCCAGCCGCCGTGGCGCCCCGACCGGCTCGCCGAGCTCGGGTACGCGCCGTTCCGCGACATGGTGCGCACCGTGCTGCGCGACTCCGGCGGCATCCGGGTCGACCACGTCATCGGCCTGTTCCGGCTGTGGTGGATCCCCGCGGGTGGCACCCCCGCCGGCGGCACCTACGTCCACTACGACCACGAGGCCCTCATCGGCATCCTCGTCCTGGAGGCCCAGCGCGCCGGGGCGGTCGTCATCGGGGAGGACCTCGGGGTCGTGGCGCCGGAGAACCGCGAGTACATGCTCGAGCGGGGCCTGCTGGGCACCTCCATCCTCTGGTTCGAGTGGGAGGGCGACCGGCCCAAGCCCCCGGAGCACTACCGGGACCTGTGTCTGTCCACGGTGACCACCCACGACCTGCCGCCCTCGGCCGGCTACCTGTCCCTGGCCCACGTCGCCATCCGCGAGGAGCTCGGGCTGCTCACCCGGCCGGTCTCCGAGGAGCGGGCCCAGGAGCTCACGTCGATCGCCAGGCTGCGCGACGCGTGTGCCGAGCGCGGCCTGCTGGCCGCGGGGGCCGACACGGGCGAGGTCATCGAGGCACTGCACCGGTGGATGGCGCAGACGCCGAGCCGGATGCTCGCCGTGTCGCTGGCCGACGTCGTCGGCGACCTGCGCGCGGTCAACCAGCCCGGGACCAGCGACGAGTACCCCAACTGGCGGGTCCCGCTCGCCGGGCCCGACGGGCAGCCGGTGTCGCTGGAGGAGCTCAAGGGCGCCGACCTCGCGCCCGTCCTCTTCGCGGCCCTGCACGGCCGGCCCGCCGACGGCTGAGCCCCGTGGCGGCACCCGCCCGCCCCCTCCTCGAGTGCGCGCTACGGCGCAGTACGTGCTGTGATCACGACACCTACTGCGCCGTAGCACGCGATGGAGGGGCGCGCTGGGGGGCTCAGTGGGTCTGAAGGCGCGGGGTGGCGACCACGGCCGGCCGAGGACGGGCCCCGGCGACGGCGTAGGCCGCCTCCACCCGGCGCAGGACGGCGGCCGGGTCGCGACGGACCCGGCTGGGCGTCACGCCCACGACGACGACTCCGCAGGCGACGAGGTCCCCGTCCTTCTCGACCGTGGCGTCCCACAGCTCGCCGTCGGCGTGGAACTGGCGGGAGTGCACCATGACCGCGAGGGCCACGTCGTCGAACCAGACGTCCGGCGTGACCAGGGACAGCCCCGTCGGTGACGTCAGCGCGGGGTTGGCCCAGGCGCCGGGAAGCACGCTGGAGGTCGAGAGGAGGTCGAGCACCTCGGCCTCGGGCACCGACCATGCCCCGGATGCCGCGGCAGCCAGGGCGTCGTGGAGGCGCGCGGCATCGCGGGTGCGCAGGCGAAACGCCCATTCCGCGACGTCGTCGACGCCGGCGAGCCCCCGCTGCACGGCCTCGATGAGGATGGCTGCGCGCTCGTCCTCCGTGCGTGCCAGGTGTGCCGCGTCGATGGCCGCGCGAGCCGGCGAGGACATCCGCAGCGGTCCACGCCGGACGACCGCGACGTCATCGAGCAGGCTGCGACGGACGTGAGCGAACCCACGGTGCTTCGCCCGCTGCGGCGGTGGGACGACGACGTGGACCGTGCCACGCGGGTCGGCCGCGGTGATGCCGTGGAGCCGGGCGGCGCTGGGACCGGAGAGGACGGACCGGGGGCCGGCCCACAGGAGGGCGGCGACGTGGCGCTGGTGCTCGGTGGGGGCCGCCCGGCCGACGAGGTAGACGCAGGGGAGGACCACCCGCCAGGACCTGCCGGAGCTCCAGCGGATGCTCGCCTTGGTCACGCGGTGCTCGAGGAGCTGGGCGCGCGTGACGACGCCGTCCTGGCGCGCGAGCAGCTCCGTCACGGAGTCGGGGAGTTCGGTCACGCCGACACTGTGATGGCGTGTCGCGAGGCCTCGCCAGGGCCCCGGCGAACCTGTGGATGACGGTGTCCAGGCTCGGTCCCCTGTGGACGACCGCGCGACGACGCCCCTTCATCGCGTCCTACGGCGCAGTACGTGCTGTGATCACGACACCTACTGCGCCGTAGCACGCGCCAGAGGGAGGGGAAGAGGGGGCGCGATAGGAGGGGTGGGGGTCAGGCGGGGAGGGAGTGGCGAGCCGTCGCGACGACGTCGGCGAAGCGCTCGGCGAGGACGCGCCAGCCCGTGCGCAGCTCCTCGCGGGCCGCGGTCACCGACTCGAGCAGCTCGTGCTGCGCGGCGGTGAGACCGTCGGGGGAGTCCCAGCGCAGCCAGGCCGCGAACACCTCCGGTGAGGTCTCCGGGTGGAACTGCACGCCCCATGCCCGCGGCGCGTACCGCAGCGCCTGCGGGCGGCCGTCGGGCAGGGTCGCGAGCAGCGTCGCCCCGGAAGGGACCTCCAGCACGACGTCGTCGTTGTAGTGGACTGCGACCTGCCCGTCGAAGCCGCCCAGGAGGGCGTCGTCGCGCCCGTCGGCGGTCAGCGCCACCGGCACCAGGCCCACGGTGCGCCCGGAGGGGTTGCGCCCCACGACGCCCCCGCGCGCCACCCCAGCCAGCTGGTGGCCCAGGCACACGCCGAGCGTCGGGACGTCACGCGCCACGGCGTCGGCGATGAGGGAGCGCGTCGGCGCGAGCCACGGAGCGAGGGCGTCGTCGCAGGCGCCCATCGCGCCACCGAGGACGACGAGCCCGTCGTGCTCGGAGCCGTCGAGCCGCTCGACCACCGGCTCCCCGAGGTCGCCGCGCACGACGTCGAGGTCGAGGCCGAGGTCGCTCCACCACTCGCCGAGCCAGGCGAGCGGGGCGTCGGGCTCGTGCTGGACGACGAGGAGGCGCGGGTGGGTCGTCATCACAGCCGGGTCCCCACGAGGGAGCCGATCGCGTACGTCACCGCCATGGCGAGGGTGCCACCGGCCACCATGCGCAGGGTGGCCCGGCGGGCGTCGGCCTCGCCGAGCCGCGCGCTGACGACACCGGTGCCGGCCAGCGCGAGGACGACCGCGACCACGGTGACGGGAACGCGCGCGGACACGGGCGGCAGGACGATCGCGAGCAGCGGCAGCAGCGCGCCGACGGTGAAGGCCGCCATCGAGGCGAAGGCCGCGTGCCACGGGCTCGTGAGGTTGTGGGGGTCGATGCCGAGCTCGGCCTCCGCGTGCGCGCCGAGGGCGTCGTGCTCGGTGAGCTCGACGGCCACCTGCTGCGCGAGCTCGGCCGACAGGCCCTTGCCCTGGTAGATGGCCGCCAGCTCGGCCAGCTCGGCCTCGGGCTCCTCCTCGAGCTCGCGCCTCTCCTTGGCGAGCAGCGCCTGCTCGGTGTCGCGTTGCGTGCTGACCGAGACGTACTCGCCGACCGCCATGCTCAGCGCGCCGGCGGCGAGCCCGGCGACCCCCGCGGCCAGCACCGGCCCGCGCGACGGCGCCGCCGCGGCGACACCGACCACGAGGCCGGCCGTCGACACGATGCCGTCGTTGGCTCCGAGGACCGCCGCGCGCAGCGCGTTGAGCCGGTTCGCGAACGAGCCGTCGTGCGCCTCACCGTGGTCGGGCACGTCGAGGACCTCGGGAACCGGCCGCGCGGGCAGTGGCTCAGCCACCGGGGGTGGCCCCCTCGGCGCGGGCGGCGGCGGAGATCCGGTGCGCGAGCTCGATGTCGAGCTGGGTGAGACCACCGGCGTCGTGGGTGGTGAGCAGCCACGACGTCGTGCGCCAGCGGATGTCGATGTCGGGGTGGTGGTTCATCTGCTCGGCCTCGTCGGCCGCGGCCACGACGACCCGCACCGCTGCGGGGAAGTCGGGGGCCTCGATGGTCGCGACGATCGCGTCGCCCTCGCGGGTCCAGCCGGGCAGGTCCTGCAGCGCGGTGGTGACCTCGTCGTCGGTGAGGAGTCGGCTCATGGCGCCATCATCCTCCACCGGACGCGCCCGCCGCAGGTCAGGTCGCCCTCACCCCGGCACGGGTCACAGCGCCTCGGTGACCGAGGCCGGTCCCATGAGGCTGTCATCGTCGCCGGTCGGGTCGACCTGCTCCACGACCTGACCGCTGACCTCGTGGGGCTGCAGCTCGCCTGCGGCGATCTGCTCGGCCCAGTGGCAGGCCACGCGGTGGCTCGCGTCGACGCCCGGGAGGTCGAGCACCCGCAGCTGCGGGCGCTCCTCGTCGCACCGGGTCGGCTGCTTCCACGGGCACCGGGTGTGGAAGCGGCAGCCCGCCGGCGGGTTCGACGGCGAGGGGAGGTCGCCGGTGAGCAGGATCTGCTCGCGGGAGTCCTCGATGACGGGGTCGGGCACCGGGACAGCCGACAGCAGCGCGCGCGTGTACGGGTGCAGCGGCGTGGCGTACAGGTCGTCGGCCGTGGCCTCCTCGACGAGCCCGCCGAGATACATGACCCCGATCCGGTCGCTGATGTGGCGGACGACGGCCAGGTCGTGCGCCACGACGAGGTAGGTGAGGTCGAAGTCGCTCTGGAGCTGCTCGAGCAGGTTGAGCACCTGCGCCTGGACCGAGACGTCGAGGGCGCTGACCGGCTCGTCGGCGACGATGAGCTGGGGCTCCACGGCGAGCGCCCGGGCGATCCCGATGCGTTGGCGCTGGCCGCCGGAGAACTCGTGCGGGTACTTCGACAAGGCGGCGGCGGGCAGTCCGACGGCGGCCAGCAGCTCGCGCAGCCGCGTCTTCGTCGCGGCCTCGTCGTCGGCCAGGCCGTGCGCGCGCATGCCCTCGACGAGCAGGGACTCCACCGACTGCCGCGGGTCCAGGCTGCTCATCGGGTCCTGGAAGACCATCTGGAAGCCCTTGCGGCGGCGGCGCAGCTCCTCGCCCTTCAGCAGGGCGATGTCGGTGCCGTCGATGAGGACCGAGCCCTCGGTCGGCGGCTCCAGGTTGAGGATGGCCTTGCCGAGCGTGGACTTCCCGCACCCGGACTCGCCGACGAGCCCGTAGGTCTCGCCGCGCCGGATCTGCAGGTCGACGCCGTCGACGGCGTACACGTGCCCGACCACCTTGTCGAGGATGACGCCGCGCGTGATGGGGAAGTGGACCTTGACGCCGCGGACGTCGACGAGGACGTCGGGATCGGGGGCCGGGGCCTGCGAGGCGGTGGCGGTGTCGGTCATCGGGTCACCTCCATCGGGTTGTGGCAGCGCAGGGCTCGCCGGAACGACTCCTCGAGCTCCGGGGTGGTGCGGGTGCAGACCTCGATGGGCTGCGAGCACCGCGGCGCGAAGGCGCAGGCGCTGTCCCACGGCAGGTTGTCGGCGACCGACCCGGGGATGGGGGTCAGGGGCTCGCCGCGCGGTGCGTCGAGCCGCGGGATCGACCTCAGCAGGCCGGCCGTGTACGGGTGGCGCGGGTCGGCGAACAGCTCGTGGCGCTCGCCGCGCTCGACGATCCGTCCGCCGTAGAGGACGTTGACCTCGTCGCACAGGCCGGCGACGACCCCGAGGTCGTGCGTGATCATGACGAGGGCGGTGCCGGTCTCCTCGACGAGCTCCTTGAGCAGCGCGAGGATCTGCGCCTGGATCGTCACGTCGAGGGCCGTCGTGGGCTCGTCGGCGATGAGCAGGCGCGGGGCGCAGGCCAGCGCCATGGCGATGAGGGCGCGCTGGCGCATCCCGCCGGACATCTGGTGCGGGTAGTCCTTGAGGCGCCGCTGGGGGTCGGGGATGCCGACCCGCTCGAGCAGGTCGCGCGCGACGGGCTGCGCCGCCTTGCGCGACATCCCGCGGTGCCGTTCGAGCACCTCGGTGACCTGCAGCCCGACGGGGACGACGGGGTTCAGCGACGACAGCGGGTCCTGGAAGATCATCGCGAGGTCGCGCCCGCGGCGGTCGCGCATGTCCTCGCCGCCGAGGCCGAGCAGGTTGGTCCCCTCGAACGAGGCCTCGCCCTCGACGGTGACGCCGCGCCGCGGGAGCAGGCCCATGATGGCCAGCGAGGTCACCGACTTGCCGCAGCCGGACTCGCCGACGAGGCCGACCGTCTGCCCGGGGCGGACGTCGAAGCTGACGCCGTCGACGGCGCGGAAGGGCTCCTCGCCGCGCCGCTGGAAGGTGACGCGGAGGTCACGCACGGACAGCAGCGGCTCGTCGCCGTGCGAGGCGGTGTGGGGTGGGGTGGCCGTGGCGGTCATCGGCACGTCACCTCCTGCTCTTGGGGTCGAGCGCCTCGCGCAGCGACTCACCCATGAGGGTGAAGCCCAGCGCGACGACGATGATGCACAGCGCGGGGTAGAACGCGAGGTGCGGGTGGTCGTAGATGAACTGCTGCGCCGCCCCGAGCATCTGACCCCACTCGGGCTGGCGGTCGTCGGGGTTGCCGAGGCCGAGGAACGACAGCGCCGCGGCGTCGATGATCGAGGTCGCGAGGACCAGCGTCGCCTGGACGATGACGGGGCCCAGCGAGTTCGGCACCATGTGCCGGAAGACGATGGAGCGTGGTCTGACCCCGAGGGCGCGCGCCGCGAGGACGTGGTCGCTGGATCTCTGCGCGAGCATCGAGCCGCGCAGCAGCCGGGCGAAGATGGGGATCTGCACGATCGAGATCGCGATGATGACCGTCCACTGGCTGGGTCGGCTCGCGAGGGCGGCGATGGAGAAGGCGAGCAGCAGCGAGGGGATCGAGAGCAGGACGTCGACCGCGCGCATGACGAGGGAGTCGATCCAGCCGCCGAAGGCGCCGGCCAGGATGCCGAGGAAGAGCCCGCCGGCGAGGCCGAACAGCGTCGCGAGCACGCCGACGAGCAGCGTCTGGCGGCTGCCGACGATGAGGCGGGAGAGCAGGTCGCGACCCTTGTTGTCGGCACCGAGCGGGAAGCCGGGCTCGGGGCCGGGGATCGGGTTGCTCTGCTGGCGGACCTTCTCGATGAGCAGCCCCTCGCTGGGGTCGTGCGGGGCGACGAGCGGGGCGATCACCGCGAGGACGACGAAGGCGAGCGTGATGGCCAGGCCGATGAGGAACACCGGGTTGCGGCGCAGGCGACGCCACGCGCTGACGATGAGGGAGACGCCGGGGGCCTCGTCGATCGAGCCCGCGTCGGCGACGGCGAGGCCGCCACCGGAGGACGCGGCGAGGTCGTCGATGCGCTGCTTGCGCCGGTTCATCGGGTTGGCGGGGCTCATCGGGTCCTCACCCTCGGGTCGATGACGGCATAGGAGATGTCGACGAGGAGGTTGACGACGACGTAGATGGAGGCGGCCGCGAGGATCAGGACCTGAAGCACCGGGAAGTCGCGGGCGCTGTAGGACTGGGCCAGCGCCGAGCCGATCCCCGGGAAGTTGAACACCGACTCGGTGAGGACCGCTCCGGCGAGCAGGCCGCCGACCTGCAGGCCGATCGTCGTGACCACCGGGAGCAGGGCGTTGCGCATGACGTGTCGGGCGCGCACGACGCGGGCCGTCAGCCCCTTGGACTCGGCGGTGCGCACGTAGTCCTCGTCGAGGACGTCGAGGACGGAGGCCCGCGTGATGCGGAAGACGACCGCGAAGGGGATCGTCGCGAGCGTCACGGCGGGCAGGACGAGGTGCTTGAGCGCGTTGGCGGAGCAGTCGAACTCACGGGTCAGCACACCGTCGAGGACGAAGAACCCGGTGAGCCGGGTGCAGTTCAGCCCCGACTCCTGGCGGCCCGAGACCGGGAAGATGTTGTGCTCGACGGCGAGCTGGTACTTCAGCACGAACGCGAGGAAGAAGACCGGGACGGCGACGCCGATGAGCGACAGGACGACCAGGCCGCTGTCGAGGGGCGAGTTGTGCCGCTGGGCGGCCAGGTAGCCGAGGGGGATCGCCAGGACGATCGCGATGACGAGCGCCGCGACGCTCAGCTCGATGGTGGCCGGGAGCCGGGTGAGGAAGATGTCGAAGGCGTCCCGCCCGGGGAGCACGGCCGTCGAGGCCCCGAACTCACCGCGGGCGGCCCGCTGGAGGAACCTGCCGTACTGGACCCAGATCGGCTGGTCCAGACCCAGGGCCTTGGTCAGGGCCTCACGGGTGGCGGGGGTCGCCCGCTCGCCGAGCAGCGCGCCGACGGTCCCGCCGGGGAGGGACCTGAGCCAGAAGAACAACAGGAGGGAGAGCACGAACACCACTCCCACCATCTGGAAGAGGCGCCGGATGATGAATCTCGCCAACGGGGGCTCCTATGTACTCGGTGAGACAGCGGTGGCCGCCTCGGACCCTAACGGTCCGAGGCGGCCACCGGGAACTTCTCAGGCAGTGATCCGTGGGAGGAAGCCCCCCTCAGATCACTTGCCTCCCACCGTGACGCCGTCGAACATCTCGGCGGTCAGCGGGCTCGGGATGAGACCCTCGACGCCACCACCGGTGACGAGGGCCGGCGGCGAGTGGCTGACCGGGATGCCCGGCAGGTACTCCTCGGCGATCTGCTGGTTGATCTTCTGGTACGCAGCCTCGCGCTCGCCCTCGTCGACGATCGCATCGGCCTTCTTCAGGTCCTGCGACAGGGTCTTGCCGAAGGGCAGGACGCTGGTGTGGAAGTCGTTCTGCTCGAGGTTGCTGAAGAAGGTGCCGAGGAAGTTGTCCGCGGCGTTGTAGTCACCCGTCCAGCCGAGCAGCCAGGCGTCGAACTGGCCGTTGGAGACACCGTCGAGGTAGCCACCGTTCCACGGCTTGTTGACGACCTCGACCTTGATGCCGATGGCCTCGAGGTCCTTGGCGAACGCCGCGTGGATCTTCTGCGGGTCCGGCATGTACGGACGCGACACCTCGGTCGGGAACGCGAACTGCAGCGTCATCCCCTCGGCTCCGGCCTCCTTGAGGAGCGACTTGGCCTTCTCCACGTCGTACGCGTACGGCTGGAGCGAGGTGTTGTAGCCGGCGACGGCCTCGGGCATGAACTGCGAGGCCACCTTGGCGCCCTCGGGCAGCTGGGTCTTGACCATCTGGTCGCGGTTGAGCGCCATGGCGATCGCCTGACGGACCTTGAGGTCCTTGAGCTTGGCGTTCTTCGCCGGGTTCAGACCCATGTAGAGGATGTTGAAGGCGGGCCGGATCTCGACCTTGTTGCCCGAGTCCTCCAGACCCTTCCAGTCCACCGGGTTCGGGTAGTCGTAGCCGTCGATGGAGCCGGCCTGCAGCTCCTGGCGACGGGTGGACTCGTCGGGGATGATCTTGAACGTGATCTTCGGCGTCTTGGCCTTCTCGCCGTAGTACATCTCGTTGGCGACGAGCGTCACGGTCTTGTTGGCCTCGTCGTACTTGTCGAGCTTGTACGGGCCGATGCCGACCGGGGCGGTGGAGTACGCCGGGTAGGTGAAGCCCTCGCCCGCGGCGACGACGTTGTTGGCGTCCCCGGCCTCGAGCGCCTTCGGCGACTGCATCGAGAAGGAGTCGAGCGACAGGATCGTCGGGAAGCTGGAGGTCGACCGGGTGATCGTGATGACCGCGTTCGACTCGTCCTTGGCCTCGCAGCCCTTGTAGAGCGAGTCGGCCGGCTTGTCGCTGAACGAGCCGAAGAAGTACGTCCAGTACTCGCCGGCCTGCTGGCCGGCGCCCTTCTGCTCGAACATGCGCTGCATGTTGTAGCAGACGGCCTCGGCGTTGAACGGCTCACCGTCGGAGAACTTCACCCCCTCCTTGAGCTTGAAGTTCCAGGTCAGACCGTCCTCGGAGGGGGTCCAGCTCTCGGCGAGCTCCGGCTCGACGTCGGCGCTGCCGTCCTTGACACCGAGCAGGCCCTGGTGGATCTGCCGGGTCACCCGGAAGGTCTCGCCGTCCGTCGCGTAGAAGGGGTCGAACAGCTTGGGGGCGCCCGCGGCGCCGAACGTGAACGTGTCCTTGGTGCTGCCGCCGGTCGAGCCGGTGGCGCCGCTGTCGGGGTCACGGTCCGACTGGGCACAGGCCGTCACGGTGAGGGCTGCCGCCGCCATGAGGACGACCGGCACCTTCCGCTGGAGCTTCATCGATAAACCTCGCTTGGGTGTGCGAATGCTCGCGGCGACCGGGTCGGGCGCCCGAGGAACGGTCCGGTGGCGGGTGCGGCACGCCGCACCTTCCACCGATAAGGCCGGACCATAACGGCAAATCGACGCGTCGGACCGGCACGTGGCCATTGGTTATGCAGTTGAGACCCGCCGGGGCCGCAGAACCGGGGGGCGGGGGGCCCTACACCCGATTCGGTCGTGGCCGCAAGACCTGAGAGACTGGTGGGTATGTCTGCCTCCCGCCGCGTCGACCTCCGCAACGTCGCCATCGTCGCCCACGTCGACCACGGAAAGACCACGCTGGTCGACAAGATGCTCTGGCAGTCGGGCGCCTTCGGGGAGCACGACCACATCGCCGACCGTGCCATGGACTCGGGTGACCTCGAGCGCGAGAAGGGCATCACGATCCTCGCGAAGAACACCGCCGTGCACTACGCCGGCAAGGCCGCGCTCGACGCCGGCCTGCCCGACGGCATGACGATCAACATCATCGACACCCCCGGCCACGCCGACTTCGGCGGCGAGGTCGAGCGCGGCCTGTCGATGGTCGACGGCGTCGTCCTCCTCGTCGACGCGAGCGAGGGCCCGCTGCCCCAGACCCGCTTCGTGCTGCGCAAGGCGCTCGCCCAGCAGATGCCGGTCGTGCTCTGCATCAACAAGGTCGACCGGCCCGACGCCCGCATCGCCGAGGTCGTCGACGAGGTCTACGAGCTGTTCATGGACCTCATGGTCGACGCCGAGCACCACCAGGACCAGCTCGAGTTCCCCATCGTGTACGCGTCGGCCAAGGCCGGCCGCGCCTCGATGAACCGCCCCGCCGACGGCGGGATGCCCGACGGCGACGACCTCGAGCCGCTGTTCCGCACCATCATCGAGACGATCCCGGCACCGTCCTTCGACTCCGACGCCCCCCTCCAGGCGCACGTCACCAACCTCGACGCCTCGAACTTCCTGGGCCGCCTCGCCCTCCTGCGCGTGCACAACGGCACGATCCGCAAGGGGCAGCAGGTGGCGTGGTGCCGCCGCGACGGCACCGTCGAGAAGGTCAAGATCACCGAGCTGCTCATGACCGAGGCGCTCGAGCGCCGCCCCGCCGAGTCGGCCGGGCCGGGCGACATCATCGCCGTCGCGGGCATCCCCGAGATCACGATCGGCGAGACCCTCGCCGACGCCGACGACCCGCGCCCGCTGCCGCTCATCACCGTCGACGAGCCGGCCATCTCGATGACGATCGGCATCAACACCAGCCCGATGGCCGGGCGCGTCAAGGGCGCCAAGGTCACCGCGCGCCTCGTCAAGGACCGCCTCGACCGCGAGCTCATCGGCAACGTGTCGATGCGGGTGCTGCCCACCGAGCGCCCCGACGCGTGGGAGGTCCAGGGCCGTGGTGAGCTCGCCCTCGCCATCCTCGTCGAGCAGATGCGCCGCGAGGGCTACGAGCTGACCGTCGGCAAG
Organism: uncultured Actinomycetota bacterium; assembly: GCA_963795035.1. Taxonomy (GTDB): domain Bacteria; phylum Actinomycetota; class Actinomycetes; order Actinomycetales; family Dermatophilaceae; genus Oryzobacter. The sequence goes on along the minus strand of CAWCFZ010000007.1, from coordinate 74,166 downwards.
CCCGTCGTCGTGACCCGCGAGGTCGACGGCAAGGTGCACGAGCCGATCGAGCGCGTCACCATCGACACCCCCGAGGAGTACCTCGGCGCGATCACCCAGCTGCTCGCCGCCCGCAAGGGCCGCATGGAGCAGATGACCAACCACGGCACCGGCTGGGTGCGCATGGAGTACCTCGTCCCGTCGCGTGGCCTCATCGGCTTCCGCACCCAGTTCCTCACCGACACCCGCGGCACCGGCATCGCCAACCACGTCTTCGAGGGCTACGAGCCGTGGGTGGGCGACATCTCGACCCGGATCAGCGGCTCCCTCGTCTCCGACCGCACCGGCGCGGCCACCGCCTACGCGATGATGAACCTCCAGGAGCGCGGGACCCTCTTCATCCCGCCCACGACCGAGGTCTACGAGGGCATGATCGTCGGGGAGAACTCCCGCGTCGACGACATGGACGTCAACATCACCAAGGAGAAGAAGCTGACCAACGTGCGCTCCGCCGGTGCCGACGTCCTCGAGCGCCTCGCGCCCCCGCGTGCCCTCTCCCTGGAGCAGTCCCTGGAGTTCTGCCGTGAGGACGAGTGCGTCGAGGTCACCCCGGAGGGTGTCCGCATCCGCAAGGTCGAGCTCGACCAGACCCTGCGAGCCCGCTCGGCCGCCCGGGCGCGCAGGGGCTGACCGCACCCGTGGCGAGGCGCACCCCGGCGACCCCTGAGCCGGCGACCGGTGACGGCGCCGCGACCCGCGCGACCCGTCGTGCGGCGCGTGGCCGACGCCCGAGACGGCTCACGGCCGTCGTCGCCGTCGTCGCCGTCGTGGTCCTGGCGGTCGGCGTCGTCCTCGGGGTGCGCTACCTCGGCGACGGCACCGACACCCCGCCCGACACCGCGGCCGCGACCTCCGTGGTCGGCGACCGGGTCGACACCGACGGGGGCACCCTGCACGCCCTCACGCTCGGGCCCGTCACGACCTGGGACCCGCAGCGGATCGCCTCGCGCGACGACATGGCCTTCGCCGGACGGGTCTTCGCCCGCACCCTGACGGCCTACGCCCCGAGCACCGACCCCGACGACCAGGCGCGGCTCGTCGGCGACCTCGCGACCGACACCGGGACCCCCGGCCAGGACCTGAGGACCTGGACCTTCACCCTGCGCGACGACGTCAAGTGGCAGGACGGCAGCCCGGTGACGTGCGCCGATGTCGCCTACGGCATCTCGCGCACCTTCGCCACCGACCTCATCAGCGGCGGGCCCACCGACGCCCTCGCCGTCCTGGCCATCGCGCGCCAGACCGACGGCACGAGCACCTACGCGGGCCCGTACGCGACCGGGGCGGACGCCGCCAAGGCCCAGGCCGCGTTCGACAAGGCCGTGGCGTGCCAGGGCCAGCGGATCACCTTCACCCTGAGCTCTCCGCTCAGCGACTTCAACGAGCTGGTGAGCCAGCCGGCCTTCGGCCCGGTGAAGAAGGCGCAGGACCGTCGCGAGGCCGGCGGCTACGACGTGTTCTCCGCCGGGCCCTACATGCTCCAGGGCACCTGGTCGGCGGGGAAGGGCGGCACGTTCGTCCGCAACCCCGCGTGGAGCCGGTCCTCGGACCCGGTGCGCCGGGCGCACCCGGACGTCATCCGCTTCCAGGAGGGACTGGACACCCAGGCCGTCGCGCAGCAGGTGATGGCCGACGGCGACACCGGGCGCTTCTCGGTGGCGCTCGGGTCGGCCCCGCCCGCCATCCAGCAGCACATCACCGCGGTGCAGTCCCTCCAGGAGCGCTCGGTCAACCCCGGCACGGGGGTCGTCGACTACCTCGTCCCCAACACCCGCAGCGCGGTCTTCAAGAACGAGAAGGTCCGCCAGGCGCTGGCCGCCGCCACCAACCGCGACGCCTACGTCACCGCCATCGGGGGTGCCACGGCCGCGACGCCGGCCCGCTCCCTCATCCCGGCGGCCCTTCCCGCCGCCCACGACGCCGACCCGATCGGCACCGGGACCAAGGGCGACGCGGCCCGTGCCAAGGCACTGCTCGCCGAGGCGAAGACGAGCGGCCCCGTGGCCTTCACCGTCGCCTACCGGTCCACCCCCACCTCCGACAAGGCGATGGCGGCCCTCGTCGCCGGCTGGCGGCTCGCGGGCTTCGTGCCGACGACCAAGCCGATCACCGACGACTACTTCGCGCAGATCAGCGACCCGAAGGCGGCCACCGGGATCGACCTGTTCTGGTCGAACTGGGCCCCGGCGTGGGCCTCGGCGTCCACCATCCTCCCGCCGCTGTTCGACAGCTCGATCAACCTCACGGCCACGGGCCCCGGGCGCGACTACGGCTACTGGGAGGACCCGAAGCTCAACGAGACGATGACCGCCGTCCAGAGCATCGCCGACCGCGGCGAGCGTGAGGCGGCCTGGGCCGGCCTCGACGAGACCCTGCTCCAGCGCGGTGCCTACATCGGTCTCGCCGAGCGCAAGGCCCTGTACGTGGCGGGCTCCGACGTCCGCAACCTGTCGGCCAACAGGGTCAGCGGCGGCGTCGTCGAGTTCGCCGACATCGCGGTGGTCAGGTGACCGGCCTGCTCGACGGGATCGGGGAGCAGGGGCGGGCGCCGCGGCTGCTCTTCGTCCACGCGCACCCGGACGACGAGACCCTGGCCACGGGCGTCGCCCTGGCCCACCACGTCGCGCGCGGCGACGAGGTCCACGTCCTCACCTGCACCCAGGGGGAGGAGGGGGAGGTCATCCCCGCCGCCCTCGCCCACCTCGAGGGCGCCGACGGCGACCCGCTCGGGCCGCACCGGCTGGCCGAGCTGAGTGCGGCGATGGGCGTCCTCGGCGTCACCCACCACCTCCTCGGCCCGGGGGCCGACGGCGCACCCACCCGCTGGCGGGACTCCGGGATGGCCGGTTCTCCGGCCTCGCGGCACCCGCGCGCCTGGACCGGTGCCGACCTCGCCGACGCCGCGGCGGCCGTGCGGTCCGTCATCGACGCGGTCGACCCCGACGTCGTCGTCACCTACGACGCCACGGGCGGCTACGGCCATCCCGACCACGTGCGCACGCACGAGGCCACGCGTCACGCCGTCGCCACCGCGTCGCGGCCACCCGCGCTCTACGGCACCGTGACCCCGGTGTCGTGGGTGACCGAGGACCGGGCCTGGCTCGCCGCCCACGTCCCCGCCGACGGCGGGCTCGTCGTCCCGGGGGCCGACGACCCGTTCGCGACCTCCGTGGTCCCCGACGAGGTCGTCACGCACGTCGTCGACGACCCTGCCGTCGTCGCCGTGCAGGAGGAGGCGCTGCGCCACCACGCGACCCAGGTGGTCGTGGGTCAGGGGTGGTTCGCGCTGTCCAACCACGTCGTGGGTCGCCTCGCCGGCCGCGAGGGCTACGCGCGCCTCGACCCCTCGACCGGGGACCCGGTTCCCGCGGGGGCAGCATGAGCACCGAGGCCCTCGACCCCGCCTTCTTCCGCCAGGCGATGGGCAGGCTGGTCAGCGGAGTCAGCGTGCTGACGACCCTGGCCGGCGGTCACGACCACGCGATGACGGCCGACACCCTCACCTCGGTCTCTCTCGACCCGCTCCTCGTCCTCGTCTGCGCCGAGACCGAGAGCCGCTGGCACGGGGCCGTCCTCGAGGCGGGCTTCTTCGGGGTCAGCGTCCTCGCCGCCGACCAGCGGCCGCTCTCGCAGTGGTTCGCCACGCGCGGCCGGCCGCTCCACGGCCAGCTCGACCGGGCACCGCACCGCCGGGGCGAGGCGACCGGGGTCGCACTGCTCGACGGGGCCCTCATGCACCTGGAGTGCCGCACCACCGACGTGCACCCCGCCGGGGACCACGCGATCGTCGTCGCGGAGGTCCTCACCATCGCCCTGCCTGACACCGTCGGACCGGCCCTGGTCCACTTTCGAGGACGCTACGGGAGCATCGCATGACCCTGGACAGCCTGCACGACGACCTCGACCGGGAGCAGCCGCAGGAGCCGGCCCGCTCCCGCTGGCCGCTGTTCACCGGCCTCGCCGTCCTCGTCCTCGCCGTCGCGTACGTCGTCGCGGCGGCCGTGCTCGGCGACCGCGTACCGCGCGGGACGTCCGTGGCCGGCGTCGACGTCGGTGGCCAGGACGCCCGGTCGGCCCGCGCGACGCTCACCTCGGGCTTCGGCGACGCGGCCGGCAGGCCGCTCGTCCTGTCCTCCACCGCGGGGACGCTCGAGGTGGCACCGAAGGACGTCGGCCTGGCCGTCGACGTCGACGCGACCGTCGAGGGCCTCGTGGGGTTCTCGCTGGTGCCCACCGACGTGTGGCGCCACCTCGCCGGTGGTGAGGACGAGCCGGCCGTCGTGACCCTCGACGAGGCGGCCCTGACCACGGTCGTGGCCGACGGCCGCGAGCAGCTCGACACCGAGCCGGCCGAGGGCTCGATCTCCCTCGCGGGCGGCGTCGTCACCGTGAAGGAGCCGGTCGTGGGCACGACCGTCGACCCGGCGGGCACGGTCGAGGAGGTCAAGCGGCGGTGGCCCGGCGAGAGCACCGTCGAGGTCGCCGCGGAGCAGGTCCCGACCAAGGTCTCGGCGCAGGAGCTCGCCCGGGTCCGCACCGAGTTCGCCGAGGTCGCCGTGTCCGGGCCGGTCACCGTGACGGCCGGCGGCACGTCGTTCGAGATCGCGCCCGAGGACTTCGTGGGGGCCGTGGTCCTCCAGCCCGACGAGGCCGGGACCATCACGCCGCGGGCGGACGACAAGAAGCTCAGCGCCCTCGTCCACGCGGCGGCGAAGAAGGCGAAGGTGGAGGTCGAGGCCAAGGACGCCGTCGTGACGTTCTCGGGCCGCACCCCCACGGTCAGGCCCCACGTCGCGGGGCTCGCCCTCGACGACGCCTCGCTGCGCACCCAGGTGTGGGCGGCGATCGGCAGCACCGAGCGCACCGCCACCGTGGCGACCAAGGCCACCGAGCCGACGTTCACCACGGCCATCGCGAAGAAGACCCTCCCCAAGGAGCGGATCTCCTCCTTCACGACCTACTTCCAGCCCGGGCAGTCGCGCGTGCACAACATCCGGCTCGCCTCGCGGCTCATCAACGGCACCTACATCCCGCCCGGCGAGCAGTTCAGCATGAACGGCATCCTGGGCCAGCGGACCCCGCAGAAGGGGTACGTCAAGGCCGGCATCATCCGCGGCGGGCGCGCCGCCGAGAACTACGGCGGCGGGATCAGCCAGGTGTCGACGACGATCTTCAACGCGGCCTTCTTCTCGGGCATGAAGCTCGACGCCTGGACCCCGCACTACTACTACATCTCGCGCTACCCCGAGGGCCGTGAGGCGACGATCTCGTGGCCCGACCTGCACAACAAGTTCACCAACGTCACCGACGGCGGCGTCCTCATCGAGATCGGCACCACGAGCACGTCGATGACGGTGAGCTTCTACGGGACCAAGAAGTACGACATCCAGGCCACGAAGAGCCCTCGCCGCAACATCGTCGCGCCCAAGAAGTACACCGACGACGACCCCGAGTGCATCGACCAGAGCCCGGTGCCCGGCTTCACCGTCGACGTGGGCCGGATCTTCCGGCAGAACGGGTCGGTCGTGAAGCGGGAGTCGTACACGACGCGCTACCGCCCCGAGGACGACGTGACCTGCACGAACCGCCAGTCCTGAGGCCGGCTGACCTGCGCCGACCGCCGGACGGGGAGGCTCTCCACGAGGTACCGTCACGCTGGTGAGCAGGGGACTGGTGGTGCGCGCCTTCGGCATGCTCGCCGCCACCGCCCTCCTCGGGGCCGGCGCCCTGGCGACGGGGTCCGTGCCGGCCTCGGCCGACGCCGGTGACGCGGGACTCCCCCCGGCCGCGGTGCCGGACGCGGGCACCTACCGCGCCGTCTTCCCGACGCGTCTCGTCGACACCCGAACGATCGCCGCGCGGCTGCGCCCCGGTGGCCGCCTCGTCGTCCCCGTCCTCGGCCGGGCCGGGGTGCCTCTCACCGGGGTCGGCGCCGTCCAGGTGCACGTCACCGCGGTCGGCGGCGCGGGGTCGAGCCACCTCACCGTGCACGCCTCGGGCGGGGCCGTCCCCGGGACGTCCTCGGTCAGCTACGGGCGGACCCTGCCCGTCGCCAACACGGTCCTGGCCCGCCCGGGCGCCGACGGCTCGATCGCGCTGACGAACGGCCCGTCCTTCGTCGACGTCGTCGTCGACCTCGTCGGCTGGTACGCCCACACCCCCACGGCCGGGACGGCGGGCGTCCACGCCGTGGCACCGACGCGGGTCCTGGACTCCCGCACCGCCGGCCGCACGGTGACCACGACCCCCGTGACAGCCCGCGTCGTCGGCGGGGCGGTGCCCACGGGCGCCACCGCCGTCGTCGCCAACCTCACCACCGTCGGGTCCAGCGCCAGCGGCCTGCCGGTCCTGTCCTGGGCGTCGGGCCTGCCGCGCCCCACGACGTCCAACGGCAACACGGTCAAGGGGCAGGCCGTCGCCACCCAGGTCGTCGTCGGGGTCGGGGCCGACGGCCGGGTCGCCCTCGCGACCGGGGGCGGCTCCACCCACCTCGTCGTCGACGTCGTCGGGTACGTCATCGGCACGGGCCCGTCGGGCGGCCACCTGCGCGCGCTCGCCCCGCTGCGCCTGGTGGACACACGCACGACCGGGGTCCCGCTCGCCTCCGGCCAGCGGCTCACCCAGCGCGTCGCGGGCCGCGGGGGCGTCCCGAGCGGCGCCTCCGCGGCCCTGCTCACCCTCACCGCGGTCCCGGGACCCAAGTCCACGGGCACCCTGGTCACCGTCGGCAACGGCGAGCGCCGGCCCGCGACCTCCGACCTCAACGCGCGCACCGACGTCCCGGTCGCGCGGCAGGTCGTCGTCCCGCTCGGCGTCGACGGCAACGTCGCCGTGGTGCGCGCCGGCGGGACGGGCCACGTGGTCGTCGACCTCGTCGGCTACGTCACCGCCGTCCCGGTTCCCACCGTCGTCGCCCCGGATGCGGCCCGGCTGGCGGGAGGGGTCCCGTCGGGTCGCCTCGCGGACGACGGCGTCTCGGTCCTGCGGACCACCGTGCGGCACGCCCTGGGGACGTGGTGGCCCCAGAGCGCCCCAGCCCTGCTGGCCCGGCCCATGGACTCCGCGGCCCAGTCCGACCGCACCGACGCCATCCGCCGCCTGTCGATGGAGGCGCTCGCCCTGTCGACCGCGCTCGCGACCGGCACGTACGACCCCGACTCGGCCGCAGCATCGCGCGGCGAGGCGCTCGCGGTCGTCGAGACGATCGTGCGCACCGTGTCCTGCCGGCACCGCGCCACCGTCGTCGGCGGCTGGGGGCACTCGTGGCAGAGCCCGATGTGGTCCTCCCTCGCGGCCCGCGCCGCGTGGCTCTCGTGGTCGGACCTGTCGTCGGCGGCCCGGACCTGCGTGCGGGCGATGGTGCTCTCGGAGGCCGACTTCGCGACGACCGTCGAGCCCTACGTCATGGTCTCGCGCAGCGGCGTGGTCCTGCGCCCGGGCAACTCCGGGTCCGAGGAGAACTCGTGGTTCGCCCTCGCCCCGGCGGTCGCCGTCGCGATGATGCCCGCCGCCGAGCGGCGCGACGCATGGCGCTCCTCGCAGGTGCGCCTCCTCGCGAACTCGTTCAGCAGCCAGGCCCACCTCACCGGTGGCGGGTCGGTCGACGGCGTGCCGCTGGCCGACCTCCTCACCGGGTGGAACGTCATGCCCGACGGGTCGGTCGTCAACCACGCCCGGGTCGCCCCCGACTACTCGACCAACGCCTACCAGAACGTCGACGCCGTCCTCGTCGCCCTGCTCGCAGGGCATCGGGCCCCCGAAGCGTCCCTCCTCGGCCTGCGCGAGGTCTACTCGGCGCTCGTGAGCAACGTCTACGCCGTCGAGCAGGGCTTCGCGGCGCCGGGTGGCGCGGTGTACCGGCCACACGCCCAGGAAGGACTGGCTCCCCGCCCGTACGGCGTCTACTACCCGCAGGGCTGCGACTGGGGCGAGAACCAGGTGCTCCCGTTCGCCCTGCTCGACGCGCAGGCGCTCGCCTTCGGCTTCGGGACCGACCCGACCGACCTCGACCCCGAGGACTCCGCCGCCCGCCACCTCTCGCACGCCCTCGAGATGCAGGCCCGCTCCGCCGACGGGCGGATGTACGTCGACCCCACCGAGTACACCTACGTCGGGCGCGAGGAGCACACCGCGCAGCTCGCGGCGCAGCTCGTCCTCACCCTCGTCCTCGGCCCGGTGGCAGAGGCCACCGACGTCGTCGAGCCGGTGGACCCGGAGGTCGTGACGCCGTCGTCCGAGCTCGACACCCCGCCGCCGGTGGGCGACGAGTCCCTCCTCATCGACCCCCGGGTCGGGCGCGGCTGACGTTCGCGTAGACGTGGTGCCGCTCGAAGCCGTGGCGCTCGTAGAGGCTGAGGGCCGGGGCGTTGTCGGCGTCGGTCTGCAGGTGCAGCGACAGCACGCCGCGCGCCGTCGCCTCGGCGGCCAGGGCGACGAGCAGGGTCGTCGCGACGCCGCTGCGACGCGCGGTGGGGGAGACCCACATCGCGGCGATGCCGCCCCACCCGGCGGCGAGTCCGAGGCGACCGACGCCGACGACCGACCCGTCGCCGGCACGGGCCGTGGCGAAGACCTGCTCGGGGGACCCCGTGAGGATGGCGCGTGCGGCGTGCTCCTCGACCTCCCGGTAGGAGCGGTAGGCCGCGAACCACTCCGGCGAGAGGTCGGTGCCCACCTCGACCTCGACGCGCTGCCGACGAGTCGGGGTGTGCGACAGGGATGTCCGCGACAGCGCGTGCGCTGGCGGTGAGGGTGACCGTGGGCTGGCGCAGGACGTAGCCGCGGGCCAGCGCCTCGACCGTCAGGGCGTCGGTCGCCGGGTCGGTGCCCACGGGGACGGCGACCGTGAGGTTGGGCGGGAGGTCGCGGGCGGCGTACCAGCCCTCGACCTCGGTGAGCGCGTCCTCGAGCGGGAGGCCTGGGTCGCCGGCGGTGACGACGGAGTTGGCCCGCTGGGTGAAGCCCCGCGCGGCGCGCAGCACCCAGTCGCCGAGACGAGCGGTCTCCAGCGCGGGCCACGCGTCGACCATCACCCGCTGGAGGTCCTCCACGGACAGCGCGCGGTGCGGCGCACCGCGCCGTGACGGCCGCGGCGGGATGACCTTGAGGTGGGTGACGGTGGGCCGCTCGACCCGCACGGGCCCCCGTCGGGTGGCCACGACGAACCCCCGGTCGTCGACCTCGACGAGGTCCCCCACGACGTCGGTGAGGGTCGCCCCGGAGACCGGGTCGGGGGAGGGGAGGCGGTGCCTGACGACGACGCGGGAACCCAGCGGCGGGTCATCACCCGCCCCAGCCGTTCGTGCCCGCACGACGTGAATAGTATGGGGCGCATGACGTACGTGATCGCGCAGCCCTGTGTGGACCTCAAGGACAAGGCCTGCATCGAGGAGTGCCCCGTCGACTGCATCTACGAGGGTGAGCGCAGCCTGTACATCCACCCCGACGAGTGCGTCGACTGCGGCGCGTGCGAGCCGGTCTGTCCCGTCGAGGCCATCTACTACGAGGACGACGTGCCCGAGCAGTGGGCCGAGTACTACAAGGCCAACGTCGAGTTCTTCGACGACCTCGGCAGCCCCGGCGGCGCCGCGAAGCTCGGCGTCATCGCCAAGGACCACCCGATCATTGCCGACCTGCCCCCGCAGGAGCACGACGAGTGAGGGCGCGGTGACGGGGTGCTCGCTCTCCCCGACTTCCCCTGGGACTCGCTCGCTCCTCTGAAGGAGCGGGCGAGCGCCTTTGTCGACCCGGACCTGTCCGGCCCGGCCGGCGTCGGCATCGTCGACCTCTCCGTCGGCACGCCGGTCGACCCCACCCCCGACGTCGTGCGCGCGGCGCTGGCCGACGCCTCGGACGCCCACGGCTACCCGCAGACGTGGGGCACCGCCGACCTGCGCGAGGCCGTGGCGGCCTGGTTCGCGGCGCGGCGCGGGGCCCCCGACGTCGACCCCGCGGGGGTGCTGCCCACCATCGGCTCCAAGGAGCTCGTCGCGTGGCTGCCGCTCCTGCTCGGCCTGGGACCCGGTGACGTCGTCGGCTTCCCCCGCGTGGCCTACCCCACGTACGACGTCGGGGCCCGGCTCGCCGGAGCCACCCCGGTGGGCGTCGACGCCCTGACGGCGCTCGGTCCGCCGACGGCCGCCACGACCCCGAAGCTGTTGTGGCTCAACACCCCCGGGAACCCCACGGGCAAGGTACTGGGGGTCGAGCACCTCGCGAAGGTCGTCGGCTGGGCGCGCCAGCACGGGGTCGTCGTGGCGTCCGACGAGTGCTACGCCGAGCTCGACTGGCGGCCGCGGGCCGAGGACTCCACCGAGCCGCCCACGACCCCCTCGATCCTCGACCCCCGCGTCACGGGCGGGTCGCACGAGGGCCTGCTCTGCGTGTACTCCCTCTCCAAGCAGTCCAACCTCGCCGGGTACCGCGGCGCCTTCGTCGCCGGTGACCCTGCCCTCGTCGGCCGGCTCCTCGAGGTCCGCAAGCACGCCGGGATGATCGTCCCGTGGCCGGTCCAGCGGGCCGTCCTCGCGGCCCTCGGCGACCTCTCGCACGTCACGCAGCAGAAGGCGCGGTACGCCCGTCGGCGCGCGGCCCTCCTCCCGGCCGTGGAGGCGTTCGGGCTGCGCGTCGACGACTCGCAGGCCGGTCTCTACCTCTGGGCGACGGCGGGTGAGGACGGTCGGGCCACCGTGGCCCGCCTGGCCGACCGGGGCGTCCTCGCGGCCCCCGGGGACTTCTACGGACCGGCCGGGCGCCAGCACGTGCGGATCGCGCTGACCGCCACCGACGAGCGCATCGAGGCCGCGGTCCGGCGTCTGCGCTGAGCTCTCGTGCGGTCGGGGTCACGCCCACCGCGTTTCTCGCTGCGGATTCCTCAGGGGTAGGGTCGAAATGAACCTGTGCCCGACGAGAAGGAACCGACCAACATGACCGACGGTGCATCGCTCTCCGCGGAGGGCAAGCAGCTCGACCTCAAGCTCGTCGAGGCGACCGAGGGCAACAGCGGGTACGACATCTCTGCGCTGCTCAAGGAGACCGGCAACGTCACCCTCGACGCCGGCTTCGTCAACACCGCGAGCTGCACGAGCGCGATCACGTACATCGACGGTGACGAGGGCATCCTGCGCTACCGCGGGTACCCGATCGAGCAGCTCGCCGAGAGCTCGACCTTCATCGAGACCTCGTACCTGCTCATCTACGGCGAGCTCCCGAGCGCCGACGAGCTCGCCGCCTTCGAGGACCGGATCCGCCAGCACACGATGCTCCACGAGGACCTCAAGGGGTTCTTCCAGGGCTTCCCGCGGGACGCGCACCCGATGCCGGTGCTGTCGTCGGCGGTGTCCGCGCTGTCGACCTTCTACCAGGACAGCCTGGACCCCTTCGACAAGCAGCAGGTCGAGATCTCCACGATCCGCCTGCTGGCCAAGCTGCCGACCATCGCGGCGTACGCGTACAAGAAGTCCATCGGGCAGCCGTTCCTCTACCCCGACAACAACCTCAGCCTCATCGAGAACTTCCTGCGGATGACCTTCGGGGTCCCGGCCACCGACTACGAGATCGACCCCGACCTCGTGCGCGCCGTCGACCTCCTGCTCATCCTCCACGCCGACCACGAGCAGAACTGCTCCACGTCGACGGTGCGGCTCGTCGGGTCCTCGCAGGCCAACCTCTTCGCCTCGGTGTCGGCAGGGATCAACGCCCTGTTCGGCCCGCTGCACGGTGGTGCCAACCAGTCGGTGCTCGAGATGCTCGAGCGGATCCAGAACGCCGACTTCTCCACCGACGAGTTCATGACCAAGGTGAAGAACAAGGAGGACGGCGTCCGGCTCATGGGCTTCGGGCACCGGGTCTACAAGAGCTACGACCCCCGCGCGGCCATCGTCCGCAAGACCGCGCACGACATCCTCGCGAAGACCTCCGGCGGCGACGAGCTGCTCGAGATCGCGATGCGCCTGGAGGAGATCGCCCTCGCCGACGAGTACTTCGTCGAGCGTCAGCTGTACCCGAACGTCGACTTCTACACGGGCATCATCTACAAGTCGATGGGCTTCCCCCCGCGGATGTTCACGGTCCTGTTCGCCCTCGGCCGCCTCCCCGGCTGGATCGCCCAGTGGCGCGAGATGATGGAGGACCCGGCCACGAAGATCGGCCGCCCGCGCCAGGTGTACGTCGGCGAGCCGGAGCGGAGCTACCGCGACATCGGGCAGCGCTGACGCCGCCCGTTCTCGTGGGTCGGACCCCGAGGGTCAGGCCAGGTGGATGGTGACGGCCAGCGGGTTGCGCGCCCCCGCGGCGGCGCCGTCGTCGATGGGCTGCCACTCGTAGGACGACTGGTCCATCGAGCGCTCCCACCGCTGGTTGCCGATCTCGACCCGGACCGCCGAGGTCTCGGTGGCGCGCGCGACCGCCCAGGACGCGACCGCCCAGGCGCCCTCCTGCGAGTCGGAGACCACCGTGACGGCACCGTCGCCGACCTCGCCGCTGACGCCGAAGTCCTTCTCGACGAGGGCGGCGACGGCGTCGGCGTCGCCGCTGCGCGTGGGCTCCTCGAGCGTGCAGCCGATGCCGGAGGGCGTCTGTCCCGACAGGACCGAGGCGGTGACGCGGGCCTGGGACTCGTGCTGGGCGTAGGCCTCGCCGGCGGCCGAGCGCTGGACCGCCTGGGCGGCCTCGGCGATGTCCATCGACGTGTACCCCTTCACCTTCACGAGGGCGTCGTAGAACTTGTTCGTCGAGTACTCGGGGTTGAGGATCTCCTCCGCGCTGCCCCAGCCCTGCGACGGGCGCTGCTGGAACAGCCCCAGGGAGTCGCGGTCGCCGAACTCGACGTTGCGGACCTTGGACTCCTGCATCGCCGTCGCGATGGCGATCGTCGCGGCGCGCGGGGGCAGGCCGCGCTTGACGGAGATCGCGGTGATGGCCGCGGCGTTGCTCGCCTGGTCGGGCGCCCACTGGAAGGTCGTGCCCGACGCGGTGACGCGGCACGTCTCGCCGGCCGCGAGCCGGCCGAGGTGGCGGATGCCGAGGTAGCCCGCCGTACCGAGGACCCCCACGAGGACGAGGGTCATCAGCACGCCGAGGCGTCGCCGACCGGGGGAGCGGGGCCCTTCCTCGGCGAGCGTCAGGGTGCCACGGGTGGTTCGGGGCATCGGGGTGGGCGTCCTCTCCGGGTCAGTCGTTGGCGTGCAGCGCCGAGTTCAGCACGATGCCGTGGCCGTCGCGGGGACGCGCCTGGACCGTGCCGGTCACGGAGTGGCGCAGGAAGAGCAGGTTTCCCTGCCCGGACAGCTCGCTCGCCTTGGCGACCGTCCCGTCGGGGAGGGTGACCTTGGTCCCGGCGGTGAGGTAGAGGCCGGCCTCGACGACGCAGTCGTCACCGAGGGCGATGCCCAGGCCCGACTCGGCGCCGAGCAGGCACCGTTCGCCGATGCTGACCCGCTGCGTCCCCCCGCCGCTCAGGGTGCCCATGGTGCTCGCGCCGCCGCCGATGTCCGAGCCGTCGCCCACGACGACGCCCTGGCTGATCCGGCCCTCGACCATCGAGGAGCCCAGGGTGCCGGCGTTGTAGTTGACGAACCCCTCGTGCATCACGGTGGTGCCGCTCGCGAGGTGGGCTCCGAGGCGGACGCGGTCGGCGTCGGCGATGCGGACCCCGGAGGGCACGACGTAGTCGGTCATGCGGGGGAACTTGTCGACCCCCAGGACCTGGACCGGGCCGCGGGCGCGCATCCTGGCGCGGGTCAGCTCGAAGCCGTCGACGGCGCAGGGTCCCTGGGTGGTCCACACGACGTTCGGCAGGACGCCGAAGATCCCGTCGAGGTTGATGCTGTTGGGGGTGACGACGCGGTGGGAGAGCAGGTGCAGGCGCAGGTAGGCGTCCTCGGGCCCGGCCGGGGCGGCGTCGAGGTCGACCGCGACGGTGGCCAGGACCCGCGTGACCCTGCGGACCTCGTCGGCGCCCACGAGGGCCTCCAGCTCGGCCGGGGCGGCGGACCCGTCGGGCTCGCCGAGGGCGGGTGCGGGGTACCAGGCGTCGAGGACGGCGCCCTCGTCGGTGGTGGTGAGGAGGCCGTGGCCCCAGGCGGTGCGCGTCATGGCGTCAAGCCTACGGGGGTGGGATGGGTGGACCCTGAGCGCGTCCGGTGGGTTGCGTGAGGAACGGGCGGACGCGGTCCGTCGCCGCCCACCGGGCGAACGGGCCGTGAATCGGAGCGCTCGTGCCCTGGGCCCAGGGGCGACTCGGTCCGTCGCCCGGCAGAGCCGGGCGGATTCGGTGGCATCGTCCGCCGACCGCGGGGGCTCGCGCAGGTCTCTCCTCCGCCGACCCGAGGGGGAGGGGCTCGTAGCCCTCGTCCCCCGACCCGGCGAGGGACTTCAGATGTCTGCCCTCCGGCCTGCAGGGTTGTCCACAGCCCACCCGCGCCGGCATCGCGATTGTCGGTGGACGTTTGTACGATTGGGGGCATGGCAGGGGGCGTGGTGGAGGGCGGGTCGGGTGGGGCGGGGACCACCGCGGCCGGCTCGGTGACGCCGCTGGGGCTGGTGTCGCCGGTGGCGGTGGTGCGGGGGTTCCGTGAGGTGCTGGGCTCGGTCGACGTGGATGGCGCGTCGGACCGGGAGCGGGTGGATCTGGTGGCGGAGCTGGAGCGGGTCAAGGGGGCCGCGGCGGCGTTGCAGGCGCGGTTGGTGGATGCGGTGCGGCTCTCGCGCGAAGTGGTGGCGCCGCGGGACGTGGCCCGTTCGGTGGGCTCGGAGGTGGCGTTGGCGCGGCGGGAGTCGCCGTGGTGTGGGGACCGGTTCGTGCGGGTGTCGCGGGCTTGGTGCACGACCTGCCGCGCACGATGGGCGCGCTGACGGCCGGGGTGTGTTCCGAGGCGGCCGTGGTCCAGGTCGTCGAGGCGTCCTGCGTGCTGACCCGGGCTCAGGACCGGGCCGTGCTCGACGGGCGGGTGGGGCCGCTGCTGGGCCGGCTCGGGGTGCGGGGTGCGGAGCGGGCGGCGCGGGCTGTCGCGGCCGAGCTGGACGCGGCGGCGGTGGTGGCGCGGATGGAGGCGGCGGTGCGCTCACGGCGGGTCACGGTGCGGTCCGCCCCGGACGGGATGGGGTACCTGAGCGTGCTGGGGCCGATGGTCGAGGTCGCCGGCGCCCACGCCGCGCTGCTGGCGCGGGCCCGCTCGGTGGTCGCCGGGCACCACGACGATGAGCCGCACGCCGGGCGGGGCGTCGGCGCGGTCGCCGCCGACACCGCGCTGGCGGTGCTGTCCGGGCGGGCGGTGGGGCAGGTGCAGCCGGTGGAGGTGCACCTGGTGATGACCGACCGGGCGCTGCTGGGCACCGGCGACCCGCACCGTTCGGTGATGGAACCCGCCCGCGTCCCCGGCCACGGCGCCCTGCCCGCACCCCTGGCCCGGTGGTGGCTGCGCGACCCCGGCCCCCCGGCGGCACACGGCCCCGCCGGCGGCGACGTGGACAACGACGAGGCCACGGTGTGGCTGCGCCGGCTGTACACCACCCCCTCCGGGCGGGACCTGGTCGCCATGGACTCCCGCCGGCGCACCTTCACCGGGCTGCTGCGCCGGATGCTGGTGCTGCGCGACGACCTGTGCACCACCCCCTGGTGCGGCGCCGCGATCGCCCACGCCGACCACGCCGTCCCCGCCCGCGACGGCGGAGCGACGAACTACACCACCGGCAACGGCAAGTGCGCCCGCTGCAACCACACCAAGGAAGCCCCCGGCTGGAACCACCACCGCCCACGTGCCGGAGCCACACCAATCCACCCGAGCCGCGCGAGGGCGCGAGGTCGTCATCCGCACCCCGCTCGGGCGCACCTACCGCTCCCAACCCCCACCCCTGCTCGGCTGGGGCAGCCAGAGCGCGCCTTCCACCGTCCACGACGACCCGACCGACACGCGTGAGCTCGCGACTGGCAGGCAGCTGACCGAACCGACCGGCCGTGCCTGCCACCGCGACCCCGTCGCGACTGCTCCGCGGACCGGGCCGGCCCGGCGTCCCCTCCGACGACCCAGGCAGCCTCGCCACCCGAGCACGACGCGACGGCCCCGCACCACCAGCCGGCTGGAGCGCGAGCTGTGCCGGATGCTGACGTGACGGACCCCCAGCGGGCCGAGAGGTGAGGTGGCGCGGAACGTGCCCGGGACGCAACTAGGGTGGCGGACATGGCTTCCGGCGCACCAGTCCTCGACCTGTCCCTCGACGTCACGACGCTCACCGCCGCGGTGTGCGACATCGAGTCGGTGAGCCTGGGGGAGGCCGCGCTGGCCGATGCAGTCGAGCAGGCGATGCGTGCGCTGCCGCACCTCGAGGTCACGAGGCTCGGCAACACGGTCGTCGCCCGGACGAACCTGGGACGGGCCGAGCGCGTCGTCCTCGCCGGCCACATCGACACCGTCCCGCTCACCGTCGACCCCGTGAACCTGCCGACCCGCCGGGTCGAGGGCCCCGGCGGGGAGGTGCTGTGGGGACGCGGCACGGTCGACATGAAGGGCGGCGTCGCCGTCATGCTCCGCGTGGCGCACGAGGTCCGCGAGCCCAGCCGTGACATCACCTTCGTCTACTACGAGGCGGAGGAGATCGACTCGCAGTTCAACGGCCTGCTCCACGTCGAGCAGCAGCGCCGAGACCTCATCGAGGACGCCGACTTCGCCGTCCTCCTCGAGCCCACCGACGCCCGCGTCGAGGGCGGCTGCAAGGGAACCCTGCGCGCCGAGGTCACGACCAAGGGCATCGCCTCCCACTCGGCCCGGCCGTGGAAGGGCCACAACGCGATCCATGACGCGGCCGACGTCCTCGCGCGCCTCGTCGCGTACGAGCCGGCGACCCGGGAGGTCGACGGGCTGGAGTTCCGTGAGGCGCTCAACGCCGTCATGGTCAGCGGAGGGATCGCGGGCAACGTCATCCCGGACCGGTGCGTGGTCACCGTCAACTACCGCTACGCACCGGACCTGACGCTCGACGATGCCGAGGCACACGTGCGCCAGGTGTTCGCGGGCCTCGAGGTCGAGGTCGTCGACAACGCCGCGGGCGCCCGGCCCGGCCTCACCCTGCCCGCCGCCCAGGCGTTCGTCGCGGCGCTCGGGCTGCCGGTCGAGGCCAAGCAGGGCTGGACCGACGTCGCGCGGTTCTCCGCGATGGACGTCCCGGCGGTCAACTTCGGCCCCGGGGACCCCAACCTCGCGCACATGGACGACGAGCAGTGCCCGGTCGAGCAGTACGGCGCGTGCGAGGCCGCTCTCGTGCGCTGGCTGGCCTGACCCGGCACGGCCCACCCCCTCGGGGGATAGCGTGACGGCGTGGACCCGACCCCAGAGCCCGCCACCCCCGCCGCCGACGCGCCCACCGGCCGCCGCCGACCCGACGAGTACCGCCAGGGCCCCGTCATCATGCGCGGCACCCAGGTGCCCGGCTCGACGACCGACCAGCGCCTCCTCGACAGCCGCGGCTCGGCCGACTGGGTCCACACCGACCCGTGGCGCGTCATGCGCATCCAGTCCGAGTTCGTCACCGGCTTCGGGGCCCTCGCCGAGCTCGGACCGGCCGTCAGCGTCTTCGGCTCGGCCCGCACCACGCCCGACCACCCGGTGTACGCCCTCGGCGTCCGGCTCGGCGCGGCCCTGGTGGAGGCCGGCTACGCGGTCATCACGGGCGGCGGCCCCGGCGCCATGGAGGCGGCCAACCGCGGCGCCCTCGAGGCGCGTGGCACCTCGGTGGGGCTCGGCATCGAGCTGCCCTTCGAGGCGGGGCTCAACGAGTACGTCGACCTCGGCGTCAACTTCCGCTACTTCTTCGCCCGCAAGACGATGTTCGTGAAGTACGCCTCCGGCTTCATCGTCCTCCCGGGTGGCTTCGGCACCCTCGACGAGCTCTTCGAAGCCGTGACGCTGGTCCAGACCCAGAAGGTCACCAGCTTCCCCATCGTCCTGGTCGGCACCGACTACTGGGGCGGGCTCTTGGACTGGCTGCGGGGGACCGCGGCCGAGGCCGGCACCATCGGGGCCCGCGACCTGGGCCTGCTCACCCTCACCGACGACATCGACGAGGCGGTCGCCACGATCGTCGCTGCGGACGGTGGAGCGCGTGGCGGGATGCGGGAGTCCGGTTCGGTCTAGGGGCGGGCGGGGCTCGTAGGGCAGGGTCGGGCTCGTAGGATCGGCGCGTGGTCCCGCTGATCCTGCTCGCCCTCGTCGCCGTCGCCCTCGTGGCGACGGTGCTCGCCGTGGCGGGCGGGCGGATCGCCGTCGACCCGCTGGCCGACGCCGTGGCCAGCACGCCGGACCACGGGCTCCCGAGCGACCCGCGGTCCGCCGACGTCGACACCGTGCGCTTCGACACCGCGGCGCGGGGCTACCGGATGGAGGAGGTCGACGCCCGCCTCGTGGCGCTGCGCGACGACCTCGCCGACCGCGAGCGCACCCTGGAGTCGCTGCGGGACAGCACCTGACCATGGCCTTCACCATCAGCCGCAGCACCCCGCTCGCGCCGGACCGGGCCTGGGCGGCGGTGTCCGACCTCGCCGAGCACACCCGCCACGTCCCCTTCACCGACGTGCAGGTCCCCGACGAGGGCCTGCGGCTGGGCGCCGAGGTCGTGGCCTGGACCCACCTCGGCCCGCTGCGCGTCGCCGACCGGATGCTCGTCACGGCCCTGACGCCCGGCCGCCGGCTCCGGCTCGTCAAGACCGGCCGCCTCCTGCACGGCTGGGCCGACATCGTCGTGACCGACGGCCCGGGCGCGCCGGGCGGCTCGCAGGTCGAGTGGACCGAGGAGATCTGGCTCCCGGGCCTGCGCCGCGCGACGCGCCCGCTCGGTGACCGGCTCGGCCCCGTCCTGTTCGGCCGGGTCGTCGACGGGCTGCTGCGCCGTGCCGAGACCGGCACCGTGTCGTGACCTGGTCGCTGCTCCTGGCCGCCCTCGGCGTCGCCGTCGTCGCGGCGGCGGCCTGGCTCCTCGGCCGGCCCCGCCCCACGGCCGGTGTGGCCGACCCCGGCGGCTTCGCACCCCAGCTCCGCGGGTACCGGATGGACCAGGTCGACGCGGTCGTCGACACCCTCGAGGCGCGCGTCGCCGAGCACGACCGGTCCATCGCGCGGCTGCGGGGGGAGCCCGAGGTCCTCTCTCCCGCCGCGGGATCGGCGGAGCTGGCCTTCCCCGAGGCCGAGGCACCCTCCCCGCAGCCCGCCGCGCAGCCCGCCGTGCAGCCCGCCCGGCGGCCCGGGCCGACGCCCCTGCGCCGCGCCGACCTCCTCGCGCCCGCGGCCTACCTCGTCATGGCGGCGTACGTGCTCTCCGGGCTCCTCGCCGCCCCGTTCACCGGTCACCTCTCCCAGGGCGTGCAGGACCAGCAGGCGTTCGAGTGGTACTTCGGGGCGACGGCGCACAACCTCGCGACGTTCTCCAACCCCCTGTTCAGCGACCTCCAGAACTTCCCCGACGGTGTCAACCTCATGGCCAACGCCTCGGTCCTCGGGCTCGGCATCCCGCTCGCACCCCTCACCCTGCTCGCGGGTCCGCAGGTCACCTTCATCCTCGTCGAGCTCCTCGGCCTGACCCTCACCGCCAGCGCCTGGTACTGGCTGTTCCGCCGCCGCCTCGCGGTCCACCCGCTCGCCGCGGCGCTCGGTGCCGGGTTCGTCGGCTTCGCGCCCGGGATCGTCTCCCACGCCAACGGCCACCCGAACTTCGTCGCGCAGTTCCTCGTCCCGGTCATCCTCGACCGCGTCCTGCGCCTGGCCGAGGACGACGCCCGCCGGGTGCGCGACGGCATCGTCCTGGGGCTCCTCGTCGCCTGGCAGGTCCTCATCGGCGAGGAGGTGCTGCTCCTCGCCTCGCTCGGGATGCTCGTGGCCGGCCTGGTCCTGCTCGCGCACCGGCGCCTCGACCTGCGCAGGCTCCTGCCGGGCGTCGGCATCGGGGCCGCGCTCACCGTGGCCCTCGTCGCCTTCCCCCTGTGGTGGCAGTTCGCCGGACCCCGCAGCTACGGCTCGATCTGGCACCCGCCGGCCGGCAACGACCTGAGCCAGCTGTGGGGGAGGGCGACGCTCAGCATCGGGGCGGACCCCTGGGCCTCGGCCGCGGTGTCGATGAACCGCACCGAGGAGAACTCGTTCTTCGGCATCCCGCTCCTGCTCGCCGCCCTCGTCGTCACCGTCGTGCTGTGGCGCCGGGTCGTGGTGCGGGCCCTCGCGGCCGTCGTCATCGTCGCCTGCTGGCTCTCGCTGGGCGAGGAGGTCACCGTCGCGGGCGTCGCCACCGGCATCCCGGGCCCGTGGGCCCTGCTCGAGCAGCTTCCCGTCATCGAGAACGTCCTGCCCACCCGCCTCACCCTCGTGGCGGTCCCCGCGCTCGGGGCGCTGCTCGCCCTGGGCACCGAGGAGCTGCGGCGCGTCGTGGCGCGCACCGCCGGTCACTCCGCGGCCGGCGTCGTCACGGCCGTGGCCGCGGCGGGTCTGGTCCTGCTGCCGGTCCTCCCCACCCCGCTCGTGGTCGACCCGCGGGCACCGATGCCGGCCTTCTTCAGTGACGGGACGTGGCGCGAGTGGGTCGACGAGGGAGGGTCGGTGCTGGCGGCCCCGGCGCCCTGGGTCGGCGACACCCGGGCCCTGGAGTGGCAGGCCGAGGCACGCTGGGGCTTCCCCGTGGTCGCCGGCTACTTCGTGGGCCCCGACACCTCGCCGGAGCGGGTGGGTCAGTACGGCGCCACCCCGACCCTGCTCACGCAGTGGATGGCCGAGGTCACCGTCGCCGGCATCGAGCAGGAGGCGTCGCCGGCCGACGTCGAGGCCTTCCACGCCGACCTGCGCGCCGGTCGCGTCGACGCCATCGTCCTGCCCGACGCCCGGCCCGAGGCGGAGGCGCTGCTCGGCTCGCTCACCAGCGCGTTCGGGGAACCGGCGGCGCACACCGGTGGGGTCCACGTCTGGGACGTCAGGGCGGTGACCGATGGCGCTGGCTGAGGTCGAGGACGCCGCACCCGTCCGGATCAACCCGCTCACCTCCGCAGGTCGGCACGCGATCGGCGCGCGGGCGCTGTCGCACCCCGTGCTGACCGTCCTCACGGTCTACGCGCTCTCGCGCGTCGTGTCCTTCGTCGCGATCTGGATCGCGGCCACGTGGTTCCAGAACCCGGCGGGCGTCGGTCACGCCGCCCCCAACGTCGGCGACATGTTCGGCCTGTGGGACAGCGTCTGGTACGAGCGGATCGTCCGCGACGGGTACCCCGTCCCCCTGCCCGTCGACGCCGACAACGGACGGATCACCTACAGCGCGTGGGCGTTCTACCCCCTCTTCCCCTACCTCGTGAAGGGCGTCATGCTCACGGGGCTGCCCTTCGCGCTCGCGGGGGGTGTGCTCAACGTCGTCCTCGCGGGCGTCGCGGCAGTCCTCATCTGGGCCCTGCTGCGCAGCGGGGTCCACGCCGACCGGCAGCCCCAGCGCGAGCGCCTCGCCCTCGTGGCGGCCTGCCTCTGGTGCTTCTACCCGACGACCGCCGTGATGCTCAAGCCCTACACCGAGGCGCTCGCGGTGGCCCTCGTCGCGGGCGCGCTCCTCCTGCTCGTGCGCCGCAGCTACCTCTGGGTCGCGGTCATCGCCCTGCCCCTGGGCTTCACCCGAGGGGTCGCCCCGGCCCTCGGGGTCGCCGCCCTCATCCACCTCGTCGTCCGCTGGCGCGAGGACCGTGCCGCAGGCGTCGCGCCCCTGGCGGGCCAACGGGCCAGCGCGGTCGTCATGCTCGGCATGCTCGGGGTCAGCGCCATCGCCTGGCCGGTCGTGGCCGGTATCGCCACAGGTGTCCCCACGGCATTCTTCGACGTCCAGGCCGCCTGGGGCCAGCGGCCCGACAAGGGCCCCTTCGTCCTGTGGTTCGAGTGGGCCTGGCAGGGCAAGGGGCTCGGCGGCGTCGTCGTCCTCCTCGCGCTCGCCGGCACCTACATCGCCCTCGTCCTGGGCCGACACGGCCGGTGGATCTCGATCGAGGCGCGGGCCTGGGCGCTCGCGTACCCCATGTACCTCTTCGCCGTCGTGCGCCCCATCACGAGCATGTGGCGCTTCCTCCTCCTCGACATCCCGCTCGCCGCCCTCGTGGCGTCGGTCGCGATGCGGACCGCCAACGGCCAGAGCGTGGTGCCCCACTGGAGGCGCCGCGTCGGGGTCGTCATGCTCGTCCTCCTCGGCGGGCTGGTGTGGTGGACCTGCGCCCTGCTCGTCTACACCCCGTGGGGGTCCTTCCCCCCGTGATCCACTCGCCGGGAGCGGTGTTCGGCCCACCGTGCCGCCGCGGACTGATTTCGTCCTGTCCCACGGCTACGGGATACTGGAACCCAACTCCGGCGGTCCGGCGCCGGGAGTCACGCGGTGCAGACCCCCGTGACCGTGACGAGGAAGGAATTCAGCCATGGCGGCAATGAAGCCGAGGACGGGCGATGGCCCGCTCGAGGTCACCAAGGAAGGCCGCGGCATCGTGCTGCGCATGCCGCTCGAGGGTGGCGGGCGGCTCGTCGTCGAGATGACCCCCGACGAGGTGCGTGCCCTCGGCGAGGCGATCGACAACTGCGAAGGCCTGAACTGACCTTCCCCCGCAGCTGATGACCGGGCCCCCACCGCCGGCGGTGGGGGCCTCGTCGTGTCCACGGGTAGGGTCCTGCGGGTGCCTCGCGACGACGTCATCCTCGACCCCCGCACCTCGTCCTGGTCGGTCACCGACCGCCTCGAGGACGTGCTGGCGACCACGGTGTCCGACGGCGCCACCCTCGTCGCCCCGCTCGGGTCCGCAGACGACGGTCGCGCCGCGGTCGTCCTCGCCCTCACCGCGCTCGCCCTGGACGCCGGGTCGGTGCTGGAGACGCACGAGCCGCGCGGCACCGCCGGCACCGTGACCACGGTGCCCCTACCCCCGGGGGCCCACGCGGTGCGCCGCGTCCTCCTCGTCGGCACCGGCGACGGCTCCACCGACGAGTGGCGCACGGCGGGGGCGGCGGTCGGTCGCGCCACCCGCGGCGCCGGACGCGTCGTCCACGCCGTGGGGGCCACCGCCGGCCGCGACGACCTGCCCGCCTACGTCGAGGGCGCCGTGCTCGGGTCCTGGGCCTCCCCGCGCTGGACGAGGGACGGCGCCACCGCCGGAGCGGACGCGGCCACCGAGGCCGTGGTCACCGGGACGACGGACGCCGCAGCCGTGGCACGGGCCGTGGTCCGGGCCCGCGCCCAGCTCGTGGCCCGCGGCCTGGCGCACACCCCGTCGAACACCAAGAGCCCCGCGTGGCTGG
Source organism: uncultured Actinomycetota bacterium (assembly GCA_963795035.1). Taxonomy (GTDB): domain Bacteria; phylum Actinomycetota; class Actinomycetes; order Actinomycetales; family Dermatophilaceae; genus Oryzobacter. The sequence continues at coordinate 50,845 of CAWCFZ010000007.1, read as the reverse complement.
CGGGCCGGGCCCGTGCGGTCGGCAGGACGAGCGGCCTCGAGGTGACGGTGTGGGACGAGCGCCGGCTGCGTCGCGACGGGTTCGGTGGAATCCTCGCCGTGGGCGGCGGGTCGGCCACCCCACCGCGCCTGGTCCGGCTCGACCACGAGCCCGCCGGCGCCACCGCCGGCACCCCGCGGGTCGTCCTCGTGGGCAAGGGAATCACCTTCGACACCGGGGGTCTGCAGGTCAAGCCGGCCGACGGGATGCTCGGCATGAAGACCGACATGTCGGGGGCGGCGGTCGTCCTCGCCGTCCTCGCAGCCTGTCGCGAGCTCGACGTCGCGGTCCGGGTGACGGGCCTGCTCGCCCTCGCGGAGAACGCCGTCGGTGCAGCCTCCTACCGCCCGGGCGACGTCGTGACCCACGTCGGTGGGACCACCGTCGAGGTCGGCAACACCGACGCCGAGGGGCGCCTGGTGCTCGCCGACGCGCTCGCGTACGCCGACGCCGAGCTCGACCCCGACTGGCTCGTCGACGTCGCCACCCTCACGGGCGCCGCCCGCATCGCGCTGGGTCGTGTCGCGGCCCCGGTGTTCGCCACCGACGACGCCCTGAGCGACGCGCTCGTGGCCGCCGGGACCTCGACTGGTGAGACACTGTGGCCGATGCCGTTGTCCGACACCTACCGTCAAGCCCTCGACTCCGACGTCGCCGACCTCAACCACATCGCCACCGGTGTGGGGGCCGGCGCCGTCATCGCGGCACTGTTCCTCCGGGAGTTCGTCGGGACGCGCCGCTGGGCGCATCTCGACATCGCGGGGACCGGTCGCTCGGACGTCGACGCCGGGATCTCCGCCAAGGGGGCCACCGGATACGGAACGAGACTGCTGCTGCGGTGGCTGGAGGGAATGCGCTGATGAACGCCGGCTACGGACTGACGGTGCGATGGTCGCTGGAGGAGGCGCCGAACGACGCGGCCGACCAGCTGCGCGAGTACGTCGTGGGGACCTCGATCGCCCGCTTCATGTTCCTCGACGGGCTGGCCTTCAAGGTGTGGCGGATGCGCGACGGCGAGTGGTTCGAGGGGACCTACGTCTTCGACAGCGAGCAGGAGCGCAAGGTCTTCCGCGAGGGCTTCGAGCCCGGCGCGGCCGAGGCGCCCGGGAGCACCATCATCGGGTCGGCCCCCACGGCCATCGAGGAGTGGGAGGTCGTCGCGATCGCCGAGGGCCCGGCCGGCTTCCGCCGGGGCGCGGGCCCCTCGGTCAACTGAGCTGCTAGCGCTTGACGGCCGCGATGAGGCCGTCGCTCACCGGCAGCAGCGCCGTGACCAGGCCGTCGTGGTCGCGCAGCGCCTTGCCCAGGTCTCGCAGCGTGCTCGTCGTGGCGTCGCGGGCGGCCGGGTCGGCGACCTGGTCGTGCCACAGCATGTTGTCCAGGACGAGCACCCCGCCGGGGCGCAGCAGCCGCACGCCGTGCTCGACGTAGGTGGGGTAGCTGTCCTTGTCGGCGTCGATGAGGACGAGGTCGTAGGCGCCGTCGGTCATCCGGGGCAGCACCTCGGCCGCCGCCCCCGTGATGACGCGGGTGCGCTGGGTCGGGTACCCGGCCTCGGCGTAGGCCTGGCGGGCGAGCCGCTGGTGCTCGGCCGCGACGTCGATGGTCGTGAGGACGCCGTCGTCGGGCATCCCGGCGAGCAGCCACAGCCCGGACGTGCCCGCCCCCGTCCCGACCTCGACGACGTGCCGGGCCTGGACCGCGGCGGCGAGCAGGCGCAGCGCGGCCCCGGCGCCGGTTCCCACCGGGGCGGCCGCACCGAGCTCGAGCCCACGACGGCGCGCGGCCTCGACGACGTCGGGCTCGGGCACGAACTCCTCGGCGTAGGACCAGCTGGCCGGCTTGAGGGTGCTCATGCCCCACACCCTAGGACCCGGGCGTGCGCCGCGCCGCGCCGACACCGTTCCCAGCCTTCGTTCAGGGAAACCGGGAACAATCCACGGGTACGACGCGTATCGATGGGTGACATGAGCAGCCAGGTGAGGACGGACCGATGACGACGACGGACGCCGCAGTGCGCGGCGACGCCACCGGCTGGGTGCCGCCCACGTGGGAGGAGGTCGTCGAGCAGCACTCCGCGCGGGTGTACCGGCTGTCCTACCGCCTCACGGGCAACGTCCACGACGCCGAGGACCTCACCCAGGACGTCTTCGTCCGGGTCTTCCGCTCGCTGCACACCTACCAGCCCGGCACCTTCGAGGGCTGGCTGCACCGCATCACGACCAACGTCTTCCTCGACAAGATGCGGCGCAAGCAGCGCATCCGCTTCGACGCGCTGTCCGACGAGTCGGCCGCCCGCCTCCCCAGCCGTGGTCCCGGGCCCGAGCAGGCCTACCACGACGCCCACTTCGACGACGACGTCCAGCGTGCCCTCGACGCCCTGTCGCCCGACTTCCGCGCCGCCGTCGTCCTGTGCGACATCGAGGGGCTGTCCTACGAGGAGGTCGCGGCGACCCTGGGCATCAAGCTCGGCACGGTGCGCTCGCGCATCCACCGCGGCCGTGCCCAGCTGCGCGACGCGCTCGCGCACCGCGCTCCGCAGCCCTCCACGACCCCGGCCCGGGCCCGCCGTGGGCGGCTCGTCCGCCGCCCGGCCGCGGGAGTGGTATGAGCCTCACCCCACGCGTGCGATGCCTCGGGGCGGAGCTGAGCGAGTACGTCGCCGGCCGCCTCCCCGCGGAGCGCCAGTGGGAGTGGGACCGCCACCTCGTCGTCTGCCGGGTGTGTGCCCACACCGTCGACTCCGAGCGACGCATCCGCACCGCGCTCGCCGGCGCCCCGTCGATGCCCGGTGACCTGCGCGGCACCCTGCTCGCCCTCGGCAGCGCGATGGCCGCCGAGGCGCCGGCCCGCACCGTCTCCGTCGCCGGCACGCAGCCGCTGGCCCTGCTCGCTCCCTCGGCGCCGCCGTGCCACCGCAGCCCCCTGCGGGCCACGGTCGTCGCCGCCGCCGCCGCGGGGGTCTCGGCCGCCGCGGCCTGGAGCCTGACCGTCATGGGCGCACCGGCCGTGGCCCGCACGGGGCTCACGACCACGACGTCCCCCGCGGCCCAGCCGGCGTCCGCCCCGAGTGCGGCGGCCGTCGTCATGGCCCGCCTCGAGGTGGCCCGCGACCCGGCCCCCGTCCGGTCCGAGCGGACCCATCGGGCACCATCGTCCCCATGACGAGCGAGCACGAGCCCGGACGCGACGAGTGGCGCCCGTGGGGCGGACGCGGCCCCGCCGACGAGGCGACCCAGGAGATCCCGGCCCGCGAGGAGCCGTTGTGGGCCCGGCTCGGCGGCGGCGAGCCGTCCCAGGCCCAGCCCACGCAGCCCGTGCCGACCTACACCGCGTACCCCGGTGCCGCCCCCCTCGGCCCGCCACCCGTGCCGCCCGCCACCACCCGCCGTGGTCCCGGCTGGGGCGCCCTCATCGGGGTCGCCGTGGCCGTGTCCCTCGTCGCCGGGGTCGTCGGCGGCATCGGCGGGGCCCTGCTGGCCGACCGCGGCTCCTCCGCCACCCGCGGCTCGGCCACGCTGCCCAGCCCCGGCGCGGGTGCCACCGAGCGGCCCCAGGGGTCCATCGCCAACATCGCGGCCACCGTGACCCCGAGCGTGGTGACCCTGAAGGTGGAGGGCGCCGACGGCCAGGGCACCGGCTCGGGCTGGGTCTACGACGACCGCGGCCACATCGTCACCAACAACCACGTCGTGGCGGCGGCGGCCGACGGCGGCAAGATCACGGTCGTCCTGGCCAACGGGACCCAGCTCCCCGGGACCATCGTCGGCCGCGACGCCTCCTACGACCTCGCGGTCGTCAAGGTCGAGCGCACCGACCTCGCCCCGCTGGCCCTCGGCGACTCGCGCAGCGTCGTCGTCGGTGACGAGGTGATCGCCGTCGGCGCCCCCCTCGGCCTGGACTCCACGGTCACCGCAGGCATCGTCAGTGCCCTTGACCGTCCCGTGACCCCGGGCGGCGCCGACGACCAGTCCTTCATCAACGCGATCCAGACCGACGCGGCCATCAACCCCGGCAACTCGGGGGGGCCGCTGCTCGACATGGAGGGGCGCGTCATCGGCGTCAACAGCGCCATCGCCCGCGCCCCCGGCTCAGACATCAGCGGCCAGAGCGGCAACATCGGGGTCGGCTTCGCGATCCCGAGCGCGCAGGTGCGCACGACCGCAGACCAGCTCATCGCCACCGGCAAGGCCGTGCACCCGGTCATCGGGGTCTTCCTCGACACGCGCTACGACGGGGAAGGAGTCCGCATCGCCGAGGAGGGACCCAACGGGCAGCCCGCCCTGAGCCCCGGCGGACCGGCGGAGAAGGCGGGCCTGGAGCCCGGCGACGTCGTCGTGAAGTTCGAGGGCAAGCCGGTCTCCGACGACGGCGAGCTCATCGTCGCCATCCGCGCCCGGGCCGTCGGCGACGAGGTGACGTTGACCATCCGTCGCGGTGGCGCCGAGCAGGATGTCACCATGGTCCTGCAAGGGTCACAGGACTGAGACGAAGGGCGGTGTCGACGCGGTGCTCGGCGTCAACGGCTGGGAGATCGTCCTCCTGGCGCTCATCGCGGTCTTCGTCCTCGGACCCGACCGCATGCCCGAGTACGCGGCCAAGCTCGCCCGCGGCATCCGCAAGCTGCGGGTCATGGCCGAGGGCGCCAAGGGGCAGCTGAAGGACCAGCTGGGCCCGGAGTACGAGGACATCAACTGGCGCCAGTACGACCCGCGGCAGTACGACCCGCGCCGGATCGTCCGCGAGGCCCTCGTCGACCCGCTCGACGACGCGTTCTCGCCCCTGCGTGAGGAGATCGGCGAGGTCCGCGACGCGGCGAGGCTGCGCGGTGGCCCGTCGGGCGACGACGGTGCCGACGCGGTCGACGACCACGGCGACGTCCCCGAGGTCACCCACCTGGCGCGCACGCCCTCGGTGCGTGACTGGGACCCCGCACGCCCGACGCCCTACGACGCCGACGCGACCTGACGGGTCAGCGACCGGCCGGGGTGAGACCGAGCGAGCGACCCGCGAGACCGCGGGCCCGCGACGGCGAGCCCCTTGGCGATGCCACGCAGCGCGACCGCCGCAGGGGTGTCGGGGTCACCGAGCACGACGGGCATGCCCTGGTCGGCGCCGATGCGCAGGCTGGTGTCGAGCGGGATCTGACCCAGGAGCGGGACCTCGGTGCCGATGGAGCGGGTGAGCGACTCGGCGACGTCGCGGCCACCGCCGGAGCCGAAGATCTCCTGCCGGGTCCCGTCGGGCAGCTCGAGCCAGCTCATGTTCTCGATGACACCGGCGACCCGCTGGTGCGTCTGCAGGGCGATGGCCCCGGCCCGCTCGGCGACCTCGGCCGCGGCCTGCTGCGGCGTGGTGACGACGAGGATCTCCGCGGTGGGGATGAGCTGCGCCGTCGAGATGGCGATGTCGCCCGTGCCCGGGGGGAGGTCGAGGAGGAGGACGTCGAGGTCGCCCCAGAAGACGTCGGCGAGGAACTGCTGGAGCGCGCGGTGCAGCATCGGGCCGCGCCACACGACCGGCTGGTTGCCCGGGACGAACATCCCGATCGAGATGACCTTCACGTCGTGGCTGATGGGCGGCAGGATCATGTCGTCGACCTGGGTGGGCCGACCCTCGACACCGAGCATCCGGGGGATCGAGAAGCCGTAGATGTCGGCGTCGACGACCCCGACGCGCAGGCCCAGCTGCGCCATCGCCGCTGCGAGGTTGGCCGTGACCGAGCTCTTGCCGACGCCGCCCTTGCCGGAGGCGACGGCGTACACGCGGGTCAGTGACCCCGGCCGGGCGAAGGGCACCTCGCGCTCTTCGACCCCGCCGCGCAGCAGGGTCTTCAGCTCGGCGCGCTGCTCGTCGCTCATGACGCCCAGCGTGACGGTGACGCCGGTGACGCCCTCGACCTTCTCCAGCGCCGCCGTGGTGTCGGTGGTCAGCTTGTCCTTGAGCGGGCAGGCGGAGATGGTGAGCAGGATCGTCACGGCGACGTGACCGGCGTCGTCGCAGGTCACGGACTCGACCATGCCGAGCTCGGTGACGGGCTTGCGGATCTCGGGGTCGATGACCGTCTCGAGAGCAGCGTGCAGGGCGTCGGGTCCAACCAGGGGCATGGCCCCAGTCTAGGTCGGCTGGTCGGGCGTCCCGTCCGCGGCCGTGACCGATGCCTCGGGACCCTGCGCGACCTCCTCACGGCGCACGAGCGCCAGCCCCCGCTCCTCGAGCTCGTCGAGCAGGTCGCGCAGCTCGCTGCGGACGAAGTCGCGTGTCGCGGTGTCGCGCATCGCGATGCGCAGCGCGGCGACCTCCCGGGTGAGGAACTCGGTGTCGGCGAGGTTGCGCTCGTCGCGCGAGCGGTCCTGCTCCAGGGTGACCCGGTCGCGGTCGGCCTGCCGGTTCTGCGCGAGGAGGATGAGCGGCGCCGCGTACGACGCCTGCAGGCTGAGCATCAGGGTGAGGAAGATGAACGCGTACGGGTCGAAGCGGGCCTGCTCCGGCGCGAGGGTGTTCCAGACGAGCCAGATCGCGACGAACACCGTCATGGCGATGAGGAAGTACGGCGTGCCCATGAAGCGCGCGAACTTCTCCGAGACCACGCCGAAGGTCTCCTCGGTGAGCATGCTGGGCGTGCTCCAGCGCCGGCCGCCCTCGCGGGGCTGGTCGATGCGGGCGCGGCGCTCGCGCTCAGCCACGGACGGCCCCCTCCGGGGTCACGACGTCGTGGCGGTCCTCGCGCCAGTCGTCGGGGAGGATGTGGTCGAGCACGTCGTCGACGGTGACCGCGCCCAGCAGGTGACCCTCGTCGTCGACGACGGGCAGACCGACGAGGTCGTACGTCGCGAGCATCCGGGTGACCTGGCCCAGGGTGGCCTGGGGCGCGACGGGGTCGACGTCCTTGTCGAGGATGCCGCCGACCGGGTTGTGCGGCGGCTCGCGCAGCAGGCGCTGGATGTGCACCATCCCGAGGTACTTGCCGGTGGGCGTCTCGAGCGGGGAGCGGCAGACGAACACGGTGCAGGCCAGGGCCGTGGACAGCTCCTGGCGGCGCACGACCGCCAGCGCCTCGGCGATCGAGGCCTCGGGCCCGAGGATCACCGGCTCGGTCGTCATGAGGCCGCCGGCGGTGTTCTCGTCGTAGGTGAGCAGACGCCGCAGGTCGGCCGCCTCGTCGGCGTCCATCTTCTGGAGCAGCTCCTCCTGGCGCTCCTTGGGCAGCTCGGCGAGCAGGTCGGCGGCGTCGTCGGGCTCCATCGCCTCCAGGACGTCGGCGGCCCGCCGCACCTCGAGGCCGGAGAGGATCTCGATCTGGTCGTCCTCCGGGAGCTCCTCGATGACGTCGGCGAGGCGCTCGTCGTCGAGGGCGGCGGCGACCTCGGCCCGGCGCTGCGGGGTGAGGTCGTGGATCACCTCGGCGAGGTCGGCCGGCTTGAGGTCCTCGTAGGCTTCGAGGAGGCGGGCGGCGCTCTGCCCACCCGTGGTGTCGCGCAGCCCCGTGACGTCCTCGATCTGGACGAGCAGGGTCTCCCCGCGACGACGTCCGAGGCGGGGGAGCCCGCTGCGCGGCCGGCCGAAGCCGGTGCGGACGTACGCCCTGGCCACGCTCCACCCCCGGCTGCCGTGCTGCTCGATGCCGATGTCCTCGACGGTGGCGTCGACGACCTCGCCCTCCTCGGTGCGGACCCGGACGGGGCGCTCGAAGAGCTCGGCGACGACGAGGGTCTCGTTGACGCGCTGCTCGAAGCGGCGCATGTTGACCAGGCCGGTCGTGATGACCTGGCCGCCCTCGACGGAGGTGACGCGCGTCATCGGGACGAAGACGCGGCGCCGGCCGGGTACCTCGACGACGAGGCCGATGACCCGGGGGCGGCTGCGCGCGACGTTGAAGGTGACGACCACGTCACGGGCGCGGCCGACCTGGTCACCGAGCGGGTCGAAGACGTTGAGCTCGGTCAGTCGGCCGACGAAGGCCCGGGTCGGCGTGCTCACCCCGACAGGGTATCGGGGCGGGAGCCCCGGGCCCGGGACCTCCCGCGCCAGTGCCAGGGGCGCCAGCGAGCGGTCGTGGCGCCGGCGGGGTGGACCCGTTCGGCCCCAGAGGTGGCCGCGTACGCGCCGGGTCCCTCGACGAGGCGCCCGTGCGGGTGCAGGACGTGGATGGTGCACGACTGGGCCCACCGCTGCGCGACGTCACCGACCGCGTTGAGCCGGGCCGGGCGCAGCACCTCGACGGCCGCGTCCCAGGCCAGGTCCTGTGGGGTCAGCTCGCGCGCCGACGCGTGGATGGTGAGGAGGCGGCCTCCGCTGTCCTTGCTCCGCAGGATGAGCTCGACCTCCTCGGGCAGCCACGGCAGGGACTGCTCGCCGGGACCGGAGACGACGTACGCGGCGGGGCCGGTGCCGCGCTCGTCGCCGTCGTCGTGCCACACGTGCCACACGGCGTGGGTGCCGCCGCCAGGGACCCTGACCCACAGCAGGCCCGAGGTGCTCGCGGCCTCGTGGACGAGACGGGTGACGTCGACCGGGCGGGGGGCGGCCGCCGTCCCGGGGGCCGCCTCCTCGCTCATCGGGCGCGAACCCGGTTGTTGCGGGCGTCGTGCGTGAGCTCGACGAGCCCCAGGGCCTCCAGGAGCGGCGGGAGGTACATGCCGAAGCGTCCTCGGTACCCCTTGCGCAGGCCGTACCAGCCGCCGACGGGGTTCTGCTCGGACCGGCCCCACGCCTCGACCGTGCCGGGGGTGGCGTCCTTCTTCTCGTCGGCGGCTCCGAGGTCGACCCAACCGCCCTGCTCGCTCAGCCACCGGTGCAGGTCCTCGACCGCGTCCAGGTGGTAGCGCAACGTCGTGGTCCCGACCTGGCACACGAGTGCTGGCGGGTCCGCCTCGGGATCACGGTGCATCGTGTAGGTCGAGGTGCCGGGCGCCGTGGTCAGCACCCACGGGTCCGACGCCGTCCCGGTTCCTTGGGTCATGGCCGCCTCCTCACGGGGTCGGCCCCCAGCATGGCACCCCGTCGTGTGAGGTGGCTCACGAGCCGTGGGACGTTCCCGCTGCTAGCGTCCGCGACATGCGCAGCGCCAAGGACTTCTTCACGCCCCTCGCGGTAGGGGCGCCGTCGCCGCTGCGCGAGGTGCCCGCGCGGCCGAGCCGGATGATCCACTTCTTCGACCCGAGCAACCCGAAGATGGCGGCCAAGGTCCCCCAGCTCGTCGGCTCGGTCGACGTCCTGCTCGGCAACCTCGAGGACGCGGTCAGGGCCGAGAACAAGCAGGCGGCGCGCTCGGGGCTCGTGGAGATCGCCAGGGCCATCGACCTCGGGGCCCACACCCAGCTGTGGACCCGGGTGAACTCGCTCGACAGCCCGTGGGCGCTCGACGACCTCACGACCCTGGTCACCGAGGTGGGCGACCGGCTCGACGTCGTCATGGTCCCGAAGGTCCAGGGCCCCGAGGACATCCACTACGTCGACCGCCTGCTGGCACAGCTCGAGGCCAGGGCCGGCCTGACCCGGCCGATCCTCGTGCACGCCATCCTCGAGACCGCGCGGGGCGTCGCGAACGTCGAGGAGATCGCCGGCGCGAGCCCGCGGATGCAGGGCATCAGCCTCGGCCCGGCCGACCTCGCCGCCGACCGCCGGATGAAGACGACCCGCGTCGGTGGCGGGCACCCCGGCTACCTCGTGCGGCAGGACCCGAGCGGCGACGCCGAGCGCGCCACCTACCAGCAGGACCTCTGGCACTACACGATCGCCCGGATGGTCGACGCGTGCGCGATGCACGGGATCTTCCCCTACTACGGACCCTTCGGGGACATCGCCGACGTCGTCGCCTGCGAGGACCAGTTCCGCAACGCCTTCCTCCTCGGGTGCGTCGGTGCGTGGTCGCTGCACCCCGTGCAGATCGCCATCGCGAAGAAGGTCTTCAGCCCGAGCGCCGCCGACGTCGCGCACGCCCGCAGGGTCAGGCAGGCCATGGGTGACGGCACGGGAGCGGTCATGCTCGACGGGAGGATGGAGGACGACGCGAGCCTCAAGCAGTGCCTCGTCGTCCTCGAGCTCGCCGAGCGGCTCGCGGCCAACGACCCCGAGCTCGCCGAGCTCTACGCCGGCGCGGGGGAGCCGGCATGAGCGAGCCGCTGCGGCCGCTGCGGTCCGTCCTCTACATGCCCGCGAGCAACGAGCGGGCCCTCGAGAAGGCGAAGAGCCTTCCGGTCGACGGGCTCATCCTCGACCTCGAGGACGCGGTCGGTCCAGACCACAAGGTCGCGGCTCGCGAGAACGCCTGTGCCGCAGCCCGGTCGGGCGGGTACGGAGACCGCGAGGTGACGATCCGCGTCAACGGGGCCGGCACCCCCTGGCACGACGACGACCTCGCCGCGGCGTGCGCTGCCGGTCCCGGTGCCGTCGTCGTCCCCAAGGTCGACTCCGCCGACGCCGTCCGCGCGCTGGTGGCGGCGATGGAGCGTCACGGCGCCCCCGACCACACGCGCCTGTGGGCCATGGTCGAGACCCCGACGGCCGTCCTCGACGTCTCCGCCATCGCCTCGGCCTCCGACCGGCTGGCCGTGCTCGTCATGGGGACCAACGACCTGGTCAAGGAGCTCGGGGTCCGCCAGGTCCCGGGGCGCACCCCCCTGCTCACCGCGCTCTCCCTCACCGTGCTGGCTGCCCGACGAGCCGGGGTCGCCGTCCTCGACGGCGTCTGGAATGACGTACGCGACCTCGAGGGCTTCGAGGTCGAGTGCCGTCAGGGCCGTGACCTCGGCTTCGACGGCAAGACGCTCGTCCACCCCGGCCAGGTCGAGGCGTGCAACGCCGTCTTCGCCCCGTCCGCGCAGGAGGTCGAGCAGGCGCGCGGCATCCTCGCGGCCTGGGAGGGCGCCGCGGGCGCCGGTGTCGTGGTCCACGAGGGCCGGATGGTCGAGCTGCTCCACGTCGAGTCGGCCCGCACGGTGCTCGCCACCCACGAGGCCGTGCGGTCACGCTCGTAGAGCCAACGATTCGGTCACGACCAGCGCGCCCGATTTGAGGTCGCGGGCGCCGTGTCGTCTCATGGAGCGTCGGCCCGTGTCCACGGGACGGCGAGACCGAGCACGGGAGCGGGCATGGGGCGGTCGGCGACGCGGGGTCGCACGTCGGTGGGGCTGGTCGCGGTAACCGCCGCCGCGACGCTCCTCGCGGGCTGCGGCTACGTCCCGCAGTGGTCCTCCGGTGCTCCCGTGGCGGGCGCCCCGACCCAGTCGCCCACGCAGTCGCCCACGGTCGAGCCGGTGCCCTCCGCCACGCCCACGCCGAGCGCCACCCCCACCCCCACGCCCTCACCCACGGCGACGACCCCGACCCCGACCCCGACGCCGACGAAGACCGCCACGCCGCGCACCTCGCTGCGCTACGGCGACCGGGGCGAGAAGGTCCTGGCGGTGCAGCGCCGTCTCTCCGAGCTCGGGTACTGGCTCGGCACCCCCGACGGCTCGTTCGGGTCCCTGACCCAGCAGGCCGTCTTCGCCCTCCAGAAGTCCGCCGGGATCTCGCGCGACGGCATCGTCGGCCCGCGCACGAAGCGCGCCCTCGACACCGGCACCCGCCCCAAGGCGCGCCTGTCGGGCGACGGGGTCGAGATCGACCTCGACCGCCAGCTCCTCCTCGTCGTCCGCGACGGGCGGGTGCGCACCGCCCTCAACACCTCCACGGGCAACGGGGAGGAGTACACCTCGACCAAGGGCAACCGGGCCATCGCGACGACGCCCAAGGGCAGCTTCCGGGTCTACCGCGCCGTCGACGGCCCGCTCACCAACTCGCTCGGTGAGCTCTGGCGCCCGCGGTTCTTCCACCGCGGCATCGCCGTGCACGGCTCACCGAACATCCCGCCGTACGCGGCGTCGCACGGCTGTGCGCGCCTCGCGAACGCGGCGATCAACATGATCTGGGCGAACGACCTCATGCCCGTGGGCAGCAGGGTCCTCGTCCACTGACGCCAGTTCCGCCAACTCGTTGTGGCGGGCGCGCCGCGTCCGCCACACTCGCGGCATGACCGCAGGAGCCACCGGGCCCGCGAGCAGGGCGACCCGGGGGACTCACGGACGTCACCGGCAAGCGGGTCGGCGGCTGCTGAGGCCCCTGGTCCTCCTGCCCGCGCTCGCCCTCGTGCTCGTGGCGACGCTCGTCGTGCTCCTGCTCACCCGTGGCTCCGCCGACGTGTTCGGCGGCGGCTGCTCGGGTGAGGCGACCCTGCGGATCAGCGCCTCCGCCCCGATCGCGCAGGTCCTCGGCGACCAGGCCGACGACTTCGACGCCTGGATGAAGGACCGCGCAAGTGTCCCGTGCACGACGACGAGGATCACGGCGTCCTCGCCGCAGGAGCTCGCCTCCGCACTGTCCCGGGCGCTCGACGGCGAGGTCGTCAACGCGCCGACGACCTGGGTGCCGGACTCCTCGCTCTGGGCCACCGTCCTCGCCCGCGACCCGCGCCTCGCGCGGGCGCTGCCCCGTTCCTACCCCGTCGTCGCCGCGAGCCCGGTCGTCTTCGCGGCACCCCGTCCGATGGCCGAGGCCCTGGGCTGGCCCGAGCGCCAGCCGACGTGGGAGCGGCTCAGCTCCCTCGCCAACGACCCACGGGGATGGGCCGTCGTCGAGCACCCGGAATGGGGCCGACTGCGCCTCGAGTGGCCCAACGCCCTCACCTCGACGGCGGGCCTGGGGTCCACCGTGGCGGTCTACCGCGAGCTCGCGATCGGGGTCGAGGCCACCGACGACCTCCGGCGCCGTCTCGTGACGGCGCACAACGCCGTCGGCGGGACGACGGGCGACCTGGCGGTCGCCCTCGGTGCCCTGCGCGGCGCCGGCGCCACCGCCCCCGACGGGCTGGCGGGGCTGCCCATCGTCCCCGCCACCGAACAGGAGGTCGTGGCCTTCAACGCCGCCAAGCCTGCGGTGGAGGTGGCCGCGATCTACCCGCCCGAGGGCTGGGTCGTCAGCGAGGTGCCGGTGCTCGCACTGCGTGGCGGCTGGGTGTCCGAGGAGCAGCGTGCGGCCTCCGAGGCGTTCGCCGACTTCGTCGTGCGAGGCAGCGCCCAGGCCGCGCTCCGGTCCGCCGGCTGGCGCGCCGCCCGCCTCGACACCGCGATGACGCCGGACACCGGTGTCGTGGCGACCGAGCCCCGGTACACGCCCGCCCAGCCGAGCCAGGACGTCATCGCCCGGACCCTGCAGAACTGGACGGCCCTGGACCGGCGGGGCTCGGTCCTCGTCGTCCTCGACGTCTCCGGCTCGATGAAGGAGGAGGTCGGGACGAGCGGGCGCAGCCGGCTCGATGTCGCGAAGGAGGCGGTGCTGGCCTCGCTGCCCTTCTTCGCCGACGAGGCGTCGGTGGGTCTCTGGACGTTCTCGCGCGCCGCCCGGGGGCCCGACTGGTCCGAGGTCGTGCCGCTCGGCCGGCTGGACCGCAGGCTCGGCGGCGGGACCGCCCGCGACCGCATCGCGACCGCGGTCCCGAGGATCGAGGCGTCGGGCGACACCGCCCTGTACGACACCACGCTGGCGGCCGTCGCCGCCGTGCGCGACGCCTGGCAACCGGGACCGAACACCGTCGTCCTCATCAGCGACGGCAAGAACGAGGACCCTGGCAGCCCGGACCTGGCGCAGACCCTGGCCGGCCTCGTCGACGACGCGGACCCCGCCCGCCCCGTCGAGGTCGTGACGATCGCCCTGGGCTCCTCGGCCGACGCCAAGGCACTGCGGAACATCGCGGCGTCCACGAAGGGCGCGGCCCACACCGCGGAGCGCCCCGAGGACCTCGAGTCGGTGTTCCTCGCGGCGCTCACCGGCTGAGCGGGCTCACTCGCCGGGGTACACGACCCCGACCTGGCGGCGGACCTCGTCCATCGCCGCCATGACCCGGCGGGTGGCGTCCCACGGGACCGACCACGTCTGGGTGCGGCCGGCGTCGAGGGCGCGGGCCACCTCGGCGACCTCGTACCGGAACCCGTGGTCGGTCACCTCGGGTGCCCACTCGTCCAGGACGCTCTCGTCGGGCCCGACGAGACGCACCCGGCACGCCGACCCGTAGAAGCTGCCGCCCTCGTCGAGCTCGAGGCGCGCGCGGGTGCCGACGACGCGGGCGGTGCACGACGTGGCCGCGCCCATCGAGCACCAGAGCGCGGCGATGCCGCCGTGGGGCCCGCGAGCCGTGACCGTGGTCGTGACGTCGACCCCGCGGTCACTGAGGGTCGCGCTGGCGCGCACCGCGTCGAGCCCGCCGAGGACGTGGTCGGCGAAGGCGAGCGGGTAGACGCCGAGGTCGAGCAGCGCCCCTCCCGCGAGCTCGGGCTGCGACATGCGGGCCGGGCCGTCGGGCCAGAGCAGCTGGGCGTGGTCGGCGTCGACGAGGAGGACCTCGCCGAGGGTCCCCGCCTCGACGGTGCGGCGCACGACGTCGTAGGAGGGCAGGTAGCGGCTCCACATCGCCTCGGCCGCCAGCAGGCCCTGCGCCTGCGCCTCGTCGAGCACCTCGTCGGCCTCGGCGAGGCTGCGCGCGAACGCCTTCTCGACGAGGACGGGCTTGCCGGCGCGCAGCGCGAGCAGGGCGTGGTCACGGTGCTCGCTGTGCGGGCTCGCCACGTACACGGCGTCGACGTCCGGGTCGGCCACGAGGTCCTCGTAGGAGCCGTGGGCCCGCGGCACCCCGTGCCGTTCGGCGAACGCCGCGGCCCGCTCCGCCGAGCGGGAGCCGACGGCGACGACGGTGGACCGGGTCCCGTGGTGGACGGCCTCGGCGAACGTCGTCGCGATGCCGCCGGGGCCGAGCACCCCCCAGCGCACGGGCGGTGCGTCCATCGGGTCGGGAACGGCGGGGGCGGCGAGAATCGTCGGCACCCCCCGAGCGTAGGGCCATCTTCTCCAGGGGTGGTCAGGCGCACAGCAAACCCATAGGCTCCCGAAAGGCCCGGAGAACCCGGACCCGGTCGGAAGGAACATGATGGATCGGTCTTCGCCACCACGCAGAGGGAGGACGACCGGTCTGGTCGCCGTCGCCGCCCTCGCCCTGTCCACCCTGCCCGTGGGCGCCGCCGTCGCGGCGCCGACAGCGCAGGCCTGCGACTCGCGGACGAACCTCAGCTACAGCAAGCTCCTCGAGTGCGTCACCGTCGACGGGGTGCTCGAGCACGAGCGGGCCCTGCAGGCGATCGCGGACGCCAACGGCGGCAACCGCGCCGCCGGACTGCCGGGCTACGACGCCAGCGTCGACTACGTCGTGCGGACCCTGGAGGCCGCCGGCTGGGCCGTGTCGACCCAGGAGTTCCCGTACACCTTCGTCGGGCCCTCGACCCTCCAGCAGCTGAGCCCGGTCGCCGCCACCTACCCGACCGGCCCGTACACCGGGACCGGCTACGGCGACGTCACCGCAGCCGTCACCGGCGTCGACCTCGCGCTCGGCCTCGGCAACACCTCCACCAGCGGGTGCGAGGCAGCCGACTTCGCCGGCTTCCCGGCCGGCACCATCGCCCTGGTCCAGCGCGGCACCTGCCCCTTCGCGGTGAAGGCGCTCAACGCGGAGGCGGCCGGAGCGTCGGCCGTGATCATCTTCAACCAGGGCAACACGGCGGCGGCGGACCGCAACGACCTCATCATCGGGACCCTCGGTGGCAACGACGTCGTCGCCATCCCCGTGGTCGGCGGCAGCTACGCGAACGGTGTCGCCCTCGCGCAGGCCGGCTCGACAGCGCGGGTGTTCGTCCCGGCGCCGGAGTCGCGTCCCCAGCAGAACGTCATCGCCGAGCTCAAGGGCGTCAACGACGGCAACGTCGTCATGGCGGGTGCCCACCTCGACTCGGTGCAGGCCGGACCGGGCATCAACGACAACGGCAGCGGGTCGTCGGTGCTCCTCGAGCTCGCGCAGCAGATGAGGAAGGTCAAGCCGCAGAACACGGTCCGCCTCGCGTGGTGGGGCGCGGAGGAGAGCGGGCTCATCGGGTCGCGCGAGTACGTCGCGGGCCTGAGCCAGGCCGAGAAGGACCGTATCGCGCTCTACCTCAACTTCGACATGGTCGGTTCCCCCAACTACATCTTCATGGTGTACGACGGCGACCAGTCGAGCTGGCCCGCTCCCGCGGGGGTCCCGATCCCCGAGGGCTCGGTCCAGATCGAGGACCTCTTCGAGAGCCTGTACACCAAGCTGGGCGAGCCCTACGACGACGCCCAGTTCAGTGGTCGCAGTGACTACCAGGCCTTCATCAACAACGGCATCCCCTCTGGTGGACTGTTCACCGGGGCCGAGGTCGTCAAGACGCCGCTGCAGGAGAGCATCTGGGGAGGTACCGCGGGCCAGTCCTACGACCCGTGCTACCACCAGGCCTGCGACACGATCGACAACCTGGCGCTCGACGCCCTCGACGTGAACTCCGACGTCGTCGCGGCGGCCGTGCTCACCTACGCCTACTCGACCGAGTCGGTGAACGGGGTCAAGGGCACCAAGGTCCCGGGCGGGTACACCCTGCCCGCGCCGGCCGGGCCGCAGAAGACCGTCAACCTGCCGAGTGGTGGCGGGCTGGCGCCCGACCACGACCACGAGGGCGACGACAGCTGAGTCACCCCGCAGGACAGTCGAACCCGAGGCGACGTCCCGGTCAGAACCGGGACGTCGCCTCGGCGACGAGGTCGCCGACGAGCTCGCCGGCGTCGACCTCCAGGCCCTTGCGCCGGAACCACGCGAGCATCGTCGTCGCGTCCCGCTCCAGGAAGTCGAAGCCCTGAGGGTTGCCGATGACGTCGACGACCTGCGGCCAGTCGATGAGGACGAGCCGCTCCTCGTGGAGCAGGACGTTGTACGGCGACAGGTCACCGTGCGTCCAGCCGTGGTGCGCGAGGGTGAGCATGCTCGAGCGCAGCTGCTCGAACAGCTCGGCGAGCAACCCGGGTTCCGGGCGGGTCGAGACGAGGCGTGGGGCGGCCACCGGGGTCGTCCCGGTCGTCCCGACGAACTCCATGAGCATCTCGCCCTCGTCGAGCTGCACCGGGTAGGGGACCGGGAGGTCGAGCTCCCACAGGCGGCCCAGGGCGTCGAACTCGGCTGCGGCCCACTGGCCGGCGATCATCTGCTTCCCGAAGTCGGTGCGGCGGGTCATCGCCCGCAGTTCCCGGCTGCGACGCACCCGGCGCCCCTCCAGGTAGCCGGCATCGCGGTGGAAAAGGCGGTGGTCGCCGTCGCGGTAGCGCTTGGCGGCCATGGTGCTCACCCGGTCGGTGCCCGGAAGCCAGCGGCGCACGACGTGGACGTCGGCCTCCTTGCCCGTCTTGAGGACGCCGAGGTCGGCCTCGACGGCTCCGAGCTCGGTGATGACCCAGTCCGGACGCGGACGCGGTCCGTGCGTCGCGCCGTCCCAGGAGGACCAGCGCTCGCCCTCGGTGGGGGCGTCAGGTGAGGTGTCGGTGGAGAAGGCTGCCTGTCTCTGCGGCAGGTGGAAGGGCAGGTGTGCCACGGCGGTGCTCCAGGTCGGTGAAGGGGGTGGTGGGCTCGGTGGAACCCGGGGCGGTCGTCGACATCACGGCCCTCCTTCATCGATCCGGTCAGGTGCAGCCAAGGGTGGCCCACGCCGGAGCCCCGGCGCCACCGGTTTTGCGGCCCCACGCAGCGCGCGGGGTGGGGGGACTCACACCGTCGGCGCCTCCTCACCTCCCGGAGGCGGCGGCATACTCGGGGGCCAGACCACCCCCGAGCCGAAGGCGGCGATCGCGCGTGTCCCGACTCCAGACCACCGACGGGCTCTCCGAGGAGCAGCACGAGCTCGTCAAGCTCGTGCGGGAGTTCGTCGAGGAGCAGATCCTCCCGGTCGCCACCGAGCTCGAGCACCGCGACGAGTACCCGAGCGCCATCGTCGAGGGCATGAAGGAGATGGGGATCTTCGGCCTGATGATCCCCGAGGAGTACGGCGGCCTCGGCGAGTCGCTGCTGACCTATGCCCTCGTCGTCGAGGAGATCGCCCGGGGCTGGATGTCGGTGAGCGGCATCATCAACACCCACTTCATCGTGGCCTACCTGATCCTCCAGCACGGGACCGAGGAGCAGAAGCAGCGCTACCTGCCGCGGATGGCGACCGGGGAGGTCCGCGGCGCGTTCTCGATGTCGGAGCCGGGCATGGGGTCCGACGTCGCGGCGATCCGGACCAGGGCCGTGCGCGACGGCGACGAGTGGGTCCTCACCGGCCAGAAGATGTGGCTGACCAACGGCGGCTCGGCCAACCTCGTCGCGGTGCTCGTGCGCAGCGACCTCGGGGAGAGCGACAGCCCCTACAAGAACATGACCACCTTCCTCGTCGACAAGGAGCCCGGCTTCGGCGAGACCGCGCAGGGCATCACCGTGCCCGGCAAGATCGAGAAGATGGGCTACAAGGGCGTCGACACGACCGAGCTCATCCTCGACGGCCACCGGGCGCCGGACACCCAGGTCCTCGGCGGGGTCGCGGGCCGCGGGTTCTACCAGATGATGGACGGCGTCGAGGTGGGCCGCGTCAACGTGGCGGCGCGCGCCTGCGGCCTGTCGCGCCGCGCCTTCGAGCTCGGTATCGCCTACGCCCAGCAGCGCGAGACCTTCGGCAAGAAGATCGCCGAGCACCAGGGGATCCTGTTCCGCCTCGCCGACATGGCGACCAAGGTCGAGGCGAGCCACCAGATGATGGTCATGGCGGCCCGGCTCAAGGACTCCGGCGAGCGCAACGACCTCGAGGCGGGCATGGCCAAGTACCTCGCCTCGGAGAACTGCGCCGACGTCGTCGAGCAGAGCTTCCGCATCCACGGCGGCTACGGGTACTCCAAGGAGTACGAGATCGAGCGGCTCTACCGCGAGGCGCCGATGCTCCTCATCGGCGAGGGCACGGCCGAGATCCAGAAGATGATCATCGGCCGCCGCCTCCTCGAGGAGTACCGGGCCTGAGGCGCGTCAGTACGTCGGCGCCGCCGGCTGACCGAGGAACTGCTCGTAGGTGTGCCAGCCGCCGTCGCGGTAGGCCCGGGCCAGCGCCTCGCCGACGTAGCGGAAGTGCCACGGCTCGAACCCGACCCCGGTCGTGGAGGTCCGGCCCTTCTCGTAGCGCAGGACGAAGCCGAAGCGCCAGGCGTTGCGCGCCAGCCAGACACCCTGCGGCGTCTCGTCGATGCAGTCGTTGATCCTGCAGTTGGAGCGCCCGATCGGCAGGAGGTCGACGGTGAGCCCGGTCTGGTGCTCGCTGTAGCCCGGGCGCAGGTACCAGGTGTCGGTCCACGTGCGGCCCTTGAGCGCGAGGTACTTGTCGTAGAGCGCCTTCTGCGTCTCGTAGGAGCGGTAGGCGGTGTCGATCCCGACCCGGCCGGCACCCTCGGCTGACGACGCCGACGCCATCCGCGCCAGGGCGGCGGCGGCGTCGGAGCGCAGCCGGTGCCCGTTGGCGTAGGGCATCGACGGCACGACGAGGTTCGAGGGGACGAAAGACTTGGGGGACACGGCATTTCGCTTGTTCACGAGCACCCACGTGCTCGACGGGGCATCGATGCTGCGGCACGCCTCGATGCGTCCTGCGAGCAGGCGCACCGACGACTCCGACCCCAGGAGCACGACGCGGGTGACCCCCGGGCCGAGGAGCGCCGGTCGCACGGCGGCCGTGACGCAGAAGGGCTGCACGAGGTACAGGGGCCGCTTGGTGCGACCGGCGAGGACGGCGCCGGCGAACCCGTTCGTCAGGTCCAGGCCGTTGGCGAGGTAGGCCGCGGCCGGCGCCATGTCGGGCCAGGCGAGGGCGTTGACCCGGGCGGCCGTCGCGAACCGGTCGGCCCCCGCGGCCCGGACGACACCGGAGCTGCCCACGAGGGCCCGCAGGTCGGCCTCGATCCCGGCCGACACGCTCGAGGTGGCGCCCACGATGGTCACCTTCGTGACGCCGAGGTCCCGCAGGAGCGAGGCGTTGGTCGGGTGCAGGCCGGAGGCCGCCCCGTCGAGGACGATGACGGGGCCGCGGTGGGCGGCCGCGGCGGTGGCACCGACCACCGCGTCGGCGCGCGCGTCCTGGTCGACCACCCACGCCGACCCGGCGCGCGTGAACGCCGACCGGTTGAGGGCCTGCGAGGACGACGCCTTGCTCGCGCTGCCGATCCGCCGGACGTCGGAGGTCCAGCGGGTCGCTGCCCGCGCCACGGTCGCGGAGACGGCCGTCGTCGTGCCGACGACGACGATGCGGGCGGGGCGGAGCCGGTCGAGCTCGGCGGCCACGACGGTGGGGATGGAGTCCCGGGCGGTGTAGAGGACCGGGCCGCCCGCGGTGGCGGCGGCCGGTATCGCGGAGTAGCCGTGGGACCACGCCGTGCCCGACACGAGGTAGGCGACGGGGACCGGCCCCGCGGCGTACGTCTTCCTCGAGGCGGCGACAGCGGTGGCGTACCGGTCGGACCCGGCCACCCTCGACAGGCTCGGCTGGCTCACCCTGGCCAGCGACGGCGCGACCGACGTCGCCGGCACGCCCGACGGTCGTCCGGCCCGGCGCCGTGGCGACGGCGGGGTGGGAGCCCGCGACGAGCGCCAGGACGGTGGTGGCGATGGCCGCGAGCGAGCGGGCTCCGTGCAGGGTGGGGGTCACCCTGACGATGGTAGGCACTGCCACGACGCACCGCCCGTCGACCGGCCGCCGGCACCCAGCGGGCTCCCAGCCGGTGCCCAGCCGCACCTGCGATGATGGGGCCATGAGCACCCAGCAGATGCGCCCGGGCCTGCGGGCGGCCCTGTCGCTGGAGTACCCGATGTCCCTGGCGGTGTACGACAGCTACGAGGACGCCCAGAAGGCCGTCGACTTCCTCTCCGACCACGAGTTCCCCGTCCAGGACCTCCTCATCGTCGGCACCGACCTCAAGCAGCTCGAGCGGGTCACCGGCCGGCTCACGCCGGGGCCGCGTCATCGGGGCCGGTGCCCTGTCCGGCATGTGGCTGGGCCTGTTCATCGGCACGATCTTCGCCCTGTTCGACCCGAGCGGGTTCAACATGGTCAACATCCTCGGCACCGTCGCCTTCGGTGCCGTCTTCGGCATGGTCTGGGCGATGGTCGGCTACGCCCTGACCCGCGGCCAGCGCGACTTCACCTCGGTGAGCCACGTCGTCGCCAACAAGTACGAGGTGCTGTGCGAGCACAAGCACGTGGCGCGCGGTCGTGAGCTCCTCCACGAGATGGACCCGATGCGCGCCGCCCAGGAGCAGGTGCGCCGCACCCAGGAGGCCGAGCGGTCGCGGGTGGCCGACCCGGGCCCGGCCGCCGGTGCCGCGCGACCGCACCACCAGCCGCCCGCCGGCTGACCCGACCCGGCCGACGCCGGGGTGGCGCGCGGCCGGTGACAGCAGGGCCGGGGGAGGAGCACACTTCGAGGAGCCCCCAGGGCCGGTCGGCCCGATCGGAGTCCCGTGTGACGGACGTTCCCGCTCCCCCGGCCGGGCCGCCCCGACGGACGACCCGGTCTGGATGGGCGCGCGCCTCGCCGAGGCCCGCGACCAGCTCACCGCCACCGGCGAGGTGCTGTCCGTCCTCGCACGCGCCTCGTCCTCCGAGGAGGACGTCTTCCAGGCCGTCGTCGAGAACGCCCGCCGGCTGTGCGACGCCGACGTCGCCCAGATCAGCCTCGCCGACGGCACCGACTTCCGGCTCGCCAGCTTCACCGGGCACGACCCCGACTACGTGGCCTTCGCCGTCGGGCACCCCGTCCCCGGCAACAGGTCCTCCCTCATCGGGCGGGTCGCGCTCGACCGGACGACCCGGCAGATCGCCGACGTCCTCGCCGACCCCGACTACAACCTGCCCGAGTTCCAGCGGCGCGGGGGGTACCGCTCGATGATGGGGGCGCCCATGATCGTCGACGACGAGGTGGTCGGGGTCCTGCTCGTGTGGCGGACCCAGGTGCGTCCCTTCGACGAGCACGTCGCGCGGCTGCTCACGACGTTCGCCGCGCAGGCCGCGCTCGCCGTGCGCACCGGGCAGCTGTTCTCCGCCCTGCAGGTGCAGCGCGCCGGGCTGACCCGCAAGGTCGAGGAGATGCAGGCGCTGGCGGAGATCGGGAGCGCGATCAGCTCGCTGACCCTGGACCACGACGACGTGCTCACGACGATCGTCGAGCACGCGGTGTCGCTCGCGGGGGCCGACGGCGGCTCCCTCATGGACTACGACGAGGAGAGCCGGCTGTTCCGGGTCCGCACGGCCTGGGGGACGCAGCCGGCCGTCCTGAGCCGCCTGCAGTCCGTGCGCATCCACCTCGACGAGACGCTCGTCGGGCGTGCGGCCCGGGAGGGGCGCCCCCTCCAGGTGGCCGACCTGTCGGCCGTCGCTCGGGACCCGCACCTCGACGTCCTCCACGAGGCGGGGTGGCGCTCGGTGGTCGCCGTCCCCCTGACCAACCCGGACCGCATCGTCGGTGTCCTCGTCGTGCGCCGGCTCACGACCGGCACGTTCGGCGACGAGACGTGCGACATGCTCACGGCCTTCGCGGTCCAGTCGGCCGTCGCCCTGACGAACCTGCGCCTCTACGGTCAGCTCGAGGGGCAGCGCCGCGAGCTCGAGCGGACCAGCCAGCACAAGTCCGACTTCCTCGCGAGCATGTCGCACGAGCTGAGGACGCCGCTCAACGCGGTGATCGGGTTCTCGGAGGTGCTCCTGGAGCGGATGTTCGGCGACCTCAACGACCGCCAGGCCGACTACGTGCAGGACATCCTCGACGCGGGGCGGCACCTGCTCGACCTCCTCAACGACGTCCTGGACCTGTCGAAGGTCGAGGCCGGCCGGATGGAGATCCACGCCACGACCTTCTCGACGGCCGACGCCGTGCACGGCGTGCTGTCGCTGCTGCGGGAGCGGGCCCACGCCTGCGGGGTCGAGCTCGTCGTCGACCTGTCGTCCGCACCCGCGCGCACCCACGCCGACGAGCTGCGGCTCAAGCAGGTGCTGCTCAACCTCGTCGGCAACGCGCTGAAGTTCACCCCGGCCGGGGGCACCGTGACGGTGGCCGCGACGACGCAGGGCTCCGACCTCGTCCTCACGGTCACCGACACCGGGGTGGGGATCGCCGAGGACGACCGCGAGCGCATCTTCGACTCCTTCCAGCAGGGCTCGCGCCCCGCCTCGCACGTCGAGGGCACGGGGCTGGGGCTCACCCTGACCCGACGGATCGTCGAGCTGCACGGCGGACGGATGTGGCTGAGGAGCCAGGTCGGGGTCGGCAGCACCTTCGGTGTCGTCCTGCCCGACCAGCCGCACGCCCGCCCGGCCCCGGCTCCGGCGCAGGCGCCCTACGCAGCACCCGTCGAGGACGCCAGGCCCGCGGTCGTCGTCATCGAGGACGACCCGAGCTCCTCCGAGCTCATCCAGGTCCACCTGAGCGCCGCGGGCCTGCGCCCCGTGCCGGTCCCGAGCGGGGAGGAGGGCCTCGAGGCGGTCCGGGCCCTGCGCCCGACCGCGGTGGTCCTGGACATCCACCTCCCGGGGATGGACGGCTGGGACGTCCTGGCGGCCATCAAGGGCGACCCCGCGCTCGCGGCGATCCCCGTGGTCGTCGTGTCGGTCCTGCCGGAGCGCGGGCGCGGGTTCGCCCTCGGGTGCCGCCGACTACCTCGTCAAGCCCGTGGGTCGCGAGGAGCTGCTCGGAGCCGTCTGGCGGGCCGTGTCCGACGGTGCCGACCGCGACGGCCCGCCCGACCGCCACGTCGTGGTCGTCGACGACGACCCCGTCGCCCTCGAGCTGATCCGGGCGACCCTGGAGCCCCACGGCTGGCGGGTGACGACGACGGATCGCGGCGCCGACGCCCTCGAGGTGGTGCGCAGCGCGGCTCCGTCGGTCGTCCTCGTCGACCTCCTCATGCCCGGTGTCGACGGCTTCGCGGTCGTCGACATGCTCCGCGCCGACCCCGAGCACGCGGCGACGCCCGTCGTGGTCCTCACGTCCAAGACCCTCACGGCCGGGGACCGGGACCGGCTCCAGGGGCGGATCGAGTTCGTCGCGTCCAAGGGCGCCCTGGAGCTCGACTGGCTCGCCGGGCGCCTGTCGCAGGTCGCCCGCGGGGGGCGGCGCGGCAGGGGAGGGGGAGCGCCATGAGCGAGGTGACCGTGCTCCTCGTCGAGGACAACCCGCGCAACCTCAAGCTGGCTCGAGACGTCCTGGAGTTCGCCGGGTTCGTGGTGGTGGCGGTGTCCACGGGTGAGGAGGCGGTGGGGGCGGCGCACCGGTGTGAGCCCGACGTCGTGCTCATGGACCTCCAGCTGCCGGGGATCGACGGGCACGCGGCGCTGTCCCTCCTGCGGGCCGACCCGCGGACGGCCGGCGTGCCCGTGGTGGCGGTGAGCGCCCTCGCCATGGCGGCCGACCGCGTCAGCGCCCTCGACGCCGGGTTCGACGGCTTCATCGCGAAGCCGATCAGCGTGCGCGAGTTCCCCGCGCAGGTCCGGCTGTACGCGCGCCGGGGTGGTCTGCCGTGAGTCCCGTCGACGCCACGGTCCTCGTCGTCGACGACGTCCCGCAGAACGTGCGGCTGCTGCACGCCGTGCTCTCCCCCCGCGGGTACGCGGTGCGCAGTGCGTCGTCCGGGGAGGAGGCGCTGGCCCTGCTCGCCGCCGACCCGCTCCCGGACGTCGTCCTCCTCGACGTCATGATGCCCGGCCTCGACGGCTACCAGACGTGCCGCAGGATCCGCGAGGACCCGAGGACCGAGTTCGTCCCCGTCATCATGGTGACCGCGAGCGGTGCGGCCGAGAAGATCCGCGCCACCGAGGCCGGCGCGGACGACTTCGTGACCAAGCCGTTCGACCAGGCCGAGCTGCTGGCCCGGGTGCGCTCCCTCGTGCGGATCAAGCGGTACCACGACACGGTCGTCGCGCAGGCCGCGGCGCTGGCGCAGTGGAACGAGCGGCTCGAGGCGCGGGTCCGCGAGCAGGTCGAGGAGCTCGAGCGGCTCGGCCGGCTGCGTCGCTTCCTGTCCCCCCAGATCGCGCGGCTCGTCGTCGACAGCGGGGACGACTCCTTCCTGGAGAGCCACCGGCGGGAGATCACGACCGTGTTCACCGACCTGCGCGGGTTCACCCCGTTCGCCGAGCACGCGGAGCCCGAGGAGACGATGGACGTCCTGCGTGCGTACCACGCGGCCCTCGGAGAGCTCGTGTTCCGCTACGAGGGAACCCTCGAGCACTTCGCGGGTGACGGCGTCCTCGTGTTCTTCAACGACCCGGTGCCCTGCGCGGACGCCCCCGACCGGGCCGTGCGGATGGCGGTGGAGATGCGCACCGCGGTCGAGGCGCTCGCGGGGGACTGGCGCCGCCACGGACACGACCTCGGGTTCGGGGTCGGCATCGCGCAGGGGTTCGCCACCCTGGGGCGGGTCGGCTTCCCCGGCCGCTACGACTACGCGGCCATCGGCACCGTGACGAACCTCGCGGCCCGGCTGTGCGCGCTCGCGGGCGCGGGGCAGGTGCTCGTGACCCAACGCGTGCTCGACGGGGTGGAGGGACCGGTCCTCACCCGTGAGCTCGGCCCCCTGGACATCAGGGGGATCAGCCGTCGGGTGGAGGTCCACGAGGTCCTCGACATCGACCTCGTGAGACCGGAGGCCACCGGATGAGCACCGACCCCGAACGACCAGCCCTGCTCCTGCGAGCGCTCGACGAGGACGCGCGCAACGCCGAGTACGACAGGCTGCAGGCCCGGATGCCGGAGGTCTGGCGAGGGATGCGGCGCGACGACCCGATGGAGTCGGTGGTCGTCGTGCCGTCGATGACGGTCGACCGTGTGGTCAGCAACCCCGGCACGCTGAGCCAGGCGCTCGAGGAGCGGTTCCTCTTCCTCCTGCTGCTCCTGCGCCAGCCCCGGCTGCGCATGGTCTACGTGACCTCGCAGCCCATCGACCCCCTGGTCGTCGAGTACTACCTCTCCCTGCTCCCGGGGGTGATCCCCAGCCACGCACGGGCGCGGCTGCACCTCGTGGCCGTCGGCGACGGCGGCCCCGAGTCGCTCACCGAGAAGCTCCTGGCGCGCCCTCGGCTCCTCGAGCAGATCCGCGCGCTCGTCCCCGACCCCGGCCTCTGCCACCTCGTGCCCTACACGACGACCGTCCTCGAACGCGACCTCGCCGTCGTCCTCGGCATACCGATGTACGGCGCGGACCCGCGGCTGTCCGAGCTCGGGACCAAGACCGGCTGCCGCCGCGTCTTCGCGCGCGCCGGGGTGCGCCACCCGTCGGGCCGGGAGGACCTGCGCACGCGGGACGACGTCGTCGCGGCGCTCGCCGAGCTGCACCGGGCCGGCGCCCGAGCGGCGATGGTCAAGCTCAACGAGGGCGTCTCGGGAAAGGGCAACGCCGTCGTCGACCTCACCGGGCTGCCGACCCCCGGCATCGTCCGAGGTCGACGGTGCGGTGCTCGCGCGGGTGCTGGCCATGGAGCTCGAGGACGAGCGGATCGACGTCGAGACCTTCCTCGGCAAGCTGCGGGAACGAGGCGGCATCGTCGAGGAGCGCGTCACCGGTGACGAGCTGCGCAGCCCGAGCGTGCAGCTGTGGGTCACCCCGCTCGGCGAGGTGGAGGTGCTCTCGACGCACGACCAGGTGCTCGGGGGACCCAGCGGCCAGTCGTACCTGGGCTGTCGCTTCCCCGCAGACCCCGACTACGCGGTCCTCATCACCGCCGCCGCGGAGCGGGTCGGCGCGGTGCTCGCCGAGGAGGGGGTGCTCGGCCGCTTCGCCGTCGACTTCGTCACCGTCCGGCAGGGCGGGACGTGGGAGGCGCACGCCATCGAGGTCAACGTCCGCAAGGGCGGGACGACGCACCCCTTCCTCACCCTCCAGTTCCTCACCGACGGGCGGTACGACCCGGTCAGCGCCACGTTCAGAACCCCCTCCGGTGAGGAGCGCCACCTCGTCGCGACCGACCACCTCGAGGACCCGTCCCTGCGGGGCCTGCGCCTGCCCGACCTGTTCGACCTGGTCGCGCGGTGCGGCCTGCACTTCGACCCGTCCCGACAGACCGGCGTCGTCTTCCACATGATGAGCGCGCTGACGACCCACGGAAGGCTCGGGATGACGACGATCGAGTCGACCCCTGCTGGCGCCCAGGCGCTCTACGAGGAGGCCGAGCGGCGTCTGCTGGAGGAGGCCGCGGACGCGGGGCGTGACGCCACGCTGCCCGCCTGACACGCGTCGTCAGGGGGCCAGCAGCTCCGAGTGGAGCAGCGCCTCGATGACGACCTCCCGCCAGGGTCGACGGGAGGTGGTGGTCCGGCAGGACGCCCCGCCGCAGCCGCACTCCCAGACCCAGCGGTCACGGTCGCGGCGGACGGTGGGGTGGTGGTGCGCGGTGTCGTGGTGCTGACGGGTGCTCATGGCGACGGCTCCTCGGCTGCGGTGTGGGTGTCCCGCCACGCTCCCGTCGCCGGGGTCCGTGGTCCGTCCCGCGCAGGACACGTGCACTGTTCGCGTGGTGACACAGGAGCCCGCGCGTGCTGCACTGGCGGGATGGAGCTGGAACTCCCGGGTGGGCTCCCGGCCCCTGCCCGGCGCGCGGTCCTGTCGGTGGCGGTGCGACGCCGGTTCGGCCGTGGCGAGGTGGTCTTCCACGAGGGCGACCTCGCCGACACCGTCCACCTCGTCGTCGAGGGCCGGGTCGCCGTGCGCCGCGGCACCGCCGGTGGTGACACGGTGATCTTCGCGGTCGTCGGCCCGGGCGAGCTCCTCGGCGAGATGGCGATGCTCTCGCCGGGGGCGCGGCGGACCACGACGGTGGTCGCGCTCGAGCCGACGGTGACGATGACCGTCGGTTTCGGCGACCTCGAGCGACTGCGCCGGGAGGACGCCACCATCGACCGGCTGCTCCTCGAGCTCCTCGCGCAGCGCGTCCGCCGGCTCTCCGACCACCTCCTCGAGGCGCTCCACGTCCCCGTGGAGCAGCGGGTGGTGCGCCGGCTCGACGCGCTGTGCCGGACGTACGACGGCGGCCCCGGTGGCCCGACGGTGCTCCCCCTGACGCAGGCGGAGATCGCCGAGCTGGCCGGGGCCTCGCGGCCGGTGACCAACCGGGTGCTGCGCAGGCTCGAGGAGGAGGGCCTGGTTCACCTGCGCCGCGGTGCCGTCGCGGTGCTCGACCGCGCGGGGCTGGCCCGTCGCGCCGGGGCAGCCGGGGGCTGACCGGGGACGGGGTGCTCCGCTATCGTCGGCTGATGGAGCCCCAGGCACCCGCCCTCGAACCCCTCGACGACACCTTCTCCTCGATCCTGTGCGTCGTCGCGCACCCGGACGACATCGAGTACGGCGCGGCCGCCGCCGTCCACCGCTGGGTGGGTCTGGGAGCCACGGTCCGCTACTTCCTGCTGACCCGTGGTGAGGCCGGCATCGACACGATGGCCCCGCAGGACGCCGGTCCGGCCCGCGAGGCCGAGGAGCGCGAGAGCGCCCGCCGCGTGGGGGTCGAGCAGGTCGACTTCGGCGACCACGCCGACGGGGCGATCGAGTACGGGGTGGCGCTGCGCCGTGACATCACCCGGGCCATCCGCCGGGCGAAGCCGGACCTCGTCATCGGCCAGCACTGGGGTGAGCGGTTCGGCGGCGGCATGGTCAACCAGGCCGACCACCGGGCCGTCGGGCTCGCCACCCTCGACGCCGTCGCCGACGCCGGCAACCGCTGGATGCACCGCGACCTCGACGCCGAGGGGCTGCAGCCCTGGGGTGGCGTCAAGGCCCTGGCCGTCGCGGGGTCCGACCGGCCGACCCACTGGGTCGACGTGTCGGGCGAGCACTTCGAGGCCGCGGTGCACTCCCTCGAGGCGCACGAGGCCTACAACTCGGTGCTGCCCTCGGACTTTCCGGCGCCGCGGGCGCTGCTCCAGATGATCCTGGGCGGGGGAGGCAGCGCGGTCGGGGTCGAGCACGCGCTCCTCCTCGACGTCATCCGCCGGGGCTGACCCGCAGGCAGCCGGACGTCAGCGGCCCTGGACCCGGGCGACCCAGGCCTCCACGTCGTCGGCGGAGCGCGGCATCGAGGCCGAGAGGTTCTCGCAGCCCTCGTCGGTGACGACGACGTCGTCCTCGATGCGGATGCCGATGCCGCGGAAGCGCTCCGGAGCCAGGAGGTCGTCGGCCTTGAAGTACAGGCCGGGCTCGACGGTGAGGACCATCCCGGCCCTGAGCTCGGCGTCCATGTACTCCGCGCGGGTGGCCAGGGCGCAGTCGTGGACGTCCAGGCCCAGGTGGTGCGACGTGCCGTGCACCATCCACCGCCGGTGGTACTGGCCGTGCTCCTTGTCGAGGGTGTCCTCCACCGAGACCCCCTCCGGGAGCAGGCCCCAGCGGTGCAGGTGCTCCGCGATGACGCGGATGGCCGCGGCGTGCACGTCGGAGAACCGGTTGCCCGGCCTGACCGCCGCGATGCCCGCCTCCTGGGCGGCGTAGACGGCCTCGTAGACCTCGCGCTGTGCGTCGGTGAAGGTGCCGTCGACGGGCAGGGTGCGGGTGATGTCGGCGGTGTAGAGGCTGTCGACCTCGACCCCGGCGTCGATGAGGACGAGCTCGCCGGGGGTGACCTCGCCGGTGTTCTTGATCCAGTGCAGCGTGTTCGCGTGGTCGCCGGCGGCGCAGATGGAGTCGTAGCCGACGCCGTTGCCCTCGTGGCGCGCGTGCAGGCCGAAGGTGCCCTCGAGCCAGCGCTCGCCCCGGCCGCGGTCGACGGCCTCGGGCAGGGCCGCGATCATCGCCTCGAACCCCACGTGCGTGGCCGCGACGGCGGCCCGCATCTGCTCGACCTCGTGCTCGTCCTTGACCATGCGCAGGTGGGAGATGTCGTGGGCCAGGGCGTCGTCGGACTCGACGAGGCCCTCCTCGACGGCACCGTTCTCGACCCGCGCCGTGTCCAGGCGCGCGGTGAGCTCGCGGTCGGCGTCGCGCACGACCCGCACGGTGAGCTCGCCAGCGTCCTTGGCGACGGCCGCGTCGAGCTCGTCGATGTGCCGTCCGGTGAGCCCGAGCTCGAGCTCGACGTCCTCGATGGTGGGGCGCGCCCCCACCCAGAACTCGCCGTAGCGGGAGTCGGCGAAGAACTCGTCGGTGTCTCGGCCGGCGAGGGGGCGGAAGTACAGGACCGCCTCGTGGCCGGCGTCGGCGCCGTCGTCCCCGGTGACCGGCTCGAGGACGAGGACCGCGTCCGGCTCCCGGTCGGCGCCCAGGCCGGTGAGCCAGGCGAAGGCCGTGTGCGGCCGGAACACGTAGTCGCTGTCGTTGCTGCGGACCTTGAGGCCGCCGGCGGGGACGACGAGCCGCTGCCGGGGGTAGGCCGCGCTCAGCAGGGCGCGCCGACGGGCCGCGAAGGCCGCTGCGGGGGCCTGCTCGAGGGCCATGGGTCGTCGCGGGGCCCAGCCGTCGCGGACGAAGGCCCGGAACTCGTCGGTGGTCGCGCGGGCGCGGTTGTCGGCCTGTTTCTGCTGCTCGCTCACCCCGCCATGCTGCCACGGGGGACGGCGTGACCCCCGCCACGATCCTGCGGCGCCGGTTTGCGGACCCGGTGGGGGCTTTGTCATGGTGGACCGATGGGTAGGCACAGCGCACCGGGCCGCCGCGGACCCCTCGTGGTCGCTGGCGCCGCCGCAGGACTCCTCACGGCGACGGCTCTCGTGGTCGGTTTCGCCCCCGACCTCTCGACCCACGCCCTCCTGCGTGCGCCGACGCTGCGGGCTGCCGCGCCGACGTCCGTGGACGTGGCGCCGACCCCGTGGACGCCGTCGGCCACCCCGTCCGCGACCCCCTCGTCGTCGCCGACCCGGGCCACGTCGTCGACCCGCGGTTCCACGTCGACCGGGGGGAGGGGCGAGGGGACGCCCGCGACGACCTCGACCCGCACGGCGACCGCCACGACCACGCCGTCGACGTCGGGCAAGAGCTCGTCGACACCGAACCCCAACTCGACGAAGAAGCCCGGGAACCCGGGCGACGGCACGGGCTCGCCGTCATCCTCGCCGTCCCCTTCGCCGACGCAGGACCCCGACCTCATCGGGATCCTGCCGTCCATCCCCGTCATCCCGTGACGGTGGGCGCCCCCCGGGGTGGCCGGGCCGACACCCTGGCCGACCAGTGGCGGGCGCACTTCGGGCATCGAGAGCACCTCTACGGGGCGCTGCTCGCGGAGATGGCCGACGACTGGGACGCGGGCGGTGTCACGCACGAGCTGTTCGAGGACTGGCAGGACGCCCCGGCCCGCCAGCTCCCCCAGCTGCGGCTCCTCGCCGGGCTGTTCCGGATCGTCCTGCGCGGCGACGCCCCGCAGCTCGAGGGCTTCTACCCGTGCCTCGGCGGCGACCTGGACCC
Organism: uncultured Actinomycetota bacterium; assembly: GCA_963795035.1. Taxonomy (GTDB): domain Bacteria; phylum Actinomycetota; class Actinomycetes; order Actinomycetales; family Dermatophilaceae; genus Oryzobacter. Next base: position 19,497 of record CAWCFZ010000007.1, on the reverse strand, counting down.
GGCAGAGGCGTGGGCGGCCGTCCGCCCCGTGCTGGCCGCCCACGTCGACGAGCTGCGCGAGTCACTGCGCGTGGCACCGCAGACCAACGAGGCGGCGCGGACCGTCGCGCTCGTGGTCGGGCTCGCCGACGCGGTCCGACGCACCGGTCTGCGGCGGGTCCGGCTCCTCGAGCCGGGGGCCTCTGCCGGTCTGGGCCTGCTCGTCGACCGGTACCGGTTCGTCGGCGACGGCTGGTCGGCGGGGCCGCAGGACTCCCCGTTCGTCGTCGAGGGCTGCGGAGCCCCCGGTCTGGCGCCCGAGGCGTTCGAGGTCGTCGAGCGCCGTGGGTGCGACGTGGCCCCCGTCGACCCCACGACCGCCGAGGGCGCGGCGTACCTCACCTCGTTCGTCTGGCCGTGGCAGGTCGAGCGGCACCAGCGCCTCGCCGCGGCGCTCACGGTCGCGCGGGAGGTCCCGGCCCCCGTCGACCGGGCGCCCGCGGCCCGGTGGGTCACCGAGCAGCTGGCGCGACCGGTCGACGACGACGTCCTCACCGTCGTGTGGCACTGCGTGACCCGGCTGTACTGGCCGGCCGAGGAGACCGCGGCGATGGCCGCCGCGGTGGCCGAGGCGCGCGGGCGGATGCCGCTCGCGCACCTCTGCCTCGAGCACCCCCTGCCACCGGGTGACGGGCTGCCCGAGGTCCTGCCGGTGGTCGAGGTCGACGGCGTGGCGGTCGCGCAGGCGGACCACCACGGGCCGCCCGTACGCTGGATCCGATGACCGCGCCGCCCGACCCGCGCACCCGTGCCTCCCGGCACCGGCCGCCACCACCCTCGCCCGCCCTGATCGCCCGGCGCCGCCTCGTCGTCGGGGGCGGTGCCATCGTCGGTCTGGGGGCCCTCGGGGTCGGCGTCACCAAGCTCCTCGCCGACCAGGCCCCGCCGACGACCGCGGCGGGACCGACGCCGTCGGCGAGCGGGTCACCCACCGGTGGGGCCTCCCCGTCGCCCTCGCCCTCGCCGTCACCCTCACCGTCGGTCGCCGCCGAGCGACGCGTCGTCGAGGCACCGCGCCTGGCCGACCGGCTCGAGGGCTACCTCGCCGGGCGTGGTGGGACCCTCGGGCTCCAGCTCGCGGACCTCGACCGCAACCAGGTCTTCTCCTTCCGCGCCGAGGAGGGTCTGTGCTACTCGACGATCAAGGTCCTCATCCTCACCACGGTGCTGCGCCTGGGCCAGGAGGGCGACACGGGGCTCACCACCCGCCAGAAGGACCTCGCGCGCCGGATGATCACCCGCAGCGACAACGCGGCGACCGAGGCGCTGCTCGCCGACGTGGGTCGCGCCGAGGTCAAGCGGGTCGCCGGGCTCGTCGGCATGGAACGGACCCGGATCGACGACGGGTGGTGGGGCCACTGGCGCACGGTCCCCGGCGACCTCGACACCATGGTGTCGGCCGTGCTGTCCTCCGACGCCGTCCTCGACGGCGGGCGGCGGGCGACGGCTCGCTTCCTCATGGCCGACGTCGTCAAGGAGCAACGCTGGGGCGTCTTCGCGCCCGAGGAGGAGGACGTGTACGTCGCGGGGAAGAACGGCTGGGGTCCGTTGCCCGACGGGTACCACCTGAACTCCACCGGCTGGGTCAGCGGTGAGGGACGCGAGTACGTCCTCGCCATCCTGTCGACGAGCCCGCGCGGTTTCGGTCACGGCCGTGAGACGATCTCGACGGTCGCGCGTCTGTGCCATGACGCGCTCGGGGAGGAGCTGGGATGACGAGCACCACGGGTGTGACGGTGACGAGGCACGCGGTGGCGGGACGGCGCGAGCTGGTCGTCGGGGGGTCGGCGGGGCTGGCCCTCGGCGCCCTCGGGCTCGTCGGCACTCCGGCGCACGCGGCCGGCGTCGACACCAGGGCGCAGCTCACGGCGGCGCTCGACTCCTACATGGCGACGCGGGCGGGGGCCGCGGGGCTCGTCGTGCGCGACAACCGCGACGGCCGCTACTTCCACTGGCGCCCGCGGACTCAGCAGACCCACAGCACCATCAAGGTGCTGATCCTCGTCACCACCCTGAAGATCGCCCAGGACCGGGGCCGGGCCCTCACCTCGACGCAGAAGTCGCTGGCGTCGCGGATGATCCGCTTCTCCGACAACGACGCGACGAACACCCTCATCACCCAGGCGACCCTGCGGCGGTGCCGGGCCGTCGCCGAGCAGCTCGGGATGAACAGCACGGTGGTGCTCGGCGGGACCGACTTCCGGTCGAGCACGTGGTGGGGGCACTCCACCTCGACGACCCGCGACCTCGTGCAGATGATGAACCACGTGGTCCTGGGCACCTACCTCTCACCGGGGCGCCGAGCGTACGTGCGCGAGCTCATGGCGAACGTGACCTCGACGCAGACGTGGGGGCTCGGCGACGGGCTGCCCGCCGACGTGCACGTCGAGCTGAAGAACGGGTGGGGCCCGAGGTCCGACGGCTACCGCCTCAACGGCGTCGGCCACGTCTCGGGTCGGGGCCGCAACTACCAGATGGCGTTCCTGTCCCGGTCGTCCAACGGGTACTCGTACGGGCAGACCACCGTGAACCGGTTGTCCCGCATCGTGTTCGACGCGCTCGACGTCCCGCTGCGCTGAGACCGGACCGGGGCCGGGGCTACTCCACCTCGACCCAGTCCAGGGTGCGCTCGACCGCCTTGCGCCACCCGGCGTAGCCGTCACGGCGCTGGTCGTCGGTCCAGCGCGGCTCCCAGCGCTCGTCCTCCGACCACTTCGCGCGCAGCTCGTCGGTGTCCTGCCAGAACCCGGTGGCCAGGCCGGCGGCGTAGGCGGCGCCGAGGGCCGTCGTCTCGGGCACCGTCGGCTTCGAGACCGGGACCCCGAGGATGTCGGCCTGCAGCTGCATGCACAGCCGGTTCGCCGTGATGCCGCCGTCGACCTTGAGGGTCGTCAGCTCCACGCCCGAGTCGGCGGCCATCGCGTCGACGACGTCGCGGCTCTGGTAGCAGATGGCCTCGAGCGTGGCCCGGGCCAGGTGGGCGTTGGTGTTGAAGCGGGAGAGCCCGACGATCGCGCCGCGGGCGTCGCTGCGCCAGTACGGCGCGAACAGCCCGCTGAAGGCGGGGACGAAGTAGACGCCCCCGGTGTCCTGCACCGAGTTCGCGAGCGTCTCGACCTCGGACGCGCCGCTGATGATGCCCAGCTGGTCGCGCAACCACTGCACGGCGCTACCCGTCACGGCGATCGACCCCTCGAGGGCGTAGACGGGTGCGGCGTCCCCGAGCTGGTAGGCGACGGTGGTGAGCAGGCCGTTGGTGCTGCGGACGAGCTCCTCGCCGGTGTTGAGCAGGAGGAAGTTGCCGGTGCCGTAGGTGTTCTTCGCCTCGCCCTTGGCGAAGCACACCTGTCCCACCGTGGCCGCCTGCTGGTCCCCGAGGACGCCGGCGATGGGGACGGAGGTGCCGCCGCGTCCGGTGGTGACGCCGAACGCCTCGGGGTGGCTGCTCGGGTGGATGCTGGGGAGCATCCGGTGCGGGATGCCGAAGAAGCCGAGGAGCTCGTCGTCCCAGTCCAGGGTCGTGAGGTCCATGAGCATCGTGCGGCTGGCGTTGGTGACGTCGGTGACGTGCAGTCCTCCGTCGGGGCCGCCCGTGAGGTTCCAGACGACCCACGTGTCGGGCGTGCCGAACAGGGCGTCGCCGCGCTCGGCGGCCTCGCGGACCCCCTCGACGTTCTCGAGGATCCACTGCACCTTGCCGGCCGAGAAGTACGTGGCGGGGGGCAGGCCGGCCTTGTGGCGGATGACGTCACCGCGGCCGTCGGCGTCCAGGGCCTTGGCGATGGAGTCGGTGCGGGTGTCCTGCCAGACGATGGCGTGGTGGAACGGCCGGCCGGTGCGGCGGTCCCAGACGATCGCGGTCTCGCGCTGGTTCGTGACGCCGATGGCGTGCAGGTCGGCGGCGGTGAGGCCCGCGGTGGTGAGCGCGCTGCCGATGACGCTCTGGGTCCGGTCCCAGATCTCCAGCGGGTTGTGTTCGACCCAGCCGGCCCGAGGGAGGACCTGCTCGTGCTCGAGCTGGTGGCTGGCCACCGGCAGCCCGTCGTGGTCGAACACGATGAACCGCGTGCTCGTCGTTCCTTGGTCGACCGCGCCGATGAAGTCACCCATGCCCGCAGCCTAGGCGCGCCGGTCCCGCGGCCGACCCCACCCACGACGCAGAACTCTCCGCTGGACGCAGGTGTACCCGCGTCCAGGGGGGACAAGTGCGTCATTCGCGGGCCCTGTGGATGACGCGGCGGGCGCACCAGCCGTCCGGTCCACGATGGCCCTCATGGACGAACGCCTCCACGCCGTCGCACGGGCGCACCACGGGGTCTTCACGAGCGCGACCGCCACGGCGCTCGACCTCGACGACAAGGCCCTGGTCCGGATGCGGCGCGCCGGCGAGGTCGTCCGCGTGCGTCGTGACGCGTACGTCCTGGCCGACGTGTGGCGGGCCGGGTCACCCGAGGCCAGGCTCGCGCTTCGCACGCGTGCCGTGCTGTCGTCCCGGCCCCGTGACGTCGCGAGCCACCAGTCGGCCCTCGCACTCCACGGACTGCCGCTCCACGGGGTTCCGCTGGGCACCGTCGACGCGATGGCCGACGTGACGAAGGTCCGACTGCGGTCCGGGCTGCGCACGCATGTTCGCGACGCGACGCTTCGGACCGTGTCCGCCGACGGATGCCCGTGCGTGCCGGTCGAGGTGGCCGTTGCACAGGTTCTCGTCCGGCACGGGGTGCTCGCCGCTCTCGTCCCCCTCGATGCCGCCCTGCACGCCGGCCGTACCGCGGTCACCGACGCCTCCGGGGCGTTCGGGCGACTGCCCCTCACCCCACGGCTGCGTCATCGTGCCGAACGACTCCTCGCGGTGTGCGACCCGGCGTGCGAGTCGGTCGGGGAGACCCGCACGAGGCTCGCGCTCCTGGACCTCGGGTTCGACGTGCGCTCGCAGGTCGAGGTCCGGGATCCGGCAGGACGCTTCGTCGCCCGCGTCGACCTCATGGTGGGCGACCGGGTCGTCGTGGAGTTCGACGGTGCGATCAAGTACGCGGGCGCCGAGGGTCGTGAGGCGCTCATCGCCGAGAAGCGACGCGAGGACCGCCTGCGGGCGCTGGGCTACGTGGTGGTCCGGGTGACGTGGGCCGACCTCGACCGTCCCGGGTGGCTCGCCGCCCAGGTGCGCCGGGCGATGACGCAGCTGTCCCCGCGGAACGCAGGTGTACCCGCGTCCTGAGGCGACAGGCGCGTCATCGGTGGGGTCGGGCGGTGTGGGGAAAGGCACCCGGTCAGCGGTTCCGGCCCCGGGCGGGACGCGAGAGGATGGGCGGCGACGCCGATCGAAGGAGACACACGTGCAGTTCGGGCGAAGCTACGAGGAGTTCGAGGTCGGGGCCACCTACCAGCACTGGCCCGGCAAGACGGTCACCGAGTCCGACGACCACCTGTTCTGCCTGCTGACGATGAACCACCATCCGCTCCACCTCGACGCGCACTACGCGCAGGAGACGACGCAGTTCGGCCGCAACGTCGTCGTCGGCAACTACGTCTACTCGATCCTGCTCGGGATGTCGGTGCCCGACGTCAGCGGCAAGGCGATCGCCAACCTCGAGATCGAGAGCCTGCGCCACGTCGCGCCGACCTTCCACGGCGACACGCTCTACGGCCAGACGACGGTGCTCGACAAGTGGGAGAGCACGAGCAAGGACGACCGCGGGGTGGTCCACGTCGAGACGATCGGCCACAACCAGGACGGCGTGGTCGTGTGCATCTTCCGGCGCAAGGTCATGGTCCCCAAGGCGAGCTACCTCGAGGCGCGCGGCGGCGACCAGCCCGGCCGCCCCCGGCCCGTGCCCGACCGTCACTGGCCGGGCCCGACGCCCCCGACCGCGGGCGCCTGACGGCACGGTCGCTCGGGCCCCCGCTCCCGCCACTACGCTGGCGAGGTGCCGATCGACCTCCACACGCACTCCACGGCGAGCGACGGGACGCAGGCCCCGGCCGTCGTCGTCGAGCGGGCTGCGGCCGCGGGCCTGGGCACCATCGCGCTCACCGACCACGACACCACGATCGGGTGGGACGAGGCCGCGGCGGCCGCCCGGCGGGTCGGCATCGCGCTCGTCCCCGGGATCGAGGTGTCCTGCGCCCGAGGGTGGCAGAGCATCCACCTGCTCGCCTACCTGCCAGACCCGACCCACCCGGACCTCGTCGCCGAGCTCGAGCGCGCCAGGGACAGCCGCGCCAGCCGGCTCGACCGGATGGTCGCGCTCATGGCGGCCGACGGCGTCCCGGTCACCGTCGAGGCGGTGCGGGCCCAGGTGGAGGACGGTGCGACGGCCGGGCGCCCGCACATCGCCGACGCCCTCGTCGCGGCCGGGGTCGTCGGCCACCGCGACGAGGCCTTCACCCGCTGGCTCGGCAACGACAGCCCGTACTACGTCGCGCACTACGCCCCGGACCCCGTGCGCGCCGTGCGGCTGGTCCGTGCGGCCGGGGGAGCGGCGGTGCTCGCGCACGCCTGGTCGGGGACCCGGGGGCGGGTCGTCCACGACGCGGTCGTCGAGGAGATGGCCGGCGCCGGGCTCACCGGGCTCGAGGTGCACCACCGCGACCACGACGCCGCAGCCGTCGCGCACCTCACGGACCTCGCCGCCGGGCTCGACCTCGTCGTGACCGGGTCCAGCGACTACCACGGCGACGGCAAGCTCAACCGGCTCGGCGAGTTCACGACGACCCCGGAGGCGCTCGCGGCACTCGAGGACGTCGCGAGCGGGACCGAGGTGGTCAGGCCGTGAGCTGGTTCGACGTCGCCGCGTTCACCTCGACCTTCGTCACCCTCATCGTCATCCTCGACCCCCCGGGCGCCATCCCGATCTTCCTGGCGCTCACGGGCGGGCTGTCGACCGCCCAGAAGGCCGCCGCCGCCCGGCGGGCCTCGCTCGTGGCCCTGGGCGTCATCGCGTCCTTCGCCGTGTTCGGCCAGCGGATCCTGGACTACCTGCACATCTCGCTGCCGGCGCTGCAGGCGTCGGGAGGGCTGCTGCTCCTCATCGTCGCGCTCCAGCTGCTGACGGGCGGGGAGTCCGAGCAGCACGCGGATGCCGGCGTCAACGTCGCGCTCGTCCCGCTCGGCACGCCGCTGCTCGCCGGGCCGGGGGCCATCGTCGCGACGATGCTCGCGGTGCAGGGGGCCGGCGGCGCCGGCGGGGTCCTCGCCGTGGCGACGGCCCTCGTGGCGGCGCTGCTCGTCGTCTTCCTCACCTTCCGCTTCGCCTCGCCGCTCGCGCGGGTCCTCAAGGACAGCGGCATCGTGCTGCTGAGCCGGATCGCCGGCCTGCTGCTGTCGGCGATCGCCGTGCAGATGGTCGCCGACGCCGTGCGGGCGTTCGTCAACGGCGAGGGCTGAGCTCAGCCCAGCTCGTCGAGGACGGCGCGCACGACCTCGTGCATGTCGCCGATGACCGCGTAGTCGGCCTTGGTGACCATGGGGGCGTCGGGGTCGGTGTTCACCGCGATGATCGTCTTGCTCGAGGCGCAGCCCGCCCAGTGCTGGATGGCACCCGAGATGCCGCACGCGATGTAGAGGTCGGGCGCGATCCGCGAGCCGGTCTGGCCCACCTGCTCGTGGTGGGGGCGCCAGCCGAGCGAGGTCACGACGCGCGAGACACCGACGGCCCCGCCGAGCCGTGCCGCGAGGGCGTCGACGCCCTCGAAGCCCTCGGGCCCACCGGCACCGCGGCCGGCGCCGACGACCACCCGTGCCGCGGTGAGTCCCGAGGAGCTCCCCGACTCGCGCCTCTCGGTGCGCACCACCTGGGCCCGCAGGTCCTTGGGGTCGATCGTGACGGAGAGCGGGGACACCGTGGCCGCACCCGCTGAGGCGGCGGGGGAGGGCTCGACGGCGTGCCCCGCCATCGACACCAGGCGCACCCGGCCGTCGACGGTGGCCCGCTCCAGCGCGGCGCCACCGACGACCTGGCGCTGCACGACGAGCGGGCTCAGCGACTCGACGGCGACGACGTTGGCCGCCATCGGCAGGGTGCGCCGGGCCGCGACGTGGGCGAGCACCTCGTTGCCCCGGCCGGTCCCCGGGGCCACGACGAGGTCGGCGCGGGCCGCGCGCCCGGCGGCCTCGACGACCGCGGCCCACGCGGCGGCGGCGTAGCGCTCCAGCGCGGGGTCGGACGCCTCGTGGACGACGGCCACGCCCGCCTCGGCGCAGTCGGCGACGACGCCCGTGGCCGCAGGTCCGACGACGACGGCGTGGAGGTCACCGGCACCCAGGCCACGGGCGAACGTCAGGGCCTCGCGGGAGACGAGCGAGGCCCGTCCCTCCTCGGCCTCGACGAGGACGAGCACGCTCATCGTGACACCGCCCCGAGCTCGCGCAGCACGGCGACGAGGGCCGGCGCCGCGGACGCGCCCTCGCCGAGGACGGTGACCTGGCTCGGCGGTGCCTCGGGCACCGTGAGCGCCTGGCGCCCGGAGCCGGCGGCGGTCCCTGCCCAGGTGACCGTCTCGACGACCGCCTTCTTGGCCCGCATCCGGCCCATGACGCTCGGGTAGCGGGGGGCGACGCCGCCCTCGAGGACGGTGACCACCGCGGGCAGCCCGACGTCGAAGACCTCGGTGCCGTCGGGGCCCTCGCCCCGCAGGGTGGCGCGGCCGTCGGCGACCTCCACCGTCTGGATGCCGGCGGCGACGGGTCGGTCGAGTGCGTAGGCGAGGCGGACCCCCACCTGGAAGTCACCGGTGTCGGCCGCGTCGTTGCCGAGGATGACCAGGTCGTACGTCGTCCCCGCGTCGGCGCGCGCCCGGACCGCCTGCGCGATGGCGTCGGCGACGTCGGCCGGGCCGAGGAGGTCGGCGTCGGCCTCGACGAGGATCCCGTCGGTGGCGCCCACGGCCAGCGCGGCCCGGATCTGCTCCAGGGCGTCCGGCGAGCCGACCGACAGCACGGTCACCGTGCCCTCGGACTGCTCGGCGAGCTGCACGGCCATCGCGACGGCCGCCTCCTCGTGCGGGCTGGTCGTGTATCCGGCGTACCGGCCGTCGACGCGCATCCCGTCGTCGGTGAGGACGACCTCGCCGGTGGGGTCGGGGACCCGCTTGACGCAGACGAGGACGCTGGTCACGCGAGGCCCCGGATGCGGGCGTTCTCGGGGTCGAACAGCGGCGTCGCGTCGGCGGCGGCGACCGTGACCGGGTACAGATCCTCCATGTACGACACGGCGAGCCCGGTCCCGACGACGGCCTGCTCCGGGGGGAGGAAGGCCATGAGGACGTGCTTGCCCAGGCTCGGGGCCGAGCCCGCCGACGTGACGTACGGGTGGTGGCCGTGGCCGTCGGTGAGCGTGCCGCCGTCGCGGGTGAGGATCGGCTCGCCGCCGAGCATGTAGCGCTTCACCCCGCTCGCCGAGGTGTGGTCGTCGACGGTGAGCGAGCACAGGACGGCCTTCGGCGCCTCCGCGGCCTGGGCGATGACGGCCTGCTTGCCGATGAAGTCCTGGTCCTTCCACCTCGCCCGGGACATTCCGGTCTCCATCAGGGTGCGCTCGCTGTCGAGCTCGGCGCCGTACGCGCGGTAGCCCTTCTCGATGCGGCCGGTCGTGCCGTAGACGCCGATGCCGACCGGGACCATGCCGAGCGGCGTGCCGACCTCGAGCAGGCGGGCCCACAGGGCGGCGCCGGACTCCATCGGGACGTACAGCTCCCAGCCGTACTCGCCGACGTAGGAGATCCGGGAGGCGAGGACGTGGAGGGGGCCGACCTCGATCTCGCGGCAGGTGCCGAACGCGAAGCCCTGGTGGGAGACGTCGGTGTCGGTGACGGCGGCGAGGATCTCGCGGGCCTTCGGGCCCCAGACGCCGATGGTCGTCCAGCTCGAGGTGAGGTCGACGACGACCGCGCCGCCGTCCTGCGGCATCCGGTCGGAGAACCACTTCTTGTCGGCCATGCCGTGGGCGCCGCCGGTGACGACGCGGAAGCGGTCGTGGGCCAGGCGCATGACCGTGAGGTCGGAGCGGAAGCCGCCGCGCTCGTCGAGGACCGGGGTGTACACGACGCGCCCGATCCTCACGTCGGCCTGCGCGACGATGATCCGCTGCACGGCCTCGAGGGCGCGCGGCCCGACGACGTCGAAGAGCGCGAACGCCGACAGGTCGACCAGGCCCGCGGTCTCGCGCAGCTGGAGGTGCTCGGCGTTGATGACCGGGCTCCACCAGCGCGCGTCCCACTCGTGCTCGCGCGGCATCGTGCGCTCGGGGCCGAACTTCTCGACGAGACCGGCGTTGCTCTCGTACCAGAACGGCCGCTCCCACCCCGCGGTCTCGTAGAAGACGGCGCCGAGCTCGCACTGCGAGGCATGCATGGGGGCCAGCCGCACGTTGCGGTTGCTCTCGTACTGCTCGCCGGGGTGGACGATCCCGTAGGTCTTCTGGAACGACTCGGAGGTCCGAGCCTTCACGTGCGCGCGCGTCCTCTGGTGCGGGTGGAACCGGGCGATGTCGGAGTGGCCGAGGTCGATCTCGGGGTTGCCGTGCGTCATCCACTCGGCGACGGCGCGGGCGGTGCCCGGGCCCTCCTTGATCCACACGGCCGCGGCCGACCACAGGCCCTTGACCTCCGGGGTCTCGCCGAGGACCGGGAAGCCGTCGGGGGTGAGGGAGAGCAGGCCGTTGATGGCGTAGCGGATCTCGGCTCGCTCGTCGCCGAGGAGCTCGGGCATCAGCTCGAGGGCCTGCTCGAGCTGCGGGTCGAAGTCGTCCTCGGTGAACGGCATCTCGGTGGGGGAGAGCTTGCTCTGCTCGATCGACGGGATGTCCTCGGGGTCCCAGAGGATGGCGCGGTGGGCGTAGGAGCCCACCTCCATGTCCGAGCCGTGCTGGCGCTCGTAGCAGAAGGTGTCCATGTCGCGCACGATGGGGAAGCTGATCTCGCCGGGCTGCTCGGCGAGGACCTCGCACGGGCCGACCGAGATCATCTGGTGGACCGCGGGCGTCAGCGGGATGGCGGCACCGGCCATCCGGGCGATCTTCGGGCTCCAGACGCCGCACGCGATGACGACCGTCTCGGCCTCGATGCGGCCCTGGGTGGTCTCGACCGCGCGGATCCGGCCGTCGAGCACCTCCATGCCGGTGACCTCGACGTTCGGCACCGTCGTGAGGGCGCCCCGCTCGACGGCCCGCTCGCGCATGATCGTGCCCGCCCGCAGGCTGTCGACGACGCCGACGGTGGGGAACCACGCGGCGCCGACGATGACGTCCTTGTCGAGGAAGGGGACCCTCTCGGCCACCTGCTCCGGCGTCACGAGCTCGGCCGGGATGCCCCAGGCCCTGGCGCTGCTCATCCGGCGGCGCAGCTCCTCCATCCGCTCCTGCGTGCGCGCGACCTCGAACCCGCCGGACTCGGTGAAGACCCCGAGCTCCTTGTACTGGCGCACCGAGTCCATCGTGATGTCGACGAACTCGCGCGAGTGGTCGACGGGGAAGATGAAGTTGCTCGCGTGGCCCGTGGACCCGCCGGGGTTGGGCAGCGGTCCCTTGTCGAGCTGGACGATGTCGGTCCACCCCAGCTCGGCGAGGTGGTACGCGAGCGAGTTGCCGACGATGCCCGCTCCGATGACGACGCAACGGGCGGAAGCGGGGAGAGCGGCCATCGACGGGTCCTTCCGAGACATGCTGGTGCGTATGACGCAACGCGATGCTTCATGTGCAACGCGAGGTCAAGCATGGCAGATGCGTCGGGCGGTGCCAACACCTCGCCCACGTGGGCGAGGTGTTGGCGGGGGTCAGCCGTCGTCGCGCCTGGCCGGGGCGGCGGCGTGCTGGTCGTGGTCGATGACGGCCCGCCTCAGCGGCCCCTGCAGGGTCGACTCGAACTTCTCCTGGCGCAGCGACTTCCACAGCGAGAAGCACAGGCCGATGAGGACGACGAGGAAGGGGAAGCCGACGATGATGACGCCGGTCTGCAGCGCCGAGAGCCCGTTCGCGAAGAGCAGCACCGTCGCGACCGCACCGGTCGCCACGCCCCAGAAGACGACGAGGCCGCGCCCGGGCTCGTCGTCCCCGCGCTGGCTCAGCATCCCCATGACGATGGAGGCCGAGTCTGCACCGGTGACGAAGAAGATCGCGATGAGGAAGACCGCGAGGACGACCGTGATGCTCGACAGCGGGTACGAGCGCAGCGTCTCGAACAGCGTCGTCTCCAGGCCGGCGTCGACGAGGGCCTTCATGTCCTTGCCCTGGGTGAGCTGCAGGTCGAAGGCAGCGCCGCCGAGGATCGAGAACCAGATGAACGACACGAGCGAGGGGATCGCGATGACGAACACGACGAACTGGCGGATGGTGCGGCCCTTGGAGATGCGGGCGATGAACATCCCGACGAACGGGGTCCACGACACCCACCAGGCCCAGTAGAAGATCGTCCAGCCGTTGAGCCACTCGCTGCCGCCGAAGACGCCGGTGCGGAAGCTCATCGTCGGCAGCTGGGTGAGGTACCCGCCGATCGACTCGGTGAAGGTCCCCATGATGAAGACCGTCGGGCCCACGACGAAGAGGAAGAACACGAGCAGCGCCGCGGCCACCGCGTTGGCGTTCGAGAGCCACTTGATGCCCTTGTCGATGCCGCTGATGGCCGAGACGACGAAGCACAGCGTCAGGACGGCGATGACGAGCGCGGCGGCGGTCGTGCCGTAGCCGTCGGTGCCGAAGACGTTGGCGAGGCCACCGGTGATCTGCAGGGCGCCCAGGCCGAGGGAGGTGGCCGAGCCGAAGAGGGTGGCGAGGATGGCCAGGACGTCGATGCCGCGACCGGTCGGGCCGTCGACCCTGTCACCGAGCAGCGGGCGGAAGGCCGAGCTGATGCGGTGGCCGCCGCCCTTGCGGTAGGCGAAGTAGGCGATGGCCAGGCCGATGACGGCGTACATCGACCACGGGTGCAGGCCCCAGTGGAAGAACGTGTACTCCATCGCCAGGTGCGCGGCCTCGTCGCTTCCCGGCGCGGCCATGCCCATCGGCGGGGTGTTGAGGTGGGTCAGTGGCTCCGCGACGCCGTAGAACATCAGGCCGATGCCCATGCCCGTCGCGAACATCATCGACACCCAGGAGAACGTCGAGAACTCCGGCACGGAGTCGTCGGTGCCCAGCTTGATGTTGCCGTAGCGGCTGGCCGCGAGGAAGGCACTGAAGACGAGGAAGCCGCCGCTGGTCAGGACGAAGAACCAGCCGAAGTTCGCCGTGATCCAGCCGAGGGTCGCGCCCGTGGACTCGCCGAAGCCCTCGTTGTCCAGGGCCCCGTAGAGGAGGAAGACGATGGCGAGCCCGGCGGCGACGCCGAAGACCACCTTGTCCACGCCCTGGCGCCGACTGCCGTTCCCGCTCTGGTCCACACGTTCAGTGCTCAGGGTGTCTGCCATGAAGTCTCCCTCTGTCATGGTTGCTCATCTCGCAACCAGGTTCGTCATCCGCAACTTCACAGGCAGTGTGGTGCCGGTCACCTGAAACCGTCAACCGTGGAGAGTCGGCCGTCCTCCCTCGTCGGATCAGCTCGAGGCCGGGCTGCCCAGGCGGAGGAACTGGAGGTGTTGTTCGTAGTTGTCCAGGCAGTCGTGGATGACCTGACCACGGGTGTAGCCCATGACGTCGTAGTCCTGACCACCGGGTTCGAGGTGGACGACGAGCCGTGCATGGCTGTCCCGCGCCTGGATCATCCGGCCGCCGTACGTCGGCACCGGGCCTTCGGTCAGCACCACGCGGTAGATGAACGGCTCGTCGCTCGAGGTGGTGCGCAGCGTCACGGCTGGCTGCTCGCTGCCCTCCACGCCGACGGGATCCTCGCTGACCTCGGTCGAGACACCGAGACGGCCCAGCTCCTCGGCCACCTCGTCGAGCGCGGGACGCACGACGGATCCGAGGTGTGCCTCGGCGTCGTCGCGGTCGACGAAGTTGGTCAGTCGGGCCAGGCGGGTCTTCCACAGGGATGCCGGTGCCGACTCCTCGTCGCTGCCGCGAGCGGAGAGCCGTGCGGACATGGTGTGTGCCCCGCTGTCGACCCGCCGTCCCTCGCGTCGCAGGGCCTTGAGCAGGCCGAGCATGACGAGGACGAGGACGAACGCGAACGGCAGCCCGAAGATGATCGTCGCGTACTGCAGGGCGACGATCCCGCCGACGATGAGCATCGCGATCGTCAGCAGCCCGGTCACGGCGGCCCAGAGGATCCGCTGCCACGCAGCGGCGTCCTCGGACCCGGTTTCCAGGCGGCTGCAGAGGTTCGCCATGACGAGCGCACCGGAGTCGGCGGAGGTGACGTAGAAGAGCAGGCCGACGAACACCGCGAGCGCGATGACGACGTCCGCCGCGGGGTAGCCCTGGAGGAGCTCGTAGAAGCCCGCGCCCGTGAAGTCCTGCGCGATCACCGCGAAGTCGGCGTCGCCGCTGCGGATCCGCTCGATCGTGGCGTTGCCGAAGATCGAGACCCACATGACGATGTACATGAAGGGGATGACCATGGTGCCCGCGACGAACTGGCGGATCGTGCGGCCGCGGGAGATGCGGGCGAGGAAGAGGCCGACGAACGAGGCCCAGGCGACCCACCAGGCCCAGAAGAAGAGCGTCCAGTAGCTCATCCACTCGGCGTTGTTGACGAACGGGAAGGTCTCCATCGTCTTGGCCGGGAAGCTGGTCGCGAAGTCCCCGACGTTGGCGACGATGGCCTTGAGGATAAAGCTCGTGTTGCCGGTGACGAGGATCCAGCCGGCCAGGCCCAGGGCCAACAGGACGTTGAGCTGGGACAGGAATCGGATGCCCTTGTCGACACCGGTCGTCGCGGAGACCGCCGCCATGACGACGGCGAGGATGGCGAGCGCGATCTGCGCACCGGTGCCGACGGACACCCCGAAGAGCAGGTTGAGGCCGACGTTGAGGAACACCACGCCGATGCCCAGCGAGGTGGCGACGCCGAAGATCGTTCCGAGAACCGCCGCGGTGTCCACCGCGTGCCCGACCGGGCCCTCGATACGGCGCCCGAGGATGGGCTGCAGCGCGGAGCGCACCGCGAGCGGAAGCCCCATCCGGTGGCAGAAGTACCCCAGGGCCATCCCCATGAGCGCGTACATCCCCCAGCCGGTGATCCCGTAGTGGAACAGCGTCCACACCGTGGCGTCCCGGGCGGCCTCGACCGTCTCGGGTTCCAGTACTGGTGGGGCCATGTACTGACTGGCGGGCTCGACGACCGAGTAGAACATCACGTCGGTGCCGATGCCGGCCGCGAACAGCATGGAGGCCCAGGCGAACGTCGAGAACTCGGGGCGCGAGTGGTCGGGCCCGAGGCGGATGTGCCCGTAGCGGGAGACGCCCAGGTAGAGCACGAACAGGAGCACCACGGTGGCCAGGAGCACGTAGAACCAGCCGAACCACTCGGTCACCCAGCCGGTGACCGTGCCGAGGGCACTCTCGGCAGAGGTGGGAGCAGCGAGCGCCCAGGTCGCCATGACGAGCACGCCGACCAACGAGGCGGCGAAGACGGGGACGCGGATCGGTGGGCCGGACATGACGCGGGCTCGGACGTCGGTGCTCATGAGACCTCCAGGGATCGTCGGTGGGGAGGGGTGCCCGAAGGCGGGGAGGGCTCAGGTGGCCGTGGTGGGGGCGGTGAGTGGACTGCCGGCACGGTGGTTGAACCAGGGTGCGTCGGAGGGCGGGAGGGGGGTGTTTCCCGCGATGAGGTCGGCCGCCTTCTCGGCGAGCATCATCACCGGGGCGTAGATGTTGCCGTTGGTCACGTAGGGCATCGAGCTGGCGTCGACGACGTGCAGCCCCTGCGTGCCGTGGACCGCCATGCTGAGCGGGTCCAGGACCGAGAGGTCGTCCACGCCCATGCGGGCGGTGCAGCTCGGGTGCAGTGCGGTCTCAGCGTCCTCGCGGACCCAGTCCAGGATCTCCTCATCGGTCTCGACGCCGGGGCCGGGGGATATCTCGCCGTCGTTGTACGGGTCCATCGCGCTCTGGCCGAGGATGTGCCGCGCCACGCGGATCGACTCGATCCACTCGCGGCGGTCCTGGTCGGTCGAGAGGTAGTTGAAGCGCAGCGCCGGCTTGACCCTGGGGTCGGTGCTCGTGATCTTGACCGTGCCCCGGGCGTCGGAGTACATCGGTCCGATGTGGACCTGGTAGCCATGACCCTTGATCGGGCTCGAGCCGTCGTAGCGGATCGCGATCGGGAGGAAGTGGAACATCAGGTTGGGGTAGTCGACGTCGTCGTTGCTGCGGACGAAGCCACCGCCCTCGAAATGGTTCGTCGCGCCGAGACCCTTGCGGAAGAAGAGCCAGTCGGCGGCGAGCTTGGGTCGGTTGTGGTACTTCAGGCCCGGTGCGATCGACACCGGCAGCCTGCTGGCGTACTGGATGTAGACCTCGAGGTGGTCCTGGAGGTGCTCGCCGACGCCCTTGACGTCCGCGACGGGCGTGACACCGAGGGCGCGCAGCTCGTCGGCGTTACCGACCCCCGAGAGCTGGAGCAGCTGGGGGGTGTTGATCGCCCCGCCACACAGGATGACCGTGCCGGCCCTGACCGTGTGCGTGGCGCCGAACTGGCTGTACTGCACACCGACCGCGCGGGTGCCCTCGAACAGCACCCGGGTCGTCAGGGCGAGGGTGCGGACGGTGAGGTTCGGGCGGTCCATCACGGGGTGGAGGTAGGCGCGGGCCGCGGACAGGCGGCGGCCGCGGTGGATGTTGCGGTCGAACTTCGCGAAGCCCTCCTGGCGGTAGCCGTTGACGTCGTCGGTGAGCGGGTAGCCCGCCTCCACCGCAGCGGCGAAGAAGGCACCGAAGAGCGGGTTGGTCGCCGGGCCGCGCTCGAGGATGAGGGGCCCCTGGCCGCCGCGCCACTCGTCGGCGCCGGCGAGACAGGTCTCCATCTTCTTGAAGTAGGGCAGGACGTGGGCGTAGTTCCAGCCCTGCATCCCGGGGTCGGCACCCCAGCGCTCGTAGTCCATCGGGTTGCCCCGCTGGAAGATCATCCCGTTGATCGAGCTCGAGCCACCGAGCACCTTGCCCCGGGCGTGGTAGACCCGGCGGCCGTTCAGGTGCGGCTCGGGCTCGGACTCGTACTTCCAGTCGTAGAAGCGGCTGCCGATGGGGAACGGCAGGGCCGCGGGCATGTGGATGAAGGGGTCGAGCTTGAGGTCGCTGCGGCCGGCCTCGAGGACGAGGACGCTCGTGCCGGGGTCGGCCGAGAGCCGGTTGGCGATGACGCAGCCCGCGCTGCCTCCTCCGACGACGACGACGTCGACGCGGTCGGGTGCGGTTCCGAGGGTGCGCTTCACTCCCACCACCCCGACGAGGCCGGTGCGGTGTTGCGCCACACGTGCTTGGTCTCCTGGTACTCCTCGAGGCCGAGGCGCCCGAGTTCGCGCCCGGTGCCCGACTGCTTGTAGCCGCCCCACTCGGCCTGGGCGACGTAGGGGTGGAAGTCGTTGATCCACACCGTGCCCATCCGCAGTCGGGCGGCGACCCGGTCGGCCCTCTCGTCGTCACCGGTCCACACGGCGCCGGCGAGGCCGTAGATCGAGTCGTTGGCGGTGCGGACTGCCTCGTCCTCGGTACGGAACGTCTCGACGGTGAGCACGGGGCCGAACGACTCGTCCTGGACGACCGCCATGTCGGAGCGACACCGGTCGAGGACGGTGGGCAGGTAGAAGAAACCCTGTGACAGGGCCGGGTCCTCGGGTTGCGCTCCACCGCAGCGCAACCGGGCGCCCTCGGAGATGCCGGCGGCGACGTAGGCCTCGACCTTGCGCAGGTGGGCCTCGCTCGTCAGGGAGCCGGTCTGGGCCTTCTCGTCGAAGGGCAGCCCGGGGCGGATGAGCATCGCGCGCTCGACGAGCTCGTCGACGAAGGACTCGGCGATCGACTCCTCGATGACGAGCCGGGCTCCGGCCGAGCAGACCTGGCCGGAGTGGAGGAACACGGCCGTGAGCGCGTTGTCGAGGGCGGCCTCGCGGTCGGCGTCGGCGAAGACGATGTTCGGGTTCTTGCCGCCGAGCTCGAGGGCCACCTTCTTCACGGTGCCGGCACCCTGCGCCATGAGGTGGCGGCCGACGGCGAGGCTGCCGGTGAACGAGACGAGGTCGACGCGCGGGTCCGTGGAGAGCGGCCCGCCACAGCCCGGCCCGGTGCCGAGGAGGAGGTTCGCGACCCCGGCGGGGAGGCCCGCCTCCTCGAGGGCGCGCACGAGCGCGACCGTCGAGTGCGGGGTGATCTCACTCGGCTTCAGGACGAAGGTGTTGCCGGCCAGCAGGCAGGGCGCGACCTTCCAGCTCGCCTGGAGCAGCGGGTAGTTCCACGGGGTCACGAGGGCGCACACACCGATCGGCTCGTGGACCACCCGGCTGACGACGTCCTCGCGGCCGACGTCGACGGTTCGGTCGCCGAGGCCGTCCGCGCCGGCGGCCGCGCCGACGGCGGCGTAGTGGCGGAAGACGCTGACGACGTCGGCGACGTCGTACTCGCTCTCGACGAACCGCTTCCCGGTGTCGAGCGACTCCAGCCGGGCGATGGCCGCGGTCTCGCGCTCGAGGACGTCGGCGACCCGGCCGAGGAGGGCGGCGCGCTCGTGGACCGGGGTGCCGGGCCAGGGGCCGTCGTCGAAGGCCCGGCGGGCGGCCTCGATGGCGACGACGGTGTCGGTCTCGCTCGCCTCGGCGACGGTGCCCACGGGGGAGCCGTCCGCCGGGCACGTGATCGAGCGCGTGCCGCCGTCGGCCGCGGGTACCCACCGGCCGTCGAGGAAGAGCTCCGTCACGGCCACCTCCAACTAGGTGCGCCATGTGCAACACCATGTGTTCTGCGCAAAGGATGGTCCCCGCCGGGGGTGGTGGTCAAGGCCCCGACCGGAACCGTTGTCCGCCTGTCCTCAGCGGTCCACCGGCTGGTGCGCGAGGCGCCCCGAGATCTCGCTGGTGGCGGCGCTGACGAGCGGCACGAGCTCGTCGATGCGGACGGTGCCGAAGCGGAACGAGGGCCCCGAGACGCTCACCGAGGCGACGACGTCGCCGTGGGCGTCACGCACGGGGGCCGCGACGGCGGTGAGTCCGACGTCGAGCTCGTCGGCGGCCACGGCGAAGCCGCGCTCGCGGACCTTTGCGAGCTGGGTGTCGAGGACCGCGCGGTCGGTGATCGTCGCGGGCGTGTAGGCGACGAGCTCCCCGAGGACCCGGCCGAGCTCCGGGTCGGCGAGCTCGCTGACGAGCACCTTGCCGTTGCTCGTCGCGTGGATCGGGATGTGCTGGCCCACCCAGTTGTACGACGAGAGGCTCGAACCCCCGGAGACCTGGTCGACGTAGAGGGCGGCGCCTCCGGAGAGGACCGCGAGGTTGACCGTCTCGCCCGTCTCGGACGCGAGGCGGCGGCAGACGGGTCGGGCCTCCTGGACGAGGTCGAGCCGGGCGCTCGTCGCGCCGGCGAGCTTGAGGATGCC
>CAWCFZ010000006.1:0-203742 GCA_963795035.1 uncultured Actinomycetota bacterium | reverse complement strand
ATCACGCCCGAGCGCATCGTGAACGTCGTCGAGCACCACCGCATCAAGGTGCCGGTGGCCCATCGACCGCAGTCCGCGAGGGACTACGCACACGTCCTCGACGAGCTGGCCGAGCGCCTCGATGCCGGCCGCACCTATGACCGCGAACTGGCGACCTTGACGACTGCCGTCAGCGCCGTTCTCGAGGCAATGGCCCGGCACTACCGCTGATGCATCGCGTGGTTGGGCCCTGTGTCCGGCCATCGCTCAAGCGCGGTGAGAGGCCGAAGAGCGGGTGCCGCATCTTGCCCGACAGGGCGCGGTCCCGAGGTGCTGCATACCGCCCACTTAGAGACGGCCGACTGACGGCCACTCCGCTCAACTCGGTTCCGATGGCCGTCCCCCAGAGGCCCAGAATCTGACGGCGAGGCCGACCGCCTCCCCCATGCGGCTGAGGTCCGGAGGATCGGCCGCCGCGCGCTACCGCCGGCCGACCACCGTCGCCCGGACGCGCCGCCGCCCGATTCCACGTCCACGTCGTCACGATCGGTGCGGCCTTGCCGCCTCGCCCGCCGTACGACTTGGGCGAGCCGTGCCGCGGGTGGGAGAGCCGCACCGGGACCGCCGGGGCGCGAGCGCTTCCCGCCGGTCTGAGCGCCTTGTGCCGCCACGGCCGAGGTTCAGCGGCAGGGGTCGTCCGGATACGGCTCACCGGGGGAGGGGACGACTCTGTCTACCCGGATCTGCCCTTGCGTCGTACTAAGAGTCCGCCTAGGCAGCTCCACGTGGTTGACGCGCCCAACCGTTGGGCGAGTTCAGGCGCGGCGCAATAGGGAAAGGTAAGACGTCTCGCTGTCCTTCCGGGACCACGCCTCCTCGATGTGGGCCGTGAGGCGTGGCAAGTCCTTCTCGACTGTGCTCCGCCAGAGGTTGGGGTTGTAGGACTCAACTCGGAGCATGTTGTCTACGTCGAAGATGGGGTTGGTCCCCTTCGCCCGCACCAGGGCGATCGGCAGTTCCTTTGCCATCCGCAGCCCCAACTCGAATAACACGTTCGGGTTGTGCTCAGTGAGGTCAGCCAAGACCAGGTCGGCGTCAAGGAGTTCGTTCACAATCGTTGCGTGGATCACGTCCGAGCCTTGACGTTTCGCGGTCCTGGCCACGAAGCCCGCCGCCTCGATGGCTGGCTTGAAAAGTGAGGCGAACACCTCGTCGAAGAAACCCGTGGCGTAATGGTCCGTGCGCTCACTGAACGGCATGGCGACGAAACACACACGCGGCGTGGTGTCGCCTCCCAGGCCAGCAGTGCGGGTGGCTTGGGTCGTGACGGCGGGAGGCGGCGCGCTGCCGTCGCCCCGCTGGGTCACGGTCCCAGTGACGTGCTCACGCCCACGAAGCGGCAGTTCTTCCCAAACACGTCGAGGAAGTCGTCGTGCACCCTCGGGTCGAGGCCGTACTCCGTCTCAAGGGTGTTCCGCACGAACTCGTCGCCGGGAAGCTCGCTGCCGCCGTAGTGCTCCACCACCTTCCGGAACAGCTCAACCGAGAAGAACGCGTCGAGCAGCGTCTGGGTGAGCGCCTCGTCGGACGTCGGATAGACGGCGGCTCGCCCCAGGTCTGTGAGCGAGATCGACGCGGTGTCCCTCGTGCCCTCCGTCAGGCCGAAGTCGCGCGAGGCGGCGGTCAGGTAGTAGAAGTTGCCACTCATACCGTGCCCAAGCGCCTTCGCCACCTCGCCTGGCGCATAGGGCTTCCCCCCGTTGTGGCTCCGGATGGCCGTTGGCACACGAAGAGCGTCCTCCAACGTCTTACGCGGGAAGGGTCGATCGACGGCGGGAGCTCGCTTGCGCTTCTTCGGTGTTGGTTCCGCCTCCGGCGCCGCGTCGTTCTCCGGCGCCGCGTCGTCATCGACGTCTATTGCGGCGTCGTCGACAACCTGTTCCGGCTCGGGGTTCTGCTCTGACATGTGCGCCCTCCTCGCATGCGGCCCGTTGGGGCGAGCCACGGTGATCCGCCGACAGGGGTCTGGCCTTCGCGTCAACGCGCCAGCGCCTGCCCCTCGGAGTCGCCGACGGGTTCAGCCTCCACACAGCGCGGACGTCGGGGTGCTTATCCTCCCGTGACGGCGGCTCACCATAGGCTGGCGCAATGGCGAGTACGACGTGCGGGAACTGCGGACGGCTGGCGCACCTAGAGGCGGGGGCGCTCTGGCCTTCACTTGACCCCGGCGGGAAGCGGGACAAGGCGCCAGGCGGTATTCCGCTGCCCTAACTGCCATCTGTTGAACATGGCCACGGAGGTGCGAAGCGGCGTACCACAAGAGGCGGTCGCGAACCCCAGCGCGGCAGACCAGCACGAATGGTACGGGGAGTCCTCGCTTCCCATCCACGGAGAGGTTCGCCATTTCCCAGACGTTCCAGAGCACATTGCCTCGGCCGCGACGGAGGCCACCCTCTGCCTTTCGGTCGGGGCCTACCGGGCGGTCGGCTCCCTCGCCCGTGCGGTAGTCGAGGCGACGGCGAAGGACAAGGGTGCCGACGGCAAGGACCTCGCTAAGCGTATCGACGCGCTGCGGGCCGCCGACCACCTGCGAAAGCACACCGCCGACCAGGCCCACGAGATCCGCTACTTCGGCAACGAGATGGCGCACGGCGACTTCGTTCAGTCAGTGCCTAAGGAGGAGGCCGAGGAGGTCGTCGAGCTGATGGTGGAGGTATTGGACGAGGTCTACCAATCGCCCGCCCGGCTGGAGAAACGCAAGGCGGCGCGTATCGCGAAGCGGGTCGAAGAGGCTTGAGAGACAGATGACTCTGAAGCCCTTGGTTCCCCAAGGTGGCGTCCCTTTCGCTCCGCCGCAGACCCACGACGGTTGGACGCCCGCTGAGGTGTTCATGGTCGTCCTGACCGTGATCAGCGTCCTTGTGGCCTTGGGGGACCTGAAGGCGGCCCAACGCTCGAGCAAATCGGCTGCAACTGCGAACCTGCACGCGAAGGACGCGAACAATCTCGCCAAGCAAGCGAACTCGACGGCGCTAAGCGCAAATGGATTGGCGACGGGGGCCAATTCTCTTGCCGGGCAGGCCAACTGGATCTCGGAACGAAGCAACCTGATTGCGGACCGGGCGGCGCAGGATGCGCGAAACCTTCCTCACCCGCAATCGCTTGGGACGAGTACGTCATAGCACTTGCTGCGATGCAGACCTTCGACCCGACCCGGAGGAAGGGGAAGGTGGGGCCGTTACTCACAGCAATGCGGACACGGGCCACGCTGCTAATCGACAAGGTGGATCTGGAGGGTTTTGGTGAGTGGATCGCGGCTGAACAAATGGCCGTCGTGATGCACATGCAGGAAGCCGCGCGAAATGGAGCCGTAGACCGCAAGCGGCTGGGAAGGGACCCACCGCCCTAGAGACCCTTTCAATAGCGCAGGGCTTTCACCTGCGGGTGGCGATGCTGACTAATAACGTTCGCTACTGCCGCAGGCAGCCCGGCGAGACGGACTTCGCGGAGATGACGAGGGAGGCATGGGAGGTCGCGGACGAAGTGGCTGCGCGCAACGGGCTTCGAGCCTGCGTCTAGGGAGATCTCCTGGGCTGGCCACGCGACCCCCCCGAAAGACCTCGCAGAGCCAGCCGGACTAGCGCTCGCCGCGCTCCCAGCGACGCATCTCCTACCTTCCGGCGCGTAGAAGGCCAGGATGCGTCACATCGGCTCCCTTCTGTTGTCAACCGGTCGCTTCGACGAGGGTCTTCCGACCTGCGGCTGTGGGGCGTAGCGTCGTTGCCGCGGGTCCGGGAAGTGGCTGATCCGAAGTGCCGGTGTGCGGGTTCGAGCCGGCCGCGCTGGATTCTTGAGTCGCCCCGCGGTGCCCTCCCGGGCCCGCGTCCATGCTCTCGAGCCGGGCTGCGGCGGCGTCGGTGACGAGCTGGCGATAGATGGCGTCGGAGATCCTGCGCTTCAGGCAGCGGATGGCCTCTAGGGGTCGTTTGCCGTCGGCGCGCTTGCGCCGGTAGTAGGCCTGCCCGTCGGTGTCCAGGCGGATCTGGGAGATCGCGGCGATGTGGATCATGTGGTTGACCCGGCGGTTCCCGGCCCTGGAGAGACGCTGCCGGCTCTGCTCGCCGGAGGACGCATCGAGCGGTGCGGTGCCGGTCCAGGACGCGAACCGGTTTCGGTCAGGGAAGCGGGAGACGTCGCCGACGTCGGCCAGAACCCGGGCGGCGACCACCGGGCCGACACCGCGCAGGTCCATCAGGTGCGACCCGCGAGCCAGGACCATCGCCTTGAGCTCGGCGTTGGCCTTCTTCATCTTCGCCTCGACCGCGACCAGCTCGGACAGCTCCTCGGCCGCGATCCGGCGCCGGATCTTGCCCGCGATGTCCCGCGGGCGGACCGAGGCCAGCATCCGCTTGGCCTGACCGGTGGTGATGTCCTTCTTCGCCTGCCCCGGAAGCAGTTCGGCCAACAAGGCCTGGAGCCGGTCCACGGTCTGGACCCGCCGCCTGCTGAGGGCTTCGCGCCGGTCGGCCAGCATCCGCAGCGCCTCGAGCTCACCGTCGAGGGCCAGCACCCGCAGGCGCGTGGTGCGCACGGCGACCATCGCGATGGAGTGCGCGTCGTGGGCGTCGGTTTTGCGGTTGTGCCCGGTGTCGAAGAGCCGGACCCGGGCGGCGAGCTTGGCGGGGACGTCGACGACGTCCTCGCCGGCCTCGAGCAGCCGTTGCGCCAGCGGCCGGCCGGCGCCGTTGGCGCCCTCGACTGCCCACGTCCGTCCCGGCCACGCCTTGACGTACGTCAGCATCGCCGCGTACCCGGCCCTGTTAGTGGTGAACCGGCCCTGTCCGAGCTTGCGCTCGTGGTCATCGACGACCTCGATCGTCGCCGACAGCTTGTGGGGATCGACCCCGATGATGATGCGTTCCATGCTCTTGCTCCCGCCTGTGCGCGTACCGATGTGGACGGCGAGGTGGGCAGTGCTACGACGAGCAGGGCAGTCCTTTGTGCTCCTTGAGCCACGCCTCGTCACGGTGACCGGCGGGCCGCAGACCGACAAAGAGCCACACCCGTGACGCTGGTGGGCAGCCCATTGAGAGCCACCCGCCGATCACCTGGACCGAGTCTGGCCAGACACCGGCCCTACCGTGAATCGTCTAGTAGCCGCATTACCCCTGTCAGGAGGAGGGGATGCCGCCGTGGCGGGCATGAACATGGGTTCCCAGCCAGACGCGGTGATGCCAGGCCCAAGCACGGCGCTCCCGTTTCACGCTGAGTCACACTCCGCTGTCGTCTTATTGAGGATCGGCATTGAAGGTCGACCGCCCCTCGATGAGCACGGCGAGCCACCCGTTCGGCAGGTAAGGGCTTGGATTTTGACGCCGCCCAAGGAGCCCTCCACGCCATCGAAGTCCCACCGCAAGCGCTGCTGGGCGAGGAAGTTCTCAACCATGCAGCTGGTGTTCGCACTCAGCTCGGCATCGGGAGACCTGCACCTACCGTCCTCGGCAGTCCCTCCGTGACCACCAGCGCCAGCTAGCGGCGGCGGTAAGGCCCAGAGCAGTAGGCCAGCACGTGCTGGAAGGCGCGGGGCTTCACCATGGTTGAGGTCCATTTGCACGCCTTGGACTTCAAGTGCCGCACTTGACTCATGCGGAGTCTCGAGTGCGATCACCTGGGCGTCGGCGTTTGAGGCCAAGTCGCAGCGAACGCGCTCGACACGCTTCGCGAGCGCTCTTGCGGGGGAGGTCCATAACCGCTCCGCCGGGCCGTGTCCGTATCGTCCGCGGGCCAAGAGTGCAAGCTGGATGATGTGGGGAATGAAGAACAGGATGGTCAATCCGACGTTGCTGCTCGCGACAACTACCGCCAGCCCAGGAATCGACATCACCGTCCCGAGCATCGCAGCCATGATGAAGTAGAAGGTGCTGTCGCCTCTGGATGACCCTTCCCACTTCGACTTGATTGCAATGCGGAGCAGGGCGGCGCTACTGACGATGGGGATAGCTGCAAGAAGGCCGAAAAGTAGCAGCTCAGCCACGTACCTCCACTGCATATCGTCGAGCGCCAAGACTAGGGCGATTAGCAGAACAGCGAGGCTGGAGGTTGCGAGGGGCATCAGAACAAGAACGACAACGAGGGCAGGTCGATGTGTCGTCTCCGTCACCCAGGGATGGGTCTTCTTCAGAGCGTCGAGTCTCGCTTCGAGAGACTGGCCATACTTGGCCAAATTGAGTTGCTTGACCGCTCGATCTCGCGCATCTACCCGTTGCTCAACCCCCGCGGCCACAACTGTGGCTACGAGAGCAAGGACCGCCCCAAGGGACGCTACGGCGAGATCCGGTAGGACTAGGACGGCGATCGCAGCAGTCAGGGCTGCGGCCGCCCGCGCAGCCTTGAGAAACGTCGATCCGGCACGCGAGATCCTGATCTCGGTGTCGAGGTGAGTCGAGGGGGGTTGCAGGTTGATTGCCACCACAGCCACAGCGAGAGTAGCTCCGACCGCCACGAGCCCAACGGAAATTGTCAACCCAAGTTCGGGCTGAACCCCGAAATGAAGTGCTTGCCAGAGGCTGGCGAACGCCGAGGCGGGCCCGTCGTTCAAGTTTATGTGAGTGAATACGAATGCGTTCTGGGTCACAGTGATAAGGGCCGCCAATCCAAGGCCGACCAAGGAAATTTTCGAAGCGATCAGGCTGGCGCGTTCTTCGCGGCGCTCGTCCTCATCGACGTACTCCGACGATCGAAGGCGGTTTCTCGATCGATGCCTACCTCTCGGGAGTCTCATTCAAGTCGAATTGACAGACATCGGTTGCCAGGATCGTGTCAGCGGCCGGTTCCCCGGCCCCACCCCCGGGTCAAGCCATTCGATCGAGTGCCATCGCCCACGGCGTGCAGCATAGGGCCAGCTTCGCTCAGCTGCGCTCTCACGACGGAACTGCGGCCATCTTGAACAAGGAAGTCGGCCATCGGGTGTACGCCCTCCAAAGGCAGGCTGCCATCCAGTGCGTTGCCTCAACAGCGTGATACCGCCGCCTGTTAGCGCTTTTATTGGGCAGCGTGTCCGGGAAGCCCGACGACCGCAGTGGAACCATGGACACCATGCGGAAGCTGGCCGACCCCGACCCCGCTCTTGACTCGTTCCGTGGCGGCGTCGCCGTTCTGCGTCGGGATGGCGACGTCGCCGGCCATGTGGCGACGACGGTCGGCACCGTTTGGGCACCTCTCAGTTTGTCTCGCCGTCGGCATTGGTGGGTCTGGTTCCATCGTGGTTTGGGCATACGGACATCGCGAGATGCGTGACGAGGACTATCACCCGTGGACGGTCGTCCGCGAGATGCAGTCGGGAACCTTCTCCTGGAATCGGGATGATGCACACGGCGGGGACTACACCGTTCGAGTTGCTCCCGAGGAAGCACGTCAGGCGGTGCTCTCCCGCTCCCGACATTGGGCCGGACGATGTCTGATTGTGGTCGC
Source organism: uncultured Actinomycetota bacterium (assembly GCA_963795035.1). Lineage (GTDB taxonomy): Bacteria > Actinomycetota > Actinomycetes > Actinomycetales > Dermatophilaceae > Oryzobacter. The sequence continues at coordinate 196,293 of CAWCFZ010000006.1, read as the reverse complement.
TGCGTCGCCAGCTATCGAAGCGTCTCTGCGCCACATGACGCTGCACCGTGCCCACGGGTGGCGGGAGCGCCTGGTTGTTGCGGAAGCGGCGCCGTGGGACATCTGAGCCTGCGAACTGCTTGGCACGCCGGTATGCCTTCCCAATAGGGCTAGCCGGGGCCGTGGCTCTTGCGGGAGGATCAGCCACGAGATAGCGCCGCACGCGCCACGCGCCGTCAGTGGGAGGGGGATCGGGTCCAATGACAATGACACCCGGCGAGTTGGCAGATCTGGCCAGCACCTTGGCTACCGCGAGCAAGACTCTTGCGGAGGCGGACAAGGCCCGAGCTGACGCCGATAAGGCTCGGGGAGATGCCGACAAGGCTCGAGGGGACGCCGACAAGGTCCGAGCCGACGCCGAGAAGATCCGCGCAGACACGGCGCAAGATCAGCGGCTCGCGCAGAACAAGGCAGAGGTTGCGGCCGCTGACTTGGAGACGAAGAAGATTGCGAACGACAAGTCGCGCGACGAGGCCGACGCCGTGCGCCTTGCAGAGCTCCACGACTCCAGCAAGACCCGCGACCGGCGCGGTCCCCGATAAACCCGATCAGCAAGAACACAGTGACCTTCGAGACGGGAGGGCGCTGCGCCAGAGCGAGGCGATCAGCCTCGCCGTGAACAAGGTGGCCATCGCCATCGCGGCAGATGTTGCCGAGGTCCTCCCTGACACGGAGGGCACCGGTGGTCGCCACGTATTCGTCACAGCAGATACAAGACTTGTCGCCGCTGTCGCTGGGTACTGGCAACTCTCAGACGAAGCCACCCGGCTGGCCACGGCCCTGGCGGACACGCACGACAAGGCGATCGCAATCTTAGAGGCCACCCACGCCGATGAACCCGCCGAGGGAGGCGTCAAGACGCGGAACCTCGGCGCCAGCGACGTGGGCCTTGCGGGAGCGGCTCTAGCCGGGAAGGTGGTCACCGAGGTCGCCTCCCTGTTCGAGACGGAGATTGTCGCAACGACCAACACAGGTGACGTCGCCACGCTGTCGGTTCAGGCCTCGGCGCTTCATGAACTGCTGCGATCGACAATCGCTGTTAGCCACCAGTGGGCCCGAGTCCCGGATGCGGCATCCCCCCTCCGCACCGTGGTTGGCGGCCTAATCACGCAGGACATCGAAATTGCGCAGACGGACGCCCTCCTTCAACTGGCCGTCACTGCGCTCGGGGATCCTGCCGCTGCTCTTGTTTCGGCGACAAAGGAGGCCGAAAACGACAAACTGCCGGAGCACGAGCGTCGTGCCGCCGAAGTCCGGGCCGAGAAGGCCCGAAAGCAGATGTCGATTCTCGCCGACTTGCAAGGTCAGCGAACGCGCCTTGGCGCGGTCGTGCTCAAGGCAAGGGCGTTCACCGAGCGTGTCACAACAGTCTCCGAAGGCACAGGTGAGTCCCCTTTGACGGCCGCCTACGCCATTGAGCCGTTGTCGTCCGGCGGGGCGGACGTGTGGGTCCTGGTGCTGGGTCCGGCGAAGACTGAGACCTACCAGATGGTCGTAAGCCGACGAATTCTCTCACCACGGCTGCACGTCAGCACGGGTGTAGAGGTCGACTACGTACTCTTGAAGGGGCCAGGGGTCTGTGCTGCCGGACACGCAACTGCATCAGCGGCCTATTGGGAAAGGTAAAGGGCAGTGGCGCCGAGTGGAAGACACTACCGGCACTTAACCGTTACGATCGCTGACCACTAGACCCCTTAGCCCCGGGCTCCGATGATCGGTAAGGGGCCCGCCTACATTCGGAGGGTGAGTTCACATGGCTGACGTCGACATTGCAGTCGGAGCGATAGCTGCTGCAGCCGCCTTGGGGGCGTGGCGCTCACGCTCGTGGGAGAACGGTGGCGCCGTAGTTGGGAAGATCGCAGAAGGTGGGCCGATGTGAAGCGGACCGCGTGTCGTGAATTTCTCTTCGCGTCGCGGACGCTGTACAGCCACGTGGCAACTCTGAAGAACAGCGGCCTTCACCAGCGCGAGCTTAAAGCAGACTGGACGATCTGTCGGCGAAGGTGGCAAACGGCATTACCGGTCCTGAGGCGCAGGATGAGATGGCTTCGCTTAAGCGCGATATCACACGTGAGGTGGAGACGCATGAAAAGCTGAAGCCCCTTATTGACCTGACTTGGGCGCGCGCAAACGAGGTGTCTGCCGACATTGTCATCTTGTGCACTCCGAAATTGCAGGCATCGGCGTCCGAACACCAATCGCTAATCATGAGCATTCACGGTGAGAGTGTCGACGCGCTCCCGGTTCCGCAGGGATACGCCTTCATTGAGCGGACAGAACGATTGGTGCGCGAGAGCCAAGACGCTCTCAGACTCGAGATGCGCAGAGAAATGGGCGTCGATCACGGCGAATGAACCACCGGTGAGGTTGTGTCACCCTTCGAAGAACGCCCCCCGGGGCCTGCATGTCTGGGCTAGCCCGCGGACTGCGGATGTGCTGCGTGGGCTGCCCGGACCTGCACCATAGCGCCGCCAGTCGACCTGGTGCCAGCGGTGCGCGAGGACTTCAGGTGCTCGGCGGTGGATTCATCCCGATGTTCAAACCCGTCCTCGAGGAGAGGTCTATGGATTGGCGATAAGCCGCAGCAGTGTTGCGTCCACGTCGACCAGCGCCCCGATGCGTAGTCCTGACTCCTCCAGCACCGGCTGGTGCAAACGGGGCCAGCCGCGCGTCGTGATCGGCACGCCGGCTGCAACGCACGCCTCGAAGAACGCGTCGACGTCGTCAAGTCTGAGGCAGCAACTGAAGGAACTCGTGGCCGGGTCGAGGTCTGCGAAGGGAAAGAACTCAAGCGTCGCGCCATCTCGGGCGAGGATCAACCAGCCGGGGTCGCGGTACTCCTCGGCGAAGCCGAGCCGGGTGTAGAACGCCGACGTGGCCGCGAGGTCCCTTGACGGAAGGTTCGGCGTCGCTCGGTTGACCATCTTCGGACGGTAGGCAGAGGTCCCTCGGCAGTCAACCCGTCCTGCACATCCCGGCGGGAGGAACCCTTGCCGTCGGCTCACCGACTGCCCACGTCTGATGCTGCCGACGACACAGTGGCCACGACCGGGCTTCGCGGTGAGGAAACTACGATCACCGGATGAGCGCGCACCTCCTCGCCAAGCAGCTGGCCGGCGGCCACGCGCACCGCACCCTCTTCGAGTCCCTCGACCTCACCGTCGCGCCGGGCGACGTGGTCGGGGTGGTCGGCGCCAACGGCGCCGGCAAGACCACCCTGCTGCGTCTCCTCGCCGGCGACCTGGAGCCGCTCGACGGCGTCGTCTCGACCGCGCCCACCGACGCCTTCGTCGGCTGGCTCCCCCAGGAGCACGAGCGCGTCACGGGCGAGACCGTCGGCCAGTACGTCGCCCGCCGCACGGGCGCGGCGGCTGCGACCGTTGCGATGGAGCACGCCGCCACCGCGTTCGGCGCGGGCGAGCACTCCCGGGCGGCTGAGGACGCGTACGCGCGCAGCCTCGACCACTGGCAGGCGAGCGGCGCGCCCGACCTCGACGAGCGTCTCCCGCCGGTGCTCGCCGACCTCGGCCTCGACGTCGACCCGACATGCGCTGATGACCTCGCTGTCCGGTGGGCAGGCCGCCCGGGCAGCGCTGGCCGCGCTGCTGCTGAGCCGCTTCGACGTCGTGCTGCTCGACGAGCCCACCAACGACCTCGACCTCGACGGGCTGGAACGCCTGGAGGGGTTCGTGCGCGGGCTGCGCTCCGGGGTCGTGCTCGTCTCCCACGACCGCGAGTTCCTCTCGCGCGTGGTGACCCGCGTCGTCGAGCTCGACCTCGCCCAGGGCCGGGTCGCGGTCTACGACGGCGGCTACGACGCCTTCCTCGAGGAGCGGGCCGTCGCCCGCAGGCACGCCCGCGAGGCCCACGAGGAGTTCGCCGACAAGAAGGCCGACCTGGTCAGCCGCGCGCGCACCCAGCGGGAGTGGAGCTCGCAGGGCGTCCGCAACGCGATGAAGAAGGCCCCCGACAACGACAAGATCCGCCGCAGGGCGCAGGTCGAGTCGTCCGAGAAGCAGGCCCAGAAGGTCCGCCAGCTGGAGTCCCGGATCGCCCGCCTCGAGGAGGTCGAGGAGCCCCGGAAGGAGTGGGCGCTGCGCTTCACCATCGGCAGCGCCCCGCGGTCGAGCTCGGTCGTCGCGACGCTCGACGAGGCGACCGCGCGTCTCGGCCCCTTCACGTTCGGCCCGGCGTCGCTCCAGGTGAGCGCCGGTGACCGGATCGGCGTCACCGGTGCGAACGGCGCCGGCAAGACGACGCTGCTCCGGCTGCTGCTCGGCCGGCTCGCCCCGGACGAGGGCCGGGCCAGCCTGGGCGCCTCGGTGGCGGTCGGCGAGATCGACCAGGCCCGCACCGGGCTGGCCGAGGACCTGCCCCTGGGGGACGCGTTCGAGGCGGCCGTGCCGCAGATGGCCCCCGCCGACGTGCGGACGCTCCTGGCCAAGTTCGGCCTCAAGGCCGACCAGGTCACCAGCCACGTCGGCCGGCTCTCCCCCGGCGAACGGACCCGGGCCGCGATGGCGCTGCTCCAGGCCCGCGGGGTCAACCTCCTCGTCCTCGACGAGCCCACCAACCACCTCGACCTGCCGGCCATCGAGCAGCTCGAGGAGGCCCTCGAGTCGTACGACGGCGCCCTGCTGCTCGTCTCGCACGACCGGCGGCTGCTGGACAACGTCCGCCTCGACCAGCGCTGGCACGTCGAGGACGGCCGGGTCACCACCGGGTAGGACAGTCCGTCAGGCCAGCCTGGCGGGCAGCAGACGAGCCTCAGGAGTCGTCGGCGAGGCGGACGACCCGGGTGGCGCGTGCGGCGGTGGCGTTGATGAGCTCGGCGTTGCGCTGGTCGCTGCCGAGGGCCCGCTCGCGCGCCTCCTCCTGCGAGCGGCCGTACCGGACGTGCCGGGCGACGAGCCGCTCGACGCGCAGGTCGTCATCGACGTCGATGAACCAGCAGGCGTCGAGGAGGCCGAGGACCTCGGCCCAGGCGCCGTCGTCGTGCAGCAGGTAGTTGCCCTCGACGACGACGAAGCGCGCGTCCGGGCCGACCGGCACGGCGCCGGCGATGGCGTCCTCGACCTCGCGGCGGAACTGCGGCGCGTAGACGGTGGTGCCGTCGTCGGCACGGATCCGGCGCACGAGGGAGAGGAAGCCGTCGGCGTCGAACGTGTCCGGGGCGCCCTTGCGGTCGACGCGGCCGATCCGCTCGAGCTCGGTGTGCGCGAGGTGGAAGCCGTCCATGCCGACGAGGGCGACGCCCTCACCGAGCCGCTCGACCAGCGCCTCGGCGACCGTGGACTTGCCCGACGCCGGAGCCCCGACGATACCGAGGACGACCCGGGCGTCCGCCCTGACGAGCGCGCGGGCATCGCGCAGGAGCTCGTCGAGGGTGACGGTCTCGGGGACGGGGTGGGCAGCGCTCATCATCACGAGACCCGCTCTGCGGCAACGGTGCTCGCGCGGGCTGCGGCGATGCGGGCGGCGATCCGCTGGGCGTCGATCCGCAGCTCGCGCAGCATCCCGGAGATGGGGTTGGTGAAGCCGGTGAACCACAGGCCCTCGGCGCCGGGGGGTTCGTGGGCGCCGTGGACGACCGGGAGGGACCGCGGGTTCAGGACGCCGAGGTGGCCCACGAGCGGGTCGAGACCCGAGCGGTACCCCGTGGCGACGACGACGGTGTCAGGACGCAGGCGGTTACCGTCGGCGAGGACGACCTCCGCGCCCTCGACGGCCTCCACCGCGGCCACCGGCTCGACCCGGCCGGAGCGGATCGCGGCGACGATGCCGACGTCCTGCACCGGCACCCGCCCCTCGAGGACGCGTGAGTAGATGTCGGCGGCGGGCTTCGGCATCCCGTGCGCGGCGAGGTCGGGCTCCTGGGCGGCGGCGAGGACCCCGGCCAACCGGTCGACGAGGCGCGGCGGGAGGCGGCGCACGAGGATGCCCGTGCCCTGCGCCGGCCAGCCGAACCGCGACCTCGGGAGGATGTGCGGGGGCGTGCGGACGGCGAGCCGGACGCGGGCGGCGCCGTGCTCGGCGAGGTCGGTGGCGATCTCGGTGCCCGTGTTGCCGGTGCCGACGACGAGGACGTCGCGCCCCGCCCACGGGCGGCCGTTGCGGTAGTCCCGGGCGAGGACGAGCTCGCCGGTGAACCCGTCGACGCCGGGCCAGTCGGGGGTCAGGGGTGTGTGGTTGTACCCGGTGGCGACGACGACGTCGCGGGCGGTGAGGTCGGAGCCGTCGGCGAGGCGGACGACCCAGCGGGCGTCCTCCTCCGTCGCGGTCGACGCGGCGTCGGCGCGGTCGATGCGGGTGACGGCGGTGCCGAGCCTGACGTCGAGGTCGTGGTGGGCGGCGTACTGCTCGAGGTAGGCCACGACGTCGTCGCGGGCGACCCACCGGCCGTACCGCCTGGGGATGGTCAGCCCCGGGAGCGAGGACCAGCGGCGGGGGGTGTGCAGGCGCAGCCGGTCGTAGTGCCCCCGCCACGACGAGCCGACGGCCTCGGCACCGTCGACGACGAGCGCCGTGACCCCGGCCGAGCGCAGGGCGGCGGCCGCGGCCAGCCCGCCCGGGCCGGCTCCGATGACGACGACGTCGAGGTGGCTCACGCCGGGCAGGCTATCGCGCCGGGCGTGAGCGGGGTCTCGTCACCGGTCGCCGTCAGGGCCCATCCACTACACTGTGTCGTAGTGAGGGAACACAGGATCGGAGCCCGTCATGACCGAACACCCGCCCGTCGCCGAGCTGACCGCCGAGGAGTGCTGGGAGCTGCTGCACGAGCTCGAGCTCGGCCGCCTGGCCTTCCACCTCGCCGACGAGGTGCACCTCGTGCCCGTCAACTACGCCGTCGACCACGACCGCCGCCTCGTCATCCGCACCGCCGAGGGCAGCAAGCTGCTCGGCATGACGATGGACGGCGACGTCGCCTTCGAGGTCGACGAGGTCACCGAGGAGGTCGCCCGCAGCGTGGTCATCCGCGGCCGGGCCCACGAGCTGCACGGCGACGAGGCCGACGCCGTCGACCAGCTGTCGCTGCGGCCCTGGGTCGAAGGGGTGCGCTCGATCGTCGTCGCCATCGAGGTCGACGAGATGACCGGCCGACGCTTCTCGCTCCACCGCCCGTGGCTGCACCTGCGGCAGGATCCTGAGGTGTGAGTCGACGCGGCGTACGCCCCCCGCCGGTGCAGGATGTCGGCTCGGGGCGGCCGCTGCCCGGGGTGGGCGGGCCGCGCGTGCTCGTCGCCAGCGACGCCTTCAAGGGCTCGCTCGGGTCGCTCGAGGTGGGTGCGGCCGTGCGCCTCGGGGTGCTCGACGCCGTGCCCGATGCCGCGGTCGAGGTGGTCGGTGTCGCCGACGGCGGGGAGGGCACCGTGGCGGCGGCGCTGTCGGTCGGGTGGCGGGCCGTGCCGGTGCAGGTCCGGGGGCCGACCGGGGAGCCGGTGAGCGCGACCCTGGCGGTGGACGAGCGCTCCCCCGGCCGTCGGCGCGTCCTCGTCGAGCTGGCCGACGCGTGCGGGCTGGGCGCGGCTGCCGGGCGGTGTCGCGGCTCCGCTGACGGCCTCCAGCCACGGCCTGGGTGAGGCGATGAGTGCCGCCCTCGACCTCGACCCGACCGAGGTCGTCGTCGGTGTGGGTGGGTCGGCCAGCACCGACGGGGGCGCCGGGATGCTCGTGGCGCTTGGGGCGCGGGTGCTCGACGCCGCAGGGTCGGACCTGCCCGCCGGCGGCGCTGCCCTGTCGGGGGCGGCGGGCCTCGACCTCACCGGCCTGGACCCCCGGCTCGCGTCGACCCGGCTCGTCCTCGCTGCGGACGTCGACAGCCCGCTGCTCGGGCCGCTCGGTGCGGCGGCGGTCTTCGGCCCGCAGAAGGGCGCCACGGCGGACGACGTGGCCACCCTCGAGGCCGCGCTGACCCACTGGGCCGCCCTCGTCGCCGGGGCGACATCGACCAACAGGGCGATCTCGTCCCATGCTCCGGGCGCGGGGGCCGCCGGCGGGGTGGGGTTCGCGCTGCTCGCGGTGCTGGGGGCCGAACGCCGCTCGGGCGTCGACACCGTCCTCGACCTCGTCGGCCTCGACGACCGGCTCGCCGGCACCGACCTCGTCATCACCGGCGAGGGGTCGCTCGACGGGCAGACCCTCGCCGGCAAGGCGGTGTCGGGGGTGGCCCGCCGGGCGGCGACCGCGGGCGTCCCGGTGGTGGCCGTCTGCGGCCGGGTCGACCTCACGCCCGACGAGCTGGCCCGGCTGGGCATCAGCGCCGCGCACCCGCTGTCCGAGCACGAAGCGGACCCGGCCCGCTCGATGGCCGGTGCGGCCGACCTGCTCCGGCGCGTCGGCCAGGACATCGGCCGGACGTGGCTCAGCCCCTGACCGGGGTCAGCGGCTCGTCTCCGGCGAGCACCGCGAGGACGTTGTCGGCCGCGAGGTCGGCCATCGCGGCGCGGGTCTCGACGGTCGCCGAGCCCACGTGCGGCAGGAGGACGACGTCGTCACGGCCGAGCAGCCCGGGGTGGACGCGCGGCTCGTCCTCGAAGACGTCGAGCCCGGCGCCGGCGATCTCCCCGGCCTCGAGCGCGGCCACGAGGGCGGCCTCGTCGACGACGGCGCCCCGGGCGGTGTTGACGAGGTGGGATGTGGGCTTCATGGCGCGCAGCTGCTCGGCCCCGATGAGGTGGCGCGTGGCCGGCGTGAGCGGGCAGTGCAGCGACACGACGTCGGAGGTGGCGAGCAGCTCGTCGAGGTCGACGACGGTGGCGCCCAGGGCCTCCACGGCCGCGGCGGCGGGCGTCGAGCGCCCCGAGAGCAGCACCTCCATCCCGAAGGCACGCGCCCGCCCGGCTGTTGCGAGCCCGATCGCGCCCGGCCCGACGACGCCGAACCGCTTGCCGCGCAACCCGGTTCCGAGGTTGCTCGTCATGCTGAAGCCCCACGGCTCCCCCGTGCGGACCCGACGCTCCGCCGCGCCCAGGGCGCGGGTCGTCATCAGGGTGAGGGCGATGGCGAGGTCGGCGGTGGCGTCGGTGAGGACGCCCGGGGTGTTCGTCACGACGACTCCCCGTTGCTGGCAGGCGGCGACGTCGACGTTGTCGTGGCCCACCGCGACGTTGGCCACGACCCGCAGCGACGGACCGGCCGCCTCGAGGAGCTCGTCGTCGACCCGGTCGACGAGCATGGCCAGGAGTCCGTCGACGCCCGCCACGGCCTCGAGCAGCTCGGCCCGCGGCATCGGCGACTCCTCGTCACGGAACACCAGGTCGTGGGACGCCCCGAGACGTCCGGCGGCGCCACCCGGCACCCGGGCCGTGAGCAGGACGCGCCCCATCCTCAGATGAGCTTTCGCACGAGCGACAGCGGGAGGTGGCGGATGGCCTTGCCGAGCGGCACCCACGGCCACGCCGGCACGAGCGCGTTGGCCTTCTCCTTCTCGATGGCGTCGACCATCGCCCGCACCCCGACCTCGGTGTCGACCATGAAGGGGGTGTTCTTGACCCGCTCGTTCATCTCCGAGCGGATGTAGCCGGGGTAGATCGTCGAGACGCGGATGTCGAGGGTCGGCTCGCCGAGCATCTCGTGGCGGATGCCCTCGGCCAGCGACGCGACGCCGGCCTTGGTCGCCGCGTACGTCGTGATCGTCTTGCGCATCCCGCGCATCGCGGTGACCGACGAGATCATCACGAGGTGGCCGCGCCCCTGGGCCCGGAAGACCTCCATCGCGGCCTCGGTCTGGGCGAGGGCGGCGACGAAGTTCGTCATCGCGGTCTGCCGGTTCGCGTCGTAGCGGCCGGTGCCGAGCGGCGCGCCCTTGCCGAGACCCGCGTTGATGATGACGCGGTCGAGGGTGCCGAAGTCGTCGCGGAACGCGCGGAACACCTCGAAGACGGCGTCGTCGTCGAGGACGTCGAGGGCGCGCAGCTCGACCCGGCGGGCCGGGTTCGCCGCGAGGATCTCGTCGCGCAGGCCCTCGAGGCGCTCGGTGCGGCGGGCGCACAGCGCGAGGTCCTGGCCGCGGGCGGCGAGCTGGCGGGCCATCTCGGCGCCGAGGCCCGAGCTGGCGCCGGTGATGAGGGTGGTCGGCATGGCAGTCCTTGTCGTCGTCGTCGTCTCGTCGGGTGGTCGGGCGGTCGGGGGGTCGGTCAGGGGGCGGCGATGAGCGCGGTGCAGCGGCGGTCGAGGAGGCGGACCACGTCGCGGAAGGCGCCGTGCGTGGGGTTGGTGCTCTGGCCGTGGTGGAACCGGTAGTAGATCTGCTGGGCGATGCCGGCGAGGCGGAAGGCGCCGAAGACCTCGTAGAAGCGCCACTGCTCGGCGGTGACCGAGAGCCCGCGGGCGGCGAGGTAGCGCTCGACGACCTCGGCGCGGGTCAGCATCCCGGCCTCGTGGGTGGGCTGGAGGCGGATGGCGACGAACGCGGGGTCGTCGTCGGCCTGGACCCAGTAGGCCAGGGCCGAGCCGAGGTCCATCAGGGGGTCGCCGACGGTGGCGAGCTCCCAGTCGAGGACGCCGACGAGCCGCGTCGGGTCCGCAGGGTCGAGGACGAGGTTGTCGAAGCGGAAGTCGTTGTGCACCAGCACATGGGGGAGGTCGGCGGGCTGGTGCTCGGCGAGCCAGGCCATCGTCGCCTCGAGGTCGCCGACGTCGTCGGTGCGGGCCTTGCGGTACCGGGTGGTCCATCCCTCCACCTGGCGCCGGACGTAGCCGTCGCCGCGGTCGAGGGAGGCCAGGCCGGCGGCGTCGACGTCGACCTCGTGCAGGTCGCACGAGGGTGTCGACTGCCCTGCGGCACAGGGCGTTCACTGCCGTCGGCGTCGAGCCCGAGGTCGTCAGGGACGTCACGCCGCAGGATGGTCCCGACGACGCGCTCCATGACGTAGAACTCCGAGCCGATGACGGCCTCGTCGCCGCAGTGCCCGAGCGTGCGCGGGACGAGCGGGAAGCTGGGCGCCAGTGCCTGCTGGAGGTCGTGCTCGCGACGCATGTCGTGGGCCCCCCGGGCCTTGGTGCCCGACGGGGGTCGGCGGAGGACGAGGTCGCGCCCTCCCTTGTCGGGCCCGCCCGCGTAGCGCAGGAGGTAGGTGAGGTTGGACGCGCCGCCGACGAACTGTAGGACCTCGGGCGTGCCGTCGAGACCCGCTGTGTCGGAAGCGTTCTCGCGGACCCACGCCGCGGCCGCCTCGACGTCGAAGGCGTCCTCGGCGCGGACGGGCCGCGCCCCCGCCGGCGCGCGGTCGGTCACGGGCGGTGCTCCGGCGGGTCCTGGCCGTCCTTGCGGGCCAGGCGCCTGCCCTGCGCGAGCATCGCCCGCTCGTACAGCGGTCGCGCGAAGCGCTTGGTCAGCCACGCCTGGCGGCCGAGACGCTCGGTGAGGATCACCTTCTTGCGCCGGTCGATGCCCTCCAGGACGATCCGCGCGATCGCCGGGGCGTCGGCCTTCGCCCGGGTGATGAGGCGGATGCCGGCCTCCTGCATCGCGGCATCCTTGCCGGCGAACGACTCGTGGAGGTTGGTGCGGAAGAACGCCGGGCAGACGACGGAGACGTCGATCGCCCACGGGGACAGCTCGAACGACAGGGTCTCGCTGAGGGCGACGACGCCGGCCTTCGTCGCGTTGTAGCTCGCCATGCCGGGGCCGTGGACGAGGCCGGCGAGGGATGCGACGTTGACGATGTGGCCGCTGCGCTGCTCCTTCAGCAGCGGCGTGAAGGTGTGGCAGCCGCGGGCCACGCCGAGCAGGTTGATGTCGACGACGCGCTCCCAGTCGGACATCGCCTCGACGTCGATCCGGCCCCCGGTCGCGACGCCCGCGTTGTTGACGAGGAGGTCGAGGCCGCCCCACTCCTCGCGGACCCGGGCCAGGGCGGCGTCCCAGTCGTGCTGCGAGCGGACGTCGAGGCGGTGGTACTCGGCACCGGCCGGGACGGTGTGGGGGCGCTCGTCGGCGAGGTCGACGGCGAGCACGCGGTCACCGCGCGCGACGAGCAGCTCGACGAGGGCCAGGCCCAGCCCCGAGGCTCCGCCGGTGACGAGGGCGCGGCGGCTCATCAGTGCGTCCCGGCAGCGGCGCGGTACGGCGCGAGCAGGTGGCGGGCGACGACGCCGAGGTGCACCTCGTCGGGGCCGTCGGCGAGGCGCAGGCTGCGGGCGCCCGCGTACGCGGCGGCCAGCGGGAAGTCCTCGCTCATCCCGGCACCACCGTGCAGCTGGATGGCGAGGTCGATGACGTCGCAGGCCATCTGCGGCACGGCGGCCTTGATCTCGCTGACCTCCGACAGGGCGCCCTCGATGCCGACGGTGTCGAGCTTCCACGCGGCGTGCAGGACGAGGAAACGGGCCTGGTTGATGGCGATCCGGGCCCGGGCCAGCCGTTCCCTGTTGCCCCCGAGGTCGGCGAGCGGCCTGCCGAACGCGACCCGTGAGGTCGACCGCTCGCAGGCGAGCTCGAGCGCCTTCTCGGCCAGGCCGACGAGGCGCATGCAGTGGTGGACCCGGCCCGGGCCGAGCCGCCCCTGCGCGATCTCGAAGGCACGGCCGGGGCCGACGAGGACGTTCGCGGCCGGGAGCCGGACGTGCTCGAGGGTGACCTCGCCGTGGCCGAGCGGCTCGTCGTGGTGGCCGAGCGCCGAGAGCATCCGCTCGACCGTGACCCCCGGCGCGTCCATCGGGACCAGGACCATCGAGTGCTGGCGGCGGCGCGGCGCATCAGGGTCGGTGAGGCCCATGAAGATGCCGAGGCGGCTGTCGGGGTGGCCCGCGCCGGTGGTCCACCACTTGCGGCCGTCGACGACCACCTCGTCGCCGTCCATCGTCGCGGTCGCGGCCATGGTCGTGGCGTCGGAGCTGGCCACCGCGGGCTCGGTCATGAGGAAGACGCTGCGGATGCGGCCGTCGAGCAGGGGGACGAGCCACTGGTCCTGCTGCTCGGGGGTGCCGTAGCGCAGGAGGACCTCCATGTTGCCGGTGTCGGGGGCGTTGCAGTTCAGGACCAGCGGGGCGAGCATCGAGCGGCCGGTCTGCTCGGCGATGCTCGCGTAGTCGAGGTTGCTCAGCCCGGTCCCGCCGTCGGTGCCGAACCGCTGCGCCCAGTCGTCACCCTCGCCGGCCGGCAGGAACAGGTTCCACAGCCCCTGCGCCCGGGCCCGCTCCTTGAGCGACTCCACGGCCGGCGTCGGGGGCCACGGGTCCTCCCCGCGGGACCGCCGGGCGGCGACGTCGGCCACCAGCGCTGCCTCGACGGGGGCGACCTCGGTGTCGACGAACGCCCGCACCCGCTGGGCGAGGTCGGTGGCCCGGGGCGACGCTGCGAAGTCCATGGGCCGACCCTAGACCGCGCCCGGGCCCGCCTCCCCGGGCGGTGGCGGGGCACACAGGTCGAGCAGCCCGAGCATCCGGGCGTCGGGATCGACGCCCTTGGGCTAGCACCTCACGGTGCAGCCGCGGGCAGGGCGAACCCCCGCAAGCGGTAGATCTTGGGCTTCCACGGCCCGTCCGCTCGCGCGCTCCGACCGCTCGCTTGCTCCATCCACGCGCCGTCCCTTTCCCTGGTCACGATGGCTGGATCGCATACCTGCCGGGGTATCGTGACCGGATGCTCGACGCCCTGCGGACCTGGACCTCCCGACGGTGGTCGGCGGCGGCGCTCGGCGCGGTCGTGACCACGCTCGTCATCGCCGTGCCGACGGCCATGCTGCCGACGCCGGTGTTCGGACGGGAGATCCCGACGACGTGGTGGGCCTGGCCCGTCCTCGTCGTCACCTCGGTGCTGAGCGGGCTGCTCCTGGCCACCTACGTCCGTGAGCCCGGCGCGGGGCGAGCCGAGGCGACCATCGACCGCAAGGGCACGGCCGGGGGGCTGCTCGCCTTCTTCGCCGTCGGGTGCCCGGTGTGCAACAAGCTCGTGCTCCTCGCCCTCGGGTACAGCGGGGCGCTGCAGTGGTTCGCGCCGGTGCAGCCGGTGCTCGCCGTCGGGGGCGTCGTGCTGCTCGGGTGGGCGCTGCGGGCGCGGCTGCGCGGCCAGCTCGCGTGCGCCCTCCCCCCTGCTCGGGTGCGTGCTACGGCGCAGTAGGTGCTGTGATCACGACACCTACTGCGCCGTAGCACGCACCTCAGGGGGTCAGGGGGTTGCGGCGAGCGACGGGTCGGGGGTCGGGATGGGCTACGGGGCGGGGGTGGCGGGGAGCAGTGGCTCGACGGTGACCGGGACGCCGTTGAGGACGGCGTTGCCCGAGACGGCTTCGGTGACGCCGGGGTCGGTGAGGTCGTTGAGCGACACCCCCGGGAGGGCCGCGGCGCCGCGCATCCGGACCCCCTGGCGGTCGTGCCCGTAGCCGTGCGGGAGCGAGACGACGCCGGGCATGACGTCGTCGGTGGCGCTCACCTCGACCTCCACCTGCCCGACCGCCGAGCGCACCCGCACCCGGTCGCCGTCGCGGATGCCGCGGACGGCGAGGTCGTCGGGGTGGACGAGGAGCTGATGGCGGGCGCGGCCCCGGGTGAGGCGAGCCTGGTTGTGCAGCCACGAGTTGTTGTCGCGCTGGTGGCGCCGCCCGACGAGGAGGAGCTCGTCGCCACCGGGCGTGGTGCCCTCGACGTCGCTGAGAAGGCCGAGGAGTCGGGGCAGGTCGTCGAGGACGACGCGGGCATCGAGGTGGACCCGGCGGTCGGGGGTGTGGAGGCGCTCGGGCAGGCGCGGTCTCAGGGGTCCGAGGTCGAGGCCGCCCGGCCCGGCCTCGCGCAGCCGGCGCACGGACAGGCCGGCGCCGCCGGTGCGCAGGAGCAGGTCGAGCTGCCGGGTGGGCGAGGTGCGCAGTCGGGCCTCGGTCTCGATGGAGCGCCGGTCGAGCCGCGCGCGGACCGCCGCGACCCGCCCTCCCGCCGAGCGGCGGGCGCGCTCCCTCATCACGGCGAGGCCGAGGTCGCGGGCGATCTCCCAGTCGTGCCGCCCACCGGGGTCCTTGGGCAGCAGGGCCGGGCTGAACCGGGCGGTGTCGCGGACGGCGAGCAGGTGGAAGACGAGGTCGTAGTGGTCGCGCTCGAGCGGGCCGGTGGGAGGGAGCACGACGTCGGCGTGGCGGGTCGTCTCGTTGAGGTAGAGGTCGACGGCGACCATCGCCTCGAGGTCGGCCATCGCGTCGTCGAGCCGGTGCCCGCCCGGGGTGGAGGAGACGGGGTTGCCGGCGATCGTGAGCAGGGCCCGCACCCGCCCGGGGCCCGGGGTGTCGAGCTCCTCGGCGAGGGCCGAGACCGGCAGCTCGCCGCCGAAGCCCGGCAGGCCGCGCACCCGGGAACGCCTGCGCGAGAACCCACCCGGACCCAGCAGGCGCCGGCCGACGAGGTCCACCGCCGGAGTCGTGAACATCGTCCCACCGGCGCGGTCGAGGTTGCCGGTGAGCACGTTGAGCGCCTGGACGGCCCACTGGCAGACCACGCCGAACGCCTGGGTCGACACACCCATCCGGCCGTGGACGGCGGCGGTCGGAGCGGCGGCGAGGTCGCGGGCGAGGCGGCGCACGTCATCCGCGGCCATGCCGCTGACCCGCTCGGCGAGCTCGGGCGTGAACGGCTCGACGGCGGCGCGGACGGCGTCGAGGCCGTCGACCCAGGCCGGCGGGGTCGCGAGGTCGCCGACGAAGAGCTCGCGGACCATCGCGAGCAGGACGGCGGCGTCGGAGCCCGGGCGGACGAAGTGGTGCTCGTCGGCGACCCGCGCAGTCTCGGTGCGCCGCGGGTCGAGGACGACGAGTCGCCCTCCGCGAGAAGCCAGCTCGCGCCGTCGCTGCGGGAAGTCGGGCACGGTCCACAGCGACCCGTTCGAGGCCATCGGGTTGTGGCCGACGAGGACGAGGAGGTCGGTGCGGTCGATGTCGGGGACCGGGAGGAGGAACTGGTGGCCGTAGAGCGCCCAGGCGACGACGTGGTGCGGCAGCTGGTCGACCGAGGTCGCGGAGTAGCGGTTCCTCGTGCGCAGCAGCCGGACGAGGGTGGGGTTGTGGGTGAGCGCGCCGAGGCTGTGGACGTTGGGGTTGCCGAGGTAGACGGCGAGGGCGTCGTCGCCGTGCCGCTCCTGCACCCCCACGAGGAGCTCGGCGGCGCGGGCGAAGGCCACGTCCCACGTGGCCTCGCGCAGCTCGCCGTCGGGGTCGCGCACGAGCGGGCGCCGCAGCCGGTCGGGGTCGTCCTGGAGGTCGGGCAGGACCAGCGCCTTCGGGCAGACGTGACCTCGCGAGAGCGGGTCGCCGTCGTGACCCCGGATACCGGCGACCGACCCGTCCGGGGCCATCGAGACCTCGAGCCCGCACATCGCCTCGCACAGGGTGCAGGCCACGTGCCGGACCTCCCCGACTGATTGCGGATCACCCACGCGAGAACCCCCTCTGGGCGTGGGTTATCCGCAAGAAGTCGGGGTGGGTGGGGGGTGGGGTCACCGGCGCCTCGGATCGAACGCGGGTGGGACGCGCCGCAGCGCCGCCTCGCGCGCGATCGTCGTGTTGCGCGTGGCGAGGAGCCGGGCCTGCGCGAGCCGCTCACGGGCGAAGGTGCGCCGGTCGCCGGAGGACCAGGTGCGCTGGAAGAGGCGCTTGGTGGCCGCGACGGCGTCGGGCGAGCGCGTCGCGACCTCCTCGAGGAAGCGGGTCGCGGCGACGAACGGCTCGTCGTGGACCTCGCTGGCCAGGCCCAGCTCGACCGCCCGGCTGCCGCTCACGACCTCCCCGGTCATCGTGAGGCGCTTGGCGACGTCGATGCTCACGAGCTGGGAGAGGGCCTGCACCCCGCCCATGTCGGGGATGAGGCCCCACTTGGCCTCCAGGACCGACCACTGGGCGTCGGCGGTCGTCATCCGCAGGTCGGCGGCGAGCGCGATCTGGAGGCCGCCGCCGTAGCAGTGGCCGTGGACCGCCGCGACGACCGGGACCGGCAGGCGCCGCCAGGCCCAGCACGCCTCCTGGAACAGGTTGGTGCCGCGCAAGGGGTTCGGGACGAAGGAGCGCGCCACGCGCGGCGGGTCCGCCAGGACGGTGGCGAAGTCGAGGCCGGCGCAGAACGAGTCACCGGCCCCGCCGAGGACGACGCCGCGCAGCGTGCGGTCGCGCGCGAGCTCGCGCGCCGTGTCGACGAGGGACTGCAGGGTGTCGAGGGTGAGCGCGTTGAGCTTGTCCGGGCGGTCGAGCCGGACCTGCGCGATGCCGCCCTCGACCTCGCAGCTGACGGTGCCCGACATGCCGCCAGCCTACGGAGCCGCGGGCGCGGCGGCCCTCAGGGGGAGTGCACGACCTCGGCGCCGCCCTCCGGAGACGCCACCGGCGCGACCGGGCCGGCCGGACGGAAGGTGGCGCGCGAGGGGTGGGCCTGCCGGTGGACCAGGAGCGAGGCCCCGAGGATGAGCAGCCCGAGCGCCGCGAGGCCGACCCCCACCCACGAGGGCGCGGTGAACCCGTACCCCGCCCCGATGACCGCGCCGCCGACCCAGGCGCCGAGGGCGTTGGCGATGTTGAGCGCGGCGTGGTTGCTCGCGGCGGCGAGCGTCTGTGCCGAGCCCGCGACCTGCATGAGGCGCAGCTGGAGGTTGATGACGAGCACCGAGGCCAGCACGGAGATGACGGCGAGCACGATGATCGCCGGCACCGCGTACTGCGCCACCGACGCGAACACGGCGAGCGAGATCCCGAGCCCCGCCAGCCCGATGACGACCGACCGGATGACCGACCAGTCGCCCATCCGGCCCGCGACGACGTTGCCCACGAGGCCGGAGGCGCCGAACACGAGGAGGAACACGGGCACGGCCGACGGGGACAGGCCGGTGACCTCGGTGATGGTCGGCGCGATGTAGGAGTACATGGCGAACATGCCGCCGAACCCGACGGCCCCGACCCCGAGGGTCAGCCAGACCTGCAGGCTGGTGAGGGCGCTCAGCTCGTTGCGGACGGTCTTGGAGCGGTCGCGCGCGAGGTGCGGCACGGCCCGGGCGACCATCGCGATGGTGGCGACGCCGATGACGGCGACGAGCCAGTAGGCCGAGCGCCACCCCAGGTTCTGCCCGAGCCACGTGGCGCCGGGGACCCCGAGGACGTTGGCGATCGGGATGCCGAGCATGACCCGCCCCACGGCCCGGCCCGCCTGGCCGCGCTCGGCGAGGTCGACCGCGACGAGGGCCGCCACCCCGAAGAAGGCCCCGTGCGGCAGGCCCGCGACGAAGCGGGCGGCCACGAGGGTCTCGTACGACGGCGCGAGCGCGCTCAGGACGTTGCCCGCGGTGAACGCGGCCATCAGGCCGACGAGCAGGGCCTTGCGCGGCCACGTCGCGCCGAGGACGGCCAGCAGCGGGGCGCCGAGGACGACCCCGGCGGCGTAGGCGGAGATGGTGTGGCCCGCGGCCGGGATGTCGACCGAGACGCCCGCGGCGATCTCGGGGAGCAGGCCCATCGTGACGAACTCGGTGGTCCCGATGGCGACGCCGCCGAGGATCAGCGCGACGGTGGCCAGGGTGGCGTGGCGGGGTGATGGCACGTTCCGTCAGCGTAGTGAGGGGGGCCGGGCATTCCCGATCCCGTCCACGGCCGCGCCAGCGGCCCACGTCCACGCAGCCGGCACCGGCGGCTCGCTCCTACGATGAGGCGATGCGCGCAGCCCAGGTGACCCGCCTCGACGGACCGTCCGGCATCGAGGTCGTCGACCTCCCCGAACCCGAGGGCGTCGGTCGGGTCGTCATCGACGTCGCGGCCGCCGGCGTCTGCTTCCCCGACGTGCTGCTCACCCGCGGGCAGTACCAGGTGAAGCCCGAGCTCCCCTTCGTCCCGGGCTCCGAGGTCGCGGGGCGGGTGCGGTCGGCGCCCCCCGGCAGCGGGTTCGAGGAGGGCGACCGGGTCGCGGCCTTCCCGTTCCTCGGGGGGTTCGCGCAGGTGGTGGCGGCCGACCCCGGCGCCGTCTTCGCGCTGCCCGAGCGGATCTCCTACGAGCAGGGCGCCGCGCTGCCGATGAACTACCTCACCTGCCACTTCGCGCTGCGCGAGCGGGGCCGGCTGGCGGAGGGGGAGACCGTCCTCGTGCAGGGTGCCGCGGGTGGCATCGGGACGGCCGCGGTCCAGCTGGCCCGGGCGTGGGGTGCCCGCGTCATCGCCGTGGTCTCGTCCGACGACAAGTCCGAGGCTGCCAGTCGAGCCGGCGCCCACGAGGTGGTCCGGGCCGACGGGTTCCGCGCCGCCGTCGCCGACCTGACCGGAGGGCGCGGCGTCGACGTCGTCGTCGACCCCGTCGGCGGTGACCGCTTCACCGACTCGCTGCGCTCGCTCGCACCCGGCGGGCGGCTCCTCGTCATCGGGTTCACCGCGGGCTCGATCCCCGAGGTCAAGGTCAACCGCCTCCTGCTCGGCAACCTCTCGGTGGTCGGCGTCGGCTGGGGCGCCTGGTGGACCCACCCGGGCGGGCCCGGGGCAACCTACCTACGACGGCAGTGGGACGACCTCGTCCCCCTCCTGGAGTCCGGCGCCCTCGACCCCGTCGTCGGCGAGGTCCGCGACCTCGGGGAGGTGGCCGCCGCCCTCACCGCCGTCGACGAGCGCCGAGCGGTCGGCAAGGTCCTGCTGACCCCCTGAGGATCAACCCCCCGAGCGGTACCAGGTCGCCCTGTTGGTCGATGCTGCCCGGGGGGATCCGGGTGGCTCGCCCCATAGGCTCAGGACATGGACTTCCGCAACGTCTACGCCCACGGGTTCGCCCGGGTCGCCGCGTGCACGGTGCCCGTGGCCCTCGCCGACCCCGCGAGCAACGCGGCACGCATCCTCGAGCAGGTCCGCGCCTGCCACGACGACGGGGTCGCCGTGGCGCTGTTCCCCGAGCTGTCGCTGTCCGGCTACGCGATCGACGACCTCCTCCTCCAGGACGTCCTCCTCGACGCCGTCGACGCGGCGGTCGTCACCCTCGCGGAGGCCACGGCGAAGCTGCTGCCCCTCGTCGTCGTCGGCGCCCCGCTGCGCCACGGCAACCGGCTGTTCAACTGCGCGGTCGTCATCCACCGGGGCGAGGTCCTCGGGGTGGCGCCGAAGTCGTACCTGCCGAACTACCGCGAGTTCTACGAGAAGCGCCACTTCGCCCCCGGGGCGGGCCACCAGGGCGAGTTCATCGTCCGCCCGGGCTGGCCCGGCGCCGACGTCGACGGCGAGCTCCCCTTCGGCCCGGACCTGATCTTCCAGGCCGACGACGTCACCGGCCTCGCCGTGCACGCCGAGGTGTGCGAGGACCTGTGGGTCCCCGTCCCGCCGAGCCACGAGGCCGCCATGGCCGGCGCGAGCGTGCTGCTCAACCTGTCGGCGTCGCCGATCACCGTCGGCCGGGCGGAGGACCGCCACCTCCTGGCCCGCTCGGCGAGCGCCCGGTGCAACGCCGCGTACCTCTACGCCGCTGCCACCGAGGGGGAGTCGTCGACCGACCTGTCGTGGGACGGGATGACCATGGTCTACGAGCTGGGCGACCTGCTCGGCGAGTCCGAGCGCTTCCCCGACGGGCCGCGCCGCACCGTCGTCGACGTCGACCTCGACCGGCTGCGCCAGGAGCGGATGCGGCAGGGCAGCTTCGACGACAACGCCGAGGCCTACACGGCCGACGACGGCGGCTTCCGGGTCGTCCCGTTCGCGCTGCGCCCGCCCACCGGCGACCTCGGCCTGCAGCGGGCCGTCGACCGCTTCCCCTTCGTCCCCGATGACGAGGCGCGCCTGGCGCTGGACTGCTACGAGGCGTACAACATCCAGGTCAGCGGGCTCGAGCAGCGGATGCGGGCCATCGGCGGCGGCGACCCCGAGCGCGTGCCACGCATCGTCATCGGCGTCTCCGGCGGCCTCGACAGCACCCACGCGCTCATCGTCGCGGCCAAGGCGTGCGACCGGCTGGGGCTGCCGCGCACCCACGTCCTCGGCTTCACGATGCCGGGGTTCGCGACGAGCGCCGGGACGAAGTCGAACGCCATCCACCTCATGGAGTCGCTCGGCATCACGTGGGAGGAGCTCGACATCCGGCCCGCGGCCACCCAGATGCTCACCGACCTGGGCCACCCGTTCGGCCGGGGCGAGGAGGTGTACGACGTGACCTTCGAGAACGTCCAGGCGGGCCTGCGCACCGACTACCTCTTCCGCGCGGCCAACCAGCGCGGCGGCATCGTCCTCGGCACCGGCGACCTGTCGGAGCTCGCGCTCGGCTGGTGCACCTACGGCGTCGGCGACCAGATGTCGCACTACGGCGTCAACGCCGGGGTGCCGAAGACCCTGATGCAGCACCTCATCCGCTGGGTCGTGTCGTCCGGGCAGTTCGAGGGCGAGGTCAACGGCACGCTGCTGGAGATCCTCGACCAGGAGATCAGCCCCGAGCTCGTCCCCGCGAAGGAGGGCGAGAGGATCCAGTCGACCGAGGACTCCATCGGGCCCTACAACCTCCAGGACTTCACGCTCTACCACGTGCTGCGCCGCGGGTACCGGCCGAGCAAGATCGCCTTCCTCGCCGAGCACGCCTGGGCCGACGCGTCGCAGGGCCTGTGGCCGAGCGGCTTCCCCGAGGGCGCGCGCCCCGAGTACGACCTCGCGACGATCCGGCGCTGGATGGCGGTGTTCCACCGGCGCTTCTTCCAGAACCAGTTCAAGCGGTCAGCGATCCCCAACGGACCGAAAGTCGTTGCGGGAGGCTCGCTCTCGCCCCGCGGTGACTGGCGGATGCCGTCGGATGCCGCGGCGACCGCCTGGCTCGCCGAGCTCGAGGAGAACGTCCCCGAGTCCTGAGGCGACCCCGTGGTCAGGACGTCGGCGTCGCCAGGGTGCGCAGGGCCGGACCGTCGAGGCGGAACCGGGTCCACTCGTCCTGGGCGACGGCGCCGATCGACTCGTAGAACCCGATGCTCGGTGCGTTCCAGTCGAGCACCCACCACTCGAGCCGGTGGTACCCCCGCTCGACGCAGACGTCCGCGAGCGTCCTCAGCAGCTCCTGCCCGATGCCCGAACCCCGTTGTGCCGGAGTGACGTACAGGTCCTCGAGCCAGATGCCGTGCGTGCCGGTCCACGTCGAGAAGGAGAGGAACCAGATGGCGCAGCCCACGACCTCGCCCTCGACCACCGCGACATGGGCGAACACCGCGGGCTCGCGCCCCACCGGGAAGAGCGCCTCACGCAGCTGCTCCTCGGAGGTCTCGACCTCGTGCAGCGCCTTCTCGTACTCGGCGAGCTCGCGCACGAGGCGCAGGACGACGGGGACGTCCTCGACGACGGCGGGTCGGATGCGCGGGGAGGTCGTCATGGTCGGCAACCTACCCAGCCGACGGCTTGTGGCCGACGACGACCACCCGCGGCTCGTGCACGGCCCGCCGGGGCCCGGGTGTCAGCTGTAGAAGTCCCCGCCGAAGCGCGAGCCGCACCGGCACGGCGGCTCGTACCCGAGGATCCCGTGGTACCTGTAGGCCGTGTCCTCGTACGCCGTCGCCAGCGAGCGGCACACCTTGCCGCCGCGGTGGACCGTGAACGAGCGCTCCGGGCCACGGCTCGCCACGACCGGGTAGGCGGTCATGCTCAGCACGTCGTACGAGGCGTTGCTCGACAGCGAGGCGCACAGGGTGTCGGTGCCGTCGTTGTACCAGACGCGTCCGCCGCCCCCGACGTTCTCGTCGAAGCTGGCGGCCGTCGCCGTGGGCGCGGCTGCGACGAGCGATGCGGCCATGACGGCGGCGGTCGCGGCGATGCGCAATGTCCTCATGATGGTGTCCTCCCCGGAACGAGTGGTGCGCGACCGTCCCCCGGTCGACGCTGTCCGTGACCGTAGCGGCTGCGGCGGGCCCGCGCGACCCGAGGTGGTGCGCCGCGTGGCAGGCTGGCGGGGTGCCCGAGCCCCTCTTCCACCTCGCCGAGGCCGAGCTCTGGGCGCACGCGCAGGAGTCCGGCGAGTACCGGGGCTCCACGCTCGGCCTGTCCCTCGACGACGTCGGGTTCGTGCACCTCTCCACGGCCGCCCAGTGGCCCGGCGTGCTCGGCCGCTTCTACCGCGAGCACGAGCGCGACCTCGTCCTGCTCACCATCGACCCCGACCTCCTCCACGCCGAGCTGCGGTGGGAGGCACCGCACCCCGGCTCCACCGAGCTCTTCCCGCACCTCTACGGTCCGCTGCCCGTCGACGCCGTCACGGCGACCCGCCCGCTCAGCCCGCCGTTCGGCACCTGACGCGACCCACCGGGGACCGCTCCCCATGGGCACCCGACACCTCCCGCCGGTAGCGTCCCCCTCATGGCACTGGGAGGGGACCCGGAGGCGATCCGTGCGCTCGCGCGTCGCCTGCGGTCCGAGGCGAGCGACGTCGAGCTCACGGCTGCCCGGGTCCGGCGCGGCGAGGGCGTGCAGTGGGTGGGTCTCGCGGCCGAGCGCTACCGCCAGCGACTGCGCGAGCACGCCCGCGACATCGACGAGACGCGCGACGCGATCAGCGATGCCGCGGTCCGGCTCGACGGCCTCGCCGACACCCTCGAGGAGCGCCAGCGGGCGATCGCCCACGCGATGAACCTCGTCGAGGACACCCTGTCCGCCGCCCGCAGCACCGTCGGCCGTTTCGTCGGTGCCGCGTGGGACACCCTCACCGGGGCGGAGCAGAAGGCGGAGGAGGCGGCGCGAGACCTGCTCGGATCGGTCTCCCAGCTGCCCCCTCCGGGACACCCGGACTGGGTCGACCTCGCCCGGCGGATCGGGCGATGACGGCCCTGCTGCCCGACCGGGGCGCCCTGCGGACCCGCCTCGACGAGCGGGCGTGGGCCGCCGCCTGGGCCGCCGCCGGCGAGCCCGAGGTGGCGCACTGGGCCCGACCGCGCCCCGAGGACTCCGCCGTCGCCGTGGCCGCCGAGATCGCCGGGACCGCCGAGGCCGCGTGCGCCACCGGGCTCCCGACGACCTCCTCGTCGACGCCGTCGCCACGCGCCACCGGGCCGTCGTCACCGTGGAGGTCGCGTCGGTGGCCGGCCGGCTCGGCGTGCTCGGCGAGCTGTCCACCGACCTCACGACCGTCCTCGGCGTGGTGCGGCGGCTGCACGTGCCGGTGGGCGCCACCGCCACGGGCGCCGGCGCGCTGCCGGGGGTCGAGGTCGACACGACGAGCACGAGCCACCTCCTCGACGAGGTGCTGCGGCTGCTGCCGCCGGCTCCGGACCCCCTCGACCTCGAGGAGGTCGAGCTCGTCGAGGAGCACACGGCCGCCTTCGGGCACGCGCTGCGCACCGGCGACGTCGCGACCGTCGACGCCGTCTGCGCCGAGCAGGGCTGGCCGGCGCCGCCGGAGGTGCTCGTCGCCCTCGTCCACGAGCTGCGCGGGTCGGCCGTGGTCACCATCCGCCGTCACGGGGCCGGACCGCTCGTGGGGCAGTGGATGCTGACGCGGCGCGGGTACGTCGAGCTCGTCCGGACCCCGCGGGCCACCGTCAGGCACGTCCCGCGGTCGCGCGACGACATCGCCCGCACCCTGCTCACCGCCCTGACCGGCGCGGTCTCCGCGGTGGTCGCAGACATCGCCCGGTCCGAGGACCCGGCGGACGGGGACGGCGACGGGGACAGGAACGGCGACGGGGAAGGGGACAGGAACGTCGACGGCGGTGGGTCCGGTGGGTGACGGTCTCGACGTCGGCGGCGGCGCCGGCGGGATGGCGGCCGACCTCGCCGACCTGCGCTCCCAGGCCGGGGCGATGCGCGGCGCGGGGGACGACCTGCTCGAGCGGGTCGGCCGGGTCTCAGGCGTCGCGGTCGACGGTGACGTCCTCGGCGCCGCCCTCGTGTGCCCCGACGTCGTCCCGGGCGTGGAGGCGGCGGTGCTCTGGGCCGCCACCGGACCCGACGGCCTCACGGTCCGCGGCGGCGCCCTCCTCGCGAGCGGCACGCTCATCGACGCGGCGGTGACGACGTACGAGTTCGTCGACGAGAGCGCGAAGGAGGCGTTCGACGCGCTCCAGGCGGCTGCGGGCTTCACGGCCGGGGTCGTCCTCCCGGGCGCGGTCGTCCTCGGCGGTGCGGGCCTGCTCGCCCTCGCCGTGCAGAACCCGGCCCTGGCCATCGCCCTCGCCCGGGACGTGCAGTCCGGGGCGCTCACCGACGACGTCATGCAGACGCTCTACGACAACCCGTGGCTCATGGAGGCGCTGGCCCGGGGCGGCCCCGGCCTGGCCCAGGGGTCGGGCTTCACCCTGGCGGCACTGCTGGGCCCGAGCGGGGTCGCCCTGCTCAGCGGCCTCACCGGGGGTCGGTGGCCCTCGCTCGACTACGAGACGTCGGTGGCCGGCCTCATCGCCCTGGGCGGCCTCGGCGGCGCCTTCGTCGACGACGGCAGCTTCTCGATCCAGGGCCCCCCGAACACCGTCGAGCTACCGAGCGAGCAGTGGTCCCTCGACCACGCCGTGGCGAACATCTTCGACCAGCAGGGCGCGATGGAGGCCGGGCTGACGGAGGAGCAGAAGGCGGCCGAGGGGCAGCTGCGCGTCATCGCGGTCCCCCAGCCGGACGGCAGCACGGCCTACGTCGTGCAGATCCCCGGCACCGAGGACTGGTCCCCGAACCGCACCGGCAACCCGGTCGACCTCACGAGCAACCTCACCCTGATGACCGGTGCCGACTCGGTGTGGCGGCAGACCGTCATCGAGGCCATCCGCGACCAGGTCCCGCCCGGTTCGCCGGTCATGCTCACCGGGCACAGCCAGGGCGGCATCACCGCGGCGAGCATCGCCAGCGACCCGGCCGTCGTGCGCGAGCTGAACATCCAGAGCGTGGTGACGGGCGGCTCACCGATCGGGCGGTTCGACATCGACCCGAGCGTCTCGGTCCTCTCGGTCGAGCACGAGCAGGACCCCGTGCCGATGCTCGACGGCACCTCGAACCCCGACCGGCCGCAGTGGACGACGGTCCGTCGCGACCTACCGGAGGAGCTGGCGGGCGGGTCGGCCGACTCCCCGCCCAACGTGGGCACGGCCCACGCGACGGGGAACTACGCCTCGACGGGTGCGATGATCGACGCCAGCGACGACCCGACGATCGCCGCGTGGCGCGAGCAGAACGAGCGGTTCTTCTCGGGCTCCGGGCCGGTCGAGGCCTCCCGCTACGACGTCGTCCGCGACTGAGCCTCCTTCCCGATTCAGGACCCGATGATGCCGCCGCCCCGCCCCGTTCCCCGCACCGCCCGCCTCGTCGCTGCCGGGCTGGCCGTGCTGCTGCTCGGGGCCGGCTGCACCGGGGACCCGGCACCACCGAAGGAGACGGCCATCGCCGCCTACACCCCCGTCCCGGACGACCAGCTCTTCGAGCGGGTCCGCGACCTGCCGCACGTCGAGGACGCGACGATCTCGTTCCGCGACAACCTCACCGACGGCGAGCTCTACAGCGGCTCACTGGTGTCCGACGGGCGGGAGAACCCGTACGCGGTGCTCGACGCCGCCGTCGCGCTGCTGCGCCAGGGCCGGGCGCGAGCCCAGATCCTGCTCACCCTGGAGGTGCCCAACCCGGGTGGCGCGCCGGTGCAGTACACGAGCACGGCACTGCTCGACCGCACGGTCCCCGACCCGCTCACCGCCCGCTACGGACCGCAGCCCGGGTCGGGCGAACCGCCTTCGGCCACACCGGTTCCCACGCCGAGCGGCTGGACGCCCGCGCCCTGATGGGCCGCGCCCTCGCCGCGCCCCGACGCCCGCGTCGGCTCCGCCGGTCAGGGCGCGACGGCCGTCGCCGGCAGGTCGAACCAGCGCAGGTGCTCGAAGTCGGCCGACATCTCCGCCCGCACCGAGAGGTCGGGAGGCGTCGCCGCGTCGAGGATGCGCGCGGCATCGGCCAGCTGCTCGGCGAGGACGTCCTCCCCCGCCCGCGCGTGGGCGCGCGGCACCTCCATCCGGCCGTCGTCGGTGTAGCGCACGGCGCCGAGGCGGATCGGCGGCTCGACGAGCCCGTCGCGGTGCCGCCACCGTCCGGTCAGGGGGTCGAAGAGGTAGTCGCCGAGGAGGCGCCAGCCGTCGCGCGCGACGAGGCGGACGGCCTCCACGACGTAGTCGGCGACGGTGTCGGAGAGGAAGTAGTTGAAGTTCACCCGGACCCAGCCGGGCTTGATGCCCTCGCAGCCGCCGGTGATCTCGCGCTCGAACTCGTGGCTGCGCTCGATGTCGATACCGAGCAGGCGGTGGCCATAGGGGCCGGCGCACGAGCATCCTCCGCGCGCCTGCACCCCGAAGAGGTCGTTGAGGAGCGCGACGACGTAGTTGTGGTGCAGGTACTGGCCCGACGGCGCGCGTACGACGAAGGAGACGATGGACAGCCTCGGGGCGTCGAGGTTGCCGAGGATCTCGACCCCCGGCTCCTGCCCCCACGCCTGGACCGCCCGCGAGAGGAAGTGCTCCTCGCGGGAGCGGATCGTCTCGACCCCCACGGCCTCCTTGAGCTGGAAGACGAGCCCGGCGCGCACCGACTCGATGATGGCCGGGGTGCCGCCCTCCTCGCGGTGCGCGGGGTCGGCGACGTAGGCGTGGTCCTCGGGGTTGACGTACGCGACGGTCCCGCCGCCGGGGACGACCGGCACCCGGTTGGTGAACAGCTCGCGCCGGGCGACGAGGACGCCCGGGGTCGAGGGGCCGCCGATGAACTTGTGCGGTGAGAGGAAGACGGCGTCCTTGTAGGCGAGCGGGTCGCCGCCGGCGGGCGCCATCATCTCGATGTCGACGTACGGGGCCGCGGCGGCGAAGTCCCAGAACGCGAGCGCGCCGTGGGCGTGCAGCATCGCCGAGATGCCGTAGGTGTCGCTGACGATGCCCGTGACGTTGGAGGCCGCGCTGAACGACCCGATGACCAGCGGCCGGTCGGCGAACTCCTCGAGCCTCGCCCTCAGGTCGTCCTGGCAGACCGCGCCGTCGGCGTCCTGGCGGATCGCGACGACGTCGGCGACGCACTCGCGCCACGGGATCTCGTTGGAGTGGTGCTCGTACGGGCCGATGAGGACGACGGGGCGCTGGTCGGCGGGGACGTGCCGCGACAGCTGCCAGCGGTCCTCGAGGTTGGAGGGCAGGCGCAGGCCGAGGACGCCGATCAGCTTGTCGATGGCGCCGGTGCAGCCCGAGCCGGTGAAGAGCACGACGGTGTCGTCGTCACCGTGGACGGCGTCCCTGATGATGCGGCGGGCGTCCTCGCGCAGGCGGGTGGTCTGCAGGCCGGTGCCGCTGCTCTCGGTGTGGGTGTTGGCGTAGCCGGGCAGCACCTCGTCGCGGATGAAGTCCTCGATGAAGGTGAGGGCGCGGCCGGAGGCGGTGTAGTCGGCGTAGGTGACGCGGCGGCGGCCGTAGGGGGTCTCCATCACGTGGTCCTCGCCGATGACGGAGGACCGGATGAGGTCGAGGAGGGCGTCGTCGCGGGACCCCGGGGTGTGGGGTCCTCGCGCGAGGTCGGTGGTGCGCTCAGCCATGGCCCACAGCCTCCCACGGCGCACGGGGACGCCGGCAGCCCGCCGGGGCATCGGCGTCCCGCCCCCGAGACGCGGCGGGCCCCCCGGCCCGTGGGGTCCCGGCCCCGACGCGGGTCGAGGTGAAACCCCACCGCCACAGGGTCTCCTTTCACCTCGACCCCGCAGGTGGTTCCTCCGGTCGAGGTGAAATGCCACTGCCACAGGGTCGCCTTTCACCTCGACCCGGCGGGTGGCTCCGACGCCTCCGGGAACTCGACCCCGCTGATGCCTTCTCCGGTCGAGGTGAAATGCCACCGCCACAGGGTCGCCTTTCACCTCGACCCGCAGGTGGTTCCTCCGGTCGAGGTGAAATGCCACCGCCACAGGGTCTCCTTTCACCTCGACCCGGCGGGGGTGCGGCTGCATCCTCGTGCAGTTGTGCACTGGTGTGCATGCAGCGGGTACGCTGGCCCGCATGCCGCTCCCATCCAGCGCCCGCCGCGACCACACCGACGGTGGCGACCGCTGCTCCGTCGTCGCAGCGGCGTCCTCGCTGCGGGACCGCAAGCGCGACGAGACCCGCCGCTCTCTCTCGGCCGCCGCCTACGGGATCGTCCGCGACGAGGGCGTCGAGTCACTGACCGCCGAGGCCGTCGCCGACCGGGCCGGGGTCTCGCGCCGCACCTTCTTCAACTACTTCCCGAGCGTCGACTCGGTCCTCACCGCCAGCATCGCCGAGTTCTTCGACTCCATCGGCGACCGCCTCGACGCCCGCCCCGCTGACGAGGACGTCCTCGACAGCGCGCTGGCCGTCATCAGCAACCCGAGCGATGCCGACCTGCTCGAGCGCATCGCCGTCATCGCCCGGGCCGCCGAGGTCTCCGCCCACGCCCGGGGTCTGTGCCTCGTCGAGCTGTACGCGTGGCTCGAGTGGCTCGAGGGATGGCTGCGGGCGCGCCTGCCCGCGGGGACCGACGACCTCGTCGTCGCGACGACGGCCTCCACCCTCGTCGGCGCCGCCGAGGCGGGGTTCCGCGTGTGGGCCAGGGCGGCGGCCACGCCCGGCGCCGAGCCGCTCGACCTGCGCGCCACCCTGAGCACCGCCCTCGACCTCCTGCGCGCCGGGCTCGACCCGCACCGCACCGGCAGCGTCGCCGCGCGCGCCACCTGACCTCCACCACCTCATCGACAAAGGCTGCCCATGTCCTCCGTCCTGTACCGCCTCGGCCGCTGGTGCGCCACGCACGCCTGGCGCGTCGTCGCCATCTGGGTCGTCCTCCTCGCCGTCGTCGGCGCCATGGCCGGCACCCTCGGCAAGCCGCTGAGCAGCCGGATCAGCATCCCCGACACCGCGTTCCAGCGCGTCCTGGACACCCTGGGGCGCGAGATCCCGGAGGCCGCGGGCGGCTTCGCCACCGTCGTCCTGGAGAGCAACGAGGGTCCCTTCACCGACGAGCAGCGCCGGGTCGTCGAGGGCGTGCTCGAGGACTGGCGTGCGGTCCCCCACGTCACCCGCGTCATCGACCCGTTCGACGCGCAGGAGCAGCTCGACGCCTCCGGCACCGACCTCGAGGCGGCCCGGGTGAAGCTCGACGAGGGCACCGCGGGCCTCGAGGACGGCCGCGCGCAGCTCGACGAGGGCCGGCTGCAGCTCGCCGGCGGCGAGGCCCTGCTGAGCCAGCTCGAGGCGACGAACCCGGGCGACCCGTCCATCCCCGCGCTGCGCACCCAGGTCGAGCAGGGCCGCGCCCAGCTCGAGAAGGCCGAGGCCGACCTCGCGGCGGGCGAGGACGAGCTCGCGGCGGGCCGGGCCCAGCTCCGCGACGGCGCAGCGGTGCGCGCCGCATCCGGGGGGACCGGCCTGGTGAGCGAGGACCGCACTGTCGCGGTCACCCAGCTGCAGTTCGACGACGCCCCGCAGTCGGTACCGCTCGAGGACCGCGAGAAGGTCCCGGCCGCCGCCGACACGGCGCTGGCGGCCGCGGGCATCACCGCGTACTACAGCGTCGAGATCACCCAGGACGTCGCCCTCGTCGGGCCGGGCGAGATCATCGGCCTCACGGTGGCGGTCCTCGTCCTCGTCGTCGTCCTCGGCAGCCTCGTCGCGGCGGGCCTGCCCCTGCTCGTCGCCCTCCTCGGGGTCGGTGTCGGGCTCGGGGCGGCGATGGCGCTGACCGCCGTCGTCGACCTCAACCAGACGACCCCGGCCCTGGCCCTCATGCTGGGGCTCGCGGTCGGCATCGACTACTCGCTGTTCATCGTCAACCGTCACCGGGCGTCCCTGCTCGCCGGCGACGACCCGGTCGAGTCCATCGGCCGGGCCGTGGGCACCGCCGGGAGCGCGGTCGTCTTCGCCGGGACCACCGTCGTCATCGCGCTGGCGGCGCTCACCCTCTCGGGGATGCCGATCCTCGCCGAGATGGGTCTGGTCGCTGCTGGGACCGTGGCGGTCGCGGTCGTCGTCGCCGTGACCATCAGCCCGGCCGTGCTGCGGCTCATGGGCCCCCGCGTGGTGTCGAGGCGCGGCTGGCGTCGCGCCGGGTACGCGGTGCCGGGTGACGTGTCGACACGCACGACCGGCGGTTCCGGCTCCCAGCCGGCACACGGCTCCGCGGGGGAGGAGCACGGCGGCTGGTTCGTCCGGCTCGTCACCGCCCGCCCGTGGCTCACGGTGCTCGGGGTCGTCGCGGTGCTCGGCACGGCCGCCATCCCGGTGGCCTCGATGCAGCTGGGCCTGCCCGACGGGGGCGCCGAGCCGAAGGGCTCCTCGGCCCAGCTCGCCTACACGACGATCGGCGACGCGTTCGGCGCCGGGATGAACGGCCCGGTCATCGCCGTGGCCACCCTCCCCGACAGCGCCAGCCCCGCCTCCGACGCCGAGGTGCTGCGCCAGCAGGCGCGCATCGCCACGACGCTCAAGGACGTCGACGGGGTCCGCAGCGTCCTGCCCTTCGGGGTCAGCGACGACAAGGACACCCTGGCCTTCCAGATCGTCCCGACCACCGGACCTGCGGACCCCGCGACGAAGGAGACCGTCGAGCGGATCACCTTCACGACGGGAGTCCTCGGGCGGCACAGCGGGGTCGACGTCGGCCTCACCGGCCAGACCGTCGCCAACATCGAGCTGTCCGACCGGATGGCGGCGGCCCTGCCGGGCTACCTGCTCGTGGTGGTGGGGCTCTCCCTCGTCATCCTCGTCCTCGTCTTCCGGTCGGTCGTCGTGCCCCTCGTGGCGACCGGCGGCTTCCTCCTGTCCATCGGGGCAGCGTTCGGCGCGACCGTCGCCGTGCACCAATGGGGTTGGGCGGCAAGCCTGTTCGGTGTCAACCACCCCGGGCCGATCCTGGCGTTCGGGCCGATCATCCTCCTCGGCGTGGTGTTCGGCCTCGCGATGGACTACCAGATGTTCCTCGTGTCCGGGATGCACGAGGCCCGTGCCCACGGGCAGGACAGCCGCACGGCGGTTCGGACCGGCTTCGTCCACGGCGCCAAGGTCGTCACGGCCGCGGCGGTCATCATGTTCTCGGTGTTCCTGGGCTTCGCGTACTCACACCTGGCGATGGTCCGGCCCATCGGGTTCGGGCTGGCCGTCGGCGTCATCGTCGATGCCGTGCTCGTGCGGATGACGCTGACCCCGGCGGTCATGCACCTGCTCGGCGACCGCGCCTGGTACCTGCCGCGCTGGCTCGACCGGCTGCTGCCCGACCTCGACGTCGAGGGCCTCAAGCTCTCGCAGCGCCTGGCCTCCGGCGAGCTCGGCCCGGCCACCGCTCCCGCGCCGACCCCCCGGCCCGAGGCCGACCACCCCCACGCCCACCCGCACTGATTGCGGAATACTCACGCCTCCGGCCCCTCGCGGCGTGGGTTATCCGCAAGAAGTCGGGGTCGGTCAGCGCGGGAGGGCTCGGCGCGGCAGCGCGCTCGGGTGCTTGATGAGGTCGGTGAGCAGCGCCACCGCGCGCTCGGCCGCCGGGTTGGTGCTCGACCCGACGTCGCGCACGAGCGCCGCGAGGTGCCGAACCGGCGCCGGGGGCTCGAGGTCGAGGCGGACGACCGTGGCCGGGAGGCTGCGGGCCGCGAGGCCGGGCATCACCGAGACCCCGATGCCGGCGCCGACGAAGCCGATGGCCGTGTAGTGGTCCTGCGCCTGCACGGTGAAGCGGGGCCGGAACCCCGCTGCGGCACAGGCGGCCACGAGCAGCCGGTGCCCGAACGCCTTCGGATAGTCGTTGCTCACCCACGTCTCCCCACGCAGCGCCGACAGCGGGATCGTCCCCTCCTCCGCCAGCGCGTGGCCCCGGGGCACGATGGCGACGAACTGGTCGTCGGTGAGGTCCATCCGGCGGTAGCCCGTGGGGACCGGCGAGTCCGGGGGGTCGATGACGAGGTCGATGTCGGGCCGCGGCCCGCGGTGCTCGACCTCGGTGAGGACCAGCTCGAGGACGAGGTCGGGGAACTCGCTCGTCAGCCGCTTGACGAGCGAGGGCATCCACGCCGCGCCGGCCGAGGCGAAGTAGCCGATGGACAACCGCCCCGAGCGTCCGTCGCGCAGGTCCTGCACCACCTGGTCGAGGCGACCCCACTGGCTCATCACCTCGTCGGTCTGTGCGTCGAGGACGAGCGCGGCCTCGGTGGGGACGATGCCGCGCCCCGCCCGCTGGAACAGGGTGAGTCCGGTCTCGCGCTGCAGCGCCTGGAGGTGCTGGCTGACGGCCGACGAGGTGAGGCCGAGGTTGTCGGCGGCGGCCTGGACCGAGCCGCTGGCCACGACGGAGCGGAAGATGCGCAGGCGGTGGGGATCGAGCATCCGACAATGTTAAGGCAAACTGCACAACCCCTTAGCAAAGTCGCGTTGTGCTGGATAGTTTGATCCTGCACCATGGTGGACATGACCACCGCATCCCTCTCCATCCAGAAGGCCCGTGCCCTCGCCGCCCACTTCCGCACCAGCCGCCACAGCGGCCGTGGCTGGAACCAGCACTCCGACCGCGACCTCGCCCGCGAGTCGCAGGAGCTCTACCTCATGGCGCAGTCCAGCGCCCCCCGCCTGTACTGAACGCACCGCCACCCGGCAGGCGCCATCGACGCCGCCGCCGGGCCTGCGACCCATCCCGTCGCACCGCATCCTGACCCTCGCGCCACGACCTGGCGGAGGGTCAGAGTCGTTTCCGGGGTCGGGTGACGGCAGGAAGCCGCAGGTCACGGCCCCTGTCGAAGGTCACCGGTCGTGCACGCAAAGGCCCGTAGCCCGGTGCGCAGTGCTTGGCTGAGCGGACGCGGCGCCGCCCGGCGCCGCCCGAGCAGGAAGGGCTGCGGCATGAGCGACAACCAGAACGAGGAGTTCCCCGGGACCGAGGGCCCGGCCGACACCGGAGCCGGTGGCCTCGGGACCCCGGGCGAGCACGACGGCGGATCGGACGGCGGCGCCGGCGGCGGCGCCGAGGGGCCGGCCGACAGCGGCGCGGGCGAGACCGGCATGCCCGGCGAGGAGGACGGCGGCGCCGACGGCGGCGCCGAGGGGCCGGCCGACGCGGGCGCCGGCGACCTCTCCACGGCCGACGAGCACGACGGCGGTGCCGACGGCGGGGCGGACGCCTCCTGATGACGCCCTCCGCCGACTCCCGCTCCACGGCGCGAGCCGCGGGGTCGGGTGCGGCACCGGACGCCCTCGGGCCCGCGGCCGGCGCGCGACGCCCCGGCCGCGGGCTCGAGGCGTTCGTCGCGGTCTCCCGCGAGGAGTTCGCCCGTGAGCACTGGGGCCGCGCCCCGCTCCTCACCCGGGCCGACGACCTCCCCGGGCCGACCCACGGCTTCGGCCCCGACGCCGTCGACGAGCTGCTGTCGTCCCGGGCGCTGCGCACGCCGTTCCTGCGGATGGCGCGCGACGGCGCCACCGTGCCCGACGCCGCCTTCGTCCTCGGCGGTGGCGTGGGCGCCGCCATCGGTGACCAGGTCAGCGAGGACAAGGTCCTGCGGCTGTTCGCCGAGGGCGCGACCATCGTCCTGCAGGCGCTGCACCGCACCTGGGCGCCCGTCGCCCGCACCGCGCGCGAGCTCGCCGCCGACCTCGGCCACCCCGTGCAGGTCAACGCCTACATCACCCCGCCGCAGAACCGGGGCTTCGACGACCACTACGACGTCCACGACGTCCTCGTCGTCCAGGTGGCCGGCGAGAAGCACTGGCGGGTGCGGCCACCGGTCCTGCAGGCCCCGTTGCGGACCCAGCCCTGGACCGACCGCCGCGACGACGTCAGCCGCGCCGCCACGGCCGACCCCGTCGTCGACGCCGTCCTGCGCCCCGGCGACTGCCTGTACCTCCCCCGCGGCTGGCTCCACTCCGCCGACGCGCTGGGCGGTGTCAGCACCCACCTGACCTTCGGCATCCACCCGTGGACCGTGCGCCACCTCCTCGACGACCTCCTGCGCGCCGCCGGGACCCACCTCGATGACGACCCGGCCGTGCGCGCGTCCCTCCCGCTGGGCGTCGACGTCCTCGACCCGACGACTGCGCAGCGGTACCGCGAGGCGGTGCGCGGCGCCCTCGAGAGCGCGCTCGACGCCGTGTCCGACGACGACCTCGCCGACCTCCTCGCCGCCCGGGCGCGCGGCAGCCAGCGCGCCGAGCCGCTGGGTGTCCTGGGCCAGCACGCCGCGGCCGAGCGCATCCACGCCCACGCGTGGCGGGTGCGCGACGGCCTCGCGGCACGGTGGGAGGGCGACACGCTCGTCACCCGGGTGGCGCGGGTCGAGGTGCCGTCGGAGGCGCACGACGTCGTGCGCGTCGTCCTCGCCGGCGACCTCGACCCGGGGCGCCTGCACGAGCAGGACCTGCGGCGCCTCGTCCTCGCCGGGATCCTCGTCCCGACGGCCGACGTCGACCCGGGGCCCCGACCCCCGCTGCGGTAGCGGCCGGCGCTCGGCCCCTGCCGACGGCTGCTAGCTCGACGCGCGGACCACGAGGGTCGTCGGCAGCACCGTCTCGGCCGCGACCTCCAGGCCCGCGAGGCGCGCGAGGAGGAGGTCGGCCATCACGGCGCCCATCTCCTCCACGGGCTGCCGCACGGTGCTCAGCTCGGGGTCGGTGTGGCGGCAGAGCGGCGAGTCGTCGAAGCCCACGAGGGAGACGTCGTGCGGCACGCGCAGCCCCGCCCCACGCAGCACCCGCAGGGCGCCGGCCGCCATGAGGTCGGAGGCGGCGAAGACGCCGTCGGGGGCGGCGGCGCGCCCGTGGATGGCGGCCTCGCCCCCGAGCAGTGCCTCCATCGCGGCCTCACCCGACTCCTGGCTGTAGTCGCCCTCCACGACCCGCAGGTCGGCCGGGTCGAGGTCTGCTGCGGCCCAGGCCTCCCGGGCGCCGGCGAGACGGTCCTGGCCCGACGACATGTCCTGCGGACCGGTCACCACGGCAACCCGGCGCCGGCCCCGCTCGACCAGGTGCGCCACCGCGGCCCGCCCACCCTCGTGGTTGGCGGCGTCGACGACGCAGGCCGGGCGCCGCTGGGCGGGGCGGCCGGCGCAGACGGTGGGCAGGCCGCGGGCCTCGAGGACGTCGGCGAGGTCGTCGTCGGCGTGCAGCGAGAGCAGGAGCGCGCCGTCGACGTGTCGCTCGGTGAGGTAGCGAAGGACGCGCTCGCGGTCGCGGGGCGAGCCGGCCATCGTGACGAGCAGCTGGAAGGGGGAGTCGCCGAGCCGTTCCCCGACGCCGCGCACGACCGACGCGAAGTACGGGTCGCCGAAGAGCCGGTCGCCGTCCTCGGAGACGACGAGGGCGACGGTGTCGGTGCGGCGCGTCACGAGGGAGCGGGCGGCGCGGTTGGGCACGTAGCCGAGGTCGTCGACGGCGCGCAGCACCGCCGCACGGGCCGACTCCGACACCTGGGGCGAGCCGTTGACGGCCCGGGACGCGGTGCCCCGGCCGACCCCGGCCCGCCGGGCCACCTCGTCGATCGTGGGGGGCCGCCCGGCGCCCGTGCCGCTGCCGGGTTCCCGGTCGGCCCCGGCACGGGCGCCAGACGGTGCAGGACGGGCGGGCCACGGCCGAGCCACGGCCTCGCCCCCTGTGGGAGCGCTCCCATCCTCCACCCCCCAGTTCTCCCACACCGTGACGGCGGCCGTCCAGAGGTGTCCAGGGTCCGTGTCGCAACCGTGATCCCGGCACCCCCCTCCCTTGGCGCGGGTGTCGGGAGGGGGAGGCGCGGCGGACAGGGCGGAGGCCGGATTGTGTGCGGCGCCCACACGAGGAGGCGACGGCCGCCCGCCTACCGTCCCTGAGCATGGCCGACGCACACATCGACGCATCCCGGACCGTCCTGGCCGGGCTCCTCCCCGACCTCGAGGGGCGCACCGCCCTCGTCACGGGGGCCGCGAGCGGCATCGGGCTCTGCGTGGCCCGGGTCCTGGCCGCCCAGGGGGCCAAGGTCCACGCCGTCGACCGCGACGCCGAGGGCCTGGAGGCGCTGGCGGACCTCGAGCTGGTCACCCCCGTGGCCGCCGACCTCGCCGACCTCGACGCCCTGACCGGCCTCCCCACCGACATCGACGTCCTGGTCAACAACGCCGGGGTCCAGCACGTCGCCCCCATCGAGGACTTCCCGCTCGAGCGCTTCGACCTCATCCACCGCCTGATGCTCGCCGCCCCGTTCCGCCTCATCCGCCAGTCGCTGCCGCACATGTACGACCGGGGCTGGGGGCGCGTCGTCAACGTCTCCAGCGTCCACGGCCTGCGCGCGAGCCCCTTCAAGGTGGCCTACGTCAGCGCCAAGCACGGGCTCGAGGGCCTGTCGAAGGTCGTCGCGCTCGAGGGCGGCCCGCGCGGCGTCACGTCGAACTGCGTCAACCCCGCGTACGTCCGCACCCCCCTCGTCGAGCGGCAGGTCACCGACCAGGCGCGCACGCACGGCATCGAGGAGTCCGAGGTCCTCGACGACGTCATGCTCGCGCCCGTGGCCGTCAAGCGGCTCGTCGAGCCCGAGGAGGTGGCGAGCCTCGTGCTGTTCCTCTGCGGCCCGGCCGCGGCCTCGGTCAACGGCGCCTCGCTGACGATGGACGGCGGGTGGACGGCGCGCTGACCGCGCTCGATCCCACGCAGATTCGCGGGCTCCCTAGGATCGGACGCGTGACGACCGAGCCGGAGGAGCAGCCCCGGCCCGACGACGTCCTTCGCCTGCTGGCGCTGCTGGCCTCGGACGCCCCCACCGCCGAGGTCGCCGCGGCCCCCGCACCCGCCGAGGCCCGCGAGCTGGCGCTGCGCGTCGCCGCCGCGCGCGAGGTGCACCAGCGACGCGAGGCCGGGCTCAGCGCCCTGCTCGAGACCGCCCGGGCCCTGGCGAGCGAGAACGACCCGGCGCAGGTGCTCGACGCCATCGTCCGGCGGGCGCGCTCCCTCCTGCGCACCGACCTGGCCTACCTCACGCTCTTCGACCCCGAGCGGCAGGACACCTACATGCGGGCCACCGACGGCTCGGTGTCGGCGGCCTTCCAGTCGGTGCGCCTCGCCCTCGGCGCCGGCCTCGGCGGTCTCGTCGCCTCCACGTACAAGCCGTACTGGACCGCCGACTACTGGTCCGACGACCGCTTCCGCCACACCGCCCTCATCGACGGCGCGGTCGGCGAGGAGGGCATCGTCGCCATCTGCGGCACGCCGCTCGTCGTCGACGGCACCTTCATGGGGGTGCTCTTCGCGGCGAACCGCAGCTCGCGACCCTTCGCCCTCGAGGACGTCGCCCTCCTCGGCAACCTCGCCACCCTCGCCGCGGTCACCCTGGTCCAGACCCGCGCGCTCGCCGACGCCGAGAACGCCCTGCAGGCCCTGTCGCAGGCGCACGACACCGTGCAGCAGTACTCCGCCGGGGTCGAGAAGGCCGCCGCGGCCCACGACCGGTTCGCCTCGCTCGTCCTGGAGGGCGGAGGGGTCGACGACCTGACGAAGGCGCTGGCCGACCTCCTCGGGGGGTGGGCCGTCGTCGTCGGGGAGGACGGGGCGGTGCGCAGCGCGTCGCCGCGCGCCGGGTCGGTGCCCGACGAGCTCGCCGGCCTCGACGCCGGGCGCCTCGTGGAGCGCGACGGCGTCTACGGTCTCGCGATCGCCGCCGCCCACGAGCGCCTGGGCACCGTGTTCGTCGGCGGGGTCGGAAAGCTCGACGACTCCGACCGGCGCACCGTCGAGCGCGCGGGAGTCGTCACCGCGCTCGTCCTGCTGTTCGAGCGGCAGGCCGCCGACGCCCGGCAGTCCGCCCGCAACCGGGTGGTCTCCGAGCTCGTGGCGGCGCGGGGGTCGCAGGAGGACCGGCTCGAGCTCGCCCGTGGCGCCGGCGTCGACCCCTCGACGCCCTACTGCCTCCTCGTCCTGCGCGGTGAGCCCGCCGCCTCCACCCGCGCGCTGCTGCTCTCGGCAGGGTCGGCGCTCGGCGACGGCGCGCTCGTCGGCACCCACGACGGCGACATCCTCGCCCTCGTCCCCGGCACCGACCCCGACGCCCTGGCCCGCACCACGGCGCAGCGCCTCGGCCGCCGCA
Source organism: uncultured Actinomycetota bacterium (assembly GCA_963795035.1). Classification (GTDB taxonomy): domain Bacteria; phylum Actinomycetota; class Actinomycetes; order Actinomycetales; family Dermatophilaceae; genus Oryzobacter. The sequence continues at coordinate 157,339 of CAWCFZ010000006.1, read as the reverse complement.
GCGCCGCCACGGTGGCCGGCGTCGGTCCGCTCACCGGGGTGGAGGGGGTCCCCGCGGCCCACGAGGAGGCGGTGCGCACCGTCGCGGCCCTCGTGGCCCTGGGTCACCGAGGACGCGGCGCCGCGGCGACGCAGCTCGGCTTCGCGGGCCTCATCGTGGGCTCCGCGCCGGACGTGCGGGCCTACGTGCGGCGCGAGCTCGGCCCGGTCGTCGACTACGACGCCAAGCGCGGCACCGACCTCGTCGGCACCCTCGCCGCGTTCTTCGAGGCCGGTCGCAGCCCGCTCCACGCCGCCGGGGCGCTCCACGTCCACGTCAACACCGTCGGGCAGCGGCTCGAGCGGGTGGGCGCCCTCCTCGGCGAGGACTGGCAGGAACCCGAGCGCTCCCTCGAGATCCAGCTGGCGCTGCGGCTCTCCCGCCTCCTCGACCACCCCTGAGCCGCTCCGGGGGGCCCACCACATCTGCCGGGTCGAGGTGAAACCCGACGCTGAGGTGGTCTCCTTTCACCTCGACCCGCGGAAGCCCCTGCCGGGTCGAGGTGAAACCCGACGCTGAGGTGGTCTCCTTTCACCTCGACCCGGAGGTGGGGGGCGCCCCGGCCGGTGGGAGGCTGGGCCGGTGCGAGCCCTGACCTACGACGCCTTCGGCGCCACCCCCCGCGTCACCGAGGTCGCCGACCCCGCGGTCCCGCCCGGCGGCGCCGTCGTGCGGGTGCTCGCGAGTGGCCTGTGCCGCAGCGACTGGCACGGCTGGATGGGCCACGACCCGGACATCACGACCTTCCCCCACGTCCCCGGCCACGAGCTCGCCGGGGTCGTCGAGGCCGTCGCCGCGGGGGTCGACCCCGGCTGGCTGGGCCGGCGGGTCACGGCCCCGTTCGTCATGGCCTGCGGCACCTGCCCGGTCTGTGCCGCGGGAAACGGACAGGTGTGCCCGCACCAGCGCCAGCCCGGCTTCACCGACCCCGGGTCGTTCGCCGAGCTCGTCGTCGTCCACGCCGCCGCGACCAACCTCGTCGCCCTGCCCGACGACCTCGACGTCCGCGCGGCCGCCGGTCTGGGGTGCCGCGTGGCCACGGCCCACCGCGCCGTCGTCGCACGGGGCCGCGTCGCACCCGGGGAGCGCGTCGTCGTCATCGGGTGCGGTGGGGTCGGCCTGGCCGCCGTCGCCGTCGCCCGGTCCCGCGGGGCCCTGGTGTGCGCCGTGGACGTCTCGGCCGCCTCGCTCGACCGGGCCCTGTTCCACGGCGCCGACGAGGTCGTCGACGCGTCGATCGGGTCGGACGCGGTGGTCGCCGCGGTCCGGCACTGGTCAGGGGGCGACGGGGTCGAGGTGGCCGTCGACGCCCTGGGGTCGCCCGAGGCCTGCCGCACGGGCATCCTCGCGCTCGGCCGCCGCGGTCGGCACGTGCAGGTGGGCCTGCTGCCCCCGGCCGCCGGACCGGTCGACGTCCCGATGGAGCGCGTCATCGGGTGGGAGCTCGACGTCCTCGGCAGCCACGGGATGGCCGCCGCCGACTACCCGGCCCTGCTCGACGACGTCGCCAGCGGGCGCCTCGTCCTCGGTGAGCTCCTCGCCCCTGACACCGAGCCGCTCGGGCTGGAGGAGGCCGGCGCGGCGCTCGTCGCGATGGGTGAGGCACCCTCGCGCGGCATCCTCGTCGTCGACCCGTCGAGGTAGCCGCGACGCGGCACCCGCTCAGTCGGGCAGGTGCGCGAGGAGCAGCGCGGTGAAGTCGTCGGGGCGCTCCATCGAGGGGAGGTGGGCGACGTCGGCCCAGTCGACCCGCACGGCGCCGGGGACGAGACCGGTGACGAGGTCGGCCGCGGCCCTGGAGGTCTCGAGGTCGTACCCACCGACGAGCACCGTTGTGGGACAGGTGATCTCATCGAGCCGGTCGGCGACGGGCGGGTCGGCCTCGACCTCGTCGACGTCGTCCGGCCACGTCGCCCCGAGGACGAAGACGTCGTACTGCATCCGGCGCACGGCCTCGATGACGTCGGCAGCGACCGCCGACGCGTCACGCCCGGGCCCGACGACCCAGGCAGCGACGTTGGCCTGCGTGGCGGCGTCGAGGTCGTCGACGGCCAGCGCCGTCCGCTCGGCGACGAGGAACTCCTCGAGGTCGGCGGTCAGCTCGGTGAGCAGGGCACCGCCGGGCGGGGCGAGGAGCAGCGAGGCCACCCGACCGGGGTGCTCGACGGCCGTGCTCGCCGCGACTCCGGCCCCGAACGACGCGCCGACGAGGTGCGCCCGGTCGATGCCGAACTCGTCGAGGAGGGCGACGACGTCGGTGACGTGGTCGAGCAGGCCCTCGGGCGGCGCGGCCGAGCCGCCGAAGCCCCGCAGGTCCAGCCGCACGGTGTCGCGAGTCTCAGTGAGCGCCGCCCAGTGCGGGTCCCACATCCGGCGGTCGGCGATCCCGGCGTGGAGGAGGAGCACCGGGGTCGCGCCGCGTGGCCCACCGCGGTCGTGGGCGATGCCGCGGGCGGACACCGCGTCGGTCACGCGGTCGGGAGCGGGGCCGTTCGGGGTGGGCGGGGTCACCGGTCTCCTCGTGGAGCGGGTCGAGCGGGTCGAGCGGGTCGAGCGGGCGGGGCCGGGGCGGGCCGGTTCTCACCCACCCTCACGTCCATCCAACGCCTCGCGCGGCGGGACCGCCACCCGTTTCCGCGCGGACCGCGGCCGCGACCCACCCGCGGCGGGGGCCAGCGGTGGGCAGGACCGCGTGGGAGGCGCCCCCGCGGCGCCCGGGACGGTGCAGACTCCACGGATGGGACTGCGCGCGAGGTGGGAGGAGTCGGTGCTCCCGCGCCTCACCGACCGGGCCCTGCGGGGGGAGCCGGCCGCGTCCTGGCGTGGCGCCGTGTGCGCCGGGGCCAGCGGGGAGGTCCTCGACATCGGCTTCGGCTCCGGGCCGAACCTCGAGGTCTACCCCGCGGACGTCACGCGGGTCATGGCGGCCGAGCCCGCGGACCTCGCCTGGGAGCTCGCCGCCGACCGCATCCGGGCGTTCGGGCGCCCCGTCGACCGCGTCGCGGTCGACGCCGCCGCCCTGCCGCTGGCCGACGCCAGCGTCGACACGGTGGTGTCGACGTGGACGCTGTGCACGGTGCCGCGCGTCGAGGAGGCCCTGCGCGAGGCGCGACGCGTCCTGCGCCCGACAGGGACCCTGCGGTTCGTCGAGCACGGGCTCAGCCCCGACCCCGGGGTCGCCCGCACCCAGCGGCGGGTGCAGCCGTGGTGGGGACCGGTGGCGGGAGGCTGCCACGTCGACCGCGACGTCGTGGCGCTGCTGACCGACGCGGGCTTCGTCGTGGAGGTCGACCGCGCGGCCGACGTCGCCGGGTGGCCGGCACGCTCGTGGGGCTGGTTCACCCGGGGCACCGCCCGGCCCCGCTGACCCGCCCGGCGCCCGACGAGCGGTGCGCCGCAGGCGGTCACGCGAGGGAGAGGAAGAGCTTCTCCATGGCAGGGACGTCCATCTCCTGCGCACCCGGGTTGCTGATGCACTGGCGCAGCCCCACGGCGATGACGGCGAAGCCGGCCCGGTCGAGGGCCTTGGAGACCGCCGCCAGCTGGGTGACGATCTCCTGGCACTCGCGGCCGTCGTCGATCATCCGCAGCACGCCGCCGAGCTGGCCCTGGGCCCGCTTGAGGCGCTTGACGACGGCCTGCATCTCCTCGGGGTTGAGCTCCATGCCCGGGCCTCTCCGTCACGTGCTGGACGGCGCGAGGCTACCGGTGCGGGACCGGCGCCGTCAGGCGTTCTGCGGTTCGGCACCGACACCAGCGCGGTCAGGCGTTCTGCGCGTCCGCGGCCGCACCGGCCTGGGCGGCGGCGAGCTGCGAGCGCACGTCGGCCATGTCCAGGCCCTTGATGCCCTCGATGACCTGCTCGAGACCGGCCGGCGGGAGGGCGCCGGACTGGCGGTACACGAGGATGCCCTCGCGGAACGCCATGATCGTCGGGATCGAGGTGATCTGCGCGGCACCGGCGAGCGCCTGCTCGGCCTCGGTGTCGACCTTGCCGAAGACGACGTCCTCGTGCTTCAGGCTCGCCTTGTCGTAGGTCGGCGCGAACTGGCGGCACGGGCCGCACCAGGACGCCCACCAGTCGACGAGGACGATGTCGCTCGTGGTGATCGTGGTCTCGAAGGTGTCGGCGGTCAGCTCGACGGTGGCCATGGTGCTGCTCCTCAGTGGTCGACGGTGGTCGTGGTCGTGCACGCGGCCGGGCTGGTCCCGGGGGTCCCGCGCTTCGGGGGGTGGAACGCCGCGAGGGCCCCGCATCATCCCGAAGCCTCGGGAGCGGCAGGATGGTCGGCGTGCCGGCCACCCTGCCCCACGCCCTCGACGCCGTGCTCGACGGGCTTCCGGGCGACGCCCTGCGCCGCGCGACGAGCGCCCTCATCGAGGTCTACCGCAGCGGCGCCCCACCCACCGCGCAGGTCCTGCGCGACCCCGTGACGGCCGCGGCCTACGCCGCCTACCGGATGCCCGCGACCCACGCCGCCGTCGCCCGGGCCCTGCGCCACGCGACCGACCTCGTCGGCGCCGACGACCTCGCCGTCCGCTCGCTCGTCGACCTCGGGGGAGGGACCGGTGCCGCCACGTGGGCCGTCGCCGACGCGCTGCCCGGCCTCGAGCACGCCCGGGTCCTCGACGGGTCCGCCGACGCCCTCGCCCTCGGCCGACGCATCGCGAGCCACGGCCCGGCGGCCGTCGCCTCGGCGGACTGGGAGCGGATGAGGATCGGCCCGGACCTCGTGGTCCCGGCGGCCGACCTGACCACGGTGAGCTACGTCCTCGGCGAGCTCGACGAGGCGCTGCACGCCACGGTCGTCGACGCCGTGGTGGCCTCCTCACGCCTGGCGCTCGTCGTCGAACCGGGCACCCCACGCGGGTACGCCGCCGTGCTCGCGGCCCGCGACCGCCTCGTGGCCGCCGGCTGGCACCTCGTCGCGCCCTGCCCGCAGGGCGGCCCGTGCCCGGTCGCCGGCGGCGACGACTGGTGCCACTTCTCGGTCCGCCTCGACCGCTCGGGGCTGCACCGACGGGTCAAGGGGGGCGCCCTGGGGTACGAGGACGAGAAGTTCTCCTACGTCCTCGCCAGCCGCGACCCCCTCCCCCGGGCGGGCGGCCGGGTGCTGCGCCACCCGGTCCGCCGCAAGGGGCTCGTGCAGCTCGAGGTGTGCGACGCGGCGGGTTCCACGCAGAGGGTGGTGCTCACCCGGCGCAGCGGGACCGCGTACCGTACGGCGCGCGACGTGTCCTGGGGAGACGCGTGGCCACCGGAGCCAGCCCTGCTAGGGTCGGGAAAAGAACGATTCCCAGTATCAAAGGAGCGTGACACATGACGAAGAAGGACATCGCGCAGGCCATCGCCGGCCGCACGGACGTCTCCGCCACTGCCGCCGAGGAGATCCTCTCCGCGGCCCTCGACGTCATCGGCGAGCAGCTCGCCAAGGGCGAGGAGGTCCGCCTCGCGGGCTTCGGCACGTTCGAGACCCGCGACCGCGCGGCCCGCACCGGCCGCAACCCGCAGACGGGCGAGGAGATCGCCATCGCCGCGTCGACCTCGGTCGGCTTCAAGGCCGCCGCGCAGCTCAAGCGCGCCGTCAACGGCTGACCCGCCGCACCGCGCCACGGGGCGCCGACCACCGCACCGGTGGTCGGCGCCCCGTCGTCGTCCGGGGCCAGTGGGCGCCTCGCCAGCCCATCTGGTCGCCGTCCAGGGGCCCCTCCTGCTGATTCCGTAGGCTGGACCGGCGTCCGACCCCCCTTTCAGAAGGTGTGAGCCGTGCGTATGCTCGCCACCATGCACCAGTACATCGGCGGGCAGCGACGCGACGCCTCCTCCGGCGAGACCTTCGACGTCCTCGACCCCAGCACCAACGAGACCATCGAGACCGTGACCCTCGCGGGGCACGACGACGTCGACGCCGCCGTCGCGGCTGCCCGGGCCGCCTTCGGGGAGTGGTCGCGCGCCACCCCCGCCGAGCGCTCCGCCGTGCTGCTGCGGGCCGCCGCCCTGCTCGAGGGCCGCTGCGAGGAGCTCGCGAGCCTGGAGTCGCGCCAGGCGGGCAAGCCGATCCGCCTCGCCCGCGAGTTCGACGTCCCCGGCACCGTCGACAACACGGCCTTCTTCGGCGCCGCCGCCCGCCGCCTCGACGGGATGGCGAGCGCCGAGTACTCCGGCGACCACACCTCGAGCATCCGGCGCGAGCCGATCGGCGTCGTCGGGTCGATCGCCCCGTGGAACTACCCGCTGCAGATGGCGGCGTGGAAGGTGCTGCCCGCCATCGCCGCCGGCAACACCATCGTCCTCAAGCCCGCCGAGATCACGCCGCTGACCAGCCTGCTCTTCGCCGAGGCGTTCACCGAGGCCGGGGCGCCCCCCGGCGTCGTCAACGTCGTCACGGGCACCGGTCCCGTCGCCGGTGAGCACCTCGTCGGCCACGAGGACGTCGCCATGACCTCGTTCACCGGCTCCACCGCCGTCGGCCGTCGGGTCATGGCCACCGCCGCGCGCACCGGCAAGCGGGTCCACCTCGAGCTCGGCGGCAAGGCGCCCTTCGTCGTGTTCGACGACGCCGACCTCGAGGCCGCCGTCCACGGGGCGGTCGCCGCGTCCCTCATCAACACCGGCCAGGACTGCACCGCGGCCACCCGCGCCATCGTCCACCGCTCGCTGCACGACGAGTTCGTCAGCGGCGTCGCCGACCTCATGGCGCAGGTCCGGATGGGCGCCACCGACGACGAGGCCACCGACCTCGGCCCCCTGTCGTCGGCCGCCCACCGCGACAAGGTCGCCGGGATGGTCGAGCGGGCCCGCGGGTACGCCAAGGTCGTCACCGGCGGCGTGGCCCCTGGCGGCGACCTCGCCCGCGGCTGCTACTACGAGCCCACCCTCGTCACCGACGTGCCGCTGGACGGCGAGATCTGGCGCGACGAGGTCTTCGGCCCGGTGCTCGCCGTCGTGCCGTTCGACGACGACGACGAGGCCATCCGTCTGGCCAACGACACGGTCTTCGGGCTCGCCGCCTCGGCGTGGACCCGCGACACCTACCGCGCGGGACGCGCCTCCCGCGAGATCCGCGCCGGGTGCGTGTGGGTCAACGACCACATCCCGATCATCAGCGAGATGCCGCACGGCGGCTACGGCCACAGCGGCTTCGGCAAGGACATGTCGGCGTACTCCTTCGAGGAGTACACCAACGTCAAGCACGTCATGCACGACACGACCGCCGTCGCGCACAAGCCGTGGCACCGCACGATCTTCACGCTGCCCTCCTGACCCACCGGGGCGCACCGACCTCCACACCCCCGCGGGTGCGGGGATAGCCTGACGACCACTGCCGAAGAGAGGTCCCGATGAGCGAGTTCGCCCCCCCGCAGATCCACCCCGACCCCGAGCGCGGTGCCCGCGTCGCGCGCGACGACCGCGCCCACGTGTTCCACTCGTGGTCGGCCCAGGCGCTCATCTCGCCCCTGCCGATCGCGGGCGCGTCGGGCAGCCACTTCTGGGACTACGACGGCAACCGCTACCTCGACTTCTCCAGCCAGCTCGTCAACGTCAACATCGGCTACCAGCACCCGAAGCTCGTCGCGGCCATCCAGGAGGCCGCGGCCCGCCAGTGCACCATCGCGCCGAGCTTCGCCGACGAGTCCCGCTCCGAGGCGGCCCGCCTCATCGCCGAGCGGGCCCCGGGCTCGCTGAACAAGGTCTTCTTCACCAACGGGGGCGCCGAGGCCACCGAGAACGCGATGCGGATGGCGCGCCTGCACACCGGGCGCCACAAGGTCCTCGCGACGTACCGCAGCTACCACGGGGCGACGGCGGGCTCCATCACCGCGACCGGCGACCCGCGGCGCTGGGCCAACGAGCCCGGGATGTCGGGCATCGTGCACTTCTGGGGCCCGTACCCGTACCGCTCGCAGTTCCACTCCAGCACCCCCGAGCAGGAGTGCGAGCGCGCGCTGCAGCACCTGCGCGACGTCATCATGGTCGAGGGGCCGTCGACGATCGCGGCGGTGATGCTCGAGACCGTGGTCGGCACCAACGGCATCCTCGTGCCGCCGGACGGCTACCTCGCCGGCGTCCGCGAGATCTGCGACGAGCACGGGATCGTGTGGATCGCCGACGAGGTCATGGCCGCGTTCGGCCGCTGCGGTGAGTGGTTCGCCGTCGACCACTGGGGCGTCGTGCCCGACCTGCTGTGCTTCGCCAAGGGCGTGAACTCCGGGTACGTCCCGCTCGGCGGCGTCGTCATCTCCGACGCCATCGCGCAGACGTTCGAGCAGCGTGCCTTCCCGGGGGGCCTCACGTACTCGGGGCACCCGCTGGCCTGCGCGTCGGCGGTCGCGTCGATCCGGATCTTCGAGGACGAGGGCATCCTGGAGAACGTCCGGAAGGTGAGCGACACCGTCATCGCCCCCCGGCTGGCGGAGATCGCCGAGAGGCACCCGAGCGTCGGTGAGGTCCGCGGCCTGGGGTTCTTCTGGGCCCTCGAGCTCGTCAAGGACCCGCAGACGCGCGAGCCGCTCGTGCCGTTCAACGCCTCGGGTGACGCGGCCGGCCCGATGAACGAGCTCGCGGCGGCGGCCAAGGCCGGCGGCCTGTGGCCCTTCATCCACTTCAACCGCACCCACGTCGTGCCCCCGTGCACGACGACCGCGGAGGAGGTGGCCGAGGGGCTGGACATCCTCGACCGGGCCCTCGACGTCGCCGACCAGCACGTCGCCTGATGGCGCTGCTCGACGACGTCGAGAAGGTCCGCGGCATCCTCAGCAAGGGGGTGCGCGCGCTGCGCGCGCGCCGGACGGTCCTGGCCGCCCTGGCGCAGCGCCCCCCGGTGCCCGACGGCACGGTCGAGGTGGCGGTCTACTTCACCGACCCCCCGGAGAACCTCTACCAGCTCGACCAGTGGTTCGAGCCGCTGCGCCGGCTCCACGAGCGGCACCACGTCACGGTGCTCTCGCGCAACTGGGAGGCCACCCGTGCGCTGCTGATGACCTGCCCGGTGCCGGTGCACCACGCGCCGAACATCGACGAGGTCGAGCTCTTCCTCGGCCGGCAGCGGGTCGGCGCGATCCTCTACGTCAACCAGAACCAGGCGAACTTCGCGGCCATGCGCTTCGCCGACCCCGCCCACGTCTTCATCTGCCACGGCGAGTCCGACAAGGACTACATGTCGAGCAACCAGCTCAAGGCGTACGACCACGTCTTCGTCGCCGGGCAGGCCGCGAGGGAGCGGATCCTGCGCAAGCTCGTCGGCTTCGACGACTTCCGGCTCGTCGAGGTCGGCCGCCCGCAGGTCGACGTCGACTACCCCGGCCCCAGCCTCCCCGACGACGGCCGCACCGTCGTGCTGTTCGCCCCGACGTGGGAGGGCGACCGCGCGAGCATGCGCTACTCCTCGGTCGCCAGCCACGGCCCCGACCTCGTGCGGTCGCTCGTCGCCACCGGGCGGCACCGGGTGGTCTTCCGGCCGCACCCGCGCACCGGGATCGTGCAGCGCGAGACGAGGGCGGCCCTCGACGAGGTCGTGCGCCTGCTGCGCGAGGCCAACCGCCAGGACCCCTCGGCGCAGCACGTCGTCGACACCGAGGGCGGCTTCGGGTGGCAGCTCGCCGCCGCCGACGTCGCCGTCATGGACATCTCGGCCGTCGCCTACGACTGGCTCGCCACGGCCAAGCCCCTGCTCCTCACCCGGCCGGCCGAGCCGCGGGCGCTGCTGCCCGACGTCGGCCTCACGACCGAGACCGACCTCTTCGACGCGTCCGCGGCCGCGCAGGCCGCGCAGGCCGTCGACGCGGCGGTGGCGCACCCCTCCGACACCCATGCGGCGCTCGTGCGGCACTACTTCGGCGACACCACCGCCGGCGCGAGCATGGCCCGCTTCCTCGACGCGTGCGCGACGGTGCTGGCCGAGCGCGAGGCGGCCCTGGCGTCCCGTGCCGCGGGCAACGGCGCGGACCCCCTCGGCGACCCCGCGGTCTGACCGCCGACCATGGCATCGGCCGCACGCCGCCAGCTGGGGCTGATCGCCGGGGTGGCCGTGCTCGTCATGGCGACCTGGTTCTCCGCCTCCGCCGTGGTGCCCGCCCTGCGCGACGACTGGGGGGTCTCGTCCCTCCAGGCGACCCTGCTCACGGTCGCCGTGCAGGTCGGGTTCGTCGTGGGCGCCGTGGCGTCGGCGGCCCTCAACGTCGCCGACCGGTTCCGTGCCGAGCGGGTCATGGCCCTCTCGGCACTGGTGGCCGCCGGCGCCACGGGACTCATCGCCGCACTCGTCGACGGGCTGCCGTGGGCCGTGGCCCTGCGCTTCCTCACCGGCGTCGCGCTGGCGGGCGTCTACCCGGTCGGCCTGAAGCTGATGACCTCGTGGTTCGACCGCGGGCGCGGCATGGCCCTGGGGGTGCTGGTCGCCGCCCTGACGCTCGGCAGCGCCCTGCCCCAGCTCGTCAGCTCGTTCGCGCGGCTGCCGTGGCGGGGGGTGCTCGCCGTCTCGGCCGGGCTCGCCCTGGCCGGAGCCGTCATCGCGTGGGTCGCGGTGCGCCCCGGGCCGCTGGCCCGCCCGGCGCCGCCGCTGGCCCCCCGCTTCGTCATCACCCTGTTCCGGGAGCGGGGTCCGCGCCTGGCCAACCTGGGCTACTTCGGCCACATGTGGGAGCTCTACGCGATGTGGACCTGGGTCCCCGCCTACCTCGCGGCCAGCACCACCGCGCACGACGGCACGCCGCCGGGTCGCGCGACGGTGGGCGTCACGGCCTTCCTCGTCATCGGGGTCGCGGGGGTGCTGGGGTGCATCGGCGGCGGCCGTCTGGGCGACCGCTTGGGCCGCGCCCGGGTGGCCGGCTGGGCGATGCGCGTCAGCGCCACGTGCTGCGTGGCCGCCGCCCTCGTCTTCGGGCTCTCACCCTGGGTCGTGGTGCCGGTGCTGCTGGTGTGGGGGGTCACCGTGATCGCCGACTCCGGGCTGTTCTCGACCTGCATCGCCGACGTGGTCGACCCGCGGTACGTCGGCACGGCACTGACCACCCAGACCGCGATCGGGTTCCTGCTCACCGTCGTGACCATCAACGCCGTGCCGGTCGTCGTCGACCTCGTCGGCTGGCGGGTCGCGGTGCTGCTGCTCGCGCTGGGCCCCGTGGCCGGAGCCGTGGCGATGGCGCGCCTCGACGGCCTGCTGCGCCTCACGGGCGGGGTGAGGGCCGCGCCGGCACCGTGACCCCGCACTCCTTCGCCGCGGTGGCGAGGGCGGACCGCACCTCCTGGCGCTCGGCCCGGTCCAGCGGGCCCCAGGGGCGCTGGACGTCGGCGTCGCGCAGGCACTGGCGCTGGGCGTCGGTGAGGCCGTCCCAGAAGGCCCGGGCCCGGGCGAAGGGGAGCTCGACGTCGCAGGCGTCCGCCGCCTCGGTCACCCTCGCGCGCAGGGCCGCGCGCTCGGTGTCCGAGAGCGGCCCGACGGGCCGCGTGCCGACCTCGTCCTTCAGGCAGGCCCGCTGGGTGTCGGTGAGGCCCTTCCACCAGCCCTTCGCGGCGCGGGCGGGCGCCGCGGAGGTGTCGTCGGCCGTGGAGGCCGCGGGCATCGCGGCCTCCACGGCGGTGACCGGGGCCGGGGTCGCGACGGCGTTGGACGCGACGACGCCCGTCGTCAGGGTGGCGCCGCCGACGGCGAGGACGGTGAGGGTGGTGCGCAGACGGGTCATCGTGGGGCTCCTGGGTCCGGCCGCCGGCCGTGCGGCGCGGGGCGTGGGTGCTGACCACGCCGACGCTGCGCCACCGTGCTGGAGACCAGGGGAGGGAAACCTCGAGATCCGCTCGGGACTGCGCCGTCCCCTCCGGCTGCTACCCCAGCTGGGCCCTCAGGGCACCCGCCGGGTAGGTGGCGTTGTGCACGTTGAGGTAGTACTCCTGCGGCTGCTGGACGATCGCCAGGGCGAGGGCGCGCGTGACGTCGGCGCACCCCGATGTCGAGTCGCCCGTGAAGGCCGCGAGCGGGATGACCACCGGCCCCGCCGACGTGGCCGGCGCGACGTGGATGTGGGCCGCGGTGATGGGGTCGACGTCGCTGACGGTCACCGAGTAGCAGACCCGGCCCTGCCCCGGGTTCACCGTGATGAGCGCCGTTCCCGAGCCGTCGGGGTCACCGGGTCCGGGACGCTCGGCGGCCCCGGTGAGCTCGAGGTGGAACGGCCGTCCTCCGTCGGCGGCGTGGGCGGTGAGCGGCACGGCCCCGAGGCCGAGCGCCACCACGGGGACCAGGACCAGTGAGCGTTTCATGGACAGACTCCTTCGCGGGCCTTCCACCGTAGACCCGCCCCGCGGCGTCCGACCAGACCCGATCGGGCCCCCGGCGCCTGCAGGAACTCCACAGGAATCCTCCAGACGGGGCCCCGCACCCCGTGGGATCGTGACGCCATGACCCCCTGCGTGCTCGTCGTCGACGACGAGGAGAACATCGCCTACCTCGTGTCGTCGGCCCTGCGCCTCGCCGGCCTCGAGGTGACGCACGGCCGACTCGGGGGCCGCCGCCCTGGCCGCCTGCTCCCCCAGCAGCCCCGACCTCGTCGTCCTCGACGTCATGCTCCCCGACCTCGACGGCTTCGAGGTGCTCAAGCGCCTGCGGGCCAAGGGCGTGCGGGCGCCGGTGCTCTTCCTCACGGCTCGCAGCGACACCGCTGACCGGGTCCGCGGGCTCACGAGCGGGGGCGACGACTACGTCGTCAAGCCGTTCGCCCTCGAGGAGCTCGTCGCCCGCTGCCACCTCCTCCTCCGGCGCGGCGGGACGGCCGAGGCAGGTGCGGGCCGGCACCAGGTTCACGACCTCGTCCTCGACGAGGACCAGCACCGGGTGTGGCGCGGGTCCCGCGAGATCGCCCTGACCCCAACCGAGTTCACGCTGCTGCGCTGCCTGCTCGTCAACGCGGGCCGGGTCGTGACGCGGGCGCAGATCCTCGACCACGTGTGGCAGTACGACTTCTCGGGCGAGTCGGCCATCATCGAGTCGTTCGTCTCCACGCTGCGCAAGAAGGTCGACGCGGTCGAGCCCAAGCTCATCCACACGGTGCGCGGCGTCGGCTACTCCGTCCGGGTGCCCTGATGACGCTGCGCCGGCGGCTCGTCGTCATGGTCGCCGCGCTCGCCGTCGTGCTCGTGGTGTCGGGGGTGTCGGTGGCGCTCGTCCAGCGGGCCTTCCTCGTCGACCGGCTCGACGCCCAGCTCGCGGCCCTGGCCCAGAACCCGCGCGCCATCCTCCTCGCGTCCGCCCGGGCCGACGCCGGGGCAGCCGCCGCGGGCCTCTCCGACGTCTACGTCGGCCGGATGGACGCCGCGGGTCGCCTCGCCACGGTGCTCGCGCCCGCGGGCGACCCCACGCTCCTCCCGGAGATCGCTGCGGGAGAACGGATCACCACACCGCAGGGGCGGCCGACGTCCTCGGGCCAGGCCCCTCGGGTGCGCGTCGTCACCGCCGAGCTCCCGAACGGCCGGGCGCGCGCCGTCCTCGCCGTGCCCACCACCCCCGCCGACCAGGCCACCCGCCGGCTCGTCCTCACCCTCTCCCTCGTGGGACTCGTCGTCGCCGGGGTCCTCGGGCTGCTCCTGTGGTGGGTCGACCGGCTCGGCCTGCGCCCGATCGCCGCGATGACCGAGGCGGCCGACGCCATCCGCGCCGGTGACACCACCCGCCGGGTACCTGCCGGCGAGCCGGGGACCGAGGCGGCGCGGCTGGGGGAGGCGTTCAACGCGATGGCCGACGCGACCGCGGCGACGAACGCGAGGATGCGGCGGTTCGTCGCCGACGCCTCCCACGAGCTGCGCACCCCGCTGACGACCCTGCAGGGGTACGTCGCGCTGCACACCGGCCGCACCGGGTCCGGACCGGAGGACGACCGCCCGCCGGTCGACCCGGTGGTCGCCGACGCGCTGCGCCGGATCGGTGACGAGGCGGCCCGGATGCGCCGGCTCGTCGACGGGCTGCTCGACCTCGCCCGGCTCGACGACGCCGAGGCGACGGGGGCCCTGCGGCTCGAGCCCGTCGACCTCGCGGCCGTCGTGCGCGACGTGGCCGCCGACCTGGGCGCCGTGGCGCCCGAGCGCACCGTCACGGTGGACGCGCCGCCCTCCCTGACCGCCGTCGTCGACCGCGACCTCGTGACGCAGGCGCTCGTGGGGCTGACCTCCAACGCGGTGCGGCACACGCCGCCCGGGACCCCCGTGTGGCTGCGGCTGGCGGTGGTCGACGGGACGGTGCGCGTCGACGTCGCGGACGCCGGGCCGGGCATCGCGCCCGAGCACCTCCCCCACGTCTTCGAGCGCTTCCACCGGGTCGACACCGGGCGTTCGGCGGCGCGCGGGGGGGCGGGGCTCGGGCTCGCGCTCGTCGAGGCCGTCGCCCGCGCCCACGCCGGCGCCGTGGCGGTGCGCTCGGAGCCGGGGGCCGGGTCGGTCTTCACGCTCACCCTCCCCGTGGGCGGCCCCTGACCCGTCGACGGGGCGCCGGTGGACGGGGCCGCCTGTGGACGAGGGTTCCTCCGATGTCGGCCGCACGGCTTACGGTGGGTGGTTCAGGGTCCCGTCCGGGCCGGACCCGCTGTTCCTGCGGTCGGAGGTCGTGTGGTGGGTCGGGTGTTCACCGTCGACCGCATCGCCGACCTCACGAACCGCGAGCTCGACGAGGTCTGCGGCACCGTCACCGTCGCGCGCGGCCTCGCCTACGCCAAGCACGGCCACGTCGTCGACCTCGAGGTCTCCGACGACGGGCGCGAGGCCCGGGGCTGGGTCGGCGGCAGCAGCGGCCAGACCTACTCGACCCGCGTCTCCCTCACGCCGGTCATCGTGCCCGCCGCCGGCCGGCTCGACGTGACCCGCTGGGACAGCACGTGCTCGTGCCCGGTGTCCGGTGACTGCAAGCACGCCGTCGCGGTCACGGCCGCCGTCCGCGAGCGCCAGCCGGTCCTCGACCGCGCCGCGGGCCGGCCCTCCGCACCACCGCGGCCCACGTGGGAGCGGGCGCTGGGCGGCCTCCTCGACGACCCCGACGTCCAGACCGAGCACACGCCCGTCGGGCTCCTCATCGAGGAGGCGGGCACCGCGTCCGGGCGGCCCCGGGCCGACCCCGCGCGACCCCAGCTGCGGATGCGGCCCGTCGTGCCCGGCGTGCGGGCGGGCTGGATCCGCACCGGCGTGTCGTGGGAGTCCTTCGCGGGTGGCTACTACGGCTTCGGCCGGGTCAGCTTCACCGACGAGCACCGCGACGCGCTCACGGCCCTCGCCGACGCGCACCGCCGCTCGGTGCGGGCCTTCGGCTACGGCCGGATGCCCGACGCCATCCTGCTGGACCACCTCGGTCCCGCCTGGGTGTCGCTGCTGCGCGCCGCCGACCGCGCCGGGGTCCGCCTCCTCACCGACCTCCAGGGCCAGGGCGAGGTCGCCTTCGCCCCCGACCCCGCCGAGCTCGTCGTCGACATCGTCCGCACCGACACGGGGGCCGAGCTGCACCCCCACCTCGACCTGCCGGGAGGCGTCGGGGAGACCCACTTCGTGGGGTCGCCGGCCACCGGGTTCTGGCTGCGCGACGACGACGTCCTCGTCCTCGGGGCGCTCGCCGAGCCGCTCGACGGCACCCGGCAGCGGCTGCTCGACCTCGGCACCGTCGAGGTCCCCGAGGACGACTGGGCCAGGTTCACCATCACCCACCTGCCGGGGCTGCGCCGCAAGGCCCGGGTCCGCAGCCTGTCCGGCGACCTCGACCTGCCCGAGGCCGTCCCGCCCCGCCTGTCGCTCACCGTGCGCTACGAGGCGGGGCACCGGGCGCAGCTCACCTGGGCCTTCCGGTACGGCAGCACGTCCGGCGGTGTGCTCGCCCCGCTGGCCCACGAGGACCCCGACCCCATGCGCGACCGGGCCGCCGAGCGGACGCTGGTCGACCGGCTGCACGAGGTGCCGGCCGTCGACAGCTGCGCGCCGCTGTGGCAGGTGGTGGCCCGCTCCCGCCGCCTCGTCCCCGAGCTGGTCCTCCACGGCATCCGCACCGTCGACTTCACCACCGACGTCCTGCCGGCGCTGCGCGAGGTGCCCGGGGTCGAGGTCGAGGTCGTCGGCGAGGAGCCCGACTACAGCGAGGCCGTCGAGGCCCCCCTCATCCAGGTGTCGGCCACCGACGTCGGCGGCCCGTCGGTCTCGGCCACCGACTGGTTCGACCTGGGGATCGCGGTGACGGTCGGTGAGGAGGACGTGCCCGCTCGCCCCGCTCATCGAGGCGCTCGCCCGGGGCCACGAGCAGCTCATCCTCGACTCCGGCACGTGGTTCACCCTCGACCGGCCCGAGCTCGAGGCGCTGCGCGCGCTCGTCGAGGAGGCGCGGTCCCTGCAGGACAAGCCGTCCGACCCGCTGCGGATCTCCGCGGTGCACGTGGGCCTGTGGGAGGAGCTCGCGGCGCTCGGTGTCGTCGAGCAGCAGAGCGAGCGGTGGACGCGCTCGGTGTCGGCGCTCGTCGACGCCGACGACGGGGAGCCCGCCGAGCTCCCGGCGGGGCTGGCCGCGACCCTGCGGCCCTACCAGGTCGACGGGTTCCGCTGGCTCTCGCTGCTCTGGGACCGCGGCCTCGGCGGGGTGCTCGCCGACGACATGGGCCTGGGCAAGACGGTGCAGATGCTCGCGATGGTGCTGCGGGCGCACGAGCGCGGCGAGCTCACCGACCCGGTGCTCGTCGTCGCGCCCACCTCGGTCCTGTCGACCTGGGCCGGGGAGGCCGAGCGCTTCGCCCCTGCCCTGAAGACCGTGGTCGTCGACCGGACGCGGGCCAAGGCCCGGATGTCGTTGTCCGACACCGTCGACGGCGCCCAGCTCGTCATCACGTCGTACGCCGTGGCGCGGATCGACGAGGTGGCGTGGCGGTCGCGGCCCTGGGGGGCGGTGGTCCTCGACGAGGCGCAGTTCGTGAAGAACCACCAGGCCAAGACCTACCAGGCGGTTCGGCGTCTGTCGGCCCGGGCGAAGTTCGCGATCACCGGCACCCCCCTCGAGAACTCGCTCATGGACCTGTGGTCGCTGCTGTCGATCGTCGCGCCGGGGCTGCACCCGAGGCCGGCGATCTTCCGCGAGCGGTGGGCCAACCCCATCGAGCGCGACGGCGACGCCGAGCGCCTCGCCGCGCTGCGCCGCCGCATCAAGCCGCTGATGCTGCGGCGCACCAAGGAGGCCGTCGCCACCGAGCTGCCGCCCAAGCAGGAGCAGGTGCTCTCCGTCGAGCTGCACCCGCGGCACCGGGCCGTCTACGACCGGCACCTCCAGCGCGAGCGGCAGCGCCTCCTCGGGCTCATCGACGACGTCCAGGGCAACCGGATCGCGATCCTGCGCGGCCTCACCGTGCTGCGCCAGATGTCCCTCGACCCCTCCCTCGTCGACGAGGCGTACGCGGGGCTCGCCACCTCCGCGAAGATCCAGACGCTCGTCGAGCACGTGGGCGAGCTCGCCGAGGAGGGCCACCGGGCGCTCGTGTTCAGCCAGTTCACCGGGTTCCTGCGCCTGGTCCGCGAGCGGTTCGAGGCCGAGGGCATCGCCTACGAGTACCTCGACGGCTCCACCCGCAACCGCGGTGAGCGGATCGCCGCGTTCCGCGAGGGCGACGCCCCGGTCTTCCTCATCTCGCTCAAGGCCGGCGGTTTCGGTCTCACCCTCACCGAGGCCGACTACGTCTTCGTCCTCGACCCGTGGTGGAACCCCGCCGCCGAGGCGCAGGCCGTCGACCGCACCCACCGGATCGGCCAGACCCGCCCCGTCAACGTCTACCGGCTCGTCTCGCGCGACACCATCGAGGAGAAGGTCGTCGCGCTCCAGCAGCGCAAGCGTGACCTGTTCACCCGGGTCGTCGACGACGGCGCCGCCCTGTCCACCGCTCTCACCGCCGACGACCTGCGCGCCCTCCTCGAACCCTGAGGTCAGCGGCCCCTCCGGGTCCACGGGTTGCGATCCGGGCCGAGAAGGTGTTCGGTGTTCCGGTGGACCTCAACCGTGCGGTACCGGTGCTCTCGGTACCCGACGTCCAGCGCGCCGTCTCGGTGTTCCGGGACGTGCTGGGCCTCGAGGTCGTCATGGACCTCGGCTGGGTCGCCACGCTCGGCAGCGTCGAGGGTCCGCAGATCTCGGTGATGCACGAGGACGCCACCGCGGCGTGCAACCCCGACCTCTCGCTCGACGTCGACGACGTCGACCTCGCGCACGAACGGGCCCTCGACCTCGGGCTCGAGATCGTCCACCCCCTCACCGACGAGCCCTGGGGGGTCCGGCGGTTCTTCCTGCGCGACACGGGCGGCAACATCGTCAACGTCCTCTCGCACGGCGAGGTCGCCACCCGCGCGCGGGACGGCGACGACCTGCGCGCCACCGGCTGACCCGGCCGCTCAGTCGGGGCGGGTCATCGCGGCCGGGTCGACCCAGCGGTCGTACTCCTCGTCGGTGACCAGACCCGAGCCGAGCGCCGCCTCGCGCAGCGTCGACCCGTCGCGGTGCGCCTGCTTCGCGATGGCCGCCGCGGCGTCGTAGCCGAGGTGCGGCGCGAGCGCGGTGACGAGCATGAGGTCGGCGTCGAGGTGCTCGGCGATGCGCTCGAGGTCGGCCTCGAGACCCACGACGCAGTGCGCGGTGAACGAGCGGCACGCGTCGGACAGCAACCGGATCGACTCCAGGACGGCGTGCGCCATGACCGGCGTGAAGACGTTGAGCTGGAAGTTGCCCTGGCTGCCGGCGAACCCCACCGTCGCGTCGTTGCCGAACACTCGCGTGACGACCATCGTCATCGCCTCGGACTGGGTGGGGTTGACCTTGCCGGGCATGATCGACGACCCCGGCTCGTTCTCGGGGATCCGCAGCTCGCCGATGCCGGTGCGCGGGCCCGAGGCGAGCCAGCGCACGTCGTTGGCGAGCTTCATCAGGGCGCCCGCGAGGGTGCGCAGCGCCGAGCTGACGGCGACGAGGGCGTCGTGCGAGGCGAGCTGGACGAAGAGGTTGTCGGCCTGGCGGAAGGCCTGCCCGGTCTCCTCGCTGAGGTGGCGGGCGACGAGCGGCCCGAAGTCAGCCGGGGCGTTGAGGCCGGTGCCGACCGCCGTGCCCCCGATGGCGAGCGACCTCGCCTTGTCTCCGGCGTGGACGACGTCGGCCAGGGCGTCGCGGATCTGCGCGGCCCAGGCCCCGATCTCCTGGCCGAGGGTGACCGGGGTGGCGTCCTGGAGGTGGGTCCGCCCGACCTTGACGACGTCGCCCAGCTCGAGGGCCTTGGCGTCCAGGGCGTCCGTCAGCGCGTCGGCGGCGGGCAGGAGTCGCTCGGCCAGCTCGAGGACGACGGCCACGTGGACCGCGGTGGGGAAGGTGTCGTTGCTCGACTGGCTGCGGTTGACGTGGTCGTTCGGGTGCACCGGGTCCTTGCTCCCGAGCACGCCACCGAGCCCCTTGATGGCCCGGTTGGCGATGACCTCGTTGGCGTTCATGTTGCTCTGCGTCCCGGAGCCGGTCTGGAAGACGACGAGCGGGAAGTGCTCGTCGAGCTCGCCCCGGGCCACCTCGTCGGCGGCCTCCACGACGGCGCGCGCCACGTCATCGGGGAGCAGGCCGAGCTCGGCGTTGGCCAGTGCGGCCGCCTTCTTCAGCAGGCCCAGGCCCCTGATGACCGGTCGGCCCCAGACGAAGGTGTCCCGCCCGATGTCGAAGTGCTCGACGCTGCGCTGGGTCTGGGCGCCCCAGTAGCGGTCGGCCGGGACCTCGACCGGGCCCATCGTGTCGCTCTCGGTACGCGTCGTCATCACCCCACGGTAGGCCGGGTCGTCCGGCAGCGGCACGACCGGCGCCCCGGTCGAGGTGAAGGGAGACCCCGACGCGGCAGCACATCACCTCGACAGCAGGAGCCCACCACGAGTCGAGGTGAAAGGAGACCCGGATGCGGTCGGGTATCACCTCGACAGCGGGAGCCCACCGCGAGTCGAGGTGAAAGGAGACCCGGATGCGGTCGGGTATCACCTCGACAGGGCGAGCCCACCGCGAGTCGAGGTGAAAGGCGACCCGGATGCGGTCGGGTATCACCTCGACAGGGCGGGTCACCTCGACAGGGCGAGCCCACCGCGAGTGGAGGTGAAAGGCGACTCGGATGCGGTCGGGTATCACCTCGACAGGGCGAGCCCACCGCGAGTGGAGGTGAAAGGAGACTCGGATGCGGTCGGGTATCACCTCGACCCGGCGGTGGCTCCTGTCTGGGACAGGGGAGGTCCTGGAGTGCGGTGGGGACGCGCGGGCGACTAGCGCCCGCGGTGGGACCTCGTCTGCCACACTGCGAATCTGTCCCACCTCGCAGCGTCGCGACCCGGCAGGACCGCCTCGCGGCGCCCGAGACAAGGAGTGTGCGCGATGCCCGGGCCGACCGACCTCCCCGCTGCCGACGGCGCCCTGGCGCCCACGGCACGGATGGCGGGGCGCGAGTGGCGCACGGCGCTGGAGCTCGCGCGGACGGCGGTGCGCACCCGCGACCTGCAGGCGTGGCCGCAGGGCGACGGCCACCCCGTCATCGTGCTGCCCGGGTTCCTCGCCGGCCCCGAGTCCACCCTGTTCCTGCGCACCCACCTGCGGCGCCTGGGCTACCGCACCCACGACTGGCGCCAGGGTCGAAACCTCGGCGTCCACCCCGGGCTGTCGCAGTCGCTCGAGGACCTCCTGCTCGAGGTGCACGACCGCTACGGGCGCCGGGTCAGCCTCGTCGGGTGGAGCGCCGGCGGCATCTACGCCCGCGAGATGGCGCGCACCCACCCGCACTACACCCGCTCGGTCATCACGCTCGGCAGCCCGTTCCGGGGCCACCCGGAGTCGACCCGGGCCTGGGCCGTCTACCGCTGGCTCAACCGCGGCGAGCACACCGCTGCCCTGTTCACCGAGGAGGCCCGCGCGGCGCGGGCGGCACCCCTGCCGGTCCCGACGACCTGCGTGTACAGCCGCAACGACGGGATCGTCGCGTGGGAGTGCTGCGTGTCCGAGCCGGCCGACCACACCGAGAACGTCGAGGTCTCGGCCAGCCACCTCGGGTACGGCCACGAGTACGAGACGCTGCGGGTGCTCGCCGACCGGCTCGCCCAGCCCGAGGGGTCGTGGCAGCCGTACGAGCGGCCGGCGCCCCCAGCCACCGCCCCCGAGGCGACCGCCCTCGACGAACGCCACCGCGGCCGGGCCGGCTGAGCGGTGGCCCGCACCGCCTGGGCCTCGCCCCTCGACGCGTTCTTCCTCATGGCCGAGACGCCCGAGATGCCGATGCACGTGGCCTCGCTGCTGCACTTCACCTACCCCCCGGGCGAGGAGGACGACTACCTGCGCCGCCTCGTCGCGGACCTGCGGGCTGCCCCCGTCGAGGCGCCGTGGACCCTGCGCCTGCAGACCCGCGCGGTCCGGCGCCAGCCCGTGCACCGCTGGGTGGAGGACGACCGGTTCGACATCGACTACCACGTCCGCCACCTCGCGCTGCCCAGCCCGGCCGGTGAGCGCGAGCTCGGGGTCCTCGTGTCGCGGCTGCACTCCAACCCCCTCGACCTGCGCCGCCCACCCTGGGAGCTGTCGTTCATCGAGGGGCTCGACGGCGGCCGGTTCGCGGTCTACGTCAAGATCCACCACGCCCTCGTCGACGGCTTCACCGGGATGCGGATCCTCCAGCGGGGGCTGAGCAGCGACCCCGACGACCGCGATCACCCCTTCTTCTTCAGCACCAGGCGCCGCAGCCGGCCGGCGACCAGGCCCGAGCCGGTGGCCGACGTGACCTCGGTGCTCACCGGGCTGGCGACCTCGATGGGCTCGGTGCCCTCGGTCGGGCGGGCCCTGGTGGAGACCCAGCTGCGGCGTGGCCAGGACTCGACGAGCGCGGTCACCTCGTTCCAGGCACCGTCGTGCATCCTCAACGGCCGGGTCGGCCAGGCCCGACGCTTCGCGACCCAGCAGCTCGCCGTCGAGCGGGTCAAGGCGATCGGCAAGGCGCGCGGCGCCACGCTCAACGACGTCCTCATGGCCGTGTGCGCCGGAGGGTTGCGCGACTTCCTCGGCGGCCTCGAGGCCCTGCCCGACCGCCCGCTCGTCGCCTTCATCCCGGTGAACGTGCGCCCGAAGGACAGCCACGGCGGCGGCAACCAGGTCGGCGCGACCCTCGTGTCGCTCGCCACCGACGTCGCGGACCCGCTCGAACGGCTCGCGGCCATCACGGCCTCGTCGAAGGCCGCCAAGGCCCGCATGCGCGGCATGACCGCCGAGGCGGTGGTCGCGTACAGCGCCCTGCTCCTCGCGCCGGCCGGCCTCCAGGTGCTCCGCGCGATGAGCGGCTTCCCCCTGCCGCTCCCCCCCTGACGCTCAACGTCTGCATCTCCAACGTCCCCGGCCCGAGCGAGCACCTGTACTGGCGCGGCGCCCGGCTCGAGGCGACGTACCCCGTGTCGATCCCGGGCCACTCGATGGCGCTGAACATCACCGCGCACTCGTACGCGGGCACGCTCGACCTCGGCTTCGTCGGCGACCGCGACGGCATCCCCCACCTGCAGCGCCTCGCGGTCCGCACCGGTGAGGCGCTCGACGAGCTGGAGGCAGCCGCCGCGCCGTGACGTGGACGCGCCGGCCGCACGGCGGGGCGGGCGTCCGGTACGGGCGGGTCAGCCCTCCTGCTGCTCCCCGGCGATGTTGACCATCCAGGGGATGCCGAACTTGTCGGTGAGGGCGCCGAACTCGTCGCCCCACATCTGCTTCTCCAGGGGCATCATCACCGTCGCGCCGTCGCTGAGCCCCTCCCAGTGGCCGCGCAGCGCCTCGCCGTCGCCGCTGAGCGAGACCGAGATGTTGTTGCCGGCGTGGTGGGTGTCCTCCTGGCCGGGGGGCATGTCCGAGGCCATGAGGGTGAACCCGTGCGGGGTGGTGAGCTGGGCGTGCATGACGCCGTCGGACCCCTCCCCCTCGATGCCGTACTCGCCGAACGTGTTCATGGTCAGGTCGCCGCCGAGGACGCCCTGGTAGAAGGTCATCGCGTCGCGCGCGGTGCCCGGGAACTGGAGGTAGGGGTTGAGCTGAGCGGACATGGCCGGTCTCCTTCGACTCTGAGGTGTTCGGGACGCTACGCCGGGCCACCGACACTGTCACCCGCCCCGAGGCGTGCGCACCCCCGACGGCCAGGGAGCGCACCGCCACCGCGACACCCGGGGGCCACCGGATCGTCGTGCACCGTTCGCCCCACCCGGCGCCCGACCGGCCTAGCGTCGGGGGCATGTCCACCGCCCCGTCACACCGTCGCCGGGCCGTCGCGGCCGTCCTCACGGCCACCGCCCTCGCCGCCGCCACGGCCGCGGCCTCACCAGCCCTGGCAGCCCCCGGGGAGCAGCGCTCGCCCGAGCGCACCCTGCGCGTCGCCACCTTCAACGCCAGCCTCAACCGCAGCGCCGAGGGCCAGCTGGTCCGCGACCTGTCGACCCCGGACAACGCCCAGGCCAAGGCGGTCGCCGAGACGATCCAGCGCACCGACCCCGACCTCCTGCTCGTCAACGAGTTCGACCACGTTTCCGGCGGCGTGGCGCTCGACCTCTTCCGCGAGAACTACCTCGAGCGCAGCCAGAACGGCGCCTCCCCGGTCGAGTACCCCTACGCCTTCACGGCCCCCGTCAACACCGGCGTCGCCAGCGGCCTCGACCTCGACAACAGCGGCGGCGTGGGCGGCCCGGGCGACGCCTGGGGCTTCGGCTTCTACCCCGGCCAGTTCGGGATGGCCGTGTTCTCCAAGTACCCGATCGACGCCGAGGCGGTGCGCACCTTCCAGCACCTGCGGTGGGCGGCAATGCCCGGCGCCATGCTCCCCGACGACCCCGCCACCGCGGCCCCCGCCGACTGGTTCTCCCCGGCCGAGCTGGAGCAGGTGCGCCTGTCGAGCAAGTCGCACTGGGACGTGCCGGTCCGGGTGGGCGCCCGCACCGTGCACTTCCTCGTCAGCCACCCGACACCTCCGGTCTTCGACGGGCCGGAGGACCGCAACGGCACCCGCAACCACGACGAGATCCGCCTGTGGGCCGACTACGTCGGCAGTCCCCGGACGTCGTCATGGATCACCGACGACGAGGGCGTGCGGGGCGGCCTGCGCCCGGGCTCGAGCTTCGTCATCGCCGGCGACCTGAACTCCGACCCCCTCGACGGCGACTCCGTGCCCGGCTCGACCGCCCAGCTCCTGGACCAGCCGCGGGTCGCCGCGGCCCCCGCCCCGACCAGCGAGGGCGCCGTGGAGGCGAGCCTGCTCCAGGGCGGCGTCAACCTCACCCACCGCAGCCCGCCGGCGCAGGACACGGCCGACTTCTCCGAGCCGCCGGGCAACCTGCGCGCCGACTACGTCCTGCCCAGCGTCGACCTGCGCATCCTGGGCTCCGGTGTCTTCTGGAGACCCAGCTCCGACCCGCTCTCGAGGTTGACCACCGGCACCTTCCCGAGCGACCACCGCCTGGTGCACGTCGACCTCCGCGTCCCGGGGGCCGCCGGCCGCTGACGCCCCTCGCCCGCCGCCCGGGACCGGCCCGGTCGGCTGACCTGCCCGGATGCCCTCGACCCCTCCCGCGCGGTGGACACGCCGTCGCGCGAGCCCCTGCGCGTTGTCTAGGGTCGTGGTCCCGGGCCGGTCCTCTGGTTGAATCGACCCTCCGGTGAGCAACGAGGCAGGTGGGTCGATGAGTGCCGAGGTGAGCTCCGTCGGCCTCGGCGCGCGCCGACGCCCCCGGGGGCCGGAGGCCACCATCGACCGGGCCGACGCCCTGCTCGAGGAGACGCTCGCCGGGCTCGCCGCCGCGCTGACCCGCGCCGCCACCGACGGCGACCCCGCCGACCGCCGCGAGGCGCAGCCCGGTCCCTTCGCCGTCGACCTCACCGAGGAGCTCGCCGCGCGCTCGCGCCACCACGGCAAGCGCCTGCGACCGCTCCTCGCCCACTGGGGCTGGGCCCTCGCCGGGGCGCCCGAGCACACCCACGGCGACCTCACCCGCGTCGCCGCGGCCCTGGAGCTGCTCCAGCTCTTCGCCCTGGTCCAGGACGACGTCATGGACCGCTCCGACTCGCGCCGCGGCCTCCCGACCCTGCACGTCACGGCGGCCGCGCGGCACCGGACCGCCGGCGGGGTCGGCGACCCCGACCTCTTCGGCGACAGCGTCGCGCTGCTCGTCAGCGACCTCGCCCTGAGCGAGGCGAGCCTGCTCGTGGGACCCACCGCGCCGGACGTCCGCG
The DNA here is from genome assembly GCA_963795035.1 of uncultured Actinomycetota bacterium. Lineage (GTDB taxonomy): Bacteria > Actinomycetota > Actinomycetes > Actinomycetales > Dermatophilaceae > Oryzobacter. The sequence continues at coordinate 132,068 of CAWCFZ010000006.1, read as the reverse complement.
CGGCGTGGCGCCTCATGGCCGTCGAGCTCGTCGAGGGCCAGCTCCTCGACGTCACCCACACCGCCGACCGCCGCCGCGACCTCGCGACGTCGCGCCGCATCGCCCGCTTCAAGAGCGGCCGGTACACGATCTCGCGCCCCCTCCAGCTCGGGGCCCTCGTCGCCGGCGCGGACGCCGACCTCGTGCGCCGCCTCATCACCTGGGGCGACCTCGTCGGCGACGTCTTCGCCCTGCGGGACGACGTCCTCGGGGTCTGGGGCGACCCTGCCGCCACGGGCAAGCCGGCCGGTGACGACCTCCGGTCCGGCAAGCCGACCGCGCTGCTCGTCTGGGCGGGCGAGCTGCTCCCCGAGGGCGACCGCGGCCTCCTCGAGGCGTGCGACGCCGGCACCCTCGACGACGGCGGCGTCGACGCCCTCCAGCGGGCGATGGCGGCCGCCGGCGTGCGTGACCGGGCCGAGGCCGCGATCGCCGACACCGCCGCCCGCGCCCTGGACCGGCTCGACGACCTCGACGCCGACGACGAGGCCGCGGCGGCGCTGCGGGCGCTCGTGGAGTCGATCGCCTGGCGGTCGGCATGAGGACGACGTGAGGGTCGTCGTCATCGGGGCGGGGCTGTCCGGCCTGGCGGCCGCCTGCCACCTCACCGCCGCGGGCCACGACGTCACCGTCCTGGAGCGCGAGGACGTCGTCGGCGGGCGGGCCGGCGTGCTGCGCCTCGGCGACTTCCGCCTCGACCCCGGCCCGGTCGTCATGACGATGCCCGAGCTGCTCCACGCCCCCATCCGCGCGGTGGGCGGCGACCCCGAGTCCCTCGTGCCGATGACGCGCCTGGACCCCGCCTACCGCGCCGTCTACGCCGACGGCAGCGAGCTGCACATCCGCGCCGACATGGCCGACCTGCGCGAGGAGATCCGGACCACGGTCGGCGAGGAGGACGCCCGCGGCTTCGACCGCTTCGTCGCGTGGCTCGAGCAGCTGCACGACATCGAGTTCGACGCCTTCGTCGACCACAACTACGACTCGCCGCTCGACCTCGTCCGGCACCCCGTCAAGGCCGCGCACCTGCTCCGCCTCGGCGGGCTCGGCGCCCTCGGGCCGGCGGTCGGCTCCTTCTTCACCGACGACCGGCTCACCCGGATCTTCAGCTTCCAGGCCCTCTACGCCGGCATCGCACCGGCCCGGGCCCGCGCGGTGCTCGCCGTCATCACGTACATGGACACGGTCCGGGGGGTGTTCCACCCCGAGGGCGGGATGCACGCGGTGCCCCTCGGGATGGCGCGCGCCCTCACCGACGCCGGGGTGCCGATCCACCTCGGGGTCGAGGTGAGCGAGGTGCTGCGGCGCTCCGACGGCGCGGTCGCGGGGGTCGCGACGCGCGACGGGGAGCGGCTGGCGGCCGACGCCGTCGTCTGCACCGTCGACCTCCCCGTGGCCTACGACCGCCTCCTTCCCGGCGTCCCGGCACCGCGGACGGTGCGGCGCGGCAGCTACTCCCCGTCGGCGGTCGTCTGGCACGTCGGCGCCACCGGGACCCCGGCCGACCACGTGCGCCACCACAACATCCACTTCGGCACCGACTGGGACGGCGCCTTCGAGGCCCTCATCGACCGCGGTGAGCTGATGCCCGACCCGTCGCGGCTCGTCACCGTCCCCACCGTCTCGGACCCCACCGCCGCCCCCGCGGGCTCCACGGCGCTGTACGTCCTGGAACCGGTGCCGCACACCGGGCACGGCCTGGACTGGAGGCGCGAGGCCGGGCCGATGCGCGAGCGGCTGCACGCGTTCCTCGAGGCCGGCGGGTACCCGACCGACATCCGCGAGGAGCTCCTCGTCACCCCCGACGACTGGGCGGCCCAGGGCCTGCACCTCGGCACCCCGTTCGCGCTGGCGCACACCTTCCTCCAGTCCGGGCCCTTCCGACCGTCCAACGTCGACCGCCGCGTGCCCGGGCTGGTCTTCGCCGGGTCCGGCACGACGCCCGGGGTCGGCATCCCCATGGTCCTGGTCAGCGGACGCCTGGCGGCCGAGCGGGTCCAGCAGTACGCGGGTGCGGCCCGTCCGAGGGCGCGGGTGGCGACCCGATGACGACCGCCTCGCGGCCCGACGTCGTGGCCGAGGGCTACGCCCGCTGCGCCGCCCTGACCAGGGAGCACGGGACCACCTACTGGTGGGGGACCCGGCTGCTGCCCGAGGAGGCCCGCCGCCACGTCCACGCCGTCTACGCGCTCGCCCGGCTCGCCGACGACCTCGTCGACGAGGCGGGGCCGGAACCGGGCCCGACCGCCGCGGCCGCCCTCGCCGAGCTCGAGGGCCGCTTCTTCGAGGCGCTGGCCGCGGGGTGGTCGCACGACCCCGTCACCGCCGCCGTCGTCCAGACGGTCCACGAACGCGACATCGACCACGAGTGCTTCCGCCGCTTCTTCGCGTCGATGCGCGCCGACCTGACGGTCGCGTCGTACGAGACGTGGCACGACCTGCTCGGCTACATGGACGGCAGCGCGGCCGTCATCGGCGAGATGATGCTCCCCGTCCTCGAGCCGGCCACCGAGGCGGCGTCGGCGGCGCGGTCCCTCGGGCTGGCCTTCCAGCTGACGAACTTCCTGCGCGACGTCGGGGAGGACCTCGACCGCGGCCGGGTCTACCTGCCCCAGGAGGACCTGCGGCGGTTCGGCGCCGACCCGTCGCTGCGGCGGGCCACCCCCGAGTGGCAGGCCCTCATGGCCTTCGAGGTCGAGCGCAACCGACGGCTCTACCGCGACGCCGACGCCGGGCTGCCGGCCCTCCCCCTGCGCGCCCGGCGCTGCGTCGCCACGGCTCGCATCCTCTACGCCCGGATCCTCGAACGGATCGAGGCGGCGGACTACGACGTGTTCGCCTCTCGCGCAACGGTTCCCACCGCCGCCAAGGCAGCCCTCGCCGCCAGGATGGTCGCGGCACGCGAGCCGATGACGCTCGTGCGGGCCGACCGCGCCGCGCAGGACCCGCACGCCGGGTCGTGGGTGTCCGACGACGAGGTCGTGCTCGTCGACGCCGACGGCTCCGCGGTCGGGACGGCGGCCAAGTCGGCGGTCCACCACGACGACACCCCGCTGCACCTCGCGTTCTCCTGCTACGTCGTCGACCCCGGGGGCCGGCTCCTCGTCACCACGCGTGCGGCGAGCAAACCGAGCTTCCCCGGGGTGGTGACGAACACCGTGTGCGGGCACCCGACGCCGGGCGAGGACCTCGACGAGGCGGTCAGGCGACGGGCCCGCAGCGAGCTGGGGGTCGACGTCGGCGAGCTGAGGCTCGTCCTCCCCGGGTTCCGGTACCGCGCGGTGATGAACGGCCTCGTCGAGCACGAGGTGTGCCCGGTGTTCGTCGGCTTCGTCGGCGGCGCCGACCTGGCACCTGACCCCGACGAGGTCGACGCGACGGCCTGGGTGCCGTGGGACGAGTTCAGCGCCGGGGTCCTCGACGGCTCCCTGACGGTGTCGCCGTGGGCCACCGAGCAGGTCCCCCTCCTCACGGCCCTGGGGCCGGACCCCCTCGCGTGGCCGGCGGCCTCCCCCGCCGACCTGCCGCCGGCCGCCACCCTCGCCGTCGCGACCCGGGGGGTGTGACGTGGACCGGTACCAGTACCTCCTGCTCATGGCCGGCTGCCTGGCCATCACCCTGCCGCTCGAGTTCGCCTTCCGGGCCCGGGTCTACCGCAGGCCGCGGCGCCTGCTGTACGCCCTGCTCCCGATGCTCGTGGTGTTCCTCGCCTGGGACGTGCTCGGGATCGTCCGGGGGCACTGGACCTACAGCGAGCGCTACACGACGGGCCTCCTGCTGCCCCTCGGCATCCCCCTCGAGGAGCTCGTCTTCTTCCTCGTCATCCCCGTGTGCGGGCTGCTCACCTACGAGTCGGTCGGCACGGTGCTGCGGCGCGGCGACAGGCGCGGCGCGGATGCCTGAGTACACGGTCCTGGCGGTGCTGTCGGTCGTCGTCACCCTGGCGCTGGAACGGTTCTGGCTGCGCACCGGCCTGTTCCGCCAGCGGCAGTTCTGGCTGTCGATGGCGATCGTCTACGCCTTCCACGTCCTCGTCGACGGGTGGCTGACCAAGCTGTCGGCCCCGATCGTCATCTACGACGGCAGCCAGATCACCGGCGTCCGCATCCCCTGGGACATCCCCGTCGAGGACTACCTCTTCGGGTTCGCCATGATCGGGCTCACCCTGCTGCTGTGGGTCCGTTACGGCCGACGAGCGCAGGAGGCGGCATGAGCCGGGAGCAGACCCACGGCGGGTGGGTGCTGGCCGACGCCTTCGACCGCGCCGCCCCCACCTACGACGCGATGGTGGCCCTGTCACCCGGGTACCACGCACAGCTCCGGACGGCGGCCGCGGCCCTCGTCGGGCGCCTCCCCGTGGCCGAGGGCCGGGAGTCGGCCGTCCTCGACCTCGGGTGCGGGTCGGGCGCCTCCACGCGTGCCGTCCTCGACGCCTGGGCGGCGGACGGGCGCCGACGGGGACCGCTCCGCGTCACCGGGGCCGACGCCTCCGAGGGGATGGTGGCGCAGGCGCGCGCGAAGGCCTGGCCCGAGGGGGTCGAGCTCGTCGTCGCCGATGCCGTGGCGCACCTCGGCTCGCTGCCGGACGCCTCGGTCGACGGGGTGCTGGGCGCCTACCTCCTGCGCAACGTCCCCGACCGTGAGCGCCTCGTGCGCGAGGTGGCGCGCGTCCTGCGGCCCGGTGGGGCGTTCGTCGTCCACGACTACTCGGTGGCGGGCTCGCTGCGGGCGCGGGCCACCTGGGCCGCCGTGTGCCACGGCGTCATCATCCCGCTGGCCGTGGTCAAGCGGTCCGACGTGCCGCTGCACCGGTACCTCTACACGAGCGTGCGCGACTTCGACTCGGTCGGCCAGGTCTGCGACCGGATGCTCGGGGCCGGGCTCGTCGACGTCCGGCACCGCTCGTACGCCGGCTGGCAGGACGGCGTCGTGCACACCGTCGTCGGGTCGCGCGCCTCGTGAACCCGCTGCGCCGGTCGCCGCGGTGGCGCCCGGGGAACGACGCCCGGGCCCGGTTCCACCCGCCCCCGCCACCGGTCGCGACCGCACCGGGGGCCGCGACCGCCCCGGGCGACCGCCACGTCGTCGTCGTGGGGGGCGGCATCGCCGGCCTCACGGCCGCCCTGGCCCTGGCCGAGCGCGGGGTGCGCGTCACGGTGCTCGAGCGCGACGGCCGGCTCGGGGGGCGGGTCCGCGCCTGGCCGGTCGACCTCCCCGACGGCGCGACCGGGGCGATGAGCCGCGGCTTCCACGCCTTCTTCCGGCAGTACTACAACCTGCGCGCGGTGCTCCGCCGGACCGACCCCACGCTCGAGCGGCTGCGGCCGCTCACCGACTACCCCCTGGTGCGCGCCGGCGGCGGGTCCGACTCCTTCGCCGGCATCCCGCGGACGCCGCCGTGGAACCTGGCCGCGTTCGTGGCCAGAAGCCCGAGCTTCGACCGGCGCGCGCTCGCCGCGGTCGACGTGGAGGCCGCCCTCGGCCTGCTCGACGTCGACTTCCCCGACACCTTCGCCGCGCTCGACGGCGTCAGCGCGGCCGAGGTCCTGGACCGGCTGCGCTTCCCCGACGGCGCCCGCCACCTCGCGCTCGAGGTCTTCGCCCGCAGCTTCTTCGCCGACCCCCGGGAGTTCTCCGGCGCCGAGCTCGTCGCGATGTTCCACCTCTACTTCGTCGGGTCCGCCGAGGGGCTGCTGTTCGACGTGCCCCGCGACGACTACGACGCCACCCTCTGGGCGCCGCTCGGCCGCCACCTCGCCGGCCTGGGTGTCGCGGTCCGGACCGGTCGCGAGGCCCGGTCGGTCACCGAGCGCGAGGGTCGGCTCGCGGTCCTCCACGGGTCGCCCGGTGGTGACGACCAGGAGTGGGCCGAGGCCGACGCCGTGGTCGTCGCGCTCGACCCGGTCGGCCTGCGGGCCCTGGTCGCCTCCTCCCCCGGCCTCGGCGGCGAGGGGACGTCGGGCGACGCCTGGCGCGAGAGCGTCGCCGCCGTGCGGTCGGCGCCGGCCTTCGCGGTGTGGCGACTCTGGCTGTCCGGACCCGTCGACCCCGAGCGCCCGCCCTTCCTCGGCACGAGCGGCTACGGCCCGCTCGACAACATCTCCGTGCTCGAGCGGTTCGAGCAGCACGCCACGAGCTGGGCTGCGGCACACCACGGTTCGGTTGTCGAGCTGCACGCCTACGCCCTGCCCGACGGCACCCACGAGCCCGACCTGCGCGACCGGATGCTCACCGAGCTCCACCGCGTCTACCCCGAGACCGCCGTCCTCGACGTCGTCCACGACGAGTTCCTCGTCGCGAGCGACTGCGTCCTCGTCGGCCTCGAGCCGTGGGCCTCGCGCCCGGGCGTCGCCACCCCCGACCCCCGCCTCGTGCTCGCCGGCGACACCGTGCGGTGCGACCTGCCCGTCGCGCTGATGGAGCGCGCGGCCACCACCGGCTTCCTCGCGGCCGACCGCCTGCTCACCGGGTGGGGCCTGCCCGGGCACGGCGTCTGGTCGGCGCCGACGACCTCCCGCTTCGGTCCGGTGCCGCGGCTCGCCCGCCGCGGCATCAGGGCCTACCGGTCGGCAGCCGCGCGCCGTACCGCGTAGAGCCGCGCCGCGTACTCGAGGTCGTCGGCCCACAGCCGGGTGGCCGACGACCTCATCCCCACCCGGACGAGCGGGGCGAGGGAGCGCGCGAGCCGGAACCCGGCGCGCTCGGAGGTCGCGAGGACCGCCTCGGTCATCACGGTGACCGCCGGGTGGGACCCCGGCGCGGTGAGCGGCGTCGCGTGCGTCTCGACGACGCTCCCGACCCCCTCCCCCCGGTGATCGTCATGACGACGGTGTGCGAGTCCGGGCAGGTGAACTCCGCCCGCACCGGCACCGCGAAGGTGCGCCCGAGCCGGTAGGCCACGTCGAGGACGAGGCGGTCGGGGGTCGACGCGTGGTCGTCGACGGCCAGGTCGCTGAACGCGTAGGGGTGCAGCCAGGCCCCGTGCCAGGGGTCGAGGCGGTTGGCGACGACGTCGCGGGGCTCGCACGCGGTGCGCAGCGAGATGACCGACGCGATGGAGCCGTCGGGGTCCGGCCGCGAGGCGAGGACGGGACGGTCGGTGGGAGCCACGCCCTGCTCCACCGGCCCGACCCGGACCCAGAGCAGGACCCCGTCGTCGTGGGCGGCGTAGGTGGCCCACGGCGGGTCGGAGTCGCGGCCGAGCGGCATCCCGTGCCAGCGGCACAGGACCGTCCCGTCGACGACGTCGCAGCCGGCCAGCGGTGCCCCGAGGTGGGGGCACGCGCCCGGGCCGGCGAGGGCAGAACCGTCGGCGTCTCGCCACAGGACGACCTCACGGCCGGACACCGTGCGCAGGAGGGTGCGGCCGGCGCCCAATTCGGTGGACGCGGCCGCCACCAGCCAGCCGTGCGTGGGCCGGCGCTGCGCCGCGGCGACCGCGGCGTCGATCCGCGCCGGCTTCGCCTCGCGCCACGTCCCGCGCAGGTCGGCGGCGGGCGTCTGCGGCAGCCGTCGTACCGGGACCCGGCGGCGGACCTCCGCGCGCCAGGACCGGTCGGTCCGCAACAGGCTCATCCCGTCACGCTAGCCCGCCCGGCACCGCGGAGCCAGTGTCGTTCGACACGCGCGCCGGGGTGGAGACTGGGGCCGTGGTGCCCTCGGTCCTCCATGGCAGCCTGCCCCTCTCCGCGACGGGGCCGCTCCCGCCCGCCCGGGTGTGGGAGCGCTACACCCACCCCCGCTGGTGGCCCGGGTGGGCGCCGCACCTGCGCGAGGTCGACTACCCGCACCCCAGCGTCCGGCCCGGGACCACCGGCCGGGTCACCGGTGTCGGCGGCGTGGTCGCGGTCTTCCGCGTCGACGCCGTCGACGACGACGCGATGACGTGGTCGTGGAGCGTGCGCTCGGGCCCGCTCCGGCTCCGGTTCGACCACGGGGTGGAGCAGGCGCCGGCCACAGGTGCGCAGGCCGGCGGCAGCACCGCCCGGCTCGTCGTCCACGCCCCGTGGCCGGTCGCCCTCGGGTACGCGCCCGTGGCTCGCTGGTCGCTCGGCCGCCTCGTCTCGCACGACTGAGGCGCGGCTCGCCCTCAGGCGGGCGGCCCGCCGTGCCCGAGGGGCTCGGGGGCGACGTCGATGACGATGCCGACCCGCGGTGTCTGCCCGATCCGCAGGAGCGGGCCGAGGGCAGCCAGGAGGTTCGTGACCCGCGCCGGCAGGCCGTACTTCGCGACGACGGCGCGACGGGCCGCCGCGACGGCCTCGGGGTCGCGGTGGACGACGGCGGTCCCGAGGTAGGTGGGGGCGCCGTCGTCGACCTCGCCCCGGAACGAGCAGGGACGCAGCGCGACCCGGTCGGTGTGGGCCAGGCGCTTGGTCTTGCCGGTGTCGTCGACGCTGAGCACGACGAGGCGGCTCGGGTCGTCCTCGGTGGCCGCGACCCACACGGGGCTGCCGACGCCGACCCCGGAGCGCCGGTACGTCGTGAGCTCGACGTACTTCGCGTCGGCCAGGCGGTGGCGGCCCGCGGGGGCCCCGGAACCAGCGGTGTCGTCCATGCCGCCAGCGTAGGTCCGGGGGCTTCGGCGGGCCGATCTTCACCCGATGCGGCGGATTCGCCTCCGGCCCGCTACGCTGGTCCGCAGTTGTTGAGCTTTCCGTTGTGCAGTGGTTGCAGGATCGTCCCGCCGGGGCGAGAAGCACTTTCTGAGCAGAGGTATGTACCAGGCATCACCAACACGGAGGTCACCGACACGTGGTGGCGCTCCCCTCAGAAAGAAGGCCGACATGGCTACTGGCACCGTGAAGTGGTTCAACGCCGAGAAGGGCTTCGGCTTCATCGCCCCCGACGACGGCTCCGCCGACGTCTTCGCCCACTACTCGGCGATCAACTCGAACGGCTACCGCTCGCTCGACGAGAACGCCAAGGTCGAGTACGAGACCCAGCAGGGCCCGAAGGGCCCGCAGGCCGCGAACATCACCGTCCTCGGCTGATCTTCGCGCCACCTCGCGCCCCTTGAGGGCGCACCCCACGACCGCCGTCCGGATCCCGGGCGGCGGTCGTGCGTCGTGCGGGCCCTGCGCCGGTCCGGCGGGAGCACTAGCGTGGCGGGCGTGAGCGCGGCCATCGACCTCAACGCCGACCTCGGCGAGTCCTTCGGCGCCTGGGTCCTCGGCGACGACGAGGCGATGCTCGAGGTCGTGACCAGCGCCAACGTCGCGTGCGGCTTCCACGCCGGGGACCCCACGACCATCCGCCGCACCGTGGCGCGGGCCGCCGAGCGCGGCGTCGTCGTGGGGGCGCAGGTGGGGTACCGCGACCTCGCCGGGTTCGGGCGGCGGCGCCTCGACGTCGAGCCGGCCGACCTCACGGCCGACGTCCTGTACCAGCTCGGTGCGCTGGAGGCGATGTGCCGCGTGGCCGGCACCCGCGTCGGGTACCTCAAGCCGCACGGCGCGCTCTACACCACCGTCGCCGACGACGAGGCCCAGGCCGGGGCGGTCGTGGCGGCCGTCGTCGCCTACGACCGCACCCTGCCGGTGCTCGGGCTCGCCGGGTCGGCCCTGCTGCGCATGGCCGAGGCCTCGGGGGTCCCGACCGTCACCGAGGCCTTCGCCGACCGCGGGTACACCGCCGGCGGGCGGCTCGTCCCGCGCGGCGCTCCCGGCGCCGTCCTCGACGACCCGGCGCAGGTCGCGGCCCGGGTCGTGCGGCTGGTCCTGGAGGGCACGGTCGTCGCCGACGACGGCTCGGTCCTTGACGTCGCGGCGCGCTCGGTCTGCACGCACGGGGACACCCCCGGCGCGGTCGAGATCGCGCGTTCCGTGCGCGCCGCGCTCGAGGGCGCGGGCGTGGTCATCGAGCCGTTCGCGACCGCGGGCCCGTGACCGGCCCGGACGCCGCCGGCTCCGGGGTCGACGTCGAGGTGCTGCCGGTCGGTGCGGCTGGGCTGCTGCTGGAGGTCGACGACCTCGAGGGCGTCCTGGCCCTGGCGGCAGGGGTGCGCGTGGCCGCCGCGCAGGCAGGCGGCCCCTGGGCGCGCGTCACCGACGTCGTCCCGGCCGCGCGCACCGTCCTGCTCGCGACGTCGCCGGGGGCCGACCTCACCGCGCTCGCCGCCGAGGTCCACCGGCTCGCCCGGACCGTCGAGCGGGGGTCTGGCCCGGCCGCCGCCGAGCCCGTGGTGGTCGAGGTCCCGGTCGTCTACGACGGGCCGGACCTCGACGAGGTCGCCGACCGCACCGGGCTGACACCGGCCGCGGTGGTCGCCGCCCACACCGGGACGCCCTGGCGGGTGGCCTTCGGGGGCTTCGCGCCCGGTTTCGCCTACCTCGTGGGCGGCGACCCACGGCTCGTCGTCGCGCGCCGCGAGCGCCCGCGCGCGTCGGTGCCCGCGGGCGCGGTCGGCCTGGCCGGCGGGTACTCGGGGGTCTACCCGCGTTCCTCGCCCGGCGGGTGGCAGCTGCTCGGGAGCACGGACCTCGCCCTCTGGGACGCCGACCGCGAGCCCCCGGCGCTGCTCTCCCCCGGCGTCACCGTCCGCTTCGTCGCCGTCGGCGCCCCGGGCACCATGGCTGTGGACGAGCCGTGAGCCCCGCCCTGGAGGTCCTGGCCACCGGAGCGCTGGTGCTCGTCGAGGACGAGGGCCGCCCCGGCCACGCGGCCGTCGGCGTCCCGCACTCCGGGGCCGCCGACCTCGGCGCCCACCGGCTCGGGGCCCGCCTCGTCGGCAACGACCCCTCGCTCGCCTCCCTCGAGGTCCTGCTCGGCGGGCTCGTCGTCCGCGCCCGCGGCCGCGTCACCATCGCGCTCACCGGGGCGGAGACCGGGGCGACCCTCGACGACCGACCGGCCGCCCACGACGCCCTCCTCGTCGTCCCCGACGGCGCGGTCCTGCGCCTGGGGACTCCCGGGCAGGGGCTGCGCACCTACCTCAGCGTGCGGGGCGGCATCGACGTCGCCCCCGTCCTGGGGTCCCGCTCCACCGACACCCTGTCCGGCCTGGGCCCGGAGCCGGTGCGCACCGGCGACGTCCTCCCGGTGGGCGCCCCCGGCGGGGCCTTTCCCCTCGTCGACCACGTGGCCCGCCGACCGGGCCCGGCGCAGGGCCCCGCCATCCTCGAGGTCCTCCCCGGACCGCGTGCCGCGTGGGTGGGCGGGAGCGAGGGCGACCTCGGCGGCCTCCTCGGCACCGCCTGGGCGGTCAGCGGTGAGAGCGACCGGATCGGGGTGCGGCTCACCGGGTCCGGCGTCCAGTGGGCCGGCGGGTACCGGGACCGCGAGCTCCCGAGCGAGGGACTCGTCCGCGGTGCGGTGCAGGTGCCGCCCGGTGGCGAGCCGGTGCTGTTCCTCGCGGACCACCCCGTGACCGGCGGCTACCCCGTGGTCGCCGTCCTCACCCCGCGCGCCTGCGACCGGGCCGCCCAGCTCCGCCCCGGCGACCCCGTGCGCCTCACCCGCGCCGCGGCCACCTGACCGCGTCAGGGGACGAGGGCCGCCGTCGCCTGTGAGGGCGCGACCCCGATCTCGCGGTCGAGCACGGCGGTGCAGGCCGCGAAGGCCCGTCGCGCCTCCTGGACGTTGCCCTCGGCCCGGTGGACCCTGATGACCGCCCGGTACGCGCTCTCCCGCAGGACGTCGGCGCGCAGCGCGGACAGCGCCACGTCGAGGGCGAGGACGTAGTCACCCGCCGCGGTGAGCCGTCCCGCCCACTCCTCGAGCACGTGCAGGCGCAGCTGGCGCAGCCGCTCGCGGTCGGCCTCGAGCCACGGGTCGTCCCACTCGGCGAGGAGCTCGGCGGCCTCGGGATGGACGAGCTCGTCGAGCTCGTCGTGGCCCGGCACCCAGCCGTCCTGGCCCACGCCGGCTGGTCCCCCACCCGCCCCGGGCCGGTCGTGGACCGCCCGCACGAGGGTGCCCACGTCGCAGGCCACACCCGGGGCGAGCTGGAGGTCGTGGCCCGCAGCGACCACGAGCACGTGGCCGGGCACCGCCCCCTGGAGCCGCCAGCTGGCCTTGCGCACGTTGGCCAGGGCCTGCGACTGGGTCGCGGCGGGCCACAGCATCCCGGCGAGCCTGCCGCGGCTCATGCGGTCCCGCAGGGCGAGCACGGCGAGCAGCCGCTGGGCGCCGAGGGGGGCGTCGACGGTCCCCCCGTCGACGGTGAGGCGGAAGGAGCCGAACAGCCGGATCCGCGGGGTGCACGCCGGGTCGGCGCACCAGGGTGAGGACGACAGGGCGGACACGGTTCCTCCTGCAGGGCCGAGGGTGGCCGGGAACGGGGGTCACGAAGGAGCGGACCCACTCGGGAGGAGGCCGGCGCCCCCGCGGTGATACCTGCGCCAGGGACGCACGGGGAACTCCCGGGGAACGGGCCCTCTGGTGGGCTGGGGCCGCCGTGGATGAAGGAAGCAGGTGCTCGCCGTGCCACCCAGGGAACGCAAGCCGATGACCGTCCGCCTCAACGCCGACGCCACCGAGCGCCTCGACGCCACCTTCGCGGCCCGCGCGGCCGCGAGCCGGGAGCCGCGCATCCCCCTCGACGACGCCGTCCGTGACCCGATGACGAGCCTGGACCTCGAGGACCTCGGCCTCGAGGTCGACATCCCGGCGGAACAGATCACCGCGCTCCTCGAGGAACGCGCCCAGGCGACGACCCAGGTCCTGGCCACCGTCGACCGCCTCACCGCCGACCTCACCGTCTTCCGGCCGCAGGTGCCGGCGAGCCTGCCGGCCGCCGTCAGCGGCACCCTGGTCAACCCCGACGGCAGCCCGGCCGGCCAGGTCCGGGTCCGGGCCCTCGAGCCCACCGGGGTCGCGACGGCGGGGGACTCGAGCACCTTCTCGCTCGTCCTGCCCTGGCCCAACCCCGAGGCGCTCACCGACGGGCGCGGCGCCTTCCGCCTCGCCCTGCCGCCGCGCCCCCTGCCCGACGCCGGGCTCGTCCTGCTCGTCGTCGGCGGGAACCGCGCGGTCGAGGTCGCGCTGCGCCGCACCGACCTCGTCGCCGGCGACGGGGCCCTCGGGGTGCTCCCCCTCGACGTCGTCGTCAGCCCGCTGCCCCGCAGCGTCCTGTCCCAGCTCGGCGACGTCGTCCGGCCGACGAGCGACGAGGACGTCCTGGACAACCCCGAGCTGTTCGCCGAGCCCGCACCGGTCATCACCCTCGGTGACGCCGACTGCGCCGTGAGCTTCCGGTCCAACTCCGGGGTCATCGACCGCTTCGGCTACTCGATGCTCGTCCGCCTCGTCGGCGCCGACCCTGAGCGGACGGCGCCTCGGGACCCGGGTGGGCCGCGACGGCAAGCGCTTCCTGCTCTCGGCCTCCTCCGTGGGCCTGACGCGGTACGTCCCCGCGCACCGCCTCATCGACGCGATGGGGGCCCTCGGGTCGTGGGAGCTCGTGGGCCGCGTGCCCGTCGAGTCACCGATCGACGTGGGGGCGTTCCTCGACGCCGTGCAGCGCGACCCGCGCTCGGTCCCCAAGGCGGCGACGCTCGGGATCGGCTACGTCGTGAAGATGCACCAGCTGTGGATCCCGAACGGGATGTCGCTCGGCGACCTCGTGTACTCCCTGCCGCTGGCTCCGGGTGAGCAGCAGCGCATCGCGGTCTCCGACGAGCGGGAGACGCTCTCGGTCCGCGAGCAGGAGACCCTGACCGCCGAGGAGTTCCAGCGCTACCAGGAGAACGCCGACTCCTCGACCAACGCCGTCTTCTCCAGCGCCTTCGACGAGTCCGCGCGCGGCGGCAGCACGATGAAGACGTCGAGCTCGGCAGGGCAGCATCGGCGGCGGGCTGGGCGTCGGCGGCTTCTTCGGCGGCATCGTCGCCGGCCTCGGGATCGCCGGCGGCTACTCCGACTCCACGACGACCGGTTCGAGCTCGAGCTGGCAGAACGCGAGCCGGGACTACGTCTCCAACGCCTCGCAGGACTTCCACTCCTCGCTCGCCCGCTCGGCCTCGGCCCGCCGGTCGGCGAGCCGCGACGAGCGTGCGCCTGGCGACGGCCACGGAGCGCAAGGAGGTCGTCACCAAGGTCATCACGAACCACAACCACAACCACGCGCTGACCATGCAGTACTGGCAGGTGCTGCGGCACTACCGCGTGAGCAGCCAGGTCGACGACGTCCAGCTCGTGTGCTTCGTGCCCCTGGAGGTCGTGCAGTTCCTCCCGAGCAGCTCCACGCGCACCCTGCCCACCGGCAGCTACTCGCGCGACCAGCTGCTCGCGCGCTACGGCCAGCTGCTGCGCCACCACGACGTCCTCGAGACGCGGGTGTGGTGGCGCTCCGAGCTCGCGCACGGCCTGCGGGTGCTGCGCGGCTTCGCCGGCGACCCGACGATGACGGTGCAGTCGTCGAGCGGAGCCGCGCAGGACATCGTCGACATCTCGCTCGCCGGCACCTTCCTGCCCTTCGAGGACGTGTGGGTCAGCGCCGTCTCCACGAGCGGGGCGCGCGTCGGGCCGGTGCTCATGACCGGCACGAGCGCGGCGGTCGCGGCGGGTGCGACGACGCGCGCGGGCCTGCTCGACACGCTGCGCAACCGGCGGACCAGCCCCACCTCGCTGGAGACCCGGACGGCCTCGATGAGCCTGCCGAGCCACGTCTCGCGCAGCAACCTGGCGCGTTTCGAGTTCCGTCGCGCGTTCCGGCCGTTCTCCTACCAGCTGAGCATGCCGGCCGACCTCAGCTTCGGCGACCTCATCTCCTACCTCAACAACGCCAGCCGGCTCCAGGTGTCGATGGCGCCCGACGAGCTCGAGCGCGAGCTGAGCGGCCCCCTCGTCGCCGACCCGTCCGCGAACATCACCGGGCCCCCGGTCCTCGACGTCATCGAGGACTTCGGCGGGGCCGGGCTCGACGTCATGCCCGCCCTGATGCCGGTCGCCGCCAAGCGCCTGCCGCCCCAGCTGGCGTTCGCCGACCTCCTGCGCATCGAGGCGCTGCTCCAGCACGTCGTGGAGAACACCGTGGAGTACTCCAAGGCCGTGTGGCAGTCGCTGACGGCTGAGGAGCGCGCGATCATGCTCGAGCGCTTCACGATCGGCGTGCCGACCGGAGGGGTGCGCGACGCGACCGACGACGTGCCGCTGCTCGACTGCGTCGCGAACCACGTCCTCGGCTACTTCGGCAACGCCGCGATCATGCCGTTCTTCATCCCGCCGGACGTCGCGGCGGCGGTGAAGTACACCTCCCGGGACGTCCAGGAGTCGCTGCTGCGCTTCCACCGGCAGTCCTACCGCCCCGCGCAGAGCTCGATCACCCTGCCGGCCCGCGGCGTCCTCGGGGAGGCCGTGCTCGGCCACTGCGAGTCCAGCGAGAAGATCGACCTCACCCGCTTCTGGAACTGGCAGGACTCCCCGCCGGACGTCGCGACCGACCCTGCGGCGCTCGCGGGCCTGTTCGCCGACCCCAACTCGCTCGTCGGCGGGGCCGGGGCGCAGGCGCCGGCCGTCCTCCAGCCGGGCGGGTCGTCGATGGTGACGATCAACTCGGGCCCGACCGCGCTGACGCCGGCCGACCTCGCGAGCGCGCTCATCAAGGGCCAGCCGGCGAGCAACCTGCCCCAGGACCTCACGGGGATCGCCGCGCTCGGGGCGCAGATGAAGGTGCAGACCGAGACGACGGCCGAGAGCCTGAACAAGACGATCGCCGAGGCGAGCGGCCTGGCCAAGGAGGCGATGAAGCAGATCCCCAGCGCCATCAAGGCCAAGTCCGACGCCGACGCCGAGCGGGACAAGCGCGCGAAGGAGAAGGAGAAGGAGGCGGGGACCGGGGGCACCGAGGGCGGCGGGACCGAGGGCTCCGGCACGGGCGGCGGCGGCACCGGTGGAACGGGTGGCGGTGGCACCGAGGGCGGCGGCGGCACCTCGCTCGCCTCCCTCGACGGCGGCTCCGCCCCGGTCGCGTGAGGACGGCGACCCCATGACCCAGCACCGCACCACCCGCCGCAGCCAAGGAGGCAAGCGACCATGACCGAGCAGCCCAGCACGGCCGACGAGCGGGCCATCGACGCCCTGACCAAGGTGCTCGAGTCGGCGATCTCGCCGGAGATGACCGAGGCCCAGCGCCTCATCCTGCGGCGGCTCGCCACGGCCGGCGACCTGTTCCCCTCGCGGGTCCCGGCCCCGCTCAACATCACCCAGGTCGGGGGCTACCTCAACCTCGTCGCGGACGACCCCGTCCTGTCGGCCCAGGTCCTCGCGAGCGCGCTGGGGGTCGCCGGGCCGAACCCGACCCCGGGGTTCGACCCCACGCTGCCGCCGCTGTACTTCGTGACCCGGACCAACGACCGCCCCGCCGGGACCGCCCAGCCGTCCACCCCGGTGCAGCTGCGGGTGCGCAGCGACCTCGCCGCGCCCTTCGACGCGGCCGTCGCCGTCCTGCACGACCTCGGCGTCACCCTGCCCGTCCTGGCCGCCGACGCGCCCCTGCCGCCGCTCGGCCCGCCGGGGACCGCGCCGCCGACGGACCCGCTCGGCGTCCTCGGCCGCCGGCTCGTCCTCGTCCCCGCAGCCGCGCTCGTCGACCCGACACTCGACCCGCTGGCGGTCGGCCAGCCGGGGGGCGCCGGCCCGCAGCTCTCCCTCGCCCGGCAGCTCGACGCCACGGCGCCACAGGCCGGCACGGTGGTGGCCGCCGCCCATGCGCTGTGGACGTGCGACGCGACGACGTGCACCCAGTCGACGGTGACCGACGCCTTCGTCGACCTCGACCCGGTCCTCGCCGCCGCCGGCTGGCACCGCGCCCAGCCGCTGGCCGCGCCGGTGACCTCCTCGGACACCAAGGGCTGGAACACCTGGACCAACATCACGGGCCTGGTGGCCGGGACGAGCACCGTCGGTGCCGAGCTGCGGCTGCTCTACTCCGCGGGGCAGATCGCGGCCTCGTCGGTGCGTGAGCTGCAGGACCTGGTCTGGGACGGCACCGCCTTCGTGGCGCCGGCCTGAGGCGGCGGCGATGCCGAGCGACCACGACGCCGGCCCGCCCCGCGGGCTGCCCCCGACCGAGCAGGTCCCGGGGGAGGAGTCCGCGTGGCGGCTGACGTTCTCCTACGAGGGAGCCGACATCCGGCTCGTCGCGCAGCAGCGCGTGGCGATGATCGCCCCGCCCGACGACTCGGACCGCACCTTCACCGCCCGCGCCGGAACCTGGGTGGAGGTGCGTGACGCGACGGGTCACGGGCTGTACCGCCAGGTCCTCGCCGACCCGGTGCGCCACGGCTACGAGGTCCACTCCCCCGACCCCGCCGAGGCGTCGCGCCGGGTCGAGCCCGAGGCGCCCTCGGGGGTGTTCCAGGTCGTCGTCCCCGACCTGCCCGGGGCGCAGGACGTCGTCCTGCACCGGCTCGACGACAGCGCGGTCGCGGCCGACGCCACCCGTCCGCGGCGGGCCGCCGACCGGGCGCTCGCGCGGCCCGTGCTCACGGCCCCGCTCCAGGAGACGCCTCCGTACGAGGTGAGCTGATGGGGACCGCGGACGGTGCCGTCGTCAGCACCACGAAGATCGTCGACCACGGGCCGGACAGCGCCCGGTGGAACCTCGTCATCCTGTCCGAGGGCTTCACCACGGCCGAGCTCGGCGCGTACCACCTGGCCGCGGAGTCCTTCGTCACCAAGCTGTTCACCACGCAGCCGTTCCGGCGGATGTGGTGCGCCGTCAACGTCCACCGGGTCGACGTCCGCTCCGACGAGAGCGGGTCCGACGAGCCGGCCACCTGCGCCGACGGGGGCGTCGGCGCCGGGGTCACCCGCAGGACGTACTTCGACTCCTCCTTCTGCCGCAACGGCACGAGCCGGCTGCTCTACGGCTCGGAGGCCATCGCCATCGCGACGGCCCAGGCGGCCGTCCCGGCGGTCTCGGCGCGCATCGTCATCGTCAACTCCACCCGGTACGGGGGCGCCGGTGGCTCCTCCGCGTGGTTCTCGCTCGCGGCCTCGGCCGACGAGATCGGCGTCCACGAGCTGTGCCACTCGGCCTTCGACCTCGCCGACGAGTACGGCGACGTCACCGCCACCTGGCCCGCCGGTGAGCCGAGCGAGCCCAACGTCACGACGGTCACGGCCCGCGCCACGACGAAGTGGGCGGCCAGGATCGCCGCGGCCACCCCGCTGCCGACCCAGGACAACCCCGGCTGCGCCGCGATGAACACCGCGGCCAGCCCGGTGGCTGCGGGGACGGTCGGCCTGTTCGCAGGGGGAAGCAGGGCGTTCTGCGGCATCTACCACTCGGAGCACATCTGCCGGATGCGCGTGCTGGGCAACGACTTCTGCGCCGTGTGCAAGGACGCGATCATCGCGCGGCTCACCCCGCACCTGCCGAAGTTCTCCGGGCCGGTGGTGGGCACCCAGTTCCACGGGACGGTCGCCGCCGGCACGACCAAGCGGTGGTTCACGTACAACTGGCCCGCCTGCTGGCACGTCGTGTGGACCGTCGTCCCGACGTCACCGGTGACCCCCGCAGCCGGGGTCAGCTGGCGGGTGCGGGTCGAGCGGGCCTCGCGCGAGCGCATCACCTACTGGGTGTCGGTCACCAACGACACCGGCGTCCCCGTCGAGGTCGACGCCCGGTACGAGATCGTCGTCCGGACCTGAGGGCCCGGGGTGAGGAGCACAGCATGAAGGCGGGAACGCAGTTCACGGGATCGGTCGCCGGCGGGGCCACGAAGACGTGGTTCACCCACTCCTGGAAGCCCGAGAGCCACGTCGTGTGGACGGTCGTCCCGGTCACCCCGGGCCCCGGGGCGCCACAGATCGAGTGGAGCGTCAGGGTGCAGCGGGCCTCCGCGACCCTCCTGACCTACCACCTGACGGTCAAGAACCTCTCGGCCGCAGCGGTCGACATCGAGGCGAGGTACGCGATCCTCAACTGAGACAGGCGGATCCGAGGCGTTGAACCGGAGTCGCTAGGTGCCGGGGGTGTCCCAGCCGTAGGTGACCTCGGGGCGACCGACGCCGGGGTACCGGTTGCCCCGGCGGGCCCGGCCGCTGTCGACGAGGTGCTCCGCGTAGCGCCGCGCCGTGACCCTGCTGACACCCAGGGTGTCGCCGAGCTCGGCGGCCGACAGGGGCACGGCGGCCCCGCGCAGGACCGCGGCGGTCCGCGCGAGCAGGTCCTCGGTCATCCCCTTGGGCACGGTGGTGGTCGAGGCCGGGCGCAGCCGCGCGAACACCGAGTCGACCTGCGCCTGGGTGTCGGCCTCGGCGGCGCCCCCCAGCTGCTCGCGGTAGGCCCGGTAGGACTCCAGCCGGTCGCGCAGCGTGGGGAAGACGAAGGGTTTGAGGACGTACTGCACGACGCCGAGCGACACCGCGGCCCGCACCATCTCGAGGTCGCGCTGCGAGGTGACCGCGATGACGTCCGCCGCGTGCCCGTGCCCGCGCATCGCCCGCACGACGTCGAGGCCGGGCAGGTCGGGCAGCCCCATGTCGAGGAGCACGAGGTCGACCTTCTCCCGGTCGAGGTGGCGCAGGGCGTCCCGGGCGGTGAGGGCGACCCCTGCCACCTCGAAGCCCGTGACCCGGCCGACGTAGGCGGCATGGGCCTCGGCCACGACCGGGTCGTCCTCGACGACGAGGACCGAGATGGTGTCGCCCGGGGTCACGGCGCGACCAGCGGCAACGTCACGGTGACCCGGCCTCCCGGTGGCGTCCCGATCTCGAGCGTGCCCCCGAGCCGGGCGACGGTCTGCCGCACCAGGGCCAGGCCCAGCCCGCGTCCTCCGGCGCCGTCGGACGGCTTCGTGGAGAACCCGCGCTCGAGGACGCGCTCGCGCATCTCGTCGGGGATCCCCGGGCCGCTGTCGGCGACGACGAGCTCGACGCAGTCGCCCACGGTCCTCGCGGTCAGCTCGACGCGGCGCTCACCCTGGGTGCCGGTCACCGCGTCGATGGCGTTGTCGACGAGGTTGCCCACCACGGTGACGACGTCGCGCGGCGAGGCCGCCCCCGTCGGCCAGGCCAGGCTCGGGTCGATGACGAGCCGGACCCCGCGCTCATGGGCCTCCGCCGACTTGCCGAGGAGCAGCGCCGAGAGGGTGGGGTCCTCGACCCCGGCGACGACGCGGTCGGTGAGGTGCTGGGCCCGCTCGAGCTCCTCGGTGGCGAAGGCGACGGCGCGCTCGGGGTGGCCGAGCTCGATGAGGGAGACCATGGTGTGCAGGCGGTTGCCCGACTCGTGCGCCTGCGAGCGCAGCGCCTCGGTGAGGCCGCGGGCCCGGCCGAGCTCGCCCGTCAGCTCCTCGAGGTCGGTGCGGTCGCGGATCGTCACGACCGACCCGAGGTCGGCTCCGTCGCGCTGCGCCCGGGACTTGTTGAGGACGAGGACGCGGCGGTCGGTGACGTGGAGGTCGTCCTCGCGGGCCTGGTCGTCGGTCATCGCGCGCACGAGCGGCCCGGCGAGCCCGAGGTCGGCGACGAGCGACCCCGCGGGGTCCTGGGCGAGCCCGAGCAGGCGACGGGCCTCGTGGTTGGCGAGCCGCACCCTGCCCTCGGTGTCGACGAGGACCAGGCCCTCGGTCACCGAGTGCAGGACGGCGTCGTGGTGGTCGTGCATGTCCTGCAGCTCGCTCGCCGACAGGCCGCGGGTCTGGCGGCGGACGCGGCGCGCGATGAGGGCGGCACCGACCCCGCCGAGCACGCCCGCGAGGACACCGGCGACCCCGAGCGGCACGAGCTCGGCGGCGAGCAGCGCGTCGACATCACCCGTGCTCACGCCCACCGCGACGAGGCCGACGACCTGGGAACCGTCGAGGACGGGCACGACCGCGCGGCGGCTCGGCCCGAGCGTGCCGACGTAGTCCTCGAGGACGGTGCCGCCGGCGAGCGCCTCCTGCGTGCTGCCGAGGAACTGCCGGCCGATCTGGGCGGTGTCGGGGTGGGTGTACCGGATGCCCTGCGGGCTCATGATGACGACGAAGTCGGTCTGGGTCCGCAGCCGCACCCCCTCGGCCAGGGCCTGCAGCGCCCCCGAGGTGTCGCGCGCCACGACCCCCTCGACGACCTCCGGTTCGGCCGCGACCGACTGGGCCACGGCGAGGACCTGGGCCGTCGCCTGCTGGTTCACCGCACGGCGGGCCTGGGCGTACGCGGCGGCGAGCCCGGCGAGGACGACCGTGGCCACGAGGGCGACGACGAGCGCGGTGGTCTGGGCCGCGACGCTGCGCCGGAACACCTGGCTCACGCCCCCGCTGGGGCGCCGCTGCCTGTGAACACTGCGTACACAACGGTGACGATAGCCCGCGCAGTCGCCACTCTCGATCGACGGCACCCCGCCCGGACAAAGGAGTTCGCGACATGAGCAGCACCCTCGACCAGCACGGGACCCCCAGTGGTCCCGCGGCTCCACGCAAGCGGGACCGCACCCACTTCCTCTACATGGCGGTCATCGTGGCCATGCTCGCCGGCATCGCCGTCGGCTTCCTCTTCCCGGAGTTCGGCAAGGAGCTCAAGCCGCTCGGGACGTTCTTCGTCAACCTCATCAAGATGATGATCGGCCCGATCATCTTCGTGACGATCGTCCTCGGCATCGGGTCGGTGAAGCGCGCGGCCCAGGTCGGCAAGGTCGGCGGGCTCGCGCTCGGGTACTTCGTCACGATGTCGACCGTCGCGCTGGCGATCGGCCTCGTCGTGGGCAACATCGTCAAGCCGGGCGCCGGCCTCAACCTCACCGACGAGCTCGCGAAGAGCGGCCAGGAGGCCGCCGCGACCGAGGCCGAGTCGACGACCGACTTCATCCTCGGGCTCGTCCCCGACACCCTCGTCTCGGCCCTCACCTCGGGCTCGGTGCTCCAGGCGCTGCTCGTGGCCCTCCTCGTCGGGTTCGCGCTGCAGAAGATGGGCTCGGCGGGGGAGCCGATCCTGCGCGGCATCAAGCACGTCGAGAAGCTCGTCTTCCGGCTCATGGCGATGATCATGTGGCTCGCCCCCGTCGCCGCGTTCGGCGCGATGGCCGCGGTCGTCGGCGCCACGGGCCTCGACGCCCTGAAGAGCCTGGGCCTGATCATGGTCGCGTTCTACGCCACCTGCGCGATCTTCGTCTTCGGCATCCTCGGCACGATGCTGCGCCTCGTCGCCGGGATGAACGTGTGGTCGCTGTTCCGGTACCTGGCCCGCGAGTTCCTCCTCATCCTGTCGACCTCCAGCTCGGAGTCGGCGCTGCCCCGCCTCATCGCGAAGATGGAGCACCTCGGGGTCTCGCGGCCGGTCGTCGGCATCACGGTGCCGACCGGCTACTCCTTCAACCTCGACGGCACCGCGATCTACCTCACGATGGCCTCGCTGTTCATCGCCGAGGCGCTCGACAAGCCGTTCAGCATCGGCCAGCAGGTCTCGCTGCTCGTCTTCATGATCATCGCGAGCAAGGGCGCCGCGGGCGTCACCGGTGCGGGCCTGGCCACGCTGGCCGGCGGCCTCCAGTCGCACCGCCCCGACCTCGTCGACGGCGTCGGCTTCATCGTCGGCATCGACCGGATGATGAGCGAGGCGCGGGCGCTGACGAACTTCGCGGGCAACGCCATCGCCACCGTCCTCATCGGGACGTGGGTGGGCGAGATCGACAAGGGCCAGGCGGCGGCCGTCCTCGCCGGCGACCGCCCGTTCGACGAGGCGACGATGCTCGACGAGCACGACGAGCCGGGTCCCGACCAGCGCGACCTCGTCGGCGACCCCGCGTCGCGCACCCTCGGCCACTGACCCACCCCGCGCTACGGCGCAGTAGGTGCTGCGATCACAGCACCTACTGCGCCGTAGCGTGCGGTTTGGGAGGGGTGTTAGGGCGCGGCGGCGACGGTGACGACGACCTTGCCACGGGCCCGGCCGGCACCCACGTGGTCGACCGCCTCCCCGGCCCGCTCGAGCGGGTAGACGGTGTCGATGACGGGCCGCACCGCGCCGGCCCCGACGAGGGCGTCGAGCTCGGCGAGGTCGCTGCCGAGCTCCCTCGACACGTGCATGACGAGCCGCTGGCGCACGAACGGCGAGAGCAGGGCGGCTCCGGCGGAACGGTGGACTCCACCGGAGACCCGTCCGCCCTCGGTGCCGATGCAGACCAGGGTCCCCCGCTCGGTGAGGACGCCGCGCAGCTCCCGGTGCGCACGGTTGCTCGCGATGTCGAGGACGACGTCGTACGCCACACCCTCCGCGTCGATGGCGTCGCGGGTCCGGTCCAGGACGCGGGCGGCGCCCAGCGAGCGGGCCAGGTCGGCGCCCCCGGGCCCGCAGACCGCGGTGACCGTGGCGCCGGCCGCCACGGCGCACTGGACCGCGAGGTGCCCGACGCCGCCGGAGGAGCCGACGACGAGGACGCGCCCGCCGGGGACGACCCCCGCGTCGCGCACCGCCTGGAACGCGGTGAGGCCGGAGACCGGGAGGGCGGCGGCCTCCTCGACGGTGAGGCCCGCCGGGCGGTGGGTGAGCCGGGTGACCGACGTGACCGCCAGCTCGGCGAGGGAGCCGTTGGCGGTGCCGTGGACGAGGTCGCCGGGCGCGAAGGTCGTGACCCCGAGGCCGACCGCCTCCACCGTCCCGGCGAGGTCGCGGCCGATGACGTGGTGGCGCGAGCGCGGCCCACGGAACCCGAACGCCGGTCGGACCATGAGCGGCAGGCCCTCCCTCAGGTGCCAGGTGCCGCGGTCCACAGCCGCCGCGGCGACCCGCACGAGCACCTCGTTCGCTCCCGGCACCGGGCGGGGGAGCTCCTCGAGGCGCAGCCGGTCGCTGCCGCCGTACCGGTCCTGGACGATGGCGCGCATCGCGCCTCCTTACGGTGTAAGTCAAAGGGGGGATGGCTGCACGGTAGCCTTACGTCGTAAGATCCGGCAAGTCCCCCGCTCGGAGACCCTCGTCGACGGTGTCCCGTCCCGTCATGCCCGCCCCCGCTCGTCCCGCTCGCCCGACCGACCCGAGGAGCCCGATGCCCGCCGCCCGCCCCGCCCTGAGCCGCGAGCGCGTCGTGGCCGAGGCCATGGCCCTCGCCGACGAGCAGGGCCTCACCGCGCTGTCGATGCGAGCCCTGGCGGCTCGCCTCGGGGTGGAGGCGATGTCGCTCTACCACCACGTGCGCGGCAAGGACGCCCTCCTCGACGCGATGGTCGACGCGGTCTTCGCCGAGATGCACCTGCCCGGGACCGACGGCGACTGGCGCGGCGAGATGCGCCGCCGCTCGGTGTCGGGGCGGGAGGCGCTGCGACGGCACCGGTGGGCGGTCGGCCTCATGGACTCGCGCCGCACCCCGGGCCCGGCCACCCTCGCGCACCACGACGCCGTCATCGGCTGCCTCGTGACGGGCGGCTTCAGCATCCCCGCCACCGGGACGGCCGTCGCCATCCTCGACGCCCACCTCTACGGCTTCCTCCTCCAGGAGAACGCCCTGCCCTTCGAGACCGGCGACGAGCTCGCCGAGATCGGCGCGCAGATCCTCGTCCCCGAGGTCCGGGCCGCCTACCCCCACTTCACCGCGTTCGCCGAGACCCACGCCCTGCGACCCGGGTACGCCTTCGGGAACGAGTTCGAGCCGGGGCTCGACCTCGTCCTCGACGCCGTCGCCGTCCTGCGCGACGCCGATCCCGCTGCGGCACAGTCCGTCCCGTCCACGGCGGCCACCCCTGCCCCGGTCGAGGTCACCGCTCCGGTCCTCGGCGTCGACGGGTGCTCGGCCGGATGGGTCGGGGTCGTCCTCGTGCCGGGCGCGCCCCGTCCTCGGGTGGTCGTGGCCCCGACGATCGCCGAGCTCGTCGAGACCGTCCGCGCCGACCTCGACGTGCTCGTCGTGGGCATCGACATCCCGATCGGCCTGCCGGACACCACGATCCGCCAGGCCGACGTCCTCGCCCGCCGCGAGCTCAAGGGCCGGGCGAGCTCGGTCTTCACCACGCTGACGCGCTCGGCCTACCTCGAGCCGACGCGTGCCGAGGCCGACGTCGTGAACCGAGGGCTCAGTGGCCAGGGCGTCGGTGCCCAGGCGTTCGCCCTGAGAGCCAAGATCCTGGAGGTCGACGCCTGGCTGCGCACCCGGCCGACCGTCGACGTCGTCGAGGTCCACCCCGAGGTCTCCTTCGCGGCGATGACGGGCGCGGCCCTCCCCGGCAAGCGCACCGAGGAGGGCCGGCGCGCGCGGCTCGAGGCCCTGGCGGCGGCCGGGGTCGCTCGGCCCTCGGTGCTCAAGGGCTCGGGGTACGGGGCCGACGACGTCCTCGACGCCTGCGCCGTCGCGTGGACCGCGGCCCGCAGGGTGGCCGGGCTGTCGCGGTCGCTGCCGGAGGTTCCCGAGGTGTTCGGCGACGGCCTCCGGGCGGCCATCCACGTGTGAGCCGCGGTCCCGCTCGCCCGTCGGTCGGCGGCGCTGGCAGGGTGTGCGGCATGACTGCACGCGTCGCCCACACCTCCGTCGACTGCCGCGACGCCTACGCGCTGTCCCAGTGGTGGAAGGGGGTCCTGGGCTACGTCGACGTCGAGGGCGACCCCAACCTGCCGGGCCACGACGAGTGCATGATCATCGACCGCGAGGACCGGCACCGGATCCTGTTCATCGAGGTCCCGGAAGGCAAGACGGCGAAGAACCGCCTGCACTTCGACCTCGAGCCGCTCGAGGGCACCCGCGACGAGGAGCTGGAGCGGCTGCTCGCCCACGGGGCCACGCAGGTCGCCGACCTCCGGGGAACCCACGGCCCCGGGTCCGGCTGGGTGGTCCTCGCCGACCCCGAGGGCAACGAGTTCTGCATCCTGCGCAACCCCGGGGAGCGCGCCGCGGCACAGACGACGCCAGCCTGACCGCCCGCGCCGGGGTGGGCCGCGGAACAGGCCGCGCCGAGGCCGCGTTGACGAGGGAACACCACGCCGAAGGAGAGGCCCCGCCATGTCCGACTGGAACCAGAACATCATCGACGAGTTCCGTGCGAACGACGGCACCGTCACGACGATGGGGTTCGGGCGCGGCCTGGTCCTCCTGCACCACAAAGGCGCCCGCACCGGGACCGAGCGCGTCTCTCCCGTCGCCGCGATCCACAGCGATGATGACACCTGGCTCGTCGCCGCCTCGAAGGCCGGGGCGCCGGACAACCCGGACTGGTTCCACAACCTGCGGGCCCACGCGGAGGTCTCCGTCGAGACCCCCGACGACGGCACCGTCGACGTGACCGCACGGGTCCTGGAGGGCGCCGAGCGCGACGAGGCGTGGGCCCGCTTCACCGCGATGTCGGATGGGTTCGCGGCCTACGAGCAGAAGACGTCCCGCACCATCCCCGTCATCGCCCTGACCCGACGATGAGGGCGCGCCTGCGCAGCCCGGGTCCCGCCTTCAGCCCGTCCGCATGAGCCGCTGGTCCTTCGACGACGTCCCCGACCTCACCGGACGCCGCGCACTGGTCACCGGGGCGAGCTCCGGTCTCGGGGTCATCGAGACCCGTGAGCTGGCCCGCAAGGGTGCCGACGTCGTCCTCGCGGTGCGCGACGTCGCGGCCGGCGAGGCCGTGGCCGAGCGGTTGCGGGCCTCGGGCGTGCGCGGGCGGCTCGACGTCGAGCGCCTCGACCTCGCCTCGCTCGACTCGGTGCGCGCACTCGCGCAGCGCCTCGAGGGACCGCTCGACCTCCTCGTCAACAACGCCGGTGTCATGGCCCCGCCGCGGCGCCGCGAGACGGCCGACGGCTTCGAGCTCCAGTTCGGCACCAACCACCTCGGCCACTTCGCGCTCACCGGGCTGCTCCTCCCCCGGCTGCTCGAGGCGCCGGCGGCGCGGGTCACGACGGTGTCGTCGCTGGCGCACAACTCGAGTGACGGTCGCGTCGCCGAGGGGAACCCCTCCGACGACTACGACCCGCAGACCTCGTACGGCCGCTCGAAGCTCGCCAACCTCCTCTTCGCCACCGAGCTGCACCGCCGCACCCAGGAGCCGGGCTCGCCGCTCGCCACACTGACCTCGACGGCCGCACACCCCGGGGTGTCCAACACCCGGCTGTTCGCCAGCAAGGACGGGATGGGGTCGATCGCGCTCGTCCGCGCCCTCGCCCCGGTCGTCGGACGCATCCTGTTCTCCAGCCCCGAGCGAGGTGCCGAGGCGGTGCTCAACGCGGCGACGGTCGCACCGGCGGGTGCCTACATCGGACCGACCTGGCTCGGCGGCTCGCGCGGGCCGGTCGGCGAGGTCGGGCGCTCCCCCTGGGGTGCCGACGCCGACCTCGGTCGCCTCCTCTGGGACCGCAGCGAGGAGCTGACGGGCGTCTCCTTCCCGCAGTGAGGCAGCGCCAGCGTCGCCGGTAGCGCCGGCGTCGGCGTCGGCGGTGCGTCGGCGGCGCCCATCCGCTGCCCGTTCTCCGGCTCGGGTGCCGAGGTGGCTGCCCTGACGACCACCTGAGCACCCGACGCGAGAACCACGGGGAGCTGGGGGCTCGGGTGGTTGTGCGGGGCTCTGGCGAGCCAATTCCTGCGGTTCATCCACATTGATGTAATCGAACTCTTGTGCTATCCGTCTTGCGCGAGTAGGATCGAACCACGGGGAAGGGGGAGCGATGGGCACGAGGAAGGGTCGCGGGCGGTCGCCCGCCGGGCCGGACGAGCTGCTGTCCACCCTGCTCAAGGTCGCGTCCGCGTTGGGCGCCACCCCTCGCAACGGCTCCCGCGGACGGCACGCTCGAGGCGTGGAGCGAGGTCGTCAGCGAGTGCCAGCGAATCCTCAACATCGCGACCTCCGTGCAGCACGACGCGATCGTGCGCCTGTCGGCGATCGAGTCCGTCGCGCTCGAGGACGGCTCGATCAGCGAGACCCACCGCCTGCCCGGCCACGTCGCCCTGGATGCGCCGGCCATCGTCGCCGGCGCCCTCGAGGTCAGCCAGGTCCACGCCGAGCGCCGGGTCCGGGCCGCGGTCCGCATCGCCGCCGACGGTGCGCCCGGGACCACCACGTGCACCGGGCTCGGTGGCCTCCACGACGCGATGCGGTCCGGCAGCCTCGACGCCTACCGTGCGGGCGTCGTCGCCGACGAGCTCGAGGAAGCGCCGCCCGAGGTGGCCGAGGCGGTCGTCACCTCGCTCGGTGAGCACCTCGCTCGCGAGACCGCCCCCCAGCTACGACGACGCTGTCGCCGGCTGCTGGCGCGGATCAGCCCCGACCTCTTGCGCCAGCGAGCGAAGCGGGCACGCGAGGAGTGCGGACTGCGCCGCTGGGTCGACGAGCCGGGAGTCGACCGGTGGGAGGGGAGCTTCCCCAGCGAGGATGCCGCGCGAGCCTGGGCCGCCATCGACGCCCGCGCCCAGCAGCTCGTCACCGACGGCACCTGCGGGCGCGTCGACCGGGCCCGCGCGCAGGCCCTCATCGACCTCGTCACCGCCAGCGCGACCATCACCACCGTCGTCACCCTGACGGTCCCGGCCGACGTCAGGTCCGACGGGTCGGCGACCCCGCTCACCACCTCCACCGCGGCTCCTCCCTGTCACCAGCCGACCGCGAGCACGTCCGCCACCGCCACCGCGGCTCCTCCCACCCCGGCGCCGACCGCGAGCACGAGGGCCCCCGCCGACATCGCGCGTCGAGCAGTGCGTTCGGGAGAGGCGACGCGGACCGCCGACCTCGTCGAGGTGCCCCACCCGCTCGGCGGCGAGCCGATGCTCGTGTCCCGCGACTGGCTGGTGGCGCTCACCGGTTCCGCAGGGACGACGGTCCGGCAGGCGAGCTGCCACGCGATCACCGGCGGACTCCTCGGCGGCGCCGGCAGCGACGCGTACCGACCGTCGGCCTCGCTCGTCAGGCTCGTGAAGCAGCGCGACGGACGCTGCCGCTTCCCCGGATGCAGCGTCGCGGCCCGCTTCTGCGACCTCGACCACGTCAGGCCCTGGCCGCTCGGGCCGACGTCCGGCGCGAACCTCGTCTGCCTGTGCCGGCGGCACCACCGCGTCAAGCAACGTCCCCGGTGGAGGTGCGTCCTCTCCCCGGACGGCACCGTCACCTGGACCGACCCCGCCGGCCACGTCCGCACGACCCTGCCCGTCGACGCCCTGCACTGCGTCGTCCTGAACGGCGTCGTCGTGCCGGCGGAGGGGACGGCCCCTGACGGCGGGGCGGTTCCCCCGCTCGGGCCGGGAGCGGCCTCCACGGGCGCCGACGCGCCGCACAGCGGCCTGGAGTTCGCCCTCGAGCACCTGCTCGGCAGCTCCTTGATGACCCGGCGGCGGACCGTGGGCCCGGGGCGCCGGGTCGACCTCGATCTCACCGCCGGGTACGAGGTGCGCGGCGAGCGCCGGACCGGATGCCGCCGACCACGACCCGCACGTCGCACGAGCCGCGACCCCGACGACCCACCCTTCTGACCACGACCGCTCCAGCCGCAACCCCGACGCCCGCGACACCCCGGACGACGGCGACGGTCCCCACGCACCGTCGCGCCGTGCAGGTCCGTCTGCGATCCTTGGTGCCATGTCGCTGCGCCGCGCGAACCTCGCCCGGATCTCCGGAGGGCTGTTCGACGTCCTCGTCGTGGGCGGCGGGATCAACGGGGCCGTCTCCGCTGCGGCCCTCGCCGGCCGCGGTGCCACGGTCGCGCTCGTCGACCGCGGCGACTTCGGTGCCTTCACGAGCCAGGAGTCGAGCAACCTGGTCTGGGGCGGCTTCAAGTACCTCGAGAACTACGAGCTCCCCCTCGTCTTCGGGCTCTGCCGCTCGCGCAACCGCCTCATGAAGGCCTACCCCGACAACGTGCG
Source organism: uncultured Actinomycetota bacterium (assembly GCA_963795035.1). Taxonomy (GTDB): domain Bacteria; phylum Actinomycetota; class Actinomycetes; order Actinomycetales; family Dermatophilaceae; genus Oryzobacter. Next base: position 102,340 of record CAWCFZ010000006.1, on the reverse strand, counting down.
GGAGATCGGCTTCCTCGCGGCCCTCGCCCGCACCGCGCCGTACCGGCCGTGGTTCGCCGCGCTCGGCGCCGCCGCCTACTGGGGCATCGGGATGTTCGGCACGCAGCGGCCCCGCCTGCTCAGCGCGCGCGCCCTCGAGAGCGAGGAGCCCGCCGTCGACACGAGCGCGATCCGCGGCGCCATCCAGTACCAGGACGCCTACCTCGTCGACAACGACTCCCGCTTCGTCTTCTCCTTCGTCCGCTCCGCCATCGAGGCCGGGGCCTCCGTCGCCAACTACGTCGAGCTCGTCGGCGCCGAGCGCCAGGGCGACCGCTGGGTCTGCACCCTGCGCGACACCGACACCGGGGAGGAGCACACGGCCCAGGCGCGCGTCCTCGTCAACGCCGCCGGCCCCTTCGTCGACGCGGTGAACGACGACCTGGCCACCACGACCGGCCACCGGATCGTCTACTCCAAGGGCATCCACCTCGTCGTCCCCCGCCTCACCACGACCCGTCACGACCGCGTCCTCGCCTTCTTCGACGACACCCAGCGCCTCTTCTACGTCATCCCCATGGGCCACCGCTCGGTCATCGGCACCACCGACACCAGGGTCGACACGCCCTTCACCGAGGTCACCGACGACGACCGCGACTTCCTCCTGGCCCAGATCAACGCCCGCCTCGACCTCGAACAGCCCCTGACGAGAGCGGACGTCATCGCCGAGCGCTGCGGTGTGCGACCGCTCGTCGTCGCCCGCGAGGGCGGCGACCACACCGAGGCCGACTGGACGACCCTGTCGCGCAAGCACGTCGTCGAGCGCGACGACTCCCGAGCCGTCGTCACCGTCCTCGGCGGCAAGCTCACCGACTGCCTCAACGTGGGCGAGGAGGTCGCCGCCGACGTCGAGTCCCTCGGCGTCCCCCTCGAGAAGGACCTCCACAACTGGTACGGCGAGCCCGCCCGCGCCACCCGCACCGAGTTCTACCGCCAGACCCGCCTCATGAAGCTCGACCACCTGAGGACCCGCCCCGATGCCGAGCCGCTCACCGACCGCCTCTGGCGGCGTTACGGGAGAAGGGCTTTCGACATGCTCGAGGCCATCCGGGCCGACCCCGGCATGGGCGAGGACGTCATGGGCTCCACCGACTACCTGCGGATCGAGCTGCACAACGCCGCCGAGCACGAGATGGTCGTGACGCTCGACGACTTCATGCGCCGGCGCTCCAAGATCGACCTCGTCGTGCGCGACGAGGACATCATCGGCTCACCGGGGCTGCGCGAGGTCGCCGAGATCCTCTTCGGCGACGACGCCGACCGTCGCCTCGCCGACTACCTCGCGGCCAAGCCCGGGGGCGGGACCGGCCACGGGGGCGATGGTGGGCTGCCCGACGACGACCTCAGGCGGACGGGGTCTCCGCGACCCGCTTGAGCCGCGACAGGCCCTTCTCGAAGTCGGGCCCGACGAGCGAGTCCATCGGCTTCACCAGCGCGAACACGCGCATCATCGGGCTCAGCTCGCCCTTCATCAGCCACTCGACGGCCGTGGAACCGTCACCGGCCGGGGTGAGGACGAAGTCGATGGTGTTGTCGGCCGGGAACGGCTTGTCGAAGTGGAGGTCGACGCCGACGAGCTGCGGCTCGTCCTTGGTGATCGCCATCGAGCCCTTACCGGCCTTCCGGTTGCCCTCCCAGGCGTACCGGGCACCCACCCCACGCTCGGCGCCGGAGTAGGTGCGCTCCATCGCGGGGTCGATGTCCTCCCACGGCGACCACGCGGGCCACTCGTGGAAGTCGTTGAGCAGGGCCCGCAGACGCTCGGCGGGCGCGGCGATCGTGGTGGTCCTGCTGACGGAGTACGGCTTGCCCATGGGACGAGTCTGCACGCCATGAGTCCCCACGGCCAGCCCCCGGCCCGGCCCGCGCGATGGACCGGGCAGGGGACAGGTGGCTCACAGGCGTTTCGAACGCGGTACCGAGCAGCGGGCGCCACCGTGGAGCCATGGACACCACGACGCCCCCCACCGTCCGTGACCTCATCGCCGAGCTCGCCGCAACCGAGGACGTGCTGCGCGCGCCCGGCCACGGCACCCTCCCGGCGGACCGCGCGGTCCGGCACCGCCAGCGCGAGCTCGTCAGCGAGCTGCGCCGCCGCCGCCGGCGCTCCTGACCCTGCGGCGAACCTCCCTGCACGCCCCCTCCCGGTGGCAGGCTGGCACCACCGAGCAGAGGAGACCACCCATGTCACGCCCCGTCCACTTCGAGCTCCAGGCCGACGACCTCGAGCGCGCGAAGGCCTTCTACGGCGACGTCTTCGGCTGGACCTTCGAGGACTACAGCGCCATGACCGGCACGCCCTACTGGGGCGTCACGACCGGTGAGGAGGGCGACGCCGGGATCAACGGCGGGATCCAGCCCCGGCCGGCCCGCGCACCGGGGGAGGGCACGGGCGCCAACGCCGCGGTCCTCACGATGGGCGTGGCGGACTACGACGCCACGGCCGCCAAGATCGAGGCCGCTGGTGGTCGCGTCGCGGTGCCGAAGATGGCGCTGGCCGGCATGGCGTGGCAGGGCTACTACCTCGACACCGAGGGCAACACGTTCGGGATCCACCAGCCCGACGAGAACGCCGGCTGACCCCGGGTCCGACTCGGGGTCGGCTCAGGGGCGTGCCGGAGGGACACCTGCGGCCCGGATCCGTCACGCTGGCGGCATGAGCACGCTCCAGGCCCGACCGGCCCCCACGACGACGCGGCACCGGCCCACCCGCCTCGGCGCTGCCGACCTGGGTGGCCTCACCGCCACGGAGCGGCGTGGCGCCCGGCTGGCGGGGGCCGCGCTGCTGCTCATGACGCTCGTCTCGGTGCCGGCCGCCCTGCTCCTCGAGCGCGCCGCGGCACCCGGGGCCCAGGCGACCCGCGTCGCGGTGGGCATGGCCTTCCTCGTCGTCGCCGTCCTCGACGTCGCCGCCGCCTGGGGCCTGCACCTGCTGCTGCGGCGTCGCGCCACCCCGGCGTCGACGGCCCAGCTCGTCAGCCGCAGCGGCTACGCCGCCCTGCTCACCGGTGCGGCCGTCGTCCTCGCCTGGCCCGGCGGGGCAGGAACGGCCGGCTTCGAGCGCGACTGGGCCCTCGCCCTCGTCGTCTTCGGCCTCCACCTCGTCATCGCCGGCATCGCCCTGTGGCGCTCGCGGATCGCCCCCACGGCCGTCGTCGTCATCACGGCGCTGGCGGGCCTGGCCTACCTCCTCGACGACGTCCTCACCCGGTTCGCGGACGTCAGCGCCACGGCGGTCCTCGTCCCCCTGATGCTCGGCGAGCTCGTCCTCATGGGCTGGCTCCTCCTCGTCGCCCGGCCCCGCCGAGGATGACCCGGCGGAGGGGCCGCGGTGGCACGATGGCTGCGTGGGCTACGACCCCGAGTTCCTCGACGCCGCGGTGCCCGCCCCCGAGACGGCCGGTGGCGACGTCCTCCTGGACTACACGCACTTCTCGCTCTCGCTCGACCCCGCGCGCCGACTCGCGGCCTGGGTGGCGTGGAACGTCGACGGAGACCGGCTCCACCCGGGGGACGCGATCCCCCGCGCCGGCGTCCGGTTCCGCGCCGACCCCCGCGTCCCGAGGGAGCACCAGACCCTCGACCCCGTCTACGCCGACAACCGGCTCGACCGCGGGCACGTCGCCCGGCGGGCCGACCTGCTCTGGGGGCCCCTCGACGAGGCGCTGCGGGCCAACTCCGACTCGTTCTTCTTCCCCAACATCACCCCGCAGATGGACGACTTCAACCAGGAGCGCCTCGGCGGCAGCTGGGGGATGCTCGAGGCCGCGATCCTGTCGGAGGAGGGGCTGCGCCCCCGCCGGCTGACCCTGTTCGGGGGCCCGGTGCTCGCCGAGGACGACCCGCCCTACCGCGACCTCGTCCGCATCCCCCGCGAGCACTGGAAGGTCGTCGTCTACCGGCTCGAGGGCGTGCTGCGCTTCCGCTGCTTCCTGCTGACCCAGCAGATCGACCCGGACCTGCGCCGTGCCGTCGGGTTCCTCGACGAGTTCGACACCTACGCCGTGCCCCTCGAGCAGCTGATGGCCCGCACCGGGCTCGCCTTTCCCGGGCTGGGCGGTGCCACCGGGGACGACGAGGGGTCGGCCGGCAGCGGAGACGCCCGTGGTGCCGACCTCCCCGTCGACGTGATGTCGGGGCACGCGCCTCGCCTCGTGCGGAGCGCCCTGGACGTCGAGTGGTGATGGGCACGGCGACGCCGCCGCGGAGCCCTCGGGCCCCGCGGCGGCGGTCGGTCGACGTCACTCGAGCGAGAAGCCCTCGACGTCGGTGTCGCGCCAGCCACCCGACCCGTTGACCGTGCGGTCGACGGCGGTGCCCCGCAGGACGTAGCCGCAGGCGAGCATGCCCTCGGTGTCGAACTCCCACGTGCCGGCGGTCCCACTCGTCGAGGCGGCCGGGAAGGCCGTCGCACCGGTGATCGACCAGCGCGGGTTCCCGCTGGGGGTGGTGCCCGTGTGGGCCGCGCCCTCGACGGCCAGCCCGACGCTGTCGAAGTGCTCGTCGGTGGCGCTGAACGTGCCCGAGATGATCGCCCCGACCGGGAACTTCATGCACGAGCCGGCCGGGATCGACGGCTGGCCGGGGAGCCGGTAGCTCGTGATCTCGACATCGACCTCGGGGTCGGCCTGGTCGAGGTACAGCCGCACCCGCTGGCGGGTCGTGCTGTCCGGGCAGGTGATGACCTGGGCGGCGTACTCGGTGCCGAACGGGTCCTTGCTGCGCAGCTCGAGCTCCCACATCCCCGTCCGCGGCCGGGACTCCCACGGGTAGAGCAGGTTCCCGACGACCCGTCGCCAGCCGGAGCCGGACGGGTCGGGGTCCTCGAGGTAGGTGAACCACCCGGCGGCGTCGGCGACCTGGGTCACCGGGTACTGCACCGGCGCCGCGCCTCCCACCGACTCCGTCACCGTGACGGTGAACGTCGTCCGCAGCTCCTCGGTGGCCAGAACCGTTCCGCTGGAGCTGATCTGGCGTGCGACCAGCTTGTACCTCATCGGCGGCGACGAGCGGTCGGGCGCTCCGGGGATGAAGCCCGCGACCGAGATGCCCGCACCGAACGGACGGGTGTGGCTGGTCGTCCTGCCGGTGGCCGGGCCGATCTGGCAGACGGCGTAGCCGCTGACGCTCTCGAGCACCGGGGCGAGGGGGGTGACCGCACCGGAGGGCAGCTCGAAGGTGGCCTCCTCGCGGTTGCCCCAGGTCGGGCGCCAGTTCGGGTCGCCGGGCGGCGGGGCCACCTGCCACGACAGGATGGCGCGCACCTTGGGCTGCACGGGACCGTCGGAGCAGGCCCGGCGGTGCGAGTACGAGCCGAGCGGCTGGTACACCGAGAAGCGCAGCCCGTCATCCGGGACCGTCTCGTCGTGCACGACCGTGGCCGTGGTGCCCACGTGGACCCAGCCCGAGCCCCAGTCGACCCAGAAGGCCACGTGCTCGGTGGAACCCGCGGAGCACGGGGAGCCGTTGTAGCCGAACGGGCGCTTGACGGTGAAGACGCCGACGAGCGCGTCCTCCACCGGGTCGTACCCGACGCAGCCGAGCTCCTCGTAGGTGGTGTCGCCGTCGGTCTTGAACAGGTCGGCGAACAGGTCCTTGACCTTCAGGTCGATGCTCGTCGCGAGGGTCGTGAACGCCGGTGGGACCGGCCCGCCGCCGGGGGCCGGCAGGGCCGCGGGCTGCAGCCCGCTGGCCTGTGCCTCGAGCAAAGCGGGCAGCGCGAACCGGTGGGCCGGGACCTTGGCCCTGGCGTACGTCTTCGCGAGCTCGGGGAGGGTGGGGGCGGGCAGTGGCGTCATCGTCACGGGGGTCGACAGGTCGATCGTCTGCGCGAGCACGCTGTTCAGCGTGACGGCGTCGACCGCGACGAGGTCGTGCCAGGTCGGGAAGCGACGGCTGCGCGGGCGCACCCGGGCCTCGACGACGTTGCCCCACGGCGGCGACCAGTCGGGCTGGTTCGCCGGCGGCGCGACGTTCCACGACAGGATCGCGCGCACGAGCGGCTGGTTGCGGATCCAGCACAGCGTGTGCCACAGGGGCGTCACGACGTTGACCGCGTGGTCGAGCGGGCGCGGGCCGGGGGTGTCGTGGACGGCGAACGAGTCGGTCCCGGCGTCGACCCACGTCGCGCCGTCGTCGGTCGAGACGTAGAACCGGACGTGCTCGAGCGACCCGGAGGCGCACAACGGCCCCGAGTACCCGGTGTTGGCGGTGAGCCGCACGACGGCCGTCAGCTGGTCCATCGAGGGGGTGAGGCCGACACAGGCGAGCCGCTCGAACGTCGTGTTGCCGTCGACCGCCTCGAGGCCGTCGATGTCGAGCACCTCGAAGGGAAAGGTCGTCGCGGCGACCGCGGTGAGCGCCAGCGTGTGTCGCCTGGCCCGCACGAGGGACTCCGAGACCTTGGTCTCCTTCTGCCCGAGCGGTCTGCGTGGTTTGGTGGTCATGACAGGGCTCCTCCCCGTGGGGGGGACCCTTCGGCGAACCGGCCCCCCGCTTGTCAAGGAAGGAGGGCACCGAGCGCGGTGGTGATACCCGGCCCGGTACGGCGGTGGGGTCCTCGCAGGTCAGCGGGCGACGAGCAGGGTGCGCACCGCGGTCCGCAGGTCGCCGTCACCGTCGGCGGCGACGGCGTCGCGCATCCGCTGGTAGCCGGCGCCGGCCCGCAGCATGTCCTCGATGCCGGCGAGCTCGCGCTCGCACCCGAGCCGCCGGGCCACCGGGGCCAGGCGGTCGAGCAGCTCACGCAGGTCGTCGGTCACCGGTGCCTCGGTGCTCGCCACGTCCTTGATGACGATCGCCTCCAGGCCGTACCGGGCGGCGCGCCACTTGTTCTCCTGCACGTGCCACGGGGGCAGGGGCGGCGGGAGGGTCCCGTCGTCGAGGCGGTCCTCGAGGTGCCTGACCAGGCAGTGGATGAGGGCGGCCACCGCGGCGACGTCCTCGACCCGGGACAGCCCGTCGCAGGCCCGGACCTCGATGGTGCCCAGGCGCATCGAGGGCCGGATGTCCCACCGCAGCTCGCTCGGGTCGGTGATGACGCCGGTGGTGAAGACGTCGCGCAGGTAGGCCCGGTACTGCGCCCAGGTCTCGAACTGGAAGGGCAGCCCGGCGGTGGGGAGCTGCTGGAAGAGCATCGTGCGGTTGCTCGCGTAGCCGGTGTCCTCCCCCGCCCAGTACGGCGAGGAGGCGCACAGGGCCGTGAGGTGCGGGTGGTAGGTGAGCAGCGCGTTGACGAGCGGCCACACCTTCGCCGCGGACCGCACGCCGACGTGGACGTGGACCCCGAAGATCACCATCTGGCGACCCCACCACTGGGTGCGGTCGATGAGTGTCGCGTAGCGCTGCCCGTCGGTGACCTCCTGGTCGGACCAGCGGGCCAGCGGGTGCGACCCACCCCCGTAGAGGTCGACGCCGAGGGCGTCGGCGGCCCGGCGGACGTGGGCCAGCCCGTCGGTGAGGTCGGCCGCGGCCTCGGCGGCGTTGGCGCACACCCCCGTCGTCAGCTCGACGGTGTTGGTGAGCAGCTCCTTGGTCACCGTGCCGCGCCGGGCCGCCTGCCGCGCGTGGCCAGCGGCGTCGGAGCCGGCGCTCAGCGCGATGAGCTCCCCCGCCCGCGGCACGAGGTCCAAGGTCGTCGGGTCGACCAGGCCCATCTCCCACTCCACCCCGAGCGTGCGGCCTCGCGAGGCGGGGAAGGTGAGCGACTCGACGAGGGCCGCGACGTCGACGGGCCCCGAGCCGGTGGGACCGGCCGTCATCGGGCCCTCGTGGGAGCCGCCATCGTGCTGCGGGTCATGCGCGCTCACCTCGTGGGGTCCTGCGGGACAACCGTCTGAGCGAGCCTAACGTCGGCGCAGACCCTGACGGCCGTCAGGCGGCGACGAGCTGCGCGTCCTGCGGGTGGCCGGTCAGCTCGGCACGGCGCTGCGCCGCCCAGCCGGGCCCGCGCAGGAGGAAGGACCACCGGTCGCGCCAGGTGGGGGCCGTCGCGACGTCACGCAGGATGTCGCGCCATTCGTGGCTCGCGATCCGCACGGGGTCGAACGTCGCGATGTTCGTCGTCAGGCCGTAGACGACCCGTTCGCCCTCCGGCTCGAAGGTCCCGAACAGCTTGTCCCAGACGATGAGGATGCTGCCGTGGTTGCGGTCGAGGTAGCGCGAGTTGGAGCCGTGGTGGACCCGGTGGTGCGCGGGGGTGTTGAGGACCTTCTCGAGCCAGCCGATCGACTGGATCGCCTCGGTGTGGATCCAGAACTGGTAGATGAGGTTGAGCGCGCGGGCGTTCTCGATGGCGCTCGGCCGGACCCCGGCCAGGGCGAGCAGGCCGTAGGGGACCGTCATCGTCAGCCCCTCGGCGACCGGCTGGCGCAGGGCCGTCGAGAGGTTGTACCGCTCACTGCTGTGGTGCACGACGTGCATCGCCCACAGCCAGCGGCTCTCGTGGTTCAGGCGGTGGTTCCAGTAGTAGACGGCGTCCCAGCCCAGGACCGCCACCGCCGAGGCGGCCCACCCGGTGCCGAGGTCGCGGCCGTGGGTCGCGAAGAGGCGGGTGGCGCTGGTCTGCGCGGCCCACGTCGTCGCGACGGTGAGGGCGGTCGCCGCGACCGCGGCAGCCGCCGTGGCACCGGTGACGCGAGCGGCGATGGAGGTCGGGTCCGCCTCGGTGGCCGTCACCGGCCGGTCGCTGCGGCGCGAGGCCACCTCGAGGGCGGGGTGCCCCTCGGGCAGGGTCCCCGCCGGGGGGAGCCCACCCGGTGCGCGTCGCCGACGCACGACGTCGAGGACGCTCGTCGCGGCGGTGGCGGCCACCGCGGTCCCCATGAGCACGCCGGCCCAGCGACCCCTGCCCGGCGTCACGGGGTCGAGGAGCTTCCTGGTGACGAACGGGGCGAGCAGGCTGCCCACCCCCATCGCGAGGCTGGCGAGGGTGTCGGCGAGCTCGTAGTCGCCGGCCCGTGTCGTCCCGGGGGGCGGGGGGTTGCGGCGCTGCCAGAGGTACTCGGCCCCCATCGCTCCCACGTACATGGGGATCGCGATGACCGTGAGGTCGGGACGGCGCACGGGCCTCGCCTTTCGTCGGGTGCAACGGCGCCCCGCAGGTTACCTGTGGGTAGGCGCCGGTGGCCACGAGTGTGACGCACGCGGTCACGCGGCCCCCGCGACGGGTGCGTGGGCGCGTGACGTAGCGTGCTCGCACACCGGCTCGCGGGCGACGCCGGACCTGCTCGGGAGGACGGCGGTGGCGATGGACGAGGGCGCGACCGCACCCCCCGCCGCGGGATCCGGGGCGCTCGGCCACCGGGCGGCCGTGGCCCTGGTCTTCGGGTCGTCGGCCGCCGTGCTCGTCGTCGAGATCGTCGCCCTGCGCCTGCTCGCCCCGCACCTCGGCCTGACCCTGGAGACGAGCACGCTCGTCATCGGCCTGGCCCTGGCCGCCATCGCCGGGGGCTCCTGGGTCGGCGGACGGTGGGCCGACGAGCGCGACGGTCGCGCCCTCCTCGGCCTCCTCCTCGGGGTCTCCGGCGCCGTCGTGGCGGCGACGCCCTTCCTCGTGCGCGGGTCCGCGTCGTTCGCCGGGGGCGGCTTCCTCCTCGTCGCCGCGGCCGCCACGATCATCGTCCCGGGCTGGCTGCTCTCGGCGGTCACCCCGATCGTCACCAAGCTGAGGCTGCGCCGGCTCGAGGAGACCGGGTCGGTCGTCGGGTCGCTGTCCGGGATCGGCACCGTGGGGGCCATCACCGGCACCGTCCTCACCGGCTTCGTCCTCGTCACCCGGGTCCCGGTCACGGGGATCATGGTCGGCCTCGGTGTCGGCCTGGCCGTTGCGGGGGTCGTCGTGGAGGTCACGGCCCGACGACGGGCGAGCACCATCGCCGGGTCCGTGCTGCTCCTCGGCGGTCTCGCCGCGGGTGTCCTGCCGAGCGGCTGCGACGCCGAGACGACCTACCACTGCGCCCGCGTCGAGGCCGACCCCGCGCGAGAGAGCGGCCGCACCCTGGTCCTGGACAACCTGCGCCACTCCTACGTCGACCTCTCGGACCCGACCCACCTCGAGTTCGCGTACGTGCGAGCCCTGGCCGCCGCCGTCGACAGCCGGTGGGCGCCGGGCGAACCCGTGGGTGCCCACCACCTCGGAGGCGGCGGCCTCACCCTCCCCCGCTACCTCGCCGCCACCCGGCCCGGGACGGTGAGCACGGTCTCCGAGATCGACCCGGGCGTCGTCGCCATCGACGAGCAACGGCTCGGCCTGGAGACCGGGCCGCTGCTGCGGGTCCGGGTCGAGGACGCCCGGGTGGGCCTGCGGGCGGTCGGGTCCGGTTCGCTCGACCTCGTCGTGGGCGACGCCTTCGGGGGCGTCAGCGTCCCGTGGCACCTCACGACGCGTGAGGCCCTCGCCGAGGTGCACCGGGTGCTGCGTCCCGACGGCGTGTACGCCGCGAACCTCATCGACAACGCTCCCCTCGCCTTCGCCCGCGCCGAGGTCGCGACGCTGAGCACCGTCTTCGAGCACGTCGCGCTCGCGTCGACCCCCGAGGTCACGTCGGGCACGGGAGGCGGCAACCTCGTCGTCCTCGCCTCCGACACCGCGATCGACGGCGCCGCGTGGCAGCGGGCCGTCACCGGGAGGGACACCGACTGGCGCGTCCTCGAGGGCGCGGCGCTGGCCCGGTGGGTCGGCGCCTCCCCCGTCCTCACCGACGACCACGCGCCGGTCGACCAGCTGCTCACGCCCTACCGGCGGCCGGCCTGACGGCTCGAGCTCGTCGTCGGGCAGCTCGGTCGCGGTGCCCGCGACCATCAGGCCTCGTCCTCGTCGTCGGCTCCCGGCAGCCGCGGGTACCCGGGGATCGGGTAGATGCCGACGGCCATCCCATAGGTCGTGCCGCCGCTGCGGGGGATCCGGTCGAACTCCTCGACGAGGTCGCGGATGCGGGCCCAGAACTCCTCGGCCCGGTCCGGGGGGATGCGCGCGTGCCGGATGAACGACCAGAGGAGGCGGTCGTCATCGGCGGCCAGCGACTCGGCTGCCGCCACCTCGAAGTCGTTCTGGTCCGTGGGCAGGTCGTGGCCGTCGACGGCGATGGTCACCGTGCGGGCGACCCGGCCGTAGAAACGCTCCTCGACCGCGCGGACCCGGCGGGTCCGCACGACCTGGAGCAGCCCGGCGTCGTGGAGGACCCCCACGTGGTGGGCCACGGTGCCCTTGGGCCGCCCGATGGCCTCGGCCAGCTCGGCGACGGAGGCGGCCCGCTCGGTGAGCAGGCCGAGGATCGTCGTGCGCAGCGGGTGGGCGAGGGCACGGACCTGCCCGGCCCGGGTCAGGACCAGGCGGTCGGCGAGGTCGTGGCCGGGCGGCGTGACCGGGTGGCGCTTCATCAGGGATGAGACTACAGTCATCGATCAATCGACAATTCCCGATCATTGGAGTCCGTCATGACCGACGTCGTGCTGTTCCACCACGTCCAGGGCCTGACGTCGGGCGTCCGCGCGCTCGCCGACGCCCTGCGCGAGGCGGGTCACACCGTCCACACCCCCGACTTCCTCGACGGGCGGACCTACGACTCGATCGAGGAGGGTTTCGCCGCCGTGCAGGCCAAGGGGCCCGGGGCCCGGGACACCTGGGCCGACGAGGTCGTCGCCGACCTGCCCGCCGAGGTCGTCTACGTCGGCATCTCGCTCGGGGTGATGTCGGCGCAGCGCCTGGCCCAGACCCGCCCCGGCGCCCTCGGGGCGATCCTCCTCGAGGCCTGCGTGCCGCCCGAGGAGTTCGGCGGGCCGTGGCCGCAGGGCGTCCCGGTGCAGGTGCACGGCATGGACCAGGACCCGTTCTTCGGGCTCGAGGGCGACCTCGAGGCGGCCCGTGAGCTCGTGGCCGGGGTCGACGACGGTGAGCTGTACGTCTACCCCGGCGACGTGCACCTCTTCACCGACTCCTCGCTCCCGGTCTTCCACCCCGAGGCGACGGCCCTGGTGCTCGAACGGGTCCTGGGCCTGCTCGCGCGGGTCTGACCGCAGGCGGTCGACGGGACGGGCCGACACCGTGCGGGCCGGTCCTCCTGCTGCGCCTGTGCAAGCGGTTACTCACGGGTAAGGCCCCGCCCAGCGGGAGGTAAAAGTTTCCTCCAAGGGCCGCTTCCGGGTGCACCGAAAGGCCCGTCGACCCGCTCGATCGACGTAGGTTCCCCTGTCCATGACCCCCCGGCGGCCCCATCGAGCGGGCCGGAACCGCATCCACACGCGTCGGGGATGGAGGACGATCCACGTGAGAACACGCACCACGACGGCCCTGGGAGCCGCGGCCCTGGCCGCGCTCGTCGGTCTGGTCGCCACCCCGGCAGCCAGCGCCCAGCCAGACCGCGCCGGCGTCTCCCCCCACCTCGCCGCCACCCTCGGCGACCTGTCCGGCAGCGAGCGCGCGGTCGTCATGGTCCACGGCACGTCGCTGGCCGCCGCCCGCGACGCGGTCACCGCCTCGGGCCTGACGACGTCGTTCAGCTTCGAGCGGATCAACGTGGTCGGTGCCGTCGGCACCGCTGCCCAGATCCAGGCCGTGCGCAGCGCCCCCGGTGTCACCTACGTCGAGGGCAACGCGCCCATCTCGATGTTCCAGGAGACCTCGAACACCGCGACCCGCGGTCTCGAGGCGGCCCGCACCCTCACCGGCGCCGACGGCAGCGCCCTCACCGGCACGGGCGTCAGCGTGGCGGTCATCGACTCCGGCGTCGACCCCACGCACCCGTACCTCACCGAGGCCGACGGGTCGAGCACCGTCGTCGCCAACCTCAAGACCCTCTGCGACCCCCTGGTCGAGGCGGTCTGCAGCGTCCAGCGGGTGCCCGGCAGCGTCGACACCGACACCCTGTCCGCCGGCGGGCACGGCACCCACGTCAACGGCATCGTCGCCGGCAACCCGACCACCCTCACCGACGGCGGCACCCTCCAGGGTGCGGCACCGGGCGCCAAGCTCGTCAGCCTGTCGACCGGTGCCGGCCTGTTCATCGTCGGCGCCGACGCGGCGCTGAACTGGGTCCTGGAGAACCACGAGGCCCCGTGCGGCGCCGGGGTACCCGCCAGCACCTGCCCGCCCATCAAGGTCACGAACAACTCGTACGGCCCCTCGGGCGGCGGCTCCTTCGACCCGAGCTCCGCGACGGTCAAGCTCCAGCGTGAGCTCGTCAAGGAGGGCGTGGTCACCGTGTGGGCCAACGGCAACGACGGTGGCGACGGCTCCACGAGCCAGTCGAACCCGCCCGGCATGGACCCCACCCCCGGCATCCTCTCGGTCGCCTCGTACTTCGACCGGGACACCGGCACCCGCGACGGCACCGTCTCCGACTTCAGCTCGCGCGGCAAGGCCGGCACCCTGTCGACCTACCCGGACATCTCGGCGCCCGGTGAGAACATCACCTCGTCCTGCCGCCTCTACCTGGCGATCTGCATGACCGGCCTGGAGCCGCGCAACGGCCCCGGCGCGCTGGACATCGGGACCTTCAACACCATCAGCGGCACGTCGATGGCCGCCCCCCACATCGCGGGGATCGTCGCCCAGCTCTTCCAGGCGAACCCGTCGGCGACCCCGGCCCAGGTGGAGAGCGCGCTGAAGCGGACCGCGTACAAGTACACCGACGGGGCGGCCTATGAGGCCGGCCCGCTCGGGACCACCTCGTTCGACAAGGGCTACGGCCTGGTCGACGTCGTGGCGGCCGCGGGCGCCATCGGCTGACCCGCCCCACGCCGTCGACGCCCGGGCCGCAGTCGCGGCCCGGGCGTCGTGGGGTGAACGGCCACGACCGTCAGCGCGAGCGGGTCAGCCGAGCAGGGGCGGAAGCGCGGGGACGGTGACCTTCGGCAGCGGCAGCGGTGGCACCGAGACCGTGGGCAGCGGGATGGGGGGCACCGACACCGTGGGCAGCGGGAGCCCGGGAAGCGACGGCAACGGCAGTGGCGGGACCGACACCGTCGGCAAGGGGATGACGGGCACGGAGACCGTGGGCAACGGCACGCCGGGCACCGTCGGCGCCGGGAGCCCTGGGACGGTCGGCACCGGCAGCCCGGGGACCGACGGCAGCGGGCCCGTTCCGGTGGAACCCGGCTCGCCCGTCCCCGTCCCGTCCGTGGCGGTGCCTCCGGGGCCGGCGACGGCCGTGGAGGGCCCCGGCGTCGGGGTGGCCCCGGGCACTGCTCCGGGGGTCTGGCCCGGAAGGGTCGTCGGGGTCGGGCCCAGGGCCGGTGGGACCACGGGCACCGTGTCGCCGCGAGCAGGCGGCGGAGCGCCGATGACACGGCTCGCGATCTCCTGCAGGGCATCCGGCAGCGACCCCGTGAACGCGGCCGCGGCCAGCCCTCCCGCGAGGACGACCCCACCGGCCACCGCGGCGACGGCCGGGGCTGCGACGAGGCGGCGCACCGCACCGACGCGACCCCTGTCCGCACGGCCACCGGCCCGCATGAGCGGGCGCCACCCCACCCCGGACGTCGTCCGGTCTCCCGGGAGCGTCCGGGCGTCGGACCGGTCCGAGGCCACGGCGACGAGGGGCAGCGGCAGGCCCCGCGAGCCGGGGTCCTGGGCGGCACGCAGCGCGAACCGCGCCGTCGCCGCGTCCCGGCCGACGAGGTCGTCGGGCGAGGCCGGGGCCACGAGCGCGAGCAGGAGCGCGGACAGGGCGGCGTCCCCCTCGTCGTCGTGCTGTGCCGACGGGTCGAGGAGGGACGCGAGCCGGTGGTCGTCCGGGTCGGGCGGGGTGGGGGCGGGGTAGTCAGACATCTCGGCGGGAGAACGTCATCCGGTCGGCATCCGTTACGTGCGGCGTGTCGGCGCCCAGCGTGTCGCGCAGCCTCTTCAGGGCGCGGTGCACCGCGACGCGGACGGATCCGGGGGAGCGCCCCGTGAGCGCGGCGACCTCGGCGACGTCGAGCCCGACGACGACCCGCAGCATCACGAGCTCGGCCTGGTCAGGAGGCAGGGTGGCGACGAGCGCCAGCGCCCGCCGCGTCGCCTCCCGCTCGCCGGCGATCTCGGCGGGGTCGGGAGAGAGCGGCTGGCCGACGATCTCGGAGATGTCGGCGACCGCGTGCTCCGGTCGTCGCCCGAGCCGGCGCAGCAGGTCGACGTGGCTGTTGCGCGCGATGGTGACGACCCATCGGCGGAAGCCCGGCTCGTCGCCCTCGAAGCGGTGCAGGCTGTCGACGACGTGGACCCAGGTCAGCGAGGCGACGTCCTCCGCGTGCTGGCCGGCGCGCACCCGCAGGTACCGCAGCACCATCGGCGCCGTGGCCTCCCAGAGCGCGGCGAAGGCGTCGGCGTCGCCCCCCTGGGCGGCTTCGAGCACCTCCGCGAACCGCTCCTCCAGCACGCCAGCAGTATGGGGCGGGTGGGGCTCGTCGCGAGCGACTTTTCGCAAAGGTGTAACGCTTCGGCCGACCCGGACGATTCATCGGTACAACTGCATGGACGACGAGACGGTCCCCCCGCTCCCCTGCACCGCGGAGGGCCCGGCTCGCACCCTGATCGGGACCGACCGCCCCCTGCTCGGTCTGTCCCAGCCCCCGGCGGATCCCCCTGCTGTCCGTCCGGGAGCGAGATCGGGTCGTGGGGTGTGCCGGATCTCGTCCGGCACACCCCGCTTGTCGTTTCCGGGGTCCGGGGCGCTGCGGGCACCGCCATCGCCCACAGCGTCCCGCGGGCTCGCTCCGCACCAGCGACGACCGCCCGGCCACGTGTCGTGGGCCGGGCGGTCGCCGTTCTCGCGGGGAGTGCACCACCCCGGCGTCGGTGGGGCGGCTAGAAGCCGCCGTCGCGGGCCATGTTGTTGAACCGCGAGTAGTGGCCCTGGAAGGCCAGGACGATGTCCTTGGTGGGACCGTTGCGGTGCTTGGCGACGATGATGTCGGCCTCGCCGTCGCGCTCGGGGTCCGAGCGGTCGCGGTGGAGCAGGATGACGAGGTCGGCGTCCTGCTCGATGGACCCCGACTCTCGCAGGTCCGACATCTGCGGGCGCTTGTCGGTGCGCTGCTCGGGACCACGGTTGAGCTGGCTGATCGCGATGACCGGCACCTCGAGCTCCTTGGCGAGCAGCTTCAGGGCGCGCGAGAACTCGGAGACCTCCTGCTGGCGCGACTCGACCTTCTTGCCCGACGTCATCAGCTGGAGGTAGTCGATGACGATGAGCTTGAGGTTGTGCTGCTGCTTGAGCCGGCGCGCCTTGGCCCGGATCTCCATGAGGGACATGTTGGGGCTGTCGTCGATGAACAGCGGGCTGTCGGAGATCTTGCCCATGATCCGGGCCAGCTTGTTCCACTGGTCCTGGCTCTTCAGGCCCTTGCGCAGGTCCTGCAGCTGGATCGTGGCCTCGGCCGACAGGATGCGCATCGTGATCTCGGTGCGGCTCATCTCCAGCGAGAACACCGCCGCGGCCATCTGGTGCTTGATGGCGGCCGCCCGCACGATGTCGATCCCGATCGTGGACTTCCCGACCGCGGGGCGTGCCGCGATGACGATCATCTGGCCGGGGTGCAGGCCGTTGGTCAGCTCGTCGAGCTCGATGAACCCGGTGGGCACGCCGGTCATCTCGTCGGAGCGCCCGGACGCGGCCTCGATCTCGGTGAGGGTGTCGTCGAGGATGTCGGCGAGGACCGCGTAGTCCTCGCCGCCGCGCTTCTCGGCGACGGAGTAGACCTCGGCCTGAGCCCGGTTGACGATGTCGTCGACGTCGCCCTCGCCCTGCGCGTAGCCCATCTGGACGATGCGGGTGCCGGCCTCGACGAGGCGGCGCAGCACCGCGCGCTCGTGGACGATCTCGGCGTAGTACCCGGCGTTGGCGGCGGTGGGGACCGACTGGATGAGCTGGTGGAGGTAGGCCTGGCCCCCGACGCGGGTGAGGTCGCCGCGCTTGCCCAGCTCGTCGGCGACGGTGATGGCGTCGGCGGGCTCGCCGCGGCCGAACAGGTCGAGGACCGCGTCGAAGATCAGCTCGTGCGCGGGCCGGTAGAAGTCATGGGCCTTGACCGCCTCGAGGCAGTCGGCGATGGCGTCCTTGTTGATGAGCATGGAGCCCAGGACGGACTGCTCGGCGTGGAGGTCCTGCGGGGGGACGCGCTCGTCGTGCGGGCCGGTGGTGGCCCCGCCGAACGCCGTGCTCAGCTCCGCGATGGACACGTGCGCAACCCCTCTGTCCGGCTCGTGCCGGGTCGACCTTCGTGGTGCCGGGCCGGGACCGCGGGCCCTGGGAGAACCACACCAGAGACCACTGACATCCCGCCTGCCCGGTCACCGTAGGCGCATCCGCAGACCCACACCAAGCCCGTCCGACAACATCGGCCGAACGGCTGTGCACAGCATGTGGACAACGTGGGGAAAACCGCCGGTGGCGGTGTGCACACTCGGTGGACAACCCTGTGGACCCGCGGCTGCGACCCCGCGGCGCGGGCCGCTGACCTGCACGGTCACCATCCACCGCATGTGGAGCAAAGAAAGTTGTGGCGTGTCGGATGTCCACATGAGGGGATCCACCGATCGGCCGGTGCGACCGGTGCGAAGGGCGCAACGAGCACCCGCCGGGGTGGGGTCACCCGGTGCGGCCGTAGCGCTCCGCGGTGCGTGCCCGGGCCTTGGCCGCCTCGACCTCGCGGTCCTTGGGCGCAGCCGTCGTCACGAGCCGCTCCAGGAGGTGCTCGACGACGTGGGCGATGTCGTGGACCGCCTCGTCGAAGGCCTCCTGGTTCGCCGCCGACGGCTTCGTGGAGCCGCTGACCTTGCGGACGAACTGCAGCGCTGCGGCGTGGACCTCGTCGTCGCTCGCGGGCGGGTCGAAGTTGTGGAGCTGGCGGATGTTGCGGCACATGCCTCCACGGTAGGCCCGACCCCCGACGACGCGCCCGTCGTGGGCGCCGTGAGGTGAGCCGAGCCTCACAGGCGCCCACCTCCCGGGCGGGCGATGATGGGCGCATGAGGACGGTGTCGCAGGACGAGCTCGGCCGCTTCTTCGCGTCCCTCCCCGGGAGCCCGCGGGTGGTGTTCTCCGGCAACATGGCGCTCCCGTGGGACGCCGTGCGCGCCCTGGACGCCAGCCGCGAGACCTACACGATCCACGCCCTCAACGCCCCGGCCGGCATCCCCGACCGAGACGGCGTCACCGCCGAGACGTGCTTCGTCGGGGCCGGGATGCGCCGCCACCGCGGCCTGTCGTACGTGCCGAGCCGGCTCTCCCTCGTCCCCGTGCTGCTCCAGCACCGCATCCCCCCGGACGTCGTGGTCGTGCACTGCGCCCCGCCCCGCGACGGCCTGCTCAGCCTGGGCATCGAGGTCAACGTCCTGCCCGCGGCCATCGAGGCGTGCCGGGCCCGCTCCGGCCGGGTCGTCGCCGTCGTCAACGAGCAGATGCCCTACACCTACGGGGACGCGCAGGTACCCGTCGAGGCGGTCGACCTCGCCCTCGAGGTCAGCGTGCCACTGCCCACCCACGCCACCACCGCGCCCGACGAGGCGAGCCGTGTCATCGGTGACCGGGTCGCCGACCGCGTCCCCGACGGCGCCACCCTGCAGGCCGGCATCGGTGCCGTCCCGGACGCCACCCTCGCCGCCCTCACCGGCCGCCGCGGCCTGCGGGTGTGGAGCGAGATGTTCTCCGACGGCGTCCTGGCGCTCGACCGCGTCGGCGCCCTCGACCCCGACCACCCGCTCACCGCGTCGTTCCTCTTCGGGTCGCAGGAGCTCTACGACTGGCTCGACGGCAACCACCGCGTGCGGATGATGCGCACCGAGCACACCAACGACCCGGGGCTCATCGCGCAGCAGCGCTCGATGACGTCGGTCAACACCGCCCTCGAGGTCGACCTGTTCGGCCAGGCGAACGCCTCGCGCATCGACGCCCGCATCCACTCGGGGTTCGGCGGCCAGACCGACTTCGTCGTCGGCGCCCTGCACTCGCCCGGCGGCCAGGCGTTCATCGCGCTGCGCTCGTGGCACCCGAGGGCCGACGTCTCCACCGTCGTCCCCCTCCTCGACGAGCCGGTGACGAGCTTCCAGCAGACCGCCTTCGTCACCGAGCACGGCGTCGCCGAGCTGTGGGGGTACGACCAGCGCGCGCAGGCGCGCCACATCATCCGCGACGCCGCCCACCCTCGGGTCCGCGACGAGCTGTGGGAGGAAGCGGCCCACCTCGGGCTCGCCTGACCCGCACCATGGTTCGATGACGACGACGCCCGCACGCCCCGGCGACCCACCCCTGGCCACGGCCGTGCGCACCGCCCTCGCCGGGGTGGGGAACCCGGACCGGGCGCTCGCCCAGCAGGCCTACATGAAGTCGGCGCTGCCGTACCGGGGCGTCACGAGTCCCGAGCTGCGTGACGTCCTGCGACCCCTGCTCCGCTCGGTCGCCCTCGCGCCGCGCGACCGGGGCGAGTGGGAGCGGACCGTGCGAGCCCTCTGGGACGACCCCGAGGTGCGCGAGGAGCGGTACGCGGCGGTCGCGGTGGCCGGCCACCGGGTGGCGCGCCCGTGGCAGGACCCCGACGCCCTCGTCCTGTACCGGTACCTCGTCGAGACGGGGGCCTGGTGGGACCTCGTCGACGGCATCGCCCCGGACCTCGTGGGGGGGATCCTGCGGTCGCACCGGCCGGTCGTCGACCCCCTCATCCGCTCGTGGGCGGTCGACGACGACCTCTGGGTCCGGCGCGCCGCCCTCCTCGCGCAGCTGAAGCACCGCACCGACACCGACACCGACCTGCTCACGGCGGTCCTCGACGCCAACCTCGAGGACTCCCTCCACGGACGCGAGTTCTTCGTGCGCAAGGCGCTCGGGTGGGCGCTGCGCCAGTACGCGCGCACCGACCCCGCGTGGGTGAGTACCTACGTCTCCACCCGCGGCGCGCGCCTGTCCGGCCTCTCCCGCCGCGAGGCCACCAAGCACCTGTGAGGCGGGTCGGCGGCCCCCGGGCACCGTCCTTCTGGAACAGTGCCCCGCGTGGGTGGACGACGCGAGGAGGCCGCGGTGAGCAGCACGGCCGGGGCGGGTGGCGCCGCGGGTGGCGCGGGTGGACGCGGGTGGCGCGCGTGGCTCGGGAGGCGCCGCGGACGGCGGCGGCCAGCACCGTGAGGTGCTGCGGCTCGCCGTCCCCGCGTTCCTCGCCCTCGTGGCCGAACCGCTCTTCCTCCTCGCCGACGCCGCCATCGTCGGGCGCCTCGGTGTGGCCCCGCTGGCCGGTCTGGGGGTCGCGAGCGCGGTCCTGCTCACCGCGGCGAACGTCTTCGTCTTCCTCGCCTACGGGACGACCGCCGTCGTCGCCCGCCAGCTCGGCGCCGGCTCGCGCCCGGGGGCGATCGCCGCGGGCATCGACGGGACCTGGCTCGCCATCCTCCTCGGCACCGTGACCGGGGTCGTCGTGGCGCTGACCGCCGACCCGGTGTGCCGTCTCTTCGGCGCCTCAGAGGCCGCCCTCGACGCGGCCGTCACCTACCTGCGCATCTCGGCGCTGGGCATCCCGGCGATGCTCGTCGTGCTCGCGACCACCGGGGTGCTTCGGGGCCTGCAGGACACGCGGACCCCCCTGCTGGCGGCCGTCGGCGGTTTCGGGACCAACATCGTCCTCAACCTCTGGTTCGTCCACGGCCTGGGCTGGGGGATCGCCGGCTCGGCGTGGGGGACCGTCATCGCCCAGACCGGGATGGCGGCCGCCCTCGTCGCCGTGCTGGTCCGGTACGCCGCGCGGACCTCGGTCCCGCTGCGGGCGCACCCGGGGCGGGTGCTCGCGGCGGCCCGCGGCGGGGTCCCGCTGCTCGTGCGCACGCTCGCGCTGCGCGCCGTCCTCCTCGCGACGACGTGGGTCGCGGCCGGCCTCGGCGACGTCCCCCTCGCCGCCTACCAGGTGACCGCGACGATCTGGACCTTCCTCACCTTCATGCTCGACGCCCTCGCCATCGCCGCCCAGGCACTCACCGGGCGGGCGCTCGGCGCGGGGCAGCTCGACCGCGCCCGCGCCGCGACGACGCTCATGGTCCGGTGGGGCCTGCTCGTCGGGGTGGTGCTCGGGGTGCTCGTCCTGCTCGTGCGTCCCTGGGTGGGCCCGTTGTTCACCCCGGACGCCGCCGTCCAGGCCGCGATCGCGGGCGGGCTCGTCGTCGTGGCCCTCGGGCAGCCCCTGTCGGGCTTCGTCTTCGTCATCGACGGCGTCCTCATCGGCGCCGGCGACGGGGTGTGGCTGGCCCGGGCGATGGCGATCGTCCTCGTCGCGTACCTGCCGGTGGTCCTGGCCGTGCACCTGGCCGGCGACTGGCTGCTCGAGGGCGGTTCGCGCACGGGCCAGGTCAACGCCGTGATGTGGCTGTGGATCGCCTTCACGGCGTTCATGTCGGTCCGCGGCGCCCTGATGTGGGCGCGGGTCCGCACCGACCACTGGCTCGTCGCCGGCGCCACCCGCTGACGCCTCCCCGACCACTCCTCCCTGTTGCCGCCCCACCCCCTCCCCGGAATCGAGGTGAAAGACACCCTCCTCGTGGTCGCATCTCACCTCGACCCGATGACACCCCCGCGGAGTCGAGGTGAAAGAAGACCCCAGCGTGGTCGCATTTCACCTCGACCCGATGACACCCCCGCGGAGTCGAGGTGAAAGACAACCTCCTCCCGGTCGCATCTCACCTCGACCCGCTGACGCCTCCCCGACAACTCCTCCCTGTTGCCGCCCCCACCCCCTCCCCGGAGTCGAGGTGAAAGACAACCTCCTCCCGGTCGCATCTCACCTCCACCCGATGACACCCCCGCGGAGTCGAGGTGAAAGACACCCACCTCCCGGTCGCATCTCACCTCGACCCGCTGACGCCTCCTCACCACTCCTCCCTGTTGCCGCCCCCTCCCCTGCCCTTCCCCTCCCCCCGGCGGGCAGGGGCGAACGCACCGGACCCCGCGGCCGAGGTGGCCGCGGGGTCCGGTGGTGGAGCGGGTGGTGACTACGGCGTGACGTTGCCGACGACGACCGACCCGGTGCCGAGGAGGGCACCCGCGGTCGACAGGACGCGCATCTCACCGAAGAGCTGGCGACCGGCGGCCGGAGCCGTCTTGGCCGTGAGCTCTCCCGTCACCGTGGTGGACTCGCCGGCGGCGAGCTCCACGGTGTCGGCCGGCACGGCGAGCGTGCCCAGGGCCGAGGAGAAGAAGACGTCGAGGTAGTCGTACTGCGTGGTCCCGGAGGGGACCTCGTACCCGTCGACCTCCACCGTGTACTCACCGGCGGCCGGGTTGTTGATCGTCACCGACTCCTCGGAGTCACCGTCGGCCGACTGGCCGACCAGCGCACCCGCGGCGTTGTAGACGTACAGGTCGAGGTCGGCACCGAGGTCCGACGTGCGACCGATCGTCGCCGTGAAGCGCTCGGCACCCGCCGGCACGTCGACCGTGAAGTCCTGGACGTCGTGGTTGGCGATCGACTTGCGCTCCGACAGCGCGCTGCCGAGGTTGCCGCCCTTGGGCGTCAGCGACACGTCACCGAAGGTGTTGGTGACCGTCCACGACACCGGGGTGGCCTGGTTGGCCTGGACCGACGCCAGCGTCTGCGTCGCCGGGTCGACCGTGACGCCCTGGACCGCGGCCTTGAGGGTGTACGGGTTCACCAGGCTCGGCGACGTGCGCCGCGCCTCGACCTCGAGCTCCCAGATGCCGGGCAGCGGGTTCGCGTAGGCACGCGAGGTGCTGTTGCACGTGGGGGCGCTGAAGTTGGTGAAGCAGGCCAGCGACGAGGTCGACTCGACCGGCACGCCGTACGGGTTGATGGCGATCCAGCGCACCTGGTCACTGCCGGCGACGCCGGACAGGTTGACCTGGAGTGCCTTGGCGCCCTGCGGGACGTTCACGAACATCTTCTTCGTGAGGTTGCGCTCGACCGTGCCCGACTGGGTCGTGGCGTACGACGGTGCGAGCAGGTCCTTGGCCAGGACCACGGTGAGCATGATCCGCTGGTCGACGACCGGGGTCGACGGGTCGTCGACCTCGAGGATGGCCGAGTGCACGCCCGGGGTGCTGGTGCGTGCCTTGACCGGGATGGCGACCGACCCACCCTTGGGCATCGGGCTGCTCGACGTCGGCAGCGAGAACGTGCCGTCGTTCCCGACGAGGCGAAGCTGGTGCGTGACCGCCCCGCCCTTGCCGCTCGTGCGCGTCGCCTTGATGATGTACGTCGCGCTCTTGCCCGACACCTGACCGCCGTTCGCCGCGTCACAGCGGTTGTAGAGGCCGGGGCCCTGGTCGGGGGTCGCGAGGAAGCCCGAGATCGGCGTGCAGACCGGGGCGACGACGGTGATGTCCTGCGCGGCCGGCCGCTTCTTCAGCAGCGACCACGCACCGGGGACGTCGACCTGGCCGGCGCCCTGAGCGATCGCCTCGACACCCTTGACGAAGTCCGCCGAGGTGTACAGCGAGTCACGGATCTGGCGCGGGGTCACCGCGACCTTGGTGGCCTTGGCCGCCGACAGGAGCAGCGCGATGCCACCCGCGGTCTGCGGGGAGGCCATCGAGGTGCCGTTGAACATCGCGTAGCCCGCGGGCAGGCCGTAGCCGGCCTCACGGACCGCGCTGCCGGGCTGCCAGGTGGGGATCGACGAGATCGCCGAGCCGGGCGCCATGACGTTGGGCTTGAAGCCGCCGTCCTCACGCGGGCCGCGCGAGGAGTAGTTGTGCAGGGTCAGCGGCGTGGAGACCTCGGAGCCGTAGTTGGCCTGCCAGGTCTCCTTGGTGATGGAGGAGGCGACGCTGACGACGTCGGTGGCCACGGACGGGTCACCGACGGTGTTGACGCCGGGGCCGCTGTTGCCGGCCGAGATGACGATCTGGACGCCGCCGGCGATGAGCGCGTCGTACAGGCGGGCTCGGGCGTTGTTGCCGTCGTTGAGGGCGGGCAGGCCACCGATGGACATGTTGACGACGTCGACGCCACGGTTCTCGACGAGGTCGACCATGCCGTCGGTCAGGGCGACCGCGGTGCAGCCGCCACCCCACGAGCAGGCGCGGGTCGAGACGACCTTGGCGCCGGGCGCCTGGCCGTCCATCGCGCCGCCGAAGAGGCCGTTGCCGGCCGCGATGCCCGCCACGTGGGTTCCGTGGGCGGACTCGACGACACCGATGTTGACGTAGTCGGTCTTCTGGCCGGGGAGGCCGGCGGGCGTCAGGTCGACGTCCTCGCGGTACTCGACGACGAAGGGCATCGACTCGGCGACCTCGGTGGCCGGGTTGTCGACCCCGAAGTGGCCGATGTCGAAGTTCTCCTTGTAGGGACGCATCTTCTCGCTCGCGGAGAAGGTGAGGTCCTGGTTGGCGTCCACCCAGATGTCGTTGGTGGCCTCGTCGTAGAGGATGCCCCAGCGGTCGTTCGTGTCACCGTCGCGGTTGAAGTCGCCGGCCGCGTCGGACGCGGCGGAGATGCTCTCCGCGACCCGGTTGAACTTGAACGTGCCGGAGCGGGGAGCGGTCCACGTGGCGCCTGACGCCGCGAAGGTCGGGGTGGCCTCGACGGACGTGATCATCGCGCGCCACGAGAGGTCGCCCTCGAGGAGCGGGTGCGTGCCGGTGACCCAGTCGACGATCTTGCGCTCGCCGGTCGTGGTCGTCTGCAGCGCCGGGTGGTCGAGGTCGACACCGGAGTCGATGACCCCGATGGTGGTCCCGCGGCCGTCCCACGTGGGGTTCGACTCCTTGAAGTCGACCGAGCCGATGTCGCGCGTCGGCATGTAGGGGTTGTCGTCCGGGGTCCCCGCGCCGGGGCCCGCCGCCGCCGCCGCGGCCGTGCCGGAACCGGCCGCCTCGGGCTTGGGCAGGGGGATCGACTCGTTGAGGTCGACCGCGAGGACGGACGTCGACTTCGCGACGCTGTCGACCTTGCCGATCGGGACGGTCGCGCTGATGTAGCCGTACTTCTCGCTCACCGTCGCGGTGAGGCCCCCAGCGGCCCTGACGGCGGCGGCGGCGGCCTTGGCCCCGCCCTTCGTCGTCGCGATCATGATGGTCACGCGCTCGTCACCCTTGGCGCGGGCCTTGCCCAGCAGCGCACGGTCGTGAGAGCCGAGCTTGTCCTTCTTCCCCGAGGCCTTGATGCTCCCCTTGCCCTTGTCCCGGGGCTCTGCTGCCGACGCTGTCGTCGAGACCGCCCCTGCGGCGACGGCCGCTGCGGCCAGTGCGGCCACGGCGACGCGTGCGCGTCCTGCGTTCGGTGATGTCATTCGCGGATCCTGTCCAAGCGGATGGTGGTGGTGCCGCCACGGACGATCGGGCCGGGGCCGAAGTAGTGGACCACGGATTCACGACGAAATGGAAGGTCGGAACACGTCCTGACGATTCTTTTACCCTCCGCAGAGCCCGCGTCCTGCAGGATCCACACGAGCGCACCGCACCTCGGCCCGTCCTCGCTCGACCCGAGCCGACGGCTCAGAGGTCGACGACCTCCACGGCGGCCTCGCGGCGTGGGTCACCGGCGGCCTCCAGGCTCCCGTCGGCCGCCCGGTAGGCCGCGCCCACCCCGCCGAAGAACATCTGCTGGTGACCGTGGTCGACGCCACGCCAGCCGAGCCGGTCCACCGCCCGGGCGATGCCTACGTCGCTCTCGTGGTCGACGACCGGTTCGCCGTCGCCGTCGAAGCGGACGTGCAGCCTCGGGGCGTCGATCGCGGCGTGCAGCGCGGCGCCGTGGAGGCAGCCCTGGCCGAGCACCTGCATCAGGGCGGTGGTGATGCGGTCGGCGCCGGGGGAGCCGATCGCGAGGACCCGGCCGTCACCGGTGCGCCCGGTGGTCGGGGCCATGTTCGACGCCAAACGGGTCCCCGGCTCGAGCCGGTGCAGCCCGAGCCGGTTGAGCTCGGGCTCGCCGAGGGCGTTGTTGAGCAGGATCCCGGTGCCCGGCACCGTGATTCCCGCCCCGTACCCACTGGACACGGTGACCGCGCACGCGGTGCCGTCGGCGTCGACGACGGAGATGTTCGCCGTGTTCGCGCTCGTGGGCAGGCCCGCCAGCCCGTGCCGGTCGACCTGAAGGAGCAGCTCGTGGCCGGCGATGTCGAGGTCGGGCGCCACGTCGTGCACGGCGACCCGGTAGCGCAGGACGGCCCGCTGGATCTCCAGCACGTCGTCCCATCCGTAGCTCCCGCGGGTGGCGAGCTCACCGAGCATCGCCGCGAGCATCGGGCCGCCCACGGAGGGCGGCGGGTTGACGGCCAGGTCCCAGTCACCGACGGTGCGCCGCACCGGCGGTCGGACCAGTGGCGTGTACTCGGCGAGGTCGCGGCGGGTCACGAGTCCGCCGTGCTGCTCCATGTCGGCCACCATGGCGCGGCCGATCTCGCCGGTCGTCAGCACCGACGCACCCTCGCGCGCCACGAGCGCCAGGACGTCGGCGAGGAGGTGGTTCTGGGTGACGTCGCCGGGGCGCAGGTCGGACCCGTCGGCGCGGGTCACGAGCCGCAGCGCCTCGGGGTCGAGCCCGAAGAGGCTGTGCGCCGTGAAGGAGAGGTAGCGGGCCGCGGCCGACCCGACGGGGTACCCGGCACGGCAGGCGTCCTCGGACGGGGCGACGACGTCGGCCCACGGGAGGGTGCCGAGCTCCTCCACCGCGAGCTCGCAGGCCGTGACGGCGCCGGGTGTCGCCACCGACCCGTGGCCGGCGTGGAGCGTGACGCCGCCGCCGTACTCCGTGGACACCTCCACCACCCCGCCACCGAACCGCTCCCGCGCGAGACCGCGTCCCGGCATCTCGACGTTGCCGTCGAGGACGACCGGGCCACCGTTCGCGGGCCACACCGACACGAAGGCACCTCCGGCGAGGGAGGTGATCCCGGGTTCGGTGCTCATGGCCGCCATCGCGCCGGCCACGGCGATGTCGACGGCGTTGCCGCCGGCCCGCGCGACCTCGCGCCCGGCACCGAGGGAGACCGGTCCGGTCGCGGCGATGGCGACCCGTCGACCCATGCGGGCATCCTGCCACCGCGTGGCCGTCACCGCCGCAGCCCCTGGGCGACGTCTCGCGCGGACGGGTAGCGTGCGGGTCCATGACGCGCCCGCCCCTCGGCATCATCGCCGGAACCGGCTTCTACGACCTGGGAGCGCTCGAGGACACGACGCAGCGCACGGTCACGACGACGTTCGGTGACGCGAAGGTGACCCTGGGGACCTGGCACGGCCTGCCGGTCGCCTTCCTCACGCGGCACGGGGCGGGGCACTCGGTCCCGCCCCACCTCGTGAACTACCGGGCGAACATCCGCGCGCTCGCCGACCTCGGGGTCCGCGACGTCGTCGCCGTCAACGTCACCGGAAGCATCGACCCCGAGCTCGTCCCGGGCGACCTGCTCTGCCTCGACGACTTCCTCGACCTCACCCGGCAGCGCCCCGTCACCTTCTTCGACGGCAGCACCGCCGAGGGCGTGGTCCACACCGACGTCCTCGAGCCCTACCACCCGGACCTGCGTCGCGAGGTCCTCGAGGCCGCCGCCGCCGCCGGGCAGCCGATGCGCGACGGCGGCGTCTACGCCTGCTTCGAGGGACCGCGGTTCGAGACCCGGGCGGAGATCAGGCTCGCGCGCCTCGCCGGGGCCGACGTCGCCGGGATGACGGGGGTCCCCGAGGTCACCCTCGCCGCCGAGGCGGGCCTGCGCTACGCGGCGGTCTCGCTCGTCGTCAACCCCGCCTCCGGTGTCGGCGACGCCGACGAGCCCATCACCATGGACGAGATCGACGCCGTCCTGCGGACCTCCGCAGCCGCCGTGCTCGCCGTCCTCGACGAGCTCGTCCACACCCGCGCCACCCTCACCGACCCCGACCCCGACCCCGACCCCGACGGGCCCACCACATGACCCGAGTCGTCATCACCGACCTCACCCTCCTCGTCACCGTCGACGACACCGACACGGTCCTGACCCACCACACCGTCACCGTCACCGACGGCGTCATCACCGCGATCACCCAGCGCCCGCCGGAGGCGGAGCCGGAGTCGAGTGCGCGGCCGCGGCGGAGCCGGGAAGGAGTGCGCGGCCGCTGGCTGGGCCTGGCGGGAGCGACCGCGAGCGCCAGCGAGCGGGCGCGGATGGATCGCGGCCGCGCGCCCTTCCCGGCGCAGCCGA
Source organism: uncultured Actinomycetota bacterium (assembly GCA_963795035.1). Lineage (GTDB taxonomy): Bacteria > Actinomycetota > Actinomycetes > Actinomycetales > Dermatophilaceae > Oryzobacter. Next base: position 74,214 of record CAWCFZ010000006.1, on the reverse strand, counting down.
CGCGGGCGCGCAACCGACGCGGGCGCAGCCGACGCGGAGGGCGAAGCCACCGAGTGGATCGACGGCCGCGGCAAGCTGCTGATGCCCGGGCTCGTCAACCTCCACACCCACCTCCCCATGACCCTGCTGCGCGGCCTGGCCGAGGACGTCGACCTCCAGGGCTTCCTCACCCGCGTGTGGGCCGCAGAGGGTGCGGTCATGGACCCCGCGACGGTCGAGCTGGGGGCCACCCTCGGTGCCCTCGAGTCGCTGCTCGGCGGCTGCACGACCCAGCTCGACATGTACTTCCACCACGAGGCCAGCCACCGCGGTGCCGTGGCCGCGGGCAGCCGGCACGTCATCGGGCCGGTCTTCTTCGAGGGCCCCGGCCCCGACGGCCTCGGCTGGGACCAGCGGCTGGAGGACCTGCGCGCGTGGCCGGCGGCCCTCGACGAGATCGGCGGACCCGCGGTGCCCGTCGCGGCGATGCCGCACGCCACCTACACGTGCACACCCGAGGGCTACAAGCAGGTCGTCACCGTCCTGCGCGAGGTCCTCGCCGAGACCGGGAGGCCCGGCGTCCTCACGACCCACGTGTCGGAGACCGCCGCCGAGAACGCCGGCATCCGCGATCGCTACGACGCCACCCCCACCCAGCTCCTGGCGAACGCAGGCTGGGTCGAGCCCGACCTGCCGCTCGTCCTCGGCCACGGCGTCCACCTCACGGACGACGACCGCGTGCTGCTCCAGGACGGCCACGCGGCGGTCGGCCACTGCCCCGGGTCGAACCTCAAGCTCGCGAGCGGTGCCCTGCACTGGGAAGTGTTGCAGCACAGCGGGATCCGGCTCGGAATCGGCACCGACGGGTGCTCGAGCAGCAACGACCTCGACATGTGGCAGGCGATGCGCCAGGCCGCGCTGCTCGCCCGGCTCACGAGTGGCCGACCCGACATCGCGAGCGCCCACGAGGTCCTGCGGGCGGCGACGATCGAGGGAGCCCGGGCCCTCGGGCTCGGCGACGAGATCGGCTCGGTCGAGGTCGGCAAGCGGGCCGACCTCGTCCTGCTCGACCTCGCCGCACCGCACCTCACGCCGGTCCACGACGTGGCGGCCCTGCTCGTCTTCGCGGCGGGCCGGGGCGACGTCACCGACGTCCTCGTCGACGGCGAGGTGGTCGTCCGCGACCGCCGCAGCACCCGCGTCGACACCGCCGACCTCCTCGCCAGGGCCGGCGAGCGCGGCGCCCTGGCCCGCGCCGCAGCCGAGGAGGCGTCGTGACCGCCCGCGCCGACGAGACCGCGGAGCAGGTCATCAAGCGCCTGAGGATGCAGCCCATCCCCGAGGAGGGGGCGTGGTTCGTCGCCGGGCCGCGGACCCAGGGCCTCAACGCGATCACGGTGCTTCTCACCGACCAGCCCGACGGCTTCTCGGCCATGCACCGCCTCACCGTCGACGAGGGCTGGCAGTGGCTGGCCGGGGCCCCGGCCGCGCTGCTGCGGCTGCGGCCCGGCGGATCGGGCGTGCTCAACTACGTCGACGAGGCGCGCAGCCAGTACCTCGTGCGCCGCGGCACCTGGATGGGCGCGTCGAGCCTGGGTGCCTGGACCCTGCTGTCGTGCTGGTGCGCCCCGGCCTTCCGTCCCGAGCACTTCGAGCTGGGGGACCGTGACCTGCTCACGGCCGGCTACCCCTCGTACGCCTCCGAGATCCTCGCGCTCACCCGCGACGAGCCGGTCGGCCGGATGCGATGAGCGCGCTCGTCACCGGGGCGAGCGGCGGCCTCGGCGCAGCCCTGGCCCTCTCCCTCGCGCAGGCTGGGCACGACGTGGGGGTCCACTACCGCGGCGACCGGGGCGGCGCCCAGGCGGTGGCAGCGGGGGTCGAAGCCGTCGGCCGGCGGGCGGCCCTGCTCCACGCCGACCTCGCGGTCGAGGACGCCGACGCCCTCGACCGGGCCTGCGAGGACCTCCTCCACGCCTGCACGACCGCCCTCGGCCCGGTCGACGTCGTCGTCCTCAACGCCTTCCCCCAGGACCACACGCCCTGGGCCGAGCTCGACACCGCGGCCTGGGACGCGATGCACCGCGGCGGCCTGCGCCCGACCACGGCGCTGCTCCACCGCGCCACCGCCCGGATGGGGACGGGCGGGGTGGCGGTGGCCGTCGGGTCGATCGAGGCACTGCGCCCCACCGCCACCCACGCCGCCTACGCCGTGGCCAAGGCCGCCCTGCACCACCTCGTCGCCGCCGCCGCCCACGAGCTCGGGCCCCGCGGCATCCGGGTCGTCGGCGTCGCGCCGGGCCTCGTCGGTCGCGAGGGGCTCGAGCAGGACTGGCCGCAGGGCGTGGCCCGCTGGCGCGCCACCGCGGCCCTGGGTCGCCCCGTGGACCCGGAGGAGGTCGCCGCCGCCGTGGCCTTCCTCGCCTCACCCGCCGCGTCGGGGATCACGGGCACCGTCCTCACCGTCGACGCCGGGTGGTCCTGCTCGCCCGGTTGGTGACTCTCGCCAGTCGCAGGCGCCGGATTCCGTCATCCTCCCCCCCTATCTCAGGTCACAACCCGGCAACGACACTCGACGCCTTGGCCGTGCGGCCCGGAAGTGGCCATAGCATCTGCACGTCTGACCCGATCTCCAAGGAGAACTTTCATGAAGTCCACGCGTTTCCTGGTCGCCGTGCCGGCCGTTCTGGCCCTGGCACTCGCCGGCTGTGGTGGTAGCACCGGCACCTCTGGCGGTGGCAGCACCGCCTCCGGTTCGGCGGCCGCTGGCGCGCCGACCGACGACAGCAACTGTGCCGCCGCAGAGGTCTTCTGCATCGGCCTCGTCACCGACACCGGCAAGGTCGACGACAAGTCGTTCAACCAGGCGGCCCACGAAGGAGCCATGGCGGCCGCCGCCGAGGCCGAGGGTTTCTACAAGTACGTCGAGACGCAGGACGCCAAGGACTACCCCGCCAACATGGCGCAGTTCACGAACAAGAAGTACGACGTCGTCGTCACCGTCGGCTTCCTCATGACCGATGCCACCGTGGCCGCGGCCAAGGCGACGCCCACGACCCGCTTCATCGGTGTCGACCAGGGCTACGACGCCGAAGCGGTCACCGAGAAGAACATCACCGGCCTCGTCTTCCCCGAGGACCAGGCGGGCTACGGCGCCGGCTACCTCGCGGGCCTGATGACCAAGACGAACAAGCTCGGGCAGGTCCTCGGTCTCGAGATCCCGCCGGTCCAGAAGTACGCCAAGGGCTTCGAGGCCGGCGCGAAGGCGGCCAACCCAGCCGTCACCGTCAGCACCGTCTACCACCCCGCCGGCGACAACGCGTTCAACGACCCGGTGTGGGGTGCCGGCGAGGCCAGGAAGCAGCTGGCCCAGGGTGCCGACATCATCTTCGGCGCCGGCGGCAACACCGGCAACGGTGCACTCCAGGAGGTCGCCAAGGCCTCCGGTGCGGGCAAGGACAAGTTCTGCATCGGCGTCGACCTCGACCAGTGGGACACCGTCCCGGCCGCGCAGCCCTGCCTCATCACCTCGGCGATGAAGCTCATCACCGACGGTGTCACCGAGACCTCGCTCAAGGCCAAGGACGGCGACTTCGCCGAGCTGCAGACCCTCGGCAAGGCCAGCATCGCGCCGTTCCACGACTTCGACTCGGTCGTCCCGGCCGAGGTGAAGACCAAGGTCGACGACGTCGTCAAGCAGATGGAGGCCGGCACGCTGAAGACCGGCGTCGAGCTCTGACGATGGTCACCGGTCACCTCGCGTGACCACCTCGTCTCGAGGGGGCGGGCATCTCAACGGATGCCCGCCCCCTCGGGCGTGAACCCGGCCCCCGCGCCTGCCCGCCCGGGCCGACCCCACGCCCGCGCCACCCCCTATCGCCCACTGCCGCCGTCGGGCCAGACTGTGGGCACCCGAGTCATTGGAGACCCATGTCCGAGACCAGCACCGCCGAGAAGACACCTCCACCGGTGAACCCGGACCCGCCGGAGCGGGACCGCGGGGGTGCGCTCGCCTACCTCGTCAGGCACCAGAGCGCTGTCGTCATCGTCGTCGCCCTCGTGATCTCGCTCGCGGTCGGCGCCGCGCTCATCCGCTACCAGGGCGTCAGCCCGTGGTTCGCGTACGAGACGCTCATCCGTGAGGCGCTCGTCGTCGACGGTGCGCTGACCCGGACGCTGACCAAGACGGCGCCGCTCGTCCTCACCGGCCTGGCCGTGGTGCTGCCGCTGCGCGTGGGCCTGTTCAACATCGGCGGCCAGGGACAGCTCGCCCTCGGCGCCATCATCGGCGCCTGGGTCGCCTTCGTCGCGGGCGGCCTCGGGATCGTCGGCGCGCTGCTCGGCATGCTGGCCGGGATCGCCTTCGGTGCGCTCGTCGGCTTCGTCGCCGGCCTGCTGAAGGCCTGGCGCGGGGTCCACGAGGTCATCTCGACGATCATGCTCAACTACATCGTCGCGGGGGTCGCCTTCGCCCTCGTCGTCGGCTGGCTCCAGGGCGAGTCCTCGAAGACGAGCGGCATCCCCCAGACCGAGACCATCCCGGAGGGCGCCCGGATCGGCGCCGTCGTCGGGATCCCCGTGGCGTTCCTCATCGCCACGGCGCTGGCGGTCGCGTGCTGGTGGATGCTCACCCGCTCGACCATGGGCTTCCGCTTCAACACCGTCGGCGCGAACAAGGCCGCGGCCGGGTACGCCGGCATCCCGATCAGCCGGGTCGTCGTGCTCTCGATGGTCTTCGGCGGCGGGCTGGCCGGTCTCGCCGGCGCGCTCGAGGCCGAGGGCACGCTGCACCGGTTCGAGCCGGCCATCACCGGGTCACTCGGCTTCGACGGCATCACCATCGCGCTGCTCGCGCGGGCCAACCCGCTGGCGACGATCCCGGCGGCGCTGCTCGTCGGCATCCTGCGCACCGGCGCCGCGGGGCTGCAGTTCAACACCGGGATCGCGCCGGAGGTCGTCGACGTGCTGCTGGCCGTCATCCTCCTCATGGTCTCGATCCCCGTGCTCGGCAAGTGGCTCTTCCGCAGCCGCGCCGACAAGGTCTCCGTGTCCACCTCGAGCTGGGGGAGCTGACATGGTCACCTGGGCCACCAAGAACCGGACGACGCTGATCATCGCGGGCGCCATCCTCGTCGCCGCGTACATCTTCTACTTCGCCAAGAACGACATCGCCCCGAGCATGTTCGGGGCCGCGTGGGGCTACGCCATCCCGCTCGTCCTGGCCGCCCTCGTCGGCGTCATCGGCGAGCGGTCGGGTGTCGTCAACATCGGCATCGAGGGCCAGATGCTGCTCGCGGCCTTCGCCGGCTTCTTCGCCGCGGCCTTCAGCGGGTCGATCGCCGTCGGCATCCTCGCGGGCGTCGGCACCGGCCTGATCGCCGGCGGGTTCCTCGCGTGGACGACGGTGCGCTGGCGGATGGACCAGATCATCGCCGGCGTCGTCCTCAACATCGTCGCCACCGGACTCACGTCGTTCTACCTCGTCTCCGGCGAGATCCTCCCCGGGCTCATCCCGAACATCGAGGTGCCCCTGCTCTCGCAGATCCCGCTCATCGGCGAGGTCTTCTTCAGCGGGCGCAGCGCCATCGCGCTCGTCGCGATCATCGCGGCGGTCACGGTGCACTTCTCGCTGTTCCACACCCGCTGGGGCCTGCGCACCCGGGCGGTCGGCGAGTACCCCTCAGCGGCCGACACGGCCGGGATCAACGTCGAGCGGCTGCGCCTCGTCAACGTCACCCTCGCGGGCTCGCTCGCCGGACTGGCCGGGGTGTACCTGTCGATGGACGCGTCGAGCTCGTTCGAGCGCGGGATCACCGCGGGCCGCGGCTTCCTCGCCCTGGCGATCATGATCATGGGCGCGTGGCGCCCGCTGCGCGCCTTCGCGATGGCGCTGTTCTTCGGCTTCGTCAACGCCGTGGCCTCCCAGCTGCAGCAGACCGGCGGCTTCCCGCTCCCGCCGCAGCTGACCTCGACGTTGCCGTACGTCGCCACCCTCGTCGTCCTCGCGGTCGCCGCCGGGCGGGTGAGGGCGCCAGGAGCCGTCGGACAGCCCTACGTCAAGAAGGACCAGTGATGAGCCAGACCCCGAAGGGCCCCGACGTCCCGCAGGGCCGCGACGTCCCGGAGGTCCCCGACGTGCACCACGACGAGCGGTCCGCCCTCCAGGCCCACCTCGACACCAGCGCCGAGCACCTCGAGGCGGTCGTCACCAACAAGGCCATCCTCGACCTGCCGCCGGAGGTGTCCGGCTTCGGCGTGGGCAACGTCGGTGAGGTGCTCCTGGCCATCGAGGGCCTGTCGAAGAGCTTCGGCTCGGTGAAGGCCAACCAGGACATCAGCCTGGACGTGCGGCGCGGCGAGATCGTCGCGCTGCTCGGCGAGAACGGCGCGGGCAAGTCGACCCTGGTCAACCAGATCTTCGGCCTCATCACCCCCGACTCGGGCACGGTGACGATCAAGGGCGACTCCACGCCCATCAAGGACCCCCGCGACGCGATCCGTCGCGGCATCGGCATGGTGCACCAGCACTTCCAGCTCGTGCCGGTCATGACGGTCGCCGAGAACATGGTGCTCGGGCACGAACCGGTCAAGGGCGGGCAGGTCCTCGACATCGCCTCGGCCCGCTCGCTCGTGCGCACGCTGTCGGCCAAGCACGGCCTGGCGGTCGACCCCGACACCGAGGTCGACGACCTGGCGGTCGGCACGCAGCAGCGCGTGGAGATCCTCAAGGCGCTCTCGCGCCAGGTCGAGCTGCTCATCCTCGACGAGCCCACCGCGGTGCTGACGCCGCAGGAGACCGACGAGCTGCTCGCGGTGATGAAGGAGCTCGCCAACTCGGGCACCTCCATCGTCTTCATCACGCACAAGCTGCGCGAGGTGCTCGCCGTGGCCGACCGCGTCTTCGTCCTGCGCCAGGGCGGGGTCGTCGGCGAGGTCGCGACGAAGGACACCGACGCCCGTGGGCTCGCGACGATGATGGTCGGCCGCGAGGTCGTGCTGTCGATCGACAAGGCCGACGCGACCCCCGCCGAGACGGTCCTCACGATCACTGACCTGCACGTGCGGGACGACCGCAACCTCGAGGCGGTCAACGGCTTCAGCCTCGAGGTGCGGGCCGGGGAGATCGTCGGCGTCGCCGGGGTCGAGGGCAACGGCCAGCGCGAGCTCGTCGAGGCGCTCGCGGGGATGCGCAAGGTCGTGTCGGGGTCGGTGACCCTCGGCGACCTCGACCTCACCCGGGCCAACCCGCACCGCACACACCACGCGGGCGTCGGCCACATCCCCGAGGACCGCGAGAAGCACGGCCTCGTCGCGTCGTACTCCATCGCCGACAACCTCGTGCTCAACGAGTTCGACCAGGAGCCGTTCGCCAAGGGCGGGGTGCGCCAGTTCGACACCGTCCGCGAGAACGCCGAGCAGCTGCGCACCGAGTTCGACATCCGTTCCTCCGGGGTCGGGCAGACGGCGGGCTCGCTGTCCGGTGGCAACAAGCAGAAGGTCGTCGTCGCGCGCGAGATGGCGTTCAAGCCGCGCCTGCTCATGGCGGCCCAGCCCACGCGTGGCGTCGACGTCGGGTCGATCGAGTTCATCCACCGCCGGATCGTCGAGGCGCGCGACGCCGGAGCCGCCGTGCTCCTCGTCTCGGCCGAGCTCGACGAGATCCTCTCGCTCTCGGACCGGATCGCGGTGGTCCACGGCGGCAAGGTCGTGGCCGAGATGCCCGGCCGCGACGCCGACCGCACCGAGATCGGGCGCCTCATGGCCGGGGACCACTGACCGACGCCGTCGTCGAGATCCGGCAACACGCAGAGGATCGCCCCGGTCGCTCTGCGTGTTGCCGGATCTCGATCGGTGCTCAGACGTCGTGGGCCCGGGGAGACGCCTCCGGAGGGCAGCGACCGACGTGACGCGAACCTCACCGACATCGTGGTTACGGTTTCGTAAGTTACGCGACCGTAGGTTACGCTCGCGTATGTGAGCGCACCTTCCATCGACCGACCGACCACGGCACCCGTCGCGCGACGGGCCCGGCTCGGCGCGAGCACCCTGGGACCCCTCGGCGACGTCCTGCGGGGAGCGCGCCGCGTGGCCGAGGCCCTGGCCTCCCCGCTCGTGCCGAGCGACTACCTCGACCTCATCGACCCGCTGCGCACCGGCGCCGACCTGCGCGGCCGCATCATCGAGGTCCGCCCCGAGACCGCCGACGCCGTCACCGTCGTCATCCGCCCCGGCCGCGGCTGGCTGGGTCACGTGCCCGGCCAGTACATCCGGATCGGCATCGACATCGACGGCGTGCGCCACTGGCGCGCCTACAGCCTCACCCACCGCGCCGACGGCTCGCCCGCCGCGGGGATCCCCGCGGGCTGCATCGCCATCACGACCAAGGCGATCCCCGACGGCAAGGTCAGCAACCACCTCGTGCGCGCCACCGGCGCCGGCACCCTGGTGATGCTCGACCAGGCCACCGGTGACTTCACCCTCCCGAGCCCCGCGCCCGCGAAGGTCCTCTTCCTCACCGCCGGCAGCGGCATCACCCCCGTCATGGGGATGCTGCGCAACCACCTCGGCGAGCTCGATGACGTCGCGCACGTCCACTGCGCGCCGACCGCGGCCGACGTCATCTTCGCCGACGAGCTGGGCGCCCACGCCGCCGACGGCCGCCTCGCCCTCTCCGTCAACCTCGACGACGAGCACGGCGTCCTTCACCTCGAGCGCCTCGACACCCTCGTGCCTGACTGGCGCGAGCGCGAGACCTGGCTGTGCGGGCCGACCGGCCTGCTCGACGCCGCCGAAGCCCACTGGGAGTCCGCCGGCGTCGCCGACCGCCTCCACACCGAGCGCTTCCGCCCCACGGTCGTCGAGCCCGGGGAGGGTGGCACCGTCACCTTCCTGCGCAGCGACCGCGCCGTCGAGGCCGACGGCAGCACCGCGATCCTCGACGCCGGCGAAGAAGCCGGCGTCCTCATGCCGAGCGGGTGCCGGATGGGCATCTGCTTCGGCTGCGTCGTCACCATGCGCAGCGGCGCCATCCGCGACCTGCGCACCGGAGAGGTCACCGTCGTCGAGGACGACGCGACCCTCCCCGTCCAGACCTGCGTCAACGCCGTCGCCGGTTCCTGCGAGATCGAGCTCTAACCCTTCACACCACGCAGACCGACCGACCACACACCGGAAGGACACCCCATGACCCTCGCCCCAGAGCGCACCCCCAGCCACGGCTCGACCAAGCCGAACGGCATCAACCCGCGGTTGCGCGTCGAGTCCGACGCGCCCCGCCCGCAGCGCCCCGCGCTGAAGAAGTCCGGTCGGCCCAACCCGGCCGCGCACCTGACCCCCGAGCAGATCGAGGGCATCGGCCACGAGCTCGACGCCCTGCGCAAGGAGGTCATGGACAGCCGCGGTGCCAAGGACGCGGCCTACATCCGCAAGGTCATCAAGACCCAGCGGTACCTCGAGATGGGCAGCCGCGCGGTCCTGCTGTTCTCCAACGTCAAGGTCAAGGGCGTGCGCCCGGCCTGGTGGATCGGCACGGCCGGCCTGTCGGTGGCCAAGATCCTGGAGAACATGGAGATCGGCCACAACGTCATGCACGGCCAGTGGGACTGGATGCGCGACCCGAAGATCCACTCCACCGCGTGGGAGTGGGACAACGCCTCCCCGTCCTCGCAGTGGAAGCACAGCCACAACGAGATCCACCACACCTTCACCAACGTCCTCGGGCGCGACAACGACCTCGGCTACGGCATCCTGCGCGTCGACGAGGACCAGCGCTGGAGCCCGTTCTTCCTCTTCCAGCCGATCTGGCACGTGGGCAACGCCCTGCTCTTCGAGTACTCGATCGCCGCCTACGACCTCGAGCTCGGCGGCTACCTCGCGAAGAAGAACCGGATGAGCGAGGAGGAGAAGGCGAAGTTCCGCAGCGACGCCAAGGAGGTCGTGGCCAAGATCAAGCGCCAGGCCACCAAGGACTACCTCGTGCACCCGCTGCTGTCGGCCCCGACCGGCTCGGCCCGCACCACCCTCACCGCGAACGTCGTCGCGAACCTGGTCCGCAACGTCTGGACCAACTCGATCATCATCTGCGGCCACTTCCCCAAGGGGATCGCGACCTTCGAGAAGACCTCGATCGACGGCGAGACCCGCGGCGAGTGGTACCTGCGCCAGATGCTCGGCTCGGGCAACATCAGCGGCTCGAAGGCGATGCACGTGATGAGCGGCAACCTCAGCCACCAGATCGAGCACCACCTCTTCCCCGACATGCCGAGCAACCGGTACGCCGAGATCGCCCCGCGCATCCGCGACCTCATGGAGCGCCACGACCTGCCCTACGTCACCGGCAGCCTGCCCCGGCAGGTCGGCTCGGTGTACTGGAAGGTCGTCGAGCTCTCGCTCCCGAACAAGGTCGAGGGTCGCCGTCGGCGCGACATCGTCAAGCTGGCTCTGGCGAAGTCGTGGAAGAAGAAGTCGCTCGGCCGCTTCTGACCCCTGCGGTCACCCCGGCCCAGGCTGCACGGCGCCGCTCTCCCCGATCCGCGGACGGAGGGCGGCGCCGTCGCCTACCGTGGGCGGTGCAGGGGTGCAACTGTTCGCCGTCCCGTCCGTCTCGAGGTCCGATGATGTCGCCCGCCCCCCGCCGCCCCCGCCGGTCGTGCGCCCTCGTGGCCGCCGGCGTCCTCGCCGCGCTCGCGCTGCCCGTCACCGCGAGCGCCGCCGCCGGGGCGACGAGCCGCACCGCGACCGCGTCGGTCAGCGCGTCGGGCACGGCCCCCGCGCCGGTGAGCCGCAGCTGGACCCGCCGGAGCACCGTCGACCCCGCCGCCGCGGAGGTGCTGCGGCTGGTCAACGTCGAGCGGGCCAAGGTCAGCTGCCCGGCGGTGCGGTGGGAGCCGCGCCTGGCCACGGCCGCGAGGCTGCACAGCCAGGACATGGCGGCGAAGTCGTACTTCAGCCACACCTCGCTCGACGGCCGCTCGCCGTGGGACCGGATCCGCGCCCAGGGCTACACCGAGGGCTCGGGCGAGAACATCGCGGCCGGGCAGCGCACCCCGGCCGCCGTCATGACCTCCTGGATGAACAGCAGCGGCCACCGCGCGAACATCCTCAGCTGCTCCAACCGCGCCCTCGGCGTCGGCATCGGGTACGGCGGCCCGTACGGCATCTACTGGACGCAGAACTTCGGCAGGAGCTGACCGCCGCCCGGGCGCTCACGCCTCCCGGGCGGCTATGGCCTCGGCGAAGTCGAGCCCCGTGGCGGCACGCACCCGGTCCATGACCTCGAGGGTCGCGACCGTGGCGGCCCACGGCCGCAGCGGGGAGCCGGTCTCGCCGGCCGCGACCCGGCGGGCGACCTCGGCGGCCTCGAAGTGCAGGGCGTCGTGCTCGACCATCGGCTCGGTCCACGACAGCGACGGGCCGGTGCGCTGGTGCAGCGTCATCGGGCCGGGCAGGTAGTACCGGGTGGCGAGGTCGAGGCGCCCCTGCGTGCCGATGATGCTCCCCGTCGTCGCGCTGTCGGCGAGGATCGAGGTGTGCAGCGACCCGACGGCGCCCGCGGCCGTGCGCAGCGCGATGGCCAGCTGCCCGTTGACCCCTGACGGGCCGGGCGTGGCGACCGCGGTGACCTCGTCGGGCTCCCCGAGGACCCAGGTCGCGAAGGTCGCCGCGTAGGTGCCGAGGTCGAGGAGCGGCCCGCCCGCGAGGGCTGCCTGGGTGATCCGGTGAGGCGGGTCGAAGCGCTCCCCCATGTCGGCCTGCGCGATGACGACGTCACCGAGCGCGCCGCTGTCGAGGACCTGTCGCACGACGTCGAACTTGGGCAGGAACAGCGTCCACATGGCCTCCATGCAGAACACGCCGGCCCGCGCGGCCGCCTCCCCGATGGCCCGGGCCTCGCCCGCGTCGAGCCCGACGGGCTTCTCGACGAGGACGTGCTTGCCGGCCTCGATGGCGAGCAGGGCGTGGGGCAGGTGGTAGTTGTGCGGGGTCGTGACGTAGACGACGTCGACGTCGGGGTCGGCGACGAGCGCCTCGTACGACCCGTGGGCGCGCTCGACGCCCCAGCCCGCCGCCGCCCGCTGCGCCGAGTCCAGCGAGCGCGACCCGACGGCGGCGACGACCTGGCGGGTGTGCTGCTGCAGCGAGGTGACGAACTTGTCGGCGATCCACCCGCTGCCGAGGATCCCCCAGCGCAGCGCAGGCGCCTGTGCGGAGTCCGGAACCCGAGGCGTGGGAAGCGTGGTGAGCGGCATGCCTGACACAGTAGCGTTCATGTCCTGACATTTGCCATGCTGTCCGAGGGGAGGACCCGCCATGGGCGTCCTGCCCGCCGACCCCGCGGTCATCGCGCTGCTCGTCGTCGCCGCGCTGCTCATCGGGTTCTCCAAGACCGCGCTCGGCGGGCTCGCGGTGCTCAGCGTCGCGATCTTCGCGACCGTCCTGCCGGCCCGCCAGTCGACCGCGGCCATCCTCGCGGTCCTCGTCGTGGGCGACGTCATCGCCTGCTGGCACTACCGCCGCGACCCCGACTGGGCCCTCATCCGCCGCCTGCTGCCCGCCGTGCTCCCCGGCGTGGTCCTGGGAACCCTGTTCCTGCGGGTCGTCGACGACGACACGCTGCGCCGCTCCATCGGGAGCGTGCTGCTCGTCCTGCTCGCCCTCCAGCTCTGGGTGAAGACCCGAGGGCGCCCTGATGACGACGCGCCCGCGCCGAGCCACGCCCGCGCGTGGGGTGCCGGCTCGGCGATGGGCTTCGCGACGATGACGGCCAACGCCGCCGGCCCGGTGATGACGCTCTACCTGTCGGCATCCGGCATCGACAAGCGGCGCTTCGTCGGGACGAGCGCGTGGTTCTTCCTCATCGTCAACCTCGTCAAGGTGCCGTTCTCGGTCGGCCTCGGGCTGCTGCACACCGACGACGTCGTGCGGGCCGGGGTGCTGGCACCGGCCGTCCTCCTCGGGGCGCTCCTCGGGTACGCGACGGTCCAGCGGGTCAGCCAGCGCACCTTCGACGTCGCGGTGCTCGTCGCCTCGGCCGTCGCGGCCGCGGCCCTCCTCCTCGGCTGACCGCTGGGACACGATCGCCCTGTCGGTCGAGTCCGCCCCGGACAGTGGGGTGCTCAGGAGGTCAGGGGCGCAGGCGCGGGGGGACGTTCCACGGGGTGACGACCTGTGGTGCGGAGGGAGCCGACGTCGGGGCGCCGGGCAGCAGCCGGTGGGCGCGCAGCAGCTGGGTGAGGGCGGCGCGCAGGTCGGCCCGCAGGTCGTGGTGGAGCACCGCGGTGAGGACGCCGGCGCGCAGCAGCGCGAGGTTGTCGGCATCGAGGTCGTGGGCGACGAAGGGGACGGGGCCCGGGCCGGCGTCCGCGAGCGCCGCGGCGACCCCCGCGTTGCCGCCGCCCATCGAGTAGACGCCGGCGAGGTCGCGGTGCTCGTCGAGCGCGGCACGTACGGCCGCCTCGGTGGCGGCATCCTCCCCGTGGACGTCCCCGACGACGACGACCTCACGTCCCGGGTCCTCGGTGGCGAGCCGCTCCCGGAAGGCGACCGACCGCTCGTGCTCGCCGAGGAAGCTGCGGTGGCTCACCGTCGCGAGCACCACGCCGGGGCGCCCGGCGGCGAACCGCGACAGGAGGTAGGCCGCGGTCTCGCCGGCGGCCCGGTTGTCCAGACCCACGTAGGCCACCCGCCCCGACCCGCTGACGTCGGTGACGAGGGTGACGGTGGGGATGCCGCGCTCGCGGGCGCGCTGCACGGCTGCGGCGACGTGCGGGTCGTCCGGCGCCTTGAGGACCAGGCCGTGGCTGACCCGGCCCCCCGTGCCGAGGCCGTCGACGACCCGCGCCAGCGCCTCGGGCGTGCTTGCCTCGCTCGTGCGGAACCTGGCCCGGACCGTGGCCGGCCGCGCCGACGCCAGGGCCTCCTGCGTGGCCTCGGCCACGGTGTCGCTGAAGCGGCGGGGCGCGTCGAGCACGACGTCGACGAGCAGGGTCCGGCGGGACAGGCGGACCTGGACCTGCTGGCGCTCCAGCTCCAGCACGGCCGCCTCGACGGCCCGCACCGCGCGGGCGCTGACACCAGCCCGGCCGTGCAGCACCCGGTCGACCGTCGCCAGCGAGACCCCGGCCTGCTCGGCGACGTCCCGGACCCGGTGGCTGCGGCGACCCATGCCCCATTGTCGGACCCCGACCCTGCGGGAGAGCCGCACCGATGAGGTGTTTCTGAGGGGTTTCGGAGGGTCCCTACCCGGCCCCGCGGGCGGATGCTGGTAGCCGGACGAGCACCCACTCCCCCGCCGGCACCCGAGGAGCACCCCATGACCGCGACGAGCACCCCCACCACCGCCCACGGCTTCCGCCGCCGCGAGGACTGCCGCCTCGAGGACCTGCTCGCCGTCCTCGCCCAGCCGACCGACCGGTCCGCGTACCCCCACGCCGACCGGGTCGAGCAGGGCGTGCTCGTCTACGAGGCGGCGGCGATCCGTCCGCTCCTGGGCGTCCCCGAGGCCGCGGACGGCCTGCGCGCGGAGCTCGCCGACGCCCTCGCCGACGGACCCGGCATCGTCGTGCTCGCCGGGGCGTTCGAGCCGGCGGTGCTCGACCGGGTCACGGCCGTCTTCGAGCAGGTCATCGCCGCCGAGAAGGCCGAGGGCCGCACCGCCGGCGACCACTTCGCCAAGCCCGGCGCCAACGACCGGGTGTGGAACGCGCTGGAGAAGGTCGCGGTCGCCGACCCCGAGGCCTTCGTCGCCTACTACGCCAACGACCTGCTCGCCCTCGCCGCCACCGCCTGGCTCGGCCCCGGCTACCAGGTGACGAGCCAGGTCAACGTCGTCAACCCCGGCGGGCAGGGCCAGACGGTGCACCGCGACTACCACCTCGGCTTCCAGTCACCCGACGTCACGGGGCGCTACCCGGGCCGGGTTCACGACGTCTCCCCGCTCCTCACCCTCCAGGGCGCGGTCGCCCACTGCGACATGCCCGTCGAGACCGGCCCGACCCTCTACCTCCCGCACAGCCAGAAGTACCCGCACGGCTACCTCGCCTACTGGCTCGAGGAGTTCCAGGACCACTTCGTCGACCACCACGTCCAGCTCCCCCTGGCCCAGGGCGACGCCGTCTTCTTCAACCCCGCCCTCTTCCACGCCGCCGGCACCAACCACACCGCGGACGTCCGCCGCACCGCGAACCTCCTGCAGGTCTCGTCGGCCTTCGGTCGAGCCATGGAGAGCGTCGACCGCGACCGGGTGGTCCGCGCGATCTACCCCGCGCTGCTCGCCGCCGCCGACGCCGGGATGCCGGCCGCCCACCTCGAGCACGCCGTCGCCGCGAGCGCCGAGGGGTACGCCTTCCCGACCAACCTCGACCGCGACACCCCGCTGAACGGGATGACGCCGGCCAGCCAGGCCGACCACGTCAGAGAGGCGCTCGCCGCCCGCCTCTCCCCCGAGGACCTCGCCGCCCGGCTCGACGCGGTGGCGCAGGCCAAGCGCAGCCACTGAGCGCACGGCCCGGGCTCTGGAGCGTCAGGACGGTCGCCCCGCCTCCACTCGGCCCTGCCGGGTGAGGCCGGCGCCGACCTCGAGGGAGAGGTCGCGGAACCGGGCCGCCAGCGGTGAGAGCGACCCCTGCCAGAGGAGGGTGACGACCCGGTCGGGCAGTCCCTGCTGAAGGACATGGACGTCGAGTCCGGGCGCCTCCAGCTGTCCGGCGACGGCGAGGAGGGGCATGACGGCGACGCCGAGGCCGGCGCGGACCATCGACGTCACGCCCTGGTTGTCGGCAGTGCGGAACACGACGTCCGGGACGATCCCGCGGACCGCGAGCGCTGCCTCCACGTGGACCTGGTCGCAGAGGCTCGGCAGGGCGACCATCGCCCGGCCGTGGAGCTCGGCGAGGGCGACCGGGGCGCCTGTCGCGAGCAGCCCCGCAGGGGTGAGCAGGACGTGCTCGTCGCGGAAGACCTCGGCATGCTGCGAGCCGGGAGGTCCGTCCCCGTCGAAGAACACGAGGTCCAGGCCCTCGAGGGGCGGCGGGTCGGTCTCGTCCTCGGACAGCAGGATCCGCGCGTCCGGGTGCTCCTCGCGCACGCGGCGGAGGACGTCGGGGAGCAGCACGTTGGTCACCGTCTGGAACGTGCCGACGTCGACCCGGCCGCCACCGGCGAGGAAGCGGTCGACGGCCGCGCGGGCCCGGCCCTGCCGCTCGAGGAGCGATCGGCCCTCCTCGAGGACGACCCGGCCCAGCGGCGTCAGCTCGGGTGGCCGCGCACCGGGCAGCCGGTCGAAGAGCCGGCCCCCGACCGAGCGCTCCAGCGCCGCGATCTGCTGGCTGAGGCTCGACTGGGTGTAGCCCAGCTCGGCGGCCGCCCGGCCGAAGGTCCCGGTGCGGGCGACGGCGTCGAGCGCGGCGAGGTGTCGGGGCTCCCACATGGACGCATCATCGCCTTCAGCGATCACCGTGAGCAAGAGCCATCGCTTTTGCGGATGCCGTCGTGGACCTACCGTCGAGCACATGGACCCCGAACTGATGGTGAGCGTCGCCGACGGCGTCGAGCTGTGCGTCCAGACCGTGGGCGACCCCCACGACCCCGCGATCCTCCTCATCCACGGCGCCTGCGCCTCGATGGTCTGGTGGGAGGACGAGCTGTGCGAGCAGATCGCTGCCGGCGGGCGCTTCGTCATCCGGTACGACCAGCGCGACGTGGGCCGCTCGAGCACCTTCCCCCTCGGCGACCCGGGGTACGCGATGAGCGACCTCGCCGCCGACGCGGTCGGCATCCTCGACGCCCTCGGGGTCGGGCGGGCCCACGTCGTCGGACGCTCGATGTCGGGCGGCACGGCGCTCTTCCTCGCCGTCGACCACTCGGAGCGGGTCGCATCGGTGACCTTCATGAGCACGACGACCAACGACGACGGACTCCCTTCCCCGACAGCGGAGTTCGGGGCGGCGACGGACGTCGAGGCTCCGGACCCGTCCGACACGGAGGCGTTCGTCGAGTACGCGATGACGATGGTCATGGCCTACCACGGAACATCCCCCCTGGCCGACGAGGAGCACGTGCGACGCCTGACCCGCCTGGACGTCGCCCGGACCCGCGACCTCGCGGCCTCGCAGACGAACCACTTCGCGATGGACTTCGACGAGCCGCACGGCGGAGGGTTCGCAGACGTCGCCTCCCCCGCGCTCGTCGTCCACGGCGCGCTCGACCCGTGCTTCCCGGTCGAGCACGGCGAGGCGCTGCAGCGGGCGGTGCCCGGGTCGACCCTCGTCGTCCTCGAGGACGCGGGCCACGAGCTCCCCGTCGCCCGGTGGCCGGAGTTCGTGGCGGCCCTCCTGGCGCACACGGCCCCCGCGACGAAGAGCCTGGCGCCTTGAGCGCCCGGGCCGGGCTGTGGGTCCCCCTCTTCGACGAGCTCTCGGACCCGGCCACCGCCGTTCGGCTGGCCGTCGAGGCCGAGGAGGCCGGCTGGGACGGGTTCTTCGTCTGGGACCACGCCACGTGGCGGGCCCCTGTCCGCGCCGTCGCCGACCCGTGGGTCGTCCTGTCGGCCGCCGCGGCCGTCACCGAGCGCATCGTCCTCGGGCCGTTGGTGACACCCCTGGCCCGGCGCCGCCCGGTCAAGGTCGCCCGCGAGACGGCGTCGCTCGACCGGCTCTGCGGGGGGCGCCTCGTCCTCGGGGTGGGCCTGGGCAGCGACCGCTTCGGGGGCGAGTTCTCCCGCACCGGGGAGGAGGTCGAGGACAGGATCCGGGCCCAGCTGCTCGACGAGTCACTGACCGTCCTGCGAGCCGCGTGGTCCGGGGAGCCGGTGCACCACCACGGCCCGCACGTCCACGTCGACGGCATCGCCTTCCACCCCACACCGGTCCGCGGGACCGTCCCGGTGTGGGTCGCCGGCCTCCCCGGGAACCGCCGGCCCATGGTCCGGGCCGCCGCCCACGACGGGTTCTTCCCCGTCAACCTCAGCTCCCCCGACCAGCTCGCCGAGGCTGCGGCCGCGGTCGGGTCCCTGCGAGTCGGGGGCGAGCGGCCGTTCGACGTCGTGGCGGAGGTCGGCCCCGGCGCGGACCCGGCCCCGTGGGTCGCGGCGGGAGCCACCTGGCTGCTCACCGAGACCGACCCCGTGACCCTCACCCTCGACACCGTCCGCGGCATCCTGTGCGACGGCCCGAGCCGGGGCTGACCTGCGTCACGAACCGGGTCGGCTCACTGCTCGCCCCGGGCGGTCGCCAGGTGTCCGACCGCTGCCTGCTCGAGGTCGGTGAGGTCGGTGGAGACGGTGGCGAAGGTGAAGCCCTGCTCGAGGCGGCGCGCGGCCTCCGCCCCGGACGGCGTGTGGATCCCGGCCGCGACACCGGCCACCGCGGCGGCCTCGCGGATCCTCACCAGGGCCGCCTCGAAGACCTCGGCGACGGCCGGGTCACCCGGGTACGCGCCACCGACCGCGATCGACAGGTCCGACGGCCCGACGTAGATCCCGGTGAGCCCGGGAACGGCGCAGATCTGCTCGACGTTCGCCAGACCCTCCGGCGTCTCGATCATCGCCAGGCAGGACACCGCGGCGTTCGACTCCTGCGGCCTGGGCCCCACCCGCAGGCCCGAGCGCATCGGCCCGTAGGACCGGGTCCCGAGCGGGGGGTACAGCGCCGACGACAGGGCACGCGCCGCGTCCTCGGCGGAGTTGACGAGCGGGACGATGACCCCCGCCGCGCCCGCGTCCAGGGCCTGCCCGATGAGGTACGGGTCGTTCGCGCCGACCCGGACCAGACCGACGCAGCCCCCGCCCGCGTCGATGGCGGTCAGGGCCCGCAGGATCCCCGAGTACTCCACGAGACCGTGCTGGCCGTCGACACAGACGTAGTCGTAGCCCAGGCGGGCGAGCCGCTCGGTGGCGACGGGGGCGTCCAGGACCACCCAGTACCCCAGGGCTCGCTCGCGGCCTCGCAGCCGGTCGGTGAGGTCGCGGGCAGTCGGTCGGGCGGCGCTGGAGGTGCTCACGTCGGTGCTCCCTCGGTCGGGGGGTCGGGGTGGGGTCCCGGGTCGACCCTAGGGTGGCGTCGTGGGTGAGCGCACGGGACGGGAGCGAGCCGTCGACGACCTCGACCTGAGCCCGCGCCGGCGTCCCGGCTTCACCGTGCACGTCGACCTCTGCACCTGGGACCTCACGGTGTTCCGCGTCGACCCGGCCGGAGGAGGTCGCTCGGTCTTCGTCGCGCGTCGCGAGGACGAGGTGCGCGACTTCCTCCGCAGGCTCGATGCCGGGCGGCGCGACGCCGACCTCCTCGCGGCCCTGGCCCGCCCCCCTCGCCGACGCCTGGCCAGGCCACCCCGGCCGCGTCGCGACCTGCGGCTCGGGGTGGAGCACGAGTACCGGGTGCACGGCCCCGACGGGCCGGTGGACTTCCGAGCGGTCGTCGACGGCCTCGACCTCGGGGTGCGCGCCGACCCCACCGACCCCCACGCCCAGCGCGGGCGCTGGGGCGGCGTCGTCACGGCCGACGGGGCGGAGGCGGAGGTCGCGACCCCACCGGTCCTCGCCGGACCGGGCGCGACGGCCGAGGTGGCGGCCCTGGCGCGGCGTGGCAGGGACGCCCTCCGGGCCGCCCTGGGCGAGGACCACCGGCTCGAGGGGTACAGCACGCACCTCAATGTCAGCGCTCCGCGCCGGGGCGACCGGCGCCTCGCGATGCTGTTCGCGACGGTCTTCGCCCCCTCGCTCATGCTCCTGCTCGACCGGACGACCTCACCCGGGCTCCTCGTGCGACCCCGGCCCGGCCGCCTCGAGCTCGGCGGCGAGTTCTGTGAGGGCGAGGACCTCGAGGTCGCGCTCGTCTTCGCGCTCGGCGCGGTCCGCGCGGCGCACGGCCTGCCCGGCAGGGCAGCGCGCCGGCTGGCCGTCGACGTCACCCTCGAGCCGGCGCGCGAGCGCTACGGCTGGTACGTCGACCGCCGCGCCGTCGGCGCCGACCTCTACGAGCGGGGGCGCGGCACTCCCCTGTCCCGCACCCGGTCCGGGCAGGTCGTCACGGCCGGGAGGCACCTGGAGCAGACGTGGGCACTCGCCCGGGACCGGCTGGACGGGCTCGTCGGCGACGACCTGCTGGCCCGCGTCGACACGGTCGTCCACGGCACCGGCGCGCTCCCCCGCGGTCAGGAGGGTACGGCGTCGTAGCGGTACTCGTCCTCGGCGCCGAGGCAGTTCGTGCCGTCGGGGAGGACCTCGGCCGGGCGGCTCTGGGTGACCGTCCCCGTGATCCTGGCCGGGTGCTCCAGTCCCTCGGTCACGGCCACCCCCACGGGCGTGAGGTCCAGGGACCACGAGGTCTGCTGGCAGCCGTCGGTCTCGGCCGAGGTCCGGCCCGCCAGGACCAGGGGAGCGTCGATCGACCCCTCGCCGAAGTGGTACAGGGTGCACCCGTCGGCGGTGCAGTAGACCGACAGGGGCCCGGGGTCGTCGAAGTAGACGCACGTCCCCTCGCCCTTGGCGTCGCTGCACTCGTGGCGGACGTAGCCGCCGCCGGCGTACTCCAGCTGGATGGCGGTCGCGGGCGGGGCGCTCAGGGCCGGAGCCGGGACCCCTGCGACGCCGGACGCGGAGGAGCCCGGGGTGGCCCCTGCGGATGCGCCGCCGGGTCCGCTGCTCGACATGAGCGCCCGGACGCCGAGCCCGCCGGCTGCCAGCGCCACGACGACCGCGGTCGCCACCAGGGCGGCCGTCCCCGCCGACATCCCGGCCCCGAGCAGCCGGTGGCTCGCGCCACGGTCACCGGCGGTCTGCGACCGGTCCTGCTGCCGGTCGTCCTCGCGCTTGTCGTCGCGGAACCCCGCACGGCGGCCGGTGACGACGTCACGCTCCCGCGGGAGCAGCCGGCGCCAGTGCGAGACGTCGCGGTAGACGTCCTTCATCACCCCGCGCCCCGGGGGACGAGGTAGATGCGGCCCTCGTAGGTGGCGAGGCTGCACCTGGACTTCAGGCCGGTCGCGTTGGGGTTGGACCGCAGGCTCCACGTCCCGGCGAAGATCGGTGCACCGTCCTCGGTCAGGGCCACGGGGCGCAGGGCGCCGAACACCTCGGTCCCGTCGGCGCCGCCGTCGACGGGCGAGCCGTCCGGGGCGCCGCACTGCATCGGCGCGGTGGGCGGGGAGGCCGCCCAGCCGTCGGTGCCAGCGGTCAGCGGGCCGGTCGAGCCGGTGAGGCCCGTGATGGTCGGGGCCGCGGCGTCACCGCCGGCCTTCATCGTCCCGAGCCAGAGTCTGGAGCCGGCGGGGGCG
Source organism: uncultured Actinomycetota bacterium (assembly GCA_963795035.1). Lineage (GTDB taxonomy): Bacteria > Actinomycetota > Actinomycetes > Actinomycetales > Dermatophilaceae > Oryzobacter. The sequence continues at coordinate 52,965 of CAWCFZ010000006.1, read as the reverse complement.
ATCTGCTTCGGGGTCGTCGCCACCGTCGTGACCATCGTCGCGTCGAACTCGCCGGTCGGCCCCGCGGTCGCGTCGAGCGAGCCGGTCGGGACGCCACCGAGCGCCTCGGTCTCGCGGTAGTCGGTGCAGCCCTTGGGTTTGCCCTTCGCCGTGCCCTTGGCGACCTCGGTCGTCGTGCCGTGCACGCGGGCCGGGGTCCCAGCCGCGGGGGGGACGAAGGTGAAGGACATCGCCAACGTCGTCGTGTACCCGTCGGGCACGACCTCGCCCTTCGCCGTGGTGCACGACGAGGTCCGCGGCTCGAGGGCGCCGCTGTAGGCGGCGCCGTCCCAGGCCAGGACGAACGGCACGGTCAGGGGCATCGACCCCTCGCGGACCGGAAGGCCGGGCTCGCGGTACGTCCCGTTGCCGCCGGCGGGACTGAGGGTGAGCTCGCACGGTCCGCTGGGGCAGCCTGACGACATCGTCACGAGGAGGACGCGCGACAGCCGTTGCTCGACCTCGGTGTCCGAGCGCTCGGTCGTCCACGCGACGAGCGTCCAGGGCCCCTCGGGCCGTGTCGCCGACGTGAGGGAGGGCGAGGGCGACGCGGACGGGCTCGGGGACACTGAGTCCGTCGCGGTCGGCGCTCCACCGCACGCGCCGAGGAGCACGACGAGTGGGACGCCCGCCAGAAGCGCGCCGCCGCGCTCAGCGCGTCGGCGCGTCGCCATCGTCGTCCCCGGTCGTGCCGTCGGCGGACGGGGTTTGCGGTGACGATCCGTCACCACGCCCGAGCCGGCTGCGGGCCTCGTCGATGACGGCGTCCGCCCCGTGGTCGATCGCCTTGTCCTTCATCGAGGAGACGACGTCCTGGCCCGCCCCGACGATCGTCTGGGTCGTCGTCGTCGTGACCCGCTCGATGAGCGACGGCTCCACCGCGCTCGCTGCGACCGCGGCCAACCCCGGGTCGAGGTCGTTGCCCTTCTCACCCATGCCACACCTCCACGTGCGTCCCCTGCGGCGTGTGCCGAAGGCCGGCCCACTCCAAACGTCGTGGCGACACGCTAGGGCCGCCGGGTGCCTGCTGTCCCGTCCTCGGCAATATCCGCTCACCGGCCCCGGTGCCCACCTCGGGTCACACCGGTCGAGGGCCGGGGAGCCTGATGACGAGCAGGGCGACCACGGCGCTCGCCGCCACGACGAGCCACGCCACGGTGAAGGACACGCCCTCCACGAGGAGGCCGACGGCCAGCGGCCCGGACGCCGCCCCGACGCTCGTGCCGATCTGGAGCACCCCGGACGCGCGTCCGGGGGCGTGGACGAAGGTGCGGACGCCGCGCATCATCAGCACCGGCGGCCAGGTCCACCCCGCGCAGACGCACAGGAACAGGCCGGCCACCATCAGGGCCGGGACCATCGTCGCCATGAGCCCGGCGCCCAGGGCGCCGAGCAGGACGAGGGTGAGGACGACGACGTCACCCATCCCGTCGGCTCGGTCGAGCCACCACCCGCCGGCGACCCGCACGACGAGCGCGCCGAGCCCCGCTGCCGCCAGCAGGGTGCCCGCCGTCGCGAGCGGGACACCCGCCTCGACGAGCGAGCGCACCGCGAATCCCGAGGCCGCGGCCATCCCGAACGAGCCCAGCCCCATCGCCACGACGAGGGTGATCAGGACCCGTCGTCCTCCGTCGGTGAGCAGCCGGGCCGGACCCGATCCGGGCCCACCGGCGCGCCGTGGCGCGCCCCGGCCCCAGAGCGCCGCGAACGCCAGGCAGCCGATCACGGCCGGTGCGAGGACGAGCAGGGCCCAGCGCCACCCCCACCGCTCCCCGACGAGGGGCACGGACAGACCGCCGGCCATCGTGATGACGATGGGCGCGGTCTGCTTGAGGCCGAACGCGAAGCTCTGCCGGCGCAGCGCCACGAGCTGGACGACGACGAGGTTGCTCGTCGGCGAGCTGAAGGTGAAGCCAACGGCCGCGACCACCATCGCCACCACGAGCACGCCGTAGCCCGGGGCGACCGCCACCGTGACGAGCGCGGCCGTCGTCAGCCCACTGCCCGCGACCGCGGCCACCCGCCACCCGGTGCGGTCGGTCACCGAGCCGACGACCCCGCCGAGCATCGACGTACACACCCAGAACGTCGTGAGGAGGAGGCCGAGCTGGGCGTCGTCGAAGCCGAGGTCGGCCTGCATGAGGACGGCGAGCGCGCCCAGCGTGTTGGGGACGAACGCGCCGACCGACAGCAGGAGGAAGGCGAGCAGGGTCGGTGCGGCGGCGCGGCCGAGGGGTGGCTCGGGGGGTCGTGGGGCCGTGCCCATCAGGGCAGGGAGGCGCCGCCGCAGATGCGCCAGTGCTGGCCGGTGACCATGGCGCCGGACGGTCCGAGGAGGAAGGCCACGAGGTCCGCGACCTCGTCGGGCTCGACGAGACGACCCAGCGGCGGGACGCCCACCGGGGTCCGGGACCGTCGCGGGTCCTGGAGCATCGGCGTGCGGGTGGGGCCCGGCTCCACGACGTTGACGGTGATGCCGCGCCCGGACAGCTCGCTCGCCCACGACCGGGCCAAGGCACGCAGGGCGGCCTTGCTCGCGGCGTAGAGGCTCTTGCCCGCGACCCCGTCGGCGGTGCGGCTGCCCACGAGGACGATGCGCCCGCCGTCGCTGAGGTCTGGCAGCACGGCCTGCACGAGGGCCACCGCGGCGGTGACGTGGACGGCGTACATCCGCTGTGCTGCAACGGGATCCAGCGTGTCGAGCGTTCCGCTCTCCTGGAAGCCCGCAGCGTGCACGACGCCACGGACCTCGCCGAGGCCGGCCACGACCTCGGCGACGGAGGCGGTGTCAGCGAGGTCGCACGGGCGCCACCGCACGCCCTCGAGGTCTGGTTCGCGCCGCGACAGGGCGACGACGGGGACGCTGGCGGTGAGCAGCTTCGCCGCGACAGCGCGGCCGATCCCCGAGCTGGCCCCGGTGACGACGACGGCGCGGTCCTCGGCGCGCACCGTCACGACCGGTGCGTGCCGGGAACGGCGCCGAGCGGCACCCGGACGTGACGGATCGCCTTGCGGTGGTGCGTGAAGGCGACGTGCACGGTCCCGTCGGGACCCTGCGCGAGAGACGGGTAGCTCAGCTCTCGGTTGAGCCCGTCGCGGGAGTTGTTCGACAGGGCGAAGCCGTCGCCGTCGGCGAGGACGCGCCGGTGCGGCCAGGTGACGCCGTCGTCGTCGGAGACCGCGAGGACGAGGGGTGCCCGCGGCGCGCCCCAGAAGGCGCGGCGCGCGTCCTCCTCGCCGGAGACCTCGACGACGGAGGGCGCGGCGCCCTCGACGAGGCCGTCGTCGTCGACCTCGTCGTAGAGGGAGGTGCGGCGACCGACCGCGTCGAGCCGGCTGGCCTCGTTGAGGACCATGGCGACCCGGCCGTCGGCGAGGCGCAGCGCCTGCACGGAGGAGTTGTTGTTGGGGAGCCCGGTCGGCGAGGGCGCCGTCCACGCCAGGCCGTCGGCCGCGGTGCTGCGGTGGACGTGGTCGGCCCAGCGGCTGCGGTAGTAGGCGGTGTACCCCCCGGCCGGGCCGGGCGCCACGACGTTCATGTGCACGGCCCCCACGGAGTCGGGCACCGACAGCTCGGTCCACGTCGAGCCCTCGTCGGCGCTGACCCAGACGCTGCTCGTGTCGTGGTCGCCCACCCACACCTCGCCGTCCACGGGGACGCAGGAGAAGGTGGGCAGCAGCCACCGCCCGTCGGGGAGGACGACCGGGGTCTGGCGCACGAACACGCCCTCCCCGGCCTTGACGAGCAGGTCCCGCTGCGGGCCCCACGTGGCCCCGCCGTCGGCGGAGGTCCGGGCGCGCACCACCGCGGTGTCCTGGTTGCCCGCGTGCTGGGCGGTCCAGAACAGCCACAACAGACCGTCGGGGGCGAGGAACAGCACGGGGTTCTGCTCGGAGCGGGCCGGGTCGTCGCTGAGTGGCACCGGCTGCGACCACGGGCTCGAGTCGTCGTCGGGACGCCGCGAGAACCAGACGCTGATGTCGGCCACACCCTCCTGCGTCCCGCCGAACCACACGCAGCCCAGGTCGCCGCCGGGCAGGAAGGCGAGGTTGGCCGCGTGGGCCTGCACCGCCGGGGACGGCAGGAACGCCTCGAGGAGCCCGTCCGGCCGCGGGCGCAGCACCCCGTCGGCCCGGACCTCGGGCGCGTCCGCCACGTCGCTCGGCTCGCTCACGGCGCACCCTGCTCGCCGCGGGCCTCCGCCAGGTGGCGAGCGGCTGCGGCCTCGAGGTGGGTGAGGTCGGACGAGACGGTGGCGAAGGTGAAGCCCTGCTCGAGGCGGCGCGCGGCCTCCGCCCCGGACGGCGTGTGGATCCCGGCCGCGACACCGGCCACCGCGGCGGCCTCGCGGATCCTCACCAGGGCCGCCTCGAAGACCTCGGCGACGGCCGGGTCACCCGGGTACGCGCCACCGACCGCGATCGACAGGTCGGAGGGTCCGACGTAGATCCCGGTGAGCCCGGGAACGGCGCAGATCTGCTCGACGTTCGCCAGACCCTCCGGCGTCTCGATCATCGCCAGGCAGGACACCGCGGCGTTCGACTCCTGCGGCCTGGGCCCCACCCGCAGGCCCGAGCGCATCGGCCCGTAGGACCGGGTCCCGAGCGGGGGGTACAGCGCCGACGACAGGGCACGCGCCGCGTCCTCGGCGGAGTTGACGAGCGGCACGATGACCCCCGCCGCGCCCGCGTCCAGGGCCTGCCCGATGAGGTACGGGTCGTTCGCGCCGACCCGGACCAGACCGACGCAGCCCCCGCCCGCGTCGATGGCGGTCAGGGCCCGCAGGATCCCCGAGTACTCCACGAGACCGTGCTGGCCGTCGACACAGACGTAGTCGTAGCCCAGGCGGGCGAGCCGCTCGGTGGCGACGGGGGCGTCCAGGACCACCCAGTACCCCAGGGCTCGCTCGCGGCCTCGCAGCCGGTCGGTGAGGTCGCGGGCAGTCGGTCGGGCGGCGCTGGAGGTGCTCACGTCGGTGCTCTCTCGGGTCGAGGTCGGGGCGTCAGGGGTGGGTGCTGGTGTGGTCGCGGGGCGGTCCGCGTTCAGCGGTTGTAGGCGGGCATCGGGCCGTGGAGCGTGGCTCCCACGGCCTCGCAGGCGTCGAGGGCGTCCTGCGGCAGGGGGCCGCGCCCCGCGGCCTCGAGGTTGGAGCGCAGCTGCTCGGGCTTGGAGCCGCCGAGCAGGACGGCCGTGACCACCGGCCGGGACAGCAACCAGCGCAGTGCGAGCTCGGGGAGCCCGACCCCGGCCCCTCGGGCGATGCCCTCCAGGGTGCCCACGGCCTCGAACAGGGACTCGTTCCAATAGCGGTCGCGGTACATCTGCGCCAGGGCCGAGCTGCCGAAGCGGCCCTCGTCCGGTGCCTCGTCGAAGCGGTGTCGCCCGGTGAGCAGGCCCCCGCCGAGCGGGTTGTACACCACCGTCGCGAGGGCGTGCGTCGCGGCGAACTCGACGTACTCCGACTCGATCCGGCGCGCGACGAGGTTGTAGAGCTGCTGCGCGATGACTGGCTTGGGCGTGCCGGCGCGGGCGCACGCGGCCTCGACGTCGGCGACCTGCCAGGCGGCGAAGTTCGACACGCCGACCGCCCCGACGAGCCCGGCGTCGACGACCTCGCGCAGGGCGACGGCCGTCTCGTCGAGGGCGACGGTGCGGTCCGGCTGGTGCAGGTAGAGCAGGTCGACGCGGTCGGTGCCGAGCCGCGCGAGGCTGGCTCGCAGCGAGCGCTGGATGCCCTCGCGGGAGAGCAGCGGGCTGCCCCCGGCGTCGCCGGCGTAGATGCCCACCTTCGTCGCGACGCTCACCTCGTCCCAGCGGCCGCGCAGGACCTCGGCGAGGATCTGCTCGCTCCGGCCGCCGGCGTACCCGTTGGCGGTGTCGATGTGGGTGACGCCGGCCTCGAGGGCGGTGTCGACCATCGCGCGGGCCGTGTCGAGGTCGACGGTGTCGCCGAACGTCATCGTGCCGAGGACCAGGCGGGGCAGCGGGCGGCCGAGGCCGGGCAGGTCGGTGCTCACGCCACGACCCCCGTCGCGGCTGCCGCGTTCTCGGCGGCGCGCGCCGCCGCGATGCCGCGCACGAGCTCGCGCGGCTTGCGGCCGGTCATCGTCGTCGGCTCGAGGGCGCTGCGCCGCAGCATCCGGGTGTACGGCTCGCGCGGGTTGGCCAGCAGGTCCTGCGTCGGACCCTGCTCTACGACCTTGCCGGCGCGCAGGACGAGGACGTTCTCGCTGAGGGCCCGCACGACGCCGAGGTTGTGCGAGATGGCCAGGTAGGTGAGGCCGGTGTCGCGGCGCAGGGCGTCCAGGACGCCGAGGATCTGTGCCTGGACGCTGACGTCGAGGGCGCTCGTCGCCTCGTCGAGGACGAGGACGTCCGGCTCGGAGGCCAGCGCGCGGGCGATGCCGATGCGCTGGCGCTGGCCACCGGAGAACTCGTGCGGCTTGCGGTCCAGGGCGCTCGTGGGGAGGCCGACCTGGTCGATGAGCTCGGCGGCGCGCTTGCGCCGCACCGCCTTGGACCGTTCGCCGCGCGCCGCGAGGGGCTCGGCGACGATGTCGCGGGCGCACAGGTGCGGGTCGAGGGAGCCGTAGGGGTCCTGGAAGACCATCTGGATGCGGTGACGCAGCGGACGCAGCTCACGGGAGCCGAGCGGGGCGAGGTCCAGACCGTCGAGGAGCACCTCCCCGGCGGTGGGCCGAAGAAGCCGGACGAGGGCCTTGGCGATCGTCGACTTCCCTGACCCCGACTCCCCGACCACGGCGAGCGAGCCGCCGGCGGGAACGGAGAACGAGACGTCGTCGACGGCACGGTAGGCGTGCTCGCCCGTGCCGTACTCGACGACGAGGTTGCGGACCTCGAGGAGCGGGCGGGTGGTCACTGCGGGCCTCCGTCGGTCGGGGCGGCGACGGCCGGCGCGGTGGCCGGCTCCTCGTCGGGGTCCTGCCACGGCCCGAGGGCGGGGATGGCCGCGAGCAGGGTGCGGGTGTACTCGTGGGCGGGGGCGTCGACGACCTGCTCGACCGGGCCGCTCTCGACGAAGCGGCCGGCCTTCATGACGTGGATGCGGTCGCTCATGAGCCGGGCGACACCGAGGTCGTGCGTGATGAGCAGAACCGCCGCACCGGTGGTCTCCTGGATCTCCAGGAGCAGGTCGAGGATGCCGGCCTGCACCGTGACGTCGAGGGCCGAGGTCGGCTCGTCGGCGATGATGAGCCCGGCCTGCGCCGACAGCGCCATCGCGATGAGCACGCGCTGGAGCATTCCGCCCGACAGCTGGTGCGGGTACGCCTTGAGCCGGCGCTCGGGCACGCTGAGGTGCACCTGCGTCAGCAGGTCCAGGGCCCGGGCCGCGGCCTGCTTCCCGGACAGCTCGGGGTGGGCGAGCCGGATCGCCTCCACCATCTGCTTCTCGATGGTGGCGATCGGGTTCAGCGCCGTCATCGGGTCCTGGGGGATGAGCGCGACCGCCCTCCCGCGCAGCGCGGTGATGTGCTCGCGCGTGGAGATGACGTCCTGGCCCTCGATCTCGGCGGTGCCGGTGATGACGGCGAGGTCGTCGGGGAGGAGCCGCAGCAGGGCCATCGCGGTCGTCGACTTGCCCGAGCCGGACTCGCCGATGATCGTCACGGTCTCGCCGTGGTCGATGTGGAAGCTGACGCCGTCGACGGCGCGCACGACCCCGGTCAGGGTCATGAGGTCGACGGTGAGGTCGCGGACGTCGAGGACGCTCATCAGGCGTTCACCACCTTGGCGCGCCGCACCCGGTCGCGCAGGCCGTCGCCGAGGAGGTTGACGCCGACGACGAGCAGGGCGATCGCGAGGCCGGGCACGGTGACGAGCCACCACTCACCTGTGACGAACAGCTCGCGGCCGTCGGAGATGATGCCGCCCCAGGTCGGGTAGGGCCGTTGCACACCGGCGCCGAGGAACGACAGCGCGCTCTCCAGCAGGACGGCCTGGGCGAGGAGCAGGAACACGACGACGAGGGTCTGGGACAGGATGTTGGGGATGATGTGGCGCACGATGATGGTCGGCTTGCGCAGGCCGAGCACCTGGGCCGCCGCGACGTAGGGCTTCTCGCGCTCGACGAGGACGAGGGCGCGGGTGAGGCGGGCGGGTTCGGGCCACTGGGCCAGGGCGATGACGAGCGTGATGACCGGCACCGACGGGCCGAAGAGCGCCACGACGAGCAGCAGCATGAGCAGCAGCGGCAGCGACATCTGTGCCTCGAGCAGCCGGGAGATCACCGAGTCGACCCAGCCACCGAAGTAGCCGGCCGTGGCGCCGGCGACGACCCCGATCAGGCCCGACAGGATGATCGCGAGGAAGCCGATGAGCAGTGAGGTCTGGCCGCCGAAGAGGATGCGCGAGAGGAGGTCTCGCCCGTTCGGGTCGGTACCGAGCAGGTGCCCGACGCTGAACGGCGGCAGGTGCGACGCGGAGAGGTCCCCGCGCAGGGGGTCGGGCAGCGGCAGCACCCGCGCGAGGAGGACGGGCAGCACGACGAGGGTGGTGCAGAACGCACCCACCCACATCTTGACGGTGCTGTAGCGGGCCTTGCGGGCAGCGGCGGACCGGCGCAGCAGTCGCCCGGCGGGGCCGGCCGCGGTGCGCGGCAGGGCGGTGTCGCTCATGAGCGCGCCTCCTGTCCGAGTCGGACCCGGGGGTCCATGAGGGGGTAGAGCAGGTCGACGAGGAGCTGGACGACGAGCGCCAGCACGACCGTCACCAGGACCGTCGCCTGGATGAGCGGGAAGTCGCGGCGGTCGAGGGCGTCGACGACGAGCTCGCCGACGCCCGGCCACTTGAAGACGACCTCGACGATGACGACACCGTTGAGCATGGCCGCGAAGCGGGTGCCGAGCGCGGTGACGACGGGGATCGCGGAGTTCGCGAAGGCGTACCGCCACGTCAGGGTCCGCTCGGACACGCCGCGCGACCGCGCGATGGTGAGGTACGGGGCGGTGAGGTTCACGACCATCTCGCGGCGGACGAGCCGCGAGATGAGCGCGACCTGCAGGATGACGACCGTCAGGCAGGGCAGGACGATCGAGCTGATCGACGTGAACCCGGCCGGGGCGAACCAGCCCAGGTTCACGGCGAAGACGATGAGCAGGACGAAGCCGATCCAGAAGTCGGGCATCGACTGCCCGGCGATGGTGGCCATGTTCGCCCCGAGCTCGGGCGCGGTGTCCCGGCGCCGCGCCATCCACACCCCGAGGGGGATCGCGATGAGCCCCGTCACGACGATGGCGGCGACCGCCAGCGTGATCGTGTACGGCAACCGGTCGAGGACGACCTCGAGCGCACCCTGGCGGAACTGGAACGACTCGCCGAGGTCACCGCGGGCGAGCTGCCCGAGGTACCCGAAGTACTGCTGGAGGATCGGCTGGTCGAGCCCGAACTGCTGCCGGATGGCGTCGAGCTGCTCGCTCGACGGGTTCGGCGGCGCGTAGTTCACCGCCGGGTCGCCGGGTGCCATCCGGAGCAGGATGAACACCGCGGTGACCGTCATCCAGGCCGTGAGAAAGGTCTGGGCGACGCGCTTGAGGACGTAGCGGCGCATGGCTCAGCCTGACACCTTGACCATCGACAGGGAGTAGGAGTTGGCCGGCGAGAGCTCGAGGGTGGTGACGCGCTTGCGCTTGGCGAGCACGTTGTCCGGGGTCCAGGCCCACATGGCGGGCCACTGCGCCCAGATCTGCTCCTGCGCCTGCTGGAGCAGGTCGTCGCGCGTGGCCTGGTCGGGCTCGGCGGAGGCCTGGTCGAGCAGCGCCGTGATCTCGGGGAAGACGAAGCCGTGGTAGGTGTCGCGGGTCTTCTCCTTCTCCGCGGTGCCGCCGTACTGGCCCTGGAGGTTGGTGAGCGCCAGGCCGGTCTGGTTGCCGTACCCGTTGCCGAGGACGTCCCAGTCGCCGGCCTCGCCGCGCCGCCACGCGTTGATCTCGCCGCCCTTGGGGATCTGCTTGAGGGTGACGGTGACGCCGACGTCGCCGAGCATGCCGGCGACCGCCTCCATGACCCGGGCGGCCCCGGCGAACTCGGAGTCCTCCCAGATGAAGGTGAGCTTGAGGTCGGAGGCGCCCTCCGCGGCGAGCATCGACTTCGCCTTGGCGGGGTCGAACGCGTAGGAGCCGGTGGACACGAAGCCCGCGAGCGTCTTGGGCACCACGCCCTCGGCGGAGGAGACCAGCCCGTTCATCAGGGACTTGATGAGGGCGTCGTGGTCGACGGCGTAGGACAGGGCCTCGCGCACCTTCGGGTTGGCCAGCGGGCTGCCGCCCGGCTTGCGGAAGTTGTAGAACAGGTGGATCAGGCGGGTGCCCGGGCCCTGGACGAGCTCGATGTCGGCGTTCTTCTTCAGCGCGTTCGCCGACTCCGGGGTGATGGTGTCGATGACGTCGGCCTGCCCGGAGGTGATGGCGATGACGCGCGCGCCCTCCTCCTCCTGGTAGGAGATCTTGACCTCGTCGAGAAGGGCCTTGTCGCCCCAGTAGTTCTCGTTGCGCACCAGGCGGTAGGTGCCGGTGCCCGAGTCGGCCTCGGCGACGGTGAACGGGCCGCTGCCGATGCCCTCGCGCAGCTCCTCGGCCTTGTTGGCCGCGGCGGGCGTGATGAGGATGTTCGACATCAGGGAGTCCAGCGTCACGAGCGGGCTCTTCGTCGTCAGGGTGAACGAGCTGTCGTCGACCTTGGCGAAGGCGGGCTGCTCGGGGAACTGGGAGGCCACGTAGCCGGCCTTGACCTCGAAGTAGAGCTTGAGGGCGGTCTCGACGTCCTCGACGGTGACCTTGCTCTTGTCGGAGTAGTGGATGTCGCTGCGCAGCTTGACGGTCCACACGGTGGGGGACGTCTGCGCGAAGGACTCGGCGAGGACGAGCTCGGGCTTGAGGTCGTTACCGATGCGGGTCAGGGCCTCGCGCACGGCGCGCTGCACGGTGACGGCGGCGTCGTACTGGTTCAGCTTGTTGTCCAGGCTGACCAGGTTGCGGTTGAGGACGACGGTGAGCGTGCCCCCCGTGCCTCCGGCCGAGCCCGTGGCTGCGCCACCGGTGCTCTGCGGGCCGGCGCAGGCGGCGACCGCGGAGCCGACGGCGGTCGTCATGCCGAACACCCCCGCGAGCTGCAGGACGGCCCGTCGGGACGGGACGCGGCGTGCGGTGTCAGTGGTCTCAGTGGACCTGGTGACGTCGAACATGAGCTTCCTCCTTGAAGTCTCTGGCACGCCCCAGACGGGCGTCGTTGCTTGCCGCCAACGATAGACACTGTTGCGCGTTCTGCGCAATACCTGTAGCGTCATTCGCGTCAAGTTCGCAGATTTCCCGGGCTGGCGACCCTCGTGGCCGCGTTGTCCGAGCAACTCGGACCACACTGTGCAGCACCGGATCTCATCCAACGAAGGAGGAGTCGACATGGCGGAGCTCGTCATCCTGGCCGACGACCTCTCCGGTGCCGCGGAGTCCGCATCCGCCGCCCTCCTGCGCACAACACGCATCCAGGTGGTCCTCGACGGTGGGGCCGTCGTGGCCCCCGTCGCCGCTGCCCGGGACGCGGCGCGGGTCATCGCCGTCGACCTCGACACCCGCAGGGCCGGCGCAGGCACGGCCGCCGCCGCGGTGGCTCACGCGAGCCGGCTCCTCGCGCCCGCGTCGCTCGTCGTCGTCAAGGTCGACTCGCTCCTGCGCGGCCGGCCCGACCTCCTCGTGACCGCGGTGCGCGACACCCTCGAGAGCACCGGGCGCCCGGTGCTCGCCGTCGTGTGCCCGGCCACCCCGGCCCTCGGACGCGCCGTCGTCGGCGGGGTCGTCCACGTCGACGGGACCCCCCTGTCCCACACCGACCTCTGGCGTGCCGAAGGGCGGACGGCACCGTCGTCGGTCGCCGAGGCCCTCGGGGCGCCGCAGGCGCACGTCGTCGCCCTCGACCTGGTGCGCGGGCCGCGGGGCGCGCTCATCGAGGCCCTCGCCGAGGCCACCGCCTCCGGGCTCGTCGCCTGTGACGCGCAGGACGACGCCGACCTCGACGCCGTCGTGGCCGCCGCCACCGCCGTCCCCGGTGTCCGGCCCGTCCTCGTCGGGGCCGGAGGTCTGGCCGCGGCCGCCTGCCGCACGCTGGCTGCCGACGACGAGACGGCCGAGAACACCCCGTCGCCACCCGAGACGTCTCGGGTCCTCGTGGTCGTCGGCTCGGTGGCGCCGCTGCTGGTCGGCGAGGTCGAGGAGCTGCGCGCCGCCGGTGCGGAGCTCGTCGACCTCCCGGTCGACGAGCTCGTCGCCGGCCGGGCGAGCATCGTGGCCCCCGGTCCGGGCGTGACCGTGGTCCGGCCCGCACCGGCCGCCGTCGACCCCGCCCTCTCGGCCCGGCTCGTCGACGCCCTCGCCGAGGTGGTGGCCCCGGCCGCTCGCACCGCCGACGCCCTCGTCCTCACGGGCGGGGAGACGGCGCGCGCCGTCCTCACCCGCCTGGGGACGCAGCACCTGGTCCCCGTCGCCGTCACCGGCGGTGCCGTCACCTCCCGCGCCGACGACGGCCGGGTCGTCGTCACCCGTCCCGGCAGCTTCGGCGCGACCCACAGCCTCGCCGCCATCGTCTCGACCCTCACCCACCGCGCCCCGAAGGAGCCGACATGAGCACCACCCCCACGATCGCCGTCACCATGGGTGACGGCGCCGGCATCGGCCCCGAGGTGGTCGTGCGTGCCCTCGTCGACCCCGAGGTGACCGGCACGATGTCGGCGGTCGTCGTCGGCGACGCCGAGCGGCTGCGCGCCGCGGCCCGGATCATGGGTGTCGACGCCGAGGTCGTCGCCGTCGAGAGCGTGGCCGACGCCGTGTTCGCGCCGGGGCGGATCAACGTCATCGACCTCGGCCTGCTCCCCGCCGACCTCCCCTTCGGGGTGCTCTCGCCGGTGGCGGGAGACGCCGCCTACCAGTACGTCCGGGTGGCCAGCGAGCTCGCGATGTCCGGCCAGGTGCAGGCGATCTGCACCGCGCCGCTGAACAAGGAGGCCCTGCACGCCGGTGGCCACGTCTTCCCGGGGCACACCGAGCTCCTGGCGCGGCTCACCGACACCGAGGAGGTGTCGATGATGCTCTCGACGCCCAAGGTGCGGGTCATCCACGTGACGACGCACATCGGCCTCATCGACGCCGTCGAGCGCATCGAGCCCGGTCTCGTCGAGCGCACCATCCGCCGCGGCCACGGCGCGCTCGTCGACGCCGGGGTGCCGAACCCGAAGATCGGCGTGTGCGGGATCAACCCGCACGCCGGCGAGAACGGGCTGTTCGGCCGCGGCGAGGAGGAGACCAAGATCGCCCCCGGCATCGCCGCCGCGCAGGCCTCCGGCATCGACGTCCACGGCCCGCTCCCCGCGGACACCCTGTTCTTCCTCGCGGGTCGGGGCGACTACGACCTCGTCGTCGCGATGTACCACGACCAGGGCCACGGCCCGGTCAAGATCCTCGGCCTCGAGGCCGGCGTCAACATCACCGTCGGCCTGCCCGTCATCCGGACCTCGGTCGACCACGGCACGGCCTTCGACATCGCCGGCACGGGCGTCGCCGACCACCGCTCGATGATCGAGGCGCTGCGCCTCGCCCGGGAGATGGCACCCGAGCCCGTCGCCTCCTGACCGGGCGGTGGATAGGGTGCACCCACGATGAGCAGGCTGAGATCGGGACCCCGGCGCGACCGGATCGTGCAGATGGCGTCGTCGAACGGCCTGACGAGCGTCGAGGAGCTCTCGGCGACCTTCGACGTCACGCCCTCGACGATCCGGCGCGACCTGGCCCTGCTCACCTCCCGGGGCAAGCTGGCCCGCACCTACGGCGGGGCGCTCAGCCTGGAGCCGCACCCCGAGGCCTCGCTGCGCCAGCGGCTCGGTGAGGCCCACGCGGCCAAGCGGGCGATCGCGGCCTGGGCGGCCGAGCAGATCGTGCCCGGTGAGAGCGTGCTGCTCGACGGCGGCTCCACCACGGCGGCCCTGGCCCAGGCGATCGTCGGCCTGTCCCCCCTCACGGTCGCCACGATCGGCCTGCCGGCCCTCGAGGTGCTCGCGGAGGCCGAGCCCGAGGGGCTCGACATCGTGCTGCTCGGGGGGCGGCTGCGTCCGATGAGCCAGAGCTTCGTCGGCCCGGTGGCCGAGCAGGCCCTGGAGCGGATGACGTTCGACCGGGCCTTCATGGGCGCCGACGGCGTGCGCGCCGACCGCGGCATCAACGAGAAGGACCTGGAGCAGACGCGGCTCAAGGAGCTGATGATGGCCCGGGCCGACCACGTCTACGTCCTCGCCCATGGCTCGAAGATCGGTGAGGCGCCGTTCCACGCGTGGGCCGTGATGCCGACGCACTGGACGCTCGTCACCGACGGCACCGCCCCGCCGGATGCCCTGAAGGCGTTCTCCGACAGGGGGATCGACGTCGTCGTCGCCCCTGGCCTCACTGTCGGAGACTGAGCCCGGCCCGGACCGGTCAGGGCGCCAGGACGCAGAACTCGTGGCCGTCGGGATCGGCGAGGACCACCCAGCTGACGTCACCCTGGCCGATGTCGGCGCGCGTCGCCCCCAGCGAGAGCAGCCGCTCGACCTCGTCCTCCTGGCTGGAGCCCCCGGAGGGCGCGATGTCGAGGTGGACGCGCTCCTTGCCGGTCTTCTCCTTCAGCGGGGGCCCACCCCACGTGAGCTTCGGCCCGCCGTGCGGGGAGCGGATCGCGGTCTCCTCGTCCTGGTCCCAGACGAGCGGCCAGCCCAGGGCCTCGCTCCAGAAGTACCCGGCGGCCTGCGAGCCGTCACCGGCGAGCGCACCGAGGAACCCGCAGTCGGCGAGGAAGTCGTTGTCGGGCCCGAGGACGCAGAGCTCGTTGCCCTCGGGGTCGGCGAGGACGACGTGGCCCTCCTCGGGACGCTGGCCGATGTCGAGGTGGCTCCCGCCGAGCGCGAGCGCCCGCGCCACGGTGGCCTGCTGGTCCTCCAGGGACGTGCTCGTCAGGTCGGGGTGGAACTGGTTCGGGCCGGTCCTGGGCTCGCTGCTGCGCTGGAACTCGATGCGGAACCCGGTGTCGTCGACCGGCAGCAGGACCGGACCGTCGTCGGGGTCCTCCTCGGTCAGTTCCCAGCCCAGGACGCCCGACCAGAAGCGGGCGAGCAGGGCCGGGTCGTGGGCGTCGATGCACACCGCCACGAGGTGGGAGGTCATCGTGTCGTCACCTCCGTCCCTCTCTCGTCGCGGCCGCGGCGTTCGCGTCCGGCCGCCGCAGGAGACGCTAGGGGCCGACGTCACCACCGGCAAGCGCGGGGCGCGGGGGTGCGGTCGAGGAGCGCACGACGAGCCGGGGTGCGATGACGACGTCCGCGCCACGCCCGGGGGCGGGGTCCAGACCGTCGAGCAGGGCGGCGAGCACCTCCACCGTGGCCTCGGCCAGCGTCCCGGGCTCCTGGCTCACCGACGTCAGGTCGATGGTGCCCAGGCGGGCGAGCGGGCTGTCGTCGTAGCCGACGACGGAGACGTCCTCGGGCACCCCCACGCCCGCGCGGACGAGGCCGTCGCGCAGGCCGATCGCCACCCGGTCGTTGTAGGCCACGACCGCCGTGGGCAGCGCACCTGCCGGCCGCGAGAGCAGCCGGCCGGCTGCCGCCGCACCGTCGGCCTCGGTCGGCCCACCCCGCACCACGTCGGTGACGCCCCCGAGCCCGTGCCGCGCCATGGCGTCGCGGTAGCCCTGCCGCCGGGCTCGGCCGATGCTGCCACGAGGGCCTTCGACGAACGCGATCCGTCGGTGACCGAGGGAGGCGAGGTGCGTGACCGCGGCCTCGAGGCCCTGGTCGTCCGCCGCGAGCACCCCGGTCACCCGGGCCGTGCCGACCCGCCCGACAGCGACCGTCGGGCAGGTCGCGGCGAGGGCGTCGAGGTCGGCGTCACCCATCTGGGGCCCGAGCAGCGCCAGCGCCTCGCACCGGAAGTCGAGCAGCGTCTCCACGGCCCGGCCCTCGTCGGTGCGGGGGGTCGTCGTGCCGAGCACGAGGTCGAGCCCGCGGTCGGCCGAGGCGGTGTCCAGGGCCCGCACCAGCTCGGCGTGGAAGGGGCTCGTCACGTCGAGGAGGACGCCGAGGAGGTGGGTGCGCCCACGGGCGAGCAGGCTCGCGGTGCGGTCCGCCCGGTAGCCGAGGTCGCTCGCGGCGGCGCTCACGGCCTCGCGGGTGCTCGCGCTCGGGCCGGGACGGCCGCGCAGGACGAGCGAGGCGGTGGCCGTCGAGACGCCGGCGCGCCGCGCGACGTCGACGAGCCGGGGCCGGGCGGGTGCCGCGCCGATGATGCCCACCGCGATTCCCCTCTCGTCCGATCCTTTGTCCTGACAAAGCCTTGACAGGTCGCGCCCTCTCGCGCCACCATCTCTTAAAGCGCTTTATACGCGACGACGACGACAACGGCAAGGAGACACGATGCAGCAGGGACCCATCGGCGTGGCGGTCATCGGCGCGGGAATGGCCGGCCGGGCGCACTGCGCCGGGTACCGCACCGCTCCCACCCTGTTCAGCCCCCCGCTGCCCCCCATCCACCACGCCGCCGTCGTCGACGCGAACGAGGCCACCGCGGCCGACGCGGCGCAGCGCTACGGCTACGAGCGCCACGGCACGAACTGGCGGGCGCTGCTCGACGCCGACGACGTCCACGTGGTCAGCGTGGTGGTCGCCAACTCCCTGCACCGCGAGATCGTCGAGGCGCTGCTCGCCGCCGGCAAGCACGTGCTCTGCGAGAAGCCGCTCTCTGACTCGCTGGAGGACGCCCGGGCCATGGCCGACGCCGCCGCGGCCCACCCCGACCTCGTCACCGGAACCGCGTTCGTCTACCGCCGCCAGCCCGGGGTCGCCGCGATCAGGGACCTCGTGCGCACCGAGCTCGGCGAGGTCTCGCACTTCAACGGCCGCTACTGGTGCGACTACGCCAGCAGCCCGCTGACCCCGATGGCCTGGCGCTACCGGGGCGGCCCGGGGACGGGCGCCCTCGCCGACATCGGCAGCCACCTCATCGACCTCGCGGAGTTCGTCTGCGGTCCCCTGACGCAGGTGGGCGGCGCGGCCTTCACGACCACGGTCACCGAGCGCTTCGTCGCGGCCGGCACGACCTACGGGCACGCCAGGGCCGAGCTCACCGACGTCAAGGAGCCGGTCGGGAACGACGACGTCGCCACGTTCACCGCCCACTTCGCCTCGGGCGCGGTCGGGACCTTCTCGATCTCGCGGGTGGCCCCCGGCCACGCGAACTCCCTCGCCTTCGACGTCTTCGGGGCCACCGGGGCCGCGAAGTGGGACATGGACCGGCCCGCCGAGTTCTCGGTCATCCGCCGGCTGCGCGACGACGGCCTCGACGGCTACAACCAGGTGCTCGTGGGGCCGGCGCACCCCTACCTCAAGGGAGGGGTGCCGATGGACTTCCCGGGCGTCTCGTTCGGCGTCGGTGACCTCTTCGGCTTCCAGCTGCGGGCCTTCCTCGAGCAGGTCGCCGGCATCGAGGGCGGCCTGCCCCCGGTCGCCAGCTTCGCCGACGGGGTGCGCGACCTCACCGTCATCGACGCGGTCATCCGCTCGGCCGCCGCCGGCGGTGCCGTCGTCGACCTCCCCCCGCACCACGCCGCCTGACCCCGACCGACCCCACCCCAGCAAGGAGCACCCCATGTACCTCGGCGCCTACAACGCCTGCCTCGGCGACAAGCCGCTCGGCGAGGCCCTCGACGTCATCGCCGGCCTCGGCCTCACCAGTGTCGAGATCAACTCCGGCGGCTTCCTGCCGCCGATCCACCTGCCGGTCGAGCAGCTGCGGGCCAGCGAGGACGCCCGTCAGGAGTACCTCGGCGAGTTCAGCTCGCGGGGGCTCACCCTGACCGCGCTGAACTGCAACGGCAACCCGCTCTTCCCGCGTGAGGGCTTCCCGCACGCCCAGGACCTCACGGACTCCATCGAGCTCGCCGCCCTGCTCGGCGTCGGCCGCGTCATCACGATGTCGGGCGCCCCGGCGGGCAGCCCGAGCGGCACGAACATGGCATGGAACCCGCTGCCGTGGTGGAGCCCGCTGCTCGACGTCCGCGACCACCAGTGGGAGGTCGCCGTGCCGTTCTGGAGGCAGGTCCAGGCCCAGGCGTCCGACCTCGACGTCAGGGTCGCCATCGAGATGCACCCCGGCAACATCGTGTTCAACCCCTCGAGCATGCACCGGCTCGCCGAGGAGGTCGGTGCCACGCACGTCGGCGCCGAGATGGACCCGAGCCACCTCTTCTGGCAGGGCATCGACCCCGTCCTCGCAGTCAAGGACCTCGGCGAGCTCGTGGTCATCGCCGCGGCCAAGGACACCCGCATCAACGAGGCCGCCAAGGTCAACGGGGTGCTGGACGACCGCTTCACCCGCATCGCCGAGGGCGAGCCCGGCTACCTGCCGCTCGGTGGCGGCACCACCCTCGCCGGCTGGCCGAGCAACCCCTCCTGGGACTTCGTCGCCGTCGGCCGCGGGCACGACGTGCCGTGGTGGACCGAGTTCCTGCGGGCCCTGCGCGAGGTCGACCCCGACATGCCGGTCAACATCGAGCACGAGGACCAGGAGCTCGACCAGCTCGAGGGGCTGCGGTTCGCCGCGGACACCCTCCTGGAGGCCGAGCGGGCCCTGTGACCGCGAGCGCCCGCAGCGAGCCGCGCGGGGGCGACGGCCGGGGCGCGGCGCCGCCGGCCGCTACCTCGGGGACGGCGGCGCCGCGCTGGTGCGTCGCCGGACCAGCGCGGGGCGCACCAGCGTGTGGGGCTCGCCGGGAGGGTCCCCGTCGAGCTGGCCGCACAGGCGGGCTGCCGCCTGCGTGCCGAGCTCGTGGAGCGGCTGACCCACGGTGGTGAGCCCGATGGGTCGCAGGCCGCCGAGCGCGGTGCCGTCGTAGCCGACGACGGAGACGTCGTCCGGCACCGTGCGGCCCGTGTCCGCGACGGCGGCCAGCGCCCCCATCGCCGCGAGGTCGTTGACGACGAACAGGGCTGTCGGCGGGTGCGGGGCGTCGAGTGCCGCCCGCGCACCGCGGTACCCACCCTCGTCGCTGAACGACCCGGGGACGACCGCGGCGAGGTCACCGAGCCCGTGGCGTCGCATCGCCTCCAGGTACCCCCGCCGCCGGTCGCGGGCCACCGCGCTGGACCCACCGTCGACGTGCGCGATGCGCTGGTGCCCGAGGTCCACGAGGTGGTCGACGGCCAGACCCGCCCCCATGACGTCGTCGTTGCTGATCGACCCCAGGTGCGGGATGTCGTGCGGCGCGCTGCCGATGACGACGGCGGGGCAGCCCTGCCCGATCGCCTCCTGCGCCCCGCGCGGGAGCCGGTGGCCCAGCGCGATGATGCCCTCGACCCGGAACTCGAGCAGCTTGTCGAGCTCGGCCCGCTCGGCGTCGGCGTCGTCACCGCCGACGACGACGAGGGTGCGGTAGTCCCGGCGGCGCGCCTCGGCCTGGACGGCGTCGAAGACGTCGGCGGTCACCGGGTTGTGCAGGTCGAGGACGAAGACGCCGATCGTGCGCGTGCGCCGCGCCACGAGGGCGTGCGCGGCGGCGTTGCGCCGGTACCCGATCTCCTCGGCCGCCGCCAGGATGAGCTCGCGGGTCTCCGGCGCGACCCGGGGGGCGTTCTGCAGGGCGAGCGAGACCAGCGACTTCGAGACCCCGGCCCGGGCCGCGACGTCACGGATCGTCGGGTGGCCGGGGCGGTCGGGCCCGCCCCCCGCGTCGGCCCCCCGCTGCGCCATCAGGTGCCTCGTCGCTGGGTGGCCACGCCGGCCTCGTGGGCGGCCCGGACCTCGCGCACCGACTCGAGCTCGCTCACCTCGGGCACGCCGACCTGCCAGAACAGCCCGCCCTCGGTCCAGTCCGACTCGCGGACGTCGACGACGACGACACTGGTCCGGTCGTGGCCGCGGGCCTGCTCGATCGCGGTCTCGAGCTGGGCGATGGAGGAGGCGCGCGTCGCGTACGCACCCAGCGAGGCCGCGTGCGCGACGAAGTCGACCCGCACGTCGCTGTTCGGCCCGCGGGCGTCGCGCAGCATGTTGTTGTACGAGTTGCCGCCCTGGTTGCGCTGGAGCCGCTCGATGACGGCGAACCCGGCGTTGTCGCAGACGATGAGGATGAACTTCTTGCCCGACAGCACCGAGGAGTAGATCTCGCTGTTGAGCATGAGGTAGGACCCGTCGCCGACGAGGCAGAGCACCTCGCCCTCGGTGCGCGCGAACGCCGCGCCCCAGGCCCCGGCCGTCTCGTAGCCCATGCACGAGAAGCCGTACTCGCAGTCGAAGCTCGCCACGGACTTGCTCAGCCAGTTGATGTTCAGCTCGCCCGGCAGGCCACCGGCCGCGGTCATGACGTAGTCGTCGGCCGTGGCGGTGCGGTGCAGCGTCCCGATGATCTGGGCGTAGCTGAGCGGCAGCACCCCGTCGTCGGCCACCCGGCCGGCGATGAACTCCCCGAGGCGGCGGCGCAGCGCGTTCCCGCGGTCGGTCCACTCCTGGGGAGCCACCCAGTCGCCGAGCAGCGCGGACAGCTCGACGAGGCTCTCGCGCGCGTCGCCGACCACCGGGGTCGCGAGGTGCTTCGTCGCGTCGAAGCGCGCCGTGTTCAGGGCCACGATCCGTGCGTCGTCGTCGAAGAGGGTCCAGGACCCGGTGACGAAGTCGTTGAGCCGGGTGCCGACGGCGAGCACGAGGTCGGCCGCCCGGCACGCCTCGTTGGGCTCGTCCGCGCCCGTGACGCCGACCGGCCCGCGTACCTCGGGTGGTCGGCGACGAGGGAGGACTTGCCGGCGACGGTCTCCACGACCGGGATGCAGTGCCGCTGGGCGAACTCGGCGAGCTCGGCCTCGGCGAGGGAGTAGTGCACCCCGCCGCCGGCGATGAGCACCGGACGCTCGGCGCCGCGCAGCGCCTCGGCGGCGCGCTCGAGCTCCTGGCGGTCGGCCCGCGGCCGCGGCACGCGGTGCACGACCGGGTCGAAGAAGCTCTCGGGGTAGTCGTACGCCGTCGCGGCGACGTCCTGGGGCAGCCCGAGGAAGGCCGGGCCGCAGTCGGCCGGGTCCAGCAGCGTGCGGGTCACCTGCGGGAGGGAGGCGAGGAGCTGGGCGGGGTGGCTGATCCGGTCCCAGTAGCGCACGACCGGCCGGAAGCAGTCGTTGACGGTCGTGCTCGGGTCGCCGAAGTGCTCGACCTGCTGGAGCACGGGGTCGGGAAGGCGCGAGGTGAACGCGTCGCCGGAGATGAACAGGGCGGGGATCCGGTTGGACATGGCGACGCCGGCCGCGGTGACCATGTTCGTCGCGCCGGGACCGATCGAGCTCGTCGCGACCATGACCTGCCGGCGGCGGGTGGCCTTGCCGAAGGCGACCGCTGCCAGGCCCATGCCCTCCTCGGTCTGGCCCCGCCAGACGGGGATCTCGTCGCGGTGCTGCTCCAGGGCGTGGCCCAGGCTGGTGACGTTGCCGTGGCCGAAGATCGCGAAGACACCCGGGTACAGGGGGACCTCCCGGCCGTCGACCTCGGTGCGCTGGGCGATGAGGTAGCGCACGAGCGCCTCGGCGGTGGTGATGCGGACGGTGCTCATCGGGTCCTCTCCTTCAGGTCCTGCACGCTCTGCCAGCTCCGCGACTCCCACGAGTCGATGAGGGCCTGTTGCACGCTGACGACGTCGACGGCCTCCTCGAAGCCGGGGGTGAAGCGCTCGCCGGTGGCCAGCGCCTCGAGGAATGCGTAGTCCTGGATGGTGATGAGGTCCTCGAACCCGATGCTGTTGGCCTGGCCCGGGACGAAGGCGCCGTGGAACGGGAAGCGCTCGCCGCCGAAGATCGTGGTGTAGCCGGAGTTCGGCGAGTCGGTGACCGCGTAGTACTGCAGCTCGTTGATCCGCTCGTGGTTCCAGATGAGCGAGCCCTTGGTCCCGTAGATCTCGAAGGCGTTCTGGCTCTCCGGGCCGACCACGGTGCGGCTGGCCTCGAAGGTCCCGGTGGCTCCGGCCTCGAAGCGGCACAGCATCGAGGCGAAGTCCTCGTTCTCCACCTCGCCGGTCGGGTCCTGCGGGCTCCCCAGGCCGTAGTGGCTCGCGGCTCCCGTCGGGATCGGGCGGCGCGGGATCGTCGTGTTCGCCATCCCGACGACCTCGGTGATCGGACCGACGAGGAACTGCGCCATCGCGACCGAGTGGCTGAGGATGTCGCTGGTGACGCCGTACCCGGCCTGCTCGAGGAAGAACCGCCAGGTGAGCAGGCCCAGGGGGTCGCTGCCGTACATCGACAGGAAGCGCCCGCGGTAGTGGGTGACCTCGCCGAGGGCGCCGCTCGCGATGAGCTCGCGGGCGTGCAGGACCAGCGGCGACCAGAGGTAGCAGTAGCCGACCCCGGTCGCGACGTCGGCGGCCCGGGCGTGCCCGAGGGCCGCGACGGCGTGCTCGGGCTTGCCACCGATCGGCTTCTCGCTGAAGACCGCCTTGCCGGCGGCCGTCGCCGCCTCGATCATCGGCAGGTGGAGCATGTTGGGCGCGGTGACCCACACGGCGTCGACGTCGGGCGCGGTGACGGCGTCGCGCCAGTCCTCGACGGCCCGCTCGAAGCCGAAGTCCTCGACCGCCTGGCGGCGACGGTCGGCGACGGGGTCGGCGCACACGACGAGGTGCGGGTCGAAGGAGCGCTGCGGGAAGTGGCTGGGGATGCGCCGGGCCGAGCGGGAGTGGGCCTGGCCCATCCAGCCGAGCCCGAGCACGGCGATGCCGAGGCGCTGCTTCATCGGGTCACCCGCCCCGAGGCGGAGGTCATCGGGAGGCGGTCGTCCTGGCCCTGCTCGGCCCAGGCCTCGCGGATCCAGTGGTGGTCCGGGTCGTCGCAGAACGCCATGGTGCGCTCCTCGGCGGGGCCGGCGAGCACGTTGAGGAAGTACATCGGGTACTCCGGCTGGGCGGTGGAGGGCCCGTGGTAGCCGTCGGGGACGAGGTACACGTCGCCGTCGAGGACGGTCACCGTCTCGTCGACGGACCCGTCGACGGTGTAGACGCGGAACAGGCCCTGCCCGTGCGGGTGGCCGTGCGGGGCGTCGAGGCGCCCCATCCGGAAGTAGTAGATCTCCTCGTTGCTCGGGGCGCAGTCGCCGATGCCGTCGTGCCGGTGCGGCGGCCACGACGAGACGTTGCCGCCCGGGGTGAGCACCTCGCAGACGTTGATCCGGTGCGCGCCGGTGAACGAGTCCGGCGTCGCGATGTTCGTGACCTGGCGCGAGGCCCGGCCCCCGCCGCGGACCTCCACCTGGACGTCCTCGGCCGCCGTCACCTGGACCGGGAAGCGCTCGGTGGCCCGGGCGGTGCACAGCGCGACCTCGCCCGAGGCGCCCGCGACCTCGACGGCGGAGCCCACCGGCAGGTAGATCCAGTCCGAGACGGCCGCGAAGACGCCGGTGCGCCCGCGCAGGGTGTGGGCGTCGCCGTCGACGGTGACCCGCACGTCGGTGGCCGACAGGGGCACGAGGACGCCCTCGACCCCGTCGAGCACCCGCGAGGCGGGCCCGGCGGCGAGGTCGAAGACCTCGAGGCCGCAGTACGCCCAGCCGGCCTGCTCGGGGGTGACGGTGACGAGGGTGTCGGCGGCGGCCAGCGTGCCGGCGCGGTGGTGGTTGCTCACGGGAGGGGCTCCTCGAGGGTCGGGGTGGCGGTGGGGTGGACGAGGGAGCCGGCGCGGTCGACGGCGTCGCGCACGCTCAGCACCTCGGGGTAGAGCAGGGCACGGCCGGGGACGAGCCCGCGGATGTTGGGGACCTGCAGCGCGCGCTCCCAGGCGGCGAAGACCTGCTCGTGCTCGCTGCCGGCGTCCCCGCCGAGCATGAGCACCGGGCAGGTCGTCGCGCCGGCGACGCGCGCCGGGTCGGCCGTGGCCGGGATCTTCAGCCAGGTGTGCGCCGACGAGGACCCGAGGCCGCTCGCGATGGCGACCATCCGGACCAGCGCGTCCTCCGACGGGTCGAGCTCGAGGCCGCCGTCGGGGCGCCGGCGGTACGGGAGCGGCTCGACGAGGGCCATGATCCCCGCGTCGGCCAGGGCCGTGGTGAGGCGGGCGACCGTCTCGAGGGTGCGCGGCACCCCCGGGTCGGTCGGCTCGACCCGCAGCAGGGTCTTCCCGCCGTCCAGCCCGAGCGACACGACGTGCTCCGCGTCGTAGGCGGTGAGCCGGTCGTCGAGCTCCCAGTGGGCGCCGGCGATGCCACCCCGGTTCATGGTGCCCACGGCGAGCCGGCCGTCGAGCGCGCCGAGGAGCGCGAGCTCCTCGAGCACGTCGGCGCTGCCGAGGACGCCGTCGACCCTGGGGTCGGCGAGCCCGGTGACGAGCCGGTCGAGCAGCGAGTGGCGGTCAGCGGCGGCCATCGGGTCCGAGCCGATGGCCAGCTTGCCGCGCGAGGTGTGGTCGGCGGCGAGGAGCAGCATCCGGCCGTCGTCGCCCACGAGCGGCCGCCGGCGGCGGCTCGCCAGCGCCCTCGGGAGCCGTCCGGGCTCGCGGACCCGGGCCTCGGTGATCGCCAGGTAGTCGGCGTCGCTCACGGCGTGCTGGTGCTCAGCCATCCGAGGTCACCCCCGCCGTCCGCTCGGCGCCGTCGACGAAGGCCTCGAGCTCGGCCAGGGTCGGCATGGCGTCGGCACAGGTGAGCCGCGAGGTGACGAGGGCGCCGGCCGCGTTCGCGAGCCGCCCGGTCCGGGCCAGCGACCAGCCGCCCACCAGCCCGGCCGCGAGGGCCCCACCGAAGGCGTCACCCGCTCCGGAGCCGCACCGCGCCGTCACGGGAACCGGGTCGATGACGACCCGCTCCTCGGCGGTGGCCAGCAGGACGCCCTCCGCGCCCATCTTCACCACGGCAGTGCTCACGCCGCGCTCGAGGAGGGCGTCGGCCGCGGCGTGCGGCTCGGAGGACCCGAGCGCCATCGCGCACTCGGTGCGGTTGCCGATGACGACGCTGGAGAGCTCGATCGCCCGCGCGGCTGCGGCGGTGGCCTGCGCGGGGTCCGACCACAGGCTCGGGCGCAGGTCGAGGTCCAGGACGGTGTGGGGGCGGCGGGCGCGCTGCTCGAGCCAGCGCATCGCGGTGCGGGCCGTGGGGCCGACCGCCAGGGTGGCGCCGCTGGTCCAGAGCACGCGGGCGGACGCGACGGTGTCGGCGTCGACGGCGTCCACCTCGATCCTGGTGTCGGGGGCGTCCGGCTCGCGCAGGAAGGTGATCGTCGGCTCGGCCGGGTCCTCGAGCGCGACGAGGACCACGGGGGTGCGCCCGTCCGCGCGGACGGCGACGTAGCGGGTGTCGACCCCGAGCGCGGCGAGCTTGGCGAGCGTGTACTCGCCGAGGGGGTCCGCGCCCACGGCGGTGACGACGGCGGAGCGCAGCCCGAGGCGGGCGGCGGCGACCGCGACGTTGCTCGGGCTCCCGCCGATCGACTTCACGAAGGTCTGCGGCTCCAGGAACGACGCGCCGGCCTCCTGCGCGTACAGGTCGACGCTGATGCGTCCCAGCGCGAGGAGGTCCAGGGCGGGGGAGGTCATGCGTCCTGCTCGAGGAGGGGCGCGACGACGTCGCGCAGGTAGCGCATCGAGTCGCGGACCCCGGTGACCGGTCCCTCACCCTCGCCCGGGAGGTCCCCGGTGAGCGCGGTGTCCTGCTCGATGACGTACCAGCCCTGGTAGCCCGCGTTCTCGAGGGTGACGACGACGTCGGCCAGGGCGAGGTCGCCCTGCCCGAGCGAGGGGAACAGGCCCGCCTGCACGCCCTCCATGATCGAGGTCGAGCGGTCGAGCAGCGCCGGCACGAGGTCCATCCGGACGTCCTTGAGGTGGACGTGACCCACCCGGTCGGCGGCCCGGCGGGCGAACTCCACGGGGTCGGTGCCGCCGATGGCGAGGTGGCCGGTGTCCAGGCACCAGTCGACGTCACAGTCCTGCAGGACCCGCTCGACGTCGCCGGAGGTCTCCACGACGGTCTGGACGTGGGGGTGCAGGACCTGGCGCAGGCCGGCGTCGGCGCAGATGGAGTCCACCTGCCCGAGCATCCGCACGAGGTGGGCGTGCTCGTCGCGGTCCAGCGGGCGGGGGATCGACCAGTCGTCGTCCATGACGGGGCACGAGACGAACGTCGTGGCGCCGGCCCGGCTGAACAGGTCGACGGCCGCCCGGGTGTGGGCCAGCGCCTCGTCGCGGCGCGCCGGGTCGTGCAGCACCAGCGGGGTGAAGCCGCCGAGCAGCGACATCCCGTGCTCGTCGAGCACCCCGCGGATGCCCTCGGGGTCGGCGGGGAGGAACCCCGGGGCCCCGTACTCCGTGGCGGTGATCCCCAGGTCGGTCATCTCGGTGAGGACCCGGTCGGTGGGGAGCATGTGCCCCCAGCCGGGGACCTCACAGATGCCCCAGGAGATGGGGGCGGACGCGATGCGGTCGAGGAAGGCCACGGGTGACTCCAATGTCTGCTGGAACGGTCCAGCAAGAATGGCACACCCAGGGCGCGGCGCGCAAGGGGACGTCGGCGCCGCGGTCGTGGCGCCGACGGACCGGGGTCAGCCGCGCAGGGTGAAGGCCTCACGGAAGGCGGCGACGGCCGCCGTCGGGTCGCCGCTGGCGAAGGCCTCCATCCCGATCGTGCCGGTGTAGCCCAGGTCGGCCAGGGCCCGTGCGATCGCGGGGTAGGCGATCTCGCCGGTGCCCGGCTCGCACCGTCCCGGCACGTCGGCGACCTGGATCTCGCCGATCCACGGCAGGGCACGCCGGCACAGCTCGATGAGGTTCCCCTCGCCGATCTGCGCGTGGTAGAGGTCGAGCATCATCCGCAGGTGGGGGCTGTCGACGCCGGCGACGAGGGCCAGGGTGTCCTGCGCCCGCGCGAACGGCACCCCCGGATGGTCGACGGCGAGGTTGAGGTTCTCCAGGACGAACTGCACGCCGTGCCGCTCCCCCAGGTCGGCGACGCGGGCCAGGGTGTCGCGCGCGGCCAGCCACATGGCACCGGTCACGTGCTCGACGGGGGCGACCGGAAGGCCGTCGCCGTCGAGCCCGGTCCCGTGGAGGTTCAGGCGGGGGATGCCCAGGCGGCGTGCCACGGGGATGGACTGCGCGGCGGTCGCGAGGAGGTCGGCGACGGCGCGGGGCTCGACGAGCCCGCCGCGCACGTAGCCCGTCATCGAGGAGAAGACCGCGCCCTCCTCGCGCAGGCCGACGAGGGCGTCGACGTCGTGCCTCGTCCAGTCCCAGAGCTCGACCTGGACGTCGAGCTCGGTGAGGCGGCGGACCCGCTCGATGCACCGGGAGGTCGCGGAAGACCATCTCCGCGCAGACGGCGAGGGTGAACGGCCCGTGGGCCCCGCGGGTGGGTGACATGACGTCTCCGGATTCTCTCGGCTGGCCAGGAGTGGACCGGTTCCCAGGTCCGCCCTTGTGCGCTAGTCTAAATGTCCTGACATATAGACACCACCGGGAGCTCACGCATGACCCAGGCAGCCCAGGCAGCGAAGGGGACGCGCTCCCCCTTGCTCACGATGACGCAGACGACGCCGACCGCTCTCTGGAACGACAGCGCCGACCCGACCGAGCTGGCCACCGCCATCGCCTGGGGGGCCGTCGGGGCCACGTGCAACCCCGTCATCGCCCTGGCCGCCATCCGGGCCGACCAGCCCCGCTGGCAGGCCCGGATCGCCGAGATCGCCGCCGAGCGACCCACGGCCACCGAGTCCGAGATCGGCTGGCTCGTCGTCGAGGAGGTGTCGCTGCAGGCGGCGGCGCTCCTCGAGCCGGCCTTCGCCGAGCACGGCGGCCGCAACGGACGCCTGTCGATGCAGACCGACCCCCGGCTGCGCCGCTCCGCCACGGCCCTGGCCGACCAGGCCGAGCACTTCGCCTCGCTCGCGCCCAACATCATCGTCAAGATCCCCGCGACCTCGGTCGGCGTCGAGGCCATCGAGGAGGCCACCTACCGCGGGGTCAACATCAACGTCACCGTCTCGTTCACGGTCCCGCAGGCGCTCGCCACCGGCGAGGCGATCGAGCGCGGGCTGCGGCGTCGCGAGGCCGAGGGGCTGCCCGTCGAGGGCATCGGCCCGGTCGTGACGATCATGGTCGGCCGGCTCGACGACTGGCTCAAGGAGGTCGTCGCCCGAGACGGCATCGACATCGACCCCGAGCACCTGGAGTGGGCGGGCGTCGCCGCGGTCAAGCGCGCGTACGGCCTCTTCCACGAGCGCGGCCTGCGAGCCCGGGTCCTGGCGGCCGCGTACCGCAACCAGCTCCAGTGGACCGAGCTCGTCGGTGGCGACCTCGTCCTGTCACCCCCGTTCGCCTGGGGCCAGAAGTTCCACGAGTCGGGGCACGAGCCGACGTCGCGCATCGACGTCCCGGTCGACCCCGAGGTCATCGCCTCGCTCGAGCGCATCGAGGACTTCCGCCGGGCCTACGAGCCCGACGGCATGACGCCCGCGGAGTTCGACGACTTCGGAGCCACCCGAAAGACGCTGCGGCAGTTCCTCACCGCGGACGAGGAGCTCGACCAGCTCGTGCGCGACGTCATCACCCCGGCGCCGTAGCGCGCAGGAGGGCCGGCCCGACCGGGGCACCCGACGGCCCCCGGCATCCGTGGAGGATGCCGGGGGCCGTGTCGGTGCCGGGCGGGGCGTCAGACGTTCTGGGGGAAGCCCAGCTCGATGCCGCCGTGGCTCGGGTCGAGCCAGCGCGAGGTGACGACCTTCCCGCGGGTGTAGAAGTGCACACCCTCCATCCCGTGGGCGTGGGTGTCGCCGAAGAGGCTGTTCTTCCACCCGCCGAACGAGTAGTACGCCATCGGCACCGGGATCGGCACGTTGACGCCGATCATCCCGACCTCGACCTCGTTCTGGAAGCGGCGGGCTGCCCCACCGTCGTTGGTGAAGATCGCGGTGCCGTTGCCGTAGGGGTTGGAGTTGATGAGCTCGAGCGCCTCGTCGTAGGTCTTGACCCGCAGCACCGACAGGACCGGGCCGAAGATCTCGTCGGTGTAGATCGACATGTCCTTGGTGACGTTGTCGAAGAGCGTCGGCTTGAGGAAGTAGCCCTCGCCGTCGGAGTCGACGTCGCCGTCGCGGCCGTCGATGACGAGCGTGGCGCCCGCCTCGGTGCCGGCGTCGAGGTAGGACGTCACCTTGTCGCGGTGCTGCGCGGTGACGAGCGGGCCCATGTCGCAGCCCCGCGTGCCGTCGCCGGTCACGAGCTTCCCGACGCGGTCCTGGATCTTCTGCACGAGGTCGTCGGCGATGGTGTCGACGGCGAGCAGGGCCGAGATGGCCATGCAGCGCTCGCCCGCCGAGCCGAAGCCGGCGTTGACGGCGGCGTCGGCCGCGAGGTCGAGGTCGGCGTCGGGCAGGACGAGCATGTGGTTCTTCGCGCCGCCCAGGGCCTGCACGCGCTTGCCG
This sequence comes from uncultured Actinomycetota bacterium, assembly GCA_963795035.1. Taxonomy (GTDB): domain Bacteria; phylum Actinomycetota; class Actinomycetes; order Actinomycetales; family Dermatophilaceae; genus Oryzobacter. The sequence goes on along the minus strand of CAWCFZ010000006.1, from coordinate 23,471 downwards.
TGCGCGGTGCCGGTCTCGTAGACGTACTTCGCGATCGGGGTGGAGCCCACGAAGGAGACGGCCTTGACCTCGGGGTGGGTGAGGAGCGCGTCGACGGCCTCCTTGTCACCGTGCACGACGCTGAGCACGCCGTCGGGCAGGCCGGCCTCCTTCCACAGCGCCGCCACGGCGTTGACCGCCGACGGGTCCTTCTCGCTGGGCTTGATGACGACGGCGTTGCCGCACGCGATCGCGACCGGCACGAACCACAGCGGGACCATCGCCGGGAAGTTGAACGGGCTGATGACGGCGACGACGCCCAGGCTCTGGCGCATCGAGTAGACGTCGACCTTGGTCGAGGCGTTCTCGGTGAAGCCACCCTTGAGCAGGTGGGGGATGCCGCAGGCGAACTCGGCGACCTCCAGGCCACGGGTCACCTCGCCGAGGGCGTCGGAGAGGACCTTGCCGTGCTCGGCCGTGATGAGGGCGGCGACGTCCTCCTTGCGCTCGTTGAGCAGCTCGCGGAAGCGGAAGAGCACCTGGGTGCGCTTGGCGAGCGAGATGCTGCCCCACGACGAGGCCCACGCCTCGTGCGCCGCGGTGACGACCTCCCCGACGAGGGCGGCCGAGGCGAGGTCGAGTGCTCCGGTCTGCTCCCCGGTGGCCGGGTTGAAGACGGGGCTCGTGCGCTCGGCGGTGCCCTCCCACGGGGCGCCGTTGAGGAGGTGGGTGATGCGGGTCGGGGTTGTGCTCACGGTGATCGGTCCTTGTCCGTGTGGGTGGTGCTCTTCAGTGTGGCAGAGGCGTGTCGCCCTAAATGTTCTTACATACTAACATGCGGACGCGACGACTCCCCGGTCTCAGGTGGGGGACTCGAGGGTCGGCGCCGTGGACCACCGCGAGAGGTGGCCCTCGATGCTCTCGCGCATGAAGCGGCTCGACGCCTCGGCGCGGTCCTCCCACGCGAAGACGCACGCGGTGAGGATGCCGTCGAAGCCGTTGCGCTCCAGGGCCGCGAAGAAGGCGCCGAAGTCGACCTCCCCCTGCCCGATGTCGAGGTGCTGGTGGACGCTCACCTGCGAGCCGGGAGGGTTGACGATGTACCGCAGCCCCGAGGACGCCGTGTGGTCGTAGACGTCGGCGAGGTGGCACATCGTCGTCAGCGGCCCCGCCTTGTCGAGGATGCCGTCGACGTCGTTGCCCTGGTGGAAGGTGTGCGGGGTGCAGTAGAGGAACGAGACGTTCGGGCTGTTGATCGCCCGGATGAGGTCGATCGCCCGCTTGCCGTCCTCCTCGAAGTCGTCGGGGTGCGGCTCGAGGACGAGCCGGATCCCCTCCTTCTCGAACACCGGCAGCAGCTCCTCCATCGAGCGCCAGAACTGCGCCTCGCAGACGTCGGCCTCGCGCGGGTTGCCGTTGAACTCCGAGTTCATCGTGTCGACCCCGAGGATCGAGGCCACCGCGATGGCGCGCTTCCAGTAGCGCACCGCGGCCTGCCGGGCGTCCTCGTCCGGCCCGGCCCAGCGGTAGAGCGGCAGCACCGAGGAGACCCCGACGCCGGCGGCCCGAAGGGCCGTGCCGAACGCCCTGACCCCCGCGTCGTCGACGCGTGGGTGGGTGAAGAACGGGGTGAAGTCCTCGCGGGGGGAGAGCTCGATCCACTCGTAGCCGAGGTCGGCGACGACGCCGGGGAGGGTCTGGAGGGTGGTGACCTCGCGGAACATGTACGGGTCGAGGGCGATCTTCACGCGAGGGTCTCCTCGTCGACGATGTCGACGGCCACCGGCTCGCCGGAGGCCAGCGAGGCCATCCCGGCCTCGCACACGACGGTGGCGGCGTAGCCGTCCCACGCCGTGGGCCCCACGACCTCGCCGCGGCGGGCTGCGTCGACCCAGGCCTGGACCTCCAGGTCGTAGGCGAGGGCGAAGCGGACGCGGAAGTCGGCGGGCACCAGGCCGCCCCAGACCCCGTCGTCGCCCGACGCCGGGGCCGCCGTCGTGTAGAGCTCGCCCCACGCGCGCCCCGCGATCGCGGTGCCGCGTTCGCAGACCGCCTCGCAGCGCACCTCGTAGCCGACCTGGTTGCGGACGAACACCTCGTTGGTGACGACCGCTCCGCCGGCCATCCGGAAGACCGAGACCTGGGGGTCGACGACACCCGGCGCGGCAGCCGAGGTCGGGGTCGGTGAGAACACCGTGACCTCGGCGATCTCCTCACCGAACAGGAAGCGCGAGACGTCGACCTCGTGCACGAGGCTGTCGCGCACGATCATCTCCGAGCGGAACGAGTCCGGGACGTCCTTGTTGCGGTGGGTGTTGTGCAGCACGAGCAGCCGGCCCAGCCGCTGCGAGTCGAGCAGCGCCTTGAGCCGGGCGTACTCGGGGTCGAAGCGCCGCATGAAGCCGAGCTGGACCAGGGGACGGCCGCCCTCGCGCTCGGCGCGCACGACGCGCAGCGAGGACTCGCCGTCCATCGTCAGCGGCTTCTCGCAGAGCACCGGCTTGCCGGCGTCGAGGCAGGCGAGCACCTGCTCCTCGTGCACGAAGCCCGGGGAGGCGACGAGCACGGCGTCGACGTCGTCGTCGGCCACGAGGGCCAGCGGGTCGTCGAGGGCGCGCACCCCGTCGAACGTGGCTGCGAGGGCCCCCGCCCGGGCGGTGTCCGGGTCGGACACCGCCACGAGGCGGGCGCCGGAGATCCGGCGGGCCAGGCGCTCGGCGTGGTCGGCGCCCATCATGCCGACGCCGATGATCCCGACCCTCAGGTCCTGGTCGGTCACCGGCCCTCCTGCGTCTCGTCCGGCTCGACGACCGGCCCGCCGAGGGCCCCGTGGGGGACCTCGTGCGGGGGGACGACCTTGCCCGGGTCGACGCCCTGCAGCTCGTGGCTCAGCTCGTCGAGCTCCTGCCCGCCGGCCATCTCACCGGTCAGCTTCTCGAGGGTCAGCTCGCTGCGGTGCGCGTCGAGCACGACCCGGCCCAGCTTGAGGATGACGAAGTGGTTGCCCACGAGGTAGGCGTGGTGCGGGTTGTGGGTGATGAAGATGACGCCGAGGCCCGCATCGCGCGCCTTGACGATGTACTTGAGCACCACGCCCGACTGCTTGACGCCGAGGGCGGCCGTGGGCTCGTCGAGGATGATCACCTTGGCCCCGAAGTAGATGGCCCGGGCGATGGCGATCACCTGTCGCTGGCCGCCGGACAGGCTGCCCACCGGCCGTTCCAGGTCGGGGATGACGATGCCCATCTTCGTCAGCTCCTCGCCGCAGACCCGCTTCATCTGCTCGACGTCGAGGAAGGGTCCCTTGCGGACCTCGTTGCCCAGGAAGAAGTTGCGCCACACCGCCATGAGCGGTGCGAGGGCCAGGTCCTGGTACACCGTCGCGATGCCGAGGGCCTGCGCGACCCGGGGGCTGTTGAACCGGCGCACGATGCCGTTGAGCTTCATCGAGCCCTCGGTGTAGTCGTGCAGGCCCGAGATGATCTTGATGAGGGTGGACTTGCCGGCTCCGTTGTCGCCGAGGACGCAGGTGACCTCGCCCTGGCGCACGCTGATGTTCACCCCCCGCAGGGCGTGGACGTTCCCGTAGCTCTTGCCGCAGTCCTCGAGCTCGAGGACCGGCCCGTCGCTCTGCTCCACCTGGGTCTGCTCGAGCGCGCTCATCGGCCCTCCGCCTTTCGCTTGACGTACATGTTGACGAGCACCGAGGCGATGAGCATGACGCCGAGGAAGGTCTTGAACCAGTCGACGTTCCAGCCGGCGTAGGTGATGCCGAGCTGGGTCATGCCGAAGATCAGCGCTCCGACGGCCGCGCCCACCACCGAGCCGTAACCGCCGGTGAGGAGGCAGCCGCCGATGACGGCCGCGATGATGTAGATGAACTCGTTGCCCACGCCCTGCCCGGACTGGACGTTGTTGTACTCGAAGAGCAGGTGCATGCCGAGCAGCCAGGCGCCGAACCCGACGCCCATGAACAGGGCGATCTTCGTGACCACGACGGGCACCCCGACGGCACGGGCCGCCGCGGAGTCGCCGCCGACCGCGAAGATCCAGTTGCCGTACCGGGTCCGCAGCAGGATCACCGAGGCGACGATCGTGAGCAGCACCCAGTAGACGACGGGGATCTTGACCTCGATCGTGCCGAGCCTGAACGACGACGCGAAGACCGCGTTGGCGCTGTCGTAGCCGTCGAGGTCGTTGATCGAGTTCGACGAGACGCCACCGGCGATGATGCGGGTCATCGCGAGGTTGACCCCCTGGAGCACGAAGAACGTCCCCAGGGTCACGAGGAAGCTGGGCAGCCCCGTGACGTGCAGCAGCCAGCCGTTGAAGGCCCCGACGGCCAGCGAGAGGGCGAGGGCGGCGAAGACGCCGACCCACACGTTGAGGCTGAAGTACCAGGCCACGTGGGCGGCCATCAGCCCGGACGTCGTCACGGCCACGCCCGCCGACAGGTCGAACTCGCCACCGATCATGAGCAGCGCCACGACGACGGCCAGCAGGCCGATGGTCGAGGAGCCGTACAGGACGGTGCCGATGTTCCCGACGCTCCGGAAGGGCGGCGCGACCGCGAGGAAGAGCGCCGCGATGGCGATCGCCCCGAAGAGGGCTCCCACCTCGGGGCGGGCCAGGATCATGGAGAGCGCGGAGCGTTTGCCGACCCGGTCGTCGGCGGGCGTGGTCGTGACGGATGTCATCTCAGGTCACCTGGTTCCCTTGGCGGCGAACTCCGAGACCACGTCGACGTTGGTGCTGTCGATGAACGACGGACCGGTGGCGACGTTGGTGCCCCCACCGAGGGTGTTGCCGTTGGTCTTGAACAGCCACAGCGCGTCGACCGCGAGGTAGCCCTGGAGGTAGGGCTGCTGGTCGATGGCGAAGCCGACCTTGCCGTCCTTGATCGCGCCGACGAGCTCCTTGTTGGTGTCGAAGGTGCCGATCTTCGCCGAGCTGCCGGCCCCTTCGACGGACTTGACCGCGTCGAGGGCGAACGGCGCCCCGAGGGCGAGCACGAAGTCGATGCTCTTGTCCTCGGTGAGCTTGGCCTGGATGGAGGTGGTGACCGCGGAGTCGTCACGGCCGTTGACGTAGAGGCGCTGGACGGTGGCGCCCACCGCGCCCTCGGTGACACCGGCGCAGCGGTCCTCGAGCTGCTGCTGGCCCTGCTCCTGGATGACGCAGAGGATGTTCTTGCCGCCCTCCTCGACGATCTTCTTGCCGGCCCCGATCCCGGCCTCGGTCTCGCCCTGGCCGAAGTAGCCGATGGCCCCGAGGTCGATCGCGTCGTTGCCCCCCGCGTTGAACATCGTCACGGGGATGCCGGCGGCGACGGCTGCCTTGATGGCGGCGCCCAGGGCACCGGTGTTCGGGGAGGTGACCGCGATGCCGTCGACCTTGCTGTCGATGGCGGCCTGGATCAGCTGGGCCTGCTTCGTGGCGTCCGGGTCGTTGGTGTACTGGAGGTCGACGTTGTCCTTCGCAGCGGCGGCCTCGGCGCCCTTGCGGATGATGTCCCAGAACGTGTCGCCGGGCGCCTGGTGGGTGATCATCGCGACGGTCATCTTGGGGGTGTCGGCCACCCCGGCGTTGGAGCCGTTGGAGGTGGTCTCCTGCTTGCCACCGGAGGACGAGCAGGCGGCGAGGGACAGTGCCAGGGCCAGCGTGGTGGCCAGTGCGGCGACGGGCTTCTTGCGAATCATGAGGGTCATACCTTTCGACGTCACCGTCTCCGCGAGCCGGTGATGGTTGAGCAGGTTGGTGGAGCAGGGGGTGGTGCGACGTTGCCGTGTGGCTGTGCTGCGGTGTACTCGGTGCCGGTCAGTCCTCCTTCGTCCTTCCCCCGCGACGGCGCCCACTGGGGGCTCCGGTCGGGGTCACCAGGGGACGCTGGGTGGACTTGAACCCGGCGTAGGTCCTGTAGGCCTTGGTCGTCGAGGTGAGCGCCGAGACCTCGCTCACGGGCACGTCCCACCAGCTCTCGCTGTCGGGCGCGTGGACGAACGGGTCGGTCTCGACGTGGATGACGACCGGGCCACCGTCCTGGGGCCAGGCCCGGGCCTCGGCGATGGCGGCCTCGAGCTCGTCGCGCGAGTGCACCTCGATGACGTGGCAGCCCAGGCTGCGGGCGTTGGCGGCGAGGTCGACGGGCACGAAGTCGCCGTTGAGGCGGTGCGAGGTCGTGCCGCGCATGCGGTAGCGGGTGCCGAAGCGCTGGGACCCCAGGCTCTCCGAGAGCGAGCCGATCGAGTGGTACCCGTGGTTCTGCACGAGCACGATGACGACCTTGACCCGCTCCTGCACGGCGGTGACGAGCTCGGTGGGCATCATGAGGTAGCCGCCGTCGCCGACCATCGCCCAGACCTCGCGGGTCGGGTCGGCGAGCTTGACGCCGATCGACGCGGGGACCTCGTAGCCCATGCAGGAGTAGCCGTACTCGACGTGGTACGCCTTGCGGTCACGGACCCGCCAGAGCTTGTGGAGGTCGCCCGGCATCGAGCCCGCGGCACAGATGACGACGTCGCGCGGGTCGGTCAGCTCGTTGACGCAGCCGAGCACGGTGCCCTGCGTGAGCAGGCCCTCGGCGAGCCGCTTCGTCACGGAGGTCGGCGGGTCGTAGGTCTCCTCGACCCGGGCGTCCCACTCCTTCCACAGGCTCGCCTGGCGGCGACGGTGGGCCCGCGGGACCGACCAGCCGTCGAGGGCGCCGGTGAGCGCGGTCAGGGCCTCACGCGCATCCGCGACCACCGACAGGCCGCTGTGCTTGCCGGCGTCGAAGGCAGCGATGTTGATGTTGACGAACCGGACACCGGTGTCCTGGAACGCGGTTCGCGATGCCGTGGTGAAGTCCGAGAACCGCGTGCCGATGCCGATGACGACGTCGGCCTCTCGGGCCAGGGCGTTCGCGGCCGTCGTGCCCGTCGAGCCGACCGCGCCCATCTGCTGGGGGTGGCCGTGCGGCAGCGAGCCCTTGCCGGCCTGCGCCTCACCGACCGGGATGCCGGTCGCCTCGCAGAACGCCCGCAGGGCGTCCTCGGCCCCCGAGTAGTGCACGCCGCCGCCGGCGACGACCAGGGGCCGCTTCGCCGACCTGATGACCTCCGCCGCGGCGGCGACCCGCCCCGGCTCGGGGAGGGGCCGGGCGACGTGCCAGATGCGCTCGGCGAAGAGCTCCTCGGGCCAGTCGTGCGCCTCGGCCTGGACGTCCTGCGGGAGCGAGAGCGTCACCGCGCCCGTCTCGGCCGGGTCGGTGAGCACCCGCATGGCGCCCAGGAGGGCCGAGGGCAGCTGCTCGGGACGCATCACCTCGTCGAAGAACCTCGACAGGGGACGGAAGGCGTCGTTGACCGTGACGTCACCGGCGTACGGCAGCTCGAGCTCCTGCAGCACCGGCGAGGAGGCGCGGGTGGCGAACGTGCCCGACGCGAGCAGGAGGACCGGGAGCCGGTTGATCGTGGCGAGCGCGGCGCCGGTGAGCATGTTCGTCGAGCCGGGGCCGACCGAGGCGGTGCAGACCCAGGTCTGCAGGCGGTCCTTCTGGCGGGCGTAGGCCACCGAGGTGTGCACCATCGCCTGCTCGTTGCGCGCCAGGACGTACGGGAGGTCGGGGACCACGCCCGCGTCGGTCGCGCGCACCTCCTCCTGGAGCAGCGCCTGGCCGATGCCCGCCACGTTGCCGTGGCCGAAGATGCCGAAGCACCCGGCGAAGAGCCGCAGGCGCTCACCGTCGCGCTCGGTCCACTGGTTGGCCAGGAAGCGCACGGTCGCCTGGGCGACGGTCAGTCGCACGGTGCCGGACGGGCTGCTCATCGGGGGTCTCCTCCCACGGGGAGTCGGGGGTCGACGGCCTCGTCGGCCCAGAGGTCGCGCACCCAGGCGTGCGCCGGGTCGTCGCAGATGCGCCAGGCCCGATCCGGCCCGGGACCGGCCATGACGTTGAGGTAGTAGAGGTCGGCGTCGGGTGCCGCGACCGCCGGGCCGTGCCAGCCGTGGGGGACGAGGACGACGTCACCGGTGCGGACCTCGGCGAGGACGTCGAGCGGGCGGGCCGGCGAGGACCCGTAGACGCGCAGGTAGCCCACCGGGTCGGTGCCCCGCGCGTCGGTGGAGCGGGTCTCGACGTAGTAGATCTCCTCGAGCGCGCTCTCCTCGCCGGGCCGCTCCACGTCGTGCTTGTGCGGCGGCCACGAGCTCCAGTTGCCGGCAGGGGTGATGACCTCGCACACGAGGAACGAGTCGGCGTCGAGCACGTCGGGCAGCCCCATGTTGCGCACCTCACGGCTCGCGAGCCCGGCGCCACGCAGCTCGACGGGCACCTCGGCGGCCCGCAGGTGCCGGACGGGCTTCGGCGCGGCCGCCTTGTGGGCCGGGGCACCGCACAGGGCGACGCGACCGTCGCCCGACCCCAGCGGGGAGACGCGGACGCGCGAGCCGCGCCCGGCGTAGACCACGTCGGTGGGACCCTCGAAGACCCCGGTCCGACCGTCCAGGGTGACGTCGTGGGCGGTGCCGTCGGCCTCGGTCACCTCGACGCGGAACGAGCCCGCGAGCGGCACGACGAGCGTCTCCTCGTCGTGGCCCTCGTGCTCGACGTGCCCGCCGGACGCGATCGTCGCGACCCGCAGCCGGGTGTGCTCCCAGCCGGGGACGGGGTCGGTCGCGGTGGGCGTCACGGCGACGGCGAACGGTCCGTCGACCGCCGAGCCGAACGCCCGCACGTACGTGCCGTTGTCCGCTCCGCGTCCGGACGTCGTCGGGCTCATCGGTTCCCCCCGTGGACGAGCCCGGCCGCGACGTCGACCGCGGCGGCGACGTCCCCGTCACCGGGGTAGAGCAGCGCCCGCCCGACGACGAGGCCCCGCACGGCGGGGATGTCGAGGGCGGCGCCCCACGAGGCGTAGGTGTCGTCGGGGTGCCCCTGGGGGTCCCCGCCGAGGAGCAGGGTCGGCAGCGTCGTGGCGTCCATGACCCGGGGCAGCTCGTCGACGACCGGCAGCTTGAGCCACGTGTGCGAGCTGGTGGACCCCAGGCCCGCGGCGATGTGGATGGAGCGGATGACCGAGTCGGGGTCGAGGAGGTTGCGCACCCGCCCGTCCTCGACGACCGACAGGAACGGCTCGACCATTGCGATGAGGTCCCGCTCGGCGAGCTCACCGACCGCGCGGGCGCTGGCCTCGAGGGTGGGCGCCGTGCCGGCGTCGCCGAGGGCCACCCGGGTCAGCATCTTCCCGCCGTCGAGGCCCTGCGCGGCGATCGCCGCGGCCGAGTAGCCGGTGAAGCGGTCGTCGAGCTCGAAGACGGCGCCCTGGAGGCCGCCGCGGTTCATCGAGCCGATGACGACCTTGTCGTCGAGCGCGCCCATGAGCAGGAGGTCGTCGAGGACGTCGGCCGTGCCGAGCACGCCGTCGACACCGGGCCGGGACAGCGCGACCGCCAGCCGCTCGAGGAGGTCGGAGCGGCTGGCCATGGCCATGGCGTCCGAGCGGACCCCCAGGGCCCCACGGGCGGGGTGGTCGGCCGCGACGATGAGGAGGCGCCCGTCATCGCCCAGCAGGGTGCGGCGGCGGCGCTGCGCCCAGGTGCGGGCGACGCGTCCGGGGTCGGTCGCCCGGACCTCGGTGAGGTGCACGCGCGGGACGGGGCCGTGGGGGCTCATGACGCCGACCCGCGCTCGGCGAGGGCGGCCTGGACCTCGTAGGTCGTCGGCATCGCGGTGGAGCACTCCAGGCGTGAGGCGACGATGGCCCCGGCCACGTTGGCGAACTCGACGGTGCGCCGCAGGTCCCACCCGGCGAGCAGTCCGTGGACCAGGGCCCCGCCGAAGGCGTCGCCGGCGCCGAGGCCGTTGACGACCCTCACGGGGTGGGGTGCCACCTCGAGCCGCTCGTCACGAGTGGCCGCGAGGACCCCCTTGGGTCCCTGCTTGACGACGGCGAGGTCGAGCCCGCGGTCCAGGAGGGCGTCGGCGGCCCGGTGGGGGTCGGTCTCGCCGACCGCGACCTCGCACTCCTCGCGGTTGCCGACGGCGACGGTGACGTGCTCCAGCGCCTTGCCGACCTGCTCGCTGGCCTCGGCCGGGTCGTCCCAGAACATCGGGCGGTAGTCGAGGTCGAGGATGGTGTGGGCGCGACGGGCGCGGGCCTCCCAGGCCGCGAAGTGCGTCCCGCGCGACGGCTCCTGCGACAGGCCGGTGACGGTGGCCCAGAAGACCCGAGCATCACGCACCGCGTCGAGGGGGAGGTCCTCCTCGGTGAGGAGGAGGTCGGGGGCCGACGGGTAGCGGTAGAAGTGCAGCGGGAAGTCGTCCGGGGGGAAGACCTCGCAGAAGGTCACCGGGGTGGGGGGACCCGCCCCGTCGATGACGCTGATGTACCTCGGGTCCACGCCGAGCCGGGCGCTCTCGCGGCGGACGTAGCGCCCGAACGGGTCGTCGCCGACCTTGGTGACCAGTGCCACGGAGTGGCCGTGCCGGGCGGCGGCCACCGCGACGTTGGTCGCGCTGCCACCGAGGAACTTCTCGAAGGTGCGCACGTCCTCGAGCCCGACCCCGTGCTCGAGCGGGTAGACGTCGACGCCGGTCCTGCCCATGGAGACCAGGTCGTGGCCGAGGTGCGCGCTCATGCGTGTCGGACCTCCACCGTGGGGATCTCGGACAGCTGGACGAGGCGACGCTGCGCCCGCGACAGCTCGCAGGCCTCGGCGACGCGGAAGGCCTCGAGGGCGTCCCGGACCGTGCACGGGCTGGGGGTGCGACCCGCGGCGACGTCGAGGAAGGCCGTGAGCTCGGTGACGTAGGCCGGCTTGAAGCGGTCCATGAACGACCAGTGCTGGGGACCGGCCGGGAAGGTGGCCCCGGGCTCGGCCGAGCGCATCGCCAGGGAGTCGTCGAGGCCGACGGCGATGGTGCCGTCCTGGCCCATGACCTCCATGCGCACGTCGTGGCCCCCACCGGAGTAGCGGGTGGCGCTGGCCGTGACGAGGGTGCCGTCGTCGAGCGTGAGGATCGCGGCGGCGGTGTCGACGTCGCCGGCCTCGCCGAAGAACGCCGCTCCCTTGTTCTCGCCGGTGGCGTAGACGCTGGCGACCTCGTGCCCGGTGACGAAGCGGACGATGTCGAAGTCGTGCACCGAGCAGTCGCGGAAGAGCCCGCCGCTCGTGGGGATGTAGGCCGCGTGGGGCGGTGCCTGGTCGTGCGTCGTCGCCCGTACCGCGTGGACGGGACCGAGCTCTCCCGCGAGGACGGCCGCGCGGGCCCGGCGGTAGCCGGCGTCGAAGCGCCGCTGGAACCCGACGTGGACCGGCACGTCGGTCGACTCGGCGAGCCGCGTCAGCTCGATGGTCTCGGCGAGGGTCCCCGCGACCGGCTTCTCGCAGAACGTGGGGATGCCGGCCGCGACCCCCTGGCGCAGCAGCGGTGCGTGGCCGGGGGTCGCCGTGGTGATGACGAACCCGTCGATGCCGGAGGCGAGGAGCGACGCGACGTCGGGCGCGACGGTGAGGCCGAGCTCGTCGGCCACCTTCGCCGCGAGGCCGGGGTCGGCATCGGTGACGACCACCTCGTCGACGGCGTCGAGCCCCGAGAGGGTCGCGGCGTGGAAGGCGCCGATGCGCCCCACCCCAGCCAGGCCGATCCGCATCCGCACTCCTTCGTGTGGGGGCGCCACGTGTTCGTCGGGGCACCGGTTCATTCGCTCACGGCAACTCTCACGGACGTGGCGACCTCCTGTCAACCCTTTGTCCTGACATACTCATATGCGGACCTGTGCAGTCTCGCTTGTCGTCACACCCGGTCACCTACAGTTCTCCTCGTGAGTGCGCATCTCGTCAACGTCGCGATCGACCGTGACTCCCCGGTGCCCCTGTACCACCAGCTCTCCGAGCAGCTGAGCGCCTCCATCGCCGACGGCCGCCTCCAGCCCGGCGACCCGTTCGAGAACGAGGTCGCCCTCGCCGAGCGGCTGCGCCTCTCCCGGCCCACGGTGCGCCGGGCGATCCAGGAGATGGTCGACCAGGGGCTGCTCGTGCGTCGCCGCGGCCTGGGGACGAGGGTCGCCAACCGCAAGGTCCACCGTCGCGCCGAGCTGACGAGCCTCTGGGACGACCTGCGCCGCGCGGGACGCCACCCGCGGACGACGATCCTCACCCACGAGATCGTCACCGACGAGCGCGCCGCGGCGGCGCTGGACCTCGAGGCCGACACCCCGATGCTGCTCGTCGTGCGGGTGCGGACCGCCGACGGCGACCCCATCGCCTACATGCACAACTGGCTGCCGCCGCAGTACTCCGACATCACGCTCGAGGAGCTGGAGGAGAGCGGCCTCTACGCCGCGCTGCGCAACCGCGGGGTGCGGCCGGTCGTGGCCCAGCAGGCCATCGGGGCCCGGATGCCGACGCCCGCCGAGCGCCGGTACCTCGACATCCGGGGGCAGCAGCCGGTCCTGACGATGAGCCGGATGGCCTTCGACGCGGCGGGGCGGGCCGTCGAGTTCGGCGACCACTGCTACCGGGCCGAGGACTACTCGATCGACATCATGGTCGACGAGCGCTGACCCGGCAGCAGCCGGTCACAGCCGGCCCAGCCCCAGCCCGGCGAGGTACTCGCGGGTCTTGACGGCGTTGGGCAGCGGGAACGACGGGTCGCAGCCGTACATGTCCTGCTCGCAGACGACGTAGAGCTCCTTGTCGAGGTCGGCGAGGGCCTCGATGAGCTCGCCCATGTCGGGCAGGCCGGCCGGCGGCGTGACCGAGCACCCGGCGTGGACCGCCTTGACGAACGGCCAGTCCTCGTCGTGGGCCTGCTTGACGAGGACCGGGTCCATGGCCTTGATGTGGACGTAGGAGATGCGCTCGGGGTACTGGCGGCACAGCTCCATCGGGTCGCCGTCGCCGTAGACGATGTGCCCGGTGTCGAGGCAGAAGCCCACGTACTCGGGGTCGGTCGCCTGGAAGACGCGGTCGATGTCGGCGGGCGTCTCGATGTGGGAGTCCCCGTGGGGGTGCAGGACCATCTTCAGGCCGTAGTCCTCCTTCATGATCCGGCCCAGGCGGTCGGCGTTGCTGATGTAGAGGTTCCAGGCGTCGCGTCGACAGCACCCTGTCGTCCGATGTACTCGCCGGTCTTCTCGTCACGGAACATCGGGGGCAGGTGCACGACGTACTCGGCGCCCACCGCGGCGTGGGTCTCGCCGATGGAGCGGAACAGCTTCTCGGTGTCGGCCCAGGCCTCGGCCCGGTGCAGGACGCCCCAGCCGGTGCCGGCGACGACCCGGAACCCCCGGGCGTCCATCTCCTCCTTCAGGCGCACCGGGTCGGTCGGGAAGTAGCCGTAGGGCCCGGTCTCCATGACCGAGAACCCGGCCTGCGCCATCTCGTCGAGAGCCACGTCCCAGTCGATCTGCCGGTCGTCGCGGGGGAACCACACCCCCCACTGGTCGGGACACACGCCGATCGTCAGCTTGCTGTAGCGGGGGTCGGTGTTGCGCGCCTTGGACTCGGCCACCGGAACATCCTCTCGTCAAGGGGCGAGCTCGGCCGTGCCTGGCCGATGGCTCCATTTGTCAGGTCAATAGATCATATTGTCAAAGGGTGGCCGGCGCCACCGTTTCGCTCCGGCAGATCGGCGCGACCCGCCCGTTCGCCGAGGGGGTGGGGCGGCACGTCGGGGACGGTCGCAGCCGGCGCCGACCCCGCCCGTAGGCTTGTCCCTCGTGACCGAGAGCCCGACGCCTGCCCTCCCCGAGGCCGACCTGCCCGAGCAGCTGCGGATCCGGCGCGAGAAGCGCGACCGCATCATCGCGGGGGGTGGCCAGGCCCACCCCGTCGCCGTCGCGCGCACCCACTCCCTGCCGACGTCCGCGAGCAGTGGGGGCACCTCGGGACGGCCGAGGAGACCCAGGACGTCGTCGGCGTCGCCGGTCGGGTCGTCTTCGTCCGCACCACGGGCAAGCTCGCGTTCGCGACGCTCCAGGAGGGCGTGGGCACCCGCCTCCAGGTGATGCTCAGCCTCGCGGAGGTCGGCGAGGACGCGCTCGCCGCGTGGAAGGCCGACGTCGACCTCGGCGACCACGTCTTCGTCCAGGGCCGGGTCATCTCCTCCCGCCGCGGCGAGCTGTCGGTGATGGCCACCCGCTGGGAGATGGCGAGCAAGGCGCTGCGCCCGCTGCCCGTCCTGCACAAGGAGCTGTCCGAGGAGTCGCGGGTCCGGCAGCGCTACGCCGACCTCGTCGTGCGCCAGGAGGCCCGCGACATGGTGCGCACCAAGGCCACCGCCCTGCGCGCCATCCGCTCGGTGCTCGACGGTCAGGGCTACGTCGAGGTCGAGACGCCGGTCATCCAGCTCGTCCACGGCGGCGCCGCGGCCCGCCCCTTCCGCACCCACATGAACGCCTTCGACCACGAGATGGTCCTGCGCATCGCCCTCGAGCTCAACCTCAAGAAGGCCGTCGTCGGTGGGGTCGACCGGGTCTACGAGATGGGCCGGATCTTCCGCAACGAGGGCGTGGACGCCACCCACTCCCCCGAGTTCACGATGCTCGAGGCGTACCAGGCGTGGGGCGACCAGACCTCGATCGGCGCCCTGATGCGCGACCTCTACCTCGGGGTGGCCGACGCGCTCGGCTCACGGGTCGTGCAGACCCCTGCCGGCGCGGTCGACCTCGGCGCCGAGTGGCGCTGGCTGCCCGTGTACGACGCCGTGAGCGAGGTGGTGGGCGAGGCGGTCACCATCGACACCCCGAGGGAGACCCTCCTCGGGTACGCCGCCGCCCACGGCGTGGAGGTCGACCCGGCGCTGGAGAAGGACAAGGTCTTCCTCGAGCTGCTCGGCGAGCTCGTCGAGCCGGGCCTGCTCCAGCCGACGTTCCTGTGCGACTACCCCGCCATCGCCCAGCCCCTCGCTCGCCCGCACCGCAGCAAGCCGGGCCACATCGAGGCCTGGGACCTCATCATCGGCGGGGTCGAGCGGGGCACCGGCTTCTCCGAGCTCGTCGACCCCGTGGTCCAGCGCGAGGTGCTGACGGCGCAGTCGCTGCGCGCCTCCGGCGGCGACCCCGAGGCGATGCAGCTCGACGAGGACTTCCTGCGGGCACTCGAGTACGGCGCCCCGCCGATGGGCGGCCTGGGCCTGGGGGTCGACCGCCTCGTCATGCTCTTCACGGGCGCGAACATCCGCGAGACCATTTTGTTTCCGCACCTGAAGCCGGAGGCCTGACATGGACGCCGTGTGGCCCTATCTCACCGCCATTCTCCCGACGATTCTCGTGTCGATCCTCTTCTATTTCCTCATCCGGTCGATGATCGAGGGAGACCGCCGTGAGCGGCTCGCGCAGAAGCAGTTCGAGACCGAGCAGGACGCTCGCCGGGCTGCCGCCACCCCGCCTGCGGCACCCACCGACGACCGGGCCGACCGTGCGGGAAAAGCGGGCGGAAATACCCCCGGCGCTCCCTGACATTTCATTGAAACGATTCTCCCGACCTTCGGCGCGATGATATCTTTTTCGGTGAGCGCCAATATCCGGCGTCCGATTGTGATTCACCGAAGGGAAAACCATGGCTAAGAAGGTCCAGGTGCTGCTCGTCGACGATCTCGACAAGAGCTCCCCCGCCGACGAGACGGTCTCGTTCTCGCTCGACGGCGTGTCGTACGAGATCGACCTCACCTCGGCCAACGCCGCGAAGCTGCGCGACGAGCTGGCGGTGTGGATCGGTCACGCCGAGCGCACCGGCGGCCGCAAGAGCGCCGGCCGCGCGCCCCGCGGCGCGGCTCGTGGCGGTGCGAAGTCCGACCTCTCGGCCGTGCGCGAGTGGGCCCGCTCCAACGGCCACCAGGTCAGCGACCGTGGCCGCATCTCGGCCGACGTCCAGGCCGCCTACGACAAGGCCCACGGCTGAGCCGACCTCAGCTTCCCGACACGGCGCCCCCCGACCCGGAGGGCGCCGTGTCGCTGATGTCACGACGCCACTCGTGGCTGTCCTTCGTCGCCGGCGGGAGTCCCCTGGCCCACGACCTCACCCTGGACCCCCGGGACTGGCAGCGCGGGCTCAGCGCCCTCCAGGGCCGGTGGTACGACGTCGTCGCCCCGCCCCAGGTGGCCGCCGCGTTCGTCCTCCAGTGGCTGCTCCAGGTGCCGGCCCACACCGCCGCCCACGCCGCAGCCAGCGGCCCGTGGCGCGCGGCGCTCGACGGGCTCACCTTCGACCTCGGCCCGGCCCTGGTGCCGCAGCGCGTGCGGCTGACCCACCTCGTGGCCGACGACGGCGACTCCGGCGCCCGGCTCGAGCGCGCCGAGGCCGACTACCGGGCGGTGGCCGCCCCCCTGGCCGACGCCTACCCGGCGCTGGTCCGCCTCGGCCCGCACACGCGCACCGCGATGGTCGACGACATGTGGGTGGCGGCCCGCCGCGAGGCCGAGTCGGCGAGCGGCCTGCTGCGCCCGGGCGTCGCGCCCCGTGAGTCGTGCTGCCTCATCTACGCCCTGCCCGGCTGCGTCGAGTGCGCCGGGTGCCCGCGCTCGCGCGGCGCCACCGCCTGACGGTCCTCAGGAAGTTCGCCGCGGCCGCAGCGCGTCAGGGCAGGTCGGCGATGAGGTCGCCCTCGGCGTCGAGGCGGTCGAGGACCTCGTCGAACATCAGCTGCCGCAGCGAGTCGGGTTCTGCCGCACCGCGTTCCACCTCGTCCCACGTGCGCGGGGCTGCGACGCAGGGCAGCTCCCGCCCGCGCAGCGAGTACGGGCTGATGGTCGTCTTGGCCGCGACGTTCTGGCTCCAGTCGAGGAAGATCTTTCCCGGCCGCAGCGACTTCGTCATCTTCCACAGCACGAGGTCGGGGTGCTTCTTGGTCATCTCCTGGGCGAGCTGCATCGCGAGGTCGCGGACCTGGTCGGAGGTGAGGTCACCGCCGAGGGCCGCGTAGAGCTGCATCCCCTTGCTGCCCGACGTCACGGGGTGGAGCTCGAGGCCGAGGGTGTCCAGCCGCTCGCGGACGAGGAGGGCGACCTGCGCGCACTCGTGCAGCCCGGCCGGCTTGCCGGGGTCGAGGTCGATGACGAGCCGGTCCGGAGCCTGCGGCTCCTCGCCGTCGACCGTCCACTGCGGCACGTGCAGCTCGAGGGAGTTGAGGTTGACGAGGTAGGTCAGGTCGGCGAGGTCCGTGACGAGCGGGTAGGTGACGTCGTCGACCGGCACCCGGGGCAGCCAGCTCGGGGCCCCCGAGGGCAGGTTCTTCTCGAAGAACATCTGGTCCTCGACGCCGTGCGGCCACCGGACCCGGGTCACCGGGCGGTTCGCGAGGTGCGGGAGGAGGACCGGCGCCACCTTGGCGTAGTAGCTGAGCACCTCCCCCTTGGTCGTCTCCGTCGCGGGGTACATCACCTTGTCCAGGCTCGTGAGGCGCAGCTTGCGCCCCGCCACCTCGACGCGTGTCACCTCCGGCACGTACCGCTCAGGCATCCTCGACCTCCGCGAGGTCGTCGGGGGTCAGGTCGGAGCGGACGCCGAGGTAGGCGGGCTGGCGCAACCGGTGCTGGCTGGTGAGCTCGAGCGCCCGGACCTCGATGACGAGCCGCGGCTGCACCCACCTCGTGCCGGTGGCGTCGATGGCCGGCACCTCGTCGGAGAACGGGGAGTCCTCGCGAGGGATCCGGCGCAGCCGCATCGCGAGCGCCTGGCCGGCCGAGCCCGCGAGGCCCGAGCCGACCCGCCCGGCGTAGCGCCAGCCCCCGGCACCGTCGGGCAGTCCGACGAGGACGGCGCCGAGCCGGTCGGAGGAGGCGCCGACCTCGGTGCGCCACCCCCCGACGACGACGGAGCGGGTGGCGCGGTGCGCGGTCTTGCGCCAGTCCGGTGAGCGGCGGCCGGTGGCGTACGGGGCCGCCCGGCGCTTGGAGACGATGCCCTCGAGGCCCTGCGCCCTGGTGGCCTCAAGCAGCTCGGCGCCGTCGTCGTAGACCGGTGGGACCTTCCAGCTCGGCCCCTGGAGGTCGAGCTTCTCGAGCAGCTCGCGCCGGGCCGACCACGGCTGGGTGCGCAGGTCGTTGCCGAACAGGCGCAGGAGGTCGAAGACCATGAGCGTGACCGGCCGCGTCGCCATCAGCCGCTCCGCCGCTCGACGCTGCGAGACGTGCATCCGCTCGGTGAGGGCGTGGAAGCTGGGGCGACCCGACTCCATCGCGACGACCTCCCCGTCGAGAAGCATGTCGTCGTAGGCGTCGGCCAGGGTGTCGAGCTCGGGGAAGGCCGCGGTGACGTCGCGCTCGCTGCGCGACCACACGGTGACCCGGCCGTCCTTGACGTCGACGAGCACCCGCATCCCGTCCCACTTCACCTCGTGCGCCCAGGCGCCGCCGGACGGGACGCGCTCGGCGACGGTCGCGAGCATCGGACGGAAGGGGGCCACGGCCCCCATCCTGCCGGGGCGGGCCGCCGCGCCGCCGCCTTCCTGCTCGCCTCGGGTGCTCAGGTGGCTGCCCCGGCGACCCCTGAGCACCCGAGTGCAGGCCACGGGCCCGGTCCGGGATGTCAGCGAGGTGTCAGCGCCCCTGGCGACCCTTCGTGGACCGGGACCGCCCCGGACCCCACCCCGGAGGTGAGAAGCCATGACCCGATCCCACGCACACCGGGCCGCACCGGCGACCGTCGCCCTCGTCGCCCTCGCCCTCGCCGGCTGCGGCAGCGCGAAGGAACCGGCCGCGTCGACCACGGCCACCGCAGCGGGAACCGCCGCGTCCTCGGCCCCCGCCGAGACGCCGAGCGCGTCCCCGTCACCCGCCGGCGGCACCGGCAAGGACGACCCCCTCACGGGCATCGCCGGCACCCAGGACGAGGGCCCGTGCAGCTGGGTCACCGGCGAGCAGGTGGGGACCCTCGCCGCCGCACCGGTCACCGGACCCCTCATGGGGACGATCACGGCCAACGACACCCCGGACGGCAAGGGCAAGATCCGGCGGTGCATGCTCAGCACCGGCAAGGGGACCGGCCTGATCATCGGCACGATCACCTTCGCGTCGACGGCAGACCTCGAGAAGTGGTTCGACGTGCCGGACAAGGGGATCACCCTCGTGAAGGACCTGCCGCAGCCCGCCTCCTACGGGGTGTACAACACGCCGACGGGCGTGTCCCAGAGCATCCAGGTGGGCGACGGCACGACGCTGCACTACATCACCCGCCCTGGCCAGGGTGACCCCCAGGCCAAGGTCGTCAAGGGCAAGAACGTCCCCAAGACCGACCACCGCCCCGCCCTGGGCCCTGTGCGCCCTTCGGCTGCCCGGGGCGACGATCGGGGACCGCGATGGGTGGGCGCAGGTGGTGCGGGCGTGCCAGCAGGTCGTGAACACGGCGACCGCGGTCCAGGACGAGGCCATCGTGCGGCTGTGCGCGATCGAGCCCGACGTCCTCGACGACGGATCGGTCGTGGAACGCCACCGCGCGCCCGGGCACGTCTCGTTGGACGGGCCGTCGCTGGTGTCCGGCGCGCTCGACGTCTCCGCGGTCCACGCCGAGCGCCGGGTGCGGGCGTGGTCCGCCTCGCCGCCGACGGCGCGCCGGGGACCACGACGTGCACCGGGCTGGGCGGGCTGCACGACGCGATGCGCGCCGGCAGCCTCGACGCCTACCGCGCGGGCGTCGTCGCCGACGAGCTCGAGGAGGCTCCGCCCGAGGTGGCCGACGCGGTCGTCACCTCGCTCGGTGAGCACCTCGCCCGCGAGACGGCCCCCCAGCTACGACGACGGTGCCGACGGGCTGCTGGCGTGGATCAGCCCCGACCTGGTGCGGCAGCGAGACCCGTCGGGCCCGCGAGGCGTGTGGGCTGCGCCGCTGGGTCGACGAGCCGGGCGTCGACCGGTGGGGAGGGACCTTCCCCAGCGAAGACGCCGCCGCGCCTGGGCCACCATCGACGCCGGCCGAGCAGCTCGTCGCCGACGGCCCTCGAGCGGGTCGAGCGCGCCCGCGCCCAGGCCCGGGTCGACCTCGTCACCGCCAGCGCGACGATCACCACCGTCGTCATGCTCGCCGTCCCCGCCGAGGCGCTGGCCGGTTCGCACCCGGACCCGTCGGCCCCAGGCCGACGACGCCCCGTGCGAGACGCGGCCCGACGACCTGGTCGACGTGCCGAGCCCCCTCGGTGGTGAGCCCACACTCGTCCCCCGTGCGTGGGTCGACGCCCTGCTCGACGCAGCGACCACCCGTCCGGCCCCGCCGGGTGACCCGACGACCGGCGCCCTGCGAGGCACCATCGGAACCACCGGGTGGCGGGCGACGAGGGAGCTCGCCGCCCTGAAGGTCCGCCGCAGGGACGGCCGCTGCCGGTTCCCCGGACCCGGGCCAGCCGGGTCTGCGACCTCGACCTCGTCAGCCCCTGGCCGTCGGGGCTCACCACCGACACCAACCTCATCTGCCTCGCCGTCGACGCCACCGCGTCAACCAGCGACCCGACTGGCACGTCGGCCTCGCCCCCGACGGCACGCTCACCTGGACCGACCCCACCGGCCGCGACCGCACCACCGCGCCCGTCGACGCCCTGCGTACCGTCGTCCTCCCCGCCCCACAACCGGTCGCTTCGACGCATCGGACGCACGCCACCGAAACGACGCCACGGCCCGGGACGACGGACACGCACAGTGCCGTCGATTCGCCCTTGAACACCTCCTCGGTAGCTCGACCCCCGGCCGCCGAGCCCCTCGGCGTGGACAGGTGCCGGTCGAGACAGTGCGTTTCGACGCAGGCGACATCGACGAACCGCCTCGCCCGTGCCGCCGCTCCAGCGCCGACGCGACCCACATCCCGCACCAGCTCGACCTTCCACCGTTCTGACCTCCCCGTCCCACGGGGTGAGCCGCCGCGCCGCCGCCCTCCGTCTCGCCTCGGATGCTCAGGTGGCTGCCCCGAGGAGCTCTGAGCACCCGAGCGCGGGCCTAGGCTGGGACTGCGCGCTCCCGACGCAGGGAGCGGCGAGCACGGTGGAAGGGTGTGGGCGGCGATGCGGGCGATCTGGAAGGGTGCGGTCTCCTTCGGACTGGTCAACGTGCCGGTGCGGCTGTACTCGGCGACCGAGAACCACGACGTGCAGTTCCGTCAGGTGCACCGCGAGGACGGCGGGCGGATCAAGTACCGGCGCACCTGCTCCATCGACGGCGAGGAGGTCTCGTACGACGACATCGCCAAGGGGTACGAGACCGAGGACGGCGACATGGTCGTCCTCACCGACGACGACTTCGCCGACCTGCCGAGCAAGACCTCCAAGGAGATCGGCGTGACGAAGTTCGTCCCGGCCGACCAGATCGACCCGATGTGGCTCGACAAGTCGTACTACCTCGAGCCCGACAAGGCCGCGACCAAGCCCTACGTCCTGCTCCGCGACGCGCTGGAGAAGGAGAAGCGGATGGCGATCGTCACCGTCTCCATCCGCACCAGGATGACGATGGCGGTGCTGCGCGTGCGTGACGGGGTCATCGTCATGCAGACGATGCTGTGGCCCGACGAGGTCCGCGCGGCCGACTTCGCCCACGTCGAGGAGGAGCAGGAGGCCTCCAAGCAGGAGATGGACATGGCCAAGATGCTCATCGACCAGCTCGCCGGCGACTACGACCCCTCCGAGTACGAGGACGACTACGCCCTCGCGGTCAAGGAGCTGGTCCGGGCCAAGGTCGAGGGCGGCGAGGTGCGCGTCGCCGCCGCCGAGCCCGAGGAGTCCGGCGAGGTCGTCGACCTGCTCGCGGCCCTGGCCCGCTCGGTCGAGAAGGCCAAGGCCTCGCGCGGCGAGGCCCCCGAGCCGGCCGCGAAGAAGCCCGCCACCAAGACGGCGGCCAAGACGGCGGCGAAGAAGACCGCCGCGAAGAAGGCGTCGACGTCGACCGCGAAGAAGACCGCGGCCAAGAAGAGCGAGAAGAAGGCGAGCTGACCATCGACACCGAAGGCCGCCGCACGTTCGTCCTCGTCGACGGTGAGAACCTCGACGCCACCCTCGGCTCGTCGGTGCTCGGCCGTCGGCCGCAGCCCGAGGAGCGGCCGCGCTGGCAGCGGCTCACCGACCACCTCGAGGAGCACTGGGGCCAGCAGGTCACCGGCCTGTTCTTCCTCAACGTCTCCGGGGGGACGCTGCCGCTGCCGTTCGTGCAGGCCCTGCTCGCCAACGGCTACCGGCCGGTGCCGCTCACCGGGACCGACGGCGAGAAGGTCGTCGACATCGGCATCCAGCGCACCCTCGACGCGCTGCTCACCCACCCCGACGCCGACGTCGTGCTCGCCAGCCACGACGCCGACTTCGCGCCGCACCTGCACGCCCTGCTCGAGGAGGGCCGACGGGTCGCCGTCGTCGGGTTCCGCGAGTTCACGGCGGGGAGCCTGCTCGTCGACGGCGTGGAGCACATCGACCTCGAGTACGACGTCAAGGCCTTCAACGGGCGCCTGCCGCGCGTGCGGGTCATCGCGCTCACCGAGTTCGACCCCGAGGAGTTCCTGCGCTGAGGCGCGGTCGGCGCCCGACCGCCCGTCGGTCGCGCCGCCTACGCTGGCGGCCATGCCCGAGGGTCACACGCTGTTCGCGCTCGCCCGCGACCTCCACGAGGCCTTCGCCGGCTCGCACCCGCAGGTCACCAGCCCGCAGGGGAAGTTCGCCGAGGGCGCGGCCCAGCTGAGCGGGCGCGAGCTCGTGCGGGCCACCTCCCGCGGCAAGCACCTGCTCGTCGAGTTCGGCGGCGAGCGCTGGCTGCACGTCCACCTCGGGCTCATCGGGACCTTCACCGTCGACAGCCGCGAGTGGACCGCCGAGGTCCCCGTCGTCGGCCAGGTCCGGTTGCGGCTGCGCACCGCCGAGCACGTCGCCGACCTGCGCGGCCCCAACCTGTGCACCGTCATCACCCCCGACGAGGTCGACGCGGTCCTCGCCCGGCTGGGTCCCGACCCGCTGCGCCCCGGCGCCGACCCGGAGGTGGCGTGGGCCCGCCTCCAGCGCTCCTCACGCACCGTCGCCGAGCTGCTCATGGACCAGTCCGTCCTCGCCGGGGTCGGCAACGTCTACCGCAGCGAGGTCCTCTTCCGCCACCGGTTGTCCCCGTTCACGCAGGGCAAGGACCTGCGCCGGGCCTCGTGGCGCCTCGTCTGGGACGACCTCGTGCGCCTGCTGCCGCTCGGCGTCACCACCGGGCGCATCGTCACCGTCGAGGACCAGGTCCTCGACGTCGAGGCGGCGCTGGGACGCGGCGAGGTCCCGCGCCTCACCGAGCGCTCGTCGTCGGTCTACAAGCGGGCCGGGATGCCGTGCCCGGCCTGCGGCTCCAGGGTCCGCACCCAGGTGGTCGCCGGCCGCAACCTGTTCTGGTGCGGCCGCTGCCAACGACGGCGGTGACGCGGCGGGCGAGCACCGACGGGCGCCGCGAGAGCCGCTGAGCAGGACCTTCGCGCTATGCCAACAGCGAACACGGAACACCGGCGCCACGCGTCCGCGTTGGACCCCACGATGAGCGCGCCGTCCGGCGACCGGTCCGCTGGCGAAAGCGGGGGTC
>CAWCFZ010000005.1:0-89103 GCA_963795035.1 uncultured Actinomycetota bacterium | reverse complement strand
CACCCTCGCCCGCGGCTCCGCCTCTAGGTTCTTGGCGGCGCAAGGTCCACGGTCGTGATGCGACCGAATGATGCCCGCGACAAGATGTCGCCCACCTCCAGTGCGTGCTTCCGCGAAGCGCGAGCCGCCTGGCCCTCCGTGCTGGTCAAGGGCGTCAGTGAAGTCGGAGAGCGCCGCCCGACCTCTCGGATAATGAAGCCGACCGGCCAGATTGTTGGGACGTCATCCAGACGCCTCCATGAGATGTGCTGTTGCTCGGTGTTCAGGATCGGCAGCCGCCCACGCATCGTGCGGTCCAGAGTGTCGTCGGAGATTCGCCACGGCAGGCCTAGGAAGTCCACAGGGGCGATGTCACCCTCTGACCACTGCCCTCGGAAGTTCCCAACGACGAAGTTGACGAGGCATCGGTATCGCACGACGATCGCTGCGATAGCGGCAGATTCCTCTGCCGTTCGAGCCCCTTGGAATCTTTCGGCGATAGCGACTAGCTCGGCCGCAGTTCTCCATTCACGGGCAACCTCCCGTGCGCCGCGTTCCAGTTCCTGAGCACTTCGGCGTGGTCGCGGCTTCACCCTGAGATGCTACGACCTGTCCCCCCACCCCCCCGCTTGGGCGCTGGCCGGGTGCGTCTCAGCGACGCCACGCGATCGCTCAACCGGCTCGACCGCTTGAATCTGCTCGGGTGCTGCGAGTGGCATCGACCAGCGACATCACCAATCGCCCGACACGGGGTGCGCAGCGGGTCGGGTCGCCTTATGCTGCGCCGATGGCCTTCTGGCAGCACAGTCCAGCCGATGTCGACGATCGGCTAGTAGAACTTGCACACCTGTTCGTCGATTGTCGCGCGGCGTTCTTCGACACAGCAGATCAGTTCCATTGGATGCCTGCGCCCGGCTCCGTGGCGGAGAGCATCGGCATCTGCCTTCGCCCGATCCACCATCAGCGGGCCGCGCGGCGAAACCGGCCACCTTGTTCATCGCCGAGGTCGTGCAGACCTACCTGCTAACGGCGAGTGGTCATCTGGGCGGACTGGCCAGCCTGTATGCGAGCGGGGAGGTGTTCTTCCCTCCTGCCGCCTTAGTCCGCGCCGTGATCGAGAACTGTGCACACGCAATGTGGGTAATCGGGAGCGACTCGACAGAAGAGCCCCAGGCCCGGCTTGCTCGCGCGTACCTCTCGAAGAACTCCTCAGTGCAGAGGAAGCCAAAAAGAACGCTGGCCGACTGGGTGATAAGACAGGCGAGATCCATGTCCGGGCGCAAGAGGACTACAACACACTCAAAGGCCAGATACTCGCCCGGTTTCCCCCAGGAACCACGAAGGCTGAGCTCGCTGAACACGCTTTGCTCGGTCAGCGATTTCCTAACCCCGAGGCCTGCGTGGCTTGGATGTACAAGCTGCTTGAAGAAGGCGCTGGCTCTTCAGTCGATGAACGGGCAGCACTGGGAATCTACGGCTTCTTGTCGAACATGACCCACCCGACCCTCTACCCCGCGCGCCAACTGAGGGAATGGACGGACGACCCAGGGACTGGCCACAGCACCGCCCATCTGCGCCTGGACGTTGGCTTCCTAGAACGGCAGGCGTCTGCGGCTGTCGTGGCCTTTTACAACGCGATGTCGTTCACGACGTCGTATTTCGGCTGGAGCACAGAGGTGCATGACGTCCTCACCAGCAATATCGACGAGAAAATGCCTGGGGTGTTTGTCTGAACATGGCCGCTCGGCGAGCATGCTTCCTGCGTCACAGCGCCGCCAGCCGGGGAACGTCGAAGTAGAGCGCGAGACCACACCGATTGCTGGGCTCGCCCCCCAACGTGGGAACTCCCGTTGCCTTCGCTCTGCTGCATACCGACAGCCAGCCCGGACAGGCGCACGCTGGCTCCCAGATGCGAGGGACGGCGTGGCGGGTTGGGCGCAGACGGCGGGGCACCACTCTGGATGGGTGACGAGCGCGCCGCCTCCGAGTGAGGCACCGGAGAGCTACGAGCCGCCAGCGGGACTCTCCGCGTTCGCTGCCAAAGTCCTCGATCAGATGTCCTTGAGCGCTTGGCTACCAGCGGCGTTTCTCGCACTCTCGCTCACCATGCTCGTTTCGTTCAAGCAGGTGGGTCGGGTTGACATTGCTGATGCTGCTCAGGTGGTCGCCGACGACTGGCTTGCGTTCCTGCTTTTGGCTCTGCCTACCCTTGTCTGCGTCACTTTGCTCACCCAGGCCACGGCGTTCGAGGCGATTCGTCTGCTCGAGGGGTACTGGCCGCACAAGGCGGGCTTGAACAGGATGTCGAAGTGGCTAATCGGAAGGCAGCTGCTTCGCAAGGAAGAACTGAATCGGAAACGCCTTGCGATGCGAACCCAGGCCTTCAGCGAAGCACGAGCAGCCTGGCGCACAGTCGCCAACGCCGCGGTGGTTGACGCATTGGAGATGGCCGCAACGGAGCAGCGGCTCCCAGACGATGTCAGACGAGGATGTTGCACGTTACCGTCGCCTAAACTGGCGCACTAAATGCGATCCCGCGCTCCTAGCTCAGGTCGACAGTCTTACGCGAAGGTGGAAGGAATATCCAGCGCGAAGCCGGATCATGCCGACGCGCTTAGGCAACGTGCTTCGAGGTGGGGAAGACAGGCTTGGGGTCAAAGATGGAGACCTACAGACATTCGTGTTGAGGCACCGCAGCGCGATATCGCGTCGTGTTCAAGTGCAACATGACCAGTTTCGCACCCGGCTGGACCTCTACTGCACGCTCACCATCGTGTGCCTCGCATCGGCACTAGCGACCCCCGTCATTCTCGCGAGGTCAGTTTCCGGCTATGAGACTGCGAAGATGTGGCTGTGCTGCGTCGCCTTCCTTGCCGCGTCCCGCGTTAGCTACGTCGCGGCCATCGCAAGCGCGAAGGGGTACTTGGGTACCCTACAGATCATCAAGACAGAGGCCGATAAGGTCACGGCGCCTTCTCCATGAAGGTGCCGCACTCCGCGCACTCTGGTGCTTCCTCGGCCTCCTTGCGATCGCCACAACTCGCGCATTCGTAAGTTGACGTCGTGGTTACGCCGTCTCCAGGAACGCGGTCATCTGGCATGACAACAGGATGGGCCCTCGAGAGAGTGGCGGTCAATCGCAGCCGGACTCTTCCGGCGGCCGCAGTAATCCCGTCGCTCGCGAGAGGGGAAGGACCAACCCTTCGGCCTGGCCCTGTAGATCCCGTAAGTGAGGACCTCGCCGGCGCTGGCGAGGTCCCGGCAGTCTTCGACGCTTGCGGCTGGGTTCGCGTGAGTCGCCCTTAGCTGGGGCCGACTGTCATGCAGTCCCCTTCGGGCGCTCGTGCGTCTTCAGGCGGCACGGCTTCGGTACAGAACCGACGCCCACTTCACTAGAGCCGTGCGTCTCTACGCCGCGTGACGGCAGCTTGACCCCTGGGTACGAGCCGATCTGCCAAGCGCAACCGTGGTGACTTGCGCGAGGCGCGCTGTCCCTCCATCCGGCCGCGCGTCCTCCGCGTGCCGAAGCGCGTACGGCATCTCACAACCCCGGCTTGCAAAATCCCCGAAGCGGTTCCGCGAGAGGATGATTGAGAACGCGGTGGGGCGTTGTGGGGTACGCGATCGCGCCGTTTTCGTGGAGCACTGCAGTACTTTTCTGGGGTACGGCCGAGGCAGGTCGGGTTTGCGATCAGGTCCCCTCGGCCCGGCATGTCCTAGTCCGGAGGAACACCCAAACCGGCTCTTCGGAGATGAGCGCTTTACGGTGGGGTCACATGGCCGAGCTGCTGGCCCGCGAGTGGACCACACCGCCTACCGATGACAAGGACGGACGGGCCTATCGCCCGAGCCGCGGCCACTTCGGTGCCCAGCCGATCATGTTGGCTCTGGGAACTGTATCGAGAGGTCGGCCATCATGGAATGTGCCACCGGTACGCTCATGTGGTCTGTCGTTTCGACACGTCTCGCTAGCGACGTACGGGGCAGTGACTGGGTCACACTGTGAAGTGCTTGCGGAGTCGCTCTGCCAGGAGACGCGCGACAGGCGTTGCCACAGCGTTGCCGATGGCCCCCATGCTGCGTGACCTAGCAACCGGAAACTCGTAGTCGTCGCGGAACCCCTGCGACGGGCGGACTCGCGCACCGTCAAGTACCTCAGCGAGTCCGTCATCGAACCGAATCATCGCTTCGCCACCACTGACGCCATGGACACCGGCCTTGATGGTCTTGGCGGGCCAGTCGAAGGGCTCCCTGAGTGCTTGGGGTACGCACGCGCACCCGGAATCCCTCGATGGTTCACGACGCCATCGGCTTCGACGCCATTAACCGGCTCGGGCAGACCGTCGACTGCGTCGCGGACGGTCCGCCAGCTTGCAACTCGGGACGACCCTTTCCTTCAGCTCGCTGGCGCGTCCTCCAGGCCGTCAGGCAACTCGGGCATGGCCATGCCATGTGAGGCCCAAGAGTCGCCCGAGACCCATTGGTCGTAGAGCAACGAGTCGCGGGTGAACTCGGAGTCGATCATCTTGGCCACGTATCGGCGTCCGGAAGGTCGGAGCGAATCCCACCAAAAACACGCGCCGGCGATTCTGCGGCAACCCGAAATCAGCGGCGTCGATCAGGTGCTGGTGGACGTGGTACCGCAATGAACGCTGCCGCGGCCCGTTGAATCCGCTCATCGTGCTCAGTCCACAGTTCATCACCGTTGGCGACGATGGTCGGCTTCCCAGCTGGTGCCTGATATACGAGAAGTACGGTGAGAACGACGGCCGTGTGAGTCCTGGAACGTTCTCAAAGATGACGAACTTCGGACGCAGCTTCCGACCACGTCCAACGCCGCGGGGAACATGTTCCGATCGTCCTCATCCCCGGCGTGCACGCCTGCCAGCGAAAACGGTTGGCACGGCGGACCTCCAGCGACCAGGTCGACTTGCCCCTCCGCTTGATCGGTCTCGCTCAGCCAGAGACGAACGTCCTGCTCATGGACGTCCCTCTCATGCCAAAGGCTCGGGCGCAGTCCGTGCGTTATGTCGCAGGATGGTTGCCGCCGGCTTGTACCACTCGACGAGCGCGAGGTGTTCAAACTCCGGCTCGCCGGTCCCTACTGCCATCCCTCCGCCGCCCGCGAACAATTCGACTGAGGTTAGTGGCACTCCATCGGCTGTGCCCCCCGACGCGTCGAACACGAGCTTCGATCCGGCTCGCCGCAATCGTACATCCTGCTCCACCTCGGACGCCCAGACGCGAATCACCTTCCACCCATCGGTGGTCAGCGCGACGATCACTTCTGGTCGCGCTCCATGTTGCGTCTGATCTTCTTCTTCCAGAAGTCAGAGTTTGCGTGGCTGGAACTCATCCTCGAATGACCGATAGCCACGCGTCGCCATCCGTTGCCGTGCCAACGGTCGCCATCGACAAAGCACGCGACCCGCGCCGGCCGAACACGATGTCGGGCTTGCCTATAACGATTCGTAGTAACTCGAAAGCGGAGTCCTCTCTCGTGCAGCTCGCGGCGCAACAGCCATCTCGGGCCGGGTCCCTGTGCCCGACCTCCGACATGATGCGGGAGGTCACTTCGGGATCACGTGTCACGATCTGGCTCGCCTGAGCGCTCTCGACGGCGAGCAGTCGCCACGCGGTAGTACTTGAACTCGATCGAACAGCGCTCAGCGATCCGCTCGTGGTGTGTCTTCTCCGCACCACGCGTGACTGGGTGATCCAGGCTCTCCAAGATCACAATGCACGCCCTCGTGGCTCGGGATGGCCGCGAAGTGGTTGATCGTCGCCCAGACCAGGTGGCGCAGGTTCTTTGACGTGTCCCACACTACGTACGTCGACGACCCCGCCCGATCTTGGCGAGACAGTGGGAGGGTTTGACCCCTTGCTCTCTTGATCACTCGGCATCGTCACCAAGAGCGTGAGCGACTAATTGCGACGCGGTGGGCCCGACGGACGTGCCGAACCTCGCGTACCGCCCAGCCCCGAGATGGGCACGGGCGTACTCCTTCATTGGCCCGTCCTTAATCCATGAGCGCGCGTTCTCAGCGCTCATGTACTTGTTAAGGACGCCGCCGATCTCGTGGATCGGCTAACCCACTCGTCGTACTGCACGGTCCGATTGTTGGGCGGAAGGTGCTCCCAGTCGAGCCGATCCGCGGCGGCATATAGAGCCTTGACGACGACCGTCGATCTGATCCCTCGGCACGCGGCGGGACTCTGCGGCACTCATGATGCCGGGAGGTCCGGGTCGAGGAACTGGAGACGTGCGTCATCGTTCGCGGTCTCCAGGTCAGCGGCGTCAAGGATCCACTGCTCGAGGAGCGACTCGGCCCGAGCGTCGCTGAAGCTGATCTCTGGCTGAGGCACGTCGGGAACGACCTCGATCTCGTCCGCATTGGTCTGCCGCCGCAGGTTGAGCAGGGCAGCGACACGACGCAGGTCGCTGACGAAGTCAAGCGCGATGACCTTGTGCTTGCCCTCGCGCAGCCGGAGGCCCCGCCCAAGCTGCTGGACGAAGATTCGGCGACTGTGAGTGACGCGTGCGAAGCAGATGATGTTCACGTCGGGCACGTCGACGCCCTCGTTGAGGATGTCGACCGCAGTCAGGATCGGGACCCGGCCGGAGCGGAAGTCGAGAAGGCGAAGTTGTCGATCGCGAATCTTCAGGCCGTCGTGGATCGCCTGGGTCTTGCGACCACTCCGGGGTGCGGCGGATCAGCTCGGCCATGCGTTCAGCGTGCTCCTTCGTTTGACAGAACACGATGGCCCGCGGGTCCAAGGTCGACCGCCAGGCTGCGCCCAACTCGTCGAGAATCGCCTCGTCTCGCTGCGGCAGAAACAACTTGGAGTTGAGCTCCTTCATGGAGTAGGAGCGCCGTGACACGTCCTTCACGACATCCCAGTCGATGTTGTCAAGGAACAGCCGGTAATCGACCTGGGCGAGGTAGCCGAGCCGCATTCCCTCGCCGATGCCCAGCTTGTAGGAGGCGGACCCGAAATGGCTCTCGATGTCGTACTTGTCGCCACGCCACGGCGTCGCGGTGACCCCGAACTGGCTGGAGTCGCTCAAGCTCGGCCAGCAGCTGTCCGTACTGACCGTCCTCTCCGACATGGTGGGTCTCATCGACCATGACCAGGGAGGGTCGGTAACCCGCCAGCGCCACGTTGAGGGCGCTCGCGACGGTCGCGAAGGTGACGCCCGTCGCAGCTCCTTGGGCTTCTCGTCGCCAGTAAGCACCTGAGTCTTGACGGTCTTCGGCAGGTGCCTCCACAGGGCGCGCTCCAGTTGCGCGACAAGGTCCTTGGTGTGAGCCGCCACCAGAATGTCGGCTTTCGGGTCCAATGAGAGATGGTGAGCGATCACCTCTCCGCCAACGACCGTCTTCCCCAAGCCGGTAGCGAGCGCCAGGAGCGCACGGCCCTCGGTGTCGAGGTCCTCGATCAACGAGGCAACGGCTTCGCTCTGGTAGTCCCGCAGACGGATGCGCACCGGCTGGTCCGCAGCCTGCTCCCACAGCTGCAGTCAGGTCGGCGCCTGTCCAGAAGTCGATGCGCTGCCCGGTGCGAGCCAGACGCTGAGCGCGCGCCACAGCGTCTCGGCTGGGACGAACATTCGTAACGACGACGCCCGGTCCGCGCGGTAGTGGTCCATTGCGTTGGAGACCTCGTCGACCGCCGTCTTCGGACCGTCCCCTGCTTCTGCCACTTGGCCTGGAACACCCATGACTGCCCGGCGATCGTGGCGAGCAGGTCACCACCTTCGTCGCCCGAGCCGTCGATGTTCGATATGTCGCTGTACCGCAGTAGGCCGAGGAGCCGCTCAACCTGCGTGGTGAACCGACGCTCACCCCCAAGGATGAGGTGCCGTGGGATCAACGAAGGAGTCGTTCACGACGAGTCCTCGGGCGCGTCGACGAGTTCTGCTTCCAGCAGGCGGCAGCTCAACCGACCGCGGTTGAGTTCGTCGGGCCGACGCCGTGTCTGGTGTTCCGCCAAGGCCGGCATCGTTCAGGTACCCGATCAGACGGTTGACCGTGAGCGCCCGGGCGTGGCTGTCCGTGAACGTCTGGTAGGGCGCACGGAACACTCGGCCGTCGAGAAACTCGCCCGGACGTTGCTGGATGAGCCGGGACAACGCCGCAGAGGACGCGTACAGAATCCAGGCGCCGCTCTCTCGTGCCTGCTGCCAGTCGGCTATCGAGCCCCTCCTGAGCGAACCGCTGCTCGGCTGCGGACTGCTCGGCTTCCATGACCACGTCCCATAACCCTCCGAGCTACCAGAGATCACGCGGCGCATGGTGCGTCGCACGCGATCAAGAAGGAGTGCGCGGCGGCGCCGAGCGCTGTCGGGCGTCACCGCTGGTCGGGCAGGCAACTGATCCATTCAGGTCGGCGATAATCGAGCTAAGTGCCTGATGGCTGCCTCGACGATCCCGTATGTGCTCGGCGATCCCGAGCACGGCGTACTCCCGTGGATCCCCTCCGAAGTCAGTGAAAAGACTGTGGTCGAAGTCCGACGAACACGTGAACCTCGGCGCCCGCGCTGCTGCTGCACGTAGACGGGACCCGCTCGCCGTTCGTGTCCGCACCTCCGTGCCGTTCAGTCCGTAAACGGTCACCTTCAGTGCATTGCCGAAGCCTGGAAGTGAGTACTCACCGGAGACGTCGCGAAGGACCTCCCCCGCTGGCCTATAACGCTCTGCTTCTGGTCTTCGGTCTCCCTCGGCGGCGTCGGGTCGCCGGGCCGCGGGTGGGTGTCGGTTGGGTCGGGGATGTCCAGCCGGATCAGAACGTCTCCATCGTCGCTCATCTCCGCCTGTCGCCTCGACTCAGGAGGCACGATGACCTTCGGCTCGTCGTGCTGCTTCGCCGCCTCGTACCAGACGTGGTCGTCCTGGTACTCAGGGTCACCTTTGCGAAATAACTTCGCCCACTCGCGGGCCTTCTCGTGAATCGCGTGGGCGCCATCTCCCGGCACCAGACTACTTGAGGCCCGGGTCCAGTCGGCGATAGCCGGTGAAGAGTCGACCAATCGGGGACTCGTTGGGTGTGTATCCGGCGGCGCGCGCGATGTTTGGGCGGAATGGTCCGTCACCCCGCAGAGTGCGAACCACCTGCTTCCATTCGATCGAATTGTACTCGAATGCGTTCTTCTGATAGTTGACCCGCACGTGGTCGATATGGATCTCGCCCACGATCCGGCCCTCGTTCGGAACCTCGATCGGGTACTCACCTCGGGTCGAGCACCCGAGTTCGTTCGGGTCCTCCCACGCGAACATTCGCACGTCCCGAACAAGAATCTTGCGACCGTTGCGGATGAAGTCGATCGCCGAAGTCGGACTTGTGCGAGTAACGCTGGATTCCGAGCCAACCCGTAATCCGGCGCTCGCGCTCCTCCAGCTTTGAACTTCCGCACTCCTCGCACTCGCGAGTCGCCAGATCCTGCCACCTGCCCGCAGTCGTTGCAGGCGCTTAGCGGCGGCAGCTCCTTATCGATCTCGATGATGCCGGGTACTTGGACGCCCCGCTGCACCACCGAGCGGTCCTGCGTTCCAGATGCAGGGCAGCAGCGGCTGCACGGCCTTGCCGTCGACCCGGAGCGAGAAGTGCACGCTCGCGCAGCAGATACGAGTAGACGTCGCCGAGCAGGTCCCGGATCTTGGCCTGCTGGCGTGACAGCAGGTCGTGCTGCTCCTGCTTGAGATCGCTAACGATGACCTGGGTGCCGTGCTCAGCCGGGTCATCCTTCGGCTCGCGGATGACCGGCACGACGAAGTTGTCCTGGGTTGCCATCTTCCGGCAGGTCCAGAGTGACACTCACCCACTCGGAGTCCCCGGCACGGGTCGTGCGGACCTGGAGTCGTGTTGCCGAGTCGTGCCGTAGCGATGTTGAAGCCCATGCCGAACAAGCCGAGATTGCCGTATCGGGCATTGCTCGACCAGCCCGCGGACAGCGCCTGTTGAGGTGCTCGAGGCTCATACCCCGGCCGTTGTCGCTGATCCACACCTGTGCGTCCCGGTGGTCGGAGTTCTCGGCGGGCAGCCTGATCGCGACCGTCGGCCTGTCGTCTCCGGAGCGATCCGCCAGGAAGTCATCGAAGGCGTTGTCGATCAACTCGGCCAGGCACTGCCACGGCGCGAACTCGATGTCGCCGAACACCGCAAGCAACCGCGGATGCGGCGTTACATCGATGCTTTCGCTTGGCACAGCCACTTGCTCTTCAGACACGCGCAACCCTTCATCGCAACTCCCCGGAACCTCCGCTGACCTTACCTACGCGCCCCGACAGTCGCGGGTCAGACCCGCGAGGAGCTCCTACGCCGCCACCCCTCGGCTGGTCGCGAGGTCGGCTCGGGGTGGGCGCTCGTCAAACTCGCCCCCTCCGGACACGATGCGTTGTCGGCCTTCTCTTTGGATACAGCCGCAGCCAACGCTCTCACCTCCTCAGGGCAGCGCTGGCGCCTCCTCGGGCCCCACCAAGGGCAGACTGACCCTCGCTGCGGAGGCAGGGAACGAACTGCTAGACGATGCCCGCTCAATCCTCTGATTCATCACGGTCGGGCAACTCCGTCTCAGGCACGCCGTCCAGGCCTGCAAGGGGATCCGCTGCTGAGTGACCGCTCAGGTACCTCGTCAGGATCTCGGCCCGTCGCGACAATGCCCTGCCATCGTTGGTCGACTGAACAAACACGTTGTACTCCCGCAGCCGGGCATTTGCAGGACGGGCGTACGCCCGGTCTTCTTCGAACATTCGTGCTGCTTCGCGCCTGAGCGACTCAAACTCCACAAGTAGGGCGCGGTTGGCGAGTTCAGCGAGGGAGACATCTCGGAAGACTATGTAGTAGACCACGGTGGTTCCAATGGACGCGAGTAGGGGGTCGCTCTCCTCGAACACCCCCGCCATCCGCGATAACGTGGCTTCCGCTACGCTCCGGAAGTCTTCCATCTCTGCCGCGCTAATCGTTGGATTGGGATCGCGGGTAGCGACGAAAAGGGCATAAAGCGTGTCCGCCTTTGTGTCGCTAATGCGGCCCTTCGATGCCAACTGTTGCTCTATAGCCAAGAACTTGGCGCCGAGCTCACGGTATTTGTACCTAGCGTTCCTGATTGGGGCTCTGTTGACTAGAAATTCGTGTTCTGCAAGCGAGTTCGCAGCGGTCCTAGTCGGCCCCGCAAGCGCATTGCGACGCTCGGCCGCGTTAAGTGCGGAGGAAGCATTCAGGCGCTGGAACATCTCTTCAATCAAATCGCCGCTGTCTGTAACGACGCTGACAACAGGCAATTCATAGTCGAGAAATCGCCGGGCCAGTCCCGGATACGCCGTCTCCAAATCCCCGAGCATCATCCCTGCGGCGTTGACTGTCTCATCCTCGAAGAAGATAAAGTCGTCGGGGAGAGCCAGTTCACCTGAAAGGAAGGCCAGGATCGCCTCAATGCGCTGTTTGCCATCGATGACCGCGTACTGGAACGTAAGCCCCTGCGTCGTCTTCCTCCTTCTCGATTCGCGCTCAAAATAGAGTTTCGGAACATCAAGCCCATTCAAGATTGAATCTATCAACCGGGCTCGAGTCTCCGGCTTCCAGACACCGCCCTCGCGCTGATATGCGGGATTCAGATCCACGACATCAGCCATGCGCTGAAATCGAGCTACGGTAAGCTCATCGAGTGGCTCGGTGCGGATCCTCATGACGGCCGCCTGCCATGACCCGAACTTATCCGCCGAGCAATCCTGTCAAGGTCTCGATAAATGGAGACCTCGTTGAATCCAAGAATCTCGAGTTCTTCCCTCAGGGAGGGCTTGGCAGAACTTGGACCGTAAAGGATTGCAGCGAGCGTGCCTTGCGTAGGGGCTCCTGCTCAGATGTGGGAGACGGAAGCTGCGTAATAGTGAAGGTCCCGGTTTGGAAGCGAATCCTGTCGAATAGCATTGGCGCTACCACAGCGCGCGGCCTGACCTTGTTTTCCGCGTCTTTACCCGGCAAGTAATCTTTCAATTTCACATCCGTATCGGAGAGCAGTCGAGGGTGACCGCCATCGTCGTCGCCCGCCTCTTCATTGAGGTCCGCAGGATGGATCAGCAGCAACTCACCGTCCGCCTCCACCACTTCTTCCGCTTGCGGTTGGGGCGGCTCGCAGGCAAAGAACAGGGCAACGAGTGGACTCTGAGACCAATCAAGGAGACGAGTTGGGAGCGCGTGGTGCTGTACAAAGGTGATCCAGCCCCAGTCGTCGAACGCGTACTGCAGGCCAGCGGATGCCGCCTCTTGGCGGAAGCGCGCCAACATCGGCTCGCTCTGCCTCACGATGCGATGCATTCCTGAAGGTGGAGGCTTCCAGCCTGTAGGAACGGTCCTTGTGCCCGCGGTACCATCTCACGGCCGTCCGCCGTGATCGGGGCTGAGGACTCGCATGAGGTCGGAGACGCTCGATATCTCCGGTGGTCCCGACGATGCCGCATCGTCCGCCGTCGGCTCCGTCACTGATGCAAAGTATCAGGAGGGGTGGCGATAGTTGGGATTCCAAGTAGGTAGTCCCGCCTATCGGCAGTGAGTAGGCCTGAAGCGACCCGCTCCGCCTCGAGCCGGGTGTTGTAGTGCTCGGAGGCCATGACCTTGGCCTTGAACACCATCCGGCCGTCGAGGGTGAGCCACTTGCCTCCTTCGTCCGGCAGGGTCTGCACCTTGTTGGAGATCACGACGTGGGTGTGCAGGTCGGGGTCGCCGGCGCGGGAGTCGCGGTGGTCGAACGCCGCCGCCACTAGGCCGGCCACTGGCACTTGCCGGATGCCGCCCTTGCCGACGCGGGTGAAGGCGACCTCCCGCTCGAGGAGGCCGATCGTCGCCCGGACCGCCGCCTCGTGGGCGGCCTCGACCTCGCGGGACACCTCGGGTGCGGCGAGCGCCCACAGCGCCGACACCGACTTCACCGGGCTGAAGGTCAGGTCGTACCCGGCGACCGGGGTCTGCGCCGGCTTCGACGCGGTGGCGACGAACCCGGTCAGCTCGGTGTCGTCACGCGGGGCGCGGCCATGCGTCCGGGCGAAGGCGCGAGCGATGACCTCGGTCCGGATGCGGGCTCGCTCCTCGGTCGCGATCGGGGCGTTCCACGGCGCGTCCTCGCGAGGTGTTGTGCGCGCTGAAGGCGGTGGCGATCTCCTGGCGAAGGGTGGTCGCCTCGAAGGTCGGGAAGGGTCGGCCGAGGGCACCCCAGCCGCGGGCGACGGCATCCGGCTCCTTGGAGCGCGGGTGCCAGCCCTGGCCGAAGAGGAGCTTCATCTGCTCCTCGGTGACGACGTCGCCGTCGGCAAGGTCGAGACCGGCGAGGCCGCTGCCCATCCAGCGGCCCGGCGACTCGCCCTTCTCCTCGTAGTAGGCGGCCAGCCCGAGCTGGCCCCGCTCGGTGGTGTCGTGGGCAGCGACCTGCCGCGTCAGGTAGGTGTACCCGCTGCCGGCGGCGAGCTTGTGCAAGGTCATCACACCTCCTGATGCGTTCTCGCAGGCGCTTCCCGGCCACGGGCGGGACACGAAGTGCACCAGGTGTGTTCTCGATTTCGGGTGGCCGGTCGTCGGGCCGTCGCGATGTTGCGTGAAGTTGCTCGTCGCAAGGTGGCCGGGAGCGGGGGTGTCAGGCTTCTGGGGGTAGCAGGTCGAGTCGTCGGGTGGGTTATCCACAGGGGCGGTGGAGACCTGTTGAGTCCAAGCGGGACGTGGCCTACTGGAGGTCGGTCCCTGACGAAGGGAATGGACATGTCAACGACGGCACGAAACAGCGGTGGATCGCAGTACCGGCGGAAGGCGCCGATCGGCCCGATCCAGCGGCGGTGGTACACGGTTCCGGAGGTCGCCGAGATGCTCGGCTACGGCCCGACGAAGGTGCGGATGATGTGCATCACCGGCGACCTGCGCTCGCTCAAGGACGGCGGGTCGCGCCGCATCCTGCCCGCGTGGGTCGACGAGTACGTCGCGATGCGCGCGGCCGAGGCGGAGGCGGACTGGCCGTGAGCCGGCGGGCGAACGGCGAGGGGTCGATCTACCCGTACCGGAACGGCTTCGCGGCGCACGTGTGGATCGTGACGCCGAAGGGTCGCCGGCAGCGCAAGACCGTCTACGGGAAGACCCGGCCGGAGGTCCACGACAAGTGGCTTCGGCTCCACGAGCAGGCGCGGCGGGGACCGATGGTGCCGGTCTCCCCGCGCCTGCGGGACTTCCTCGAGCGGTGGCTGGAGGAGACGGTGCGGCCGACCCTGTCGCCGGCCACCACCTCGAACTACGAGATGTTCTCGCGGCTGTACATCGTCCCGGACCTCGGCGACCGCAAGCTCGACAAGCTGATGGTCCGCGACGTCCAGGTGTGGGTGAACACGCTGCGGGTCCGCTGCCAGTGCTGCTTCCAGGGCAAGGATGCCGCGCGCCCCGAGCCGCAGTGCTGCGCCCTCGGCGCGTGCTGCCACGAGGTCGCCTCGGACTGGACGGTCCACCAGGCGTGGCGGGTGCTGCGCGGTGCGCTGACCCAGGCAATGCGCGAGGAGCTCGTCTTCCGCAACGTCGCCGCGCTCGTGCGGGTACCCATGCCGCGGTCGAAGAAGATGCCGGTGTGGACCGTCGACGAGGCGCGGCGGTTCCTCGAGTCGGCGCGCGCGGAT
The DNA here is from genome assembly GCA_963795035.1 of uncultured Actinomycetota bacterium. Lineage (GTDB taxonomy): Bacteria > Actinomycetota > Actinomycetes > Actinomycetales > Dermatophilaceae > Oryzobacter. Next base: position 74,482 of record CAWCFZ010000005.1, on the reverse strand, counting down.
GGTGACCCGATGTACGCCGGGTACGTCCTGCTGCTCACGCTCGGGCTGCGGCGCGGGGAGATGCTCGGGCTGGCCTGGGAGGACGTCGACCTCGAGCGGTGGCGAGGCGCTCATCGCATGGCAGGTACAGCGGGTCGACCACCAGCTGCTCCGGCGACACACGAAGACGCCGTCCTCGGATGCGCCGCTACCGCTGCCGGAGATCGCGGTGCGGGCACTCGAGCGGCATCGGGTCGAGGAGGCCAGGCGGCGGCTCGCGGCCGGCGACATGTGGGGCGACTGCGGCTTGGTCTTCACGACCCGGCTCGGCGATCCGGTCGACCCACGCAACTTCCACCGCGACTTCAAGCTGAGGGCCGCGAAGGCCGGCGTGCCGGTCGTCCCCATCCACTCAACTCGGCGGACCTGCGCCAGCCTCCTCGTCGCCCTCGACGTCCACCCGCGCGTCGCGATGGCCGTCCTACGCCACAGCCGGATCGCCCTCACGATGGAGATCTACTCGCAGGTCTCGTCGACCTCCACCCGAGATGCACTCAAGCGCCTCGGCGGCGAACTCTCGGGGTCTTGAACGCAGGCCCCTGCAAACTGGGTTCTCGCGCCTGGTGACCTGCTGCAGCAGTATTCCTCTCTTCGCGAGAAGCATGGCCGGATGCTCCCATCAATGCCTACGGTCCCGCCGCGGTATCGGCTCCGGTTGGGGCCGTTCCCTGGCATGGTCGCGTTGGGCTCCTGTCTGAGTCACGCCGGCTAAGGGGAATCACCATATGCTCGAGGCCATGGTCACCGAGCACGCTGGAGGGTCTACGGCCGAATCGCCGCAAGAGGCGATCGAGAGGGCCCAAAAGGCGCTGCAACTGCTACAACAGGCGCAGGGTCGGCAGGGCAAAGTTGGAGTGTTGACGTACTTGGCTGTCGGAGCAGTTTCGTGCTTGGCCGTTGCTGGTCTAGTGGTGCACACCTTCTTCGAGGCGGACTCGCCTCAGGTTGACTCAACCAGCGTTGCGCTTCTCGCCGTGGCACTTATCGCCCCGTTCGTTCCACGTTTAAGGGCACTCGAGGTCGGGGGGGCCAAGGCCGAGTGGGCCGAAGGCGCCACCGGCAGCCTCCGGGAGATCCTCTCAGTACTCCAGTCGCAGCAGGAGGCAATCTCCCAGTTGTTCAACGAGGTTAAGGCCGCCGCCACCGCGGGCCCCGACCTTTCAACGAGCGGCCCATTGGACGAATCTCGAGCAACGCAGGCGACACCGCGGTCATTGAGACACGTCTTGTGGGTGGATGATCACCCCGAGAACAACACGTACGAGCTGGAAAGTCTGCAGCAGTCATTCCAAGTCGTCACTGCTCGGTCGAACAGCGAGGCTCAGGCTGTCCTTAGAAGTCAGCAGGTCGACGCGATCATCAGCGATATTGGCCGCGACGATGATCGGCCGGGTCAAGACCCGGGCGGAGTGCAACTGATGGAGATTCTATGGGAGTCGTACGGAGCAGAGCGACCGCCGATCCTCTACTACACGAGCGAGAGGTCCATACAGAAGTATGGCTCCGAGTTGGAGGCTAAAGGCGCCCTCGTGGTGACCTCTCTATTTAGCGGCTTGACGAGTGGGCTGCGTCAACTGGAAGAGCGGAATCTCGAGGATGTGGCCGCTCGATCTGCTGCAGAAGTGGGCCAGGTCGTGAGACTAGAAGGCAAGGATGGTCCTGATGTCGTGGTCAGGCTCACCAGCGGCCGCGTAGTCGGCATAGAGGTGGGTTCGTGGTTGCAGCGGCCCCAGATGGCGGCTTTTTCGCAGCACATCGGGAGACTGAGTCGGGCAAGGGAACTGGGACAGATTGACGTCGGCTTGCTTTTGCATCGGCCGGGGGTCCTTGATCCACGCCGGCTCGAGTTCGCCGAGAGCCAGTCGGTAACCGCGGTGGAGCCCACAGGGCTGACTAGCGCGTTGAGGGGTTTGCAGGAGCAATCACCTGGATGACCGCGCGGAAGGGGCGCCCAAGGGAAGCCCAGCCTCAAGTTGAGGGTGCTGCGTGGCCCCTTCCCAGAGTCGAAGACCCGTGCGGGGTCACCCTTGGCTGACCGAACCTCAAGGTCTGTTGCTCGCCATCGTCGTCCACTTCGCCTTAGCGGGGCGTGGCGGTGCGTAGCCCGATGAACGTCAGGGCAACTGGCAAGTCCGCCCCCGGAACAGTCATGCCTGGCGCTGCGGCCGTGTCCGCCCCGTTCGACAAGGATGCGCGAGGCGCCGCGCCTGCGGTAACTCGGCCGGGCCATCGGAAGGATCCACGCCCGCCTCGCGCGTCGCGCGCGGGGCGAAGATGGCGGACTCGACGCGAGAGAGAGGCCCTGCATCGACTCGGGTCACTCCTGTAGGGCCTGCTCATGAGGCGGACCGGAGCGGGATCTGTCCCCTTTGACCTCGGCGTCGCCAATCCGCAGACGGCAACAGGGCTAACGCGTGGCAAAGGGACTACATGGTGTCCGTGATCGCCCCGAGGTTGGTGCCTGACAACTTGCCGTGGAGATTGATGGCCATGGGTTCGGTTAGCGATGCGACATGGTCAGCGATTGCTCTCGTCATGTCCATATGGAGCTGGAACTCATCCCAGCGATCGGCGGGCAGCAGGCGTCCGGATCCTCGTGCGTCCAGTCGACCAGCTCCGAGACGATCCGCGCCTGACCGTGCTGCTGGGCAGCCAGCCCTGGCTTGCCTATCACGTAGAACCACACGAGCTCCTTCAGGACGTTGCACAGCAGTCTTCGGTCCTCAGGAACGATCAATCGGCCCTCGTAGGCGACGCCTCCTTCCACGGTTACGGGGTCAAGTGAAGAAGCAGATCAGGTCGGTCACCGTTGCTTGGATCCTGCCCTTGGCGACCCTGGTGCCATCGAACGCTTCCTCGACCGCCACCCGGTCATCGAGGAAATGTAGATGGCGAACGATTTCCGCCCTGTCGAACTCCCGCCCCCTTTCGGTCCACTTCTTCTCGACCCAGTCCAGCAGCGCCTCCAATGCAGGGTTCACGTCCGTGCCTGCCTTGGGAGTGATCGGCGGCTCGTCGAAACTGGAAAGAGTTCGTGCAGGGGGATCAGCCCGAGGCGATACCAGTCCTCAACGTCATGGACGGCGTAGGTGACGTCATCCGCCCCAGTCCACACGATTTGCTCTTCGGACTGGGTGGGTCACGCCCGCCGGTCTGACTGACAAGGTCCATTCGAGCGCTTCGCGGTCGCCCTCGTAAGCGCCCCACTTCTCGCCGTCATACGCACTCAGGCTGCGCAACCACGGGTACTTAGTCATGGCAGCCAACGTCGCTCGGGTGAGGTGCAGCCCTGGAGGCGTCCAAAGACGATGGGTGGCCCAGCCGGGTCACGACGCGCAGGTTTTGGGGCGTTTCCTTCGAAGCCACTCCCAGGTGTCCGGCTGGGTGGACTCGGGTTCGCCCGTCTCTAAGCGCTCCCTGTTTAGCTGGTCATGCTCTGCCGCACGATGGCCTTCCACAGCCCGATCCAGAGCCTCCTCCCCGGCATGCCCGAAGGGAGGATGACCGATGTCATGAGCGAGACATGCGGCTTCGACCAGGTCCGGGTCGACTCCAGACCCCGCGCTGCTCAATCGGGCCGCCAACGCCCGACCGATCTGCGCAACCTTGAGCGAATGCGTGAGGCGGTTGTGGAGGTAGCCCAACTCAGTGGACGCTACGACTTGGGTCTTGCCGCCCAGTGCCCTGAATGCGCTGCTGTAAAGGATGCGATCCCGGTCACGGGCAAACGGCGATCTACCACCAGTGTCGGGATCCTCTTTTCCCGCTTGCTGGTGGCGCTCTAGGAATGCGTCGCCGTACGCGCCTGTAGCCATCCCCTCGAAAGTACGTTCAGATGCCTCGCACGACGCGCGACACGCCGCCCGGTGTCAGGCCTTGGCGGGGGAGACCTGCCAGTCCCGCAACTTCTTGCTCACGAGGCTCTCCAGAAACGCAGTGTGGGGACGTATCCCTTCCGCCTGGTCTGTCAATTCGTCGCTCACCCGAAAGCCTTCATCCGTCAACCTGACCAGTCCACGGTGACGGAGGTGCAGCAATAGATCACCCAAGCCCGAACCTGTCAGCCGAGCGAGGGGCACGTCAATTTCCGCCGGACCGCCACCGTCCTCTTGGATTGCCGCGATCAAGGCACTCAGGGTCGTCTTGCGGACCGATGGCGACGACGTGGCATCGGCTACCTCTCGCAACAACTCAGCGAGAAGCGCTTCGGCTTCGACGGTGTCTGCGCCCTGGATCTCAAGTGGGTCGGCCATGTTCATTCCCATCGACGATGCCGGGTGGAGGGCTCCCGGTCAAGTCCTACGAACACATGTTCGATCAGACCACTGACAGCCACGGCCGGCGGGCCTACTTGGCGTTGCGCTCGCAGCATCGCATGCAATTCACTATGGATCGTGACGACACACGGTGAATCACAGAACGCCCTTGGGGGCCCCCGTTTTGGGGCGACAACCTAGGACGCAGCGAGGTGGTTTGGTCGGGCATCCCAAGCCCGATGATGTCGCATCTGTCGTCGAGGAGTGGTTGCAGCACCTGGTTGTCAGGCGGCTGGTGACCAACGGTTGGACAGCAGAGCGACTGAGCCAAGAACTGGGTGGGACCCGCTCCAGCTGGCAGAACAAGCTAAACGGGCACCGGCGTCTGCAGTGGGCCGACCTGATCAAGTTGTGTCTGGCACTTGATGTGGCCATCTTCGATGCCCTGCCGCTGCCAACCGCGGACATACGGGACCTCGTGCCACCGCCCTTCGCGGACAGGCTTACTCATCACCAGGCTGACAGCGGTCTCCCACGCTTTCGCGACGCATCGCAACTGGATTGGCAGCAAGTCAGTAGTGCGCTTGACCTATGGATGGCGAGGGAATCGGAGAGCGGCAGAGTCTGGACACTGACGCGCGACGTCTTGGTCAACCGAGCCCTGAGCGAGTTGGAGGACGTCGGGGTGCCGTCGACTGGTGGTGCGTTGTTTGGCCCCGACTCCGCGCATTCGTTGGGGATTGAGTGGCCCACTCTTGATGTGGCCCTTCGCGTCGTCGCGTTGCCTGCCGATGCAGTCAAGCCCAGCGCCGCGCGGCTGCGAGAACTGCTCAGGGAGGCCGGCGACCTGCTATGGGATCTCGGGGAGATGCCTAGCGCAACCAAGGCGATGCTCCTCTGGGCACCAACCGCTTTTCGAACGACCTTCAGCGACGCCTTGGGCTTCGGGCTGCGCCCGCTGAGGAGTTCACCCTGGTTGGGCTTGAAGCCGCCCACCGGATGCGACTAATCGGACAGGGTGAAGACGTACCCGATATTCACGTCCGTAGACGGCCCGGTGTCACCGTGGACTGGTTTTTCGTCAAATAGAGCGTTGCTGATTCCCCGCAATCGCCACGCCGCGACCGACGACGACAGGCCACCGGATCTCCGGATCCCCCACTGCAGTACTTCTCTGGGGTACGGACGCGAAAGAGGCCCTTCCCGACGAGCGGAAAGGGCCTCTGACCTGCGGTGGAGCCAAGGGGACTCGAACCCCTAACCCCCTGCTTGCAAAGCAGGTGCGCTACCAATTGCGCCATGGCCCCGTGACGACGATGCCCGCACGCACGAGGCGGGCGGGCGGCGTCGACGTGGTTCAGCTCTTCGGGGTGTCCGTGGCCTCCGCCCAGAGCCGGTTCTCGGCCTGCTTGGACGCGATCTTCTTCTGGACCGCGACCGCGCCGACGGCCGTCGCGAGGAGGATGAGGAGCTTCTTCACCGGTGCACCACCTGGGAGTGAGGGATCGGTGGTGGGCCTAACAGGACTTGAACCTGTGGCCTCTTCCTTATCAGGGAAGCGCTCTAACCGTCTGAGCTATAGGCCCGTCCGCCGATCGGCGTGCGCCGCCCACGGAGGGAGGCGCGGTGCACGAGGTTACAGGATCCCAAGGCCCTGCCCCAAAACGACGACGGGGGCCCCGCGGCCCCCGTCCTGACCAGCGAAGATCAGTCGTCGGTGAGGGTCAGCTGCACCCCGCCGACGAGGGCGCTGGAGACGTTGTAGAGGAACGCCCCCAGGGTCGAGATGGCCGTGATGAGCACGACGTCGATGACCGCGACGACCACCGACAGCGACAGCACCCGGGGCAGCCCGATGAAGTCCATGATGTCGAACGGCGACTGGCCGTCCTGGACGACCTGGCCGATGACGCCGTTGATCTGGTCGAACACGCCCATGCCGGCGAGGATCGTCCACAGGACGAAGACCATGACGACCCCGGCGATGCCGAGAGCCACCGAGAGCAGGAACGAGATCTTCATCGCCGACCACGGGTCGACGCGCGAGACGGTGAGGCGCACCCGGCGGTTGGCCGCGGGGCGCGGGGCCGGCTTGGCCTGACCCTGCGACGACGTGCCGCCCTGGCGAGCATCCGACGCCCCGGAGGACGCGGCGCGAGCAGGGCGTGGGGGTCACCGGAACCGGCGCCGTGGGGGCGCTCGTCGTCAGCGACGCCGTCTCGCCGCCGGACACCCGGCGCACCGCGCCGTCATCCGCTCCCGCAGCGGGGGAGGCCGAGGGGGCCTTCCCGCGGGGAGTCGTTCCGCTCGAGGAGGACGCGGAGGGACGCAGCGGTCGCCCTGCGTGGTCTGCCGTGCTCACTCACGACCTCCAGTGTCGTCGTCGTCGTCCACCGACGGTACGGCATCGGTCACCTCGGGAGCGACCTGCGAACCGGGCGCGCCATCACCCGAGACGACGTCGTCAGCCTCGGCCGGCGACGCCACGGAACCCTCGGCGACCGACCCGTCGGCGGCGTCCTCGACGGCCTCGACCGCCTCCTCCACCTCGCGCTCGGGGTTGCGGGCCACGGCCACGATCGCGTCGCCCTTGCCCGCCTTGGCGAACTGCACGCCCATGGTGTTGCGGCCGGTGAGGCGGACCCCGTCGACCCGCGAGCGCACGACGTTGCCCTTGGCGAAGATGACGAGCACCTCGTCGTCCTCGCTCACCGTGAGCGCCCCGACGAGGTCACCGCCCTTGTCGCTGAGCTTCGCGACGGCGACCCCGAGGATGGCGCGGCCCTTGACGTTCCACTCCGAGGCCTTCGAGCGCTTGGCCAGCCCGGTCTCGAACATGGCGAACACGTCGGGGTCGGTGCCCTCCTGGATGACCGACATCGACAGCAGCGAGTCGTCGCCGCGGAACTTCATCCCGGTGACACCGGAGGTGGCGCGGCCCATCGGGCGCAGGGTGGCGTCGTCGGCGTGGAAGCGCACCGACTGCCCCTTGCGGGAGACCAGGAGCAGGTCGTCGCGCTCGCCGACGAGGCCGACGCCGACGAGCTCGTCGTCACCGCGCAGGTTGATGGCGATGAGGCCGCCGCTGCGCGGGCTGTCGTACTCGCCGAGGCGGGTCTTCTTCACCAGGCCGCCCTTGGTGGCGAGCAGGAGGTAGTCGGCGGTGGCGTAGTCGCGGATCGCGAGGACCTGGGCGATCTGCTCGCCCGGCTGGAACGCCAGGACGTTGGCGACGTGCTGGCCCTTGGAGTCGCGCCCGGCGTCGGGCAGCTCGTAGGCCTTGGCGCGGTAGACCCGGCCGAGGTTGGTGAAGAACAGCAGCCAGTGGTGCGAGGTGGTGGTGAAGAAGTGGTCGACCATGTCCTCGCCGCGCAGGGACGCGCCCCGCACGCCCTTGCCGCCGCGCTTCTGGCTGCGGTAGGCGTCGACCCGCGTCCGCTTGGCGTACCCGCCGCGCGTGATGGAGACGACGACGTCCTCCTCGGGGATCAGGTCCTCCATCGACATGTCACCGTCGAACGGCAGGATCTGGGTGCGCCGCACGTCGCCGAAGCGGCGGACGATCTCGGCGAGCTCGTCGCTGATGATCGAGCGCTGGCGCAGCGGCGTGGCGAGGATGTCCTCGAAGTCCTTGATGTGCGAGTCGAGCTCGTCGTGCTCGTCGATGATCTTCTGCCGCTCCAGGGCCGCGAGCCGGCGCAGCTGCATGTCGAGGATCGCCTGGGCCTGCAGCTCGTCGATCTCGAGCAGCTCCATGAGGCCGGTGCGCGCGGCGTCGACGGTGGGCGAGCGGCGGATGAGCGCGATGACCTCGTCGAGCGCGTCGAGCGCCTTGAGCAGGCCGCGCAGGATGTGGATGCGCTCCTCGGCCTTGCGCAGGCGGTACGCGGTGCGGCGCTGGATGACCGCGACCTGGTGGTCGACCCAGTAGCGGATGAACGCGTCGATGGGCAGGGTGCGCGGCACGCCGTCGACGAGCGCCAGCATGTTCGCGCCGAAGGTCGTCTGCAGCTGGGTGTGCTTGAAGAGGTTGTTGAGCACCACCTTGGCCACGGCGTCGCGCTTGAGGACGATGACGAGGCGCTGGCCGGTGCGGCCCGAGGTCTCGTCACGGATGTCGGCGATCCCGTTGAGGCGGCCGTCCTTGACGTGCTCGGCGATCTTCTGGGCCAGGCTGTCGGGGTTGACCTGGTAGGGCAGCTCGGTGACGACGAGGCACTGCCGCCCCTGGATCTCCTCGACCTCGACGACCGCGCGCATGATGACCGAGCCGCGGCCCGTGCGGTAGGCGTCGTCGATGCCGCGCGAGCCCATGATGAGCGCGCCGGTGGGGAAGTCAGGGCCCTTGATCTCGGCCATGACCGCGCCCAGGGTCTCCTCGCGCGACGCCTCCGGGTGCTGGAGCACCCACTCGGCCGCGCGGGCGACCTCACCGAGGTTGTGCGGCGGGATCTGCGTGGCCATGCCGACCGCGATGCCGGCGCTGCCGTTGACGAGCAGGTTCGGGAAGCGGCTCGGCAGGACCTCGGGCTCGAGGGTCTTGCCGTCGTAGTTGGGGCGGAAGTCGACGGTCTCCTCGTCGATGTCCCTGACCATCTCCATGGCCAGCGGGGCCATCCGGCACTCGGTGTACCGCGGCGCCGCCGCCGGGTCGTCGCCCGGGCTGCCGAAGTTGCCCTGCCCCTGGACCAGCGGGTACCGCAGCGACCAGTCCTGCACGAGGCGCACGAGGGCGTCGTAGATCGAGGTGTCGCCGTGCGGGTGGTACTGGCCCATGACGTCGCCGACGACGCGGCTGCACTTGTTGAAGCCGCGGTCGGGGCGGTAGCCGCCGTCGTACATCGCGTAGACGACGCGGCGGTGCACCGGCTTGAGGCCGTCGCGCACGTCGGGCAGGGCGCGGCTGACGATGACGCTCATGGCGTACTCGATGTACGACCGCTGCATCTCGGTGTTGAGGTCGATCGGCTCGGTGCGGTCGGTCTCGATCGGCGGCTGCTCAGTCATCAGGTTCCTTGCGTCTCAAACGTGAAGGGCATTGCGGGAGAGGAGCTCTGGCGGTGCGCGATGTCCAGACCGGGTCTGCGGGACATCTGCTCCACGCTCGCTCCTCGCGTGGTCGTCAGATGTCCAGGAAGCGGACGTCGCGGGCGTTGCGCTGGATGAACGAGCGGCGCGACTCGACGTCCTCGCCCATGAGGATCGAGAAGATCTCGTCGGCGGCCGCGGCGTCGTCGAGGGTGACCTGGAGCAGGACCCGGTGGTCGGGGTCCATCGTGGTCTCCCACAGCTCCTGGTAGTCCATCTCGCCCAGGCCCTTGTAGCGCTGGATCGGGTTGTCCTTGGGCACCCGCCGGCCCTTGCTCTGACCCTCGGCGAGGAGGGCGTCGCGCTCGCGGTCGGTGAACGCGAACTCGTGCGGGGCGTTGCTCCACTTGATGCGGAACAGCGGCGGCTGCGCGAGGTAGACGTAGCCGGCCTCGATGAGCGGCTTCATGAACCGGAAGAGCAGGGTGAGCAGCAGGGTCCGGATGTGCATGCCGTCGACGTCGGCGTCGGCCATCAGCACGATCTTGTGGTACCTGGCCTTCTCGATGTTGAAGTCCTCGCCGATGCCGGTGCCGAACGCCGAGATCAGCGCCTGGACCTCCTGGTTGGCCAGGGCCTTGTCGAGGCGGGCCCGCTCGACGTTGAGGATCTTGCCGCGGATCGGCAGGATCGCCTGGCTGTAGGGGTTGCGCCCCCGCACCGCCGAACCGCCGGCCGAGTCGCCCTCGACGATGAAGACCTCGGAGACCGCGGGGTCCTTGGCCTGGCAGTCGCGCAGCTTGCCGGGCAGGCCGCCGGACTCGAGGACCCGCTTGCGGGTGGCCTCGCGCGCCTTGCGGGCCGCCATCCGGGCCGCGGACGCCTGGATCGCCTTGCGGACGATCTCGCGCCCCTCGTTGGGGTGGCTGTCGAGCCAGCCGCCGAACTCCTCGGTCATGGCGCGCTGGACGAAGCCCTTGACCTCGGAGTTGCCGAGCTTGGTCTTGGTCTGGCCCTCGAACTGCGGCTCGCCGAGCTTGACGCTGATGACGGCCGTCAGGCCCTCGCGCACGTCGTCGCCGGTGAGGTTCTCGTCCTTGTCCTTGAGCTGGTTCTGCTTGCGCGCGAAGTCGTTGACGAGCTTGGTCAGCGCCGCGCGGAAGCCCTCCTCGTGGGTGCCGCCCTCGTGGGTGTTGATGGTGTTGGCGTAGGTGTGCACCGACTCGGAGTACGAGGTGGTCCACTGCATCGCGAGCTCGAGGGACAGGGCGCGCCCGACGTCCTCGACCTCGATGGAGATGACGTCGGGGTGCACCGCGTCGGTGCGCTTGGACGACACGAGGTGGTTGACGTAGTCGACGAGGCCGTTCTCGTACCGGTACGACACCGAGCGCGCGGTGGTGGTCTTGACCCCACCGCCGGCGGCCTCGTCCTCGTGGTCCTCGACGACCGCGATGTCGGCGTCGACGCCGTCGAGGTCGGGCGAGCCGTCGATGGGTGCGGCGACCCGCTCGTCGACGAGGTTGATCGTCAGGCCCTTGTTGAGGAAGGCCATCTGCTGGAAGCGGGCGCGGATCGTCTCGTAGTCGTAGTCGACGGTCTCGAAGATCTCGTCGTTGGCCCAGTACGTGATGGTGGTGCCGGTGCGGTCGGTCTCCTCCATCTTGGTGAGGGGACCGGCGGGCACGCCGTGGTCGAACGACATCCGGAAGGCGTGCCCCTTCTGGCGCACGCACACGTCGAGGCGGGTGGACAGGGCGTTGACGACCGAGGAGCCGACGCCGTGCAGGCCACCGGACACCTTGTAGCCGCCGCCGCCGAACTTGCCGCCGGCGTGGAGCTGGGTGAGGACGAGCTCGACGGCGCTGACGCCCTCGGTGGGGTGCATGTCGGTGGGGATGCCGCGGCCGTTGTCCTTGACGCGGACCGCACCGTTCTCCATCAGGGTGATGTCGATGGTGTCGGCGTAGCCCGCGAGCGACTCGTCGACCGCGTTGTCGACGATCTCCCAGACGAGGTGGTGCAGGCCGCGCGCGCCGGTGGAGCCGATGTACATGCCGGGGCGCTTGCGCACCGCCTCCAGGCCCTCGAGGACGGTGATCGCCGCCGCGTCGTAGGCCGGGCCCTCAGCCTCGGGGACCGGTACCGCCACCGCGTCGGTGGCCTCGACGGCCGCCACCGGGGTCTGCTCGGGGGTCTCGTCGGGCTGCTGCTCCGCCACGGGTCTCCTTCGTTCGCGCACCCCGCGCGGACGTACCGACGGGACTCATGGAGCGCGCCCACGGCGTGGAACGCCGGGGGCGCGGGATCACCGCCCATTCTAGCGGGAGGAACGCCGTGGACTTGCCTCGGGGAGGCCCCTGTGGGCACTTTTCCCGGACGAGGAGGGGTCGCCCCGACCCCCGACACGCGACCGGGGCCCTCAGACGCCGTGAACGCCGTTCTCCGGACCGCGGCCCGGGCGGTAGACCTGCACCGAGCCGACGGGGTCGAAGCCGGCGGTCAGCAGGGCCCGCAGGCTCGGGACGTTGCCCGGCGAGACGCACGCCGCGACGGGGTCGCCGGGGGCCACGAGGCCGCGGGCGGCCGCGGCCAGGAGGGTCCCCAGACCCTCGCCGCGCCGGGCCGGCGAGACCTCCAGGCTCAGCTCGGTGAGCCCGCCCAGGCCGGTGGCCAGGGTGAGGACGGTGGCGTCGTCATCGGCGAGCCCGAAGACCCTGACGTCGCCGCGGATCGGCAGGGCGTGCCGCACCCGGGGGTGGTCGCGCAGGTCGGGGCGGGGGACGACCCGGGGGTCGGGCACGCCGGTCCCCTCGGCGAGGAGCACGCCGTCGAGGACGTCGACCCAGCCGTCGCTGCCGGCCAGGCGGGTCATGACGCGGGGGTCGTGGGCGTGGCCCCAGCCGTCGACGCCGAGCGCCTCGAGCTCGTCGTCGGTGACGTCGTCGGGGGCGGTGAGCAGGGCACGGCCGGTCACCGACACGACGCCGTGGACCCCCTCGCGCCAGGGCGGCACCCGCCGCCAGGAGCCGTCAACGGGCTGACGCGGACCGCGCCAGGCCCGCAGCAGCAGGTCGGCGACCGGGTGGGGCGGGGCTGCCTCCGAGGAGGAGGGCGCGGCCGCCGAGGCGGAGGGCGCGCCGCTCACGCGGGGCCGTCGGCGGCGGCACGGGTGGCGAGGCAGCGCTCGAACACGGCGAGCGCCTCGGCCGGGATGGGGGTGGGGCGGCGGGTCTCGCGGTCGATGAAGACCTGCACCCACTCGCAGTGGGCGGCGACCTCCTCCACCCCGGGCAGGAACAGGCCCGCCTCGAGGACGACGCTGGTGCGCCCGGTGCGGGCCACGCGTACACCGAGGTCGACCGGGCCGGGGAAGGAGACCTCGCGCAGGTAGCGGACCGTCGACTGCGCGACGACCCCCTGCGCCGCGGCGACCCGCTCGTCGACCCCGGTCTCGCGCATCATCCAGGCGTTGATGGCGCTGTCGAACAGCTCGAGGTACACGGCGTTGTTGAGGTGCCCGAGCATGTCGTTGTCGGCCCACCGGGTGGTGGCGCTCGACAGGTCGTCACAGTCCTCGCGGCGCAGGTCGCGCGGCTCCCGTTGGGTCATGGCCCGATCGTAGGCGCGCCGGATCAGCCCTGGTCGGGGGACAGGGTGCGCTCGAGCAGCGCGCGGACGTCGTCGTTGAGCTGCGGCTCGTGGAGCTCGACGTCGAGCGGCGGGGCCTGGCACCTCACCCCGTAGCAGAACGCGTCGGGCCTGCGCGGGCTCGCCGCGGCCTGCTGCGCCAGCGCGGTGAGCCGGTCGTCGGCGAGCAGGCTCTGCCACGCCCGGGTGTCGGGGGTCGCCAGCTCGTCGAGCGTCACGGTGCGCTCGAGGGTGAGCCCGGCGAACCCCCCCGTGCGCCGGACGCTGACCGAGGTGCCGGGCGAGGGTGACTGCGAGGTCCCGTCGTCACCCGGGTCCGTGCCGTCGGTGCCGGACCCGTCGGTGCTCGCCCCGTCGGACGTCGTGGGCGTGCTGGACGTCGTGACGCCGACCGCGTCCCAGGCGCCCCGCACCGCGGCGACGACCTCGGAGTCCTCGCCGTGGCGCCTCGCGGCGGCGGCCACGGTGAGCGCCGCGAAGGTGGCGAAGTCGCAGTCGGCGGAGATGTCGCCGGTGATGGTGTCGACCCAGACCTGGCCGGGGACCTCCCAGGCGTTCCCGCCCAGGGTGGTGGCCAGGACGTGGAAGGCCTTGTTCGGGATGCCCGAGTTGATGTGGACGCCGCCGTTGTCGTCGGTGGTGTCGACGTAGTCGCGCAGGTGGGCCGGCTGCGGGTCCTTGCCCAGCCGGGGGTCGTCGTAGGCGGTGCCCGGCGCCGCCATCGAGCGCAGCGCGACGCCCTGGACGTCGGGCCCGAGCAGCTCGGCCCCGACGAGCCAGTCGGCCAGGTCGGCGCTCTGCCCGAGGTGCCGCTGCTTGACCAGGACCCCGAACACGTCGGAGACCGACTCGTTGAGCGCCCCCGACTGGTCCTGGTAGTTCAGCCCCGAGGTGTACTGGGTGACCCCGTGGGCGAGCTCGTGCCCGATGACGTCGAGGCTGCGGGTGAACGGCGCGAAGATGACGCCGTCACCGTCGCCGAAGACCATCTGGGTGCCGTCCCAGAAGGCGTTGTCGTACTGGCGGCCGTAGTGGACCGTGGCGACGAGGGGCAGGCCCCTGCCGTCGAGGGAGTTGCGGCCGTACACCTGCTGCCACAGCTCCCACGTGGCCCCGAGACCGTCGTAGGCCTCGGACACCTCCCGGTCGCCGGTGTCGGGCTGGCCCTCGCCCCGCACGAGCTCGCCGGGCAGCGTCGTGCCGGCCCTCGCGTCGTGGACGGCCCGCTGCGGACCCTGCGCGGTGCCCCGCTGCGGGCGCGGCGCGGCCCCCGGGGCGGGGCTCGGACGCAGCTCGGAGCTGCGGCGGGTCCGGCGCCGGTCGGCGTCGGCCCGGAGGGTGGCCCGCGCCCACGCCGCGAGGGTGGGGTCGTCGGACCGGGCGAGCGCCTCGAGCAGGTACGGCGGGATGATCGTGCACCGGGGCGGGGCGGGCTGCGTCCTCATGGCACCACCCTGCCCCCGGGCACCGACAGCCGCGACCGCAGGGTGCACGGTCAGCGGCGCACGGCCGCGGCCATCCGCTCCTGCGCGACGTGGCTGTGGAAGAGCAGGCCGGACAGGCGGGCCATCTCCTCGCCGTCGGCGTCGAAGGCGGCGACGAGGTCGCGGTTGAGGATGCGCTTGGCCTCCACGAGGCCCTGGCGGGCGCCGGCGCGCAGGTCGTCGAGGACGCCGGCGACGGCGGCGTCCATCCCGGCCTCGCCGACCACCCCGGTGACCAGGCCGTGCTCGAGCGCCTCGGCCGCGCGGAACTCGTGGCCGGTGAGGAACCAGGCCGAGGCGGCGCGCGAGGTGAGCCGCGCCCTGAGCGGGATCGAGATGACGGCGGCCGCGAGGCCGAGCCGCACCTCGGTGAGCGCGAACGACACGTCCTCGCGGCAGATGACGATGTCCGAGGACGCGACCAGGCCCAGGCCACCGGCGCGCACCGGCCCGTCGAGGCGGGTGACGACGGGGACCGGCAGGGCGGCGATCCCGCGCTGGAGGGCGATGATGCCGCGGGCCGCCTCGACCATGTCGGAGGTCGCGGCCTCCTTGAGGTCGGCGCCGGAGCAGAACACCGGGTGGGCCGACTGCAGGAGCACGCCGTGCAGCGACTCGTCGGCCCCGGCCTCGGCCAGCACCTGGGCCAGCTCGGCGACGAGCCGGCGGGACAGGGCGTTGCGGTTGGCCGGGGAGTCGAGGGTGACGACGGCGATCCGGTCGTCGTCGTGCCGGTGGACCAGGGTGTCACTCATCTGCTCGACCCTAGTCCTCACCCGCCGCCCCCGTCTTTCCCGCGTCGGGTGCTCAGGTGGCTGCCCCGGCGACCACCTGAGCACCCGACGCCGATGGGGGACTGCTGGTGGACGACGGTGCTCAGCCGTAGGTGTCGCGGGGGCCTCGCCCGTCCTGGACCCGCCGCGAGCCGCGCTTCCACGACGGCCCGGCCGGCCCGACGACCTTCATCTCCGTCACGGTGCCCTCGCCGACGTCCTCGGCGAGGCGGCCGAGCAGGCTGGAGGAGAGCAGGCGCAGCTGGGTGGCCCAGGCCGTGGAGTCGGCACGCACCGTGAGGACGCCCTCGGCGAAGTCCACCGGCTGGCAGTGCTGCGCGATGTCCGGACCCACGATCTGCGGCCAGCGACCGATGACGGCGCCCACCGCGACCTCGGCGCCCCACCCGCGCTCGGCGACGAACTGGTCGAGCTGGTCGCCGAGGAGCTGCGGGTCGCGCCCGGCGGAGCGGCGGTCGACGGGGACGTCCTTGGTCCGTCGCCGGGGCTTCAGTCCCGGGCGCAGGCCCTTGGCCCGGGCCGCCGCCCGCGCCCTGGCCAGGGCCGACCGGGCGCGCCTCTGCGGCGTCCCCCACCACCGAGGTCTCGGGTTCCGTTGTGCCAGAGGCACTTTCGCCATCGTCGCTCGGCAGCGTCTCCGGCTCCGCATCCGTCGGGCTTCTCGTCAGACATCCTCCGCCACCTCACCCAGGGTCACGGCATAGGTGCGTCCCGACAGCCCCTCCGGGACGTCCGCGGGGACCGCGGCGGTGATGAGGACCTGCTCGCAGTCGGCGACCATCGCCGCGAGGCGCTCGCGCCGACCCGTGTCGAGCTCGGCGAAGACGTCGTCGAGGACGAGCACCGGGTCGTCGGCGAGGTCGGTGCGCAGCAGCTGGAAGGCGGCCAGCTTCAGCCCGAGCGCGAACGACCAGGACTCCCCGTGGCTGGCGTACCCCTTGGCCGGGAGCTCGCCGAGGGTGAGCACGACGTCGTCGCGGTGCGGACCCACGAGGCACACCCCGCGCTCGACCTCCTGGGTCCGGACCTCGGCGAGCGAGGTGAGGATCTCGTCGTGGAGCTCGGCGACCTCCGGGACCTCGCCGGCGGCCAGCCGGGCCGCCGCCTCCTCATGCAGCGACGCCTTGTACGCGACCCGTGCGTCCGACTGCCCGGCGCTGACCTCGTCGTAGGCCGAGGAGAGGTACGGGCCGAGGTCGCGCAGCAGCCGGAGCCGGGCGTAGAGCAGCTGCGACCCGACCTGGGCGAGGTGGGAGTCCCACACCTCGAGGGTGTGCAGCGCCGAGTCCCGTTCTGCCGCAACGTCGACGCCCTCGGTGTACGTGGGCCGGCGGCGGCGGGCCGCCCGGCCCAGCACCGGTCCCGCCGTCTTCAGCAGGGCTCCGCGCTGCTTGACGATCTTGTCGTAGTCGGCGCGAACCCCCGCCCACCGCGGCTGCCGCGCGACGAGGAGGTCGTCGAGGAAGCGCCGGCGCTCGCCGGGGTCGCCCTTGACGAGCGCGAGGTCCTCGGGGGCGAACAGCACCGTCCGCAGCGTCCCGAGGACGTCCCGGGGGCGGGTCGTGGGCGAGCGGTTGAGCCGGGCCCGGTTCGCCCGGCCCGGGTTGATCTCGAGCTCGAGCATCGTCTCGCGCTCGTCCCGCACGACCGCACCACGAACCACGGCCTGCTGCGCGCCGAACCGGACCAGCGGCGCATCGGTGGCGACCCGGTGGCTCGACAGGGTCGCCAGGTAGCCGATCGCCTCGACGAGGTTGGTCTTGCCCTGCCCGTTGAGCCCCACGATGGTGCTGACCCCCGGACCCAGCGGCAGCTCGGCGGTCGTGTAGCTGCGGAAGTCGACGACGGACAGGTGTCGGACGTGCACGTCCGGCGCTCAGCTCTTCTTCGGGGCGCGCTTCCGCGTCGAGCCGGTGCCCGAGGTGGGCCCGGCTGCCCCGGCCGAACGCTCCCGGGTCGAGCCCGACCCTGAGGACGGGCCCGCGGCCGCGGTCTTGCGGCCCCTGGCCGCGGCGGCCTTCGCCGAGCGCGGGGGCTTCTCCTTGGACTGCGCCTTCTTCGTCGCGGCGGTGGCCGAGGCCGGCCCGGCCCCGTCGCCGCGGCGCAGCTTCTCGCCCTCGGCGGTCGTCATCACCTGGTGCCCGCCGAACTGCCCGCGCAGCGCCGCGACGGCCTGCATCGTGGGGGAGTGGGACTGGCGCGAGGCGAACCGCGCGAACAGCGACGCCGAGATCACCGGCATCGGGACCGAGAGGTTGATGGCCTCCTCCACGGTCCACCGGCCCTCGCCCGAGTCGGAGGTGTAGTCCGAGACGTCCTGGAGGGACGGGTTGTCCTCGAGCGCCTTGACCATGAGGTCGAGCAGCCAGGACCGCACGACGGTGCCGCGGCTCCACGCCTTGAAGGCGCCGGGGACGTTCTCGACGATGTCCTTCTTCTCGAGCAGCTCGTAGCCCTCGGCGTAGGCGTGCATGAGGCCGTACTCGATGCCGTTGTGCACCATCTTCGTGTAGTGCCCCGCCCCCACCTTGCCGGCGTGGACGAAGCCCTCGTCGCGCGGGCCCTCGGGGCGCAGCGCGTCGAAGATGGGCATCGCCTTCCTGACGTTGGTGGCCGCGCCGCCGACCATCAGGCCGTACCCGTTGTCCAGGCCCCAGATGCCGCCGGAGACACCGCAGTCGAGGTAGCCGATGCCCTTGGCCTTGAGCAGCTTCTCGTGCTCGGCGTCGTCGGTGAACTTGCTGTTGCCGCCGTCGATGACCAGGTCGCCCTTGTCGAGCAGCTCGCCGAGCTTGGTCACGGTGTCGCGGGTGGGCGCCCCGTGGGGGACCATCACCCACACCACGCGGGGGGCGTCGAGCTTCTTGACCATCGCGGCCAGCGTCGCGACGTCGCTGACGGACTTGTCGCGGTCGTACCCCACGACGTCGTGGCCGGCGCGACGCAGCCGCTCGCGCATGTTGCCGCCCATCTTGCCCAGACCGACCAGACCCAGCTGCATCTCGTGACTCCTCGTGGTGTTCGGGCGACGTGGACCGTGCTGGGGCGAGGCTACGCCCGGCGCGACCGGGCTCGCCGCGTCAGGACGCGAAGCGGACGGGCATGAGGACGTAGCGGTAGGACGTGTCGGCCTCGCCGTCCTCCTCGGCCTGCCCGGAGAGCACCGCCGGGCGCGAGGACTGGGTGAACGAGATCCTCGAGAACGGCGTCCCGACGGCGCCCAGACCGTCCAGGAGGTAGGTC
The DNA here is from genome assembly GCA_963795035.1 of uncultured Actinomycetota bacterium. Classification (GTDB taxonomy): domain Bacteria; phylum Actinomycetota; class Actinomycetes; order Actinomycetales; family Dermatophilaceae; genus Oryzobacter. Next base: position 55,987 of record CAWCFZ010000005.1, on the reverse strand, counting down.
GGGTTGAAGGCGATCTCGATCTCGGGGCCGGTGAGCGCTCGACTCGACCGCCTCGGACGCCTGGGCGTCGTCGCCGGCTCCGGCCTCGATGGTCACCTGCCCGTCGCTGAAGCGCAGCCGGATCGGGGTGTTGCGCTCGGCGACGAGCGCCACCCGCTTCACGGCCTCGACGAGGTCGGCCGTCGCCACGACGGCCTCGGTGTCGGAGGACGTGGGGAAGATCGAGGAGACCTTGGGGTACTCGCCGTCGAGCAGGCGCGTGGTGGAGCGGCGCTGCCCGGCCTCGAAGCCGACGAGCCCGTCGCCACCGGCGGCCGTCCCGAGCGCGATGTCGATCGAGCCGCTGGCCCCGAGCGAGCGCGCGGTGTCGGACAGGGTGCGGGCCGGGATGAGGACGACGTGGCTCGCGTCGGTCGACGAGGGGTTCCAGTGCAGCTCGCGCATGGCCAGGCGGTACCGGTCGGTGGCGAGCAGCGTCATCGTGTCGCCCTCGATCTCGACGCGCACGCCGGTGAGGATCGGCAGCGTGTCACCGCGGTCGGCCGCAACCGACACCTGGGCGACGGCCTGGGTGAACAGGTGGCCGTCGACCGAGCCGCTGGCCTCGGGGGAGGTCGGCAGGGTCGGGTAGTCGTCGGCGGGCATCATCAGCAGGCTGAAGCGCGAGGACCCGCAGGTCACCTGCACCTTCGAGCCCTCGGTGACGACGTCGATGGGGCGGGCCGGCAGGTTCCGCGAGATGTCGGCGAGGAGGCGGCCCAGCACGAGGACCGTGCCGCCCTCGGACACCTCGGCCGCGACGGTGATCCGGGCGGACACCTCGTAGTCGAACGCCGACAGGGTGAGCGTCCCGTCCTCGTCGGCGTGCAGGAGGATGCCGGCCAGGACCGGAACGGGCGGGCGGGCGGGCAGCCCACGGGCCACCCACGTGACGGCCTCGGCCAGGACGTCGCGCTCGACGCGGAACTTCACGGTTGAACCACCTTCGTGCGGCGCGGGTGAACCGCGCCCTGCTCGTGCCCACAGATCTCCCCGTCCGCGAGGTCGGGGGCGCATGAGGGCGCGCCGACGCAGGCGGGGTGCTGACACTAGTGCACGTCATGGGGCTGCGGTACCTCGTCCGAGCCCACGGTCCCCGCCCGTCCCGGGCCGGTCGTCAGCAGGTCGTTGTCGGGGGGCGAGATGTCATTTCTAGGTCTCGTCGTGGCAGTAGGAGCTGTGGACGCTGTGGATGACGGGACGTCCGTGCAGGTGGTGCGCGGAACCCCGGGGTGTGGACGAGCCGTGGACGAACCGGTGGACCGAGGGGCCGGGGTGTTGACGGCCGGATGGCGTGCACAGCCCGTCCACGGCGCGGTGGGGCGTCGTCCACCTCGCAGGGGTGGTTGTCCACACTTGTCCACAGGGGCTGTGGACAAGTGTGGTTGCGAGAACGGTGTGACCAGAGCAGGGGCCCGGGTTGTCCACAGGGTTGTTCACACACCGTGGATGCTCGACCGGATCCCCTCGTCGACCGCCGGGAGCGTGGGGAGCCGCCTGTCAGGCTGGAAGGAAGGTTCGACAACGTCTCTACACAGGGTGGGGACAACCTGTGGACAACCCGGAGGGGTCAGTGCGACTGCTGCTTGATCCGGTTCGTCAGCTCGGTGACCTGGTTGTAGATCGCGCGCCGCTCGGCCATGAGCTGGCGGATCTTCTTGTCGGCGTGCATCACCGTCGTGTGGTCGCGGCCGCCGAACTGCTGGCCGATCTTCGGCAGCGACATGTCGGTGAGCTCGCGGCACAGGTACATCGCGATCTGGCGGGCCGTGACGAGGACCCGGGAGCGGGACTGCCCCTGGAGGTCGTCGAGGGTGAGCCCGAAGTAGGCGGCCGTCTGCGCCATGATCGTCGCCGGCGTCACCTGGCTCGAGGCGTCGTCGGGGATGAGGTCGCGCAGGACGATCTCGGCCAGGCTCATGTCGACCGGCTGGCGGTTCAGGCTGGCGAAGGCCGTGACCCTGATGAGGGCGCCCTCGAGCTCGCGGATGTTGGTGGAGATCCGCGAGGCGATGAACTCCAGGACGTCGTCGGGCACCGAGAGCCGCTCCTGGATCGCCTTCTTGCGCAGGATCGCGATCCGGGTCTCGAGGTCGGGGGGCTGGACGTCGGTGAGCAGCCCCATCTCGAAGCGGCTGCGCATCCGCGCCTCGAAGCCGCTGAGCAGCTTCGGCGGGACGTCGCTGGTGATGACGACCTGCTTGTTGGCGTTGTGGAGCGTGTTGAAGGTGTGGAAGAACTCCTCCTGGGTCTGCACCTTGCCCTGGAGGAACTGGATGTCGTCGATGAGCAGGACGTCGACGTCGCGGTAGCGGCGCTGGAAGTTGCTGGCCTTGTCGTCGCGGATGCTGTTGATGAAGTCGTTGGTGAACTCCTCGGAGTTCACGTACCGCACCTTGACGTGCGGGAAGAGGTTGCGGGCGTAGTGCCCGATGGCGTGCAGCAGGTGGGTCTTGCCCAGCCCGGAGTCGCCGTAGATGAACAGCGGGTTGTAGGCCTTGGCCGGGGCCTCGGCGACCGCGACCGCCGCGGCGTGGGCGAACCGGTTGCTCGCCCCGATGACGAAGGTGTCGAAGGTGTACTTGGGGTTGAGCCGGGTCAGCTCGACCTGCTCGGGAACCTGCTGACCGGGCCGGGGGCGCCGCGCGCCGGGGACCTCGACGAGGGTCCGGCCGCTCGCCGACCCGTTCGGGACGGGATGGGAGGCGCCGTGGTCGCCCCCGTACCCGTCGAGCTCGTCCTCGCCGATGTCCAGGTCGTCGATCTGCCGGCGACGGTCGGCCACTCGCAGGTCGTGCTCGTCGCCCTCGGGGCCGGCCTGCTCGGCCTCCAGGGCCGCCGCCTCGGCGAGGGAGGGGTCGACCGTCACGGCCAGGCGCAGGTCGCGGCCGAGCTGGGCACCGAGCGTGGCGGTGACCCTGTCGCGCAGGCGCGTCTCGACGATGTCCTTGGTGAAGTCGTTCGGCACGGCGATGAGGGCGGTGTCGTCGAGGAGCCCCACGAGCCGGGCCAGGGAGAGAAAAGCCCTCTGCTGCACCGGGATTCCGTCGGAGTCGAGAACCTCCAAGGTGGTCCGCCACAGCTGGGCCATCGTCGCGTCCGCCACTGTCGCGTCCCCGTTCCTTCTGCCCCGTGGGGGCGTCGTCCGCACCCTGACCCCGGTGGCCGGTGCGGTCCACATCGTTGTCCACAGACTGTGGGGATCTCCGCGTGGGTCCGGGGTGGTGTGTCGTTCCGGGGGCCAGGCCGTGCTTCGTGGGATCCTAGAGGGTTTTCCCAGCCATGCGTACCGTGGCAGCCGGTTTGACCCTGCTGGCCCCCGTCGCGTACCGTGAACAGGCCTGTTGGTCGGCTGTTTTCGCATGCCCGTGACTCGCACCGAAGGTGGTGCCGGGATCCCTTCCTCCCGTCCCGTCATGGGTTTCCGATGGCAGCCGATCCACCAGGCGTCCCCGACCACCGGGCCGATCCGGCCCGCCTCCAGATGAGAGAACTGACGTGAGCAAGCGGACCTTCCAGCCGAACAACCGTCGTCGCGCCAAGACGCACGGCTTCCGCCTTCGCATGCGGACCCGCGCCGGCCGCGCCATCCTGGCCGCCCGACGCCGCAAGGGCCGCTCCGAGCTCTCCGCCTGAGGGCGTCCGGTGCTGCCGGCGCCGAACCGACTGCGCGAGCGCGCGGAGTTCACGTCGGCCGTGCGGGCCCTGCGAGGATCCCGGGCCGGTTCCCGGCTCCTCGTGGTCCATGCCCACCAGACCGACGCGCGCGCGGGCCTTCCGCCGCGGGTCGGTTTCGTCGTCTCGAAGGCGGTGGGGGGCGCGGTGGTCCGCAACCGGACCAAGCGGCGGCTGCGGGCCGTCGTCGCGCAGCGGCTGGCACGGATCCCGACCGGGACCGATGTCGTCGTCCGCGCCAACCCGGCGGCGGCCCAGGCCTCCTCACGGGAACTCGCAGAAGCTCTGGATCCGTTGGTCCACAAGGTGATTGGTCGACTGGGAGGGGTGACATGAGCATCGGACGGATGCTGGCCACCCCGCTGATCTGGCTGATCCGCGCCTACCAGCGGCTGATCTCGCCCATGCGCCCCCCGACCTGCCGGTACTACCCGTCGTGTTCGGCGTACGCCGTCACCGCCCTGGAGACCTTCGGTCCGCTGCGCGGCTCCTGGATGGCCGCGCGCCGCCTCGGGCGCTGCCACCCGTGGACCCCCGGTGGCGTCGACCACGTGCCGCTTCGCGACCCGGCCACCGGGCGTGCGATCCCGGGGACCACCGGACCCCGCGGCATCCCCGACGACCCCGACCCGGAGTCCGACCCGGTCGCACAGCCCACCGCGGTGCATCCCCAATGACCATCGTCACCATCGTGACACCTCAACGCCGGCGCCCGCCGGCACAGCCGTAAGGACACCATGGGCGACTTCTTCAACACGATCATGGCCCCGATCCAGTGGCTCGTGGCCTGGATCATGTACGGCTTCCACTCCGGCCTGACCTCGGTCGGGATGCCCGAGGCGTCGGGATGGACCTGGGCGCTGTCGGTCGTCGGCCTCGTGCTCGTCATGCGGGCCGCGATGATTCCGCTCTTCTTCAAGCAGATCATGGCCTCGCGCAAGATGCAGATGATCCAGCCCGAGCTGCAGAAGATCCAGAAGAAGTACAAGGGCAAGAACGACCCCGAGTCCCGCCAGGCGATGACCTCGGAGACGATGGAGCTGTACAAGAAGGAGGGGACCAACCCCTTCAGCTCGTGCCTGCCGATCCTGGCGCAGTCACCGTTCTTCTTCGGCCTGTTCCAGGTCCTCAACGGGCTCGACGAGATCGCGTCCGGGGACAAGGGTCCCGTGGGGCCGATCGACCAGGTGGTGGCGGGTCAGGCCGAGAAGGCCTCGATCTTCGGGGCCCAGCTGTCCGAGACCTTCCTGGGCTCCGACGCCATCAACACCAAGATCGTCACGAGCATCCTCATCGTCCTGATGTCGGCGACGACCTTCCTCACCCAGCGCCAGCTGATGACGAAGAACATGCCGGCCTCGGCCCTGGACAACCCCTTCGCCAAGCAGCAGAAGCTCCTGCTCTACGTGCTGCCGGTCGTCTTCGCCGTCTCCGGTGTCAACTTCCCGCTCGGTGTGCTCGTGTACTGGTTCACGACGAACATCTGGTCGATGTGCCAGCAGTTCTACGTCATCCGCCGCCTGCCCGCCCCGGGCTCGCAGGCCGAGAAGGCCTACCACGCCCGCCTCCTGAAGAAGGGCAAGCCCATCCCGGGAGCGCCGACTGCCGCCGAGCTGGAGGCGGAGGAGGCCGCGAAGGAAGAGGCGAAGCAGGCGGGCCAGCGGGTCCAGCCAGCCTCCAAGAAGCGCAAGAAGAAGCAGGGTGGCGGCCAGAAGCCGGGCCCGAAGCCCTCGAGCGCCGCCACAAGCCCCCAGCGCCGCCACGAAGCCCCCCAGCGCCGCCACCAAGCCCCCCAGCGCCGCCACCAAGCCCCCCACGACCTGATCCCCCTGACGCAGGAGACGCCCATGAGCGAGAACACCACCACGTCCGTCGAGGACGCGACCGACACCGCTGTCGAGACCGACACCGCTGTCCAGACCGACCTCGCCGTCGAGACCGACGCCGAGGAGAGCGACTTCGCGGTCGAGACCGACGCCGAGGAGAGCGACCTCGCGGTCGAGACCGACGCCGAGGAGGCGACGTCCGGGGCCGAGCCCTCGGGCCGGACCCGGCGCCAGCTCCTCGAGCGCGAGGGTGAGGTCGCCGCCGACTTCCTCGAGACGCTGCTCGACATCTGCGACCTCGACGGTGACATCGACGTCGACATCGAAGGTGACCGGGCCGCGGTGTCCATCGTCGACTCCGAGGACGGCCGGGTGCCGCGGCGCCTCGTCGGCACGAACGGACAGGTCCTCGACGCCCTCCAGGAGCTGACCCGCCTCGCGGTGCAGTCCGCCACCGGCGAGCGCACCCGCCTGATGCTGGATGTCGCGAGCCACCGTGCCGAGCGCCGCGCCACCCTCGTCGAGCTGGCCAAGGAGGCCATCGCCGAGGTCAAGGAGTCCGGTGAGCGCAAGCCGCTGGAGCCGATGACCGCCTTCGAGCGCAAGGTCGTCCACGACGAGGTCCTCGCCGCCGGGCTCGACTCCGAGTCCGAGGGCGCCGAGCCGCGCCGCTTCGTCGTCATCCTTCCCGCGTGAGGCGCTGTTTCACGTGAAACATGACGGTGAGGACGAGCGTCCCGCCGCACCGCCAGCCGCACCCTCGGGTGCGGCTGGCGTATTTGGTGCGCGCGTGGCGATGGCGGAGCAGTTCGCGGCGATCCTCGCGGACACCGGTGTGTCCCACGGCCTCATCGGCCCGCGGGAGGTCCCACGGCTGTGGGAGCGCCACCTCCTGAACTGCGCGGTCGTGGCGGACGCGTTCCCCGAGGGCACCCGGCTCGTCGACGTCGGGTCCGGGGCCGGGCTCCCCGGCGTCGTCCTGGCGATCGTGCGTGCCGACCTGGAGGTCCACCTCGTCGAGCCGATGCTGCGCCGCACCACGTGGCTCGACGGCGTGGTCAGCGAGCTCGGGCTCGAGAACGTCACGGTGCACCGTGGGCGAGCGGAGGACGTCGCCGGGGTGCTGGCGGCACCCTTCGTCACGGCGCGGGCCGTGGCCCGTCTCGACAAGCTGGCTCGCTGGTGCGTCCCGCTGCTGGAGCCGGGGGGCACCCTCGTGGCGATGAAGGGTCGCTCGGCTGCCGACGAGCTGGCCGAGGACCGTCGCGCGCTCGAGCGCCTGGGGATGGTCGAGGGGGTCGTCACCGAGCACCACAGCGACCTGCTCGACGAGCCGGTCCTCACCGTCGACCTCCGATTTGCCGCAGTGCAGGGCCGGGCCGGGCGAGGCCGCCCGACGGGGCCGGCGAGCTCGAAGAGTGCGCGCGCTGCCCGCAGGGCCAAGCGATCCCAGGGCTGAGCCACAGGACACCGTTTCACGTGAAACGTGCACACGTTTGCAGGTGAAGAGTCACACGGCGGACCCCCGCGGCCCCAGGCGGTGGGGACTGCCCTGTCCCACTCGAGGCGACCGGTCGCACCCGTTGGTTCACGAGAAGCGGGGGGTCCGCCTCGGCTGGAGGCCGCGGGTTGTTTCACGTGAAACGGTTCTCACCTCGAGATGAGGAGGGAGGGGATGTTTCACGTGAAACGGTCCCCACGACGGGAGGAGGAAAGAGCAGATGTTTCACGTGAAACGGTCGCTCGCAGGCGGTCGCGTCCGCGGCCGAACCCACGTGGTAGGCATCGCCGTCAGCCGGGTTTCCGGGGTCGGCGAGCACCTGCATCAGCCTGCCGTGAGAGCCCCTGGGGCGTGTTCCTGGCGGACCGCGAGGGTCGTTTTCCACAGGGTGAAACCGGCGTCCTCGTGCGGGACTTCGGGGTTGTCCACACCCGAAACCCACCAGTCATCCCCAGCCCGTCCACAGGGGCCGACCCCCCGGCGCACGGGTGGACGGAGGCGTCCGCGCCCGACATCGGGGCGTCCTCCACGACGTCGTGAACGTGACCCATCAGCCGTCCGGCGGGGTGTCGCTCGGGTGCCGGCCGACCACCCGAACGCCGACCGCGGGAGCTCCCTAACGACCGCTCAACACCGCGTGCTACGGCGCAGTACGTGTCGTGATCACAGCACCTACTGCGCCGTAGCACGCGATGAAGCGGGTCTGGTCGGTGGCGCCTCTTGGGGGGTGTGGGGCGTGAGGTCCGCCGCGGGAGAGGGCCGGTCGCCCGGATGGCGGGACGGGGTCGCCACTCCTGTCACACCGCGGCGTGTCGCAGCGGCGGCGACACGTTTCGAATCTGATGTGGACGACGCTTTGGCGTGTCCCACGGTCGTGGGGTTGGATGAGCGGGCCCCAAAGTCCCTGACCATGAAGGTGGTACGCGTGAGCGCCACGAGTGACCTCGCCGAGGTGCACACCACCGCCCCAGGGCTCGGCTGGCCGCGGCTCGCCGGATCCGCGACCAGCCCGCTCGGCTGGCCCGGGCCCGACACTGTTTCACGTGAAACGGTGTCGGACAGCGTCATTGAGACGTCTCCGGATGACGGCCCAGACGCGGAGACCCACGATGGCGCCGCCGGCGGGCAGACCGCGCCGCGGCACATCGCCGGCACCGTTTCACGTGAAACGGAGCACGACGGAGCGTGGGGCGACGACTCACGGGGGTCAGAGCCACCGGACGACGTTTCACGTGAAACGGAGCCGCAGGCGGCCTCGGACGACGCCTCACGGGAGGCAGAGCCACCGGACAACGTTTCACGTGAAACACACGCCGACACCTCCGCGGGGTCGGTCGTGCCCGCTCCCGGGGCCACCGTGGCCGCAGACGCCTCCGAGGCCGCCCCCGGCAGCGGCACCGACGCCGACACCGACACCGCCGTCCCTGTGGACGACCCTTCACCCATCACCACACCGCTCGCGGCCACCCCGCGCAGCGGTGACTCACCCGAGGAGCACCCCCGCCCCGTGGACGACGACTTCGCGCAGCGTGCCCAGATCGCCGCGGCCATGCCCGGCGCGGACCACCAGACCCCCCTGGCTCGAGCGGTCGCGGAGGATGCCCGCAAGCGCATCACCCTGAGCGGGCGCAACGTCCCGCGCCCGCCGCGGACCCGTGTCCTCACCGTGGCGAACCAGAAGGGTGGGGTCGGCAAGACGACGACGACGGTCAACGTCGCCGCGGCGCTCGCCCAGGCGGGCAGCACGGTCCTCGTCATCGACCTCGACCCGCAGGGCAACGCCAGCACCGCCCTGGGCATCGAGCACCACGCGGAGGTCCCCAGCGTCTACGACGTGCTCGTCGAGGGCACGCCCATCGAGGACGTCGTCCAGTCGTGCCCGGACATCCGCAACCTCACCTGCGTGCCCGCCACGATCGACCTGGCCGGCGCGGAGATCGAGCTCGTCTCCCTCGTCGCGCGCGAGACGCGGCTGGAGAAGGCGGTGACCGCGTACGTCGACGCGCGGGAGGCGTCGGGGGACCGCCTCGACTACGTGCTCATCGACTGCCCTCCCAGCCTGGGCCTGCTCACGGTCAACGCGTTCGTCGCGGCCACCGAGGTGTTCATCCCCATCCAGTGCGAGTACTACGCCCTCGAGGGCCTGTCGCAGCTGCTGAAGAACATCGAGCTGATCCGCGACCACCTCAACCCGCGGCTGCACGTCTCGACGATCCTGCTCACGATGTACGACGGCCGCACCCGGCTCTCCGCGCAGGTCGCCGACGAGGTCCGCGAGCACTTCCCCGACCAGACCCTGCGCGCCAGCGTGCCGCGCTCCGTGCGCATCTCCGAGGCCCCGAGCCACGGCGAGACCGTCATGACCTACGACCCCAACAGCAGCGGGGCGCTGTCGTACCTCGAGGCAGCCGTCGAGCTCGCCGAGCGCGGTGCCGCCGTCCGTGAGAACACCGAGGAGACCGCATGAGTGAGAAGCGCCGCGCCCTGGGCCGAGGCCTGGGTGCCCTCATCCCGACGGCGGGATCCGTGGCCGTCGACCGGCCCGTCGACGTGTTCTTCCGGGACCGCGACGAGGGCTCGGTCGCCGACGACGCCCCCGCGCGCAACGGTGCGCCCCAGACTCCGCAGTCCGACGTTCCTGCAGGTCAGGAGCCTGATGGCGGGCAGCCGACGGCCGCCGAGCCGATCGACGAGCACGCCCTGCAGCCGGTTCCCGGTGCCGAGTTCGCCGAGCTCCCCCTCGACGCCATCCGGGCGAACTCGCGCCAGCCGCGCACCGTCTTCGACGAGGACGACATGGCCGAGCTCGTCCACTCGATCCGCGAGATCGGGGTGCTGCAGCCCATCGTCGTGCGCCCGGTCGAGGCCTCCGACGACGGCGTGCGCTTCGAGCTCATCATGGGTGAGCGGCGCTGGCGGGCCTCACGTGAGGCCGGCAAGGACACCGTCCCGGCGATCATCCGCTCGACGGACGACGACGACCTGCTGCGCGACGCCCTGCTGGAGAACCTGCACCGCAGCGAGCTCAACGCCCTCGAGGAGGCGGCTGCCTACCAGCAGCTCCTCGACGACTTCGGCTGCACCCAGGAGGTGCTCGCCCAGCGGATCGGCCGGTCGCGCCCGCAGATCTCCAACACCCTGCGCCTGCTGAAGCTGCCCCCGGTGGTCGCCCGGCGGGTCGCCGCCGGCGTGCTGTCGGCCGGCCACGCCCGCGCCCTGCTCGGCCTGCCCGACGCCGCCGCGATGGAGCGCCTCGCCCAGCGGATCGTCGCCGAGGGCCTGTCGGTGCGCACCGTCGAGGAGATCGTGTCCCTCGGGGACGAGGAGACGCCGGCCGCGCGTCGGGCCCCCCGCGCGGGAGCGCGGCGTCCTCAGCTCGACGACCTCGCCGCCGACCTCTCGGACCGGCTCGAGACCCGCGTCCGCATCGCCCTGGGCCAGCGCAAGGGGCGCCTCACGGTGGAGTTCGCCTCGGTCGAGGACCTCAACCGCATCCTCGACGCCATGCAGCTGCGCGGCGCCCGCGACTGAGCCGCAGCAGTCGCCCCAGAGATCGACAAGAGGCGCGGATCCCGTTGCGTGACAACGGGATCCGCGCCTCTTGCGTGGTCCGGGGACCTCAGTTGAGGAAGGACTCCAGCTCGCGGAGCAGCTTCGGCTTCGGCAGCGCGCCGATGATCGTCTTGACGATCTCGCCGTTCTGGTAGACGTGCATCGTCGGGATGCTCGTGATGCCGAGCTTGCCGGTGATGGCCGGGTTCTCGTCGGTGTTCAGCTTGACGATGGTGACCTTGTCACCGTGGTCGCGCGCGATCTCGTCGAGGATCGGGGCGACCGCGCGGCACGGGCCGCACCACTCGGCCCAGAAGTCGACGAGCACGGGCTTGTCGCTGTTGAGGACGTCGGCCTCGAACGTGGCGTCGGTGGTCTTGGAGACGGCTCCCATGGTGGGGTCCTTTCGCGCGGGGGTGGGGGGTGGGGCGTGGAGCCCGATGCTGCCGGACGGGTCCGACACCACCGGGGGGTCAGTGGGTGAGGGCGGGGGTGTGGGCGAGGAAGCGCTCGGCGTCCAGGGCGGCGGAACACCCGGTACCGGCGGCGGTGATGGCCTGGCGGTAGGTGTGGTCGACGAGGTCGCCGCAGGCGAAGACGCCGGGGACGTTGGTGGCGGTGGAGCGGCCCTGGACCAGGACATAGCCCTCGTCGTCGAGGTCGACGACGCCCTGGATCAGCTCGTTGCGGGGGTCGTGGCCGATCGCGATGAACAGGCCGGTGACGGGCATCAGGCGGGTCTGGCCGGTCTCGGTGTCGCGCAGGGTGATGCCGCTCAGCTTGTCCTCGCCGTGGATGGCCGCGACCTCGCTGTTCCAGGCGAAGCGGATCTTCTCGTTCGCCAGGGCCCGCTCGGCCATGATCGCCGAGGCCCGCAGCTCGTCGCGGCGGTGCACGATGGTGACGCTGCGGGCGAACTTGGTGAGGAAGGTGGCCTCCTCGACGGCGGAGTCGCCGCCGCCGATGACCGCGATGTCCTGGTCGCGGAAGAAGAACCCGTCGCAGGTGGCGCACCAGGACACCCCGTGCCCGGACAGCCGCTTCTCGTGGGGCAGACCGAGCTCGCGGTACGCCGAGCCCATCGCGAGGATGACCGTGTGGGCGCGGTACTGCGTCCCCTCGGCGTCGGTGACGACCTTGACCTCACCGTCGAGCGAGACCGACTCGACGTCGTCGGTGATGATCTCGGCGCCGAACCGCTCGGCCTGGGCGCGCATGTTGTCCATGAGGTCCGGGCCCATGATCCCGTCGCGGAAGCCCGGGAAGTTCTCGACCTCGGTGGTGTTCATCAGCGCACCGCCGGCGGTGACCGACCCCTCGAAGACCAGCGGCTCGAGGTTGGCGCGGGCGGCGTAGACCGCGGCGGTCCAGCCGGCCGGGCCGGAGCCGATGATGATGACGTTGCGGACGTCGGAGGTCACGTGGACACAGCCCCTTGTGGTGTCGATGGGTGGCGACCGCAACATGCGGTGCTCCTGAAGAACCGATCCTAGGCCCGCGGTGTTCCCGGGCCGGGGCCGCCCCGCCGCGGGGTGTGGTGGGTTCGGCCGTCGTGGGCCTCAGTCGAGCGCGACGGGCCCACGGATGAGGCCGGTGGTGCCCGTGGTGCACGAGCGCTCCACGGCCCACGCGCTGCGACCCGTCTCCTGCGTCGCGACGACGACGGCCGCGGGACGGCCGTCGACGTCGACGAGGTCGACGAGCAGACCGGCCGTGGGGGTGATGCCCAGGGCGTCGGCGCACGCGCGCGCCCCGATCTCGGTGGCGATCGGGCCCAGCGCCGGCGCCTCGGCCGAGAGGTCGCGCAGGGCCGCCGGTGGCGCGTCGGCCGTGCGCCGCGCCTCCTCGGCGAGGTCCGATGACGCCACCGCGCGCCCGGTGAGGACGACGACGACCTCGCCCGACCCGGCCTGCGGGGCCAGCGGCGCGCCACCCCCGGCCGCCTTCGCGCCCTCCTCCGTCGAGGCTCCGCTGACGGCGTCTGCCCCCGACGCGTCGAACGACGCGCCGAGGCCGCCCTGGGACGCCTGGAACGCGACCCCGCCCAGGCCGACGGCCCCGACGACCGCCGCCGCGACCGCCAGGTGGCGACCCCACGACCGGCGTCGAAGGGGCACGACGGCCCCGGAGCCGTCCCCCGAGGGGGCGCCGTCCGCCGTCGCGGCCACTGCGCCCTCGTCGGGGGCCGCGCCGGCAGCGTCCTGGTCAGCGGCGTCGCCGAACCGGGGGGCCCGGTCGTCGGCGTCGGACACGGCGTGCAGCCCGGGGGAGGACGCCTCGGCCGAGAGGGCGGCGGCGATCCGCGCGACGAGGTCGTCGGGCATGGGCCCGGGGTCGGGAAGGCTCGCGAGGAGCGCGCGCATGCCCGTCGGGTCGTGCTCGACGGGTGCGTCGTCGTCGTGGGTGCGGCTCACGAGGTCCTCCGGGACGTGCCCTCGGGGTGGGGGATGAGGGGGGTGGTGGCCCGCCCCACGCGGGGGGCGAGCCGAAGGTGGGACGTCACGGCGCCCCCCCGGGTTCCGTCGACTGCGCCACCGGCTCCTCGCGGACCGTGAGGAGGGCGGCGAGGGCCTCGCGGCCCCGGAAGCACCGCGACTTCACCGTGCCCTCGGCCACACCGAGCACCGCCGCGGCCTCGGCCACCGGCATCGCGTGCATGTCGACGAGGACGAGCGCCATCCGTTGCCCCTCGGGGATCTGCGCCAGGGCCGCGTGGACGTCGAGGCGCGCCTCCACCGACGCGTGGTGGTCGTGGCGGTCGGGGAGGTCGAGCTCGGCCACGTCACCGGCGCGGCGCACCGAGACCCGCTCCCTGCGGATGCGGTCCAGGCACGCGTTGACGACGATGCGGTGCAGCCATGTCGTGACCGCCGCCTCGCCGCGGTACGCGTCCGCCCGGCGGAAGGCCGAGATGAACGCCTCCTGGACGGCGTCGGCGGCGAGCTCGCGGTTCGACGTCGTGCGCAGGGCCACGGCGTACATCCGGTCGCGGTGCCTGCGGAACAGCTCACCGAAGGCCACGCCCCCGTCGCCGGCCACGTGCCGGGCCATGAGGTCGCGGTCGCTGAGGGCCTGCAGGTCGTCCGACATCGGGAGCGCCGGCGTCAGCCGGTGACGACGACCTCGTTGAGCCACGCGCGGCGCTTGCCGCGGTCGTCGGCGGTGAGCTTGGTGTACCAGACGATGATGTACTGCCCGCTGACGTCGGCGGGCACCTCGAAGGTGACGGTGCCGGAGGCCTTGGTCTTCTCCCCGACCTTCGTCGCGCCCTCGAGGCGGTTGTCGGGCCCCACGTAGACCTTGATGTCGGACGCGACCTCGATCGTCAGCTCGATGCCCTGGGGCTTCTTGTTCGGACCGAGGTCGACGATGACGCCCAGGCCCTTCTTCAGGCCGCCGAACTCGTCGGTGCGGTAGTTCTCGGAGAACCACCCGACGCCCTTGTCGCCGTCGTACGTCTTGGGCGTCAGCCGGTTGTTCTCGGCGCCGTCACCCGAGGGGTCGTACGCCTCGACCTTGAAGATGGCCAGGGGCTCGACCGCGCCGGACGGGGCTTCGGACGTCTCCGCGCTGGGGGTGCCGGAGGAGGGCGGCGCGGAGGTCGTGCCGGTGCTCGAACCGGGGCCGCCCAGTGACAGGTCGGAGTTCGCACCGATCCGCGTGATCCCCCAGACGCCGATGATGAGGGCCACGACGAGGAAGACCGCCACGATGGCCAGGGCCAGCTTGGACTCGTCCTTGGTGAGCGGCTCGGACGGCACGAGGGGCGCGGGGGCCTCGAGGTCCCCGCTGGGCCGGCCGGCCGTGGTGTCGGGGCTGAGCTCGGAGACCTTGTTCACCGCCCGGCGGGCCAGGCTGCCGACCCGCTCGCCGACGGTGCCGAGGGCTCCGGCGACCGCGGCCCCGGCCGCCGCCGCACCGGCGGCCGCCGCGGCGCCCCGACCCTCGCCCGGGCGGCCGACGGCCTCGCGGCCCCCGGAACCCTCGCTCTCGGAGCCCTCGCCGCCGTCCCAGGACCCGTCGTCCCACGCCCCGGCGTCGTCCGCCTCGCCGTCGTCCCACGAGTCGTCGTCAGCGTCGTCGAACGCGGACGGTGGCTGCGGCTCCTCGCCAGGGCCCGCCGCGGCCGGCGGACGGAGCGGCAGCGGGATGACCCGGGTGGCCTCGTCGTCGTAGGCACCGAAGACGTCCTCGACTCCGCCGTCGTCGTCACCGCGGTCGTCACCGGCGTCGGTGGGGCTCGGGTCGTCGCTGGCGGGGGTGAGGCGTGGGAGCTCGTGCGTGGTGTCGGGCGCACCGGAGCCCGCTGCGCCGAGCGCGGCGGCACCCGCGGCCGCGCCGCCCAGGGCCCCGGCGCCGGCGGCGCGCACGGGGTCGAGCCGCGGCCGGGTGTCCTCGAGGTCCTCGACCGACGGTCGCGCCCCGGGCGCCTCGGCGGTGGCCGGCGCGTCGCCGTCGTCCGTGTAGCCGTCGTCCGCGGAGCCGTCATCGGGCGCGTCCTCGGAAGCCGGCGGCCGCTGCGGCGTCACCGCGGGGACGACCGGTCGGCCGACGACCTGGCGCGACGGCCACGGAGCCACCTGACGGGCGTAGTCGCCGGGGCTCGTGGGGCCCTGGTCGTCGTTGATCGTCAGGCGGCAGATGGCGTCGAGGTCGCGCGGGACGCCCGCGGCGATCTCGGAGGGCGCGGCGACCCCGCCGGGGACGCGTGGAGCGGCCCCGAGGCCGGACCCGCCCGACCCGAGCGGCCAGAGGCCGGTCAGGCCTGCGTAGGCGAGGGCGACGACCCCGACGGCGTCGCGGCGGCCCGCCTCGTCGGCCTCGGCGCCCTCGTGCCCGGCCCGCACGGCGGCGGTCTCGAGCCCGCGGAGCCGGACGTCGCCCTCGTGGGTGCGCAGGACGTCGTCGGGCTCGAGCTCGAGGTGGTGCATCCCGCGCTGGCGGGCGGCCTCGAGCGCCGCGGCGACCTCCCCGGTGATGCGGCGGACCTCGTCACCGGGGACGCCGCCGTCGGTGACGAGGTCGGTGAGGGTCCGCGCGCCCGACAGGTCCTCCTCGACGACGAAGGCGACGTCGGCGTCGGTGCCGACGTCGAGGATGCGGGCGAAGACGGCGTGTGAGACCGAGGCGGCCCGGCGGGCGGCGTCGAGCAGGGCCGGCGTGCGGTGGTCGTCGGCGCCGATGACGAGGATCGAGACGCTGCGACCCAGGGTGGTGTCGTCGGCCGACCAGCGCTCGGTGTCACGGTGCTGCTCGAGCCTGCGGTGGACGGCGTACCGCCCGCCGAGGACGGTCCCGGGACCCACACCCCTCACCGTTGCTCCTTCGGGTCGACGTCGTCGGCGCGCACGGGTGCGCGGTACCCACCGAGGGTGGATGCTCGCCCCATCGTAGACAGGGGCGGGTCAGCGACGACGCAGCCGACGCGTCAGCGGCTCCAGCGCCGTGGCGACCTCGGTGACGCCGAGCACCCGGGCGGCGGTCCAGGTGACCGCCAGCTGGAGCACGCCGGCACCGCCGAGGACGAGAGCGCCCTGGAGCAGGCCGGAGACCCCGCGCCGCTCGCCGAGCGCCGGGAACACCTCGCCGATGGCCCACGCGAGCGCGAACGCGGTGAGCAGGGCGGGCACGAGGAGCTTGAGGTACATGCCCCCGGCGGCGCGCAGGCCGATGTGGCCGTGCATCCGCTTGAGCACCCAGAACCCGACCGAGGCCGAGACGACGACGGCGAGGGACTGCCCGACGCTGAGGGCGAAGGCGGTGATGCCCGGGTCGAGGCGCGAGGCGACCAGGGCCCCGAGCGAGGAAAGCCCCGTGGTGACGCACTGGATCCGGAAGGACATCCACGTCATCTGGTGGGCGTAGAAGACGCGGTCGTTGAGGTAGGTCCAGGCCATCGGCAGGACCATCCACACCAGCCCCTGCAGGACGATGGCGATCGCCTTGGTCTCCTCCAGCGAGTTGGTGAAGAAGAAGGTCGAGGCGACGTACGGCGCGAGGACGCCGATGAGGACGACGCCGGGCACGAGGACGACCGACGGCATCCGCAGGCCCTGGGCGTGGTAGCGCAGCACCTCGGCGTGGTCGTCGCGGCTCGCCGCCTCGGACAGGCGGGTGTACAGCGCCGTGACGAGCGAGACGGTGATGAGCCCGTGGGGGAGCATGACGAGCAGGAGCGCCGGGTTGAACGCCGCGAGGCCGGCGGTCGGTTCGCCGGCCACCTCGCCCAGCCGGGTCGCGCGGGTCAGCACGCGGGAGGTGACGACGAACCCGAGCTGGCTGACGACGATCGAGCCGAACGTCCACTTGGCGACGTTGCTGACCTCGCCGAGCCCGTGGCCCCGCAGCCCCCACACCGGCCGGTAGCGAAAGCCCATCCGGCGCAGCGGGATGAGCAGGCTCAGGGCCTGGGCCATGATCGACACGGTGGCCGACCCGGCGAGGACCCAGATCATGGTGGGGGTCCAGTCGGCCGGGGCCGCGTTGGTGGGGAAGCCCAGGCGGAGGAACGCGAGGAGGCCGATGACCGCGACGACGTTCGCGACGGCCGGGGCCCACATGTACCCGGCGAACCGCCCGTTCGCGTTGAGGACCTGGCCCAGGATCGTGTAGAGCCCGTAGAAGAAGACCTGCGGCATGCAGATGACGGCGAAGACGACGGCCAGCCCCATCGCCTCGTCGTCGCGGACGTCGTAGTACAACGGCACGATGAACGGGGCGAGCGCGGTGAGGACGACCGTGGCCGCGACGAGCGCGGCCAGCGAGAGCGTGATGATCCGGTTGACGAACTCGTCGCCGTCGGGGCGCAGCTTCGCGCGGACGATCTGGGGGACGAGGATCGCGTTGAGGGCGCCCCCGGCGATGAGGATGTAGAAGGAGTTGGGGAGGGTGTTCGCGGCCGTGAAGCCGTCGGCGGCGTAGCCGGTGGTGCCGATGACGCCGGTGAGCATCGCGGCGCGCACGAGCCCGACGATGCGGCTGACGAACGTGCCCGCGGCCATGACCGCGCCGGCGCGGCCGATGCTCTGGCGCGGCTCGGCCGGGCGGTCGCCGGGCGGGCTCGACGGGGGCTCTGACGTCATCGGGTCGTCCTGAGGGGGAGGGAGCGGGCTCAGGCGTCGCCGGCCAGGCGGGTCCAGGCCAGGCGGGCGATCCGGCGCTCGTTCGGGAACGTCAGGTGGCGGTGTGCCTCGCGCAAGGGTAGCCACGCGACGTCGATGGCCTCGTGGTCCGGGTCGTTCTCGATCGTCAGGTGCCCGCCCACGGCCTCGAGGAGGTAGTGGTGCACGTACTTGTGGATGCGCCGCTCCCCGGCCGCGAACCAGTAGTCGATGGTGCCGAGCTCGATGAGGACCACGCCCTCGATGCCCGTCTCCTCGGCCACCTCGCGCGCGGCGGTCTGCGGCAGGGTCTCCTCGCCCTCGATGTGCCCCTTGGGCAGGCACCACTCGACGCGGCCGGCCCGGTTCCGCCTCGCGATGACCGCGATCCGCGCCTCGCCCTCGTGGACGTCGACGACGACACCGCCGGCGCTGCGCTCCTCCACGGCCGGGAGCCGCCGCGGCGGCACCCCGGTCGGGTCGGTCGCAGGGTGGCTCATCTGGTCACTGTAACGAGTGGTCACGGCTGCGGCCGGGGACCACGGGGTCCGGCGCGCGTCCCCGCGCGGCCTACCCTTGGTCCTCGTGCCCACCCGTCAGCCGCCCTCGCCCCGGCTCCGCCAGGCCGTCGCGGAGCTCGCTCCCGTCCTGCCAGTCCTCACCGACCTCGGTGAGCGGTTCGCGGCGGCCGGGCACAGCCTCGCCCTCGTCGGAGGCCCGGTGCGCGACGCCTTCCTCGGCCGCCGGGCCAAGGACCTCGACTTCACCACCTCGGCCCGCCCCGACGAGACCGAGGCGGTCCTCGCGGCGTGGGGGAGCGCCACGTGGGACATGGGCCGGGCGTTCGGCACCATCGGGGCGCGTCGCGGCGACACCGTCGTCGAGGTGACCACCTACCGCGCCGACGACTACGACGGCCAGACCCGCAAGCCGGTCGTCGCGTTCGGTGACTCCCTCGAGGACGACCTCGTGCGCCGGGACTTCACCGTGAACGCGATGGCCCTGCGCCTGCCGGACCTCGAGTTCGTCGACCCCCACGGGGGCCTGGTCGACCTGGAGGCGGGCCTGCTGCGCACGCCGGCCACCCCGGAGGTCTCCTTCGGCGACGACCCGCTCCGGATGATGCGCGCCGCGCGCTTCGTCGCCCAGCTCGGGCTGGTCCCGGCGCCCGGGGTGTTCGAGGCGATGCGGGCGATGGCCGAGTCCATCGAGATCGTCTCGGCCGAGCGGGTCCGCGACGAGCTGACCAAGCTGCTCCTCGGGCCGCACCCGCGGGCCGGCCTGGAGCTGCTCTGCGCGAGCGGGCTGGCGGGCCACGTCATCCCCGAGCTGCCGGCGCTGCAGCTCGAGGTCGACGAGCACCACCGGCACAAGGACGTCTACGAGCACTCGATGACCGTGCTCGAGCAGGCCATCGACCTCGAGGGCCCGGCCGACGGCCCGCCCGAGTCGGTGCCCGGGCCGGACGTCGTCCTGCGCCTCGCGGCCCTGCTCCACGACATCGGCAAGCCGGCCACCCGGCGCTTCGAGGACGCGGGCGGGGTCTCGTTCCACCACCACGAGGTCGTCGGCGCCAAGCTTGCGGCCCGGCGGTTGCGGGCGCTGCGGTTCGACAAGGAGACGACGAAGAACGTCAGCCGGCTCGTCGAGCTGCACCTGCGCTTCCACGGCTACGGCGAGGGGCAATGGACCGACGCGGCGGTGCGCCGGTACGTCGTGGACGCCGGCGACCTCCTCCCCCGCCTGCACCGCCTGACCCGCGCCGACTGCACGACCCGCAACGCGCGCAAGGCGCGACGCCTCGCGGCGACGTACGACGACCTGGAGCGCCGCATCGTGGCGCTGCAGGCCGAGGAGGAGTTCAAGTCGCTGCGCCCCGAGCTGGACGGCAACGAGATCGCGGCCGAGCTCGGCATCCGACCGGGGCCGGTGCTCGGGCGGGCCTACCGGTACCTCCTGGAGGTCAGGACGTCCGAGGGCCCGATCGGACCGGAGGCGGCGACGCAGCGGCTGCGCGCCTGGTGGGCCGAGCAGCCCGAGTCGCGCGCCTGAGCGCCCCGCCCGCTACGCCGCGGCGCGCTTGATCGCCGAGATCTCGAACTCGAGGGTGATCTTCTCCGAGACCAGGACGCCGCCGGAGGCGAGCGGCATGTTCCACTCCAGCCCGAAGTCGCGGCGGTTGATGCGGCGCGAGCCCTCGAAGCCGGCGCGCAGCACGCCGAAGGCGTCGGTCTCCACCCCGAGCAGGGAGATGGGGATGGCGATCTCCCGGGTGACGTCGCGGATGCTCAGCTCGCCCGCCACGACGAACGCCCCCTCCTCGACCTCCTCGACGCGGGTGCTGACGAAGGTGATCTCGGGGTAGGCCTCGACGTCGAAGAAGTCGGCGCTGCGCAGGTGCGCGTCGCGCTCGGTGCTGCGGCTGTCGACGCTGTCGGACCTCAGGGTCACCCGCACCGACGACCTGCTCATGTCGTCGAGGTCGGCGTGGACCAGGCCCTCGACGTCGTTGAACGACCCGCGCACCGTGGTCACCATCGCGTGCCGTGCGGAGAACCCGATGCGCGTGTGGACCGGGTCGAGGTCCCAGTCGCCGCTCAGCGTCGGTCGGGTCTCGCTCGTCATCGGGTCCACCTGTCCTTACGGCACGGTCGGTGCAGTGTGCCACGGGCGTGCGCGGGCGCTCGTGACCCACCGGGGAGTTCTCCCCCTGTGGCGGTGCCACCTCCCCGGCTAGGCTCGGTCCTCACCTCTCCCACCTCCCGCAGGAGCCCGTCCGATGCCCGTCCTCGCCTTCCCGGGCCCTGCCGCCCCACCGCCCCCGGCGGTGACCCTCGAGATCCCCGAGGGGTGGCAGTCGGTACCGGCCGGCACCGGGCTGCTGCGGGCGCGGGGGACCGGCAGCGCGGGCGACCCGATCGAGGTCGGGGTGGGGGCCCACGCCGTCGCGTCGGGGACCCGGGCCGACGAGCTCGTCGAGGCGGTGACGAGCGGCGGCGCCCCCGAGGCCGTCGAGGCCGAGCCGGTCTTCGTCGTCGAGATCGGCGGGCGCGAGTGGGCGGCGCGCAACCTCACCTGGGACGAGCCGGACGGGGCGGTCGTCGAGGTCGTCCTGGCCACCGCGGCCGGCGAGGACGCCTCGTCGCGGTTCGTCGTCGCCACGGGACGGGTGCGCGGCCGCGGCCTCGAGGACGACTACGACCTGCTCCAGTCGGTGCTGGAGACCCTCACGGTGGGGGCCGGCGGATGAGCGCGGCCGACCACCGACCGCTCGGGGGGACGGCGCTGCGCGTGCGTTCGGGCGTCGCCACCCACGTCGGGCGGGTCCGCGACCACAACGAGGACAGCGTGCTCGCCGAGGGGATGGTCTTCGCCGTCGCCGACGGCATGGGCGGTCATGCCGCCGGTGAGGTGGCCAGCCGACTGGCCGTCGAGGCGCTGCGCCACCTCCACGAGCAGCCCCCGCAGCGCCCCGACGACGTCGCCGAGGTCCTGCGCGAGGCCAACCGGCGCATCCTGCAGTCCCAGACCCGCGTGCCCGAGCAGCGCGGCATGGGGACCACCGTCGCCGGCATCACCGTCGTCCCCGCGGGGGGCCACGAGCACTGGGTCGTGTTCAACATCGGCGACTCACGCGTCTACCGCCTCGCCGACAACAGGATGAGCCTGGTGACCCGCGACCACTCCGAGGTCCGCGAGCTCATCGACGCCGGGGTCATCGACGCGCAGGAGGCGGCCCGGCACCCCATGCGCAACGTCATCACCCGGTCCCTGGGGTCCGACCCCGCGCCCTCGGCCGACACCTGGGTCCTGCCCCCGGTGCGCGGCGAGCGGTTCGTCATCTGCAGCGACGGGCTGTCCGGGGAGCTCGACGACCGGGAGATCATGCTCATCGCCCGCAAGTACGCCGACCCGCAGGTCGCCGCCGACCAGCTGGTCGCCGCGGCGGTGCGCGCGGGCGGGCGCGACAACGTCTCGGTCGTCGTCGTGGCCGTCGACGCCTGGGACGACGACGACGGGGACGACGCCGACACGGCACCACGCGCGGGCCTGCTGCGCTCCTGACCGATCGTCGGTCGCCACCCCCCGTGGGTCAGGCCGAGCCACCGGTGATCGAGACCGTCTCGATGACCTCCCAGCTCTCCGCCGCCTCGTCGCCCTCGTACCGGCGGCGGACCAGCGACACGGTGTCGACCGACCACACCGGCGTCGCGTGCTCCTCGAGGGAGGCGACGAGGCGCTCGAGGAAGGGCAGCGACGTCGTGGGGGTCACCGACCCCAGGGTGAGGCGGGGGACGAACTTGCGACGGTCGACGAAGAAGCCCTGGTCGGCGGCGAGCGTCTGCAGGGTGCGGGCGAGCGCGGCGACGCGGTCGACCTCACCGACGAGCGGCAGGGCGACCGTGGGGTCACCCTCGCCCTCCAGCGCCCAGACGCCGGCGAACCTCACCCGTGGCGGGGGGTCCGGGTCGTTGAGCTCGTGGGAGAGGTAGGCGGCGACGGCGCTCACCTCGGGCCGGGTGATGTTGCCCAGGCCGAACACGGGGAGGGTGAGCGAGCTGCGGTGGACCCAGGCGAACTCCCCCGGGGGCGTGGGGGTGCGTGCCAGCATCGCCTCGACGTCGTCGAGGACGTGGTCCGGTGGCATGAGTGCCACGGAGAGCAGCATCAGACCTCCTGCAGGGGTGGGGTCATTGTCGTGGTCCTCGCGGGTCGAGCCCGGGAGGCGGGTCCGCGCGTCCGACCTGCCGCGCAGGTCGCAGGGGCGACAGTAGGCTGCGGGCGGACCCCGGCCGCGCCGGGACGGGGGCCGTGACGCCTGTCCTGACCCGTGAGGAGCCGCCGTGACGACCGTACGCTGCGTCGTGCACCCCGGGTGGATCGAGGTCCGCGGGCCGGGGGTCCACGCGGTCGTCGCCGCGGCCGACCGGCACGCCGAGCCGCTCGTGCAGGCCGCGCAGGGTGGGCTCGTGGGGCTGCTCGAGGCGCTCACCGCCCACGGCCTGGGTGAGGCCCCGGACCTCGCGGCCGTCACCGTCTCTGACGACGGGGTGCGCGTCCTCGTGCGCGGTGCGGCCGTCGTCGTGCTCGCCGACGGGACGCGGCTCACGGCCGAGGGCCGGCAGCCCTGGCGTGACCTCGACCTCACCCTCGACGCGGCGGGAGACGAGGTCGTGCTCGAGGCGCCCGAGCCCGAGAACCCCCGCGGCTGGCGCCGCCCGGCCCGGCTCACCCGTCCTGCGGTCCCGCCGGCAGCAGCCGCGGCGGACGCGGCCGAGGGCGAGGGCGAGGGCGACGGCGAGGGCGACGGCGCCCAGGGCGAGCGGGACGACATCGCCCTGTCGGTCGATCCCGAGCCGGTGGACCTGCCGACCGAGGGTGCCGCCGGGCTCGAGCACGAGAACGAGGGCGAGGACGAGGACGAGGACGAGGACGAGCGGGACGACATCGCCCCGTCGGTCGATCCCGAGCCGGTCGACCTGCCCGCCGAGGACGACGTCGCACAGCCCGACCTCACGCTGCCCCCGCCGGACGAGGCCTCCTCCGGGCTGCCGCCGGCCGCCCGCGTGCCCGTGTCGGCCCCGCCGCGGGGCGGGCTCATCGACTCGGTCCCGTGGCGCCGGGGTGCGGGGGGTCAGGCACCCGCGAACCCCACCGCCTCGAACCCCACCGCCTCGAACCCCGCGACCTCGAACCCCCCGACCGCGGAGCTCCCGCTGCTCACGCCGCCACCGCCCGGCGACGACGCCCCACCCCCGCCCACCGGCGACGAGGCGCGCCCGGCCGACCCCGAGACGGCGCGGCCGGCGGTGGCGCCCGAGCCGGAACGTACGGCCGCGGAGCCCGAGCACACCGTCCACGAGGTCCCCGAACCCGACGAGCCCGGGGTCGCCGACGGGCACGCGGCCCCCGACGTCACCACCGACCGCGGCGCCCTGCACCGCTTCGAGGACGACCTCGACCGCCCCGTCGTCCTGGCCGTCCTGTGCCCCGCCGGGCACCCGTCGCCGCCGCACGCCGGCACCTGCCGCACGTGCGGGCGCGAGATCCCGCCGCAGCAGCCCTTCCAGACACCCCGCCCCGCGCTCGGCGTCCTGCGGATCTCCACCGGGGGCGTGGTCCCGCTCGACCGTGGCGTCCTGCTCGGCCGGGCGCCGCGCGTCAACGAGGAGCTCCCGGCCAACCAGCGCCCCCACCTGCTGCGCGTCGGCGGGGTCGAGCGCGACATCTCGCGCAACCACGCGGAGGTCGTCCTCGAGGGCTGGCACGTCCTCGTGCGCGACCTCGGCTCGACGAACGGGACCACCGTGACCCTCCCGGGCCAGGAGCCCGTGCGGCTGCGGCCCACCGAGGACCAGGGCATCGAGCCCGGCGCCGTCATCACCCTCGCCGACGAGGTCTCCCTCACCTACGAGGTCGACGGGTGAGCGCTGCCGACGCGCCCCACATCCCGGGGCTCGAGCTCGTGCGCCCGCTCGGGTCCGGCGGGTACGCCGACGTCTTCCTCTACGAGCAGCAGCAGCCGCGGATGAACGTCGCGGTCAAGGTGCTCAAGCGCGAGGGCCTGACCGCGGCCATCCGCCGGCAGTTCGTCGACGAGGCGAACACGATGGCCCAGCTGGGCGACCACCCGTACATCGTCCAGGTCTTCCGCTCCGAGCAGACCGCCGACGGCGGCGCCTACCTCGTCATGAAGTACTACCCGCCGCCGAACCTCGCCGTGCGCTCGCGCAGCGAGCGGATGACGGTGGAGGAGGTCCTGCGCACCGGGATCCAGCTGGCGAGCGCGGTCGAGACGGCGCACCGGGCCGGCATCATCCACCGTGACGTCAAGCCGGCCAACGTCCTGGTCAGCCAGTACGGCCAACCGGGGCTCACCGACTTCGGGATCGCCGGTCGCGGGGGCCACGCCGAGGACGTCGACGAGGACGTCGGCGTCTCGGTGCCGTGGTCGCCCCCCGAGGTCCTCTACGGCCAGTCCAACGGCGACTCGCGCTCCGACGTCTACTCGCTCGCGGCCACCCTGTGGCACCTGCTCGTGGGGCGCTCGCCGTTCGAGCAGCCCGGTGGCGACAACTCGGCGTACGCCCTGATGCCCCGCATCCGGGCGGTCCCGGTCCCCCCGACCGGCCGCGCCGACGTCCCCGTCTCGCTGGAGCGGCTGCTGTCGCACGCGATGTCGAAGCGCCCCGACACCCGTCCGCAGACCGCGCTCGAGCTGGCCCGCGGCCTGCAGTCCGTGGAGCAGGAGCAGCGGCTGCCGCGCACGCCGGTCGTCGTCCTCGACGTCGAGGGCAACGCCGCGGTCAGCGCCCTGCCGAACGCCGGGCGCCCCGAGGCCGACCACGACCGCACGATGGTCCGCACCCCCACCTCCGTCGCGGTGCCCGAGACCCCGCGTCCCGCGCGTGCGGTGGAGGCCGACGTCGAGGAGGACGGGCCGACGACGATCAGCGGAGGCGTCATCCTCGCGGTGATCGGGCTCCTCGTCGTCGGCCTGGTGGGTGCCCTCGTCTGGGCGTTCGGGCGTGACGACGACCCGTCGGGGGCGCAGCCGACCGCGAGCGTGCGCACCCAGACCGGGGCCCCCACCCGGGCCGTCGACTACCCCGAGCAGCCGGCCATCGACGCCCGCTCCGCGGCGGGGTCGGTGACCTTCACCTGGAACTACGTCGGCGTCGAGGAGGGCGACTTCTTCCAGCTGCGGGTCGCCGACAGCGAGGCGGACGTCGCCGATGCCGAGGTCGTCACCGTCAAGGACGCCGCACGGCACACGGTCAGGGCGCCCGGTGGGAGGCTCGTGTGTGCCCAGGTGACCGTCTCGCGCAAGAGCGGGCTCACCTCGCCGCGCTCGCCCATCCGCTGCCAGAGCACCGACTGAAGACCACGAGACGTAGGACAGGGAGGCAGAGCGATGGGCGCCATCGTCGAGTTCTGCGGGGAGGAGTTCCCCGCCACCGACACCGCACCGCTGACGATCGGCCGCGTCGCCGACGTGGAGATCGACGACAACCCGTACCTGCACCGGGTCTTCCTGCACCTGCACCGCGAGCACGACCTGTGGTGGCTGTCGAACGTGGGGTCGACGCTCACGGCGACCGTCGCCGACAAGAAGGGCCTGTTCCAGGCGTGGCTGTCACCGGGGGCGCGCATCCCGCTGGCCCTGGAGGCCTTCACCGTGTGGTTCACCGCCGGGCCCACGACGTACGACTTCGACATCCTGCTCACCGACACCCCCTTCGTGTCGGTCGAGACCGCGGCCGAGCTCGAGCCCGAGGACTCCAGCGCGCAGACCACGGTGGGCCGGGTCTCGATGACGCCCGACCAGAAGCTGCTCGTCGTCGTGCTCTGCGAGGGCTTCCTCACCAGCTCCTACGCCGGTCACGGCCAGATCCCGAGCTCGGCCGATGCCGCGGCCCGGCTGGGCTGGACGGTCACCAAGTTCAACCGCAAGCTCGACAACGTGTGCCAGAAGCTCGCCGACGCCGGCACCCGGGGCCTGCACGGCGGCCCGGGCAAGCTCGCGAGCAACCGCAAGTCGCGCCTCGTCGAGCACGCCCTGTCGACCCGGATGGTCACCGAGTCCGACCTCGCCCTCCTCCCCTGACCCTCGACGTATTGCGGATCTCCCACCCTCAGACCCCCTCCGGAGGTGGGTGGATCGCAATCAGTCGGGGGTGGGAGTGCTCCCCGGCCGATCCGACCTGCCGTCGCGTGACCGCAGTTAGGCTGGGTGCCACTCGGCCGGGGTGAGAGCCGGGGACACACCATGACGTCGTGAGTGGGACGTCCGCGCGCGGAGGGAGAGGCGACGATGGCTGCACGAGGGCTCGGGCGTCGAGCGGTGGGCCGTGCCCGCCGCCGCACGGCCAGCACCCTCGCGGTCGTCCTCGTCGCCTCCGGCCTGGGCTACGCCGCCGTCGCCAGCCAGGGGTCCACCGTCCACGAGGCGCAGCTCAACGACTCCGGCGTGTGGGTCAGCTCGGACGCCCAGGCCAAGTTCGCCCGCGCCAACGTGCCCATCGGCCAGCTCGACACCGGGGTCGCCACGAGCGTGTCCGCGGGCAGCGGCCTGGACGTCCTGCAGGACGGGGCCGCCGTCCTCGGCGTGGGCGCCGGTGCCGGGCAGCTGTTCCCCATCGACCCGCGCACCTCCACCGCCGGTGACGCGGTCGCCTCGCTCGTCACGACGCCGCCGCGCGCCGGGAGCTTCAGCCCCTCGCCCGTCGACCTGCGCGGAGGGACCATCGCCCTCCTCGACCGCGACAGCGGCAAGGTCTGGGCCCAGCGGGTCGACACCCGGCAGGGCGTCACCGCCCTGCCCGGGCTCGCTCCCACCGAGAAGCCGGTGATGACGATCGGCAAGCAGGGCGCCATCGCCGTCGACCTCTCCGGGGCGGTCCACGCCGTCTCCGGTGCCGACGGGAAGGTCATCACCGTCCCCGTCGTGGGCGACAGGTTCGGTGCCGTGCGGGTCGTCGAGACCGCGCTGCGCTCGCCGACCCCCGACATCACGGCGGTCGGCTCGCGCTGGGTCGCCTACGACGCCGGCAAGGACACCGTGCACACCGCGGCCGACCCCGACGGCCTCGACGCCCAGGTGACGACGCCCGCCGGGAGCCGCTACGCCGCCCTCCAGCAGCCGGGCCCCGATGCCGACACGGTCGCGATCGCCGGACCGACCCGCACCGCCCTCGTCCCCCTCGACGGTGGCGAGTCGCCGGGTGGCGTGGCCGTGCAGGAGCAGGTCGACCGAGTGCCGGGCACCACCCTGGTCACCCGGCCTGTCGTCCTCGGTGGCTGCCTGCACGCCGCGTGGGCCGAGGCCGGGCAGGTCTTCTACGGCGCCAACTGCGGCCGCGGGGGCGACCAGCCGACCGCCACGCTCCCGGCGGAGGGCGAGGAGGACACCCGCGACGGTGTCGCGTTCCGGGTCAACCGCGGGCTCGTCGTCCTCAACGACCTCGACAACGGCGGCGTCTGGGACCTGGACGACAAGCCGACGAAGATCGACAACTGGGACGCGCTCGTCCCCCCCACGCGCACCGACGACGAGAACGACAAGAAGGACGAGAACCTCGTCGACGAGGCCGCCCTCAACACCCCGCCGAAGGCCGAGCCCGACACCCTCAAGGTCCGCCCGGGGCGCACGAGCAAGCTCCACGTCCTCGACAACGACACCGACGTCGCCGGCTCGGTGCTCTCGATCGACCCCGCCGACGTCACCCGCCCCACGCTCGACGGGGTCAAGGCCACCGTCTCGGCCGACGGCCAGGCCATCGACGTCACCGTCCCCGCGAAGACGCAGGGCCAGTCCTTCGCCTTCGACTACGCCGTGAACAACGGCAAGGTCAAGGGCAAGGGCACCGCGAGGGTGACGGTGCAGGTCGTCCCCGACCAGGTCAACGGCGCCCCGAGGCTGCGCCAGGGCGGCGCCGCGCTCGCGGACACCGTGTACCCCGTCATCGCCGGCAAGCGCCTGTCGGTCCCGGTGCTCGCCGACTGGCGCGACCCCGAGAACGACATCCTCGCCGCGCGCGCCGACGTCGAGGGCGGGGTCGTCGACGGCCAGGGCCGCATCACGCTCACCGCCCCGGCGAAGGTCGGCAAGCAGCAGATCGCCTACCTCGTCACCGACGGTCGCGGCGGCACGACCAAGGGAGCGGTCACCGCCCAGGTCGTGGGCACCGGCGACAGCAGGTTCCTCCCGCCGAGGACGCAGCCGGATGCGGTGCGCGGCGTCGTCGGCAAGCCGCTCCAGATCGAGCCGCTCGGCAACGACATCCCCGGTGCCGACCCCGGCGAGCCCGACGCCACCCTGCGACTGCGGGCCGAGGTGCGCCCCGTCGGCCCCCTCCAGGTCGACACCGACCTCGCCACCGGCCAGGTCACGGTCACCGGCTCCGCGCCCGGCACCTACGAGCTCACCTACTCGGCCCAGACCGGCGCCGGGACGGCCCCCGGCCGGGTGCGCGTCGACCTCGCCGTGCCCCCCGAGGGTGAGCCCCCGGTCGCGGTCCCCGACACCGCGACCGTCCACGACCGGTCGCCGGTCATGGTCGACGTCCTCGCCAACGACTACAGCCCGAGCGGCGACGTCCTCGTCACCGCGGCCGTGGAGGCCGGCGGGGAGGACGACTGGCTCCAGCCCTCGATCTACCAGGGCCGCTGGGTCCGCATCGAGGCCCGCGAGCCGTCGCCGCTCGGGGTGGGCGAGCAGGGCCGCCGCGGCATCGTGCGCTACACGGTCAGCGACGGCACCGCGCGCACCACCGGAGAGGTCAACGTCCTCCAGCAGGGCCCGCTCGAGGACTCGGTCCCGCTCGTCGAGGACGACACGGCCACGGTCCGCGAGGGCGACACCGTCTCGGTCCCGGTGCTCGACAACGACACGATGGCCGACGGCATCCCGCTCCAGGTCGACCCCGCGAGCGTGCGGGTCATCAGCAAGGGTGACGCCCAGCGCGCCTTCGCGTCGGGCAACGTCATCCGGTACGTCCCGGAGGCCCGGGGGCTGACGCGCCGAGAAGTTCGTGACCGTCGAGTACGCGGCCTTCGCCGACGGGATGAAGGCGCAGGCCCAGTCCGCCCGCGTCCGGATCGCCGTGACCCCGCTGCCCACCGAGCAGCGCCCGAACCAGCCGCCCTCGGCCCGCAGCTTCACGGCCACCGTGACGGCGGGCGACCCCATCACGATGACGGTGCCGACCCACGGCGTGGATCCCGACGGCGACAGCGCGTCGGTCACCGGGATCGTCGGCAGCGAGGGCGGCGCCGTCGACCTCACCCACGGCCGTGTCGTCGGCATCGGGCCGTCGACGATCCGGTACGAGGCCTACCCGCTGGCCGCCGGCACCGAGGTCATCAGCTACGAGGTGCGCGACCGCTTCGGCGCCACGAGCCGCGCGTTCGTCCGGGTCGGGGTCGTGCAGCCCGGCGACCCGCAGCCGCCCGTCGCCGTCGACGACGAGGTCTTCGCCGCACCGGGCAAGACCGTCACCGTCAAGCCGCTCCAGAACGACCTCGATCGCCCGCGGTGACGTCGTGGAGGTCGACGCGCAGACGCTCAACGACGACGCGACGAACCGGCTCTGGCGGGTCGAGGACGACAACACGGTGACCACCAAGGTCCCCGCCGACACCAGCCGCCTCCACGAGCTCGTCTACGGCATCAGCGACGGGCTGTTCGACCCGTCGCGGGCCTCGGTCCTCGTCCGGTCGGTCGAGGGGTACGTCAACGCGCCGGTGGCCCGTGACGACGTGGCGGCCCCGAAGCCGGGGGAGACCTCGACCCTCGTCGACGCCCTCGCCAACGACACCGACATCGACTCCGACCCCGAGACGCTGCGGCTCGTGGAGGTCCTGAGTCCCGACGCCACGATCGAGGGCGGCCGGGTCCGGGTGAAGATCCTCGACCACCCCTACGCCGTGCCCTACGTCATCGAGGACGAGGACGGCGCCCGCGCGATGGCCCTCATCCAGGTCCCGACGGGGGCGAACGGTGCGCCGTTCGTCGTCGCCGGGGCCCTGATCACGATGGACAAGGACTCGACGCGGACCGTCGAGCTGAACGACCACGTGAGGTCGCCGCGCGGCCGCGTCGTGTCGGTGACGACAGCGGAGACGGTGAGCGCCTCGCCGGCGCAGCACCTCGCGGTGACCCTGGAGGACAACCGCACCCTGACGCTGCAGGCCTCCGGCGGGTACGTCGGGCCGGCCGCGGTGATGCTCGAGGTCACCGACCAGGACGCGGTCGACCAGAAGGACTTCGGCACGGCGTACGTGTCGGTGCCGGTCCAGATCGGGCCCAAGGTCCCGCTCTTCCGCTGCCCGGACACCGAGCTGCGCGTCGTCGCCGGGGGGCTGCCGCGGGTGCTCGACATCCCCTCCTACTGCCACGCGTGGCTTCCCGTGGGGATGAGCTTCGACGAGGTGGAGTTCGACACGGGCTGGGCCACCGAGCCCGATGCCTCACTCGCGGTCGACGGCCCGGGTGGGCGCCGCCTCACGATCTCCGCCGACCTCGACGCGCAGTCGTCCAAGGGCGTCCTCGAGGTGAGCACGGCGGGGCTCGACCGGCCGGTGCTCATCCGCGTCGACGTCGTCGGCCTGGACTCCGCCGACCTCGGGCCGCCCCGGCTGCGCCCCATCTCGGTCACCGGCCTCGAGGAGGGGCAGACCCGCACCGTCGACCTCGCCGCCTACCTCGACTCCCCTCTCGTGCAGCCGAAGTGCTCGATCCTCTCGGCGCGCACCGAGAGCGGGTCGGGCCTGACGGTCACGTCGTCCGGCTGCCGGGTCACGCTGACCGTCGGCGAGCGGCCCTCTCCCGAGGCCACCGTCGCGGTCGTCGTCTCCGACGGGCCGAACCGGCGGACCGACGGCCGCATCGAGGTGACGATGCTCGGCACGCCGAGCGAACCGCGCCAGGTCCGCGCCGTCGCCGACCGTGACGCCGGTGGACAGGCCCGCGTCGCGTGGCTGCCGCCCACCTACGACGGGGGCTCCACGGTCTCGGGCTACACGGTGCGCCACTCGGGTGGCTCGTCGGGCACGACCGAGTGCACCGCCTCCCCGTGCACCGTCACCGGGCTGACCAACGGCAAGGACTACACGTTCGTCGTCGTGGCCCGCAACGGCATCGGCGAGGGCACCCCCAGCGCCCCGAGCAACACCGTGCGTCCGGACACCCTCCCGCGCCAGGTCACCGGGGTCCGGATGGTCGACCGCGGCGACGGCACGCTGACCATCGGCTGGGTGCCTCCGGAGAACGAGGGCAGCCCGCTGCGCAAGTACGTCGTGCGCGTCGTGTCCTCCACCGGTGACGCGAAGACGCAGGACGTGCCGGCGTCGTCGACCCGGGCGGTCGTCGGTGGGCTCGACAACGAGTCCGAGCAGTCGGTGCAGGTGCAGGCGTGGAACGAGCTGGGGGCCGGCCCCTTCGGCCCGGCCGTGTCGATGCAGTCGGCCGGCACCCCTCCCGCGCTGCCCGCACCCTCCATCGCCGCGAGCGGGCCCGGCCCGGCGGCCGACTCCGCGACGCTGACGATCTCGTGGGAGCAGGGTCGCCCCAACGGTCCGCCCACGAGCGGGTACACGCTCTACCGCTCGGTCGACGGCGGCGGGTGGACGCAGGTCGCCCGCACCTCGCCCGACGTGCGCACCGCGCGCGACGTCATCCCCTACGACGGGCGCACCTACCGCTACTCGGCGACGCTGACCAACGGCGCCGGCATCGAGGGCCCGACCTCGAACTCGTCGTCGTTCACCTCGGTCGGCCAGCCCTCGACCCCGACGCTCGCGACCGCGACCCCCGACCCCGATGGGCGCATCCAGCTCACGGTCGGTGTCGGCCAGCCGCGCGCGGGCAGCTTCACGGCCATCCGCTGGTCGGGCGGTGGCAAGAGCGGCACCCGTGCCTGCGGCTGCGCGCCGGGGTCGCAGGTCGTCTTCAAGACCGACGCCTTCGACACCAGCCCCACCCAGGGACGCACCATCACCGTGTGGACCGTGAACTCCGGGGGCAACGAGTCCGACCGCGTGAGCGGGAGCGCGACGCCGTACCGCGCCACCCTGACGCCCACCGGGTTCACCGGGCAGCGCAGCGGCGCCACGGGTGCCCGCTGGGACTGGAACCTGCCGACGAACGGGCGCCCGATCGACCAGGTCCAGCTCGACGGCGCGGTCAACGGCACCTTCGGCGGGAACAAGACCTCCGAGGTGATCGACCGCGGGCCGGGGACCTACCAGCTGCGGGTGCGCTCGCACTCCGCCGCCGGCTGGTCGGCGTGGACCGGCTTCCAGTCCGTCACGGTGCCGCCGCCCGCGCCCCGGGTCTACAACGTGCGCAAGGGCCCGAACCGCGTCGACCCCGGTGGCGTGGGGTCGTGCACCTACTCGCCCGGGTGCCCCCAGGTCCTCTTCGACATCTCGAGCTTCCCGGGCAACCAGAGCTTCCAGGTGCGCTGCGAGAGCGCGCGCGCCGGTGGCTTCGTCTCGTCCAGCCCCCTCGTGACCAACGGCGCGGGCAACGGCTACACGTGGAACGGGCGGTGCCTGTTCGCCGACGGCGTCGGACCCGTCACCATCACCGTGTTCAACGGCAACGCCTCGGCGAGCGGGAGCGCGCCGTGGTGACGCGGGCAGGGGTGAGCCCTGCCCGCTGCGCGGCGCCACCCGTCGTCCCCGCGGCCGCGAGCGCGCCCACCCGGCCCGGCCGGGCCTGCACCACCCCCACCGCGTCCCCCTGCACCGCGTCCACCACCCACCCGACCCCCTCGACCGCCTCCCGGAAGGATCACCCCGCATGACCGTCACCGCAGACCAGGCCGCCTGGTTCTCCCAGACGTTCTCCGCCATGG
This sequence comes from uncultured Actinomycetota bacterium, assembly GCA_963795035.1. Taxonomy (GTDB): domain Bacteria; phylum Actinomycetota; class Actinomycetes; order Actinomycetales; family Dermatophilaceae; genus Oryzobacter. The sequence continues at coordinate 22,932 of CAWCFZ010000005.1, read as the reverse complement.
TCGCCAACTGCGACAAGGCCGTGCTCGGCAAGGAGCACGTCATCCGCCTGGCGCTGACCTGCATGCTGTCCGAGGGGCACCTCCTCCTCGAGGACTTCCCGGGCACCGGCAAGACCCAGCTGGCCCGCGCCATCTCCGGCACCGTCAAGGGCACGAACTCGCGCATCCAGTTCACCCCGGACCTGCTGCCCAGCGACGTGACCGGCGTGACGATCTACGACCCCGGGACCAAGGTCTTCGAGTTCCACCGGGGCCCGATCTTCGCGACGATCGTCCTCGCCGACGAGATCAACCGCGCCTCGCCGAAGACGCAGTCGGCGCTGCTCGAGGTGATGGAGGAGGGCAAGGTCACCGTCGACGGCGTCCGCCACGAGGTCGGGGAGCCGTTCATGGTCATCGCCACCCAGAACCCCATCGAGCAGGCCGGGACCTACCGGCTGCCCGAGGCGCAGCTCGACCGCTTCCTCATGAAGACCTCGCTGGGCTACCCCGACCACGACGCGACCGTGCGGGTCCTGCGCGACGCGAAGACCCGCGACCGCACCAAGGCCCTGGAGCCGGTCGTCACCTCGAGCGTCGTCACCGACATGGCCGAGCTCGCCGACGAGGTCCACGTCGACGACGCGATCCTCGACTACGTCTCGCGGATCGCCGAGGAGACCCGGCGGCACGTCAGCGTGCGCCTGGGCCTGTCGGTGCGTGGCTGCCTGGCCTTCGTGCGCTGCGCGAAGACGTGGGCGATCAGCCAGGGCCGCGACCACGTGGTGCCCGACGACATCAAGCTCCTCGCCTCGCCGATCCTCAACCACCGCCTCCTCGTCACCGCCGAGGCCGCGTTCGCCGGGATCACCGTCGAGCAGGTCATCACGCAGATCCTCGCCGAGGTCGCACCGCCCACGGAGCGCCTCGCGTCATGACCGAGCCCACCGACGACGCCGGGTCCACCACCCGGCGCTCCGACCTCGCCCGGGGTGTGCCACCGGCGCCACCCGCGGGTGAGGACGGCGCCACCGTCACCCGGTCCTCGCTGCGTGCGGGCTCCGGGTCGGCGGCGACCCCGGCGTCCGGTGGGGCGCCGGGCCCGTCGGGCCGGGGGTCCGACGCCGAGACCCGGGCCGGTCGCAAGGGGAGCCGGCCCCGCCGCCGGCTCGCGCTGCCGCGCATCCGCGGGCCGCGGATCCGGGTGCGCCGCGCGCCCGATCCCGCGCAGGTGCCGGTGGGCCGCCCGACGCGGGCGCCGGGCGAGACCCGCACCCGCACCATCACCCTGCCGCGCGTCACCGTGCCGAGCGCTCTCACCGGCACCGGCGCGCGCATCGTCGTGCTCACCGGCGAGCGGATCAAGCCGCTCGCCGACTCCACCCGCCGGGTGTGGCACCCCGTGCTCGAGGTGCTGCGGTGGGTCTCCGCGCTCGGCTGGACCGTGCTGGCCGTCGGGCTCGTCGCCTGGTGGCTCACCGTGCGCTACCAGTGGGTCGAGCTGTCGATGGTGGCGGTCACCTGCCTCGTGCTCGTCCTCGCCTGCCTCGTGCTGGCCGTCGGGCGGGCCAAGGTGCGCATCCGCGTCGACGTCGAGCCCACCCGGGTCACCGTCGGCGACCCCGCGACGGGACGCATCGAGGTCTCCAACGCCTCCAAGCGGGGGATGCTGCCGCTGCTCGTCGAGCTGCCGGTCGGGGAGACCGCGGCCCGCTTCACGCTGCCCGCGCTCGCGTCCGGCCGCGCCCACGAGGAGCTGTTCGTCGTTCCCACGCGTCACCGCGGGGTGGTGCCCGTGGGCCCGGCGACCACGGTGCACGGCGACCCGCTCGGCCTGGTCCGCCGCACCGTCGCGTGGACCGAGCGCACCGAGCTGTTCGTCCACCCGCTGACGATCGCGCTCGACAGCCTGGGGGCCGGGCTGCTGCGCGACCTCGAGGGCGAGGTCACCCCCGACCTGTCGATGTCGGACCTCGCCTTCCACGCGCTGCGCGAGTACCAGCCCGGCGACGACCGCCGGTACGTCCACTGGCGCTCGTCGGCCAAGCACGGCCGGCTCCTCGTCCGCCAGTTCCTCGACACCCGCCGCTCGCACCTCGCGATCGTCGTCGACACCACGCCCGACGTGTACGCCGCCGGGGAGGACGACGTCGAGCTCGCCATCTCCTGCGCCGCCTCGCTCGCGGTTCGCTCGATCCTCGACGAGCAGGACACCACCGTCGTCTGCAACCGCCAGTCGGTCTCGCGGACCACCGCGCCGCTGACGCTCGACAGCCTGGCCCGGGCCGACGTCGGCCCGTGCGACGTCTACGCCGGGGCGGGCGAGGCCTCCTCGCTGGCGCCCGACGCCAGCGTGGCCGTGCTCGTCACCGGGGGCGCCCGGCCCTTCATCCAGGTGCAGCGCACGCTCGGGCAGTTCGAGCCCGAGGTCATCAAGGTCGCGATCGTCGTCGACGACCACGAGCAGGTCGGGGTCCACCGGCTCGGGGACCTCGTGATGCTCCACGTCCGCGAGCTCACCGACCTGCGCCGGGTCCTGTTCGCGGGAGCCCTGGCGTGAGCGCCCACCCGTCCGCCTCCCGCGGCGCGCGCGAGCCGCGCGAGCCGCGCGAGCCGGGTGACGTCGGCGACGCCGAGGCGCCCGGCTTCGCCACCGCCCTGCGCGGCGGCCTGCCCCGGCGGGCCCGGCCCCGCCGCGACCCCGACGCGCCCTCGCTGCTCGGGCGCGCCGTGCCGTCTCTGGACGCCCTCGTCGACGCCGCGTTCGCGGCCGTCCTCGTCGTCATCGCCCTCGTCGGCCTGCGCACCGGCTTCCTCGGACCGCAGTGGATGGTCGCGGCGGGGGTCGGCCTCGTCCTCGGCCTCGTCATCGGCCACCTCGCGTCGGCCTGGCGCTGGCTCGCCGCGACGACCCTGCTCGTCCTCGCCCTCGTCTACCTCCTCCTCGGCGGGCCGGTCGCGGTGCGCGACAACCTCGTCGGCGGTGTCCTGCCGACGCTGCAGACCTTCCGCGACCTCGCCGAGTGGTCGGTGCTGGGCTGGAAGCGCTGGCTGACCCTGCTGCCTCCCGTCGACGCCCGCGGCCCGGTGCTCGCCCTGCCCTGGCTCGCCGGGCTCCTCGGCGGCGCCCTGACGCTGGGGGTCGCGCGCCGGTGGGTCAGCGTGCCCGCGAGCGCGGTCGCGCCGGTCGTCCTCCTCGCCGGCTCCATCGCCCTCGGGACGCTCGAGCCCGCGGCGGTCCTCGTCCAGGGTGCCGGGTTCGCGCTCGTCCTCGTCGGCTGGCTGGTCGTGCGGGCACACCGCAGCCGCCCGCCGGTCCAGAACGGCGCGGGGCGCACCGCACGCCTGGCGACCGGGGCCGGCCTGGTCGCCCTCGCCCTCGTCGCCGGGGTGCTCACCGCACCGCTGCTCCCCGGCGCGCAGGCGGGGGCCCGGCGCGAGGTGGTGCGCACCGTCCTCGTGCCGCCGCTCGACGTGTCGCAGTTCCCGAGCCCGCTGCCGGGGTTCCGGCGCTACACCGAGCCCAACCCCGCCGAGCTCTACGACCAGCCGGTGCTGCGGGTCAGCGGGCTGCCGGCCGGCGCCGCCGTGCGGTTCGCGACCCTCGACGCCTACGACGGCCTGGTCTGGGGGGCGGCCGACCGGAGCACCGACGGCGTCCCGTTCCAGCAGGTCGGGTCCCGCATCGGCGCCCGCGAGGACGGCCGGCAGGTCGAGGTCGGGGTCGAGGTCGTCGAGGGCGGGTACGGCGGGCCGTGGCTGCCCACGGTCGGTGCCCCCACGCGCATCGAGTTCGAGGGGCCGCGCGCCGAGGAGCTGTCCTCCGAGCTGTGGCTCAACACCGACACCGAGACGGCGGTGGTCCCGCGCGAGCTCGTCGGCGGCGAGCGCTACACGATGTCGGCCGTCCTCCCGCCGGCACCGGCCAAGGAGCTGCCCGAGGACCTCCAGGTCGCCGGCGGCGCCTCCACCCCCAAGGACACCGACGTCCTCGACTCGCGCATCGACGCGTGGACGAGCCGCGCCGACGGGGCGTGGGGCAAGTTCCGTGCCGTCGCCGCCCAGATGCGCAGCGACGGCACCTACACCGACGGCGGGACGCCCAACAGCTTCGAGAAGGTCTACCTCCCCGGCCACGCGGTGGCGCGGCTGGGCCGGTTCGTCAACTCCACCAAGCTCGCCGGCAACGACGAGCAGTACGCCGCCACCCTCGCCCTCGTGGGCCAGCGCCTCGGCATCCCGTCACGGGTCGTCATGGGCGCCGAGGCCCCGGCCGACGGGACGATCCGCGGCCGTGACGTCCACGCGTGGGTCGAGATCCGGCTCGAGGACGGCTCGTGGTTCCCCATCTCGGCGAGCACCTTCGTCCCGAGCCGCGACAAGACGCCGAGCGAGCAGCAGCTGCTGTCCGAGGAGCAGAAGGTCGGCGCCCAGGTGCCGCCGCCCGCCGGGGTCAACCCGCCCTCCCTCCTCCAGGGCCCGGACCAGGCGCAGAACGCCACCGACCTGGCCAAGCGCAAGAAGAGCCCGTTCGACATCGCCGCCTGGCCGCTGTGGCTGAAGATCCTCGTCCTCGCGCTCGTCCTGCCGGTGCTCCTCGCCGTCGCCCACGTCGCGCTCGTCCGCCGGCTCAAGGAGCGCCGGCGCCGGCGGCACACGAGCACCGGGCCGCTGCCCGCGCGGGCAGCGTGGCTGTGGCGCGACCTCGTCGCCGAGGCGCGCTCGCTCGGCGTCGCCGTCCCGCGCCGGGCCACCCGTCGCGAGCAGGCGCTCGCCCTCGATGCCGCGCTCCTGGCCCCCGTGGACGGTGCCCCCGCGCGCCCCTTCGACCCGGCGGTCGCCGACGTCGTCGCGAGCGCCCCCCCACCCTCGGCCTTCCCCTCGTGGGACGTGCCCCGACGGCCCGCCCCGACCGCGGCCCCGGGCGCCGAGCACGCCTCGGCCTACCGCCCGGCCCCGGGTGACGCCCCGTCCGCGGCCGTGGTGGCCACGTCGGCCGACGGCCTCGTCTTCGGTCCGGGAGCCGGGTCCGAGGACGCCTGTGCGCAGGCGGTGGCCCGGGCCACCGAGGTCCGCACGGCGCTGCGCGCCCGCACGAGCCGATGGGTGCGGCTGCGCTCCGACGCCGACCCCCGACCCCTGCTCGCCCGCCGTGAGCGTTCGCGCACCGAGCAGGCCGGGCGCCGCCGCCTCCGGCTGCCGTCCCTGCGCCGCCGCGGCGGGGACGCGACCCCCACCCCCGCCTGACCGCCGGCTTCACCCTCGCCCGACCGCTAAACCCCCACCTACACCACGTGCTACGGCGCAGTAGGTGTCGTGATCACGACACCTACTGCGCCGTAGCACGCAATGAAGGGGGGAGGGGGAGAGACCCGGGGTCAGCGCTCCTCGTCGCCCGCGATGAACGCCTCGAGCTTGGCGCGACCGAGGTCGTCCGGGCGCTGCTCCGGCGGGGACTTCATGAGGTAGGACGATGCCGACAGGAGGGCGCCGCCCACCCCGCGGTCCTTGGCGATCTTCGCCGCACGGATGGCGTCGATGATGATGCCGGCCGAGTTGGGGGAGTCCCACACCTCGAGCTTGTACTCGAGGTTGAGCGGCACGTCGCCGAACGCGCGACCCTCGAGGCGGACGTAGGCCCACTTGCGGTCGTCGAGCCAGGCGACGTAGTCGGACGGGCCGATGTGCACGTTGCGGTCGTCGGTCTTGCCGGCCAGGGCGCCGGTGAGGTTCGAGGTGACCGACTGCGTCTTGGAGATCTTCTTGGACTCCAGGCGCTCGCGCTCGAGCATGTTCTTGAAGTCCATGTTGCCGCCGACGTTGAGCTGGTAGGTGCGGTCGAGCTGCACCCCGCGGTCCTCGAACAGCTTGGCCATGACGCGGTGCGTGATGGTCGCGCCGACCTGGCTCTTGATGTCGTCGCCGATGACCGGGACGCCCGCGGCCTCGAACTTCGCGGCCCACTCGGGGTCGGAGGCGATGAACACGGGCAGGGCGTTGACGAAGGCGACGCCGGCGTCGATGGCGCACTGGGCGTAGAACTTGTCGGCCTTCTCCGAGCCCACCGGGAGGTAGGAGACGAGGACGTCGACCTGCGCGTCACGCAGCGTGGCGACGACGTCGACGGGCTCGGCGCCGGACTCGTCGATCGTCTGGCGGTAGTACTTGCCCAGGCCGTCGAGCGTGGTGCCGCGCTGCACGGTGACGCCCGTCGTGGGGACGTCGGCGATCTTGATCGTGTTGTTCTCCGAGGCGTTGATGGCCTCGGCGAGGTCCTTGCCGACCTTCTTGTCGTCGACGTCGAACGCCGCGACGAACTCGACGTCGCGGACGTGGTAGTCGCCGAACATGACGTGCATGAGGCCGGGGACGGTGACGGTCGGGTCGGCGTCCCGGTAGTAGTGCACGCCCTGCACGAGCGAGGACGCACAGTTGCCGACGCCGACGATGGCGACGCGGATGGAACCCATGGGCTTCTCCTGGGGATGTCGGGTGGATGGGTGGGTGGACGGGGTGCGCCGGTGCGCCACGAGGACGCGGTCCGGCACCTACGGCTGGGGGCCGGGGTCGGTGGGGTGGCGCCGCTCGGTGTCGATGAGCTCGCTGAGCCACCGCACCTCGCGCTCGGTCTGCTCCTCGCCGTGCAGCTGCAGGGCGGAGGTCCAGGCGTCGAGCCGCTCGCGCGAGCGGGCGGAGGCGTCGCGCACCCGGTCGAGGTCCTCCTGGACGCGCGAGCGACGACCCTCGAGGATGCGCAGCCGCACCTCGTGCTCGGTGCGGGCGAAGAAGGCGAACCGGACGTCGAAGCCGTCGTCGTCGTAGGACGACGCGTCGGCGCGGGCGACGAGGCCGGCGAAGTGCTCCTTGCCGGCGGCGGTCAGCTCGTAGACGACGCGGGGGCGCTTGCTCGTCGCGGCGGGCACCTCGGTCGCCTCCTCGATGAGCCCGCGGCCGAGCAGGCCCTTGAGCGAGGGGTAGAGGGTGCCGTAGGACAGGGCGCGGAACGGGCCGAGCGCGGTGTTGAGGCGGCGGCGCAGCTCGTACCCGTGGGTCGGGCCCTCGTGGAGCAGGCCGAGGACGGCGAACTCCAGCAGCTGGGCTCGGCGGCTGACCACGGCACTCCTTCCGGGGGGCGGCGGGACCCGGGGGAACCCACCTGACATAGTCGCTGTTTGTCTGCTCGACGCTAACACAGATATATCGCTCCGATATATCTGTCTCGCGCCGGAGGGACCCACGGCGAGCGTCGCGATGTCAGGCTTCCCCCAGGAAGGCGGTCATAATGGCCGTGGGACCCGACGTCCTGCCGAACCCGCCCGGGTCCGTCCCAGACCCCCCTTTCCCCGGAGACGCATGAGCACCCGCAAGCCCCGAACCCGCGCCGAGGCCAAGGCCGCCCAGTCCTCCAAGGGGACCGGCGCCGCCGCCTCCGCAGCCGGCGCAGGCCGTTCCGGTCGTCCTCCGGCCGGAGGGTCGCGAGGTGGCGCGGCAGGGGGGCCGCCCGCCCGCTCCCGCCGGCGCACGTGGACCATCCGGGCCCTGTGGACCGCTGGGGTCCTGTTCGTCCTCGGCCTCATCGGGGTGGGGGTCGCGTACGCGGTGACCGACATCCCCAAGCCCAACGAGATCGCCACGGCGCAGGCGTCGATCGTGTACTACTCCGACGGCAAGAACGAGCTCGCCCGGCTGTCCGACACCGACGGCAACCGCGAGTCGGTCTCCCTCGACAAGGTCCCCGACCACATGCAGAAGGCGATGCTCGCGGCCGAGGACCAGGACTTCTACAGCAACAACGGCATCTCGCCCACGGGCATCGCACGGGCCGTCTGGGTCGCGGTCAAGGGCGGCCAGGTCACCCAGGGCGGGTCGACGATCACCCAGCAGTACGTGAAGAACTACTTCCTCACCTCCGACCGCACGCCGTCGCGCAAGGCCCGCGAGATCCTCATCTCGATCAAGATCGACAAGCAGCAGACCAAGGACGAGATCCTCGAGAACTACCTCAACACCATCTACTACGGCCGCGGGGCGTACGGCATCCAGACCGCCTCCAAGGCCTACTTCAACAAGGACGTCTCGAAGCTGACCCCGGCCGAGAGCGCCTTCCTCGCCTCGGTCATCCGCGGCCCCTCGCTCTACGACCCGGGCCTGGGCGACAAGCAGCAGGCGAACGCGAAGGAGCGCTCGGGCTTCATCCTCGACGCGATGGTCGAGAAGGGATGGCTCGGGCAGGCCGAGCGCGCGCAGGCGACCTTCCCGGAGGTCAAGAAGTTCACGCCCCGCACCCAGAGCGGGCCCACCGGCTACCTCACCGAGATGATCAAGAACGAGCTGGTCAGCACGCACAAGATCCCCGAGGCCGACATCGACCGCGGTGGGCTGCGCATCATCTCGACCATCGAGAAGGGCAAGCAGGCCGCGATGGTCGCGGCGGTCAAGGACGAGCGGCCCAAGGCCAAGGACGTCTACGTCGGCGCGGCCTCGATCAAGCCGGGCGACGGGGCGATCGTCGCGCTCTACGGCGGCCAGGACTACATGAAGCGGCAGCAGAACGCCGCGACGCAGGACAAGATGCAGGCCGGCTCGACGTTCAAGATCTTCACCCTCATCGCGGCGCTGCAGTCCGGTGACGTCAGCCTCAAGTCGCAGTTCGACGGCTCGAGCCCGCGGTTCTTCGACGAGTTCGCCGACCCGGGTGCGTCGACGAACAACGGCCGCCGCGGCCGGGTGAAGAACTTCGGCGACGAGTCCTTCGGCCGGATCGACCTGCTGCGGGCCACCGGCCGGTCGGTCAACACCGTCTACGCCGACCTCAACATCGAGGCCGGCCCGGACAAGTCGATGAAGGCCGCCGAGGACGCCGGCGTGCGCAGCAAGCTCGAGGCCAACATGTCCAACGTGCTCGGCACCGACTACGTCACGGTCATGGACATGGCCAACGCCTACGCGACCATCGCCGCGCAGGGCCTGCGCGCCGACCCGTACATGGTCCGCGAGATCCGGTTCGTCGACGAGAGCGTCCCGAAGATCACGGTGAAGAAGAAGACCCAGCAGGTCTTCGACAAGGACCTCATGGCCGACGTCATCACGGCCATGCAGGAGCCGGTCGACGGCGGGACCGCCCGCTACGTGGGCCAGAACCTCGGCCGCCCGGCCGCCGGCAAGACCGGCACCTCGGAGAGCTTCCGCTCGGCCTGGTTCAACGGCTACGTCCCGCAGCTGCAGGCCGCGGTCGGCCTGTTCCGCAGCGGCAAGGACGGCAAGGAGCTCCAGATGGAGGACCTCCCCGGCGAGGGCAACATCACCGGCGGCACCTTCCCGGCCCGGATCTGGACCGCCTACATGAAGAAGGCCCTCGACGGCAGCAAGGTCGAGCCCTTCCCGAAGCCGGCGAACATCAACCCCGACGCCGACCCCCCGCCGCCTCCGCCGCCGCCCACGACGACGGCCCCGCCCTCGACGACGGCCCCGCCCTCGACGACGGCCCCGCCGACGCCCACCCCGTCGGAGACCAAGACGAACGGCAACCCGAGCCCGGGACCGCCGCAGCCGTCCGAGACGATCTCGCCGGTCGTGCCCTGACCCGGTAGGCGGACGGTGTCCGACGGGCAGCCACCGCGTGAGCCGGCGCTCCCGCTCCTCCCCCTCCTCGGGGGGCCGGCGGGGCGCCGGCTGCGTCGGCGTGCGGCGGGACCCCTCGCCTCCCTCGCGCCGGTCGTCCTCCTCCTCGCGCTGCCGCTGTCGGCGGCGCTGCTGCGCCAGGCCTCGTGCCTGGCCACCGGATGGGGCGGGCGGGCGCCGTGGTGGCGCCAGTGCGCCTCGCCGCTCGTGGCCGACGTCGCCGGGGACGACCTCGGGCGGGGCCTGCTCGCCTTCCTCACCGGCTCGGTCCACGCCGACGAGCCGGTCGTCACCGGTGCGGTCCACGCGCTGCTGGCCGGGCTCGCGCCCGGTGAGGGGGTGGCGCAGCAGCGCTGGTTCCTCGCCCTGTGGGTCGTGCTGGCCGCCGCGGTCCTGGCCGGTCTCGTCGTCGCGGTGGCGACGGCGCGTCGCCACCCTGCTGCCGACCCGGTGGTCCTGGCCCTGTCGCCCGTCCTGGCGCTGACCGTCCTGCTCACCCCCGTCCTGGTGCCCGTCGCGCTCGCGGTGGCGGCCGTGTGGGCGTGGAGCCGTGGGCGGGCCCGCCCGGCCGGGGTGCTCGCCGGGCTGGCCCTGCTCGGGGGAGCGCCGGCGGCGATCGTCCTGCTCGCCCTCGTCGTGGTGCCCGGGCCCGAGGGTCGGGGCGGGGTGCGCGCGCTGCTCGGGGCGGCAGGGACCACGCTCGGGTCCGTCGTGGTCGTCGTGGGCGTGCTCGACGTGCGCACCCTCACCGGTCCGGTCACCGCGTGGCTCGAGGGCGGGGCCGGCCCGGGCTCGCTCCTGCACCTGGGCACGCTGGCGCTGCGCCCGGTGGGTGCGGGTCAGGTGGCCCTCGTCGCGGCCCTGGGCTGGGTGCTCGCGGGGGCCCTGGTCGTGCTCGCCGCGCGCCGCCCACGCGCGAACGTCGGGGCGGTCGCCGTCGTCGGCCTCGTCGCCGTCCTCGTGACCGGACCCTCGCTGCCCCCCGGTGCGGCGCTGTGGGTGCTGCCCTTCGCCGCCCTCGCCGGCCTGCGATGGCGCGACCACCTGCTGTGGGCGGGCGCCGAGGCCGTGCACGGGGTCGCCCTCCTCGCCCACCTCGTGGCGGCCACGGACCCCTCGAAGGGGCTGCCCGCCGGGTGGTACGCCGTGGCCCTGTCGCTGCGCCTGGCGGCCCTGGTCTGGGTGGGGCGCCAGGCGTGGCAGGGGCTGAGTTGGGGCGATCCGCCGCGTGCCGGTACCCTTGCCAGGTTGCCCTCCGGGCACCCTGTGGAAAACCACGGCGGTGCGCTGGGCAGCGCGCCATACCCTCCTGTCACGGAAAGACCGTGACCGCCACAGACCGAAGGAGGCGGGTTAACGCATGCGTCAGTACGAACTCATGGTCATCCTCGACCCCGAGCTCGATGACCGAACCGTCCAGCCGTCGTTGGACAGGTTCCTCAAGGTCGTGACCACCGATGGTGGCACCGTCGACACCGTCGACATCTGGGGTCGTCGTCGCCTGGCCTACGAGATCCACAAGAAGTCCGAGGGCATCTACGCCGTCGTCAACTTCACCTCCGAGCCGGCGACGGCCAAGGAGCTGGACCGCCAGCTCGGCCTCAACGAGTCGGTCATGCGGACCAAGCTCATGCGCCCCGGCGCCTGAGCGGTCCCTTTCCACCGCACACCGTCGGACACGACGTCGAAGGAGCCCCCTGACCCATGGCAGGCGAGACCACCATCACCATCGTCGGCAACCTCACCGCCGACCCCGAGCTCCGGTTCACCCCCTCAGGGGCTGCCGTCGCGAACTTCACCGTGGCGTCCACGCCGCGCACGTTCGACCGGCAGTCCAACGAGTGGAAGGACGGGGAGACCCTCTTCATGCGCTGCTCGATCTGGCGTGACTCTGCCGAGAACGTGGCCGAGTCCCTCCACCGAGGCACGCGCGTCATCGTCACGGGCCGGCTGAAGTCGCGCTCGTACGAGACCAAGGAGGGCGAGAAGCGCACCGTCATCGAGCTCGACGTCGACGAGGTCGGCCCTTCGCTGCGCTATGCGTCGGCGAAGGTCACCAAGGCCGAGCGCGGCGGCGGTTCCGGTGGCGGTTTCGGCGGCCAGGGTGGCGGCTCCGGCGGCCAGCAGAACGACCCCTGGGCCACCGGCGGCTCCGCGCCGCAGGCCGGCCAAGGCGGTCAGGCCGGCGGTTTCGGTGGCCAGCAGGGCGGTTCCGCCCCGCAGGCCCCGCAGCAGCCGCAGGGTGGCCAGCAGGGTGGCTGGGGTCAGGCCCCCAGCTACGACGAGCCCCCCTTCTGACCGGTCCGACATCGGGGTCCGCGCCACGTCCGTGACGTCGGGCCCCACCACAGCACGACACCATCCCTGGGAGACCAGGGCTCATCCGCCGGAGTCCAAACCGGCAGAAGGAGAGCACCACGATGGCCAAGCCCGCCATTCGCAAGCCCAAGAAGAAGGCCAACCCGCTCAAGGCGGCGAAGGTCGAGAACATCGACTACAAGGACGCCGCGCTGCTGCGCAAGTTCATCTCCGACCGCGGCAAGATCCGCGCGCGTCGGGTCACCGGTGTCACGGTGCAGGAGCAGCGCCTCATCGCCAACGCCGTGAAGAACGCGCGCGAGATGGCTCTCCTGCCGTACTCGAGCTCAGCCCGCTGATCCTCACCCCACGAAGTTCTCCGCTCGTTCCTCGCTGCGATACTCCGCGGGGACCCCGAGGCGGGTTGACGTAAGGAAAGATTTGATGAAGGTCATCCTCACCCACGAGGTCACCGGCCTCGGTACCGCCGGTGACGTCGTCGACGTCAAGGACGGCTACGCCCGCAACTTCCTGTTCCGTCGCGGTCTCGCGACGGCGTGGACCAAGGGCGGCCAGAAGCAGGTCGACGCCATCGCCGCGGGTCGTCAGACCCGCGAGGTGAAGTCCCTCGAGGAGGCGCAGTCCATCAAGGGCAACCTCGAGTCCAAGCCGGTCACCGTCGAGGCGCACGCCGGCACGGGCGGTCGCCTCTTCGGCGCCGTCTCCACCGCCGACATCGCCGCCGCGGTCAAGGCCTCAGGTGGCCCCGACCTCGACAAGCGCAAGATCGAGGTCCCGACCCCGATCAAGACCACGGGCACCCACGCGGCGCTCGTGCGTCTGCACCCCGAGGTGCAGGCCAAGGTCGCGCTCGAGGTCGTCGCCGGCTGACGCCGACACGCCTCACCCGAGGGCCCCGGACCACACGGTCCGGGGCCCTCGGGCGTGTGGCCCGGCGGTCCCGGCCGCGCCCTCCTCGGCGGCGTCGGTGGTGCCGCCTAGGGTGAGCGACATGGCCTCCCCGACCCGTCGCGCCGCGCGCACCAGCTCGGCGTTCCGCTGCTCCGAGTGCGGGTGGCAGGCCGCGAAGTGGGCCGGCCGGTGCGGCGAGTGCCAGGCGTGGGGGTCGGTCGCCGAGGTCGGCGCCGTCACCGCCCGCACGGCCCCGGCCACCACGGTGCGCAGCCCGGCCCAGCCCATCGGCGAGGTCGACATCACCCGCGCCGTCGCGCGCAGCACCGGAGTCGCCGAGTTCGACCGCGTCCTCGGGGGCGGGCTCGTGCCCGGGGCGGTGGTGCTGGTCGCGGGCGAGCCGGGCATCGGCAAGTCCACCCTCCTCCTCGACGTCGCGGCGCGGGCGGCGCGCTCGGGTGAGCACGGCGACCGCAAGGTCCTCTACGTCAGCGGCGAGGAGTCGGCCGCCCAGGTCCGTTCGCGTGCCGAGCGCATCGAGGCGATGGCGCGCACCCTCTTCCTCGCGAGCGAGACCGACCTCGCCACCGTGCTCGCCCAGATCGAGCAGGTCGGCCCCGAGCTCGTCGTCGTCGACTCCGTGCAGACCATCAGCAGCGCCGAGGTCGAGGGGTCGGCCGGCAACGTCACCCAGGTGCGCGAGGTCGCGGCCTCGCTCATCCAGGTCGCCAAGGCCAAGGGCATCGCCGTCCTGCTCGTCGGGCACGTCACCAAGGACGGCTCCATCGCCGGGCCGCGCGTCCTGGAGCACCTCGTCGACGTCGTCGTCCAGTTCGAGGGCGACCGGCACTCCCGCCTGCGCCTCGTGCGGGCGGTGAAGAACCGCTACGGGCCCACCGACGAGGTCGGCTGCTTCGACCTCTCCGACATCGGCATCGTCGGGCTCGCCGACCCGAGCGGGCTGTTCCTCTCCGGTCGGACCGCGGCCGTGGCGGGCACCTGCGTCACCGTCACCCTCGAGGGCCGGCGGCCCATGGTCACCGAGGTCCAGGCCCTGGTCACGACCTCCAGCCTCGCCACCCCCCGCCGCGCCACGAGCGGCCTGGACACCGCCCGGGTCAGCATGATCCTCGCCGTCCTCGACAAGCGGGCCCAGGCGCCCATCGGGGGCAGCGACGCCTACCTGTCCACCGTCGGCGGGGTGCGCCTCACCGAGCCGGCCGCCGACCTCGCCGTCACCCTGGCGCTCGCGGGCGCCATCACCGACCTCCCGCTGCCGCACGGCACCATCGCGTTCGGCGAGGTCGGGCTGGCCGGGGAGGTCCGCCCGGTCACCGGCGCCCACCGGCGCCTCGCGGAGGCCGCCCGGCTGGGGTTCACCCGGGCCGTGGTCCCCCCGGGCGTCCTGGGTGCCGGGCCCGTCCCCGACGGCATCGCGGTCCTCGAGGTCTCCACCGTCGCCGAGGCCGTCGGTCGCGCCCTCCACGAGGGCGTCCGGCGCTGAGCACCACCGCTCGGCGTCTCACCGCAGGCAGCTGCAGCCGATCGGCCCAGCGCTGCGGCCCACCTGCCGGATAGGATGCGCTGACCGGTCGTGGGCCGGCTGCGGCACCCGGGGGCCCGATGCATCAAGGAGTGAGTGTGGCGGCACAGCCGAGCGACGACGAGCTCCTGCGCGCCACCCTCGCGGCCGTCGCCCCGGGCACCGAGCTGCGCGACGGCCTCGAGCGCATCCTGCGCGGCCGCACCGGAGCCCTCATCGTCCTGGGCAACGACCGCGTCGTCGAGACCGTCTCCACGGGCGGCTTCCCGCTCGACATCGAGTTCTCCGCCACCCGCCTGCGCGAGCTGGCGAAGATGGACGGTGGCATCGTCTGCGACAAGGACGTCACCCGCATCCTGCGCGCCGCGACCCAGCTGGTGCCCGACCCGCGGATCGAGACCAGCGAGTCCGGCACCCGCCACCGCACCGCCGAGCGCGTCGCGAAGCAGACCGGCTTCCCCGTCGTCTCGGTCAGCCAGTCGATGCGGATCATCGCGCTCTACGTGGCGGGGCGTCGCGTCGTCCTCGAGGACTCCAGCGCGATCCTGTCCCGCGCGAACCAGGCCCTGCAGACGCTCGAGCGCTACAAGTCGCGCCTCGACGAGGTCACCGGCACCCTGTCCGCCCTCGAGATCGAGGACCTCGTCACCGTCCGCGACGTCGCCAACGTCCTGCAGCGCCTGGAGATGGTGCGGCGCATCAAGGACGAGATCGACGACTACGTCGTCCAGCTCGGCACCGACGGGCGTCTGCTCAGCCTCCAGCTCGAGGAGCTGACCGGCGGCCTGTCCAACGACCTCGACCTCGTCATCCGCGACTACCTGCCCGAGGCCAAGGCGGGTTTCGACCTCGACGAGGCGATCGCGAACCTCACGGCGATCGACTCCACCGAGCTGCTCGACCCCTCCGCCGGCGCCCGCGCCATGGGCTTCGCCATCGTGGGCGACTCCCTCGACTCCTCGGTCAGCCCGCTCGGCCATCGGCTGCTGTCGAAGGTGCCGCGCCTGCCCGGCGCCATCGTCGACCGCCTCGTCGGGCACTTCGGCAGCCTCCAGAAGCTGCTGGCCGCGAACATCGACGACCTCATGGACGTCGACGGCGTCGGTGAGGGCCGGGCCCGCCTCGTGCGCGAGGGACTGTCGCGCCTGGCGGAGTCGAGCATCCTCGAGCGGTACGTCTGACCCCGTCGGTCGTGCCCCGCCCCGCCGGTCCCTCCCCAGCCGAGGCCGCCCTCCTCCACGAGCGGGTGCTCCACTGGTACGCCGGCAACGCGCGCCCGCTGCCCTGGCGGGCGCCCGGCTGCTCGCCGTGGGGCGTCCTGGTCTGCGAGGTCATGGCCCAGCAGACACCCGTCACCCGGGTCGAGCCCGTGTGGACCGCGTGGATGGAGCGGTGGCCGACCCCCGCCGACCTCGCCGCCGAGTCCCCCGGGGAGGTCGTGCGGGCGTGGGGCCGCCTGGGCTACCCGCGGCGCGGCCTGCGGCTGCGGGAGGCGGCGGTCGCCATCACGCAGCGGCACGGTGGCGTGGTCCCCGACGACGAGGCGACCCTGCGCTCGCTCCCGGGGGTCGGCGCGTACACGGCCGCCGCGGTGACGGCCTTCGCCTTCGGGCGGCGCACGACCGTCGTCGACACCAACGTGCGGCGGGTGCTGGCCCGCGTCGTCGAGGGGCGCGAGCACGCCGCCCCCGCGCTCACGGCGGCCGAGACCGCGCTGGCCGCCTCGCTCGTCCCCGAGGACGCCGCCCGGGCGGCGACGTGGAACGTCGCCGTCATGGAGCTCGGCGCCGTGGTCTGCCGGGCGCGCGGGCCGCGCTGCGAGCACTGCCCCCTGCTCGACCGGTGCGCGTGGGTGGCCGCCGGGCGGCCGCGGCACGAGGGTCCTCCTCGCCGCGGGCAGGCGTGGCACGGCACCGACCGCCAGGTGCGCGGCGCGGTCCTCCAGCTCCTGCGGGACGCACCGGGCGAGGTGGCGCGCTCCGCCCTCGAGGCCGCGGGAGAGGACGCAGCGCAGGTCGCGCGGTGCCTCGCCTCGCTGGTCGAGGACGGCCTCCTCGAGCCGGTGTCCGGGGAACGGTTCCGGCTCCCCGCGTGAGGGCCGGCCCGGCACGCGGACCCGGATCACCCCCTGGAACCGGTGGCGCACCTCGCCGGGAGAGCCGCCAGACTGGGTCGATGACGACGACGGGCCTGCCGGTCCCGGGTGGCACCTGCGCCCACCGGACCCTCGAGGAGCTGCAGGCGTTCCTGCCCGCCCTGCGCGCCCGCCCCAGGGACCGCGGAACGCTCGAGCTCGTCGTGCGCCGCCCCTCACCCGGCGAGCGGGAGGTCCTCGACGAGGGCGAGCTCGACCTCGCCCTCGGCCTCGTCGGGGACACGTGGGTCGAGCGGGCCAGCACCCGCACGACCGACGGCGGCCCCCACCCGGACATGCAGCTCAACGTCATGAGCGCGCCGCTCGTGGCCCTGCTGGCCGGCGACCCCGACCGGCGCCCGCTCGCCGGCGACCAGCTCTACCTCGACCTCGACCTGTCGCACGAGAACCTGCCCGCAGGCTCGCGCCTCGTCATCGGGGACCCGCAGGTGCGCGGCGCCGTCATCGAGGTCACCGAGCAGCCGCACCACGGGTGCGCCAAGTTCGTCGAGCGCTTCGGTGCCGAGGCGATGCGCTTCGTCAACGGGTCGGTCGGGCGGCCGCTGCGGCTGCGCGGGCTCAACGCCCGCGTCGTGGTGCCCGGCCGGGTCCGCCCCGGCGACCCCGTCAGCGTCAGCCGCCCGGACCCGACCGGGGCCTGAGCTCCAGCCGGGGCCCTGGTCTCCGGCCGGCGGACGCGAAACGGCCCGCCCCCCTGCAAGGGGGCGGGCCGCTTCGTCACAGGAGCCGACCGAGGTCAGCGCTTGGGGTAGACCGGCTGGGACTGGGGGTTCAGCTCGCTGAGCCGCACGCCCTCGGCCTTCTTCAGGCTCGGCTCACCGACGATCTTGAGGGTGTCGAACCCCTTGGTGATGTCCGAGCTGTAGATCGTGCCGTTGTAGTAGTACGCGGACCACGTTCCACCGAGGGTGACCGTCGGCGTGGTGTTGAGCGGGCCACGCTCGAAGTAGCCGAGCTCCTTGGGGGCCTCGGAGTCGGTGAACTCCCACAGCGAGATGCCGCCCTGGTACCAGGACTGGACCATGACGTCGCGACCGGCCAGGGGGACGATCGAGCCGTTGTGGGCCACGCAGTTCTCGTTGTCGTTCTGGTTGCGGGGGATCTTGAAGTACGAGGCGAAGGTCAGCTGGTTGTCCTTGGAGAGCTCGTAGATCGCGTTCGCACCGCGCGTCGGGCCGATCCTGTCGTTGCAGGTGGCCGCGCCACCGCCGCCGAGCTCGTCGGTGAAGACGACCTTGGTGCCCTTGTTGTTGAAGGTCGCCGAGTGCCAGAACGCGAAGTTCGTGGTGTCCTGGACGGTCTCGATGACGACGGGTGCCTTGGGGTCGGAGATGTCCATGATGACGCCGTCACCCATGCACGCACCCGCGGCGATCTTCTTGCTCGGGTAGGCGGTGATGTCGTGGCAGCCCGCCGTGGCGGAGTAGTTGTTACCCGCGGCGTTGGTGCCGCCCGGGTTGCCACCGTCGGGGAAGAGCACCGGCGTCGCGACGATCGAGGCGGTCGTCGGAGCGGCCTTCGGGACCTCGATGATCGAGATGAGGTCGTGCGGCGGCTGGCAGTCCGGGAAGTCGGCGCGCGGGCCGTAGCTCGAGACGTAGATGTAGTCGACCGTGCCGCCCGGGATCAGGGTGTTGGTGTGCGAGCCGCACTTGGTCTCGACGGCCTTGAGGTAGGCAGGCTCCGCCGGGTTGGACACGTCGAAGATCTTGATGCCCTCCCACCCTGCCCCGATCGTCGTGGAGATCGCGGTGCTCGAGCAGCTCGAGTCGGTGCGGTTGGAGTCGGTCGAGAGGTAGAGCAGGTTGCCGGAGACGGTGACGTCGTTCTGCGACCCGGGACAGGAGACCTGGCTCAGCCTCGTGGGTGCCGAGGGGTTCGAGATGTCGTAGATCGTGAAACCGTTGTAGTTGCCGACGTAGGCACGGTCGCCCTGGAAGGCGATGTCGGTCCCGAAGGCACCCGGAAGGGCGAACGACCCGGTGGGCGGGGTGTTGCTGAGGTGCTTCATGTTGGCGCTGAAACCGATCTGGTTCACCGCGAGGGCGGTGCCGGACAGGCCCTGGGTCGGGGGCGCGTCGGCCGCTGTCGCGGCGCCCACCCCTCCCAGGGTGGCCATCAAGGTTCCCGCGGCGGCGGCCGCGAGCAGTCTCATGCGTCTCATGTGCACCTCGATCAATCGGCCGGGCGGCGCTCGAACGGGTCGACGGCGCCGCGTCGGCAAGGGTGGGGGTGAGGTCACTGTTGCAAATCTGGACGTCGAATAGAACATAGGGAAGGCAAAGATTTCCCAGCGGGCGGTGCGGTTACAGTGACGCGGTGAAACGACCGACCCCGTCCCCGAGGGCACGAGCGGCCCTGCGCGGCGGTACCAGTGCGCTGGCGTGCGGTGTCGCGGCCGCCGTCCTCGTCGCCTGCACCGGCGCGAGCCCTGTCCCGGCCGTCACCGCACCGACACCGAGCGGCCCCGTGCTCCAGCCCGGCCTCCCCGGGGAGCCGAACGCCACCCTCACGGGCTCGGCGGCGGCCCCCGTCGTCACCCCGACCGGGCGGCCGGGCGACGTGCGGTTCCTGCGCGAGATGATCGTCCACCACGCCCAGGCGCTCGTCATGGTCGAGGCGGTCCTCCCCGACCTCGACGACACCCAGGTCAAGGCCATCGCTTCGCGCATCGGCGACGAGCAGCGCCCGGAGATCGCGGCGATGGCGGGCCTGCTCACCGCAGTGGGCGCCGAGGTCCCGCCGGAGGCGACGAACCCCAACCTCACCGACCACGACGCCCACTCGATGCCCGGGATGGCGAGCGGGGCCGAGCTCGCCCGGCTCGCCGCGGCGACGGGGCGCGAGGCCGACCGACTGTTCCTCACGCTGATGATCCGCCATCACGAGGGTGCGCTGACGATGGTCGGCGAGCACGCTCGCACGGCAAGCGACGAGCGGGTCGGAGAGACCGCCACCGAGATCGCGGTCGGCCAGTCGAAACAGATCGGACAGATGCAGCAGATGCTCGCTCGGCTGTCCTGACCCGTGACACCTCGGGCGACGGGCTGACCACTGACGGGCCCGCGGCTTACGCTGGTCCAGCACGCCGTTCCCGGCGCGCCCGAGCGGGCTGGAGGAACCGACATCGTGGGGGTCACGACGAGACGACGCGCGCCGTGGGTCACCGCCATCGCGACGGTCTTGGTCCTGCTGGCACAGCCCGCCCTCGCGGACGAGGGACTGGCCACGGGTGCCACGAGCCGCTACGTCCTGGACGCCGAGCGGACGACGGTCGAGGCCACCATCCGCATCGACCTGCGCAACGTCACCCCCGACAACGAGGACCTCTACTACTTCTACGACTCGTTCACCGTGCCCGTCCCCGCTGGCGCGGAGAAGGTGCGGGCCCGCAGCAACGGCTCCTCGCTGCGCGTCTCCCTGGACCGGACCGACGACGCCTCGACCACGCTGGCGCGGATCAGCTTCCCGAGCCTGCTCTACGGCCGCACGCGCTCCATCGAGCTGACGTTCGAGGTCCCGGGGGAGAAGCCGCGCTCCAAGGACACCACGCGCGTGGGTCCCGGGTACGCGTCGTTCGCGGTCTACGGCGTGGGTGACGCGGGCCGCAACACCGTCGAGGTCGTCGCGCCCTCGTCGATGGTCTTCGACGCGACGAGCGCCGCGTTCACGCCCCGCGAGAAGGGCTCGACGACCACGCACACCTCCACCTCGAGTGACGACGACGGCGGGTTCTTCGCCGTCGTCTCCCTGCGCGACCCCGAGCAGGCCGACGAGCGGACGGTCGAGGTGGCCGGCACCTCGTTCGTGCTGCGCGGCTTCCGGGACGACCCCAACTGGGCCGACTTCGTCGCCGACCGGGTGACCACGGGGATCCCGCTGCTGGAGAAGCTGGTCGGCACGCCCTGGCCCGGTGGGCTCGAGCGGATCCGCGAGGACACCGCCCCCTCGGTCTACGGGTACGACGGCTGGTTCGACCCCAGTGACGACGAGATCGTCGTCGGTGAGCGATTCGACGCCGACCTCATCTTCCACGAGCTCTCGCACGCCTGGCTGCAGGGAGACCGCTTCGACGAGCGGTGGGTGTCCGAGGGCCTGGCCCAGGTCGTCGCCGAGCGCGCCGTCGCGGCCATCGACGGCGAGGCCCGTGACCACCCCCGCGTCACCCCCGGGTCCAAGGGTGCCCTCCCGCTCAACGAGTGGGGTGGGTCGGCCTCCGACCGGTCGGGCGACATCGAGGAGTTCGCCTACCCCGCGTCGTACCGGGCGACCCGCGACCTCACGGCCGGCCTGGATGACGACGCCTTCGCGGCGGTCGTCGGCGCGGCCGTGCGCGGGGAGCGGGCGTACGACCCCCGGGGCACCCGCGACCCCGACGGTGGCCGGACGACGTGGGCCCGGTGGCTCGACCTGCTCGAGACGCGGGCGGGGGTCGAGGACGCGTCCGCGGTGTTCGCCCGGTGGGCCCTCGGCGACGACGAGGCCGAGCGGCTGCCCGTGCGGGCGAAGGAGCGAGCGGCCTACGCGGCCCTCGACACGGCTGACGGGTCCTGGCTGCCCCCGGAGGGGCTGCGCGACGCGATGACGGCCTGGGACTTCGAGCGGGCCGCGTCGGTGCGCGAGCAGGTCTCGGCCCTGGGCGCCAAGGCGGTGGCGGTCCAGGAGGCCGCCGAGCGCTCCGGTGCCGAGGTCCCCGACGTCATCCGCACGTCCTACGAGCAGGCCGAGCAGGACGAGCAGTATGCCGCGCTCGCGACCTCGCTGCCCAAGGCCGTGACCGCGGTGACCGAGGTCGGTCGCGCCGAGCGGGCCGCCTCGGCCGACCGTGACCCGCTGAGCGAGCTCGGTGCGGCCCTGCTCGGGGTGGACGCCCGCACCGTCGAGGCCGTGGGCCTGCTCGGCCAGGGCAGGCTCGACGAGGCCGCGAGCACCGCCCGGGACGCCAGCGGCCGCGCGGAGCGGGCCCTCCTCGTGGGCGTGGCGCTGCCGTTCGTGCTGTTCCTCGTCCTCGCCGGCGGCCTGCTGCTCACCCGTCGCGTCCTCACCGGCCGCCGCACGCGTGCGGCACGCCGCGCCCGGGCGCGCCAGCGTCTGCTCGACGCCTCCGGTGGCGGGACCGTCGTGGCCCCGGACTGGACGCCGGTCCCGGTGTCACCGGACGCCACCCACGACCCCCCTACCTCCCCCTCCACCTCGCGCGCTACGGCGCAGTAGGTGCTGTGATCACAGCACCTACTGCGCCGTAGCACGCACTGGAGGCGGCGGCTTGGGGCGGGCGGGTCAGAGGACGCGGAGCATCCGGGTGTTGCCCAGGGTGTTCGGCTTGACCCGCTCGAGGTCGAGGAACTCGGCGACGCCCTCGTCGTAGGAGCGCAGCAGCTCGAGGTAGACCTCGGGCGCCACCGCCCGGCCGTCGATGACCTCGAAGCCGTGGCGCGTGAAGAACCCCGTCTCGAAGGTGAGGCAGAACAGCCGCGAGAGGCCGAGGGCCCGGGCCCGCTCGACGAGGGCGTCGAGCAGGGCCGACCCCACCCCGTGGCCGAGCGCCGCGTCGTCGACGGCGAGGGTGCGCACCTCGCCGAGGTCCTCCCACAGCACGTGCAGCGCCCCGCAGCCCACGACCCTGCCGTCGACCTCGGCGACGACGAAGTCCCCGACCGACTCGTAGTACGCGACGGCCTCCTTGTTGAGCAGCACGCGGCGCTCGGCCAGGGGCGCGACGAGGCCGCGGATGGCGCGGACGTCGGCGGTCCTCGCCGAGCGCACCACCGGTGCCGAGGTGGGCGCGGGGCCGTCGGTCGAGGGGGCGGCGGTGGGCGCGGGGTCGTCGGTCGCGGGCACGGGCCGAGCGTAGTCGGCGGGCGGGGCGGGACGGCATGGGGTTCGCGGCGCGGGTGGGCGGGCTGCCGTCTCACCCGGGCCGACCAGGCGCTGTCGAGCGGTGCGGTGCGGGGCTCCCGGCAGTCCCGGCCACCGCCCTCGGGCCCCGGACGGGGGCAAGGTGGCGGCCCGCCACCGCAGGGGTGGTGGCGGGCCGCGCGCGCAAGGTGCCCCGGAGGCCCTTGCAGCGACCAGTCTGCGTCATCGGCTCCCGGGGTTGGGTAAAGGCAGGCCCAAGGTTTGGTCAGGTTGGCGAGCTTCCCCTGCGACCCGGCGATCGGCGCCCTGCGACCTGCCACCTGCATCCCGCACCATCGTGCGCCGGCGGACGGCGAGGGGCCCCGACCGGGTGGTCGGGGCCCCTCGTGGTGCGCGCCGTGCGCCGGCGGGTCAGCCCTCGGCGACGACGACCGGGACCTCGATGGCCGCCGAGTGCGGCGTGCCCTCGAAGGTGAAGGTGTCGTCCTTGGTGTCTCCGGTGGCGTCGATCGCGACGATCTCGCCGGACTTCAGCTCACCGAACAGGATCTTCTCGGAGAGGATG
>CAWCFZ010000004.1:0-392999 GCA_963795035.1 uncultured Actinomycetota bacterium | reverse complement strand
TCAGCATCAGCGAGGTTCGAACAGGCCGCGCATACGGCACCGCAGCGTCACTCTCGTGAGTCCCCTCGCTTCCTAGCCCGACGACCACGTGTGCTACACCGCGCGGGCGCTTGAAACTACACACGCGGGCGCTTGAAACCACTTGTCCTACCCGAGCATCGGCGCGCCCCGTACGTGGGTACGACGGACTACGCCCACAACTCGGCCAGCCACCGTCGACGCGAGCAGCTGCTGACCCACGGCCCAGGCCACCTCGCGAGGTGTCGCCGGCGGGCGCCGTGACGCAGCCATGGGCTGTGAGGGTGCCGCCCTCGGCGGTTTGAGGAGGGGGATGTCTGTGGCCTCGATTACGCTGCGCAACATCATGATGCGAGCCGGCGACAGCGAGGCGCTCCGCAAGGAGCGAGGCGCGTTCTTCACCCCCCCGCTATCGCGGACTTCCTGGCGGAATGGGCAGTCCTCGACCAGCCCGACGCCAAGGTCATGGACCCCACCTGCGGCGAGGCAGTCTTCCTCGTTTCGGCAGGTCAGCGGCTCAAGGACCTCGGCCGAGACGCTGGCGACCTGGAATCGCAGTTGTACGGCTTCGACCTGCACCAAACGTCGCCCTGGAATGGGCTGACAACCTCCTGACCGAGGCGGGCTGGACGCCCACCTGCAACAGGGCGACTTCTTCGCTGTCCCCACGCCTGACCAGCTCGGGGCACCGGTCCCCGAGATGGACGCGATCATCGGAAATCCGCCCTTCGTGCGCTACCAGCGGCACATCGGCGAGAGCCCGGGACCGGTCCAAGCAGGCTGCACTCCGCCAAGGTGTACGGCTGTCCAACCTCGCGTCGTCGTGGGCGGCGCTGCTTGTGCACTCGGTCGGCTTCCTCAAGCCCGAGGGACGGCTGGCGATGGTGCTGCCCGCCGAACTCCTCACGGTCGGCTACGCCGAAGCCGGTGCGGGCTTGGCTCAAGCAGCGGTTCGATCAGGTTCACCTCGTGATGTTCGACCGCCTCCAGTTCCACGACGCCACCGAGAAGGTCGTGCTCGTGCTGGCGTCCGGGTCCGGTGGATGCGACGCCTTCTCGCTGTACTACCTGGACGACGCCGACGACCTACGCAAGATGCGGCTCATGTCCAACCACGCTGCTGCTGTTCTCGACAGCGGAAAGTGGACCGACCTGCTGCTGCCGAACCGGCAGCGGCACCTGTTCCGCACACTAGCGCCGAGCACTTCACGACCCTGGGCGACGTACGGCAACCCGGAGCTCGGCATCGTCACCGGGCGCAAACGCCTTCTTCACCCTGACTGAGGCCACCCGGTTGGAGTACGGCCTCAGTGAGGCCGGCAGGCCAGGTCAGTCAAGGTGTGCCCTCCCGGAACCAAGCACCTCAAGGGATTGTCGTTCTCGCTGCCCGCCTGGAAGCGAACTGCGAGACGCCGGCGAGCGGGTGTGGCTATTCCGCCCCTGCCGCACGACGACTCTCCGAGCGGCGAGGCGTACACGGCGCACGGCCTACCGCAGCAGGTCAACGAGGCCTACAAGTGCACGATCCGGACGCCTGGTGGCGACCGCCCATGGTCGCGCCGCCCGACCTGTTCTTCACCTACATGAGCCACCGCTATCCACGACTCATCGCGAACGCCGCCAAACGACGTTCGTGAACTCCATGCACGGGCTGCGGCTGCGCGAGGACGCGCCGAAGGCTCCGCGAGGCTCTCCCGTGTCGATGTTCAACAGCGTCACGATGCTCGGTGCTGAGGTTCACGGACGCTCCTACGGTGGCGGCATCCTCAAGATGGAGCCGCGTGAGGCCGCCTCCCTCCCCGTGCCCGGCCGAGGACCTGGAGCAGGCCTGGGCAACGCTCAAGCCGCAGGCTCGGCCGGCTCGGACACCAGCCTGCGCAACGGACAGTGGACCAACGTCGTGAAGACGGTGGACGAAGTGCTCCTGGTGGAGACGCTGGGGCTCTCCCGCGCCGACGTCGTCGACCTGCACGACGCGGCGAGAACTCTCAGATCGCGGCGAATGGGCAAGGGCAGCGACTAGCCTCTCGAGCCTCCACACCACGGAGGGACCTCGCGTGAGCGACCTTCGCTCCTCGAAGACCGCGTCGGTCACCCGCTTCAGAAGTGGAACGAGCTGAAGGATCTCGTTCAGCAGGAGAACATCAAGGTCTTCGCCGAAGTTGCTGACGACTTCCTCGCGGTGCTGTGGTGCTTGATCAGTACCGGATCGCAGGGCATCCCGCCGCGCAAGCATGGGGAAGCCGAACAGACGCCGGCCCAGCGACTCTCCGGCGCCTACCGGATGAAGGGCGGATGGTTCGCCGAACTCGTGAGCCTCATCTCTGGAGAACCAGACAGCGTCACCGCTTGGCCCCCAGGAGCAGAGTGCAAGGCTTCTCGCAGACTCACCAGATCGACGTTGCGTGGCCCGCTGCTCGCAATGCTCCTCTCGTCTGCGTCGAGACGAAGGTCATGGGCGGCCCGGCCTACAACGGTCAGCCCGCTCGCGCCGCGACCGCCGACTGGACGAATCGCCGCAAGGAACTCAAGTTCCAGGCAACCGATCTGAAGCTCTATCGCCGCGAGCAGCGCCAGAAGATCGACCACTGGGACCGGTGGCGAAAGGTGGCGCCACCATCGGTCTACTTCATGTGGTGTGCGCGTATGGAGCAACCTCAGGGACAACCTCGACAGGATGGTCGCCGAAGTTCGCGCCCTGACCGAGACGTACCTCGATGGGGCGGCCATCTTTGCCTACAGGGCCGCCTCAGACGGCCGCTCATACGAGATGGTCGATATCCCATGGAAGGACCGCGTTGTAGACCTGTCGGATCTCATTCACAGCATCTCAGCGAGATTAATGACCTTGCATCACGAGAGGTCCCCCGCGGACCCCGTCCCCTCCGAACAACGTTCCATCGACGTGACGACATTGGCGCCGGATGAACTCGAGCCGGGCGAATAGTCCGCTTCAGTATCGTTGCGCAGGCACACCGGTGAGGGTGCTTCATGCTGATCGGCGTTCTATCCTCAGCGTCGCCGATCGGAGGCGTGAGGGTCCTTCATCAGCTGATGGAAGACAAGGGCCGCATGGCTGGCCTGATCATCGAGTACGTGCGCGTAGACCCGGAGGGTGATTGCGGGGTCCGCATGGCCTAGGCGATGGGCGACCACGTGGACCGGGACTCCTGCCTTCAGCAGGAGGGTTGCGTGAAGGTGACGGAGATCGTGCAGCCGGATGTGCGGCAGCGGTTCTCGACCAGCGTCGACTGCGTCCAGGTTGTGTCTTCCGCAACAGCTTGGCCATCAGTGCTGTCGGACTGTCAGGGAACATCGGCAGTCCCAGTTCCTGACGGAAGACGTGATCGTCCTCCACCCACGAGGCTCCAGCGACTTGTCGTTCCTGCTCCTGCTCTCCGCGGTGCCGTGTCGAGGTGGTCGACCGTGTCCGAGTCGACGGAGATCGTTCGTTCACGCCCGCCCTTGGTGGTGCCCTCGACGCGTCGCCCTTGGATGACCGCCACCGTTCCGCGCAGGCGGATGAAGGGTTCGTCGCCGAGGTGCACGTCGGACCAGCGCAGGTTCATCAACTCACCCCGGCGGGCCCCGGTGTACGCCGCGAGCTGGAAGTAGGCATGCATCCGATGGCGACTGGTCGTCTCGAGGAAGGCAGCGAGGTTCTCTGCGTTCCACATGACGACGGGCTGGGGGATCTCCTTCCGGGGACGTTTGGCCTTCAAGGCAGGGTTGCCCGTCAGGATTTGGTCGTTGTTGACCGCGTCGGCCAAGGCTTTGCGCATGACTGCATGGACGTACTCGACGGTTCTCGCGGCCAGCGGCTTGCCTCCTATCCCCCCGCCCTCCGAGAGGTCGCGGTACAGCCCGGTGAGGTTGGCCGTCTTCAGCGCCTGAAGCCTCATGCCTCCGATCCTGGGAGCCACGTAGACCTTGATGATGTGCGCGTAGCCGGCGCTCGTTCTGGGCTTCACCTCGAGGGCATGGTCCTCGAGCCACTTCCACAGGTACGTCCTCGACCGTCACCTTGTTGCGATCGACGAACTGTCCACGAGCTCGCTCGCGCCACGCGCCGCGTCGCGCGCTCGCTTGGCCTCGGCCTCGGTCGGGAAGCCGCCGACCCACTTGGGCTTGCTCACACCCCTCTGGTCGGTGACACGGATGACGTACGACCACGTACTCCCCCGACGGATGATCCCGTTTCGTAACCTCGGCTTGGCGGCCGACTGCCGGCTCGCGCTCATCCGACGCCCACTCGGGCATGGGCGGAGATCCGCTGCAGGGATTCCACGTAGTCGTTGAGGTCCTCCCCACGAACCCGACGCGATCCTCCGATGCGGACCGACGGGCAGCTCGCCGCTTCGTACGAGCTCGTAGACCTTGGTCCGGCTCAGGCTGAGTACCTGGGCGACGTCGGCCACCTTGTAGAGCAACTTGTCTTCCATGACATCTCCAATCCCGGTTCGCGCCTGCTAACGCAGCAGCCGTCTTGACTCCCAATGCGTCCGCCAGGACCTTGGCGGTCAGGATGGGTGCCGAGACGAAAACCCCGGCTTGCCCCGTCGACCATCGGATTCCGTGTCGGAGGGCCAGGAGGCCTGCCGGACTGCTGGCGAGGCGCCGACAACGGCCTCCAAGGGCCGCTACTCATTTGCTAACCAGAGCCCGTGGAAACTCCCGCAGGAGCGACCTCGAGCACGAGCCATTTGAGCACGAAACGGACGACATCTGACAACGCGAAAACCGTTGTGCGACAACTGAAAATCGGAAGGTCGGCGGTTCGACCCCGCCCCTGGCCACACACCATCGCCGCAGGTCCCCCGACCTGCGGCGATCTGCGTCCCTCCTCCTCCCGCCCCGTCCCCGCGCGTCCCCGACGGCATCCGGACCAGGCCGCCTCACCGAGTGGACGAAGGTGGCGGGCCGTTCGGTTGAACCGGCAACAGTTCGGTGACGACGGGGCACTCGGGCCGCCTACGGTCGGTCCGGCCCGTTCGGGAGGCAGACCCGTCGTCCCCGCGGCCCATCCCTACGCCGTTCAGCCCCGAGGACACTCCTTGACGTCTCGTACCGCCCCTGCCCGCACGCCCGCCCGCCGCCTCGCCGCGACGGCCGGCGTCATCGCCCTCACCGGGTCCGGCATCGTCGTCGGAGGTGCCGCCTCCGCCGGCGCCGACCCGGCGTCGGTCCCGGCACCCGTCTCGGTCACCACGGCAGGCGCGTTCTCCGGCACCGTGCCCGACGGCGTGTGCGCCGTCCGCTCGGTCGTCACCGGCGCGGCCGGTGGCCACAACATGATCGGGGGCGGCGTGAGCACCGCCAACGCCAACGGCGGTGGCGCGAGCATCACCACGACGTACTCGGTCGTGCCGGGCATGGCCTACGCGGGCACCGTCGGCGGCGGCGGTCGCCAGGCAGCCACCGTCGGCAACGCCGGCGGCGGCGGGTCCAACGGCGGCGGCGCCGGCGGCACGGTCTCCAGCGGCACCCACCCCGGCTCCGGCGGTGGCGGCTGGACCGACCTCCGACTCGGCGGCACCGTCGTCGTCCTCTCGGGCGGCGGTGGCGGGAGCTCGGGCGGCCACTCGCTCAACGAGGGCTTCGGCGGCAACGCCGGCATCCCCACCGGCTCCGGCGTCACGGCCGGCAGCGACGGCCTCGACGGGCGCGAGCCCTCGGGCAACCGCGTCGGCGGAGGCAGCGGCGGGACCACCGCGGTCGGCGCCGGTGGCGTCAACGCCGGTGACGCCACCCGCAACGGGCTCCCCGGCAGCGACCGCAACGGCGGCGCAGGTGCGGCCGACCCGGACCCGGACTCCGGAGGCGGCGGCGGTGGCGGCTGGTTCGGCGCCGGCGGCGGTGCCTCGACCGTGAGCAACGGCTCGGCCGCTCCGATCACGGACGGGATCGCCGGCGGAGGCGGTGGCGGTGGCTCGAGCTACGTCGCAGCCTCCTCCCCCGACGGGTCCGGATCGTCGGTCGCCTCGGTCTCCGGCTCGGTCGGCCCGCGTCGGGCGACCGCCGGGGACGGCGACGACGGGTCGGTCACCCTCACCTGGGTGCCGTGCGCCTACGACCTGGTCATCGACAAGACCGGCGCCAACTCGCCGACCCGGATCGGCTCCACCATCACCTGGACCGTCACGGTCACCAACCGCGGCGACGCCGCGATGACGCGTGGCGACCTGCTCACCGTGCGTGACTCGCTTCCCGGGAACGGCGCCACCCGCATCTCGTCGATCGTGGCCTCTGGAGGGAGCAACGACCTCCTCGCCCGCGGTGCCGTGACCTGCGACGCCGCCGCCGGGGACCCGATGCCGGCCACCCTCACCTGCTCGCGCCCGTACTCGGCACCGTCGAGCCCCGGCGCCCCGTCGGGCGGCGCCCGCGGCCTGGACGTCGGCGAGACCCTCGTCGTCACCTACACCCAGGACGCCGTCCGTCCCGAGGGCACCCTGACGAACACGGCCGGCGTCATCGACCGTGCGACGGGCGACGTCGACACGGCGACCGCCAGCGTCGACGTCACCTACGCCCCTCCGGTGGCCAACCCGGACACGGCGACCGGGCCGCAGGGCGCACCGCTGTCGAGCCCGGTGCTCGACGACGACACCCGCGGCGACCTTCCCCTCGACGCCTCGACCCTGACGCTCCTCGACGCCTCCGGAGACCCGGCCACCGAGGTCGCGGTCCCCGGCGAGGGCACCTTCACCCTCGACGGCAGCTCCGTCGTCTTCACCCCGCTCCCGGAGTTCGTCGGCGCGGCGACCGCGGTGTCGTACCGGGTGGCCGACTCCAGCGGGACGACGACGACGTCGACCTTCACCCCCACCATCACCCGAGTGCTCGCGGACGCCACGACCGACGGCCCCCAGGGGGTGCCCCAGCCGGCCGACGTCCTGGCCGGTACCACCGTCGGTGTCGACCCCGCGTCCCTGACTCTCGTCGACGGCACCGGCACCCCCGTCACCAGCCTGACGGTGCCGGGTGAGGGGACGTACACCCTGCGTGACGGCGGGGTGCTCTTCACGCCCCTGCCGGGCTTCTCGGGCACCGCCACCCCCGTGTCCTTCCAGGTCGACACCCTCGACCACCACCCGGTGCGCGCCCGCTACACCGCCGTCGTCTCCCCGGTGGTCCCGGTGTCCTCGGCCGACGACACCTCAGGACCCCAGGGCGTCGCCCAGTCCGTGGACCCCCTGACCAACGACGGCGCGGGCCACCCGGACGTGCCGCTCGACGCGTCCAGCCTGACGCTCCTCGACGCTGACGGTGACCCCGTCCCCTTCGTGACCGTCACGGGCGCGGGCACCTACTCCATCGACGCCGGGCGCATCGTCTTCACCCCGGAGCCGACCCACACCGGCACCGTCCTCCCGGTGGCCTACCGGGTGGCCGACGTCAACGGCACGACCACGAGCTCGACCTACACGCCGACCTTCGTCGCGGTCTCGCCCAGCGCCGAGGGCGACTCCAGCTCCGGGCCCCAGGGCGCTGCGCAGTCGGTCGACCCGCTGGTCAACGACCACGCCGGTGACCCCGACGTGCCGCTCGACCCGAGAACCCTCGTCCTCCTCGACGGCGCGGGCGACCCGTCCCCGACCGTGACGGTCGCGGGGCAGGGCACCTACTCGGTGGGCGCCGGACGGATCGTGTTCACCCCGGTGCCCACGTTCGTCGGCACCGCCGACCCGGTCACCTACCGGGTGGCCGACGTCAACGGGACGACCACCACCTCGACCTCGACGCCCACCGTGCGCCCCGTCGCCCGCCCGGACGCGTCCAGCGGCCCGCAGGGCGTGGCGCAGGACGTCGACCCGCTCGCCAACGACACGCTCGAGTCCGAGGTCACCCTGGTGCCCTCGACCGTGCGCCTCGTCGACCCGGTCACGGGCGCCGACACCGCTGCGGTCACCGTCGCCGGGCAGGGCACCTACTCGGTGTCCGCCGGGCGGATCGTCTTCACCCCGCTGGCCGCGTTCACCGGGGTCGCGACCCCGGTGGGCTACCGGGCCGACGACGCCGCGGGCCACACCGTGCAGTCGACCTACACGCCGACCCTCGTCGGGGTCGAGCCCGGCCCCGCCCCCGACGTCACCTCCGGCGCACAGGGCCAGGCCCAGTCCGTGGACCCGCTGGGCAACGACAACCCCGGCGACCCCGGGGTCCCCCTCGACCCGGCGACCCTCACCCTCCTCGACGCCGACGGCGACCCCGCCAGCTCGGTGACGATCACGGGCCAGGGCACCTACACCGTGAGCGGTGGGCGGATCGTGTTCACCCCGCTGGCCGCCTTCACCGGGACCGCCGACCCCGTGGGCTACCGGGTCGCCGACACCAACGGCACGACGGCCTCCAGCACGTACACCCCGACGGTCACCCCGGTGCGGCCCACGGCCGCGGCGGACAGCAGCCGGGGCCTGCAGGGTCGGCCGCAGTCGGTGGACCCCCTCGTCAACGACGCCGCCGGGCACCCGAGCGTGCCCCTCGACGCCGCCTCCCTCGAGCTGCTCGACGCCGACGGCGACCCCGCCACCTCGGTGACGATCACGGGTCAGGGCACCTACACCGTCAGCGGCGGCCGGATCGTCCTCACCCCGCTGCCTGCCTTCACCGGGACCGCCGACCCCGTCACGTACCGGGTCGCCGACACCAACGGCACGACGACGACCTCGACCTACACCCCGACCATCGACCCGACGGGGCCCACGGCTGCTCCGGACGCCACCTCGGGGGCCAAGGGCGCGGTCCAGTCCGTCGACCCGTTCGTCAACGACCTCCCGGGAGACCCCACCGTCCCGCTCGACCGGTCCTCGCTGACCCTCCTCGACGGCGACGGTCACCCGATGGCCTCGGTCACGGTGCCCGGCCAGGGCACGTACACCGTCCGCGACGGCCGGATCGTCTTCACGCCGCTGGCGGCCTTCACCGGCACGACCGACCCCGTGAGCTACCGCATCGCGGACGTCAACGGCACGACGACCACCTCGACGTACACCCCGACGGTGCTGACCGGCCCCACGCAGGACGTGGGCAAGGTCGTCGAGCGGGCCCCCGTCGGGTCCACCGTGGT
Organism: uncultured Actinomycetota bacterium; assembly: GCA_963795035.1. Classification (GTDB taxonomy): domain Bacteria; phylum Actinomycetota; class Actinomycetes; order Actinomycetales; family Dermatophilaceae; genus Oryzobacter. The sequence continues at coordinate 383,911 of CAWCFZ010000004.1, read as the reverse complement.
CCTCGACCCCTCCGATGACGTCCCGGGCCTCGTGCCGTCCTCGGTCCGCCTCGTCGGTCCCGACGGCGCCCCGGTCACCACGCTCGTCGTCCCGGACCAGGGCACCTGGACGGTGGACACCACCACCGGCCTGGTCACCTTCGTCCCGGAGAAGGGCTTCACCGGCGACCCCGACCCGGTCCCCTTCACGGGGGTGACGGCCGACGGCGACCCCGTGAGCGGTCAGCTCGTCGTCGACTACTACCAGGCCGTGCCTCCGCTCGCCCAGACCGGCGCCGCGCTCGGTGCCATGGCCGCGCTGGCCCTGCTGCTCGTCGTGGGCGGCGGCGTCCTCGTCGGCCTCGGCCGCAGGCGCCACGCCCCACGGCACGCCTGATCCGGACCCGGGGGTGGTGGTGGGCCTGAGCCCACCACCACCCCCGTCCTCGTGCCCGGGTCCTCAGCCGGCGCGACGGGGGCGGGCGTAGGCGTGGCGGGCCCACAGCCACCCCGCGACGGTCAGGGCGAGGATCCACCCCACCGCGAGGACCGCGGTGGTCGCGGAGAGCTCGGTGCCGAGCAGCAACCCGCGCAGGGTGTCCATGATCGGCGTGAACGGCTGGTGGTCGGCGAACCAGCGCAGCACGGTCGGCATCGAGCCGGTGGGGACGAAGCCGCTGCCGAGGAAGGGCAGCAGGACGAAGGGCATGGGGTAGTTGCTCGCGCTCTCGACGGAGCGGGACACCAGGCCGAGGGCCACCGAGACCCACGACACGGCGAACGCCACCCCGGACACGAGGGCGAGGGCGAGGAGCCACTCGACGGGTCCGGCCGTCGGGCGGGCGCCGACCGCGAGACCGACGGCGACGAGCACCAGCACCGACACCACCGACTGGATCGTGGCGGCGAGGGCGTGGCCCGAGAGCACCGCCCCGGGCGAGATCGACAGCGTGCGGAACCGGTCGACGATCCCCTGCTGCATGTCCATCGCGACCGACGTCGAGGTCCCCTGCGCGATCGAGCCGATGGTGAGCAGGAGGATGCCCGGCAGGACGAACGCCGCGTAGTCGCCGCGGTCGCCCACCGCACCCGGGGCGGCGGCCGCCCCGAGCCCGGCGCCCAGGGTGCCGCCGAAGACGAAGACGAAGAGCAGCAGGAAGATCACGGGGATCATCAGGACGATGATCGTCAGCTCGGGGTAGCGCAGGACGTGCCGGAGCTGGCGGCCCAGCATGGTCACGGCGTCGGTGAGCGGACGTGAGAACGACCGGGTCGGGCCGGGGACGCTGGTGGTGGTGACGGCGCTCATCGGAGGGCCTCCTCGGTGGGTGCGGTGCGACGGTCCCGGCCGGTGAGGGCGAGGAAGACGTCATCGAGGTCGGGGGTGCGGACGCTGAGCCCCTCGAGGGGGACACCGGCGCCGTCGAGCCGCACGAGCAGCTCGCGCAGGGTGGCGACGTCGCCGTTCCCGGGGACGTCGAGGGCGAGGGCGTCGAGGTCGGGGGCACCTGCGCCGAGGGTCCGGGCGGCCAGGTCGAGCGCCTCGCCGTCGGGGAAGCTCAGGCGGACGTGCGCTCCGGGGACGAGCCGCTTGAGCTCGGCGGGGGTGCCGTCGGCGACCACGGTGCCGCCGTCGAGCAGCGAGATGCGGTCGGCGAGGTGGTCGGCCTCCTCGAGGTACTGCGTCGTGAGCAGGATCGTCACCCCCTCCGCCCTCAGCTCGCGGACGACGTCCCACATCGCGCGCCGGCTGCGCGGGTCGAGCCCGGTCGTCGGCTCGTCGAGGAAGAGCACCCGTGGATGCCCGACGAGTCCCATCGCGAGGTCGAGCCGACGCCGCATGCCGCCGGAGAAGGTCGACGGGCGGGCGCCGGCGGTCTCGGCGAGCCCGAACCGCTCGAGCAGCTCGGAGGCGCGGGAGCGGACCTCGGCCGCCGGCAGGTGGTGGAGCCGGCCCATGAGCACGAGGTTCTCGTGGGCGGTGAGCAGGTCGTCGACGGCCGCGAACTGGCCGGTGAGCCCGATGCAGGCGCGCACGGCCCGCGGGTCGGTGGTCACGTCGTACCCACAGACCCGAACCGTTCCGGCGTCCGGCGCGAGAAGCGTCGCGAGGATGTTGACGGCCGTGGTCTTCCCGGCGCCGTTCGGGCCCAGCAGGGCGTGGACGGTCCCGGTGGCGACGGTGAGGTCGACACCGTCGAGGACGACGTGGTCGCCGTAGGCGAGGCGCAGGCCGCGGACCTCGACGGCCGGTGCGCTGCTGGTGGGGCGGGTCATGGTCGGTCTCCTTCGTGGTGTCGGGCTCAGACGCGGTGCAGGACGATGTCGCCGTACCCGGCGCGGACGCGGATCTCGACGGTCGGGTCGCCGGCCGCGGGGGCCTCTGCGGTGCTCAGGTCGCTGCGCACCGCCCCGTGGCGGGCCTCGACGTCGAGCCAGGCGGCGACGCCCTGCGGGACGCCGACGTCGACGCGTCCGAAGGAGCTGTCGACCGAGACGGCGCCACCGTGGGCGCTGTGCACCCGCACGTCACCCGCGGAGGCGTTCGCCGTCAACCCGTCGCGGGCGTGCTCGACGCGGACGTTGCCCGTCGAGGTCGTGAGGCGGAGGTGTCCACCGCCGTCGCCGACGGAGACGTCGCCGACCGCCGCCTTCGCGACGACCTCTCCCCCGGCCACGTGGACGGTCACGGTGCCGGTGGAGGTGCGCAGGTCGGCGTCGCCGGCGACCCGCTCGACCCGGATGTCGCCCATGGCCGTCCGCCCGTTGACCCGGGAGACCCGGTCGAGGCTGATGTCGCCCATCGCGGTGTCGACGACGACGGCACCGAGCTCGCCGGTGGCGACGAGCTCGCCGGCACCGCGGACGTCGAGGGCGGAACCGCTGGGGAGGACGACCTCGACGTCGACCCGGTCGCCGCCACCGAGGAGGCTGCGCAGCCGGCCGGTGACCGTGCGGGGGCCACGGACGGACACGCGGTCCCCGGTGTGCTCCACCGTGACCCGGGCGGCGAGGTCGACGTCCCCTTGGCGGGACGGGGCGTGGGGGCGGACCTCGACCGAGGTCTCGGCGGTGTCCTCGGCACGCACCCGGAGGTCGACGACGCTGACGTCGACGACGAGGGTGACGGGGGTGGGGGTGGGGAACGAAGGCATGACGGCATCTCCCGGTGTCGGGCTGGCTCTCGGTGTGGGGTCGTGGTGCGGTCCGGCGCGGGGCCGGAGGTGGGGCTCGGGACGCGGCTAGCGCGCCCAGCCCGTGAGGCGCGCCCCGGTGGTCACCGTGGGCGCGGGGGTCGGGGGACGGTCGGCGAGCGCCGCACCGATGGTGCGCACCAGCCAGGCGTTGACGGACAGGCCGGCGGCCTCGGCCTCGTCCTCGATGCGCGGCTTGAGCCGCTCGGGGAGGCGGAGGCTGAGCCGGGCCGTGCCACCCTCGTCACCGTCGTCGGCGGCGGCGGGAGCGGGGGCGGGGGTCGAGGACGCGGGAACGGCCTCCGCGGCGGTGACGACGAGGTCGGCGTCGCGACCGCGGAGGCGGACCTCGACCGACCCCGGGGCGAGGCGCGCGGTGATCTCGGCGGAGGCCTCGACGAGGGCGTCGAGGATGACGAGCCGCGCCGAGGACTCGAGGGCGCCCGCGAGGAGCTCGGCCAGCTCGACGGCCTCGTCGCCACCCGCGCGGGCGGAGGAGAGGAGGTCGCGCTGGAGACGAGCGGCGTAGGGCAGGAGGTCCATGACGCCACTATGACATCATAGTGACGTCACACGCAACCCCTCAGGTCCGCCCGACCCACCCGCACCCGCGAGAACGCCGTCGGTTCGTGCTCGGGCAGAGGGGCCGAGATGACGTCGCACCTGACGTCAACGTGACAGCGTGCGCCGGGTTCCGGCGGTCAGACCGGTGCCGTGGGCGGGAGCCCACAGGCGGTGCGGACATGGCGTGCGACGAGCATCATCGTCCAGCGCGCCCGCCGCGGGTCCTCGGTGAGGAAGTAGTGGTCGACCCCGGGGCTGACGTCGTGGACGACCTCGACGCCGGCGCGTCGCAGCCGCATCGCGTACAGGTCACCGTCGTGACGCAGGGCGTCGCGCTCGGCCGTGAGGACCACCGTGGGCGGCAGGCCGCTGAGGTCGTCGGCGAGGACGGGCGAGGCATAGGGCTCGGCGCGTCGCGAGGCGTCGGGGAAGTAGGTCCGCCGGACGAGCCGGCGCAGGCCGGGAGCGATCATCCCGGGCAGGTCGGCCACCTCGGCGGCGAGGTCGAGCGCGGGGACTCCGAGGACCTGGAGGACCGGTGAGAAGGAGCGCTGGTCGCGGGCCTGGAGGCAGACGGCAGCGGCCACCTGCCCGCCGGAGCTGAACCCCCCGACGACGAGCCGTCCGCCGTCGACGCCGACCCGGTCGCCGTGCCGGGCGAGCCACGCCGCGACGTCGTGACCCTGCTCCTGGGCCACGGGGTAGCGGACCTGCGGGGCGACCTCGAAGTCGACGTTGGCCACGGCGACCCCGGCGGTGGCCGCGAGGTAGCGGCACCACCAGTCGTCCATCGCCGGGTAGCGCATGAGGAAGGCGCCGCCGTGGAAGTGGACGTAGACCGGGGGCGGGCCGTCGGAGTGTTCGGGACGGTAGAGGTGCACGTCGACCTCGCCGTGCCGGGTGGGGACCCGGTGGAGCTCGGGGGCCGGGAGCTCGTCGCCGGCGAAGCGCAGGTTCTCGCCGTAGCGCACCGTGAAGGGGGCCGCCTTCTGCATCACCCAGGCGCGAGCATCGTCGACGAGGGGCATGGGAGGCGTTCGGCACCGACCCGTACCCCGGATGGCGGCGGCGCGTCAGCCGTCGGGGCCCAGTGCCCTGACCGTGTCGATGGTGTCGGCCTCCTCGGCGCTCTTGTCGTCGCGGTAGCGCAGGACGCGGGCGAACCGCAGGGCGACCCCGCCGGGGTAGCGAGAGGAGCGTTGCAGCCCGTCGAGGGCGATCTCGACGACCTGCTCGGGCCGCACCTCGACGACGTACCCGGAGGGGTCGCCGACGGCGAGCTCGGTGAAGCGCTCGGTCTGCCAGCGCAGCATCTCGTCGGTCATCCCCTTGAAGGTCTTGCCGATCATGACGAAGCCCCCGGTCGGCGGGGTCGCGCGCGCCGAGGTGGATGTTCGACAGCCACCCCTGCCGACGCCCCGACCCGCGCTCGACCGCGAGGACGACGAGGTCGAGGGTGTGGGTGGGCTTGACCTTGACCCAGCCGCTCCCCCGCCGGCCGGCGGCGTACGGTGACGCTCCCTCCTTGATGACGACGCCCTCGTGGCCGGCCGCGACGAGGTCGTCGAAGAACTGCTGCGCCGCAACCGGATCGGTGGTCACGAGCCGCGGGACGAGGAGGTGGGGCGCGAGGGCCGAGAGCACCTCGTGGCGCTCGAGCGCGGTGGCGTCGACGAGGTCGCGGCCGTCGGCGTGCAGGACGTCGAAGAGGAAGGTGGTGAGGGGCACCTCCTCGCGCAGCCGCTCGACCCCGACCGAGCTCGCGGTGCGGGACCCGGTGACCTGGAACGGCGCCGGCCGTCCACCCTCCTCGATGACGATGGCCTCACCGTCGAGGACGAGGTCGCCGCCGGGCAGCGCGGCGACGGCCTCGAGGACCTCGGGAAGCCGCTCGGTGACCTCGTCGAGGCTGCGGGTGAAGATCGTGACCTCCCCGTCACGGCGGTGCACCTGGACCCGGATGCCGTCGAGCTTGCCGTCGACGAGCAGCGGGCCGTCGGCCATCGACCCGAGCGCCTCGTCCGTCGTCTTCGCCGACCCGGCGAGCATCGGCCGGAGCGGGCGCCCGACGACGAGCCCGACGTCCTCGAGGGCCGCCTGCCCGCCGCGGGCAGCGATCTCGGCGACGACGTGGGTGAACCCCGCGAGCATGACGGCCCTCCGGACGACGGCGTCGGGCACGGCGGACGCCTTCGCGACGGCGGCGAGGACGACGCCGTCGAGGGCGCCCTGACGCAGGTTCCCCGTGACGAGCTCGCCGAGGAAGCGCTGCTCGTCGGCGGTGGCGCGGGACATCAGGGCGGCGAGCTCGGAGCGACGGGTGGTGGCCGAGCCGGTTCCGGCCGCCGTCGCGAGCCGGGTGAAGGAGGCGTCGACCTCGGCGACGACCAGGGACGGCTCGGCCGCGGGCTCGGGCAGGGCGCCGAGCGAGCGCCAGCCCACTCCCAGCCGACGCTGGCGGACGACGCCGGAGAGGAACGCGACGACGGTGGCGACCTCGTCGGCCCCCGCATCGGCGACGAGCCCGGCGATGGCATCGGTCTTGGCCGTGCGCGAGCGCGTGGCGGCGACCGCCCGCGAGACGGCGACGAGCTCGGCGAGGGTGACGGTCATCCCGCCATCCTGCCGCTGGGCGCCGACATCCGCCGCGGGGCCGGTCCGCGACGTCAGCGGTCGAGGCGCATCGGGACGTGCGGGATGCCGTCGTCGAGGTACTCCGACCCGACGACGGCGAAGCCGAGCCCCTCGTACCAGTGGGCGAGGTGGCTCTGGGCGTGGAGCACGACGGGGCCCTGCGTCTCCCGGAGGGCGGCGGCCATCATCGCGGCGGCGATGCCCCGGTTCCGCGCGGCCACGGCCGTGGCGACCCGCCCGATGCGCACCGGACCGCCGTCCATGAGGATGCGCAGGGTCGCCACGACGCGGCCCTCGGCGTCCTCGGCCCACACCTGGACGGTGCCCGGGTCGAGGTCGCGGCCGTCGAGGTCTGGGTAGAGGCACTCCTGCTCGAGGACGAAGACGTCCTGGCGCAGTCGGAGGACGTCGTGGAGCGTCCCGGGGTCGAGCTCGCGGGTCGGTGCGGCGTGGATCGCGACCATGCATCCTCCGTCGGTGCAGGGGTGGGCGGACGGGGCACCCCAAGGCTACGGACGTGCGCTCGACGACGCAGGCTGTTCGCGAGACCCCGTGCGCCCCACCGATCCCCCCCTGGTACACGTTCGCGCACCCCGAACTGGTGCGCCTCACCCCGGTTCAGGGCAGGCGTGCTGAGACAGGGCAAGGGTGAACCGCGCAGAACCCGGGCGCAGTCGCCATCAGCGGGCGCTGAACTCCGGGGGGCGCTTGGCGAGGAAGGCCGCGACGCCCTCGAGGTGGTCCTCGGTCGCGGAGAGCCGGCGCTGGCCGGCGTCCTCGCGGGCCAGGGCGGCCTCGACGTCGGGGCAGGAGGCGTTGACGGCAGCCGTCGTCTCCGCGAGGGCCAGGGTCGCCCCGACCGCGAACCCGCCGACGAGCTCGACGGCGCGGGCGGCGAACCCGGCGGCAGGGACGCTCTCGGCGACCAGGCCCCACGCCGCAGCGGTCCGCCCGTCGAGGCGCTCCCCGGTCATCGCCAGGCGCAGCGCCCGCGCCCGCCCGATCGACGCGGTGACGAGCGCCGACGCCCCACCGTCGGGCATCAGCCCGATCCTGCTGAACGCCAGGACGAACGGCGCCTCGTCGGCGGCCAGCACGTAGTCGCACGCGAGGGCCATCGGCACCCCGATCCCCGCCGCGACCCCGTGGACGAGGGCGACGGTCGGGGTGCCGGCCGCGAGGAGCGTCCGCACCACCTCAGCGCCCGCATCGAGGACACCCATGTCCGCTCCTGCCGTGGACAGCGGTGCGCCGGAGCAGAACCCGCGCCCCTCACCGGTGAGGGCGATCACCCGGACGGACGCGTCGTCATCGAGTCGTCGGACAGCGGCCACGACGTCGGCGCACATCGCGGGGTCGACGGCGTTGAGCCGCTCGGGGGCGTCGAGGACGATGCGCGCGACCGCCCCCTCCACCTCCACCCGGACGCGGGCCACCGGCGCAGCGGGCTCGGCGGGCGCAGCGGGCGCGGCGGGCTGGGGCGGCGTGGTCTCGCTCATGCCCCCATCGAACCCCACCGCTTGCTACGGCGCAGTAGGTGTCGTGATCGCAGCACGTACTGCGCCGTAGCGAGCGCCGTGGAGGGGAGGTCAGGCCCGGTGGACGGCGCCCGACGCGAGGGGGTCGGTCTCCGCCGGCCGGTCCACCCGCACGACGTCGGCACCGAGCCGACCGTGGGCGGAACGATCACGACGGCACCCCGCGCACGCTCAGCGCGGGCGGCCTGTCGCCCCGGACCGACGCCACCATGTCGACGATGCGACGGGTGGCCCGCACGTCGTGTGCCCGGAAGACCGTGGCGCCGAGCCACGCCGCGACGGCCGTGGCCGCGAGTGTCCCCTCGAGGCGGTCGTCGGCGAGGAGGTCGAGCGTCTCGCCGACGAAGTCCTTGCGCGAGAGTGCCTGCAGCACAGGGAAACCCAACGCGACGATGGCCTCGGTGTGCCGGAGGAGGGTGAGGGAGTGCGCCGTCGTCTTGCCGAAGTCGAGCGTCGGGTCGACGAGGACCCGGTCGGCCGGGACCCCGGCGGTGACGGCCCGCTCGGCCCCCTCGCGCAGCACCCGGAGGGCGTCGTCGACGACACCGAGCGGCTCCGGTGGGTAGGTGACCCCCACCGGGTCGGTCCGCGGCGGCAGCCCCCCGGTGTGCGAGACGACGTAGCCGGCCCCGATCTGCGCGGCGACGTGGACGAGGTCGGGGTCGGCCCCCTGCCACGTGTCGTTGACGAGGTCGACGCCGGCCTCCGCCGCGGCCACCCGGGCCACCTCGGCGCGCCAGGTGTCGAGGCTGAGGACGAGGTCGGGATGGGCCGCACGGGCCCCCGTCAGGAAGGGCACGACCCGCTCGAGCTCCTCGGCCACCGAGACCTCCCCGCCCTCCTGGCCCGCCCGCACCCCCCCGACGTCGACGATGTCGGCGCCGAGCGCCACGGCCTCGTCGAGGGCCGTCAGGGCCGAGTCGAGGTCGACGTGGCGGTTGCCCGCCCAGAACGAGTCCGGGGTGCGGTTGACGATCGCCATGACGGCGGGCTGCGCGGCGTCGAAGCTCCGCCCGCGCAGCCGGAGCGGTGCCGGGGCCGCCGGGACCCGCGCCGGGACGAGCCCGCTCACCGCGCTGCGGGGGTCAGCTCGCGCAGACCCGGCAGGACCTGCTCGGCGAAGGTGGAGAGGAAGCGCTCCTGGTCGTGCCCGGGGCCGTGGACGACGAGGTGGTCGAACCCGAGATCGGTGTAGACCCGCACCGCCTCGACGACCTCCTCCGGGTCGGACGCCACGATCCAGCGCTTGGCGACCTGCTCGATCGGCAGCTCGTCGGCCGCCTGCTCCATCTCGGCCGGGGAGTGGATCGAGTGCTTCTGCTCGGCGCTCAGCGACAGCGGCGCCCAGAACCGGGTGTTCTCCAGCGCCTGCTCCGGGTCGGGGTCCCACGACACCTTGACCTCGATCATCCGGTCGATGGAGTCGTGCGCCCGCTCGGCCTTGTCCAGGCCCTCGTCGACCGCCGGGACGAGCTGGTCGGCGTAGAGCTCGCGGCCCTTGCCCGAGGTGCAGATGAAGCCGTCGGCCACCCGCCCGGCGTACCGCGCGACCATCGGGCCGCCGGCCGCGACGTACACCGGCACCGGCTCGTCGGGGCGGTCGTACACGGCGGCGTCCTCGGTGCGGTAGTACTCGCCCTCGAAGCTCACCCGGTCCTGCGTCCACAGCTCGCGCATGAGCCGCACCGACTCGCGCAGCCGGCCGAAGCGCTCCTTGAACTCGGGCCACTCGCCCTCGCCGACCGACCCCACGGCGACCTCGTTGAGCGCCTCCCCCGACCCGACCCCGAGCATCACGCGACCCGGCGCGAGGCAGGCCATCGTCGCGAAGGTCTGCGCGAGGACCGCGGGGTTGTAGCGGAAGGTCGGCGTGAGCACCGACGTCCCGACGAGGACGCGCTCGGTCCGGGCCAGCACCCACGGCATCCAGGCCAGCGAGCTCGGCGCGTGGCCACCCTGCAGGCGCCACGGCTGGAAGTGGTCGGAGATCGTCACGGAGTCGAGCCCGAGCTCCTCGGCCCGCACGGCATAGCCAGCCAGCTCCGCGGGGGCGAACTGCTCCGCCGACGCCTTGTACCCGACTCTCAGCACGGCTCGCTCCTCAGGGGACGGGGGTGACTCCGGCCCTCAGTCTCACACCCGATCCGCGCGACACCGACGGTGGCGTCGCACCCACGGCGCAGGATGTCGCCGACGCGCTGCCGGTCCCGCGGGTCGTCGTGGGGCTTGCGGGCACCGTGTCCGTCGGCTGGGCGGAGGTCTACTTTGGATGTCATGGCCACCGACCTCATCGACCTCACGGGCCACGAGCAGGTCGTCTTCTGCAGCGACCCGGAGTCCGGCCTGCGCGCCGTCATCGCCCTGCACGACACGGCCCTCGGGCCGGCGCTGGGCGGCACCCGCTTCCACCCCTACGCCTCGATGGACCAGGCGCTCGCCGACGTCCTGCGCCTCTCCCGGGCGATGTCGAGCAAGAACGCCCTCGCCGGGCTCGACCACGGCGGCGGCAAGGCGGTCATCGTCGGCGACCCCGTCCGCGACAAGACGCCAGAGCTGCTGCGGGCCTACGGACGCTTCGTCGAGTCCCTCGGCGGGAGGTACGTCACGGCGTGCGACGTCGGCACCTACGTCGCCGACATGGACGTCGTCGGCGAGCAGACCCGCTGGGCCACCGGGCGCTCGCCCGAGCGCGGCGGGGCGGGCGACTCGTCGGTCCTCACCGCGTGGGGCGTGTTCCAGGGGATGAGGGCGGCCGCGCAGCACACGTGGGGCGAGCCGACGCTCGCGGGCCGCACGGTCGGCATCGCCGGGGTCGGCAAGGTCGGCCGGCGGCTCACCGAGCACCTCGTCGACGACGGTGCCGAGGTCGTCGTCACCGACGTCTCCGACGACGCCGTCCGCTCCCTCCTTCGGGCCCTGCCCGGGGTGCGGGCCGTCGACGACGCCTGGGCGCTGGCTCGCGAGGACCTCGACGTCTACAGCCCCAACGCCCTCGGCGGCGCCCTCGACGACGACACCGTCGAGGCCCTGCAGGTGCGCATCGTCTGCGGCGGCGCGAACAACCAGCTCCCCGCCGACTCCGCCGGCCGCACCGCCGACCGGATGCGGGAGCGCGGCATCACCTACGCCCCGGACTTCCTCGTCAACGCGGGCGGCGTCATCCAGGTGAGCGACGAGCTCCACGGGTTCGACATGGAGCGGGCCCGGGCCACGACGACCCGGATCTTCGAGCACACCCTCGAGGTGCTGCGCGAGGCCGACGAGCACGACGTGAGCCCCGCCGTGGCCGCCGACCGCCTCGCCGAGCGCCGCATCGCGGCCGGTCGGCAGCGGCCGTGGCTGCCCGGGAACCCGGTGGGGTCTCGCGAGGGCTGAGGGGCTGCCGAGGCCCGGCCGGGGAACACGGCGCGCCGGGGCACCGTTGTCCGGGACGGCGTCGCCGGACACGCTCCACTCATGTACCGTTGGCGTCACGACACATACACGATTCCCGGGACAGCTCCGCGACGTGGGATGACCTCAGCAACGGGGCCGTCCCTCTCGCGACGTCACCCCGGCAGACGCACGAGGGGGTCACGCCATGGGGCGCGGCCGAGCCAAGGCCAAGCAGACGAAGGTCGCTCGCGAGCTGAAGTACTACAGCCCGGACACCGACCTCTCCGCGCTTGAGCGAGAACTGCACGGTCCCGGCGACGGGGGCCGCTCCACGAGCGACGCCCGCGAGCCGGAGGACGAGGACGACTACGGTCAGTGGTCCTCCGGTCGGCGTTGACCCCGACCTGACCTGCGTCTGACGGACGTCCCGCACCCGGTGCGGGCCCGTGGTGTTGCACCTCGTCGGTGTCGTGCTGCCCTGACCCGTGGCGCCGCCCTGACCTGCCGGCTCGACCCACGGGTGGGCTGTGGCGGTCCGCGCCCCGCGCGGTCCTATGCTCGGCCTCATGACTGAGACGACGGTCGCCGCCACGCAGCGGCTCGGGGTCGAGACCACCGGTATCGAGATCATCGACGAGGCCGAGCGGACCGCCTCCCCCCAGGACCTCTTCTGGCCCTGGTTCGCGGCCAACGTGTCGGTCTTCGGCATCTCCTACGCCGCGTTCGTCCTCGGCTTCGGCATCTCGGCCTGGCAGGCGGCGCTCGTCACGGTGCTCGGCATCGTCGTCTCGTTCGTGCTGTGCGGCCTCGTCGCGATCGCCGGCAAGCGTGGCTCGGCGCCGACGATGATCCTCTCGCGCGCCTCGTTCGGGGTCACCGGGCAGAAGGTGCCGGGCGTCATCTCGTGGCTGACCTCCATCGGCTGGGAGACCTCCCTGGCCATCCTCGCCGTGCTCGCGACCTCGACGATCTTCGAGCGGCTCGGCTGGGGCGGGGGCACCGCGACGAAGATCGCGGCCGCCGTCGTCGTCGCGCTGCTCATCGTCAGCGCGTCGGTCGCCGGCTACCACATCATCATGCGGATGCAGTCGGTCCTCACCTGGCTCACGGGCATCGTCACGATCATCTTCGTCATCGTGGCCGCGCCGAAGATCGAGTGGTCCGCGGTGGCCGCCCTCCCGTCCGGCGAGCCGGGCGCCGTCGTCGGGGCCTTCGTCCTGCTGATGACGGGCTTCGGCCTGGGCTGGATCAACATCGCCGCCGACTGGTCGCGCTACCAGAAGCGCACCGCGCCCGGTGGCGCCATCGTCTTCTGGAACACCCTCGGCGGCGCCGTGGCCCCGGTCCTCCTCGTCCTGTTCGGGATCGGCCTGGCAGCCTCCGACGAGGCGATCCTCCAGGGCATCCCGTCCGACCCCATCGGCACCCTCGCCACGGTGCTGCCGACGTGGTTCCTCGTGCCCTTCCTCATCGCGGTCATCCTCTCGCTGGTGTCGGGTGCGGTCCTCGGCATCTACTCGTCTGGGCTGACCCTGCTCTCGCTCGGCGTGCGGATCCCCCGTCCCACGGCGGCGCTCGTCGACGGCGTCATCCTCACCCTGGGCACCTTCTTCGTCGTCTTCGTCGCGAAGGACTTCCTCGGGCCGTTCCAGAGCTTCCTCATCACCCTCGGCGTCCCGCTCGCGGCCTGGGCCGGCATCTTCATCTCCGACCTCGCGCTGCGACGCAAGGACTACGACTGGGGCCTCGGCGGCGCCGACGCCCTCTTCGACGCCAAGGGCCGCTACGGCGCGTGGGACTGGACCTCGATCGGCACGATGGTCGTGGCCTCCGTCATCGGCTGGGGCCTGGTCGTCAACAACTTCGCGGCCGACGCGGCGTGGAACAACTGGCAGGGCTACCTCCTGGAGCCGCTGGGCCTCGGCACGTACGTCGACGACCCCGCCGGCCCGTACTGGGAGGGCTCGTGGCCCTACTCGAACATCGGCGTGCTGCTCGCCTTCGCCCTCGGCTTCCTCGTGACCTACGTCGCGCGCCGCTCGACGGTGCGGCGGCAGGAGTCCGAGGAGGGCGAGCGCGCCGCGGCCGAGAAGGTCCCGACCCGGTGACCGACGCCGGCGTGCCCGAGGTCGTCGATGGCGGGTGGCTGGTCGTCGTCGACCCGCAGGCCGTCTTCGCCGACCCGGCGACCTCGCCGTGGGGCTCGCCGCTGTGGGAGGCGACCGTCCCGCAGATCGTGGCGCTCGCGGAGGCCTACGGCGCCGAGCGCACCGTCATCACCCGCTTCGTCGCCGACCCCTCGCTCGGCGGGTCCTGGGAGCCCTACTACGACGACTGGCCGTTCGCCCTCGTCGGCGACGACGACCCGCTGTACGCCGTCGTCCCCGAGCTGGCCCACGCCGCGATCCACGTCGTGACCGCCGGGACGTTCGGAAAGTGGCCCGTGCTGCGCGACGTCGTCGGCGACGACGCGCACCTCACGGTCACCGGTGTGTCCACCGACTGCTGCGTCCTGTCGACCGTGCTGCCGGCGGCAGACGCGGGGGCGACGCTGCGGGTGGTCGGGGCCGGGTGCGCCGGCTCGACGGTCGAGAACCACGAGCGGGCCCTGGCGGCGATGGCGCTCTACGGCCCGCAGGTCACCATCGCCTGACGGCTCCGGCGCGGCCGACTCAGAACAGGCCCGAGACCTTGAGGACGAGGGCGCTGAGGACGATCCCGACCGCGGCCGAGGTGACGCCGGCCAGCCGGGCCCCCATCGACTCGCCGCGCGCGAGGACGGTCGTCGCCGCCAGGGCCGTGCACCAGCCGACGAGGAGCGCGGGGAGGGAGTCGACGACGAGGCCGGAGAGGTCGAGCGACCCCGCGTCCGGTCGGACCCCTAGAGCCCACGCCGCCAGGCCGGCTGCCGCGGCGACGAGCGCGAGGTAGCCGAGGAGGACGAGCGTGGCGAGCGCGAGGACTCCGGAGGCCCAGCGCTGGGAGGTGTGCAGCGCACGGACCGCGGCGTCGTCCTCGAGTGGTCCGGCCGCCAGTCCCGAGGCCTGCGGGAGGCCCGGGTGCACGGGAGGGAGGTCGGCGGTGGACACGCTCCGAGGATGGCGGCCGTCGCCGTCGGTGTCCTGGGTTCGCGTCCTCGGTCGGCCGTACGGACAGGTGGGTCGAGCCGTCCGCTCGACCGCCCCGTGGAGCGCCGGGGATCAGGCGGTGGGGTGCTCGCCGACGACCTGGACCCCGCCGCCGTCGACGCCCTTCGCGCCGCGGACCACCTCGACCCCGTCCTCGACGGGCGCGGTGGCGGCCTCGCGGACCTCGCCCATGACCCACGTGGCGATGCCGCGCCCCGCGAGGTGCGCGACCGCTTCGTCGACCGCGGTGGGCGGCAGGACGGCGACGAACCCGACGCCCATGTTGAGGGTGCGCTCGAGGTCGGAGCGCGGCACGCCCCCGAGGGATCCGACCGTGGAGAAGACCGCCGGCGGGGTCCACGTCGAGCGGTCGAGCCGGGCGTGGACGTGCGGTGGGAGGACGCGGGCCAGGTTGGCCGCGAGGCCGCCGCCGGTCACGTGCGAGAGCGAGTGGACGTCGATGCCGTCGAGCCGAACGAGGTCGAGCAGGTCGGCGGCGTAGACCCGGGTGGGCTCGAGCAGCTCCTCGCCGAGGGTCCGGCCGAACTCCTCGACGTGGCGGTCGAGCTCCCAGCCCGCGTGGGCGACGACGCGCCGGACGAGGGAGTAGCCGTTCGAGTGCAGCCCGCTGCTCGCGAGGCCGAGGACGACGTCGCCCGGCACGACCCGCTGCGGGCCGAGGACGTCGGCGTACTCGACGACCCCGGTGGCAGCCCCCGCCACGTCGTACTCGTCGGGGTCGAGGAGGCCGGGGTGCTCGGCGGTCTCCCCACCGACGAGGGCGACCCGCGCCTGCTCACACGCCTGCGCGATCCCCGAGACGATGGCGGCGATCCGCTCGGGGACCACCTTGCCGGTGGCGATGTAGTCGGTCATGAAGAGGGGCTCTGCGCCGCAGACGACGATGTCGTCGACGACCATCCCGACGAGGTCGAAGCCGATGGTGTCGTGCCGGTCGAGGGCCTGCGCGATGGCCACCTTGGTGCCGACGCCGTCGGTGCTCGTGGCGAGGACGGGGCGCGCCATCCGGGCGATCGCGCTGGCGTCGAACATCCCGGCGAAGCCGCCCAGCCCGCCCAGGACCTCGGGCCGGGTGGCGCGGCGGACGCTGGCCTTCATCAGCTCGACGGCCTTGTCACCGGCCTCGACGTCGACGCCGGCATCCGCGTAGGTGATGGAGGTCGGGGTGGGCTCGCTCACGCCGGGCAGCCTACCGGCGCCCCGCGGGGCGCCCACCCACCCGTCCGTCCCCCCGCCCCTGCCTCGAGTCGGGTGCTCAGGTGGTCGCCGGAGCAGCCACCTGGGCACCCGATTCGCTGAGGGAGACACGTCGTGAGTGCTCACGTGGTCGCCAGGGCAGCCGTCTCCGCACTCACGGTGAACGGAGGGGTTGATGACGGGGCCGTCCCGGCGGTACCTTGTGACGCATGGAACCGGGTGACAGCGCCATCCTGACGCACCTGCGTCGGGGCGCCCTCGAGCACTGCGTCCTCGCGCTGCTCGACGGCGAGGCGCGCTACGGGCTCGACATCGCCCGGCGGCTCGGCGACGACGGGGTCCTCCTCGCCGGTGAGGGGACCCTGTACCCGCTGCTCGCCCGCCTGCGGAAGCAGGGCCTCGTCGAGACGACGTGGGCCGAGTCGACGGCCGGCCCGCCGCGCCGCTACTACTCGCTGACGAGCGAGGGCCACGTCGCCCTCGCCAGCTTCAACCGGACGTGGAAGACCTTCCGCGACGCCGTCGACGCCACGCTCCAGGGGGGATCCCGGTGAACAGCTCCGACACCCGCATCAGCACCTACCTCGACGACCTCGCCCGGATGCTGGCCGACCTGCCTCCCGACGAGCGCGACGACGTCCTCGCCGGGGTCCGCGAGCACCTCGACGCCACCCTCGCCGAGCACCCCGACGACCCCGGGGCCGTCGACGCCGCCCTCCTCCGCCTCGGCCCGCCCGAGCAGGTCGCCGCCGAGGCTCGCGCCGGCCAGCCCCCGAGCGCGCCGGTGCCACGCTCGCGCAGCCGCGGTTGGACGGTCACGGCGGTCGTCCTCACTCTGCTGACGACGGTGCCGTTCATCGTCGACGTCCTCGTCATGCACGCCGGCATCCTGTCGGCCGGGGTCCTCGGGACGCCCGACGGGGCGGGGTTCGGGATGTTCGGCCCGACGGGGGTGATCATGTTCTTCGTGTGGCCCGTCTGGGTGGTGGCGCTCATCGGTGCGCTCCTGGCCCCGGGGCTGTCGGGCGTCACGCGTGGCTGGCTCGTCGCCCTCGGGCCGTTGTCGCTGGGCGTCGTGATGCTCGCCTCGTTCTTCCTCTCCCCACCGGTGCTCAGCAACGCCGCCTGCGTCGTGCTGCTCCTCGCCCTCCTCGGGGCGCTGGGTGTCACGAGCGTGCGCGCCTGGCGTGAGGGCCACCCCTCCTGACGCCTGCTTCATCGCAGCCCACCTCGCGTGCTACGGCGCAGTAGGTGTCGTGAACACGACACCTACTGCGCCGTAGCACGAGGTTTGGGCGGGCGGGGGGCGGGGGCGGGGAGCGGGGTCAGAGGGCGCGGATGATGTCCTCGACGCGGTCCTTGGCGTCGCCGAAGAGCATCTGGGAGTTCTCGCGGAAGAACAGCGGGTTCTGCACGCCGGCGTAGCCGGTGGCCATCGAGCGCTTGAACACGACGACGTGCTCGGCCTCCCACACCCGCAGCACCGGCATCCCGGCGATCGGTGAGGCAGGGTCCTCGGCGGCCGAGGGGTTGACCGTGTCGTTGGCGCCGATGACGAGCACGACGTCGGTCGCGTGGAGGTCGTCGTTGACCTCGTCCATCTCCAGGACGATGTCGTAGGGCACCTTGGCCTCGGCGAGCAGGACGTTCATGTGCCCGGGAAGGCGCCCGGCCACGGGATGGATGCCGAACTTGACGTCGATGCCGCGCTCGCGCAGCTTCTTCGTCAGGTCGGCGACGGGGTACTGCGCCTGCGCCACGGCCATGCCGTAGCCCGGCGTGATGAGCACGGTGCGTGCCTCGGTGAGCAGGGCAGCCGCACCCTCGGGCGTGATCTCGCGGTGCTCGCCGTAGTCGACGTCGCTGGCCACCGTTCCTGCCTCGACGCCGAACCCGCCGGCGATGACCGAGATGAACGAGCGGTTCATGGCCCTGCACATGATGTAGGACAGGTAGGCACCCGAGGAGCCCACGAGGGCGCCGGTGATGATGAGCAGGTCGTTGCCGAGGAGGAAGCCGGCTGCGGCCGCCGCCCAGCCGGAGTAGCTGTTGAGCATCGAGACGACGACGGGCATGTCGCCGCCGCCGATCGAGGCCACGAGGTGCCAGCCGAGCCCCAGCGCGACGAGCGTCACGAGGCCGAGCAGCACGGCCCGCAGCGCCACGGCGTCCTGCGGGAGGAGCACGTAGACGACCGTGAGGACGACGAACGCCGCCAGCGCGCCGACGTTGATCCAGTTGCGGTACGGGAGCATCAGCGGGGCCGAGCGGATGCGCGCCGACAGCTTGAGGAACGCGACGATCGAGCCGGTGAACGTCACGGCGCCGATGAACACACCGACCATGACCTCGACCGAGTGGATGCCGGGGTAGTCGGTCTTCTCGTACGAGCTGTTCCAGCCCACGAGCACCGCGGCGAGGCCGACGAAGCTGTGCAGCATCGCGATGAGCTCGGGCATGCCGGTCATCTCGACCTTGCGCGCGCGGTCGAGGCCGATCGCGGCACCGATGCCCATGGCGGCCAGGACCAGGGCCAGGCCGATCCAGCCAGACCCCGCGGCCGTGGCGGTGAACCCGCCTGCGGACACCGAGGTGCCCGCGGTGGCGGCGAGCACGGTGGCGACGAGCGCGATGGTCATGCCGATGACGCCGAACCGGTTGCCGGCACGGGCGGTCTCGTGCCGCGACAGGCCGGCGAGGGCGAGGATGAACGCCAGCCCGGCGACGATGTAGGCCCCCTGCACGAGGGTGACGGGCACGCTCATCGGGCCGGCTCCTCGCGCTTGAACATCTCGAGCATTCGGGCGGTGACCCGGAACCCGCCGAACACGTTGATGCTCGCCACGAGGATGCCGACGAACGCCAGCACCGACACCGCGACCGAGCCGTGGCCGATCTGCAGGATCGCGCCGACCACGATGATGCCGCTGATCGCGTTGGTGACCGACATCAGCGGGGTGTGCAGCGCGTGGTGGACGTTGCCGATGACGTAGAACCCGATGACGACCGAGAGCATGAAGACCATGAAGTGGCCCAGGAACGGCTGGGGCGAGACCGACGCGACGAGCAGGAAGACCAGCGCGCCGACGCCCAGCAGGCCCAGCCGCCGCTCGGCGCTCATCGGCACCTTCTCGGGCGCGGCCGCCACCGGCACGACGGCGGTCGACGCACCGGAGGCCCCCGGAGCGGCCGAGACCTGCACCGGCGGCGGGGGCCAGAGCACCTCGCCCTCGCGCACGACGGTCATCCCGCGCTGCACGACGTCCTCGAGGTCGAGGACGAGCTCGCCGTCCTTGCCCGGCGTCAGCAGCTTGAGCAGGTTGACCAGGTTGGTCCCGAAGAGCTGTGAGGCCTGCGTGGGCAGGCGACCGGGCAGGTCGGTGTAGCCCAGGATCGTCACGCCGCCCTCGGTGACGACCTTCTGACCGGCGACGCTGCCGGCGACGTTGCCGCCGTTGGCCGCGGCCATGTCGACGACGACGGTGCCGGACTTCATCGAGGCCACCATCGCCTCGGTGAACAGGCGCGGGGCCGGACGCCCGGGGATCAGCGCCGTGGTGATGACGATGTCGACGTCGGCGGCCTGCTGGGCGTACAACGCGGCGGCCTTGGCGTCGAAGTCGGCGCTGGTCTCCTTCGCGTAGCCGTCGGCGCTGGGGCCGGCCTCCTCGACGTCGATGCGCAGGAAGTCGGCACCCATCGACTCGACCTGCTCGGCGACCTCCGGGCGGGCGTCGAAGGCGCGGACGATGGCGCCCAGCGAGCGGGCCGTGCCGATGGCGGCGAGGCCGGCGACCCCGGCGCCGACGACGAGGACCTTGGCCGGCGGGACCTTCCCGGCCGCGGTGACCTGGCCGGTGAAGAACGAGCCGAACTCGTGGGCCGCCTCGACGACCGCGCGGTAGCCGCCGATGTTCGCCATCGAGGACAGGACGTCGAGCGACTGGGCTCGGCTGATCCGCGGGACGGCGTCCATCGCGAGCGCGGTGACCCCCCGGGCGGCGAGCTTGTCGACGAGCTCGGGGTTCAGGGCCGGCGAGATGAGGGAGACGACGACCTGGCCCGGGCGCAGCAGCGCGAGCTCGGCGTCGGTCGGGGCGTTGATCTTCAGCAGGACGTCGGCGTTCCAGACGGCGGCGTCGATGACGTCGGCGCCGGCCCGGGTGAACGCGGCGTCGGCGAAGCTCGCGGCACTGCCCGCCCCGGCCTCGACGAAGACGGCGTACCCGAGCGCGCGCAGCTGCTCGACGGTCTTGGGGGTCGCGGCCACCCGGGTCTCACCCGGCAGCGACTCCTTGGGTACTCCGATGCGCACGGACGATCCTCTCGACGACACAGGGATGGGTCGAACCTAGCGGCTCGACCCATCCCGGCGAGAGAGGGTCCGCGCTCAGACCTCCGAGCGGCTGAATCCGCTGCGCTCGGCGGCCGACTGGTCGTAGAACCACACGTCGGGGGCGGCGTCGTCGTAGCCCTCGTCGCCCGGCGATCGGAAGGTCATGGTGTCGCGGTACCCGGCGACGGGGTGGTCGAGCGGCTGGGCGCCGTCGTCGAGCGTGGCGGCCGAGCCCACGCCATAGCCGCCGTCGCGCAGCTCGTGGAACTCGGAGATGCGGCGCGCCGCGCGCTCGCCGGGAGCCTCGTCGGTGACCTCGGTGCGCGTCGGCTCCTCGACCGGGGCCTCGGCGGGCGTGTCGTCGTCCCCAGCGGTCTCGTCGGCGGTGAGGTCGGCGCGGTCCTCCTCGAGGGCCTCGCCGCGCTCGCGGTTCTCCTCGAGCAGCTCGCCCTCGTCGGCGGCCCAGTCACGGGACGGGGTCGGGTCGAAGCGGTCCTCCGAGGAGCCCTCGGCCGGCTCGTCGGTTGCGGCCGCGTCATCGGAGGTCGTCGCGACCGCGGCACCGGTCTCGGCCGTGGCGTGCTCGTCGGCGTCGCCCTGACGCTCGGTGTCGGTCTGATGCTCGGTGTCGGTCTGACGCTCGGTGTCGGTCTGACGCTCGGTGTCGGCGTCGGGGACGTCGCTCGCGTCGGTGCCCTCGGCATCGTGGGAACCCTCGCTCGAGCCGGCGCTCTCGGTGTCGGTCGCCGGGGTCTCCTCGCGCTCGACCGGCGGGCTCTGGTCCTTCGCGAGGAGCGGCTCGGTGGCGGCGAAGTCCTCGATGTCGCCGATCATCGTCGGCTCCTGGGGTGCGTCGGACGAACCGGCGGCATCGCCAGAGTCGCCGGCGGTCGCGTCGTCGTGGGCCGCGGTGGTCGTGGGCTCGTCGCCACCGAGGGCGCCGCGCTCGTCACGGGGCGGACCGCCCCACTCACCGCGAGGCGACTCGACGTCGCGCGAGAGGTCGGTGTCGGTCGGGTCCTGCGCGCGGGTGTCATCGCTCATGTCCGCCGTCGTACCCGTGGCGGCCGCGGGCGAAACCTCCGCGGGACGCTCCTCCTCGGGGGTCACCTCGTCGCGGTAGCCGGTCGCGTTCGCGACCCGCTCGCTGTCGGCGTCGGTCCCGGAGCCGGTCGCGTGGTCGGTCCCGGAGCCGGTGTCCTCGTCGCGGCGACCCTGGGACGAGGCACCCATGACGGCGGCACCCGTGGCGGCGGGGACCGGGGCGGCCGGCGAGGACCACGAGCCCTCGGTCTCCGCCTGGTCTCGAGCAGCCCGGCGCTCGGCGCGGGTCGGCTGGGCGTCGTCCTCGTCGCCGGCCGGCTCACCGTCCGGGAGCGGTGCGAAGGTCGACTCGGTGACGTCGGGGTCGACGTCGTCGGCGCGGCGCATCTGGGTCTCGTAGTCGCGCTGCGTCTCAGCGGCGGCGGCGCGGTGGGCGCTCGCCTCCTCCTCGAGACGAGCCGCCTCGGCGGCGCGCTGCTCGGCCTCGGCGCGCGCGACGGCGGCCCGCTCCTCGGCCTGCTCCGCGAACGCCTGCTGCCCGCTGAGCGAGGCGCCGACCTCGGCCGCCCGTCCGCGCATCTCCTCGGCCTGCACCCGCGCGACCTCCTTCTGGCCCGCGCCGCGACGCATCAGCCACACGACGGCGATCACCACGACGATCACGAGGAGGAGGAGAAGGAGGAGCTGGGTGGTCGTCATCACGGAGTTCCTGTCGTATCGGCGGCGCCCGGTGGGCTCACGTCGCGGCTCAACCTACTCCGACGGCCGTGCGCCGTGGCGTCGAGGTGCCGGGCACCCTGCGCGCGCCCTCAGGCGCGTCACAACCGCAGGTCAGAGGCCGAGTTCGACCACCGTGACCTCGCGGGCAACCGGCCGGTGAGCGGTTCCCTCAGTCGGGCGTCGGGCGCGACAGCTGGTCGAGGACCCCGAGGAGGAGGGCCTCGCGCAGCGCCGGCGGACAGGCGTCGAGGAGGGCGTTGACCGGTGCCATCCGCTCGGGCAGCGCGAGCCCGCCGTCGTCTCCGGCCAGCCCGGCAGCCACGAGGAGGCCGGCGAACCCCGCGTCGTCCAGGGTCGCGGGGTCGATCGCGCCGACGAGGCCGGCCAGGGCGGGGTCGACCGTCACCGCACCGGCCTCCCGGGCAGCGGTCGTCGCCTCCGCGAGCGCGGTGAGGAAGTCCGGCACCGACGGCGCCGTGGCCGCCGACATGGTGAGGTGCAGGGTCGGCGGGACGTCGCGGAAGGCCATCTGCGGCTGGGTGAACCACCCGCGCGCCAGCATCTCGTCAGCGACGGTGAACACGTCGCAGGAGCCGTCGGCGACGAGGGCGAGCAGGGTCGAGTCCGGCTCGACGAGCACGTCGAGGCCCTCGACCTCCCGGACGCCTCGCGCGATGGCGAGGGTCGCCTCGCGCGCGACGCGGGCCAGGTCGGCGTACGTCGCCTCCCCGATGGTGCGGGTCACGGCCCAGGCCGCGGCGAGCGGTCCGCCCGAGCGGGTGGACTGCATCGTCGCGTTGAGCATCGTGTAGCCGGGCCAGTCGGCCGAGGCGAACAGGTGCCCGCGCCGCAGCTCGGGACTGCGGTGGAGGAGGAGCGAGACGCCCTTGCTCGTGTAGGCGTACTTGTGGAGGTCGACGCTCATGCTCGTGACGCCCGCGAGCTCGAAGGTCCACGGCGTCCGGTGGCCGAGGTGCGGAAGGACCCAGCCGCCGATGCAGGCGTCGACGTGGCAGCGGATCCCCCGCTCGGCGGCGAGGTCGGCGAGCGCCTCGACCGGGTCGACGACCCCGTGCGCGTACGACGGGGCCGAGGCGACGACGAGGACGGTGCTGTCGTCGATGGCCGCGGCCGTCGCGTCCGGGTCGGCCCGCAGCGTCGCGGGGTCGACGTCGACGAGGACGGCCCGCACCCCGAGGTACTTCGCCGCCTTGAGGAAGGCCGCGTGCGCGCTCGTCGGCAGCACCATGCTCGGGCTCGCGACGTGGGGCGCACCCTCGCGGGCGGCGAGGACCGCGAGGAGGATCGACTCGGTTCCGCCCGAGGTCGCGGAGCCGACGAACCCCGCCGGGGCGTCGAGGAGGCGACCGGCGGAGGCGACGAGGTCGTTCTCCATCCGCAGCAGGCTCGGGAAGGCCGTGGGGTCGAGCCCGTTCGCGCCGGCGAACATCGCGAGGGCCTCGAGACCCATGGCGTCGGCGTCGGCGAGCCCGGAGTCGTAGACGTAGGCGAGGGTGCGGCCTCCGTGGACCGGCAGGTCGGCGGCCCGGAGCGCCTCGAGGGTCGCGCGGACCTCGTCGGCCGACATCGCGGCGGCGTGGTCGACGGGGTCGGGGGTGCCGGTGGCAGGTGGCGTCATCGGGCGTCCTCCTCGGCGAGGTGGTAGCGGCGGAGCACGACGAGGGACCCTGCGACGAGGAGGGCCGGGACGACGGTGAACCCGAGGAGGATGGCTGTGCGGGCCGAGTCGGGCTGCACCGCAGTGGAGTTCGTCGACGAGACGTAGCCGCCGACGGCCAGGATTCCCGCGTAGAGGAGCGGCCCCAGGGCGAGGCCGGCCGTCTCCCCGGCGGTCCAGACCCCCGTGTAGGCCCCGGCGCGCGCCTCGCCCGTCGCGGCGGTGTCGGCGGCGGCGACATCGGGCAGCATGGCGAGCGGGAACATCTGGCAGGCGGCGTACCCGACCCCGACGATCCCCACCGTGACGGCGGTCGCGGCGAGCCCGGACCGCACCGCGAGGAGCGTGGCGAGGGCTCCCGCGAGCAGGACCACCGACCCGAGGACGAAGCCCCCTCGCTTCCCGCGGGCCTCGCCGAGCCGCTGCCAGAGCGGCGTGACGAGCAGGGCGGGGGCGACGAAGCAGACGAAGAGCACGGTCGAGGCGGCGCCACCACCGAGCAGGACCCGGGCCACGTAGTCGACGCCGGCGAGCATCGCGCCGGTCGCGAGCGCCTGGAGGACGAAGACCGTGAGCAGCGTGCGGAACGGCGGGGAGGCCGCCACGACGCGCAGCTGGTCGCGCAGGCTGCCCCCCGCGGTGGCGCCGACGGTCAGCGGGGTGTCACGGGTGCCGCGCCACGCGCCGACCGCGCCCACGAGGATGAGGAGCCCCACGAAGATCCCGACGCCCCGGTACCCCCACTCGGGCCCGAGGGCGTCACGGATGACCGGCGAGAGCCCTCCGCTCACGAGGATGGCGAGCGCGAGGATCGCGACGCGCCACGTCATCAGGCGGGTCCGTTCGTCGTAGTCGTCGGTCATCTCGGCCGGCATCGCGACGTAGGGGACCTGGAAGAACGCGTACGCCGTGGCGCAGGCGAGGAAGAGGACGACGACCCAGGCGGTGGCGAGGGCCTCCGGGCTCGTCGGGCCGGCGAACAGGAGCGCGAAGCAGACGGCGAGGCCGATCCCGGCGCGCAGGAGGAAGGGCCGGCGACGTCCTCCGGGGTGGGTCGACCGGTCGCTGATGCCGCCGGCGACGGGGTTGAGCAGGACGTCCCAGGCCTTGGGGAGGAAGACGACGAGGCCCGCCAGCCCCGCGGCGACCCCGAGCCGGTCGGTGAGGTAGGGCAGGAGGAGCAGCCCCGGGACCGTGCCGAAGGAGCCGGTCGCGACCGAGCCGAGCCCGTAGCCGCGGCGGGCGGCGGGGGTGAGCCTGGTCGTCGGGGGCGTCGAGGGCGTCGCTGCCATGACGCGGACCCTAGTGCGCGGGAGGCGCTGCGCGTCAGGACCCGGGGCGGTGGTGCAGCGGGTCGTCCTCACGAGGATGATGGGGGCATGGGTGCGCGCCAGCGGTTCCGGGGTCGGATCGCGGGAGTCGGCTCGACGTCCGGGACCAGGGTCGTCGTCGGCTGGTGGCACGAGAGCCCGTTCGGGTCCTTCGCCGACGTCATGGTCGAGACGGCCGCGGGCCACCGGGTGCTCCTCGCGCCGACGCCGGAGGTGGCCGAGCTCGTCGCGACGACCTACACCTTCGACGAGGTCCGCCTCGAGCCCGTCACGGTCACGACGCACCTTTCCCGCCGGATCCCGGAACGTCCAGGTTCGCCCCAGGTAGGAAGTGGGGCGAACCTGGCGGATGTGGGATCCGGCGGGAAAGGGTGGACGGTCGAGGCGGCGTCGTTGGCGTTGGAGCTCGAGGTCGGGGGGCGGACGGCCCTCGGTGGCCTGCTCCGCCTCGTTCCCCCGGCGCTCGCCGGCACGCCCGCCTTCGCCACCCTGGCCGACCCGGTGGCGCGGGTGGTCCTGCGAGGGGTGCGCACCCGCGGCGTCGCTCGCGCCGGCCGACGCGAGTTCTACGGCGCGACCGACGTCCGGGCCGTGACGGCGCTCGAGGGCACCTTCGAGGGCGCCGACCTCGGTGAGCTGCGTCCGGTCGACCCGCCGTGCCGGTTCGGGTTCTCCTCGACCCCCCGCCGCCCCTCGGTGACCGACGTCGTCACCACCATCGTCGACACCTGACCCGTGACCATCGGGCCTCGAGTGAGCGCGACATGCCGAGGTGGACGCCGATCCATCGGCAGGTCGCGTTCACTCGACACGGAGTCGACCGGGGTCGAGCCCCAGGGCCGCGGCGAAGCGCCGGAGGGTGGCGCGGCGACGGGGCGCCCGGTGGACGTCCTCGGCGAACAGCTCGATGACGGTCCAGTCCTCGTCGGAGGCGAGCCCGGCTCGATGCGCGTCTGCGCTCCGCCGCGCTCGCGACGAGTGGTCCTCTCCCTGGTACTCGCCCACCACCCGCTGCTCACGCCACACGAGGTCACCCTCCAGGATCCACTCTCCCGACCCGTCTCGCACGGTGCCGTTGACCTCCGGCTCCGGGAATCCCGCGCGGACGAACATCAGTCGGCTCCGCGTCTCCATCGGGGAGCGGACACCCGGGCGCACCAGTGACAGCGCGGACTCCAACACCCTCTTGCCACGAGGCCTGCCCCGCCCGCTGAGGACGGTCGCCATCGCCGCGACCCCGCCCGGCCGGTTGGCCACGGCGTCACCTGCCACGACGAGGTCGTCGAGGACGAGCCCACGGTGCAGGACCTCGCCCAGGTCCACCCAGGTGTCGGCCGGCCCGACGACCGGAACGCCGGCGACACGAACCGTCTCGCGGGCCTCCAGCCCGCGGTGGCCGAGGCACCCGCGCCGTCGGACCTGACCGCGCCCGGTCGGCCGCACGACGTCGAGAGCGACCTGGGCCTCCAAGGCCGCGGGGAGGGGGAGCCCGAGCAGCAGCGCTGCAGTCACGTGCGAGAAGGCGGCGTCGGGCGGCAGCGCCACGGCGAACGCGGCAGCCAGTTCGCGGAGGGTCGCAGGCGCCGCGGTGGTCCGGACGGCGTGGGTGGGTCGGTGCAGACCATGCCCGCGCAGGTCACAGTGGCGCAGCCCCACGGATCGGGCCTGACCGACGGTGAACGGTCCGCCGGCCAGGTCCTCCGGCAACGGGACCCTCCCCATCCGGACACTCTGGACGAGGCGCCACCACGACCTCGGGCGTCATCCACAGACCACGTCGAGTGAACGCGACATGCCGAGGCCAACACCTCGCGGCCGGCATGTCGCGTTCACTCGACTCGTCAGGAACGCGGGGCGATGCGGAGGAGCTTGTCGTCGCTCCCGTTGGTCGTCGTGACGTACAGCGCGCCGTCGGGCCCGAGCCGCGCCGCGCGCAGCCGCCCGTAGAGGTCGTTCGTCTCCTCGGGCACCGACACCTCGGCCACCGTCCCGTCCTCCTTGAGGGTGAGGATGAGCAGCTTCGCGCCCTTGAGGGCCGTGACGACGAGCGCGCCGTCGAGGCCGCCCCAGATCTCGCCCGAGAGGAACTCCGCACCGCAGATCGCCTGGGTCGTCTCGCCCGACTGCCAGACCGCCGGGACGGCGTCCGGGAACCGCTTCGTGTCCGTCATCGGGACGCTCTCGTCGTACGAGTCGACGGTGCCGCCCTGCGAGGGGTCCCAGCCGTAGTTGGCGCCCGCCTCGATCCGGTTGACCTCGTCGTTGTTGCTCGGCCCGTGCTCGGCCGTGTACACCTCACCGGTCCCCGGACGGATCGCCACACCTTGGATGTTGCGGTGTCCGTAGCTGTAGACGTAGCGCTCGCGAGCATTCGAGGACGACGCGAACGGGTTGTCCGGCAACGGCTTCCCCGTCCCGAGGTCGAGGCGCAGCACCTTGCCCCCGAGGTTCGTGCGGTCCTGCGGGTTGTCGGCACGCGCGACGTCACCGGTCCCGACGACGAGGGCCCCGTCGGCCGCGATCGTCGGTCGGCAGCCGCTGTGCCGCCCCGACGAGATCGGCAGCCCGGTGAGCAGGTCCTTCACCCGTTCCGCGGAGGACCCGTCCACCGACAGCCGCCAGGTGACGAGCCGGACGTCGTCGGGCTGACCCCCCTCCTCGTGGGTCTGGCACGTCGTGAACAGCCGCGAGCTCGCGAAGTCGGGGTGGACGACCATCCCCATGAGGCCGCCCTCCCCCTGGACGTACACGTCGTCGAGGTCGGCCCGCACCCGGCTCACGTCGGCGCCCCTGCGCAGTCCGGACACGATGGAGATGCGTCCCGGCCGCTCGGTGACGAGGGCGCGCCCGTCGGGCAGGAAGCCGATGTCCCAGCCGTGCTCGAAGCCGGACGCGACCTCCTCGACCGCCAGCGCCGGCACCGCCGTGCTGCGCGGCGCGGGTGACGCGCTCGGCGTCGTCGACGGCGTGGCACTGCCCGAGGTCCGCGGCGGGGGCACCTCGCCGATGTCGGGGCTCGCGGAACAGCCGGCGAGAACGACGGTGGCGGCGAGCGCGGCCGTGGCGAGCGGGGCGGCGAAGCGAGGTCCCATGCCCCAGTCTCACCCGGCCAGAGCGGGAACCGCCTGTTCCGACCGGGATTCGTGACCCCTTCGACACCTGCCCGCCCCTTCCCCCACCCTCCCCGCCCCTCCCCGCCCCTCCCCGGGCAACGGGTCAGTCGGACGAGACCGCCCCGAGATCCGCCACGGCAGCCGCGTAGTCCCGCCCCAGCTCCCGCGGGTCCGCGCGGTACTCGGCGATCCGGCAACCGCGCCCGTTCGGCTTGAGCAGGATCCCCTCGCCCGCCCAGAGCTCGCGCGCCTCGTCCATGAGGGTGACGGGCAGGTCGCCGTAGGAGTTGGTGACCCGCCACCACGTCACGTTCGACCCGTAGAGCTTCATGATCGAGCCGACCTGCCGCGGACCGATGCCCACGAGGGCGGCGACGTCGCCGTACGAGACGACGTGCCCGCGCGGGACCACCTCCACGGCTCGCAGCACCCGCTCCACGACGACGTCGTCCACGCCCGCGAGTCTGCCCGACGGCGCACCGGGCCGGCACCACCGGTGAGCCGCTCGCCGACGGGTGGTGGTCACGACCACCCCGCTGCCCCTACTGTCGGCTGACCGGCCCTCCGCGGGACCGGGGAGGAGGTGCTCGTCGTGTCGGTGCCTCGCGTGATCGCAGTCGTCGTGCTGCTCGTCCTCGGCGTCCTCACGCTCCCGGTCCTCGCCTTCTTCCTCGACGGACCGTCCACGGAGAACCTCGTCATCCCCGTCGACCTCGTGCTCATGGCACTGCTGGGCATGCTCGTGTGGCGCCTCGTCCCCGCACCGGACGCCGGCGGCGCCCACGCCACCCCCGCCGCACCGCCCGCAGCCGCCCGCACCCTCCTCGTCGGCGCGGCCGTCGGCGTCGCGGCGGCCGTCGTCGGCCTCGTCCTGTTCTTCCTCCTCATCAGCGGCGTCGGCGGCGCCTGAGGTCGACCCCCACCCCGCGGTCGCGCCGCCGTCGGTCCGGCCGCCGCACTAGGCTCCGCCGCATGGCCCGCCCCTCCGCCCCGACGATGGCCCACGTGGCCCGTCGCGCGGGGGTCTCGCACCAGACCGTCTCGCGCGTCCTCAACGACGCCTCGGCGGTGCGGCCGGAGACCCGCGACCGGGTCCTGCGCGCCATCGTCGACCTCGGCTACCGCCGCAACTCCGCAGCACGCGCGCTCGTGACCCGGCGCAGCGGCCTCATCGGCGTCGTCGTCGACGAGCTCCCGCTCTACGGTCCGGCGAGCACCGTCACGGGCATCGCCGAGGCCGCCCGCGAGGCCGGGTACGCCGTCACGCTCGACCCGCTCTTCAGCATCGACGGCGCGACCCTGGCCGTCGCCATCGAGCAGCACCTGAGCCAGTCGGTGGAGGCCATCGTCCTCGTCACCGCCCACGGGGAGGCCCCGGACGAGGAGCTGATGGCCCGGTCCGACGTGCCGATCATCGCCCTCGACGGCTTCCTCGGGCCCGGCGCCCCGACCGCCGGGGTCGACCAGCGGGCCGGCGGCGCGATGGCGACCCGCCACCTCCTCGACCTCGGCCACCGGCGCATCGCCCACGTCACCGGTCCCGCCCGGTGGCCCCAGTCCGACGCCCGCAGCGCCGGCTACCACGACGCCCTCGACCAGGCCGGGGTCGAGCCGGGTCCGGTCGTCCTCGGCGACTGGTCGCCGCGCTCGGGCCACGACGGGATCCTGCGCATCCTGGAGGACGACCCCGCCGTCACCGCCGTCTTCGTGGCCAACGACCAGATGGCGATGGGCACCCTGCGCGCGCTCGCCGAGCACGGGCTGCGGGTGCCCGACGACGTGTCGGTCGTCGGCTTCGACGACATCCCCGAGGCCGCGTACTTCCAGCCGCCGCTCACGACGATCCGGCAGGACTTCGCCTCCCTCGGCCATGCCGCGGTCCGCCTCGTCATCGGCGCCCTGGCCGGTGAGGAGCTCGAGTCGGCGCTCGTCCCGCCACGGCTCGTGACGCGGGCCTCGACGGCGAGGCCGCCGCGCCGCACGGCCACCGCGCGCTCCTCCTGAGGACGTCCGCTCCTCGGTCACCAGGTCACGAATCGGCCACGACACTTGCACCAACCCGATGTGAGCGCTAACAATGTGAGCGCTCACATCCCCGTCGACGGCGACCGGGAGCGCACGGCGAAGGAGCCGAGGCATGACCCACGAGGGCGACCGGTACGTCATCGGCGTCGACTACGGCACCCTCTCCGGGCGGGCCCTCGTCGTCCGGGTCTCCGACGGCGCCGAGCTCGGGTCGGCCGTCCTGGAGTACCCCCACGGCGTCGTCGACACCGTGATGCCGGGCTCGGGCCGCCGCCTCCCGCCGGACTGGGCCCTCCAGGTGCCCTCCGACTACGTCGAGGTGCTGCGCACCGCCGTCCCCGCCGCGGTCGAGGAGGCGGGCATCGACCCGGCCCACGTCATCGGCATCGCCACCGACTTCACCGCCTGCACCATGGTCCCCACGACCGGCGACGGCACCCCGCTGTGCGACCTCGACGCGTACCGCGACGAGCCGCACGCCTACGTCAAGCTGTGGAAGCACCACGCCGCGCAGGGCCAGGCCGACCGCATCACCGAGACCGCCCGCGAGCGCCGTGAGCCGTGGCTGGCCCGCTACGGCGGCGTCATCTCGAGCGAGTGGGAGTTCGCCAAGGGACTGCAGCTGCTCGAGGAGGCGCCGCACGTCTACGCGGCCACCGAGCACTGGGTCGAGGCCGCCGACTGGATCATCTGGCAGCTGACCGGTCGCTACGTCCGCAACGCCTGCACGGCCGGCTACAAGGGGATCCGCCAGGACGGCACCTATCCCGGCCGTGACTACCTCGCCGCCCTCAACCCCGACTTCGCCGACTTCGTCGAGACCAAGCTCGACCACGAGATCGGCGAGCTCGGTTCCGCCGCAGGCCGGCTCACCGCCCAGGCCGCTCGCTGGACCGGACTCCCCGAGGGCATCGCCGTGGCCGTCGGCAACGTCGACGCGCACGTCTCGGCCCCGGCCGCCGACGCCGTCTCCCCCGGCCAGATGGTCGCCATCATGGGCACCTCCACCTGCCACGTCATGAACAGCGACGTCCTCGCCGAGGTCCCCGGGATGTGCGGCGTCGTCGACGGCGGCATCGTCACCGGGCTCTACGGCTACGAGGCCGGCCAGTCCGGCGTCGGCGACATCTTCGGCTGGTTCGTCGCCAACCAGGTCCCCTCCTCCTACGAGCGGGCCGCGCGCACCGCGGGCGTCGGCGTCCACGAGCACCTCACCGCCCTCGCCGCCGAGCAGCCGATCGGCGCCCACGGACTCGTGGCCCTCGACTGGTGGAGCGGCAACCGCTCGGTCCTCGTCGACCACGACCTCTCCGGCCTCGTCATGGGGATGACGCTCACGACCCGCCCCGAGGACGTCTACCGCGCGCTCCTCGAGTCCACCGCGTTCGGCGCCCGCGTCATCGTCGAGACCTTCGCCGCCTCGGGCGTCCCGGTCACCGAGTTCATCGTCACCGGCGGGCTGCAGAGGAACGCCCTCCTCATGCAGGTCTACGCCGACGTGCTGGACATGCCGCTGTCGATCGTCACCTCGACCCAGGGCCCGGCGCTGGGCTCGGCCATCCACGCCGCCGTGGCCGCGGGTGCCTACGAGGACGTCCCGGCCGCCGCGAAGGCGATGGGACGGCGCGAGCACGCCGCGTTCCGGCCGATCGCCGAGAACGTCGCCGCCTACGACCGCCTCTACGCCGTCTACCGCGAGCTGCACGACCACCTCGGCCGCACGAGCGGGGCCATGCGCGCCCTCAAGGCCATCCGTCGGGAGGCCCACGCGTGAGCGCCACCACCCCGATCTCCGATGCCGTGCGCGGCACCGTCCGGGCGCTGCGCGCCGAGGTCGCGGCGCTGCACGGCGAGCTGACCCGGTACGGCCTCGTCATCTGGACCGCCGGCAACGTCAGCGCCCGGGTCCCCGGAGCCGACCTCATGGTCATCAAGCCGTCGGGCGTCTCCTACGACGACCTGACCGCCGACTCGATGGTCGTCTGCGACCTCGACGGCGAGCTCGTCGAGGGCGACCACGCCCCCAGCAGCGACACCGCAGCGGCCGCGTACGTCTACCGCCACCTGCCCGAGGTCGGCGGCGTCGTGCACACCCACTCCACCTACGCCTGCGCCTGGGCCGCGCGCCACGAGCCGATCCCCTGCGTGCTGACGATGACCGCCGACGAGTTCGGCGGCGAGATCCCGCTCGGCCCGTTCGCCCTCATCGGCGACGACTCGATCGGTCGCGGCATCGTCGAGACGCTGCGCGGCTCGCGCAGCCGGGCCGTCCTCATGGCCGGGCACGGCCCGTTCACGATCGGCCGCGACGCCCGCGACGCCGTCAAGGCCGCCGTCATGGTCGAGGACGTCGCCCGCTCCACCCACATCGCCCGCCAGCTCGGGGAGCCGGTCGTCATCGACCCGGCCGACGTCACGAGCCTGTTCGACCGCTACCAGAACGTCTACGGACAACAGCCCGAGGGAGTCACGCAGTGAGCGAGCGACAGGTCTGGTTCCTCACGGGCAGCCAGGGTCTCTACGGCGAGGACGTCCTCGCCCAGGTGGCCGCGCAGTCCCGCCGGGTGTCCGACGCCCTCGCCGCCCACGACGGCATCGTCGCGACGGTCGTGGCCAAGCCGGTCCTCACCGACTCCGCGACGATGCGGCGCACGATGCTCGAGGCGAACGCCGACGACGACGTCGTGGGCGTCATCGCGTGGATGCACACGTTCTCCCCCGCCAAGATGTGGATCGGCGCCCTCGACGCCCTGCGCAAGCCGCTGCTCCACCTCCACACCCAGGCCGACCGTGACCTGCCCTGGTCCACGATCGACATGGACTTCATGAACCTCAACCAGGCCGCTCACGGCGACCGTGAGTTCGGGTTCATCCAGACCCGGATGAGGCAGCCGCGGCTCACCGTCTCCGGCCACACCTCCGACCCCGTCGTCCTCCAGCGCGTCGCCGACTGGTCGCGTGCCGCGACCGCCGCCACCGAGCTGCGCACGATGCGCGTCGTCCGGTTCGGCGACAACATGCGCGACGTCGCCGTCACCGAGGGCGACAAGGTGGAGGCCGAGATCCGCCTCGGCGTCTCGGTGAACACCTACGGCGTCAACGACCTCGTCGCCGTCGTCGACGCCGTCGAGGACACCGAGGTCGACGCCCTCGTCACCGAGTACGCCGACGTCTTCGACGTCGCCCCCGAGCTCCTGCCCGACGGCGAGCGCCACGAGTCGCTGCGCTACGGCGCCCGGATCGAGGCCGGCCTGCGCCGCTTCCTCACCGATGGCGGCTACACCGCGTTCACGAGCAACTTCGAGGACCTCGGCGGCCTGCGCCAGCTCCCCGGCCTGGCCGTGCAGCGCCTGATGGCCGACGGCTACGGCTTCGGCGGCGAGGGCGACTGGAAGACCTCGGTCCTCGTGCGGACCCTCAAGGTGATGGCCGACGGCCTCCCGGGTGCGACGTCCTTCATGGAGGACTACACCTACGACCTCCAGCCCGGCCGCGAGCTCGTCCTCGGGGCGCACATGCTCGAGGTCTGCCCCACCCTGTCGAGCACCCCGGCCCGGGTCGAGGTCCACCCCCTCGGCATCGGCGGCCGCGAGGACCCGGTCCGCCTGGTGTTCGACGCGGACCCGGGCGAGGCGGTCGTCCTCGGCTGGAACGACCTCGGCGACCGGTTCCGCCTCGTCGCCAACGAGGTCACGGTCGTGACCCCGCCGCACGAGATGCCCAACCTTCCCGTCGGTCGCGCCGTCTGGACCCCCAAGCCCGACTTCGCCACCTCCACCGAGGCCTGGCTGATGGCCGGCGGACCGCACCACACGGTGCTCTCCACCGCCCTGACCGCCACGCACCTCGACCACCTCGCCGAGATCGTCGGGCTCGAGCTCGCCGTCATCGGGGAGGGCACCACGCTGCGCCGCTTCCGCGACGAGCTCCGCTGGAACGCGGCGTACCACCGACTCGCCGGGGGGCTGTAGACCCCGGCGGCAGGACCCCAGGGCGGCAACGAAGCCACCCGCGGGAACGACGGTCCGGCGCCCGCCGGCCTGAGATAGAAGGAGAACCACCACGATGCGCAAGATCCTTGCGGTCGCCGCCGTCGCGGCGCTGGCCCTCACCGGCTGCGGGCGCTCGACGGACACCGGTACCGGCAGCACTGCTGCTGCCAGCAACCCGGCCGACATCACCGTCGGCGTCGCCATGCCCACCAAGACCTCCGAGCGGTGGATCAAGGACGGCGACTACATCAAGTCGCAGCTCGAGGCCGCCGGGTACAAGGTCAACCTCCAGTACGCGAACGACGACATCCCGACCCAGGTCACCCAGCTCCAGGACATGATCACCAAGAAGAACGGCGTCCTGGTCGTCGCCTCGATCGACGGCACCGCCCTCAAGGGTGCCCTCTCCGACGCGAAGGCCGACGGCATCCCCGTCATCGCCTACGACCGCCTCCTGCGCGACACCGACGCCGTCGAGTACTACACGACCTTCGACAACCTCAAGGTCGGCAAGCTCCAGGCCGAGTCGCTCCTCGCGGGCCTCGAGGCCTCGGGCAAGCCCAAGCCGTGGAACGTCGAGCTGTTCGCCGGGTCCCCCGACGACAACAACGCGACCTTCTTCTTCAACGGCGCCATGGAGGTCCTCCAGCCGAAGATCGACGACGGCACCATCAAGATCCAGTCCGGTGAGACCGACTTCAAGACCGTCGCCACCCTCCGCTGGGACGCCGCCGTCGCCAAGAAGCGCATGGAGAACCTGCTGACCAAGTCGTACTCCGACAAGGACGTCAACGGCATCCTCGCTCCGTACGACGGCCTCTCGCGCGGCATCCTCGCGGCCCTCAAGGGTTCCGGCTACGGCGCCGGCGAGAAGGACCTCCCGGTCGTCACCGGCCAGGACGCCGAGCTCGAGTCGGTCAAGTCGATCCTCGCGGGTGAGCAGTACTCCTCGGTGTTCAAGAACACCCAGGACCTCGCCAAGGCGACGGTGACGATGATCCAGGAGATCCTCGGCAAGAAGACCGTCACCGTCAACGACACCGAGTCCTACGACAACGGCGTCAAGAAGGTCCCGACCCAGCTGCTCGACCCGGTCAGCGTGGACAAGGCCAACATCGAGCAGGTCCTGCTCGACGCGAAGTACTACACCGCGGACCAGCTGAAGTAAGGCTGCCCCCGAACCGGGGCGGCGGCGGGGAACGAACCCGCCCGCCGCCGCCCCGCCCCAACCTCACCACCCCGCACCACCCTCACGACCCACCGACCGACCGAGGACGGACCATGGCGAGCGACACCATCTTGTCGATGCGCGACATCACCAAGGAGTTCCCGGGCGTGCGCGCCCTGTCCGACGTGCGCTTCGACGTGCAGCGCGGCGAGATCCACAGCATCTGCGGCGAGAACGGGGCCGGGAAGTCGACCCTGATGAAGGTGCTCTCCGGGGTCCACCCGCACGGCACCTACAGCGGCGAGATCCACTTCGAGGGCGACGAGGTGCAGTTCGGCAACATCCGGGACTCGGAGAAGGCCGGCATCGTCATCATCCACCAGGAGCTCGCCCTCATCCCCCAGCTCTCGATCACCGAGAACCTCTTCCTCGGCAACGAGGAGGCCAGGCGCGGCGTCATCGACTGGCTCGTGGCCCGCAAGCACGCGGTCGAGCTCCTCGAGCGGGTCGGCCTCCACGAGGACCCCGACACGATGATCGGCGAGATCGGCATCGGCAAGCAGCAGCTCGTCGAGATCGCCAAGGCCCTGGCCAAGGACGTCAAGCTCCTCATCCTCGACGAGCCGACCGCGGCCCTGAACGAGGGCGACAGCCAGAACCTCCTGCGCCTGCTCGGCGGCCTGCGCGAGCGCGGCATCACCTGCATCATGATCAGCCACAAGCTCAACGAGATCGAGCAGATCTCCGACTCCATCACGATCATCCGCGACGGGCACACCATCGAGACCCTCGACGTCGCCGGCGACGGGGTCGACGAGGACCGGATCATCCGCGGGATGGTCGGCCGCGACCTCGACCACCGGTACCCGCCGCACGAGTCCTCCCCCGGCGAGGTCCTCCTCGAGATCCGCAACTGGACCGTCGCCCACCCCGCCGACCCGCACCGCCTCGTCGTCGACGGCGCGAACCTCACCATCCGCCGTGGCGAGATCGTCGGGCTGGCCGGCCTCATGGGCGCCGGCCGCACCGAGCTCGCCCGCAGCGTCTTCGGGGAGTCGTGGGGCAACAAGCTCGGCGGCACCCTGTTCAAGGACGGCAAGGAGGTGCGCGCCCGCAGCGTGCGGCAGGCCATCGACGCCGGCCTCGCGTACGTCACCGAGGACCGCAAGGCCCTGGGGCTCAACCTCCTCGACTCCATCAAGGTCTCGATCACCGCTGCCGGGCTGCGCAAGATCCGCAACGGACTGGCCGTCGACGACAACGCCGAGGTCGTCGCCGCCGAGAAGTACCGCAAGTCGCTCAACATCAAGGCGCCGAGCATCGAGGAGGGCGTCTCGCGCCTGTCGGGTGGCAACCAGCAGAAGGTCGTCCTCGGCAAGTGGATGTTCACCGAGCCCGACGTCCTCATCCTCGACGAGCCCACCCGCGGCATCGACGTCGGGGCGAAGTACGAGATCTACGAGATCATCAACCAGCTCGCCGACTCCGGCCGCGGGGTGCTCGTGATCTCCTCAGAGCTGCCCGAGCTGCTCGGCATCTGCGACCGCATCTACACCCTCAGCGCCGGCGTCATCACCGCCGACGTCCCCCGAGAGCGCGCCGACCAGGAAACGCTGATGCGCCACATGACCCAGAGAAAGGCAGGCTGACCATGGCCAAGGACGTCACCCCCGGCGTCGCGACGGAGCGTCGTGGCTCGCTCGCGGCGGAGATCCGGGCGAGCCTCGGCGGGAACATCCGGCAGTACGGGATGATGATCGCGCTCCTCCTGCTCGTCGCGATGTTCTACTTCCTCACCGACGGCCTGTTCCTCGAGCCGCGCAACGTCACCTCGCTGCTCGTCCAGAACGGCTACATCCTCATCCTCGCGATCGGGATGGTCATGGTGATCATCGCCGGGCACATCGACCTCTCGGTCGGCTCGGTCTGCGCCTTCGTCGGCGCGACGGTGGCCCTCGGGATGGAGTCGTGGGGCCTGTCGTGGCCGGTCGGCATCCTCCTGGGCCTCGCGCTCGGCATCCTCGTCGGGATGTGGCAGGGCTACTGGGTCGCGTACGTCGGGATCCCCGCCTTCATCGTCACCCTCGCGGGCATGCTCCTCTTCCGCGGCCTGGACCTGATGATCCTCAACGCCCAGTCGATCCCGGTCCCCGACGCGTTCCAGAAGATCGCGAACGGCTACCTGCCGGAGATGGGCCCGGTGACGGGGTACCACAACCCGACGATCCTGCTCACCCTGCTCGCCATCGCGGCGTTCGCCTACTTCGAGCTCAAGGACCGGTCGGACCGCCGCAAGTACGGGATGCACCTGCCGCCCATCGCGGTGACGGTCGTCAAGCTCGTCATCGCCGGCGGCCTGCTCCTCGTTCTCGGCATGCTCCTCGCCTCCTACAAGGGGGTGCCGGTGGTGGGGCTCATCCTCTTCGGGCTCGTCCTCCTCTACACCTTCATCACCCAGCGCACGGTCACCGGTCGCCACATCTACTCCGTGGGTGGCAACCGCAACGCGGCCGGCCTCTCGGGCGTCGACACCAAGAAGGTCGACTTCCTCGTCATGGTGAACATGGGCTTCCTCGCGGGCATCGCGGGCATGGTCTTCACCGCCTACCTCAACGCCGCCAACCCCAAGGACGGCGTGGGCTTCGAGCTCGACGCCATCGCCGCGGTGTTCATCGGTGGTGCGGCCGTCGCCGGCGGTGTCGGCACCGTGACCGGGGCGATGATCGGCGGCCTCGTCATGGGCGTGCTCAACCTGGGCCTGGCGAACATGAGCGTCGACAGCAACTGGATCCAGGTCATCAAGGGCCTGGTCCTCCTCGGCGCCGTCGCGTTCGACGTCCTGTCGAAGAAGGCCGGTCGCCGCTCGTTCATCGGGATGGTCATGGACGCCTTCGGCGGGAAGAACCGCACCACCGCCGCCGGCCCTGACGCCGGGCACGACCCCGACGCCGCGACCGCCGACGCCCAGCTCACCGGCGGGTCCGCGGAGCAGGTCGAGGAGGCCGCGCACTCCATCCACGTCGACGCGGTGGTCGACGACGAGCGCTCCCGCACGTAGCGGGAGCCACGTCCGTCCTCCACCCGCCGCGGAGGACTCCTGACGGCCGGGGTGGTCTGGTCCCACCCCGGCCGTCGCCGTGTCCGGGCCCGGCCGGGTCAGGGATGGGCGACGCCACGCGAAACGGGGAGGCAGCGGGCGGGGTGCCCCTGCGAGACTGGCGGCATGCGCCGGATCGTCCAGAGCAAGAAGCTCCAACACGTGCGGTACGACGTCCGGGGACCGATCCTCGTCGAGGCCCAGCGGCTCGAGGCAGAGGGCCACAAGATCCTCAAGCTCAACATCGGCAACACCGCGCCGTTCGGGTTCGAGGCCCCCGAGGCGATCGTCGCCGACATCATCCACAACCTGCCCGACAGCCAGGGCTACGCCGACTCGCGCGGGATCTACTCGGCGCGCACCGCGGTCGCCCAGTACTACCAGTCGCACGGCCTGCTCGACACGGGCGTCGACGACGTCTACATCGGCAACGGCGTCTCCGAGCTCATCACGATGGTCCTCCAGGCCTTCGTCGACGACGGCAACGAGGTCCTCGTCCCCGCCCCCGACTACCCGCTGTGGACCGGTGCCGTGTCGCTCTCCGGCGGGACCCCGGTCCACTACCGGTGCGACGAGTCGAACGGGTGGAACCCCGACCTCGAGGACATCGAGGCCAAGATCACCGAGAACACCCACGCGCTCGTCGTCATCAACCCGAACAACCCGACGGGGGCCGTGTACTCGGAGGAGACGGTGCGGGCGCTCGTCGACATCGCCCGCCGCCACGGCCTCGTCCTCATGGCCGACGAGATCTACGAGAAGATCCTCTTCGACGACGCCGTCCACCACCACGTCGCGACGTACGCGCGCCGACGACGTCCTCTGCCTGACCTTCAGCGGCCTGTCCAAGGCGTACCGGGTGTGCGGGTACCGGGCCGGGTGGGTCATGGTCTCGGGACCGCGCCACCTCGCCGAGGACTTCCTCGAGGGCCTGACCCTGCTGTCGAACATGCGGATGTGCGCGAACGTCCCTGCGCAGCACGCGATCCAGACCGCCCTCGGGGGGTACCAGTCGGTCAACGAGCTCATCGGTCCGGGAGGGCGCTTCCGCGAGCAGAGCAAGCTCGCCGCCAGGCTGCTCAACGAGATCCCCGGTGTCTCGTGCGTCGAGCCGCAGGGGGCGCTGTACTGCTTCCCGCGCCTCGACCCCGAGGTCTACGCCATCGAGAGCGACGAGAAGTTCGTTCTCGACCTCCTGCGGGCCAAGAAGATCCTCGTCACCCACGGCACCGGCTTCAACTGGTTCGAGCCCGACCACTTCCGCCTCGTCACCCTGCCCGACACCGAGGTCCTCACCGAGGCGATCGGCCGGATCGCCGACTTCCTCGAGACCCTGCGGGACTGACGGTGCCGGCGCGGTGACCGCGCGGCGGGGCTCGACCGCGCAGCCCTGGCCGCGGTGGCGGTCGGCGGCGTCGTCGGGCTCGCTCGGCCGCTGGGCGGTGGGGCTCGCCCTCCCCCACGCGGCCGGGACCTTCCCCTGGGGCACCTTCGTCGTCAA
This sequence comes from uncultured Actinomycetota bacterium, assembly GCA_963795035.1. Classification (GTDB taxonomy): domain Bacteria; phylum Actinomycetota; class Actinomycetes; order Actinomycetales; family Dermatophilaceae; genus Oryzobacter. Next base: position 344,276 of record CAWCFZ010000004.1, on the reverse strand, counting down.
CGTGAGCGGGGCCTTCGCGATGGGCGTGCTCGTCGCGTTCCTCGTCGGGCGCCCCGGGACGCACCGGCTGGCCCGACCGCTCCTCGGCGTCGGGGTGCTCGGCGGGTGGACGACGTTCTCGGCGCTCGCCGTCGAGGCGGTGGGGCTGGGCTCGGCCGCGCACGTCCAGCTCGCGCTGGGCTACGTGGCCGCCACCTTCCTCGTCGGGACGCTCGCGGTGGGGGCCGGCACGGCGCTGGGCCGGCGGGTGTGGGTGCCGTGACGGCCGCCGACGCGCTGCTCGTCGCCCTGGGTGCCGCCATCGGCGCGCCACTGCGGTACCTCGTGAACCACGTCGCGCGCGAGCGCCTCGGGACGACGCCGGCTGCGGGGACGCTGGCGGTCAACGTCGTCGGGTCGCTCGTGCTCGGGGCGCTGGCCGGAGCCGCGATGACCGGGGCTCCCCTGGCGCTGGTCGGTGCCGGCTTCTGCGGCGCCCTCACCACCTTCTCGACCCTCGCCCTCGAGCTCTGGGACGCCCTCGAGGACGACCGGCCGGTCCACGCCGCGGTCATCCTGCTGCTGACGCTCGTGCTCGGGGTCGGCGCCGCGGCCCTCGGCTGGTGGGCGATGGCCGCCTGAGCGGTCGCCGCCGGGGCGCCGGCCGCCGCCCTCCGGCGTCACCCTCGCGCGGCACGCGCGTCAGAGCAGGAAGACCAGCAGGTATCGCACGAGGAGCGCGGCCCCGGCGACGCCGAGGACGAACGCCCCCACCGACAGCCTCCGGTCGGCAGCCTCGGCACCGGTCGCCGCAGGTGTCCCCGCCAGGGCCCGCAGGTCCTCGATGGCGGCGGCCACCGACGCGGCCGTGGGAGCCCGGTCCGACCCGGGCCCGTGCTCGGTGGTCGGCCACGGGCCGAGGGCCAGGCCGAACCCGTCATCACCCTGCCCGACCTCGAGGAGCACCTCGCGGTCGGCGACCCGCACCGTGGAGACCGACGTCATCGGGACGCGCTCGCGCCACCACGCGTCGACGAGCTGGATCCCGTCGCGCTCCACCCGCACGCTCGACACCGCACGTGCCGTGCCCCAGTGCACGCCCGACAGGCTCGTGGCGGCCAGTCCGATCCCCTGCCACCACGACGCCTCCTCCCAGCCCAGGACCCACAGCCCCAGGCCGAGGGAGGCGAGGACCGCCGCGGCTCCCAGCGCCCGGTCCAGGGGCGTGGCCGGGAGCGCGACCGGCAGCGCGGCCCGGACCGTCTCGTCGTGGACCGGGTCCCCCCAGGCCGTGATGTCGTCCTCGAGGTCGGGGTCGAGCGAGGCGTCGTCGATGCTCGGCAGGTGCGGGAGGGCGACCAGGGGCGCGGCCGGCAGCTCGGTCCCGGCGTGGTGGACCAGGGCGCACCAGCCGCCGTCGCGGACGTCCCCGACGAGCCACCCCGTGCGCCACAGGTGCTCGAGCCGCGGGACCTCCGGTCCGGCCCCCCGGGGCCGGGGCACGGTCTCGAGCTCGGCCACGACGACGTCCCGGTCGGTGCTGAGGACGGGCACCACCTCGTCGTCGACCTCCACCCAGCGCACCGGCACCCCCGTCGTCGGCGGGGTGGACGCCAGGACCGCCCGCTGCACGCGTCCGACGAGGAGCGGGTGGCCGAGCACGCCCGCGAGCAGGAGGGCCCCGAGCGAGAGGGTCAGCCACCAGGTGGGGTCCGGCGGCTCGGCGGTGAGGTGCGTCCACCCCGGGTCGGTGATGTCGATCCGCAGGGCGACGTGTTCCCCCACCTCGTAGTCGTCGAAGGTCTCGAGGTCGTGCTCGCTCGGGAAGCCCGCGACCGCCTGGTCGAGGCGGACCCGGTGGGTGAGCTGGTCGTCGTCGTACCCGACGACCGTCGCCGCGACGTCGCGGGACCGCGACTCGTGGGCCTGCTCGGCGCCGACCCGCACGACGAGGGCGCCGAGGCACCCGAGCGACGCCACGACCAGCGCGACGACGGCCACGTGGCGGGGGCCGAGGCCGACCCCGGGGTCACCGCGACGCGCGACCACGGCACGCGGCAGGGGCGTGGCGACCTCGTGGGCCACCCTGCGTCGCGCGGCGTCCTCACGACGCAGGACGACGACGTGCCAGACGTGGGCGAGGGCCAGGAGGGGCCAGGCGACCTGGGCGGCCACGACGTCGTCGAGCCCGACCTCGAGGACGGCGAAGGCCACGGCACACGCGGCCGCCACCCCCGGCCACCACCAGAGCAGCAGGACGGCGGCGAGCGCGAGGACGACCGCGGCCGAGAAGCCGAGGTCCGGCCCGCACACCGTCGGGTCCAGCGCCGAGCACGGCTCGTCCGGCGACCCGGCGACGGACGCGGCGAACGCTCCCACCCCGGCGGCGACCAGCGCCCACCGGGGCCAGCGCCGCTCCAGACCGGTCACCCACGCGGCGGCACGCTCCGCCGTCATCCCCGTCGTCACGCCCGGAAGCCTAGGTCCCTCGCGCCGCGGCCCGGGGGCCCGACCCCCGGGACGGCGGTGCGCCGCCCCCAGCCCGCAACGGGAGGAGGACGGCGCACCGGGTCGGGCGACGTCAGGGTCGGGTCAGCGGCCGTTGCCCTTGCCGTTGCGGACGACGCCGAGGGCGTTGACGATGCCCGCGCCGTAGAACCCGTTGAACGACGCGTCGCCGACGCAGGTGGCGGTGAACTCGGCCGAGCGGCCGACGTCGGTGTACGACTGCGTCCCACCGGCCGGGCAGGCGTGGTCGGTCGCGGTCCGCATGAGGATGGTGCGGACCTTGTCCGGCGCGAGGCCGAAGCCGCCCTTGCCCTGCTTGTGGCCGTGGGCCGACACGGCGAGCGCGGCGACACCGGCGGCGTGCGGCGACGCCATCGAGGTGCCCTGCAGGTACTGGTAGTACCCGCACTCCTGCGTCCCCTTCACGATCCGACAGTCCTTCATGGTGCCGAGCGCGGCGCCGTCGGGGGTGATGTTCCCGTCGGCGTCGACCTGGCCCTCGGCCTGCATGACGTTGAGCGGGGCCGTGGAGAGGATGAGGTTGCCGTTGGTGCGGTAGGTGTCGGTGCCGAGGCCGTCGCGGAACCAGCCACCGGGCGCGGAGACCTCGATCTCGCCGGACGTCAGGTCGGTGGCGTAGTTGGAGTAGTCGGCCTTGCGCTGTCGACGGGCCGAGCGCGGAGACGCCGATGACGTGCGGGCCCTCGACGGGCAGGTCCCAGCAGGTCGCGTTGTCGATGGTGCGGTCGTGCTCGGTGCCGCCCGGGTAGTCCGGGCTCGAGGAGTCGACCCGCGGGTTCGACAGGTCCTCGTGGTTGTTGCCGAGCGCCCCGACGAGCGTGACGCCCTTGTCGTGCGCGTAGTTCGAGGGCCCGCGTCATCGTCGCGATGATGAGGTCCTGCTCGGCGGCCTCCTCCGGGCTGTCCTCGGGGGCACCGCCCTGGCAGTTGTAGAGCCACGGGTCGACGTAGAACGACATGTTGACCACGTCGAGCCGACGTCGCCGGAGTAGGTCAGCGCGTCGGCGGTGGCCGCCGAGGAAGAAGTAGCCGCTGTCCTGGCCGGCGCGGACGTTGACGATGTCGACCGTCGGGCGCGACGCCGGAGACGCCCATGCCGTTGATCGCGGCCGCCATGGTGCCGGCCACGTGGGTACCGTGCCCGTTGTCGTCGTGGTCGGCCGGGTCGACGCAGCTCGGCGAACTCACACGTCTCGCCGTCGATGTCGGTCTGGTCGATCGTGAAGTTCCGCGACAGCTCGTGGTCGAAGTTCGCCGCGAGGTCGGGGTGGGTGCCGTCGACGCCGGTGTCCATGACGCCGACCTTGACCCGGTGGTCACCCATGGTGCGCGCGTGCGCCTGCGGCGCGTTGATCATGTCCATGCCCCAGAGGTAGGTAGTCGAGGGGGTCCGACGGGGCGGCCGAGGAGGACGCGCCCTTCTTCGCCTTCGTCGCCTTGGCCTTCGCGGAGGCCTGGTGCTCGCGCAGGACGCGGTCGGGGGTGGGACGGGCGTCGGGGGTGCGACCGACGACGCCGTCGCGCGCGGCAGCCGAGACGCCCTGGAGGTCGCGGGCCGTGGAGGCGAAGCCTGCCGCGGTGGACTTCACGGTCACGAGCCCGATGGCCCGGTTGACCGAGACGACCGTGGCCCCGGCGCTGCGGAGCCGGGCGACGACGGCGTCGACGTCGGCGACCCGGTCGGCGAGGACCACGTAGGTCCCGGTGCCTGCCCGGGCGGCCGGTGCGGTCGTGGTGGTGGACTGCGGTGCCGCGGTGGCGGCGGTCGCTCCGAGGGCTGTCGTGGCCAGGGCCACGACCCCAAGGGCGGCAACCATGCGAGATCGTCGCATTCGTGTACTCCTCCGGTGGGAAACATCGGACCGGGGCATCCCGGCCCACGGGCCGATGGAGGCCCGCGCACCGAGCCACGCTAGGCCCGGGGTCGGCCCAGTGGGGGTTTGCTGACCGTATGCTCTCGTCCCATGCGTCGTCGGTCCCCCCGCCCCACCCAGGACGTCTTCGAGACGTTCCCGCACCGGGTGGAGCACGACGAGCTCGAGCGTGGCGGGATGCCCCGGGCCGCCACCGTCGCCCGGTCGGCGGGCGTCACCGTCGGCCTCATGGTCCTCACCTCGCTCGCCTTCGTGGGTGGCGCGTGGCTCGCAGGACAGCGTCGACCGGACCTCGCCTACAGCAACCTGTTCTGGGAGGGCGCGGCGATCACCGCGTGGTCCCTGGCGTGGGGAGCCCTGGCCGCGATGGCCGTCCTCGCGGCCGGCGTCATCGCGGTGGGGGTGCCGTGGATCCGGCGTCAGCGCGGGGCCCGCGCGACCTCCACCTCGTCGCCGTAGGTCCAGCCCTGGCGCAGGGGCAGCGAGTCACCGCTCCAGAAGCGACCGGGGTCGTACCAGTTGGTCGGCACGTCGTCGCGCAGGATCCCCATCTCCTCCAGCGTGGCCGCGACGACCTCGGCGCAGTAGGCGTCCTCGGGTCGAAGTCCCTTGCGCTCGGCCGCTTTTCGCGACAGGTGGCTGTCACGCCCCCGCAGCCACCGCCACGCGAGGCCGAGGTGGGACGGGAAGGAGACGCCGTCGAGCCGGGCGACCGTGCGCAACAGGGCGTCCTCCTCGTCGCGGCCGACGTCGGGAGAGAGCTGGCGCAGCCAGGACCGCTGGCCGTAGCGCCCCTGCCAGGTCGACACGGCCTCAGCGAGGTCGTGGAGCTGCACCCCGCGGTGGTGGTCGCCGGTCCAGTGGTCGCGCATCGACCGGCCGAGCTCGGCGTGCCACAGCAGCGGCGGCAGGTCGTCGAGGACGACCGCCATCCCGACGTGGTTGACCGGCGCGTTGCTCGCTGCCTGGATGACGCGGTCGGCGACGGTGCCGCCGCGGAAGATCCAGAGGTCGCCGGTTCGGGTGGCGTCGACCGCCTCGGCGAACGGGACTGGAGCGGAGCCGGAACGGGCCAGGGGAGCCATGGGCCCAGTCTGCCGGGCGAGGTCGCCTAGGGTTGGGACATGCCCTCCCGCAACCGCGTCTGGAAGCTCGTCGGCCTCGCCAGCGCCGTCGGTGTCGTCGCCACCGGGGCCCTCGTGGCGCGCAACGAGCGCGAGCGTCGCGCCTACTCGCCCGACGAGGTCCGCGACCTTCTGCGCGCCCGGCTCGAGGCCCCTGTCGAGGACACCGGCCACGACGCGACGTCCGCGGACTGAGAAAACTCGGACCTTCGACACAGTCTCCACAGAAGACGCGCTGATTCTCAGCGGCGGCCAATTCCGTTGTCGCAGAACCGTTTTGAACACGGGATTCGTGGCCTGTGTTGGACAAAGCCTAGTTACACCGAGGGTATTCGTCGACCCCTGTCAAGCCGGCTCGCCGCTACCAGCCGGTAACCCGTGACAGCCTCCGCGCCCCGACGCTACGGTTGCTCCTCTTGTGCGACCCAGGTGCAGCAGGGCACCTGAACGTCCACGGGTGAGTGCGGCGGTCGCCGCAGGAGTGGGTTGATGGACGTAGTGCGTGCGCAGGGCGGGGACGGCGGGAGACCACTGTCCCGCCGCATCCTCGCGCGCACTCAGGCAGTCCTCCTGGCCCTCCGCCGGGTCCTGGCCTCCTGGGTCCGCCGGCTCCGGCCCGCCGCCGCGGTCGTCATCGCCGTGGTGGCCGCCATGGTGGCCACCCTCGCCGTCCCTGCGACGGCGTCGGCCGACGAGGCACCCGCGCGTGGCGCCCTCACCGACCGCCCGGCCAGCACGCCGGCGGCCGCGACGGTCGGGTCGGACGGCAGCATCACGATCCCCCTGCGCGACGCCGTCGTCGTCGTGCTCCCCGACGTCTCCCGCACCGATGCCCGCGCCGAGCTCGACCAGGCCCTGTCGGTGCGCGCCGAGCAGGTGCGGCAGCGGCTCGTCGCGCAGCAGGCCACAGCCGCCACCTCCACCCGCACGCAGCAGATCGACCTGCGCCGGCTGCGAGCGCTGCAGGAGCAGGCCCGCCGGGCGGAGGCGGTGCGCAAGGCCCAGCTCGACGCGAACCGGCGGCTGCAGGAGGCCCTCGAAGCCCTGGCCAAGGCGTTGTCCTCGAGCCAGTGCACGACGGTCGGCGGCCAGAACGGCACGGCCGCCTCGATCTCGTGCCCCCTCGACAACGGTGGCACCGGCACGGTGTCGGGCGGTGGCGGCACGTCCGTGACGCCGACCCCCACGTCGACGCCCACCCCGACCCCCAGCCCGTCGCCGAGCCCGTCCGGTGCGGCCCTCACCGCGGCAAGCCTCCCCGACACGGCCGTCGGGCCGGAGGACGCCCTCAGCGAGTCCGCCCTCGGGGAGGCCGTCGCGCAGGCGAAGGAGGAGTGGGCCGCCGCGGGCGGCGACGTCTCAGGGATCAGCGCGAGCATCGCCGACCTCCCCGGCGCGACGCTCGGTCGCTCCTCCGGCTCCTCGGTCGTCATCGACATCGACGCCGCCGGCTGGGGCTGGTCGCAGATGAGCCTGCTCACCGCGGTGCGTCACGAGATCGGCCACGTGCTCGGCCTCGGCCACACCGACGGCGGCCTCATGGCCGACACCCTGGCGCCGGGCCAGGTGCGCGGCGTCGGTTCTGCTCCCGCGCTCGCGGCCGAGGAGGCCCCCGCCGAAGAAGCCCCCGCCGAAGAAGCCCCCGCCGAGGAAGCCCCCGCCGAAGAGGCCCCCGCCGAGGAAGCCCCCGCCGAAGAGGCCCCGGCTGAGGAGGCCCCCGCAGAGGAGGTCGCCGCTGAGGGCGACAGCGCCACCGTCACCGCCGACGGCGACGTGCAGGCCGGCGACACCACCACGACGACCGACGACGGTGCCACCGACGAGGCGGCCGGCGCGTCCTCGGACGGGGAGTCCGCGGTGGACACCGACGGTCCCCAGTGGAGCCGGACCGACGACGGGGCCGAGCTCGAGCTGTCCGGTGACGGCACCCTCACCTACGACGCGGAGACCGACACGGTCCGCGTCGTCACCGGTGCCACGACGAGCGCCCTGGCGGCCCGCGGCCTGGTCCGCATCGTCGTCTCCTCGGCGTCGGGCACCATCGTCCTCACCGGGACGATCCGCCTCACGTCGACCGGTCTGGTCATCAGGGCCCGCGAGGTCGTCGTCACGGCCGGCTCGACCATCGACACGACGGGCGCGGCCGGCGACGGCGACATCACCCTGGCAGCCTCGGCCACCGGCTCCGGCCCCGACGCCTCGGCGAGCTCCACGGTGACCGTGCGCGGAGCGACCCTCAAGGGCAGGGACATCAGCATCACCGCGTCGTCGGCGACGACCGGCAGCGCCACCGGGCCCGACGCCACCGTGCGCGGCTCGTCGTCGGCCCGGGTCCTCGTCCTCGACTCGCTCCTCGTCGCGAGCGGTGCCGTCACCCTCGGCACGACCTCGCGGGCGACCGGCTCGGCCAGCGCCGTCGGGACCGTGGCGCAGGGGAGCACGTCAGCCGACGCCGCCCGCGCCAGCGTGGTCCTGGCAAGCCTCGCCGAGACCCGCCTCGGCGGGATCTCGCGGGTCACCTCCGACGGCGCCCTGTCGCTCCTCGCGGTCAACGCCACCGACGCCCGCTCGGTCGGTGACGCCTCCGGGGCCACCGCCGGAGGGGGCACCGCGACCGCCGCGGTCGAGCGCACGACCCGCGCCGTCCTCGACGGCTCGGCGCTGCTCGGTCTGCGCGTGGGCCGGCTCGGCATCGACGCCTCCTCCAGCGGCCGGCTCTTCGTCAGCTCGGAGGGCAACGCCGCCGGCGCGACGAGCAACACGACCCCGCCGATCTCGCTCACCGTCGCCGCCACCGGCACCGACGGACCAGTCCGCTCCGCCGCGGCGCTGGGCCTGGGCCGGGTCGCGAGCCTCACCGAGGCCATCCTCGCCTCCGGCGACGGGCAGGTCCTGCGCCTGAGTGCCGACGGCGACACCCGCGTCAGCGCCCGGTCCACCGACTCCTCCACGGTCGCCGCCGATGCCGCCGCGTCAGCCCTGGGTGCCGCGGTGGCCGTCATCCTCCCGACGGTCCTCACCCGCGCCTCCGTCAACGGCGCACTCGACGTCGAGGGCGGCCTCCTCGTCGTCCGGTCCGACCTCACCGACCACTCCGACGCCACCGCGACGGGCGGCCGTGGCGGCGCCCTGGCCGTCGGGCTCGGCACGCGGTCGAGCGCTGCCGAGCTCGGCTCCGACGCCGCCGTCGGCGGAGACCTCGGCGCCCTCGACCTCGTCGCGACCTCCACGACCGCGACCACCGGGACCTCCTCGGCCGCGAGCGGGCCGGCCGGGTCCCTCGCGGTGGTCGTCGTCGACGGCGACACCCTCGCCGGGCTGCGCGACGGTGCGTCCCTCACCGGCACGCGCGACCTCACCGTGACGGCGACGTCGCAGGACCGCAGCACCGCTGATGCCACCCGCGGCGCCGGGCCGGGCCGCGCGGTGGTCCTGGTGACCGTGAGCACCGACGCCCGCCTGGGTACCGGCGCCGCGCTCGTGCTCCCCGGGTCCCTGCGCCTCACGGCCGAGCAGGCCGCCGCCGCCACCTCGGCCGCGTCCCTCCTCGCCCTGACCCTGGCCACCCACGACGTCTCGGCGTCCTCGGGTCGTGCCGTGCGCACCGGGGGAGCCGTCTCGATGACCGCGACCGGCGACTCGCGGACCAGCTCGCGGGCCCCCGGCCTCGCCGGTTCGGGCACCACGACGACGCTCGCGGCGCTGCTGGCGGTCCGCGCCCTCGCCGACACGCTCGCGCGCTCGTCGGGACAGGGCGGTTCGGCGCTCCTGACGACCACCGCTCCCTCGACCCTCCCCCTGGCCTCGGTCGCGGCGACCATCGTCCGCGGCTCGGCCACCGTCGACCTCCCCGCCCTCCCCGTGCGCGCGGGCGGACCGGTCGACCTCCTCGCGGTCGCCGGCGGCAACGGCGCCGCCGGCACCGGCGGCAACGGCGGCGGCTCCGCGCCGTCGTCGTCCGTCGCCCTCGTCCTCGCGATCCTCCCGAGCAAGGTGCGGGTCGCCGGCACCCTGCAGTCCGAGGAGGACCTCCTCCTCCAGGCGGGCCGAGGACCTCCGGCCGTGGAGTCGAGCACGTCCACCGCCCCCTCCGGCTCCGTCGCCATCCTCCTCGTCCAGCGCCCCACCACCGTCGAGATCCTCGCCCCGGTCACCGCCGGCAGCGGCTCGACCGTCACCATCGTCTCGGGCAGCACCGCCCCGGTCGAGGCCAGCGGCCTCCCGGGCAGCACCGCCCCGCAGACCAGCACCGCACCCCCCGCCGGGTCCGTCCTCGTCACCGCCCTCGCCGGCGGGACCGTGACCTCGGGGCGCGCCACCCTCACCTTCGCCCCCGGCTCACTGCCCGCCGACGCGTTCGTCGTGATCCGCGCCGAGCGACGCTACGTGCCCGGGCTGCGCACCGTCTCGCTCGTCTACGACCTGCTTGCGTGGGACGCGCGCACCGGCGCCCCCATCACCCACTTCCGCGCCGCACCGGTCCTGACGATCGGCGTCGACGGCGGCTCGGGCGCGGCCATCTGGTACCTCGCCCCCGACGGCGGGCTCGAGATGCTGCCGACCGCGGCCGGCCACGGATCGCTGAGCGCCGCGCTCCCCCACTTCAGCCCGTTCGTGGCGGGGACCCCGCTCGACGGCATCGCCGGGCTCATCATCCCGCTGCTCCAGTCCTACCTCGCCGACGCGCTGTCCGGGCCGCGCACCGAGGTCCTCCCCGACCTCGACCTCGGAGTGTTCGTCCTCACGAGCCCGACGGTCACCTTCTCCGGCATCAGCGGATCTGCCGGGTCCTACACGGTGACCGTCAGCCTCAGCGGCCGCGTCACCCTCGGCTTCGTCGACGGCACGACGCCCGTCGGGGGCAGCGCGAACCTCACGGGCAGCTACACCGTCGACGCCGAGGCACTCGACGCCGGCGACCTCGCACTGACCCTCACCGACCTCGTGCTCACCCTCGGTGACGCGCTGACCCTGCGGGCCGCGAGCGCCACCCTCGCCCAGGTCGGCAGCGACCTCACCCTCACCGCCGGACCCGTGACGGCCGTCCTCGCCGTCCCCGGCGGCCCCGCGCTCACGGTGACGGCGACCTCGCTCGACCTGCTCGTGAAGGCCAACCGCCAGGTCGCGTTCCGGGTCGCCGGCGGCACCGTGGCCCTCACCGGCGTCCCCGGCGTCACCGCGGTCGGGACCGGCTGGACCGTGGTCCACAACGCCACGGGCGCCGACGTCACCCTCGGCTCGACCCTCGTCACCAGCACGCCCGGGTTCGTGGCCACGGGCGGCACGACGACGCTGGCCGTCGCGGGCCAGTCGCTGACCGCGACGACGCTCACCGTGCAGCGGTCGGGCGGCACGCTGACACTGGCCGCCACCGGTCTCGGCCTGACCCTCTCGGTCGGCAGTGGCGACGTGCTCGTCGTCACGCTCGGCACCGGCACCCTCGTCGTCGACGCCCTGGGTGTTGCCGGCTCGCTCTCGGCCACGGCCTCCACCGGCACCGGCTTCACCCTCGCGACGCTGGCGGCGGCCTCGGTCTCCCTGGCCGTGAACACGCGCAGCATCCCGGCCGCCGGACTGCCCGCCGGGCCGTTCGTGCGGGTCGTCGCGACCGGCGTCACCCTCACCGTGGGCACCGGCCAGGTGCTCACCGGCTCGGTCTCCTTCGAGCGGCAGAACGGCACGGGCGGCACCCCGGTCGTCGTCCTCGGCCTCGCCGGGATCACCGCCACGGCCGGCGGCACCGAGCTGCTCACCGCCGGCGCTGGCCTGCTCGTCGTCCAGGCCAGCGGAGTCGCGGCGGTCGTCTCCGGCCGCGCCGGGTCGGGCGCCGGCTCCGGCTTCTCCGGCGACGTGCTCCTGCGGGTCAACACCACGGGTGGCGGGGTCGAGCAGTCCCTCGTCCTCGACGGCCAGGCCCTCGACCTGTCGTTCACCGCCGCCGAGGCCGCGGCCAACCCCACCGGGGTCTTCGCGCTCTCGGTCACCGGCGGCGTCCTCGACATCGCGGGCATCGTGACGGCCAAGGGTGACTTCACCTTCACCACCGCCGGAAGCCGGATGGTCTTCGGAGGTCGCGGCCTCAGCCTGTTCGTCGGTGTCGGACCGGCGTGGCTCGCCGACGGCAGCCTCAACCCGCTGGCCCGCGGCCTGCTCGTCACCGGTGCGACGGTGGGCCTGGTGCGCGCCGGGTCGGGCCCGTACACCTACGCCCTGTCGGCCTCGGGCACCGTGGCGCTCGTCGGCGTCGCGGGCATCTCGCTCTCCGGCACGCTCGCGGTCCGCCTCAACCAGCTCGGCGTCCTCTCCGAGTCGATCGTCGTCCCCGGGGGCCCGGCCGTCGTCGTCGCCTTCGTCGCGGGCGAGGAGGGCACCGTGACGCCGTTCACCGCCATCGGTGGCGCCCTGGCCCTCACCGCCCTCGGCCAGACGCTCTCCGGCACCTTCGCCTTCACGAAGACCGCTGACGGCTTCGACGTCGCCGCCACCGGCGTCACGTTCCTCGTCGTCCCCGCCGGGGCGAGCGCTCCCGTGGCGTCCCTCACCGGCGGGACCGCCACGCTGCGGGTCGGCTCGACCGGGGTCGCCGGCCGCGTCACGGGCACCGTGACCCTCGACGCCCCAGGAGTCGGTGCCACCCTCACCACGGGCACCTTCGCGCTGTACGTCAACACGACGGGCGTCGTGGTGCCGGAGTTCGGCGGCATCGCCGGGGGCCTGCCCGCCGGGCCGTACCTGCGCCTGTCGGCGACGGGGGCGGCGCTCACCCTCGGGGGCCAGTCGTTCTCGGGCACCCTGACCCTCGAGCGCACGGGCAGCGGCGCGACCGCTCGAACCCGCGTCACCATCGCCGGCGGGATGCTCAGCATCGGTCCGGGCACCCTCGTCCTCACCGGCGTCGCGGGCGACCTCACGCTCACCCCGGCCGGGGTCGCGGGCCGGCTGAGTGCCGTCGTCACCACCTCCCCCGGCGCGTTCACGCTGAGCGGCGCCGTCGCCCTCGCCGTCAACACCACGGGAACCGCCGTCGACGGCCTGCCCGCCGGGCCCTACGTGCGCGTCGCCCTCGACGCCGCCACCCTCACCGTCGGCACCCAGACCCTCACGGCCGACCTCACCGTCGAGTCGACGCCGACCGGCCTCACCGTCACCCTCGCCCGCGCCTCGCTCGTCCTCGGGGTCGGCGGCGCCGGCTTCCGTCTCGTGGGCGGTTCGGGCACCCTCACCCTCGTCGGCGGCAACGTCTCGGGGACCCTGGGCGGCACCGTCGTCGCCACCGTCCCGGGCGTCTCGCTCACCGGAGCCCTCCACGTCGCGCTCGACACCGCGACCTCCCGCCTCGAGGTCTCGGGCCTCGGCGTGGTGCTCACCGTCCTGGGGCAGCGGCTCACCGGTGACCTCACCGTCACCCGCACCGCCGGCAGCCTCACCGTCGTCCTCGCGAACGCCTCGCTCGTCCTCGCCGGGGGCCTCGCGTCCATCACCGGCGCCAGTGCCAGCCTGACCATCACGGCGACCGGTCTCTCGGGCTCCTTCACCGGCATCGTCGCCTTCGGGGTCGGCGGCGTGACCCTCACCGGCCCCATCTCCGCGGAGCTCGACACCGACGCCGCGGCCCCGTTCGTGAGGATCGCCGGGCTCGGGCTCCAGCTGACCGTCGCCGACCAGGACATCACGGCCGACGTCACCCTGGCACGCACCGCCGTCACGGGAGGCTCCGTCGTCACGGTGACCCTCGCGAACCTCACGGCCGACGTCGGCGGCGTCGTCACCGTCACCGGCGGCGGCAGCCTCGTCATCGCCCCGGACGGCCTCGCCGGCACCCTGACCCTCGCCCCGACCTTCCAAGCGCCGCTGACCACCCTCGGCGTCGGCGTCGGCGCGACGAGCGTCACGCTCGACGTCAACACCCGCCCCACCACCGTCGTCGTCGCCGCCCGCACCCTGCCCGCCGGCCCGTACGTCCGCGTCGAGCTCTCCGGCACCATCACGGTCGGGGCCCTCGGGAGCGTGTCCGGCACGCTGGCCATCCAGCGCTCCGCAGGCACCGGGTGGTGCGGTCGAGACGGTCCTCGTCCTGAGCGGCGGCTCCGCCAGCATCGCCTCGGGCGGCTCGGTCACGAACGCGACCGGCGTCCTCGTCGTCCGCACCGGCGGCATCGCCGGTTTCGTCACCGGCACGCTGTCGTCAACCATCACGGGCTTCACCGGCGGCGCCAACGTCCTCCTGCGGGTCAACACGACCGGCCAAGCGCTCGACACGGTCGTGCGGGTCGGTGGGGAGGACCTCCCGGTCACCTTCACCTCGACCGAAGACGTGTTCCGCCTGTCGGTCTCGGGCGGCTCGATCACCATCGGCGGTGTCGTCACCATCGAGGGCGACTTCGAGATCTCCACCACCGAGTTCGCCGGCCGCAACCTCACCGTCTTCGTCGGCGACGGGCCCGCCTTCACCGCCGACGGCCACCGCAACCCGCTCGCCCGCGGCCTGCTCATCACCGGCGCCACCGTCGGCCTGTGGAAGGACGGCACCGGCAAGGTCGCGCTCGAGGTCACCGGACAGGTCGCGCTCATCGGCTTCCCGGGCGTCACCCTCTCCGGCACGGTCCGGGTCCGCGTCAACGAGTCGACCGACACGGTCCTGCGCACCATCGCGTTCGCCGACGGCAGCAGCACCGTCGTCCTCGACTTCAAGGCCTCCTCGAGCGAGGTCGCCGTCGGCACCACACCGTTCGTGTCCGTCGCCGGTGTCGGCGTCACCGTCGCCGTCCTGGGCCAGTCGTTCTCGGCCGACCTGGCCTTCACGAGGACGAGCACCGGGATGACGGTCGCGGCGACGAACGTCGCCCTGCGCCTGCGCGACGGTGGCACCGACGTCCTGTCGTTCACCGGTGCCGGCGAGATCCGGCTCGGTGCCGGCGGAGCCTCGGCGGTCATCGAGGGCAGAGGAATCCTGCTGGTCCCGGGCTTCTCTCTCGACACGGACCTGCGCCTCGTCGTCAACACGACGACGGGCACGCCGGTCTTCACCGTCACCGGTGGCAGCACGACCCTCGCGGCCGGCCCGTACCTGCGGCTCACCGCGACCGGGCTCACCCTCACCGTCGCCGGACAGTCGATCACCGGCGCCACCGTCGACATCGAGCGCCTCGTGGTCGACGGCAGCGCCGTCACCACCCTCGCCATCAGCGGCGCGACGATCGAGCTGACCGCCGGCACGACCGTCATCGTCCGGCTCACGAACGTCGAGGGCGCCCTCGTCGTCGGAGCCCGCGGCCTGGCCGGTCGGATCTCGGCCACCGTCGACACCATCGGTGGTCGTGCCCGGCCTCAGCCTCGGCTCGGTCTCGGTCGCCGTCAACACCTCCACCGCCCCCGCGCTCGGCCTGCCGGCCGGCCCGTACCTGCGGGTCGAGGTCGTCGGGGCGGCCCTCACCGTCGCCGGCCAGACCCTGCGCGCCGACCTCGCCCTCGAGCGCACCACGGACGACGCCGGCGCGACCGTCGTCGTCGCGAGCGCCACCGGGCTCACCCTCGCCGTCACCGCCGGCGGCCAGCCGGCCGTGTCGATCACCGGCGGCAGCGGCGTCATCGTCGTGACGGGCGCCGGGATGGCAGCACGGGTCACGGGCACCGTGGCCGTCACCGTGCCCGGCGTCAGCGTGACGGGCACCCTCGACCTGCGCTTCAACGGCACGACCGCCGTCGGTCAACCGGGTCGTCACCGTCGGCGGCGCCGAGGTGACCATCGCCCTCCCCGCGGCCGCGACCCCCGCCGGGTACGTCCGCTTCCAGGGCACCGGCCTCGTGCTCACCGTCGCGGGCCAGCGCCTGACCGGCGACGTCGTGGTCGAGCGCGCCGGAACGGCCACGCACCTCGTCGTCACCGGTGCCTCGCTCGACCTCGGCAACGGGCTCGCCACGGTCACCGGCGCGAGCGCCGACCTCACCGTCGAGGCCGGCGGCGTCCACGGCACCTTCACCGGCTCGCTCGCCTTCTCGGTCCCGTCGGTGTCGCTGGCCGCGACCGTCACCGTCGACCTCGACACCCGCGCCGCCACCCGCCACGTGCGGGTCGAGGCCACCGGGGTCGACCTCGTCCTCGCCGGCCAGACCCTGCACGGGAACGTCGTCGTCGAGCAGACCACGACCGCCGCCGGCCAGTCCGTGGTCACCGTGGCGATCGTCAACACCGTCGCCGACCCGACCAACCTGCTCACCCTCAAGACCGGCTCGACGACGGTCCTGGCCATCGGCGCCGCGACCGGCATCCTCGTGGTCGGGCCCAGCGGGGTGGCCGGCTCGCTCGACGTCCAGTCGTTCACCCTGTCCCTCGGCGGCGGCACCACCCTCACCGCGACCTCGGTGAGGGTCGAGGTCAACACCGGTCGCACCGCGGTGTCGCAGACCGTGACCGTGGGCGCCACGACGGTCTCGATGTCGGTGCCCGCCGGCCCCTTCGTCAGCGTCGCCCTCCTCGGTGCGCGCCTCACCCTCGGCACCGGCGGCGCGCAGCTGGCCGGCAGCTTCGCCCTGCGTCAGGGCACCGCCGGCGACGGCAGCGCGGTCACCGTGGTCGCGGCCACCGACGTGTCGGTCGACGTCACCGTCGGCGGCGACGGAGCCCGCCTCGTCGACGGCCAGGGCGCGTTCGTCCTCCTCACCGGAGGCGTCGCCGGGTACCTCACCGGCAAGGTCACCATCGCGGCCGGCCCGGTCGGCGCCGGGGCCGACATCCTGCTGCGCGTCAACACGACGACTGGCCCGGTCGACACCTCCATCGACGTCGGCGGGCGCACCCTGTCGGTGAAGTTCGCGGCGGGCAACGTCTTCGAGGTCTCGCTGTCGAACCTCAGCCTGACGATCGCCGACGTGCTGACGATCGAGGGCAGCATCACCTTCAGCGACACGACGATCGGCGGCCAGGCGGCCCAGGTCTTCGCCGGCGACGGGCTGACGATCTTCCTCGGCCGCGGCCCGGCCAAGCTCTCCACCGGCGAGACCAACCCGCTGGCCGTGGGCGTCCTGCTCACCGACGGGCGCATCGGCCTGGTCAAGATCGGGTCGACCTGGGCGCTGAGCGCCTCCGGCACCGTCAGCCTCGTCGGCATCCCGGGCGTCACCCTCACCGGGACCGTCGCCGCTCGCGTCAACACGACCGGCCTCGTCATCGACGAGACGCTCGAGATGCCCGGTGGCGCGGCCCCCGTGGTCGTCCGGTTCACCACCGCCGCACCCGTCGTCGAGCTCGTCGCCACCGGCGCCACGATGGCCTTCGGTGGCCAGTCGCTCACCGGCACCTTCTCGTTCAGCAAGCGCGGCGACGACGTCCTCGTGGCAGCCACCGGAGTCACCATCTCCCTCGGCAGCGCCGTCGCGGTGACCGCGGGCACCGGTGTCCTGCTCCTCACCCCGGCCGGTGTCGCCGGTCGGCTGTCCGCACAGATCCGCGTCACCGTGCCCGGCATCGACCTCGGCACCGGGCTCACCGTCTCGCTCAACTCCACCGCGGCGGCGGTATCGACGAGCCTGGAGGTCGGCGGCACGACCCTCGCCCTGGACCTGCCGTCCGGCCCCTACCTGCGGGTCGAGGGCACCGGTCTCACCGTCACCGTGCAGGGCCAGTCGCTCACCGCAGACGTCGTCGTCGAGCGTGCGACGGTGGCCGGCGCCCCGGTGACGACCATCGCGCTGAACCGGGTCGACCTCACCATCGGGGCCGGCGCCCACGGGGTCCGGATCACGGGCGGCACCGGCCTGTTCCTCGTGACGACCGCCGGTGTGGCCGGGCGGGTCTCGGGGACGGTCGTCGTCACCCTCCCCGCCGGCACGTCGCTCACCGGCGCACTCACCCTCGCCGTCAACACGACCTCCGCGGTCGTCACTGCGACCGTCGACGTCGCCGGCACCCCGGTCGCCCTCGACGTCAGGGCCGGCCCGTACCTGCGCTTCGAGGGCACCGGCATGGTGCTGACCGTGCTGGGCCAGAGCCTGCGCGGCGACCTCGTCGTCGAGCGTTCGGTCTCCTACGGCAGCGACGGACTCCCCGGCGGTGAGGGCCCGGCGCTCGACACCCAGACCGTCCGCCTCGCGATGAGCAACGTCTCGCTCGCGCTCGGCGGGGCCAGCCCGGTCCTCACCGTGAGCAACGGCTCGGCGGTCCTCCTCCTCGGTCCCACCGGGCTCGCGGGCCGGATCACCGGCACGGTCGCCGTCACCGTCCCGCAGGTGTCGCTCACCGGCGCCCTCGCCGTGGAGATCAACACGACCTCGGCCCCGGTGCTCGAGACCTTCACCGTGGGGGCCGGCGCGCCGGTCGTCCTCGACCTGCCGACCGGGCCCTACCTGCGGATCTCCGGCACGAACGTCACGCTCTCCGTGCTCGGCCAGGACCTCACCGGCTCGGTCGTCATCACCCGCACCACGGATGCCGCGGGCGCGGCCGTCGTGCGGATCCGGGCGACGGGCGTCACGCTCCGCCTCGGCGGGACGTCGGACGCCCCCGTGGTCTCGCTGACCCAGCAGGGCTCCGCGGACCTCGTGCTCACCTCGGCGGGCCTCGCCGGGCACGTGGTGGCCACCATCGCGCTCAACGTCCCCGACGTCTCGGTCACCGGCACCGTCGACGTCAGGGTCAACACGACCGGCGCGTCCGCCGCCCTGACCAGCGGGACCCTCCCGGCCGGCCCCTACCTGCGGATCGCCGCGCTCGACCTGCGGATCACCGTCATCGGGCAGCCGCTCAGGGCCGACGTCGTCGTCGAGCAGGTCACCACCGCCACCGGCGCCACGGTCGTGCGGCTCGGCCTCTCCAACGCCTCCGTCGTCCTCCTCGACACGCAGGCCAACCCCGCCCCCGAGGTGGCGTTCGTCCGAGGTCGCGGCCTGCTCGTGGTCTCCGCCACCGGGATCGCCGGGTCCTTCGGCGGCAGCCTCGAGCTCAACCTCGGCGGGGCCCTGCGGCTCACCGGCGCGTTCGAGGTCGCCGTCAACACGACCGGTACCCGGGTCACGCAGAGCCTGCAGGTCGGCACCTCCTCGGTGTCGGTGGACGTCCCGGCCGGGCCGTTCGTGCGGATCGCCGGGACGGGCATCGTCCTCGAGGTCGGCGGCCAGACGTTGCGCGGTGACGTGTCGGTGGAGCGCACCCTGTCGCTGGGGGCCGACGGCGCCGTCGGGGGCACCGGGGCCGACGCCGACACCACGTTCATCAAGGTCGCGGCGACGAACGTCGAGCTCTCGCTCGGCGACGGCACCCGCACCGTCCTCACCCTGACCGGTGGAGAGGCCCTGCTCGTCACCAACGGCACCGGGGTCGCGGCCTCGCTGAGCGGCACGGTCGCCCTGCGCAACGTCCCCGGCGTGCGCCTGTCCGGCACCTTCGTCGTCGAGATCAACACCTCGACCACCGCCGTCGCCGAGAGCTTCACCATCGGCGGCCTGGTGCGCGAGCTCAGGCTCCCCGGGGCGGCGAACAGCACGACCCCGCTGCTGCGGGCGCGTGGCGTCGCCGTCGTCGTCGCCCTCGCTGACGGGCTGTCGCTGGGGGCCGACATCACCGTCACGAAGGTCGGGACGACCCTCACGGTGACCGTGGCCAACGGCCGGATCGCGCTCGGCTCCGCCGCCTCGCCGCTCGTCACGCTCACCGGCGTCAACGGCACCCTCGTGCTCACCGCCGCCGGGATGTACGGGCAGGTGGCGGCGAGCGTCCAGCTCGACGTCCCCTCGGTCACCCTGGCCGGTGCCTTCCAGGTCCGCTTCAACACGACCGGGGCCAACCAGGACATCACCGTCCCGGCGCCGGCGCCGCCGCACACCCCGCAGACCGTGACGCTGAAGCCCGGCTTCCGCGTCGTCGCGACCGGTGTGGTCCTCGGCGTCGCGGGCCAGACCCTGGGCGGCAGCGTCGTCATCGAGCGGCGCACCGGAACCTCCCCCGAGGTGAGCATCGCCGTGGCCGGGCTCACCCTCAGCCTGGGCAGCGCCGTCACCGTCCTCGCGGTCCACCAGTGGCAGGGCGCGCTCCTCATCACCTCCTCCGGGGTCGCCGCGACCTTCTCCGGGTCGCTGGGCGGCGGCGCCACCGGCCTGCCGGCCGTCTTCGCCCTCGGTTCGTCGATCAGCCTGTCCGGCACGGTCGCCCTCCAGGTCAACACCGGCGCCACCGCCGTCGACCGGACCTTCTCGGTCACCCTCCCGGACGTCACGACGACGACGTCGATCCACCTCGTCGCCCCCGCCGGCCCCGCCTTCCAGGTCGCGGTGAGCGGCACCCTCGTGGTCGGCCCGGCCTCGTTCGGCGGGGACTTCGTCGTCGCCCAGAGCACCCGCCCCGGCTACGGCGGCGTCCCGGCCGGTGGCGGGCTGCCGACCGCGTCGTCGGTCACCGGCATCGCCACCGGCGACGTCAACGGCGACGGGCAGCTCGACCTCCTCCTCGGGACCACCGCAGGCACCTCGCTCTTCCTCGGCACCGGGCCCGGCGCGTTCAGCGCCACTGCCGCCAGGACGTGGGCCGGCGCGGCCGTGGCCGTCGCCCTGGCCGACCTCGACCGCGACGGGCGCCTCGACGTCATCGTCACGCAGGCCGGCTCGACACTCGTCCAGCGGGTCACCGGTGGGACCGCCGCCACGACCACCCCCACGGTCGCCCCCGCCACGGTCACCTTCGCCACGACGACGACCACCCTCACCACCACCGGCGCGACCTCGGTCGCGGTCGGCGACGTCACCGGCGACGGCTTCGCCGACATCGTCGTCGGGGCGAGCGGCACCGGCGCCACGACCAAGGTCTTCACCAACCTCGGGAAGGACGTGGCGGGTGCCTGGCAAGGCATGTCGACCACGACGACGGCAGGGACGACGAGCCTCGGCACCGACACCGCCACGAAGGCCGTCCTCCTCACCGACCTGACCAACGACGGCGTCCTCGACCTCGTCGTCATCACCAGCGGCGCCGCGCACGGCATCTACCGCAACCTCGGGGTCGACACCGCCACCGGCACGATCTGGCAGGGCTTCGCCGCCGTCACCACCGTCGCCAACTCCGCGGACGCCCGCGGTGCCGCGGCCGCCGACCTCGACGGCGACGGCTTCCGCGACCTCGTCGTCGCGGTGGCCGGCGGACCGGCCGTCATCCACCTCAACCAGAAGTTCACGGGCACGCTCTGGGGTGGGCTCGGCGCCGGCACCCCGGTCTCCGCGTCGCCCGCGACCCCGGCCGGGCGCTCGGTGGCCCTGACCGACGTCGACGGCGACGGCCGCCCTGACCTGCTGCTGGGCACCCCCACCGGGGCCCTGCTCTTCCTCAACCGCGGCGGCCTGGGCACCGCGTGGAAGGGCTTCGGCGGCGGTGCGGTCGTGACCTCGGTCCCGAGCGACGTCCTCACCCTGGTCAACGCGAACGCCGATGCCGACCTCGACCTCCTGACCGGCGGCGCCACGCTCGCCCTGCGCCTGTCCCAGCCCACCCCGGTGACCCGCATCGGCCTGGCGAACGTCGTCGTCAGCCTGACGCCGAGCAGCGGCGCCGGCGCGGGTGGCGATGCCCTGTCGATCACCAACGGCCAGGGTGCGTTCATCGTCGCCGGCGGCGGTGTCGCGGGCACCTTCACCGGGACGGTCACCGGTGCGGCCGCCCCGTTCGCCGGGACCATCACCGTCGGGGTGAAGTACAACTCCACCGGCGGCACCGTCGACGAGACGATCGAGGTCGGCGGCACGTCGATCGCGATCCTCTTCGACGGCACCCAGGTCGGGACCGCGGCGGCCCCGTACGTCCTCGTCTCCGGATCGGGCACCATCCGGATCGGCGACTTCGTCGAGATCCACGGCACGGTGACGTTCGGCGGCGGCACGGTCACCTTCACCGACGTCACCTTCTTCGTCGGCCAGGGGCCGTACAAGAACGACGACGGCACCGTGAACCCGACCGCCGTCGGCATCGTCATCGAGGGCGCGTCCGGCTCGTCGGTCGGCGCCTCGGGCAGCAGGGCCCTGTCGGCCACCGGCACGGTCCGCCTCCTCGGCATCCCCGGCCTGACCCTCTCGGGCACCATCAGCGTGCAGTTCAACGAGTCGACGACGACCGTCCAGCTCGGTGTCCCGGTCGCGGGGTCCGCGTCGGCGCCCTACCTGTCGGTCGGCGCGAGCGACCTCACCTTCGCCGTCAACGGGATGGAGCTGAAGGGCGGCTTCTCGTTCACCAAGGGCAGCGACGGCGAGATCACCGTGACGCTCACCACGGTCTCGCTCTCCCTCGGCACGGCGCCTGCCGGTGGCCAGCCCCCGGTGAAGATCGACGTCGCGACGGGCACCATCGTCCTCGGCACGGGCACCGCGGGTGGCGCGGCGGCTGGCATCGTCGTGGCGCTCGACGGCCTCGTCGTCACCGTCAACGCCCCCGGCGTCCTGCTGTCCACCGGCGCCTCCCGTCTCCTCGTCAACACGACGAGCGCCCTGCGCACCGTCTCGGGCTACGACATCGCCGCCGGCTCCCTCCGCCTCCAGCTCGGCACCCTGACGAGCAGGGCCACGATCACCATCGCGGGCCAGTCGGTGCGCGGGGTCTTCGGCTTCGAGCAGGTCACCGGCGCGCTCAGCCCGACCGCCCCGGCCGGCACCGCGCCCCCGAGGACGACGCGCGTCTTCGCCACCGGCGTCGAGATCGACCTCGGCAGCGCCACCGGCGGGGTCCAGGTCCGCAACGGCAGCGGTCTGTTCGTCCTCGCGCCCGCCGGGATGGCCGGCCGGCTCGGTGGCACGATCACCGTGACGATCCCCGGTGCCGTCCTCGTGGGAACGCTGACCGTCGCGGTCAACACCGGGACCCGCGCGGTCACCGAGACCGTCGTCGTCGACGGCGTCAGCACCTCGCTGACCCTCCCGGGCGGGCCCTACCTGCGGGTCGAGGGCACCGGCATCCGGATCGAGATCGCCGGCCAGCGGGTCTCCGGCGACATCGTGCTCGAGAAGGCCGTCAGCGGCGGAACGGACGTCGTCCGGGTGGCGCTGCGCAACGTCACCGCAGGCTTCGGCGACGGGACCACCGACGTCGTGACGCTGTCGGAGGGCGTCGGCCTGCTCGTCATCACCGGTGCCTCGCCCGGCAAGACAGGCGGGCTCGCCGGCACCCTGACCGGCCGGGTCCGGATGAACGTCCCCGGGGTCGGCCTCGACGCCGTCCTCACCCTGGCCATCAACACCCGCCCCTTCGCCGACGGCCCGGTGAGCGACTCGGTGGCCTTCGGCGCCCAGCCGGGCACGACGACCGCACTCGTCGTCGGTGACGTCAACGGGGACGGCCGGGCGGACGTCGTCGTCGGCACCACCACCGGCGTGTTCCTCTACCTGGGCGACGGCAGCGGCGACCCCTACGACTCCATCCCGGCGATCGTCCTCGCCGACAGGCGCGTCGGTGACCGCCCTGGCCCTCGGCGACCTCGACGGCGACAGCCGCGCCGAGCTCGTCGTCGGCACCTCCGCGGCCACGCTGCTCTTCCGCAACGACGGCGCCGGCCTCTTCTCCGCCCACACCGGCGTCTCCCTCGGGACCTCCGCCCGCGCCATCGTCATCGGCACCGTCGACGGCGCCGCCGGGGCCGACGTCCTCGTGGCCTCGGGCACGACGGTGACCCTCTACTCCAACCTCGGCTCCTCGGGCGCCACCGGCCTGTGGCTCGGGGTGGGTGCCGGCTCCGCCGTCTCGGGCACGTGGACGGCGACCCAGGTGCTGGCCCTCGGCGACGTCAACGCCGACGGCAAGCTCGACCTCTTCGTCGGCTCCGGCGCCACGGGCGTGGCCGACGCCCTGCTCCTCGGCGCCGGGGACGGCACGTTCACCGCGGGCACCGTTCCGGGCACCTCCGGCACGACCTCCGCCGTCCTCGTCGACATCGACGGCAACGGGACGCTCGACCTCGTGCGCACCACCGGGACGGGCGTGCAGGTCGCACTCAACCCCGGCGGCACCTGGAGCGGCTTCTCGGCCGCGGTCACCGTCGTGGCCACCGGTGCGGTCGTGGCGGTGGGATCGGGTCGGGTCGACGCCGGGACGACCGCCGACCTCGTGACCATCGACGGCACCGGCCCCGCCGAGTGGCGCGCCGCGAAGGGCAGCGGCCCGCTCGCCACGTCGTTCCAGACGGCCACGGCCATCGGCGTCATCTCGATCACGCTGCCGGCCGGGCCGTACCTCAAGGTCACCGGCAACCCCGTGACGATCACGGTCGGCGACCTCTCCCTCGTCGGCGACATCAGCATCACCCAGGAGACGCAGGCAGGCGGCGCCCGGGTCACCACCGTCGCCGTCACCAGCATGGCGCTCGACCTCGGGGCGGGCATCGGCACGGTGACGCTCTCCGGCTCGATGGTCGTCGGCCCAGGGGGCCTCGCCGCGCGGCTGACCGTCGGCACGGCCCTGAGCTTCGGCGCCGGTGTCGACCTCATCGGCTCCTTCCACCTCGACGTCAACACCGGAACCGCGGCCGTGGTGGTCCCCGACGGCCTGGGCACCCACCGCGTGCCGGCCGGCCCGTACGTGCAGGTCGTCGCCGACCTGACGATGACCTTCGGCACCAGCGGCCCCCGCCTGGTCGCCTCCGTGAGCATCCGCACCTCCTCCGGCGCCGGCGGCGCGCGCACCACCGTCATCGCGCTCTCCGACGGCAGGCTCACCATCCCGTCGCTGCAGGCTGCGGACCCCATCCTCACCGGCGTCAACGGCATCCTCGTCCTGACGCCCGACGGCCTCGCCGGCACGGTGCGCGGCACCCTCGACCTGAAGCCCGGCACCCTCCCGGCCGGGGTCGCCCTCACCGGGACGTTCGGCCTGGCGATCAACCGCACCACGCGCGAGGTCCGCGAGAGCGTGACCTTCGACGGTGCGACCGTCTCGATGGTCCTGCCGGCCGGTCCGTACCTGCGGGTCTCCGGCGACAACGTCTCGCTGACCGTCGCTGGCCAGACCCTCACCGGCAACATCGCCCTGGAGCAGTCGGGCACCGCCGCCTCGCCGGTCACCGTCATCGCCTTCTCGGGTGTCACCCTCGCCCTCGGGGACGGCACCACCGAGCTCGTCCGGCTCGAGAACGCACGAGGCGCCTTCGTCCTGACCGGCGGGGCCGTCTCCGGCAGCCTCATCGGCAGGATCGTCGTCTCCATCCCGCAGGTCAGCCTCAGCGGGGACATCCGCCTCGAGGTCAACACGGGCGGACCGGTCCGCTTCGCCATCGGCGGCGAGAACCTCGAGCTCAGCGTCGGCGGGCAGACCATCGCCGGCACCTTCTGGTTCGAGCAGGTCACCACGGGCACGACCCGCACGGTGAAGGTCACCGTCACCGGCGCGTCGCTCTTCCTCGGCGACGACAAGGGCACCGAGGTGACGACCGACGACGTCGGCTTCCGCCTCGCCATCCCCTCCGGTGCCTTCCTCGTGACGCCCACCGGGATGGCCGGCCGGATCACCGCCACCCTCGGGACCGACGAACTGGACCGCCTGCCGTTCACCCTCGGCACGCTCAGCGCCACCCTCGAGCTCAACACGATGCCGACCCGCGCCGTCGACGCGGGGCTCGGCCTCGACCTGCCGGCCGGGCGCTTCCTGCGCGTGACCATGACGACGAGCCTCACCGTCGCGGGGCAGAGCATCGCCGGCACGTTCATGGTCGAGCAGGTCTCCAGCGCCGGGGCCGACCGCGTGCTCAACACCACCGACGACGTGAAGATCCTCAAGGTCGCCGCCATCAACGTCTCGCTGTTCCTCGGCGCCCCCGGTCTCGATGTCGACGGCGACCCGCTCACCGTCATCGACGGCGACGAGATCGGCCTGTCGGTGACCAACGGCACCGCGCTGTTCCTCGTGACGCCGCAGGGTCTCGCCGGCCGCGTGTCGGCCACGGCCTCCCTCCTCCTCGGCGAGGGCATCACCCCGGTGACCGCCACCGTGGTCGTCGAGGTCAACCAGCTGCGCCGCACCGTGGGCGCCAAGGTCATGCCGGTGGCGGTGGACGAGCAGTTCGTCGTCGACGGCCAGGTCCTGACCCTCGCCCTACCGGCCGGACCCTTCGTCTCGGCCTCCCTCACCGGGCTCGCCCTGGTCATCGGTGGTCAGCGCTTCACCGCCGACCTGCGCGTCGAGAGCCGCACCCGCCTGGCCACCGACGGCTCCATCCCGGCCGTGGAGGTCCCCGACCTCACGGTCGCCGTGAGCAACCTCGGCCTGCGGCTCGGCTCGCCCGAGCGCGACGTCGTCGTCGTGAGCAACGGCTCGGGGACGCTGAAGATCATCGGGGCCACCGCCGGCGTCAAGGGCGGCGTCGTCGGCCGCGTCGTCGCCACCGTCGCGGTCGACGTGCCCGGCGTCGTCTTCTCCGGAACCTTCGACGTCCGCCTCAACACGACGCTGACGAACCAGCCGCTCCAGATCGCCGGGGCCACCACCCCCGAGACCACCGACGACGTCATCGTCACCGTCGAGCGCGGGGTCCTCGTCTCCGGCACCGGCGTCAGCCTCGACGTCGCGGGCCAGCGGCTCACCGGCTCGTTCACCTTCAAGAAGAACGCGACCACCGGGGTCGTGACGATCGGGCTGAAGAACGTCTCGCTCGCCCTGGGCAACGGCACCACGACCTTCGTCACCGTCGGCATCACCACCGGCGCGATCATGATCGTGCCGGCGACCGCCGGTGCCGCGGGCGGCATCGCCGCGAAGATCGCCGTGACGCTCACCCTCGCCCCGTCGCTCGCGAGCGACATCACGGTCGCCGACGCCACCGCCGAGCTCCTCATCAACACGACGACCCGCGCGATCAGCACCTCGGTCGACGTCGACGGCTCGCCGATCCCGCTCATCGCCCCGGCCGGCCCGTACGTGCGGGTCACTGTGGGCGTGGGCGCCCCCGTCGCCGTGACGATCAAGAACCAGTCCCTGACCGCGAGCGTCGTCTTCGAGCAGCGCACCACCTCGGCCGGCACCAAGGTCGTGCGGATCGCCTTCACCCAGGTCGGGCTCTTCCTCGGCGACCCCGGTCGCGGGGTGCGCCTGTCGAACGGCTCCGGCGCCGTCATCCTCACCGCCGGCGGCATCGCCGGTGAGGTCGAGGGGACCGTCGCGCTCGAGGGCCTGCCCGTCTCGATCACCGCGACCCTGAAGCTCCAGGTCAACAACCTCGGGGTCCCGGTCGCCGAGATCGTCCAGTTCGCCGGGCTCGACGCGGTCACCGACACCCAGGGGACCGCGAGCGTCCGGGAGGTGCAGCGGCTCCTCGTCACCGCGACGAGCGGTACCTACACGCTGGCCTACGACCGGAACGGCAACGGGCGCATCGAGACCACCGAGGTCTCCGGGCCGCTCGCCGTCGCGGCGACCGCCGCCCAGGTCGAGACGGCGCTCGAGGCCCTCACCGGCCACGCCCTCACCGTCGCCGCCGTCACCGGCGGGTTCAGCGTCACGTGGGACGCCGTGGGCAACCGGGCCCAGGTGCTCGGCAACGTCCGCGTCCTCGCCCTCCCCACGGGTCCCTACCTGCGGATCGCCGCGGACGGCATCGACATCCGGATCTTCAAGAACGGGGTCGATGCCACGGGCGGCACCATCGTCATCCGCGCCGACGTCGCCTTCGAGCGGGTCGGCCCGACCGGCTCGCAGCTGACGAAGATCGCCTTCGCCAACGCCTCCGTGACCGGCGGCCAGGGCATCTCCGGGCCGGGCGGTGCGGAGGGCATCACCTCCGCCTCCGGCGCGCTCATCATCTTCCCGCCGAACTCGGTGACCGTCCCGGCCTCCGCCGGGCCGCCGACCGTCACCGAGGTCCGTACGACGACCGGTGGCATCGCCGGCGTCATCACCGGTCGGGTCGACATCCCGGTCGGGGGGGCGAGCGTCGGGCTCGGCGTCAACACCACCGGCGTCCAGGTCAAGCAGTCGGTCAGCGTGGGAACCGGCAGCGTGTCCATCGACCTCGCGCCCGGCATCAGCTTCCTCGTCCAGGACCTCGACTTCTCCTTCGGCGACATCCTCGAGATCCGCGCCGGCAGCTTCTCCATCAACGGCACCACGTTCTCGGGCAGCGGCCTGGAGATCTTCATCGGCAAGGGGCCCTCGAAGCGCGCCGACGGCTCGCTCAACCCGGCCGCCGTGGGCATCCTCGTCACCAACGCGACGATGGCCTTCAGGAACGTCCCCGGCGTCGGCTTCGCCCTGCGGGTCACCGGCACGTTGTCCCTCGTCGGGCTCGACGGGCTCACGGTGAGCGGCTCGGTCACGTTCGAGGCGAACACGACCACCTCCGACCAGAGCGTGCCGGGCCACACGCCGGTGCTCGCCGCCGGGACCTACCGGTTCACCGCCACCAACGCCCGCTTCGCCGTCGCCGGCATCTTCGAGCTCACCGGCACCCTCGGCCTGACCCGCTCGCCCAGCGGCGACCTCGACATCAGCCTCGCCAACGCGGGCCTGCTCATCGGCATCGGCGGCCGTGACGTCGCGCGCCTCACCGGGTTCGGCGCCTTCTCGATCTCGCCCGTCACCGGGTTCCGCCTCGTCAACTTCAAGGTCACCGACTTCAAGCTCTTCCCCAAGGCCGGCGACCCGGCCCTGGCGGCCGGCACCACGGCGACCCTGTTCCCGACCGCCGACCTCGTGACCCCGCTGCGCAACGCGGTCGTCACCCCGGGCCAGCTCGGCGGCACCATCACGGTGATCTTCAACGACCCGAACGGCGTCGGCCTGCGGCCCGAGACGATCACCGACACCGACGCCGAGATCCAGCTCCTCGCCGGCGGAGTCGCCATCGCCGGCGTGACCGTGAGCGGCGTCCCCACCCTCGTCTCCGGGACGACGTACCGCTACACCTACACCGGCACCCTCCCGCAGGGCCTGGTCACCGTGCGCTTCCTCAACGGCGGATTCAGCGACAGGTCCGGCGCGATGCTCATGGGCGAGGACGAGTCGTTCCTCGTCTTCCAGCCGACCCTGGCGCAGCCGAAGCCCGGCCCGTACGCCACGCTCGCGAGCCCGAGCAACGGCGGCTCGATCACCGCGGCGCAGATCAACGCCCAGCGCTACCTCGACATCACCTGGACCAGCCTGCCCCCGGCCGACGGCGTCGCTCCCGAGCCGATCCGCACGTCGAGCATCGAGTCGGCCACGGTCGCGCCGTTCGTCGTCACCGGCCCCCTCGGCGACCTCGCCCTCAGCGGTGGCCGCCCGGTCCTCGTCGGCACCCCGCTCCTCATCTCGGGCCGTGCCGACACCGCGACGACGGTGACCTACCGCTACTTCCTCAAGGACTCGCTGCCGGCCAACACCGTCGGCCTGTTCCTCCCCGGGGTCGTCACGCTGACGTTCGACGGCGGCGTGGTCCAGAGCGGCACCGCGGCGGGCACGTACGCCAGCAACGCCTCCGGGCAGACCCAGAGCTTCACCATCGACGCCTCGGCCCCCGGGGCCGCGACGACCGGTGGCCCGGTCTCCCTCGGCCCGCTCACCCTCCAGGGCCCGAGCATCGGCCTGGCCGACTTCGGCTTCGCCGGCGGGATGGTCGTGCTCACCATCGCCGTCGGGGTCGACCGGGCGAGCCTGGCCTTCGGCGGATCGGCGACGACGACCACGACCGGCCCCAGCGCCACCCAGACGAGCAGCGGCGTCACCGTCGACCTCGTCGGCGTGCTGGGCACCTTCGACCTCGCCGTCGACGTCCTCGGCCTGCTCAGCGGGAACGTCCGCGTGGAGCCGACCGGCAAGTGGAACCTGCGGGTGGCCTCGCTCACGGCGGTGATCCCGAACGTGGCGTCGCTGAGCGCCACCGGCATCGTCGTGGGCTACGACCCCAACGGCGGCGACACCCAGCGGCTCATCGTCGTCAACACCGCCGACATCACCTTCCCGCGGCTGGGGATCACCGGGCGGCTGCGCCCGTACGACCCGACCTCCGGCCGCAACGTCGACGAGGGGGTCGACGGCACCATCGCCGCGGGCATCACCCCGGGCCTGGTCATCCGGCCCAACGGGTTCAGCCTGGGCACCGCCGAGCTCGCCTACGGGCTGCCCCTGGGCGCCGACGGTCGCCCGGTCGACCCGAGCAACGCCGTGACCCCGACCGCGAGCGACGGCAAGATCACCTTCGGCGGCGTCCTGGAGCTCGACGACATCCGCATCGGCGTCTCCGGGCTCACCGTCACCTTCGGGACCGACCCGTTCGCGAGCTTCACCGGCGAGATCTACATCGCCACCGGCGGCGCCCGCCTCTTCCCGGGCAAGGCGTTCGGCGCGACCCTCACCGACCGGCAGACCGCCGACGACCGGCGCCCCGACGGCAGCATCGACGACGAGGCGTTCCGGGCCACCCTGACCTTCACCAACGGGGTCGTCGACTCCTTCGAGCTCGTCGTCGACACCCTGGAGATCCGGCTCGGCACCTTCGTCACGCTGACGTCGGTGAACTTCCGCCTCGACACCGGCGCGATCGGGACCTCGGCGGAGATGGTGTCGTTCACCTCGGTGGGCGCGAAGGTCACCGTCGGTGGGCTCAGCCTCACCGGCGAGGGCCGCAACTTCGCGATCACCGGCGACGGGTCGTTCAAGGCCAAGACCGGGTTCGGCGTCTTCCTCGCCATCGGGTCGTCGACGGGCTCGTCCTTCGCGTGGCCGGAGTTCCTGCCGATCCGCATCGACGCCATCGGCATCCAGTGGGACGACATCGAGGACCACCCCGAGGACTTCGTCCTCACCCTGTCGGCGAGCGTCACCGAGATCAAGGGCATCTCGGGCCTGACCTTCAGCGGCTCGATCCAGGGCATCAAGATCGCCCCCGCCCTGTTGGCCGAGGGCAAGTTCCCGATCATCGGGCTCGACTCCATCGCCGTCCGGGTCAGCGGCAAGATGTTCGGCGGCGAGCTGACGGCCGGCCTGATCGGCGGCATCCTCAAGCTCGACAGCACCTACGCGATCATCGGTGCCCTCGACACGACGACCCCGGTGTTCAAGCGGGTCTTCTACCTCGGCCTCGAGGGCGGCTTCTCGATCGCGGGCATGGCCGGGTTCACCATCCGCCTCGGCCTCAGCGAGCTCGGGCCGCTCCAGGTGTTCATCAACGTGGAGGTCCCCGGCGGCCTCGTGATCTTCCCGCCGATCGGGCTGGCACTCAACGACTTCGCCGCTGGCGTGGAGTTCTTCAAGACCCTGCCGTCGATCGAGGACCCGCTGGCCCTGCGCGGCCCCGACTTCGCCCTGCCGACCGACATCAGCGCCGCGACGTGGCTCACCTCGCTGCAGAACCAGGTCGCGCTCCAGGCGAAGTCGATCGCGGCCAACCCCGACCGGGACGGCTTCTTCGCGGCCTTCACCTCCCCGATGGTCATCACCGGCTCGGCGAAGATCTACACGATCTTCACCTCACAGCAGGTCTTCAACGGGCAGGTCACGGTGAAGATCTCCACCGACGGCAAGCTGCTCATCATCGGCAAGCTGAACTTCGCCGCCGACAACCTGTCGATCAGCGGGCGCCTGTACGCCGACCTGTCGAGGGTCGCCACCGGGAACGCGACGCTGCTCTTCCTCGCCGACATCCCGGACCAGATCAGGCTGCTGACCATCTACGGCAAGATCAAGATGGGCTTCCGTGACTCCTCCGGGAACGAGGTGACCTTCGACGTCGTCAACCTGCCCGACCCCGTGGCCACGGGAACCACGCCGACGGTCGACAGCGTGACCCCGGCCGCGGGGGGCGGGCGCGTGGACGCCGGCGTCATCAACCGGCCCGGCACCAAGTACGTCGACGTCGTCTTCACCGCCCCGAACGGCGCCGCCCTCGACCTCGCCTCGATCCTCGACAACGACGCCGAGTTCGACATCATCTTCAACGACAACACCGCGACGGTCCGCACGGTCACCTCAGGGCGCCCGGTGCCGATCGTGACGATCACCCTCGACGACGGGGTGCTGTTCGCCCCGCTCGTCCTCACCGGCGACCGGGTGACCTACACGTACCGGAAACCAGGGGACACCTCTGACACCGTCGTCGTCGTCGTCGACGCCTCGGACGAGAGCCTGACCGGGAGCCCCGACCTCATGGCCCTCGCGGTGGCGCGCACCGGCACCACCCGGTTCCGGTACGAGATCGGCACCGCCGACGTCCCCATCGGGACCATGACCCTGCGCTTCGGTCCCGGCACGTTCAAGAACGCCGACACCCGCGCCGCCGACGGCACCGCCGTCACCGGTGCCCTCAGCGCCGCGAAGTCCGTGACGTTCCGGGTGACCGCCGCCACGGCCACCGTCACCTCGCCCGCTCCCGGTGCGTCGGTCGACGTCAACACCCTCAACGGCCGTAACTGGATCGATGTCGCGTTCACGCCCCCGGCCGGGTTCACCATCGACCTCGCCTCGATCCGCGACCTCGCGCCGGAGTTCTCGCTCAGCGGCCCCGGGCTCGGCTCGATCAGGCTCGACACCACGCAGGCGCCGACCCTGCTGCCCAGTGGCCTGTTCCGGTACTGGCTCGTCGGCCGGTTCGCCGCCACCGGGACCGTCACCCTGACCTACCTGCCGAACGCCTGGTCGTACTCGTTGTCCCTCACGGGCTCCCTCGCGACGATCACCGTTCCCGACCCCGGAACCACCACGCCGTCGAGCGTCATCACCATCACCCTCCCCGCGGGCGGGTCGCTCTCGGTGCCGGCCGACTTCACCGTCGACGCCGCCTCGGTCCTCGCCGGTGGCTGGCTGAACACGCTGACCTTCGCGGCGACGAACGGCTGGACCTTCACGGTCGACCCGAGCCGCTCCGTGCAGCAGGGCCCCAGCGCCAACCAGTTCCTCATCCCCGTCGTCGTCGTCAAGGGCACCGGCGGCACCACCGTGACGCCGACCCTCACCGCGGCGCCCCTCTCCTACGGCGGCCCCACGGGCACCGGCACGCAGCCGGGTGCGACCGCACCGGTGACCATCGCCGCCCGCCAGGGCAGCTACGTCGACGTACAGTTCCGCCCGTCGCTCGGCGGCCTGACCCCCTTCGTCCTCGACCTCGGGACCCTGGGCGACGAGATCTCGTTCGCGGGCTTCGGCGGCACGGGCATCACGCTCGTCCCCGGGGGCGTCACCGACCTCGGCGGCGGCCTCTACCGCTTCGGCCTCTCCGGGACCTTCCGCCCGGGCCAGGTCGACGTGATCCTCCACCTCGACAAGTTCGGCGACAACTCGGCGCGCGCCCCACCGGTCGGCTCCACCGAGACGCAGTCCTTCCTCGTCACGGGCTCCACGGGCGACGTCGTCAGCACGACCCCCGGGACAGGTACCACCCCGGAGAAGGTCGTCGGCCTGTCCGGCTCCGCCATCGGGCGCGACCTCATCAACGGCCGGCACTACCTCGAGATCACCTTCCGCCCCTCCGAGGGCTTCAGCCTCGACCACGGCACCATCGACGGTGGCGAGATCGAGCTGCGCGGCCCCGGCGGCGCCCTCATCGCCCTCGCCTCCCCGGTCCGCGTCGGCCTGACGAACACCTACCGGTACGCGTTCGTCGCCGACCTCGCCATCGGCAAGCACACCGTCGCGTTCGTGGCCGGCAGCTTCGGGGACACCGGCGGCACCCTCAACCTCGCCGAGAGCGAGTCCTTCACCGTCGCCACGCCGATCGCCGCGCTCGCGGACCCGATCCGCGGCCAGGTCATCGACGCCAAGGACTTCAACGGCCGCGGCTACGTCGACATCACCTTCGCCGCCTTCCACGACAACGTCGTGGCCGCCGCGACGATCCTGGACTCCGGGGCGGAGATCACCGTCACCGCCGGCGGCAAGGCCCTCACGGTCCTCGGGACGCCACTGCTGGTCAGCGGCTCCACCTACCGGTACTTCTTCACCGGTCACGCGAGCGGCGCCCTCGTCGTCACCTTCATCGACGGCAGCTGGGCCAACACCGGCGGCATCGCGTGGAGCTCGCAGGCTCAGACCATCGGCGGCGTCGTCTTCGCGGCCTCCCTCGCCCCGAGCGTCGAGGCGAACGTCAGCGAGGCCGCGACCAGCCCCCGCACGTGGTTCGACGTCACCTTCACCCCCGTCCCGGGCACGACCGTCGACGCCGCGAGCATCCTCGAAGGCGACTGGCTCATCGACGGCGAGTTCACCCTCAGCGGCGCCGGGGCCGAGGGCCTGGCCTTCGTCTCGGTCCTGCAGGTCGACGCCACCACGTTCCGGTACATGTTCACCGGCACGCTGACCCCCGGCACGGTCACGGTGACCTTCCGGGCCGGCTCCTGGTGGGACTCCCAGGACAACCGCGCTTCCGCCGGGACGAGCAGCTTCCGCCTCATCACCCAGGGCTCGTCGTTCTTCATCGAGATCTCCGGCGGCATCCGCCTCGAGGCCGCCGGGCTGACCACCGAGCCGCTCATCGACCTCAAGGCCGAGGTCGTCCTCGAGATCGACACCGCCCGCAGCCTGTTCACGCTGACCTTCGCCGGCCAGCTGTCGATCTACAAGCTCGGCACCGTCGGGGCCACGAGCGGCCGCTTCGTCCTCGACATGGGCGACGGGCTCTCCTCCGTCCCGCAGTTCTGGGGCGTCGCGACGCTGGAGACCAACTTCTCCACCCTCGAGCAGTACGGCCTCAAGCTCTTCGCCAAGGGCACCCTGCAGATCAACCTCACCGGCCGGACGAAGACCGAGACCCTGACGCTGCGCGGGCTGGGCGAGGGCGGCACCGACCTCACCCGCACCTTCGTGCTCAACCCGTACAGCTTCGGCGTCGAGCTCGTCGGCCAGGCGATCGTCACCGTCCCGGGCACCACCACGGAGCTGATGCGGATCCAGGGCGGGTTCTTCCTCAACATCCAGGCCACCCCGACACCGGCCCTGCAGATGTACCTCACCGGCGAGCTGAGCTTCGGCAGCGGGTCCGCGCAGCTCGTCTACGGTGCCGCGACCGGCGTGCTGCTCATGTCGACGGACCTGACGGGCGGCTCCATCCCCGGTGTGGCCGGCAAGTTCACCGTGTCCGCGAGCCGCGGCATCGGCCTGCCGAACATGGGCACCCTGTTCAGCGCCAGCGGCTCGGTCAGCGTCATGTTCAACACCACGCTGCGTGACAAGACCTTCAAGATCCCGGACGCCTTCCTCCCGCTGCTGCACCCGGGCGAGCCCACCGAGATCGTCATCTACGGCGCGGCCCCGGGCCTCGACGGCCAGCGCCGCAGCGACGCGCCACCGGGCGGCGAGGTCTACGTCAAGGCGGTCATCCAGGCCCAGCTGACGATCGGCGGCGTCCTCGAGCTCAACGGCTTCATCGGCATCACCGCAGCCATCGACCCCACCGGCACCGCGTACTTCAAGGTCGACGGCGCGGTCGGGACGACGATCCCGTTCCTCGGCTCGCTGACCGGCGCCGTCAACCTCGCGGTCTACGTGGGAGCCAAGACCGGCGTCGTCGGGCGCATCCAGCTGACCCTGGGCAGCAACTCCATCCCGGGCGTGCGCTTCAACGGCCAGTTCCTGCTCGAGATCAACACCTTCGCCACCTCGCAGCAGATCCAGACCTTCGCCGTGAACGCCACCGGTGGACGCTTCGGCGGGTTCGTCCGCGACGCGGCGGGCAACCTCGTCGTCACCACCCAGACGATCTCGGTGACCGGGGGCTTCCGCCTCGAGATGGGCGGCGAGCTCGTCATCGCGAACACCCTGACGGTCGCCGGACACGTCCTGCTCACCCTCTCGCTCGCCGGCCCCAACCCGACCCTCGAGCTCGTCGTCAACGGCACCATCGACCTCGCGCCGATCGGCAACCTCACGCTGACCGACAGCGGGTTCCGGATCAACGCCGACGGCCTCGTCGCCCGCGTCTCGATCAACCTCGCGGCGGGCGGCGGCTTCGGCGGCGGCGTCGGCCTCGGCTTCAGCGCCACCTCGACCCTGTCGCTCAACACGACGGGCCGGACCCAGACCCTCGGCTCGAGCACCGTGGAGGCCGGCTTCCTGCTCCACATCGACGGCTCGGTGGACTTCCTCGGCATCGCGACCGGCTTCGGGGTCCTCGACGTCCGCGTCGCCCCCCAGGGCTTCGAGCTGACCTTCGCCCTGCGCTTCACCCTCGGCCCGCTCGTCTTCCAGGCCAGCGGCGGGGCCGCGGTCTACGGCGGCACCGACCCGGGCTTCGCCGATGCGGCTGTCGATCAGCGCCGAGGCCGACGCCCTCGTGTTCTCGATCAAGGCGTCGGGCACCATGCAGCTCAACACCCGCTCCGCGACCACCATCGGCATCGCCGGCGAGAGCTTCCTTCTCGACCTCCAGGGCAAGGTCTCGATCCTCAAGGTCTTCACCTTCGACGCCGGCATGCGCTTCGAGATCGGCCGCGAGAGCCGGAACGGCCCGGCGAAGAAGGGCGCGTGGTACTTCAACGCCAACGCGGGCGTCGACTTCTTCGGGCTGGCCTCACTGAGCGGCACGATCTTCCTCAACTCCGACGGCGACTTCGACCTCCAGCTCGCCGGCTACATGCAGATCGGGTCGAGCAGCTTCGGGCTCCGTGGCGACTTCTCGATCGGGATCACCTCGATCCACGAGACGAGCCCGACCGAGTACTACCTCTTCCGCCTCTCCGGGTCGGCCAGCGTGCGGGTGAGGGCGTTCGGCGTCACCCTCCTCGGGCTCGGCATCTCGTTCAGCTTCTCGTTCGACACCCGGATCATCGGGATGGACGGGCGCGTGCCGATCGTGCTGTCGGTGCACATCGAGGTCGACCTGTGGCTGTTCTCGATCAGCGCCGACGCCGACTTCACCATCGGGTACCTGCAGTTCCCGCCGCCGACCTGGATGGCGAGCAACGGCTCGTCCGCCGGGGGCCTGCGCGCCTGGAACGCGGGTGACCGCGCCCTCGTCCTCAACGTCGGCGACCAGGCGCACCGCAGCGCACGCAACATCGGCACGGACACGGCCGACATCCACGAGAACGTCCTCATCGAGCAGGTCGGCATAGGCCCGAACGGCGCGACGATCAAGGTCTCGGCGTACGGCCGCAGCAACACCTACGAGCACGTCACCTCGATCAGCGGCAGCTTCGACGGCGGCAACGACATCGTGACGATCGACCCGAGCGTCACGATCCCCGTCACGATCCACGGTGGCGCCGGCAACGACGTCATCACCTTCGCCGGCACCGGCGGCGCCACCCTCAACGGCGACGGTGACCACGACGTCATCAGCGTGACCGGCTCCGGCGACGCCACCGTCAACGGGGGCAGCGGCAACGACTTCCTCGAGCACGAGGGCACCGGCACGGTCATCATGAGCGGCGGCCTGGGCACCGACGTCCTCACCGGCTCGTCCCTCACCGACGAGCTCTACGGCAACGAGGACAACGACCAGCTCCAGGGCCTGGCGGGTGTCTACGACGGCGGCGCAGGAAACGACAACCTCTTCGTCACGCTCAGCACCGCGCGCGTGCCCGTGATCACGGGCGGCACGGGCACGGGGGACATCCTCACCCTGACCCTGTCCGGGGGCGCCGACACCCTGCTCATGACGACGATCGACGACCCCGCGGGCTCGCAGGACGGCGTCCGCCTCGACCTCAACACCGTCTGGCGCGACACCACCGGCCTCGAGGTCTTCCTCATCGACGCCGGGACGGGTGCCGACACGATCACGGTCGGGTACCTCGCGAGCGCCTCGGTCAGCCAGGTCAGCATCGACGTGGGCACCGGCTCCGCCGACACCGTCGTGGTGCTGGGGTCCTCCGCGGCCGAGACCGTGGTCCTCACCTACGTGACCCGGGCCGACCGCCCGGCGAACGAGGTGTCGATCGCCGGGATCGGCGGGTACGGGGTCTGGGTCGGCCGCACCGTGCGGTCGCAGGGCGACACCATCGAGGTACGTGCCGGCGCCGGCGCCGACACCCTCGACGCCTCTGCGCTGACCGGGCTCGACCGCGTCGCCGTCGTGCTGCGCGGAGAGGGGGGCGACGACCGGCTCATCGGCACCCCGTTCGACGACGTCCTCGACGGTGGCGCCGACGACGACCGGGTCACCGGTGGCGCCGGCCGTGACACGTTCGTCGACTCCGGCGGCCGGGACACGCTCGTCGAGTCGTTCGACAGCGACTTCGGGCTCTACGACAACCTGTTCGTCGTCGGCGTCGTCGGCGCGAACGGGGTCGACTTCACCTCGGGCGTCGTCGAGGACCTCGGCGGCATCTTCGAGGCCGCGGAGCTCGAGGGCGGCGCCGGGAACAACCGCTTCCTCATCGGGGACGCCGACGGCGTGGTCGTCATCGCAGGGGTCACCCGCACCGCACGCGCCTGGACCGGCGACGCGACGCTCACCCCGCTGGGCGGCAACGACGTCGTGCGCGTCGAGCTGCGCGACGCGCTCGGCACCCGGGTCCACGTCACCGACTCCGCGGGCACCGACCGCCTCGAGGTGTGGGGCACGAGCCTGCGCGACGACCTCGTCGTCGACGTCACCGGCGGCCGCGGGCAGGTCCGCCGCGTCCTGCCCGGTGGCGCCGCCGACCAGAGCGCGGTCGACCACCTCGGCGTCGAGCTCGTCGAGATCCGCACCCTCGGGGGCGGCGACCGGGTCGCGGTCCGCCGGATGGCCGTCGAGCACCTCGTCGAGCTCGGCGAGGGCGACGACCTCCTCGCCGTCGGCACCCGCGCCGCCATCGGGTTCGACGCGACGACCTGGCCGAACAGCGGCGGTCTGCTCGACGACATCGACGCCAGGCTCACCGTCGACGGCGGCAGCGGGCCGGGCAGCTTCACCGGCCTGGACCTCCTCACCGTCGACGACACCGGTGACCCCACGGCGAACACCGGGGTCCTGACCTCGACCACGATCACCGGGCTCGGCCTGGCGTCGGCCGGCATCACCTACCTCGCCTTCGAGGACCTGACCATCGCCCTGGGCTCCGGAGGCGACACCCTCACCGTCGACAGCACCCACGCCGGCCCGGTCCGCCCGACCGTGATCCACACCAACGCCGGCGCCGACCTCGTCGTCATCCGGACGATCTCCGGTCCGCTCGCGGTCTTCACCGGGTCCGAGGACGACACGGTCCGGGTCAGCTCGACGGCCACCGGCATCGGCGGCGCCATCAGCGGCATCACCGCACTGCTCACGGTCGACGGTGGGACGGGCACCAACGACCGCCTGTTCGTCGACGACGTGGCCACGTCCTCCCCGGTCATCGGGGTCGTGACCGACCGCTCGATCTCCGGCCTCGGGATGACGCTCGGCGGCTCCGCCGCCCGCCCGAGCCTGGTGCAGGTGGTCACCGTCCAGGGCGCGGTCGACGGTCGCTTCACGCTCACCGTCGCCGGGATCGGCACGACCTCCCAGCTCGACTACGACGCCACGGCCGCCCAGGTGCGTCGCGCGCTCGAGGCCCTGCCCGGCATCGACCCCGGCGACGTCGTCGTCGCGCGGGCCGGTGGCCGCTGGGCCATCACGTGGGCAGGAGCCCTCGCGGGCGAGGCCGGCTGGAGCCGCCTCATCACCCTCGGATCCGTCGCGACCTACCCGCTGGGCGCGGCCCCGAGCGGACCCGCCGTGCTCACCTCCGTCACCCAGATGTCGGACGGCTACCTCGGGTACACCGGCTTCGAGGCCCTCGACCTGTCGCTGGGCTCCGGCAACGACGTCGTGACGGTCGACAGCACCCTCGTGGGCACCACGGTGGTCAACGCCGGCCCCGGCGACGACCGCGTCTTCGTCGAGGCCGTCGGCGGGACGACCCGCGTCAACGGCCAGGGCGGCGCCGACTGGCTCGTCGTCAACGCCGTGCCCGACGCCCCCGGCACCAACCCGATGGACGGCAAGCGCCTCACGCTCGACGGCGGAACCGGCTCCGACACCTCGGTCGTCGGCCTCTGGGGCGTGGGCAACAGCCGGATCGACGTCATCGACACCGGCTACGACGGCGGCACGAACGTCCTGTACATCGAGGGCCCGGCGACCTCCGACACCTTCCTGCTGCGGTCCGGCCTCGTCGCGCTGCTGTCGGCCCGCGGGACCGACGGACGCTTCGCCTCGGCCGAGAAGGTCACCTACACCGACGGCATCAACGGCAGCGTCGTCCTCAACGGCAACGCCGGCGACGACACCTTCGCCCTCGACGACACCTCGACGGTCATCACCGTGAACGGCGGTTCGGGCAACGACCGGTTCCGGATCGGCCAGATCTTCACGGCGTACACCGCCGACCTCGAGTTCGGCATCCCGCCGACCCAGTTCTTCAGCTCGACCCGCGGCCTGCTCTCCAACGGCATCTCGTTCCCGGCCGTCCTCAACGGCGGCAGCGGCGACGACACCTTCGAGGTCTTCCGCAACAAGGCGACCCTGACCCTGAACGGCAACGCGGGCGACGACACCTTCATCGTGCGCACCTTCGTCGCCGAGTCGGCCGTCACCGCGGTCAACGCCGGCCAGGGCCGCGACTTCATCGAGTACGCGATGAACGCCCCCGTCACCATCGACGGCGGCGACGGCAACGACCTCGTCGTCGTCATCGGCACCGAGGTCGGCGACACCTTCGTCGTCACCGCCAACGGCGTGTACGGTGCCGGCCGCTTCGTCTCCTACGTCAACGTCGAGCGCCTCAGCCTCTACGGCATGGAGGGTGACGACCGCTTCTTCGTCGTCTCGACCAACCCGGGGGTCCAGACCAGCATCTTCGGCGGCCTGGGCAGCGACCGCATCGAGGTCGGCGGCCAGGCCCCCGCCGTGCAGGCCAACGACCTGCTCGGCCACAGCGGGCTCGTGCGCCACTCGGTGGAGAGCACCGTGTCCGGAAGCTGGAGCGGCATCCCGGTCGACGGGATCGGCGCCGAGATCCTCGATGACGACGCACCGGCGCTGTCGGTCGACACCCTCGGCGGCACCATCGTCGTCGGCGAGCGCACCCAGACCGTGACCGGCACGATCAGGGTCCGCCCCACCCGCGCCCCGACGACCGAGGTCGAGGTGACCGTCGTCGCCCCGGCGGTCGACATCAACGGCCGCACCCGTGCGCTCGAGCTCTCGCTCGACGGGGTGACGTGGCAGACCTCGGTGACCCTCGTCTTCGCGGCCGGGTCGACCACCAGCCAGCTGCTCCGGGTCCGCGCGACCTTCGACAACGCGGCGGAGGGCGACCTCCTCGTCCCGCTCCAGACGATGGTCGCCGGCCGGCTGTCCGGCGCCGTCGCCTCGGCGACCGCGACGACCCTCACCGTCGGCGGCACCCCGTTCACGGGCCGCACCCTCACCGGCCTCCAGGTCGTCATCACGAGCGGCACCGGCGCCGGCCAGGTGCGCACCATCATGTCGAACACCGCGAGCTCGCTCACCGTCGCGGCCTGGGCCGTCGCCCTCGACACGACGAGCCGGTGGATGGTCCGCGGGGTGGGCGAGTACCACGGCCTCGTCGTCGCCAACACCGTCGTGCGCCTCCTCGACGACGAGGTCCCGGCCGTGGCCGTCGTCGTGCCCGACGGTGGCATCGCGGTCGTCGAGCCGGTGGGGTCGGGCGGCCCCGGCGGCACGAGCCAGGACTACACGGTGCAGCTGACGCGGGCACCGCTCGCCACCGTGACCGTCCGGATCAACGGGTCCTCGCAGCTGCTCTACCAGCTCGTGTCCTCCCCCGACTACGTCGACCTGGCGGAGGGCCTCGCGCCGGCGTCGACGCTCACCCTCACCTTCACGACCGGGAACTGGGACGCCCTGCGGACCATCCGGGTCACCGCCATCGGTGACGGCGTCGTCGAGGGCCAGCACGTGACCCTCGTCGCGACGACCGTGCTGAGCAGCGACGCGAGGACCGGCACCGTCGGCGGCCTCACCGGCCGCGCCGACGAGTTCACCGTCGCCGGGTCGCCGTACGCCGCACACTCGCTGCGCGGCTACCTCATCCGGGTCACCGGCGGCACCGGCGCGGGGCAGGTCCGCACCATCTGGGACAACCTCGCCGACACGATCGTCGTCGACGGCGACTGGGACGTCCTGCCCGACACCACGAGCACCTTCGTCATCACCGGCTACACCGCACCCGCGGCGACGGGCGAGCTCGGCGGCACCGTCACCAACCCCGACACCAACGGCGACGGGCGCACCGTCACCATCTCCGGCGTGACCCTGCCGACCTCGAACGGAGGCCTCACCGGGGCGCTCCTGCGGATCGTCGGGGCCAGCGGCGAGGTCAGCTACCGCGTCATCGCCTCCAACACCGCCACGACGATCACCGTCGTCGACCCGTGGGGCGCGGGCGCCATCGTCGTCGGGACCCAGCTCGTGGTCGTGGGCGTGCTCGGCCTCACCGTCCCCGCCGTCCAGGTCCTCGTCCACGACGCCGACACCAAGGGCGTCGTCGTCACCCCGACCGGCGACACGGTCCTGCGCCTCGTCGAGGGCGCCCTGGCCGGCCAGTTCGGCGACACGGCGAGCTACACCGTGCGCCTGACCCGCTCCCCCGCGGCCGGTGAGACCGTCACCGTCGTCCTCAGGCCGATCCTCACACCGTCGCTCGACATCGGCGGCCCGCACTGCGGCCTGCCGAGCGGCTGCTCGCGCCTCCAGGTCGAGTTCGTCGCCGGCCCCGGCCAGACCGTGCTCACGGACGGCTCGCTGCGCCTCACCTTCACCAGCGCCACCTGGGCCGCCGCGCAGACCGTCACCCTGCGGGCCGTGCAGGACACCGTCATCGACGGCAACGACGTCCAGGCCTTCGCCGACCGCTCCCGTCGGCTCACCGGCATCCAGGGCCCCCTCTTCGTCAGCGGTGGCGAGGACCCCAACCCGCCGGTCCAGCTGACCCTCGACGGCTACCTGCCGATCCTGCTGCCGGGCGAGTCCTCGGGCGAGCCGCTGCCGATCACGGCGTCGACGGCCGGCGCCGTCGAGCCCGCGCAGGTCGACCGGCTCATCGTCCACAACGAGGACAGCCCGGCCGCGGACACCGGGACCCTCACGGGCGACCAGATCACCGGGCTCGGGATGGCGGGCGCCTCGGTGCTCGGCGGCGTGCTCATGCGGGCCGGCATCGTCTACGCTGCCTTCGAGGACCTGCTCGTCCTGCTCGGCTACGGGGCCGACACCTTCACCGTCGACAGCACCCACATCGGCACCACGACGATCGATGCCGGTCGCGGGAACGACGAGGTCCGCGTGCGCACCGTCGCCGGGCACACCCTCGTCCTGGGCTCCGACGGCAACGACACCTTCCGGATCGGCAGCACCAGCGGGCTGCTCGACCTGCTCGCCGCGCTCCTCGTCCTCGACGGCGGCCTCGGCACCGACACCGCGTGGCTCGACGACTCGGCCGACCTCGAGGCGAACCTCGGCACCATCACCCAGAGCACGGTCACCGGTCTCGACATGGTCGCCGGCAACGGCGGCACCGACGAGCTCGGCCGGCCGCGGCCGCTCGACGGCGTCTTCGCCGTCACCCCGCGCGCCGGAGCCACCTCGTTCACCGTGGTCCTGTCCCAGGTCACCGGCGGCGTGACCTCGGGCATCGGCGCCGCGACCTTCGCGGTCGGCGCCACCGCCGAGCAGGTCCGCCTCGCGCTCCAGCTCCTGCTCTTCCCGCAGACCTCGGGCGCCGACACGGGCGTGTCGATGACGTGCGGCGTCGCCGGGGTCACCCGCTGCTCCGAGAGCGTCTACGTCTGGCTCGTCGGCGGCACCTACCTCATCGGCTTCCGCGGCGAGGTCAACGCCGACCCGACGCAGCCGGTCTCCATCCGCCTGCACGCGCTCGGCACCGGCGCCCCCGCCACCGACGGGCCCCGCCGCGAGGGCGTCACGTACGACGGCCTGGAGACCCTGAACCTCGCGCTCGGGTCCGGCAGCGACGTCCTCAACGTCCAGGGCACCCGCCCGGTCACCAACGTGTCGCTCGGCGCCGGCAACGACCGGGTCTACGTGTCCTCCAAGGCCGCGGTGGGCCTGGCCGACAAGCCGCAGTTCCTCGCCGGCGACCTCGACCTCATCGCAGGCACCCTCAACCTCGATCTCGGCGCCGGCCGCCACACCCTCCTCGTCAGCGACGAGGACAGCCCGGTCGCCGACACCTCGGTGCTCCTCACCGACGTCGCCGCCGCCGCACGCGCCCGCGACGCAGCCCTCGCCGCCGACGCCGAGATCTTCCTCGTCGGCCTCGCCCCCGCGGGCATCTCCTGGAAGGTCGGCCCGACTGGCACCCTCGCCGACGGCATCCGCATCTGGACCGGCTCCGGCGCCGACATCATCACCGTCGACGGCACGCACCGCCGGGCCGGGGTCCGCACGACCACCTGGCTCAACACGGGCCTCGGCAACGACGTCGTCGTCGTGTCGCTGACCCAGGGCCAGGACGGCTTCCTCGTCCTGAACACCCAGGGCCCCAACGACAACGTGCTCCCGCTCGGCAGCGACCTCACCGACGGCGACGAGCCGGTCCAGCCCGACGTCGTCACCGGCATCACCGTCAACGGTGCCCCGCTGGCCGCCGGCCGCTACGTCGTCAGCTCGCGCCAGGACCTCGTCGGCCTCTTCGACTCGCTCCTCACCGGCGACACCGTGGGCGTCACCCTCGACGTGCGGACCACGGCCGTCCTGCGGGCCACCGGCTCGGTCACCGTCGACCTCGCCACGCTCGGCGTCGTGGCACACGCCCTCGTCGGGTACCGCGTCTGGGTCAACGGCGTCCTCGTCAGCCCCGTCTCGGTGGTCGGCACCGTCCTCACCATCGCGGCCGGCACCCAG
The DNA here is from genome assembly GCA_963795035.1 of uncultured Actinomycetota bacterium. Taxonomy (GTDB): domain Bacteria; phylum Actinomycetota; class Actinomycetes; order Actinomycetales; family Dermatophilaceae; genus Oryzobacter. Next base: position 300,056 of record CAWCFZ010000004.1, on the reverse strand, counting down.
CGCGACGGCGGCGCCTCGCTCGTCGTCGTCGAGGTCACCCGCCGCCACACCGAGACCTTCACGCTCCCGAGCCTCGGCGGCCCGGACAACGACGTCGTCGACGCCCGCACCTCGACCCTGCCGCTCGTCATCTTCGGCGGCCAGGGCAGCGACACCATCCACGGCGGCAGCGGGGGCGACATCGTCCTCGGCGACCGTGGCCGCGTCCTGTGGTTCACGCCGGGCACCGTCCCCGTCGCCGGCCTCGGTGGCGGCGTCATCGATGCGGCGGCCCTCGCCGCCCTCGAGGCCGTGGCCACCGCGGTCTCCGGGAACGGTGGGTTCGGCGACACCACCGACGGCGTCGAGGGCCTGGTCGGCATCGTCGTCACCGTCGACCCGACCATCGGCGGCGCCGACACCATCACGACCGGCCTCGGGTCCGACCTCGTCCTCGGTGGCGCCGGCGGCGACACCATCACGACGAACCGCGGGGAGACCCCCGGCACCCCGGACGCCCCCGGCATCGTCATCGCCGACCACGGCTTCATCGACACCGTCCTGCTCGACGGCGACCCGACCGACCTCGACCGCATCTGGTCGACCGACGTCGCGCACGGCGGCAACGACACCGTGACCACCGGCAACGGCGACGACATCATCATCGGCGGCACCGGCGGCGACACGATCGTCGGCGGCGACGGGCGCAACATCGTCGTCGGCGACAACGGCCGCTTCACCGCGATCGCCGACGAGACCCGCCGCTGGGGCCAGCTGCCGCTGTCGTCCGGCAGCCTCGAGACCGTCTCGCCGGCCGTCGGTGGCGCCGACACCATCACGACAGGGTCGGGGGTCGACATCGTCCTCGGCGGTGCCCTCGGCGACACCATCGACGTGGGCGGCGGCAACGACCTCGTCCTCGGCGACCACGGCATCGTCACCTGGCTCGTCCTGGGCAACGCGCTCCAGGTCGCACGGGCAGCTGTCACCGACAACGCGAGCGGTGGTGCCGACACCATCCGCGGCCGGGCGGGCGAGGACGTGCTGATCGGCGGCGCCGCAGGAGACACGATCGACGCCGGGGAGGGCCGCGACCTCGTGTTCGGCGACAACGTCGTCCTCGACCGCACCCTGACCTTCGGCAACCACACGAGCCCGCGCTTCCGGGTCCTGGCCGGCACGAAGATCTACAGCACCGACCTGCTGACCGCAGGGCAGGCGCTCGTCACGGCGGCGTGGCAGAACGACCCGGCCGGGGCCACCGCGTGGTCGGACTTCCGGATCACCCTGCTCGACCACGACACTGCGACCCAGGCGCTGGGCGACAACCGGTTCGGCAACGACTACATCGCCGGCGGGGCGGGCGACGACACGATCTTCGGCCAGCTCGGCAACGACGTCATCCAGGGCGACGGCTCGATCGACGGTCCGATCGTCGGCGCCAGCCGCGACTCGGCCGGACGCCTCGTCCTCACCGCGTCGGTGGGTGCGGCGAGCGACGGCGACGACTACATCGAGGGCGGTGGCGGCCGCGACGTGGTCTTCGGTGGCCTGGGCCGCGACGACATCATCGGCGGCTCGTCCGACCTCTTCTCGCTCACGACGATGGACCGCCGTCCGGACGTCGGCGACCTGCTCTTCGGCGGGACCGGCGGCGCCGTGGGCCGCAACGACGAGACCGCCCTGCACGGCCGCGACTCCGACACCATCGTCGGCGACAACGGCCAGGTGCTGCGGATCGTGGTCGTGGGCGCCACCACCGTCTACCCGGTCTTCACCTACGACACCTACGCCGAGGCCGTCAGGCTCCTGCCGCGCGCGGTCGTCCTCCTCGACTACTCACCGGGTGGCCCGGACCTCAACCCGGGGCTCTTCCCGGGGATGACGCAGGCCGCGTCCGCGGGCTCGGGCACCGGAACCGTCGACGTCTGGGGCTCCGACGAGGTCCACGGCGAGGCGGGCGACGACACCGTGTACACCGGCGGCGGCAACGACGTGGTGTTCGGCGACGCGGGCGACGACGACATCATCGGCGGCTGGGGCCACGACTGGGTCTCCGGCGGCTCGGGCACCGACGGGGTCATCGGCGACGACGGCCGCATCTTCACCAGCCGCAACGGCCTCACCGAGCTCCTCAACGGCGTCACGAGCGCGAGGAGCCAGCTGGAGATCACGACGCCCGGCCGGCTGCAGGTCGCGGTCATCTTCCCGACCGGCAAGCTGACCAAGACCGTCGACATCACGCCGTTCGCCCTCGACGGCCGCTTCGACAACCCCTTGTTCGTGCCGCTCTACGCCAACGACGTCATCTACGGCGGCCTCGGCGACGACTTCCTCCACGGCGCGGCCGGCGACGACGCGATCTCCGGCGCCGAGGCCCTGCTGACCTCCTGGGCGGCCACGTACACCGGCGCCAACCCGACCGGCGTCGTCGAGACGAGCTTCACGCGGCCCTACAACGACGGCACGCTCCTCGGCTTCGACCGGGCCAGCGGCGACTTCATCCTCTACGACGAGTACGACCCGCGCCGGCTCATCCTGCTCAACGCCAACGGCACCCTGAGCAAGACCGGCAGCGGCCTGGCCTGGTTCCTCACCAACGCCGCCACGGACCGGCCGGCCGGGAGCACCGGGACGGCCAGCGACGGCGACGACGCGATCTTCGGGGCGCACGGCAACGACTGGCTCGTCGGTGGCACCGGCCGCGACACCCTGTGGGGTGGCTGGGGCAACGACCTCCTCGACGCCGACGACCTCAAGACGACCAACAACGGGCTCAACGACACCACCGACACCGACGCCTCGTACGAGGACCGCGCGGTGGGCGGCGCCGGCCTCGACGTCCTCATCGCCAACACGGGCGGCGACCGCCTCATCGACTGGGTGGGCGAGTTCAACAGCTACATCGTCCCGTTCGCCGCCTTCGGCGCCGCCACCGTGAGCCGCGCGGTGCTGCCCGCCCTCATGGACTTCCTGTACCTGCTGTCCAACGCCCAGGGCGCCGACTTCACCATCGCCCAGCTGGGCGGCACCGGCACGGCCTCCCGCAACGGCGAGCCGTGGGGCGAGGCCGGCATCGTCATCCAGAAGGACGAGGCCTGGCAGGACCAGACCGGTGGCCCGCGCGACCCGCAGCCCGGCAACATCCCCGGTGGCCGGCGTGACGTCCTGCGCTCGGCCGACTTCAACAGCTCGGCCACGCTCGACGGGTTCTTCGTCGACTCGGGGTCGTTCGCGGTCGTCAACGGCGCGCTCTCGGTGACGGCCGCGAGCCTGGGCCGTGACGCCGCCGCCGTCTTCTACGTCGACAGCTACCTGCCGATCTACTACGAGATCTCCGCGAACATCACGACGACCAAGCCGACCGGTGGCTGGAAGGCCAACGCCTACATCATCTTCGACTACTTCTCGCCGACCGACTTCAAGTTCGCGGGCATCGACATGTCGACGAACAAGCTCGTCATGGGCCGTCGCACGCCCGCCGGGTGGGAGGTCGACACGGTGACGCCCTACAACGCCAAGGCGGGCACCTTCCTGCCCATGCTCGTCGCGGTGAACGGCACCACGGTGACGGTGACGGTCAACGGCGCCGCCGCACTGACCCACACCTTCGCCCCCCGCATCCTCGACGGCGTGGCCTACGGCCTCAACAAGGGCATGGTCGGGATGGGGTCGGACAACGCGCGCGGCCAGTTCGACAACGTCAGCGTGCGGATCCTGCCCCCGCAGGTGACCCTCGACCGGAACGTCGACCTCACGCGTGACGCCGCCCTCCTGACGCCGCGCCCGGCCGGCACCTGGACCGCGGGCAGCGGCGGCCTCACCGGCTCGGCGCCCGCGGGCCAGCCCGCCCTGGCCGTCGTCCCGGTACCGAACGCGGTCACCGGCGCGAGCACGGGGGGCCGGATCGCCAGCACCTCCTGGCTCGAGGTGACGGCCCGGCTGTCGACCTCCGGCATGGCGGGCATCGCCTTCGACGTCTACGGGTCCGACTCCCTCAAGCTCGCCGTCCTCGACGTCGCCGGCCAGCGCGTGCTCCTCGGCCACCTCCACCCCCGTGCCGGCTTCGTCGTCGACGCGGCGGTCCCCTGGGTCCTCAAGGCCGGCACCTTCTACACCCTCACCCTCACCCTCAAGGGCGCCTCGGCCAGCCTCATGGTCGACGGGTCGTTCGCGATGAGCACCGGGTACAACGCCGGGGTCGTCGACGGCTTCGTGGGCCTGGTGACCCGCGGCTCCACCGCCACCTTCACCTCCGTGCGGCTGCGCACCGACGACCCGGCGTACATCCCCGCCGCGGCGTTCCTGCGGGCGACGACCGTCGGCCCGGGTGTGACGACCGGGTCCGTGGCGGTCCTCTCGGCCGCCGCCGCATCGGCCACCGCGGCGGCGCGCGCCTCGTGGCTCGCCGCCGGCGCCGACACCGCACTGTTGGCCGGGCTCGAGGTCGTCGTGACCTCCCTGCCCGGGACCCAGCTCGGTGCGACGGTCGGGCGCACCGTCTACCTCGACGACGACGCGGCCGGGTGGGGCTGGTCGGTGACCGGCGGGCGCATGGACCTGCTCTCGGTCCTGCTCCACGAGCTCGGCCACGTGCTCGGGCTCGGCCACACCGACGACGGCGTCATGTCCGCCCTGCTCGCACCGGGAGCGAGGCTCGCGGCCACGTCCCTCGACGGGGCAGCACCCACCAGCGCGCGGACGTCCACCAGCACGCCCGAGGCGCCCCGCGCGACCCCCGAGCGGGCTTCGGGAGCCCGCAGCGTCGCCTCGCCCGGCTCCGCGGCCGCCCCGCTGCCGCGCACCACCACCGCGATCGCCGCGGTCGCCGTGACGCATGCCGTCGCGGCGGCCGTGGGCTCCACCGCGAGCGCGTGGGCACCGGTGCTCAGCGGCGCGACACCGCAGCTCACGCGGCCTGCGGGCAGCGCCGGGCTCGCAGTGGCGTCAACGGGGGCCGGTGGGTCTGCCCTCGGCCTCGCCGTCCTGCTCCTGTGGCTCGTGGGCCTCGCCGTCACCGGCCTGCGAGCCGCCCCGCCCGGCTCCCGGGAGCGCCGCCGCGTGGGAGGCGCCGAGGGTACGCTCCGCGTGTGAGGAGCCGGAGGGGCGATCCAGTCGCGAACGCACGCGCTGCCGTGGCGCTCGCCGGGCTCACTGCCCTCCTGCTCGTCGCGGGGTGCACCGGCGCCGGGTCGCAGGGACCACCCACGCCGACCCCGCCCACCAGCACGCCCGACCGCTGCGCCGAGGCCGTGGGGCTGATCATCGAGGCCACCCAGGACTACGTGGTGGGCTTCGGCCCGGTCGACCGGGACCGCGTGCCGGCTCCCGCCTCCCCCTCGCCCGGCGCGAGCAGCACGGCGACGGCCAGCGCCTCACCCACCCCGAGCGGGTCCGCGGCGGCGTCCGAGGACGGGCGCTTCCAGGACGCCCTCACCACCGCGCGCACCCAGCTCGGCCAGTCGGGGTGCGACCCCACGCAGACCCGGGGCGCCCTCGAGCAGGGACTGCAGACCGTGACGACGCAGGGACCCGTCGCCGGGGCCGTGCTGCGCCAGCTGACCGCGACGATGACCGGTACCAGCGAGTCGTCGCCCACGACCCGTCAGGTGGCAGCGGGCGACGACCTGCTCGCCGCGGTGGCCGAGCTTCCCGGGGGCTCGACCATCGAGCTCGGGCCCGGAACCCACGTGCTCGAGGACGTGCTCGTCCTGTTGTCCCCCATCAGGATCCGTGGTGCGGGGGCGGACACGACGGTCATCGAGTCGGCCGTCGCCGACTTCGCGGTCCTCGCGATCGCCGACGGACCGGTGTCGCTGCGCGACCTCACGCTGCGGCACCGCGGAAAGCTCCCGGCCAACGTCGTGCTCGCCGGGCCGACCGCCTCGCTCGTCGTGACCGACGCGGCCCTGAGCGGCGGCGTCGCCAACAGCGACGGCACGGGCGGCGCCGGCATCCTCATGTACGACCCCGAGCCCCGCGAGCGCCGTACCGAGACGAGCCTGGAGGCGACCGGAACCCGGTTCTCCGACAACGGGTCGGCGGGGGTCGTCCTCACCGGGGGGCACGTCGCGAGCATCGCGGCGTCGACCTTCACGAAGAACGCGCAGTGCGGGGTGTGCTTCCTCGACGCGAGCGGCGGCTCGGTGCAGGGCAGCACCTTCACCGACAACACGGTGGGGGTGGCCGCCACCTCCACCGCCGTGCCGACGGTGGTCGGCTCGACGATCCGTGGCGGGGAGGTGGGCATCCAGGCCGGGGACCGCTCGGCTCCCGTCATCGACCGGGTGCGGGTGTCCGGGGCGTCACGAGCGGCCCTGATCTGGGCGGGCCGGGCCGAGGGCGCCATCCGCGGCGTCACCTGCTCGGACGTGACCTTCGGCCTCGTCGTCGGGCCCGACGTCGCCCCGACGGTGCGCGACTCGACGTGCGCGATCGCCCCGTCGGGGTAGGTCGACGCCGGCTCGGCCGCGCCGCGCCGGGCTGACCTGCCGGGGTCAGCGCGGCGCCACGAGCTCCTCGAGGCGCTCGTAGCTCTCGACCATGCCGCTCTCCATCCCCGACTCGACCATCGCGTCACGGCCCTCGACGGTGCGCCCGATGCTGCGCCCGCGCAGCCGGGTACGACCCTCGCCGAGGTCCTCGAACCACATGAACTCCAGCGCCACCTCGTCGGGGGCGCCGTCGAACTCGAAGGTCTGGAGGGCGAACTCGTTCTTCCGGACCGTGTGGAAGACGCCCCGGAAGCCGTAGGCCTCGGTCCCGCTGACGTGCGTGTACTGGTACCCGCCGCCGGAGGTGAAGTCCCACCGCTCGACCTGCATGTCGTAGCCGCGCGGGCCGAGCCACTGCCGGACCTTGTCGGGGTCGCGGTGGGCCTCGAACACCGCTGCCACGGGGGCGTCGAACTCGCGGGTGAAGTCGATCCAGGGGACCCCGGCCGGGACGTCGAGGTGGAGGGCGTTGGTGCTCATGACTGCTCCTTCGTGGTGGTGTCTTCCGTGGCGGTGGTGATGGTGGTGATGGTGGTGGTGGTGGGGTCGGCGGAGGCCGGCGTCAGGAGGGCGTCGAGCCGCCGATAGGCCTGTTCGTGGACGAGCCGGTACCGGTCGAGCCACGCCGTCAGCGCCTCGAGGGCGGCGGGGTCGAGGTGGACCGGGCGGCGCTGGGCGTCACGGGTGCGGGTCACGAGACCTGCGTGCTCGAGGACCGCGATGTGCCGCGAGACCGCCTGGAGCGAGATCCCGAACGGCTCGGCGATCTCGGTGACGGTGGCGGGGCCGCGAGAGAGCCGGGCGACGATCTCGCGCCGCACCGGGTCGGCCAGGGCCGCGAAGCCCCGGTCGACCAGCTCGCCGTCCGTCATCGTCCTCAACTCTTTCGTTGATCAACTCTGTGGTTGATTACACTCGCAGCCGGCTCCCCTGTCAACCCCCCACCCCATCGGGTCGAGGTGAAAAGCCACCCCCTCGTGGTCGGACATCACCTCGACCCACCCCAGGCCCCACCGGTCGAGGTGAAAAGCCACCCCCTCGCGGTCGGACATCACCTCGACCCACGCCGGGCCCCCGCCCACCTCGAGTCGAGGTGAAAAGCCACCCCCTCGTGGTCGGACATCACCTCGACCCACCCCGGGCCCCACCGGTCGAGGTGAAAAGCCACCCCCTCCGGTCGGACATCACCTCGACCCACGCCGGGCCCCCGCCTACCTCGAGTCGAGGTGAAAAGCCACCCCCTCCGGGTCGGACATCACCTCGACCCACCCCGGGCCCCCGCCCACCTCGAGTCGAGGTGAAAAGCCACCCCCTCGTGGTCGGACATCACCTCGACCCACGCCGGGCCCCCGCCCACCTCGAGTCGAGGTGAAAAGCCACCCCCTCGTGGTCGGACATCACCTCGACCCACGCCAGCCCTCCACCGGTCGAGGTGAAAAGCCACCCCCTCGTGGTCGGACATCACCTCGACCCACGCCAGGCCCTCCACCGGTCGAGGTGAAAAGCCACCCCCTCGTGGTCGGACATCACCTCGACCCACCCCAGCCGCCCACCGGTCGAGGTGATGACCGGTGGGTCAGGCCGGGGCGGTGCGCCCGAAGCGCCACACGGTGCTCGCGCGGTACACCTCGCCCGGGCGCAGCACCGACGGGCCCAGGTCGGGCTGGTTCGGCGCGTCCGGGGGCCGCTGCGTCTCGAGGGCGACCCCGCCGTGGGTGACATGGGGTGCGCCACCGTGGCCGAGCCGGGACCCGTCGAGCCCGTTGCCGGTGTAGACCTGCAGCGAGGGCTGGTCGGTGAGGACGTCGAGCACGCGGCCCGACGCCGGGTGCTCGAGGCGGGCCGCGCGGCGCATCCCGGACCCGGCGAGGACGAACGCGTGGTCCAGGCCCCCGGTCGCGCGGACCTGGGGATGGGGCGAGGCGACGGCGTCGCCGATCCGGGTGGGGCGGCGCAGGTCGAAGGGGGTGCCGTCGACCGGCTCCACGCCGATGGGGATCGCGGCCTCGTCGACCGGCAGCCAGTGGTCGGCGTCGACGGTGAGCACGTGGTCGGCCACCGAGCCGGCCCCGGCGAGGTTGAGGTAGGAGTGGTTGGTCAGGCTGACGACCGTGGGGGCGTCGGTCGTCGCCGTCAGCTCGATGGACACCTGTGAGGGCGCGACACGGTACGTCGCGCGTGCGACGAGTCGCCCCGGGAAGCCCTCGTCGCCGTCGGGGCTCACCAGCTCGAGGGTCGCGGCGTCCTCGGTGGCCGCCACGAACCGCCAGGTCTGAAGGTGGAAGCCGTCGGGGCCGCCGTGCAGGCAGGTCGGGCCCTCGTTCGGGACCAGGTCGTGCACGGCGCCGTCGAGGGCGAAGCGGGCGCCGGCGACCCGGTTCGCCCACCGCCCCACGACGGCTCCGTGGAACTCCACGGGCTGCGCGAGGTAGTCGGCCACGTCCGGGTGGCCGAGGACGACCTCCACGTCCTGGCCCCCGGGCTCGTCGGTGAGCCGGAGCGAGCGCACGGTGGCGCCGAGGTCGAGCACCTCGAGGCGCAGCCCGGGCGCGGACAGCACGTGGCCGAGCACGGCGCGACCGTCGGGCAGCGTGCCGACGGGGTGGGGGGTCGTCATCTCGCTCCTCCAGGTGGCGCGGGGTGGGGCGGGCAGCCGGACCCGACGCGCCTCCCTCCGCAGGACGCCCCTGAGGCTAGCGCTCACGACCGTAGGCTGGTGCGATGCCGACACCTGAGCCCACCACGCGCGGACCTGCCCGATGACCGCCGCCGGGACGACGTGGGCCGGGTCGTACACCTACGCCGCGCAGCGGCTGGTGCAGCCGGCCACCCTCGAGGAGCTGTGCGAGCTCGTGGCCGCCACCCACCGGGTGCGGGCGCTGGGCTCGCGGCACTCCTTCACCGACATCGCCGACACGACGGGCACGCTCGTCGGCCTCGACGCGCTGCCCACGACCATCGAGGTCGACCCGACCGCGGCGGTCGTCCGGGTCACCGGCGGCGTGCGCTACGGCGAGCTCGCCACCCGGCTCGAGGCGCAGGGGTGGGCCCTGGCCAACCTCGCCTCCCTCCCGCACATCTCGGTGGCCGGCGCCGTGGCCACGGGCACCCACGGGTCGGGGGTGCGCAACGCCTCGCTCGCGGCCGCGGTCCGCGCCCTCGACGTCGTCGGCCCGGACGGCGCCGTCCGCCACCTGGGCGCCGACCACGACGACCTCGCCGGGAGCGTGGTCTCGCTCGGCGCCCTCGGGGTCGTCGTCGGGCTCGAGCTCGCGATCGAACCGACCTACCTCGTGCGCCAGGAGGTCCGCACCGGGCTGTCCTGGCGCAGCGTCGAGGACCACCTCGACGACGTCCTGGCGGCCGGCTACAGCGCCAGCCTCTTCACCCGGTTCGACCCCGAGCACGTCGACCAGCTCTGGGTGAAGAGCCGCGCCGACGAGCCGCCGCTGGAGGAGGTCTGGTCGACCACCGCGGCCGCGGAGCCCCTGCACATGCTCGTCGGGGCGCCGACCGAGGCCCTGACCGAGCAGGGTGGCGTGCCGGGGCCCTGGCTGCACCGGCTCCCCCACTTCCGCCTCGAGTTCACCCCCAGCCGGGGCCAGGAGCTGCAGAGCGAGTACTTCGTGCCCCGGGGCCACGCGGTGGCAGCATTGACGGCGCTGCGCCGGGTCGCTCCCGCGTTCACCCACCTGCTCCAGGTCACCGAGGTCCGCGCCGTCGCGGGCGACGACCTCTGGCTCAGCGGGGCCGAGGGTGGCGACGTCCTCGCCCTGCACTTCACCTGGGTGCTCGACGTCCCCGCGGTGCGCGCCGTCCTCCCGGTCGTCGAGGAGGCCCTGCGGCCCTTCGGCGTCCGCCCCCACTGGGGCAAGGTCTTCACGATGGAGGCAGCCGAGGTCCGCGCGGCCTTCCCCCGCCTGCCCGACTTCGTCTCGCTGCGCGACCGGGTCGACCCCGGGCGCCGCTTCGACAACGCCTTCCTCCAGCGGCTGCTCGCCTGAGCCCGGGGCCGGGTCGCGGTGCGAGGGGCGACCCCTACGCCGGGACGACGGCTCAGGCGAGGCGGCGCAGCACGAGCGCGGCGACGTCGTCGTCGTAGCGCTCGTCGCGCAGCGCGTCGACGACGTGTCGCAGGCCCTGCCCGAGCGGCCAGCCCGCCACCTCGCCCAGGGCACCGCGAAGACGGGCCAGCCCGCTGTCGAGGTCCTCGTCGCGGCGCTCGACCAGGCCGTCGGTGACGATGACGAGGGTGTCACCGGTCGCCAGGGTGAGGGCTTCGGCCCGGCGCCCCTCTGAGGCCAGTCCGAGGGGTGGGCCGTCGGCGAACTCGAGCTGCTCGACCGAGCCGTCGGCGCGCAGGAGGCAGGGCGGCAGGTGCCCCGCGTTGGTGAGGTGCATGACACCCGTGGCCGCGTCGCCGAGGGCGTAGGCGAGGGTGACGATCTGCTCGGTGCCGTAGGCCTCGATCATCCGGTCGAGCTTGCGGAGGACGACCTCGGGCGTGGGGTCGACCGAGGCGAACGCCCGCACCGCCGCGCGGACCTGCGCCATCGCCGCCGCAGCCGACACCCCACGCCCCATGACGTCTCCGACGAACGCGACGAAGCGACCGTCGTCGAGGGCGAAGGCGTCGTAGAAGTCGCCCCCGACCTCCGTGCGGCCCGACGGCTCGTACCAGCAGTCCACCTCCCACTCGGGCGTCCCCTCCAGGGTGTGCGGGAGCACCGCCCGTTGCAGCTGCTCGGCGACGGCGAGCGTCTGGCTGTACAGCTCGGCGTTGTCGAGGGCGCTGGCCGACCTGCGGGCCACGTGCTCGGCGAAGCGCACGTCGTCCTCGTCGTACGTGCGGGACTCGTCCGTGGACACCCAGGTGAGGACGCCGGACACCTTCCCGCGCACGAGCATCGGCACCATGAGGAAGCTGCGCAGCCTGAGCTCGCGGGCGGCCTTCAGGTGCTCCTCGTCCCTGGCGCCGGCGACGAGCAGCTCGTCGGTGATCTCGGGGACGAGGATCGGCCGACCGGTGCGGACGACCTCCATCGGACCGTTCGGGTTGTCGGGGTCCGGCGGCCAGCGCTCGTGCAGGGCGATCGCCAGGTCGACCTTCGCCGGGTCGACGTGGGCGACGGCCACCCGGTGCAGCGCACCGTCGCGCATGACGTCGATGGCGCACCAGTCGGCGAAGTCGGGGACGGCGAGCCGGGCGACCTTGCGGATCGTCGCAGTGAGGTCGAGGCTGCTCGCCAGCTCGATGGACGCCTCAGCGAGGAAGGCCAGCCGTGCCGTCTGCTTCTCGGCCTTCGCCGAGGCCTCGATGCGTTCCAGGGCCTGGGCGCAGGTGTCGGCGAGGACGTCGAGGAACTCGAGCTCGGCCGGGTGGGGGGTCGGGGCTCCCGGGATCGAGAGGTGGATGGCACCGCGCGTGTGACCGGCGACCCGCAGGGGCACGGTGACCGTCGTGCGCTCCCCGCGACGCGAGACCGCGAGGTCGGGGTAGCGCTCGGCGATCTGCGCCGCACCGACGAGCACGATGCGCTCGCCGCTGCGGACGGCGTCGGTGACCGTCGTCCGGCGGGCGAGCGGGATCACGTCCCACGTCTCCGCCTCCGAGGCCGCGATGCCCCGAACCCCCAGCAGCCGGACCCGGTCGGGGCCGTCGCACACGGCCAGGGCCGCGATGTTCGCCCCCAGCGCGTCGGCCATGTGGTACGTGACGACCTTGGTCAGGGCGTCGAGGGTCGTCGCACTCGACAGCTCGCTGGTGACTCTGGCGAGCTGCGTCAGGGTCTCACCGACCTGACGCGGCATCCGGGGGCGACGTGGCCCCTGCGTCCGGTCGTTCACTCACCGATCCTTGCAGGTCACCGAGGATGCTGTCTGTAGTCCTCTTGGGCGGGCATCGCCGGCGAACGGCGCGGCCGCAGCCCGCGGGCGGCTCAGGCGCAGTCGCGGCAGATGCCGGTGCCCGGCTTGGACTCCTGGGAGTGGTGGCAGAGCAGGAAGCAGCTGATGCACGAGAACTCGTCGGCCTGCCGCGGCAGCACCCGCACCTCGAGCTGTTCGCCCGACAGGTCAGCCCCGGGGAGGGTGTGCCCGTCGACGGCCTCACCGTCGTCGCCGAGGAGGTCCACGGCGGCCCTGGCGTTCGGCGAGCGCAGCTCGTCGATGCTCTCTGGCTTGTCGTCCTCGCCCTCGCGCAGCCGCGGGGCGTCGTAGTCGGTGGCCATGTCTCGCAGGTGCCTCTCATCGGCAAGGGACCGGAGCTCCTCGTGGACCGCCGGAGCGCCCGAGTATGCACACGTGGCGCCCGTTCGTCAAAGGTTTGTCGCACCTGTGGACACGACGGGCCCCACCGCAGGCTCGCCGGGGCGGTGGATCATGGGCGGATGGACCTCGAGGAGATCGCTCGCGAGCTGTACGCCCTGCCCCCTTCGGAGTTCACCGCGGCCCGCAACGCACGGGCCGGGGAGGTCCGCGCGCAGGGCGACCGGGGGCTCGCCGAGCAGGTGAGGCGGCTGCGTCGGCCGAGCGCCGGCGCCTGGGTGCTCGACCTCCTCGCGCGCGAGCACCCTCAGGAGGTCGCGCCGGTCGTCGAGCTCGGGGGCCGGCTGCGCGAGGCGATGGGCGTGCTCGGCGCCGACGACCTGAGGGCGCTGGACCGGCAGCGCCGCGAGCTGACCCGGGCCGTCGCGACACGGGCCACGGCGCTGGCCGCGGAGGCGGGCCAGCCGGTGAACGCCCAGGTCACGGCGGCGGTCGAGGAGTCGTTGCGCGCTGCGATGGTCGACGAGGCCGCGGGGCGCGCCCTGCTCACCGGGCTCCTCACCGACACCTTCACCACGACAGGGCTCGACCCGGTCGACCTCGACAGGGTCCTGGCCCTGCCCTCGCTCGTCCCGGCGCGGATGGCGGTCGTGACCGCGCCCGCGGACGGCGGGTCCGAGCGGGCGCACCCGGGCGACGACACCACCGCCCACCGGGCTGCCCTGGTCGCCGGCCGCGCCGCCGTGCGCGAGGCCGAGGACGTGCAGTCGGCCGCGCAGGACGCCTGCGTCGCCGCCGCACGACAGGTGACCAGGGCCAGGACGGCTCGGCTCGAGCTGGAGGCCCGGCGCGACGAGCTCGCCCGGGCCCTGGGCGCCGCGCAGTCGGCGCTCGCCACGGCCGTGACGCAGGAGTCGGAGGCCGACCGTGCCCTCGAGCAGGCGTCGGCCGCTCAGGCACGCACCCGCGCGGCCGCGCAGGAGGCCCGCTCCGCCCTCGACGCCGTGGTGCGCGGCGGCGCCTCCCTGCCCTGACCCTCGGCGCGTCCGGGTGCGTTCGAGGTTTCGGGTGCAGCGCCCGGGGGTAAGTGGTCTGTCACTCATCGCAGGTCAGGGGCTCGCCGCGCTCTAGGCTGCCCTCTTCACGCACCCCTACGGGCGCTCCCCCGACCACCGGGAGCCCACTGGACAGGAGCACGACATGGCAATGGACCCGACCCCGCTCACCGACGCGGAGCTGGCCATCGAGGGCGGCACGGCCCTCCCCGACAAGGAGGTCATCAGCCTCCTCGACCTCAACGCCGACCTCGACCTCGGCCTCGACGCCGCCGCGCCCATCGACCTCGCGGTCGCCGCGAACGCCAACGTGGCCGCGCCCATCGCCGCCGCCGTCGGCGCCAACGTCCTGTCGGTCGGCTCCTCGGCGCAGGCGATGGCCGACCAGGGCGTCATCATCGACCAGGGGATCACCGGTTCGGCGGTCGCCGAGGGCACGCAGGACAGCACCATCGACCAGGGCGAGCCCACGGCCGTGGAGCCGGGCACCGCCCCCGCCGACGGCACCGTCGACCCGACCGACCCCACGGACACCGGGTCGGTGCTCGACGGCGACCTGCTCGACATCGACGTCGACCTCGCGGCCGACCTCGACGTCGCGGCGCCGATCGCCGGAGCCGTCGCCGCCAACGCCAACGTCGCCGCGCCCATCGACGCGGCCGTGGCCGCCAACGTGGCCTCGGTCGACTCGCACGCCGTCGCGGTCTCCCAGCAGGACGCGATCATCACGCAGAACATCGACGCCGACGCCGAGGCCACCACCGACCAGACCTCGGACATCCAGCAGTAGTCGAACGTGAGCCTGCTCCCCGACGCGCGGACCGCGTCGGGCGAGGAGCGCGGCACCACGCCGTCGCCCTCGCCCGAGGCGGCGCTCGACATCCCCGCACGCGCCTGCGGGCTCGAGCTCATCGGCGAGGTCGAGGGGTCCGGGTACCGGGAGCCGCCGGCGCTCGTGCGGCGCGCAGACGGGCAGACCATCCAGCTGACGCCACTGCTCTACCTCGTCCTCGAGGCGGTCGACGGCCGCCGGGACACCGCCGAGGTCGCCGAGGTGGTGTCCCGGGCGTCGGGGCGGCAGGTCACGGCCGAGAACGTCGCGACACTGTGCGGGAGGCTGCGCGAGCTCGGCACCCTGCAACGTGCCGATGGGACCGACCCGGAGCTCAAGCGCTCGAACCCGTTGCTGGGGTTGCGTTTTCGCTATGTCGTCTCCGACGAGAACGTCACCCGTCGCCTCACCGCGCCCTTCGCGGTGCTCTTCGCCCCGGTCGTCGTGGTGGTGGTCGTCCTGGCCTTCCTCGCGGTCTGCGGCTGGGTGCTCGCCGAGAAGGGCCTGGCGTCGGCGGCCCACGACGCCTTCCACGAGCCGGGGCTGCTCCTGGCCGTCTTCGGCCTGACGGTCCTGTCGGCGGGGTTCCACGAGTTCGGCCACGCCGCCGCCGCGCGCTACGGCGGGGCACGACCCGGCGCGATGGGGGCCGGCCTGTACCTCGTGTGGCCGGCCTTCTACACCGACGTCACCGACAGCTACCGGCTCGGGCGCGGCGGGCGGGTGCGGACCGACCTCGGCGGGCTGTACTTCAACGCCATCGTGGCCGTGGCGATGTTCGGGGTGTGGTTCGGGACGCGCTGGGACGGCGTCCTGCTCATCATCGCGACCCAGGTCCTGCAGATGCTGCGGCAGCTGGCGCCGTTCGTGCGGTTCGACGGGTACCACGTCCTGGCCGACCTCACCGGCGTCCCCGACCTCTACCACCGGATCGGGCCGACCCTCACCTCGCTGCTGCCCGGCCGCTGGCGCTCCCCCGAGGCGCGCATCCTCAAGCCGTGGGCCCGTGCCGTCGTCACCACGTGGGTGCTCGTCGTCGTCCCGGTCCTCCTCGTCACGGTGGGCCTCATGGTGCTGGCGCTGCCCCGCCTGCTCGCGACGGGCGCCGCCGGCGTCGCCGAGCAGGGCGCCCTGCTCGGCGAGCGCTGGTCCGAGGGCGACGTGGTCGGGGCCCTGGCCCGAGGGCTCGGGGTCGCGGCCATCGCCCTGCCCGTCCTGGCCTCCCTCCTGCTGCTCGTGCGCACGGCGCGGCAGGTCGCGGTCCGCGCGTGGCGCGGGACCGACGGCCGACCGGTGCGTCGGACCGGCGCCGGCGTCGTCGCCGCACTCCTCGTGGCGGGCCTCGCCTGGGCCTGGTGGCCGCAGCCGGGGACCTACCGTCCGATCCAGGCGTACGAGCGCGGCGCGCTGCAGGACGCGCTCCCGGCCCTGGCCCGCACGGCTCCCACCGGGCTGAGCGCGGGAGCCGGAGGGAGCGCGCGAACCCTGTGGCCGGAGGGCGAGGCGCTGCCCACCGCGACGGAGCCGGCGCTGTCGGTCGTCATGGTGCCGCGCGACGGCGCCTCCACCGCGCCCACCTGGGTCTTCCCCTTCAACCGCCCCCTGCCCCCGGAGGCCGGTGACAACCAGGCGCTGTCGGTCAACACGACCGACGGGAGCACGGTGTACGACGTCGCCCTGGCCCTGGTCTGGGCCGACGGCGACACCGTCCTGAACACCAACGAGGCGTACGCCTTCGCCAGCTGCACCGGCTGCCGCACCGTCGCCGTCGCCTTCCAGGTCGTCCTCATCTCCGGGCAGGCCGACGTCGTCGTGCCGCAGAACCTGTCCGCCGCAGTCAACTACGCCTGCGTCGAGTGCCTGACCTTCGCGCTGGCGACCCAGCTCGTCGTCAGCGTCCCGGGCGAGCTCGATGCTGCGGCCCGCGCCCGCATCGAGGAGCTCTGGTCGCAGATCGCAGCGTTCGGATCCTCCATCGAGGGGGTTCCCCTCTCCGAGATCCAGGGCCGGCTGCAGGACTTCGAGACCGAGATCCTGGCGGTCCTGGGCATCACCCCCGGCGCGGGGGGACGGCGCCCACCGGCGGAGCGTCCGGCTCGCCGTCGCCCAGCACCTCCACGGGCACCACGCCCACGCAGAGCCCCTCGGGTCCGGCGCCGAGCCCGCAGCCGTCGGCGGCGCCGTCGTCGTCGTCGTCTCCCACGCCCTCGGCGTCGACGTCGTCGTCGCCGTCCCCCACCCAGGCGTCCCCGACGCCGACGACGAGCGCGTCGCCCACCGCCTCGCCCTGAGCCGGCGGACGCCCCCGGTCACGTGAGAAGGGGTCCCCGCGCCAGTGGCGCGGGGACCCCTTCGGGTCCGTGTAGGGCCTCCTTGCAGGGCGAGCCCCCCTCGGGTCGACGGTCGATGCAGGGTGTCTACCGGCGATGTGGAAAGAGTGCCACCCTCTCGCACACCCGAACTGGCGGTCCGGTGCGTTCTCGTCCGTTCGGACGGCACGATGGGTCCGGACGGAGGGGTCGAGGACCCTCGTGGAGCAGGCTCCCCGAGCGCGCGTGCTCACCGGGCTTCCCCGCGACCACCTCAGCACACGTGCAGAGAACGCACTCGGCGGGACGGTGGCCCCCCGACGGCGGACGTGCCACGATCACGGGATGAAGATGCCCAAGCCCACCGACGCCGACAAGGACCGCTTCCGCGCGCTGGCCGAGGGACTGCCCGACGTCGAGGTCAAGCCGATGTTCGGCCAGCTCGGGGCCTTCGTGCACGGCAACATGTTCGCCGGCCTGTTCGGGTCACTGGTGGGGGTCAAGCTCGATGAGACGTCCCGGGCCGAGCTCGAGTCAGGCGGCGGGACCGGCCCGTTCGGCCCGCAGGAGAGGCCGATGCCCGGCTACCTGTCACTGCCGGCCGCCCTCGACGACGACACCGCCGCCGTCTGGGTGGAGCGGGCCCGGGCCCACGTGGCCACCTTCGCGCCCAAGGTCAGGACGTCCCGCACCCGAAAGTAGCCCCATCGGGTCTAGCGTGACCCGCGTGAGCAGGGACCTGGCCCCGGCGCTGGACTCGGTGTACGTCGAGCGGACCGTGGGGCGGCTGGAGGAGCGGATCCGCGCGCGGTTCCCCGACCGCCGGCTGGGCGACGCCGCGCACTCCCTGCGCACCGCGGTCCCCCAGATCCACGACGCGTTCGAGGCCTCGAAGACCCGGCGGCGCAAGGTGAGGTGGGCCGCCCGCGCCACCGGTGTGGTCCTCGTCCTCGTCGCGGTGGCTGCGGTCGTCCTCGCGCTGCGCGACCCGGTGCTCAAGGGGACCAACAGCTCGGTCGACTGGCTGCCCATCGTCGAGAGCGCCGTCAACGACCTCGTGTTCACCGCGATCGCGGTCTTCTTCCTCTGGGCCCTGCCCGAGCGGATGGAGCGACGCACCCTGCTCGACCTGCTGCACCGGCTGCGGTCGCTGGCCCACGTCATCGACATGCACCAGCTCGACAAGGACCCCGAGCAGGCGCGCGCGGACTACCGCCCGACGTCCCACAGCCCCACCCGGCCCATCCTCGACCCCGAGCAGCTGCACCACTACCTCGACTACTGCAGCGAGCTCGTGTCGCTCGTCGCCAAGACGGCGGCGCTGTGCGCGGAGCGGACCTCGGACCCCGTGGTCCTCGGCACGGTGAGCGAGGTCGAGACGTTGACCGCCGAGATGTCCCAGAAGATCTGGCAGAAGATCTCCCTCCTTCCCGCGCACGACTGACCCACCCCACCCATGGAGGACTCTCATGAACCCGTTCAGTCTCGAGGGGCGCACCGCCCTGGTCACCGGTGCGAACCAGGGACTCGGCCGCGCCTTCGCCGCGGCCCTCGCGCAGGCGGGCGCCGACGTCGTCGTCGTGGGACGCAACGACGAGCGCAACCGCGAGGCGGCCGCCCAGATCGCGAAGGAGTCCGGCCGTCGCACGACGGTCGCCACCGGTGACGTCACGGACGCCGACGACGTCCGCCGCATCGTCGACGAGGCGATGAGCGCTCACGGTCGCATCGACGTGCTCGTCAACAACGCCGGGGTGTGCTTCCACCGCCCCGCCCTCGAGGTGCCCGACGAGGACTTCGACACCGTCTTCGACGTCAACGTCACCGGGCTGTGGCGGATGTCGAAGGCCGTCGCGCCCACCATGATCGAGGCGGGGGGCGGCTCCATCGTCAACGTGGGGTCGATCTCCGCGATGATCGTCAACCGGCCTCAGTGGCAGCCGGCGTACAACGCCTCCAAGGCCGCCGTGCACCAGCTGACGAAGTCGCTCGCCGCCGAGTGGGCGCCGCACCACATCCGGGTCAACGCCATCGCCCCGGGCTACGTCAAGACCGAGATGGCACCGGTCGACGAACCACGGTTCCGGCAGCACTGGATCGAGGACGTCCCGATGCAGCGGTACGCGACACCCGAGGAGATCGCACCCAGCGTGGTCTACCTCGCCAGCGACGCGGCGTCGTTCACCACCGGAGCCGTGCTCGTGACCGACGGGGGCTACACCCTGCACTGATCCCTACGGCCGTGGCAGGACGACCGTGACCCGTCGGTTCTTGGCCCGGCCCTGCGGGGTCGAGTTCGTCGCCACGGGTGAGGCCTCCCCGAAGCCCTGCGGCTGGAGCGTGATCGGGATGCCCGCCAGCGCCGGCTGCAGCACCCTGGCCACGGCCAGTGACCGCGCCCGCGACAGGGCCAGGTTGCTCGCCGGCGTCCCGATGTCGTCGGTGTAGCCGTTCACCTGCACGGTCCCGCTCACCTGCGCGTCACGGATCTCCCCCGCAAGGCGCAGCAGGGCCTGGCGGGCGGAGGCGGTGAGCTCGGCCGACCCGAGGGCGAACAGCACGTCCGACGTGAGCACCAGCTCGCGCCCCGCCTGCACGGTGGGGGCCACGCTCGGGGCGGCGGTCGCGATGACCGGCACCTCGCTGGCGGTCGGCGTCGGCGTGGGGATGGGCGTGGCCGAGGAGGGCGCGACCGTGGGAGTCGACGCCGCCGTGGTCGCCGCCACGGCGGCGGTGTCGGGCCCGGGCTGCCCGCCGGTCAGCCGCCAGCCCACGCCCGCACCCACGACGACCGCGAGCACCGCCACGACCGCGAGCACCGCCCGTCCCCGGCGTCCGCGAGCTCCATGGGTTCCGTGGGCCGCGTGGCCCCGGGCCGTCTGGGCCTCGACCGGCCTCTCCGGCTCCTGCCACCCCGCGACCTCCTGGGCCCGGTTCTCGCGCACCGCCGCGACGAGGGCCGCGGCCGCCCCGAGCGAGCCCGGCGCTGCGCCGGCGTCCCCGAGGAGCCCGCTCATGTCAGGGGTGAGGCGGAGCCGAGTCACCCGCCCGTCGGACGTGGCCAGTGCGGTGGCAGACACGTTGAGGCGCACCCGTTCGCCGCTCGGGGCGATCCCGGCGAACCGGCCGACGTGACGTCCGGAGGCCACTGCCTCCTGGATGGCCTGCGTCTCGGTGGTCCTGCGGAGCACCGGCGTCACGGCGATGTCGTCGAAGCCGGCGAGGAGCCGCATCGCCGCGGTGCGGCGCTCCTCGCCCCGGAAGCTCAGCCACCTGCCGTCGACGTGGACCTCGACCTCGGCCTCGCCCAGGGCGCGAAGGAGTCCCTCCTCGCTGCCCGCCACGAGGGCCGCGACGAGGTCGTCGAGCATCCGGGTCGTCTCGCTCATCACGTCTCCGACCCCACGGTAGGCGTGGCGCGCCATCACGGGAACAGGTGGCCGCGGAATGTTCCGGCCGCGCGGCGGTCCGGACGGTCAGCGGGCGAGGGCCGCGGCGAGGGCGTCGGGGTCGGCCACGGTGATCGTCGCCCCGGGGTGGCGCAGCAGCCCGGTGGGCTCGATGGCGGGGACCGGCTCGACGAACGAGACGCACAGGCCGCGGTGCGAGGTGGTCGCGAAGGTGACCCCGCGGTCGGTCAGCGACAGATGGGCCGGACCCGCGGTGCGGTACCAGGCGTACCCTCCGCTGACCTGGGTGCCGGCGATGTTGGCGAGCGGGGTGCGCAGGCGCCACGGCCCGAACCGCACGAGCAGCTCGCCATCGGTGACGAGCACCCGGGCCGTCGACGGCGTGATGCCGAAGGCGAGCGCCGGGAGCCGGTAGCGCCCCTCGAAGGCGAAGCCGAACTCGCGCCTCATCGGGCTGGACGCCGTCATGTCAGATCCCTCGGTCCCGTGGCCGCCCGGAGCGGTCGCGCCGAGCGGTGAGGTCCTCCACCTACCCCACGGGGCGCGGCCCACACTACCGGTCGCGCGTCTTGGCAGGATGGGGCGATGACGAGCACCGGCGCGGGCGGCGCGTACGAGATCGATGACGACCTGGGCCGCCTCGACCTCGACCGCGTCCACCGGTGGCTGTCCACCGACGCGTACTGGGCCCTGGGTCGCAGCCGGGCCACCGTCGAGGCGGCGGCGCGCAACTCGCTCAACCTCGGCGCCTTCACCACCGCCGGGGAGCAGGTGGCCTACGCCCGCGTCGTCACCGACCACGCGACCTTCGCCTGGGTGTGCGACGTCTACGTCGACCCCGGCCACCGGGGCCGCGGTCTCGGCGGGCGCCTGGCCGAGGCCGTCGTCGCGCGGCTGGGTCCTCTGGACCTCGCCCGGGTCCTGCTGGCCACCCTGGACGCCCACGAGGTCTACGCCCGCGTCGGGTTCGTACCGGTCCCCGACCCCGAGCGCCTCATGGTCCTGCGAGGCTGACCTCGACGAGCTGGGCGCCGCTGCTCGGGGCGCAGCACCCTCCGGGACTCGCCTCCTCCTCCGGTGCGTCGAAGAGCCCGGCACCGCCGCAGACACCGGTCTCGGGCAGCGTCAGCTCGACCCGGCTCGCGGCCTCGTGGTCGCCGGCGAGGGCCGCGGCCACCGAGCGCACCTGCTCGTACCCGGTGAGGGCGAGGAAGGTCGGCGCACGGCCGTACGACTTCATCCCGACCACGTACACCCCGGGCTCCCCCTCGTGGGCGAGCTCGGCGGCTCCGTGCGGGTAGACCGTGCCGCAGGAGTGGACGTTGGGGTCGATGAGGGGGGCCAGGTGGGCGGGGGCCTGGAGCCGGGCGTCGAGGTCGAGGCGCAGCTCGCCGAGGATGGTGAGGTCGGGGCGGAACCCGGTGAGGGCGACGACCCGGTCGATGTCCTCGACCCGCCGGCCGTCCTCGCTGCGCAGGGCGAGCGTCGGCCCGACCTGCTCGAGCGCCGCGGTCCGGAAACCGGTGACGACCTCGACGTGGCCGTCGGCCACGGCCTGCCGGGCACGCGAGCCCAGGGCTCCACGGGCCGGGAGGCCGTCGGCCTCGCCGCCGCCGAAGGCGTTGCCCACGGCGCCGCGGCGCAGGACCCAGACGACCCGCGTTCCGGGCACCTCCTTCGCGACGGTGACCAGCGCGATGAGGGCGGTGAGCGCCGAGTGGCCGGCGCCGACGACCGCTGTGCGGCGGCCCCCGAACCGGGCCACGTCCTCGGGGCTCGTGGCGTCGGGGACGCGGTGCTCGACCCGGTCGACGGCCTCGGGCTCCCCGTCGGCGGGGTAGCCGTCGCCGCCGACCGGGTTGGGGTGGGTGAAGGTGCCGGAGGCGTCGACCACGGCCGCGGCGACCACGCGCGAGGTCGACCCGTCGGCGCCGCGGACGTGGACGGTGAAGGGCTGCTCCTCCCGGCCCGCGTCGACGACCCGGTCGCGGCCCCGGCGGGCGACGCCGGTGACCGTCGACCCGTACCGCACCCGGTCACCCAGCGCGTCGGCCAGGGGCTGGAGGTAGTCCTCGACCCACTGCCCGCCGACCGGGTACCCGTCGGGGTCCGGGGCGACCCACTCCCCGCTCTCGAGGAGACGGCGGGCGGCGGGGTCGACCAGCTCGGACCACTGCGAGAAGAGGCGGACGTGGCGCCAGGCGAGCACGGCGGCGCCGGCCCGATCGCCGCGCTCGAGGACGACCGGGTCCAGCCCACGCTCGAGGAGGTGCGCCGCCGCGGCGAGGCCGACCGGGCCGGCGCCGATGACGACGACAGGGAGCCGGGGGTCGGAGGCGACGGTCATGGCAAGCTCCAGGTGGTTCGATGGATGTCGATGCATCATCATCTTGTCCCGGTATATCGATGGATGTCAAGATAAGAGCATGACGAGCGCGACGACGACCGAGCGGGCCACCGGGCCGGACGCCGTGGCCTGCTGCCCGCCCCTGACCCGCCACGAGCTGGACGCCGACCAGGCCGGGAACGCCGCCGCGATGTTCAAGGCGCTCGGCGACCCGGTGCGGCTGCGGCTGTTCTCCAAGATCGCCTCCTCCCCGGGCGGCGAGGCCTGCGTCTGCGACATCCTCGACGTCGGCGTCTCCCAGCCCACCGTGAGCCACCACCTCAAGAAGCTGCGCGAGGCCGGGCTCCTCACGAGCCGCAGACAGGGCACCTGGGTGCACTACGCCGTGGCCCCGGGCGCGCTCGCGGCGATGGCGGCGCTCCTCGACCCGCCGGCCTGACCCCGCGCCGGGCGCCCCGTCAGGGCAGGAAGCGGTCGAGCCGGCGCAGCAGGGGTCCCAGGACGGGCCACCCGTGGGCCCCCATCGCCATCACCCAGTCCCGCGACCCCTCGACCGAGCGACGGACCACCGTGCCCGGCGTGCGACGACCCCGCTCCGCTGCGGCGCGGGCCCGGCGGTGGACCCACCGGGCGCAGTCGGCGCACAGCCCGACCTCGGGATGGGTGCCCAGCCGGGTCAGTGCCGCCTCCTCGACGGCGGCGCCGCAGCACCAGCACTCGGGCGCCGGTGATGGCACCGGCTCGAGATCGCCGAGC
Source organism: uncultured Actinomycetota bacterium (assembly GCA_963795035.1). Classification (GTDB taxonomy): domain Bacteria; phylum Actinomycetota; class Actinomycetes; order Actinomycetales; family Dermatophilaceae; genus Oryzobacter. Next base: position 276,607 of record CAWCFZ010000004.1, on the reverse strand, counting down.
GCTGCGGACATCTGCCCATCCTCGCCCCCCGGCTCGCCGTTGGCCAGCACCCCACCGCCAGGGGCCGTCACGGAGCCCGGTCGGCCCCGCCGGGGCCGACCCGCGAGCCGGTCGCGACTCGCCTCAGCGGTCCACCGGCTCCACGCCGAGCTCGGCGAGCAGGGTGAGGACGCGGCGCCGGATCTCGTCGCGGATGGGGCGCACCGACTCCACGCCCTGGCCGGCGGGGTCGTCGAGCTCCCAGTCCTCGTAGCGCTTCCCCGGGAAGATCGGGCAGGTGTCGCCGCACCCCATCGTGATGACGACGTCCGAGGCCAGGACGGCATCGGTGGTGAGCACCTTGGGCACCTCGGCCAGGATGTCGATGCCCTCCTCGGCCATGGCCTTCACCGCGGCGGGGTTGACCTGGTCCGCGGGCGCCGACCCGGCCGAGCGGACCTCGACGGCGCCGCCGGACAGGTGGTGGGTGTAGGCGGCCGCCATCTGCGAGCGGCCGGCGTTGTGGACGCAGACGTACAGCACCGACGGCGTGCCGGGCGTGGGCTCGGAGGTCATCGAGGGTCTCCTGACGAGGGGTAGAGGGCGAGCGTGAGGGCGACGCCGACGACGAGGCCGACGAGCTGGGCGCCGATGAACGCCGGCGCTGACGCCGGGGCGATGCCGGCGAAGGTGTCCGAGAATACCCGGCCGACGGTGACGGCCGGGTTGGCGAACGAGGTCGAGCTCGTGAACCAGTACGCCGCACCGATGTACGCGCCGACGGAGGGCGCCACGAGGGCACTTCGCCCCGTCCGCGTCAGCGCGAAGATCAGGGTCACGAGGATGCTCGTGGCCACGACCTCGCCGAGCAGGTGCGGCCCCGTGGCCCGGTCCTTGGCGGACAGCGTCGTCTGGACACCGAACATGAGGTTGGCCAGGACGGCGCCCGCCACGCCCCCCGTGATCTGCGCCGCCGCGTAGGCGGCGACCTCGGGCAGCCGCAGGCCGGCCCCGGACCGCCGCCCGAGGAACCAGTCGGCGAGGGAGACCACGGGGTTGAGGTGGGCCCCCGACACCGGGCCGAAGAGCAGGATCAGGACGCTGAGGCCCAGCACGGTGGCCGTGCTGTTCTCGAGCAGCTGGAGACCGACGTCCTGCGGGGACAGCCGCTGCGCCGCGATCCCAGACCCCACGACGACGGTGACGAGCAGGGCGGTCCCGAGGAGCTCCGCGAGCAGGCGGCGCGGCAGGGGAGGTCGGGCGGTGGGCACGGGACAGCATGCTCACCGACCGCGGGCGACGCCGTCAAACCCGGCTCGCCCGCTGCCGCACGGCCTGGAGGTGGAAGAGCACGACGGTGTCCGGCTGGACCATGGGGGGCGCGGTGCCGACCGCCGCCAGGACCGACCCGGTGAGGACCGTCCCCGGGTACCGCGCGCCGCGGCGCACCGACCGCTCGGTGGCCCACGACAGGTCCCCCAGCCCCGGCGGGTCGTGGAGGGTCTCGTCCTCGCCCCACCAGGTGGGCGCGGTGAGGCCACCCGGCGGCGTCCCGACGACGACCGGCCGCACGCGGTACCGCGTCTCGGGGTCCAGCCCACGGAAGCAGACGAGCGGGCCCGGGCTGTGCACCGGGTTGCCCACCACAGCGAGCGCGAAGATCGCCTCGGCCCGGTCCGGCGCCACGACGCCGTGGACGAGGACGTCGTCGTCGCCGGTCTCGACCCGCACGAGGTCGCCGCCGAGGAGCAGCGCACGGTGCCTGCGGTAGAACGCGATCCACTCGGCGATCTCGTCGAGGGTGTCCTCGTCGACGGCCGTGAGGTCCCACTCGAGGCCGAGGTGGCCGAAGACCGCGGTGCCCGCGCGGAAGGACAGCCGGTGCTGGCGCCCGGTGGAGTGGGAGATCTCCGAGGCGATGTGCGACCCGAGGTACTCCGGCGGGACGAGCTGCGTCGTCCAGCGCATCATCAGCTGGCGCTCCAGGGGGTCGATGACGTCGGAGACCCAGACCCGGTCGGTGCGCTCGAGCACGCCGAGGTCGACCCGGGCACCCCCGGAGGAGCACGACTCGATCTCGAGACCGGGGTGGGCGCCGCGCAGCTCGTCGAGCAACCGGTACACCGCGAGGGTCTGGGCGTGGACCGCGGCCCGACCCCCGCGCGCCGGGCTGCCGGCCTCGATGAGGTCGCGGTTGTGGTCCCACTTGAGGTAGTCGATGTCGTACTCGTCGAGGACCGCCAGGATCTGGTCCCTGACGTGCGTGTACGCCTGCTCGTTGCTCAGGTCCATGACCTGCTGGTGGCGCGCGGGCACGGGCAGGTCGTCGCGGGCGGACATCATCCAGTCGGGATGGGCACGCGCCACGTCGGAGTCGGGGTTCACCATCTCGGGCTCGAACCACAGCCCGAACTGCATGCCGTGCCCGTGCACGGCGTCGACGAGCGGGTGCAGGCCCTGGGGCCAGGCGTCCGGCGAGGCCGTCCAGTCACCCAGGCCCGACCTGTCGTCCCGCCGGCTGCCGAACCACCCGTCGTCGAGGACGTACCGCTCCACGCCGACCCGCGCGGCCCGCTCGGCCAGGGCGAGCAGCCGGTCGAGGCCATGGTCGAAGTAGACCGCCTCCCAGACGTTGAGGGTCACCGGGCGGTCCGTCGACACGGGACGCTCCCGAGCCCGCAGGTGCCGGTGGAACCGGCGGGCCACCTCGTCGAGCCCGGACCCGCTCGAGAAGAACACCCACGGGCTCGCGTACGTCTCGTCGCGGTCCAGGCGGACCTCCCCGGGCAGCAGCAGCTCGCCTCCCCCGACGACCCGCTCCCCGGTGAAGACGCGCTCGGCGTAGTGGACGTGGTTGCCGCTCCAGGCGGTGTGCACGGCACGCACACGGCCCTCGCCGAAACCGAAGCCGGGGGTGCCGACGTGCAGCACGTAGGCACTGTCGGCGCCGGTGCGGCCCTTGCGGTTCTCGCGCGTGTGGCTGCCCGTGTGGAGCGCGGGTGCGCTGCGGTGACCGCTCGCGCCCCCAGCGGCCCCCGAAGTCGAGCACCTCGTCGAGCCCCGCCGGCACGGGCAGCGCCAGGGTCACGCCGTCGACGGCGTACGCGGAGGACGCCAGGTTGGTCACGGCCGCCCGGGCGCGCACGAGCCCCGTGGGGTCCAGACCCAGCTCGAGGACGAGCCGCAGCCCGGCGTACTCGTCGAACGCCTCCACCTCGAGCAGGCCGGAGCCGGCCACCGTCGAGGCCCGCACGTCGACACCGTCGAGGCGGACCGAGCCGACGACGAACCGGGTGGACCACGCCTGCCCGTCCCGTGAGCCCGCGAGCCCCGGTCGACCGACCCAGGCGCGGGAGTGCTCCGGCAGGACCGAGACCCGGCGTGGCACGTCGATGTCGTTGGGCCCGTTGAGCCACTGACCGGTGCTCGCCATCGCGGCGAGGACGTCGGCGTCCAGCCCGTCGAGGCGTTCGCCCCAGTGGAGCACGACCGGCAGTGCGCGGTCGCCGAGGTCGACGACGAGGGAGACGTCCCCTGCCGACAGCGCCACGACGAGGGGGGCGGCCCCCGGTGCCGCGGCCGTCACGGCGCGTCCGTCACGTCGACGGCGGACAGGTGGATGACGACGAGCTCGTCCACCGACAGGTACGGGCTCTGCAGCCCGATCGTCGCGAGCAGGTCGCCGGACAGGCGGGCCGGCGCGGTGGCCCACGGCGGCAGGGCCGCCGTCGAGGCCAGCGCGAGCGGTCCGACGAGCTCCACGTCGTACTCGAAGTGGGGGTCGAGGCCGGGCAGCGTCACCCGGCCGGGGGGCCAGACGAGGCTGTGCTCGAGCATCGACAGCTTGAACAACGCCTCCCGCCCGTCGGGGGCCACGACGCCGTCGAGCTGCAGGGCGGCGTTCGTGACGTCGGCGTGGACGACGACACCGCCGTGCAGGAGGTCGCGGAAGCGCTGGTGCAGCGCGATCCACTCCCCCAGCCGGGCGAGCTCGGCGTCGGAGGCGGCGGTGAGGTCCCACTCGATCCCCAGGTGGCCCCACATCGCGGTCCCGGCCCGGAAGTCCAGGCCGAGCCGGCGCCCGGTGCTGTGGTCGGCGCCGGCACCGATGTGCGTCCCGAGCAGCTCTGGGGGGAGGAGCAGCCCCGTCGCCGTGTTGAGGCGGTGCCGTTCGTGGGCGTCGATGCAGTCCGAGACCCACACCCGGTCCGTCACCTCGAGGGTGGCCAGGTCGACGCGGGCGCCGCCACCGGCACACGACTCGATCTCGAGCCCGGGGTGGCGCGCCTTGAGCTCGGCCATGAGACGCAGGACGGCGTCGGTGTGCACGCGGACACCCGGCTTCCCGGTCGGCCAGTGTCCACCGTCGAGGACGGGTCGGTTGTGGTCCCACTTGATGTAGGCGATGTCGTACTCCTCGACGAGGGCACTGACCTGCCCCAGCACGTGGGCGTAGGCCTGCGGGTGCCCCAGGTCCAGGACGTGCTGGTGGCGCGACGCGATGCCGTGGCCGTGGCCGGTCTGGAAGAGCCACTCCGGGTGCTCCTCGGCGAGGGCCGAGTCGAGGTTGACCATCTCGGGCTCGAACCAGAGGCCGAACTCCATCCCGAGCTCGCGGACGCGGTCGACGAGGGGGTGCAGCCCGTCGGGCCAGACGTCCTCGGAGACGACCCAGTCGCCGAGCCCGCGGGTGTCGTCCCGCCGTCGCCCGAACCAGCCGTCGTCGAGCACGAAGCGCTCCACGCCGACCGACGCGGCCCGCTCCGCGAGCGCGAGCAGGTGCTCGAGGTCGTGGTCGAAGTAGGCCGCCTCCCAGGTGTTGAGCAACACCGGCCGTGGCCTGCTCGGGTGGTGCGGCCGGGCCCGCAGGGTGTCGTGGATACGACCCGACACCTCGTCGAGGCCCTCGCCCCAGCTGGCCACCACCCACGGGGACGCGTACGACTCGCCCGCCTCCAGGGACAGCTCCCCGGGCAGGAGCCGCTCGCCACCGCGCAGCAGCCGCCAGTCGGTCACCGTGCGCTCGGCGTAGACGACCTGGTTGCCGGCGGCCGCGACGTGGACGGCCCACACCTGCCCGGAGCGGTACCCGAAGCCGGGCGTCCCCGCACACAGCAGCGTGGCGGCGTCGTGGCCCGGGCGTCCGCCCCACGACTCGCGGACCCACGCCCCGATGTCGAAGGGGCGCCGCTGGGCGTGGCGCTCGCCGGTGTGCCGCCCCGTGAAGTCGAGCAGCTCGGCCGCGCTGGGCGGGGACGGGGATCGCGGGCTCGAGGTGGGTGAGCTCGAACGGCTCGGTGCCGGTGTTGCGCACCGCGGCCCGCACCCTCATCACCCCGGAGGGCAGGAGCTCGAGCTCGGTGCGCACCGCGAGGTGCCCGACCGTGTCGGTGCCCTCGGACTCCAGCACGATGCCCCCGAGGCCACCGTCCGCGGCGTCTGCGCGGCTGAGCACCCGGTGCTGCACCGCGCGGAAGGCCGGGCTCCAGTCGCGGCCCGCCCGGTGACCGAGCAGGCCCGGCCGTCCCAGCCACCCGGCGCCGTGCAGAGGGAGGAGGGGGACCTGCTCCTGCGTCGTCACGACGCTGTCGGAAGGCGGGAGCGCCAGCGCGGCAAGCAGGCTCTCGGTGTCGGCGGCGTCGACCGGTCTGCCCCAGTGGACGATGCTGGGCAGGGTGTCCGGGCCCACCCTCACCACGACGCTCGTGCCACCGCGTCGGAGGTGGACCAGGTCGTCGACGCTGCCCACGGAGGTCGAGGACGAGCCAGTGGGGTCGGCGGAGAGGTCTCGGTCGGCGAGATCGCTCGTCGAGGGGTGGACGGTCACGGTGGGCTGGGCCTTTCGGGGAAGGGTGCGGTGGTGGCCCACCCGTGCGGGAGGGACGAGGGGAACGGGCCTGCCGGTGCGACGCCTGGGCGCCGCACCGGCCGGCGGTGGCCGGGCCCCCCTCATGAGGCCCGGGGCTGTGCTTACTTGAACAGGGCGTTGACCTGCTCGTTGGCGGCCGTGAGCGAGCTCGCGGGGGACTTGCCGCCCACCACGCGTCCATGGCGGGGGTCATGATCGCGTTGACGTCGGCGGCGTTGTCCGTGATGGGGAAGAGGAACGTCGTTCCGTCGTCGACCTGCTGGGTGAACGGGGTGACGTCGACACCCTTGGCCTCGAAGGCCTTCTTCGCCGCGTCGACGCCTGACTCGATGGCGGGGAAGACGATCCCGGCCTCACCGACGATCTTCTGGCACTCCTCGGAGCCGAGGAAGCCCACCCACTTGCCGGCCGCCTCCTTGTTGTCGGTGCCGGCCCAGATCGAGTCAGCCAGTCCGTTGAACATGCTGGCGCGCTTGCCGCTGGGCCCGACCGGCGTGGGCGCGATGCCGAGGTCGAGGCCGTCGTAGCCGGTGTAGGAGCCGATCATCCAGGAGCCGTTGGCGTTGATCGCCGACTTACCGGCGCCGAAGTTGTCGTTCATGCTCGCGCCGACGGTCTGCTCCAGCGGAGGCATGTAGCCCTTGTCGATGAGGCTCTTCCACCAGGTGATGGCCTTCTGGAAGCCCGCGTCGTCGTACCGGTAGGCGGTGCCCCACGGGTTCTTGTCGGTGTGCTGCCACCCGGTGGTCTGGGTGAAGTAGCTCCACTCGGTCTGGCCGCCGCCTCCGCCGGAGCTGGGCAGCCCCAGCCCGAAGACCGCGACCTTGCCCTTGTCGAACCCGGCCTCGTCACCGCGCTTGCCGTTCTTGTCGACCGTGAGCTTGGCGATGACCTTCTCGTAGGTGCCGCCGTCATCCGGGTTCCACGTGAGGTTCTTCATCTCGTCCTCGGTGATGCCGGCGTCGGTCGCCATCTTCTTGTTGTAGAAGAGGGCGACGGTGTCCCAGTCCTTGGGCAGGCCGTAGCGCTTGCCGTCCTCGGCGACCCAGAGCTCGGCGAGCCCCTTGGCGTACTGGTCGGGGTTGATGTCGGGCACGACCTCGTCGAGCGGGAGGATCACCTTGTTGGCGACGAACTCCGGGTACTTGGACAGGTGGTCGGTGAAGACGTCGGGGGCGGTGTCCGACTGGAAGCCCGTCGTGAGGGTGGGCCAGTAGTCGTCCCAGCCGCGCTGGGTGATCTTCACCGTGGTGCCGGGGTTCTTCGCGGCGAAGGCGTCGGCGCACTTCTGGTAGGCGGGCTGCTGGTTGGCGTCCCAGAGCCAGTAGTCGATCGCCCCGTCGCCACCGGCGGAGCCGCCGCCGTCGTCGCCACCGCCGCAAGCGGCCACGGTGAGCAGTGGGAGGGCCGCCAGTGCAGCGATCACTCGTGTCGTCCTGCGGTTCATTGCTGTCCTTCCTGGTTCGGACCGTGGGTCCGAGGGGTGGTGATGGAGGGTGGTGCTCACTTGATGCCGGTGAAGCCGATGGAGTTGACGATCCGGCGGCCGAAGAAGGCGTAGAGGACCATGACGGGGACGGCCGCAATGAGCGCGGCGGCCATGAGGCCCGCCCAGTCGGGCGCCCCCTGGGGAGTCTGTGACTTGAAGACTCCGAGCGCGACGGTGAGGACACGAGAGCTCTCGGTCTGGCCGACGAGCAGCGGCCAGAAGTACTCGTTCCACGCGGCGATGAACTGCAGGATCCCCAGGGTGATGACCGGCGGCAGCGACATCGGCAGGATGATCTGGAAGAAGATCCGCAGGTGCCCGGCGCCGTCGACGATGGCGGCCTCGTCGATCTCCCGCGGGATGCCGAGGAAGAACTGCCGCAGGAAGTAGACCGCGAACGGGGTCATGAAGAAGAACGGGACGATGATCCCGGGGAGGGTGTTGAGCAGTCCCAGCGACTTGATGGTGAGGAAGTTGGGCAGGGCGGTGAAGATCGGGGGCACGAGGAGCGCGGTGAGGAACAGGGCGAACACCTTGTCCCGTCCGGGCCAGCGCAGCCGGGCGAACGCGTACGCCGCCATCGCGCTGAAGACGACCTGGCCCAGGGTGATGACCGTCGCGACGACGATCGAGTTGCGCAGGTAGAGCCAGAAGTTGATCGAGGCACCCGACCCGCCCTCGGCCTGGGCCTCGGCGACGGTGGCGAGCCCGAGGACCCGCTTGAAGGCGCCCAGCGTGAAGTCGGCGGGGAGCAGCGAGCTGGAGTTGGCGGAGAGGGCCTTGTTGTTCGACAGCCCGGTGCGCAGCATCCAGTAGAAGGGGATGACCGTGAGGAGGATGAAGAGCCAGAGCACGGTCCAGGAGGCGATCCTTCCCAGGTTGAACCTGGGCGCCTTGGGCTGGGCGGTGGAGACCCGCTTGGTGGCGGACGTGGCGTCCGTGGTGGTCGACATGGTCTGGCCCTTCACGCGAGGTCCGACTCGCCACCGCGCAGGAACTTGTTCTGCAGGTAGGCGACGATTCCGAGGATGACGAAGAGAATGGCGGAAAGCGCTGCGGCATAGCCGAAGTCGCTGCGTTCGAAGGCACGTTCGACGATGTAGAGCTGGATGACGCGCGTGGCGTTGCCGGGGCCACCGCCGGTGGTGATCGCGACCGTGTCGAAGACCTGGAACGACCCGGTCACGGTGATGATGAGGACGAGCACGAGCACCGGACGCAGCAGCGGAAGGGTGATCCGCCAGAACGTCTTCCACTCGCTCGCGCCGTCGACGGCAGCGGCCTCGTACACGGTCGTCGGGATCATCTGCAGACCCGCGAAGATCAGCAGCGCCGTGTAGCCCATGTGCTTCCACACGTTGACGAACGCGATCGTCGGGATGGCCCAGTTCTCGTTGCCGAAGAAGGCGATCTTGTCCAGCCCCACCGCCTCGATCATCGTGTTGATGATGCCGATCTGGAAGTCGAGCATCCAGAACCACAGCAGCGCCACGACGACGTTCGCGATGAGGAACGGCAGCAGGATCGAGCCCCGGATGATCCCCGACTTGGTGAGCCGGTGCATGAGGACGGCCAGCCCGAGGGCGATGATCGTCTGGAAGCCGATGTTGAGCACGACGTACCAGAGCGTCACCTTCATCGAGTTCCAGAAGAGGGCGTCGCCGGCGATGGCGCTGTAGTTCTCGAGGCCGATGAAGGTGGGGGCCCCGAAGAGGCTGTACTCGGTGAAGCTGAGGTAGATGCCCCGAAGGGTCGGCCAGAGGTAGAACACGGCGAAGCCGAGAGACGCCGGGGCGATGAAGAGCAGTCCCATCGGGAGGTCGCCCCGGCCGGTGCCGGGCGCCTTGACGCGGCCCTTCCGGCGCCCCACCCGCGTCACGGCGGGCGCCAGGGTTGGTGCGGTCATCAGACGCTCCTCGGATCAGGGCGACCCGAGCTGGGGAGCCGCCGTTGGCTTGCACGCTTTAACGAAACACTGCTTTAACGAAACATGACAGACTCTGGGGGTGCCGTCAAGAGGGAGTCCGCCAGTGGTCCACGGGGCCGGGCTGCCGCGAGGGCAGGCGTCCCACGTCGTGCCCCGTGTGGTTACGCTGACCCCGCAGGCCCCGGGCGCCGGGACCTACCGACCGACGGAGGCGAGCTGATGACGACGAACTCGGCTCCCGCGCGACCGCGGATCGTCGACGTCGCCAAGGCGGCAGGGGTGTCGGCGCAGACGGTGTCGAACGTCATCAACGACCGTGGCGGGTTCACCGAGCCCACGCGGATCAAGGTCGAGCGCGCCATCGCCAAGCTCGGCTTCCAGCCCAACCGCTACGCGCAGAGCCTGCGGTCGCGACGCACCGGCCTCATCGGGTTCGACATGGTGCGTCAGCCAGCTCGACGTGGCCAACCCGTTCACCGTCGGCCTGCTGCACGCGCTGGTTCCCGCGGCGACCCACCACGGCCGCCGGGTCATCGTCTTCACCCACGAGGAGGAGCGGTCGGAAGAGTTCCGGGCGACCGCGGCCGCGGGGCTCGTCGACGGCTTCATCCTGTCCGACTCCACCACTGGCGACCTCCGGGCGTCAGATCCTCGAGGAGGTCGGTGTCCCCTACGTCGTCATGGGGCGACCTGGGACGGGGCACGAGGTCGCGGCCCTCGACATCGACAACGCCCTCGCGATGCACGACGTCGTCGAGCACGTCGTGAGCCAGGGCTGTCGGGACATCGCGTACGTGAGCTACAGCCAGCCGGCCCACTGGAACATCGAGCGTCGACGTGGAGTCCGGGAGGCCTTGTCCGACAGTGGGATCCAGCTGCCCAGGCATCGTTCACTCTCGGGGGCGACCCTGAAGACGATCCGTGCCAGGCTGCCGGAGTTCCTGACGCGCAACGGCCTACCCGACGCCGTCATCACCTCCAGCGACTCGATCGCGGTCAGCGTCGTCGCCACCGCCACGATGCTCGGCATCCGGGTCGGCAAGGAGCTCGCGGTCACCGGGTTCGACGACAGCCCACTGGCCCTGATGGTGAGCCCGGAGATCACCAGCGTCGCGTTCCCGGTGCTGCCCATCGCCGAGCGCCTGCTCGACATGCTCGAACTCGTGATGGAGGGGCGCACCGTCCCGCAGGGCGAGGTGATGCGGACCCGTCTCGTCGTCCGCGGGAGCAGCGGCTTCAGCCCACAGCAGAGTCGCTGACACCGTCGGTGACGTTCCCGCACAGCCTTTCTGGCGGACCCCACCAGGTGCGATCGGGCTCGCTAAGGCTGGACGATCTTCCAGTACGAGTCCTTGCGCGTGACGAGCCCGTCGTCGTCGAGGTCGAGGAGGTCGCAGCCTCGAACGCGCACCTGCTCGCCCTCGGTGGTGGTCCCCGTGAGGAGCCACCGCGAGACGCCGTGGCCGCCGCAGACCCAGTGCTCGTCCTGCGAGTAGTGCACGTCGGGGAGGCCGCGGAAGCGCTGGGCGAGCCCTTCCCGCACTGCCGTGGTGCCCTCGAACCGTGTCCCCCAAGGGTGCTCGCCCCGCGGCGTCTCGAGCACGCAGTCGTCGGCGAAGAAGCTCATGATCCCGTCGAGGTCGTGGGCGTTGAAGGCCGCCAGGAGCCGCGCGAGGAGGTCGGCGTCGCGATGAGGCACGCGAGCCAGTCTCGCAGACGCCGGCCGATGGGCCATGGTCGGTCGACTCCCGGAAGCTCGGTGGCAGGCGGCCTGTCACGGGTCGGGGAGCTCACGACGCTGGTCGGCCGGCCGGCGCCGCAGGTCCGTCGCGGCGACGGCCACCACGAGGACGCTGATGAGGAGGTACCCCACCCAGTAGGGCCGGTCGAGGAGGGTCTGGTTGTCGGGCCTGGCGCCGAAGCGCCCGAGCACCGGCACGGCGACGAGGGTCAGTGGGCCGAGCACGACGACGACGCGCAGCAGCGTCGTGCGCAGCCGGGCCGGTGCACCGCGGGCGAGGAGCAGGCCGAGGAGGACCACCGCAGGGGCCAGGACCGCGTCGTGGACGACGATCCCCCCGAGGACCCACCCGAGCACCGGCAGCACCTGGGCGGGCCCGAGCCCCACGAGCAGGACGAGGCCGTACACGAGGCCCGCGACCCCCAGTGCGCCGATCCCGACCCGCGCCGGGGTCATGACGCGACCACCTCGACCTCCCCGACCCACTTGGTCTGCAGGACGCCCGGACGCGCGGGAGCGATGAGCCGGCAGGGATAGCCGTGGTCACGGTGCAGCGGCTCCCCGGCGAGCGTGAGGGCGAGCAGGCTGTCGGGGTCGTCGACGAAGTTCGCGGGGAGCCGGCTCTCCCGCCAGGCGCCGCGGGTCTGCATCGAGCGGACGACGACGTCGTGCCCACCGGCGCCGCCCACGAGGGCGGCCAGGTCGCGGACCGGGACGCCGGACCACAGACCGCTCGCGCTCCAGCCCTCGACACAGGCGATGGGCAGCACCGCCGAGCGCTGGTCCATGGCCCGCAGGTCGTCGAGCGAGAGCTCGAGCGCGCCCGCGGGCCCGGTGACCCGCAGCCGCCACGACGGGTCGTCGAGGCGGCCCGCGACCCCCGCGGCCGCGGCGCTGCGGTTGACCGGCACACCCTGGGGGCCCTCCCCGGAGCGGACCGCCAGCGCGGCCACCCGGCGCAGGCCCGGGATCTCGGCCGAGGTCGTCGCGACGACGGCGACGGCTGCCGACACCCACGTCGCGCGCAGCAGGGTTCGTCGAGTCGGGGATCTTCGGGTCGGGGCTCGTCCGGACGGGGCTCGTCCGGACGGGGAGCCGCTCGCGGGAGGCTCCCCGCGCGCGTCGGGAGCGTCCTCGACCGGGTCGGTGAGGGCGCGCCGGATGACCGGCAGCTTGACGGCGACGTGCACGACGAGGGCGCCGATGGCGACCCACGCCACGGCGTAGTGGGCGGCGACGAAGCCGAAAGACCACGGGTACCACTGGGCCGAGTTCGCCAGACCGGTGACGAGCTGGAAGACCGCGGCCCCGACGAGCAGGCCGATCGAGATCCGCTCCACCAGGTGCAGCACGAGCTCGCGCACGGGCCGGGGTGGCCGCACGAAGAGCCGCGGGAACACCGACCAGAGCTTGACGAGGAGCAGCGGCACGGCGGCGGTGCCGGCGGCGACGTGGAGCCCCTGGGTCACCTGGTACAGCCGTGCGGGCGCCGTGGGCAGCGCGAGCGGTGGCGTCCCCAGCTGCGAGGCGTGGCTGTACAGGCCGGTGACGAAGGCGATCCCGAACGCCGCCCCGAGCCACACCCCGAGCCGCGCCGCAGTCCTCGGCCCGCGCAGGTCGCTCGTGAAGGACTCGGTCCGCGGGATCCGCTGCTCGATCCTCGCGGCGAGGCCCGTCAACGGGCGCTCGGTCACCTCACGTCCCTCCCGGCGGCGAGCCGGCCACGCGGGGGCCCACCTCCGGAGACCGCGCGCCAGGTGACGGCGAACCGGGTCCAGGGAGCTGCCGCAGCGACGGCGTCGGCGTCCTCGGGCAGGTCGACGTCGCGCAGCGTGACCGTCGTGGCGGGAGGGTGCCCGGCGTCCATGAGCGCCGCCGCGGTCAGCCGGCCGGTGTCCGGGCGGCTCATCGGCACCTGCGTCAGGACCTCCGCCTGCCCGGGGTGGGTCGTGACGAGCACCCACCAGCCACCGTCGACGGCGGGGCCGAGCACGGGAGCGCCCAGGTGACGGGCCCGCTCGGCCAGCTCCTGCAGCACCGTGGGGTCGACCTGGGGGGTGTCCATCCCGATCTGGACGACGGGTCCCCCCGCCAGCGCGTGCGCCTGGCGGTGGCCGTCGGCGAGCCGCTCCCCGAAGCCGAGTCCGTTCTGGCGCACCACGATCCAGCCACGCGCCGCCTCCTCCAGCTCGGCGCACCGCCTGGCCCGTCGCAGGTCACCCGCGAGCGCGAGGACCCGGCGGCCCGACGGGAAGGCGGCGGTCCCCGCCTCGAGGGTGTCGAGCAGGGCTGCGGCCGCGGCGTCGGCCGCGCCGACGTCGCCGGCCACGTCGGCCAGCCGCGTCTTGACCTCACCCGCGACCGGGACCTTTGCCATGACGAGCAGGCTCCCGCTCACGGCAGCACCGCCGCGAAGTCGCGCGCCGCGCGCAGCGTGCCCTTCACGGAGCCCGAGACCTTCGAGCGCGTTCCCGCTGCTCGGGGGTGGTAGGCGATGTCGTGCTCGCTCAGCCGCCAGCCTGCCCGCTGCGCGCGGACGAGCAGCTCGACCGGGTACCCGAACCGGCGGTCCTGCACGTCCAGCGCGAGCAGGTCCTCCCGGCGGCACACCCGCACCGGTGCGATGTCGTGGATCGGGAGCCCGGTCCGCCGGCGGAGCCAGCCGAGGACGAGGGCGTTGCCGGCGCGGGCGTGCCACGGCCAGACTCCGGGCGCGGCGGGCCTGCGACGACCGCACGCCATCGTGGAGCGTCCCGACCGCACCTCCTCGAGGAGCGGCAGGAGCTCGGTGGGGTCCATCGAGCCGTCACCGTCGAGCACGGCGACGAACTGCGCCGTGGCCGCCACCACCCCCGCGTGGACGGCCGCGCCGTACCCGGGCCTGGGTTCGCTGACCACGGTGGCGCCGAGCCTCCGGGCGACCTGCGCGGTGCCGTCGCTGGAGCCGTTGTCGACGACGACCACCCTGAGACCGACCGGGACGCGCGAAAGGAGGGCAGGGAGCGCGGCCGCCTCGTCCCGGCACGGGATGACGAGGTCGCAGTCGAGGTCCACTCGGCGACAGTAGACCTTCGGGCTGCGCAGGACGGATCCGTTGCTTACGGTCGGGTGACGTCTGGCCTGCTGGGTCGGCGTCTGGCGCAGGACGGGGTGGGCGCACGGCATCCTTGGGCGCATGGCGAGCACACCGGGGCGGCTGAGGGCGCCCGAGGCCCGGGCTCGCGATCGCGGCGCCGCGACCCGCGCCCGGCGGGCGCTCCTGGCCGCAGCGGCCCTCGTCGCCCTCGCCATGGCGGTGCCCGCGCTCACGGGGGTCGACGTCAGGGCCGGGACCAGCCCACCGCTCCTCGGCGACTGGGCCGTGCGGGTCGGCTGGAGCAGTGCCGTGGTGGTCGCGGTCGTGGTCGCCCTCAGCGGGTCCGGGCTGGTGCAGGCCCTCGACCGGCTGTCGTGGCGCCGCCTGCTCGTGCTGTCGTGGGTGGTGTCGGTCGGGTGGATGGTCGCGCTGGCCCTCGTCGACGGTCCGCAGGGCCTGGGGAAGGTCCTCGACGACAGCGCGGAGTACCTGCAGAGCGCCCGGGCGGTCGACGACGTGGGCGCGATGCTGCGTGAGTACGTGGCGCGCATCCCGGTGGGCAGTCCCGAGCAGTGGCCGGTGCACCTCGCCGGTCACCCCCCGGGTGCCGTCCTGATGTTCGTCGGCCTCGACCGGATCGGGCTGGGGTCATGGCAGGCGGCGGGCCTGGTCGTCGTGCTCGTCTCGGCGACCCTCCCGGCCGCCGTGGCCACGACCCTGGACCGGCTCGGGTGCCGGGACGCGGCACGCGTCGCCCTCCCCTTCCTCGTCGTCGGCCCCGCGGCGGTGCTCATGGCGGTGTCCGCCGATGCGGTGTTCGCCACGACGGCGGCGTGGGCGGCGGCGGCCCTGGCCGCCGCGACCACCGGGCGCGGGCACGCCTCCCGGGGCACCCTGGCGGCGCTGGCCGGGCTGCTGTTCGGGTGGTGCGTCATGCAGTCCTACGGGCTGCTCCTGCTCGGCGTCCTCGCGCTCGCCATCCTCACCGTCGCCCCCGGGTCACTGCGTTCGCGCGGTGTCGTCTGCGCCGTCGCGGTGGGCGCGGCGCTCGGGGTCGTGCTGACGTTCGCGGCGCTCGGGTTCGCCTGGTGGGAGGCGTATCCCGTGCTGCACGAACGCTACTGGGCAGGCTTGGCCAGCCAGAGGCCGTCCTGGTACTGGGTGGTGGGGAACCTCGCCGCACTCGTGCTCGTCGCCGGTCCGATGCTCCCGGCCGGCCTCGCCGCGGGATGGCCGCGGCTGCGCGACCTCGTCCGACAGCGCGCCGCCGACCCCGTGACCGCGCTGGTCGCCGCCGGGGTCGTCATGGTCACGGTCGCGGACCTGTCCCTGATGAGCAAGGCGGAGGTGGAGCGGATCTGGCTCCCCTTCCTCCCGTGGCTCCTGCTGTCGGTGCTCTGGCTCCCCGAGCGCTGGAGGCGCTGGGGGCTCGTCGCCCAGGGCGTCTCGGCGGTGGTGCTCCAGCACCTCATCCGCACCGTGTGGTGACGTCGTCGACCTCCGGTGGGTCGAGGTGATGTCCGACCGCGAGGGAGTCGCCTTTCACCTCGAACCGAGCCGGGACCACACGCGGTCGAGGTGATCTCCGACCGGGAGGGAGTCGCCTTTCACCTCGAACGAGCCGAGCCGGGACCCCGCCGCGGTCGAGGTGACGTCCGACCGGGAGGAAGTTCCTTTTCACCTCGACCGAGCGGGACCACACGCGGTCGAGGTGATCTCCGACCGCGAGGGAGCCGCCTTTCACCTCGAACGAACCGGCATCACACGCGGTCGAGGTGATCTCCGACCGCGAGGGAGCCGCCTTTCACCTCGAACGAACCGGGACCACACGCGGTCGAGGTGATCTCCGACCGGGAGGGAGTCGCCTTTCACCTCGACCGAGCGGGACCACACGCGGTCGAGGTGATCTCCGACCGGGAGGGAGTCGCCTTTCACCTCGAACGAGCCAGAGACCCGGAGCAACGCGTCAGCGGCTCCCGGCTCAGGGGCTCAGGGGCGCAGGGGCTCGGTCGCGAACCGGGCGAGCCCGTCCTGCGGGCTGACCCGCGCGGTGAAGCCCAGCTCGTCGCTCGCCCGCTGCGGTGAGGCGACGACGTGCCTCACGTCCCCGATCCGGTACTCCCCGGTCACCCGGGGCTCGAGCCCGGCGCCGGCCCCGCGGGCCACGGCTCGGGCCACGTCGGCGATGCCGATCGGCTGCCCCGAGCAGACGTTGTACGCGGCGTGCGACCCCTCGTCCCGCCCGCCGACCTCCAGCGCCGCCGCCACCGTGGCGCGGGCGACGTCCTCGACGTGGACGAAGTCGCGCATCTGGCCGCCGTCCTCGAAGACCACCGGCGCCTCCCCGCGCTCGAGGGAGGACCGGAACATCGCGGCGACACCGGAGTAGGGGGTGTCTCGCGGCATCCCCGCGCCGTAGACGTTGTGGTACCTCAGCGAGATCGCCGCCCCGGGTGACTGCCGCGCCCACGCGGTGGCGTAGTGCTCCTGCGCGACCTTGCTCGCGGCGTACGAGCTGCGGGGGTCCAGGAGTGCACCCTCGTCGACGAGGGCCCAGCCCAGCGGGCCTGCGCAGACCGGGCACGGGTTCTCGAACCGGCCCTGGTCCAGGGCCTCGCGGGTGCGGGGCCCGGGTGCCTGCGTTCCGTGCTCGGGACAGGTGTACCTGCCCTCGCCGTAGACGACCATCGACGAGGCCTGCACGAACCGCGACACCCCGCGCTCGTGCATCGCCGCCAGCACCGTCGCGGTGCCCAGGTCGTTGTGGCCGGCGTACAGCGGCAGGTCGGCGGCGGTGGCGCCGGCCCCGACCATGGCCGCCAGGTGGACGACGACGTCGACCCCGACCAGCAACGAGGCCCACTCCCCCGCCCGGCGCGTGTCGACGAGGTGGAGGCCGTCCGGCGGCGCAGCCCGCGTGGCTCGGCCATGCGCCTGCGGCAGCAGGAGGTCGACCGCGACGACGTCGACGTCCCGGCGCCGCAGCTCGGCCGCCGTCGCCGTCCCGATGAAGCCGGCCGCGCCGGTGAGGAGGACTCGCACCGTCACAGTCTCGCGTCCCGGGGCTGCGAGGGCTCCTGCCCTGCCGAGGTTTCAGACTCTCGTAAGGGTTGGGCCGGTCCGTGGACGCGCTCGCGACCTAGCGTCCCCGACATGGATCCCGACGGGCGCGAGCGCGACCGCGAGCCACCCGTGCCCGCCCCCGGCCACCTCGGGCCCGCGACGTCCGCGGGCCCGGTCCGGTCGCGCCGCGGGGGCACTATCCTGTCGACCAGCGGGCCAGTCGACCCGTCGACCTCGTCGCGAGGGAGCGGACCGTGGCTGACGTGCTCGTCGTCGACGACGACGAGACGGTGCGCGAGGTGGTCGTGTCGTACCTGCGCGCCGGCGGCCACGACGTCTGCGAGGCCAGCGACGGCGAGGCCGCCCTGGCCACGATGCGCGAGCGCCGCGCCGACATCGTCGTCCTCGACCTCATGCTCCCCGGGCTCAGCGGGATCGAGGTGTGCGAGCGCCTGCGCGAGGTGACCGACGTCCCCATCATCATGCTGACGGCCCTGGGCGCGGAGGCCGACCGGCTCGCGGGCCTCCGGATGGGCGCCGACGACTACGTCACCAAGCCCTTCAGCCCTCGTGAGCTGGTGCTGCGGGTCGACTCGGTGCTGCGCCGGGTGGGCCAGCGCACGTCCCGCGGCACGGTGGTCGTCGACGGCGACCTCGTCATCACCCCCTCGGGACGGACGGTGACCCTGTCCGGGGAGCCGCTGGCCCTGACCCTGCGCGAGTTCGACCTCCTGCACTTCCTCGTGACCAACCCGCCGACGGCCTGGTCGCGCGACGACCTGCTCCGCGAGGTCTGGGGCTGGTCCTTCGGCGACCAGTCCACCGTGACCGTCCACGTCCGCCGCCTGCGCGAGAAGGTCGAGGCCGACCCCACGCACCCCCGCCGGCTCGTCACCGTGTGGGGCGTCGGCTACCGCTGGGAGCCCTCGTGAGCGACGAGGTGCAGGTCGTCCTCATCGCCGCCGCCTGGTCGCTGGGGGTGGGGCTCGTCGGTGTCGTCGTGGGCTACCTCATCCGCCGCGCCCCGGTGCGATGGTCGGCCGGGCTCATCGCCGTCGTGGCCATCGGCGGTGTCGTGGCGGGGGTCGCCGGCACCTCCCGCGCCATGTTCCTGTCCTCGCACGACCTCGCCGTCGTCGGGTGGGTCTGCCTCGCGTCCGGCCTGGTCTCCGGCTCCTTCGCGCTGCTGCTGGCCCGCACCCTCGCGGGCTCGACCCGGCGCCTGCGGGTGATGGCCGCAGCGGTCGGCGCCGGGGAGGTCGTCGTCCCCGACGAGCACGACCCCCGCGAGATCCGGGCCGTGGGTCACGAGCTGGCCCGCAGCAGCCGTCGGCTGCGGACCGCCCAGGCCCGCGAGCGACAGCTCGAGCAGTCACGGCGTGAGCTCGTCGCCTGGGTGTCGCACGACCTGCGCACCCCCCTGGCCGGGCTGCGGGCCATGGCCGAGAGCCTCGATGACGGGCTGGCCGAGGACCCCGCCCGCTACCACCGCCAGATGCTGCGCGAGGTCGACCGCATGGCGTCGATGGTCGACGACCTCTTCGAGCTCTCGCAGATCCACGCCGGGTCGCTCAACCTCAGCCTGCAGCGGATGGCACTGCGCGACGTGGTCAGCGAGTCCCTCGCCGGGGCCCTGCCCGTCGCCGCCTCCCGGCGGGTCGCCGTCGGGGGCGAGGTGGTCCCGGGCGTCGAGGTCCGGGCAGACCCCGCCGCGCTCTCCCGGGTGGTCGGCAACCTCATCATGAACGCCATCAGGCACACGCCGGCCGACGGCGTCGTCCTCGTCGAGGGCCGGCGGACGGGCGAGGCGGTCGAGCTGACGGTGACCGACGGCTGTGGCGGCATCGACCCCCGGGACCTCGAGCGCGTCTTCGAGGTCGGGTGGCGCGGCAGCGACGCCCGTACCCCCGGGCCCGAGGCGGGAGCCGGGCTCGGTCTCGCCATCGTCAGGGGTCTCGTCGAGGCGCACCGCGGCACGGTCGACGTGACCAACCACGGCGCCGGGTGCCGCTTCGTCGTCCGGCTCCCGGCCTGACCCATCCCGCCGGCACCCCCGGAGAGGTCAGGTGGCGTCACGGGAATACCGTGATACCCCCGGGGGGTTTGCCTTCATACCCTAGAGGGGTATAGTCCATCGCACCGATCGCACCCCATCACGGAGGTTTCCATGTCCGAGCAGAACACCGTCGTCGCGAGCTACGCCGTCACCGGGATGACCTGCGGCCACTGCGCCGCCTCGGTCTCCGAGGAGGTCCGCCAGATCGCAGGTGTCACCGACGTCGAGGTCGACGTCCCCACCGGTGCCGTCACCGTCACCAGCACCGAGCCCCTCGACCAGGACGCCGTCAAGGCCGCGGTCGAGGAAGCCGGCTACCAGTTCGCCTGAGCACCGCACCCTCGAGGAGGGGCTGATCATGAGCACCGAGCACCACGACGCACCCGGCACCACCACCACCGCCACCCACCCGGGCAGCGCCGACGACCGGCCGCCCGAGGCACCCGCCCACAGCGGCCACGAGGCCGGGCACGACGCGCACGCAGGTCACGGGGGCCACTCCGGGCACTCCGGGCACGGCGACCACGTGGCCCAGTTCCGGCAGCTGTTCTGGATCATGCTCGTCCTGGCCGTCCCCGTCGTGGGCCTGTCCGGGATGTTCGCGATGCTCCTCGGCTACGACCTGCCCGACGCCGGCTGGGTCGGCTGGGTGTCGCCCCTGCTCGGCACCGTCATGTACGCGTGGGGCGGGCGGCCCTTCCTCACCGGCGCCGTCTCCGAGATCCGCGACCGCAAGCCGGGGATGATGCTGCTCATCGCGCTGGCCATCACGGTCGCGTTCGTCGCGTCCTGGGGCGCGAGCACCGGTGTCCTGAGCCACCAGCTCGACTTCTGGTGGGAGCTCGCCCTCCTCATCGTCATCATGCTCCTCGGCCACTGGGTCGAGATGCGCTCGCTGGCCCAGACCACCTCGGCCCTGGACTCCCTGGCAGCGCTGCTGCCCGACGAGGCCGAGCGCGTCGAGGACGGCCGCACCGTGACCGTCTCCCCCGCCGACCTCGTCGTGGGCGACGTCGTCGTGGTCCGCCCGGGTGGGTCGGTGCCGGCCGACGGGCGCATCGTCGACGGTCGCGCCGAGATGGACGAGTCGATGGTCACCGGCGAGTCGCGCACCGTCGAGCGCGGGGTCGACGACCAGGTGACCGCCGGCACGGTGGCCACCGACTCCGGCATCCGGGTCGAGGTCACCGCCACCGGCGACGACACCGCCCTGGCCGGGATCCAGCGCCTCGTCGCCGACGCACAGGCCTCGTCCTCGCGGGCCCAGCGCATCGCCGACACCGCAGCCGGCTGGCTGTTCTGGTTCGCGCTGGGCTCGGCCGCGATCACCGCCACGGTGTGGAGCCTGTTCGGGCTTCCCGACGCCGGCATCGTGCGCACCATCACCGTTCTCGTCATCGCCTGCCCCCACGCCCTGGGCCTGGCCATCCCCCTCGTCGTCTCGATCGCCACCGAGCGGGCCGCGCGTGGCGGGGTGCTCGTCAAGGACCGCATGGCCCTGGAGAGCATGCGCACCGTCGACGCCGTCCTGTTCGACAAGACCGGCACCCTCACCAAGGGCGAGCCGACCGTCACCGCCGTCGCGCCCAGCCGGCGACCTCGACGAGGCCGACGTCCTGGCCCTCGCGGCCGCCGCCGAGGCCGACAGCGAGCACCCGCTCGCTCGGGCCATCGTCCGCCATGCGCAGGACCTCGGCCTCACGGTGCCGGCCTCGTCGGGGTTCGCATCGTCCCCGGCGGTCGGCGTGACCGCCACGGTCGACGGCCACGAGGTCCGCGTCGGGGGCCCGCGCCTGCTCGAGGAGCTCGGCGTGGCCGAGGTCGCGGATGCCGACACGTGGCGCACGGAGGGCGCGATCATCCTCCACGTGGTGCGCGACGGCAGGGTCGTCGGTGGGCTCAAGCTGGCCGACGAGGTCCGCTCCGAGTCCCGTGAGGCCGTCGCCGCGCTGCGCAAGCTCGACGTCCAGGTCGTCATGATCACCGGTGACGCCGAGGCGGTCGCCGCGGCCGTCGCCCACGACCTCGGCATCGAGCGCTACTTCGCCGGGGTCCGCCCGGAGGACAAGGCCGCCAAGGTCAAGGCGCTGCAGGACGAGGGCCGCAAGGTCGCGATGGTCGGCGACGGCGTCAACGACGCCCCGGCCCTGGCGCAGGCCGACGTGGGCATCGCGATCGGCGCCGGCACGGATGTCGCCATCGCCTCGGCCGGGGTCATCCTGGCCAGCGACGACCCCCGCTCGGTCCTGTCGGTCATCGAGCTCTCCCGGGCCTCGTACCGGAAGATGAAGCAGAACCTGTGGTGGGCCGCCGGGTACAACCTGCTCTCGGTCCCGCTCGCCGCCGGCGTCCTGGCCCCCATCGGGTTCGTCCTGCCGATGTCCGTCGGGGCGGTGCTCATGTCGGTCTCCACCGTCGTCGTCGCCCTCAACGCGCAGCTGCTGCGGCGCCTCGACCTCCGGCCGCAGGCCAGCGCCGCGGCGGTCCTGCGCGGCTGAGGTGGCCGAGCCGGTCGCGCCCACCACCACGGCGGGCGCGATCGGCTCAGCGGCCGGGACCCCACGGCTCGAACGGGGCCCCGGCGCGCGAGACGACCAGGCCACCGACGGTGAGGACGACGACCTCGAGCTCGTCGGTGGCTCCGGTGGCCACGAGCGCCATCGGTCCTTCGACGCGCAGCCCGGTGTCCTTCCACGCGGTTCCGGTGGCATCGGCCAGGTGGATCCGCCCCTCGCCCGTGACCGCGATGACCGCGTTCGCGGCACGGCTCACCAGCGCCGGGGCAGGGGAGCCGGCGACGGCCGTCCAGCTCCGGCCCGCGTCGCGGGAGGTCATGATGCCGTCCTGGCTCGAGGCCACGAGGCGCTTGTCGTCGAGGGCGCCCGCGAGGGAGATCGGCTCGAAACCGGCGTCCACGTCCTGCCAGTCCTGCGTGTCGGCGGTGACGCGCATCGTCCCGTCGTAGCCGACCAGGCCGGGACCGGCCAGGGTGAGGGAGTGGAAGTCCGAGCTTCCGCCGCGCGAGAGCACGTCCCAGCTCCGTCCGCCGTCGCGGCTCTCGATGAGGCCGACCGGCGCGGGCAGGTCGGTCCCGGGCTGCGGGTGGCCCGAGGCGTAGTAGTGGCCGGGCCCGGCGACGGTGAACCCCATGAGGTCGACCACCGGTCCCACCCGTTCGAAGCCGGCGCCACGGCTGACGAACAGCCCGCCGTGCGAGGCCAGCAGCAGCGCCCCGCTGCCCGGGTCCTTCCCCAGGGCGTGGACGTGGCCCGCCTCGGCGGGCACGAGGACGGCAGCGGTCGACCCCGCCGGGGCGCCGGGCGTGACCGCGGTGAGGTCCCTTTCCGCGGGCGACGAGCAGCCGGCGGCGACCGTCAGCGAGACCAGCGCCCCGAGCGCCAGGGCCCGGCGCCGGGCGATCACGTGAGGAGCTCGTTCATCGTCGTGATCTCCCGCTGCTGCCCGTCGACGATCGCCCGGGCGAGCTGCTCGACCTCGGGGTTCGTCGTCGTCGCCAGCACCTGCTGGGCCATCCTCACGGCGCCCTCGTGGTGCTCGATCATCATGCCGAGCCACAGCCGGTCGAACTCGCCCCCTGTCGCGGCGGCGAGGTCCTGCATCGCCTGCTCGCTCATCATCCCCTCCATCTCGTGGTCCATCGGCATGGAGGTCGGCGCGCCCCACGAGGTCAGCCACCCCTGCATGGTGGCGATCTCGGGACCCTGGGCCGCGGCGATCTCCTGCGCGAGGGCGCGGACCTCGTTCGAGGCGCCGGAGGTCTCCTGCAGCGCGAGGTCGGCCATCTCGACGGCCTGCTGGTGGTGCGGGACCATCCCCTGCGCGAACATCACGTCGCCCTGGTCGGCCACGGTGCTCGTGGCGGAGCCCATCGGGCGCGAGCTCGACCCGTCCATCCCGGACATGCCGGAGTGGTCCTGGTCGCTGCCGCAGCCACCGAGGGCAGCGACGGAGAGGGCGGCGACGAGTGCGCCCGCGGCGAGGCGGCGCGTCGGCGAGGGGAAGGTGGGCACGGGAATCCTCCGGAAGGGACGGGCGACGGAGGCTCCCACGATGCCCGGTCGGGACGGTGCTTCGGGCAAGACTGCATGAAGGTTCGATGAAGGTGCCGCCTGCGCCGGGTGGAGGACACCGGCGGGTCTGGGACCATCGGCCCATGCCCCCCTCCACCGACCCCGTGCCCCGGGCGCGGCCCTGATGGCCGTCGAGCGGCACGCAGGACTGCGGGCCCTCGTCGTCGAGGACGAGGTGCACATGGCGGGGCTCATCGCCAGCTACCTGGAGCGGGCCGACTTCGAGGTGCGCATCGCCCACGACGGGCCCAGCGGCATCGAGGCGGCGCGGGCCCTCGACCCGGACGTCGTCGTCCTCGACCTGGGGCTGCCGGGCACCGACGGCGTCGAGGTCTGCCGGACCCTGCGCACGTTCTCCGACGCCTACGTCGTCATGGTCACGGCCCGCAGCGAGGAGGTCGACAAGCTCATCGGCCTGTCGGTGGGGGCCGACGACTACCTCACCAAGCCGTTCAGCCCTCGCGAGCTCGTCGCCCGGCTCAACGCGATGCTGCGCCGGCCGCGCCACCTGGGCCCTCCGCCGACCGACGACGCCCTGGCCTTCGGCCCCCTGACCCTCGACGTCGTCGGGCGGGAGGTCTGGCTCGACGGCGAGCCGGTGCACCTGACCCGCACGGAGTTCGACGTGCTGGCAGCGCTCGCCGAACGGCCGCGGCTGGCCTTCACCCGCCGGCAGCTCATCGACGCGGTGTGGGGAGCGCAGTGGGTGGGCGACGAGCACCTCGTCGACGTCCACGTGGGCCACTTGCGCCGCAAGCTGGGCGACGACGCCGCGTCGCCACTGTTCATCCGCACGGTCCGCGGGGTCGGCTACCGGATGGGGACGGGGCAGTGACCCGCCGCCGTCGGTGGCCGCCGACCGGTCTCGCGTCGCGGCTGTTCCTCGCCCAGGCCCTCCTGCTCCTGGCCGGGGCGGGCACGACGTGGCTCGTCGCCTCCGTCATCGGCCCCGGGATCTTCCACTCGCACCTGCTCGAGGCGAGCGGCACGACCGGGGACGCGCAGGTGGTCCACGTCGAGCGCGCCTTCGGCGACGCCCTGCTCGTGGCGATGGGCGTGGCGCTGCTCGTGTCGGTGCTGACGGCCCTGCTCGTCACGGGGTGGTTCACCCGCCGGGTCCAACGGTCGACCGATGCCGTGGTCGAGGCCACCGGGAGGATCACCGCCGGCCGCTACGACACCCGACTCCCGGCCACCCGCCTGGGGGACGAGTTCGACCACCTGGCCACGACGATCAACGAGCTCGCCCAGCGGCTCGACGCCACCGAGACCACCCGCACCCGCCTCCTCAGCGACCTCGGCCACGAGCTGCGGACCCCGCTCGCCACCCTGGAGATGCACCTCGAGGCGCTCGAGGACGGCGTGCGCGACCTCGACGCCGACACCCTGGGCGTGCTGTGGACCAGCACCGGTCGCCTCCGGCGCCTCGCCGACGACATCACGACGGTGAGCCGGTCCCAGGAGGGGCGCCTCGAGCTGCGCCTCGCCCGGTGCGACCTGTCCGACCTCGTCGCCGACGGCGTGGCGACCGCGGGCGACGGGTACGCGAGCAAGGGGGTCGCCCTCGTCATGGACGCGCCCGCCGCCGTCTGGTCGGAGGTCGACCGCCAACGGGTCGCGCAGGTCCTGTCCAACCTGCTGGGGAACGCGCTGCGGCACACACCACCCGGCGGGACGGTCACCGTGCGGACGCGACCCGCGGGTGCCAGCGCGGTGATCGAGGTGGAGGACGACGGCGAGGGCATCGCCGCCGAGCACCTCCCCCACCTCTTCGAGCGCTTCTACCGCGCCGACGCCTCGCGCTCCAGCCGCGACTCCGGCAGCGGCATCGGGCTGACCATCAGCCGCGCCATCGTCGACGCCCACGGCGGAGAGCTCACGGTGACCAGCCCCGGGCCCGGGCAGGGCTCCACCTTCGTCGTCGTGCTGCCCAGCCGTCCCTGACCCGGGCGGGCACCTTCACCGAACCTTCACGCGATCACCACGGTGCGGCCGTGGGGGCGGGAGGAGGGTGGAGACATCGAGCACCACGAAAGGGTGAGGACGATGATGTGGAGCAACGGGATGGGCTGGGGCGGATGGCTGCTCATGGCCCTGACGGCCGCGGGCTTCTGGGCCCTGGTGGTCGTCGGCATCATGGCGCTGTTCCGCAGCACGGACGGCTCCGGCCGGCGGGGCGGGACGCGACCGGAGGAGGCCCACCGGATCCTCGACGAGCGCCTCGCCCGCGGTGAGATCGACGTCGAGGAGTACCGCACGCGACGCGCGGTTCTCGCCGCACCCCGATGAGCCCCTCCACCCAGATCGACAAGGAGCACCCCATGTCACGGTGGACCCGCAGAGCGGCAATCGCCCTCACCTTCGGCCTCGCGATGGCCGCGACCCCCGCGTCGGCCGAGCCCGCGGGCCCCTCCGGCTTCGGACAGCACGTGCGTCAGTGCGCCCAGTCGATGGGTTTCGACCAGGCGCACCACCCCGGTCTGCACCGCGGCATCACGGGGTGGCACCAGGGACACGGCTGCTGAGCAGCGCCCGGCGGGCAGCCGTTCCCGCCGACGGTTGAGCGCTCCATCAGCGGGTAGGACACGCGTCCAGCCCCCTGAGAGAAGGAGCGCACATGTCGGACGACGAGAAGGCCGCCAAGGACCTCGTGGAGACGCTGAAGGACGGCGAGCGAGGCTTCGCCACCGCTGCCGAGAAGCTGAGCGACGGCGACCACCCCGAGTGGGCGACGACGCTGCAGCGCCTTTCCGAGCAGCGCGCCGGCTTCTGCCGCGAGATCCTCGCCCTGGGCCACGAGTACGGCGACGACGTCGACGCGGGCGGATCCGCCGCCGCGGCCCTGCACCGCGGGTGGATCTCGCTCAAGGACGCCCTGACCGGCGACGACGCCGGCAGCGTCCTCGGGGCGGCCGTCACCGGTGAGGACCACGCGGTGTCCGAGTACGAGAAGGCCCTCGAGCAGGACCTCAGCGCCGGCTTCCGGCAGGTCGTGCGCCGCCAGCACGCCGCGGTCGTCGCCGCCCGCGACGAGGTCAAGGCCCTCCAGCTCGCGGACTGACCCGACGGCGTCAGCCCCACGGGCTGGCTCGAGGGAGCGGAACACGCCCGCCCCGGGCGCGGATCCCGGGCGTGTTCCGCTCGCTCGACGGGCCGACCGAGCCGGAGGACCGCGGCGGCGCCCGCCGGAGCCCGCGGGGACTCAGCCCCCGAGGTCCTGGCGACGACGGAACCCGATGAAGCCGACGGCGCTGACGACCACCGTGACGCCGACCATGAGGGCTGCCATGCCCCAGTCGATGCCGTCGACGATGGCGACGTTGCCGCTGTAGGGGTACCAGAGGTTGACCTTGCCCCACTCGGCGAGGGACGCCTTGATGGGCAGGAACAGGGCGAGCACGAGGGAGACGGCGGCGATCCCCGCGGTGACGGCCATGGTGGTGCGGGTGCTGCCGGTCAGGATGCCGACGGTGAGCGCGATCGCGGCGTAGACGAGGGTGATGAGGACCATCCAGACCACGGCGACGAGGATGGCGCCGACGGCGATCCCCAGGTCGCCGATGAGGTTTCCGAGGAGCAGCCCCCCGAACATCCCGGTGGCGGCGACCAGGACGTGGGTGAGCACCGCGGCGGTCTTGGCTGCCAGGAAGGTGGTGCGGGTGGCGCCGGTGGACAGCACGAGCCCGAGGGTGCGGCGCTGTTCCTCTCCGGCGGTGGCGGCGCTGGCGGAGATGAGGGCGGCGGCGATGAGGAAGCCGGGACCGACGACCGACAGCATCTCGGCGTTGATCCAGCCCGCTGCCGTGGTGATGGGGGCGTCACCGAGGATGGCGTCGAAGGCGGCGGGGAACTCGAGGTCCGCGAAGACGTCCTCGAGGGCGAGCCACAGGGCGCCGACGCCGGCTCCGAAGGCAAGCCCGTAGACGGTGAGGACGCCGATGACGGTGGCCTTGTCGGCCACGGCCCGGGCCCAGATGGTTCGGAAGAGGGAGAGCTGGGAAGGGGCCGCGGGCGTGGCGGTCCTCGCCCGTGTCGTGGTCGTGGTCATCGTCAGCCCCTGAGGTCGCGGCGGTCGAAGAGGAGGTGTGCGCTGGCCATGGCCACCGCACAGATCGCGGTGAGCACGCCGACGTGGGCGAGGTCGACCCCGTTGCGGAGCGGGTCGCTGCCCAGGGCGTAGTACCAGGGGCTGAATTCGGCCCAGCCCCCCAGCCCGGCGAGCGGAAGCATCGTGGAGGTCAGGTAGGCCGTGAGCGCCAGGACCCCGCCCACGGCCGCGGCGACCTCCGGTCGACCCGTGGCAGCACCGACGGCGAGGGCGACCGCCCCCATGGCCATGGCGAGCAGGACGAGGTGGGTCACCCCGGCGGCCATCTCGAGGGCGCCGAGGTCGGAGCCGAACATCCACCCGCCCAGGGCCATCAGCGCCCAGAAGCCGGCGCCGATCGCGAGCAGGGACACGGCGGCACCTCCGGCCTTCGCCCACAGGATCCTGGAGCGGGGGACGGGCTGGGCGGAGAGCATCGCCATCGTGCCGTCCCGTTCCTCCCCTGCGAGTGCAGAGGCGCCGGCCATCACCGCGTAGACCACGAGGGCGATGGGGGCGACGAGGGTGAAGAGCTCGCCGACGACGTAACCGCCGGGGACGTCACCGCCCACGAAGGCGGCGAGGGCTTCGGGCATGCCGTCCGCGAGCGCGGCCAACGTGTCACCGACGCTCCCGCTGATGGCCAGCCCGAAGAAGGCGAAGGCTCCGAGCGTTCCGGCCATGACGGCTGCCCCCGTGCGGCGTTGCCGGGACTCGTGGACCAGGAGGTCAGCCGACATGGCTGGCGCCCTTCATCCGGGTCGCGTCGGTCCCCTCGGGGGCGTCCCGCGAGGCCTCGGCCGTCGTGACCTTCGACCCCGTGGCGGACGCGCCGGCGTCCTCCGCCTGGGTGTCGCGGTAGTAGGTCAGGAAGATCTGCTCGAGGTCGGAGTCGCGCGAGTGCAGCGCGTGGACCTCGTGGCGCATCGCGGCGGCGAGGACGCCGTTGACCGAGCCGGTGTAGGACACCCGGGCGTGGACGCCGTCGACCTCCACGTCCCGAGTTCCGCTGACCCCCTCGAAGAGGTCGACCGGGACAGGCCCGGCGAACTCGAACTCGAGCGTGCTGATCGCTTGGTGCTTGAGGGTCTCGATGCGCTCGACGACCACCAGGCGGCCGTGCCGGATGATGCCGACCCGGTCGGCGACCCGCTCGACCTCGGAGAGGGTGTGCGAGGACAGGAAGACGGTTCGGCCCTCGTCTCGCACCTCACGCAGCATCTCCTGGAAGGTCTGCTGCACCAGCGGGTCGAGCCCGGCGTTCGGCTCGTCGAGGATCAGCAGCTCCGGGCGGTGCATGAAGGCCTGGATCAGCCCGACCTTCTGCCGGTTGCCGGTGGAGTAGTCACCGACCTTCTTGCTCAGGTCGGCGCGTAGACGCTCGGCGAGCTCGTCGACGTAGGCGGGGTCGACGCCTCCGCGCAGCCTGGCGAAGTAGTCGATCGTGGCCCGCCCGGTCATCTTGGGGTACAGGGCCAGGTCGCCGGGGATGTAGCCGATCCGGCGCCGGATCTCGACGGAGTCGGCGCGGGTGTCGCGGCCGAGAACCTGCGCGGAGCCCTCGCTGGCGCGCAGCTGGTCGAGCAGCATGCGGATGGTCGTGGACTTGCCGGAGCCGTTGGGCCCGAGGAAGCCGAAGATCTCTCCGGTCTGGATGGTGAGGTCGAGGTCGTCGACGGCGGTGAAGTCGCCGAACCGTTTGGTGAGCCCGGTGGTCGCGATGGCGACGTGGGTGTCAGTCATGGGTGCCTCTCGTGGCGGCCCACCGCTGGACCAGGGCGGGCATCTCGCGCTCGAGGAACGCGTAGAAGTCGGTCATCTCAGCCAGCCGCTTGCGGCGGTGCTCGGGCACGGGCGCCAGCACGGCCAGGCCCTGTTGCCCCAGCCGGCGGAAGCGGACGGTGTCGGCCTGTTGGCCGGCCAGGACCGTCTCCCAGGCCCCCGGCGCGACCCGGTAGTAGCTGCGGCGGTCACCACGTCGACCGAGCCGTTCCACCATCTTGAACTGGGTCAGCAGCCGCAGGCTCTGGCTGACGCCACCGGTGCTGGAGTCGAGCGCCTCGATGAGGTCGCCGGCCGTCTGCTCGGGCGGGTCGCACACCAGCAGCCAGGCGAGCATCCGCCCGGCCGCCCGGGGGAGGCCGACGGCGTCCATGGCCACCCCGAAGTCCTCGACGAAGTCGTGGACGGCGGCCGCGTCGGGTTCGTGCTCCTCGGTGGCCCCCCTCGGAGCCTCGCTCGTGCGGCCGTCCTCAGCTCGCGCTGTACGTTTCATATAGTTCACAATACACTGAATTCTTCGAGGCGATGCTTCGCAGGCAACAGGCGTCGGCGATCGTGGCCGGGCGGGCCAAGATCGTCGAGGGTGCCTCTGGATGGTCCGTCATGCCCTGCGGGACCTCGAGACCGGTGGCGCAGCGGGCGAGGAGCCGGTCACCCTCTCCGCCGACGGCCGAGCCTCCTTCGCCGCCGACCTCATGACCGTCATCGCCAGCGACTCCCCGACCAACCCCGTCGTCAACGTGGGCAGCACGATCTGACCCCCGGACCGACTCGAGGGAGCGGAACACGCCCGCGCCGGGAGCGCATCCCGGGCGTGTTCCGCTCGCTCGACGCTCGCGGGGGGCGGACGGCCCTCGGTCAGAGGACCAATGGCCCTGCCGTCGGCGGGGGGCGGCGCGCAGGCTCGAGGACGTGATCGCGACCGTCGGAGGTGCCTGATGCCAGGCTCACACCCCTTGGGCTACGCGCAGTGCAGCGCCCTGCTGCGCTCGGGTGTGGCCGGCCGGCTGGCGCTGTCGGCCCCCGACGGGCCGCACATCATCCCGCTGAACTACGCCGTCGTCGACTCCGCCATCATCGTGCGGACCTCCCCCTACAGCGTGCTGGGGACCCACGGCCGTGACGCCGTCGTGGCCTTCGAGGTCGACCACTTCGACGCAGCCCACGAGGACGGATGGAGTGTCGTCGCCCGCGGCCGTGCGGAGGTCGTGCGGGCCCAGGACGAGATCGACCACATCCGCGCGGTGGGGGGACCTCGACCGTGGGTCGGCGGCGGACGTGCCCTGCTCCTGCGGATCCAGTGGAACGAGCTGACCGGTCGCCGTCTCGCGGGGACACCCGAGGCCTCCAGAGCCGGGTGACGTTCCCCGCTCGACCCCGACCGACCGCGGTCCCGGAACGGCGCGGTGCCGTGCCCACCTATGCTGCCGAGGTGGCTTCGATACGCGTCTTCCTCCTCGA
Organism: uncultured Actinomycetota bacterium; assembly: GCA_963795035.1. Lineage (GTDB taxonomy): Bacteria > Actinomycetota > Actinomycetes > Actinomycetales > Dermatophilaceae > Oryzobacter. Next base: position 245,986 of record CAWCFZ010000004.1, on the reverse strand, counting down.
CGACCATGACGTCGTGCGTGAGGGGCTGCGCTTCCTGCTCGAGCGCCATGACATCGAGGTGGTCGGCGAGGCCGGCACCGCGGCCGAGGCCACGGCCCGCATCCCGGCCCTTCGTCCCGACGTCGCCGTGCTGGACGCCCGCCTGCCCGACGGGTCGGGCATCGAGGTGTGCCGCGCCGTGCGGTCGGTCGATCCCTCCATCCGGGCCCTGATCCTCACGTCCTACGACGACGACGAGGCCCTGTTCGCCGCCATCATGGCCGGCGCCTCCGGCTACGTCCTCAAGGACATCCGCAGCAACGACCTCGTCGGGGCGATCCGCCAGGTCGCCGCCGGCAACTCGCTCATCGACCCGTCGCTGACCACCCGCGTGCTCGAGCGGGTCCGCAACGGGGCGACCGCCGCTCCCGAGCTCGCGGGCCTCACCGAGCAGGAGCTCAAGCTGCTCGGCTTCATCGCCGAGGGGATGACGAACCGGCAGATCGGCGAGCAGATGTTCCTCGCCGAGAAGACCGTCAAGAACTACGTGTCGAGCATCCTCGCCAAGCTGGGGGTCGAACGACGCACCCAGGCCGCGGTCCTCGCCTCCCGCCTGCTCAGGGCGCCGGGCGACACCCGCCCCTGACCAGCCGACGGGAGTGCCCACCGCGCCTCCTGGTCACGGGCAGCCGCCGAGGGCCCGGCCGGTGGCCGGCGCCTGCTCGCGGACCGGCCCGTGCCGGACGTCCCCCACAGCTCGGGACCTTGGTCACAGGAGGAGGTGACCTGAGGCCCTGACCCGCAGGCGCACCTGCCGCGACTCTTGAGGTGACAGAAGTCCACGACCACGAGAGAACGAGGAGACGGCACCATGACCGCCACCGCCCGTCCCACCGCCCACCGGACCACCACCCCCGCGACGGCCGAGACGCCTGCCAGGCCGATCTGGCTCGACCGGTCCCTCGCCGCCCTGCGCATCGCCTACGGCGTCACCTTCCTGTGGGCCTTCCTCGACAAGACCTTCGCCCTGGGCTTCCACACGGGCTACGACCAGGAGGGGAAGCTCGACCGGTTCGGTGACGCTGCGTGGATCAACGGCGGCAGCCCGACCGAGGGCTTCCTCAGCTTCGCCGTCCCCGAGGGCAACCCCTTCAAGGGGGCCTTCAACGCCATGGCGGGCAGCGCGGTCGTCGACTGGCTGTTCATGCTCGGCCTGCTCGGCATCGGCGTCGCGCTCCTCGCCGGCGTGGCGATGCGTCTCGGCACCGCGGCCGGCGCCCTCATGTACGCCTTCATGTACGCCGCCGTGCTGCCCCTGGAGAACAACCCCGTCGTCGACGACCACCTCATCGGCATCATCGTCATGGCCGTCCTGGCGTTCGGCGCGGCCGGCACCACCTGGGGCCTCGGCCGCCGCTGGGCCCGGACCCGGGCGGCCCAGAGCAGCCCGATCCTGCGCTGACCCCACCAACCGTTCGGCCACCCGCGCCCCCTGCAGCGGGTGGCCGATCGGCGCGTCAGCCGCCGGAGAGCGGGACCCGCCAGGTGAAGACCGTGCCGCGGGGCTCGTTCGCCCGCAGCACGAGGGTTCCTCCCAGTTCCTCGGCACGACGGCGCGCGTTGCGCAGGCCGCTCTCGGCCCGGTCCGGTGGGACCCCCCCGCCGTCGTCCGAGACGGTGAGCACCAGCGCGTGGTCGCGGACCTCCAGCTCGACCTCTGCCTGGTCGGCCAGGGCGTGACGGGCGACGTTCGACACCGCCTCCCGCAGCACGGCGAGCAGGTGGACGCGGACCTCGGGTGGCACGACGGTGTCGACCGGCCCGAGCGTGCGGACCGTCGGTGCGAAGCCGAGCACGGTGACGTACTCGCGAACCAGGGTCCGCACCTCCTGCCGCAGCGAGGACGAGCTGCGGTCCTGCAGCGCGAAGATGGTGCCGCGGATGTCCTTGATCGTCAGGTCGAGGTCGTCGACGGCCCGCTCCAGCCGCTCGGCCACGTCCGTGCCCGAGGCGAGCAGCGCGACGCCCTGGAGCTGCAGACCCGTCGCGAACAGCCGCTGGATGACGACGTCGTGCAGGTCTCGGGCGATCCGCTCGCGGTCGGAGATGACGGCCAGCTCCTGACGGTCGACCACTGCCTGCGCACGGTCGAGAGCGAGGCCTGCGTGGTCGGCGAAGGAGGTGAGCAGCTCCAGCTCCTCGACACCCCTCGTCGGCCCGGAGGGGTCGTGGAGCGCCACGAGCACCCGGTGGCCGCCCAGGTGCGCCCGCAGCGGGATCGCGACGGCGGCGTACCGTCCGACGGCCAGCTCGACCACCTCGCCGTCAGCGGACCCGCCGAACCTGCTCGCGACCTCCTCGAGGGCCGCGTCGACCGCCTCCGCGTCGCCCGGCTCACGGTCCTGGGCGAGCACCACCACACCGCCGCCCAGGCCGATGACGGCGGTCGCCCGCGCGCCGGAGACCGCGCGGGCCGTCGTCGCGATCCGCCGGAGCGACTGGTCGAGGTCGACCGGTGGCTGGAGCGCCTCGGTGAGCTCGGCGGTCGCCTCCAGCAGCTGCCGCCGACTCTCGCTCACCCCGTAGGCCCGGGCGTTCTCGATGACGAAGCCGGCCGCTCGCGCCAAGGCCTCGACGAGCTGCTCGTCCTGCGTCGAGAAGTCCCTCCCGTCGGCCTTCTGCGTCAGGTACAGGTTGCCGAACACGGTGCCCCTGATCCGCACGGGCACCCCGAGGAACGTCGACATCGGCGGGTGGTGCTCGGGGAACCCCACCGACTGCGGGTGGGCCGCCAGGTCGTGCATCCGCAGCGGCCGCGGCTCCTTGATGAGCAGGCCGAGGATGCCCCGGCCGTGGGGGAGGTCGCCGATCCGCCGGTGCGTCTCGTCATCGACGCCCGTCGTGATGAACTCGGTGAGGAGGCCGTCGGGGCCGACGACCCCGAGGGCTCCGTACCTCGCCGACGTCAGGGCGGTCGCCGCCTCGACGATGCGGACCAGGACACTGCGCAGGTCGAGGTCCGAGGACATCGCCGTCACCGCGTCGAGGAGGGCGTGCGCGGGGCCGGCCAGCCCGGGAGGCTCTGCGGAGGTCACCGGCCCATCCTCGCGGATCTCGGGCCGCCGTGTCCGACCCTTCACCCCGTGCCTCCTTCCTCCCCTCCGGGCCGGCGCGAACGGGCGCCTGCGAGGGGCGCCTTGGGGGGCGCCCGCGGGGGGCGCCCGCGGGGGGCGCGACCATCAGGAGGACAGTGGTGGTGAAGGAGCTGATCCGGATGACCGACGTTCTCCGCTGGGCCGTGGCTGCCGTGCTCCTGGGCCACGCGCTCATCCATCTGCTCGGTGCCGCCAAGGGGTTCGGGTGGGCTGACGTCCCCCGGCTCGACCAACCGATCGGCGCCGCGGGGGCGGTCCTGTGGCTGGCAGCGGCGCTCCTCGTCCTCGCCTCCGCCGCGCTGCTGGCGCTCGGACCGCCCACGTGGTGGTGGCTGGTGGCCCTCGCCGCGGCCGTCGTCTCGCAGGCCGCCATCGTCACCTCGTGGGACGACGCGAAGGCCGGTACCGCCCTCAACGTCGTCCTCGTCCTCCTCGCGGCCTACGGCTTCGCCTCGTCGGGGCCGACCAGCTTCCACGGCCAGTGGCGCGAGCAGGTGAGCACGGCCCTCGCCGACGTCGACCCGGCCCCGTCGGTCCTGACCGAGAGGGACCTCGACGACCTGCCTGACCCGCTCGCGGCCTACATCCGCGGCTCGGGAGCCGTCGGCCAGCCGCGGGTCACCAGCCTCCACGTCGGCTTCCACGGCAGGATCCGCAGCGGCCCGGGGTCCGCGTGGATGCCGTTCACCGGCGAACAGGTGAGCACCTTCGGGACACGTCCGCAGCGCGTCTTCGTCATGGACGCGACGAGGTCAGGCGTTCCCGTGACCGTGCTCCACTCGTACGCCGACGCCACGGCCACCATGCGGGGGAAGGTCCTCTCCCTCGTCACCGTCATCGACGCGTCCGGCCCCGAGATGGACCGCGGAGAGACCGTCACGGTCTTCAACGACCTCGTCGTCCTCGCCCCCGGGGCCATCGCCGACGCACCGGTCCGCTGGACCGCCGTGGACGCGCGGCGCGTCCAGGGAGTGTTCACCAACGGCGCGCAGACGGTGACTGCGGAGCTCACCTTCGACGACGACGGCGACCTGGTGAACTTCGTCTCCGACGACCGGCTGCGTGCCTCGGCCGACGGGAGGTCCTTCACCGGTCAGCGGTGGTCGACTCCCCTGACGGGCCACCGCGAGGCGCAGGGACATCGGGTCGTCACCGCGGGTGAGGGCCGATGGCAGGCACCGGCCCCGGAGGGGTCCTTCACCTACGTCGAGCTCCACTTCGGCGACGTCACCCGCAACGTGCACGGTGCTGACCGGTCGGCGGCTCCCGCGCTCGCGACGTCGTCGTGACGGCTCGCGGACCCATGGGGCACCATCGCCCAACAGGGCGATCTTGTCCCACCGCCACCAGGCTCATGGCACCGATGCGACCGCGCGTCGGGGTTTCCGTTCTGGGAGGAGGCAGCGCAGGATGAGGCTGCACCAAGTGCCCGGGACGGGGGACACCAGCCCCCCGCCGAGGAGCACGTGAGCCCTGAAGGCACCCCGTGACCCCCACCCCCCTGCTCTCCCTCGGGATCATGGCGCGCTCGCGCAAGGCGAACGAGCGGCGGCTGGCGCTCCATCCGGCGCACCTCGACCGGATCCCCGAGGACCTCCGAGCCCGGATCCACCTCGAGCGCGGCTACGGCGAGCCCTTCGGCGTCTCGGACGGCGAGCTCGCCTCCCGCGTGGCCGGGATGCTCAGCCACGACGAGATCGTCGAGCGCTGCGACGTCGTGCTGCAACCCAAGCCGTCGCGCAGCGACGTGGAGGAGCTGGCGCCCGGCCAGGTCCTGTGGGGTTGGCCGCACTGCGTGCAGGACGCCGAGCTCACCCAGCGCGCGATCGACGAGCGGCTCACCCTCATCGCCTTCGAGGCGATGAACCACTGGAACCAGGACGGGTCGTTCGGGCTGCACGTGTTCCACAAGAACAACGAGCTGGCCGGCTACTGCTCGGTGCTGCACGCCCTCTCACTCCGAGGCTCGACCGGTGACTACGGGCCCAAGCTGAGCGCGGTCGTCATCGGCTTCGGCGCCACGGCCCGCGGCGCCGTCACGGCACTGACCGCCATGGGGATCCGCGACGTCGACATCCTCACCAGCCGGGAGGTGGCCGCCGTCGCCTCACCCATCCACTCGGCACGCATCGTGCACTTCGACACCGACGCCTCCGCACGCCGGGTGAGCCACGCGGTCACCCCGGAGGGCCGGGTCCCCATCGCCGAGTTCCTCGGCGAGCACGACGTCATCGTCAACTGCGTGCTCCAGGACACCGACGCGCCCCTCGTGTTCATGACCGAGGAGGACGTGACCGCGCTGGACTCGCACACGGTGGTCGTCGACGTCTCGTGCGACGAGGGCATGGGCTTCTCCTGGGCCCGACCGACGAGCTTCGCCGAGCCGACGTTCGAGGTGGGACGCGGGGTGTCCTACTACGCGGTCGACCACAGCCCGAGCCACCTGTGGCGCTCGGCCACCTGGGAGAACAGCGAGGCGATCCTGCCCTTCCTGCGCACCGTGATGGGCGGCCCGGCGGCGTGGGACGCAGACCCCACGATCCGCCGGGCCATCGAGATCCGCGAGGGCGTCATCCAGAACCCCGCCATCCTCACCTTCCAGGGTCGTGACCCTGCGCACCCCCACCAGCGCCGTCCTTCCTGACCCCCGGCTCGCCGGCGTCGGCTCAGCGTCCGAGGCCCCGGCGCGGGCTCAGCCTTCGTGAGCCATGACTCCGGAGATCCGTATGTGGCGGTGGGCGGTCGGTGCCGTAGCCTGACGCCGTGGATGCCGAGGCGGCCTTCGACGTGCACGTTCGCGGACGTGCCGACGGTCCCGCCATGGTGTTCGCCAACGGGTTCGGCTGTGACCAGCACACGTGGCGTGAGGTCGCCCCGCACTTCGAGCACAGCTACCGGGTCGTTCGCTTCGACTACGCCGGTTCCGGAGGCGCGCGGGCCGAGTACGACCCCCGGCGCTACTCCACCCTCACCGGGTACGCCGACGACCTCCTTCGACTCCTGCGCGAGCTCGAGCTGGGACCGGTGGTTTTCGTCGGGCACTCGGTGTCGGCGATGATCGGGGTGCTGGCGGAGATCCAGGCTCCGGACCTCTTCGATGCCCTCGTCCTCGTGGGCCCCTCACCGCGATACCTCAACGACGCCGGCTATGTCGGCGGCTTCGAGCCCTCCGACATCGACGGCCTCCTGGACTCCCTCGCCAGCAACTACCTGGGCTGGTCCCACACCATGGCACCCGTGATCATGGGCAACCCGGAACGTCCGGACCTCGGGCAGGACCTCGGGGCCAGCTTCTGCACCGTCGACCCTGACGTCGCTGCTCGCTTCGCGCGCGCGACGTTCCTGGCCGACAACCGCGCCGATCTGCCGCACGTGCGCGCGCGCAGCCTCATCCTCCAGTGTCGCCAGGACGTCATCGCTCCCGTCGAGGTGGGGCAGTACGTGGCCGACCACATCCCCGACGCCAGCTTGGTTCTCCTCGACGCGACGGGGCACTGCCCGCACCTGAGCGCCCCCGGCGAGGTCGTCGACGCCGTTGAGGCGTTCCTCGCATCAGGGGCCTGACATCTCCATGTCAACCGCGGCGATGCTCGCCTTCGAGAAGGCGCTCCTCGAGGACGACCCCGAGGCCCTCTACGAGCAGGCCCCCTGCGGTTACCTGTCAGTCCTACCTGACGGGCGCGTCCTGAAGGCGAACCGCACGTTCCTCACGTGGCTCGGCCGCACGGACGGCGCCAGCGTGACCGGCCGCCCGTTCACCGACCTGATGACGCCCGGCTCCCGGATCTTCCACGAGACCCACTACCAGCCGCTGCTGCACGTCCAGGGACAGGTCAAGGAGATCGCCCTCGACCTGGTCCGGCTCGACGGGTCGATCCTGCCCGTCCTGGTCAACGCGGTTCTCGAGCACACCGACACCGGGGCGCCAGGGATCACGCGCATCGCGGTCTTCGACGCGACGGAGCGCCGGCACTACGAGCATGAGCTGCTGGCCGCCAAGGACCGCGCCGAGCGCTCCGAGAGGCGCTCGGCGCAGCTGGCACGCACGTTGCAGACGACGCTGATGCCGCCGCGCAGCCCCCACATCGACGAGATGGACGTCGCGACGGCCTACCGACCAGCCGGCAACGGCGACGAGATCGGTGGCGACTTCTACGACGTCTTCGAGCTCGCCAGCCACGACTGGGTGGTGACCCTCGGCGACGTGTCCGGAAAAGGCGTCGACGCAGCCGTCGTGGCGACGTTGGCGCGCCACACCATCCGGGCCCTGTCCGTCGCCGAGCCCAGTCCCGCGGAGATCCTCCGGCAGCTCAACCAGGTCCTCATCACCCACGCGACGGAGCGCTACTGCACCGCCATCGTCATGCGGCTACGGCACGTCGGAGAGCACTGGGACGTGACCATGGCCAACGGCGGCCACCCCCCGGCGGTCCTGCTGAAGCGCGACAGTCCTCCCCGGATGATCGAGGGTCCCACCTCACTGGTTGGCGCTTTTGACCACGCCGACTACGTTGACGTGCACTTCAGGCTCGGCGCTGGGATGACCGTTCTCCTGTACACCGACGGGGTCACCGAGGCACGCAGCTCGCGCGGCCAGTACGACGAGAACCGCCTCCTGGACCTGCTCGGTCGCGAGAGCCTGGACGCCGCGGACCTCGTGACGAGGGTGCTCAATGACGTCGTTGACTTCCAGAACGGTGCTCCCAGGGATGACATCGCCATGATCGCCATGCAGATGGCCCACCCTCGACCCTGAGACGCCCGGACGGAGCGAAGGCCCCGACCGCGTTGCCGCTGGTCGGGGCCCTCATCCTCTGTCTCAACACAGAGCGCGCCCGAAGGGATTCGAACCCCTAACCTTCTGATCCGTAGTCAGATGCTCTATCCGTTGAGCTACGGGCGCCCGTCACACCCACGGGCGCAACGAGAGAGCAGACTACCGGAGCCCTTCCCCGCTCGTGAAATCCGCGCCCGGGCGGCCGAGGCGTGCCTGATGACCCCCGAGCCGACTCCCTTCCAGACGACGCAGAGAGACTGACGAGGTGCCCCCGGAGCCGGGCCTGCGAGGACGGCGCCACCACGCCGGCCGTGACCACCCTGTAACCGGCCGTCACGCCGTGACCTGCCTTTTCAACCACCTTGCAAGAGTTTTCATCGGCTGGCCCTCCCTGTGAGGAGTCGCACAACGTGCAAACGCTTCCACGGTGGCCACCCCTCGACGCCCGGGCATACCGTGGCAAAAGGCTCCCAGCGGCGGGCGCCGAGCCACCGCCACATGGCGGGCCCGAGCGTGCGTCGTCGGGCGGTGGCCGACCAGGAGAGCCGGACCGGCGAAAGGGACGACCATGACCACGCAGGCAGTGCATGACACGGGGACGAGCCACGAGGGCCTGCAGGCCTGGGTCGACGAGGTCGCCGCCCTCACCACCCCCGACCGCGTGGTGTGGTGCGACGGGTCGAGCGCGGAGTGGGACCGCCTCACCGCGGGCCTGGTCGACGCCGGCACCTTCACCCGCCTCGACGACGCCAAGAAGCCGAACTCCTTCCACGCGGCCAGCGACCCCAGTGATGTCGCGCGCGTCGAGGACCGCACGTTCATCTGCTCGGTCGACGAGGCCCACGCCGGCGCCACCAACAACTGGATGGCCCCGGACCAGATGAAGACGACGATGCGCGAGCTCTACCAGGGCTCGATGACCGGTCGCTCGATGTTCGTCATCCCGTTCGTCATGGGCCACCTCGACTCCGAGACCCCGATGTTCGGCGTCGAGATCACCGACAGCGCCTATGTCGTGGTCTCGATGCACGTGATGGCGCGCGTCGGCACCGAGGTGCTGCGCGCCCTCGAGGACCGCGACGCCGACTTCGTCAAGTGCCTGCACTCCGTCGGCTTCCCGCTGCCGGAGGGCACCGCCGACGTCGCCTGGCCGTGCTCGCAGACCAAGTACATCTCGCACTTCCCCGAGACCCGCGAGATCTGGTCGTACGGCTCCGGGTACGGCGGCAACGCCCTGCTCGGCAAGAAGTGCTACGCCCTGCGCATCGCCTCGGCCATGGCGCACGAGGGCGGCTGGCTCGCCGAGCACATGCTCATCCTCAAGCTCACCTCGCCCCAGCAGCAGGTCCACTACATCGCCGCCGCCTTCCCCAGCGCCTGCGGCAAGACGAACCTCGCGATGCTCCAGCCGACCGTGCCGGGCTGGAAGGTCGAGACCCTCGGCGACGACATCGCCTGGATGCGCTTCGGCAAGGACGGTCGGCTCTACGCGGTCAACCCCGAGTTCGGCTTCTTCGGCGTCGCCCCCGGCACCAACGAGAAGACCAACCCCAACGCCATCCGCACCATCGAGCAGGGCAACTCGATCTTCACCAACGTCGCGCTCACCGCGGACGGCGACGTGTGGTGGGAGGGCCTGGAGAACGTGCCGGCCCACGCGACGTCGTGGAAGGGCGATCCCTGGACCCCGGACAGCGACGAGGTCTCCAGCCACCCGAACAGCCGCTACTGCACCCCGATCTCGCAGTGCCCGATCCTCGCCGACGAGTACGACGACCCCAACGGCGTCCCGATCTCGGCGATCTTCTTCGGAGGACGCCGCAAGACGACCGTGCCGCTCATCACCGAGTCGCGTGACTGGACCCACGGCACCTTCATGGGCGCCACGCTCTCCTCGGAGACCACTGCCGCGGCCACCGGCCAGGTCGGCATCGTCCGCCGCGACCCGATGGCGATGCTCCCCTTCATCGGCTACAACGTGGCCGACTACTTCCAGCACTGGATCGACCTCGGCAAGGACGCCGACGCCACCAAGCTGCCGAAGATCTTCTACGTCAACTGGTTCCGTCGGGACGAGGACGGCGGCTTCCTGTGGCCGGGCTTCGGCGAGAACAGCCGGGTGCTCAAGTGGGCCATCGAGCGCATCGAGGGCACCGCGGCGGCCGTCGAGACGCCCATCGGCCACGTCCCCACCCCCGAGGCCCTCGACACCGACGGCCTGGACCTCGCGCCCGAGGAGCTGGCGAAGGCCTTGGCGGTCGACGTCGACGAGTGGCGCGCCGAGCTGCCCCTCATCGAGGAGTGGTTCGCCAAGGTCGGCGACCAGCTGCCCACCCCGCTCGCCGACGAGCTGGCGACGCTGCGGGCGCGCCTCGAGAGCGCCTGACCCCACCGGACGACAGCAGGCCCCGCGGAGCACCACGCTCCGCGGGGCCTGCTCGCGTGACGGGTCAGCCGCGCTTGCGCCCCACCGCCGCGAACATCGTCACGGACACGAAGGTCTCCCCGCGGTCCAGGCCCGCGTCGAGGTCGGCGATGAGGGCGTCGACCTCCTCACGGGTCACCGCCCCGCGTTCGATGGCGATCGGCGCCGCGAGCGCGAGCATCCCGCCGCCCCGCACGGCCGCGTCAGGAAGGACGAGCGCACTCGAGCCGATGTCGCCGTCGACCTCGAGGCCGGCGGCCGCCAGCTGCCCGCGCAGCCGGCGACCCGAGAACGGGTTGGGCCACTGGGTCCAGCTCGCGGCCTGGTACCGGGCGATGACGTCGGGGTCGCCCGGGTGGACGATGCTCGTCGCCCAGTCGGAGTCGAGCAGCGCGAGCCGGCCGCCCGGTCGCAGGACCCGCGCGAGCTCGCGCACCGCGGCGTCGGCGTCCTCGACGTGCTGCAGCACGCGCTCGCACGTGACGGCGTCCACCGACCCGTCGGCGAAGGGGAGGTCGTCGGCGGCCCCGTCGACGAACTCGACCTCGCCGAGCCCCTCCTCCTGCGCCCGCGCACCGGCCAGGGACCGCAGCGCCGGGTTCGGCTCGACCCCCACCGCACGGCCGGCCGGTCCCACGGACCGGGCCAGCCCGATGACGACCTCACCCGTCCCGGACCCGACGTCGACGACCGTCTCCCCGGGTTCGAGCGCGAGGCGGCCCAGCGCCCACTCCCGCAGGCGCACGACCGCCGGCTGACGCGCCTGGAGGTCGAGCAGGCCGGCGAGGTGCGCGGTCTGGGCGTCGCCGCCGACACCGATCTCGGAGCGGCGGAAGCCACCGGGTGTCGGTCCGTCAGGTGTCGCCATCCCCCCAGTGTGGGGCCGGGCTCGGCGACCCGTCGAGGGCCCGAGGGTCAGGTCGGGGCCGAGCCGTTGGCGTCCGAGGGGTCGGAGGACGAGCCGCCCTGTTCGCTCTGGCCGGTGCCGGGTGCCCCACGGCGATCCCCGTCGTGCTCACCCCGACCGCCGGGGCCGCCCCGGTCACCGGCGGGGCCGAACTGGCTCGTGTCGCCGCGCCCTCCGCCGTCGCTCCCCAGGGCGTAGGCCGCCGTCGCACCCACCGCGGCCCCCACCCCGAGCCCGACCGCCAGGGCCACGGCGACGGCGGTCTTGCCCGACCACCGCACCAACCGCAGGGCGCGCGTCATCCTGGTCGCGCCGTGGGGCGTGGTGGTGACCGGGACCGCCGGAGGGGCGGGCGCCGCGGTGGCGGGCGACGCATCACTGGCCACAGGCACGTCGGGCACGGGCTCCCCCGGGGTCCGGACGGCCTGCGCCCAGGCCGGCTCCGCGGCCCGCGTCGGGGGCAGCTGCTCGGTGTCGGCGGCGGGCACTGACCCCTCGGCCGCGGCCCGGCCTGCACCCTCGGGCTGCTCCGGGATGGGCTCCGTGTGGTCGTGGGGGTCGGTGGGGTCGTGGGGGGTCATGGCGTCCTCCGGGTCGGCGAGATGGTCCGTCGACCGTGCGACGACGCGCTGTGGCCGACCTGTGCCGACCCCAGCAACGCGCTGGCATCTCAGCCCACGGGACACACAGGTTCGGCACAGCAAACGCATGGACGAGCCTCAGCAGGCGGACACACACTCGTTCCATGACCACGACCCGCGCCCAGACGGCCCCGGCGCTCCAGCGCCCCGACGGCAGTGCCGGTGCGGGTCCTCGTCGTCGACGACGAGCCCAACCTCACCGAGCTGCTCTCGATGGCGCTGCGCTACGAGGGCTGGGAGGTGCGCAGCGCCGGCAGCGGTGTCGCCGCCGTCCGCGCGGCCAAGGAGTTCGCGCCCGGACGCGGTCGTCCTCGACATGATGCTCCCCGACTTCGACGGCCTCGAGGTCCTGCGGCGGATGCGCGGCGACGACCCGAACGTGCCCGGTCCTCTTCCTCACGGCCAAGGACGCCGTCGAGGACCGCGTCGCCGGGCTCACCGCCGGGGGCGACGACTACGTCACCAAGCCGTTCAGCCTCGAGGAGGTCGTCGCTCGCCTGCGCGCGCTGATGCGGCGCACCACCGTCGCCACCGACGACGGCGGCTCGCTCCTCGTCGTCGGTGACCTCACGATGGACGAGGACAGCCACGAGGTCACCGCGGGGCGGGACCGACATCCACCTCACGGCGACCGAGTTCGAGCTGCTGCGCTACCTCATGCGCAACCCCAAGCGGGTGCTGTCGAAGGCGCAGATCCTCGACCGCGTGTGGAACTACGACTTCGGCGGCCAGGCCAACGTCGTCGAGCTCTACATCTCCTACCTGCGCAAGAAGATCGACGCCGGGCGCAACGCCGATGATCCACACGATGCGCGGCGTGGGCTACGTCCTCAAGCCGACCGACTGAGCCGGCCGGACCGGCCACGGACCCGTCATGCCGCACCCCGTCTCCCGCTGGACCCTTCGCGCCAAGCTCCTCGCCTCGGTCCTGTCCCTCCTCGCGATCACGATGCTCGCGACGGGGGCGCTGACCGCTCGTCGAGACGCAGCGCTACCTCGAGAGGCAGCTCGTCCGAGGACCTCCAGACCTCCCTCGGCCGGGTCGACGACCGGCGCTCGTCCGACGGCACCGACCGCGACGGCGACGGCGACGGTCGTGCGGGCCCTCCGGCGCGGCCGACGCCCCGCTGCGCACCCCCGGCAGCGGTGACGCCCTCGTCCTCGAGCTCACGGCAGCCGGTGCCGTGGCCACCGACGCCAGCGGCGTCCCGGCCAACTCCGTCGTCGACGACCGTGGCCGCGACGCGACGCTCACCGACGCCCAGGTGGAGACCCTGAGTCAGGTGGCCACGTCCAACACCCCCGCCCGCATCGACCTCGGTGAGGGCGTCGGCACCTACCTCGTGACCTCCCGCACCACGCCGTCCGGCGGCCTGCTCGTCGTCGGCCTCTCGACGCACCCCGTCGAGGAGCTGGTCAACAAGCTGCTCGTGCTCGTCGCCGGCGGGACGGCGGTGGGGCTGGGGCTGGTCGCGGTGCGGCGGGACGCTCGTCATCCGGCGCAGCCTGGCTCCGCTCGACCGGGTGGCCGCCACCGCGCGCGGCGTCTCGCGCCTCAAGCTCGACTCCGGGGACGTCGCCCTCGCGGTCCGTGTCCCCGAAGGCGACGCCGACGAGCGCACCGAGGTGGGGCAGGTCGCCGTGGCGCTCAACACGATGCTCGACAAGGTCGAGTCGGCACTGCAGGCCCGGCAGGAGAGCGAGACCCAGGTCCGGCAGTTCGTCGCCGACGCCTCGCACGAGCTGAGGACGCCGCTGGCCTCGATCCGCGGCTACGCCGAGCTGACCCGCCGTGAGCGGGAGCCGGTCCCCGAGACCGTGACGCACGCCATCGGGCGGGTCGAGGCCGAGGCGCTGCGGATGCAGGAGCTCGTCGAGGACCTGCTCCTCCTCGCGCGCCTCGACGCCGGCCGCCCGCTCGAGCGCGAGTCCGTCGACCTCTCCCTCCTCGCCGTGAACGCGGTGAGCGACGCGCACGCCGCCTCGCCCCAGCACGCCTGGGAGCTCGACCTGCCCGAGGAGCCCGTCGAGGTCCCCGGCGACCAGGCGCGCCTGCACCAGCTCCTGGCCAACCTCCTCGCGAACGCGCGGACCCACACCCCGCCGGGGACCAGGGTCATCACCCGGGTGCGTCCCGAGGGCGCGCTCGTGCGGGTGTCGGTGTCCGACGACGGGCCCGGGGTGCCGGGGCCGCTGCAGGCCAGCGTGTTCGAACGGTTCACCCGTGGCGACGACGCGCGCACGCGGGTGCAGGGGTCGACCGGTCTCGGCCTGAGCATCGTCGCCGCCGTCGGCCAGGCGCACGGGGGTCGCGTCGAGCTGGCGAGCCGTCCCGGCGCGACGACCTTCTCGGTCCTGCTCCCCACCGGCTGACCCCCTTCCCCCCAACCTCCCCCCCACCACCTCGACTTCTTGCGGATAACCCACGCCGAACGCCGCTTTCTGCGTGGGTTATTCGCAATCAGTCGGGGAGGGGGAGGGTGTAGGCGAGGAGGAGGACCTGCGGGATCGGCCGCCAGTCGCGGTCCGGGATCCGGGTGAAGCCGAGGCGCTCGTAGAGACGATGGGCCACGTGCATCGTCGTCGCCGAGCAGAGCACCACCGCGTGGTGGCCCTGCGCCCCGGCCCGGTCGATGACGTGGCGCGCCAGCGCCTCCCCGACCCCTCGCCCCGTGGCCACCGGGTCGACGGCGAGTGAGCGCATCTCGGCCTCGCCCTCGCGGGACACCTCGGCGAGGCCCGAGCCCGGCGCGACGTAGGTGACGGTGCCGACGACGCGGGCACCGTCGAGCGCCACCCACACCTCCGCCTCGCGGTCACGGTGGGCGGCGTCGCGCAGGAAGTCGACGTAGAACGCGTCCGCCGGGATGACCCCCGACCCGACGTACGCGGACACGGTGAGGTCGCCGACGGCGGCCAGCTCGTCCTGCCGAGCCCGTCGGATGACGAGGGCCCGGCCTGCGCTCGACGACGGCGGGGGTGTCGACGTCGGGGGCACGTCCTCGATCCTCCCACCCGTGGCTGCGCCGAGGGATGCCCCCGCACCGTGGCGCGGTCCCCGGTCGCCGACGCGCGGTCCACCGCCTGACCCGCTTTGCCCGCCGGTGCGCCGGTTCGTTACCCTGTCCCTTCGTTGGAGGCGTCGCCTAGTCCGGTCTATGGCGCCGCACTGCTAATGCGGTTTGGGTCTCAAGCCCATCGAGGGTTCAAATCCCTCCGCCTCCGCACATCGGAAACCCCCGGGAGCTTGCGACCGGGGGTTTTCCGATGTGCGGAGGCGGAGCGATGCCGGGAGCGGGTCGAGGGCGTGAGGGACGAACGCCCTCGACCCGCGGCTCCCTCCGCCTGCGCTCATCGCCGGCCCCGGGCCGTGCACCCATTGACCTCGTGGTCGACCTGCGCACACCCCGGGAGCAGCACGCGTCGACATCGACCTCGTGGTCGATCCGGGCACAGGAAAGTGAGGCCCCTCCGGGGTCCAGCAGCCCGGAGGGGCTCCACGCCTGGGGTGGACGCGATGCTCAGTGGGCCTCGGCGAGGCTCCACATCGTCCACAGCTCGGTGCGCATCCGCCGCGGCTGCCGCAGCGTGTGCACGACGGCTGCGGCGATGTCGAGCGGCTGCATGAACGGCCCGTCGGCGGGGTCGTCGCCGCCGAACCGTCCGTCGGCCGCGGCGAACGCGGTGTTGACGCCGGCCGGTGCGATGACGCTGGTCCGGATGCCCTCCGCCCTCAGCTCGCGGTCGAGCGCGGTGCCGAGGTTGATCTGGGCACCCTTGGTGGCCGCGTACACGGCCTCCTTGCCACCGCCGATGAGCAGCCCGGCGACCGAGCCGATGATGACGAGGTCGCCACCACCGCCCTGCGCGCGGAACTGCCGCACCGCCGCCCGGGCCACCCACACGGTGCCCTTGACGTTGACGTCGACCATCGTCTCGACCTGCTCGGTCGAGCACGTCGAGGACACCGCCGTAGAAGCCGACCGCCGCGTTGGCGATGACCGAGTCGACCCGCCCGAAGGCGGCGACGCCGACGGCGACGAGCGCGTCGCACGACGCGGCCGACCGCACGTCGCCGAGCGCCAGGGCGACCCGGTCCGGCCCCCACTCCTCGAGCAGGGGGCGGACCGCGTCCTCGCGGAGGTCGCCGGCCACGACCCGCCCACCGTCCTCGAGGACGAGGCGGCAGACGGCGCCGCCGATCCCTCCACCGGCGCCGGTCACGACGACGACGGTGTCGGCCAGGCTGCGAACCTCCGCTCCGGTCACTTGATCGCGCCCATCGACAGGCCACGCACGAGCTGCTTCTGCGCCACCCACCCGGCCACGATCACCGGCAGCGCCGCGACCGTCGCCGCAGCCGACAGGACCGCGAGGAACTGACCGCGACCGTCGACGAAGCTGCCGAGGAAGGGCGGCGTCGTGCGGGCCGACGAGCTGGTCAGCAGGGTGGAGAGGAAGTACTCGTTCCAGCTGAAGATGAAGCAGATGAGGGCCGCGGCCGCGACGCCCGGAAGAACCAGGGGCAGGACGATGCGGACGATCTCCCGGTACAGCCCGGCACCGTCGACACGGCAGGCCTCGATGATCTCGAAGGGCACCTCGAGGAAGAACGAGCGCATCATCCACACCGTCACCGGCAGGTTCACCCCGGCGTAGACGACGGCGAGCGCGTAGACGTTGTCGAGCAGCCCGAGCTCCTTGAAGATCATGAACAGGGGCAGCACGACCGCGGCCAGCGGCATGAACCGGGTGGAGATGAAGAACGTCAGGGATCCCTCGACGTTCTTGACCCGCCGGATGGACAGGGCGTACGCCGCGGGGATGGCCAGCACCACGGCGATGACGGTCGCGGTGACCGAGGCGGTGAGCGAGTTGATGAGGTAGCCCTGCATCCCGCGGTCGAACGCGGCCTGGAAGCCCTCTATCGACGGGCTGAAGAACAGGCTCGGCGTGGTCGAGGACGCCACCGACTCCGGCTTGAACCCGTTGAGGAACATCCAGAAGACGGGGAAGAAGAAGATCAGGACCAGTGCCCAGGTGCCGATCGTGGTGAGTGTGCCCTTGGTCTTGGTGTTCATCGTGACCCTCCTGCCATGAAGACCTTGAAGAGCGTGCGGAGCGCGACGGTCGCCACGATGATCGTGAGGACGACCGTGACGACGCCGTAGGCGGCTGCCTCCCCGACGTCCAGTCCGATGAACGCTCGCTCGTAGAGCAGGTAGGCGAGGGTCTTGGTCCCGCCCGTGCCCTTGGTGAGGATGGCGATGGGGTCGAAGACCTGGATGATGATGACCGAGCCCAGCAGCACGCCGATCTCGACGTACATCCGCAGGTGCGGCAGCGTGATCCAGGTGAAGGTGCGCCAGGTGCCCGCGCCGTCGACCTGGGCGGCCTCCATGATCGCCTTGTCCTGACCCTGGAGCCCGGCGAGCAGGATGAGCATCATGAACGGCGTGAACTGCCAGGTCAGGACGATGACCACGGATGCCAGCGGGTGCTCGGTGGACCACGACACGACCGGGAGCCCCGTGCTCTTGGAGATCCAGTTGAGGATGCCGATGTTCGTGTCGAACATGGAGTACTTCCAGATCAGGGCGGCCGCGGCCGGCATGATGAGGAACGGGGTGATCATCAGGGTCCGGGCGATGGCCTGGCCGGGAAACTTGCGGTCGAGCAGGAGGGCGAAGAGCAGGCCGAAGAGCAGCGACAGCGTCACCGACAGGGCGGTGATGAGGACGGTCGCGACGATCGAGGGCCAGAGCGCCCCCGAGGACAGGGCAGTGACGTAGTTGTCGAACCCGGTGAAGCCGCGGTCCTGCGGGTAGAGCAGGTTCCACTTCATCAGCGAGAAGCCGATGGTCACGAGGAACGGGACCTGGGTGAGGAGGATGAGGACGGTGATCGCCGGGGCGACGAGCCCGCGGGCAGAGCGGAACTCGCCCTTCTTCGCCCGTCGTGGATCGGTGGCGGTCTTGGCCTCCACCGTGTCGACGTCTGTCATGGACATCTGTGCACTCCCTTGTGCGACGGGGTGTTGCGGAGGGTGGTGTCGGGGCCGGCCGAGTTCGACCGGCCCCGACACCGCGGGTGCTGCGTGCTCACCCGATGGCTGGGTCAGCCCTTCTGCGTGTCGCCGGCCTTCTGCGCGATGGCCTGGCACTTGCTCAGGGCGTCATCGACCGAGGAGCGGCCCGCGATGTAGTCCGCGATGAGCTGCGCGCACTGGTTGCCGACGTCCTGGTACTCCGGGATCGAGACGTACTGGATGCCGACCCAGGGCTGCGGGTTCACGCCCGGCTGCTTCGGGTCGACCGAGCTCATCACCTCGAGGGTGAGGGGCGCGTAGGCGGCCGCGGCGTCCTTGTACTCCGGGATCTCGTAGGTCGAGGTGCGCGAGCCCGGCGGGACGTTCGACCAGCCGATCTTCTCGCCGACGAGCTTGATGTAGTCCTTGCTCGTCGCCCACTTGACGAAGTTGACTGCCGCGTCCTTGTTCTTCGTCGATGAGGGGACCGCGAGGTTCCAGCTCCAGAGCCAGCCGGACTGCTCGGTCTTGACGACCGGCATCGGGACGTAGCCCATCTTGCCCTTGACCGGGGAGTCGTCGGCCTCCAGGAGGGACGCGGCGACGGTGGCGTCGGCCCACATCGAGGCCTTGCCCTCCTTGACCGCGGTGAGGCACTCGTTGAAGCTGTACGAGACGGGGTCGGACTGACCGGACTCGTCGAGCATCGTCTTGTAGAAGGCGACGGCCTCCTTCCACTCCGGCGTGTTGACGGTGGCGTTCCACTCCTCGTCGTACCAGTTGCCGCCGAAGGTCTGGACCACCGTGGTCAGGGGCCCGAAGAGGTCACCCCACCCGGGCTTGCCTCGCATGCAGATACCGGCCATGTCGGCGGTGTCGACCTTCTTGGCCGCAGCCGCGACCTCCTGCCACGTCGGCGTTCCAGAGAAGGTCACACCGGCCTTGTCCAGGACCTCCTTGTTGTACATGAGGAAGGACGACTCGCCGTAGAACGGGACGGCGAAGAGCTTGTCCTCGTACGTGTTGACGTCGCGGACCGGGGGCAAGAGGTCCTCCAGGTCGTAGGTCGCGTCGGCCTGGAGGTCGGGGGTGAGGTCGACGAGCCAGCCGTTGGCTCCCCACTGCGGGGTCTCGTAGGCCCCGATCGTCACGATGTCGTACTGGCCGGCGCCGCTCGCGACGTCCGCGGTGACCGCGGCGCGGAGGTCCGCCTCCTCCATGACCTGGAAGTTGACGGTCGTGCCGGGGTTGGCCGTCTCGTACTCCGACTTCAACTGCTCCATGTCCTTCATCTGGCCGTTGTTCACGGTGGCCACGTTGAGGGTCACGGCGCCGCCCGAGCCGCTGTCTGACGACACGGCTCCCGACGAGCAGGCGGCCAAGGTCATGGCCGACGCCAGGGCTCCAGCCCCGAAGGTCAGCATGCGCTTTGTCGCAAGCATTCCTAACTCCTTTGGTAGGTGTGTCCCGGCCCCCGAGGGGGTGGGACCTCGGGATCGGCCCGAGATCGTCCTGCGGCCTGAGACCGCCTGACCTCCGTCCAAGGTAAGGAGCCGCTTGTTGCGGCGACAAGCACCAACAACCGCGCATGTCGATACAATCTTTCTACCGCGCTTCGGGGCGGGCCGCTCGTCGAGCACGGGAGATGGCGCAACTGTGCTGCTCATCCCTCCTCCCCCCGGCGGCGTCAAGAGGAGATGGTCACGATTTCGTATCAGTCGACAGGCATCCCGCGCGCTCGCCTCGCCGACTTCCCCTCGCGTCATATCGAGGGTCGCAGGTCGGACGAGCCCGCCGTGCGCGGTCCGTACCCGGACGCCCCGCGCCGTGAGGTGATCCCCCCACACCCCCAGCACGCCATCCGCACCTTGATGCACGACTTCCCGAGCGAGATCTGCGGCTGGGGGTCGCACCCGGAGTACGAGATCCACCTCATCACCAAGTCGCACGGCAGCTTCATCGCGGGCGACCACGTCGGGACCTTCTCCCCGGGGCAGGTGAGCATGATGGGTCCGAACCTGCCGCACGACTGGGTGAGCGACCTGCCACCCGGCGAGGTCGCCGTCGACCGCGACGCCGTCATCCAGTTCAGCGACGAGTGGGTCCGTGGGTGCATGGAGCTCATCCCTGAGCTTCAGGAGATCGACGACGTGCTCCGCCAGTCAGCGCGCGGACTCGTCTTCTCCGGTGCCACCGCCTGGCGGACGGCCGAGACCATCTTCCAGGTCGTGCACACCGAGGGCGCCGAGCAGATCTCCCTGCTCATCCGGCTGCTCGCGCAGTTCGCGCGCGCGCCCGGCGAGGACCGCGAGGTGGTCGCGAGCGAGTGGATGGGCCGGCCCACCGACGCGAACTCCCTCGGGGCCGTGGAGGCGGGCCTGTCCTACATCTTCGAGAACCTCAATGGCGACATCCGGCTCGCCACCGCCGCCCAGATGGCCTACATGTCGGAGCCCTCGTTCTCGAAGTACTTCAAGAGCGCGACCGGGATGACCTTCAGCGCGATGGTCAAGAAGCTGCGCATCGCGCACGCCCGGCGGCTGCTCGACACCTCGGAGGACTCGGTCGCCAAGATCGCCGCCAGGAGCGGCTACAACAACATGGCGAACTTCAACCGGCAGTTCCTCGCGGAAGTGGGGACGACACCCACCGCCTACCGGAAGCTGGAGAACTTCCAGAAACCGCCCCCCGAGGTGTTCAGCCTGGGCCGTCGGGCACCCGGGACCCCACCCGCCGGCTGAGCCGCCGTCAGCGGGCCAGGACGTGGTCGACGAGGCCGTGGACGTCGCCGGCGGCGAGCACGGCCCTCAGTCGCACGAAGGCCTCGACGAACCGCTCGTCGCTCCCGAGGTCGCCGAAGAGCGCCTCGAGCTCGACGAAGGCCTCGGGGCGGGGGTCGAGCGCGGCGGCGGTCAGCGCGGCGGCGTGGACGTCGTCGGGAACCTCGCCTGGGCCGAGTCCGCCGTTGCCGATGAGCGCCCAGTACTCCGCCCACGCGGCCACCATCGCGGCACCCAGCTCCACGGGGCGGCCCGCCGCGAGGTTGTCGCGGACGGCGGGGAGGGTGAAGGTGGCCATCCGGTTCCCCCCGTCGGTCGCGAGCCGCACGAGGGTGTCGCGGACGCCCGGGTTGGAGAACCGGTCGAGCAGGGTGTCCCGGTAGCCGGGAAGGTCGATGCCGGGCAGCTCGCCGAGCGTCGGCGAGGCCTCGTCGGCCATGTAGCGCGCGAGGTAGCCGCGCACCCGGTCGTCACGCATCGCCTCGTCGACGTGGACGTAGCCGAGCGGGGCGCCCAGGTACGCCAGGGCCTGGTGGCTGGCGTTGAGCAGGCGAAGCTTCATCAGCTCGTAGGGGGTCACGTCGTCGACGAACTGGACGTCGACCGTCTCCAGTGCCGGTCTCCCGAGGGGGAAGTGGTCCTCGACGATCCACTGGGTGAACGGCTCTGCGGGCACCGGCCAGCGGTCCTCGATGCCGAAGTCCCGGCGGAGGGCCTCGCGGTCGGCATCGGTCGTGGCCGGCGTGATGCGGTCCACCATGCAGTTGGGGAAGGCGACCTCGGCCTCGATCCAGTCGGCGAGGTCGGCGTCGACGAGCCGCGCGAAGGAGGTGATGGTCCGGCGGGCGACGTCGCCGTTGCCCTGCAGGTTGTCGCACGACAGGACGGTGAACGGCGCGAGACCGGCGTCGCGACGGCGGCGCAGGCCCTCGACGACGAAGGCGAACGCCGTGACCGGGGTGTCGAGGTTCACCAGGTCATGGGCGACGGAGGGGTGGCCGGCGTCGAACTCACCGGTGGCGGCGTTCTTCAGGTAGCCGCCCTCGGTCACGGTGAGGCTGACGATGCGGACGGCGGGGTCGACGAGTCGGGCGTGGACGTCGGCGTGGTCGTCCGGGGCGAAGAGGTACTCCAGGACGGACCCCACGACCCGTGGCTCGAGGGAGCCGTCCGGGTGGCGGATGACGAGAGTGAACTCGCAGTCCTGCCCCCGCATCGCGTCACGCATCGCGGCGTCGTGCGGCAGGACCCCGACCCCGCAGATGCCCCAGTCGAGGCCGTGGCCGAGCTCCATGAGGCGGTCGACGTACATCGCCTCGTGGGATCGGTGGAAGTTGCCGAACCCGAAGTGCACGATGCCGACGGAGGCCGCCGAACGGTCGTAGGAGGGGGTCGAGACGCTCGGGGATAGCGGGGAAGCGGTCAGCGCGGTCACGAGAACGGTCCTTTCGGGGGACGGGAACCCTGAAGCATGCAACCAACCCCGGGGCCGAAAGACCAGAGTCGGCCGCCCCGCGGACCCAAAAGGATCGACGACGCACGTTTTGGTACCGGTCGCGGCTTCGGACCACCCGCGACAGGGGGTGGGCGCCCCCCGGGTCGCCCGGCACAGGGTCGGAGTGTTGACTTCCACCCATGAAGGTCCGCGTCGCCGTCCTCGTCGCCGCCGTCCTCGTCCTCGTCGGCGGGCTCGGCGGCGCTCTCTGGTGGCGCCAGCAGGAGGCCGAGCGCGATGCAGCGGCCACCCGTGCCGTCGACGCCCTCGCCTCCGCCTGGGCGGCCAAGGAGCTGCCCGCGTCGATGCTGCGGACCCCCGAGCTCGCCGCCGACTTCTCCGAGGCCGTCGCCGACCTCGGCGACGCCCCGGTCGCCGTCCGGGCGGGCGCGGTCCGCCGCGACCGTGGGACCGCACGCGCCACGCTCACGGTGCGCTGGACCCTGCCCGGCGAGACCGCCTGGGAGTACCCGGTGGCGACCAGGTTCGTCGAGCGCGGTGAGAGCTGGGTCCTGGCCGCGCCCGAGGAGGGCCGCTCGCCGTGGCACCCCGACCTCGCGGCCGGTGAGACCTTCGAGCTCGAGCGGACCACCGGGGCGAGAGGCGACCTCCTCGACCGCGACGGGGAGCCCCTGATGCCGCTCGGCGCGGTCCACGCCATCCTCCTGGACCCGGTGAACGCGACACCCGAGTCCGCTGCCGGGCTCGAGCGGGTCGTGGAGGCGACGAAGGGCTCCCTCGTGGCGGCCCTGAAGAAGGCGACCGATGCCGGCTCCAAGGGTCCGATCACGGTCATCACCTACCGCGAGGCCGACTACCGGGCGCGCCGGGCCCGGCTCGACGACCTCGTCGGGGTCCTGGCCCGCGAGAGCACCCAGCCCCTGGCCGCCACCCGCACGTTCGGCCAGCCGCTCCTCGGGAGCTACGGCGAGGTGACCGCCGAGATGGTGCAGAAGGGCAAGGGTCGCTACGCAGCGGGCGACCGCGCCGGCCGCAGCGGCCTGCAGGGCCAGTACGACGAGGTGCTCGGCGGCACCCCCGGGCTCACCGTGACCTCCAGCGGCGGCGCGACCCTGTTCGAGAAGGCCGCCGCGGACGGTGACGACGTGCGCACCACGCTGAGCCCCCACGTCCAGCAGGCCGCGGAGAAGGCGCTGGGCGACGCCCGGCTCGAGGCGGCCTCCGCGATCGTGGCCGTCGACGTCGTCTCGGGTGAGGTCCTCGCCGCGGCCAACTCGCCGACGACCGGCTTCGACCGCGCCCTCACGGGTCGGTACCCGCCCGGCTCGACGTTCAAGGTCGCGACCGCCTACGCCTACCTCAACCGCGGCATCACCTCGCCGACGTCACCGGTGCCGTGCCCCGAGTCGGCGGTCGTCGACGGGCGTGAGTTCCGCAACTTCGCGGGCGAGTCCGCCTCGGGCTCGCCCACCTTCTTCGACGACTTCACGATCTCCTGCAACACGGCGTTCGTGGGGCTGAGCGCCCGGCTGGCCGAGGACGACCTCACCACCGCGGCCAAGGCCCTGGGCATCGGCGCCGGCTGGGCCGACCAGCTCGGCGTCGCCGGCGCCTTCGAGGGCAGCGTCCCCGCGACCACCGGCGGCACCGACACGGCGGCGGCCTCCATCGGCCAGGGGCGCCTGGAGGTGTCCCCGCTCGCGATGGCCGTCATGGTCGGCAGCGTCGCCCGGGGGTCGTTCGTCTCGCCGGTCCTCGTCGAGAGCGAGGGGAGCAACCCGCGTCCCTCGCCGCTCGACGGCACGGTCGTCGCCGACCTGCGCTCGATGATGGCCTCGGTCGTCTCGGCAGGGAGCGGGACGGCCCTGCGCGGCACCCCGGGCGGGCCGGTGCGCGGGAAGACCGGGACCGCCGAGTACGGCTCGAACCCTGACACCCTGCCGCGCGTGTGGTTCGTCGGCTACCAGGGAACCGTCGCGTTCGCGGTCCTCGTCGAGGCCGGCACGAGCGGTGGCACGGTGGCCGCGCCCATCGCCAAGACCTTCCTCACCAACCTCGACCGCCGCTGACCCGGCCGGCCCCGGCCCGTCGGCGTCGGCGCTCGGCGGTGCCCATCGGCGCCCCCGTTCTCCGCCTCGGGTGCCGAGGTGGCTGCCCTGACGACCACTTGAGCACCCGACGCGCGAAGCAGGGGGAGGGGGCCCGCACGCGAAAGGCCCCGCCCGGACGAGCCGGGCGGGGCCTTTCGCGAGGACTCGGGTGGACCCGGGTCAGATGGGGCGGACGGCGTCGGCCTGCGGACCCTTGGGACCCTGGGTGACCTCGAACTCGACCCGCTGGGCCTCGTCGAGGCTGCGGTAGCCGTCGACGTCGATGGCGGAGTAGTGAACGAACACGTCGGGGCCGCCGCTGTCCTGGGCGATGAAACCAAAGCCCTTCTCAGCGTTGAACCACTTCACGGTGCCCTGTGCCATATCGGGGGTGACTCTTTTCTGTGTGTACACGCGGTCGGCACACGTCGTACCGACCGTGGATGCGAGCTCCAGTCCCCTGTGGCGCGTGATGTTCGTGCTCGAGGTGGTGCTGCTGCCGCAACCGGCAAAAACGCTAGCACGCGGTCTCGCCACTGGCGCGACTCCTCGGAGAACGTTCACCCTGCGGACGCGGCGGCGGCCGAGGACCCCTGTCAGACAGCGGACTTGACCGCGAGGACGTCGCACGAGGCGTCGAGCAGGACCTGCTGCGCGGTCGACCCCGTGATGAGCTTGCCGAGGGGGCTGCGGCGGCGCAGGCCGATGACGATGAGGCGCGCGTCGACCTCCGTGGCGATGGTGAGCAGCTCGTCGGCGGGCGCCAGGCCGCGGGTCGGCTGGCGGACCTCGTGCTCGATACCGCGCTCGGCGAGCTGGGTGTCCAGCGCGTCGAGGTCCTGGGGCGCAGCGAAGTTCGCATGCGCGTAGTCGCCGTGCTGACCGGTGTTGACGACGACCAGCCGCTCGCCGTGGCGCTCTGCCTCGACGATGGCGAGGTCGAGGGCTGCGAGGCCCTCGGGACGGGGGATGTAGCCCACGACGATGGTCATGGAGGCCTCCGGATCATGTGGTGTCAGTGAAGTTCTCGGTGGAGCCGGACGGACCGGCCCGGCCCGGCAGGATCCCGGGCGAGTGGGACGGGACGCCGCACCTGGTCGTCCGTCAGGTGCGGCGCCCCGCGTTCACGAGGACGTGAGCGTCGTGGCGCCGGTCATGATGGCGACGCCTTCGCCCATGTCGTGCGACTGCGGGGAGATGACCCCCGCGCAGCCGCCGAGCCGCTGGATGTGGATCCGGTCGGCGACCTCCCACACGTGCGGCATGTTGTGCGAGATGAGGATGATGGCCAGGCCGCTCTCGCGGAGCTGCTTGACCATGTCGAGCACCATGCCCGACTCCTTGACCCCGAGCGCTGCGGTCGGCTCGTCGAGGACGACGACGTTGCTGCCGAAGGCCGCGGCCCGCGCCACGGCAACCGCCTGGCGCTGACCACCGGAGAGGGTCTCCACGGCCTGACCCATGTTCTGGATCGTCTGGATGCCGAGCTTCTGCACGGCCGCGCCGGCGCGCTCCTTCATGCCCTTCTTGTCGAGCATCCGCAGCACCGACCCGAGCGGGCCGGGGCGGCGCTCCTCGCGGGCGAGGTAGAGGTTGCTCGCGATGTCGAGCGCCGGGATGACGGCCAGCTGCTGGTAGACCGTCTCGATGCCGTGGTCACGGGCGTCCTGTGGACGCTTGAAGCTGACCGGCCGCCCGTCGAGGTAGATCGCGCCGGAGTCCGGCGTGTAGGCACCCGTGAGGCACTTGATGAGGGTCGACTTGCCGGCGCCGTTGTCGCCGATGACCGCGAGGACCTCGCCGCGGTAGAGGTCGACGTTGACGCCGTCGAGCCCGATGACCCGGCCGAAGGAGATGACGAGGTCGCGCGCGGACAGGATCGGGTCGGCGTCGTACTTGGCCCGCCTGTCGTCGGGGATGTGGTCCACCGACAGCGGAAGCCGCTCCATGGTGCTCATCGGGGCCCCCGGAAAGTATCGGAGGGACGGAGGAGCGAAGAACTTTCTGGGGTGATGTTCATGCCTTCACCTTCCGGATCCACTGGTCGACCGAGACGGCGACGATGACGAGGACGCCGATCGCGAACAGGCGCCACTGCTGGTCGACGCCCGCGAGCGACAGGCCCAGGGTGAACGCGCCGACGATGATCGCGCCGAACAGGCTGCCGATCAGGCCGCCGCGACCACCGAACAGGCTCGTGCCGCCGATGACGACAGCGGTGATGCTGTCGAGGTTGGCGTCGGGGATGCCGTTGGCCGTGGCGGCTCCGGCACGCCCGATCTGCACCCACGCGGCGATGCCGTAGATGAGGCCCGCGACGGTGTAGACCGACAGCAGGACGCGCTTGCTCGCGATACCCGACAGTCGCGCCGACTCGATGTCGTCACCGACCGCGAAGATGTGGCGTCCCCAGGCGGTCTGGGTCAGGGCGAACCCCACGATGCAGTACAGGAGCAGCACCATGATGACGCCGACGGTGATGTTGAACGGGCCGATCCTGAAGGTCTCACCGGTCCAGTTGATGACGTCGGGCAGCCTGTTGTTCTGGATGCTCGAGCCACCGGAGTAGAGCAGCGCGATCGCGGTGAAGATCGACAACGTGCCCAGGGTGACGATGAACGGCGGCAGGCCGACCCGCGTCACGAGGATGCCGTTGAGCAGGCCGGCCCCGACGGCCAGGGCGATGCCGATGAGGATGGCGAGGAAGCCGGGCATCCCGCCGTCCGCGGCCAGCGTCGCCATGACCATCATCGCGAGGATGGTGACCGCCCCGACCGACAGGTCGATGCCGGCGGTGAGGATGACGAGCGTCTGCCCGATGGCCAGGCACGCGACGACCGCGACCTGCTGGAGGAGCAGGGACTGCGCGTTCGGGGAGGCGAAGCGCGGGTTGATGACCGAGAAGATGACGAAGGTCAGCACGAGCAGGAACAGCGGGCTCAGCCACGGGTAGCCGTGCAGCAGGTGCTGGATGCGCTGGACGGGGCTCTGCCGCCGCCGAGCGAACTCGGCGGCAGCAGACGATGTGGACGACGACATCGGGGTCAGCCCCAGCAGATCTTCGTGGCCTCGGTGGTGTCGATGCTCTCGACGCCCTCGGCCGGCTTGTCGGTGACGAGCGCGACCCCGGTGTTGAAGAAGTCGAGGCCGTCGGTGGTGGTGGGCTTCTCGCCACCTCGGGCGATCTTGGCGATCGCCTCCATGCCGAGCGTCGCCATCTTCAGCGGGTACTGCTGCGCGGTCGCGCCGATGGTGCCGTCCTTGACCGAGGCGACGCCGGCGCAGCCGCCGTCGACCGAGACGATGATGGCGTCGGTGATGCCCGCGGCCTTGAGCGCGGCCGAGGCGCCGACCGCGGCCGGCTCGTTGATGGTGTAGACGACGTTGATGCCGTCGCTCTTGGTCAGGCAGGTCTCCATCGCGGTGCGGCCGCCGTCCTCGGCGCCGTTGCTCGGCTCGTTGCAGACGATGGTGTAGTCGCCACCGCTGTACTTGCCGGTCTTGGCCTCGTCACCGTTCTTCTTGCCGTCGGCGACGTCGATGCCCATGCCCTCGAGGAAGCCCTGGTCGCGGTCGTAGTCGACCGAGACGATCTTGTCGTTGAACAGGTCGAGCAGGGCGATGGTGGCCGGCTTGCCGGCCAGCTGGGCCGCGGCCCACTGGCCGATGAGCTTGCCGGCGAGGCGGTTGTCGGTGGCGAAGGTGATGTCGACGGTCTCCGGCGGGTCCGGAGGCGTGTCGAGGGCGATGACGTACAGGCCCGCGTCGCGCGCCTTCTTCATCGCGTCGTTGACGCCGTTGGACATCGGGGTGATGAGGATCCCCTTGTCGCCGCGGACCACGGCCTGCTCGATGGCGGCGATCTGGCCCGCGTCGTCACCCTCCTGCTTGCCGGAGGCGATGGTGAGGCTGACGCCGTTCTTCGCGGCGTCGTCCTTGGCCCCCTTCTGCATCGCGACGAAGAACGGGTTGGAGGAGTCCTTGGTGATGAGCGAGACGCCGATCTGGTCGTCGCCGCCGGAGCCGCCGGTCCCCGAGTCGTCGGAACCACAGGCCGCGGCACCCAGCGTCAGGCCGATGATGCCGGCGGACGCGAGCACCCTGCGCACCTGGCGCGGGGAGGAAATGAGACTGTGCATGGTGCGAACTCTCCTTTGAGTCTGTGCTGGACGACAGCGCAACTGACAACGTTGTCAGGACCATGCTTACCGCCTACTTGCGCCGACGTCAACATATGGGTTACACATCGTGATGTGAAGGTGACATCGTTGTCGGGACCGGCGTCGCGCGCCACCATGCGCGAGGTGGCGGCCCTGGCGGGCGTCAGCCTCAAGACGGTCTCGCGCGTGGTCAACGACGAGCCGGGGGTTTCGCCCGAGGTGCGGGGACGCGTCGCTGACGCGGTGCGCCGCCTCGACTACCGGCCCAACCTCGCCGCGAGCAACCTGCGCCGCACCGACGCCCGGACCGGGCTCGTCGGGGCCCTGGTCCAGGACCTGTCGAACTCGTTCTCGGCCTCGCTGCTGCGTGCGCTGGAGGATGCCGCCCGCCGCCGCGGGACCGCCGTGCTCGCGGCGAGCCTCGACGAGGAGAGCGACCGGGAGGAGGTGCTCGTCCACGACCTCGTGACCCGCCGGGTCGACGGCCTGGTCCTCATGCCGGCCAGCGAGCGCCAGGACTACCTCGTGGCCGAGCTGCGCACGGGGACACCGGCCGTCTTCGTCGACCGGCCACCGCGGGGGGTCGACGCCGACTCCGTGGTCGTCGACAACCTGGCCGGCGGCGCGATGGGGACCGAGCACCTGCTGGCCCAGGGGCACCGCCGGATCGCCGCCCTCACCGACATGTCCTCGATCTACACCGCGGGGCAGCGCCTCGACGGGTTCCATGCGGCGTACACGGCGCGCGGCCTGCGCCCGGACGCGGCGCTGGTCGTCGACGGGCTGCGCTCCACCGAGCAGGCCACCGAGGCCGTGCACGGGCTGCTGTCGCTCGCCGACCCGCCGACGGCGATCTTCGCCGCCCGCAACATCCTGTCGACGGGGGCCGTGCGCAGCCTGGCCGAGCGGGGACTGCGCCGCGACGTGGCGCTCGTCGGCTTCGACGACTTCCCGCTCGCCGACCTGCTGGACCCGCCGCTGACCGTCATCCGCCAGGACGTCGCCCGGATGGGCAGGACGGTGGCCGAGCTGCTCTTCGAGCGGATCGACGGCAACACCGCGCCGCCACGCCACGTCGTCGTCGAGCCCTCCCTCGTCGTCCGCGGCTCCGGCGAGCTCCCCCCACCCCCCCGCTGACCCGCCCCCTCCGCCTCCCTTGGCCGGTTCTCGGGGGGCACCACGGGCACGGATGGCCTACCGGCGGAGGTGGCGGGCGCGGGTCACGAGGTAGACCCCGAACAGCATCAGCCCCACCGAGATGACGCTCAGCTCGTACCGGCCCAGCGGCACGTCCTGGAGGAAGCGCAGTGCGCCGTCGATACCCGTCGAGTCCTCGGCCCGACGGGTCCACGCCGCGGCGACGAAGAGGTAGCCCACGAGGCCGAAGGCGATGCCGCGCGTCACGAACCCGACGCGGCCGGCGACCTCGGCCAGACGGCCCGGATGGCGCTCGAGGTCGACGAGGAAGTCGCCCGTCCACCCAGACCAGATGCTGAAGACGCCCACACCACCGACGGCCAGCCCGGTCGCCACCACGAGGACAGCCCCGCCGGGCAGCGCGAGCAGCGTCTCGGTGATGCCGACCGAGGAGTCGCGGCTCGACTGGCCCGACCCGATGGCGAACGCGGCGGCGCTCCACGCGACGGTCACGTAGGCGAGCCCGTCGGCGCCGTGCTCGAGGCGCTTGAGACGGGTCCGGCAGTGGCGGCCCGTGACGGCGCGGGCCAGGTTCCACACTGCGACCACCGAGAAGCCCACGAACCCGACCCACAGGACCCAGCGACCTCCCACCGTGTCGGCCATGGTCGTCAGCGCGCCGGACTCGTCGGCCGTGCCACCCCAGCCCCACGCGATCCCCAGCCCCGCCC
This sequence comes from uncultured Actinomycetota bacterium, assembly GCA_963795035.1. Classification (GTDB taxonomy): domain Bacteria; phylum Actinomycetota; class Actinomycetes; order Actinomycetales; family Dermatophilaceae; genus Oryzobacter. The sequence continues at coordinate 215,720 of CAWCFZ010000004.1, read as the reverse complement.
ACCCCATCGCGACATGGAGCACGCCGTCGAGGAGGAAGCCCACCCGGGCCCCGGTGCTGACCGTGGGGTGCGTCTCGGCGACCTCGGCGGCGTGGCTGGTCACCTGGGCGAAAGCCTGGGCCGCCTCCCCGGTGCCCTCGGCGAGCTCGCCCGCCTTCTCCCGCACGTCCTCGACCCGTTCGGCGACCGCCTCGCCGGCGTCCTCCAGGAGGTCCTCGACGCGCTCGACGACCGCCTCCACGACGGATCCGTCGTCGGGATCGCCGGTGCGCTGCGGACCACTCACGCTCGGACGATATCCCCGGCGACCTCGGTGACGCCCCGGATGGCCGCGTCAGGCCCCGGAGGCGGTGAGCGGGGTGAGCAGGGCGAGCGGGATCACCCGGTCGACCTTCGCCTGGTACTGCGCGAAGAAGGGCCCGACGACCAGCAGCCGGCGCCAGGCGGCGTCCCGCTCCTCCCCGGCAAGGACCGTGACCTGCACCTCGGTGCGGACGCCGTCGACCTCGACCTCGGCCCGCTGGGCGGCACGCAGGTTGCGGAACCACTGCGGCTCCTGGGGCATGCCCCCCGCCGACCCGCAGACGAGCCACGACCCGCCCTCGGCGAGGTAGACGCACGGCACGGTGTGCGGCGTCCCGCTCTTGCGGCCCGCCACGGTGAGGAGCAGGACCGGCATCCCCCTCGTCGACCCCCCGAAGCGGCCGGAGCTGGCCCGGTAGAGCAGGCTGTGCCCAGCGTTGACCCCCCGCATGGCCTGTCGCATGGCCAAGGACGCGATCGTCGCCATCGCTCACTCCTGTCGCTCGAGCCGCTCGAGCCCGCGCGGCCGCCGACCCTGGCCGCCATCATCCGCTCCCTGCGCCGCCCCCAGGGACGTCGCCTTCACGGCGGAGGGCGTGGGATTCGAACCCACGATGACGTTGCCGCCATAGCGGTTTTCAAGACCGCCGCACTAGGCCACTATGCGAGCCCTCCTCGCCCGACACGGTCGGGCACGACACAGGGTAATCGGCCGCCGGCGACACCCCCTTCCGGGTCGAGGTGAAAGGGAACCCCCACACGGTCGGACATCACCTCGACCCACGGGGGCACCTGCGCGGTCGAGGTGAAAGGGACCCCACACGGTCGGACATCACCTCGACCCGACACAGCCGCGGTCGAGGTGAAAGGGGACCCCCACACGGTCGGACATCACCTCGACCCACGGGGGCACCTGCCCGGTCGAGGTGAAAGGGGACCCCCACACGGTCGGACATCACCTCGACCCACGGGGGCACCTGCCCGGTCGAGGTGAAAGGGGACCCCCACACGGTCGGACATCACCTCGACCCGGCGAGGGCCGAGGGGACAGGGACTCCTCACCATCCTCACCCTGAGTTGGAAACTGTACCGACCAGTCGGTACAGTTCTGTTCATGTCCCCGTCCGCGCTCCTGTCGCCCCGCCGCCGCTGGGCCGCGCTCACCGTCCTCGTCGGAGCCGTCCTGCTCCTCGCGATCGACGGCACCGTGCTCTACCTCGCCGTCCCCTCGCTGACCCGCGACCTCGCGCCCACCGCGACCCAGGTCCTGTGGATCGGCGACGTCTACTCCCTCGCCCTGGCCGGGCTCCTCGTCACGATGGGGACCGTCGCCGACCGGTTCGGCCGCAAGAAGGTCCTGCTCACCGGCGCCGTGGCCTTCGGTGCGGCGTCCGCCCTGGCCGCCTTCGCGCCCAGCGCCGAGGCGCTCATCGGCGCCCGCCTCCTCCTCGGCGTCGCTGGGGCGACGATCATGCCCTCGACCCTGTCGCTCATCCGCGACCTGTTCGCCGACCCGGCCGAGCGGACCCGCGCCATCGCCGTGTGGTCGGCCGCGTCCGGCGGCGGCCTCGCGCTGGGCCCCCTCGTCGGCGGGGTCCTGCTCGAGCGCTTCTGGTGGGGGTCGGTCTTCCTCATCAACGTGCCGGTGGTCCTGATGATCCTCGTGGGAGGAGTCCTGCTGCTCCCCGAGTCGCGCAACCCGGCGCCGGGCCGCTTCGACATCGCCTCGGCCCTGCTCTCCGCAGCGGCCGTCGTGCCGGTCGTCTACGCCGTGAAGCACGCCGTGACCGAAGGGGTCGACCTCCTCGGCGCAGCCCTCGTCGTCGCCGGCGTCGCGGCGGGGATCGCCTTCGTCGTCCGCCAGCGCCACCTCGCCGACCCCACGATCGACGTCACCCTCTTTCGCAACCCGACCTTCACCGGGGCGGTCATCGCCACCTTCATCTCGGTGTTCGCGCTCACCGGCCTGCTCTTCTTCTTCTCGCAGTACCTCCAGCTGGCCCGGGGGCTGCGCCCGCTGCTCGCCGGCCTCGCCGAGATGCCGGCGACCGTGGCCTCGATCGTCGTCGTCGCCCTCGTCGGCGTCTCCACGCGAAGGCTCGGGATGGGCCGCGCCATCGCGGTCGGCCTGGCCACCGCCTCCGTGGGGCTCGTCGGGCGTCGCCGTCGCCGAGAGCGCTCCGGGGTACCTGTGGCTCGGGCTGGCGCTCGTGCCGGTCGGCCTCGGCGTCGGGCTCGCCCTGACGCTCGCCACCGACGCCGTCGTCTCCGCCGTCCCCCCGGCGCGCGCCGGCGCCGCGGCCTCGATCTCCGAGACCGCCTACGAGCTCGGGGTCGCCCTGGGCATCGCCGTCCTCGGCTCGGTCGTGACCCTCGCCTACCGCGCCGGCCTGCACCTGCCCGCGGACCTCACCGGTGCCACGCGCGTCCGGGTGGAGGACTCCTTCGCCTCCGCGGCCACCGTCCTGGACCCCACCTCCCCCGTGGCCGAGGCCGCCCGCGAGGCGTTCGTCGGCGCGATGCAGGTGGCATCGGTGTCGGCAGCCGTCATCATGGCTGTCGCCGCGGTCGTGGCCTGGCGGACGATCCCGTCGTCGGTCACCGCGCCCGTGGTCGCCCTCGACCCGACCCCGCAGGAGACCCGACGCTGATGGCACGCACGGCCGGCCGCACGCCCGACCAGACCCGACGGCTCGTCCTCGACGCCGCCGCCACCGTCGTCAGGCGCAGCGGGCCGACCGCGACCCTCGATGCCGTCGCGAGCGAGGCCGGGTTGTCCAAGGGCGGTCTGGTGTACCACTTCCCGAGCAAGGACGCCCTGCTCCTCGCCCTCGCGACCGACCAGGTCGAACGGTTCCGCGCGGCCGTGGCCGAGTCGCTGGACCCGCAGGACGAGGCGCCGGGCCGCCTGACCCGCGCGTACGTGCGCACCTGCCTCGACGAGACCAGCGACCCGCACGGCCTGCGCGACGACATCCTCCTCACCGCGCAGCTGATGACGAGCCCCGACGTCCGCGCCCTCGCCCGAGGCGACCAGGACCGCTGGGAGTCCGAGCTCGCGGGCGACGGCCTCCCGGGCCACGTCCTCGAGCTCGTCCTCTCCGCGGCCGACGGGGTGAGCGCCGCGCTCCTGTGGGGAGGCGACCTCGACCCCGGCCGGATGGATCGCCTGCGTCGGCAGCTCGTCGGGCTCACCCTCGACCCGTCCCGCTGGGACGACCTCGACGCCACGCACTGACTGGTTCGGGACGCCCGGAGTCCGGGCCCGGCCCGGCAGGTAAGGTCTGAGGCCGACGAAAGGAGCCACCCATGGCGAAGCTGTCCTTCCTCGCCGGTCTGGCCGCCGGATACGTCCTCGGGGCGCGCGCAGGCAAGCAGCGGTACGAGCAGATCGCCCGCACCTCCTCCAAGGTGTGGAACTCCGGCCCCGTCCAGAAGCAGGTGGGCGTGGCCAAGGAGGCCGCGCGCACCAAGGCCGCGCCGGTCGTCGCCGACCTCGTCGCCGATGCCGCCCGCGCCACCGGCGAGCGCCTGCGCTCGAGCCGGACGGTGACCACCGAGGCCATCGCGACGTCCCCGGGGAACCCGCCGGGCGACGGCGCCGACCGCACCCCACCGCACGGCGACCCCTGGGCCACCGCGACGAGCCGCCCCGACGGCACCGCCTGACGGCACGAGGCACCACGCCGCCGGCCACGCCGGCCCCTCCTGCGCCCCCTGTGGCGCCGGTTCCGACGTGGCCGGCTCCCCTGGTGACGAGGCCGTCGCCACGTCCGTCGCCCCTGCACGGCGCGACGGCGCAGCGCCCCACGGCCCCGGTGCGCCCGCCCTGCCCTTGGTCGGCCCGGGACACACCGTGGATCCCGCCGGGTTCCACGACGACGAGGAGCGGGCTCACCACGACCTGATACATCGGTGCCGCAGCACCTTTTTCGGTGGCGCCGCCGCGCCCTTGCAGTGACCGTGGGGCCGAGGTCGGGAAACGTGCAGGTCGCCGTGTATCAGACCGGGATCGTGGCGGCTCCTGTCGGGTGTCGATGATCATCACTACGCTGGGCGCCGACCGCTCTCGCGCCCGGTCCCACCCCAGGAGAGCCCGCATGGCTGGCACGTCCCCCGAGCAGCCCCCGCGCAAGAGCGCCGCCGGTAGCACCCCCAAGCCGGCCGCAGCGTCCAGCGCGGAGGAGCCCTCGTACCTCCCGCCGGTCCCCGTGATCTCGCCGCTCCTCGCGCGCCGGCTCGGTGCCCGCGTCCTCGACCCCGACACGGCGGTCCTGGCGCCGGGGCAGCCCGCCCCGCTCCCCACCGTCTACGTCTCCGACACCCTCCTCGTGCGCGACGTCGCCGACGACGCCCCGGATGACGAGGCCCGGCCCGGGCGCGTCGGCCAGCTCGTCGAGTGGGCCAGCACCCTCCCGGAGCCGCTCGCCGTCGTGGTCGTCGGTGACCCCGTCGCCATCCCCAACCGCGGCTGCGGCGCCGACTCCCTCGGCCCCGACGCGCAGGTGACCGTGACCCGGATCCGCCTCGCCCGTGACCCCGACCGCGCCGGCAAGGCGCCCGATGCCTGGCGCTTCCTCCAGAACGCGCTCACCGAGCCCTCGGACCGCGCCGCGTACCTCTACGACAAGGTCGGCCTGGGCCGGCTGCCCGACCCCCCCGAGGGCCACGAGCCGAGCCCGGCCGAGCAGCGCCGCCGGGAGCGCCGTGACCGCCGCGGCCGCAGCATGGCCGGCGGCGTCACCGTCGAGCACGTCCTCACCGCCGGTGGCGGCGTCTGGGGCGGAGGCGGCGGCGTCTGGGGCGGAGGCGGCGGCGTCTGGGGCGGAGGCGGCGGCGTCTGGGGAGGCGGCGGCCTCCTCGCCGAGTACGGGACCCCCGGGATCGGCGGCCGGACCCCCGTCGTCTGGTCGGCACCCGACCCCCGCACGGGCGTCGCGACGACCGAGCACACCCCGGTCGTGGCGGTCCTCGACACGGGCCTGGGCCGGCACCACTGGTTCCCCGAGGAGGACGAGCACGCGAGCGCCGAGGACTGCACCGGCCCCTGCCCGGGCGCCCACCGCCGGGTGACGCTCGACGGTGAGCCGATCGGGGTGTGGAAGGAGCCGTCGCGCGACCCCGAGAACACCGGCGTGGTGTTCGACGACGTCAACGGGCTCGTCGACGTCCTGTGCGGGCACGGCACCTTCATCGCCGGTGTCGTCCGCCAGCGGTGCCCGGAGGCCGTCATCCTCTCGGTGCCCGTCATGGCCTCCGACGGCGCCGCCCTCGAGGACGACGTCGTCACCGCGCTGAGCCGGCTCCTCGAGCGGCACCGCGCGGCCAAGGCCGCACCCGGCACCATCACCCACGGTGTCCTCGACGTCGTCAACCTCTCGCTCGGCTACTACCACGAGACCCCGGAGGACGCCGACGACACCGCGCTCCACGACCTCCTCCAGGACTTCGCCGACGAGGGCGTCGTCGTCGTCGCCTGCGCCGGCAACGACGCCACCCGGGCCCGCTTCTTCCCCGCGGCGTTCGCGGTTCCCGGGAAGGACGGCATCGTCGGCGTGGGGGCGACCAACCCCGACGACCGCAGCGTGGCCCTGTTCTCCAACGTCGGCGACTGGGTCACCGCGCACGCTCCCGGGGCGGGCATCGTCAGCACGGTGCCGACGACGCTGTCGGGCTCGATGAACCCCACGATCCGCGTCGACTCGGTGGGCCCCGGCCCGCGCGCCGGCGTCGACTTCGACGACTTCCGCTCCGGCTTCGCGGTGTGGAGCGGCACCTCGTTCGCCTCCCCGTGGATCGCCGGTGAGATCGCCGCCGAGATCGTGCGGGGCAGCACCGCCGTGGCCGGCACCGCGTCGCGGGCCCGCTCGGCAGCCGTCTCGGTCGTCGCCCGAGCGCTCCACGACCGGTTCGGGCCGGAGGACTCGTGATGGCCGCCGACGACACCGTCGCGTCGCTCTCGACCCGCTCGGCGACCGCCTTCCGGGCCTACCGCGACGGCGAGGTGCGGGCGATGGACGAGCTCGTCGATCTCCTCACCCCCGTCCTGTGGCACACCGCCCGGGCGCAGGGGGCGTCCGAGCCCGCCGCCCAGGACGCCGTGCAGACGGCGTGGCTGCGGCTCGTCGAGAGCAGCGAGCGGATCAAGGACCCGCAGGCCGTCATGGGCTGGCTCATCGTCACCGTCCGCCGCGAGTGCTGGCGCAGCCACAAGGTGGCGGGCCGCACGAGCGGCGAGCTCGACGAGTCCCTGCCCGACGACCACCCCGAGCCCGCTGCGCTCGCCGTGCACCGCGAGGACCACCGGGTCCTGTGGGCGCAGGTCGAGCGCCTCACCCCGCGGTGCCAGGCGCTCCTGCGCGTCATCGCGTTCTCCGACCGGCCCGACTACGCGGCCGTCTCCGAAGCCCTGAACATGCCGGTGGGAAGCATCGGCCCGACCCGAGGACGCTGCCTGGCCAAGCTGCGTGCCGCCCTCGCCGACGACCCCGCATGGGGAGGTGCCCTGTGAACTCCGACCGAGACCTCGCCGCAGAGCCGCTCGACGCGATCGACGAGAAGATCCTCGCCGGCATCGCCGACGTACTCCGCTCCGCCGACCCCGTCCCCGCAGGCCTGGCCGACGACGTGAAGTTCGCCCTGACCGTGCAGGCGCTGCACGCCGAGGTGGCCGAGCTCCAGCGGGTGGGCGCCGAGAGCGCCCTGGCCCGCTCCGAGTACACCCGCACCCAGACGCTGACCTTCAGCGCCGAGGCGCTCTCCGTCATGGTGACCCTGTCGCCCATCGACGCCGACGAGGTCCGCGTCGACGGCTGGGTCACGGGCCACGACTCCCCCGTCGTCGTGGAGATCCGCGCCGGGACCCGGACCATCACGGCGCAGGTCGACGAGGACGGCCGCTTCACCGTCGACCCGGCGCCCCGCGGGCTCGTGCGCTTCGTCTTCCTCCCCGAGGGTGACGTCCGGCCCGTCATCACGCCCACCGTGGAGATCTGAGGCGCCGATCCTCCCGGACCTCCACGACCACGTCACCCGCCTCGTCGAGGAAGCGGTCCTCGCCAACGCAGCGGGTGCCCCGGCGCGGGCCGAGACCCTGCTGCGGCGCGCCCTGCGCCGCCTGGACCGGGAGGGCGACCGCCCCGACGACGCGGTCATCCTGCGGGCCCGGGTCCACGTCACCCACGCGGTCTCGCGGGTGCAGCGCGGCGACCGCCACGGCGCCTTCGCCCTGCTCGACACCGCCGACGGGCTCCTCGTCGACGTCGGCCCCAACCACGTGCGCTCGCTCGCGGTCGTCCAGCGCGCCGGGCTGCACGGGCGGGTCGGTGAGTGGGAGCGCACCCGCGAGCTGCTCGAGGGCGTCGCCCTCACCGCGGAGGTCGCGCCGCGCACCCGCTGCCTGCTGCACCTCAACCTCGGGCTGACCTACCAGTTCCTCGGTCGCTACCACGACAGCGACGTGCGGCTGCGACGCGCGCACCAGGACGCCGAGGCCCTCGGCTTCCCCGACCTCGCCGCGGCCGCCGTGCACAACCGCGGCCGCCTCCAGTTCCTCCTCGGCAACCTCCCGCGTGCCCTGTCCCTCACGGAGCAGGCCCGCGCCATGGGCGGCGACCTGCTGCCACCCGGCGCCGTCCTGGACCGGGCGCGGGTGCTGGCCGAGGCCGGGCTGGTCGACCAGGCGATGGAGGCCCTGGAGGAGGGGGAGGGCGCGGCGCGGGCCGGGGGGATCGCCCACGACGTCGCCGAGGCCGACCTCGAACGGGCCCGGCTGGCGCTGCTGCGGCAGGAGCACGCCGACGCCCGGCGCTACGCCGCCCGGGCCGAACGCCGCTTCGCCCGAGGGTCGGAGCCGGCCTGGGTGGTGCGCGCCTCGCTGCTGCGCCTGCAGGCCGAGCTGCTCGCCGGGCGCAACCCGGGCGCCACGGCGAGCACCCTGTCCGCCCTCGCCGAGGGTCCCGCCGCCGCCAGCGCCGTGGGGGCGGAGGCGGCCGTGCTCGCCGCGGAGGCCAACGCCCTCGTCGGGCGGGTGGAGGAGGCACGACGCCACCTCGCCCGACGGGAGGTGCGCCGCGCGACCTCCTTCCCGCTCCGCCTCCAGCGGACCCTCGCCCTCGCCGAGCTGCACGCCGCCGAGGGGCGCCCCGACCTGGTGCGGCGCGAGCTGCGACGCGGCGCCCACCGGCTGGCCGTCGAGCAGGCGCGCCACACGAGCATCGACTCCCGCACGGCCGTGGCCCTCCACACGAGGAGGCTGCGTGACGCACACCTCGACCTCGCCATCGCCACGGGCTCACCCGCCCAGGTGTTCGATGCCACCGAGCTGTGGCGCGGTGTCTCGCAACGCCTTCCGCCACTCGTGGCGTCGCCGGACGTCGAGCTCGCGCGCCTGACGGCCGATGCCCGTCGCCTGCACGCGGAGGCCCACGACACGCAGGACCCCGTGCGCCGCACCGCCCTCGAGGCCGCGGCCCGGGACGTCGAGCGCGCCGTGGCCCGGCGCGACTGGGAACAGACGGCGACGGCGCACGCCTCGGCCGAGGAGAGGCCCGTCACCGTCGCCGCGCTGCGCCCCCTGCTCGACCGGTCGCACGCCGGGCTCGTGAGCGTGTTCCTCCACCGCGACCTGCTCTGGGCGGTCACGGTCACGCCGGGTGGGGCGCGGCTGACCCGGCTGGCCGGCAGCGCCCGGGTGGTGGAGGCCGCGGCCCGGTTGCGTGCCGACCTCACGACCCGCCGGCTCGCCGCGGGCACCGGCCTCGAGGAGGTCATCGAGCGCTCGATGCTGCGGACGGCCACCTCCCTCGGGGAGGCGCTGGCGCCCGTCCTTCCTCGCACCCACCGCGTCGTCGTCATCCCGTCGAGCTCGCTGGCCTCGTTGCCGTGGCGGCTCGTCCCGGGGATCCGCGGGCGGGTCGTCACGGTCGCCCCCTCGGCCACCTTCTGGGCGCGGCGCTCGGTGCCGCCGGGCACGGCCTCGGTGTCCCCGACGGTCGTGGCCCTGGCCGGCCCGGGGCTGGCGCGCGCGACGAGCGAGGCCCGCGACGTCGAGCGGGTCTGGGGCACGGGCGAGCGCCCCGACAGCGACCGGGTCTCGACCGGCGAGGACCTGCGCACGGCGTTGCGCGACAGCACGATCGTCCACGTCGCGGCCCACGGCATCCACCAGGACGAGAGCCCGCTGTTCTCCTCCGTCGTCATGGGGGACGGGCCCGTGTTCGCGCACGAGTTCCAGCGGGCCGGGATCGGCGCCGAGCACGTCGTGCTGTCGTCGTGCGAGGTGGGACGCACCCACGTCCGGGCCGGCGACGAGTCGCTCGGCCTCACCGCGAGCCTGCTCGCGACCGGGGTGCGGACCGTCGTCGCCGCGGTCGGCCCGGTGGGCGACGAGGACGCCCACACCGTGATGTCGGCCTACCACCGCGTCCTGGCCCAGGGCCTGGACGCGGCGGAGGCCCTGGAGATCGCGAGCGCCGGGGTGGAGGAGGGGAGGCTGTTCTGCGCCTACGGCGCCGACTGGGCCCCGGTGCCGGTGGGCGTGCAGTCGACGGGGCTGCGGGTCCGCGGTGGGCTCGTGAGGTGAGCCGCGGCCTCAGATGAACAGGGCCGGCTCGGCGAAGAGGGCGTCGTAGGGGTCCTCGCCGCGGTGCTCGGGGAAGCGCACCCGTGCCGGGATCCCGGTGGCGACCGCCCCGCTCGGGACCGGCTTGACGACCACCGAGTTGGCGCCGATCTGCGCGTCGTCACCGATCTCGATGTCGCCGAGGACGCGGGCACCGGCCCCGATGGTCACCCGGTCACCGACTGTGGGGTGCCGCTTGGCCCCGCGGCTGAGCGAGCGGCCGCCCAGGGTCACGCCGTGGTAGAGCATGACGTCGTCGCCGATGACCGCGGTGGCGCCGATGACCACACCCATCCCGTGGTCGATGAAGAAGCGGTGCCCGATCCGCGCGCCCGGGTGGATCTCGACCCCCGTGACCGCGCGGACGAGGGTCGACAGGGCGCGGGCGGCGGGTCGACCACCCGGGCGCTGCCACAGCTGGTGCAGGCCCCGGTAGGCCCAGATTGCGTGCAGCCCAGGGGAGTTCACGGCGAGGTCGAGCCGCGTCTCGGCGGCGGGGTCACGCGCGAGGGCGGCGTCGAGGTCCTCGCGGATCCTCGCCCGGGCTGCTCGGATGAGGGACATGTCAGTCGACGAGACCCTCGAAGAGGATCGTCGAGAGGTAGCGCTCGCCGAAGCTCGGGATGATGACGACGATGGTCTTACCCGCGTTCTCCGGTCGGGCGGCGACCTGCGCTGCGGCCGCGAGCGCGGCGCCGGACGAGATGCCGACGAGGAGCCCCTCCTCGGTGGCGGCGCGTCGGGCCCACTCGACGGAGGTCTGGGCGTTGACGTCGATGACCTCGTCGTAGATCTCGGTGTTGAGGATCTCGGGGACGAAGTTCGCGCCGATGCCCTGGATCTTGTGCGGGCCCGGCTCGCCTCCGTTGAGGATGGCCGACTCCTCCGGCTCGACCGCGACGATCCGCACTCCCGGCTTGCGGGCCTTGAGGACCTCGCCCACACCGGTGATGGTGCCGCCGGTGCCGATGCCGGCCACGACGATGTCGACGGCGCCGTCGGTGTCGTTCCAGATCTCCTCCGCGGTCGTCCTGCGGTGGATCTCGGGGTTCGCGGCGTTGGCGAACTGGCGCGCGAGGACCGAGCCCTCGCGCTCGGCGACGATCTCGTCGGCCTTGGCGACGGCGCCCTTCATTCCGAGGGCGGGGTCGGTGAGGATCAGCTCGGCGCCGTAGGCGCGCAGCAGCGCACGGCGCTCCTTGCTCATCGACTCCGGCATGGCGAGGACGACCGTGTAGCCACGGGCCGCGCCGACCATCGCCAGCGCGATCCCCGTGTTGCCAGACGTGGCCTCGACGATCGTGCCGCCGGCGGGCAGCTCACCCGACGCCTCGGCGGCGTCGACGATCGCGACCCCGATGCGGTCCTTCACCGAGCTCGCCGGGCTGTAGAACTCCAGCTTGGCGGCGACGATCGCGTCGCCCTCGATGATGCGGTTGAGCCGGACGAGGGGGGTGTTGCCGACGGCCTGGGTGACGTCGTCGAGGATGGGCATCGGTGCGCCTTTCGCTGGTGGATCGGTGGTCCGGGCGATGGGCGGGCCCGGGCGCACGGTCGGACGTGCCGACACCGGGACAACCGACGCCTGCTTATGCCTATTCCAACAGAGGGTTATCGCTGGCACAACGGCGTCTCGGGGACGTCCGTCGAGGTCGCACGGCCGGTGTTGATGGTCGTCACAGGCCGATGAGCGTCCGCTCACCCGCCACTAGGCTGCCGCCATGCCTGCCGCCACCGCGCCCGTCATCGTGCCGTCCGTGGTCTCCGCCCTGTCGCGGGACGTCATCCCGATGCCCGACGAGCGCTTCGGCGGCCTGGGCGCCGTGCAGGTCGTGGCCATCGTGCTGTGCACCGTGGTCCCGCTCATCGGGTGGGCGCTGCTGTTCCGCCAGGCGGGGCGGTTCGTGGCGCTGTACCGGATGGGGCAGCCGGATGCGACGCGCACGAACGAGCCGTGGGCGCGGTCGTGGACCCTGGCCAAGGAGTTCCTGGGGCACACCCGGATGTCGCGCCTGAAGGTGGTCGCGGCGGCGCACTGGTTCACCGCACTGGCCTTCATCATCTTGTTCACCACCTTGGTCAACGCGTTCTTCCAGCTCGTCCAGCCCGACTACCGGCTGCCGGTCATCGGGCACTTCGCGCCGTTCGAGTGGGTCGTCGAGCTGTTCGCCTGGGCCGGGCTGGTCGGGATCGTCGTGCTCATGCTGGTGCGCCAGAAGGAGCACCCCCGCTCGGCCGCGGGTGAGGGCGGGCGCCGCTCGCGCTTCTTCGGGTCCACGTTCTGGCACGCGTACTACGTCGAGCTCACGATCTTCTTCGTCACCATCTGCATCGTGCTCCTGCGGGCCCTGGAGGCGGCGATGGTGCAGCGGCTGGAGCCCGAGACCTCCCTCGCGCTGCACTTCCCGCTGACCGGGTGGATGGCCGGGTTCTGGTCAGGGGCGTCGCTGCCCACCCTGGCGACGTGGGTGTACGTCGTCGCGACGGTGAAGATCCTCATCTCGTTCGCGTGGATGATCACCATCGCGCTGCAGCCCACCATGGGCGTGGCGTGGCACCGCTTCCTGGCCTTCCCCAACATCTGGTTCAAGCGCGAGGCCTCCGGGCGGACCGCGCTGGGCACGGTTCGGCCCCTGACGGTGGGGGGCAAGCCGTTCACCCTCGACGCGCTCGAGGAGATGGAGGAGGGCGACTCCCTCGGCGTGGGCGCCGTGGAGGACTTCACGTGGAAGGGCCTGCTCGACTTCTCCACCTGCACCGAGTGCGGCCGCTGCCAGTCCCAGTGCCCCGCCTGGAACACCGAGAAGCCGCTGTCGCCCAAGCTGCTCATCATGGCGCTGCGCGACCACGCCGACGCCAAGGCGCCCTACCTCAAGGCCCTGGGCGAGCACGGCTGGGACAGCGAGAAGGCGCTGGCGTCGGTGGCCGCGCGGCAGACGGCCCCGGACGCCACCCACGGCGTCGAGGGTGCCCCGTCGTCCTCGTCGATGGTGGCCTGGCCCGAGGTGTCGCTCGTCGGGGACACCGGGTACGACATCACCTCACCGCTGACCGCGTACAACCCGCACGGGCCGGACGCGGTCATCGACGCCGACGTCCTGTGGTCGTGCACGACGTGCGGTGCGTGCGTGGAGCAGTGCCCCGTCGACATCGAGCACGTCGACCACATCGTCGACATGCGCCGCTACGCCACCCTCATCGAGTCGGCGTTCCCCGCCGAGCTCGGGGGGCTGTTCAAGAACCTCGAGGGCAAGGGCAACCCGTGGGGCATGGGCGCGCGTGCCCGCCTGGACTGGGCCAAGGACCTGCCGTTCCCGGTGAAGGTGCTCGGGCAGGACGTGGAGGCGGCCTCCGAGGTCGAGTGGCTGTTCTGGGTGGGCTGCGCCGGCGCCTACGAGGACCGTGCGAAGAAGACCACGCGCGCCGTCGCCGAGCTGCTCGACAGCGCCGGCGTCTCGTTCGCCGTCCTCGGTGACGGCGAGACCTGCACGGGGGACTCGGCCCGGCGCGCCGGCAACGAGCTGCTCTTCCAGACCCTGGCCGCTCAGAACGTGGAGACCTTCGGCGAGTTCGGCGTCACGAAGGTCGTCGTCACCTGCGCCCACTGCTTCAACACCATCAAGAACGAGTACCCCTCCATCGGGGGGTCCTACGAGGTCGTCCACCACACCCAGCTGCTCAACCGGCTCGTGCGGGAGAAGAAGCTCGTCCCGGTCGCCCGCCCGTCGGACACCCCCGGCATGTCGACGGCGAAGAACGCCGCCTCCACCGCCTCCACGGTGACCTACCACGACCCGTGCTACCTCGGGCGGCACAACCAGGTCTACGCGCCGCCCGCGCGAGCTCATCGGCGCCCTGCCCGGCGTCGAGCTGCGTGAGATGCCCCGCTCCGGCGAGAAGTCGTTCTGCTGCGGCGCCGGGGGCGCCCGCATGTGGATGGAGGAGAAGCTCGGGACCCGCATCAACACCAACCGCACCGACGAAGCCGTCGCCACCGGCGCCGAGCGCATTGCCATCGGCTGCCCCTTCTGCCGCGTCATGATCTCCGACGGCCTGACCGCCAAGCAGGCAGCGGGTGAGGCCGAGGAGGTCGAGGTCGTCGACGTCGCCCAGATGCTCCTCGCGGCCATCCGCCGCGGTCAGGACGAGGACGTGGCGGAACGGGTCGCTGGCGAGCCCGCGGCTGGTGCTGGGGCGGCCGGCGCCGCGGTCACCGGGGCTGCTGCCGCGACGGCGACAGCGACTGCCCCGACGGTCGGGGACGACGCCGCGCCCGTCGAAGCCGACGAAGCCAGCCCGCCCGCGGCCGGTGACGACGCCGACCCGTGGGACGACACCACCCCCACCACTCCCGCCTCCGCCGCGGCCCCGGCATCGACCGAGGAAGCCGACCCGTGGGACGACACCACCCCCACCACTCCCGCGACGGCCCCAGCCAGCGCGACGGCACCCGCTGACGCTGCCGCCGACGCCACCGACCCGTGGGACGAGCCCGCACCCACAACTCCCTCGGCTCCCGCAGCGCCTCCAGATACCGCGACCGCACCGGCTGCTGCCGCTGACGAGAGCGACCCGTGGGACGAGCCCGCACCCACACCTCCCTCAACTCCCGCAGCAGCCCCAGCCACCGCGGCTGCACCCGCTGCCGCAGACGCCGCTGACCCCTGGGATGAGCCCGCCACGGCAGGTCCAGATGGCTCACCCGGTGAGCCGACCCCGGCCCCGGACCACACCGCCCAACTGGTCGATCCTGACCCGCCCGCGCAGACCCAGGACGAGCCGACCACCGCAGACGCCACCGACCCGTGGGACGAGCCCGCACCCACAACTCCCTCAACTCCGGCAGCGACGCCAGCCACCGCGGCCGCACCGGCTGCCGATGACGAGAGCGACCCGTGGGACGAGCCCGCCACGGCAGGTCCAGATGACTCACCCGGTGAGCCGACCCCAGCCCCGGACCACACCGCCCAACTGGTCGATCCTGACCCGCCCGAGCAGGCAGTCGATCCTGACCCGCCCGAGCAGGCAGTCGATCCTGACCCGCCCGTGCGGACGCCGGACGAGCCGGGCGCCGAGTCGGACCCCTCGCCCACGGAGAAGGGTTCTGCGGAGCCCGATGAGTTCACTGGTGACGCCAAGCTGCTCGACGAGCCTGATCCCTGGGACTGACCCCCTCGACATCACGGAGGTCGCCACCACGTGTGGTGCGTAAGAGGTCGTTGCCCCGGGCACGCGATCAGTTGCGCGGGGCAACGAGTTCTCGACGAAGCACCCCGCCCCGGACGGGCATCAGAAGTGGGTGCCCCGGGCACGCGATCAGTTGCGCGGGGCAACGAGTTCTCGACGAAGCACCCCGCCCCGGACGGGCATCAGAAGTGGGTGCCCCGGGCACGCGATCAGTTGCGCGGGGCAACGAGTTCTGGACGAAGCACCCCGCCCCGGACGGGCATCAGAAGTGGGTGCCCCGGGCACGCGATCAGTTGCGCGGGGCAAGGGCTTCGGCACGCCACCCCTGCTCGCCGCGGATCGACGAGGGGCCCGAGACGCCACCAGACACGAGCACCACGACGCCTCACCACGCACGACGGCCCGCTCCGCTCCACGCACGAGGGCCCGGTCCGCACCAGACACGAGCACCACGACGCCCCCCCCCCCGCACGAGGGCCCGGTTCGCATCACTGCGCACCGGGCCCTCGTCGTCACGGGGTCACCGACCCCCCGAGTGCTGCTCAGGCCAGGCCGTTGGCCTTGAGGAACGCGTCAGCGACAGCCTTGGGGTCCTTCTTGTCGATGTCGGTCTCCTTGAGCATGCCGGCGATCGCCTCGGTCGTCAGCTTCGCGGAGACGGCGTTGAGCGCCTCCTTGACCGCGTCGGCCTTGTCGGCACGCACCAGCGGGACGATGTTCTGCGACCCGAAGTTCCTCTTCGTGTCCTCCAGGGCCACGAAGCCGTTGGCGGCGATGGCCGGGTCGGTGGAGTAGATGTTCGCCGCGTCGACCTGCTTGTTCTTCAGCGCCTGGATGATGCCCTGACCGGTGAGCGGGCGGAACGAGCCGAACTTGACGCCGTAGGTCTTCTCGAGACCGGGGAGGCCCTGCGGGCGCTCCTTCATCTCCGGAGGCCCGGCGAAGGAGAGGTCGCCGGCGACGTCCTTGAGGTCCTCGATGGTCGCGAGCTTGTACTTCTCGGCAGTCTCCTTGGTGACGACGATCGAGTCGTTGTCCTCCGCGGACGACTTCTCGAGCACGGCCAGCGTGTCCGGGATGACCTCCTTGACGTGCGCGTAGACCTCCTCGGCGTCCGTCCCGCTGTAGGCGTTGTCGTAGAACAGGGCGAGCGCGCCGGTGTACTCGGGGAAGACCTGCACCGAGTTGTCCTCGAGGGCGCGCAGGTAGATCTCGCGAGAGCCGATGTTCGGCTTGGTCGTGGCGTCGAAGCCCTTGGCCCGCAGCGCGCCGGCGTAGATCTCGGCGAGGAGGGTGGACTCGGAGAAGTTGGCGCCGCCGACGACGATCGACTCGCTCGTGCCGCCGCCGCTCGACGATTCGGACGGGGAGCCGGAGGACAGGGGGTCGGAGCCGCCGCCGCAGGCGGTGAGCCCGATGATCGAGGCGGCCGCGATGGCGATGGCTGAGGTCGTGCGCTTCATGGGGAGTGGTCCCTTCATCGGTGGATGCGCGGGGCTGTTTCGGTGGGGCGTATCGGGCGGGTGGAGCGGTGGCGTGAGGCTGGGTCGTGCGGCGGTCCGTGGGCGTGCCGGGGTCAGGTCGTCGCGCCGACGGTCACGGTCGCGCCGTCGGCCTCAACCCCGGGGGCGGTGGAATCCTTCCCCCGGCCACCGACAGAGGGCTGCGCACCGGTGAGGCCGGGCGAGACGGTGCGTCGCTGGACGAGGCCGAGGACGGCGTCGAGGAGGAGGGCGAGCACCGCCACGAGGACCGCACCGCCCGCAGCCCGGGAGTAGTCGGCGAGGGCGAGCCCGTCGATGAGGTAGCGCCCGAGGCCGCCGAGGCCGACGAGCGCGGCGATCGTCGACGTCGCGACGACCTGCAGCACGGCGGACCGGAAGCCCGAGAACAGCAGGGGGAGCGCGTTCGGCACCTCGACCTGGCGCAGCACCTGGCCACCGGTCATCCCCACCCCCTGCGCGGCGTCGCGGGCGGCGGGGTCGACGGCCTCGACGCCCGCGTACGCGCCGGCGAGGAGCGGCGGGACGGCGAGCAGGACGAGCACGAGGATGCTGGGAACCGTGAAGGCGAGGTCGCCACTGATCTTCGGGCCGAGCCACAGCGCGACGGCGAACAGCAGGCCAAGCGTCGGGACCGCCCGTAGCGAGTTCGCGACCGTCACCAGCCACCTCGCCCTCCCGCTGTGCCCCACCCACAGGCCGAGCGGGATGGCGATGACCGACGCCACGACGATCGTCACGAGGGTGTAGGCGAGGTGCTCGAGCAGCCGCGCCGGGATGCCGTCGTCCCCGGACCAGTTCGCCGGGTCGATGAACCACGAGAGCAGCGAGGGGATCACGCCCGTCCTCCCTGCGCGCCGCGCCACGGCGTGAGGAGCCCGGCCCCGAGGACGATCAACGCGTCGAGCGCGAGGGCGAGGACGACGCACGCGACGATCCCCGTCACCAGCTCACCCCAGATGACCCGGTTGTACCCGTCGAGGAGGAGGTCGCCGAGCTGGGAGACCCCGAGGACCGAGGCGATCGAGATGATGCTGACGTTGCTCACCGCGGCCACCCTCAGCCCTGCCGCGATGACCGGGACCGCGAGCGGCAGCTCGACCCCGACGAGGCGACGCACGCCCCTGTAGCCCATGGCGGTCGCCGCCTGCTCGACGTCGTCGGGCACCGAGCGCAGGCCGTCGGCGACGGTGCGCACGAGCAGGGCGACGGTGTAGATCGACATGGCGACGACGATGTTGAACGGGTCGAGGATCCGGGTGCCGAGGATCAGCGGCATGAGGATGAAGAGGGCGAGCGAGGGGATGGTGTAGAGCAGACCGGTGGAGGTGAGGATCGCGGGGTACGACCGCGGCCATCGCTTCGCCGCCCAGCCGAGCGGCAGCGAGGCGGCCAGTCCGAGCACCAGGGGGATCCCCGCCAGCCACAGGTGCGCGAGCGCGAGGTCGAGGACCGTGCGCCAGTTGTCACCGAGCCAGGTCACGGGTGCGCCCCGTCGGCGGTGACGGACGCCGCCCCACCGTGGACCGGGTCGTCCTCGTCGCGCTCCGGTCGCTCGATCTCCTCGATGACGGTGAGCACCTCGTGGGCCAGGACCGTGCCGCACAACGCGCCGCTGGCATCGACGACGACGCCGCGACGGCTCGGCGACGACAGGGCGGCATCGAGGGCGCCGCGCAGCGAGCCGTGCTCACGGGCCACGGTCCCGCCGCGGTGGAGGTCGTCGTGGGTGACCTCGCGCTCGCCGATTCGGACGGGCTCGACCCAGCCGAGCGGGTGACGCTCGTCGTCGACGACGAGGAGCCACGCGGCCCGTGACTCGGGCCGCTCCCCGATGACGACCGAGGGCTCGGAGCGCAGCGGGAGCCGGGGCGCCTGCTGGAACTGCAGCGCACGGTAGCCGCGGTCGCGACCCACGAAGTCGGCGACGAAGTCGTCGGCCGGGTGCGCGAGGAGGTACGAGGGCTCGGCGACCTGCGCCAGCTGCCCGCCGACCCGAAGCACCGCCACCTGGTCACCGAGCTTGATCGCCTCGTCGATGTCGTGGGTGACGAAGACGATGGTCTTGCCGAGCTCGCCCTGGAGCCGGAGGAACTCGTCCTGCAGCTGCTCCCGCACGACGGGGTCGACGGCGGAGAACGGCTCGTCCATCAACATGACCGGCGGGTCGGCGGCGAGCGCCCGGGCGACCCCGACCCGCTGCTGTTGCCCGCCCGACAGCTGGGAGGGGTAGCGCTCGCCGAGCTCGGGGGCCAGACCGACGCGGTCGAGCAGCTCGCGCGAGCGCTCACCGATGCGCTTCTTGTCCCAGCCGAGCAGCCGCGGCACCGTGCCGATGTTGCCGAGGACGGTGCGGTGCGGGAAGAGCCCCGCGTGCTGGATGACGTAGCCGATGCCGCGGCGCAGCTCGGCCTCGTCCATCCGGCTCGTGTCCTGGCCGTCGAGCGTGATGGTGCCGCGGGTCGGCTCGATCATCCGGTTGACCATCCGCAGGCTGGTCGTCTTGCCGCACCCCGAGGGCCCCACGAGGACGGTGATCTTGCCGGTCGGGGCGGTGAGCGACAGCTCGTCGACCGCGGTGGTCCCGTCGGGGAACTGCTTGGTCACGGCATCGAACCGGATCATGCGTGGCCCCCCTCAGAGGTCAACGACTGGCTGTCCACCCTAGTGGAACCGCCTCGCGCGACGGCCTCGTGTCGAGGCTCCGTGTCGAGGCTGCGCGGCGGGTGGCGTGGCGGGGTCGACGCTCCAGGCAGGACGGCCCGCCCGCCCGCCGTGGTACCCATGGACCCGTGAGCGAGGCGCCCGTGTACGTGGACCGCCGTTCCGCCCGGGGACGGCGGATGCTCGCCGGGCTCACCCTCGGGTCCGGAGTGGCCATCCTCGACGGGTCCGTCGTCAACGTCGCCCTGCGCACCGTGGGTCGCGAGCTCGACGCCTCGCTCGCGCAGCTGCAGTGGGTGGTCAACGGGTACCTGCTCGCCCTCGCCTCGCTCGTCCTCGTGGGTGGCGCGCTCGGCGACCGCAGGGGCCGTCGGCGGGTCTACCTCGTCGGGGTCACCGCCTTCGCGGTCGCGTCGGCCCTGTGCGCCCTGGCCCAGACACCGGGCCAGCTCATCGCCCTGCGCGTCCTGCAGGGGGTGGGGGCGGCGCTGCTCACCCCCGGCGCGCTCGCCCTCATCCAGGCGTCGTTCCGCCCCGAGGACCGCGCGCCGGCCATCGGCACCTGGGCCGGGATGTCCGGGATCGCCGCCGCTCTCGGCCCGGTCGTCGGCGGGTGGATCGTCGACCAGGCCAGCTGGCGGTGGATCTTCGCGATCAACGTCCCCCTGTGCGTCGTGGTCGTCCTGCTCACCCGCCAGAGCGCCCCCGAGAGCCACGACCCTTCTGCCACAGGCCGATTCGATGTTCCGGGCGCGGCGCTCACCGTGCTCGCCCTCGGTGCGGCCACGTTCGCGCTCACCGCGTCGGGGGACACCGGCGGGAGCATCGTGACCGTGGCCTGGGTCGTTGCCGTGGCCGCCGCGGTCTCGTTCCTCGTCGTCGAGAGCCGGTCGGCCGCACCGATGGTGCCGCTCGGCGTCTTCCGGTCGCGGGTGTTCTCGGCGGCCAACGCGATGACGCTGGTCGTCTACGGCGCCCTCAGCGGCGTCTCGCTGTTCGTCGTCCTCCAGCTCCAGGCCGCCGGGTGGAGCGCCCTCGAGGCGGGGCTGTCGGGGCTGCCCATCACCATCGCGCTCATGCTGCTGTCGACGAGGGCCGCCGCCCTGGCGCAACGCACCGGCCCCCGGATGCCGATGACCGTGGGTCCCCTCGTGTGCGCCGTCGGCACCGTGATGCTGCTCGCCGCCACCGAGGCGCCGTCGTGGCTGACCGTGCTGCCCGGGATGGTGGTCTTCGCGCTCGGCCTGGCCCTGCTCGTCTCGCCACTCACGGCGGCGGTGCTCGGGGCGGCGCCCGAGCGGCTGGCCGGGGTCGCCAGTGGCGTGAACAACGCCGTCGCCCGGGCCGGGTCGCTGCTGGCGATCGCCGCGCTCCCCGCCGCCGTCGGGCTGGCGGGTGACGACTACCTCCAGCAGGCCGCCATGGCCGAGGGGTACCGGGCGGCGATGACGTGGTGCGCCGTCCTGCTGGCCCTCGGCGGGGCCGTCAGCTGGTTCGGTCTGGGTCGAGCACCTCGATGACGAAGTCACGCACCAGGCGGTGCCAGGCCCCGGCGTCGCGCAGCATCGAGTGGGAGTCGCGCTCGATGGTCACGCTGCGTACGTCGACCCCCCGGTCGTAGAGCCGCGACGCGAGGACCGCGGTGCGACGGGGGTCGGTGACCCGGTCGCGCGAGCCGTGGACGAGGAGCACCGGCATGCCCGGGCGGGCCTGCACCGAGTCGCTCTCGACCCACGGTGCGAGCGCGGCGACACCGGCGACATCGGGCTCGGCGGCCAGGCGCAGCGCGACCCGGCCTCCCATCGAGTGGCCGACGAGGACGACCGGGACCCCGGGCAGGACGTGGCGGATGCGGTCCAGGGCCCACCTGGCGTCCTGGACCGGGTCCTGGCGCGTGGCGTTCCACCCCCGGACGCGGTACTTCAGGCGCACGACCGCCAACCGGTCACCCGCACGGCGCTCGACGGCCGACGCGAAGGGCGCCATCCGCAGGACGGGCAGCCGCCACCAGGCGACCGGCATCCGGCTGCTCTCGGCACCGCCGTGCAGCACGAGCACGACCCCGCTCGGGTCGTCGGGGACGTGGCCGCGCAGCTCGGCGCCGCCACCGCCCTCGGGGTCGAGCAGCGCACCCGCGCGGTCGACCACGTCCTGCTCCCCTGTCCCTGTGTCCCCCCGGACATCGGCGTCCTCGTCGACGCCGGTGTTCGGTTCGTTCATGGTGTGTCCCTCGTCCTCTCGGGTCCCGGCGGTCCGTCGGCGGCGACCATGTCGACGGCCCACGCGGGGCCGGCGGTCACGACCGGGACGACGGGCACCACGGGCGTCTCGCAGGACGGTTCGGAGCGGGCCGGCTCACGGATGGGGTCGGCGTGCCCGCCAGCCGGCTGCGTGCTCGCCGACGGCGTGGTGGTCGTCGCGCCGGGCGCGCCGGTGCGCACCTCGACGACGGTCGCCTCCGGTGCCGCGCCCGGACCCTGCCCCTGCACGGTCCCCCGCCTCAGACGTCGGCGCGATGGAAGTTCTGGAAGCTCCGGCTGGCCGTCGGCCCACGCTGGCCCTGGTAGTGCGACCCGTACCGCTCGGACCCGTAGGGGTTCTCGGCGGCGGAGGAGAGCCGGAAGAACGCGAGCTGGCCGATCTTCATCCCGGGCCACAGCATGATCGGCAGCGTGGCGACGTTGGACAGCTCGAGCGTCACGTGGCCGGTGAACCCGGGGTCGACGAAGCCGGCGGTGGCGTGGGTCAGCAGGCCCAGACGGCCCAGGCTCGACTTCCCCTCGACGCGGGCGGCGAGGTCGTCGGGGAGGGAGACCGTCTCGAGCGTGCTGCCGAGGACGAACTCGCCCGGATGGAGGACGAAGCCCTCCGCGGGGTCGGCCTCGACGAGCCGGGTGAGGTCGGCCTGGTCCTGCGCCGGGTCGATCACCGGGTACTTGTGGTTGTCGAACAGCCGGAAGAACTTGTCGAGGCGGACGTCGACGCTGCTCGGCTGGACCATCGCCGGGTCCCACGGGTCGAGGCGGACCCGTCCGGCGTCGACCTCGGCGCGGATGTCACGGTCGGAGAGGAGCACGAGGGCAGGGTACCCGTGCGGCCCTCCACAGCCCGCAGGGTGCGGGCGTGGCGGGATGCGCCGTCCTCAGGTTCGGCACCGGTACGGCGGTGGTGCGCACGCCATCCGGCGTCGAGATGGCCTCGCGGTGTCGGCTAGAGTGTCGGCGCCGGGAGGACCTCGAGGGTTCTCGACCAGGCATGCCGGTGTAGCTCAATGGTAGAGCGCCAGCTTCCCAAGCTGGACACGCGGGTTCGATTCCCGTCACCGGCTCCACGTACTGAACCGCAGGTGAGCAGCGTCTGCGAGCGGCCTCTCCGGTCGTCGAGGCCCCCGCCCTCGACCGTGAGATGGCTCGTTGCCCCTCCCCGCCGTTCTCGAGGGGCCGACATCCATCTCCCTTGATGACGGCGCGCACCATCACGGTCCCGCTCGTCGTCACGTTGGACCTTCTCGGCGAGCGTGCACGCAAACCCCCACGCGGCCCGGTGCGGAGGCACCATGAACCATGGAGCCCCGGACCCCCCGCCACCCCATCCCCGCCCCTGCGGCCCCGCCGAGCCGGTCATGACACCCGCCGCCCTCGTCGAGGTCCTGCGCTGGATGTTCTGGGGGCTGGTGTACCTCCTGACCATCACGGTGGGGATCCTCGCGTTCGCCGAGGTGCCGGCGCCTCCCGCCGTGCGGCTGTCGATGCTCGCCGTCGTCCTGTTCGGGGTGGGCGTCGACATCCAGCACAAGCGCCGCGCGGACGCCGAGCGCGCCTGACCGGCCGCCCCGGGTCGCTACCCTCACGACCATGGTGGCGCAGCTCCTCCTCGTCGCGGCGACGGTCACGAGTGGCCTGCTCGCCGGCGTGTACCTGTTCTACGCCCACACCGTGATGCCGGCGATGGCCCGCCTTCCCGACGAGCCGGCGGTGGCCGCCTTCGCCGCCATCGACCGGCGCATCGTCAACCCGGTCTTCATGGCCACGGCGTTCCTCGGCGCCCCCCTTCTCACGGCCGCGGCCCTGGCCACGGGGTGGAGCCACCCGACCCGCTGGTGGGTGGCCACCGCCCTCGTCCTCCACCTCGTCGCCACTCTCGTCACGGCCCGGGTCCACCTGCCGCGCAACGACGCCCTCAAGGCGCAGGCCGGCGGCGAGGGTCGCTACGCCGCCACCACCGCCCGCGCCGCCCTCGACGAGCCGACGTGGGTGCGGTGGAACCTCGTGCGGGTGCTCGTCTCGGTGGCCGCCGTCACCTGCCTCGCCTGGGCCCTGACCCTGACCTGAGCGACGAACGGGCGGGTTCCCCCCGACCGCGGGACAGGCCCGGTCCACGCGGGCTACCCTTCCCGGCAGCAACCGAGGTCGCAGGGGCACCGGTGGCCACAGCCGTACCACCACCCGAGGGGCCCCTGAATGCGCGTGAGCACCCGCCGCCCGACCGTCCTGCGAGCACCCGCGCGCACGAGCGCGGTCCTCGCCACGGCGGCCACGGCCGTCGCCCTCCTGGCCGGCCCGACGACCGCGGCCCACGCCGCCACGGGCGCCCCCACGCCGTCGTCCTCCGGCTACTCGCGGATCTTCTCCGAGACCACGGCCTCCTCCGCCGACCTGAGGATGCGCGCCGCCCTGACACGCCGGGCGACGACCGCGCGCTTCGGCACCGGCTTCTCCGGGGCCGTCGTCGACGCGAAGTCCAACCGCGTCGTGTGGTCGAAGAACGGCGACACCGCCCTGATGCCGGCCTCGACGACCAAGCTCGTCACCGCCTCCAACGCGCTCACCGTCTTCGGACCGTCGAAGCGGTTCACGACCAAGGTCCGGGAGGGGTCGGCCGCCGACCGCGTCGTCGTCGAGGGCTCGGGCGACCCGAGCCTGAGCAGCGCCCACCTCGACGCGATGGCCAGGACCACTGCCGGCGTGCTGAAGACCCGTGGCCTGACCACCGCCCCCGTCAGGGTCTACGTCGACGACGACGTCTTCCCCACCCCGACCCTGGCCACGGGCTGGAAGACGACCTACGTGCCCGGCTCGATCACCGCCGTGCGCGGCCTGGTGCGCGACCAGAGCAGCTCGTCGGACACCAGCGCCGATGTCGGCCGCTACTTCCGTGACCGCCTCAAGGCCCACGGCATCACTTCCGCCGGCTACTACGGTCGCGCCAACGCGGCCCCGACGGCCGCCACCCTCGCCAGCTCCCAGGGCTCGGCCCTGTCGACGACGGTCAACCGGATGCTGCTCGTCAGCGACAACGAGATCGCCGAGGCGCTGCACAAGCTCGTCGGCATCGCGGAGGGCCAGGGCTCGACGTGGACCGCGGCCCGCACGGCCCAGGCGGAGGTCGTCGAACGGCAGGACCTGCGCATCACCGCCCTCCACGACGGGTCGGGCCTGTCCCGCTCCGACCGGCTCAGCGCCCTCCAGCTCGCCCGCCTCGTCGACCGCGCCGTCGACCCCGCCAACACCGGTCTCTGGCCGCTGCGCTCGGCCGAGGGCATGCCGACGGCGGGCAGGACCGGCACGCTGTCGGCATCCTCGAAGCGCTTCGTCACCGCCGAGTCGAAGTGCGCCGCCGGCAAGCTGTGGGCCAAGACCGGTCGCCTCAACGACGTCGTCGCGCTCTCCGGGTTCACCCACGGCAGGGACGGGCGGGTCAAGGTGTTCGCGTTCCTCGTCAACGGCAAGGACTCGACGACGACGCTCAAGCAGAGCGTCGACATGCTCGCCGCCACGGTCAACGGCTGTTACTGACCCCGCCGGTCCGGCTCGGCGTCAGCCCGGGACGACCCAGCCGAGCACCGTGACGAAGCCGATGACGGCGAGCACGACGAAGAGCACGGCGAGCACCCACGCGATGAGCCAGGCCCCGTCGAACCCCTCGCCGTCGCCGTCACCGCCGAGCCCGTCGTCGCGCTCCGCGCCGGGACCGGCGTCGGCAGGTGGCCCGTCGCCGGACGCCGCCCGCGCCCGCTCGCGCAGCGCCTCGATGCGTCGGGCGCGCGGCTCCTTGCGCATCGAGGCCGGCAGCGAGCGCCACATCGCGCCGAAGTCGTCGCCCGCCTGCTCGCGCCAGGCGGCGACGGCCGCGTCGACGTCCTCGCCCTTGGCCCCGACCGCGAACCACACGGCCCCGGCGTGCGGGAGGTCGCCCATGTCGTGCAGCACCTCCGCGAGCAGGGTGAGCGCCTCGGTGTCGCGCTCGGTCTCGACGTGCTCGGCGAGGAGGTCGCGGGCCTGCCAGGTGCGCCCCTGTGCGACGAGACGACGGGCCTGGTCGGCCACCGACCGCTCGGCGGGCGCCATCAGCGCACGCTGCGGATCTGACCGGGGAGGATGCTCACGCGCCCGAGTATGCCCGGCATCACACCCCCGCCGCGCGCCGCACCCTCGCCTTCCTCTTGCTTTTGTTACCGGTGGGTAGGACACTGGTAAGCAAGCGCTCACTCGCCACCAGGAGGACGTCGGACATGGGCCACTACAAGAGCAACCTGCGCGACATCGAGTTCAACCTCTTCGAGGTCCTCGGGCGCGGCGACGTCCTGGGCGCCGGCCCCTACGAGGAGCTGGACGCCGACACCGCGCGCGAGATGCTCAAGGAGGTCTCGCGCCTCGCCGAGAACGAGCTGGCCGAGTCCTTCCAGGACTCCGACCGCAACCCGCCGGTCTACGACCCGCAGACGCAGGTCGTGACGATGCCCGAGTCGTTCAAGGCCTCGTTCGAGGCCTACCGCGAGAGCGGCTTCTGGAACATCGACGTGCCGGCCGAGCTCGGGGGCACCGTGGCGCCGCCGAGCCTGCGCTGGGCCGTCAACGAGATGCTCCTGGGCTCCAACCCGGCCATCGCGATGTTCGCCGCCTCCTACTCCTTCGCCAAGCTCATGTACCTGCTCGGCAGCGAGCAGGAGCAGAAGATGGCGCGCTGGATCGTCGAGAAGGGCTGGCACTGCACCATGGTGCTCACCGAGCCCGACGCCGGCTCCGACGTCGGCGCCGGCCGCACCAAGGCCGTCAGGAACGACGACGGCACGTGGACCCTCACCGGCGTCAAGCGCTTCATCACCAGCGCCGAGTCCGACATGGTCGACAACGTCGTCCACTTCGTCCTCGCCCGCCCCGAGGGCGCCGCGGCGGGGACCAAGGGCCTGAGCCTGTTCGTGCTGTCGAAGTACGACGTCGACCTCGAGACCGGCGAGCTCGGCGAGCGCAACGGCGTCTACGTCACCAACGTCGAGAAGAAGATGGGCCTGAAGGTCTCCACGACCTGCGAGCTGACCTTCGGTGGCGAGAAGCCGGCCATCGGCACCCTGTTCGGCGAGGTCCACGACGGCATCGCGCAGATGTTCCACGTCATCGAGAACGCCCGGATGCTCGTGGGCACCAAGGCCATCGCGACCCTGTCGACCGGGTACCTCAACGCGCTCGAGTACGCCAAGGAGCGCGTGCAGGGTGCCGACCTCACCCGGATGACCGACAAGGCCGCGCCGCGCGTCACCATCACGCACCACCCCGACGTGCGCCGCTCGCTCATGACCCAGAAGGCGTACGCCGAGGGGCTGCGCGCGCTCGTGCTCTACACGGCCACGCAGCAGGACATCGTCGACGCCGAGTTCCTCGCCACCGGCTCGGAGCACTTCGAGAAGGGCTCGGCCGCCGACATCGCCAGCCGGGTCAACGACCTGCTCCTGCCGATCGTCAAGGGCCTGGGCTCCGAGCGGGCCTGGGTGCTCCTCGGCACGGAGTCGCTGCAGACGCTCGGCGGCTCGGGCTTCCTCCAGGACTACCCGGTCGAGCAGTACGTCCGCGACGCGAAGATCGACACGCTCTACGAGGGCACCACCGCCATCCAGGGCCTGGACTTCTTCTTCCGCAAGATCGTCAAGGACAAGGGGCAGGCGCTGACCTTCCTCTCCTCGCAGATCCAGGAGTTCGCCAAGGACCTCGGCGCCCACCAGGGGCGGATCGACCGCGAGCGCGAGCTGCTGGCGCAGGGCCTCGAGGACGTCCAGGGCATCCTCGGGTTCATGGTCGGTGAGCTGATGAAGAGCGACACCCGGCAGGGCGGGGACGTCGAGAACCTCTACCAGGTCGGGCAGAACACGACCCGGCTGCTGCTCGGCGCCGGTGACCTCGTCGTCGGGTGGCTGCTGCTGCGCCAGGCCGCGGTCGCGCTCGACGCCCTGGCCGCGGGTGCGACC
Source organism: uncultured Actinomycetota bacterium (assembly GCA_963795035.1). Lineage (GTDB taxonomy): Bacteria > Actinomycetota > Actinomycetes > Actinomycetales > Dermatophilaceae > Oryzobacter. The sequence goes on along the minus strand of CAWCFZ010000004.1, from coordinate 188,203 downwards.
GGCAGGGACAAGGACTTCTACGAGGGCAAGGTCGCGGCCGCCCAGTTCTACGCGCGCCAGGTCCTGCCCCGCCTGTCCGCCGAGCGCGCGGTCGCCGAGGCGACCGACACCCTCCTCATGGACGTCGCCGAGTCGGCGTTCTGAGGCACTGACCCCGGGACGGGCGCTCCGCCACGAGCGCGCGCCCGTCCCGGCCACCACATGACGACGGCCCGCCCCCACGTGGGGGCGGGCCGTCGTCGTGCGTCGAGCTGCGTCAGGACCTCAGCGGGGGTCGACGTCGGTGCGGTCGACGCGGGTGCCGGTGGCGGGGTCGACGTGGCTCTCGCGCGTCGTCGTGACCGCACCGGGGCGGCGGCCGCGCATTGCGAACGAGAGCAGGATCGCGGCGATGCCGGCGATGATGAGGATGTAGCCGAGGGTGTCGTCGCCGACGCCGGGGATGTCGATGTTGAGCGCGAACGCGAGGATCGCGCCGATGACGATGAGCACGATGCCGAGACCGATGTACATGAGTTCCTCCGTGGGGCCGGGGTCGGCGGGTGCGACGACCATACCGTCCGCCGCTCACCTGCGGAGTTGAAGGTGTGTCCAATGTTCTCGGGCGTGTCCTGCCCGCTCGTGCGCCCGGTCGCGCGCGCGGTCAGGAGCCGAAGCCGCCGCCGCCCCTTGCATCCGGATGGTTGAGGTGCCGGTCCTCGCGGGCCGCGTCACCCCGGGTGCCGCGGTTCCGCTCGATGAGGTACACGGAGGCGATGACCACTCCGATGCCCAGGACCCACATCCACCACATGCCAGCCTCCAGCGACGGGCCGCCGTCCGGCGGGACGTCACCGTCGAGTGTGCTCCCGCGCAGGGCTGCGCGTCCAGCCCTTCGCGGGCATCGCGGCAGGTCAGCGGCTGATGACCGAGCCGGGGTTGAGGATGCCCTGCGGGTCGAGCGCGTCCTTGACCCGACGGGTCAGGGCCATGACGTCCGGGCCGAGCTGGGCCTCGAGCGAGCCGGCCTTGAGGCGGCCGACGCCGTGCTCCCCGGTGATGGTGCCGCCGAGGGCGATGGCCGCCGCCATGACGTCGTGGAAGGCGAGGCGGGCCCGGCGCTCGGCATCGGCGTCCCCGGGCGGGTAGATGATCGCGGGGTGGGTGTTGCCGTCGCCGGCGTGCGCCACCATCGGGATCTCCACCCCGTGCCGCGCGGCGATCGCCGACACGGCCTCGAGCAGGGCGGGGAGCTGCGGCACCGGCACGCCGACGTCCTCCGGCAGCACGGTGCCGCGGCCCTCGATGGCCTGGAAGTGCAGGCGCCGGGCCTGGACGAACTGCTCCCCCTCATCGGGGTCGTCGGTCGTGAAGACCTCCTTGGCGCCGGAGACCTCGCAGGCCGTGGTCGCCACCGCGATCTCCTCGGCGCGCGCGGTGCCCGGGGCGTCGGACTGGATGACGAGGAGGGCGCCGGCGTCGCGGTCGAGCCCCATCGGGCGGAAGTCCTCGACCGCGTTGATCGACGCCTGGTCCATGAGCTCGACCATCGAGGCCCGGGTCGTGCGGCCGAGCTCGATGACGGCGGCGGCCGCGGCGGCGACCGTGGGGAAGGTCGCGACGAGGGTCGAGCGCGGAGCCTGGGCGGGGAGCAGCCGCAGGACGGCGCGGGTCACGACCCCGAGCGTGCCCTCGGAGCCGACGAAGAGCTTGAGCAGCGACAGGCCCGCGACGTCCTTGACCCGCTTGCCGCCGAGGGTGACGAGGGTGCCGTCGGCGAGGACGACGTCGAGGCCGAGCACGTAGTCGGTGGTGACGCCGTACTTGACGCAGCACAGGCCACCGGCGTTGGTCGCGATGTTGCCGCCGATCGAGCACATCTCGAACGAGCTGGGGTCCGGCGGGTACCAGAGGCCCTCGGCGGCGGCGGCCTTCTTGACCTCGACGTTGAGCGCGCCCGGCTCGACGACGGCGACCCGGCTGGCGGTGTCGACCTCGACGGCGCGCATCCGCTCGAGGCTGAGGACGACCCCGCCGTCGACCGCGAGCGCGCCGCCGGACAGGCCCGACCCGGCGCCGCGCGGGCACGACCGGCACGCCGTGGCGCGTGGCCCAGCGCAGGGTCTGCTGCACGTGGGCGGCGCTCTCGGCGCGGACCGCGGCCAGCGGGGTGCCGGCGGTCGCGTCGTGCGTCCAGTCGAAGCGGTACTTCTCGAGCGCGTCCGGGGCGGTCGTGACGACCCCTTCCGGCAGCGCGTCGACGAGCTCACGAACCACGGCGTCCATCCCCCCACCTTCCCATCCCGCCCGCGACCGCGTGCCCCTGGCTCGCGAGTCGGGTGCTCCGATGGCTGCCATGACGACCACCCGAGCACCCAACTCGCGAACGGGCCAGAGGCACCCCGCGCCGTTCCCGAGTCGGGTGCTGGGCTGGCTGCTGGGGCGACCACCTGAGCACCCGACCCGCCTGGGGGCAGCTGTGGAGAACTCCTCGGGCCCCTGCGCGCTCCGGACCAGACTTCCTCCGTGGGGGAGACCTGGCTGGAACGGGCGGCGCGGCAGGAGGGGGTGCTCAGCGAGCGCGACCTCCGAGAGCTGAAGGTCCCGCGCGCCTTCGTGCGCAACCAGGTGCGCGCCCGCCGGTGGGCCGAACGGACCCCTTCGGTCTACACGACGACCACCGGCCCCTTGTCGCGCGAACAGCTCCTCCACCTCGCCGTCGCGCACGCGGGGCCACAGTCGCTGCTCGGCGGGCTGACGGCCGCCCGGCTGCACGGTCTTCGCGGGTGGGAGCGCGACGAGGTGACCGTCTACGTGGAGCACGACCTGTCCTTCGACCCCGTGCCGGGTGTGCGGATCGTGCGGACCCGCAGGTCCATCGACGTCCTGCGCCACCCGGGTGCCGGCCCGGCGCGCGCTCGCGTCGAGCCTGCTGTCCTTCTCTTCGCCTCGACGGCACCAAACGTGCGGACCGCGCTCGGTGCGGTCGCGGCCTGCGTCCAGCAGGGACTCACCACACCGGAGCGACTCGCCCCGTGGGTCCACACCCTCCGCCCACTGCGGCGTGCCGCCGACCTGCGTGCCCTGCTCGCCGACCTCTCCGGGGGTTCGCAGTCCCTGGCGGAGGTCGATGTCGTGCGGCTCTGTCGACGGTGGGGCCTGGCCGTCCCGGCCCGACAGCGGCGCAGGCGGGACCGCGCAGGACGGCGGCGGTACACCGACGCCGAGTGGGACCTCCCCGACGGGAGGGTCCTCGTCCTCGAGGTCGACGGCGCCTTTCACGTCGACGTCCTGTCGTACGGCGAGGACGTCAAGCGCCACCGGGGCCTCACGACGGCGACGCGAAGCATCGTTCGGGCCACCGCGTTCGAGGTCCGGCACGAGCCCGTCGACCTCGTCGGCGACCTCATCGCCCTCGGTGTTCCGCGATCCGACGTGTTGGGTGCTCAGGTGGCGGTTCCGACAGCCATCTGAGCACCCGACTCGGGGAAGGGGGAGTCAGAGGCGGCGGTCGCCGAGGACGGGGAAGTCCCGGCGGTAGGCGGTCGTGGCGGCCAGGTCGACCTCGACCGACAGGACGGCCTCCTCGGCGTGCGGCGCTTCGGCGAGCACCTCCCCGGTCGCCGCGACGACCTGGCTGTGCCCTCCCATCGGCGTCCCGGCATGCGTTCCGGCCGTGTTGCCCTGGACGACGACCGCCTGGTTCTCGACGGCGCGGGCGCGGCCCAGCAGGGTCCAGTGGGCCACGCGAGCCGCCGGCCACGCGGCCGGGACGAGGAGCAGCTCGGCCCCGTCCTCCTGCTGGCGGCGGTAGAGCTCGGGGAAGCGCAGGTCGTAGCAGGTGGACAGGCCGGTGCGCACGGTCGAGCCGGCGCCGTCGGGGAGGTCGACGACGACCACCTCGGCCCCGGCCTCCATGAGCTTCGGCTCCCCGGCGCCGAAGCCGAAGCGGTGGACCTTGCGGTAGACGGCCACCGTCGATCCGGAGGCGTCGAGGACGAGCGAGGTGTTGGCGAGGTCGTTGCCGTCGACTCCGGGCTCGGTCAGCCGCTCGACGAACGACCCGGCGTGGAGGACGACGCCCGCCGCGCGCGCGGCATCCGCCATGGTGCGCGCCCAGGGACCGTCGAGGGGCTGGGCCTCGTCGTTCCACCGCCGGTAGCCGAACCCGGTGGCGCCCCAGAGCTCGGGGAGGAGGACGAGGTCGTGGCCGGCGAGGTCGGCGACGAGACCGGCCACTCGTTCCACGCGCGCGCCGAAGGGCTCCTCGTCGCCGTAGGCGAGCTGCACGACAGCGATCCGCATGCGGCCATCCTCCACGATCAACACTCACGTGCACTCAGGTGGCTACCCCGACTGTCCACGATGTCTTGAGACTTCACATGCCGCTCCGACGACCACCCCAGCCCGCGCGAGCGAGACACCACCCGCGCAGGACGTGGCGCAGGTACCCCGCGCGGAGGCAGGCGGCGGGGGGATGAGCGGGGTCAGTGGGAGTCGGAGCCCTCGCGGAGGCGGCGCAGGTGCTCGTTGTACGCCTTGAGCTCGGCGTCACCGTCACGGTCGGCCTGGCGGTCGAGCCGGCGGGTCTCGGCGGCGTCACGCCGGAACCACTGCACCGCCACGATGACGGCGAGCGCCAGCGTGGGCGCCTCCCCGATCCCCCAGGCGATCTCCCCGGCGCGGCGCTGGTCGGCCAGCGGGGCCGGGCCCCAGGGCAGGTTGAGCTGCGCGAAGAAGTCGGGCGCGAGCAGCTGTTCGGACCCCGTGAGCGAGACCCCGAAGAACGCGTGGAAGGAGATCGTGACGAAGAGGATGACGAGGAGCATGAGCGGGCTCCACCGCGGCACCCCGGGGTCGATGCCGATGAGCACCCAGACGAACAGGTACCCGGTGAGCAGGAAGTGGGCGAGCATCAGCAGGTGCCCCGTGTGGGTGGTCAGGGACAGCTCGAACAGCCCGGTCCAGTAGAAGATCGCGAGGCTGAAGAAGAACAGGGCCGCCGCGACGACGGGGTTGGCGAACACCTGCATCGCGCGGGAGTGGACCACCTGGAGCAGCACCTCGCGCGGCCCCCACGTGCGGTCGGCCCGCGCCCGCAGCGCCCGCAGCGCCAGCGTGACCGGCGCCCCCGGCACGAGCAGCAGCGGCACGATCATCGCGACCGCCATGTGCATCACCATGTGCACGCTGAACAGCACGCGACCCCAGATGCCCGGCGCCCCCGACGTGGCCCACACGAACAGCAGCCACCCGAGCACCCAGCACACGGTGCGGCCCACCGGCCAGTGGTCGCCGCGGCGCGACAGGCGCACCACCGCGGCCAGGTACAGCCCGACGGCCGCCGCCGCGACGGCGAGCAGGAGCCAGTCGGGGCGCCACGCGGTGAACCAGTCAGCGGACGCCATCGGGCCCGGGTCGCCGAAGCCGGTCAGCTCGAGGATGCGGCTCGGGGCGGGCGGGGCGTCGGGCACCGGGGGGATGCTGCGCGACAGCACGGCCGCGAGCCCGGTGGCCGCGCCCATCACGGCGATCTCCACGACGGCGAGGCGGGCGAAGGCGCGGCCGTCGCCCGGGTCGACGGCGAGCCGGGTCGCGATGGAGCGCCGGTGGAACCAGCCGAGGACGCCCAGCGCGATCAGCGCCAGGGTCTTGAGGGCGACGATCGCGCCGTACGAGGTGGCCAGTGCGCCGAGCGACCCGAGCCGGATCCATGCCTGCTGCACCCCGGTCACGGCGACGAGCCCGAAGCACCACAGGGCCACGGTCGAGTACCGCGCCACCGTGGCACCGAGGTCGGCCCCGAGCCCACGACGCATCGCCACGAGGGCCAGGAGCCCCCCGACCCACACGACGACCCCGAGCAGGTGGACCCCGAGGGAGTTGACCGCGTCCTCGTGGCTCGACGACCCGGCTGCGTGCCCGGTGAGGGCGAGGATGACGACCGCCGCCAGCGTCGACGCCGCGAGCCACGCCATCGGGGCGCGACGGGTGGCGAGGGCCGACGCCACCGCGACCACGACGGCGACGAGCCCGCTGATGAGCAGCACCCGGGTCGTCTCGAGCGTCCAGGTGAAGGCGACGAGCTGGCCCGGGAGGTCGGGGCTCGACAACGGGGTCCCGGCGAGCGAGGCGAAGGTGAGGACGACCTCCGCGAGGGCAGCCGTTGCCCACACCGAGGCCGCGCGGGCCGCGTACCGGGCGGCCGTGACGCGGCGCTCGGTGGTGGTGCGTTCCGGGACGAGGAACGCCGCCAGCCCCAGCAGGCCCACCGTGGCGCTCGCCGCGAGCGTCGCCACGGTCGACACGAGCGGCAGCCCCCAGCGCACGACGGGACCCGGGTCGGCGAGGTCGAGCGGGGCCACGGCGCCGGTGAGCAGCGCCGCGCCGAGGGCCGCGAGGAGCCCGGCTCCGACGGCCAGGCCCAGCGGCCGCGCCAGCGTGGGGTGCTCGCGGGTGGCCATGCCCACCAGCGTAGGTACTGTTTCCGCATGCCCGTGCACCCCCCGGCCCCCACCGACCCGGCCGGCCTCGTCGACGCCTGGGCCCGAACCGTCCGCAACGTCATCGACCTCGGCCGCACGACGCGGCCCGGCGACGCCGAGCTCCCGACCGACTGCCCGGGGTGGACCGTCCTGGACCAGGTGGCCCACGTCGCCGGGGCCGAGGCGCTCTCCGCCGGCGAACCCACGCCCGACCTCGACGTCAGCGGCCACGCCCACGTGCGCCACGACTTCGGCGCCCTCATGGAGAAGTTCGTCGAGGCCCGGCGGGGCCGCTCGCTCGAGGAGGTCCTCGACGAGCTCGAGGAGCGCCTCGAGGAGCGCCTCGCCTTCTTCGCCCACCACGAGGACTGGCCTGCCCTCACCGTCGAGGGGCCCTTCGGCCCCACGACGTTGCTCGACCTGCTCGCCATCAGGTCCGTCGACGTCTGGGTCCACGAGCAGGACCTGCGCGAGGCGCTGGGGCGCCCCGGCGGCCTCGACACGGCGGCGGCCTGCCTGGCGATGACCTCCCTCTTCGACGCCCTGCCCCGGCTGGTGGCCCGTGACGCGCAGGTCCCACCGGGCCACGCCGTCGTCGTCGAGCTCACCGGCCCCACGACCGGGCGGGCCGGCGTCCGCGTGGAGGACCGCGACGGCAGGGCCCGAGGGGTCGCGCTGTTCACCGGCGACTCCGAGGAGCACCCCGACGTCGTCACGACGTCGCTGACCATGTCGACCCAGGTCGCCGGCCGCCTCCTCGGCGGGCGGCGCGCACCCGAGGACCTCCACGTCGTCGTCCACGGTGACGAGGACGTCGCGCGCCGCGTCCTCACCGCCATGACGCTGACCCCGTGAGCACCTTCACGACCTCGAGCCGCTCCAGGGCCACCGTGACGGCCGGGGTCGACGAGGTGTGGACCGCACTCACCGACCCCGCCCTGCTCGCCAGGCTCACCCCGTTCCTGCACTCGGTGCGACCGGAGGGCGATGACCACTGGCGCTGGGAGATGACCAAGGTCCCGGTGATGGGGAAGAGCTTCTCGTTCTCCTTCCGGGAGCGGATGACCTTCGACGAGCCGCACCGCATCGACTTCGTCCACGACCCCGCGCCGGGCTCGCACGAGACCGCGGGCGTGCAGGGCTGGTACGCCCTGGAGCCCCGGGGCGAGAACACCCACCTCCAGACGTCGCTGACCATCACCGTCGAGCTGCCCTTCCCGGGCCTGCTGCGCCCGGCCGTGAGTGCCGCCATGAAGGCCGTGGTCGCCCTCATGGGCCAGCGGTTCTCGGCGCACCTGCTGCAGCACCTGCACGCCCGAGCGGTCTGAGCCGCTCCCTCGTCGAAGGTTCGCCCGCCCGATGTCGGGAATCCCGGGGGTCCGGCATATAGTTGCATGCTGCAAGCAACTGTATGGAGGTGGCATGACCCAGCCCGAGGGGCGCGACACCGCGTCACTGCCGGTGGCGCTCGGCGACGACCTCATCCGGGTCGTGAAGCTGCTCGCCATCGTGCGACAGCACGCGCCGCGCCAGCACCCCCAGGTCGACCCCATGGCCTACCCGCTGCTGTTCAACCTGCGGGCCGGGCCACTGCGCGTCTCGGCCCTCGCCGAGGCCGTGCACTCCGACGTCTCGACGGTGAGCCGCCAGGTCAGCACCCTCGTCGACCACGGCTTCGTCACCCGGGGGCCCGACCCCGACGACGGCCGCGCCCAGGCCCTCAGCCTCACCGCCGACGGGGAGTCCCTGCTCGTCGCCATCCGCAGCAGCCGCGACCGCTGGCTCTCGGGCCTGCTCGTCGACTGGCCCGACGACGAGGTCGCCGCCTTCACCCAGCACCTGCGCCACTTCGCCTCGAACCTCGAGGCCTCCCTCGCCGAGCTCTCTCCAAGGACCTGACCGATGACCGCCTCCGTCGAACGACCACTGACCCATCGCCAGATCGTGACGATCCTGCTCGGCCTGATGACGGGGATGTTCCTCGCCGCGCTCGACCAGACGATCGTCGCGACGGCGATCCGCACCATCGCCGACGACCTCAAGGGCCTGGAGCACCAGGCCTGGGCGACGACGGCGTACCTCATCACCTCGACCATCGTCACGCCGCTCTACGGCAAGCTCGGCGACATCTACGGCCGCAAGAAGCTGTTCGTCACCGCGATCACCGTGTTCGTCGTCGGCTCGGTGCTGTGCACCTTCGCCACGTCGATGGGCACCCTCGCCGTGTACCGCGCCGTCCAGGGGCTCGGCGCCGGCGGCCTGTTCTCCCTCGCCCTGGCCATCGTCGGCGACATCGTGCCGCCCCGCGAGCGCGCCAAGTACCAGGGTTACTTCCTCGCGGTCTTCGGCACCTCCTCGGTGCTCGGCCCGGTCGTCGGCGGCTTCCTCGCCGGCACCGACACGATCCTCGGCGTCACCGGCTGGCGCTGGGTCTTCCTCGTCAACGTCCCGCTCGGCATCCTCGCCCTCGCGGTCGTGTCCAAGACGCTCCACCTGCGCCACCAGCGCCTCGACCACCGCATCGACTGGCTCGGCGCCGCCCTGCTGTCGCTCGCGCTCGTGCCGCTGCTGCTCGTGGCCGAGCAGGGTCGCGAGTGGGGCTGGACCTCGACCAACGCCCTCGCCTGCTTCGGGCTCGGCATCGCCGCCGCGGTCGCGTTCTTCGTCCAGGAGACTCGGATGGGCGACGAGGCGATCCTGCCGTTGTCGATGTTCCGCAACCGGACCGTCGCCGTCTCGTCGGCCGCGTCGATCCTCATCGGTGTCGCGATGTTCGGTGGGCTCGCCGCGCTGCCGCTGTACCTCCAGCTCGTCAAGGGCGCGACGCCCACCGAGGCGGGCCTGCTCCTGCTGCCGATGACGCTCGGCATCATGGTCGGCTCGATCCTCTCCGGCCAGGTCATCTCGCGCACGGGTCGGTACCGGACGTTCCCGATCGTGGGGTCGGCGCTGCTCACGGTGTCGCTGTTCGCGTTCCACTACGTCCAGTTCGACACCCCGCTGTGGCAGACGATGGTCGTCATGGTCGCCTTCGGGCTCGGCCTGGGCTTCAACTTCCAGCCGCTGACCCTCGCCGTGCAGAACGCGGTGCCGCCGCAGCAGATCGGGGTCGCCACCTCGACCGCGACGTTCACCCGCCAGGTCGGCGGGACGCTCGGCACCGCGGTGTTCCTCTCGATCCTGTTCTCCGGCGCCTCCGAGAAGATCACCACTGCGCTCAGCGCAGCGGCCCCCACGGCCGACTTCCAGGCCGCCCTGCGCGACCCGGCGAACGCGGACTTCGCCCAGCAGCTCCAGTCCGGCTCCAGCGTCACCGGCGGTGTGCTGCAGGACAGCTCGTTCCTCACCGACCTCGACGAGCGGCTCGCCCGGCCCTTCCTCATCGGGTTCTCCCAGGCGATGGACGCCGTCTTCCTCGTCGGCGCGTCCGTCATGGTGTTCGGCTTCCTCATCATGCTGTTCCTGCCGCACGTCGAGCTGCGCAAGAGCTCGAGCTACACCGAGCGCGGTGCGAACAGCGAGGCGCAGGACGCCCCCGCGGTCGCCCCGCACTGAGCCCACCACCCCGTCGCACCCCACGGCGCGACCTCCATCCCGTCCCATACCGCGTCCTACGGGCCGCTCTATGCCGCGTCCTACGGCGCAGTAGGTGCTGTGATCGCAGCACCTACTGCGCCGTAGCGCGCACTTGAGGCGGGGAGGGAGGGGGCGCCGGGTGTGCGAAGGAGGGGGGCGGGGGGCGGGGCTGGCGTGGAGAGCGTCAGAGGAGGGCGGGGAGGCCGGTGAGGTCGCGGGCCGTGGAGTGCGCTCCGGCGGCCCGCAGGTCCCGCGCCTCGAAGGTCGTCGTGATGCCGACCACCGACCCGACGCCCGCCCCCACCGCGGCCCGGATGCCGTTGGGCGCGTCCTCGCAGGCGAGGGCGCCGGCGGGGTCGACCCCGAGCAGCTCGCACGCGAGCCGGTAGCACGCGGGGTCGGGCTTGCCGGTGTCGATGTCGTCGCGGGTCACGCGGGCGTCGAACCGGCCCAGGCCGCCCAGCTGGTCGAGGACCTTCTCGGCCCACGCGGTGTTCGCTGAGGTGACCAGGGCCAGCGGCACGCCCAGCGCGCTCGCTCGCTCGAGGGCCTCGCGCGCCCCCGGCACCGGGTCGGGCAGCCGGTCGCCGGGCATCGCGGCCACGGCCTCGGCGAGCAGCTGCTGCGGGTCCAGGCCCCGCCACGGACCGTCGACCGTCGCGAACACGTCGTCGGCCCGGCGACCCATGAACGTCGCCGCGACCTCCTCGTTGTACTCCCACCCGCGCGAGGCGTACCAGGCGGCGAACCCCTCGCGGTGGATGGGCTCGGAGTCGACGAGGGTCCCGTCGAGGTCGAGCAGCAGCGCCGAGATGGAGGGCGCCGTCACGCCTCCGCCGGCCAGGCGAACAGCGGGTCCCCCACGGCGACGGTCTCGCCGAGGCGCTCGCTCGTGACGGCACCGGGCTTGGTGTCCAGCACGCAGAGCATGACCATCGGGCTGAGGTCGCGGCCGGCGACGTCGGTGGGGTCCCACCGGGTGACGGGCTGACCGGCCTCCACCCGCGACTTCTCCTCCACCAGCAGCTCGAACCCGTCGCCGGCGAGCTTGACGGTGTCGATGCCGAGGTGCACCAGGACGCCGGTGCCGTCGTCGGTGACGACGACGTAGGCGTGGGGATGGAGCTTGACGAGCGTGCCCGCCACGGGCGAGACCGCCTCGGACCGGGCGCCGTCGGGGTCGATCGCGACGCCGGCCCCGACCATCTCGGCGGCGAACACGGCGTCGGGCGCCTCGGCGAGCGGGCGGACCCGCCCCGAGACGGGAGCGAGGACCTGGCTCACATCAGGTCCTCGATGTCCTCGGCGATGTTGTCGGCCTCGGGACCGACGACGACCTGCACGACGGACCCGGTCTTGATGACACCGTGCGCGCCGGCGGCCTTCAGCGCCGCCTCGTCGACCTTCGAGGGGTCGTTGACCTCGGTGCGGAGCCGGGTGATGCACGGCTCGATCTCGACGATGTTGTCGGCCCCACCCAGGCCCGCGAGGATCTGCTCTGCCTTGCTGCTCATGACGGTGTCCTTCCGGGACGCTTGCGAGGGTTCGTCGGGATGACGAGTCTTGCCGAGGGCGGCCCGCGGTGCCAGTGCCGGTGGTTGACAGCGGCGTCGCGGGGGTGCATCCTCTCCACTGGTACGCACTGGACCGTACCAGTTGGATCCGTCCCCGTCGAGAGGTTGCGCGCACCGTGGTCGACACCGCCGCCGCCGCCCGTCGCCTCACCGACGGAGCCCGGCCGAAGCACGCGCAGCTGCGCGACGTGCTCGCCACGATGTGCGCCACCGAGCTCGAGCCCGACACCGCCATCCCGTCCGAGCGCGAGCTGATGGAGACCTTCGGCGTCTCGCGGGCCACGGTGCGCCGCGCCATCGAGACCCTGGTCACCGAGGGCCTGCTGCGCCGGGCCCAGGGCAAGGGGACCTTCGTCGCCCGGCCGCGGGTCGAGTCGCACCTGCACCTCGCGTCGTTCACCGAGGACATGCGCCGCCGGGGCCTGGAGCCCTCGACCCGCGTCGTGCGCGCCGACTCCTCCGTCCCGCCGGCCGACGTCGCCCGCTTCCTCGGGCTGGCGTCCGGTGACCGCGCCTGGCACCTCGAGCGGGTCCGCCTCGCCGCCGGCGAGCCGATGGCCTTCGAGTCCGGCTGGTACGCGGCCCAGCTGCTCCCCGACCTCGACCGCCACGACCTCACGGGGTCGCTCTACACGATCTTCTCGCAGGTCTACGGCCTGGCCGTCGACACCGCCGAGCAGACGGTCTGGGCCGAGGTCGCCGAGGAGCGGCTGGCCCGCCACCTCCAGGTCGCGGTGGGTTCTCCCGTCATGGCCTTCGACCGCGAGGGCAGCTCACTGGGCCGCCCCCTCGAGCGCGCCGTCAGCCACTACCGCGGCGACCGCTACCAGCTCCACGTCACCCTCGACAGCACCATGCCCAACCACCACCGAAAGGACACGCGATGACGACCGTCGACGCGACCGCCGGAGAGTCCGGCAAGAAGCGCCTCAACCTGGCGCCCATCCAGAAGTTCGGTCGGAGCCTCATGCTCCCGATCGCCGCCCTGCCGGTCGCAGCGCTGATGCTGCGCTTCGGCGCCCCCGACATGCTCGGGGCCGACGGCCTCGGGTGGGACAAGGTCGCCGCGGTGCTGTTCGCAGGCGGCAACGCCCTGTTCGCCAACCTGCCGCTCCTCTTCGCCGTCGGTGTCGCCATCGGCATCGCGAAGAAGGCCGACGGCTCCACGGCACTGGCCGCGGTCGTCGGCTACCTCGTGTTCAAGGGGGTCAGCGACTCCATCTCCCCCTTCGTCCTCGGCGCCCCCGCTGAGGGAGAGGACCAGCAGCTCATCAACTACGGCGTCCTCGGCGGCATCCTCTGCGGCCTCATCGCCGCGTTCCTCTGGCAGCGCTACCACCGGATCTCGCTGCCGACCTACCTCGCGTTCTTCGGGGGCCGGCGCTTCGTGCCCATCATCACCGCCTTCGCGACGATGTTCCTCGCGGTGCTCCTCGGCCTGGTCTACCCGGCCTTCGACGCGGGCCTGACGTCGATCGGTGAGTGGGTCGGCAACAACAACATCATCGGGGGCTTCGTCTACGGAACCCTCAACCGCCTGCTCATCCCCCTCGGCCTGCACCACATCCTCAACTCTGTCCCGTGGTTCATCCTCGGCGAGTTCACGCCGCCCGGTGGCGGCGCCGTCATCAACGGCGACATCAACCGCTTCCTCGCGGGCGACCCCACCGCCGGCGCCTTCATGACCGGCTTCTTCCCCATCATGATGTTCGCCCTCCCCGCCGCCGCGATGGCGATCTGGCACGAGGCCAAGCCGGCCGCGAAGAAGGCCGTCGGCGGCATCATGGTCTCCGCCGCCCTCACCTCCTTCCTCACCGGGATCACCGAGCCGCTCGAGTTCGCCTTCATGTTCGTCGCGTGGCCGCTGTACCTCCTCCACGCGCTCCTCACCGGCTCGTCGCTGGCGATCGCGAACGCGCTCGGCATCCGCGACGGCTTCGGGTTCTCCGCCGGGCTCACCGACTACCTGCTCAACTTCGGCATCGCCGAGAAGCCGCTGCTCCTCATCGTCATGGGGGTGGTCTACGCGGCCATCTACTACGTGCTGTTCCGCTTCGTCATCCGGCGGTGGAACCTGCGCACGCCGGGTCGTGAGGCCGAGGGTGACGAGTCGGTCGCCATCGACGCCGACGCGATGACGCCGGCCGACCGCACGGCGGCGGTCGCGGACGGCGGAACGCCGCGGGCGGGCTGACCCCGTCATGATCCTGCGCGCCGACCGCGTCGTCCTGCCCACCGGTTCCGTGGAACCGGGATGGGTGGAGACGAGCGGCGAGCGGATCACCGGCGCCGGCGGGGGTAACCCGCCGGCGCCGGCCGCCCGGCACCTCGAGGGGACGCTGGTCCCCGGCTTCGTCGACCAGCACTGCCACGGCGGTGGCGGTGCCTCGTTCACGACCGGGGACCCGGCCGAGGCGACCCGCGTCATCGCGACGCACCGCGCCCACGGCACCACCTCGCTCGTCGCGAGCCTGGTCACCGACACCTCCGACCGTCTCGAGGCCCACGTCCGCGCCCTCGCGCCCCTCGTGCGGGCCGGCGAGCTCGTCGGTCTCCACCTCGAGGGGCCCTGGCTCAGCGGGCACCACTGCGGTGCCCACGACCCCTCGCTCCTGCGGTCGCCGGACCCGGCCGAGGTGACCCGCATCCTCGACGCCGCCGGCGGCACCGTCGTCATGGTGACCCTCGCCCCCGAGCTCGACCACGGCCTCGAGGCGGTGCGCCTGCTCGCGGCCCGCGGGGTCGTCGCGGCCCTGGGCCACACCGACGCCCGCTTCGACGTCGCCGGCGAGGCGATCGACGCCGGGGTCCGTGTGGGCACCCACCTGTTCAACGCCATGCGCGGGGTCCACCACCGCGAGCCGGGCCCGGTCCTCGCGCTCGCGGGCGACCACCGCGTCGTCGTCGAGGTCATCGCCGACGGCATCCACCTCCACCCGGAGGTCCTGCGCTGGGTCGCGTCCTCGGCCCCCGGCCGCTTCGCCCTCGTCACCGACGCCATGGGTGCCGCGGGCTCCGGGGACGGTGACTACGTCCTCGGTCCCGCCGCGGTGCGGGTCCTCGACCGGGTGGCACGCCTCGTCGACGGCGGGGCCATCGCGGGCAGCACCCTGACGATGGACCGTGCGCTCCGCTATGCCGTGACCGTGGCCGGGATACCGCTCGACCGGGCCGTCGAGGCCGCCACCGCGACGCCGGCGCGCGTCCTCGGGCTCACCGACGTCGGCACGATCGCGGCCGGCACCCGGGCGGACCTCGTCCACCTCGACGACGCCCTCGAGGTCGTGGCGGTCATGCGCGCCGGCACCTGGCTCCCCGACCGATCCGACGGCACGCGCTGAAGGCAGCGCTCAGCAGGTCTGCGCGCCAAGGCTTCTCGCCGTCAGTCGCGTGCGGGCTCGGGTGCGACCTCAGCCGGCGCCGGAGGTGACGGGATGCCGGTGCCGACGAGCTCGGCCCGCTCGAGCCGGCGGTACCGAACGAGGATGATCAGCACCGCGAGTGCGCCGGCCGTCACCGGCACCGCGTAGGCGCGCTGGGCCCCCCAGGCCTCGATGGCCCAGCCGGCCCCGGCCGAGCCCGCCGAGATCCCGATGAGGATGCCCGTCACCGCGACCGCCATCCCCTCGGTGACGAGCGCCCTGGGGACGAGGCGCTGGGCGAGCGACAGGCTCGTGATGAGCATCGGCGCCGTCGCCGACCCCGCCACGACCATGACGACGGTGAGCGGCCAGAGGCCACCGGCGAACAGCGCCGGGACCTCGAGGACGAACATCGCCGCCGCGGCCACGGCCAGCCGCCGGGTGAGGCTCGCGGTGAACACCTTGGTCCCGAAGACGATGCCGGCGACCGTCGACCCGAGCGCGAACCCGCCCAGGATGACGCTCGAGAAGCTCGTGTTGCCCTCCTCCTTGGCGAAGGCGACCGCGATCACCTCGTTCGCCCCGAAGATGACGCCGGTCATGACGAGGGCCGTCGCGACCACGAGGAGACCCGGGCGCCGGATCGCGAGACCGCCGGGGCGCTCACCGTGGGGGACCACGGGGGGCTCCGTGGCCCGCGCGGACAGGAAGGCCAGGCAGCCGAGCGTGAACACCACGGTCGCGAGGATGAGGCCCGCCTCGGGGAACCACAACGTGGCCAGGAGGACCGCGAGCACCGGGCCGATGACGAAGGACGCCTCGTCGGCCACCTGCTCGAAGGCCATCGCCGTGTGGAGGCGCTCGGGCTCGTCGCGGAAGATGTGCGCCCACCTGGCCCGCGACATCGGACCGGGTTCGGGGAGGATCGCGCTCAGGCCGTAGAGCACGAAGAGGGTCCAGACGGGTGCGCCGAACGCCGAGGAGACGACGACCCCCGAACTCGTCACCGCCGAGAGGAGGACGAAGGGCACGGCCACGCGGCGCTGCCCGTACTTGTCGACGAGCCGGCCGAGCACCGGACCGGCGACGGCGAGCACCGCCAGGCCCACGGCCGAGACCGCGCCGGCCAGGCCGAACGAGCCGCGTCGCTCGCTGATCATGACGATCACCGCGACGCCGAACATCGCGCCTCCGGTGCGCGAGAACGCGGTTCCCGCGATGAACGGCAGCGCTCCGGGGACCCGGAACAGGGGGGCGTAGGCGGACAGCATCAGCGGAAGGCGGCCTCGCCCGTCAGCGCCTGGCCGATGACGAGGGTGTGCATCTCGACGGTGCCCTCGTAGGTCAGGACCGACTCGAGGTTGTTGGCATGGCGCATGATCGGCCACTCGCCGCTCACCCCGTTGGCGCCGAGGATCGTGCGCGCCGTGCGGCAGATCTCGATGGCCTTGGTGATGTTGTTGTACTTGCCGACCGAGACCTGCTCGGGACGCAGGCCCACCGTGTCCTTGCGGCGGCCGAGGTGCAGCGCGAGGAGCTGCCCGAGCTGGAGCTCGACGGCCATGTTCGCGAGCTTGGCCTGGGTCAGCTGAAAGCCGGCGATGGGCCGGCCGAACTGGACGCGCTCCATCGAGTACCGGCGCGCGGTGTCGAGGGAGGACCGCGCGGCACCCAGGGAGCCCCAGACGATGCCGTAGCGGGCCTCGGACAGGCAGGCCAGCGGGCCCTTGAGGCCGCGCACCTCGGGCAGCACCGCGGCGGCGGGCAGGCGCACCTCGTCGAAGGTGAGCTCGGAGGTGACCGAGGCCCGCAGCGACATCTTGTGGTGGATGGTGTGCGCGGCGAACCCCGGTGTGTCCGTGGGGACCACGAAGCCGCGGATGCCGCCCTCCTCCTCACCGGCGTTCGCCCAGACGACCGCGACGTCGGCCACCGAGCCGTTGGTGATCCACGTCTTCGAGCCGGTGAGGACCCAGTCGTCACCGTCACGGCGGGCCCGCGTGCGCATCCCCGCAGGGTCGGACCCGTGGTCGGGTTCGGTGAGGCCGAAGCAGCCGATGGCCTCGCCCGCCGCCATCCGCGGGAGCCACTCCTGCTTGTGATCCTCGCTGCCGAACCGCCAGATCGCGTACATCGCCAGGCTGCCCTGGACCGAGACGAGCGAGCGGATCCCCGAGTCGCTCGCCTCCAGCTCGAGGCACGCGAGGCCGTAGTCGACCGACGACATCCCGGCGCAGCCGTAACCCTCGAGGTGCATGCCGAGCAGGCCCACCCGGCCGAACTCACGTGCCAGCTCGCGCACGACCGGGAGCTCGCCCTTCTCGAACCACTCCATGACGTGGGGGTCGACGTGCTCGGCGCAGACCGCACGGGTGGCGGCCCGGACCGCCTTCTCCTCGTCGGTGAGCAGGCTGTCGACGTCGATGAGGTCGAGGGGGTCGGCACGCATGCCCCCATCATGACGGCCCGCGGCGGCGGCGTCAGGGCCGGGCCGACGCCGCGCCGAGGAGTGCCGCCAGGCCGAGGGCGCTGCGGGGGTCGTAGGCCGAGCGCCACAGGCCGCCGTGGGCCGCGGCCCAGGCCTCGTCCTGCCACGGGTGCTCCTGGGCCGGAGACCCCTGGCTGAGGTCGTGGACGAGCAGGGCCGCCATGAGCGTGTTGGCGGTGCCCGGCTCGAAGACCTCGACGCCGAAGCGGTGGGCGCCCGCGTAGGCCGCGGCCAGCGCGCGGTTCTTCAGCACCGATCGGGTTCGGGTCGGAGGCGCGATCTTGAACGACACGGTCCTTCCCCCTGCGCGGGCCGTCGTGGCGCGCCAGCGCTGGATCCGCTTGGCGAGAAGGTAGTTCGGGCCCTGCTGGAGCACGACGGAGTCGTTGATGCCGGGGTCCTCACCGGGGACGTAGTTGCGCCGCAGCAGCCTCCCCCCGGACAGCGTGCGCAGCGGCACGCGCAGGACCTTGGAGGTCCGGCGCTGCGCGTAGGCGCGGACGCTGGCCTCGACGGCCTCACCGGGGACGGCGAAGACGTCGGTCGGGGTGGCGAGGAACGACAGGGCGGTCTCAGGGCGGGCCAGGCACACGGTGCGGGTGAGCGCGTCGACCGCGGTGCTGACCCGCACGTTGGTCGCGCCGTCGGCGTAGACGTAGTTCCCGATGACGAGCGAGCCCTCGAGGCCGGCGATCCACCCCGTGGCGGTCGGCAGGTCGTGGACGAGGTCGACGCCGGCACCGGTCGGCCAGGGGGGAGCTCCCGTGCCCGGCCGGGACGAGGACGCGCCCGGCACCCGTGCGGGCGTCGGCGAGCACCCGGCCCCACAGCTCGGGGCGGGGCAGGTCGACGACGGCGACGGTGGCGCCCCACCGCAGCAGCGCCCGCAGCGGGCCCATCTCAGCGGCCGCACCGAGGATCGCCACCGTCCGCCCCTCGAGGCGGAGCCACTCGGGGTTCTCCAGCACGGCGGTCACGGCCTCGCGCAGGGTCGGCTCGACGACGCCGCCCGCCACCCAGCTGTCGAGCTGGCGGCGCAGGTCGTCCCCCGCGAGGCGGCGGCCCCGGTACGGAATGGTCAGCGCGGTGTCGGGGTCGCCCTCCCCCGTGACGACCTCCGTCCCGAGGAGGTCGGCAGGACTGCCGACGACGCCGCCGAGCGCGGCAGCGAGGCGGACCTCGCGACCACCGGGGTCACGCCACCGCATCCGCTCGTGGACCGACGCGAGCCCGGCCTCGGCGACGGCGATGGCGTCCTCGGGCCGGCTCAGGCCTGCCTCGACGAGCCGTCGGAAGTGGGTGAGGTACCCGCTGCGCCAGTTGGTCTCCCGGTGCGCCGCGGCGGCTCCCACGGGGTCGACCGGGGTGAGGGCGTCGGCGACGACCGCGCGCCCGGTGGCACCGGTCGACCGCCGCCCGTCGACCTCGGGGAAGACGACTCCGCTCGGGTCGCTCATGGGTGGGTCCTCTCGTCGGCGGTGGCCCGGGCCGCCACGGCGAGTGCCGTGCGGGTGGCCAGGCCCAGCTTGTGCAGGATGTGCGCGACGTGGTTCTCGACCGTGCGCTCGGACAGGACGAGCCGCGCGGCGATCATCCCGTTGGTCAGTCCCTCGGCGACGAGGTCGGCGATCTCGCGTTCGCGCGCGGTGAGGCGCGGGTCTCCCTCCCGTGCCGCCGTCAGGGCCTCGGCCCGGGCGAGCACCGCCGTCGCTGCGACCCGGCGCGCGAGGTCGGCGGCGGTCGACGCGTGCTCGCTGCGGCCGCGCGTGCCCAGCCCGTACGACCGGGCGAGGGTGAGGTGCGCCAGGGCGGCGTGCGGCAGCGCCTGGAGCGCGGTGCACGTCTCGAGCGCGTCGAGGAGGTGCCGGCGGGCCTCCTCGGGGCGGCCGAGCACCAGCGCCAGGCGGCCGAGGGAGAGGGTGACGGGGCCGTGGTAGGGGCTGTTCGCCAGCGCGATGGCGTGGCGCCCCGCGTGGGGCAGGAGGCGGTCGTACAGGCCGGCGGCGACCTCCGTATCGGCGAAGGTCTCGCACAGGTGGGTCTCGCTGGCGGCGGCGATGAGCAGCTCGGGCGCGTCGTCGGGCATCCGGAAGAGGTGCGGACGCACGCTCGCCCACACCTCACGGGCCCCGTCGAGGTCGCCCGCCACCTGACGGGCCACGGCGAGCCACGCGCGGGCGAGGAAGGGCAGGTGCTCGGTGGCGCGGGCGACCTGCGTGGCCACGGCGGCCGCGTCGGCGCCCGTCCAGGAGGCCAGCTCGGACGCGAAGACGAGGTGGAAGTAGTCGGCCGTGCTCGCGGGGCCGCCCACGGCGCGCGCCTCGTCGACCAACCGCCGCACCTCCTCGAAGTCGCCCTCGAGGAGCCGGGAGGAGGCCCGGGTGAGGAGCAGCCACGAACGCCACTCGACGCCCAGGGCCTCGACGAGGGGCCGGACGGCGGACCGCTCGGCCGCCAGCTCGACCGGCCGACCGAGCTCGGCGAACGCGTCCATCCGCCAGCGGTGCCCCCACGCCGCGTACTCCACGACGCCGGTGGCCGTCCCCAGCCCGACGGCCCGGTCGGCGAGGGCGAGCCGCTCGTCGACGTGGGCCGGGTTCTGCAGGTCGGCCACCCGGGCCTGCAGCCCGAGGAACGCGGCCTCCGGGTCGGCGAGGTCGGCGGGGTCGACCTCCGCGCGGGGCGCCTGGTGGGCGTCGCGCGTGGCGGCGACCTGCGCCTCGACCCGCGCGCGGAGCGGGCTGTCCTGCGGCGTCCTCGCCAGCGCCTCGAGCGCGAGCGCGTGGACCCGAGCACGCAGGACCGGGTCGGTCGGTCGCCGGATGACGAGCGCGGCGTCGGCGAGCAGGCCCGCGTCGGCGGTGGCGCGGGCCACCTCGGCGACCTCGACGCACGCCTCCCAGGCACCGGCCACGTCACCCGCAGCGTGGCGTTCGCGAGCGAGGACGAGCTGGGCGTCGCCACCGGGTCGCTCCATGGTGGCGACCCTACCGACGGGAGCGGAACCGCGCCGAGGCCGCGAGTTGAGTGGATCCACGGATGCGCGCCCGGGCGGCGCCTTCCTACCGTCGGCCCATGACCACCACGACACCACGCACCCTGGCCGCCACCGACTCCGCGCAGCGGGTCTCCCGCGCGGGGACCCTCACCGTCGTCGCCGGGATCCTCGGCGTCCTCTCGGGCGCCGCCCTCGCGGTGTGGCCGCGAGAGGTGGGTCCGGACCAGTTCTCGTACCCCCTCGGCGAGACATCGCACGTCGCCTTCCAGCTCTTCTTCACCGTCCACCACCTCGGCCTGCTCGCCGGGCTCCTCGCCCTCGGAGCGGTGGCCCGGCCCGTCGCCACCCGCACCACGCGAGCGGGGGTCGGCCTCGCCGTCGCCGGGATGGTCGGGCTCACCGTCATGGAGGCCGTCGTGGCCTTCGTCGGGCTCGGCATCACGCTCACCTCGCCGAGGGGACAGCTGCTCGGCTCCCTCTACGGGGTCGCGTCGATGGCGATCGGGCTCGGGCTCGTCGTGGCCGGGGTCGGCCTGGCCCGCAGGCCGGTCTTCGAGGGGCGCGGACGGTGGGTCGTGCTCGCTCTCGGGGTGTGGGTGTTCGTCCCGATGACGCCCGCCCTCTTCGCGCCGATGGTGTGGGGCCGGCTCGCCATCATCGGGTGGATGCTCCTGTTCGCCGCCCTGGGGTGGGAGCTGCAACGGTCCGCCCGCGGGACGTCGCGATCGTGACCACCGGCGACCTCGCTCGTCACCCGGCCCTGGGCCGGGTGGCGACCGGTGCGGTCGTCGGGCTGGCCTGGGCGGCCGGGCTGCGGTGCTGGATGGTCGAGCTCGCCGGCGCAGAGTCGGCGTTCACCTGGTCGACCGAGCTGCTCGTCCTCGCTCCGGGGGCGCTCGTCGGGGCGGTCTGCGGTGGGGCGGCGTGGTGCCACTCCGTCGGGACGGCGCCACCACGATGGGCGGCCTGGGCCCCGGTGCTGCTGTCGTCGGCCCTGCTCGACCCCCGGGTCTTCCACGCCCTCGTGACGAACGGCCAGGGGTCCGGCGCCCTCCTCGTGACCGGCGTCGCGGCGTCCGGCGCCGTGGCGTTCTCGCGGCGGGGGCGCTCAACCAGCCGGCTGCTCGCCGGCGCGTCGTGGGCGGCCGGGGTCGGGGTCGTCCTCGCGATGGGCTCGATCGCGGGCTCGCCGCTCTCGCCGCGCGGGGCCCTCGTGTGCCTGACGGGAGCCGGTCTCGTGGCCGTGCTCGGTGTCGCGGCCGCGCTCACCCACCGCGACGGCCTCCTCCTCGGGCGGACCGGGCGGCGGTGGCTCGGCACCGTCGCGGTGGCCGCCTGGCTGGGGACCTCGACGCTCCTCCTCAGCCAGGGGTGGTCCTGGCAGACCCTCACCGACGCACCGCGGCCGCTCACCGCGTGGGCCGTGGCCCTCGGGGGAGGGCTGGTCCTCACGGCAGCGGCCGCGGTGGCGTGGTGGCGTCAGCCCCAGACGAGGCCTCGGGACGGGTCGCGCAGGACCGCCGCGACGTCGGCGAGGTAGCGGCTCCCGAGCTCGCCGTCGACGAGGCGGTGGTCGAAGGACAGGGCGAGGGTCGTGACCCAGCGCGGCTGAATCGACTCGCTGCCGTCGGCGCCGGTGACGACCCACGGCCTGCGGTTGACCGCGCCGAACGCGAGGATCGCCGCCTCCCCCGGGTTGAGGATCGGCGTCCCGGCGTCGACGCCGAAGACGCCCACGTTCGTGATCGTCATCGTGCCGCCGGACATCTCGGCCGGCTGGGTCCGACCCTCGCGCGCGGTGGCGGTGAGCGCCCCGATCGCCTCGGCGAGCTCGCGCATCGTCATCCGGTCGGCGTCCTTGACGTTCGGGACGACGAGGCCGCGTGGGGTGGCCGCCGCGATGCCGAGGTTGACGTAGTGCTTGAGGACGATCTCCTGGGCCTGCTCGTCCCACGCCGCGTTGATCTCCGGGTTGCGGCGCACGGCGACGCACATCGCCTTCGCGAGGACGAGGAGCGGCGTGACCTTGACGTCCTTGAACTCCTTGTCGCGCTTGAGGCGCTCGACGAGCTCCATGGTCGCGGTGACGTCGAGGGTGACCCACTCGGTGACGTGCGGCGCGGTGAAGGCCGAGCCGACCATCGCCTGCGCGGTCAGCTTGCGCACGCCCTTGACCGGGACTCGGGTCTCCCTGTCACCGCCAGGGGCCCGCCGCTCGCCGGTTGCCGTGGGACGGCCCCAGCGGGATGCGGCCGGGTCGACGTCGGCCGACGCAGCGGCGCCCGCGCCGGAGGCCGCGGCCTCGACGTCGGAGCGGGTGACGACGCCGCCCGCACCGCTCGGCGTGACGGTGCCGAGGTCGACCCCGAGGTCCTTGGCGAGCTTGCGCACCGGCGGCTTGGCGAGCGCCCGAGCCTCACCTGAAGGCGTCGCGCCTACCACCTGGGGGGGAGGTGGTGGTGAGAGGTCGCGCGAGGGCGCCAGCGTCTCCGAGACCGCCTCCAGCCCGTGGTCGAGCTCCTTGGGCAGGCTGCCGCCCTTGCGGGGCCGGCGCTTGGCCTCGGTCTGCTTGACCCCGTAACCGACGAGCACGGCGGTGCGACCGGTGGAGGTCGTGCCGCCGATGAGGCCTTCACCGATCTCCTCGGCCGCGGGCGCCGCCGGCTCGCTCGCGGTGGGCGCCGGCTCGCTCACGGCGGGGGCGGCCGGCGCCGCGGCCGGACCGCCCTGGCCGTCGTCGACGGAGATGATCGGGGTGCCGACCTCGACGGTCGTGCCCTCCTCCACGAGGATCGCCGAGACGACGCCCGCGAACGGCACGGGCAGCTCGACGAGGGACTTGGCCGTCTCGATCTCGACGACGACGTCGTTGACCTTGACGGTGTCGCCGACCTTGACGTGCCAGGTGACGATGTCGGCCTCGGTGAGGCCCTCACCGGGGTCGGGCAGACGGAACTCACGAAGAGCCATGTGCGAGAACCCCTCTCAGTAGGCGAGCGAACGGTCGACGGCGTCGAGGACGCGGTCGAGGTCGGGCAGGAACTCCTCCTCGATGCGGCTCGGCGGGTACGGCACGTTGTAGCCGCCGACCCGGAGCACCGGGGCCTCGAGGTGGTAGAACGCCTGCTCGGTGACCAGGGCCGAGATCTCCGAGCCCAGGCCGAGGAAGGTGGACGCCTCGTGGACGACGACGACGCGGCCGGTCTTGCGCGCCGAGCCGAGGATGGCGCCCTCGTCGAGCGGGGAGAGCGAGCGCAGGTCGATGACCTCGAGGCTGCGGCCCTCCTCCTCGGCGGCCTGCGCGGCCTGCAGGCACGTCTTGACCATCGGGCCGTAGGCCAGCAGCGTCAGGTCGGTTCCCTCGCGCAGGATGCGGGCGGTGCCGAGTGCGCCGTCGGGGCCGTCGCCGACCTCGCCCTTGTCCCAGTAGCGGCGCTTGGGCTCGTAGAACACGACGGGGTCGTCGGTCTCGACGGCCTGCTGGATCATCCAGTGGGCGTCGTGGGCGTTGGAGCACACGACGACCTTCAGGCCCGCGGTGTGGGCGAAGTAGGCCTCGTTGCTCTCGCTGTGGTGCTCGACCGCGCCGATGCCGCCGCCGAACGGGATCCGGATGACGATGGGCATCTTGACGAAGCCGAGCGAGCGAGCGCGCAGCTTGGCGACCTGGCTGACGATGTGGTCGAAGGCCGGGTAGACGAAGCCGTCGAACTGGATCTCCACGACGGGACGGTAGCCGCGAAGGGCCATCCCGATCGCGGTGCCCATGATCCCGGCCTCGGCGAGCGGGGTGTCGATGACGCGGTCCTCGCCGAAGTCCTTCTGCAGGCCCTCGGTGACGCGGAAGACGCCGCCGAGCTTGCCGATGTCCTCCCCCATGAGGACGACCTTCGGGTCCTTGTCCATGGCGGCGCGCAGGCCGCTGGTGATGCCCTTGGCGAGCGTCGTCTGGCTCATCGGTGGGCCCCCTCGAACGAGGCCTGGTAGGCGAGGAACTCGGCCCGCTCGCGCTCCATCACGGGGTGCGACTCGGCGTAGACGTGGTCGAACATCTCGGAGCCGTCGGGGTCGCCCATGGTGAGGCAGCGTTCGCGGACGTCGGCGCCGAGCTCGTCGGCCTCCTCGTCGACGGCGTCGAAGAAGTCGGTGTCGGCGCGCCCGGTGGTGGTGAGCCAGCGCTTGAGGCGCTCGATGGGGTCGCGGTGCTTCCACACCTCGACCTCGGCGCTGACGCGGTACTTCGTGGGGTCGTCGGACGTGGTGTGCGCGCCCATCCGGTACGTGTACGCCTCGACGAACGTCGGGCCCTGTCCCGAGCGGGCGGCGTCGAGCGCGGCCTTGGTGACCGCGTACACGGCGAGGACGTCGTTGCCGTCGACCCGGATCCCGGGGAAGCCGAACCCGCGGGCGCGGTGCCACAGCGGCGCCCGGGTCTGCTTCTCGTTCGGCTCGGAGATGGCCCACTGGTTGTTCTGGCAGAAGAAGACGACGGGGCTGTTGTTGACGCCGGCGAAGACGAGGGCCTCGCTGACGTCGCCCTGGCTCGTCGCGCCGTCGCCGAAGTAGGCGATGACGGCGGTGTCGCGCTCGTCGTCGCCGGTGCCGACGTGGCCGTCGCGCTGGACGCCCATCGCGTAACCCGTGGCGTGCAGCGTCTGGGCGCCGATGATGATCGTGTAGAGGTGGAAGTTCTTCTCGTTGGGGTCCCAGCCACCGTGGTTGACGCCGCGGAACATCCCGAGGAGGTTGACGGGGTCGACCCCGCGGCACCAGGCGACGCCGTGCTCGCGGTAGGTCGGGAAGGCGTAGTCCTGGGCACGCATCGCGCGGCCGGAGCCGACCTGCGCGGCCTCCTGGCCCAGGAGGCTGGCCCACAGGCCCAGCTCGCCCTGGCGCTGCAGGGCCGTGGCCTCGGCGTCGAAGCGCCGGATGAGGACGAGGTCGCGGTAGAACCCGCGGACCTCCTCGTCGGAGAGGGCGTCGACGACGGCGTCGTGCTCGGGGTGGCTGACGCGCTCCCCCTCGGGGTTGAGCAGCTGGACCATCTCCGGGCCGCCGTCCTGGACGGGGCGCTCGGGGGCCTCGGCGCGCGTCACGTGGTGGTCCACGCCGAACGCCGTCTCGAGGGGGGCGACCACGTTGTCGCTCACAGGGCACTCCTTCTCCGGGCACCCGTGGTGACGGGTGCCGCGTCGCTACGCCGACGGGACGCTGCGACGGGAGCCGCGCGGACCGCCGGCAGGGTCGTCGTGACCGCTGGTGCTGGGTGTGGCGGCGGTCACTGCCGGGTGTCGGACCCACCGTACCGGTGGGAGCGGGCATCCACCCAAGCCGCGGATGACGGGCGCCGTGGCTGCACCTGCACGGCCGTGGAAATGGCTCGCGTCCGCGGCACCGCTGCCCTAGGTTCGCCGTCGTGGACTCGTCCTCGCGACCTTCGCCCCCGCCCCTCTCCGCCGCGTCCGCCGTCGTCGAGGACGCGGCCGCCTCCTCCGGCTTCTCGGGGGTCGTGCGCCTCGACCGTGGCGGCGTCACCGAGGTGGACGCCGCCTTCGGGCTCGCCGACCGGCGCCACGGCATCGCGATGACGACCGCCACCCGGCTCGGGACGGCGAGCGGCACCAAGGCCGTGACCGCCGTGACCGTGATGAGCCTGGTCGCGGAGGGAGTCCTGTCGCTGGGCACGCGGGTGCGTGAGGTGCTGGGCGCCGACCTGCCGCTCGTGGACGACCGCGTGACGGTGGAGCACCTGCTGACGCACCGCTCGGGGATCGGCGACTACGTCGACGAGGACACCTTCACGGACGCCAACGACTACGTCATGACCGTCCCGGTGCACACCCTGACCACCACCGAGGACTACCTTCGCGTGCTCGACGGGCACCCCCAGGTCTTCGCGCCCGGTGAGAGGTGCGTCTACAACAACAGCGGCTTCGTCGTGCTCGCGGTCGTCGCCGGGCGGGTGGCCGGCCGAACGTTCGAGGAGCTGGCGGTGCAGCGGGTGCTGACCCCGGCGGGGATGGCGGCCTCGGGCTTCCTGCGCTCCGACGAGCTCCCGGCGGACGCCGCCGTCGGCTACCTGTGGACCGACCGGCCGCGGACCAACGTGCTCCACCTCCCGGTCGTCGGCAGCGGCGACGGCGGGATGTACACGACCACCGCCGACGTCGCTGCCTTCTGGCGGGCGCTGGACTCCGGTGACCTGCTGCCCATCGACGTCGTGGCCGACATGGTCACGCTCCGCGGCACCGACCCGTCGGGCTACCGGTTCGGGCTGGGGCTCGGCCTCGGGGCGCAGGACGGGGTCGTCTCGCTCGAGGGGTCGGACGCCGGGGTCTCGTTCCGCAGCGAGCACGACCGGCGCAGCGGCCTCACCTGGACCGTCATCTCGAACACGAGCGAGGGAGCCTGGCCGGTGGCCCGAGCCCTCGCGGAGCACCTCGCCGCCTCGAGCCCTCAGGCGTAGGCCTGCTCCCCCGGGGCGCCGTGGCGGCGAGGAGGCGCCGCACGCAGCGGTGCGTCTCAACGCGCTGGTGCGCTGGCAACCGGGTGGCAGCGACCGACCCTGGTGTGTTTGATGGCGGCCATGGAAACCGACACCGCCGACCTGATGAGGTCCTGGGTGGCCCAGACCTACACCGGACTCGCCGACCTCCTCGCCTCCTCGCCCCTCGAGGCCTGGGACTCGCCTTCGCTCTGCGAGCGGTGGCGGGTGCGCGAGGTGGTCGCACACGTGACCATGCCGGTCCGGCTGACCCCGGCCCAGTTCGGAGCCGAGATGGCGGCGGCAGGGGGTGACTTCACCGTGCTGTCCGACACCGTTGCGATGCGGGACGCTGCGTTGCCCATCGCCGACCTCCTCGAGCAGCTCCGGTCGCCGGGACTGCACGCCTGGGAACCGCCGGGTGGCGGCGGGGCCGGCGCGCTGAGCCACGCCGTCATCCACTCCCTCGACGTGACGATCCCCCTCGACCAGCCGCCGGTCGCACCGACCGGGGCCGCCACCGCCGTCCTGGACCAGCTCACTGCCGCCCGCGGCAGCATCTTCGGCCTCGACCTGTCCGGGACCGCACTCGAGGCCACCGACACCGAGTGGGGCTGGGGAGCGGGCCGGGTCGTCCGGGCCGACACTGGCGAGCTGGTGGCGCTGCTCAGCGGGCGCGAGATCCCCGACGGACGGACGCTGCGAACGGCGGACCCGGCTGGCTAGACGCCGGGTCGAGGTGAAACCCCACCACCTCAGGGCCACCCTTCACCTCGACCCACAGGGTCCACGACGGGTCGAGGTGAAACCCCACCGCCTCAGGGTCACCTTTCACCTCGACCCACAGGGTCCACGACGGGTCGAGGTGAAACCCCACCACCTCAGGGCCACCCTTCACCTCGACCCACGGCCCTCGCGGAGCACCTCGCCGCCTCGAGTCCTCAGGCGTAGGCCTGCTCCCCCGGGGCGAGGACCCGCAGCCACCGCCCACCGTGGCCGTCGACTCGCAGCTCGACCCGGCCGGACGTCGGCAGGGGCACGTCGGGCCCGCCGTCGAGGACGTCGCGCAGCACGCTGCCCTCGGGCACCTTCCCGAGCTCGAGGGTGAGGGAGACGTCCTGCGCCGCGAGGTTGTGCAGGGCGAGCAGGCGCCAGTCCTCGCAGCGCGCCACGTGGGCGAGGACCGACGGCGCGCCGTGCTCGAGCACCTCGACCTCGGACCATCCGATCTGCGGCATCTGCCGGTAGCGCCGGATGAGCGTGCGGACGAAGGACCAGAGCGACTCGGGGTCCTGGCGCTGCGCCGCGGCGTTGACGTGCTCGGGCGAGGACAGGCCCGTCGGCTGGGGACGGGTCAGGCGGCGCTTCGGCGCGGTGGAGAACCCGCCGTTGGGCCCGTCATCCCACTGCATCGGCGTGCGCACGGCGAGGCGGCCCTCGACCTCGAGGTTCTCGCCCATCCCGATCTCCTCCCCGTAGAACAGGGTCGGCGTGCCGGGGAGCGAGAACATCAGGGAGTAGACGAGCCGGATGCGGCGCTCGTCGCCGCCGAGCATCGGCGGGAGGCGGCGGCGCAGGCCGCGGCCGAACAGCTGCATGTCGGGGTCGGGCCCGAAGGCCGCGAAGACCTCCTTGCGCTCCGGGACGGTCAGCTTGTCGAGGGTCAGCTCGTCGTGGTTGCGGACGAAGTTGGCCCACTGGCTCGTCTCGTCGAGCGGGGGGCGCTCGCGCAGGGCGTCGGCGAGCGGCCCGGCGTCCTCGCGGGCGAGCGAGAGGTAGAGGCGCTGCATCCCGATGAAGTCGAACTGCATGTTGAGGCCGTCGCCGTCGTCACCCCCGAAGAAGTCCTTCTGCTGGGCGTAGGGCAGGTTCACCTCGCCGAGGAGTGCGGCGTCGCCCAGGCGGCGGGTCACGAAGTCGCGGACGTCCTTGAGGTAGCGCTGGGGGTTGAAGCCGGACGGTTCGGACCCGGGGTAGGTGTCGGTGGCGAAGAGGAACGGGACGGCGTCGATGCGGAAGCCGGCCACGCCCAGCTCGAGCCAGAAGCCGAGGGTGCGCGCGATCTCCTCCTGCACCGCCGGGTTGGCGACGTTGAGGTCGGGCTGGGTCTTGTAGAAGTGGTGGAGGAACCACTCGCCGGTCTTGTCGTCGAGCTCCCAGATGCTGTCCTCCTTGTCGGGGAAGACGACCTCGCTCTTGGTGCTGCGGGGCTTCGTCGCCGACCACACGTAGTGCTGCCGGTACGGGTCGTCGACGCTGCGACGGGCGCTCCTGAACCACGGGTGCTTGTCGGACGTGTGGTTCATGACGAAGTCGACGATGACCCGGATGCCGCGGCTGCGGGCGGTCCGGACGAGCTCGACGAAGTCACCGAGGGTGCCCAGGCGTGGGTCGACGCCGAAGAAGTCGGTGATGTCGTAGCCGTCGTCGCGCCCGGCCGTCGGGTACAGCGGCATGAGCCACAGGCAGGTGATGCCCAGGTCGGCGAGGTACTCGATCCGCTCCGTCATCCCGCGCAGGTCACCGATGCCGTCACCGTCGCTGTCCTGGAAGGTCTGGACGTCGGCGCAGTACAGGACGGCCGACTTCCACCACACGTCGCCGGTCTGGCTCAGCCTCATCGGGTCGCCTCCTCGTGCTCGACGGCCACGCGCTCGGTGACGGCCGGCGGTGGCGCGGTGGGGTCCAGCTGGGGCAGGACGTGCTCGCCGAAGGTGTCGATGAAGGCCTCCTGCTCCTGGCCGACGAAGTGGAGGTAGATCTCGTCCCACCCCTGCTCGACGTAGTCGTGGAGCCACGCGACGTGGCGGGCGGGGTCGGCCGAGACGTGGACGACCTCGGCCACCTGCTCCGGGGTGACCTGCGCGGACATCGTGTCGAAGGCCTCGACGGTCTCGGTGTCCCACGAGACGGGAGGGTCCGTGGACGTTGCTGCGCCACTGGTCGTGGGCGATGGCCAGGGCCTCGTCGTCGGTGCCCGCCCAGCTGAGGTGGACCTGGAGGCGGGCCGCGCCGCGTCCTCCGGCGTCGCGGTAGGCGTCGAGGACGCTGCGCAGGGTGTCCAGCGGCTGGTTGACCGTGACGAGGCCGTCGGCCCAGTCGGCGTGCCGCGCAGCGGTCTCGGGGGTCACTGCGGGCCCGATGAGCGGCGGGACGCGCTCGGGGAGGGTCCACAGCCTGCCGCGGTTCACCGTGACGAGGCCGTCGTGGTTGACCTCCTCACCGGCGAGGAGCCGGCGGATGACGTCGACGCACTCGCGAAGGCGGTCGTCGCGCACCTCCTTGCGCGGCCACTCCCCTCCGGTGACGCGCTCGTTGCTCGCCTCGCCCGACCCCAGGGCGGCCCAGAAGCGACCGGGGAACATGCTCGCCAGGGTCGCGATGCCCTGGGCGACGATCGCGGGGTGGTAGCGCTGCCCGGGGGCGTTGACGACCCCGAAGGGCAGGTCGGTGGTGGCGAGCGCGGCCCCGAGGAAGGACCACGCGAACCCCGACTCCCCCTGGCGCTGCGACCACGGCGAGAGGTGGTCCGAGCTCATCGCCGCGGTGAACCCGGCGCGCTCGGCGTGCTGGACGTCGCGCAGCAGCCGCCCCGGGGCGATCTGTTCGTGCGAGCAGTGGAATCCGATGACCGTCATGCGCGACCACGCAACAGCAGTCCGGCCCCGGAGTCAACGCGGCGCCGCTCATCAGCGCAGGTCGGGGGGCCCGGGTCGAGGTGAAACCCCACCACCCCAAGGTCGCCTTTCACCTCGACCCGCGGGTTCATCACCGGGTCGAGGTGAAACCCCACCGCCTCAAGGTCACCCTTCACCTCGACCCGCGGGTTCATCACCGGGTTGAGGGCCTGCGCCGCGTCGAGGTGAAACCCCACCACCTCAGGGTCGCCTTTCACCTCGACCCGCGGGTTCATCACCGGGTTGAGGGCCTGCGCCGGGTCGAGGTGAAACCCCACCGCCTCAAGGTCACCTTTCACCTCGACCCGCGGGTTCATCACCGCGTCGAGGTGAAACCCCACCGCCTCAGGGTCGCCTTTCACCTCGACCCACGGGTGGGTCGAGGTGCGCCGTCCAGGTTCGTCAGGCGCCGCGGGAGGCGAGGAAGGCGCCGGCCACCTCGATGAGGCGGTCGTTCGCCGCGCGCTCGGCGATCGTGGCCCGGGCCCCGTCGCCGCCGTAGGGACGCACCGTGAGCCCGACCTGCTGGCAGGCCGCCGCGAAGGCCGCGGTGTCCTCGCCGAGGTCGAACCACACGAAGTTGGCCTGCTGGTCGGGGACCTCCCAGCCCTGGCCCCGCAGCGCCTCGACGACGCGCTCGCGCTCGGCCACGAGCTCCTTGACCCGCACCGCGAGCTCGTCGGAGGCCTCGAGCGAGGCCACCGCAGCCACCTGGGCCAGTGAGTTGACGCCGAACGGGATGGCCGCCTTGCGCAGTGCCGCGGCCACCGGCTCGTGGGCCACGGCGTACCCGACCCGCAGCCCGGCGAGCCCGTAGGCCTTGGAGAAGGTCCGCAGCACGGCCACGTTGGGACGCGCCCGGTGGATGGCGAGCGCGTCGGGTGAGTCCGACGCGGTGACGAACTCGAGGTACGCCTCGTCGATGACGACAAGGACGTCCTCGGGCACGGCGTCGAGGAAGGTCTCGAGCTCGGCAGCCCCGACGCTCGTCCCGGTGGGGTTGTTCGGCGTGCACACGAGGACGAGCCGGGTGCGGTCCGTGATCGCGGCGGCCATGGCACCGAGGTCGTGGCGCGCACCGGGCCCCAGCGGCACCTGCACCGGCGTCGCGCCCGACAGCGTCACGAGGATCGGGTAGGCCTCGAACGAGCGCCAGGCGTAGACGACCTCGTCGCCGGGGCCGCAGGTGGCCGCCACGAGCTGGCCCAGCACGCCCACCGACCCCGGGCCGGTCGCGATCCGCGAGGCGGGGACGTCGAGCCGTGCGGCGAGCGCGGCCGTCAGGCCGGTCACCGCCATGTCCGGGTACCGGTTCATCTCGGTGGCCGCGGACCGCACGACCTCGAGCACCGACGGCAGCGGAGGGTAAGGGTTCTCGTTGCTGGAGATCTTGTACGCCGTGACGCCCTCGGGCGCGGACGCCGGACGCCCCGGGGTGTACGCGGGAAGGGCGTCGATGGCGGCCCGCAGCCGAACCGCGGAGCCCGGGGTCTGCGTCGTCGCCGGGGAGGTCTCGTCGGTCATGGCGACCACTGTAGGTCGGGACACGAGCACCGCGAGACGGCTGCGGTCGTGGCCCCCGGGCGGCCCACCTGCCAGACTGCGCGGGTGAAGAACTTCCTGATCCGGGTCGTCGTCAACGGCATCGCCCTGTGGGTCGCGGCCCTCGTCGTCAGCGGCATCAACCTCGCCGAGGGCAACGCCACGTGGGGCAAGAAGCTCCTGACGATCGGGCTCGTCGCGCTCCTCTTCGGGGTGGTCAACGCCGTCATCAAGCCGATCGTCAAGCTCTTCTCCTTCCCCTTCATCGTGCTGACGCTGGGCCTGTTCACCTTCGTCGTGAACGCCTTCATGCTCCAGATCACCGAGTGGGTCGGGAAGCCGCTGGGGCTGTCGTTCTCCATCGACCACTTCTGGTGGGACGCCATCTTCGCCGCGGTCGTCATCACCCTCGTCTCCTGGGTGCTCAGCGTCGTCCTCCCCGACGACGACTGAACCCGAGCCGGCCTGCCACTAGGCTCGACGCCATGCGCGTCCTCGTCTCCGGCGGTGCCGGCTACATCGGGTCCCACACGGTCGTCCAGCTCGTGGCCGCGGGCCACGAGGTGGTCGTCGTCGACTCCTTCGCCAACGCCAAGCCCTCCGTCGTCGGGCGACTCGAGGCCCTGACCGGGACCTCGCTCGACGTCCGCTCCTTCGACCTCACCGACGTCGACAAGACCGAGCACCTCTTCTCCAACGAGCCCTTCGACGCCGTCATCCACTTCGCCGGGTTCAAGGCCGTCGGCGAGAGCGTCGAGAAGCCGCTGGAGTACTACGAGAACAACCTCGGCTCCA
Organism: uncultured Actinomycetota bacterium; assembly: GCA_963795035.1. GTDB lineage: Bacteria > Actinomycetota > Actinomycetes > Actinomycetales > Dermatophilaceae > Oryzobacter. Next base: position 155,243 of record CAWCFZ010000004.1, on the reverse strand, counting down.
CGTTCTCCCTCGTGCGGGCGATGCGCCGGCACGGGGTCGACAAGCTCGTCTTCTCCTCCAGCGCCACGGTGTACGGCGCCGAGGCGCCGGTGCCGATGGCCGAGGAGCTCCCGACGTCGGCGACCAACCCCTACGGCTGGACCAAGGTGATGCAGGAGCAGGTCCTGCGCGATGTCGCGGCCTCCGACCCGACCTGGCGGATCGCCCTCCTGCGCTACTTCAACCCCGTCGGCGCCCACGCCAGCGGCACCATCGGCGAGGACCCCAGCGACATCCCGAACAACCTCATGCCCTACCTCGCCCAGGTCGCGGTGGGTCGTCGCGACAAGCTCTCGGTCTTCGGGGGCGACTACCCCACCCCCGACGGCACCGGGGTGCGCGACTACATCCACGTCGAGGACCTCGCCGCCGGTCACATCGCCGCGCTGAACCGGCTCGCGCGCACCGATGCGCCGGTCAGCACGTGGAACCTCGGCACCGGCCAGGGCACCTCGGTGCTCGAGCTGCTGGCGGCGTTCGAGCGGGCCTGCGGCCACGCCCTGCCCTACGAGGTCGTGGCCCGGCGCCCGGGTGACGTCGCCGCGTCGTACGCCGACCCCACCAGGGCCCAGGACGAGCTCGGCTGGCGCGCCACCCGCACGGTCGACGACATGTGCGCCGACACGTGGCGGTGGCAGAGCCGCAACCCGCAGGGCTACCCCGAGGGCTGAGCCGGGCCGGCGAGGCGGGGCCGGCGACCCGGACGGGTCAGTCCCGGGGCAGCGGGGTCTTGAACCGGAGCATGTTGCCCGCGGGGTCGCGGAAGGCGCAGTCGCGGACGCCGTAGAACTGGTCGGTCGGCTCCTGGAGGACCTCTCCCCCGGCGGCCCGGACGTGCTCGAACAGGGCGTCGACGTCGTCGCAGTGGAAGATCAGCGGCGTCATCAGCCCCTTGGCGAGCAGGGTGTCCATCGCCGCGCGGTCCTCCTCGCTGCACCCCGGGTACATCCCGACCGACTGCATCGTGATCTCGAGGTCGGGCTGGGTCGGGGTCGCGACGCTCAGCCACCGGAAGTCCTCGTGGGTGACGTCCTGGGTCACGGTGAAGCCGAGGACGTCGCGGTAGAACGTCAGCGCCTTGTCGTGGTCGTCGACGACGAGGAAGCAGTTGGCGACCCCGAGCGCGGCGGTGGCCGGCGAGGTGGAGGTGGCAGGTGAAGTGGCGGTGTTGGTGTCCATGTCCCCGACGTTAGGCACCGGCGGCCTCCTCGCGCTTCTCCGAACCTGACCGCTTGCGCGTCGGGCGGTCCACCTGCTTCGCGACACAGCTGGGGATGGCGCGCGCCGCGTCGTGCGACCGCGCCCGGTACTCGCTCGGCGTCACCCCCATCAGCTCGGTGAAGCGCGAGCTGAACGACCCGAGCGAGGTGCACCCGACGGCCATGCAGACCTCGGTGACCCCGAGGTCGCCGAAGCGCAGGAGCGCGGCGGCCCGCTCGACCCGGCGGGTCATGAGGTGCTGGTACGGCGTCTCCCCGAAGGTCTCGCGGAAGCTGCGGTGGAAGTGCCCGACCGACATCAGGGCCGCGGCGGCCAGGGCCGGCACGTCGAGTGGCTGCGCGTAGTCGCGGTCCATCCGGTCACGGGCCTGCCGGAGCCGCACGAGGTCGTCACGGTGCACGAAACCCACGGTGCCACACCCACGTGGGAGGGCTCACGCCCTCGGTCCGGTCGACAGCCGGTGGCGCGGCCGGGACGCGGGGTAGTTTGTACTACGTCACGTCGTCGTCGCCCGAAGGAGCAGCCGTGCCGCACTCGACCTCCGCGCCCCGGCTCGGTGACCTCGAGCGCGTCGTGATGGAGCACCTCTGGGAGGCCGCGGGCGTCGACGACTTCCCGGGGGCCACCGTCCGCGAGGTCCACGAGCGCTTCCGCGACCGCGAGATCGCCTACACGACGGTGATGACGGTCCTGGACCGCCTCGCGAAGAAGGACCTCGTCACCCGCGAGCGCGACGGCCGCGCCTGGCGCTACTTCCCCGCCGACACCCGCGAGGCCCTGACGGCCCGCACGATGCGCCGCACCCTCGACGACATGGAGGTCACCGACCGCCGCGCGGCCTTGCTGCACTTCCTCGACGGCGCGACGACCGACGAGCTCGCCGACCTCAAGGCCGCCCTCGCCGAGGTGGAGGCGCGCGCGTCCGGTGAGCCCGACAGCCCCGGCGGCATCCGCGCGCGGCTGCGTCGCGGCTGACCGACCCCGGGGCCCTGCCACGATGGGTCGCGTGACGCCGATCGCGCTCGCCGGGCTGGCGGTCCTCCTCGCCTGGGTGGCTCCGGGGCTCCTGGCCCGCCAGACGCGGTTGCGCCGTGCCCCACGGGCCGCCCTCGTCGCGTGGCAGGCCGTGACGCTCGGCGGGATCCTCGCCGCGCTCGCCGCCGCACCCGCGGCCGGACCCCTGCTCCTGGGTGACGCCGCCCCGGCCGCCCACCTCGAGGTCGTCGCGGCCACCGTCGTCCTCAGCGGGGCCGTGCTGGCCCGCCTGCTGTGGAAGGGGCACGACGTCGGCACCCGCCTGCGCCGGGTGCGCACTCGGCACCGTGAGCTCGTCGACGTCGTCGGGACCCCCGGCGAGGACGACGGGCGGCTCCGCATCCTCCAGCACCCCACCCCCACCGCCTACTGCATCCCCGGGCGGCAGTCCCGGGTGGTGCTGACGCAGGGCGTCCTCGACGCCCTGCCACCCGAGCAGCTCCGCGCCGTCGTCGCGCACGAGCACGCGCACCTCCGGGGGCGCCACGACCTCCTCCTCGAGTTCTTCAGCGTCGCCCACGAGGCGGTCCCCGCGCCGCTGCGCTCCGAGGCGGCCCTGCGCGAGGTCGGCCTCCTCGTCGAGGCCCTGGCCGACCGCGCCGCCGTCCGCCACAGCGGCGAGGTCGCCACGGCCCGCGCCCTCGTCGCCCTCGCGGAGGGCCGGACCCCGGATGCGGCGCTCGGCGCCGCGACCACCGCCCCGGCGCGCCTGCGACTCCTCGCCGACGGGCCTGCGCCGCCCCTGCTCTCGGCGGTCGCCTACGCGCTCGCCACCGCGGCGGTCGCCCTTCCCCTCGTCCTCCTCGTCATGGCCTGGACGTGAGACTCGCTGCGCGCCAACCGTTCTCGGGCCGTTCTCGCCGGGCGGCGGCGCCGCCGGGACGCCGGCCTGCAGCGGTGGCCCCGGGCGGGGGCGACGCGGCTCCCGGGACGTACGACGGCGTCAGGGTGAGGGATGAGGCCCATGGGGGTCCTCCCTGATCCGTTCCTGATCCGGACTGAAACCCTGGGCCGCCCGCACCCCTGCGCCTAGCGTGTGGGCCGAGGCACCGTGCGACAGGGCGCGGTCGACACGAAGGACGGACGGTCATGACGATCCACGGGTCGCTGTTCCAGGAGTTCCGCGAGAAGGAGTCGCCCGACCCCTTCGCGCTCCAGAACAAGAAGATGCTCCGCATCGACATGCGGTACGGCGAGGTGTGGGCGCGGACCGGGTCGATGGTCGCCTACCAGGGCGACGTGCGCTTCGCGAACAAGGGCTCGGGGGGCCTGGGGAAGATGCTCAAGGCCGCGACGACGGGCGAGGGCGTGAAGATGATGCAGTGCTCCGGGCAGGGCGAGCTGTTCGTCGCCGAGTCCGCCGCGGAGATCCAGGTCCTCTACCTCGAGAACGACATGGTGTCGGTCAACGGGGAGAACGTCCTGGCCTTCTCGAACTCGATCCAGTGGGACATCCACCGCGTCCAGGCCCGGGGGGCCGCCATGACCGGGGGCCTGTACAACGTCTCGCTGCGCGGCACCGGCTACGTCGCCGTGACGACCAAGGGGGACCCGGTCGCCCTCGACGTCGCCTCGGCGCCGACCTTCGCCGACGCCCAGGCGGTCGTGCTGTGGACCTCCGGCGTCTCGATGGACGTGCGGGTCGACACCGGCGGCATCGGGTCGATGCTGCGCGGCGGGACGGGCGAGATGCTCCAGATGGCGTTCGGCGGCCAGGGGCACGTCATCGTCCAGCCCAGCGAGTCGGTGACCCAGGGTGGCCACCAGGCCCAGGGCGGCTCGGGCCTCGGCGGCTTCTTCCAGTAGCCGACACGGCCGTCGGCGCGGGTCGGGCGATGCGCAACAATGCGGGCATGACGGCTCAGGTGACCGACACGGACATCCTCGACGTGGCACGCGAGCAGGTGCTCGAGCGCGGCGTCCCGCTGACGCAGGACCAGGTGCTCGAGGTCCTGCGCACCGGCGACGACCGGCTCCAGGACCTCCTCGCGCTGGCCCACGCCGTGCGGATGAAGTACCAGGGACCGGCCGTCGAGGTCGAGGGGATCATCTCGCTCAAGACGGGCGGGTGCCCCGAGGACTGCCACTTCTGCTCGCAGTCGGGCCAGTTCACCTCGCCGGTGCGCTCGGTGTGGCTCAACATCCCCGAGCTCGTGCGCGCCGCGAAGCAGACGGCCGAGACCGGGGCGAGCGAGTTCTGCATCGTCGCGGCCGTGCGCGGGCCCGACGAGAAGCTGATGCGCCAGATGCGTGAGGGCGTGGCCGCCATCCGGGCCGCCGTCGACATCCAGGTCGCCGCGTCGCTGGGGATGCTGACCCGCGAGCAGGTCGACGACCTCGTCGACATGGGCGTGCACCGGTACAACCACAACCTCGAGGCCGGGCGCTCGTACTTCCCGAACGTCGTCACCACCCACTCCTTCGAGGAGCGCTGGGACACCTGCCTCATGGTCAAGGAGTCCGGGATGGAGCTGTGCTGCGGGGGGCTCGTCGGGATGGGCGAGTCGCTCGAGCAGCGGGCCGAGCTCGCCGCCCAGCTCAGCGAGCTCGAGCCGCACGAGGTGCCGCTGAACTTCCTCAACCCGCGCCCCGGGACGCCCTTCGGCGACCTGGAGCCGATGGGGTCCTCCGACGCGCTGCGCACGATCGCCGCGTTCCGGCTCGCCCTGCCGCGCACGATCCTGCGCTACGCCGGAGGACGCGAGCTGACCCTCGGCGACCTCGGCACCCGCGACGGGCTGCTCGGCGGCATCAACGCGGTCATCGTCGGCAACTACCTCACGACGCTCGGGCGCGACCCCAAGGAGGACCTCGCGCTGCTCGAGGAGCTCGAGATGCCCATCAAGGCCCTCAACGAGACCCTCTGACCCCGGTGCCGTTCGTGGACGCGGGGACCTCCGAGCCGGTGGCCCGCGCGGGCGACGCCGGCGAGTGGTGCGGCCAGTGCGGTGAGGCCGTGGCGTCCGGTGAGCACGGGAGGTGCGCGCGGCGGGCCGAGCTCGAGCCGCCGCGGTTCTGCGTCCAGTGCCGGCGCCGGATGACGGTGCAGGTCACGCCTGGCACCTGGACCGCGCGGTGCGTGGCCCACGGGAGCGTCGAGCGCTCCACCTGGGCCTGAGCGCTCGATCCCGCCTCCGGACCCGCCCCGCCCCCCACCCCCGAGTCGGGTGCCCAGACGGTCGCCAGGGCAGCCGCCTGAGCACCCGACTGCGGCAGGAGCTGGTGCCCCCGCGGGAATGTTGCAAGGTAGTTGACGGTTCAACTTTCTGATCAGCGTCGATCGCCCTGCACCGATCCGCCACCCCACCGGGAGACCACCGTGAACGTCCTCGTCCTCGTCGGCAGCCTGCGCGCCGGCTCCACCAACCGCCAGCTCGCCGACGCCGCCGTCGCCCACCTGCCTCAGGGTGTCGAGGCCACCGTCTTCGAGCGCCTGGCCGACCTCCCGCACTACAGCGAGGAGCTCGACCACGATGACGAGCTGCCCCAGGTCGCGCGCGACCTGCGCGAGGCGGTCGCCGAGTCCGACGCCGTCCTGCTCGTCACGCCCGAGTACAACGGCTCGCTCCCCTCGACCGTGAAGAACGCCGTCGACTGGGCCTCGCGCCCGCGAGGCGCCTCCTCCATCGCCGGCAAGCCCGCGGCCGTCGTCGGCGCGAGCGGCTCCCCGAACGCTGCGAAGTGGGCCCGCGAGGACGGCGTCAAGGTCCTGCGCGTCGCCGGCGCGGTCGTCATCGAGGACACCGTCGGGATCGGCTCGTCGTTCCAGGCCTTCCAGGACGGTCGCCTCACCGACGCCGACCTCGACGCCGAGCTGCGCACCCTGGTCGCGCGCCTGGCCCGTGAGGTGTCCACCACCTCCTCGGCCGCCTGACCCCGCGCGCCCTCGGCGCCGCGTCGGGTGCTCAGGTGGCTGCTCCCGCGACCACCTGGGCACCCGACGCGGAGAGGGCCCGCCACAATGGGCATCGATGAGCACCGATGACCTCCCGCACGCCGGCCACCCCGCGTCCGCCGAGCGCCCCACGCCCGCCGATCGCGCCGCGGTCGCCGAGCGGCCCGCGTCCGCCGAGCACCCCATCCTCGAGGATCGCGCGGCGGTCGCCGAGCTGCTCGCGTTCGACCGCGCCCACGTGTGGCACCCGTACTCGTCGGCGCTCGCGCCGCAGGACCCCTACGTCGTGGAGTCGGCGGACGGCATCCGGCTGCGCCTGCGGGACCGGGACGGCACCCTCCGCGAGGTCGTCGACGCGATGAGCTCGTGGTGGTGCGCGCTCCACGGCTACCGGGTCCCCGAGCTCGACGCCGCCGCCCGCGCCCAGCTCGACGTGATGTCGCACGTCATGTTCGGCGGGCTCACCCACGAGCCCGCGGTCGGCCTCGCCCGGCGCCTGCTCGACCTCGCCCCCGACGGCCTCGAGCACGTCTTCCTCGCGGACTCGGGGTCGGTGTCGGTCGAGGTCGCGATGAAGATGGCGCTGCAGTGGCACCTCGCGTCCGGCCGGCGCCGCACCAGGTTCTTCACGATCCGTGGCGGCTACCACGGCGACACCCTCAACCCGATGTCGGTGACCGACCCCGTGGGCGGGATGCACGCCCTCTTCCGCGGCGTCCTGCCCGAGCACGTGTTCGCGCCCCGCCCACCCGGCGGTCTCGACCGCGCCCCCGACGACCCCGAGCTCGCCGCCTGGGCCCGGGCCACGCGCGAGCTCTTCCACGCCCACGCCGACGACATCGCCGCCGTCATCGTCGAGCCGGTCCTCCAGGGCGCCGGCGGGATGCACGTCTGGTCACCCGCGGCGCTCGGCGTCCTGCACGACCTCGCCCGCGAGCACGGCGCCCTCGTCATCCACGACGAGATCGCCACCGGCTTCCACCGAACCGGGCCCCTCTGGGCCGGCGACCGGCTCGCCTCGGCCCCAGACATCCTCTGCGTCGGCAAGGCCCTGACCGGCGGCTACCTCACCCTCGCCGCGGTCCTGTGCACCCGCGAGGTCGCCGAGGGCGTGAGCCGTGGCGAGGCTGGCGGCCTCATGCACGGCCCGACGTTCATGGGCAACCCCCTCGCCTGCGCCGTCGCGAGCGCCAACCTCGACCTCCTCGCCTCCAGGGACACCCCCGCCGAGGTCGCCCGCATCGAGTCAGGACTGCGCGAAGGCCTCTCTCCCGCAGCCGATCTCGGCTCCGTTGCCGAGGTCCGCACCCTCGGGGCAGTCGGCGTCATCGAGCTTCGCGAACCGGTGCGCGTGGCGGAGGTGACCGCGGCCGCCATCGCCCGGGGCGTGTGGGTGCGGCCGTTCCGCAACCTCGTCTACACGATGCCGCCCTACGTCACGTCAGACGCCGACCTCGCCGTCGTCACCAGCGCCCTCGTCGGCGCCGTGGAGGACGTCCACGGCTGAGGGGTGCCGGCCGCGCGCCACGCCGCGCGCTCGGCCCCTCCCCGCTGCGCCCGCCGCTACGCCGTCTTGGCCTCGCCCCAGCCGTGCCAGTGGGTGACCTCGACCCAGCAGCTGACTCGGTCGCGGTCGCGCACGCGGTACTGCGCACCGGTGTAGTGCCGCGAGAGCCGGTCGATGTCGGCCAGGCCCTGCACCGGGTCGTCCTCCCACCGCACGACGCGGCCGCGGACGCTGACGTGGGTGTACCACTCGCCGTCCTTGAGGGCGGTGAGGGCGACCTCGGGACGCTCACGCATCCAGTCGAGGCGGGCGCGCGAGGCGTCCATGTTCAGCAGCACGGTGCCGTCGTCCTCCACGAGGTACCACGTGGCGACCGCCATCGGGGCGCCACTCGGCATGAGGACGGCGACCACGGCGGGGTTGGGCTGCCGGAACAGCTCGGCGACGTGGTCGGGCAGGGGAGCCTTGGGCATGGTGTCCTCCTCGGACGAGCTCGAGCGGCTCGGGTCCGCTCACCCGGTCGAGGCTATCCGGCCCGGCGCGGGCCGACCGGCCCGGACGACCGCCCCGGCCGACCGCCCCGGTAGCGGCCTCAGCGGTCCGCGACCCGGCGCAGGACGTCGACGGCGTCCGCCCGCGCGATCCCCAGCACCCGCGCGCGCTCGAGGTAGCCCGCCGCAGCCTCCTCCAGGGCCTGCACCGGGGTCACCGCGGCCGGCGGAGCCGGGGCCACGCGGGTCCCCCCGCCCCGTCGCGACCGCACGTACCCGGCCGCCTCGAGCTCGCGGTAGGTGCGGGCGACCGTGCCGGCCGCGAGCCCGAGGTCGGCGGCGAGCTGGCGGACCGCGGGCAGCCGGTCGCCCGGCGCGAGCACCCCGCTGGCGACGAGGTCGGCGAGCTGGCGGCGCAGCTGCTCGTACGGCGGGGTGGGGTCCAGGACGTCGACCGTGACGGTGGACAGCGTCATCGGACCGGGGCGCCCACGGGCGCGGGGTCGCCCGGCAGGGGGCGCTGCAGGTCCTCGACGCGCACGGTCGGCGTGAGGACGAGGCCCGCCAGGAGGCCGAGGGAGGCGCCCGTGGCGATGGGCGAGACGATCGCCGTCACCCAGGCGACGGCGGTCTCCGCGCCGGTCGCGGGGCAGGTGTTGGCGACGAGTGCGGACGCGACGAGACCGGCCACGGGCCCCAGCGTCGCGAGCACGGTGACCGTCGCCGCGGTGAGGACGTTGCCCACCGACCAGGTGCGCAGGGTCGTGTCGAGCGCGTGGCTGTCGAGCTCGGGACGGGGTCGGGTGACGACGGCGCGCAGGGCGACGGCCACGAGGACGGCCAGGACGAGGAACGCGAGCGTGAGCGGCGCGGCGTAGAACGAGCCCGGCCACGGCCCGTGGGAGCTGCCCATCGTCGTGCGGCCGATGTCGGGGACGACGACCTCGCAGGTCCGGGCGAAGCTGCGACCGGCGCGGCCCTGGTCGTCGCTCGACCCCCACGCGGCCCCGAGACCGAGCACGCCCGCCAGCAGCGACGACGAGACCCCGAGGACGACGGCGCGTCCCCGCGGGAGCAGCCCGCGCAGGCGACGACGCTCGATCGAGGCGGACCGGCGGACGCCGACGGGCGCACGCGCGGTGAGCTCGCCGGCGATCGTCCCGAGGAGGATCCCCGTCCCGAGGACGACCGGCGCGAGGGCGGTGAGGCGGCCGAGCGCGTCGACCCGCTCCCCGAGTCCGAACAGCAGGCCGGCCGCCACCGCCCCGGCGACCACACCGACGACCCGCCAGCGCCGGGTGTGCCGCGCGATGGCCACGGCCCCGGCGTGCTCGTTGACCCCTACCGTGACGACGACCCGGCGCAGCAACGCGACGACGAGCCCGAGCAGCGCGATCGGGACGGCGAGGACGAGAACCCGCATGACGACTCCATCTTGTGTCGAGCGACTGGTACAAGTGGGGAGCATGCAGGGCCACGCCCTCTTGTGTCAAGCACCCGACACAAATACGCGGGGTCAGGCGGGGAGCGCGAGCGCCTCGAGCCGGCGGTGCTCCACCGCAAGGGCCCTGCGCCCGGCCCGGGTCACGGTGACGGGGACGGAGAGCCGGTCGGAGCCGAGCCAGCGGTGGCCGCCCTCGACCCACCCCTGGGCGGCCAGCTCCCTGACCGTCGCGTCGCCGAGGGCCGGAGCCACGGCGGCCCGCTCGAAGAGCCAGGCCCGGTCGATGCCGTTGGTGCGCGCCGCGACGGCGAGGACCGCATAGCCGTGGCCCTCCTCGGGCCACGCGGCGGGCGGCTCCTCAGGCCGCCCTCCCCGCAGCACCGTGCCCACCCAGGGCGCCCGGAGGCGCAGGTCACGCCGTCGCGGGACGGCCTTGGTCAGCTGCACCCAGAAGGGGGCGGTGACGACGGCCACCGCCAGCACGGCCACGAGTATCGGGACGCGGGATGAGCCGTCGCCCCACCACCCCGCGAGGTCGGCGACGGTCCCCAGCAGCAGCAGCACGGTGACGACCTGGAGGATGCCGTGCAGCACGACCCAGCGGGCACCGCTCGGGTGGACCACCGAGACCCGGTCCCGGGCGTCGAGCAGGGCGCGCGCCGCCTCGGGCTCGGTGACCGGGCCCATCGCAGCGCGAGCGGCACGAGCGGCACGCGCGGCACGACCATCCGCCCCCCGCCGATCCGCCATGCGGACAGTGTGGACGCGCAACCGTGCGGAGGGCAGCCGATCGGGCGAGATCACAGGGGGGCGTGTCGGCACCCGTGGCAGGATCGATGCCGTGAGTAGCTCCCTCGACTGGATTCGACAGGCAGCCGCGACCCGTGGGGAGGCCGGCCTGACCCGCCGCCTGACCACGACGAAGTCCGGTGACGGCCTCGACCTCGCGGGGAACGACTACCTCGGCCTGCGCACCCACCCCGCCGTCGTCGCGGGCGCCGTCGCCGCGGCGGAGACCTACGGCACCGGGGCGGGGGCCTCGCGCCTCGTGACCGGGACCCTCGACGTCCACGACGAGCTCGAGGCGGCCCTCGCCGCGCTCACGGGCGCCCCGTCGGCCCTCGTGCTCTCCAGCGGCTACGCCGCCAACCTCGCGGTCCTCACCACCCTCGCCGACGCGGGAACCCTCATCGTCAGCGACGAGCACGCCCACGCCAGCCTCATCGACGGGTGCCGCCTCTCGCGCGCGGCCGTCTCCGTGGCCCGTCACAACGACCTCGAGCACGTGGCCGAGCTGCTGAGCCGCAGGGACAACCCCCGGGCCGTCGTCGTCGCCGAGTCGATCTACTCCGTCCTCGGCGACGCCGCCCCCGTCGAGGACCTCATCGCCCTGACCGCGGAGGTCGGCGCCATCCTCGTCATCGATGAGGCGCACGCGCTCGGCGTCCTCGGGCCGCGAGGCGGCGGCCTCGTCGCGGCCGCGGGGGCCTCCGAGGCCGAACACGTCGTCGTCACGGGCACGCTCTCGAAGTCCCTTGCGGCACAGGGGGGTACGGTACTTGCGTCTCCCGATGTCCGCGAGCACCTCATCAACACTGCGCGCCCCTTCATCTACGACACCGGCCTCGCCCCCGCGTCGGCCGGCGCCGCCCTGGCCGCCATCCAGGTCCTGCGCGAGCACCCCGAGCTCACCGCGCGCGTCCACGCCAACGCCGCCCGGCTCGCCGAGGCCTGCGGCGTCGAGGCACCCGCCGGGGCGGTGATGTCGGTCCTGATGCCCGGCCCGTTCGAGGCCGTCGAGGCCGTCGAGACCGCGCGGGCCCACGGCATCCGGATCGGCTGCTTCCGCCCGCCGTCGACTCCCGACGGGAGCTCGCGGCTGCGTCTCACGGCCCACGCCGACCACACCGAGGCCGACCTCGAGCGAGCCTGCGCCGTCCTCGACCTCGTCACCGGGAAGCGCGATCTGGGTTCTGCCACACCAGAGCTCGTCGGCTGATGGCCGACCCGCGCTCGCTGACCTCAGTCGTCCTCGTCACCGGCACGGGAACCGAGGTCGGCAAGACCGTGGTCACCGCGGCCCTGGCCGCCGTCGTGCGTGAGCGCGGCAGCGGTGTCGCGGTCGTCAAGCCCGCCCAGACCGGGCTCGCACCGGGCGAGCCCGGCGACGTCGACGAGGTGCGCCGTCTCGTGGGTGACGACCTCGCCACCCACGAGCTCGTGCGGCTGCGCGACCCGCTCTCGCCCGAGTCAGCCGCCCGCCGCGAGGGGGTGACGCTCCCCCCGATCGCGACGCACGCCAAGCGGATCGGCGAGATCGCCGCCGAGTCGGAGGTGGTGTTCGTCGAAGGTGCCGGCGGGCTTCTCGTGCGCCTCGACGGGCGCGGGGGGACGCTCGCCGACCTCGGAACCGGGCTGCGCTACAAGGGAATCGGCTGTGGGTTCGTCCTCGTCGCGAGTGCCGGGCTGGGCACCCTCAACACCGCTGCCCTGACCGCGGAGGCACTGGCCTCGCGCTCCCTGCCGCTGCTCGGCGTGGTCATCGGGTCGTGGCCCGACGAGCCGGGCCTGGCCGAGGAGAGCAACCTCATCGACCTCCCGGCAGTGACCGGCGCACCGTTGTGGGGCCGCATCCCGGCCGGCGCCGGTCAGATGTCGCGGGCCGACTTCCTCGCCGGCGTCCCCTCCTGGTTCACCCTCGACGGATGACGAGGCCACCACACCCCCCGGCCCCCCTCGGGTGGGTTCTTCGCCCCGGGTGCAGGGAGGATGGGGCATGAGCGCGAGCGACGAGCCGTACCGGGTCACCGTGGTCTGCTGGGGCAACATCTGCCGGTCCCCGATGGGCGAGTACCTGCTGCGCGAGGCCTTCGAGGACGCCGGGCTGGGTGACCGGGTGGTCGTCGACTCGGCCGGCACCTCCGAGGAGGAGAGCGGCAACGGGATGCACCCGCGCACCGCCGCCGTCATGCGTCGCAACGGGCACGCCGACCGCGGGTGGTCCGACCACCGGGCCCGCCGCTTCGAGCCCCACTGGTTCGAGGAGGCCGACCTCGTCCTGCCGGTCGACCACGTCCACGTCCGCCAGCTGCGCGCGATGGCGGCCGGTGACGAGGAGCGGGCGAGAATCCACCTGTTCCGCTCGTTCGACCCGGACGCGGTGGCGGCCGGGGACCTCGGGATGGACGACCCCTGGTACGGCACCGACCCCGCGTACGACCAGACCTATACCGAGGTCGCCGCCGCGGTGCCGGGCATCGTCGAGCACGTCCGCGCCGAGCTCGAGTCCCGCGTCCGCCCCTGACCCCGCCCGCTCGCCGACCCCACCCGGACCGGGTCACCATCGACCACCAGGGCGATCCTGACCCACCGGGGGCGCCTCTCGGACGGGCGGACGGGGAAGCCCCGCGCCTCTGGGAGGATGGGGCCATGGCCACCGCCGCGACCAGCCTCGCCGCCTCGACCCCTCTCGCCGACGCCGAGCCGCCCATCGCCCTCGGTGCGCTCGACGGGCGCTACCGCGGAGCCGTGGCCGACCTCGTCGACCACCTCTCGGAGCCGGCCCTCAACCGCGCCAGGGTGCACGTCGAGGTCGAGTGGCTCATCCACCTGACCGAGCGCGAGGTCGTGCCGGGCGTCCGGCGCCTGACCCCCACCGAGCAGGAGTCCCTGCGCGACGTCGTGCGCACGTTCGGCCCTGCCGAGATCGAGGAGATGGCCGCCACCGAGCGGGTCACCCAGCACGACGTCAAGGCCGTCGAGTACTTCCTCAAGAAGCGGCTCACCGACATCGCCCCGGCCCCCGAGGACCGCGGCCTCGCCGAGCTCATCCACTTCTGCTGCACGAGCGAGGACGTCAACAACCTGTCGTACTCGGTCATGGTCAAGGGCGCGGTCCACGAGGTGTGGCTGCCCCGGGCCACCGCCCTCGTCGAGAAGCTCGCGACCATGGCGTCCGACCTGCGCGACGTCCCGCTCCTGTCCCACACGCACGGACAGCCCGCCACGCCCTCGACGATGGGCAAGGAGCTCGCCGTGCTCACCTGGCGGCTCCAGCGGCAGCTCGCGCGCATCGAGGACGCGGAGTTCCTCGGCAAGCTCAACGGTGCCACCGGCACGTACGGCGCCCACGTCGCCGCGGTCCCCGGCGCCGACTGGCAGGAGCTGAGCCGCGAGTTCGTCGAGCACCTCGGCCTCACGTGGAACCCCCTGACCACGCAGATCGAGAGCCACGACTGGCAGGCCGAGCTCTACAGCGACCTCGCCCGGTTCAACCGCGTCCTGCACAACATGTGCACCGACGTCTGGACCTACATCTCGATGGGCTACTTCGCGCAGGTCCGCGGCCAGGGCACCGTGGGTTCCTCGACGATGCCGCACAAGGTCAACCCGATCCGCTTCGAGAACGCCGAGGCCAACCTCGAGGTGAGCAACGCCCTGTTCGACGTCCTGGGGGCGACCCTCGTGCAGAGCCGCCTCCAGCGCGACCTCACCGACTCCTCGATGCAGCGCAACATCGGCTCCGCGTTCGGCCACAGCCTGCTCGCCATCGACAACGCGGCCCGCGGCCTCGACGGCCTCGACGCCGTCCCGGCAGCGATGGCCGCCGACCTCGACGCCAACTGGGAGGTCCTCGGCGAGCCCGTCCAGTCGGCGATGCGGGCCCTGGGCGCCGCCGGCGTCCCCGGGATGGAGGAGCCGTACGAGCGCCTCAAGGAGCTGACCCGCGGTCGACGCATCGGACGCGACGACCTCGTGGCCTTCGTCCGGTCCCTCGGCCTCCCACCGGAGGTCGAGGAACGGCTCGCCGCGATGACGCCCGCCACCTACGTCGGGCTCGCACCGGAGCTCGTCGACCACCTGCGGTGACGCGCTTGTCCGCCGCCGACGTCACCATCGCGCCGGCCGACCTCGACGACCCGCGCGTCGCGGCTCTGCTGGCCGAGCACCTGGGCGAGATGGAGCCCACCGCTCCTCCCGGCTCGCGCCATGCCCTGACCCTCGACCAGTTCCGGGTCCCTGCGGTGCGGCTCTGGGTGGCCGACCTCGACGGAGCACTCGTCGGGTCGGTCGCGCTGAAGGAGGTCGGGCCCGCTCATCTCGAGATCAAGACGATGAGGACGTCCGCGGCGGTCCGCGGCCGCGGGCTGGGGCGGCTCCTGCTCGCCCACGCACTGCGCGAGGCGCGCGCCGTCGGTGCGTCACGGGTCAGCCTCGAGACCGGCGTGGTCCCGCTCTTCGACGCCGCACGAGCGCTCTACACCAGCGCCGGCTTCCTGCCGTGCGAGCCCTTCGGCGCCTACAACCCCGACCGCCACAGCGTCTTCCTCACCCTCGAGCTCTGACGCTCCCGCCCGGCCCACCGTCGGTGGCGAATGCCCGGCTGACGCCCACGCCGCCCGCACAGGGCTGTCCGTCGAGGCGAGGCGACTCACCCACGTGCCGAGTGACGGATGGTCGACCGGCCTGACCCGAAGGTGCTGCGTCATCACTGTGGCGGCGCAGAAGTCACGCGACGACGCAGATGTATCCGCGTCTGCCAGGGAGGACCGCGTCACCGCTGTGGTGGCGCAGAAATCTGTCACAGCGCGCCACAGCGCCGCGAGGAGCCCGGGTGGATGCGTAGCAGGTGTTGCCCTTGCGCGCCGAATGGGTCGACAGTAGGAGGCTCAGGGAGGCGAAGGAGGCCGCCATGCCCGGGTCGGATGAGCTGAGAGCAGGGCTGCGTCAGGGCGTCGGTGACGAGCTGATTGCGTCCTTGGGCGGCCGGGCCGCGCAGGCGGGCCGGCGGCGTGCGGAGCGCGGGCAGATCGAGCATGCGGTCAGGGAACGACTCCTCGGACCGGCGCCCTCGATCGACGTCGACCGGGTTGGCGCCCTGAGCCCGGCCTTCCGCCTCGATGTCGACGGCTTCCACGGCGAGCTCCTGTCGAGGCTCAGCGGCCGTTGTCACGGCTTCTCCTACCGGCTGCTCGAGAAGGGAGCTGCCGGCCTCAGCGTGCACAGTGGCTGGGCGCGCGACCCAGCAGACGGTGACGCCAAGTGGCACCCCGACGTGCGCATGCATGTGGCCAGCGTCAGCAAGGTCATCACCGCGATGGCGGCGGTCAAGGCCCTGGCCGACGCCGGCGTGCCGGTGCGCGCGGCGATCCACCCCTGGCTCCCGCTGTACTGGCAGCCACGTGGACCGAATGTCGACCGGGTGACCTTCGAGATGCTGCTGACCCACGAGTCGGGTCTGTGGAGCGCCACGACCGACGAGATCGACTTCGGCGAGGTCAAGTCAAACGTCGTGCGTGGAGCTCTCCTCGGTGTCGACCTGGGCACAGAGAAGTACCAGAACGTCAACTTCTCCTTGTTCCGGATCCTCATCCCGGTGCTCATCGGAGCCGTGAAGGTGTCGATGACGGCCCCCAGTGGCGTCGACGCAGACACCGACCGTCTGTGGGACGCGCTGACGACCCGGGCGTACGGCGACTACGTGGCCGACCACGTCTTCGCGCCGGCGAACGTCGTGGACGCGCGCACGGCCAGCGCGGCCGGCGATGCCCTGGCCTACCGGTGGCCGATGCCGGCGGGGGGCTGGGACTCCGGTGACCTTGCCGCCCTGTCGGGAACCGTCGCCTGGCACCTGAGCGTGAACGAGCTGGTCCGGGTGCTCCAAGCCTTCGCCGATGGGCTGGTGGTGGGACGCAGAAGGATGCACGTGATGCTCGACGCAGGGTGGGGGATCGACCAGGCCGGCATGACCCGGGCCGGCCCGTACTTCCTCAAAGGCGGCTGGTGGGAAGGCGGCTCGAACCAGGTGGTCCAAGCCGTCGCGGGCCTTCTTCCAGGCGAGCTCCCGTTTGCGGTGCTGGTGAACTCCACGGTCGTGGACGGAGCCCCCACCCCGGCCCCTGTCAGCTTGATGAGCGTGGTGCTCGCGGCCGCCCGAGCTCATGTCGTGCCGGTCGGGTGAACAGGTGCGACGCTCCTATGCTTCGTCAAGCGGTTGCGGCCCCGTTTTCGAGGAGACGGTAGATGTCGCGTGCGACGTAGCGGGCGAGGCAGCGTTTGATCTCGCGAGCGGGTCTTGCCTTCGGTGGTGCGGCGGGCGACGTAGTCGCGGGTGGCTGCCTGGTACTGGATTCGGATCCGGACCACGGTGTGCAGTGCTTGGTTGAGGTGTCGGTCGCCATAGCGGTTGAGCCGATGCCGGGTGGTGACTTGGCCGCTGTTCGCCGGGATGGGTGCCACCCCGGCGAGCATCGCGAACGCGGCTTCGGAGTGGACGCGGCCGGGGTGGGACCAGGCGCACAGCACCGTTGCCGCGACGATCGGTCCGACGCCGAACTCCTCGAGTAGGTCAGGCCGCCAGCTGCGGATGATGGCGACGATCGCCTTCTCCAGCTCGCGGGCCTCCTGCAGCATCGTGTGCGCGCGACGGGCCAGGGTGCGCAGTGCGACGACGGTGCTGGTGGTCTCGACGTCCCAGGCTGAGCTGAACGCGTAGCTTGGCCGCGGTGTTGAGCATCGCGGCGACCTTCTGGCCGCGGAAGCGGGCTCGGATGGGTTCGGGTGCGGCGACCACGAGGCTGAAGACCTGCAGCTGGGCATCTCTGGAGGCGTTGACGGCCGAGCGGCGAGCAGCCAGCAGCACGGACAGTGCTTGACGATCGCCCCCGGCGCGGGGAGACCCCACCCGGGGTCGGGCCATCGCTTCACGCGCGGCTCGGATCGCGTCGAGCGGGTCGGACTTCGCGCCGTTGCGGCGGGCGGCCCGTTTCGGACGGTCCACCTCGATGACGATCTCCGAGTTCTCCAGCAGGTGACGGGTCAGGCCGGCGCCGTGGCCGCTCGTCCCTTCGATCGCCCAGGCCCGCAGCGTCGCGTGGGTGTTGGCGAACTCCACCAGCTCGGCGTAGCCCTCGGTTGTCGCCTCGACGGTGACCTCGTCCAGGACACCACCGGTCGCGGTGTCCACGACGGCCGCGGAGTGGGTGTGGACGTGGGTGTCGACGCCGATGACGACATCGACCACCTCACGCAGATCGGTCAGACTGTCCATGCGTTCTCTCCTTCTCCGGACGGGACGTGGTTCCGGTCCGGGACGAAGGTTCGGCAGGACTGTGATGAGACACGCCCGGCGCCGCTAACGCCGGGTGGTCAAGCTCCTGATCAGGCCAGCACCTTCGGCCGGGCCGGGGCCAGCAACCACGAGCGGACAAGTCGCAGCAAGGCACGAAGCCAGTCACAGCGTGGGTCACGCCCGCGGTCACCAACCCACAGCCCATCACCATCGGGCTGCGAAGGGATCTTCACAGTCACAGCGCCGCCACACGCGCGGGCCGGCGATCGAGTCAGATCTGAAGGTGTAGCCGCAAGGCATCGTCCAGTTGCGCCATCAGGTGCGCTGGAACGAGCCCGAGGGGTGAGCCGATGCGTTCGACAGATACCGACCGGATCTGCTCCGCCTGGGCCTTGGAGTCCACCCGCAGGCCCGTCTGCTCGGCCGGCAGGGCGACTTGGAAGGGGTAGACGCGTGCCATGTTGGTGGTGATGGGGACGACGGTGACCACGCCGCGGCCGAGCCGGGTGGCGGTGGCGTTCGCTCGGTCGTTGCTGACGATCACGGCCGGGCGACGCTTGTTTGCTTCCGCGTCGCGGGCCGGGTCGAGGTCGACCAGGCGGATCTCAGCGCGCAGCATCGGCCAGGCCGTCGGCGGAGGTGTCCTCCCACGCCGCGGCGTCGCCGGAGGCCTCCCATTCCTGCCAGGCAGCGGCGTAGGCATCGTCCAGCTCGGGCTGGGCGAGCAGCCGGATGGCCCGCTGGATGGCTGCGGAACGGCTGGAGATGCCGGCCTCCCGGGCGTACCGATCCAGTGCCGCGACGTCCTCGTTGGGAAGGCTGATGCTGAGCTTCATGGCCGCATCCTACTCCGGTAGCATCAAGATGCTACTTCTTGGCGAGGCAGGACGTGAATGTGCGGCCCTCGCCGCAACGCCCCCGGTGCTCAGGCACCCACGGCTGAAGGCGTTGAGGATGACCCGTGTCCCCACATCGGCAGGACCCGAGGGCCGATGGCCATCCTTCATAGGATCAGTTGTCATCGGCATCAGCGGACGGATCCATGTGCGTCGCTCCCCCGCGAGCGGACCGCTCTGCGGTGGCGAACCGGAAGGTGATCCGCCAGTTCCCGTTCACCCAGATGAGCACCCTGATGCACCTGCCCGGGCCCGGGTTCGGTCAGGCGATCAGCGAGCTGGGTCGGTTGCTCAAGCCAGCAGGACTGCTCGCGATCGGCGTGAGGGGTCACACCAGCAGCCGCGTGGGGACGACCCCCGACCCTCGCCGGTGGTGAACCCTCTCGCCTGAGCAGCCTCGGCACTGCGTCGGCGTCGCCACCAGGCGGCTGGGGCGACGCCGACGCAGGCAGCGCTCGCCCGGGTCACAGGGCTTGCAGGATCTGTTGGGACTTCGTGAGGCGGCCAGCCTCTCGCCGAAGCAGGGTGAGCCGCTCGTCAGCGGCGTTCGCCTGCTCGGCGATGCACCTGGCCTCGCAGACATCGATCTCGGCCCGGACCCAGCGCTCGCACGCGTCCAGCAGCCCGGGACCGTGCGCCCGCCACGACGGGAGCGCCGACTCCAGCTCCCGCAGCCTCGCGTCGACAGCGGCGCTGTCGGTGACGTACTCCTCGGTGACGACGCGCCAGGCCCGCTCGCCGACCTGTCCTGCGGCACGGGCGGCGTCAAGCCGGTCGATGCGCGCGCTGAGGGTGGCCGCCCGGAGGCGGGCGTCCTCGAGGTCGCGGGCCAGCTCGGGCAGCCACACCAAGGCGCCAACGCGGGCGTCGACCATGGTGGAACCCGCCGGCTCCTGGCCGGGTTCGGTGGGCAGGCTCGCGGCGTACAGGCCGAGCAGCACCTCCAGCAGCTCGACGTCGTGGGACAGCACGCTCACCTGGGACGGCAGCCGACCGATCCGATCCTTGAGGTCGAGGAAGGGCTTCGCGGCCCACTCCGTCACTCCCGCAACCGGGCTCGCGAGAAGACCCTTCAAGCCGGCGGCGTGGGGGGCTGCGGTCCGTTCACCGACCCCGCCCGCCTGCTGGACGGCACGCTCCCCAACCTCCGCCGCCCACTCGAAGGCCCGAGATGCCGACATGGCCGAGCCCAGACTCAGCCGTCCTCGGGCGGGCCGCCTGTCGGCCACGTCCTGGGCCGGCGCCTCGTCCACGGCGCGCCCGGCCGATCCGCCTCCAGCGAGACGGAGGGGCCGACATGCTCCTCCTCCTTGCCATGGGTCACGTTCTCCACGGCGCGCAGAACGGCATCCACGACGGTCCCGAGCTGCTGGACCTGTCCGAGCCCCTGCTTCCAGTCCCGGGTCTCCTCCAGCACGTCGTTCAGGACGCCCGCCAGGGCCGGGCCGCGGGAGCCGGCCCCGTCCGCTCCCGCGCCGCCGCGGACAGGATCTGCGCCGATGCCCGGTCCAGGCGCCGCGCGTAGGCATCGGACTCGCTCGTGCAGTCATTGACGAAGGAGATCCACCCGTTGAGCTTCATGCCGGTCTGCTGGTCGACGTACTGGCTCGCCACCGACGCGATGGCACGCATCGCGGCAGCGACCGGCACGCCGATCAGCCCGTAGTGGTTCCCCGTCCCCGAGGAGGCACCGGTGTCGAAGACCCGCAACGCACCGGCGACCGCCACCAACGTCGCATCGATCTCACCGCAGCCCGCCACCACGCTCGAGATGGACCTGCCCACAGCGGCAGGCATCGGCTGCTGGCCGGAGGGCGGAACGAGGTGCTCCAGGGCAACCTCGACCTCCGGCGGCACCGCATGACGCGAGCCCACCCCAGGGACCATGGTCGAAGGATGCACCCACTCGGATCGGCGGGTCAATCGCCGAAATCGACGGGTGCCGTGACGAAGCTCGTCACGCAGGACCTCGGCTGCCCCACCCGGACGCCGGAATACCCCTAAGGGGTACCCTCGTTGTCATGAGCATGAACGAGCAGACGACGACCCACCCCGGGTACTCCGAGCACAAGGACGACCACCTCAAGCGGCTGCGGCGCATCGAGGGCCAGGTCCGCGGGATCGCGCGGATGGTCGAGGAGGACGCGTACTGCATCGACGTCCTCACCCAGGTGAGTGCGGTGACCCGCGCCCTGCAGGCCGTGAGCCTGGGCCTGCTCGAGGAGCACATCGCGCACTGCGTCGTCGACGCCGCGCGCGAGTCCGACGGCGCCGCCGCCGCCAAGGTCGCCGAGGCGAGCGCCGCCATCGCACGCCTGGTGAGGAGCTGAGATGACGCAGACCACCGACCGCCCCACCGACGAGGTCCACGAGGTCGACCTCGAGATCACCGGGATGACGTGCGCCTCCTGCTCGGCCCGGATCGAGAAGAAGCTCGGTCGGCTCGACGGCGTCGACGCCGTGGTCAACCTCGCCACCGAGAAGGCCACCGTCCGCTACGCCGACCCCGTCACCGTCGACGTCCTGCTCAGCACGGTGCGCGCGACCGGCTACGGCGCCGAGGTCGCGGGCGCCAAGGCCGCGGCGCACCGCTCGGTGCGCACCCCCGCCCCGTCCGACGCCGCGTCGACGCCCGGCTCGACGCCGAGCCCGACCCCCACCCCGGGTGACCAGCCGGTCGATGCCGGGACGCCCGACGAGGACCACCTCGACCACACCGTGGCTCCGGCCGACGTCCTCAAGCGTCGCGCGATGGTCGCGGGCGTGCTCACGGTGCCGATCCTCGTCCTCGCGATGGTGCCCGGGCTCTCGTTCCCGGCCAGCCCGTGGGTCCAGCTCGTCCTGGCCACGCCGGTCGTCTTCTGGGCCGGGTGGCCGTTCCACCGCGCCGCCGCCCTCAACGCCCGCCACCTCGCCTCGACCATGGACACCCTCGTCTCCATCGGTGTCCTGGCGGCCTACCTGTCCTCGCTCGTCGTCGTCCTCACCGGCCGCGCCGGCTCGGGGATGGCGATGCCCGGCGAGGCGACCAGCCACATCTGGTTCGAGACGGCGGCGGTCATCACGACCTTCCTCCTCATCGGGCGCTGGATGGAGGCGCGGGCCACCGACCGCAGCCGTGACGCCCTGCGCGGCCTGATGACCCTGGCCGCCAAGGACGTCGCCGTCGAGCGGGTCGACCCGAGAACGCGGGTGACCACCGAGGTCCGCATCCCCGTCGACGACCTCGCGGTCGGCGACCGCTTCCTCGTGCGACCCGGCGAGAAGGTCGCCACCGACGGCCGCGTCGTCGAGGGCGCGAGCGCCGTCGACGCCTCCCTCGTCACCGGCGAGTCGCTGCCGGTCGACGTGAGCCCCGGCGACGACCTCGTCGGCGGCAGCATCAACACCACCGGACGCCTCGTCGTCGAGGCCACCCGGGTCGGCTCCGACACCACGCTCGCCGGCATCGCGCGGCTCGTCGAGCGGGCACAGACGACCAAGGCCCCCGTCCAGCGCCTCGCCGACCGGGTCTCCGCGATCTTCGTGCCGATCGTGCTGGCCGTCGCGCTGGCGACCTTCGCCGGCTGGTGGCTCGCCACCGGCGACCCGGGCCGCGCCCTCGAGGTCGCGATCGCAGTCCTCGTCATCGCCTGCCCCTGTGCTCTCGGACTGGCCACTCCCACAGCGCTTCTCGTCGGGACGGGCCGTGGGGCCCGGCTCGGCATCCTCATCAAGGGCGCCGACGTCCTCGAGGACACCCGCCGCATCGACACCGTCGTCCTCGACAAGACGGGCACCGTGACGACCGGCGAGATGACGCTCGTCGACGTCGCGACCTCCGGCCGCCTCCCCAAGGACCAGGCGCTGCGTGCTGCCGCCGCCGTGGAGTCCGGCAGTGAGCACCCCGTGGCGCGCGCTATCGTCGCGGCGGCCACGAGCCGGGCCCTGACCGTCCCGAGGACCACCGAGTTCGAGGCCCTGCCCGGCGCCGGCGCCCGAGCCCTCCTCAAGGACACCGTCGTCACCGTCGGCCGGGCCGACCTTTTCGACGACGTGCCGCGCGACCTCGCCCGGCCGACGGTCGACGGCACCACCGTCTGGGTCGGCTGGGACGGCGTGGCCCACGCGTCGCTCACGGTCGCCGACACCGTCCGCCGCAGCTCGCAGCGGGCGGTGCGCGACCTCGATGCCGCCGGGCTGTCGGCCTACCTCCTCACCGGGGACCACGACCAGGCCGCGCTCACCGTGGCCCGCGACGTCGGGATCCCCGTGGGCCGGGTCATCGCCGACGTCCGCCCCGAGGAGAAGCACGCGATGATCGCCGACCTCCAGGCGCGCGGCAAGGTCGTGGCGATGGTCGGCGACGGCATCAACGACGCGGCGGCGCTCGCCCAGGCCGACCTCGGCATCGCGATGGGCAGCGGCACCGACGTCGCTGCCGACTCCGCCGACATCGTCCTGCTGCGCTCCGAGCTCCCGGCGGTCGTCGACGCGATCATGCTCTCGCGGGCCACCCTGCGCACCATCAAGCAGAACCTCGCGTGGGCGTTCGGCTACAACGTGGCGGCGGTCCCCCTCGCGGTGGCGGGCCTGCTCAACCCGATGATCGCGGGCGGGGCGATGGCGCTGTCGAGCGTGCTCGTCGTGACGAACAGCCTGCGCCTGCGCTCGTGGAACCGCAAAGGCTGACCCGACGCGCCCCCACGAACGACGAGGACCCCGGCACCGGGCCGGGGTCCTCGATCACGTGGTGCGGGGTCAGATGGTGACGCCACCCTGCGGGGTCTCGAAGGTCACGGCCATGAGGCCGGGGGTGCCGTGCGGCGACACGAAGGTGAAGTCGATGACCGAGGAGGTGTAGTCGGCCGGCAGGCCGAGCCAGTCACGCACGCGGTCGGGGTCACCGGCGATCTGCAGCGAGTCGATGGTGACCTCGGTGTGCGCGTCGTCGGAGGGGTGCGGCAGCCCTTGCTCCCACTGGATGAAGAACGGAAGCTGTGGGTCGGCCTGCAGGCCCTTGACCCCGAGCTGGCGCCAGCGCAGCTCGACACCGTCGGGCCGGTGCCGGTTGCCGAGGACGGACTCGCGCCCGAGCCGCTTCTCCTGCTCGCTGATGTCGTCGACCTGCACGACCCAGCCGAGCCAGCCACCGCCGGCCTCGGACCGCGCCCGGACGACCTGGCCGAAGGGGGCCTTGTCGCTCGCGGGGTGGTCGAGCACCTCGACGACCTCGACGTACCGCTCGTGCGCGAGCGGAAGGATGATGTTGCGCGTCCCGAAGCGCGGGTGAACTCCCCCATCGACCGGCTGGACGCCGATTCGCTCCGCGAGGCGCCGCGCAGTGGCCTTCAGGCCGTCGCGCTCTGCCGCATAGACGACGTGGTCAACTCGCATGCCATTCATCGTCGCACACGCTCAGGGGTGCTCCTGACACGGCCCCGGGCCCTCCGGCAGGGCGCCCTGAATCGACCCACGCGCACGCCCCCCACCTCCCGTCACACCCGTCCCGGCGAGCGCTGGCGCACCGCCTCGTAGACGACGACCGCGGCTGCCGTGGCGGCGTTGAGGGAGTTGACGGTGCCGACCATCGGGATCCGCACGCGCTCGTCGGCCGCCGACAGGGCCCGGGCGGTGAGCCCGTCCTTCTCCGTCCCCACGGCGATGGCGACGCCGCCCCGGTACGCGGTCGAGGTGTGCAGCCCATCGGTGTCCGGGGTGGTCGCCACGAGGCGGATGCCGTTGTCGCGCAGCCACTGCAGGACGTCCTCGAGCGGGGCCGAGGCGACCGGGACGGAGAACACGGTCCCCTTGCTCGAGCGCACGACGTTCGGGTTGCCCCAGTCGGTGAGGGGGTCGGCGGCGACCACCGCAGCCACGCCGGCGGCGTCGGCCGTCCGCAGCATGGCGCCGAGGTTCCCCGGCTTCTCGATGCCCTCGCAGACGAGCACGAGCGGGTCGGGCGGGAGGCGGAGGTCGGCCAGCGCCACCCCGGCCACGGGCACCACGGCGAGGAAGCCGTCCGGGCCCTCGCGGTAGGCCACCTTCTCGAACGCGGCACGGCTCAGCCGCAGGGTGCCGACGCCGAGGTCGCGGGCCCTCGCGACGAGGGCACCCCGGCGGTCGGGGTCGAGCATCAGCTCGGGGCAGTGCAGCACCGTCTCGGGCACCACGCCCGCGTCGAGCGCGAGCTCGAGCTCCTCGTAGCCCTCGACGACCGTGAGCCCCTCGGCCTCGCGCACCCGGCGCCGCCGCAGGGCGACGACGTGCTTCAGGCGGGGGTTCGACGCGGACGTCACGAGGAGCTCAGCCATGGCGGCCCCAGCATCCCATGGGGTCCGTTGGTGCGGTAGAAAGGCCCGGTGAGCAGCGAGGACGAGCCCCACCGCCTCCCGACGCGGGCCCGCCGGCTCGTGCGGGCGGCCGTCTACGCCGTCGTGGTGTCGGTCGTCCTGTTCGGCGTCGGCTACCTCGTGCGCAGCCAGTGGTCACCGCTGCAGTCCCTCGACGACGACCTCATCCGGCGCAGCACCGCCTTCACCCGCGAGCACCCCGGCTTCCGCAGCGCGCTCATCGTGTGGCAGGAGGTCACCCAGCCGCTCAACCTCTACGCCGTGGGCACCCTGCTCTGCCTGTGGGTGTGGCTGCGCGGCGGCCTGCGGACCCGGGCCTGGTGGTGCTTCGCCACGATGATGTTCGCCTGGAACCTGGGCCTGGTCGCCAAGCTCGTCGTGCACCGCTCGCGCCCGGTGGTGGAGGACCCCGTGTCCGAGGCGCCCGGCTTCTCCTTCCCGTCGGGGCACGCCCTGAACGCCGCGGCCTGGGCGACGCTGGTGGTCATCCTCCTGTGGCCCCTCGTCAAGCCGGCCCTGGCCCGCGCGGTCATGGTGGTCCTGGCGATCCTCGTCATCGTCCTCACCGCGCTCGACCGCGTCTGGCTCGGCGTGCACTTCCCCAGCGACGTCACCGTCGGCGTCCTCACCGGTACCGGTCTGGCCCTGGCGTCGTACGCCGGCTACTCCGGCTGGAACCCGCCCGACCCGACGAGCGCGAACGACCCCGACACCGAGGCCGCGTCCCACGGCCCCTCACCCTCGATCCCCTCGGAGCGCTGATGTCCTTCCTCACCCGCTGGGACGACGACGAGAGCCGACCGACCTTCACCGACGCCCTCAAGGACGCCGGCCGGCGCGCCGTGCTCCCCGCGATCGTGCTGTTCGCAGTGATCGTCGGGTTCGGCTTCCTCCTCAAGGGCCCGCTCTACGAGTACTCCGAGTGGGAGAACAACCTCAACCGCTGGTTCCAGGACGGGCGCACCCCGACCGGCGAGAGCATCACGCTTCTCATGTCGATGATCGGCAACACCGAGTACGTCATCGGGGTGGCCGTCATCGTCGCGGCCCTGGTCTGGTGGCGGACCCGTCGCTGGTGGTACGCCGTGGTGCCGCTCATCGCGATCTCGCTGCAGGCCACGGTGTTCGTGACGGCGGCGCACGTCGTCGGACGCGACCGGCCCAACGTCGAGCGCCTCGACCCGACGCCCCCCACGTCGAGCTACCCCAGCGGGCACGTCGGCGCCTCGACGGCGCTGTACGCCACCTTCGCGCTCATGGCGTCCCGGATCGAGAACCCCTGGCTGCGCCGCGTCCTCGTCACGGTCTCGGTCATCGCCCCGGTCCTCGTGTCGTACGCCCGCATCTACCGCGGCGCCCACCACCTCAGCGACGTCGTGTGGGGCATCGTCAACGGCCTGGTGTGCGCCGTCCTCGCCTGGCTCTACCTGCGCCGCGACTCCACGCACGCCGCCGCGGGTCGCCGATGACCTGCGGCCCTGGGCCTCAGACCCGGGCGTAGCGCGAGCGCGCGAAGGAGTAGACGCCGTACGCGGCCAGCCCCAGGGCGACGAGGGTGAGCAGCACGGGGCCGAAGGGCTGGTCCTTGAGCGTCTTCAGCGCGCCGTCGAGCCCCTGGGCCTTGTCGGGGTCGGCCTGGGCCGCCGCGACGAGGAAGAAGAAGCCGACGACCACGAGGGCGATGCCCTTGGCGACGTAGCCGACCCGCCCGGCGTGCACCGCCCAGTCACCGGGGTGCTCGCGCAGGTCCTCGAGGAACTTCTTCCGCCACCCCTTGACGAGGTGGTACCCGGCGATGCCGAGGACGACCAGCCCCACGACGCCGACGAGGATCCGGCCGAACGGGCTGCCCATGAGCCCGGCCGTGAAGTCCTCGGTCTGCTTCTCGCTCGAGCCGGCGGAGCCCCGGGTCACCTGGAACGTCGTCCACGCGAAGAACAGGTAGGCCACCCCCTTGGCGCCGGCCTTGAGCCGGTCCTTGGTCTCGCCGTGGGGGATGGCCGCGTCGATGACCTGCCAGACCGCGAGGAGGAGGAAGCCGGCGACCGCGATCCACAGCAGGATCGGGCCGGTCTCCGACGAGGCGATCGTCGACAGGGCGCCCGAGGTGTCGGCCTCCTTCGAGCCGCCCCCGATGTCCCACGCGACCTTGACGGCGATCCACGCGATGACGAGGTGGATGAGGCCGACGACGACGTAGCCGAGCCGAGCCCCCCACTCGATGACCGGGCTGTCGCCTGCCCTGGAGGCCGCGGCGGAGACGTCGGAGGAGTTCATGGCGGTCACCCTGCCACCTGCGAGGACGGCGCGTCACGATCGGCGCCACCGGATTCTGTGCCGGTCAGGGAATCGAGGCGAGGACCGCGAGGAGGCCGTCGTCGTCGACGTGCCCGGTGACCTCGTCGGCCGCCGCCTTGACCTCGTCGGGTGCGTTGCCCATCGCCACCCCGCGGGCCGCCCAGCGCAGCATCTCGAGGTCGTTGCGCTGGTCGCCGACCGCGATGGTGTGCATGGGCTCGACCCCGAGCCTGCGCCGCACCCCCTCGAGCGCGGCACCCTTGGAGACGCCCTCGGGGTTGATGTCGAGCCACGCGCTCCAGCCGACGGCGTACTCCACGCCGTGCAGGCCGATCCGCTCGGTGCGCTCCAGGAACTCCTCGCTCGTGCTCAGCGGGTCGCGGATCGTCAGGCGGGTCACGGGGGTCGCCATCAGCTCCTCGAACGACACGACGCGGGGGGTTCCGTCGAGCTCGCCGTCGGGGAACGGGGCCGACACCTTGAACCCGACCCCCAGCTCCTCCACCGCGACCAGCGCCGAGGGGAACTCCTCGCGCAGGAGCCTCAGTGCGGGAGCGGGGTCGAAGGTCACGGCCTCGAGGATCTCGTAGCCGTCGTCGAGGGCGGGGTCGAGCCGCAGGGTGACGGCGCCGTTGGCGCACACCGCGTACCCGGTGAGCAGACCGAGCCGGTCGAGGACGGGGAGCGTGCCGATGATGGCGCGGCCCGTCGCGATGGTCACGTGGTGCCCGTTGTCGGCGACGGCCCGGACGGCGAGGCGGACGGCCTCGGAGAGCTCGCCCTCGTGGGTGACGGTGGTGCCGTCGATGTCGAGGCAGACCAGGTGTGGTGTTCTCATCGCCGCTGACGCTACCGGCCCGGTGTCACACGAGGTGGACGGTCCCGGCCCGCACGCCGGGCGGCGGGTGTCACTCCGGGGCCGACCAGGCCTGCCGCATCGAGAGCTTGCCGCCGGTCTGGAGCAGTGAGCGCCGGTAGAGCCGCTCGGCCACGACGACCACCGCACCCGCCGCCGCGATGAGCAGCGCCAGGGCGACGAACGGCTCCCACCAGGCCGTTCCTCCCTCGAGGACGCGGGTCGGCATGAGCACCGCCGAGAACGGGGGGACGAACGAGAAGACCGTCTTCGTCGTCCCGTCCAGGATCATCGCGCCGAAGAAGACGGCGAGGACGACCATCGTCATCGGCCCGGACGTGCTCTGGACCTCCTCGGTGCGCGACGCCAGCGACCCGGCCACCGCCCACAGCGAGGCGAGCGCGACGAAGCCCGCGACGAAGAAGACGAGGAACCACGCGACGGGCCCGCTGATGGAGGGCACCAGGCTCGCGTACGGCGTCGCCGCGAGCCCGGCGAGGCCGACCCCGGCGTAGAGCATCATCTGGAGCACGGCGAGGACGCTGTTGCCCAGGACCTTCCCGACGAGCAGCTGGCGCACCGGGATCGACGTCGCGATGATCTCCACGATCCGCGACTGCTTCTCCTCGACGACGCTGTTGGCGAGCTGGATCCCGAAGAGCAGCGAGGCCAGGTAGAAGAGGAAGGCGAAGGCGAACGCCACCCCCTGCGCCAGGTCGGCCTTGTCCGCGTCGCCGCGCAGGTACTGGGCACTGACCTGGCTGCCGGCGAGCAGCTCGTCGGTCGTCGTGCCGAGCGCTCCCGCCGCCTCGTCGAGCGAGGCCGTCCGGACGACCTGGCTGGTCACGTCCAGCAGGGTGCTCTCGGGACCGGACTCGGTCGTGAGGACCCAGCCACCGTCGCCCCGGTGCAGCCACGCGTCGGCCCCGCCCTCGCGGACGCAGGGTGCGAGCCGCGGCGTCATCGGCCACGACCTCGACGTCGACCTCCACGTCCTCGTCGGTCCGCGGTGCGTCCGCGGCGACCCGCTCGGCCATGGCCCGGTCCGCCGTCGTCGTCGCCACCGTGTAGGTGGAGGTCTGCAACGCGCCCCACGCCGACCAGCCCATGAACCCGGCGATGAACACCAGGGTCACGAGGGTGCCGATGACGAAGGACTTGTCGGTGAGCTTGACGATGATCTCGCGACGCGCGATGAGGAGCCACGGGGCGCGGCCAGCGCTGTCGCGCACCGGGGTCGGGGTCTTCGTGGGTCGGTCGGCCGTGGTGGTCATGCCGCCACCTCCCGGTAGATGTCGGCCAGTGCCGGTCGCACCGGGGTGAACTCGCGCACGGGCCCGCGCGCCGTGGCCTCCCGCAGGACGTCCTGTTCGGCGCCGGCCTCGAGGACCTCGACGAGCGCCGTCGGCCCGTCGACGTCGACGACGTGGATGCCGCGCAGCCCGCGGACCCAGCCGGCGTCGGCGGACAGCGACAGCCGGTACCGCACCGGACCCCCGGCGCGCAGCTCCTCGACCTCGCCCGCCGCGACGACCCGCCCCCTCGCGAGGATGACGAGCCGGTCACAGAGTCGTTCGACCAGCTCGAGCTGGTGGCTGGAGAACAGCACCGGGACGCCGCGGGAGGTGTGCTCGCGGAGCAGGTCGACCATCGAGTCGACGGCCATGGGGTCCAGGCCCGAGAACGGCTCGTCGAGGACGAGGGCCGTCGGGTGGTGCAACAGCGCCGCGACGACCTGGACCCGCTGCTGGTTGCCCAGGCTGAGGGTCTGCACGTGGTCGCGGGCGCGCTCGGCGAGGCCGAACCGCTCGAGGTGCTCGGTGGCCGACGCGCGCGCCGCGGCCGCGCCCATCCCCTTGAGCTGGGCGAGGTGCACGAGCTGGTCGAGCACCCGCTGCTTCGGGTACAGCCCGCGCTCCTCGGGCATGTACCCGAAGCTGCGCTGGTCGGCGGCGGTGATGGTGTGGCCCCTCCACCGCACCTCACCCCCGTCGATCCCGAGGACGCCCATGACCATGCGCATCGTCGTCGTCTTGCCGGCCCCGTTGCCGCCCACGAAGCCGGTGAGCAGACCCGGCTGGACGTCGAACGTCACGGCGTCGACGGCCGTGGTCTCACCGAAGCGGCGGGTCAGCGCGTTGATCTCCAACATGGCACCGACGCTAGGCGCCCGGAGCGGTCGGGGAGATCAGCCCGCGGGTGGGTTCACGCCTCCGTCGGGGTGATGAGCCCGGCCTCGTACGCGAAGACGACGGCCTGGACGCGGTCGCGCAGGTGGAGCTTGCCCAGGCAGTTGGACACGTGCGTCTTCACCGTGGCCTCCCCGAGGAAGAGGTCGCCGGCGATCTCGGCGTTGGACCGGCCGCGAGCCATGAGGACGAGCACCTCGCGCTCGCGCTCGGTGAGCCGGGCGAGCTCGGGCGGCTGCGGGCGGGCCGGGGCGGCGCGCTCGCCGGTCATCCGCTGGATGACCCGTCGGGTCACCTCGGGCGCGAGGAGCCCGTGGCCGTGGCCGATGGCGCGCACCGCCTCGACGAGCTGCTCCGGCTCGGCGTTCTTGAGCAGGAACCCGCTCGCCCCTGCTGCGAGGGCGTCGAAGAGGTACTCGTCGCTGTCGAACGTCGTGAGGATGACGACCTTGCCGAGGTCCTCGGCCACGAGGCGCCGGGTGGCCTCGATGCCGTCGAGGACGGGCATCTGCACGTCCATGAGGACGACGTCGGGCCTGCTCGCGCGGGCGACGACGACCGCCTCCGCGCCGTTGGCGGCCTCACCGACGACCTCGATGTCGTCCTCGACGCTGAGCATCAGGGCGAAGCCGGAGCGCACCATCGCGTGGTCGTCGACGAGGAGGACGCGCAGCGGGGTCGCGCTCACGACACGCTCCGCAGGCCGGCACCGGGAACGTCGGCAGCGCCCCAGGGGTAACGGACCCGCACCCGGTAGCCGCCCGTGGGCCGCGGCCCGACGTCGACGGTGCCGCGGTGCGAGGCGGCGCGCTCGCGGATGCCGAGCTGGCCCAGTCCGGTGCCCGACGTCCCGGGGCGTGGACGGCCGTCGTCGACGACCTCGACCTCGGCGAAGCCGTCGGCGCCCTCCTCGACCCGCAGGACCACGGAGACCCGGCTCGCGCTGGAGTGCTTCTCGACGTTGGTCAGGGCCTCCTGCACCGTTCGGTGGATCGAGTGGGCCAACGCTGCCGGAAGATGCTGTGCCGCACCGGGCTTGGACTCCACGAGGTCGAAGGAGACTCGTCGGGTGGGGGTCGCGCAGGACTCGACGAGGGCTGGGAGGTCGGCGAGGGTCGGCTGGGGCTCACGGCCGGAGGACCCCTCCGCGGTGGTCCGCTCGACCTCGCGCAGGGTGCCGAGCAGCCCGCGCATCGAGGTGACGGCGTCGCGCGAGGATCCCTCGATGCCCTCGAGGGACCGCTCCGCCGCCGCAGGGTCACGGCCCATGACCCTGCGGGCAGCGGCGGCCTGGATGCCGATGACCGAGACGTGGTGCGCGACGACGTCATGGAGCTCGCGGGCGATCCGCAGCCGCTCCTCGGTGACGGCGCGCGTCCTCAGCTCCTCGGTCTGGGTCGTGATGGTGTCGGCCTGCTCGGTGAGCAGCGCGGTCTGGCGCGCACCGCACCACAGGTTGCGCCCGGTGACCAGCGCCCCACCGAAGTAGACGACGTTGATGAGGACCGTGAGCAGGACGGCTGCCGGAACCGGGCTGATGGCTCCGTAGCGCGTGCCGCCCTGGGTGTCGTCGAGGATGTCCTGGAGCGCCGTCCCCACCGCGAACTGCAGGGCGATCCACGCGAACATGGCGACGACGATGATGCCGATGACCACCACCATCCAGCGCCGGTCCCGAGCCCAGGCGACGCCGGACATGATCGCGACGAAGTAGATCACCTGGAGCGTGAACTGCCCCATGACCATCGGCATCGCGATGCCGACCACGAGCATGTGCACGGCGGCCAGGGCGGCCACGACGAGCGGCCAGCGGCGGCGGCCCACGAGCAGGGCGGCGCCCGAGGCCACCGCGAGCCACTGCACTCCCCACGGCTGGGTGACCTCTTCGAGGACCCCGACGCTGCGGACCAGCTCGAGGGTCGCGAGGCCGAAGACGCCGATGACGGCGGCGAGCACGACATCGGAGCGGCCGACCGGCGGGGCGGGCCGCTCCCACGCGTCGTCGACGCCGAACCAGCGCAGGACGCGGGCGCCTGCGCTGGAGACGGTGGACGCGGTGGAGGCCATGGCGCCCAGCCTAGGTTCGCCGGGTGCGCGGCGCCCTCCCCCGCACGGTGGATGGTGGCTCCGCCGTGCCGGGGAGGGGTGCCGGACCCCAGGACTCGGAGGTCAGGGCCGTCCGCGCGCGGGGGTCGCCGTTCCGTGGATGCGGCGGGCGTACCTGCGAAATGCACGCCGGCCGAGGACGGGCAGGACCGGTCGCAGGGGTGCGGGGAGCTTGGCGATCTCCAGGGCGATCACCTCGGGGTCGCCCTCGTAGAGCATCATCCCGAAGCCGGCCAGGAGCATCCCCTTCGGTATCGCCTCCATGCCGCGTTCGGTGAACTCCTCCCACTCCGCGGCACTGATGTGCTGTGCCATGAGGGGGAGCACCCGGGCCTCCTCCGTGTCGAGGTGCTCGCAGAGCGACGACGAGAGCCGGGCCAGGTGGCTCGAGAGGCGGGAACGGTCGGTCACTGACGCGGTGGACCGCCAGGGCGTCACCAGGGCAGGGCTTGCGCCGAGCAGGCCGGCCACCACGTGGTGCTGGTGCTCCATCAGCTGGACCAGAGGCGCCAGCTCCTCCCCGACCCTCTCGGTCAGCCGGTCCCAGAGCAGCTCGTCCTCGATGGTGTGGTGGTGGTGGACCAGGCCCAGCCACAGGTCGACATGGTCGGCGACCTGCCCCGCCCGCCGGGTGTCTCCCGGTTCCACGCCACTGACGGCGGCCGCGGACAGCTTCAGCTCGCGCCGGAAGCTGGTGTGGGCGACTGCCATCATGCGCACGTCGGTGAGTCCCGGGCCGTGCAGCAGCCCGGTCTGCGTTCCCGTGCTCATGCCGACCCCGTGGTGGCGGCCATCAGGGTCGCGGCGAGGTTCTGGTGGGCGGCCTGCCCGTAGTACTCGAACATGTCGTGGATGAGGCCCTCGCGAAAGGTGACCCGGATGGCGAGGTCGTTCTCGTAGCGACCACCACCGAGCAGGTCGATGGTCATGTGCTCCTCGACGAAGACCACGTCGGGGTCGTCGGTCTGGTGGAAGTGCACGTCGGTGACCGCGATCCGCTCGGCCGCGGCGGCGAAGCCGCCGAACATCGCCCGGAACTGGTCGCGACCCTCCACGACGGGTGGGAAGCCGTCCACGGGGTACGCCACGGCGTAGCGGGGCTCGGTCGACCAGTGCGCGAGGAACTCCTCGATGTCGCCGGCGTAGAGCGCGACCGCCGAGGCGCGCCAGGTGGCCTCGTTGCGGGCACGGGCCGGGCTGGGGTGGTGCGTCATCGTGATCTCCTTGGGACGTTCGGGCTGGTGGGTCAGACGTTCGCACCGGCGCCCAGCGTGAACATCAGGGAGATCCCTGTCCCTGGTGAAACCGGGGTGCGATGCTCTCGGGGTGCAGATGGTGGGCCGGGACGCGGAGCTCGCGCAGGTGGATCGCGCTCTCGACACCGTGGCCGGCGGAAGGCGCAGCCTCCTGGTCGTCCGGGGCGAAGCGGGCATCGGGAAGACCCGGCTGCTCGGCCTGGTGCCCGACCGGGCGCGGCCCCGGCGGCTCGACACCGTGCTCGGCCGGGCGACCGAGCTGGAGAGCGATGTCCCGCTCGCGCTCCTTCGCGATGCCCTGCCCGGGCTCGTGCCCCTCGACGGGCCGGATGCCGTGACGCGGTGGGACCTGCACCTCACCCTCACGAGCGAGCTCGCCAGGTCGCGCAGGCTGGTCCTGGTGCTGGACGACGTCCACTGGGCCGACCCGCTGTCGCTCGAGCTGCTCGAGGCGCTGGTCAGCCGGCCGCCCGCCACGCCGTACGGGCTGGTGATCGGCCTGCGCCCCGGCGCGGTGGCCGACACGCTCGTCGGGGCGGCCCGCTCGGCTGGTGGCTCCTTCACGGTGATCGACCTGTTGCCCTTGTCGCGGGCGGACGCGGACGTCCTGATCGGCGTCGAGCGCCCTGATGTCGAGCGGCGCCGCTGGTTCGAGATCTCGGGCGGCAACCCGTTGTTCCTCGAGGAGCTCGCCAAGTCCGGCACGCAGGACGGAGTCCCCGAAGGGATCCGCTCGGCCGTGTCGACAGACCTGGCTCGGCTCGGGGAGACCGCTCGATCACTCGTCGAGGCGGGCGCCGTGGTCGGCGACCCGTTCGACATCGACGTCGCTCGACGGACCGCGGGCCTGGACCTGGAGGAGGCCCTCGCCGCCGTCGACCAGCTGGTCGAGCGGCAGGTCCTTCGGGAGAGCAACGTGTTGCGCGAGTTCGGTTTTCGGCACCCGGTCATCCGCAGCGCCGTCTACGAGGGTCAGTCGGCCGCACGACGGCTCTCGCTCCATGCCCGCGCCGCCGAGGTGCTGGCCGACGCGGGGAGCCCGTTGCCGAGCCAGGCCAGGCATCTGGCCCACACGGCCGGTCCCGGCGACGACGCCTCGGCAGCGTTGCTCCGCGCGGCGGCGGAGGCGGTCGCAGCGTCCGCTCCGTCGATCGCCGCCGACTGGTTGCTCGCGGCGAAGAGGGCGTCCCCACCCGCCGACGTCGAGTTCTTCTCCGGTCTGGCCGAGACCCTCGTCCAGAGCGGTCGTCTCTCCGAGGCCCTCAGTGTGGCCGTCGAGGGACTCTCGTTCGGCGCGGGAACCGCCGCCGGCAAGCTGCGGCTCACCCTCGCCGCAGCGGCGGTCGAACGCCTGCTGGGTCGGCACGAGGCCTCCCTCCGGCGGCTGAGCCGAGCGGTCGAGGACGGCGGGGACGCGGCGCCAGCCGATCTGACGGCAGCCCTCGCGCTCTCCGCCTACGAGCGGGGTGACTACGCGCAGATGGACCGCTGGGCGCGGCTTGCCCTGGACGACACGACAGCCGACCCACTGGTGCATGGCGTGGCATCCGCAGCGGTCGCGGTCGGGCACCGCTTCTCCGGCCGCGCAGCCGAGGCGGAGGAGACCGGTGACGCCGCCCTCGGTGCCGCCCTCCTGGCGACGGACGTCGAGCTGGCGTCCAAGGCCGAGCTGCTCGTCGCCATCCCCTGGGCGCTGGTGGCCGTCGAACGCTTCCGGGACGCCCTCACGGTCGCCAGACGTGGCTCGACGGCGGCGCAGAGCGCGGGCAACGTGGCCGGCGCGACCCCGATGCTCATCGCGGAGGTGCTGTCCCTCGGACTGCTCGGCCGGATCGAGGAGGCTGCCGACGCGGCAGCCCGGACCGAGGTCGCGGCCCGCCTGACCCGCAACGACCAGTCCCTGCAGTGGGCCCTGTGGATGCGGGCGTGGGTGATGCTCGACCGTGGCGACGAGGACGACGCGCTGGCGGCGGCCCGCGAGAGTGTCGCCCTGGCCGAGCACCTCGACGAGTCGGCCATGGTCACCGTCGGCAATGCCGTCCTCGGCTCGGTCCTGCTCGCGGCGGGGCACCCGGAGCAGGCGCGACCGCTGCTGGCTGCGTACGACGTGGACCCGGGCTGGGTCTGCCGTTGGTCACCGCGTCTCGTTGCCGCCGAGCTGGCCCTGGGTGACCTCGACGCAGCGCAGCGAGCCGCCGAGCGAGCCTCGGCGGTCGCGGTGACGTCAGGGCTGAGCGGTGCACTGGCCGCGGCGGACCGGGCCGGCGCCCTCGTGGCGATGGCCCGCGGCGACCTCGGGACGGCACTCGACCTGGCCACCTCCGCCATCGGTCACGCGCACGCCATCCACGCCGGTCTCGATGCCGCCCGGGCGCACCTGCTCGCCGCCCAGGCGTTGGCGAGCGACGACAAGGAGGGCGCCGTGGCACACCTCACGACGGCGCACGAGCTGGCCACCGCAGGTGGCGCCCGTCGCACAGCCGACGAGGCCACCCGCGAGCTTCGACGGCTGGGCCGTCGGATCGGACGCGGGGGCGCCCGCGGCACCGGCGCCACCGGCGTCGACTCGTTGAGCGCACGCGAGCGTGAGATCGCCGACCTCGTGGCGCGCGGCATGACCAACCGCGAGATCGCCGTGCGTACCTTCCTCAGCGAGAAGACCGTCGAGTCGCACCTGTCCAAGGCATTCACGAAGCTCGGCGTGACATCCCGCGCGGCCCTCGCGGCACAGGTCTCAGCACACAGGTGAGGCCCCACGACCCCAACTGCGGTAACCGATCGCAGGTCCGTCCGGAACTGCCGAGTTCCGGATGGTCGACCGGCCCGACCCGAACTTCTGCGCCATCAATGTGGCGACGCGGAAGTTCCGCGATGGTCCGGATATATCTGCCTCGCCGGCGAACTTCTGCGCCGTCACTGGGACGGCCCAGAAATTCCGGAACTGCCGCCCACATCGGGAAACACCTGCCTCAACCGAGAATCCACAACCCACATCCAACAGGAAGGCCGTGCCCTAGACCGTCTGCAAGCGCTGCGAACGGGCCAGGGGGATGAACGTGCCGCTACGTTCGCAGGATGCCTCAGCACCTGAAGCCCGACCAGTTCACCCTGAGCCTCGACGACGGCACGCCCACCATCGCCCTACAAGAGGTGCCGGGCCTCAGCACCGAGGGGTGGTCGTTCCTGAATCGAGCGACCCTCCTCGTGGCAGACGGTCCGGGCGATGAAGGCTTCCTTCTTTCTCGGTTTGGCCCCGACGGAGACGTGGCGCCCGCAGGGTGGGATGACGCCGTGGCGTCCACCGGATCAGTGCGGCTGCTCATCTCGGGGGCCGTCGTCGTGGCTCCCCTCATGGAGTAGGGCGCGCACAGAACCAGGTCGCCCCTGCTCGTGGTTCCCTCATCTGCCGATGGTGGCGGGAGCGTGTCCATGTGTCGCTGGCTAGTGGAGGGCGTGCTTGGCCTCGGTGTGGACTTCTGTGGCGACGGTGTCGATGAGGCGGGAGTGGAGTTTCCATTGTTGCCAGTGCAGGGGGACGTCCAGGTGGCGGCCAGGGGCCAGATCGACGAGCTCGCCGGCGGCGACCGCGGCTTGCGAGTGCTCAAGGGGGAGCATGGCCCAGCCGAGGCCGAGCCGGGTGGCGACGGCGAAGTCGGCTGAGGCGGGGACGTAGTGGCGTGGTGGGTCCAGGGCGCGGCGTGTGACGCGGCGGGAGAAGCGTTCCTGCAGGGTGTCCTTGCGGTCGAAGTCGATGCGGGGCGCGCGCGCCAAGGCTGAGGGTGTTAGTCCGTCGGGGCACCAGCGGGCGGCGAAGTCGGGTGTGGCGCAGGCGCGGTAGCGCATCCGTCCTAGCGGGGTGGAGGTGCAGCCGGGCACTGGGGTCGCGTCGCTGGCGATGGCGGCCATCACGGCGCCTGAGGCGAGTAGGTCCGCTGTGTGCTCCTGGTCGTCGCGGACGAGGTCGAACACGACGGGTTCACGGGCTGCGACGCGCGCGAGTGGGGGGAGGATCCAGGTCGCGAGCGAGTCGGCGTTGACGGCGATGGGTAGTGTCGTTGGCCGGTCGTCGGTGCGTTCGGTCCCGAGCTGGCGCAGGGTCTCGTCCTCGAGGAGGGCCAGCTGCTGTCCCAGACGCAGCACGGCCTCGCCGGCGGTGGTGGCGCGTACCGGTTTCGAGCGGACCACGAGCACCCGGCCCACTCTCTGCTCGAGGGCCTTGATGCGCTGGCTGACGGCACTGGGGGTCAGGTGCAGGGATCGGGCGGCAGCGTCGAACGTGCCGTCTTTGACGACGGCGGTCAGCGTCTCGATCAGCTCGGAGGGGATCATCATGAATCAGACTAATGCTCCGTCAAAATACTGAACTGGATTCCGCTTCCGAGGGCACCTACGGTCGGGCCATGACATCGGTGCAGCTCCTCACCGCGGCCTTGGCCGGGTTCGGTCTTGGTTTGGGCCTGATCGTCGCGATCGGCGCCCAGAACGCGTTCGTCCTGCGGCAGGGGATCCGACGCGAGCAGGTCCTGACCGTGGTCGTGATCTGCATCGCCTCCGACGCGGTCCTCATCGGCGCTGGCGTCGCGGGGGCCGGCGCTCTGTTCACGGCCGTGCCGTGGCTGGTCGACCTCGCTCGCTGGGGCGGCGCCCTCTTCCTCCTGGCCTATGCGGCGATGGCTGCGCGGCGCGCTTGGCGACGACCCGCCCCGGACGCGCACGGATTGGATGTCGAGATGCGTCCCGGGAATCACCTGCCTGACGAGGGTGGGGCCAGCCACCGCCCAAGCCCGACGTGGATCGAGGGGCGACCACCCGCCGCATCCCGCGGGACCGTCACGACCCTCACGGCACAGGCGCCCGGGCCTCCGCCGCGAATCGCCATCACGCGGGAACCGCGCAATCGCCTTGGCGTCGTGGCGACGGCACTGGCGCTGACATGGCTGAACCCGCACGTCTACCTCGACACCTTCGTCCTGCTGGGCTCGGTCGGCTCGACGCACGGGGAGGGGCGCTGGGCCTTCGCGGCCGGTGCCGTCGCCGGGAGCATCCTGTGGTTCACCGGCCTCGGTCTGGCAGCGCGCGCCCTGGCCCCGGTCTTCGCCCGCCCGTCCGCGTGGCGCGTCCTCGACGGCGGCATCGCGGCGGTGATGACGGGCATCGCCGTCGGCCTCGTCGCGGGGGGATGACGTGACCACACCGCCTCCCCCCACCCGCGCGGGCACCTACCGCTCGAGGACGACCAGGAGCCACCCGTGATCTGCTGCCAGTTCATCTTCAAACCGGGCGAGTACGACGATGACTTCCACCGCCTCGACCAGCAGATCGAGACGTTTGCCCGCGCCCTACCCGGGTTCGTTGACGTCGAGACCTGGACCGCGCCCGAGCACGGCCTCGTCAACGCCATCTACTACTTCACCGACCAATCGTCGGTTAAAGAGCTAGCCCGGTTCCCCACCCACCGCGAAGCCAAGGACCAGGTCCACCGCTGGTACGACGGCTACCGCATCGTCATCAGCGAGGTCACCACTACCTACGGTGACGACCGCCTCACCACCATTGACTCTCCCAGAAAGAGCCGGCACCCTCGAGGCCGTGGCGCGATGTGGCTGAGCGAGTGGGAGAAGCTGCTCGACGGCCCGATCGACGACGTCCTCGACGTGCTCACCTCGCAGACCCCGCGGTCGCGCGAGCTGACGTGCGAACTCCCCCTTCGCAGGTGTGCTGAGCATCGAGGAGCGCGAACGGGCGCTGCTCGCGTTCCAGACCCACCGGCAATCCCGGGTCTGATGACGCGCGATCAGCTGGCGCACATCCTGCGCGCTGCGGCTCGCATCGCCAACGACGACGAGGTCATCGTGATCGGCAGCCAGGCGATCCTGGGGTCGTTCGACGAGGACGACCTGCCCGACCCGGCGCACGCCTCGATCGAGGCCGACGTCTTCTTCGCCGACGACCCGGACCTGGCCAAGACCAACAGTGTCGACGG
Organism: uncultured Actinomycetota bacterium; assembly: GCA_963795035.1. Lineage (GTDB taxonomy): Bacteria > Actinomycetota > Actinomycetes > Actinomycetales > Dermatophilaceae > Oryzobacter. The sequence goes on along the minus strand of CAWCFZ010000004.1, from coordinate 115,624 downwards.
CCACCTGGGTGAGGACTCTCAGTTTCACGAGACGTTCGGCTACTACGCCCAAGGGTGCGACGTGACCACAGCCACCCTGCCGACCGGCGACAGGTCGCCGACCTCGACCAGCAGCCGTGCGGCACCCGAGGGGCCGATGCCGTGCAGGCCCAGCAACGAGGTGCCGGTGGCGGCCACGAGGGTCTTGAGCTCTTTGTCTGCGGCCTTCTTGCGCGCGTAGATCCGTTCCAGGTCAGCGACGAGCTCGGCCGCGACCCGCTTACGGGTCTTGCCCACCGCGTCGCGCGGGCGGACCCCGGCGAGCAGGACTTTGGCCTGCGCCGCGGAGAGGTACTTCTTGGCGCCACCGGGCAGCATTTCCAACAGGATTCGGTGCAGCTGGCTGATCTTGCGGGTGTGCTCTTCGCCGATCGAGCGGCGCCGGTCCACCAGCAGCTGCAGCACCTCGAGCTGGGCGTCGGAGACCACTGGACGCAGCCCGGCCATTCGGGTGCCGACCAGCGCCACGGAGTGCGCGTCGGTCGCGTCGGTCTTGCGGCCCTGCCCGGTGGCGAACACCCGCGCCCGAGCGGACAGCTTGGCCGGCACGTCGACGATGTCCTGCCCGTCGGCCAGGAGCCGGTGGGCGATGCTGCGCGCGTCCCTTATCGCGGCGGACTGGACATCCACACGCCGGCCGCGACACACGAGGCCGGGATGCTCACGCCCGCGAACGAGTAGTCCTGCGGCTCCTGCTCATTGGCTTCGAAGAGGACGCCTCCGCCGACTTCGACGCGTTCGCCCATACCAACCCTCGGTTGGCCAGGGACCGTGAGCGAGAGGGGGCCTTCATCGCTGACGCGCGTTCCGTGAGGCCACACCACTGCGTAGCCCTCGATACCGAGGCAACCGCCAACGTCGCTCAGCCTCCCCGCCAACAGTGCGTCATCGCCACTGTCTGCCGGCTCGGCGATCAGAACGGTAAGGCCAGCCACTTCGACGCGCTGGCCCGAGGCGCATCCGGCGACGAGGACACACACGAACAGCGTGATCGCCCCGGACCTCACGACGTGTGACGGCATGACGCGATGATCGCAGGGACGTCCCCTTCTCGGCCGGAAACCATGGCTGCAAACGCCCGGGCCTGCCGCGGTTGGTGCATCTAACCGTCCCGCACAAGGTGCAGGCCTACTTCACCCGAGCCATGCTCGATGACGGCCAAGAAGACGGAATGGGCATGTCGCCTCGCTGCACGGGGTTGCCTCAAGCCCTCCGCAGCCACTCGGAAGGGTCGGAGTGGCCCTCAACGTTCGGGACGCCCTGTGGCCCGTCAACGAGCTTCGACACTCGCAGGCACGCGACACCTCGGCACATCTGGGCGACAGCGCATGGCGCCGTCGAACGACGGCACGCTCACTGAACTGGTCGTCTCCAGACCAACCTCGTTCTCTGCGAACCGCACCTGGCCCAGCCCGGCGTTGCCGCCACGAGCCGACCCGCATCGTTCACGCGCGCGTGGATCCTCGCGTCGAGTCCCTGGTGCGTCCGAGGCAGAGCGCGCGGGCTCCACAGTCGGCCCATGTGAAGCACACAGGGTCCACCAACGTCGTCCCTGTCACATGGAGCCATCAACGACCCAGTCGAACTCAAACGTCAAAGGACTCCTCGTGGCTGTCTTCGCCTTCATCGCGGCCGATCTCGTCGCCATCACCCTCATGGTCTTCGCGCTCTACTTCCCCCGCCACCGCCGCCGTGACCTGATCGTCGCCTTCATGTCGATCAACGTCGGCGTCATGGGCGTCACGTACGCGATGGCCACGGCGGATCTGTCGCTCGGGTTCGGCCTGGGGATCTTCGCGGTGCTGTCGATCATCCGCCTTCGGTCGACCGAGATGGACCACGCCGAGATCGCGTACTACTTCACCGCGATCGCGCTGGGGCTGCTGGGCGGCTTCCCCTCGATCTCGCCGTACGTGAGCTTCACGCTGATGACCGTGCTGCTGGGCGTGCTCGCGGTGGGCGACAGCCCCGCGCTGTTCCCCCGCGCACGCCAACAGACCATCGTGCTGGACCGCGCCGTCACCGATGAGGCCGCGGCTCGCGACCTGCTCGGCGCCATCCTGGGTGCTCGCATCGACCGCGTGACGCTGCGCAAGGTGGACCTGGTCTCGGAGACCACCGTGTGCGACGTGAGGTTCACCCTGCCCGCCACCGGCCGGGCCGCCGATGACTCGCCGGACGACCGCCTCGACTCCGCCTCGACCGAGGCGCCGGCGCTCGTCACGGCAGCGGCTCTGCGATGACGGGCTGGATGGACACCGTGCACGGCCTTCCCGCACTCACGCTCGTCGAAGTCGACGACAGAGCCGCCCTGCAGACCAGGGTCGACCGCAAGTACCTCGTCCGACCCCACACCTGGGCCCACGTGCTCGCCTCGCTCGGCAGCGCGCCGAGCGTGCTCGAGATCGACGGCCGCCGCAGCTTCCGCTACTCCTCCACCTACTACGACACGCCTGAGCTGGGCAGCTTCCGGGATGCGGCCCGCAGACGTCCCCACCGCCACAAGGTGCGGACCCGGCGCTACCTGGACACCGGTTCGTGCGCGGTCGAGGTCAAGATGCGCTCTTCGTCCGGGACCACGGCCAAGAGCCGGCAGTGGCTCACCGAGGACGTGCCGGAGGTCGGGGGCCATCTGCCCGCCGCCGCAGCAGGCTTCGTCGCCGGGTTCACGCGGATCGGCGACGAGGCCCACCGGCTCACCGAGGTGCTGACCACCACCTACGAGCGGGTGACACTCGTGACGGCCGACGCACGCGTCACCGTGGACCGGCACGTCGCCGCGACGGACACCGGCGGCCGGCACCTGGACTACGGCGACCTCCTGGTCGTCGAGGCCAAGTCCTCGGGCGCTGCCGGAACGGTCGACCACGCGCTGTGGGCGCGCGGCATCCGCCCAGCCCGCCTCAGCAAGTACTGCACGTCGCTCGCAGCGCTACGTCCCGACCTCCCCTCGAACACGTGGTCACGCACCATCCGCCGCTACGTCCCCACCGCCTCGGCTCACGCCGCGGCCGCCTAGAAGGGCCTGACATGAAGCACCCCAAGAACCCCTCCCGCGTCATCGCCGGTCTCACCCTCGCCGCCGCACTGCTCCTGAGCAGCTGTGGCACGGACACCCGCTCCACCGCCCTCACGTCCGAGGGTGGGACGTCCACCTCGTCCCTGACGGGAGCCGTTCCCGAGCTGAGCTACGCGGACCTCGGCATCGAGGAGGCGAACCTGTCCCTCGACCTGGCCGACGCCGTGGAGCTCACCCTGGCCGACGGGGAGTCGCGAGGTGCCAGCGGCGTGAGCGTCGACGGGGACACCGTCACGATCACCGCGGCCGGCACCTACCACGTCAGCGGCACGCTCACCTCGGGTTCGCTCGTCGTGGAGGCGCCCGACGGGGTGGTCAACGTCGTGCTCGACGGCGTGGACATCACGGCCGCGAGCGTGGCCGCTATCAACGTGGTCGACGCCGAGCAGGTGGTGCTCTGGCTCGCTGACGGCGCCGACAACGTGCTCGCCGACACCGCGGGAGCCACGGTCGACGAGAGCGTCGAGGACGCGCCCAACGCGACCCTCTACTCGGCCGCCGACCTGTGGGTCGCAGGCCCCGGCGCACTGTCGGTCACGGCGCACGCGGCCGACGCGATCACCTCCAAGGACACCCTCGTCATGGCCGGCGGAGACGTCACGGTCGCCGCGGCGGACGACGGTGTGCGCGGCAGGGACCACGTGGTGATCACCGGTGGCACCCTCACGGCGGACGTCCAGGGAGACGCCGTGCGCTCGGACAACGAGTCGGTCGCGGACGAGCCGGATGCCGCAGTGGGCGTCGTCTGGGTCGACGGCGGGACGCTGGACCTCACGTCGGGCTCCGACGCGGTCGACGCCGCGCGCCAGGTCACGGTGCTCAGCGGAGACCTGACGGTCGCCGCGGGCGACGACGGTCTGCACTCCGACAACGTGCTTCGCATCGCAGGGGGGACCGTGAGCATCATCGAGAGCGTCGAGGGCATCGAAGGTGCCTACATGTACCTTTCCGGCGGCGACGTCTCCGTCGTCTCCTCCGATGACGGCATCAACGTCTCGGGGGGCGTGGAAGCGCTCACCGACACGGCGGCCGAGACGACCACCGGCGCGGCCCCCGACGCCGGCGCAGCCGCGAGCGGCGGAGCGCAGGGCGGTCCGCCCATGGGTGGCCCGTCAACCGGTGGTCAGAGGGCCGGCGGCGCGGGTTCGGACAGCTCGACCGGCACGACCGATCCCGTCGACGACGTCGCGTCGCTCACGGTGTCCGCGATGGAGGGCAGCGGCTTCGGCGGTCCGGCGGAGGCGGACAACGGCACCAGGTTCCTGGAGGTCAGCGGCGGCACGTACGTGATCGACACGACGAGCGACGGCGTGGACGTCAACGGAGCCATGACCATGACGGGCGGCACCCTGGTGGTCTCCGGCACCGAGGACGTCCGCCAGGGTGCCCTCGACGTGGACGACCTGTTCACCATCTCCGGTGGGACGCTCGCGGCGAGCGGCATGGCCACCATGGCGGTCGCGCCGGGAGAGGGCTCCACCCAGGCCACCCTCGCGCTCACCTTCGGCGGAACCGTGCCGGCCGACACGCTCATCACCGTCACCGATGACGGTGGGGCGCAGATTGCGTCCTTCACCACCCCCAAGGCCTCGCAGTCCTACATCTACTCCTCCGACGCGCTCGAGGCGGGAGCCGGCTACACGATCTCGGTGGGTGGCGAGGTCACCGGGACGGGCATCGGCTGGCTGGTGCTCGACGGCACGGCCACCGACGGCGACACCATCGGTACGGTCACCGCGGTCTAGGCGGAGCGCCCGGGGGTGCTGCGTCAGCGGACGGGTTCGAGGACCTCGAGCCCGACGAACGGGCGCAGCGCCTGCGGGACGACGACCGAGCCGTCGGCCTGCTGGTGGTTCTCGAGGATCGCGACGAGCCAGCGCGTCGTGGCGAGGGTCCCGTTGAGGGTGGCCGCGACCTCGTTGCCCTTCTCGCCCTTGAAGCGGGTGTTGAGGCGGCGGGCCTGGAAGGTCGTGCAGTTCGACGTCGACGTCAGCTCGCGGTGGCGGCCCTGGCTCGGGACCCACGCCTCGCAGTCGTACTTGCGGGCGGCCGGGCCGCCGAGGTCGCCGGCCGCGGTGTCGATGATGCGGTAGGGCACCTCGATCATGGCGAGCATCTCCTGCTCGAGGGCGAGCAGGCGCTCGTGCTCGGCGGCGGCGTCATCGGGTGCGCAGTAGACGAACATCTCGATCTTGTTGAACTGGTGGACCCGGATGATGCCGCGGGTGTCCTTGCCGTACGAGCCGGCCTCGCGGCGGTAGCAGGTGGACTGTCCGGCGTAGCGGACCGGCCCGCGGCTCAGGTCGATCACCTCGTCGGCGTGGTAGCCGGCGAGGGCGACCTCGGAGGTCCCCGTGAGGTAGAGGTCGTCGGCCTCGAGGCGGTAGACCTCGTCGGCGTGGTGGTCGAGGAAGCCGGCGCCGGCCATGACGTCGGCCTTGACGAGGGTGGGCGTGATGAGCGGGACGAACCCGTGCTCGATGGCCTTGCTCATGGCGGCGGCGAGCAGGCCCATCTCCAGGCGCGCGCCGGCGCCCTTGAGGAAGTAGAACCGGGCGCCGGCGACCTTGGCGCCTCGCTCCATGTCGATGGCGTCGAGCGCCTCGGCCAGGCTGAGGTGGTCGCGGGGCTCGAAGCCCTCGGCGGCGAAGTCGCGGGGGGTGCCGACCTCCTCGACGACGACGTAGTCGTCCTCGCCACCGGCCGGGACCTCGGGCTCGACGACGTTGCCGATGGTGCGCAGGAGGCGGTCGAGCTCGACCTGCGCCTCGTCGGCCGAGGACTGCGCGGTCCTCACCTGGCCGGCGAGCTCCTTGGTGCGCGAGAGCAGGGCCTGCTTCTCCTCGCCCTGTGCCTTCGCGACCTCCTTGCCCATCGACTTCTGCTCCGCCCGCAGCCGCTCGAAGGAGGTGAGGGAGGCGCGGCGGCGCTCGTCGGCCTCGCGGACGGCGTCGACGACTCCCTCGTCCTCCCCCCGGGCGCGCTGGCTGGCACGCACGAGCTCGGGGTCGTCCCGGAGCAGCTTGATGTCGATCACCCGCCGAGTTTATCGACGCGGACCCGGCCTCCGCGCCACGCGCACGTCAACCCGGTGGCCGGGCCTCCCCGGTCGAGGTGAAACCCCACCGCCGCAGGGTTCCCTTTCACCTCGACCCGCGGGTGCGCTTACCCTCCGGCCGGTCGAGGTGAAACCCCACCGCTGCAGGGTTCCCTTTCACCTCGACCCGCGGCAACCCTCGCCCGGTCGAGGTGAAACCCCACCGCCGCAGGGTTCCCTTTCACCTCGACCCGCGGCGACCCTCACCCGGTCGAGGTGAAACCCCACCCCGCAGGGTCTCCCTTTCACCTCGACCCGCGGGAACCCTCACCCGGTCGAGGTGAAACCCCACCCCTGCAGGGTTCCCTTTCACCTCGACCCGCGGGGGCGCTTCGGCTCCGGCTCGCGGCGCCGGTCGAGGCGGCGCATCACCGGGGTGGACAGCACCCCGTGCACGAAGACCGACAGCGCGACCGCGAACGCGACGGTCGACCAGAGCCACCGCTCCTCGGGGAAGGTCACCTGCCCGGCGGCGTAGGCGAGGTAGTACAGCGACCCGACCCCGCGGACGCCGAAGAAGGCGACGGCGAGGCGCTCCCGGGCATCGAGGCCGGGAACGTCGTCGTCCCCGCCGCGGGCCCGCGACCCGTGGCGCAGGAGCGAGAGGTAGCCCGCCAGGGGCCGGATGACGAGCACCAGCAGCACCGCGACGACGACGCCGCGCCAGTCGAGGTTGGCGAGGAGCCCGTTGGTGATGGCGAAGCCGAGCCCGAGCAGGACGACGAGGGTCAGCAGGGTCTCGAGGCGGTGGATGACGTCGTGCATGTGCCGGTGGTAGTCGTGGCCGCGCTCCCTCGATCGCACGGTGAGCGCGCAGGCGAACACCGCGAGGAAGCCGTAGCCACCGACCGCCTCGGCGGCCCCGTAGGCGACGAGCAGCGCAGCGAGCGCGAGGAGCGGCTCGCCGACCTCCGCGAGCCGCAGCGACCGGGCCGGCGCGCGGAACGCCAGGCGCGCCATCCCCCACCCGATGACGACCCCCGCCAGCACCCCGATGACGACCTTGCCCACGACCTCCCAGGCCACCCACCGCGGCAGCCAGTCGAGCACCGGCCCCATCGTGGCGAGGAAGATCGCGAGGTACACCAGGGGGAAGGCGAGCCCGTCGTTGAGACCCGCCTCGCTCGTCAGGGCGAAGCGGACCTCGTCCTGCTCGTCGATCTCCTCGGCGTCACCCTCGGCGTCACCCTCGAGGGTCGGTCCGCTCACCTGGACGTCGGAGGCCAGCACGGGGTCGGTCGGTGACAGCGCCGCCCCGAGGAGCACCGCCGCCGGGAGCGCGACCCCCAGCGGACCCCAGGCGAGCAGCGCCACCCCGCCTGCGGTCAGCGGCATCCCGATCGCGAGCAGGCGCCAGGCCGGCGACCACCCCCGCAGCGAGGCCCGTTCGCGCCAGCGCAGCGGCCGGTCGATCGCGAGCCCCACCCCCATGAGGGCCACGAGGACGGTGACCTCGGTGACCCGCTCGATGACCGGCCGCAGCGCCACCGGGTCGAGGCCGACCCCGTCGGTCAGCGGGAGGCGCCCGACGAGCATCCCGGTCGCGACGAGGACGATCGGTGCCGAGAGCGCCCAGCGGTGCAGCGCCTGGGGCAGCAGGGCTGCGAGGAGCAGCGAGCCGCCGAGGAGGAGGTAGACGAGCTCGGCCTTCACGGCTGCTCGACCCCCACGTCGTGCAGGTGGTGCGCGAGGTCGTGCAGCCCGTACTGCCCGAGCGTGAGGACGGTGAAGTCGGAGCCGTCCGAGCGCGATCCCGTGCGGCCCCAGGCGTCGTCAGGCACCGCCGCGTACCTGGCCACCCAGGCCGCGGCGGCCTCGGCGAGCTCGCGCCCCACGGTGGCCGGGTCCTGCTCGTGGTAGCGCTCGGCCGCCGCGGTCGCGTCCTGGTCCCAGTTGGCGAACCGCGGTCCGTCCTGCTCCAGCATGAGCCGGAGCCGCTCGTCGAAGAGGCGGCAGACGTCGCGGACGTGGCAGGCGTACTCCAGCGGCGACCACGTGGCCGGCCGCGGCCGCGCCGCGACGCCGGGTCGGGCCAGCACCGCCCGCCACGGGTCGGTCGACGCGAGGAGCCGCGCGGCGAGGGCGCCCGCGGGGACGTCACCCACCCAGACGCCGCACTCGGGGCACCGCTCACGCAGGACCCAGGTCCAGTCCTTGTCGTCGGGCGGCGGCGGCGCGGGCGCGCCCGGCGCCGGAGGCGTGGTCATGCTGCGAACACTAGACGCGCAGGTCACGTCGTCGACGACCCGTGCGGTACCTTGCACTCTTGTGTCTGATGCGTCGTGGACCTTGGCTGGTGCCGCCATCGCCGTGGTCCTCGTGGGAGTCGGCCTCTGGCTCCTCCTGTCGTCCCGCGCCGGTGGGCTGCACGGCGGCACCCGGCCCTCTCGCGACTCCTTCCGCCCCGGGCAGGACGACGCCGCGGCCCGCAGGCGGCTCGCGGTCATCCTCAACCCGATGAAGCTCGAGGGCGACGGTGCGGCCGAGAAGGACGCCATCAGCCGGGTCTGTGCCGACCAGGGCTGGGCCGAGCCGCTCTTCCTCCCGACCGAGGAGCACGACGTCGGGTTCGGCCAGACCCGCACCGCCCTGCGCGAGGGCGTCGACGTCGTCTGCGCCTTCGGTGGCGACGGCACGGTGCGGGCCGTCGCGCAGGAGATGGTCGGCTCGGGCGTCCCGATGGGACTGCTGCCCGGTGGCACCGGGAACCTGCTCGCCCGCAACCTCGAGCTCCCGACCGACGACCTCTCCCGCGCCGTCGAGGTGGCGATCACCGGGCGCAACCGGCACATCGACGTCGGGTGGATGACCCTCGACCCCGCCGACGCCCACCTCGAGGAGCACGTGGGCGAGGGCGCCACCGAGGGCCAGCGGCGGCACGCCTTCCTCGTCATGGCGGGCCTGGGCCTGGACGCCGCGATCATGAGCGAGACCTCCGAGGAGCTCAAGTCGCGCATCGGGTGGACCGCCTACGTCCCCGCCGGGATGAAGAACCTCCTCGTCGAGCGGTTCAAGGCGCGACTCATCCTCGACGGTGGGCAGCCGATGGAGCTGCGAGCCCGCACGATCCTCGTGGGGAACTGCGGCAAGCTGACCGGCGGCATCAACCTCATGCCCGACGCCGAGCCCGATGACGGCACCCTCGACATCGTCGTCATCTCACCGCGCGGGATCGCCGCGTGGGCCTCGGTCATCGCGCGGGTCGTGACCAAGAGCGACCGCACGACCAAGACCCTCGACCGCTTCCGCTGCCAGCAGGCGACGGTGCACGTCGACCACGAGCAGCAGGTCGAGCTCGACGGCGACATCATCGGCGAGGCCCGCCACCTCGAGGTCGAGGTGCAGCCGCGCGCCCTCATCGTGCGGACCGAGGCGCGCCCCGGCAGCGCGCCGGCCGCCTAGAACTTCCGCTCTCGCCACTCCCGCTCGAAGGGCAGCCGCCAGGTGAACGGCGACACGAGCTGGTGGATCTGGTTCGGACCCCACGTGCCCTGCGCGTACGGGCGTACCGGCGGCGGGTTCTCCAGCAGGGGCTGGCTGATGTCCCAGAGCCGCTCGATGCCGGAGGCAGAGGTGAACAGGGTCCGGTCGCCGCGGGCCGCGTCGTAGATGAGGCGCTCGTAGGCCTCGAGCACGGCACCGGCCCACGAGGTCTCCTGCATCGAGAACTGCATCGACAGCTTGTCGAGCCTGAAGCCGGGCCCGGGTCGTTTTCCGTAGAACGACAACGACATCCGTGACTTGTCGGCGAGGTCGAAGGTGAGGTGGTCGGGGCCGTTGTCACCCACACCCGAGCCCGGGGGGAACATCGACTGCGGCGGCTCCTTGAAGGCGATGGAGATGATGCGCGCGCCCTCGGCCATCCGCTTGCCGGTCCTCAGGTAGAACGGCACGCCGGCCCAGCGCCAGTTGTCGACGAAGCACTTCAGCGCCACGAACGTCTCGGTCTCGGAGTCGGGCGCGACCCCCGGCTCGTCGTGGTACCCGGTGTACTGGCCGCGGACGACGTCGGACGGCTGGATCGGCTGCATCGAGCGGAAGACCTTGTTCTTCTCGCGGCTGATGGCGGCCGGCTCGAGCGAGGTCGGCGGCTCCATCGCGGTGAAGGCGAGGATCTGGAACAGGTGGGTCACGACCATGTCGCGATAGGCGCCGGTGGCCTCGTAGAAGTCGCCCCGCTGGGTGAGCCCGAGCGTCTCCGGGACGTCGATCTCGACGTGGGAGATGCTGTTCCGGTGCCAGATGGGTTCGAACAGCCCGTTGGCGAAGCGGAAGGCGAGGATGTTCTGCGCGGCCTCCTTGCCCAGGAAGTGGTCGATCCGGAAGATCTGCTCCTCGTCGAAGACCTCGTGCAGCTGGGCGTTGAGCGCGACCGCCGAGGCGTAGTCGGTGCCGAAGGGCTTCTCCATGACGACCCGGCTGCGCTCGACGAGCCCGGCGTCGGCGATGACCCGCACCGCGGCGAGCGCGGCCTTCGGCGGGACCGACAGGTAGTGCAGGCGCTGGTCGACGTCGCCGGGGAGGAGCTCCTCGGCACGCGCGACCGCCGCGCGCAGCTCCTGGGGTCCGGCGGACATCGGGACGTAGTCGAGGCGCTGGGCGAACTCCAGCCAGACGTCGTCACCGAGCTCACGGGTGCTGTGCTCCGCGATGGCCGTGTGCGCCAGGTCGCGGAACGCATCGGGGCTCATCTCGTCGAGCGACGTGCCGACGACGCGCATGTCGTCGACGAGCCCGGACTGGAAGAGGTGCAGCAGCCCCGGGATGAGCTTGCGCTTGGCCAGGTCACCGGTGGCCCCGAACAGGACGACGGTCGTGGGCGCGGTCATGGGCCAACCTTCGCGTGCGGGGGCGCGGCTGCGCTACCCCTTCGACAGGGCCGGGACCCGCCAATGGCCCGGTCGAGCCATTGACCGCGCTCGGGCGGGCCGCGACCGTCGAGGGTGACCGACCGCGACCGAGGGGGACCGTGATGCCGCACCCACCCACCACCGGCAGCGCCGGGGTGCGACGAGGCGTCGTCAGCGCCGCGATCTGCACCTCGGCCGCCCTGGTCCTGCTCGCCCCCCAGCCCACCTCGGCCGACCAGAGCGGGGCGGACGCAGCCACCGCGCGCCAGAAGAACGTGCTCCAGGCGCGACCGGCCGAGGTGGACTTCAAGTCCAAGCGCGTCGGTACCGAGAACTACAAGCGCACGAAGATCACGAACTCCGGGCGGGCCGACGTCCTGCTGGTGGTCACCGGGGGGCTGCCGGACGACTTCGGGTTCGGGCTCATGCCCGGCCAGACCTGCCCGGTCTTCTCCCCGGGCGAGACGCTCGCCGCCGGGGACAGCTGCTACGCCGTCGTCCGCTTCTCGCCCACCGAGGGGTTCGTGGGCTGGCACGCGGTCGGCGAGCTCATCGCCACGGCCTCCGACCCGACGACCTCCGTCGTCGTCGACGAGCTCTCCATCCCCGTGCTGGGCACCGCGGTGTCGTAGCCGCCGTCGCCGGCGGTCGTGAGGGCGACCCGCACCTCGTACTGGCGAACGAGGAAGACCTTCTCGTCGAGGCGTTTCCGCCGCATCCACCCCGTCACCTCGTCGTTGCACTTGCTCGCGTTGCACGCCGCACAGGCGGGCACGACGTTGTCGAGCGTGTACCGCCCGCCGCGGGAGATGGGCAGCACGCAGTCCTTCTGGAGCGGCCCGGCGGCGGCGCCGCAGTAGGCGCAGCCACCCCACGCCTTCGTCAGGGCCGCCCACTGCCCCGGGCTGAGGTCGTGCTCGACGCGCGCCATCCGTCGGGAGCGCTTGCGCGCTGCCCTCGCCCTCCGGCTGCCACCTGTCGCCACCCGGTCAGGCTAGGTCCTGCGGGCGCCGGGCGCCGGGACGTCACCGGGGGTCAGGCCGCGGTGGTGCGGGCCGGGGCGGCGGTCGCGCCCGGGCTGGCGTCGGCCGTGGGGGCCGGGTGTCCCGGGCGCAGGAAGAGCACGAGGACGGTCGCGACGTAGGCGACCCAGACGACGGCCTGGAGCACCGTGGTCCGCGGGGTGAGGTTGAGGGTGCCCTTGAGCAGGACGGCGTACCACGACCCCGGGTCGACCACGTGGGAGACGTCGAAGGCCAGGGTGGTCAGGCCGGGGAGGACGCGCGCCTCCTGCAGGTCGTGGACGCCGTACGACAGGATCCCGCCCGCGACGAGGACGAGCCCGACGCCGGTCCAGCGGAAGAAGGTGGCGAGGTTGACCCTCAGGACGCCGCGGTACATCAGGTGGCCCGCGACGATCGCCCCCGCGAAGCCGACGGCCCAGCCCGCGAGCGGGAGGGTGTTGCCCGCGCCGGCCGCCTGCGCCGTGGCGTAGAAGAAGATCGCGGTCTCCAGCCCCTCGCGGCCGACGCCGAGGAAGCCGACGAGGGCGATGGCCAGCGGGCCCAGCTCGAGCGCGCGGTCGAGGCGGCCCTTGAGCTCGCCCGACATGGTGCGGGCGGCACCCTTCATCCAGAAGACCATGACGGTGACGAAGCCGACGGCGATGATGCTCGCCGTCCCCCCGATGAGCTCCTGGGCCTGGGAGGTCAGCTGCCGCGTCCCGAAGGTGAGCAGCGCCCCGACGGCCACGGAGAGGGCGATGGCCGTCCCGACCCCCAGCCACACGTACCTGCTCGCCCAGCCCCGCCCGGTGCGGGTGAGGAAGGCGAGGAGGATGACGACGACGAGCGCGGCCTCGAGGCCTTCCCGCAGTCCGATGAGGGCGTTGCTGGCGAACATCCGGCGTCTCCGACCGTGCGACTTAGGTGAACCTAAGTTAGGTAACCCTAAGTCGGGGGTCGCGTCAAGTCCGTCTCCCGACGTGGTCCGGGACGCACCGGCGACCCACGGGCCCCCACAGCGGGCTGGTCGGCGACCCTCAGCGCCGCGGGGTGGCCGTGCGGATCTCCTCCTCGGTCGGCTCGCGCTCCTCGCGGGCCTCCGGTGGCAGGCAGCCGACGATGGCGTCCATGATCCGACGGGTGTCCGCGGCCGCGGACCTCGTCCCGAGGGTGAGCCCCTCCACGGCCGGGCCGACCCGCACACGCACCGTCGGAGGGTCGGTGAGGTTGAGGACCTTCGGCCCCGGGGAGGAGCGCGGCCACACGCGCTCGGAACCCCAGATCCCGAACGGGATGACCGGGGCGCCCGTGATCGCCGCGAGGCGCGCCGCGCCCGTGCGCCCCTTGAGGACGGGGTCGTAGAAGGCCCGACCCCGCGGGATCGTCCCCTGCGGCAGCAGGCAGACCATCTCGCCGCCCTCGAGGGCGACGACGGCCTGCTCGAACGACTCGGTGCCGCCCTTCGTGCGGTCGACCGCGATGCCGCCCAGGGCCGTCGCGAGGGCTCCGACGACCGGGACCTCGAAGAGCTCCTTCTTGGCCATGACCCGGCCCGTGCGCCCCGTGGGCCGCATCATCTGGATCATCGCGGGGACGTCGAAGTACGAGCGGTGGTTGCCGACGAGGATGGCCGGCCCGGTCCGCGGGATGTTCTGCGTCCCGCCCACGTCGAAGCGCGCATAGGGCGTCGCGAACGACGGCATGGACAGGAAGAGCAGTCGCTGGAGCTCGACTCCGAGGACCGGCACCTTGAACACCCCCGGGGAGACGTCGAAGTGGACGATGGGCCAGCCGCGCGCCACGGCGTAGAGCGACAGGCGCGGGTCGGGGTTGACGGCGGCGGGGTGGCCGACGGCGGTGAGGAGCGGCAGGTCGTAGATGGAGTCGGAGTAGGCATACGACTCGTCGAGGTCGATGTCCGCTTCCTCCGCCCACTCGCGCACCGCGGCGAGCTTCCCGCGCGACCACACGAACCTGCCCGCGAGAGAACCGTCGAAGCGACCGTCCTCGGTGAGGTTGTACCGCGTCGCGATGACGTGGTCGATGCCGATCCGCTCGGCCAGGGGCCGGATGAGGTGGTAGGGCGTCGTCGTCGCGAGGACCACGGGCCGCCCGGCCGCCCGGTGCTGCTCGATGAGGGTGAGGGCGAAGGGGTGGATGACGGCGGCGATGGCCTCCGCCGCCTGCAGGGCCGCCTCGTCGAAGGAGGCACCGTCACGCCCGCGCGCCACGAGCGTGGCCTGGCGGGCGAGGATGATCGAGGGCAGGTTCTCGCCGAGGGCGTCGAACAGCCCGTAGAGGTACTTCTCGCCGGGGAGCTTTCGGGTGACGACGCCGAGGTCGTACATCGCCCGCGACAGCAGGGGACCCGTGCCTCCCTGCAGCAGGGTGCGGTCGAGATCGAAGATCGCCGCGCCGCCCATGGACGCAGGCTACCGGCGCGTGTCCACCCCTACGCTGGGGGCCATGCCGCGCGCGCAGCTCACCGCCTTCGTCCTCGGCGGCGGCGGCGTGCTCGGTGCCACCCAGGTGGGCATGGTGCGCGCCCTCGCCGAGTCCGGCGTCCGACCCGACCTCGTCCTCGGGACGAGCATCGGTGCGCTCAACGGGGCCTTCGTCGCGGCCGACCCCGGCGAGGAGGGCGCGGCCCGGCTCGCAGAGGTGTGGGAGGCCGTCGTGCGCGACGGCGTCTTCCTCGAGAACCCCGTCAAGCAGGCCGCCCGCGTCGCCCGCCACCGCACCCACCTGCTCTCCAGCGCCCCGCTGCGCCACGTCGTCGAGCGGTACCTGCCGGTGTCGACGTTCGAGGAGCTCGAGGTGCCCTTCCAGTGCGTCGCCGCGTGCATCGAGGACGCGGGGGGCCACTGGTTCACCGCGGGCGAGATCACCGACCCCGTCGTCGCCTCGTGCTCGGTGCCGGGCCTGTTCCCGCCGGTCGTCATCGACGGGCGCCACTACCTCGACGGTGGGCTCGTGCACTCCATCCCCGTCGGGCGCGCGCTCGCCCTCGGGGCCACCCGGATCTACGTGCTCCAGGTCGGGCGCATCGAGCAGCCGCTCTCGCCGCCGAGGTCGCCGTGGGAGGTCGGGATGGTCGCGTTCGAGATCTCCCGCCGCCACCGGTTCGTCCACGAGATGGAGAGCGTGCCCGACGACGTCGAGCTGCACGTCCTGCCCAGCGGGACCAGCGACGCACCGAACATCTCGATCACCCGCGCCCGGTCCGCGCGGATGCGCGAGCGGATGGACCAGGCGCACCAGGCGACCTGCGACTACCTCGAGGGAGCGGTCTGACATGGGCGCCCGCAGCATCCCCCCACCGTCCGCTCTCGCGCGGCGGGTCATGCACGTCGTCTACCCCGTGCTGGCCATCGTCCTCACCGGGCTCATGGCGCCGGTCGTCGTCGTCGGGGCGTTCCTCGTCGCGGTCGACCGCAAGGGGCGGCTGTTCCGCGCGTCGGGCGCGGCGGTGCTCCTGCTCTGGGTCGACATCCGGATGCTCGTGGGCTGCTGGGCGCTGTCGGGGCGGCACCCCGATCGCTCTGCGCCGCAGTGGCGGCGCTCGCACGAAAGGCTCCTGTCGACCTTCCTCGACTCGCTGATGTTCTACGCGCGGCGCTGGCTGGGGTTCGAGGTGCACCTCACCGACCGGATGCACTTCGGCGCGCACGGCAGGCCGCTCATCGCCCTGGCCCGGCACGCCGGCCCGTTCGACTCGCTCGCGGTGGCCTGGCTGCTCGCCCGCACCGCCGGGCGGCTGCCGCGCGTCGTCCTCGCCGAGTCGCTGCGGTGGGACCCGGGCCTCGACACGATCCTCACCCGGCTCGGCGCGTTCTTCGTGCCCTCGAGCTCCGGGGCCGGTGGCGACCGGCTCGAGGGGGTGCGGCGAATGGCGACGTCGCTGGAGCCCGACGACGTCTTCCTCATCTTCCCGGAGGGCCAGAACTGGACCCCCTCGCGGCGGGCGAAGGTCATCGAGCGGCTGCGCTCGCGCGGCGACGAGGCCAGGGCCCGCACCGCCGAGCAGCTGCGCCACGTCCTGCCGCCGATGACGCGCGGTGCGTGGGCGGCGCGTGCGGCCCGGCCCGACGCCGACGTCATGGTCATCGCGCACGCCGGGCTCGGCCACCTCACCACCCCGCAGCTGGTCTGGGCGGCCCTGCCGTTCACCGACCGGCCCTTCCTCGTCAAGACCTGGACGTACCCGGCCGCAGAGGTCCCCGACGAGGCCGACGCGTTCTCGGCCTGGCTCGACGCCCGCTGGGCGGAGGTCGACGCGTGGGTCGCCGCCAACGCCGGGCCGTGGCCGGAGGGGCACGAGCCGCTGGAGGAGGGTCCCGGCGGAACCGTTGCGGCCGACGGTGCATCCGAGAACACGGACACCTCCACCCGACCCGACAGGGGACCGCGATGACGCGCACGACGACTCGGCCGACCACCCGGACGACGACGGCCCTGGCGATCGGCGGCGTCCTGGCCGCCGTCGCGGTCGGTGCGCTCGTGGCGACGACGCTCTGGGGCGGCGACTCCGACAATGCCAACGGCTCGGTGCCCGTCACGGACGTCGGCAGCTTGACGGGGTCGTGGCGCGCCATCAACTCCGTGGGTGCACCGCGCGAGGTCGTGGGCGAGGTGCGGCTGCGCTTCGCCGACGGCAGGGTCGCCGTCGAGACCGGGTGCAACAGGGGGAGCGGCACCGTGGAGGTCGAGGACTCCCACCTCGTCGCCGGGCCGGTGGTGTCGACGAAGATGGGCTGCGAGGCCCCGCTCATGGAGCAGGAGCAGTGGCTGTTCGCGATGGTCGCGGCCAACCCGCTGGTCGAGCTGTCCGGCCCCTACCTCTACGTCACCTGGGACAAGGAGGACGGCGCCGCCGGGCAGCGCTGGTGGCTCGGCCTCGAGCAGGAGAGCGCGAAGCCCACCTCCTGACCCCCTCCCCTCCTGCCCCCTCGCCCCCCCTCCCCCATCTCTCCCGACGTATTGCGGATAACCCACGCTCAACCGGCCTGTTGGCGTGGGTTATCCGCAATAGGTCGGGACGGGGGGTGGGTGGGGAGGAGGTCAGGAGCGGCCGGTGCGGATGGCCTCGAGCCAGGAGCGGGCCGCGGTGAAGTCGGCGTCGCCGGTGAGGGGCGCGATGCTCGCCTGCTGCCGGTCGGCGCGAGCGTAGGAGCCGAGGAAGCGCACCTCGGCGCAGATCCGCTTGAGCCCCATGAGGGCCTCGCCGATCCGCTCGTCGAGGACGTGGCCCTCGAGGTCGATCGAGAAGCAGTACGACCCCATCGACGCCTTCGTCGGGCGTGACTCCAGCCGGGTCATGTTGATGCCGCGCGCCGCGAACTGCTCGAGGAGGTCGAGCAGTCCGCCGGCGTGGTCGTCGCGCTGGAAGAGCACGACGGTCGTCTTGTCGGCCCCCGTGGGCTCGGGCAGCGACCCGGGCCGAGCCACGAGGACGAAGCGGGTGACGGCGGTGCTCATGTCGCCGATCCCGTGGGCGAGGACCTCGAGGCCGTGCAGGTGCGCCGCGGCCGGGGCGCAGACGGCCGCGTCGTAGGGCTGGCCTCCGCGCTCGAGCCCCTCTGCCGCAGCGGCGGTCGACAGGGTCGGGACGTACGCCGCGGAGGGGAGGTGCGACCCCATCCAGCCGCGGACCTGGGCCCACGCGTGAGAGTGCGTGCCGACGGCCGTGACGTCGTCGAGCCCCACCGCGGCCGGCGCGGCCAGGACGAAGGTGATGGGGACGAGGACCTCGCCGGTGACGACGAGCGGCTCCCCGCTGGCGAGGGCGTCGAGCGTCGCCGACACCCCGCCCTCGACGGAGTTCTCGATGGGGACCATGGCGCCGTCGATCGTCCCGGCGCGCAGGGCGGCGAGGGCGGCGTCGACCGAGCCGAAGGGCTCGCGGTGCGCGCCCTCGGCCGACGCCGGTGCCCACGCGTCGAGGGCCATCGAGGTGAAGGTGCCCTCGGGGCCGAGGAAGCCGAAGCGCGTCATGGGGAATCCTCACCGGTGCGAGCGGCCGCGAGGGCCTGCTGCTCCTCGGGGCTCAGGGTGGCGTCGGAGGTGCCGCCGACGACGCCCTTGGCGTAGGTGCGCGACTCGCCGCGCGCGTGGATCGAGCTGATGACGAGGCCGTCGCCCCGGTCGTCGACGACGGCGGCGCTGAAGCTGAGCCGCCCGCCCATGTCGCCGAAGGCGTCGTAGCGCACCACCGCGACGTGGCGCAGCGCCTGCCCGAGGTCGGCGCGCAGGGCGGCGAGGTCGGCCGCGCCGGCGGGCCGGTGCTGCTCGAGGGCCTGCACCCGGCGCCGGAGGTCGGCGCTGCGGCCCACGAGGACCACGACACCCACGACCGCGCCCACGACGAGCAGCAGCGCCGCCGCGAGGACGGCCAGCTCGACCGGGTGGGGGGCCAGGGACATGGGCCTCAGGCTAGGCGGTCGGTCACCTCCGCCGTCGCGACATTCCGCCGCCGCCGCCCCACGCGTCGAGGTGGAAGGCGACCACCTCCCGGTCGGGTTTCACCTCGACCCCGGTGGCACCCCATCCACTCGAGGTGAAAAGCGACCACCTCCCGGTCGGGTTTCACCTCGACCCCGGTGACACCCCATCCACTCGAGGTGAAAGCGACCACATCCCGGTCGGGTTTCACCTCGACCCCGGTGACACCCCATCCACGCGCCCCCGGCGGCACCCCATCGACTCGAGGTGAAAAGCGACCACCTCCCGGTCGGGTTTCACCTCGACCCCGGTGACACCCCATCCACTCGAGGTGAAAAGCGACCACCTCCCGGTCGGGTTTCACCTCGACCCCGGTGACACGCCATCCACGCGACCCCGGCGGCACCCCATCGACTCGAGGTGAAAGGCGACCACCTCCCGGTCGGGTTTCACCTCGACCCCGGTGACACCCCATCCACTCGAGGTGAAAAGCGACCACCTCCCGGTCGGGTTTCACCTCGACCCGGCGGGAGGCGGGGGGTCGTCCGCAGGACACGGCCCCGGGCGGCGGGTGACCCACCAGAGGAGGAACAACGTGGCGAGCCCCCCCGCGACGTCGGCATTCTGGAGCAGGCGCCCCGGCAGCTGCGGCCAGTCGCGGTGGGCGAGCCAGTCGATGCCCCACCACGGCAGCCGCATCGTGAAGAACACCGTGACGAACAGCGCCGCCCACAGCCTGAACCGCTCGCGCAACGGGTCGGAGCCCAGCAGCGCGAACACCCCGACGACGAGCCAGTGGTAGTGGTGGATCCACGCGACGGGGGACAGCAGGCAGGCCAGGAGTCCGACGACCGCGACCTCGCCGATGGAGTCGCCCTCGAGGTGGCGGCGGCGGGCCAGCCAGAACCCGAACACCCCGACGACGGCGATGAGGACGAGCCACAGGGCCGTCCCGGGGAGCCCCTCGGGCCCCAGCCGCAGGAGGAGCCCGCGGATCGACTGGTTGGCCGTGCCGGCGTTGGGGCCGAGCCGCGCGGGGTCCTGCAGCGCCCCTCCCCAGAAGGCGAACGACGCCTGGGGCAGCAGCACCCACGCCCCCAGGGTCACGCCCACCGCCGTCCCCACCGCCGTCGCGGCCTCCTTCCAGCGCCGGGTGACGAGGAAGTGCACGACGAAGACGCCGGGGGTCAGCTTGACCGCCATCGCCAGACCCACGAGGACGCCGCGCGGCACCGCCCGCAGCACCCCGGGTCGCGGCTCGCGCAGGTCCATGAGGCAGAGCAGCACGATGAACGCGTTGACCTGGCCGAACCGGATGCCGTCGCCCACCGGGTGCAGCCAGAGCATCGGCGCGGTGAGGGCCGCGAGCGCGAGCGGCATCCACGCACCGGTGCGGTGGAGGAGCCGGTACCCGGCGTACCAGACGATCGCCGTGGTGGCCGCGACCTGGAGGGCCGTCCAGAGCCACCCGACGACCCCGAACGGCAGGAGGGCCAGCGGGATCGCGATGATCGCGGCGAACGGCGGGTAGGTGAAGGCCAGGAGCTGCGGCGGCTCGGTGAGCGCCGCGTACACCGGCCGGCCGGTGAGGATGGAGACGCCCGCCTCGCGGTAGACCTCGACGTCGATCTGCCACTGGTCCAGCGGCCAGAACACGAGGTAGCGCAGCACCACCGGCAGGGACGCGAGCACGATGACGGCGACGGCGAGCACCCACCGGTATCGCAGGACGGGGTGGGTCGCAGGGCTGCTCACCGGCCCATTGTCCGCCACCGGGCAGACCTGCGTGCCTCGGTTCCGGGACGGCGGGGTCGGTTGCGTAGCCTGAGCCCGTGCTGCGCAGAGCCCTCGCCGTCACGGTCGCCATGGCGGCCGTGCTCGTGGGCCTCCTGCTGGGGCCGACTCCTGCGTCCGGGGCGGCTCCGGTCGAAGCGCCGACGGGCGCCGTCGTCGTCATCGGCACGGGCGGCATCGGGTGGTCGGACATCACCCGCGCGACCACCCCCAACCTCTGGCTCCTGCTCCGCGACGGCTCGTCGGCCGCCCTGTCGGTCCGCTCGGTGTTCTCCAACACCTGCCCGGCCGACGGCTGGCTCGGCCTGTCGGCCGGTGGCCGGGCCGTCGCCCCACGCTCCGGCGACGCGCGGAACCCGGCGGACCGGCCGTGCTCCGAGCCGCCCCTGGTGGTCACCGACCGGGTCCAGGGCTGGTCGACCTTCGTCGACGCCGCCGAGGGAGAGCGCTTCGACACCCGGCTGGGCCTGCTCGGCGCCACCGCCGCCGCGAACGCGATGTGCACGCGCGCCGTCGGCTCCTGGGCCGCCGTGGGTGCAGCCCGCCCCGACGGCACCGTCGAGCAGGCGATGCCCTTCGACGCCGGCTCCCTCCTCGAGGACCTCAACGCCTGCCCGGTCACCCTCGTGGACGTGGGCTCGCTGCGTGACCCCGATGACGTCGCCGACGGCGAGCCCTCCGCTCGTTCGCGGGCCGAGCAGCTGCGTGAGATCGACGCGCGGGTCGGCCAGGTCATCGAGGCCGGGCCCAACGGCGCCGACTACGTCGTGGCCTCGCTCTCCGACGCGGGAAGCAGCGAACGGCTCCGGCTCGTCGTGGCCCGCGGTCCGCACTTCGGCCCCGGCCTGCTCGCCTCGGACTCCACGCACCAGAGCGGCCTGGTCCAGGCGCCCGACCTCACCGCCACGATCCTGTCCACGGTCGGCCTGCCCGTGCCGCCCGGCCTCGGCGGCTCCCCGCTCACCAGCGACGCGGCCCCGGACAACTCCGAGCGCCGAGCCGAGGACCGCCTCACCACCCTGGTCGACTACGACGAGGCCAGCCACGAGGTGCACGGCCTCGTCGAGCCCTTCTTCACGGTCTTCGCCTACGGCCAGCTCGCCATCTACCTCCTCGTCCTGCTCGTGTGGAAGGGGCGGGTGGGCTCGGACCGTACCCGTGTCACCGTCCTCAAGCGGGTGCGGATCGTCGCGGTCGTCGCGTCCGCGGTGCCGGTGTCGACCTTCCTCGCCAACCTCCTGCCGTGGTGGCGCTTCCCGGTCCCGATGATCTCCGTCGTGGCCGCGGTCGGGGTGTTCGTGGCGATCATCGCCACCGCGGCGCTGCGCGGCCCCTGGGCCCGGTGGACCCTGG
Source organism: uncultured Actinomycetota bacterium (assembly GCA_963795035.1). Classification (GTDB taxonomy): domain Bacteria; phylum Actinomycetota; class Actinomycetes; order Actinomycetales; family Dermatophilaceae; genus Oryzobacter. The sequence continues at coordinate 93,967 of CAWCFZ010000004.1, read as the reverse complement.
GGCCGATGACGTTCGTGTCGCTGGCGACGATCCTCGTCCTCACCGTCGACGTCATGACCGGCTCCCGGCTCCAGCTCTCCTCGCTCATGGGGCTGCAACCGGTCGTCGGCGGGCGCTTCTACGGGATGGGGAACCCGACCTTCGCCCTCTACGCCACGGCCGTCATCCTGCTGGCCACCGCCGTCTCGTCGGCCCTCGTCGTGGCCGGACAGCGCCGCGCCGCGGCCATCGCCGTGGGTGCCCTGGGGGTGTTCGCGGTCCTCGTCGACGGGCTGCCCTTCTGGGGCGCCGACGGAGGTGGCCCGCCGGCGCTGGTGCCGGCGATGGCCTACCTCGTCCTCGCGGTCCTCGGGCTCCGGCTCACCTGGCGGCGGGCCCTCGTCATCGGCGCCGCGGTGGTCGGGCTGTTCTTCCTCGTCGCCGGGGCCGACTGGCTCCGAGGACCGGGGAGCCGCACCCACCTGGGCAACTTCGTCCAGGCGATCATCGACGGCAACGCCGTGGACATCGTCATCCGCAAGGCCGAGCAGAACTACACCATCCTCACCTCGAACATGCCGCTGACGCTCCTCGTCCCCGCGGCCCTGGTCTTCGTCATCTACCTCATGGCCCGGCCGACCTCGTGGGGGTCGCGGGCCATGCGCCGCTCCTACGAGCAGGCCCCGACGCTGCGCCCGGGGCTCGTCGCGCTGGTCACGGCCCTGACCATCGGGTTCCTCGTCAACGACTCGGGCGTCGCCATCCCGGCGGTCGGCGCCACGCTGGCCGTGCCGCTCATCGTCTCGGTCGCGCTCACCTTCCTCGTCGAGGAGGCTCGCTCCGTGGCCACGACCCGCGCCGCGCGCCGGCAACGATGACGAGCACCCACAGCGCCAGCCCCACCCACGGCACCAGCCCCCGACGCACGCCCAGCGTCACCTCCTCGACGCCCGGCGTCATCCCGAGGACGCGCCCCGGCACGTAGGCGACGGCGAGGGCGAGCAGCCGCAGCAGGGCGAGGACGTCGACGGGTCCGGCGCGCAGGACGGGGAGCGCGCACCAGGCGAGCAGGTCGTACCAGGGCAGCGAGTAGGGCGCCGCGAGGGAGTAGGCCAGCGCGAGGCATGCAGTGGCCCAGAGGGCGACGACGGCGGGGTCGCGGGCGTCCGCCGGGCGGGTGAGCCGCACGAGGCAGGCCGCGAGGACGGCGGCGAGCACCGCGGCCGCGATGCTGATGACGAGCCGCGCCTGGACGTCCCCCATCGTGTCGCGACCCCACTCAAGGAGCGGGCGCCACGGGGTCGCGAGGGAGACGGCCTGCCGGCTGCGCACGAGCTGGTCGTACACGTGAGGGCCCGCCCACGCGTGCAGGGCCGCGGCGACGACGAGGAGACCGACGATGAGCGCCCCCGCACGCTGCGCGAACGTGCGGCCCCGGGTGCCGGTGAACCACCAGCCCGCCAGGATCCCGACGGCGACGACCGCGTACGGGAGCTTCGTCGAGCCGGCCAGGGCGACGACGGCTCCGGCGGCCACCGCCCCGACCGTCGGGGAGCGCCAGCGGGTGACGGCCACCGCGGCGACGACGAGGGCCGCGGCCACGACGTCGATGTGCGCGCCGAGGACCCCGATGCCGAGGACGAGGGGGTTGAGGGTCCACAGGACGTCGACGCGGCCGTGGGCGTCCGCGTCGAGGACGTGGCGCAGCAGCGCTCGCACGGCCAGCCAGGCGAGGACGACGAGCAGCTGCCAGACCCAGACGCCCTGGCGCAGCCCCTCGCCGCCGAGGAGGGCCGACAGGCCGTGGAGCAGGGTGCCGAAGGGCCCGTAGACGCTCGCCTCCTCGGTCCAGGGGGCCTCGACGCGGCTGGCGACGGGGTCGAGGCCGCCGGCCCAGTCGATGGGCCGCTCGACCCAGGGGTTGCCACCGGTGACGAGGATCCGCCCGTACGCGAGGTAGTTGACGTGGTCGGCCGAGCCGAAGGGTGCGGCGAGCAGGCCGAGGACGCCGAGGGCGCCGGGGACCGCCCACGAGCGCAGGGCGGCAGCGCGCTGGCGCAGCCCGAGCAGCACGGCGGCGCCCCCCGCGAGGTAGGCGAGCCAGAGCACCGCGGTGACGGCGGCCGGGCCGAGGGCGAACGGCAGGAGGGTCCCGGGGGCCCAGCCCCGCGGCGCCAGGTCGGGCTGGGCGGCGTTGGGGCCCGAGAGGCCGACGAGGAGGAGCAGCCCGACGGACAGGACGAGGAGCCCACCTCGGACCGCCGTCGCCGACCCTGCCGGCGCCGGCCGCGTCGGCGCGGGCCTCAGGCCTGCTGCCACGGCCGCCAGCCGCGGCGCACGAGCGCGAGCCACACGTCGCGGTACTGCTGCGCCCGGTGGACCTGGCCGCGCCAGTCGGAGCCGCTGACCCGGTGCTGGAGGTCGCACGGCACCTCGAGGACGGTGAGCCCGGCCCGCAGGACGTCGACGGTCAGCGCGGTCTCGACCCCCCACCCGGGGGCGAGCGGGCTCGCCGCGTCGAGCGCACGCGGGCTCAGGCATCGCATGCCTGAAAGAGGCTGCACCGCACGGAAACCCGTGAGCTGCTCGATGCCGCGGCGAGCGAGGCCGACGACGAGGCCGCGTCCTCCGCCGCTCTTGAGCTGGGCCGGGAGGGTCGCGATCGTCATGTCGGCCTCCCCGGAGAGGACGGCGTCGGTGAGGACGCCGAGGTTGGCGGCGGTCTCCTGGAGGTCGCCGTCGACGAAGAGCAGGGCGGAGCGCCAGGCGTCGCCCGGGTCGCGACGGGCCGACTCGGCCTCGAGGTCGCGGACCCGGCGGATGCCGCTCTCCAGCGCCGCCGCCTTGCCCCGGTTGCGCGGGTGGCTGACGACGTCGGCCCCGGCCTCGCGGGCGACCCTCGCGGTGTCGTCGGTGCTGCCGTCGTCGACGACGACGACCCGGGTGACCTGGGGCATCGCGCTGACGGCGGCGACCGTCGCGGCGATGCGGTCGGCCTCGTCCTTGCACGGGACGATGGCCGCGACCCGCGCCGCGACGGAGCTCATCAGCGGAGGGTCACCTGTCGGCTGAGCAGGCCGGACCGGGCCCGGCGCTCCTCGGCGGTGAGGGGGGCGCCCGAAGCCAGCGCCTGCTGGTAGCGCTCGCCCCACGCGGTGAGCTCGGCCTCGTAGTCGTCGGCGCCCAGGTCGGGGTCGAGGTCCCACACGGGGACGAGCAGGCCGCAGGCCCGGAAGGCGCCGAGGAGGCGGGTGTCCCCGCCGAGGGCGTCGTCGCCGGCCGCGTGGAGGCGGGAGAGCGCGTCGGTGGCGGCGTCCTCGTCATCGGGCAGGACGAGGCGGATGTGGGCGCGGTTGCCGACCCGGACCCAGTAGGCCGACGGGAGGGAGGTCATCCGCGAGGTCGGGACGACGGTCTCGTTCGCCCGGGCGAGCGACTCGGCGGCCTCGCCCTCGAGCTCCTGCTCCCCGACCCAGAAGTCGAAGCCCTCGTGGACGGTGACCTCGAACGCGGCGTCCTCGAGGACGTCCTGGAGGCGCGGGCTGTCGGCCGTGACGGGCGGGGTGGCGACGACGGGGGCGCCGGGCTCGGCCGCGAGCGCGGCGAGGAGCTGGGCGGCGAGGTCACGCGAGGCGTCGCCACTCGCGCTCCCGGACTGCGTGCCGATGAGGACCGTGCCGTCGGCGCGGTGCAGGCCCGGCCAGGCCAGCGGGAGGACGGTGGCCACGGTGGCCTCGGCGGGCGCGCCGTCGGGGACGTGGGCCTTGCGCACCGAGATCGAGGCGGTGGCAGCGGGGAGGATCTCGCGCATCGCGACCCAGTCGGTCTCACCGGCGAGGCCCTCGAAGGGCCGCCGCTCGAAGGGAACCGGTGCCGGTCGCGACCGACGGTCGGTGTCGGTGCCGCGCTGACGTCGAGAAGCCTTGCCCATGCGCGCCACCCTAGTGGGAGGGCTCAGGTGGCCCGGCGGCGGCTGGGCCCGCCGAGGGTGGCCCACACGACGTTGCCCGTGCGGTCCTCGGTGACGCCCCACTCGTGCGCGACGGAGCGCACGATGCGCAGGCCGCGACCCGAGGACAGCCACACGGCGCGCGGCGCCGGGCGCGGGACGCTCTCGCCCCCGCCGTCGGTGACCTCGACCTCGACGACGTCGCCACGGATCTTCCAGCGGACCCGGATCGTGCCGTCGGACAGGGGCCGCGCGTGGCGGACGGCGTTGGTCAGCAGCTCGGAGGCGACGATCTCGGCCTCGTCGACGAGCTCCTCCGAGAGCTCGCGGGTCTGGAGGTCGGCGACGACCTCCTTGCGGACCTTGCCGACCGAGGCCGGCTCGTGGGGGGCGCGCAGCGAGCACACGATGCTGTCGGCGCCGGGCCCGGGGGCCTGGGAGACGAGGAGTCCGGTCTCGCCGACGCCGGGGCGCTCGGTGGCGGCCTCCCGGCGGTCGTCGTCGTCGTGGTCGTCGTGGTCGCCGTCGGGGTCGGCGAGCGAGGAGTGCAGGGTCACGGGGCCAAACCTAGTCCGATCGGGCCATCCGGGCGATGACCATCGCAGGACGGTTCGTGATGATGACGTCGACCCCCTGCTCCAGGCAGCGGTCGACGTCCTGCGGCTCGTCGACGGTCCAGGCGTAGACCTGCCGCCCCCGCCGGTGGAGGCCGGCCACCATCTGGGGTCGCCTGCGCAGGAGGCGGACGTCGAGGCCCACGGCCCCGACGCCCTTCGGGAGCACGCCATCCCAGGCCATGGCCTGCAGTCCGGCCTCGACGAGGTAGACGAGCGGCACCCGTGGCGCCACCTTGTGGACGCGCATGAGGGCGCGTCGCGAGAAGGACATGACCCGCACGTGCGGGCGCCCCGGCTGGTCGCCGCCGTCGAGGTCGAAGAAGCGCAGGGCCTGCACGAGGGTGTGCTCGACGTCGGCCCCGTGCCGGGTCGGGTGCTTGGTCTCGATGAGGGTGACGACCTCCTCGCCGGTCTCGACGAGGGTGTCCAGGAGACGACGCAGGGTGAGCAGGCGGCCGCGCTCGGGGTCGGACTCCGGGGTCTCGGTCTCGGCGGCGCCGCGCTTCCACGAGGCCCAGTCGAGCTCGTCGAGGCGGGAGAGCTCGAGGGTGGAGACGGCGCCGTCACCGTTGCTCGTGCGGTTGACCGTGCGGTCGTGGACGCAGACCAGGTGGTGGTCGGCGGTGAGCCGGACGTCGCACTCGACGCCGTCGGCGCCGTTGTGGAAGGCGCGGCGGTAGGCGGCGAGGGTGTGCTCGGGCTCCTCGTCGCTGGCCCCCCGGTGTGCGATGACGAGGGGGTGCCGGCGCTGCGGTCGTGCGGTCTCCTGCACGCGATCCTCGACGTCCACGCTCCCATTGTTCCCACGTCACCCCGCTCTGGTGCGCGCACCCCGCCGATGAGTCCGGCGAACCCTCCTGACGGGGGTCGTCCTGGGCCCTTGCCGCACGCAACCGATCCGTTGCCCCGGGCAACGACCTCTCGCCGCCACCCCCTCCGGACCGCGCCGTGCGCCGAGCGCTGACGAGCGACTCACACTGCGTGACCACCTACCGTTGGACAACCGTGAGCCTGCCCCCCTTCCAGCACCTCGTCGACGAGCACTGGCGCGACGTCGCCCGCCTCGCCCACGCCCTCGCGCCCGGGAACGGCGACGACGTCGCCCAGCAGGCGTGGACCCAGGCGCTCGTCGCCTACCCCCGACTCACCCACGCACGCAACCTGCGCTCGTGGCTGCTGACGATCACCCACCGGTGCGCGATGGACCACCACCGCGCCGGCCGCAGGACCACCCCCCACGACGACCCCGCCTCGCTCGCCCAGGCACCGGTCGTGGCGGCCCCCGACGCCCCCGACGCCGGGTTGTGGGCCCGCGTCGCGGCGCTGCCCGAACGGCAACGCGAGGCCGTCGTCCTCAGGTTCGTCGCCGACCTCGACCACCGCGCCGTCGCGGCCGCCCTGGGGACCACCCCCGGGATGAGCCGCCGCCTCGTCAGCGACGCCGTCGCCACCCTGCGCCTCGACCTCGCCGTCGACGACCGCCCCACCGCCACCACCCACAGCCCCGGCCGTGTCGTCGCCGACCACACCACCGCCAGCCCACCCGCCGCCGTCGCCGCCACCAAGGACCCGTCATGAGCACCACCGCCGCGAACCCCTTCGACACCTTCTCGCCCCCGCTCGCGGGCCCTCCGCAGCTCGGGCCCACCGACGTCTCGTACGTCGTCGAGGACACCGCCGTGGGCCGCCTGCTCGTGGCCGTGCGTGCCGACGGCCGGGTCGTGACCTGCGCGTACGTGCCCGATGCGGCCACCGAGGAGCGGTGGCTGCGCCGCGTCGCGTCCTCGGTGAGCCCGCGCGTCCTGCGGCACCCGGGGGCGACCGACGCGGTGCGCCGCAGCCTCGAGTCCTTCCTCGCCGGCCGCTCGCGCGCGCTCGACGTCACCGCCGACCTCGTGCTCGCGACCCCCTTCCAGCGCGAGGTGCTGACCGCGCTCGCGGACCGGGTCGGCTACGGCCAGCGGACCACCTACGCCCAGCTGGCCCGGGCCGTCGACCGCGAGGGAGCGGCGCGCGCCGTCGGCAACGCCCTGGGCGCCAACCCGTTGTGCGTCGTCCTCCCGTGCCACCGGGTGCTGCCCGCCTCGGGAGGGGTCGGCGGCTACGCCGGCGGCGCGGCCGCCAAGGAGCACCTGCTCGCCCTCGAGGCCGCCCACGACAACTGACCGGCGCCGCGAGGTCGCCCTCACTATCGTGGGAGCGAGCCGGACCGGAGCGGCGGAGGGGTGCGATGCGCAGGAGGGGCACGGTCTCGGACTGGCACGACGAGCGGGGGTACGGGTTCGTCGCGCCCGACGGCGGCGGGCGGCGGGCCTTCGTCCACGTCAGCGCGCTCCCGCGCGGACGCCGACTCGCCGTCGGGGACGTCGTCGAGTACACCGACGGCAGTGACGAGCTCGGGCGGCCCCGGGCCCTGGAGGTCGCGATCGTGCGTGCCACCCGGCCCACCCGGATCGCCCGCCCCGGCCTCACCCGGGCGGTGGTGGTGTCGTCGCTCTTCCTGGGGCTGGTGACCGCGCTGGCCCTGGGGGGCGCAGTGGTGGTGGCGGTGCTCCCGGCGTACGGCGTCCTCAGCCTCGCGGCGTTCTGGCTCTACGCGAGCGACAAGAGGGCAGCGCGGTCCGGGTCGTGGCGTGTCGCCGAGACCACGCTGCACCTCGTCGACCTGATGGGCGGGTGGCCCGGGGGGCTCGTCGCCCGACATGCCATGCGCCACAAGACCCGCAAGCAGCCCTTCCGCTCGATCTTCTGGGGAACCGTGGCGACGCACTGCGCGGTGCTCGTGTGGCTCGTCACCGCCAAGCCGTCGCTCGACGGGCTCCTCCTCCTCCTGGGCCTGTGAACCGCGGCCCCTGAACCGGGTGGGTCAGGGGCGGCCGCCGGGTGGGCCGTCCCCGTCCTCGTGCGGCAGCCGACCGGTCCCGGCGTACCCCCCGAGCAGCTCGGCCATCGCGAGGTGCGGCTTGGCGTCGGCGGCCCGCCCCTGGCGCTGCAGGGTCCGCCCGAGCAGGAGGTTCGCGTAGGGCTCGTCGGGGTCGTCAACGAGGACGGCGCGCACGACCCGCTCGGCGCGGCTCAGCTGGGCCGAGTGGTAGTAGGCCCGGGCGAGGAGCAGCCGCAGCTCGGTCGTGCCGTGGAGCGGCGGCTCGAGCGCGCTGTCGTCGACGAGGGACGACAGCGCCTGGGCCGCTGCCTGGTACTCGCCGTGCTCGAACAGCCCACGGGCGTGCTCGTACCGCTGCGCCATGTCGGGAGCCGGAGTGGTCATGGCCCCCACAACGCCACACCCTCGACCGGTGTTCCGCAGCGTGCGGGTCGCCGCGGCAGGGCGGCCCGGGGCCGGTGTGACGCACGTCACGCATCCGTGTCATCGGTGCACGCGAACCACTCGTGCAATCCGATGCGCGCCGTTGTTCGCGGCGGGTCGCTCGCTCGGGAGAAGATCGGGGGGTCATGACGCAGCCCGACCCCACGCAGCCCCTGTCCGGAGCACCCGGCGCCACGAGCGCGGCCGCCTCCCCGGCAGGCAGCCCGCCGAGCGCCCACGCCGGCGACTCCGGTCCCGCGGGGCGGACCGGCGAGCCCGGCCGAGCAGAACGCCTGAGGGCCCGCGAGCGGATGGTCGGCGCCGGGCGGGCCGCCCGCCGCGGCGGGCACGCTGCGCGCCGCGGAGGTCAGGCGGGTGCCCGCGCGGCCGCGGGCGGGGGACGGCTGGCGGCCCGTGGAGGCCGCTTCGCCGCGCACCGCTTCCGCGCCTTCACCACCGCCGACGGGGCCGACGACAGCGGGCTGGCCCGGCTCACCGAGATGCACGCGGTCAACGTCGCCGCCGACGCCGCCCTGACCATCTCCCTCGCCGGCACCGTCTTCGCCCTGCCCACCGACGAGGCCCGAGGACGCGTCGCCCTCTTCCTCGTGCTCACGATGGCGCCCTTCCTCCTGCTCGCGCCCCTCATCGGGCCCATCCTCGACCGGTTCCGGCACGGTCGGCGCTGGGCCCTGGGCACCACCCTGGCGACCCGCGCCTTCCTCGCGTGGGTCCTCGCGTCGGCGGTCGTCGAGGACAGCCAGTGGCTCTTCCCGGCCGCGCTCGGCTGCCTCGTGGCGAGCCGCTCGTACGCCGTCGCCCGCGCCGCCGCGATCCCCCGCCTCCTCCCGCGCAGCATCAGCCTGGTCACCGCCAACTCGCGCCTCACCGTCGGCGGGCTCATCGGCATGGCCCTCGGTGGCGGGATCGCCGGAGGCCTCGCGCAGGTCGGCCCCGACTGGTCGCTGCGCTTCGCCTTCGCCGTCTACGTGGCGGCCACCGTCCTGGCGATCCGCCTTCCCGCGCGGGTCGACGCCACCCTCGGCGAGGTCGACCTCGACGGCGTCCCCGTCGGCACCGCCCGGCTTCCCACCGCCGAGCGTGGCGTGCGCCGGATGCGTGCCCTCCCGCGGGCGGTGCGCTACATCCTGTGGATCGCGTCGGGAGGGCGGCTCCTCTCGGGCTTCCTCGTGCTCTTCCTCGCCTTCCTCATGCGGGAGCACCCACTCCCGGGGTGGTCCGGCCCCACCGTCCTCGCCCTCGTCGGCGGCGCTGCGGGGGTCGGCATCGCGCTCGCCTCGGTCGTCGGCAGCCTCCGTCGCGCCCCGGCGCCCGAGCGCGTCGCGGGGCTCCTCGCGCTCCTCGCCATCGCCTGCGGCGCGCTGACCGCCGTCCGCTACTCGGTGTGGACCCTCGTCGTCCTCGGCCTCGCGGCCGGCGTCTTCGGCCAGCTCGCCAAGCTCTGTCTCGACGCCGTCATCCAGCGTGACGTCGCGGAGCACACCCGGGCCCGGGTCTTCTCCTGGTCCGAGACGATCCTCCAGGCGTTCTGGGTGATCGGCGGATCCATCGGCATCGCGATCCCCCTCGACCCGGTCCTCGGCTTCTCCCTGGTCACGGTGCTCGTCGCGGCCCTGGGCGCGGTCGCGGTCCGGGCCCGGCGCATCGGCGCGGTCCCCATGCGGCCACCTCCCGCCGGTCCGGCCGTGACCTCGTCATGACCAGCGCCCGGTGGCGCCTCGCCGCCCTCCTCGTCGTCATCGCCGTCGGTGGCGTCGTGGCGTGGCTCGTGCTCGGCGAGGACCTCGAGGTCGTCCGCTCGGCCGTGCGTGACGCGGGCGCCTGGGGTGGGCTGGTCTTCGTCGTCCTCCACGTCGCGGTGAGCCTCGCCCCGGTGCCGCGCAGCCTCCTCGGGGCGATCGCCGGGGCACTGTTCGGGCTGGCCGGCGGGATCGCCCTGTCGGTCGTCGGGTCGGTCCTCGCCGCGGCCCTCACCTTCGCGATCGCCCGGCGGCTGGGCCGGGAGGCCGTCGCCCAGCTCACCGGGCCGCGCATCGACAGGGTGGAGCGGCTGCTGCGCGACCAGGGCCTGGTCGCCGTGGTGCTCGCGCGGCTCACCCCGGTCGCGCCGTTCGTCCTCACCAACTACGGCGCCGGGGTGAGCGCCGTCCGCACCCGCGACTACGCGCTCGGGACGCTCGTGGGCGTCGTCCCCGGGTCGGTCGCGTGGGCCACCGTGGGGGCGAGCGCGGGGCAGGACTCCACGATCCTGCTCGCCGTCGCGAGCGCCGGGGTGGCCCTGTTCGTCATCGCCCTCGTGGTCGGCCGACGGCTCAGTGCGCGGGCTGCGGGGAGCGCGCCTTCTTCACCGCGGTGACGACGGCGACGACGAGCGCACCCACGACGACCCCGATGGCGGCCGACGCCGCGGTGTTGACGACCCAGCCCAGCGCGCCGCCGCCGACGGCCACCTCCGCGTGGTGGACCAGCTCGTAGAGCGAGTGCCACCCGAGCTCGTCGACCCCCACGAGGAGGATGTGCCCGCCGACCCAGAGCATCGCCACGATGCCGACGGTCGACAGGAGCGCGAGCAGCTTCGGCATCCCCGCCACGAGCCCCCGCCCGACCGTCTGCGCCGCCCCGGACTCGCGCTCGGCCAGCGCCAGGCCGATGTCGTCCATCTTCACGATGAGCGCCACGACGCCGTAGACGAGCACCGTGATGGCGATGGCCACGACGACGAGGATGACGGCGCGCGAGACGAACGGCTCGGTCTCGACCTCGTTGAGCGCGATGACCATGATCTCGGCGGAGAGGATGAAGTCGGTGCGGATGGCGCCGCTCACCATCGTCTTCTCGTGGTCGGCGTCGCCGTCGATCGCCGCAGGGAGCTGCTGGTGCTCGTGCCCGGCGACCTTCTCCCAGATCTTCTCGGCCCCCTCGTAGCAGAGGTAGGTCCCGCCCAGCATGAGGATCGGGGTGAGCAGCCACGGCAGGAACTGCGAGAGCAGCAGCGCCGCAGGGAGGATGACGAGCAGCTTGTTGCGCAGCGAGCCGAGCGCGATCTTCTTGATCATCGGGAGCTCGCGGTCGGCGGTGAAGCCCTGGACGTAGCGCGGGGTGACGGCCGTGTCGTCGACGACGACCCCGGCGGCCTTGGCGCTGGCCCGGCCGGCCGCGGCACCGACGTCGTCGATCGAGGCGGCCGCGAGCTTCGCGAGCGCGGCGATGTCGTCGAGGAGGGCGACGAGTCCACCAGCCATCGGGGGTTCCTCCAACGGTCGAGGCGGCACGGGCCGTGCACGGGATTCGGGTCGGGCCCACGCTAGCCGCTCGGGCGCGCTGCGGCGGCCCGCCGCGACCGGCTCACCACGGCCGGTGGGACGTCCGGGCTCAGCCCAGCGACGCCCGCCGGCGCGCGAGGAGCGCGCGCTCGGCCGGGTTGCCTGCGAGGTCGAGGGCCCGGTCGTACGCCGCGCCCGCCTCCTCCCACCGGCCGAGCCGCCGCAGGAGGTCGGCCCGCGTCGCGTGCAGCGGGTGGTACGCGTCGAGCGGCGTGGCCAGCGCGTCGACCACCGACAGACCGGCCGAGGGCCCCTCGACCTCGGCGAGCGCCACCGCCCGGTTGAGGGCGACGACCGGCGTCGGGGTGACGGCCAGGAGCTGGTCGTACAGCGCGAGGACCTCGTCCCACCGCGTGGCGTCCGCCGTCGGGGCGTCGGTGTGCACGGCGTTGACCGCGGCGAGCAGCTGGTAGTGACCGGGACGGTTGCGCCGCAGGCAGTCCCGGACCAGCGCGTGCCCCTCGCTGATCTTCTCGCGGTCCCATCGCGAGCGGTCCTGCTCGTCGAGCGTCACGAGCACGCCGTCGTCGTCCACGCGAGCCGGGCGGCGCGCATCGGTGAGGACCATGAGCGCGAGCAGGCCGGCGACCTCCGGCTCGTCGGGCATCAGCTCGCGCAGGAGTCGCCCGAGGCGGATGGCCTCGGTGCACAGGTCGTCGCGGACCGCGGCCTCCCCCGAGCCGGGCAGGTGGCCCTGGGTGAAGACGAGGTAGACCACCGCCAGCACGCCCGCCAGGCGTTGCGGCAGCTCGTGGTCGCGCGGCACGCGGTAGGGGATGTTCGCGGCGGCGATCTTGCGCTTCGCGCGGGTGATCCGCTGGGCCATGGTCCGCTCGGGGACGAGGAAGGCGTCGGCGACCTCGGGCACGGTGAGCCCACCGAGCAGGCGCAGGGTGAGCGCCACCCGGGCCTCCGGTGCCAGGGCCGGGTGGCAGCAGGTGAAGAGCAGCCGGAGCCGCTCGTCGACGACCGACGTCACGGGCACGTGGGGGTCCTGCGGTGCGGTGAGCATGTCGGCCTCCTCGTGGCGTGCCCGGCGGGTGGACTCGCGGCGCAGCCGGTCGAGGGCGCGGTGGCGCGCGACGACGGTGAGCCAGGCCCCCGGGTTGGGCGGGACACCTTCGGTGGGCCAGCGACGGACGGCCTCGACGAAGGCCTCCTGGGCCATCTCCTCGGCGAGGTCGAGGTCGCGGAAGCGGGCCGTGAGCGAGGCGACCACCCGGCCGAACTCGGCCCGGTGGATCGCCTCCGCCGCCGCGTGGGCCGGGGTGCTCACTCGCCCTGGAAGGGGCGGACCTCGACCTTGCCCCTGCAGGCCCTCGAGCCCCGGGCGGCGAGCTCGAGGGCGGCGTCGAGGTCGGGGGCCTCGACGACCCAGAAGCCGCCGATCTGCTCCTTGGCCTCGCTGAACGGACCGTCGGTGGTGACGACCTCACCACCGGTGCCGTCGACGACGGTGGCGGTCGAGGGGGCGTGCAGGCCGCCGGCGAACACCCACGAGCCGCTCTCGCGGAGCTCGTCGTTGAACGCGCCGGTGGCCGCGTAGGCCTCCTGCGTCTCCTCCTCCGACGCGTACACGGCGACGTCCTCGGTGTGCCAGACGGACAGCAGGTACTGGGTCATCTCGATCTCCTCAGGATGTGGGACGCATGCCGTGTGCCGCGTCCTCACCCTCTCCACGAACGGCAGGGGCCGGATGCGACAGCGCCGCGGAAACTTTCTCGTGCGATCCTCCCCACGAGGCGGAGGTCAGGTCTGCGGAGACCCGTCCGGCACGCCCGTGGGCCACCGGGAGATGGCGAGGACGCCGGTGTCGGCGACCTCGGTCGCGAGGTCCGCGACCTTGCGGTTCGCGTCCTGGCTGGCGACCCGCAGGACGTCGAAGGCCTGCTCGCGGGTGAGCCGGTGGCGCTGCATGAGGATCCCCATGGCGACGCCGATCTCCCGGTTCGACTCCAGGGCGGTGCGCAGGTTGGTGGCCTTGTCGCGCGCCACCAGGGCGGTCACGAGCAGCGAGCCGTGGGTCGCGAGGACGAGGCCGGCCCCGACGTCGCGGGGGCCGAAGGCGTCGACCTCCTCGGAGAAGACGTTGAGGCACGCGATGGCCTCGGACTCGTCGTGCAGGGTCAGCCGGTGGGCCAGGACGCTGCGCACCCCGGTCTCGGTGTGGGCGCGCTGCCCCCACTCGGGCCAGCGCTCGTCGTGGGCGACGTCGCCCGTGACGTAGACGTTGTCGTCGAGCACCGCGTCGATGCACGGCCCCGACCCGATCTCGTACTGGAGGGCGTCGGCCCGCGGCGCGATGGCACCGGTCGAGGCCTCGCTGCGGAACCGCCCGCCCCGCAGCATGGTGATGCTCGCGCTCGACGCCTGCGGGATGTGGTCGGTCGTGGCCTCCACGAGGGCCTCGAGCGGGGCGCGACCCTCCAGGGCGGCGCGGCTGGCGACGAGGGACATCGCCTCGGCGAGGCGCAGGAGGTCATCGGACGACGTCGGCGCCACCAGGGCAGGGGCCGGGGCCGTGGGGGACATGTCGCGGGGAAGGTCCGGCACCGTGCACTCCTTTGCTCGCCCGGGTTCTCACACCGGGGCCAAAAGTATGCACCGCTGCGGCGCAGGGTCGCGTGCGGGGCGGTCCGGCAGGGGGCGGGAACCGCAACCTTCACCCGTGCACGCACGGGCGTCGCGAGACCCCCGTGGACGGGGTGTGCGTTGGTAGCGTCGGGTCCGGCTCCTTCGGGGGCCCATCGGTCCGACAGCGCGCCGACCCGTTCCAGCAAGGACGTGTCCCGTGGCGCACCCCGGCCCCTCCCCCGCCGTCTCGGCACCCAGCCCTCGCCAGGTCGACGACCTCGACGCGCTCATCGAGCCCCTCGCCGAGGAGATCGCCGCCCTCACGTCGCGTGAGGAGGCCCGGCGAGCGGCGCTGCGCGAGCAGATGGTCCTCGTCGCGGTCCCCCTCGCCGACGGCGTGGCCCACCGGTACCGCGGGCGCGGCATCGAGACCGACGACCTCGTTCAGGTGGCCCGCACGGCCCTGGTCAAGGCGGTGCACCGCTACCGGCCGGGCGCCGGGCCGGGATTCGCCGCCTACGCCACCCCGACGATCTCCGGGGAGGTCAAGCGCTGGTTCCGCGACCACGGGTGGGCGGTCCGGCCGCCGCGCCGCGTGCAGGAGCTGCGGGTCAGCCTCCTGGCCGAGGAGGAGCGCCAGCGGCACCTGCTCGGCCGCCACCCCGTCGATGCCGAGCTCGCCCTCGCCCTGGGGGTCACCCGCACCGACGTCGGCGACGTGCGTCGCGGGGCCGCGGCGTACCACGCGACCTCCCTCGACGAGCCCGTCGGCGACGGCGCGCTCGGCGACCTCGTCCTCGTCACCGAGTGCCCGTCATCGACCCTGGCGACCCGGGACGCCCTGCGCCGCGCCATCGCGGTCCTTCCCGACCGGCAGCGCCTCGTCCTGCGCCTGCGGTTCGTCGACGAGCTGACCCAGAGCGAGATCGGCGAGCGGATCGGGGTGAGCCAGATGCAGGTCTCGCGCATCCTGCGCTCGACCCTGGACCGGCTGCGTCGCGACCTGGAGGACGCCCCGCAGCACGCCGCGGACCCCTCAGCCGCCTGAACGGGGCGTCCGGACCCCAGGCGCGAGGAGTCCGCCGACCCGGCGACGACGCGCCGGGACTTCCTCGAGCCCGTGGCCGCTCCACCACGGTCGCGGTACCGTCCCGCCCATGCGCGTGTTCTTCCGGGTCGTCGGGGTGCTGCTCGTCGTGCTCATCGCTGCGGGCATCGGCGGGTACTTCTACGCCAAGCCGCTGCTCCTCACCGGCACCGGGTACGCCGCCCACAACGCGTGCGCCGTCACCCTCGTCGCCGGGCGTGACGAGCCCGACGACGACCTTCCCCCGAACCCCCTCGTGCCGTACCTCACCGGGTACGTCAACAAGGCCGGGCGGTCGGCGACGTCGCACGTGCTGCTGACGCTCGCGAGCCAGAAGGCCTGGTACACCCGGGGATTCGGCTGCACCGTGGGCGCTGAACGCCCCAACCTCGGGAGCGCGACGAAGATCGAGGCCGACCTGAACCCGCTGTCCGCGGCGCCGCCGCCGGAGACCGCCCCGGAGGTCGCCGACGCGATCGGACGGGCGTTCGGCGACGAGCTCGGGAGCGCCCAGCAGCGGGCCCTCGGGACCCGTGCCGTCGTCGTCCTCAAGGACGGCCAGCTCGTGGGTGAGCGCTACGCCGCGGGGTTCTCCGAGGCGACGCCGCAGCTCGGGTGGTCGATGGCCAAGAGCGTCACGAACCTGCTGGTCGGCCGGTACGCCCTTGACGGTCGGGTCACCGTGGAGGACGCGGCGCTGCGCCCCGAGTGGACCGACGGGCGCTCGTCGATCACCGTCGACCAGCTGATGCGGATGACGAGCGGGCTCACCTGGGACGAGACCTACGCCCTGGGCACCCCCATCACGCAGATGCTCTACGCGCAGGACGACATGGCCGCGTTCGCGGCGTCGCAGCCGCTCGCGCACCAGCCGGGGTCCTACCAGCAGTACTCGAGCGGGTCGACGAACATCCTGTGCGCGGTCCTCACCGAGCTCCCCGACGTCGCCGACGCGGACTTCCCGCGACGCGACCTGTTCGCCCGGCTCGGGCTCGCCTCGGCGACGTGGGAGGTCGACGGGGCCGGCAACCCGGTCTGCAGCTCGTACCTGTGGGCGACCCCGCGCGAGTGGGCGACCCTGGGCCAGCTCGCCCTCCAGGACGGTGTGTGGGGCGAGGACCGGCTCCTGCCGGAGGGCTGGATGGCGCAGTCGACGACGGCCACGCCCGTCGCCCGGTCGGAGGAGCAGGGCTACGCCGCGGGGTGGTGGGTCAACCGGCAGTCGAACGGAGAGCTCGTCGCGCCCGGGCTGCCCGAGGACGCCTACTGGGCCCAGGGCCACGACGGCCAGCGCCTCTACGTCGTCCCGTCGCAGGGGCTCGTCGTGGTGCGCCTCGGCTTCACCCCCGAGGTCGACGACGTGCGCACCGACCGGCTCGTGGCGGACCTCATCAAGGCGATGCCCGCCGGCTGACCCACCCCAGCCCCCCGACCCCGACCCCGCGCCCCCAACCCTGCGCCCCGACGCCCCAGACACCTCCCCCGGGCCCCCCTTCATCGCGTGCTACGGCGCAGTAGGTGTCGTGATCACGACATGTACTGCGCCGTAGCGAGCGATGGAGCAGGCGATGGAGCAGGCGATGGAGCACCGTGTGGAGCAGGGGGGCGGGGTGGGTCAGAAGGTCGTGGTGACGGTGCCCTCGGTGGCATCGGCGACATCGCCGAAGATCGGGACGCACTGGACGTCGACCGAGCCACCGGACTCCGCCGACTGCGACGTGCAGACGGTCTCGGCCGTCCCGCCCTCCGCCGTCGGGAAGGAGATGGTGAAGAACACCGGCACCCCGCTCTCGGTGATCTCGGCCTTCATGTCCTTGACCTGGGCGGTCTCGACGCCGAAGGCGCCCTGCGGCTCGAGCGACCAGCCGTCCTGGATCCGCGCCCGCGGGACCTCGAAGCCCTCACCGACCGTGATGGTGACCGTCTCGCCGAGGCCGTCGGTCGGCAGGTCGGAGGGGAAGTCGGACGGGAAGTCGGACGGGAAGTCGCTGGGGAAGCTGGTCGGGAAGGACTCGCGCACGTCGTCGACGGCGCGGTTGAAGAAGAAGATCCCCGCGAGGACCACGCCGATGAGGACGATGACGCCGACGACCACCGCGATGAGGCAGCCCTTGAGCAGGCCGCTGCTGCCCGACTTCTGGGGCGGCTGCCACCCCGCGCCGGGGTCGCCCGGCGAGCCGTACCCGCTCTGGGGGGCTCCGGCGGGCGGGTAGGCGGTGGGGTAGGTCGGCTGCGCGGCGGGAGCCCCGTAGGGGTTGGCGGCGTGCGGGTCGGGCGCGCCGGCCGCGGGCATGGCGGGCAGGGCCTGGGTCGACTGCACATCCATCGCCTGGGTCCGGTCGTCGTCGGGCGCCCGGGTGGCGTCGGCGGACGACGTCCCCTCGCCCGTCGCCCACGAGGGGGCGGGCGGCGGGGCCGTGGGGTCGGACATCTCGGGGGCGCGGAACTGCTCGCTCCACTGGGAGCCGTCCCAGTAGCGCTCACGGCCGTCGGGCTGAAGGTGCCATCCGGGTGGTGCCGACATCTCGTCCTCCTCGCGGGGTGATTCGTCGCGAGCCTAGACGGTGCGCTCCACGGCGATCCGTCGATGGCGTCGCCACGCCGCGGCGCGGGCGCGCCCGGCGCCGCGGCTCAAGGGCGGAAGACGGCGTCGACCTCCGGGATCCGGGCGCGGTAGCCGGCGAGCAGCTCGCGCGCGACGCAGACCGAGTCGACGAGGGGGTGCAGCGCGAACGCCTCGACCGCGGTGCGCTCCGAGCCCGTGAGCGAGGCCTCGATGACGAGCCGCTCCACCGCCTTGACCTGCTGCACCAGCCCCAGCGGGTGCCCGACGAGCGGCGAGACGGGCAGGGGGTGCGGGCCCGACCCGTCGACCGTGCACGGCACCTCCACGACGGCGTCCTCCGGCAGCCCCGGCACGGTGCCCCCGTTGCGGACGTCGAGGATGAGCGAGGCCGGCTCGCCGCGCGAGATCGCCGCCATGATCGCCAGGGCCACACCCTCGTAGCCACCGCCCCGGACCTCGTCCTGCCCACGGTCCTCGTCCTCACCGCGCGCCTCGCGCATGTAGGTGGCGTTGCGCTCCTGCCGCACGCGGTCCCACTCGCCGTGGGCGCTGCGCGCGTCGGCGAGGCGGGCGTAGACCTCACGCTGCTGGGCGAGCAGGTACTCTCCCCGCGTCTGCGGCGCCGCCCTGATGGAGCGCACCGCGTCGCGCGTGAAGTAGTAGTAGTAGAGGTACTCGTTGGGGACCATCCCCAGCGTTCGCAGCCACTCGAGCCCGAAGAGGCGACCCTCCTCCGTCGAGGCCAGCAGCGCGTCGTCGGCGAGGAGGTCGGGGAGGACGTCGCGCCCGTCGTGCTCCAGGCCCCTCAGCCAGCCGAGGTGGTTGAGCCCCACGTAGTCGACGGTCGTCGACCCCGGGTCGAGCCCGAGGGTGGCAGCAGCCCTGCGCCCCAGCCCGATCGGGCTGTCGCAGATGCCGACGACGCGCTCACCCAGCACCGCTTGCATCGCCTCGGTGATCATCCCCGCGGGGTTGGTGAAGTTGATGACCCACGCGTCCGGAGCGAGCGCGGCCACTCGCTCGGCGACGTGCACCGCCACGGGCACCGTCCGCAGACCGTACGACAGCCCGCCGGGCCCGGTCGTCTCCTGGCCGAGCAGCCCGAGGTCGAGTGCGACCCGCTCGTCGGCGACCCGGCCCTCGAGCCCGCCGACCCGGACAGCGCTGAAGACGAAGTCGCTGCCGGAGAGCGCCTCGTCGAGCGAGGTCGTGGTGTGGACGCGGGGCGGGTCGGGGTGGCCCGCGGCCATCTCGTCGAGGACCCTGCGGATGGACGCGAGCCGGCTCTCGTCGACGTCGTGCAGCCACACCTCGTCGACCCGGCGCTCGTGGGTGTCGGCGAGCAGGGCCCCGTGGACCAGGGGGGTCCGGAAACCGCCGCCCCCGAGCAGGGCCAGCCTCATCGGAGCTCACCACTCGTCGGCCCGACCGCCTCCATGGCGGCAGCGTAGCCCCGCGCGCACCGGACCGTCGGCGGACGGAACCCGCTCGCAGCGACGGTGGATTCGCTGCAGTGCGTGACGCGAGGCATCGCCGGAGGGCATCCTGAACGCGCAGACCCGATCGAGGAGAGGTGGGACGCAGGTGCCGACCCAGACCTTCGACCCCCTCGCCACGCTGCGCCGCGACGGCGACCCCGAGGTCGACGTCTTCGTGTCGGGCACGGTCTTCCTCGACATCATCATGACCGGGCTCCAACGACTCCCCGACGGAGGGCAGGAGGTGTGGGCCGAGGGCATGGGGTCGTGCCCGGGCGGCATCGCCAACCTCGCGGTCGCGGCTCGGCGCCTCGGCCTGCGGACCTCCCTCGCTGCCGCCTTCGGCGACGACGCCTACGGCGACTTCTGCTGGGAGACCCTCGCCGACGAGGAGCACGTCGACCTCAGCCGGTCCCGGCGCTTCGACGGCTGGCACTCCCCGGTCACCGTCTCGATGGCGATGGCGCGCGACCGCTGGATGGTGAGCCACGGCCATCCACCGCCCATCGGGCCCACCGAGCTCATCGGCGACCCCCCTCGGGCGAGGGCGGTGATGGCCGAGCTCGCTCCCGACCGGCCGCTCATCGGCACCGCCGGCCCCACCTGGGTCGAGGCGGCCCGCGACGCGGGCGCGCTCGTCTTCGCCACCGTCGGCTGGGACCCGACCGACACCTGGCCGCACGAGGTCCTCGACCAGCTCGCGGCCTGCGACGCCTTCCTGCCCAACGCCGTCGAGGCGATGGCCTACACCCGCGCCTCGTCCCCGAGCGACGCGCTCTACGCCCTCGCCGACCTCGTGCCCCTCGCCGTCGTCACCAACGGCGAGGAGGGCGCGCTGGCCATCGACGCCACCACCGGGGAGGAGGCGACCGTGCCGGCCCTGCGCGTCACGGCACTGGACCCCACGGGCGCCGGAGACGTCTTCAGCGCGGCTGTCGTCGTCGGCACCATCGCGGGTTGGCCTCTGCAGCAACGGCTCTCGCTCGCGGCCCTGTGCTCGGCGCTGGCCGTGCAGCACTTCGGGGGCTCCCTCGCAGCGCCGGGGTGGGGCGACATCGCCGACTGGTGGCAGCACCAGCAGGTCGCCACGGTCGGCGACTCCTACCACCGCTCGCTCCTGCGCCGCTATGCCTTCCTCGACGACTTCGTGGGCGACGTGCCCGCCGGGCTGGGCCGACGGGCGAGCGCGACGATCGCCCGCCATGTCGACGTCGAGGGCTTCTCCGCCCTGCAGTCCCAGCAGGTGGCGGGGCCCGGGCCCGCCGGAACCGCCCTCAGCCCTCGCGGGTGAGGGCTTCGAGGATCGCCCTCTCGCGGTCAGGGGTCCAGTTCGGCGGCTCGGTCACGGCGGCCCAGGCGCGCAGGTTCGCCGCGTAGGAGTACTCGTGGCCGAAGCCGTCGGGCACGGCACCGGCACCGGGCATGTCGAGCAGGACCTGCCACATCGTGACGACCGGGAACCAGCCCATCCGCTCCGAGACGTCCGGGCCGCGCCCGTCGTCGGCCAGCCACGCCGGCCGCTCGAACGCGAGGTCGGTGGAGAAGAAGCTCACCGGGTCCGAGGCGTGCTGCAGGTAGACGACCCGCGGCGGGCCCCATGGTCCCGGGGTCTGGTCGATGCTGCCCCCCTCGTCCATGAACCGCACGGTCCGTCCCCCCTCGTACACGGGCAGGCTGGCGCTGGACCCCTCGTCACGGTCTGCGACGAGGCGGGCGTGGAGGTCGTTGACGAACGGCGGGCCCACCATCAGGGCGCCGTCGACGGACCCGTCGAGGATGTTCACCGAGGACAGCACTCCCTCGACCCCCATGGACCCCAGCGACAGGCCGTAGAGGTAGAGCCGTGGTCGCTCGGTGGCGGGGAGGGTGGCCCAGTAGTCGCGGACGGTCTCGAACACGACCCGGGAGGACTCGACGACGGCCTCCTGGTCGGCGAGCAGCGAGATCCAGCTCGGCAGGTAGGAGTACTGGACCCCGGCGATGGCGGTGTCGCCGTTCCACCCGTACTCGAGCGAGTTCGTGCCGTGCCGGTCGAGGAAGCCCATCCCCGTCGTGGTCGCGACGACGAGCACCTGGCGATCGAAGGCCCCGGTGCGCTTGAGCTCGGCGAGGACGAGGTCCGCCCTGCCCTGGATGGTGGGCGCGCTCTGCAGCCCGGCGTAGACGCGGATCGGCTGCTTGGCCCCGACGCCGTTGACCGCCTCCAGGTCCGCCACGCTCGGACCACCCCGCACGAACACCCGCCCGTACTGCCCGAGGTCCTCCCAGCGTGAGAGGGACTCGGCCGTCCCCGACCGCTCCGGCACCGAGGGGCGCGCGGTGCTCCGCGTGCCGACGGTGTCCTGCGGCGCGAAGGTCGCGTTGGCGCCGGCGAAGAAGCCGCGGACGATGACGCCCGTCCACAGCCCCCAGAACACGGTGACGAGCAGGAGCAGCCCGAGGACGATCGAGAGCCGAGGGGGCAGGAGGCGGGCCAGGGTGCG
The DNA here is from genome assembly GCA_963795035.1 of uncultured Actinomycetota bacterium. GTDB lineage: Bacteria > Actinomycetota > Actinomycetes > Actinomycetales > Dermatophilaceae > Oryzobacter. The sequence goes on along the minus strand of CAWCFZ010000004.1, from coordinate 72,583 downwards.
GACCGTGCGCCGCGCGAGCAGCCGCAGGCTGCGACCCAGGAGGAGCAGGGCGCTGGCCAGCAGCACGGTGACGACCCCGACGACCGGCCAGATCGTCGGCGAGGTCGGCTCCATCCCGAACGTGCGACGGATGTCGTTCTGCCAGCCCACGAGCCGCCAGGCGTTGAGGACGGCGCCGAGCAGGCCCAGCCCCACGAGGACGCTGATGACGACGGTGCGCACCCGGCCGCGCAGGCCGGGGATGCCGAGGTAGTCCCACAGCGCGTGCGCGCCGGCGCCCAGGCCGTAGCCCACGACGACGGTGACCCCGGAGACGACACCCTGGAGCCAGCCCGAGCGCGGCAGGAGCGACGGGACGAGGGAGGCGGCGAACGCCCACGTGGCCCAGGTGAGCCCGACCCCGCTGAGCGCGCGGTCGAAGACGTGCTCCGCCCGGCCGAGGAACGGCAGCCACGTGCTCGCCCGCGCGCGGGCGGCTGCGGTGTCGACGAAGGCCAGGGTCACGGCAGGTCCTCAGGGCTGCTCGGGGGACGAGGCGCCCGGCCGCTGTCGACGGTCGCGAGCACGCGTGCCGATGACTGGCACGGCTCCCACTCTAGGCCGCGGTCCGTGGGGGCCCGAGGGGGTTTCGCCCGGTGGCTCCCCCTGATGTCGTGACCGGCGGGTGGGGGTCGGTCGGGGGCGGGTCCTCGAGCGCTCCGACGGGGACACGGGGGCGTCCCAGCTCGTTGCCCCGCGCACCTGATCGGTTGCCGCGCGCAACCTTCTTCCCCCGACGACCCCACCCCGCGTGCGAGGGTGGAGCGCATGAGCAGCGACGGCACGCGCGCCCTCGTCATCTCCGACACCCACGTCCCGCTGCGGGCCCGGGACCTGCCACGAGAGGTGTGGGACGAGGTGGAACGCGCCGACCTCGTCGTCCACGCCGGCGACTGGGTCGACATCACCCTGCTCGACCGCCTCGAGACCCGCAGCCGCCGCCTCCTGGCCTGCTGGGGCAACAACGACGGCCCGGCCTTCCGCGAGCGCCTGCCCGAGGTCGCGCGGGCGACCGTCGAGGGCGTCCGGCTCGCCGTGGTCCACGAGACCGGCGCCAAGCAGCGCCGCGAGGAGCGGATGCGGGTCGAGTACCCGGACACCGACCTGCTCGTCTTCGGCCACAGCCACATCCCCTGGGACACCAGCCACGAGGGCCTGCGCCTGCTCAACCCCGGCTCGCCCACCGACCGGCGCCGTGAGCCGCACTGCACGTACGTGACCCTGCGGCTGGTCGGCGGGACGGTGGAGGACCTCGCCCTCCACCGCCTCCCGCCCCGCGCCTGACGACCGCAGGCGCGGGCGGCGGTCAGGCGGTCAGGTTGTCAGGCCGGGGCGTCGGCGAAGCGCAGGTACGGCTTCACCTCGTCGACGTTCTCGAAGCGCTCGCGCGCGTCGGCGGTGGAGACGGTCGGAGCGACGATGACGCGCTCGCCCGGGGTCCACTCGGCCGGGGTGGAGATCGGCGCGCCGTCGGTGGCCTGGAGGGCGTCGAGGGCGCGGAGGATCTCGGAGAAGTTGCGGCCCACCGACTTCGGGTAGGTGATGGTGAGGCGCACCGTGTTCTTCGGGTCGATGAGGAAGACCGAGCGCACCGTGGAGGTGTCGCCCTCACCGGGGTGGATCATGTCGTAGGCCTGCGAGACCACGCGGTCCTGGTCGCCGACGATGGGGAAGTCGACGGGGGTGCCGCCGACCTCCGCGATGTCGGGGACCCAGCGGGCGTGGTCCTCGACGGAGTCGACGGAGACCGCGATCGGCTTGGCGTTGCGGGCGGCGAACTCCCCGGAGAGCGCGGCGGTGCGGCCGAGCTCGGTGGTGCAGACCGGCGTGAAGTCGGCGGGGTGGGAGAACAGGACGGCCCAGGCTCCCTCCTTCCACTCGTGGAACGACAGGGGGCCGTCGGTCGTGTCGGCGGTGAAGTCGGGCGCGAGGTCGCCGAGACGGATGCTCACAGGATCACTCCTTGTTGGGATAACAGTTAGCAGACGTTATCCAACGCGAGCGCCTGGGCGTCTCGCCCTGCCCGCATCGTGGTCACCGGGGCGGCCGGGGAGGCCGGGGCGCTCCGGGGCCGACTACCAGTCGGCCCCGGAGCAGTGCGCCTGGTCGCGTGACTCGACCTGGACCGTGGCGTGGGCGATGCCGAACCGCTCGCGCAGCAGGTCCGTCGAGGCCGCGAGCACGGCGGTCGCGTCGTGCGGACCGGCGACGAGGTGGACGGTCGCCACGTTCATCCCCGACGTGAGGGTCCACACGTGCAGGTCGTGGACGTCGGTGACCCCCTCGACCCCCGTGAGCGCCGCGACGAGCTCGGTCGGCTCGATCCCCGTCGGCGCGTGCTGCCCCAGGACGGCCACCACCTCACGCCCCAGGACCACGGCCCGCACGGCGACGAACACCGCGATGCCGAGGGCGACCACGGTGTCCCACACCGCGTCTCCCGTCGCGGCCACGAGCAGCGCCGCGACGATGACGCCCACCGAGCCCACGGTGTCGGCGACGACCTCGAGGTAGGCCCCCTTGACGTTGAGGCTCTCGGCCGCCCCGCCACGCAACAGGACGAGCGCCACGAGGTTGACGGCCAGCCCGATGCCGCCGACGAGCAGCATCGTGCCCGACGCGACCTCGGCGTCCGCGCCGATCCGTCCGAGCGCCTCGACGACGATGTAGACCGCGACGCCGAGCATGAGGAGCACTGCGAACCCCGAGGCGAACACCTCGGCGCGGTAGGAGCCGAACGTCCGTCGGCCGGTGGGGTCGGGGCGGGTGGCGATCCGGGTGGCGACGAGGGCGGCCCCGAGGGTCGCGACGTCCGCGGCCATGTGCCCGGCGTCGGAGAGCAGCGCCAGCGAGCCCGACACCAGCCCGGCCACGAGCTCGACGCCGAAGAACGCCGCGACGAGGACGAACGCGACGGCCAGGCGCCAGCGGTGCCGCCCCCCGGCGTGCGCCCCGACGTGCCCGTGACCGTGCCCCATGACGACCTCTCGTGGACTGCTCTGGCTCCCAGCGTAGGTCAGCGTCCGACGGCGACCGCGCAGGTCGCCGAACGTCGGTGGTGCGGGTCAGGATGGGGGGATGAGCACCGAGGAAGCGCCGCGTCGAGTCCACCAGCTGCGGGTCGTCGTCGAGGCCGCCGACTACGACGACGCGGTGCGCTTCTACCGCGACGTCCTCGGGATGCCCGAGGCCATGGCCTTCGCCGAGGGCGGCGACGACCGGGTCGTCATCCTCGAGGCCGGCCGTGCCACGCTCGAGATCGCCAGCCCGACGCACAAGCGCGTCATCGACGGGGTCGAGGCCGCCGGACGTCCCAGCCCGCGCATCCGGCTCGCCTTCGAGGTCGACGACTCCCGGGCGAGCACCGACGCCGCCGTCGAGGCAGGCGCCGAGCTCGTGGCCGAGCCCGTCCTCACCCCGTGGCTGTCGCTGAACTCACGCCTCGACGCCCCAGCCGACCTCCAGATCACGCTCTTCCAGGAGACGACGGGGGCGGAGGAGCGCTCGTGGACGTCCGGGTTCGGCACCGACGACACCCGCTGACCCTGCCGGGTCCGCACCGGTCAGGAACCGAGAAGCGGACGCCGGCCACACCCCTCTAGCCTCGGAAGCAGTGTCCCCGGGCGCCGCTACTCTGGGCGGGCGGCGACGGGGCGACGGGCCGCGATGCGCTTCACGACAGGGAGACACGATGGGCAAGGCCACGACCAAGGGCGCGGCCACCGGGGCCACCGCTGCCGACGGCCACGACCTCATCAGGGTCCAGGGTGCGCGAGAGAACAACCTCAAGGACGTCAGCGTCGAGCTGCCCAAGCGCCGGCTGACCGTCTTCACCGGGGTGTCGGGGTCGGGCAAGAGCTCGCTCGTCTTCGCCACGATCGCCGCGGAGTCGCAGCGGATGATCAACGAGACCTACAGCGCCTTCGTCCAGGGCTTCATGCCGAACCTGGCGCGACCCGACGTCGACCACCTCGAGGGCCTGACGACGGCGATCATCGTCGACCAGGAGCGGATGGGCGCCAACCCGCGCTCCACGGTCGGCACCGCCACCGACGCCAACGCCATGCTGCGCATCCTGTTCAGCCGCCTCGGCACCCCCCACGTCGGCCCGCCGACCGCCTACTCCTTCAACGTCCCCACCCGCAAGGCGAGCGGCGTCATGTCCACCGACAAGGGCGGCCGGGTCGAGAAGAACGTCGTGCGCGAGGCCGTGCTACCTCGGCGGCATGTGCCCGCGGTGCGAGGGCATGGGGCACGTCAGCGACATCGACCGCACCGCGCTCTACGACGACTCGAAGTCGCTGCGCGACGGCGCCCTCACCGTCCCCGGGTACTCGATGGACGGGTGGTACGGCCGCCTCTTCGAGGGCATGGGCCTGCCCATGGACAAGCCCATCGCGTCGTTCACCGCCAAGCAGCTCGACACGATGCTCTTCGCGCCACCGACGAAGATCAAGGTCGAGGGCGTCAACCTCACCTTCGAGGGGATCATCCCGAAGATCCAGAAGTCGATGCTGGCCAAGGACCCCGAGGCGATGCAGCCCCACGTCCGTCGCTTCGTCGAGAGCGCCGTGACCTTCCAGGCCTGCCCCGAGTGCGACGGCACCCGCCTCACCGCCGAGGCGAGGTCGTCGAAGATCCGTCGCAAGAGCATCGCCGACCTGTGCACGATGCAGATCAGCGACCTCGCCGACTGGGTGCGCGACCTCGACGAGCCGTCGGTGGGCCCGCTGCTCACGGGCCTGCGGCACCTGCTCGACGCGTTCGACGAGATCGGGCTGGGCTACCTCTCGCTCGACCGCCCTGCCGGGACCCTCTCCGGCGGCGAGGCCCAGCGCACCAAGATGATCCGGCACCTCGGGTCCTCGCTCACCGACGTCACCTACGTCTTCGACGAACCGACGATCGGCCTGCACCCCCACGACATCGAGCGGATGAACCAGCTGCTGCTCCAGCTGCGCGACAAGGGCAACACCGTCCTCGTGGTGGAGCACAAGCCGGAGACGATCGCGATCGCCGACCACGTCGTCGACCTCGGCCCCGGTGCCGGCACCGGCGGCGGCACGGTGTGCTTCGAGGGGTCCGTGGAGGGCCTGCGCGCGAGCGACACCACCACCGGGCACCACCTCGACGACCGCGCCGTCCTCAAGGAGGAGGTGCGCTCCCCCAGCGGCGCCCTCGAGGTGCGCAAGGCCTCCACCCACAACCTCAAGAAGGTCGATGTCGACCTGCCGCTGGGCGTGCTCCTCGTCATCACCGGGGTGGCCGGGTCGGGGAAGAGCTCGCTCATCCACGGGTCAGTCGCCAAGCGCGACGGGGTCGTCGTCATCGACCAGGGGGCGATCAAGGGCTCTCGGCGGAGCAACCCCGCGACGTACACCGGTCTCCTCGAGCCGATCCGCAAGGCGTTCGCCAAGGCCAACGGCGTCAAGCCCGCGTTGTTCAGCTCCAACTCCGAGGGCGCGTGCCCCACGTGCAACGGCGCCGGCGTGGTCTTCACCGACCTCGGCATCATGGCGACCGTCGAGTCGACGTGCGAGGAGTGCGAGGGCCGGCGGTTCCAGGCCGCAGTGCTCGAGTACACCCTCGACGGCAGGAACATCGCCGAGGTGCTCGCGATGTCGGTCGTCGAGGCCCGGGCCTTCTTCGGGGAGGAGGGCGCGGCGAGCACCCCCGCAGCGCACGCGGTCCTGGGGCGGCTCGACGACGTGGGCCTGGGCTACCTCAGCCTGGGCCAGCCGCTGACGACCCTGTCCGGGGGCGAGCGCCAGCGGCTCAAGCTGGCCACCCAGATGGCCGACAAGGGCGAGGTCTACGTCCTGGACGAGCCCACCACGGGGCTGCACCTCGCCGACGTCGAGAACCTCCTCGGGCTGCTCGACCGGCTCGTCGACTCCGGCAAGTCGGTCATCGTCATCGAGCACCACCAGGCCGTCATGGCGCACGCCGACTGGGTCATCGACCTCGGGCCGGGCGCGGGGCACGACGGCGGCACGGTCGTCTTCGAGGGCACGCCCGCCGAGCTCGTGAAGGCCCGCTCGACCCTCACGGGCAAGCACCTCGCGCGGTACGTCGGAGCCTGACGCCCGACCCCGGACACGCGAGTGGAGGAGAGCGACCGCCCTCCTCCACTTCCAAGGTATAGCCGGGCGGGGGGCTTGCGGCAAGCCCCCCGCTGCGGCGCAGAATCACGCTCGACGCCGGGCCCATGGGGGGGCCCCGGCCGCAGCACCCGGATCGGAGCCTCTCGTGATTCCCTCGACCGCCGGCGCGTTCGACCTTCCCGACCACCTCGCCCACAAGGCCGTCCCCGCCCTCGTCGAAGCCGACGAGCGCCACTTCGCCGCGATCGCGCGGCGCCTCGACGAGACCGTCGCCGAGATCACCGAGCAGCTCGACGACGCACGGCGCGCCCCTGGGGGCACCGGCCAGGCGGCCCTCGACCGCGACCTCGAGGTGCACCGGCTGACCGCGAGGCTGCGGGCCCTGAGCCGGTTCGGCCTCGACCTGTGCCTGGGGCAGGTCGTCGCGCAGGACGGCGATGAGCCGCTCTACGTGGGGCGCCTCGGTCTGACCGACGCCGACGGGCGCCGCCTCCTCGTCGACTGGCGCTCCCCCGCGGCCGAACCCTTCTTCGCAGCGACCCACGCACGGCCGATGGGCCTGGTCAGCCGGCGCCGCTACCGCTGGACCCGGGGCCGGATCTGCGACTACTGGGACGAGGTGTTCACCACCGAGGCCCTGGCGAGCCACGCCGGCGCCCTCGACGACCAGTCGGCCTTCATCGCGAGCCTCGGGAGCAGCCGCTCGAGCCGGATGCGCGACGTCCTCGGCACGATCGCGGCCGACCAGGACGCCATCATCCGCGCCGGGTCGCGCCAGCCCCTCGTCGTCGACGGTGGCCCCGGCACCGGCAAGACCGTCGTCGCCCTGCACCGCACCGCCTACCTCCTGTACTCCGACCCGCGACTGGGCCACCGCAGGGGCGGGGTGCTCTTCGTCGGGCCCCACCAGCCCTACCTCGCCTACGTCTGCGACGTGCTGCCGAGCCTGGGCGAGGAGGGGGTCCGGACGTGCACCGTCCGCGACCTCCTGCCCGAGGGTGCGACGGCGATGGAGGAGGCCGACCCCGACGTCGCCCGCCTCAAGGCGGACGCCCGGATGGCCGGGGCCGTCGAGCCGGCCGTCGGCCTCTACGAGGCGCCACCGACCGAGACGCTCGAGGTGACTACGGCATGGGGTGACGTACGCCTGTCGGCGCGCGACTGGGCAGAGGCGTTCGACGCCCGCGAGCCCGGGACCCCCCACAACGACGCCCACGACCAGGTGTGGGAGTCAGTGCTCGCCATCCTCGTCGACCGCGTGGCCGACCAGGCAGGCGGTGACGGCTGGGACGACACGCAAGACGAGTGGGGCGACGACGGTTCCCCTGAGGACGAGTTCGACGCCTACGGCATCACGACCGAGGACCCCCACGCGGTGTACCGCCGCGCCCTCGCGACGACCGCCGAGCTCGTCGACGCCTTCGCCCGGGCCTGGCCGCTGCTGGAGGCGACGGACCTCGTCGGCGATCTCTGGACCGTCCCGGCGTACCTGCGGCGCTGCGCCCCGTGGCTCTCCCGGGACGAGGTGACCGTGCTGCAGCGGCGCGACCCCACCGCGTGGACGACGTCCGACCTGCCCCTCCTCGACGCGATGCGGATGCGGCTCGGAGACCCCGGGGCGTCGCGGCGGCGGGCCCGGCGCGGGGCCTCCGAGGCGGCCGAGCGGGCCCGGATGGCCGACGTCGTCGCCGACCTCATCGCGACCGACGACTCCGAGATGCGGGTCATGTCGATGCTGCGCGGCCAGGACCTGACGTCGGCACTCGTCGACGACGTCGAGGTCCCCGTCGCCGACCCCGACCTTCTCGCCGGACCGTTCGCCCACGTCGTCGTCGACGAGGCCCAGGAGCTGACCGACGCGGAGTGGCAGATGCTGCTGCGGCGCTGCCCGTCCCGCAGCCTGACGATCGTGGGCGACCGGGCGCAGGCGCGGCACGGGTTCACCGAGTCGTGGGAGGAGCGGCTGGCCCGGGTCGGCCTCGACCGCGTCGCCCTCGCCCCGCTCAGCGTCAACTACCGCACGCCCGAGGAGGTCATGGCCGCTGCCGAGCCCGTCATCCGGACCGCCATCCCGGACGCCAACGTCCCGACCTCGGTCCGCAGCACCGGCGTCCCGGTCCAGTACGGCTCCGTGGCCGACATCGGGGGCGTCCTTCAGGAGTGGGCGGCGGCCAACACCGAGGGGGTGGCGTGCGTCATCGGCGACGCGTCGTTCGTCGGGACCGACCGGGTGCGGTCGCTGACCCCCGTCCTGGCCAAGGGCCTGGAGTTCGACCTCGTCGTCCTCGTCGACCCCGACGACTTCGGAGAGGGCATCGAGGGGGCGGTCGACCGCTATGTCGCGATGACCCGGGCCACGACGCAGCTCGTCGTCCTCACGAGCGGGTGAGGCCCGCGCCGACGCAGGCTGCCGCCCCCTCCGTGCGTGCGGAGGGGGCGGCAGCCGGGTGGTCCGCCGGTGTCAGTCGCAGCAGATGTTGTAGCCGTTCGTCATCCAGAACGACGTCGGGTTGGGGTTGCTGAGGACGGGGTCGCCGACGCTCTTGGCCGCGCTGGTCTGGCGTCCGGTGCGCATCTCGACGTGGGTGTGCGCCGAGCCCGAGCTCGACACCCCGCGCCAGTCCTCCGTGGCGATCCGCGCGCCCTTGCCGATCGTCTGGCCGACGCGCAGCGTGTTCACCGGGTCGGTGTGGAGATACACGAGGGTCTTGTTCTGGCCCGCGTTGTAGACGGCGATCTGCGACAGGCCGCTCGAGCCGCGGGCGCCCTGGGTCACACGGGTGATCGTGCCGCCGAGCATCGCGTACACCGGGGCGCCGATGCCGCGCGCCATGTCGGTGCCCTCGTGGCGCCCGGAGGTGTTGAGGTAGCCGTCGAAGTACGCGGTGATCCGGCCCGAGTTCTTGTAGAGCCCGGTAACCATCCGGCTGTTCGACGCCTTGCCGACGACGTGGCCGGCGTTCTCGTTCTTCAGCGTCGACTTGAGGTTGACCTTCGAGCCGCTGCCGATCGCGTCGATCGACCCGGCCCAGCCACTCTTGTAGAAGACCGTGACGGCCGCGGCCTCACGGTTCCAGACCGACGCGACGTTGTTCTTGATGCACTGGCCGCGACCGCTGCCGGCCTTGACGAACTTCACGCAGCCCGCACCGGTGCCGTAGTCCTTGACCCCGCTGCCGAGGTCGACCATCGACCCTGCGTGGTCGCTGCTGTAGTACAGGCAGAACTCTCCCGTCTCGCAGACGCCGTTCTTCGAGGTCGCGGCCTGCGCGGTCGGCGCCGTGGCGACGACCGTCCCGAGGACTGCGACGCCGGCGGCGGCCAGCGACATCGTCTTCTTCAGCTTCATCTCGTGCTCCTTCGTGGTCGGTGCCGAGGGCGCGCTGCCCCCGGCCGGGATGACGGACTCGGGACGCCCCCCTGGCACGCCGGCTTGCGCCGACGTGTCCCCCCAGTGGTCGCGGCCCCAGGTCATGCGGGTCGGCGACGGCCGCTCGCGCTGCCGTTGCTGCCCACGGCCATCCTGCTCGGGACATCGTCGGATGACGATGGGGAGCACTCCCCGGGCCGTGCCCCCCTCGCCCCTCGAACGGCGTTCGGGCGCAGCGGGAAACGGACAGGGACGGTGTCCAAGGGCCCGGCGAGGACGCTGAGTCGAGTGGGCCCGACACGCGCATCAGGATCTCGGTCCCGGGCGTGTTCCGCTCACTCGACCGACCACCGCCGCTGCCTTGGCGACTCGGCGGGCGGGACCTCGGTGACGCCTGACGTCCCCAGCTGCGGCGGAGGGTTCACAGGTCGAGGGCGGTGTCGCCTTCTCGACTATGGACGCCCTCCCCCAGGCAGGAGGACAGTGGTGACGAAGGGCCGCGTCGGCCCTGGTCTCGGGAAGGAGTCGCGATGTGGTGGATGTGGGTTCTGGTTCTGGCGATCCTCCTCGTCGCCGTGGTGGTGGTGCTCCAGCGGCGTGGGTCCACGGGAACGGTGAACAGGAGCGACGTGCCCGCCGACAGGAGAGTCGACCAGCCCGGCTCGGGGCCCGACACCGCCCCGGGCGCAGGTTTCGGCGGGCTCGGCGGGATGTAGGGCGACGCCGACGGCGTCCCGTCGGCTGACAGCCGGGGGCGTCAGGTGTGGTCGCGCAGGTACCGGCCGAAGTGCGGCACGGTGAAGGCGATGCGCCCCCGCTCCCCGGAGTAGATGAGGCCCTTCTTGAGCAGCGCGTCGCGCGCCGGCGACAGGGACTGCGGCTTGCGGTCGAGGTGCGCCGCGACGTCGGAGGTGGGCACGGCCTCGGGCTCGTCGCCGAGCTCGACGGCGACCTCGGCCATCGCGCGCAGGTACTCGCGCTCGCCCGGGGTGGCCCGCTCGTAGCGGGAGCCGAAGAACCCGACCGCCAGCTCGGCGTCGGCCTCCGGTGTGGCGACGGCGACGTCGTCCGCGGTGATTGGCGTGCCAGGAGCCCTGTCCCACACCGCTTTTCCGTATGCCTGGATGAAGTAGGGGTACCCGCCCGTCGCGGAGTACATCGCCTCGAGCGCATCGTCGGTGTACGTCGCGCCCTCCTCCTCCGCGGGAACGACGAGCGCGGCGTCGGCCGCGACCCGCTCCAGTCGGTCGATGCGCGAGTAGCGGAACAGCCTCTCCGAGTAGGACTTCGAGGCCGACAGGACGGCCGGGAGGTGGGGGAGCCCGGCACCCACGACGATGAGCGGCAGCCCCGACTGGGAGATCTCGTGGCACGCGGCACACAGGGCGGAGACGTCGTCGGGCTCGAGGTCCTGCATCTCGTCGATGAAGACCGCGATGCCCCGTCCCGTGTCCGACGCCATGCCCCCGAGGTCGGAGAGCAGCTCGACGAGGTCGATCTCGATGTCTCCGGAGTCGGCCCGGCCGGCGACGGCGGGAACGCTGATGCCGGGGTTCCACCGGTCGCGCAGCTTCGTGGCGGCCCTGCCGCGCCCCGAGCCCGAGTCGCTCTCGCGCTGACCGAAGGCCTTGACGACGCCGAGGGCGTGGTCACCGGTGCCGCCGGCCGGTCCGAGCTCACGCACGGCCTGGTGCACGGCCGAGGCCAGGGGGCGACGCAGCGACTGGTCGGGGCGGGCCTCGAGCTTGCCGGTGCCCCAGCCCGCGCGGACCGCGGACGAGCGCAGCGCGTTGAGCAGCACCGTCTTGCCCACACCCCGCAAGCCGGTGAGGACGATGGACCGCTCCGGCCGGCCGCGCGCCACGCGCTCCAGGACGACGTCGAAGGCGTCGAGCTGCTCGTCGCGCCCGGCCAGCTCGGGCGGTCGCTGGCCGGCGCCGGGGGCGTAGGGGTTCCTGATGGGGTCCACGATCGCAGCGTATGCGGCTCTCTAGCGTGGACCGCAGACATCCCGATAGAGGCCTAGTGCGTGTCGCGTCAACACCGGTCGGGGGCAGGAGGGCCGTCCGGCCCCAGGGCGGTCCATCGGCAAACACCCCGACCAGGGGCGGTTTGGCCGGGTGCCTCGGGCGTGCGATCCTCGGTCCAGGGCCCCGATGCGGGCTCCCGGACGAGGGGCGCCGTACCCGGCACGCGACAAGACGGCCCACCAGGAGCAGTCATGTCGTGGATCGTCCTCGTCCTGTCCGGTGTCCTCGAGGCGGTGTGGGCCACCGCGCTCGGTCGCTCGGAGGGCCTGAGCCGCGTCGCCCCCGCGATCGTCTTCGTCGTCGCCCTCGTCCTGAGCATGGGTGGGCTCGGCTACGCGATGCGAGAGCTGCCGGTCGGCACGTCGTACGCCGTGTGGGTCGGCATCGGCGCCGTCCTCACCGTCGGGTACGCCATGGCGACGGGGGAGGAGCCGGTCTCGGTCCTGCGCGTCCTCCTCGTCGCCGGCATCGTCGGGTGCGTCATCGGACTCAAGCTCACCCACTGATGGGCCGGCCGTGACCTCCTGACCGTCCTCGTCGGCGGGTCAGGGCACCTGTGGGGCGTTGCCGCCCGCGGCCTCCATCGGCTTGCCGGCCGCGTGCCAGGCGCGCATCCCGCCGGCGAGGTTGGCGACCTCGTAGCCCTGCTGCTCGAGCCAGGGCAGCACCCGCTGGACCCGTCCACCGGAGCGGCAGGCGATGACGAGCGGCTCGTCGGCGTCGAGGAAGCGCGCGAGCTCGTCGACCCGGGCGGGCAGCTCGGACATCGGGATGTGCACGGCGGTCGGGGCGTGCCCGCGGTCCCACTCGTCCTGCTCGCGGATGTCGAGCACGACGGCGTCGTCGGGGAGGTCCGTCACCGGCACGTCAGGGTTGGGACTCATGGGACCAGCATGCCAAACCCCAGCCCCGTGGGGAGGGGCGGCCGAGCGCACCGGGCTACTTGAGGAACTTGCTGGTCCGCCGGTCGGCCAGCGGCTTGCCCCCGGTCTGGCAGGTGGCGCAGTACTGCAGCGAGGAGTCGGCGAACGACACCTCGCGCACGACGTCGCCGCACTCGGGGCAGGTCTCGCCGGTGCGACCGTGGACCCGCATCCCGGCGCGCTTGGCGTCCTTGAGCTCCTTGGCCGGCTTGCCGGAAGCCGTGGCGACCGCCGCCGCCAGCGTCCCCCGCAGCGCCTCGTAGAGCCGCTCGACCTCGGGGGCACCGAGCGTCGCGGCGAGGGCGAACGGCGACAGCTTGGCGACGTGGAGCACCTCGTCGGAGTAGGCGTTGCCCACGCCCGCGATGATCGACTGGTCGCGGAGCATGCCCTTGACCTGCATCCGGTGCGAGGCCGCGATGGCGGCGAAGACCTCGAGGGTGAAGGCGTCGGCCATCGGGTCGGGGCCGAGCGAGGCGATGCCCGGGACGGTCGTGGGGTCGTTGACGACGTACGCCGCCAGCCGCTTCTTCGTCCCCGCCTCGGTGAGGTCGAAGCCGGACGCGTCGTCGAACCGGACGCGCAGCGCGATCGGCGACTTCCCGGGCCGCAGGACGGTGGCCGGCATCGCCTCGGACCAGCGCAGCCACCCCGCGCGCGCCAGGTGGAACACGAGGTGGGTTCCGCCGCAGTCGAGGTCGAGGAACTTCCCGTGGCGACCGACGCCGTCGACCGGCGCGCCCACGAGGGCCTGCGGCGGCGGGGTGAAGGTCTTGAGCACCGAGATGGACCCGAGCTCGACGCCGGTGACGACGAGCCCGTCGGTCCGCTCGCGCAGGAAGTCGGCGAGGGCCTGCACCTCGGGCAGCTCGGGCATGACGCGACGCTACCGAAAGCCGCCGACGCGTGGGTGGACCAGGGCCCCTCGTGCGGGTGGGACCGGCGCGACCTGTGCATCAGGCGCCTGATGCCGCGTCGAGCGAGCGGAACACGCCCACTGAGGTCGCGGATCCCGCGCGGGTCCCGCTCTCTCGACCGGCCGGGGACTCCTCGGACGGCACCCTCCCGCGTGGGTCAGCGGTCGTCGGGGTCGGGCAGGAGCCACTCGGGCGGGTCGTCGATGGAGGTGATGGCACCCGAGGCGTGCCGCGCGAGCGTGCGCACCGGGACGTCGCCCTGCCGCCAGACCCCACGCACCCGGGCCGCCAGCCCGTACCCGTCGGGCGCCCGCAGGACCGGAACCTCGAGGTCCTCGGTCGGCGCCGGGTTGAGGTCGTCGTTGGCCAGCGGCACCCCGTGGGAGAGCACCTGCTCGCCGGGCGACAGCTCGCGGATCGCGATGGCGCGCACGTGGTCGGGTCGGCGGGAGGCGAACTCGGTGTACAGCCGCGGGTCGTGCTGCCCGTCGTCGCCGACGAGCAGCCACTTGACGTGCGGCAGCTCGCGCGCCAGCCGGTGCAGCTGGGCCTTCTTGTGCTCCTGCCCCGACCGGAACCACCCGGTGTTCGTCGGCCCCCAGTCGGTCATGAGCAGCGGCCCGGTCGGGTAGCCGTTGCGTTGGAGGAAGCGGGTCAGGGCCGGCGCGGTGTTCCAGGCGCCGGTCGACAGGTAGATGACCGGGGCGTCCGGGCGCTCGGCGAGCAGCTCGCGGTACATCGTCGCCATCCCCGGGACCGGCTTGCGGGCGCCCTCGGACCGCACGAACGTGTTCCACGCCGCGATCATCGGGCGGGGCAGCGAGGTCGACAGCACCGTGTCGTCGATGTCGCTGATGATGCCGTGCGTCACCGTGGTCCCGACGACGAGCACCGGCACGTCGATCGTCTCGGCACGCGGTGAGCCGATGTAGACGCGGTGCCAGCCCGGCGAGAGCCCGTGACCGCGGACCGCGAGGTCGATGTAGCCGCCGCGGTCGGTGCGGGTGGTGATGATCCGGCCGTTGACCCGAACCGTGACCGGCTCGTCGGCCGCCGGGGTGGAGAAGAAGGCGCGCCACCCGCGCGTCTCCAGCTCGACCGCCCGCAGCCGCGCCGCGTAGGTGGGCTCCTCGGGCTCGTCCTCGGGCAGCCCGCGGGTCATGATGACGCGGCCGAACACGCGCAGCTGGCTACCGCTCCCGTACCCGGTGGAGGGCACGACGCGGGTGATCCAGCCCCGCGAGCCCAGGAGGCCCGCCTTCCGGGCGTGGTAGGCGTCCTCGAGGACTGCTGCGGCGTGCGGTCGCGGCATGTGCCGATGCTAGAGCAGGCTCAGGTGACCCTCGCCCCCTCGGGGGTGGTCACCCCGGAGACGATCTGCTGGGCGAGGAGCCTGACCTTGACGTTGCGGTCCTGCGACGTCTTGCGCAGCACCTCGAACGCATCGTGCTCGGGCACCCCCCGCATCGCCATGATGATGCCCTTCGCCTGCTCGATGACCGCCCGGCTGGCCATCGCCTGCTCGAGCTGGCCGGCCAGCCGACGGGCGCCGTCGAGCGCCGTGACGGCCACGAGCGCGTCGGCGCAGCGGGACGCGGCGACTCGCACCAGGGCGGCGTCGAAGGTGTCGAACGCGTGCGGGGCCCACGCGTAGAGGTTGATGGCGCCCACGCACTCAGTGCCGCTGACGAGCGGCAGGGCGAGCAGGCTGCGCATCCCCTCCTCGCGGCACTCGGAGGCGAACAGCGGCCACCGGCCGTCGTCGACGACGAGGTCGGGGACGTGGTTCTCGCGACGGTGGCGCGCCGCGTCGAGGCACGGGCCCTCGTCGAGGGCGTACTGGACGGCGTCGATCTCGAGGGTCTGGACCGTCGTGTACGCGGCCGTGTGCGGTCGCTCGGACGACATGACGGTGACGCCCACCTCGTCACAGCCGTCGATGTGGCGCCGCACCGCGTGCACGACGCGCTCGAGGTAGTCCGAGACCTGCTCCATCGACTCCAGGACCCCGCCGAGGTCGCTCGTCAGCGCCGCGAGGACCGCCGTGTGGGCGTCGTCGTCGGTCGCGCCGAGGGGGTCGACCCCGGGCGGGGCAGGGGCGGCACCCGAGAGGTCGTCGAGGATGTGGGTCATGGGGATGCCTCCAGTCGAGGGGCGTGCGCACCCGACAGTACCCATGTCGTGCAGCCACGGCTCCTGACCTGCGAGGACGCCGACAGCCACCACGGCCGTCAGGCCGCCGGCACGCACCTGCCGGTTCGCCCGTGGGAGCCACGACCGGTCCGCGGGTCAGGCCATTCGTGCCACGGCGCAGGCCCTGCGACCGGCACACTGGGCCGGTGCTCCTCGTCGACGCCTTCGGGTCCCGGTGGCGGCTCGACGTCTCCGGGCTCGAGCCGCCGCTCGCGACGCGGCTCGAGGGCCTGTGGCGGCGCGCCAGCGTGCCCGAGGACGCGACAGGCTCGGCCCACCACCCCTCGCCGGCCACGGACTTCGTCGTCTCGCGCGGCGAGGACACCCTCGTGCTCATCGACGGCGCGCTCACCGCGCTCACCGACGACGAGATCCCCTACGCCGTCTCGCGAGCCCTGACCCACGCCTCGATCCTGCGCCGCACCGGCACCTGCCTCATGCTCCACGCCGCCGGGCTCGCGACCCCCGACGGCGCCACCGTCGCCCTCGTCGCGCCCTCGGGCACCGGCAAGACCACCGCGGGCCGCGTCCTCGGGCGCAGCCTGGGCTACGTGTCCGACGAGACCGTCGCGGTGGAGGCCGACCTCCGGGTCCGCGCCTACCCCAAGCCCCTGTCGCTCGTCGTCGACCCCGCCGACCCCACCGCCAAGTCCGAGCACTCGCCCGACGAGCTCGGGCTGCTGCGCGCCCCCGAGAACCTCCACCTGGTGGCCACCGTCGTCCTCGAGCGCACCGACGAGGTGCACGAGCCGGTCCTGGAGCCCATGGCCCTCGTCGACGCCGCCGCCCTCGTCCTCCCCCAGACCTCGGCGCTGCCGAGCCTCGAGCGGCCCCTCGACCGCCTCGCGGAGGTGCTCACCGCCGGCCACGGCCCATGGCGGCTGCGCTACCGCGAGATCGGGGACTGCGCCTCGCTCGTCGAGGAGCTGGCCGCGGGGCGGGCCCCCGGGGGGCTCCCGGAGACGGTCTCGTGGACGTGGATCGACGGTGCGGCGCACCGGGATCCGCGGCCGCAGGACCCTGCGGGCCCCGACGAGCCGCCCGGTCGCGCCGACGTCGGGGACCTCGCCGCCATCGGCGCCGAGAGCCTCGTCGTGCGCGCCCCCTTCGACGACGCGCTCGCCTCCGACGGCGCCGTCCTCGTGATGCACGCACGGCTGCCGAGCAGCCTGCCCGGCCTCGCGGCGACCTTGTGGCTCGCGGCCGGGCGACCGGTGGCCGTGTCCCGACTCGTGGAGGAGGCGACGAGCACCCTCGGCCCCCACCCGCAGGCCGAGACCCTCGTCATCGACGCGGTCCGCTCGCTCGTCGAGCGCGACCTGCTCCGCACCGCGCCGACCACCTGACGCGCGACGTCCTCAGGGGCACGTGCAGGGCGAGGCCCCACAGCGCGGGCAGCCGGCGGCGTACCGGTCGACGGCCGCGGTGAGGTCGACGCCCACCTGGTTGGCCAGCGACGCCACCCACGCGAGGACGTCGGCGAACTCGTGCTCGCGCTGGGCGTGGGTGCCCTTGCGCACCGCCTGAGCCAGCTCCCCGACCTCCTCGGCGAGCCATGCCACCGTGCTCGGCACCCCGCGCTCACGGTCGCGCTCGCCGTAGGTGCGTTCGATGACGTCCTGGAGGTGGGCGAGGTCCATGGCCGGAAACCTACCGCCGCCGCTGCTCAGTTGAGGCTGGCGCCTCCCGGCGGGGGCGAGGTGGGGACGGCACCGAACCGGCCGACGATGGCGGCCTCGCGGCGCAGCAGCGAGCGCACCGTGCGCAGGCGCGTCGCGGCGTCGGCTCCGTCGAGGACGCGCTGCCGGTCGGCGGGGTCGAGGACCATCCGCTCCACGACCCGGTACGCGACCTGCCCCAGCGCGGCGTCGACGGGTTCGGCCACCGCACCGAGACGCTCGAGATAGGCGGCGTGCTCGCTCAGAGTCGCCTCCGCCAGTTCGTCGATGTTGGGCACCGTTGCCGCAGAGGGCTCTTCGAGCCAGGTCACCGTGCCCGTCGCGAAGGGCGTACCCGCCCCTTCGTCGATCCCGTCGAGCCGGAAGCGGCGGACGCCTGTGGCCACGAGGTGAACCGTCGTCCCGACCGGGCTGTCGGCGAGCGCCATCGCGTCGACCCGGGCCTCGCACCCGATGCCGTGCAGGTCGCCGGCGGCGTCGGTGCCGACCTCGTGTCCCTTGCGGATCAGCACGACACCGAACCGGCGGTCGTCGTCGGCGCGCCCGGCGAGGTAGCGCGCCAGCTCGAGGTAGCGCGGCTCGAACAGCTGGAGCGGCAGCCTCGCCCCGGGCAGCAGGACCGTGCCCAGCGGGAACAGCGGGAGGGACTCCATGACTCACTCTAGGCACGCCCGCCGCCCCCCGGACGAGGGTTCGCCGACGCCTGTCGAACCCTCCACGATGCGGGGATGTCGGTGCCCGACCCGTAGGATGGTCGACACGACCCGCCATCTGCCTCGGGTCGTCGCACGTCTGATGTCGATGCCACGCGACCCGGGAGACCTCCCGTCGCGGCGCCGAGGCCCCAGAGCCCGCCCGGCAGAACATCCCCTGTCGTCGCTGACTCCATGGTCCACGACGACCTCAGAACCCCCACGGAGACTTTTCTTGTCCAGCACCACCTTCGGCGCGCTCGGCGTGCCCACCTCCCTCGTCGAGGTCCTCGCCACGGCTGAGATCACGACGCCCACCCCCATCCAGGCCGCGACGCTGCCCGACTCCCTCGCGGGACGGGACGTCCTGGGCCGCGGCCGCACCGGCTCCGGCAAGACCGTCGCCTTCCTCCTCCCCGTCCTCGCCCGGCTCACCGCGAGCGGCCGCCCGCGCGGCGCCCGGCGTCCGCGGGCCCTGATCCTGGCCCCGACCCGTGAGCTCGTGACCCAGATCGACGAGGCGATGGCGCCGCTCGCGAGCCGCCTCGGCCTCACCTCCCGGACCATCTTCGGCGGCGTGAGCCAGGGGCCGCAGGTCTCGGCCCTGCGCCGCGGTGTCGACATCGTCGTCGCCTGCCCGGGACGGCTCGAGGACCTCATCGGCCAGGGCCACGTCTCGCTCGACGCTGTCGAGATCACCGTCATCGACGAGGCCGACCACATGGCCGACCTCGGCTTCCTCCCGCAGGTGCGCCGCCTCCTCGACGCCACCCCCCGCGGTGGCCAGCGGATGCTGTTCTCCGCGACGCTCGACGCCGGCATCGGCGTCATCGCGAACCGCTACCTGCACAACCCGGTCACCCACGAGGCCGACTCGGCGCAGTCCCCGATCTCGACGATGGACCACCACGTCCTGCACGTCACGGCCGACGCCCACTCCGCCGTCCTGCTCGACCTCGTCGCCGCCCCCGGGCGCACCATGGTGTTCACCCGCACCAAGCACCGTGCCAAGAAGCTCGCGAGGCAGCTCAACGGCTCGGGCGTGCCCGCCGTCGAGCTGCACGGCAACCTCAGCCAGAACGCGCGGACCCGCACCATGGACGCCTTCCACTCCGGCGCCGCCCGCACCCTCGTCGCGACCGACATCGCGGCTCGCGGCATCCACGTCGACGACGTCGCCCTCGTCATCCACGCCGACCCGCCCACCGAGCACAAGGCGTACCTGCACCGCTCCGGGCGCACCGCCCGCGCCGGCGCCTCGGGCACCGTGGTGACCCTGATGACCGACGACCAGGCCCGCGACGTGCGCGACCTCACCCGTCGGGCCGGTATCAAGCCGACGACGACCCGCGTGCACGGCACCCACCCGCTCCTGAAGGAGATCGCCCCCGGCGAGCGCACCTTCGACGGCGCCTTCACCTCGCCCGACGCGCCGGCTTCCTCCGGCCGTCGTGGTGGCGGTGGCGGCTCCACCCGCTCGGCCTCCGACGCCGGCTCCGGCCGCGGACGCCGTCAGGGTGGCGGCCGCGGTCGCCAGGGGTCCCCGGCGACGGGCACGACCCCCATGTACTCGACCTCCACGGGCTCGGACAGCCGTCGCGGCGGGGCCGGCTCGGCCGAGGGCCGCCCCTCCTCGGGCTCGCGCCCCGCATCGGGTGGCGGACGCCCGGCGTCGGGTGGCGGACGCCCGGCATCCGGCGGTCGCGGCAGCGGCGGCCAGCGGTCCGCCTCGGGCGCTCGTCCCACGTCGGGCCGGCCGGCTCGTTCGGCGGCCTCGTTCTCCGAGGGCTCGGGCGGTCGGCGCTCGCGCTGAGACCACGGCGCCCGCCCTCAGCCTGAGCGGGTACGGTCCTTCGACCATGGATCTCGACACGGTGTGGCCCCGCGTTCTGCCCGAGGACGCGGTGGCCCTGTCCGGGACCCCGGTCCTCCTCGTCCTGGCCCTCGCCCTCGTGGCGGTGGCCCTCGGGCCCGTCTGGGGTGTCCTGCGGCTCGGGGTCACCCTCGTCCACGAGCTCGGCCACGCCCTCGTGGGGGTCCTCGCGGGACGCCGGTTCACCGGCTTCGTCCTGCGCGGTGACATGTCGGGTCACGCCGTCACCGTCGGCCCGGCGCGGGGCCCGGGCCGCATCCTCACGACGTGGGCCGGCTACCCGGCGCCCGCGGTCGTCGGCGCCGCCCTCGTCGCCCTGGCGGTGCGCGGCTGGTCCGCGCCGGTCCTCACCGTCGCCCTCGTCCTCCTCGTCGCCTCGCTGCTGCGGGTCCGCTCGGTCCTCACGGCTGTCGTCGTCCTCGCCGTCCTGCTCGGCGCCGGGGCGCTGTGGTGGGCGGCCGACGGCGAGCTCCAGGCGCAGGTCGTGGTGGCAGCGGGGCTGGTCCTGCTCGTCGGTGCCTGGCGGCACCTGGGCGCCGTCCTCGCCGCCCCGCGCCGCGGCACGAGCGACCCGGAGGTGCTCGCGCGCCTCACCCGTGTCCCCACGGTGCTGTGGAACGGGACCTTCGTGCTGGTCTGCCTGTTCGCCTCGTGGGTGGTCGGCCGGACCGTCCTCGAGGCGTCCGGCGTCCTCACCGGCTGAGCGCGGCCGCCACGACGAGGAGGGGGCCCACCACGGATGTCGTGGCGGGCCCCCTCCGTCGTGGGAGGCGCTGCGAGGTCAGCGGCGCAGCGTCAGCGTCGCCGTGTCGCTCTGCCCGGTCGACGGCACCGTGACGGTGACCGTGTAGGTGCCGGGCCCCGGCAGGACCTTCGTCTTCAGGTCGTACTTCCACTCGCCGGCAGCGAACGTCGCCGTCGCGGTGTGGACGACCGTCGAGCCCGAGCTCACGGTGACGACCGGCGCGAGTGTCGTCGGCACGGTGCCGTCGCAGTCGCGGTAGGAGACCTTCACCGGGACGTTCGAGCCGTACTTGGCCGTGGTGCCCTTGCCCAGCGGGGGCCGGATGCCGCTGCTCGTGTACTCCACGGCGATCGCTGCCGTGGTCGACGTCACGAGCCCGTGGCTGTCGGTGACCGTGACGGTCGCCGTGTAGCGACCGGCCTTGGCGTAGGTGTGCGCCAGGGTCAGCGGGCTCGTGGCCGGGTCGACGGTGGTGTCGGCCGAGCCGTCGCCCCACGCGACCTCCACCACGTGGGTGTCGTCCTCGTCGCGGTCGGTGAACTCGACCTCGAGCGAGGCGTTGCCGGTGCCGCAGGGCACCGAGCCGTCCTCGAACGCCGCCTCGACGCTGGGCGCCGAGTTGGGCTTGAGGCCGACGAGGATCGGGTCGTGGTCCGAGACACGGAACTCGTCGGGCGCGTACAGGCTGGCGACCTGGCCCGCTGACTTGAAGTTCGTGTTGTAGTCCAGGACCGACGGCTCGTCGGCGTTGATGTGGAACTCGGTGACGCCGGTGACCTGGCTGAGGATGCCGGCGCTGCCGAGCGCGTGGTCGAGGTAGCCCCACTGCCCGTCGAAGACGTACGAGTACGCGTCGTCACCGAGGAAGTGGTTGACGAGGTTGGTGAACCCGGCCTCCTCGAGCGTGCGGATCGGGTCCTCCTTCGCGTACGAGTTGAGGTCGCCGAGGATGAGCGCGTCGCTCTCGCCGGTACCCGTCGGGTCGGAGGCGAGCCAGGTGGCCAGCTCCTGCGCCGAGCGGGTGCGGACCGCGTTGCAGTTGCCCTGGCCGTCACCGGCGTCGGGGACGGCACAGGCCGAGCCCTTGGACTTCAGGTGGTTGACGTCCGCGACGAAGGTGCCGCCGGTCTCGTTGACCTCGAAGGCCTGTGCGAGGGACGGGCGGCTGCGCGGTGCGCTGTCGCCGCCGTTGACGAACGCGACGGTGTTGAGGGCGGCCGTGTCGCCGATCGGGGTGACGCGGGCCGGCTGGTAGAGCATGCCGACCTTGATGGCGTCGGTCCCGAGGGCGTTGACCTGGCCGGTGCCCGCATCGGCGTCGATGAAGGCGTAGGTGCCGGGCGCGGTCGCCGCGTTGAGCCGGTCGACGAGGTCGGCGATGGCGCTGGTGGGCCCGTAGCCGTCGTTCTCGATCTCGTTGACGCCGAGGACGTCGGCGTCGACCGTGGTGATCGCCGCGACGGTCTTGGCGACCTGGCGCTCGAACTCCGTGGCGTTGTCCGCGCCACGGCAGTCGGTGCTCGCGCCGCCGACGCCCTGGGTGCACCCGGAGTAGGTGTTGAAGAGGTTGAGCAGGTTCATGGCACCGACGGTGACGTCGCCCCCCACCTCCTTCGGCGCGGCGGGCCGTGCGTTCGCAGCGACGAAGTCGTACTGGCCCGCGAGCGCGCCGATCGGGCGGACCCGGAAGGCGTTCGGGCTGGCCCCGTTGCCGCCCCACGTGAAGGTCATGACCCCCGTGAGGTCGGCGATGGTGTCGCCGCCGCGCAGCGTGTTGCTCGCCGAGAGCGGCTGGCCACCACGCGCGAAGACGATCGGGTCGGGGTTCTGGGTCTGCGACGCGTCGTCGACGATGATCCGGCTCAGGTCGTTCTGGGCCTGGAGTGCGAGCGGCCGCGGCGCCGGGGGCGACGACGTTGGTCGGCGTGCGCAGGCGGTCACCGCTGGAGACGGTGACCTGGCCGAAGCGGCCGAGCTGGAAGTGCTCGGTCACGTAGAGGTCCTGCGGGTAGGTGACGAGCATGCCCTCGACCTTCTCGAGGTCGGCAGGGCTCGCGACGGGCAGGGCGACCTCGGTCGGGGTGACCGTGTCGGTGCCGCAGACCGCGATGCTCGAGGCGCTCGTCGAGATCTGGGTCTGTCCCTGGTTCTCGCCGGCGGTGCCGGTCACGGTGACGAGGTCGCCGACGGAGACGAGGTCCTGGTTGCCCCCGTTGAAGACGAAGATGCCGTCGGAGGTGGCGGGGTCACCGTCCCCGGAGTCCTGGAGGTAGAAGCCGCGCAGGTTCGGGCTGGCGCCCTCGAAGTCACCGACGACGGTTCCGCGGACGGTCCGCTGCTGGCTGGCGACGGGAGTGCTGGTGCCGGATCCCTGCACCGCGCCGATCGGCGTCGCGACCGCCGAGCAGCTGTCGGTCACCACGGCGGTGTCGAACGAGTACACGTAGTCGGCGGCCATGGTGTCCGGCGGGTCGTTGTTGTCGACGTCGCTGACCGCCGAGGCGGTGACGGTCACCGTGCAGGTGCTGCCACCGGGCAGGGGGCTGTTGGGGGTGAGGACGTAGCTCGTCGGCCCGCCGCTGCGGGTGAAGGCCACGGCGTTCCCGCCGCAGCTGATGCCGAAGGCCGAGGCCGAGGCGGTGACGGGCTCGCTGAACCCGATGGTGACGGCGGCGTCGACCGTGACGGTCGAGCCGGCTCCCGGCGTCGCCTGGGCGACGGTTGGCGCGTCGTCGGGCGGCGGCGGCGTGCAGTCGGACGTGTGGGAGCCGAGGCCGTCGAACGTGTCGACGGCGAAGCCGTCCCACTCGGCTGCGGGGTCGAAGGCGTTCGCACCGTTGGTGTCACCCATGCAGACCGAGGCCTTGCGGCGCAGCGTGTTGTCGGCAGTGCTCGTGAGGCCGGTGCCCCACTCCGATCCGGGATCGAAGCCGATCTGGCCGAACGCGTCGACGATCGTGCCGCTCGCACCCCCCTTGCGGAGCGCGATGGCGTCGTCGCCGTTCCAGTTGATGGTCGCCGAGTTGGTGACGTCCGCCACCGCGATGATGGCGTCGTTCGCCTGGCCGTGCGCCGCGACGAAGACGTCGCCGGTGCTCAGGGTGCCCGACAGGGTGATCGCGTTGGAGACGGTGGCCGAGCCGTTGCTGTAGAGCTCGAGGCGGTACGCGGAGAGGTCGACGGCAGCACCGGTGGGGTTGTAGATCTCCACGGCCTTGTTGAAGCTCGAACCCTCGACGTACTCGGAGAAGAACAGCTCGGTGGGAGCTGCGGCCGCCGCGGGGGCGGGCGTCAGCACGACGGGAACGGCCACCGCGAGGGCGCCGACGGCGACCCTCGTCACGAACCGGCGGAATGACGAAACGGCCATGCGTCCTCCAGGGAAGGGGTGGGAGGCGAACGCCCTTCGCGACGCCTCGACCACGTGTTGCCGCGTGAACCTAACACCTTCACAGGAACTTGGCGACCGCTGGGACGAGCCGTGCGGTGAACGGTCGCCGACGCTCCGGTGCCCCTGCGCGAGAGGCGAATACAGCGCGGACATGCCTCGGCGCCGCCTCCCGAGCAGGGGGGAGGCGGCGTCGGGGCGGCCGGTCGGCGCTAACCGACGAGCCGGGACTCCCGGTCGTAGTTGCGGCCGAGGAACTGCGGCACGAGCGCCCAGCGGAAGGCGAAGACCATGACGAGCAGGGTCGCCACGTAGGGCAGCATCGAGACGAACTGGTGGGGCACGGCGAGGCCCACGACCTGGGCCTTCTGGGCGAGGACGTCCATCGCGGCGAAGAACCCCGCGCCCAGCAGGATGAACTGCGGACGCCATCCTCCGAAGAACGCGAGGGCGATGGCGAGCCAGCCGCGGCCCGCGACGAGGCCGTCGGCGTACACCCCGGAGAAGACCATCGGCAGGTAGGCGCCGCCGATCGCCATGAGCGCGGCGCCCACCGTGCCGGCGACCATCCGGGTCCGCACGACGTCGATGCCCAGGCTGTCGGCCGCCTTGGGGTTCTCGCCCACGGAGCGCAGCCGCATGCCCGCGTCGGTGCGGTACAGCCACCACCACAGCCCCCCGGACATCGCGATCGCGAGGTAGACGAGCAGGTCCTGCCCGAGCAGGACGTCGGGAAGCGGCTTGATGCGCGGCGGCTCGTCGTTGCCGATGACGACCCGGTACAGCAGGCTCGCCGTGCCGCCCGCGAGGAAGAACAGCGCGAGGCCGACGACGAACTGGTCCATCCGCAGGTACGTCGTCGCCCAGGCGAGCACGGCACCGAAGACCGCCCCGGCGAAGCCCGCGACGACAAGACCCACGACGTTGGAGCCGACCGAGAGCGAGACGAGGTAGCCGACGGCGGCACCGAGGAGCATCAGCCCCTCCTGCGAGACGTTGAAGATGCCGGCGCGGCCGCTGAGCATCGTGCCCTGGGCGACGAAGAGGAACGGGACCATCGCGGTGATCGTCAGGGCGATGAACTCGTTCATGACACGGCCTTCGCTCGGGAGCGCCGCATCCTGGAGACGACGACGTCGGACATGAGGATGAACAGCAGGATCAGGCCCTCGAGGATGAGGACGATCTCGACGGGGGCGCCGGACACCCGCTGCATCGAGCCGGCCCCGACCTCCAGGACGGCGATGCCGAACGCGACGAACGGCACGGCCGTGAGCGACCCCCGGGCGATGAGCCCGATGATGATGCCGAGCAGGAGGAAGTTGCTCTGGATCCCCTCGAGCGCCCGCTGGTGGACCCCGGCGACCTCGATGGCGCCCGCGAGCCCACCCAGGGCGCCCGCGACGACCATCGACATGACGGCCACCCGGCCCGTGCGCACCCCGTGCAGGCGCGACGCGCGCTCGTTGAGGCCGACGGCGGTCAGCTCGAAGCCGGCCACGCTGCGCCTCGCGAGGACGGCCGCGGCGGCGGCGAGCAGGGCCACGAGGAAGACGCCCACGTGCATCGGCGGGCGGCCCAGCGTGGGCAGCACGGCGCCGGCGCCGATGGGCACGGTCACCGCACCCCCGGCGCCCGGGTCGGACCAGACGACGGAGGCGAAGTAGTCGAGGATCTCGAAGGAGACGAAGTTCAGCAGGACGGTGGAGAGGATCTCGTTGACGGAGAAGCGGTGCATCAGCCACGCGGAGATCCCCGCCCACACCGCACCGGCGGCGACGCCGGCGAGGATGCTCAGGGGGAGCAGCACGACGAGGGGCAGCTCGGACAGGGTGATGCCGACCGCCACCGACCCGGTGGCGCCGAGGATCATCTGACCCTCACCGCCGATGTTGAAGCGCCCGGCGGCGAGCGGGATCGCGAACGCCAGGGCCAGCAGGGTGAGCGGGACCCACTTCTGCAGGGTCTGGACCATCCCCGTGGGGTTGCGGAACGAGTTGGTCAGCACCGCGCGGAACGCCCGCACCGGGTCGTGGCCGAGCAGCACGATGATGACCGCGACCACGGCGAACGCGGCCAGGACGGCCAGCACGTAGGGCACCGCCGCGACGACCGCGGTGCGGGCCCGGTCGGCCATCGTGGGCCGGGCGAGGACGGCGGTGCTCATGCACCCACTCCTGTCATGAGGCGGCCGAGCTCGTACGGGTCGGTGGCACCGCGCGCGACGTCGCCCACGAGCCGGCCCGAGTACACGACCTTGACCCGGTCGGCGAGGGCGATGACCTCGTCGAGGTCCTCTGAGATGACGATGACGACACAGCCCTCCGCGGCGGCGCGGCGGACGCGGTCGTAGACGAACGCCGTGGAGGCGATGTCGAGCCCGCGGGTCGGGTTGTGCAGCAGCAGCACCTTGGGCCGGTGCGCGAAGGCCCGGGCGAGGATGACGCGCTGGATGTTGCCGCCGGAGAGCTGGCCGCACGGGGTGGAGGCGCTCGGCGTCTTGACGCTGAACTCCTCGATGGCGGTCACC
Organism: uncultured Actinomycetota bacterium; assembly: GCA_963795035.1. Taxonomy (GTDB): domain Bacteria; phylum Actinomycetota; class Actinomycetes; order Actinomycetales; family Dermatophilaceae; genus Oryzobacter. Next base: position 46,100 of record CAWCFZ010000004.1, on the reverse strand, counting down.
GCCTCGGCGCGGGCCTCGCCCCAGTTGATGAGGCCACGCGTCGCCCGGCGGCGGTGCGACCCGAGGACGAGGTTCTCGGTGATGCCCGCGCCGGGCAGGATGCCGTCGCGCTGGCGGTCCTCGGGGACGTAGACGACTCCGGCGTCGAGCCAGTCGGCGGTCGAGCGGCCGGCCAGGTCGGTGCCGTCGAGGACGAACGAGCCTGCGGTGGAACGACATCCGGTCAGGGCCTCGGCCAGCTCGACCTGCCCGTTGCCGGCGACACCGGCAATGCCGAGGATCTCGCCACGGCGCAGGGTGATCGACACGTCGTCGACGAGGGCGCGGCCGTGCGCACCCCCGGGGCCCTGGACCGTGAGGCCGCGGACGACCAGCCGCTCCTGCCCCTCGACCTCGGGGACGTCGACGGTGGCGTCGCCGACCTCGGCCTCACCGAGGGCGACCTTGACCGTGTCGTCGTCGGCGACCGCGGTGGCGCCGACCATCTGCGCGGCGAGCTCGTCGGCGGTGGTGTCCTTCGCGTCGACGGTGGCGACCCACTGGCCGTCGCGCATGATCGTCATCGCGTCGCAGACCGCCATCGTCTCGCGGATCTTGTGCGTGATGAGGACGACCGACATCCCCTCGTCGACGATGGCGCGCATCGAGCCGAAGAGGTCGTCGACCTCCTGCGGGGTGAGGTTGGTCGTGGGCTCGTCGAGGACGAGCAGCTTGGCCCCGCGGTAGAGGGCCTTGAGGATCTCGACGCGCTGGCGGACCCCCACGGGCAGGTCGGCGACGCGGGCCGTGGGGTCGACCGCGAGGCCGAAGCGGTCGGAGAGCTCACGCAGCCGCTCGACGACGTCGATGCCCTTGGTGGAGGTCCCGAGGACGACGTTCTCGGCGACGGTGAAGACGTCGACCTGCAGGAAGGTCTGGTGCACCATGCCGACCCCGGCCGCGATGGCGTCGCGCGGCGAGCTGATGGTGACCGGACGACCCTCGATCTCGACCGTGCCGGCGTCCGGGTCGTAGAGCCCGTAGAGCACGTTCATCAGGGTCGTCTTGCCCGCGCCGTTCCCGCCGAGCAGGCCGTGGACCTGGCGCGGCGCGACCGTGAAGTCGACGCCGTCCAGGGCCACGACCGGCCCGAAGGTCTTGCGGATGCCGGACATCCGCAGGAGGGGGGCGGCCACGGGGGCCGTCGTGTCGCTCATCGCCGAAGGTCAGCCGATCTTGGAGGTGTCGAGCGCGACCTGGATCTCGCCCGAGGTGATCTTCGCGACGGTCTCGTCGACGGCGGTCTTGACGTCGGCCGGGACCGAGTCGGACATCTGGATCTTCACGCCGGTGTCGAAGCCCAGCGGGTAACGGCCCGTCGTGGTGCCGGCCTTGATCTTGGCGAGGACCTCGGCGAGCGGTGCGGTGAAGTCGTACTGGAGCGAGCCGGCGTAGTGCGGGCCGGCCGCGGCCGACTTGTCGGTGTACTTCGCCGTGACCCAGCCGGAGCCCTCGGGCTTGCCCTCGAACGCCTGGAAGGTGCCCGTGGCGCCCTGGTTCAGGGAGCCGACGATGACGTCGGCGCCGCTGCCGATGAGCTGCGTGGCGAACTGCTGGGCCTTGGCGGCGTCGTTGAAGTCGCCGGTCCACACGGGCTTGATGGCCGTGCTGGCGCCGGTGTCCTTCATCGCCTGCTCCATGGCGTGGACCTCGGCCATCGAGAACGGCAGCGACAGGCCGCCGACGTAGCCGACGGTGCCCGTCTTGCTCAGCTTGGAGGCGAAGACACCCATGCCGTAGAAGCCGATGTGGAACTGGCGGTCGATGGTCCAGACGTTGGCGGGCAGGTCCTTGGCCTCGCCGTCGTACTCACCGATGAAGGCGACGTCGGGGTTGGCCGTGGCCACCTTGGCCGTGGCCTCGTAGAACTGCGAGCCGTGCGTCCACACGACGTCGGCGCCGTCGCCGACGGCCTCGTTGAGACGGGCCTCGATGTCGGGGACGGCGACCTTCTCGGTGAAGGAGATCTCGGCGCCCTCCGCCTCGGCGGCCTTGAGGGCCGCCAGGCCGACGGCGTTGTAGTCGGCGTCGTTGGTCGGGCCGGAGAAGATCGCGGCGATCTTGACCTTGCCGTCGGAGGCCGCGGGCCCGGCGGTGCCCTCGTCCTCGGAGCCGCAGGCTCCCAGGAGGAGGAGCGGCGCGGCGGCGGCTGCGGCGATGAGGCGGGTGGTGAGACTGGTCATGGGGCGCGCTCCTCGGGAAGGCTGGGACCGCCGGCCGCGGGGGCCGGCTGGGTGATGTCCGTTGTCGTCGAGTGTGGGAACAGCGGGGCCGCGGCTCACTGTCGGCATCCGCCAGAAAGCACGGGTCACATCGGCAGACTTTGCCCGGCGACCTTCGACGAATCGGTGTAACGGGAGGGGGTGCCGCAGCCCGGCTGGTGGCTCCTGGCGTCCGCAGGCGGTTGATGCTTCAAGCACCAGCGCCCCCCTGACCCCCTCCGGTCGAGGTGAAACCCCACCACCACGCAGTCGAACTTCACCTCGACCCGCCGCCCCCATCCGGTCGAGGTGAAACCCCACCACCACGCAGCCGAACTTCACCTCGACCCGCCGCCGCCACCCGGTCGAGGTGAAACCCCACCACCACGCAGTCGAACTTCACCTCGACCCGGCCGGCCCCGCATCCGGTCGAGGTGAAACCCCACCACCACGCAGTCGAACTTCACCTCGACCCGCCCGGCCCCGCATCCGGTCGAGGTGAAACCCCACCACCACGCAGTCGAACTTCACCTCGACCCGGCCGGCCCCGCATCCGGTCGAGGTGAAACCCCACCACCACGCAGTCGAACTTCACCTCGACCGGAAGGGGTGGTGACGGCGTCAGCGGCGGGTGCGACAGTGGGCAGGTGACCGGCTTCCAGGGCATCCCGCTCGACGCGCTCGACTTCTACGAGGACCTCGAGGCCGACAACAGCCGCACCTGGTGGCAGGCGAACGCGCAGCGCTACGCGACCTCCGTCCGTGGCCCGATGGAGGCGCTCGTCGACGCCCTCGAGGACGAGTTCGGCGCCGCGAAGCTCTTCCGCCCCCACCGTGACGTTCGGTTCAGCGCCGACAAGTCCCCGTACAAGGAGCACCAGGGGGCCCTGACCTCACAGGTCGCCGGGATGGGCTTCTACGTCCAGGTCGCCCCCGCGGGCCTGATGACCGGCGGCGGCTTCTACCCGACCGGCACCGACCAGGTCCCCCGCTTCCGGGCCGCGGTCGACGCCCCGCGCTCGGGGCAGGAGCTCCAGGGGATCGTCGACGGGCTCGTGGGTCAGGGTTTCGAGATCGGCGGCGACCGGGTGGCCACCCGACCGCGCGGGGTCGCCGCCGACCACCCACGCCTCGAGCTGCTCCGCCACAAGGTCCTCTTCGCCAGCAGGCTCCACGGGTCGCCCGACTGGCTCACCACCCCGGCAGCCGTCGACCGGGTGCGTGAGGACTGGCGCGCCGTCCGCCCGCTCGTCGACTGGCTCACCGAGCACGTCGGTGCCAGCCAGAACCCCCGCGGCCGCTGACGACCGCCCCCCGACCCCGACCCCGACCCCGACCGGAGGCACCGATGGCGACGACACCGGACCGCAAGACCCAACCGCACGACGGCGACGTCGGGGCCTACCTGGACGCCGTCGCGGACGACCGCCGCCGCGAGGACGCCCGAGCCGTCGTCGACCTCATGCGCGACGTCACCGGCGCCGACCCCGTGATGTGGGGGCCGGGCACCATCGGCTTCGGCCGTCAGCCGTACCGGACCGCCGACGGCAAGGAGCGCGAGTGGTTCGCGGTGGGCCTGGCCGCCCGCAAGGCCGCGCTGACCCTGTACGGCCTGACGTTCTACGGCTCGAACACCGACCTCCTCGAGCGCCTCGGGCCGCACACCACGGGCAAGGGGTGCCTGTACGTCAAGCGCCTCGACGCCCTCGACCGCACCGTCCTCACCGACCTCGTCCGCCGTGCCTGGGAGACCAACAGCGACCAGCCCTGCTGACCGCGTGGGGGATGATCGGGGGCGATGACCCTCACCGACCGCCTCACCGGCGCCACGGCCGCCGGCGCGGACGGCGCCCTCGACGTCTTCCTCGACTGGGCCGGTGAGCGCGGCTTCGCCCTCTACCCCGCGCAGGAGGAGGCCGTGCTCGCCCTCGCGGGTGGCGCGCACGTCGTCCTCGCGACCCCCACGGGCTCGGGCAAGTCGCTCGTCGCGGTGGCCGCGCACGCCCAGGCCCTCGCCGACGGGCGGCGCAGCTGGTACACCGCCCCCATCAAGGCGCTGGTCAGCGAGAAGTTCTTCGCCCTCGTCGAGATCTTCGGCGCCGAGAAGGTCGGGATGCTCACCGGGGACGCGGCGGTGAACCCCGGCGCCCCGATCATCTGCGCCACCGCCGAGGTGCTGGCCAACCACGCGCTGCGCGAACGCGAGCTGGCCGACGTCGGGCTCGTCGTCATGGACGAGTTCCACTTCTACACCGAGCCCGACCGCGGCTGGGCCTGGCAGGTGCCCCTGCTCCTCCTGCCCGGGCCGCAGTTCCTCCTCATGTCTGCGACCCTGGGCGACACGACCGTCTTCGAGGAGGACCTGGCCCGGCGCACCGGCCGCGAGACCGTCGCGGTCGCCGGCACCGAGCGGCCCGTCCCCCTGGAGTTCGAGTGGGTCCTCACCCCTCTCCACGACACCCTCGAGCTGCTCCTGCGCGAGGGCCGGGCGCCCGCCTACGTCGTGTCCTTCACGCAGGCCGCGGCCGTCGAGAACGCCCAGGCGCTGATGAGCGTCGACATCGTCCCCACCGCCCGCAAGGCGGCCATCAAGGACGCCGTCGGGGGGTTCCGCTTCGGCAAGGGGTTCGGGCAGACCCTGCGGCGCCTCGTCCTGCACGGCATCGGCGTCCACCACGCCGGGATGCTGCCGAAGTACCGCCGCCTCGTCGAGACCCTCGCGCAGGCCGGCCTCCTCGCCGTGATCTGCGGCACCGACACCCTCGGCGTCGGCATCAACGTGCCGATCCGCACCGTGCTGCTCACCTCGCTGACCAAGTACGACGGGCGGCGCCAGCGGGTGCTGCGGGCGCGCGAGTTCCACCAGATCGCGGGGCGCGCAGGGCGGGCCGGGTTCGACACCGTCGGGTACGTCGTCGTCGAGGCCCCCGAGCACGTCATCGAGAACTCGAAGGCCCTGGCCAAAGCCGGGGACGACCCGAAGAAGCGGCGGAAGATCGTGCGCCGCAAGCCTCCCGAGGGCCAGCTGTCCTACAACGAGGACACCTACCAACGGCTCGTGTCAGCGAAGCCCGAGCCGCTGCAGTCGCGGATGAAGGTCGACCACGCGATGGTCCTCAACGTCCTCGACCAGTGGGACGGGCAGCAGGCGGCGCTGCACACGGTCCTGCTGGACAACCACGAGGAGGAGACCCGACGGGACGCTCTCGTCGAACGCGCCGTCCAGGTGCTGGGGTCGCTCCTGCGGGCCGGGGTCGTCGAGCCCGACGACGGGTCGGACCGCGAGAGCTGGCTCCCGGCAGAGCCGGATCCGGCCCCCCCGGCTGCGAGTGATCCCGCGGACGAGGTCGCCGGGGAGAGCGAGGAGGAGGGCGACGCCGGTGCCGCGGGTGCCGACCTCGGCGCCCTCGGCCTGCTCCTCGCCGAGGCCGGGCTGACCCCGACCCCGCAGGGCGCGGGCGACGCGGGCGACGCCGACCCGGCCGGCCGAACGGACCCGGCCGACCCGGACGACGCGGCGCCGGTCCGCGAGCACGGCGCCCTCGAGCGGTTCCTGCGCGTGGAGGGCCAGCCCTACGCCAACGGCCCCTTCCAGGTCGCCCTCGACCTCCACGACGGCTTCGCGCTCAACCAGCCGCTGTCCGCCTTCGCCCTCGCGGCCCTCGGGCTGCTCGACCCCGAGTCACCCGGGTACACGCTCGACCTCGTGAGCGTCATCGAGGCGACCCTCGACGACCCGCGTCCCGTCCTCATGGCACAGCGGTACGAGGCGCGCGGCGAGGCCGTCGGCGCGATGAAGGCCGACGGGATGGAGTACGAGGAGCGGATGGAGGCCCTCGACGACGTCGGCTGGCCGCGGCCGCTCGCCGAGGAGCTCGAGGGGGCCCTGCGCGTCTACCGGCAGACCCACCCGTGGGTCGACCCTCGCGGGCTGTCGCCCAAGTCGGTCGTGCGCGAGATGTACGAGCGGGCGATGACCTTCGGCGAGTTCGTGGCCCACCACAAGCTCGCACGCGCCGAGGGCGTCGTGCTGCGCTACCTCACCGACGCGTACCGCGCACTGCGCTCGACCGTCCCGACCTCCGCGCGCACCGAGGAGGTCGACGACCTCGTGGAGTGGCTCGGCGAGGTGGTGCGGCACACCGACTCGAGCCTGCTCGACGAGTGGGAGTCCCTGACCAACCCGGCGGACCTGCTGAGCCCCGACGTCCGCCCGTCCTCGGAGTCCAGGGCCCTGTCGGCGAACCCCCGTGCACTGCGAGTCATGGTGCGGCAGAGCATGTTCCGTCGAGCCGAGCTGCTCTCCCTCCGCCGGTACGCCGCGCTCGCGGCGCTCGACGGCGGGCTCAGCGAGGAGGAGTGGGCGGCGGCCGCAGCGACGTACCTGGCGGAGTACGGCGACCTGGGCACCGGCCCGCAGGCCCGCGGCCCCGGCCTGTTCCGGGTCACCGAGGAGCCCGACCTCTGGGTGGTCGAGCAGATCCTCGACGACCCCGACGGCGACCACGACTGGCGGATCACCGCCGAGCTCGACCTCCCGGCCACCGACGAGGCGGGCGAGCTCGTCCTCGTCGTCACCGGGCTGGGCCCGGCGACCTGAGCCGCCTCCGCGCGCGCCGTTCGAGCCGTCCCCGCGGCTAGCGTGGGGCCCATGGCGACCCTGCGCGACGCGACGGTCCACGACCTCCCGGGCGTCTACCGGGTCTGCCGCAGGACCGGGCTGTCGGGCCGGGACGCGAGCGCCGCCGGCACCGACCCCGACCTCCTCGGACACGTGTGGGCCGGCCCGTACCTCGTCGCGCCGGGAGCCCTCGCCCTCGTCGTGCACGACGAGGAGGGAGTGGCCGGGTACTGCCTGGCCGCCGGCGACACCGCGGCCCACGAGGACTGGGTGGAGCGTCACTGGCTCGGCCCGCTGCGCGAGCGCTACCCCGTGGGCTCCGGCACCGGCCTCGACGCCACCCTCATCGAGCGGCTCCACCACCCGGTCCGCACCGATCCGGCCCTCCTCACCGACCACCCCGCGCACCTGCACGTCGACCTGCTGCCCAGGCTCCAGGGCCAGGGGTGGGGCCGGCGCCTCGTGGACGCGATGACGCGGCGGCTCGCTGCCGACGCGGTGGCCGGGGTCCATCTCGGGGTCGACGACGCGAACGAGGGGGCGGCCGCCTTCTACGAGCGGCTCGGGTTCACCGAGCTCGAGCACGCCCCCGGGACGCTGCTGTTCGGGCTCCGCCTGGCCTGACCGAGGGCGCTGCACGTTCGACAACCCGCCGCCCCCGGCGGGGTCGTGGCCGGGGCGGAGGCCCGCGTCACCCACACTGAGGCCATGCGGCTCTCCGGTTCCCACGTCCTGCTGACCGGGGCCACCGGCACCATCGGCTCGCGCCTGGCCGTCGAGCTCGCCCGGCGCGGGGCACGCCTCACCCTCGTGGCCCGGACCCCGGAGCCGCTGGAGGCCCTGGCCCGGCGGGTCGGCGGCCACCCCCTCCCCGCCGATCTCACCGACACCTCCCGCCTCCCCGACCTGCTGGTGGCAGCCGAGGCACACCACGGCCCCGTCGACGTGCTCGTCCACAACGCCGCCACCGAGTCCGCGGCCCTGCTCACCGACGCCCGCGACGGCGAGGTGGGCCGCACCGTCGGGCTCAACCTCGTCGCTCCCCTCGAGCTGACCCGGCTCGTCCTCCCGTCGATGGTGCGGCGCGGCACCGGCAGCGTCGTCGCCGTGTCGTCGCTCGCGGCCCTGGCCACCTTCCCCGGCCTCAGTGTCTACGGCGCGACGAAGGCCGGGCTGTCGGCAGCCGTGGCCGGGCTGCGCCTGGAGCTGCGGGGCACCGGCGTGAGCACGACGACGGTCGAGCTGGGGCCCGTCGCCTCCGAGATGATGGACCGCATCGCGGCCGAGTCCTGGACGGCTGCGGCCTTCGCCCGAGCGCGCTCGCTGGGTGTCCTGCCGGTCCTCGACGCCGGCGACGTCGCGCACGCGGTGGCCGACGCCGTCGAGCACGACCGCAGACGCCTCACCCTCCCGCGGCGGGCAGCGCCCCTGTCCCTGCTCGTCGAGGCGCCGCGTGCCGTGGTGCGCCTCGCCCTCACCGGGACCCGGCCGGCCGCCCCTGCGGCGGTGCGCGGATGACCCGCCCGTCGGTGCGCCGCAAGATCGCCGTCGCCAGCTGGACCGCGCCCACCGAGGGGCGCATCCACGCCCGCGCCGAGGTCGACGTCTCGGCGGCCCTGGCGCACCTCGAGGTGCTGCGCGCCCAGCACGGCGTGCGGGTCACCCTCACCCACCTCGTCGGCGCCGCGCTGGGCCGGGCCATGCGTGCCGTCCCCGAGGCCAGGGCCCGGGTCGTGTTCGGGCGGCTGCGCCCGATCGACGACTGCTGCGTCTCCTTCGCCGTCGACATCGGCGACGGCCACGACCTCGCTCCCGTGCGCGTCGCGGACGCCGACCGGCTGACCACCGTGGAGGTCGCCCGCGCCGTGGAGGCCGGGGCGGCGGCCGTGCGCGCCGGCCAGGACCGCTCGTTCCGCCGCTCGAGCTCGATCCTGCGGATGGTGCCCGTGTGGGCGATGCGTCCCGTCGTCGGGGTGGCGAGCGTGGTGACCGGCGGCCTCGGTCGGGGCCTGCTCGGGCAGCCCGGCCGCCCCCTCGGCACGGCCTTCGTCTCGAACGTGGGGTCCCTGGGCCTGGAGGAGGCCTACCTCGCTCCGGTGCCCTTCGCCCGGGTGCCGGTGTACCTGGCCGTCGGGGCCGTCCGCGAGCGCCCGGTGGTGGTCGACCACGAGGTGGTGGCGAGGCCCACCTGCGTGCTCGTGGCGACGGCGGACCACCGGATCGTCGACGGCGCCCACGCCGGCCAGCTGCAGCAGGCGCTGCTGGCCCACCTCGCCGACCCCGCCGGGCTGGACCTCCCCGGCCCCGGCTGAGCGGGCGACCCCCTCGCGGCCCGACCGCGTCGGGCTCAGGGTGCGCTGGTCTCGATCTGCTGGGCGAGGTACTGCGGCAGGCCGACGCGCATGATCGCCTCGACCTGGGACTCGAACCAGTCGGCGTGCTTCTCCTCGTCGCGGGCCATCTCCTCGAAGATCGCGGCGCTCGCGTGGTCGCCGAGGTCGTGGCACTCGTGGGCGGAGGCGTTGAACTGGGCGACCGCCGCGACCTCGCTCTCGAGGGCGATGCGCAGCATCTCCTCGGCGTCCTCTCCGATGCGGATGGGGTTGAGCCGCTGGACGTTGGGGTGGCCCTGAAAGAACAGGATCCGGTTGATGAGGGCGTCGGCGTCGCGCATCTCGTCGATCGACAGGTCGTAGAACACCTTGCCGAGCCTCGGGAAACCCCAGCTGTCGAGCATGCGGGCGTGGAGGAAGTAGGTGTTGGTGACGGTGAGCTCGAAGGTCAGCGCGTCGTTCAGCAGCTCGACGACGCGGGGGTCAGCTGGCCTCATCGCGCAACTCCAGGTCCTCGGCGGCTCGGGGCGCCTCATGCTCGCACACCAGCCTTCGCACCGAGAAGACGCAGGCGCCGCAGTCACGCCCGGCACCGGTCGCCCGGCAGACCTGCCCCAGGGTGCGGGCTCCCGCGTCGAGCGCCGCGGCGATGGCCGTGTCGTTGACGACGTGGCACTGGCAGACGATCACGGCTCTCCCGTCGCAACGGTCACAGGCCCCGGAGGGCTGGGTAGGTGAGCCTTACCTAACCACAGGATCGCGGGACCACGCCAACCGGCGCTCGACCGGTCCGGATGCCGGAACGAGGCGGCCGGCCGCGGGACCGAACGGCCGACCGACACCTCGGGCACTCGGAGGACGCGGCTCGTCCCTGTAGGTGGAGGGCGCGCGGGTTGTGACGAGGTGACTGACATCGGTGTCGTGACCTCCCTATGCTCCGTGGGATGACACGCAGGGTGCTCATCGCCGAGGCCGACGGCTCCGTCGCCGCACACCTCGAACAGCAGCTGGTCCGCCTCGGTCACGAGGTCCTGGTCGCGACCTCGGGGGGTGAGGTCATCGGCCACGTCCTGGCCGGCGACGTCGACGTCATCGTCCTCGACCTCCCCGAGCGCGACGAGATCCGCCGGGACCTCTCAGCCGCCGGGTTCGAGGGAGGGTTCGTCGTGCTCGACACCGTCTGGGCGCCCGAGCACCTCGGGGGCGTGCGGCTCCCCCCGGTGTCGGGGGACGTGCGGGGCACGACCTCACAGGGCACCGAGGGCGTGCCGGCCCTGCACCTGCACGACCTCGACCACGTCGGGGAGGCCGTCGACCAGGTCCTCGAGCTGGCGCGGGCGGGATCGCGGGAGCACCGCGAGGAGCTCGACGTGGCCGCGACGGTGGCCGACGTGCTGTCCCGCTACGCGCCAGGCACCCACATGACCGGCCCCACGACCGGCGGGGTGCAGGTCATCGTCGCGACCCTGGACCCCGACGCCTTCGAGGCCTTCCTCATCGCCGTCTCCGACCTCGTCGGGGTGGGCAGCACCGTGCGCCTGGAGCACGACGGCGGCAAGGTCGCGGTCGTCGTGGCCGGGGCCCGGCGCGACCCGACCGGGCTCGACGCCGTCCGCCGGTCGCTGGCGGTCCTCGGCGGTCGGCTCGTCCTCGGCAACGACCAGGGGGAGTCCTTCTCGGCGGAGGTCCCCGTCGGCATCAGCGCCTGGGAGTGACGCTCCAGCCCCCGTTCCCCGGCGGCCCGGGCACCCCACGACGCGAGACAGGGCGAACCCCGGGGGTTCGCCCTGTCGCGATGTCCTGCGACATCAACCGCGTGCGCAAGGGGGGATTTGAACCCCCACGCCCTTTCGGACACTGGCACCTGAAGCCAGCGCGTCTGCCGTTCCGCCACTTGCGCGTGGTGCTCGTGGTGAGCCGTCATAGTGTGCCTGATGGCGGGCCGTTCCCACAAAAGCGACCGCTCCGAACCTCCCCACGCGGCGGCCTCCCGCGGCCCTCAGGACAGCGCCGGGGCCTCGGTCCCGGAGAAGCCGCAGTCGCCCCGGCGGTTGCCACGGGGCTTGAGCCGGACCCCCGGGATGACGGGCGCCGGGATGCGCGCGACGTCGCCCTCGTAGCCGGACACCTGCCCGAACCGCGCCCCCGGGTCACCGGACGCCCCCGCCTCCCACGCCTCGCGGGCCGCGACGACCTCGTCGTGGCTGCGGCCGATGAAGTTCCACCACATGACGACCTCCTCGCCCAGCGGTGCCCCGCCGAGGACGAGGACCCGCGCGCCCTGCGACCCGGCCGCGAGCAGGACCGTGCCGCCGTGGGAGCGGGCCCCGACCACGGCGAGCTCGGCCCGCGCGACATCCGTCCCGTCGAGCACGACCGACCCGGAGTCGACGAGCACCGACAGCTCGAACCCCTCGGGCACCGGCACGTCGACGGCCGCCCCGGCCTCGAGCACCACCTCGGCCCCGACGAGCGCCGACTCGACCCGCACCGGTGACGACGACCCCCACAGCGACCCCACGAACACCTGGGCCCGCACCCCCTGCGCGACGGTCACCACCGGGGGCGCGTAGTGCTCGAACCGCGGCTCGACCCCGGCCGAGGCCGCCGGCAGCACGAGCCACAGCTGCGCCCCGTGGAGCACCGTGGTCCCCGGCGTCGACACCTCCGAGTGCGAGATCCCCCGCCCCGCCGTCATGAGGTTCACCTCGCCCGGCCGCACCACGGCGTGCGTGCCCAGCGAGTCCCGGTGCTCGACCTCGCCGCTGAACAGCCACGACACCGTCGCCAGCCCGCAGTGGGGGTGCGGCGCGACGTCCATCCCGCCGGTGTGCGAGACGTCGTCGGGGCCGTAGTGGTCGACGAAGCACCAGGCGCCCACGAAGGAGCGCTCCTTGGCCGGCAGGGTCCGCCGCACGGTCATCGCCCGTGGGCCGCCGAGTGGCACGTCGCGGGGCACGATCACCTGCAGGTCGACGTTCATCGCACCACGGTACGGGCCGTGCCGTGCCGGGCACATCCAGCCGTCACGGATAGGCTGGTGAGGCCGTCCGTCCAGCCGGGTCACGTGAGGGAGGAGTTGTCATGGGTCTGTTCGACCGCCTCGAGGCGGGGCTCGAGCGTGCCGTCCAGGGCACCTTCGCCAAGCACCTGCGCTCCGCCGTGCACCCGGTGGAGATCGCGAGCAACATCCGCCGGGCGATGGACGACCGCGCGGTGACGTCCTCGGGCCGCGCCATCGTGCCCAACGTGTTCACCATCGAGCTCTCACCCGGCGACTACGACCGGCTGCACCCCGAGCTCTCGCACGTCGAGATGGACCTCGTCGCGGCCGCGGAGGAGCACTGCGAGGGCCAGCGCTACACCCCCGCCGGACCGATCGACATCATCTTCGAGGAGCACGAGGACCTCGAGACGGGCGTCTTCCGGATCCGCCCCTCCAAGGCCAGCCGGCCCCGCGCCACGGGACTCACCGGCCAGGAGCGGGCCCTGCGCCCCCAGCACCGACCGGCGGAGGACGAGGCCCCCGACGCGAGCCCCGCACCGGCCGCGCCGCCCGCCTCCGCCGTGGCCGCCGCCGCCGCAGGCGCCGCGCCCGCCCGTGACGAGGTCGACGGCGCCGCCCGTCAGCGGCAGGCACCGCGCCCGCCCCGGCCAGCCCGCAACAACCCGGCCGACCGCCCGTGGCTCGACGTCGACGGCGAGCGCTACCCGCTCATGGGGGCGATCACCGTCCTGGGCCGTGACGACGTCGCCGACATCATCCTCGACGACCCCGGCATCTCCCGCCGGCACAGCGAGCTGCGCGTCACCACCGACGGCCCGCACACCGTGACGACGATCCGCGACCTCGGCTCGACGAACGGCACCTACGTCAACGGCGAGCGGATCACCAGCGAGCACCTCCACGACGGCGACCGCGTCACGGTGGGGCGCACGTCCATCACCTTCCGGGCCGGGAAGAGGTGAGCGCGTGCTGAGCGAGCTGACCCTCACCGTCATGCGCCTCGGGCTCCTCGTGCTGCTCTGGGTGTTCGTCTTCGCCGTCGTCGGCGTGCTGCGCGGCGACCTCTACGGCACCCGCGTCAAGCGCCGCACCGCCGGCCCCGCCAGGGAGGCCGCGCGCCGCCCGGTGACGCCGAAACCCTCACGCGCGGAACGCAAGTCGAAGGGGCGTGGGCCCACCCGGCTCGTCGTCACCGCCGGCCCGCTGTCCGGCACCACGCTTCCGCTGCGCCCCGCCGGGACCCTCATCGGCCGCAGCCCGGAGTGCGCCCTCGTCCTCGACGACGACTACGCCTCCGGCCGCCACGCGCGCATCTTCCAGGACGACGACGGGACCTGGAAGGTCGAGGACCTCCGGTCGACCAACGGGACGTTCCTCGGCGCGACCCGGCTCACCGAGCCCCGCGACGTCGCGGTCGGCAGCGTGCTGCGGATCGGTCAGACCGTCGTGACGCTGCAGAGGTAACGGATGCCCTTCGCGTTCCACTACGCCGCCCGCTCCGACGTCGGGATGGTCCGGTCCAACAACGAGGACTCGGGCTACGCCGGGCCGCACCTGCTCGCCATGGCCGACGGGATGGGTGGCCACGCCGGCGGCGACGTCGCGTCCTCCACCGTCATCGGCGCCCTCGTCGCGCTCGACGAGGAGGCGCTGAGCGGGCGCGAGGTGAGCCAGGCCCTCCTCGACCGGATCCACTCCGCCAACACCGAGCTCGGCGACCAGATCCGCCACGACCCGCGCCTGGACGGGATGGGGACCACGCTCATCGCCCTGCTCCGCTCGCGCGACAAGATCGTCCTGGCCCACATCGGCGACTCGCGGGCCTTCCTCGTGCGCGACGGCGAGGTCACCCAGATCACCAAGGACCACTCCTTCGTGCAGAACCTCGTCGACGAGGGCCGGATCACCGCTGCCGAGGCGCAGACCCACCCCCAGCGCTCCCTCGTGACGCGCGTCCTCACCGGCGACCGGACCGACGAGCCCGACCTCGTCGTGCGCCAGGGGCGGATCGGCGACCGCTACCTCATCTGCTCCGACGGCCTGTCCGACTACGTCGCCCGCGACACCATCGACGAGGTCCTGCTCGAGGTCGCCGACCCCGGCGAGTGCGCCGACCGCCTCGTGGCCCTCGCCCTGCGCGCCGGCGCCCCCGACAACGTCACCGTCGTCGTCGGTGACCTCGTCGAGCTCAACCGCCGCGCCACGCCCTCCTCGGTCCCGGAGGTCGTCGGCGCCGCCACCGCGCGCCGCGGTGGCACCCGGCCCATCCCGACGACCCCCGCCGCCAAGGCCGCGGCGCTCACCAAGGCGGCCACGGCCGGGGCTGACGACGAGTCCGACGACCACCTCACCCTCGCGGAGGAGGGGCCGCGCTCGCGCAGGACGACGATGCTGCGCCTGGCCGCCCTGGCCGTCGTGACCGGTGTCGTCGTCGCCGGGGGGTCGTACGCGGCGTACGCGTGGTCGCAGCAGCAGTACTACCTCGCCGCCAACGGCGGGGTCGTGTCGGTCTACCGCGGGGTCGACCAGACGCTCGGCCCGGTGGCGCTCTCGCACGAGGAGTACGCCACGACGATCGCCGTGGCCGACCTGCCGCCGTCCTACCAGGCCAACCTCGAGCGCGGCATCGGCGCCTCGGACCGGGCCGACGCCGAGACCCGCGTGTCCGACCTGCGCCTGCAGGCCGAGGCGTGCCGGTACGCGAAGGCCAACGGCGAGACGTGCCGGACGGTGCCGTCGTCGTGGACCCCGCCGTCGCCCTCGCCGACCGTGAGCCCGTCGCCGACGCCGAGCCCCACGCCGTCGTCCTCCCCGAGCGGCTCGCCGACGCCCGCCTTCGCGCCGCCGACCTCACGGACCCCGGTGACCCCGCTGCCCCCCACGACCCAGGCGCCGGTGACCTCATGAGCGTCGTGTCGTCCTTCACCCCCTCCAAGGGGCGCAACGCCGAGCTCGTGCTGCTCATCGGCGCCGTGGCGATCGTCCTGCTCGCCTACGTCAACATGGGCCTGGCGACGACCGGGACGGTGCCTCCCTCCCTCGTCGGCACGGGGGTCGGCTTCCTCACCGTGACGGCGGTCTTCCACCTCGTCCTGCGCTGGCGCGCGTCGTACGCCGACCCGCTGATGCTCCCGATCGTCACCCTGCTCAACGGCCTCGGGCTCGTGATGATCCACCGCCTCGACATCGCCGAGGGCAAGTCCCTCACCGAGGGCGTCGCGCTGCGCCAGCTGATGTGGAGCACCCTGGCCGTCGCGATCGCGGCCGCCGTGCTCGTCCTGCTGCGCGACCACCGCATCCTGCGCCGGTACACCTTCCTCTTCGGCGCGATCGGCTTCTTCCTGCTCGTCCTGCCGCTGTTCCCGGTCATCGGGACCTCGATCTACGGCTCGCGGATCTGGATCCAGGTCGGGCCGTTCTCCTTCCAGCCCGGTGAGGTCGCCAAGCTGGCGCTCGCGGTGTTCTTCGCCGGGTACCTCGTGCAGACCCGCGACGCCCTGTCGGTCGCCGGGCGCAAGGTCCTGGGCCTGTCCCTGCCGCGCGGCCGCGACCTCGGCCCGATCCTGCTGGCCTGGCTGGCCAGCCTGGCCGTCCTGGTCTTCGAGCGCGACCTCGGCTCCTCGCTGCTGTTCTTCGGCCTGTTCGTCGCCATGCTCTACGTCGCCACCGAGCGGGTCTCGTGGATCGTCATCGGCCTGAGCCTGTTCTGCGCCGGCGCCTACGTCGCCTACCTCATCTTCGGCCACGTCCAGATCCGCGTGCTGCTCTGGCTCGACACCTTCAGCGCCGAGGCCCTCGCCCAGTCCGACCAGCTCGCCAAGGGCCTGATGGGGATGGCGTCCGGCGGGATGTTCGGCACCGGCCTGGGCCGCGGGCGCCCCGACCTCACCTACTTCGCCGAGTCCGACTTCATCATCCCGAGCTTCGGTGAGGAGATCGGCCTCATCGGGCTGTTCGCCGTGCTCGTCCTGTACGCCCTGCTCGTCCAGCGCGGCCTGCGGACCTCGCTCGGCACCCGCGACGGCTTCGGCAAGCTCCTCGCCGCCGGCCTGTCGTTCTCGATGGCGCTGCAGTGCTTCGTCGTCGTCGGCGGGGTCACCCGGGTCATCCCCCTCACCGGGCTGACGATGCCGTTCCTGTCCTCGGGCGGCTCCTCGCTCCTCGCGAACTGGACCCTCGTCGCCGTCCTGCTGCGCATCTCCGACCACGCCCGCCGCCCGCTGCCCGACACGGCCGGGCCGAGCCCGGTCGCGGAGGCGCGCACCGAGGTGGTGAGGTTGCGGTGAACGCCCCCGTCCGCCGGCTCTCGATGGTCGTCGCCGCCCTCTTCGCCTCGCTCCTGGTGTCGACCACGCTCATCCAGTACGTCTTCGCCGCCGACCTCAACGCGCGCCCCGACAACCGGCGCACCCTGCTGTCCACGTACGCGCGCGAGCGCGGGGAGATCCTCGCCGGCCAGGAGCCGGTCGCGAAGTCCGTGCCCAGCGACGACGAGTACAAGTTCCAGCGGGTCTACGACGACTCCGGGCTCTACGCCCACGTCACCGGGTACTACTCCTTCTACGGCGCCAACGGCGGGCTCGAGCAGTCCGAGAACGCGTTCCTGTCGGGCTCGAGCGACAAGCTGTTCTACCGCCGCGTCTCCGACCTGTTCACCGGGCGCCGGGCCCAGGGCGCCACGATCGAGACCACCCTCGACCCCGCCGTGCAGAAGGCGGCGGCGACGGCGATGAAGGGCATCCGCGGCGCCGCCGTCGCCCTCGACCCCAAGACCGGGGCGATCCTCGCGATGGTGAGCCAGCCGACCTTCGACCCCAACGAGCTCGCCGGCCACGACCTGGAGCAGGTCGGCAAGAACTACGACGCCCTGAACAAGGACCCCACGCGGCCCCTGCTCAACCGCGCCATCGCCGGAGACCAGTACCCGCCCGGCTCGGTCTTCAAGGTCGTCACCGCAGCGGCCGCCCTGTCCAGCGGCGACTACACCGAGCGGTCCACGCTCCCCGGCCCGGCCGAGCTCGACCTGCCGCAGACGACCAACACCCTGCCCAACGCGTTCGACGGGGCGTGCGGCCCCAACGACGAGGTCACCTTCACCCGGGCCCTGGCGATCTCCTGCAACACGGCCTTCGCGAGCGTGGGGATGGACATCGGCGCCGACGCGCTGCGTGAGCAGGCGGCGAAGTTCGGCTTCGGCGACGCGCTCGGCGTCCCCATGCGGGTCACGCCGAGCTCGGTGCCCGCCGAGCTCGACCAGCCGCAGCTCGCCTACGCCTCCATCGGCCAGTACGACGTGCGCGTCACCCCGCTGCAGATGGCGATGGTCGCGGCAGGGGTCGGCAACGACGGCGTCGTGATGCGGCCCTACCTCGTCCAGTCGGTCATCGGCTCCGACCTGTCGGTCATCGAGTCCACCGACCCCAGCGAGCTCTCGCAGGCCGTCTCGAGCGACGTCGCCGCGCAGCTCCAGCGGATGATGGTCGAGGTCGTCGAGAACGGCTCCGGGGAGCGGGCCGCGATCTCCGGGGTGAGCGTCGCCGGCAAGACCGGCACGGCCCAGCACGGCGAGGGACGCAAGGCCCACGCCTGGTTCATCTCCTTCGCCCCGGCGGACGACCCGCAGATCGCCGTGGCGGTGATCGCCGAGGACGGCGGGGTCGCGGGGAACGAGGCCGGAGGGGGCCGTGTCGCCGCCCCGGTCGCGAAGGCGATGATGGAGGCGAGGCTGCGATGACCCGAGCAACCACGACGCAGGCGCCGACGGCGACCCAACCCACGGCGGGCCGACCCGGTCCGATGAGGAGTGCTTCGCATGGCTGACATCCCGATGCTGCTCGGGGGCCGCTACGAGGTGGGCGACCTCCTCGGACGGGGCGGGATGGCCGAGGTGCACCTGGGGTTCGACTCCCGGCTGGGGCGCCAGGTCGCCATCAAGATGCTCCGTAGCGACCTCGCCCGCGACCAGACCTTCATCACCCGCTTCCGTCGCGAGGCGCAGTCGGCGGCCGGGCTCAACCACGCCTCCATCGTCGCGGTGTACGACCACGGGGAGGACACCGTGCGCGAGAGCGGCGGTGCCGAGGTCAAGGTCCCCTTCATCGTCATGGAGCACGTCGACGGCCGCACCCTGCGCGAGGTGCTCAACGAGCGCGGCATGCTGCCCACGACCGAGGCCTTCCGGGTCACCGAGGGCGTGCTCGACGCGCTCGGCTACAGCCACCGCAACGGCATCGTCCACCGCGACATCAAGCCGGCGAACGTCATGATCGACGGCGACGGGACCGTCAAGGTCATGGACTTCGGCATCGCCCGGGCCATGGCCGACGCCAACGCGACGATGACGCAGACCCAGGCGGTCATCGGCACCGCGCAGTACCTGTCGCCCGAGCAGGCGCAGGGGCAGTCGGTGGACGCACGCTCGGACCTGTACTCCACGGGCTGCATGCTCTTCGAGCTGCTCACCGGGCGCCCGCCGTTCGTGGGCGACAGCCCGGTCTCCATCGCCTACCAGCACGTCGGCGAGTCGCCGACCCCGCCGTCGCGGGTCGTCGACGGGCTGGACGAGGACGTCGACTCGGTCGTCCTGCACGCCCTGGCCAAGCCGCGCGACGCCCGCTACCAGACCGCCGACGAGTTCCGCAGCGACCTGTCGGCCGTGCGCCTCGGCCGGCCGATCTCCGACGCAGCGCGCGGTGCCGCCGCGGCGCTCGCCGGCGCCGCCGCCGGTGGGCTGCTCGCCAACCGGGCCACCGAGGCCCTGCCCGCGCTGCGTGACGACTCGACGAGCATCTACAGCGCGACCCCGGTGCCGGAACCCGCGTACGACACCGACCACGGCACGCCCGACGACCGCTCTCCCCTCGACGACGACGACCGTGACGACCGGCGCCGCAACCCCGCGGCCATCGTCCTGCTCGTCCTCACGGTCCTGGCCGCCCTCGCGGCCCTGGGCTACGGCATGGTCCAGTACCTCGGCGAGCCCGACGTCACGCAGGTCACCGTGCCCCGTGTCGTCGGCGACCCGGAGGAGTCGGCCGTGGCCAAGCTGTCGCTGGTCAAGCTGCGGCCCGACGTCGTGCGCGAGATGAGCGACACCGCCGCGGAGGGCACCGTCATCCGGCAGACCCCCTCCGGCGGCATCGACGTCGACGAGGGCTCCACCGTGGAGCTCGTCGTCTCGTCCGGTCCGAGCGCGGTCACGGTGCCGGATGTCAGCGGGATGACGCTGAGCGAGGCGACGGCCGTCCTCGAGGACCTCGGGCTCAAGGTCGGCAAGCCCGACCTGGTCAACGA
This sequence comes from uncultured Actinomycetota bacterium, assembly GCA_963795035.1. Lineage (GTDB taxonomy): Bacteria > Actinomycetota > Actinomycetes > Actinomycetales > Dermatophilaceae > Oryzobacter. The sequence goes on along the minus strand of CAWCFZ010000004.1, from coordinate 26,606 downwards.
CCCGGACACCGAGAAGGACGTCGTCATCGACTCCAACCCGTCGCGAGGCCTGTCGGTGGCCCTCAACACCACGATCGTGCTGCGCGTGGGCACCGGTGAGGTCGAGGTCCCCAACGTCGTCGGGCGCACGCGCGACCAGGCGCAGCAGGCCATCCAGGCTGCCGGGCTGAAGTACAGGACGCGCACGCGCGAGACCGACGCCGCCCCGGAGGACCAGGTCATCGAGCAGGACCCGCAGGACGGGACCCTCGAGCTCGGGAAGACGGTGACGATCACCGTGGCGAAGAAGCCCACGCCCACGCCGACGCCCACGCCGACCCCGAGCCCCACGGAGTCGCTGCCCGTCCCCAGCCCCAGCCCCTCCGAGCCCTGACCCCGGGACACCATCGACCACCAGGGCGATCCTGACCCGGTGGGCGGGGTCAGCCGGCGGCGACCATCCGGGCGACGCCCGCGGCGTCGTGGACGAGCGGGCTGAGGCCGACCGAGCGCTCGACCGCGTCGTGCATCCCGCAGGTCCGCAGCCAGTTGGCGAGCATCCGGTGCCCGCCGTGGGTCAGCACCGACTCGGGGTGGAACTGCACCCCGTGCAGCGGCAGCGTGGCGTGCCGCACGGCCATGACGATCCCCGACTCGGTGTGGCCGGTGGGGACGAGCTCGTCGGGGAGGGTCTCGGGCTCGATGGTGAGGGAGTGGTAGCGGGTCGCGGTGAACGGGTCGGGCACGCCCTCCAGGACGCCGGTGCCGTCGTGGTGGACCTGCGAGGTCTTGCCGTGGAGCAGCTCGGGCGCCCGGCCGACCGTGGCGCCCATGACGACCCCGAGAGCCTGGTGGCCCAGGCACACCCCGAGCATCGGCTGGACCCGCTCGGCGCACGCCTCGATCATCGCCATCGAGACACCGGCCTCCTGCGGCGTGCCGGGGCCGGGGGAGACGAGCACGCCGTCGAACTCGGCGGCGTCCGCCGGCGACACGGCGTCGTTGCGCACGACCTGGCACTCGGCGCCCAGCTGCTCGAGGTAGCCGACGATCGTGAAGACGAAGCTGTCGTAGTTGTCGACGACGAGGACGCGGGTCATGGCGTCCATGGTGCCCTGCCGGGCAGGCCGGCCGCACCGACGGTGTTGTCGGTGAACGGCAGGTACGGGCTGATCGCCGGGAAGACCCACGAGAAGAGCACCCACACGACGAGGGCGAACAGGACGAGGCACTGCAGGGTCCGGGCCCACGGGGGTCCGGGGAGCAGGCGCCAGAGCGCGGCGTACACGGGTCAGGCCTCTCTCGCGGTGGTGGGCCTCAGGGCGGCGTCCACGGTCAGGCCCCCTTCGCGGTGGTGAGCCAGCGGGCAGGGTCCCACTGCGCGCGCGGCACGGTCTCGACGAGGGCGCCGTGGACGATGAAGCGCTGCGTCGCCGAGTACCTGGGGTGGCAGGAGGTGAGCGTCACCAGGGCCCTCGTCGGCTGCGCGCCCGGGTCGTCGGGGACGGGGGCGATGACCTCGACGTCGCCGGGGCGGACGATCTCGCGCGAGCTCACCTCGTAGACGTACACCTCGGCCGCGGTCTCGACGACGACCCGGTCGCCGTCCTCCAGCCGGTCGACGTCGTGGAACGGCCGGCCGTACGTGGTGCGGTGCCCGGCGAGGGCGAAGTTGCCGACCTGCCCCGGCCCGGCGGTGCCGGCGTAGTGCCCCACCCCGAGCTCCAGCACCGGTCGCCCGGTCCCCTCGATGACGGGCCGCGCCCACTCGGCGCCGAACCGCGGGATGCGCACGAGGGCGAAGGCGCCGTCCTCACCGATGGCCGCGGGGATCCCGTTCTCGCCGACCGGCGCAGGCTCGCGGGCGAAGCCGTCCTCCAGGGTGCGCACGATGCCGGCCTGGTCGCGGTTGGCGACGAGGTCGGTCCACCACAGCTGCCACGCGGCGAAGAGCAGGAGCAGCAGGCCGAGCGTGAGCAGGACCTCACCGGTCCAGCCGACGAGGCGGCGCACCATCGAGGGGGTCACTCCCCGGGGACGACGGCGTACGCGGCGACGATCGAGCCGCTGTAGGCGGGGTACCGGGTGTCGCCGATGGTCTCGATGTCGAAGCCGAGGCCGATCGCCAGCGACCACTGGCGCAGGTTCTCGACCTCGGAGTCGGTGCGCAGCGACTCGCGCAGCCGCTCGGTGTCACCGAGCGCGGTGATGACGTAGGGCGGGGAGTAGACGCGGCCCTGGAGGATGAGGGTGTTGCCGACGCACCGCACCGCGCTCGTGGAGATCACCCGCTGGTCCTGGAGCATCATCGCCTCCGCCCCCCCGGCCCACAGCGCGTTGACGACGGCCTGGACGTCCTGCTGGTGGATGACGTAGTCGTCGGGGTCAGCGCCGCTGGGGACCTCCCCGTTGGCCACGCGGGCGTCGTTGAGCTCGACACGCACCGAGGGACCCTCGACCTCGGTGCGCCCGGCGACCGGGGCGAGCTCGTTGGCCTGGCGCTCGAGCTTCTGGGTGTCGACGTCGCCCGGGGCCAGGGCCGCGGTGGCCGCGTCGACCTCGGCCTGGAGCCGGTCGACCTCGGCCGCGCGCTGCTCGTTCGTGCGGTTCTGCGACCGGATGAGGTCGGGGAGCATCGCCTGGTCGGGCCGGATGTCCTGCCCCTGCGACGCGCGCACGCTGGAGGCGAACAGGGCCCCGGCGACGAGCGCCACGACGGGCACCAGCCACGGCCACATCGAGGGTCGCTCGACCCGTCCCGCGTGCGATCCGCCCACCGCGCTCACCTCCTCCTCCGCCTGACCCTCTACGCTAGGCCACACCATCAACGTCACGAGGAGACAGTCCGTGCCCGAGTCAAAGGGTCGTTCCAAGCCCACCTACACCCCGCCGCCCGCCGCGGCGAAGGCGAAGGGGCCGAACGCCCGCTGGTTCCTTCCCCTCATGCTCGGCCTGATGATCGTCGGCCTGGTGTGGGTCGTGACGTACTACATCTCCGGCGCCAGCCAGTTCCCCGTGCCGCAGATCGGCCGCTGGAACCTCGGTGTGGGCTTCGGCTTCATGATGGCCGGCTTCCTCATGACGACCCGCTGGCGCTGACCCCGGGAGTTGTCCACAGGGGTTGTCCCCACTGGGGATGAATGACAGCCGTGTAACCCACAGGCCGCCAGTGCCTACGAGAGGGCGTACTTCACCGCCGCGAGGACGACGACCACGGCGAGGATCCCGCCGATCCCGGCCCAGTGCAGCTGCTTGTTGCCGCGGTGTGTCAGGCCCTGGGGCCGGCCGAGGTAGGAGATGGCCGCCGCGCACGCCGCCCCGGTGACCAGGCCGCCGAGGTGCGCCTGCCAGGCGATGCCCGGGATGACGAACCCGAGGACGGCGTTGATGCCGATGACGACGTACATCCCGCTCGCCGACCGCCCCAGGCGCCGCTGGAACACGAGGAACGCCCCGAACAGCCCGAAGACCGCGCCCGAGGCACCGACGGCGGAGGTCCACCAGGCGCCACCCCCGGTGGTCAGCGCCTCCTCGTAGGGCACGGGCGCCGCGAGCAGCAGGTACATGACCGACCCGCCGAGCGCGCTGACGAGGTAGGTGGCCACGAACCGGGCCCGGCCGACGAGCGGCTCGAGGTAGTTGCCCATGACCCACAGCGCGTACATGTTGAACGCGATGTGCAGGATGAGGCTCTGGCTGTGCGCGAACGCCGAGGTGAGGAAGCGCCACGGCTCCACCACCCCCAGCGCGGGCACGAACGAGATGCGGTTCGTGAGGCCGGGGACCACCATCTGGGCGAGGAAGACCGCGACGCAGATGCCGATGATCGTCATCGTGACGACCGGCCGGCCGTCGGTGACCGCGCCGCCGAACACCGTGCGGGCCTGGCGCACCGAGCGGTTCCCCTCGGCCACGCAGTCGACGCACTGGATGCCGACCGCCGCCGGCCGCTGGCACTCCGGGCACGTGGGGCGCATGCAGCGCTGGCACCGCACGTACGACTCGCGGTCGGGGTGGCGCGGGCAGACCGGGGTCTCCTCGACGGCCTCCGGGGTCACCGGTTGCTCGGACACGTCATCTCCTCGTTCTGCCCGCGCCCGTTCCGCTGGGTGCTCAGTCCTCGATCTCGACGCGCTCGAGGACGACGTCGTCGAGGGGCTTGTCGTTGGCGCCGGTGCGCACCGCGGCGAGCTTGTCGACGACCTCGCGGCTGGGGCCGTCGGCCACCTCGCCGAAGATCGTGTGCTTGCCGTTGAGCCAGGTGGTGGCGCCGACGGTGATGAAGAACTGCGAGCCGTTGGTGCCCTTGCCGCCGCGCTTGCCGGCGTTGGCCATGGCGAGCAGGTAGGGGCGGTCGAACTGCTTGTCGGGGTGGACCTCGTCGTCGAAGTCGTAGCCCGGGCCGCCGGTGCCGCGGCCGAGCGGGCAGCCGCCCTGGATCATGAAGCCGGGGATGATCCGGTGGAAGACCAGGCCGTCGTAGTACTTGGTGGGGTCGGTGCGGCCGGCGTCGTCCTTGTAGCTCTTCTCGCCCTTGGCGAGGCCGACGAAGTTCTCGACCGTCTTGGGCGCCTCGTTGGGGAAGAGGTCGACGACGATGGGACCGTGGTTCGTGTGGAGAGTTGCCTTCATGTCCTCGATCCTCTCACGATGCCCTGACCGTCCCTGAGCGCACCTGCGCGACAGCAGCGTTGGGTCGCCGTTCGGGCGGCGCGGTGCCTCGCGGGCGGTTTGCCGGCCTCATCCGTGCGACCCCGGATCGCCGTGCGCGGTGTCAACAGGGCAGGATGAGGGTAAGGAAGAAGTCCCACTTCGAGGAGGACACGTGTTCCGCACCAAGAGCAGGACCGACCAGGCCCGGGACGCCGTCACCGAGGCGGCCGACCGCGCCAGCTCGTCCACCAGGGCCGCCGCCGACAAGACGGCCGACCGCGCCGCCGAGCTCAAGGGCAGGGCGTCCGACCTGTCGGGCAGCGCCGCCGGCCAGTACGGCACCGCCAAGGACCGCGCCCACGACTACGCCGACGTCGCCCGTGAGGCGGCCGACACCGCGCGCGTCAAGGCCCACGACTACGCCGGGGTCGCCCGCGACAAGGCCCAGGACGCCGCCGAGACGCTCGCGCCGAAGGTCGAGTCCGCCCGCGAGACGTTCATCGAGGACATCGTCCCCAAGGTGGCCAGCGCCCTCGCGGCGATCGCCGCCGGTGCCGCGGCCGCCAAGGAGCAGGCCGTCGAGACCGCCGAGCGGGCCCCCGACGCCTACGCCGTCCTCAAGGGTGACGCCACGGCGAAGTCCTCCGGCGGCAAGGGCCGCTGGATCCTCCTGCTGGGTGCGGTCGCCGCCGGCGCCGCGGTCTACGCGTGGCGCAAGAGCAACGAGCGCCCCGACCCGTGGGCCACGGCCGGGCCGTACTCCCCGCCCACGACGACGCAGCAGAAGGTCACCGACCTCAAGGACGCCGCGAAGGAGAAGGCCGCCGAGGTCAAGGACGCCGCCGCCGAGAAGGCGAGCGAGCTGAAGGACAAGGCTGCAGAGGTCAAGGACACCGCGGCCACGAAGGCGGCGGCGGCCAAGGGCGCGGCAGCCGACAAGGCCGCAGACGCCAAGGCCGGCGCCTCGGCGAAGGCGTCGTCCGCCAAGGGCGCCGCCGCGGCCAAGGCCGACGAGGGCACCAGCGGCTCCACCGGCGGCGACTCCACCGACAACGGCAACCCCACGTGGGAGTCCGCCGACGTCTCCGAGGACGGCGCCGCCTCCACCTCGGGCACCTCCGAGGGCGCGGACCTCTCCACCCCCAACCTCGACCAGGGCTCGAACGACAAGCCCTGACACCCCGCGGGTCCTCGCTCGTCGCTGGGGCGACGGCACCCGCGCACGACGCCGGCCGGTCATCCGATGGATGGCCGGCCGTTGTCGTCGGTCTGTCTGCCCGTCGGAGTTCGGAGGTGGCCCCGGGAACCCTGGCGCCATGTCCCTCGCAGTCCATCCCTGCCACAATCGCCACATGCGGTACACGTTCGAGGACGTCGTCCTCGACACCGACCGGTACCTCCTGGAGCGCGGCGGGGAAGCGCAGCACGTCCAGCCGCAGGTCTTCGACGTGCTCAGCCACCTCATCGCGAACCGGTCGAGGGTCGTGCCCAAGACCGAGCTGCTCGACACCGTGTGGGGCGACCGCTTCGTCAGCGAGTCGACGCTGACCAGCCGGATCAAGGCCGCGCGCCGGGTGGTGGGGGACGACGGGATCACGCAGCACGTCATCAAGACCGTCCACGGCCGGGGCTACCGGTGGGTCGCCGACGTCGGGCTGGAGGACGAGCCCGCGGGGCCGCCGCCCGACGTGCCCCCTGCGGCCTCCTCCGGGAGGCTCAAGCAACGGATCCGGTTCTGCCGCACCGCGAACGGCGAGCGCCTCGCCTATGCGACGGTGGGCGACGGACCCCCGCTCGTGCGCGCAGCCCACTGGATCACCCACCTCGACCACGAGTGGGAGAGCCCGGTGTGGCAGCACTGGATGGAGGGGCTGTCCCGCCGGCGGACCCTGGTGCGGTACGACGAGCGGGGGTGCGGGCTCTCCGACCACGACCCGTACGACGTGTCGCTGGAGTCGTTCGTCCAGGACCTCGAGACCGTCGTCGACGACCTGGGGCTCGAGCGGTTCCCGCTGATGGGCGTCTCCCAGGGCGGACCCGTCGCCATCGAGTACGCCCACCGCCATCCCGAGCGGGTGAGCCGGCTCGTCCTCGTGGGCGCCTTCGCCAAGGGCCGGCGGGCGCGCTCGACGACCCCGCAGCAGCACCGCGAGTTCGAGATGCAGCGTGAGCTCATCCGGCTGGGCTGGGGGCGCGACGAGCACGCCTTCCGGCTGTACTTCTCCTCGGTGTTCATGCCGGACGCCGACCCCCAGCTGTGGAGCGACTTCGCCGCCCTGATGCGGCGGACGACCTCGGCCGAGAACGCCCTGCGGCTCTTCGACGCCTGCCTCGACATGGACGTGACCCGGGCCGCCGCCGCGCTCGACCTCCCGACGCTGATCCTCCACGGCCGCGGTGACCAGCGGATCCCGTTCGAGCAGGGCGTCACGCTCGCCTCGCTCATCACGGACAGCCGCCTGGTGCCCCTGGACACGAGGAACCACCTGCTGCGCCCCGACGAACCGGCGTGGGCCCACCTCCTCGACGAGCTCGACGCCTTCCTCGCCGAGGACGAGTCCACGCGGAGTCCACACCCGGTCCATCCCGTGTCCAAGGACGCCGGCCTCTAGCGGACGACCGTCTCTCCCATCGCCGTTCGATGAGGAGAGCACCGTGGACCACACCAGCCCGCCACCGCCCGGGGCCGAGCGCACCTGGCGCGCCGACGTCGTCGTCGTGGGGGCCCGCTGTGCCGGGGCCGCCACCGCGATGCTGCTGGCCCGGGCGGGCCACGACGTCCTCGTCGTCGACCGCGCCGACTTCCCCAGCGACACCGTCTCCACGCACGTCATCGCGCGCAGCGGGATGGTCCAGCTGAACCGGTGGGGCCTGCTCGACGCCCTGCACGCCTCCGGGGCACCGCCGGTGACGAGCGTCGAGATCGACACGGGTGACGACGTCCTCGTGCGGGTCATCAAGGACCGCCACGGGGTCGACCACCTCCTCGCGCCGCGACGCATCGTGCTCGACGCCCTCCTCCAGGACGCCGCGCGGGCCGCGGGCGCGCGCATCGTCACGGGGTTCGGCGTCGACGGCGTGCTGTGGGACGGCGACGGCCGCGTCGTGGGCGTGCACGGGCGGGACGCGCAGGGGCCGGTCCGGGTGCTGTCGCGGTACGTCGTCGGGGCCGACGGGCTGGGGTCGCGGGTGGCACGCGCGGTGGGCGCACCGTTCACCGACCGGCGCGCCACCACGGGGGCGTCGCTGTACGCGTACGTCACCGGCCCGTGGCCGTCGATCGAGTACCACGTCGGCGAGGGGGCCCTGGCGGGCGTCTTCCCGACGCACGGCGGCGAGGGCTGCGTCTGGGTCTGCACGGCCGAGGAGGTGGCGCGCCGGCACCAGCGCCGCGGGCCCAGGGACGGTCTGCTCACCGGGCTCCTCGCCGAGCTGGCCCCGCGCCTCGTCGAGCGGGTACGAGCCGGGGAGCAGACGTCCCCCGTGCGCGGCATGCTGCGGATGCCCAACCACGTCCGCCAGGGGTCCGGCCCGGGGTGGGCGCTGGTCGGCGACGCCGGCTACCACCGCGACGCCATCACCGGCTTCGGGATCAGCGACGCCTTCCGCGACGCCGAGCTGCTGGCGGCCGCGCTCGACTGCGTGCTGGGCTGCCGGGCGGCCGAGGGCGACGCGCTCGCGGCGTACTGCGCGGCCCGCGACCGGATGTCGCTGCCCGTCCTCGACATCACGTGCGAGCTCGCCGCGTTCCCCGACCCCGCCCGCTTCATCGAGCTGCAGCGGGAGCTCGCCGTCGCCATCGACGACCAGGCGGGCGAGCTCGCCCGGCGACCCTCACCCGTCGGGGCCGCCGCCCCGTGACCACCGACCTCGCCCGAGGGCCGTCGGGACCGTCCCGCCGGCACGCCCCCACCGCATCACCACCACACCGCATCACCACCACACCGCATCACCACCACCGAGAGGAACGACCACCATGAGCACCGACACCGCCCACCGCAGTGACACCAACCGCGGAGACACCAACCACCGCAACGGCGTCGACACCGCGACGCTCTTCGCCACCCTCGACGCCGTCAAGCAGATGCCGGCCGCCGCCCAGTTCCAGTTCCGCGCCCACAACGAGTGGCTGTCGGGGACGCACAGCCGCTCGACGATCTCGGACTTCTACGGGGTCGGCGAGGAGCGGGCCCACGAGCGCGAGTTCGTCTTCGACGGCGACCACCCCGCCGTCCTCGTGGGCAGGGACCAGGGCCCCACGCCGGTCGAGGTCCTCCTCCACGCCCTGGCCGGGTGCCTCACCGCCGGCATCGCCAACATCGCCGCCGCCCGCGGCGTGACGCTGACCGAGGTGCGCTCCACCGTCACCGGCGACATCGACCTCAACGGGGTCCTCGGCCTGCAGCCGGTCCGCAACGGCTACCAGCAGGTGAGCGTGCGCTTCGTCATCAAGGGCGACGCCCCGGAGGAGGTGCTGCGCGCGATCGTCGAGCAGTCGCGCCAGCGCTCGGCCGTCTTCGACGTCATGACGAACGGCGTCCCCGTCGACATCGACGTCGAGATCGCCTGACCCCGGACCCCCTCCCCTTCCCCGAGTCGGGTGCTCAGGTGGCTGCCCCGGCAACCACCTGAGCACCCGACTCGGGTCCGGCCGGCGCTGGACCGGTGAGCACGCAGGGATGACACGCGTCGGCGGGCGGGGCATGATGCCCGGATGGGCGGCAGGGGTCCACGACGCAGGGGTGCCACCGCGGCGACGGTCGCGCTGGTGGCTCTCGCCTGCTCGGGCGCCCTGCCCGGGGCATCAGCCGTGGCCTCGTCACCGACCCGGCCGCCCAGCGCCGCGGCGGGGAACGACCCGTCACCGAGCTGGACCCTGCCGAGCGAGTCCGACGTCGCCGACGCAAAGGATGCCGCAGCCGCCGCGGCCAGGGAGGTCGCCGCCGTCACGGCGCAGGTCGAGCGCGCCCGGGCCCGGCTCGAGACACTGCAGCGTGGGGTCGCCGAGGCGGTGTCGGCCGAGCAGCTGGCCGAGCAGCGCCTGGCCGACGCCCAGACGGCGGTGCAGCAGGCGACCGTCGACCTCGCCGCCGCCCGGCTCGCCCGCGAGGAGGCCGACCGCGACCTCTCCGGGACGGCTGCGCTGCTGTACATGTCGGGCGGTGAGCTGCAGAACCTGGGCACGCTCGTGCTGTCCCCGCCGAACGTCATGTCCGACCTCGTGGTGGTGCTCGACCAGAACGCCTACGAGGTCCGCGACGACCTCGCCGTGGCCACGGCGGCCGCCACGGCCGCCGCCAACCAGGAGCGGTTCCTGCAGTTCACCCGTGACACGCAGGCGAGCGCCCTCGAGGACCTCGCCCGCAAGCGCGCCGCCACCGAGAGGCAGGCCACCGAGGCCGGAGCGGAGGCTGCGAAGCTCGGTGCGCAGCAGGAGAAGCTGGCAGCCCGGCTGGCAGAGCTCGACGCCACCGCGGCGGACCTCGCCGGTGCCCGCGAGGCCGCGGCCCGCCTGGGGCTCACGTCGATGGTCGGGCTGCAGGCGTCCGGCCCCGGGCCGCGGGCCGCCCAGGAGATCGCCCGCTCGATGATGCCGGCCCGCGGATGGGGCGCCGCCGAGTTCACCTGCCTCGTCACCCTCTGGCACGCGGAGTCCGGATGGAGCTGGAGCGCCACCAACTCCTCCTCCGGCGCCTACGGCATCCCCCAGGCGCTGCCCGGCTGGAAGATGGCGAGCGCCGGGAGCGACTGGCTGACCAACCCCGCCACGCAGATCACCTGGGGCCTGGGCTACATCGAGGACGTCTACGGCTCACCCTGTGCCGCCTACGAGAAGTTCCTCTCCAGATCCCCCCACTGGTACTGACCCAGCGGAACCTGGCCGCCTCCCTCCCCGAGTCGGGTGCTCACATGGCTGTCCCGGCAGCCACCTGAGCACCCGACTCCGGTCTGGGCGGGGCTGGTGCAGGGGGCCCGACCGGGCTCTTGTGGCTCGCCCGACGGGGGCCGTATCTTGGCCAGACTGTGACCTGCATCACTGTCGCTGTGCAGGAGGCCCCATGACCCAGCTGGACCGGCCGAGCGCATCGGACCCGGTGTCGGTGCCGTTCACCCCCGGCATGCGGGACAACCCCGCAGAGCTGGCGGCGATCCCCGACGAGATCGTCCGCGCCCACGACCAGCCGCCCGAGCCGACGCCCACGCAGGAGTTCACCGAGCAGTGGCGCAACGCGGCGTACAACTGCTTCTCCTCGGGACACAAGTTCTGCCGTGAGGTCTGCCCGGTGACCCAGGTGACCCGCAACGAGTCGTGGACGCCCACCGCGTTCCACGCCAACGTCGTGGCGATGGACCGGGGCGAGATGGCGATCGAGGACGTCGCGGCCGACTACGTCAACTGCACCCAGTGCGGCGCCTGCGAGCTGCGCTGCCCGAACACGCTGTTCACCGGCGACTTCTACCGCTTCCGCACGCGCACCGTCGACGTGGTCAAGGCGGTGCGTGCGTTCGCCGTCGAGAGCGGAGTCCACCAGCCGGGGTGGCAGTCGTGGAACGAGCGCACCGCGCGACGCAGCCACGAGCCGGTGCTCGGCGAGACACCGGTGGACCAGGAGCACGTCCGGGACTGGTCCGACGGGCTCGACCTGCCGATCGGCGGCGAGACGGTGCTGTTCGTCGACTGCGAGGCCGCGTTCTACCGCACGTCCGTCCCCCGCGCCGTCGCACAGGTCCTGCAGCTGGCCGGGTACGAGTTCGGGCTGATGGGCGACCAGTGGTGCTGCGGGGGCCCCGCCGCGGAGATGGGGTACGTCGACCAGGCGAGGCGCTTCGCCCAGCACAACCTCGACGACTGGCACGCCACGGGCACCAAGCGCCTGCTCGTGCTCGACCCGCACGACTACATCTCCTTCACCGAGGACTACCCGAAGTACTTCGGTGCCGACTTCGACCTCGAGGTCGTCCTCGTCGTCGAGCTGTTCGCCGAGCTGATCCGCGAGGGGCGGCTGACCCCGCGGGTGCCCGTCGAGCGGGCCGTGACCTACCACGACCCGTGCCGGCTCAACAAGCGCAAGGGCATCTGGAAGGAGCCGCGCGAGATCCTGCGCTCGATCCCCGGCCTGGACTTCACCGACGTCGACCGGGTGACGCAGTGGTCCTACTGCTCCGGCGGCGGCGGCGGTCTGCCGGTGGAGAAACCCGAGCTGACCGCGGCGATCTCGGCCAGCCGGCTCGAGAAGGCGGCGGCGCTCGAGGTGGAGACGCTGGTCAGCGCCTGCCCCTGGTCGGAACGGCCCCTCGCCGTGGCCGGCGACGCGGTGGGCATCGACGTCGTCGACATCCACGAGCTGCTGGCCGAGTCGCTCGGCATCACCGTCGGTGGCTCGCGCGGGGGCCCCGAGGGTCCGGGCGCCCGCCAAGGTGATCGGTCATGACGATCACCGTCGAGCGCCTCGACGAGCTCGTCACGGCACTGCGCACCGTCCTGCGCGACGAGCAGATCCTCACCTCCAAGCCGGACCGCTACAACCGGGCGCGGGTCCCGGCGCCGTTCCCGGTGCACCGCTGGTCCGAGCGGCTGCCCGACCTCGCGGTGCTGCCCACCAGCACCGAGGAGGTGGCCGGGGTCGTCAGGATCGCCAACGACCTGCGCGTGCCCGTCGTCCCCCGCGACGGCGGCACCGGCCTCACCGACGGCGCCGTCCCCCTGCGCGGGGGCATCGTCGTCGACGTCAAGCGGATGAACGCCATCAAGGAGCTCGACCTCGCCAACCGGACCGTCACCGTCGGCACCGGCATCAACATGCTCAAGCTCAACGAGCAGCTCGCCCGGCACGGGCTGTTCTACCCCGACGACCCGGCGTCGTACCCGTGCTCCCTCGTCGGCGGGCGGATCGGCACCAGCGGCTGGTCGCTCATCGGCGCGCGCTACGGGCACACCCGCGACCTGGTCCTCAGCTTCGACCACGTGCTCCCGACCGGCGAGGTGATGCACGTCGGCGACGGCGTCGGTCACAAGGTCAGCAAGTCCTCGAGCGGCTACCAGCTCAAGCACCTGTTCATGGGGCACCAGGGCACGCTCGGCATCGCCACCGAGGCCACCCTCAAGCTCTTCCCCAAGCCGGAGGCCGAGCTCTCGCCGTTCTGGGCGTTCGACAACTACGACGACGCCTACGCCTGCGTGGGGGCGCTCGCCCGCGCCGGGGTCGCGACCTTCGCGGGGGCGGTGCTCTTCGACGAGTGGAAGGTCGCCTACCTGCGCCGCGACGACGAGGCCTACATCCCCCAGCCCGGCGACGTGCGGGCGCTGGTCTGCGCGGTGATGTACGGCTACGACGACGAGGTCAGGCCCGCCGGCAGGCGGCTGTTCCGGATCGCGAAGGAGCACGGCGCCCGCTACCTCGGCGACGAGATCTCGGAGGGCGACTGGGCGGCGCGGCACGACCGCTACGCCACACCCCTGCACGGTCGCACCAAGGCCGGCCAGGTGGTGCCGATGAGCTGGCACTGCGAGGACGCGGCGATCAACTACACCGACCTGCCGTCGGTCTCGAAGGCGTGGCACGAGATCGTCGCGGACCTGCGCCGCGCCACCGACGTCTTCGACGACTGGGGCATGTTCGCCTACACCTCGGGCAGCACGGGCGTGGACTACCTCACCGAGATCGACGTGGGCATCTGGGAGCAGCAGCTCGACGACCGCGCCTGGGCGATGTGGGTCAAGGCCAAGCGCGACATCGCGGCCGTGGCGCTGGCGCACCGGGGCTCGATCAGCGCGTGCCACGGCTCGTGCCGCGAGGGTGAGGTCGACCTCGTGCCCGACGAGCTCGGCCGCGGCTTCGACGTGATGCTCGACCTCAAGCGCGCGCTCGACCCGAACAACATCATGAACCCCGGGAAGTACCTGCTCGACCGGGCCTACGAGAGCGGGGACCGGTCATGAGCGACGACGCCGGGCACGCGCCCATCGGCTTCCGCTACGACGAGCAGTACACGCCGCCGCCCCCCGAACGCGTCTCGGACGTCGCCGTCACCACCCACCCGCACCTCTTCGAGGTCGACCCGCGCCTGATGGAGCGCTGGGTGCTGCAGCAGGAGTTCCCCAGCTGGGACAGCCTGCGGATCATGGCCAGCCGCGGGGACCACCTCGAGTGGATGCACCGTCACTTCGCGTCCACGGTCGTCACGGGCTCGACGCTGCTCGCCGAGGTCGAGGCCGAGGACGCATCGGGCGCGCCGGCAGCACCCCCGGAGGACGAAGCCTGAACCGACCGATCCTCTGGAGAAGGAGCTACTGATGAAATTCAGCTACGCGATGCTGGCGGACTACCCGCTGGTCGAGTCCCTGGCCTCGATCAAGAAGGCCGACGAGCTCGGCTTCTACGCGGTGTACGCCGCGGACGAGACCTGGCACAAGGACCTCTGGCTCCTGTTCGCCGCGGCCGCCGCGCAGACCAGCCGGATCCGGATGGGGCCGAGCGTGTCGGGCGTCGTGCTGCGCGAGCCGACCCTCATCGCGCAGGCAGCGGCCACGCTCGACGAGCTGACCGACGGGCGGGCGGAGGTCGCGGTGTCGAGCGGCAACTTCGGCCTCCTCGCGGAGTACAACATCGACTGGGCCACGACGAAGCCGCTCTCGCGGGTCAAGGAGGCCGTCCACGTGATCCGGACCCTGCTCGACGACGGCGCCATCACCTTCGACGGCGAGTTCTTCAAGTACAGCGGCCTGTTCACCTTCGCCCGTCCGGTCCAGGAGCGGCTGCCGGTGATCATGGGCGCGATGCGCGGGCCGAAGTCGTTCGAGGCGTCCGCGGAGTTCTCCGACGGGTGCCACCACGCGCTCAGCTACACCCGCGAGGCCTACGACTACATGATCGAGCACTGCACGATCGGCGCCGAGCGCGCCGGCAAGAACGTGCAGGACCTCGACCTCGGCGCCTGGATCGTCTTCTCGGTGGCCGAGGACGGTGCCGTCGCCAAGGACGCCGCGCGCAGCATGGTCGGCCTCTACGCCTCCGCGATGCCCAACGAGCAGCTCGAGCGCAACGGCGTCGACCCCGCCGAGGTGGCGCCGATCATCGAGGCCATCGGGGCCGGCGACATGGCCCGGGGCATCGAGCTGACCACGCCGGACCTCGCGGAGCGCCTGTCCGTGGCGGGCACGCCCGGAGGAGTGCGTCGAGAAGATGCAGACCGAGATCGTGGCCGCCGGCGTCAACCACCTGATCCTGGCCATCACCGACAAGGCGCTGGTCAAGGCCCTGATGGGACGCGAGATCGACGGGGTGCCCGACGTCGACACCCAGCTGCAGCTCGTCCACGACAAGGTGATGCCTGCCTTCGCCTGACCGTCGGCGGCTGCGTGCTCGCTGGAGGCGGTGTCTCACGCCACCGGGCGCGTTGCTCGTCGACGACGACGAATGACGAAGCCGACCCACGAGGCCAGGACGACCGAGCCCGCGAGCACCCGGACCAGGGCCTCGTGCTCCTGCGGGTAGACGACGCCCGCGATGTAGTGCTCGATGAACCCGGTGGCGGCCAGGGTCGCCTCGCCGGCCCGCGCCCGACCCCAGTTCTCCACGAGGGTCAGCGGGCACGGCCAGCCGACGAGCACGTTGAAGACCCCGTACAGCGCCGTCGCGACGTGCGCCCAGATGGTCCGCGGCCACCTCCACGCGACGAACCCGCCGGCGACGAGGTAGGCCAGGAACGAGAAGTGCGCCACCATGGCGGCGTCGGCGAGCAGTCGGTACCCCATGCTTCCTCCTGCCTGCCGGACACCCCGGTGTCACGTGCGAGGGCGCAGCGTCGGACGGCGTCGGTCCTGCCGCCCGCATCCAGTGTCCCTCCGGCGCAGGGGTCGCGGCGTCTCGCGCCGGTCCTCGTCCGTCCACAGGAACCAGCACGCCCGGCAATCATCGAGTCGCCACGAGGTGCCTGGCCAGCGGTGCGATGACTCTCCTGGTCCATAGCCAGCGACGCCGAGTGGGTGAAGCATGCAGGGATGAGTGAGATCGAGGAGTTCCGCACCTGGGTGAACACTGTCCTGCGAGACGCCGAAGTGGCGTTGCACAACGGGGATGCATCCCCGCGGCGCGCCATCTGGTCACGCAACGATCCCGTCACCGTTCTGGGCGCCTGGAGGAACGCCAACGGTCAGGCAGAGATCGATGAGCTGTTCGCCCACCTCGCCGACAGCTTCTCGAACTGCTCGTCCTACGAGTTCGAGCTCATGGCGGCGGAGGTGGTGGGGGACATGGCGTACACCGCAGGCTTCGAACGCAGTGTGGCGTCGGTCGACGGGGTGCCGCGCCCGGCCACGGTGCGGGCGACGCAGATCTATCGGCGTGAGGACGGCGAGTGGAAGGTGGCGCACCGACACGGGAGCGCACCACCTGCCTGACCGGATCCCGGCGCCGACCGGGTCGATCGAGCGGCGGTGGTACCCGGTGCCCGATGCCGCCGAGAGGTTGAGGTGTCTAGTGACAGACGCCGGAACCGGAGTCGGTGAAGGTCTTGCCCGCCTCGGGCACGAACTCCCAGGAGTAGGCGCCGTCCCCGAGGGTGAGGAGCAGGACCCCGAAGGTGTCGCCGTTGCGCACCACTTCACCGTCGAGCATCGGGGTGGTGAAGTCGTAGTGGGTCTTGCCGCCCGTGCCGACGACGAACGCACGCATGCCGTTCGGGTCGGGGGTCGGGTTCTGGTAGCTCGGCGAGGTGGAGGTGTCCTTGACGGCGGTGCCCAGCGGCTCGAAGCGCTCGTAGCTGTGGTTGTGCCCGGCCAGGGTCAGCTCGGCGCCGCTGGTGACGAGGAGGTTCCAGATGTCGGTCATCGACTGGGCGTTCCCGTGCTTGCCCGACGTCCAGCGCGGTTCGTGCCAGTAGGCGAGCGTGCACCGGTTGGGGTGCGCGGCCAGGTCCTGCTGCAGCCACGTGTACTGCGGGCTCGAGGTGGAGCAGCCGCCGACCAGCACGCCGGTGGTCCCGTAGCTGCACTCGCTGTTGAGGGCGATGAGGTGCCAGCCCCCGATGTCGTACGAGTACCAGCCCCTGCCGTCGGTGCCGGCGCGGTCGCCGAAGTAGGTGAAGAACCCGGACGCGTCGTTGCGGCCGCACGACGTGCCGTACTCGTGGTTGCCCACGACCGGGCGGCTGATGTCGAGGAGGCGTCCCCACGCGAGGTCGTAGCTCGCCCGGAACTCGGCGAGGTCGCCGCACTCGTACTGGGTGTCGCCGAGCGGCAGGAAGGCCGAGAGGTTCCGCCCGGCCAGGAGGTCGGCCACGGCCTGCTGCCGGCACGAGGTGGAGGTCCCGAGGCCGCCCTTGAAGCTGGACGACGTCGAGCTGCACGCCATGTCGCCCACCGCGGCCACCAGCGCACCGCCGGTGGGAGTGGTCGACGGGGAGGGTGAGGGCGTCGGGGTGGCCGAGGCGGTCGGCGTCGCCGTCATCGTGGTGGTCGGGGTCGGCGTGGGCGTGCTGCCGGTGGGGGCGAGCGCCGCGTGCAGGATGTCGGCGTAGGTCCCGTGGCCCGACGAGGTGGCCCACTCCGTCGCCGACTCGACCGAGGTGCCCTCGCCCCACTCGTTCCACGTGGTGACCAGCTGCCAGCGCTTGCCCGAGGCGACCATCGCCGCGACGTTGCTGGCGAAGCGGGCGGGGTCGCGGACGAGGCGTGCGCTCTCGTCCGGCCGCCAGAAGCCGGGGGACACCGAGTACGAGGTCGTCGCGACCTGGGTCGCGTTGGCGGGGGCGTACTGGTGCCAGTCGTTCGGCTGGGTGGCGCAGGTCGCGTAGCCGGAGAAGTTCTTGAGCACGACGTGGAAGCCGGCCGAGGCGTTGCCCGCGGCCCAGCGGTCGGCCATGCCGCAGCCGTCACCGGGGTCGGCGTACACGAAGATGACCGGCTTGCCGCCGACCGTCAGGTACGCCGGGTTGCGTGGCGTAGTTGGCCTTCACGTACGCCAGGTCGGCGGCGATGGTGGTGGCCGTCGGGTCGCTGGAGCCTTCCCGCTCGTAGTAGAGCGCCCACTGGAAGGGCTTGCCCGCGGCCCGCGACAGGAGCGCGCCGATCCTCGTGTCGGTCCTGGACCCCTGGCCCCACCACGAGGCGATCCCGGCGTCCATCCCGGCGTACACCATGCTGTCGATGTGCTCGTCGATGAGGGCCGGTCGCCGACGAGTCGTACCACCCGGCACTGGGGACGTACCTGGTGAACGGGTCGAAGCCCTGCTGCTTCCACGCCTCGGGGAACCAGGGGTAGTAGAAGGTGGCGCGGATGGGGCCCTGGCCCGTCGGGGTCGGGGTGGGCGTGGCGGTGGGCGTGGCAGTCGGTGAGGCCGTGGCGCTCGTCGTCGGGGTCGAGGTCGAGGCCCGGTGCTCGGCGCCTGCTGCACGGTGAGCCGCAGCTGGGCCGGGGCCGCCGCCGACTCCCTGCTGTGCATCGCGACGTTGGTCGACGGAGGTGGTCGTCAGCACGAAGCCCACGGTTCCGGGTGCCTGGACCGCGGAGGTGACGTCGGCGGTCAGGATGCCGCCGGCCTTCACCGGCGGAGCGGCCGCGATGGGCGCCCCGGGCTGCGGGGCGTTCTGGTACGTCAGGGTGCGCTCGGCCCAGGTCGCGGACGACAGCGCCACCGAGGTCGAGGTGGTGGTGGCGGTCTTGGCAGAGACGAGGAGCTCGGCCTTGACGACAGTCGCCGCTCAGCTGTCCGACCGAGAAGCGCAGGTAGGTGCGCACCACCGGCGAGCCGTCGACGCGGAGGAGCTTGGACCCGCCGTAGTTCTTCGTCGGTCGCGCCGAGTCGACGACGGCGTCGGCCTCGGTGGCGATGACCACGGTGAGCTCGGCCCCGGCGGCCTGGGAGCTCGCGGTCACGATGACCGGGGCGAGGAGGGCGAGGACGACGGCGCCGAGGCCGACGACGTACGACGGCCGCTTCGACGGTGGCCTCGCGGAGGCTGTGGCGCCCGTCCCGGTGGTGCTGGCCGCTGCCCGACGGCCGTGCGCGTCCCGCGCCGTGCCTGCTCCCTGTCGGCGGGGAGTGGCGACCCAGATGTCCGCGGGCCCTCAGGGCCCTGGACGCGGCGAGCAGTGACCGGGTGGCTGGGATGCGCATGGGGGCCTCGATGCGTTCGACGTCGTCCGCCGCCCCTGTGCGACTCGCGCACAAGGTACTGCTCCGGGGGGCGCGTGTCGGGAACCACGCAGCAAGTGACTCAGAGCTCTCTCAGCCGATGAGACGCGTCGCGGCGGGTCTTCGACCCAGGGTCGGATGCGCGCAGGCCCATCCCGTCGAGCGGAAACGGCCTCTGACCTGCGGTGGAGCCAAGGGGACTCGAACCCCTAACCCCCTGCTTGCAAAATCCCCGAATGGGGTTCCGCGAGAGGGTGATTGAGCACAGGTCAGGGCGCTGTGAGGCACCCGATCGCGCCGATTTCGTGCCCTCACTGCCGTACTTTTCTGGGGTACGAATCCGGGTGCCGACGCCGGTTGGTGGGGCGCAGGGATCGCGTTGTGTCGCGCCGGTCCTAGTCCGTCCACCGGAACACCGCACCATGCTACGGCGCGCAGCACCCTTGATAACAAGGAGCGACCCGACCACCAACGTCGGCCGTCAGGGCGATCAGCGCAGCCGTCCTCGAAGCCATCACGGGGTCGATCCGGCAACTGATCGTTGCTCCTTCACTCCGGCCCAGCGGGTGACCGCTGCTCACCGCCCACTTAGGGGTGGCAGTTAGACGTCCACTTGGTTGAAGTGATTCAGCTCCCATGCGGCAGTCGAGCGGCATCCGGTTCGCGGCACGTGCAAGCGACTTCCGTCCCTTCTGTCCGCCGCCCTCGGGCGCGCCAGACGTGCGCACAGAGACGATTTCGACGCTCGAGGAAGCCCACCACCATCGTGTGCTCGCGGTGACCCAACGTGTCAGGTCGTCGAGGCCCCGATCGGAAGGCCGCGTACCTTCGAGCTCGTTGTCGCGTCGCCGCCACCGCCACGCGATGTCACTCGCGGTAAGTGCGATGCGACGGAGCTCCGGGCCGCCATCCAACCACGAGAAGGACAACCACGACCGTCCAGACCGGCACGACCTCGAAGGCTGCTCCCAGGCTCGATGCGACGCTGCCGCCCACGGTCTTGGCCCAGTCCATCGCCACCCTCCTTCCGTCGAGTATGTCGACCGCTGTCCCAGGGATCTGGAGCGCCGGTACTCGAGGAAAAGACTGATCTTGGAGAGGGCAACTCCGCAAACGGCAGAATGCGCAGTTTCAGCGGCCGCAAGACACCGATGTGGCAGCGTTGAAATGCCCTCAATGCTGGCGTAAACCGCCACATTTGCGTTAGATTGTGACCATAGCAGCGGTGATCTGTATCCCTTGACCTGCGTAGTTGTCCTGCCCACTACCCCAGACCCCGCTACTCCTTCACTGCAGCGGCCGCCGCTGAGATGGTCAAGTACTTAGCTGAGAGGTGTCAGTGATAGGCGAAGTTACGGTCACCGCCAAGCGGCTGCTCGTTGACGTCGTACGCGACTCCGGTCGACGCAGCACCATCCAGATACCTGAGTCCTTCGCCCGCGTGGCCAGTGCGGATCAGGATTCGACACCGCTCTCGAGGCTATTCGTCAAGGGCGAAGTTCCGCTGAAGCTGTACTTGACGCTGCTTCTTCTGACACGGAAGCCACCCCACGACGTCTTCCGACAGATAGCTGACCCCTACTGGGCCAACCTCTTCGGTCTCGAGGAGCGCAGTGAGGAGGAGACCCCGCCCCAGGCGCGGGGACCCGTCGAGTCAAGCGGGCGCTCGCGAGACTCCAGGGCGGTTGGGAGCCCCAACCGTGCACTGATCTCCCGTCGCGTGGAGCGCGGACGCGGCCTGTGCTGCAGGTAGTCCATCCGCCGGGCCCGCTTTCTGCACCGTACATAACGCTGCCCCTCGAGTTGTGGTCGCGTGGATGGATCAACGTCCTGAGTGCACGGGCCCTCTTCGCTTACGTGTGCCTGCGACTGCTGTTTGTATCCAAACCCGAAGGCACATCACTGCACGTTTCCGTGTGGGAGCGCCAACGCTTCGCGATGAGTGATGACACATGGCAGCAGGCATCGCAAGACCTCGAGGGCCTGGGCTTGGTGAGCTCCTCGATCGAGAAGGTCGCTGCCGACAGCTGGTCCCACGACCGACGGCGCCGCAAAGTCGTTCGCTTGAACGAGCACTACCTAATCGAGAACAACAGCCCGACGTCATGGGGAGCCGGGGCCTCACCCTGACCCCACCGGCGCGGGCGACGACTGGCGTGGGCGCCGCCCCCTACCATCGACACGTGAACGCAGGCAAGGGAGGGGCGCCAGTATGGCAAGGTCCGATCTGATCATCGACCTCGTCGAGGCCCAGCGGCAGGGAGACGACGCAAGATTCCGCGTCCTCGTAGAGGCGATCATCGCCGAGGAGCGGGGGAATCAGCACCATCTGGTCGCCGACCGGCTATCTGCGCTCATCACCACGACGGGGGCAGAGGCTGGCCAACGGGATGACATGGCGCATTCGGTCTCGGACCTCCTGCTTGAGGTCGTTGCCCGACGCCGTTTGATCGACGTTCAACTTTCCGACTCTGCGGAATCAAGCATCCGTGATCTCATCGAGGAGCACCGACGCGCTGAGCTTTTGCGTAGCTATGGGTTCGAGCCTCGCAACAGGGTGCTTCTCGAGGGGCCTCCTGGGAACGGTAAGACCAGTCTGGCAGAGGCGATCGCTGGTGAGCTGATGCTCCCCTTCTACGTAGTCCGATATGAAGGTCTCGTCTCTAGTTTCCTAGGAGAAACCGCCAGTCGCTTGGACCATATCTTTGCGTTTGCGCGGACGCGACGATGCGTCATTTTCTTTGACGAGTTCGACACGATCGCTAAGGAGCGCGCGGACACGCACCAGACTGGCGAGATAAAGCGGGTCGTGTCGACCCTGCTGATGCAGATAGACAGACTGCCTGCGCATGTCATTGCTGTCTGTGCCACAAACCATGCTGAACTACTCGATCGCGCCGCATGGCGTCGCTTTCAGATTCGCGCGGAGTTGACGACACCGACACGGGAACAGTCAACTCGATACCTTGAACAGCTATCGACTCGCCTGGGGGGCAGCCTGGGCCTTGCCCCCCGAACTTTGGCGGAGAAAACTCGCCGGGCTTAGCTTCTCTGAACTAGAACAGTTTGCGCTTGACGTTCGCCGCCGGTACGTACTCGCACTGCCTGATGGTCGGGTAGAAGACATCGCCCGCAAAGTGTTGAGTCAGCGGCGAACGCAGCACCGTTCATGACAGGTCGGCCGCTGTTGGCGTTTGGCCCACCGTCTGCAGGTCCAATCCCTACTGGATCCCCGGCCTATCTGCCACCTCCCCGCTCCCCTTCTTCTCATCGTCAAGGTGAGCGCCTCACACCGCAATTCGACGCGCTCTCCCGCGCGATCGAGAACAAGCGGGCGGCGGCTTCGGCGGGCACCGACGAGTCTGACCCTGAACTCGTTGTAGTTCTCGATCTTGCCGGAAGTGTTGATAGATTCGCCAGGGCCGTTCGCGATATCGAGGGCCTGGATTTCCTCGCCGAGCTGCTCGACGACCCAGTGGAGCCAGACGAAGACTTCTATTACGCAGACGAAGAGGGAGAAGAGCAGGACAAGCTCCTTTCCGAGACTCTGTACGTCGTCATGTCTGATTCGCGGGCCGTGGGCGAGCATTTCGCCTCTTTTCACTATGGCAACAGGACCCGTCTGTCGAATTTCCGTGGGGGTACGCCCCGCTGAAGCAAGCCTTCTCACTTCTGAGGGCGGTCCGCCGATGGGGGCCCCGAGATCGCGTCCGCGAAACGGGTCTCTTGGAGGCTTGGCGAGAAGACCTCGAGGTCATCGGGCAGTCTGGTCACGCAAGAGTGGAGATCGAGTTATGGTTCCGCAACTCGGCGGAGCAGAGATATTCCTCTCAGGCGGCTGTGGAAACGATCCTTCGTTCATCGGGGGCGAGACTTATCACGAGCTCCACCGTCGCTGAGATCGGCTACCACGCAATTCTCGCGGATATACCGTATCCACAAGTGCAACTGGTGCTCGAGCGCGGTGCCCAAGAAATCGACCTGCTCGCGGCTGAGGCCGTGATGTTCGTTGGGCCAGTCGACCAATCATCCGCTTCCCGGCCCCAGAGCCTGCAACTGACCTTGATTCCTCCCTGGTCGACGGAACAATTCCGGCCGATCAGCCCAAAGTGGCCCTGCTTGACGGGCTGCCTATGGCAAATCACGAGGTGCTTGCTGGCCGGTTGCTGATCGACGATCCAGACGACGTCGCCTCCAAGTACTCGGTGCTGTCGCAGCACCATGGCACGGGCATGGCGTCGATCATCTGCCACGGGGGCCCTGTCGGCTCCTCGGTCAGCCTTAACATCGAGGCTATATGTGAGGCCAATTATGGTTCCTCACGAGTTCTTCACGGAGACCGAAGAGACACCCAGGGATGAACTGTCTGTAGACCTCCTCCACCGTTGCTTCCTGCGAATCTTCCTGGGCGAGGGCTCACATCCGCCCACGGCTCCGAGCGTCCGGGTCGTAAACCTTTCCATAGGAGACCCCTCGCGCGTGTGTTCGACCGCCGACTAAGCCCAGCCGCTCGTCTGCTCGACTGGCTCAGCCACAGATTCAACGTTTTGGTGGTGGTCGGCGCAGGCAATCACGACTTCGAGCCAACCGTGCCCTACGCGTCCTTAGACGATGCGCCCGCCTTGCAGGCCGCGGTGATGCAGGAAAGGTTCAACCAAGCACGCCACCACAGACTGCTTTCGCCCGCGGAAGCGGTGAACGTCCTCACCGTTGGATCAACGCATCAGGATCGATCCAGCGCGGAGCCCGGAGACACGGTCGTTGATGGGGTGGCCGAGGGCATGCCGGCGCCGTACAGCGCCTTGGGGTTCGGCCATCGGCGCTCGGTCAAGCCCGAGATCCTCATCCCAGGAGGTCGGCGCCTGTTTGTTCGGCCACCTGAAGCCGACGACGGGACGAGCCACGACCTCGAGATGGCTTACCACTCCGCAATCGGACCGGGCATCCGAGTGGCGGCCCCATCAGTAATGGGCGGTTCCTCAGGTAGCGCGTTTAGCTGCGGGACTAGCAACTCTGCGGCACTAGCAACTCGCGCTGCAAGTCACCTATTTGATGTGCTGGAGAATGGTGCGAGTGCTGAAGGGTTTCCATTTCCTGATCCGCAGTATCACCCCGTCGTAGTAAAGACGTTCATGGTTCACGCAGCGGAGTGGGGCGATGCGGCAACCACTCTGCGCCACATCTTGGGCCTTGACCCACGCAGTTGGAGGCGCGATCTGACCCAGCTGCTTGGGTACGGCCCAGTTGATCCAGAGCGCCTTGGCACGGCCGCAACGAACCGCGCTGTCCTCATAGGAGCAGGCACGATTGCCGCTGATGGGCGGAACACCTTCTCCCTTCCCCTCCCCGCTGCCTTAGCTGCCACGACCGAGTGGCGACGGCTGACCATCACATTGGGCTGGCTTTCGCCCATCGTCTCGAGTTCTCGCGTACATCGGCAGGCTCGGCTTTGGTTCAGTCCCCCCGACGGGTTATTCGGAGGTGCTCGTCAGCAGGCCGATGCCAACGCGGTGAAAATGGGAACGGTTCAGCACGAAGTCTTCGAGGGGGACAGCGCGCTGGCGTTCGCACGTGGGGCCACTGCACAAGTACACGTGGATTGCAGGGCCGACGGAGGGGCCATGGATGAACCCGTCAGGTATGGCTTGGCCGTCTCAATCGAAATGGCCCAGAAGCAGTCCGCGCCGACATTCAAGCGCAGGTCCGCGATGACCTCCAGGCGCAGGTCCTTGCTCGAGCCGGAGTCCGGGTTCGCTGACCGCGGTAGGGCAAGTTGCCGGACGGTGCACTTCAGGCGCTGGCCAGCCAGCGATAGGCCACGACGAGCGGGGAGTCCCTCACAGCACTCGCAGTTCCTGCGGTATGGATGGGGCCGACCGTTTGGCCCAGAGGGCAGTCGACCATCGGCATCGGACGGTTCTAGGTGCGTCACTTCGCCGCGACAGCCCCCGGACACGGGCTACGGCCACGAACCTACTTTGGGGTCGAGGAACGGGAAGGCGAATTGATATCGAGGTGTTGAGACCTCTCATCGCGAGAGGCTGGGGCCATGAGTGATGACTCCACAGTGTCTGATGGGAGCATCTCGCCTCCCATTGCGGGTGTCGGAGGCAGGCTTCGCCATCGGGACCGACCCTCCGACAGCACTCGTACCTTGGGGGCAGATCACTGAGCTGGAACACCCAAACCCGGCGAGCGTCTCCGTGACGTTGCGCGAAGGCGACCACCTCGACTTCGCCTTTCTGAGTCGAGCAGAACGCGATCGCTTCACGGCAACAGCCGAGGACGCCGACCGCTGCTGACGATCACCGAGATACCAGGTCGCCGAGTCGTTAAGGTGTGTGGTCTTGTGACCTCACAGTCCGTCATGAGCCGCCACCTCTTTTCGGATGCCGGTTCTGAACTCAAGAGCCTCGTGGGCGGAAATCTTGCAGGCATGGAGCGCGCGGTGGGGGACGCCCTCGCCGAAGCTCGGCGGGACCTTGCCCGGGCGGCACACACAGCACGCGCCGACACCGTGATCGGAGTGAGCGTCGCGATTGCGGGGCTTGGTGACAAGGCCGAGGTTGCAGTCCTTTCGGGGACAGCAGTCAGGACGGCACCTGACTCAACCCCCGGGGATCCGCCCCAGCTTACCGAGGGGTGCTTCGACCGCCTCCGCGAGGAAATGTGTCACTTCGCCAGGAGCCGGCCGATCTGATTGCGGCAGTGCGGATGCCGCCTCAAGCCGTCTGACTGGGGTTCCCGCCGGTCCCTCGCTCACCGAGCAGCTCCCCAATCGCCGCGAGCACGGCCTCTACTTGGTCCGAGTGACTAGCCACGTCCACGAGATAGACGGAGGGGTACTTCTTCCAGTTGCTGGATCGTGCATCTGCGATCTTGGCGCGCATGGATGGGATTCGCTCGAGCTGGGCGGCGACGCGTTCTAGGACATCAGGTGTTGTTCGGGTGAGGTGGTCCGCGAGGTAGAACTGCAGATAGGCCTTCGAGGTGGCGCTGTCCGTGTTGGCGTTTAGGGACCAGACGCCCGTGTCCCAACCATTCACGCGAAACCAGCCCGCGACACCCGGGGTGATCCCCTTCCCCCAGTTGAGTTTCACACCTCGATGGTCCACGTCCCGGATGAGCCGATTGATGAAGGTCAGCTCCGCCGCTGAGACGCGGTTGGCCGCTGCCTGCAGGAAGCTCTCACGATCCCATGCGAAGCCATGGCCGGAGGACTTCGCCGTGGCAGCAGCTGCGGTTTGGCCGACTACCCGCGGTACATACGCAACGTGATCGCCCTGAACGAACTGATGAAGCTCGACTCCGAGCACCTCGGCGGGACTCATCTGCTCATTCAAGAACTCGATCACCCGCACCAGCTCCGGCGGGAGTGCATCGGCAACAAAGATCATTCGCACCACCCCTGCCGTCAGGTTGGACTCCAC
The DNA here is from genome assembly GCA_963795035.1 of uncultured Actinomycetota bacterium. Lineage (GTDB taxonomy): Bacteria > Actinomycetota > Actinomycetes > Actinomycetales > Dermatophilaceae > Oryzobacter. Next base: position 408 of record CAWCFZ010000004.1, on the reverse strand, counting down.
CGTGCTCCAGAACTCTTCGGCTCTCGCCCCGGCCGGAGCTCGGCCAGCAGCACTTCGATTGATCTGCCCTCTTCTGTTGCTCGCCGCTCCAGTGCCCGCCTAATCAGCTCAAGCGGCCAATGCTTCACCGCGTTCGCTGCGTAGTCGAGCATCTGCCCGACCACCTCTCGTCGAATTCGCGTATCGGACGCTCGCTTGACCTCGACCAACACAGGGACGCACTCAGCATCGACGAATAGGTGATCGAAACTAAAGGCACGACCGCTCGCATCCCCGCTGGGCACCGGCATCTCGCGGGACAGAAGCAGCAACTGCGCCTCCGACTCACCCGAGGTTGTGGCGCCGGCTATGACCTCGGGGTAACTCTCCAGCGCAGCCTGCAGAACGTCTTCCGAGTCGTATGCCGTC
>CAWCFZ010000003.1:0-1123424 GCA_963795035.1 uncultured Actinomycetota bacterium | reverse complement strand
AGGCTTGACATGTGCCGGAAACATCCAGAGATGGGTGCCCCGCAAGGTCGGTACACAGGTGGCGCATGGTCGTCGTCAGCTGTGTCGTAGATGTTGGGTTAAGTCCCGCAACGAGCGCAACCCTCCGTTCCATGTCCAGCAGCACCTTCGGGTGGCTGGGGACTCATGGGAGACTGCCGGGGTCAACTCGGAGGAAGGTGGGGATGACGTCAAATCATCATGCCCCTTATGTCTTGGGCTTCACACATGCTACAATGGCCGGTACAAAGGGCTGCGAAACCGCGAGGTGGAGCGAATCCCAAAAAACCGGTCTCAGTTCGGATTGGGGTCTGCAACTCGACCCCATGAAGTCGGAGTCGCTAGTAATCGCAGATCAGCAACGCTGCGGTGAATACGTTCCCGGGCCTTGTACACACCGCCCGTCAAGTCACGAAAGTCGGTAACACCCGAAGCCGGTGGCCCAACTCGTAAGAGGGGGAGCCGTCGAAGGTGGGACTGGCGATTGGGACTAAGTCGTAACAAGGTAGCCGTACCGGAAGGTGCGGCTGGATCACCTCCTTTCTAAGGAGCACTGGCCACGCGTGTCGTGGTCCAGGCCCTGGTTTGTCCCCGTTCGTGGGGCACCGGGTGCTCAAGGGTGGAACATCGGTTAGTTGGCGCCGGCTACGGCCTGGGTCGCGAGTACTGCGCTCTCCTTTGGGGGGGTGTGTGGAAAGTGGGTCCGGGGTGGCAGTGGTGCTTGGCACGTTGTTGGGTCCTGAGGGATCGGGCTGTTCTTTTGCAGCTCGCCTTCAGGCCGGTGGTACTGGCCAGGACCTTCGTTGTCGTGTGAACCGTTTCCAGCTTCAGCCGTTGTGGCTGGCTGGGGGTAGGCGCCGGTGCGACGGGGGGCCGCCCGTATGTTGAGAACTACACAGTGGACGCGAGCATCTTTTATCTTTGTGCATCAAGTTTTTAAGGGCACACGGTGGATGCCTTGGTACCAGGAACCGAAGAAGGACGTAGGAATCTGCGATAAGCCTCGGGGAGTCGATAACCAGACTGTGATCCGAGGATTTCCGAATGGGGAAACCCGGCTGGAGGCAAGTCCAGTCACTCCCACCTGAACACATAGGGTGGGTAGAGGGAACGTGGGGAAGTGAAACATCTCAGTACCCACAGGAAGAGAAAGCAACCGCGATTCCGTGAGTAGTGGCGAGCGAAAGCGGATCAGGCTAAACCTCAGCTGTGTGATACCTGTCAGGGGTTGCAGTTGAGGGGTCGTGGGACTTCTTTTGTCAGTGCTGACACGCTGGCGTGGAGTCAGAAATTTGCGTCATAGGCGAAGGGCATTGAAAGGCCCGGCACAGAGGGTGCGACCCCCGTAGCCGAAATGTCGTGAACTCCATTAAGAAGCACCCAAGTAGCACGGGGCCCGTGAAATCCCGTGTGAATCCGGCGGGACCACCCGCTAAGCCTAAATATTCCCTGGTGACCGATAGCGGACAAGTACCGTGAGGGAAAGGTGAAAAGTACCCCGGGAGGGGAGTGAAATAGATCCTGAAACCGTGTGCCTACAATCCGTCGGAGCCTCCTTGTGGGGTGACGGCGTGCCTTTTGAAGAATGAGCCTGCGAGTTAGTGCTCAGTGGCGAGGTTAACCCGTGTGGGGAAGCCGTAGCGAAAGCGAGTCCGAACAGGGCGAATGAGTCGCTGGGTCTAGACCCGAAGCGGAGTGATCTACCCATGGCCAGGCTGAAGCGACGGTAAGACGTCGTGGAGGGCCGAACCCACTTAGGTTGAAAACTGAGGGGATGAGCTGTGGGTAGGGGTGAAAGGCCAATCAAACTCCGTGATAGCTGGTTCTCCCCGAAATGCATTTAGGTGCAGCGTCACGTGTTTCTTGCCGGAGGTAGAGCTACTGGATAGCAGATGGGCCTCACCAGGTTACTGACGTTAGCCAAACTCCGAATGCCGGTAAGTGAGAGCGTGGCAGTGAGACTGCGGGGGATAAGCTCCGTAGTCGAGAGGGAAACAGCCCAGACCACCATCTAAGGTCCCTAAGCGTGTGCTAAGTGGGAAAGGATGTGGAGTTGCATCGACAACCAGGAGGTTGGCTTAGAAGCAGCCACCCTTTAAAGAGTGCGTAATAGCTCACTGGTCAAGTGATTCCGCGCCGACAATGTAGCGGGGCTCAAGCACACCACCGAAGCTGTGGCATTGACACATTGCCCGGCCACCACACCTGCGGGTTGGTGGTCCAAGCGTGTTGATGGGTAGGGGAGCGTCGTGTGGCCAGGGAAGCGGCGGAGTGATCCAGCCGTGGAGGCCACACGAGTGAGAATGCAGGCATGAGTAGCGAATGACGGGCGAGAAACCCGTCCGCCGAATAACCAAGGGTTCCAGGGTCAAGCTAATCTGCCCTGGGTAAGTCGGGACCTAAGGCGAGGCCGACAGGCGTAGTCGATGGACATCCGGTTGATATTCCGGAACCGGCGAAGAACCGCCCATGACGAACTTACCGATGCTAAGCGCCTGAAGCCGGCCGTAGTCCTCCTTCGGGAGGGCGTTGGCCGTGTGGAGCGCGCGACCCGACGTAGTAGTAGTCAAGCGATGGAGAGACGCAGGAAGGTAGCCTCCGCGTGGCGATGGTTGTCCACGTCCAAGGGTGTAGGGCGAGCTGTAGGCAAATCCGCAGCTCACATAGCCTGAGACCTGATAGTGACCGCGTATGCGGGAAGCAGGGTGATCCTATGCTGCCAAGAAAATCTTCTAGCGAGGTTCGAGCCGCCCGTACCCCAAACCGACTCAGGTGGTTAGGTAGAGAATACCAAGGCGATCGAGTGAATCGTGGTTAAGGAACTCGGCAAAATGCCCCCGTAACTTCGGGAGAAGGGGGGCCCGGACCCTGAAGTCCTTCACGGACTAGGGGAAAGGGCCGCAGAGACCAGGGAGAAGCGACTGTTTACTAAAAACACAGGTCCGTGCGAAGTCGCAAGACGATGTATACGGACTGACGCCTGCCCGGTGCTGGAAGGTTAAGAGGACCGGTTAGACCCTTTGGGGTCGAAGCTGAGAATTTAAGCCCCAGTAAACGGCGGTGGTAACTATAACCATCCTAAGGTAGCGAAATTCCTTGTCGGGTAAGTTCCGACCTGCACGAATGGCGTAACGACTTCTCCACTGTCTCAACCGCGAACTCGGCGAAATTGCACTACGAGTAAAGATGCTCGTTACGCGCAGCAGGACGGAAAGACCCCGGGACCTTTACTATAGCTTGGTATTGGTGTTCGGTACGGCTTGTGTAGGATAGGTGGGAGACTGTGAAGCCGGCACGCCAGTGTCGGTGGAGTCAACGTTGAAATACCACTCTGGTCGTTCTGGATATCTAACCTCGGTCCGTGATCCGGATCAGGGACAGTGCCTGGTGGGTAGTTTAACTGGGGCGGTTGCCTCCTAAAAAGTAACGGAGGCGCTCAAAGGTTCCCTCAGCCTGGTTGGCAATCAGGTGTCGAGTGTAAGTGCACAAGGGAGCTTGACTGCGAGAGAGACATCTCGAGCAGGGACGAAAGTCGGAACTAGTGACCCGGCGGTGGCTTGTGGAAGCGCCGTCGCTCAACGGATAAAAGGTACCCCGGGGATAACAGGCTGATCTTGCCCAAGAGTCCATATCGACGGCATGGTTTGGCACCTCGATGTCGGCTCGTCGCATCCTGGGGGTGGAGTTGCTCCCAAGGGTTGGGCTGTTCGCCCATTAAAGCGGTACGCGAGCTGGGTTTAGAACGTCGTGAGACAGTTCGGTCCCTATCCGCTGTGCGCGTAGGAAACTTGAGAAGGGCTGTCCCTAGTACGAGAGGACCGGGATGGACGAACCTCTGGTGTGTCAGTTGTCCTGCCAAGGGCACCGCTGATTAGCTACGTTCGGAAGTGATAACCGCTGAAAGCATCTAAGCGGGAAGCACGCTTCAAGATGAGGTTTCCATGCACCGTAAGGTGTGAGAGGCTCCCGGCTAGACTACCGGGTTGATAGGCCAGACGTGGAAGTGCAGCAATGCATGCAGCTGACTGGTACTAATAAGCCGACAACTTGATACACACCAAAAGATCTTTGCGTGTTCGCGTCCACTGTGCAGTTCCCGAGATACGGTCGGGAAGTAACTGACATCTCCATAGAGTTTCGGCTGTCATAGCGAAGGGGAAACGCCCGGTCCCATTCCGAACCCGGAAGCTAAGCCCTTCAGCGCCGATGGTACTGCACTGGTGACGGTGTGGGAGAGTAGGACGCAGCCGGACAAACATTCCCAAAAGGGGAGGGCCCACCAGCCCTCCCCTTTTGCGTAGGTATCTGCAGCACGTGGTCGACGAAGGGAAACATCGTGCCCGAGAACGACGGACGTCACGGCGGGTCCGGGCGACCCCCGCGGGGGCGTGGGGCCGCGGGCGACCGCGGTGGTCGTCCCGTGCGCGAGGACCGCGAGGCCGAGCGCCAGCGCGGCGGTGGGAGCCGACTGGCCCCCAAGGGGCCCAAGCTGCCCGAGCCCAGGATCCCCGAGGGGGTGACCGGCAAGGAGCTCGACCGCTCGGTGTACCAGCAGCTGCGCACGCTGTCCAAGGAGAACGCCGAGGGGGTGGCGCAGCACCTCGTCATGGTCGCCGCGCACCTCGAGGCCGACGACCTCGACTCGGCCATGGCCCACGCCGAGACGGCGGTCCGCCGCGCCGGTCGGGTCCCCGCCGCGCGCGAGGCCTTGGGGATGGTGGCGTACCGCAGCGGCGACTTCGGTCGCGCCCTCACCGAGTTCCGCACCGTCCGTCGACTCAGCGGGTCCTCGCACCTGCTGGCCCTCATGGTCGACTGCGAGCGTGGCCTGGGCCGGCACAGCCGGGCGCTCGACCTCGCCGCCAGCCCGGAGGTGCGCACCCTCACCGAGGAGGACCGCGTCGAGCTCGCGATCGTCGTCTCCGGCGTGCGGCGCGACCTCGGCCAGGACGACGCCGCCCTGCTCGCCCTGCAGGTCCCCGCGCTCAAGCGCGGCCCGCGGGCGGGCGTCCACCGGCTCCACTACGCCTACGCCGACGCGCTCCTCGCCCTCGGGCGTGCCGACGAGGCCCGCGAGTGGTTCCTCAAGGCCGTCGAGGGCGACGAGGAGGGCGAGACCGACGCCGTCGAGCGCCTCGAGGAGCTCGACGGCATCGCCGTGACCGACAGCGGCGAGGACGAGGCGGACGCCGCCGCCGAGCCGACGCTCGGGTGACCGACCCCCGGCCGGGGAGGCCGCTCGTCGCCGGCTACGCCGCGGTCGTCAGCGACCTCGACGGGGTCGTGTACCGCGGACCCGTGGCCGTCCCGGGGGCCGTCGAGGCCCTGGTCGCCGTGTCGGTGCCCGTGCTCTACGCGACGAACAACGCCTCGCGTCCGGCGCCGGTGGTGGCCGAGCACCTGCGCGAGCTGGGCCTGGCCTGCAGCCCCGAGATGGTCGCGACGAGCGCGCAGGCCGGGGCGTGGCTGCTGTCCGAGCGGCTCGACCAGGGCGCCGAGGTGCTCGCCGTCGGGGGCGTCGGAGTGGGGCTGGCTCTGGCCGAGGCGGGGCTGACCCCGGTGACGCCGCAGGACCGGCGGTCCGGTGCCGCCGCGCCGGCGGCGGTCCTGCAGGGCTACGGGCCCGACGTCACCGCGAGCGAGCTCGCCGAGGTGGCGTACGCAGCCCAGGACGGGGCCTTCTGGGTGGCGACGAACACCGACGCGACCCTGCCGACCGACCGCGGGGTGGCCCCGGGCAACGGCTCGCTCATCGCGGCGGTCCGCACGGCCGTCGGGCGTGACCCCGACCTCGTGGCGGGCAAGCCGGAGGCGCCCCTGTACCTGCTGTGCGCCCGGCGCCTGCAGGTGGCCGTGTCGTCGGTGCTCGCGGTGGGGGACCGGCTCGACACCGACATCGAGGGAGCCGTGAGCGCCGGTGCCGACTCGCTGCTCGTCCTCACCGGGGTCGACGACCTCGCAGCGTGCCTCACGGCACCGCCGCACCGGCGGCCGACGTGGGTGGCGCCCGACCTCGCGAGCCTGCACACCGACCCCACGGCCGCCGGGGCGGGCGGGGCCAGCCTCGTCGAGCTCGCGGCCGCCGTGGCCGCGGTTCACGACGCGAGGGACCGCGGGGCGCACGCCGCGGACGTCGCGGCGCTCACCGACGTGGCGCAGCGCGTGCTCTCGCAGGTGGCGCACCGGTAGCGTGGCCTCGCACAGGCGGCCGACCGGCCGCCGCTGCGAGGAGGATTCATGGCCAAGCGATCGATCCACGGCTTCGTCGAGCTCGCCTCAGGTCTCGGTGAGCTGACGCGCTCCCGGGCCACGGAGGCCGCCCACGAGCTGCTCACCCTCACCGGAGTCGAGGGCTCGAGCAAGAAGGTCGCGAAGCAGGCGAGCAGGCTGGCCGATGACCTCCTCTCGGCGGCCGAGCGCAACCGCAAGCAGGTCGTCGGGCTCGTGCGCTCCGAGGTCGAGTCCGCCCTCGGCCGGATCGACGTCGGGCGCCTCGTGGGTGAGGTGCAGGGCCTGGCGACCACCGTGGCCGGCCTCGCCGCGCAGGTCGACGACCTCGCCCGCGCCGCCAGCGGACGTCCCTCCGCTCCGGTGGCCCGGGTCGTCGAGGTCGAGCCCGAGCCGGCCCGCGTCGCGGCACGCCCCACGACGACGAGCAGCACCCCCGCGAAGAAGGCGCCGGCCAAGAAGGCGCCCGCGAAGAAGGCGCCGGCCAAGAAGGCGCCCGCGAAGAAGGCGCCCGCGAAGAAGGCGCCGGCGAAGAAGGCGCCCGCGAAGAAGGCTCCGGCCAAGAAGGCGCCGGCCAAGAAGGCGCCGGCCAAGAAGGCGCCGGCGAAGAAGGCGCCCGCGAAGAAGGCGCCCGCGAAGAAGGCGCCGGCCAAGAAGGCGCCGGCGACGGGCAGCGGGACCACCGCGTGACGGAGCACACGCCGGACGCCGTGACCGCACCGCCCGAGACCGGCGACCTCGTCATCGATGCCGCGCTGGGAGACCTCGCCGCGGCCCCGACCGACGACCTCGACGCGCAGCTGGACACCGGCGAGGCGGTGCACCGGACGCTCCAGGCGCGCCTGGCCGACCTCGGCGGCTGACATCGCGCGTCTCGACGCCGAGCTCGTCCGCCGCGGCCTCGCGCGCTCCCGCGGTGACGCGCGCGAGCTCGTCACCGCGGGGCTCGTCACGGTCGGGGGCGCGCCCGCGCACAAGGTGTCGCACCCCGTGGAGGAGCACGACGTCCTCGCCGTCCTGCGCGACGGCCCGCGGTGGGTCGGTCGGGCCGCGCACAAGCTGGCGGCCGCCCTCGACGCCTGGGTGCCGCAGGGCCTGGCGGTCCGGGGCCGGCGCTGCGTCGACGTCGGTGCCTCCACGGGTGGCTTCACCCAGGTGCTCCTCGCGGCCGGGGCGGCGCAGGTCGTGGCGGTCGACGTCGGTCACGGGCAGCTGGTGCCCGAGGTGGCGGCCGACCCCCGCGTCGTGGAGCGCAGCGGCACGACCGTGCGCGGGCTGTCCGCCGCGGACGTCGGGGGAGCGGCCGACCTCGTCGTCGCCGACCTCTCCTTCATCTCCCTCACCCTCGTCCTGCGCGACCTCGCCGGCCTGCTGGGACCGGGCGCGGACCTCGTCGTCCTCGTCAAGCCGCAGTTCGAGGTGGGGAAGGGGCGGCTCAACCGCCAGGGCGTCGTCACCTCGGTCCGCGACCGCCGGGCGGCCGTCGACAAGGTCCTCGACGCGGTCCAGGCGCAGGGCCTGTTCGTCCACGGGCTGCGGACCAGCCCGATCAGCGGCACCACGGGCAACACCGAGTACCTGTTGTGGGCGCGCCCCGTGGCGTCGGACACAATGACCGGGGACCAGGTGCGCGCCCTCGCGCGCGAGCTCACGACCGAGACCACGGGAGGACGCCGATGACGACGCCGTCGCGCCGCATCCTCCTCGTCACCCACGTCGGGCGACCGGAGGCCCAGCAGCTGGCGGCCGACGTCGCGAGCCGGCTGCTCGCCGCCGACGTCGCCGTCGTGGCCCCCGCGGAGGAGCTCGACGGCACCCCGCTGGCCGAGGTCGAGGGCGTGCGGGCCGTGCCGCACGACTCGGCGGCGCTCGGGTGCGAGCTCGTCGTCGTCCTCGGCGGCGACGGCACGATCCTGCGGGGCGCCGAGCTGTCCCGGGGTTCCGGCGTGCCGGTCCTGGGGGTCAACCTCGGCCACGTCGGCTTCCTCGCCGAGGTCGAGCGCGAGGACATCGACGCCACGGTCGAGCGCATCTGCGCGCAGGACTACACCGTCGAGGAGCGCACGACCCTCGAGGTCACGGCCCGCGAGGACGGCCACGTCGTCTTCGAGTCGTGGGCGCTCAACGAGGTCACCGTCGAGAAGGCGTCGCGCGAGCGGATGCTCGAGCTGACCCTGGAGATCGACGGTCGCCCCCTGTCCACCTGGGGGTGCGACGGGGTCGTCATGGCGACGCCCACGGGGTCCACCGCGTACGCGTTCTCCGCCGGAGGGCCCGTCGTGTGGCCCGACGTGGAGGCCCTGCTCGTCGTGCCGATCAGCGCGCACGCCCTGTTCTCCCGCCCCGTGCTCGTCGGACCGAACTCCCGGCTCGTCGTCGAGGTCCTGCGGGACACGGCGTCCGGCGGCGTCGTCTGGTGCGACGGGCGACGGGCGGTCGGCCTGCCCCCGGGGGCACGCATCGAGGTGCAGCGGTCGTCCGAGCCGGTGCGGCTGGCCCGCCTGTCGTCCGGTGGCTTCACCGACCGGCTCGTCGAGAAGTTCGCCCTCCCCGTCCAGGGGTGGCGCGGGGCCGCGCGGCGCCAGCAGGTCGAGCCGGACCCCGCACCGTGATCGAGGAGATCCGCATCCGCGACCTCGGCGTCATCGACGAGGCCGTGCTGCCGCTCCACCGCGGGCTCACCGTGCTCACCGGCGAGACCGGGGCGGGCAAGACGATGGTGGTCACCGCGCTGGGCCTGCTCCTCGGTGGCCGCGCCGACTCGGCCCTGGTGCGGACCGGCGCCGACCGCGCGGTCGTCGAGGGCGTCCTGCACCTGCCCGACGCCCACCCCGCCCTCGCGCGGGCCGCGGAGGCCGGGGGAGACACGACCGACGGCCTCGTCCTCGTCCGGTCGGTCTCCGCCGACGGACGCTCCCGGGCCCACGTCGGAGGGCGCGCGGCCCCCGTGGGCGTCCTCGCCGAGCTGGCCGAGCACCTCGTCGCGGTGCACGGCCAGGCCGACCAGTGGCGCCTCAAGCGGGCCGACCAGCACCGCGAGGTGCTCGACGCGTTCGGCGGCGACTCCGTCGCCACCGCACTCGGCGCGTACCGCACCGTGCACTCCGAGCTCACCCGGGCGGGCGAGGAGCTGGAGCACCTGCGCAGCGCCGCGGCGGAACGGGCCCGTGAGTCCGACGGCCTGCGGGTCGGCCTCGAGCGGATCGAGGCCCTGGACCCCCAGCCCGGCGAGGACGAGGCGCTGCGGGTCGAGTCCGAGCGCCTCGGGCACGCCGAGGAGCTGCGCGCCGGAGCCGGTGACGCCCACACCGCCCTTGCCGGCGACGACGACGACACGATGGCAGCACCCGGCGTCCTCGAGGCGCTCGCCACGGCGTCGGCGCGCCTGAACGCCGTGAGCGCCAGCGACCCCGCCCTCGCGGAGATCGGCACCCGTGTCGACGAGCTGCGCTACCTCGCCGCCGACGTCGCGGCCGACCTCGGCTCCTACCTCGCCGACGTCGACGTCGACCCCGCCCGCCTCGAGCACGTCGAGCAGCGCCGGGCCTCGCTCGCCGAGGTGACCCGCCTCTACGGGCCCTCGGTCGACGAGGTCCTCGCCTGGGGCAAGGAGGCCGCCCGGCGGGTCGACGAGCTCGAGGGCACCGGCGACCGCATCGACACGCTCGAGGAGCACGTCGTGGCCCTCACCGCGCGGCGCAGCGAGCTGGCCGCCGCCCTCACCGCCGCTCGCACGGCCGCGGCCGCCGCCCTCGGCACCCGGATCACCGAGGAGCTCACCCACCTCGCGATGGGGTCGGCGACGGTCACGGTCGCGGTCGACGACGCCGGCCGTTTCGGGAGCGAGGGCCGCGACGACATCGAGCTCCGCCTCGCGTCCGGGCCGGGGACGCCCCCACGGGCGGTGACCCGGGCGGCGTCCGGCGGCGAGCTCTCGCGGGTCATGCTCGCCATCGAGGTCGCGACGGCCACCGACACCACGTCGGTCCCGACGTTCGTCTTCGACGAGGTCGACGCGGGCGTCGGCGGGCGCGCCGCCCTCGACGTCGGCGCCCGGCTCGCGGCCCTGGCCCGGCACGCGCAGGTCGTCGTCGTCACCCACCTCGCGCAGGTCGCGGCCCACGCGGACCGCCACCTCGTCGTCGAGCGGTCCGACGACGGCCACGTCACGCGCAGCGGCGTCCACGCGGTCGAGGGGGAGGACCGCGTCGCCGAGCTGGCGCGGATGCTCGGCGGGACCGGAACCGACGCCGCGCTCGAGCACGCCCGCGACCTCATGGCGCGCGCCCGGTCCTGAGCCGACGTGGCACGATGGTGCAGATGTCCATCCGCCTCCCCGCCCGCAGAGCCCGTGGCCCCGTCGACGGGCTGGGCGGTCCTGCGCGCGTGGACCGCCGGACCAAGGACCTCACCAAGCGGCTGCGCCCCGGCGACGTCGCCGTCATCGACCACGAGGACATCGACCGGGTCAGCGCAGAGGCCCTCGTCGCCTGCCGCCCCGCGGCGGTCGTCAACGCCGCGTCGTCGATCTCCGGCCGCTACCCGAACCTGGGCCCCGAGATCCTCGTCGCCGCGGGCATCCCGCTCGTCGACCACGTCGGACCCGAGGTCATGTCCCTGCGGGACGGCACCTCCCTCACCGTCGAGGACGGCGCGGTCGTCGCCGACGGACGCACCGTCGCCACCGGGACGATGCTCGACAACGACCTGGTCCAGGACGCGATGACCCGCGCGCGGGAAGGTATGTCCGACCAGCTCGAGGCGTTCGCCGCGAACACCATGGACTACCTGCGCCGCGAGCGGGAGCTGCTCTTCGACGGTGTCGGGGTCCCCGACATCACGACCGACCTCGACGGCCGGCACGTCCTCATCGTCGTGCGCGGCTACCACTACAAGGAGGACCTGGAGACCCTGCGGCACTACATCCGCGAGTACAAGCCGATCCTCATCGGGGTCGACGGCGGCGCCGACGCGCTCATCCAGGCGCGGCACAAGCCGCACCTCATCGTCGGCGACATGGACTCGGTCTCCGACGACGCCCTGCGCTGCGGCGCGGAGATCGTCGTCCACGCCTACCGCGACGGGCGCGCCCCGGGGCTGGAGCGGGTGCGCTCGCTCGGCGTCGAGCCGGTCGTCTTCCCGGCGACGGGAACGAGCGAGGACGTCGCGATGCTCCTGGCCGACGACAAGGGCGCCACGCTCATCGTCGCGGTCGGGACCCACGTCACCCTCGTGGAGTTCCTCGACAAGGGCAGGTCCGGGATGGCGAGCACGTTCCTCACGCGGCTGCGCGTGGGCGGCAAGCTCGTCGACGCCAAGGGGGTCAACCGGCTGTACCGCGCCCGGATCTCGGGGGCGAGCCTGCTCGTCATGCTCACCGTGGGGCTGCTCGCGCTGTTCGCGGCCCTGTGGTCCACCGACGGCGGCCGAGCCCTGCTCCAGGTGCTCGGCGCCCGCATCGACGACCTCTGGTCGTCCATCCAAGGAGTGTTCGGGTGATCGACTTCCGGTACCACCTCGTCTCGATCGTCTCGATCTTCCTGGCCCTGGCGGTCGGGATCGTCCTGGGGGCAGGGCCGCTCCAGGGCGAGATCGGCGACACCCTCAGCCGTGAGGTGGCCGGGCTGCGCGAGGACAAGGCCCAGCTCAACACCGAGCTCGAGCAGTCGACCGCGGCGCGCGACGCCCTCGACGCGTACATCGCCGAGACCAACACGGGCGTGCTCTCGGGTGCGCTGCAGGACCGACGGGTCGCGCTGGTCGTGCTGCCGGGCTCCGACGCCGCCGTCGCCGAGGCCACCGCCGCCGGGCTGCGCTCGGCCGGCGCCGCCGTCGTGTCGACCACGTCGGTGACCGACTCGTGGGTCTCCGGCGACGAGGCGACCGCGGCAGCGCGCGACACCGCCGTGAGCGCGGCGGCGAGCCGGAGCGGGGTCGACGTCGGTGAGACCGGGGCCGTGTCACCGCGCGACGTCCTGCTCGCGGCGCTCCTCACCGCACCACGCGGGGCGGCGGTCGAGCCGGTGGTGCCCGCCATGGCCGTCGAGGCGCTGCGCCTGCTCTCCGACGCCGACCTCGTGGAGGTCGACACCGAGGGGTTCCAGGCCGCGGACCTCGTCGTCGTCGTCTCGGGTGTCGTGACCTCGGGGGAGGGCGATGCCCGCGCGACCGCCGCCGAGCGCTGGGTGGACCTGTCGATCGCCCTCGACGACCACAGCGCGGGCGCGGTCGTCGTCTCGGAGACGACCACCGCGTCCTCGGGCACCTCGGTGCTCGCGGCCGTCCGCAACGACGCCACGGCGACCCGCGGGGTGTCCACCGTCGACAACGCCGGGACGGCCCTGGGCCAGGCGAGCATCGTCCACGGCCTCGTGCAGCAGCTGGCGGGCGAGGTCGGCCAGTACGGCGTCGCCGAGGGTGCCGACGCCCCCTACGCGCCCCTCCCGGCCTCGTGAGCCGGCTGCGGGCCGTCGGGGCGGGGCTGCTCGCGGCGGCGGTCGCCGACGCCGCCTTCCGCGTCCTCACCGGGCGCGTCCGCTCGGCGCGGTGGGAGCGCACCAACCACGCGGGCGACGCCGTCACCCTCCTCGAGGGGCCGGCCTACCTCGCCGGCGCCGCGGCCGGCGCGATGGCCGGCGGACCCGCCGGCGCCGTCGCCGTCCTGGGGTCGGGGGCCTTCGGCGCCCTCGACGACCTCGCCGGCGACGGGGCGAGCAAGGGGCTGAAGGGGCACCTCGGCGCCGCCGGGCGGGGAGAGGTGACCACCGGCCTCGTCAAGGTCGTCGGCATCGGCGCCACCGGGCTCGTGGCCGCGGTGCTGGCCGACCGGTCGCGCCCCGAGCTGCGCGCGGTCGACACCCTCGTCGGGGGAGCGGTCGTCGCGGCCTCGGCCAACCTCGCCAACCTGCTCGACCTGCGCCCCGGACGCGCCCTCAAGGCGACGGTCCTCGCCGGCCTCCCGCTCGTGCTCACCAACACAGGACGCGGCGGCGCGCTGCGGGCCGCGGCGGCCACCGGCGCCGCCCTCGGCGTCATCCGTCCCGACCTCGCCGGCCGCGCCATGCTCGGCGACACCGGGGCGAACGGCGCCGGCGCGCTGCTCGGCACCGCCCTGCTCGACGCCACGGGGCGCCGCGGCCGGCTGCTCGCCCTCGTGGGCCTCACGGCCCTGACCCTGGCCTCGGAGAAGGTGAGCTTCACCCGCGTCATCGAGTCGACGCCGGTGCTGCGCGAGCTCGACGCGTGGGGTCGCCCGGCCCGATGAGCGCGCGTCGACTCGCCACCGGCATCGCGGGGGCCGCCGGGCTCATCGCCGTGACGACCCTGCTGGCCCGGGCCGCGGGGTTCGCCCGCATCCTCGTCTTCGCCGACGCCGTGCGCGCCGGCGGTGTCGGGGAGGTCTACCAGAGCGTCAACGCGCTGCCCAACGTCCTGTTCGAGGTCGCGGCGGGAGGGGTGCTCGCGGCGGTCGCCGTCCCGCTCATCGCCCACCGGCTCGGGGCGGGTGAGCGCGGGCGGGCCGACCACCTCGCCTCGGTGCTCCTCACCTGGGCGCTCGTGGTCCTCGTGCCCCTCGGGGCGGCCCTCGCGCTCGCCGCGCCCGTCCTCGCCGGGTGGTTGATCGACGACTTCGACCCGCGGGCCCACGACGTGGCGACCACCCTGCTGCGGATCTTCGCCGTCCAGGTCCCGCTGTACGGCGTCGGCATCATCCTCACCGGGCTGCTCCACGCCCACCGCCGCTTCCTCGCGGCGGCCCTGGCGCCGCTCGCCTCCTCCGTCGTCGTCCTCGGCAGCTACCTCTGGTACGGCTCCCTCACGGGGGGCGAGACCTCGCCGTCGGTGGTCGGTGACGACGCGATCGCCGTCCTCGGGTGGGGCACCACGCTCGGCGTCGTCGTGCTCTCCCTCCCCCTCGTGGCGCCCGCGATGGCCACGGGGTGGCGCTGGCGCCCGGCGCTGCGCCTGGAGCGGGAGGACGCCACGCGGGTGGGCGCGCTCGCCGGGGCCGGGATCCTCGCCCTCGTCGCGCAGCAGAGCGCCGTCCTGGTCACCATGTGGCTCGCGAACCACTCCGGTGACCGCGGGGCCTTCCCGGTCTACCAGTACGTCCAGGCCGTCTACCTCCTGCCGTACGCGGTGCTCGCGGTCCCCGTGGCCACGAGCGCCTTCCCGGCCCTCGCCGCCCGCAGCGGCGCCGGCGAGGACTCCACCGCCACCCTGGCCCGCTCGCTGCGCGCCGTCCTCGTCCTCACGGGGCTGGCCGTCGGGGTCCTCGTGGCGGTCGCCCCGGCCATCGGGGCCTTCTTCTCCGTCCTGGACGCGCGGCGTGGCAGCGAGGGCGCGAGCCCGGCCGCGCTGGCCGCGCTGCCCGCGGCCCTCACGGCGTACGCACCGGGCCTGGTCGGCTTCGGCCTCGTCGCCCTGCTGACCCGGGCCCTGTACGTGCGGGGTCGCCCGGTGGACGCCGCGATCGCGGCCGGCGCGGGCTGGGCGGTGGCCGCCCTGCTCCCGCTCCTCGTCGTCGGTGCCGGGCAGGGTCCCGCCACGACCCTGCGGTGGCTCGGCATCGCCTCGACCCTCGGGATGTCGCTCTCGGGGGTCGCCCTGGTCCTGCTCGTCCGCCGCACCTGGGGTGCCGAGGCGACGGCTGGTGCGGGCCGCACCGCGGGCGTGCTCGTCGTCGCGGCGGCGGTGTCGCTGCTCGTCGGCGACCTCGTGACCCGCAACGCCACGATGGACGACCTGATGAGCGCCGTCCTCGTGGGCCTCGGCGCCGGCGCGCTCGCCCTCGGGGCGGGGGTGGTGACCCTCGTCGTCGGCGACCGGTCCATGATGGGTGAGGTCCTGCGACGGGGCAGGGCCACCCGACGGGGAGGCAGGTCGACGTGAAGGTGCTGGTCGTGCTCGGGACGAGTGCGGGCGGTGTGGGACAGCACGTCCGGGGTCTCGTCCAGTCGCTCAGCGGGGCGGGGCACCACGTCGTCGTCGCCGGTCCGGCAGCGGTCGCCGAGCGCTTCGGGCTCGGGGACGTGGCCACCCGGGTCGTGCCCCTCGACGTCAGCGACCGACCGCACCCGGCGCGCGACGCCCGGGCCGTCCGCGACCTCGCCCGCCTCGTCGCGGGGGCCGACGTCGTCCACGCCCACGGCCTGCGCGTCGCGGCCCTGGCCGTCCTCGCCACCGTCCGCAGCGGCCCACCGGTCGTGTCGACGCTGCACAACGCCGCCCCGACGAGCGCCCTCACCGGCGCCGTGTACGCGGTGCTCGAGCGCGTCGTCGCGCGGGGGAGCGCCCTCGTCCTCGGTGTCTCCGCCGACCTCGTCGAGCGGATGACGTCCCTGGGTGCCCGTCGCGCGGCGCTGGCCGTCGTGCCCGCGCCGCCGCGGCGCGAGGCCCGGCGCGACCGCTTCGGGGTGCGCGCCGACCTCGGGATGGCCGAGAGCACCGCGCTCGCGGTCGTCGTGGCCCGGCTGGCACCCCAGAAGGGGCTCGACGTCCTCCTCGACGCGCACGGCCTGCTGCGCGACGACCCGGCGCTCGACCTCCTCACCGTCGTCGCCGGGGACGGCCCGCTCCACGACGAGCTCGCCGCGCGCATCGCCGCCGAGCACCTGCCGGTGCGCCTCCTCGGCCGCCGCGACGACGTCCCCGACCTCCTCGCCGCCGCCGACGTCGTCGTCTCCAGCGCCGTGTGGGAGGGGCAGCCGGTGGGCCTGCAGGAGGCGCTGCACGCCGGCGCGGCGATCGTCGCCACGGACGTCGGTGGCACGGGGGCCGTCGTCGGCGACGCCGCCCTGCTCGTCCCGGCGGGGGACCCGGTCTCGCTGTCGCGGGCCGTGCGCGACGTCGTCCTGCACGGCGGGGTCCGAGACGACCTGCGGTCCAAGGCGGTGGAGCGGGCGGGGCTGCTCCCCACCGAGGCCGATGCCCTGGCCTCGGCCCTCGCCGCGTACCGCTCGGTGCTCCCGAAGGGGCTCATCGGGGCCTGAGGGGTGTCCGCGGAGTGGATTTCGCGGCGTCATCGGGGGTGTCGGTCGGTGAGGGGTGCGCTCATCGCCTAGAGTTGAACCCCGTGGTGCTCCAGACGACGAAACAGATCTTCGTGACCGGAGGCGTCGCCTCTTCACTCGGCAAGGGGCTCACGGCCTCCTCGCTCGGTCACCTCCTGCGTGCGCGTGGGCTGCGGGTGACGATGCAGAAGCTCGACCCGTACCTCAACGTCGACCCCGGGACGATGAACCCGTTCCAGCACGGTGAGGTCTTCGTCACCGACGACGGCGCCGAGACCGACCTCGACATCGGCCACTACGAGCGCTTCCTCGACGTCAGCCTCAAGGGCAGCGCCAACGTGACGACCGGCCAGGTGTACAACCGGGTCATCCAGCGCGAGCGGCGCGGGGAGTACCTCGGCGACACCGTCCAGGTCATCCCGCACATCACGAACGAGCTCAAGGAGCGGATGCGGGCGCAGGCCGCCGGCTCGCCCGGGGTCTCCGACGCGGACGCGCCCGACATCATCATCACCGAGATCGGGGGCACCGTCGGCGACATCGAGTCGCTGCCGTTCCTCGAGGCCGCGCGCCAGGTCCGCCACGACCTGGGCCGCGACAGCGTCTTCTTCCTCCACGTCTCGCTCGTGCCCTACCTCGCACCGAGCGGCGAGCTGAAGACCAAGCCGACCCAGCACTCGGTGGCCGCCCTGCGCCAGGTCGGCATCCAGCCCGACGCGCTCGTCCTGCGCGCCGACCGCGAGATCCCCGAGTCCATCAAGCGCAAGATCAGCCTCATGTGCGACGTCGACACCGAGGCGGTCGCGGCCGCCGTCGACGCGCCGAGCATCTACGACATCCCCAAGGTCCTGCACCGCGAGGGCCTGGACGCGTACGTCATCCGTCGCCTGGGCCTGACCTTCCGCGACGTCGACTGGACCGACTGGGACCTGCTCCTCGAGCGGGTCCACGAGCCCGAGCACGAGGTCGAGGTCGCCCTCGTCGGCAAGTACATCGACCTGCCCGACGCGTACCTGTCGGTCACCGAGGCGCTGCGCGCCGGCGGCTTCCACCACGACGCCAAGGTGCGCATCCGCTGGGTCGCGTCCGACTCGTGCGAGAGCGAGGCCGGCGCGACGCGGGCCCTCGGGGGTGCCGACGCCGTCCTCGTCCCCGGAGGTTTCGGTGTGCGCGGCATCGAGGGCAAGGTCGGCGCCCTGCGCTGGGCGCGCGAGCGCGGCGTCCCCACGCTCGGCATCTGCCTGGGCCTGCAGTGCATGGTCATCGAGTACGCGCGCACCGTCGCCGGCATCGAGGGAGCCAGCTCGACCGAGTTCGACCCCGACAGCCCCGCGCCGGTCATCGCGACGATGGAGGAGCAGAAGGCGTTCGTCGAGGGGGCGGGCGACCTCGGCGGCACGATGCGCCTGGGCAGCCAGCGCGCCGCCCTCGTCGAGGGGTCGGTGGTCGCCGACGCCTACGGCGCCAGCTGGGCCGACGAGCGCCACCGCCACCGCTACGAGGTCAACGACTCCTACCGCTCCCAGCTCGAGGACGCGGGCCTGGTCATCAGCGGGACGCACCCCGAGCTCGGCCTCGTCGAGTTCGTCGAGCTGCCGAAGGACGTCCACCCGTACTACGTGTCGACGCAGGCGCACCCGGAGTTCAAGTCGCGCCCGACCCGCGCCCACCCGCTGTTCGCCGGGCTCATCGGCGCGGCCATCGAGGAGCAGCGCGCCTCGCGGCTCGTCGAGGTCGAGCGCACGCGGCACCACGAGCCCGCCGAGGCGCATGCCTGACGGTGAGCCGCTGCGCGACCTGCTGTCGCCGCGGCCCGTCCTGGGCTCCGTCGTCTCCTTCGAGGGGCGGGTGTGGGACGTGCGCAGCGAGCACGTCGACCTCGGCGCGGCCGGCGTCGTCGTGCGCGACTTCGTCGACCACAGCGGTGCCGTCGCCGTGCTGGCGCTCGACGAGGACGACCGCGCCGTCCTCGTCCAGCAGTACCGCCACCCCGTGGGCGCCTTCGAGTGGGAGCTGCCCGCCGGCCTCCAGGACGTCGACGGCGAGCCCCCGCACCTGACCGCGGCCCGCGAGCTCGCCGAGGAGGCCGACCTGCTCGCGGGGGAGTGGCACCTGCTGCTCGACCACTACGCCTCGCCCGGCGGGTCGAGCGAGGCCCTGCGTGTCTTCCTCGCCCGGGACCTGTCCGACGTCCCCCACGACGAGCGGCACGAGCGCGACGGCGAGGAGCTCGGGATGCCGGTGCGCCGCGTCCCGCTCGACGAGCTCGTCGAGGCCGTCCTGGAGGGGTCGGTGCACAACGGCACCCTGATGATGGCGGCGCTGGCCGCGGCCCGGCTGCGCGACCGGGGGTGGGTGGGCCTGCGGTCGGTCGAGGAACCGTGGCCCACGATGTCGCGGCCCCGCGGCCGGACGTGAGCACCCTGGGGCACCGTCCGCGAGGCGATGCCCCCTGTCCGTGCGGCGGGGTGCCGCCGGGCTCGTCGCTGGCCGCCTGCTGCGGTCCGCTCGTGGCGGGGGAGGCCGTGGGAGCCACCGCGGAGCGCGTCATGAGGTCGCGGTACACGGCGTACGCACTCGGGTCGACCGACCACCTCTTCCGCACCTGGCACGCCCGGACCCGCCCCGCCGACGTCGGCACCGACGAGCGCGTGCGGTGGGTGGGCCTGGACCTGCTCGACACCGTCGACGGCGGCGTCGACGACGTCTCGGGCGTCGTGGAGTTCCGCGCGCACTGGGTCAGCGACGACGACGGCCCGACCCGTCGCGGTACCGTCGAGGAGCGCAGCCGCTTCACCCGCCGCGCCGGCCGCTGGGTCTACCTCGGCGCCGAGGAGCCGGAACCCAGGAGAGGGAGACCATGACCCGCACGAGGATCCCGGCCGACTCGGTCCCGCCCGGCACGGTCACCGGGTCCGGTGACTACGCCGTGGGCAACGCCGACGGCGAGTACTTCGCCGTCAGCCGCAAGTGCCGGCACCTGCGCGCCGACCTGGCAGAGGGGAGCATCGACGCCGACGGCTGCCTCGTCTGCCCCTGGCACCAGGCGAAGTACGACGTCACGACCGGGGAGATGACGCGCGGGCCCCAGGGGGTGTTCGCCAAGATCCCCGGGCTGGGCGCCGCCTTCATGGCGCTGACCAGGGTCTGGCCGCTGCGCCGGGGCCGGGTCGTCGTCGACGGGAGCGAGCTCGAGGTCGAGTGAGGCCCCGGGGCCCGGCTACTGGTACGACACGAACCACGGGGTGGGCTGCACCCGGCGCATCGTCTGCTCGGGGGTGAGCATCGGGACGTCCTCGTCCTCGAAGTTCTTCCAGCCGACCCAGACCCCCTCGGGGAGGTCGCGGCGCAGCGCCGCCCAGGTGCCCTGCTTCGCGTTCTGCCCACCCTGACCGTCGGCGTGCATGAGCCACTGCACCTCGTCGAGCGAGGTGTCGAGGCGCTCGCGCTCGCGCACCATCGAGGCCCGGAACTGGTGCAGGGTCACCACCTTCGGGGGCAGGTCGTGCGTGCGGACGAGGCCGGCCAGCCAGGCGCCGACCCGGTTGACCTCGTCGACGCCGACGGAGCCGATCTGCTTCAGGTGCACCTGGTCCGGGCGCAGGCGCCACTCGGGGTCGAGCGCCAGCCCCACCCACGGCCGCCGGAGCAGCTCCTCGTAGTGCTTGGCCTGCTCGAGGAAGTCGGTGCGGCCGGGCTGGAGGTCGAGCACGACGTAGATGCCGGCGCCCTCGGCGGCCTCCACGAGGGGCCGCAGGACGTCGATCGGGGTCCTGCGCGAGTACGAGCCGTCCCCCTTGGACCCCGAGGCGATCGTCGCGATGATCTCGAACGCGGGGATGACGAGGTCGTCGGTGAGCTCGGCGTACTCCTCGGCGAGCGCCTGCGCGCGCCTGACGGACGCCTTCGGCCCCTGCTCGCCCAGCATGCCCAGGGCCTTGGTCTGCGGGTGGCCGTACAGGGCGACCATCCGACGGCCGGGGAACGGGAGGAGCCCGCCGCCGGGCAGCTCGGCGGCCTTGCGCGCGGTGCGGACCCGCTGGGTGAGCCGGTCGTCGGGGCCGAAGCCGGGGCCGAGGGCGAGCACCGGGACGTCGTCGCCGGCTCGGACGGCGGCGACGGCGGTGTCGGAGGCGCGGGGGTCGACGTCGGGGACCGTCGTCGGCGCAGCGCCCGCAGCGGCGAGCACCGCGCGAAGGGCCGGGGGGACCTGCGTGCCCTCGAGGACGAGGACGGTCGTGGTCCCGGCGGGCGAGGTGCGCGGCAGGCCCGGCAGCTCGGGGAGCTCGTCGACGGGGGTGCCCTCGATGACCTCAAGGTCCCCGAGGTCGACGGTGGCGGTGCTCTCCGAGCCCGACGCCGAGGGGGCGGGTGCCGCGGCGTAGCGCAGCACGGTGGTCGTGCGGAGCCGGTCGAGCTCGGCGGCCACACCCGGGCCCTCGACGAGCAGGGGCACCCCCAGGGCGCTCGCCGCGGCGGTGCCGGCGATGATCTCGGCGTCGGTGTCGGTGGCGAGCACCACGGCGGTGGCCCGCTCCAGCAGGGCGACGGAGGCGGCGACGGTGGCCGCGGAGGCGCCGCCCGTGGCATCGAGGGCGGTGGCGGCCGAGCCCGAGCGGACGACGACCTCGTGCGTGGAGGGGTCCCCGGAGCCCGACCGTCCCGAGGTGCCGTCGGAGGACCCGGTTCCGGGGAGGGAGCAGGCGCCCGCGGCGCCGGCGGCGACGAGCGCAGCCGACCGCAGGGCGGCTCGGCGGGGTACGACGGTCACGTGAGGGCTCCAGGTCGGGCGGTCGGTCAACGGGTCAAGGGTCCCATGCCCTGGTGCAGGGCCCGGGAAACCGTTGCCGCTCCCTCGAGGTGGTGGTACGACGGTGCGGTGTACCTCGAGAACATCGCCATCGACGCGCAGGACCACCGGCGGCTGGGTCGCTTCTGGGAGGCGCTGCTGGGCACTGAGCCCCTCACCGACACCGACGCGGAGTTCGAGACCCGGCTGACGGTGCCCGGCGGCCCGGTGCTCGACCTGTGCTTCTCGCCCGTCCCCGAACCGCGCGGGCCGAGCCCGCGGCTGCACCTCGACCTCGCCGGAGGGGAGCACCAGCGCGACGTCGTGCGGCGGGCGTTGGGCCTCGGGGCCCGCCACCTCGACATCGGGCAGCGCGACGTGCCCTGGGTCGTCCTCGCCGACCCCGAGGGCAACCCGTTCTGCGTCATGGAGGACCGCCCCGAGTACGCCGCCTCGGGGCCGCTGGCGGCCCTGCCGCTCGACAGCGCCGACCCCGCCCGCGACGCCGCGTTCTGGGCGGAGCTCTCGGGCTGGCTGCCCGTGGCGTCGGCGATGCCCGCGGCGCTGCGGCACCCGTCCGGCCGTGGCCCGCTCCTCGAGCTCTGCCCGCAGCGCTCGCCCAAGGCCGCCGACGCGAAGAACAGGGTCCACCTCGACCTGCGCCTCGAGGCCTCCGACGACGCCGACGGGGCGGTGACGCGGATCCTGGACCTCGGGGGCAGCGAGTTCCACCCCGACTGGGGCGACCTGCCGTGGCGGGTCCTTCGCGACCCGTCGGGCAACGAGGTCTGCCTCCTCCCCGCCCGTCAGGGGTGACGGGAACGCGGTCGAGGACGCCCCGCGGCCTCCGTAGACTGTCCCGAGTGCCCGGGCGCCCCACGCGCGGTCGGTCCGGGCCGCTGCACCCCGCACCCGAACCCGAAGGACCCCCCGTGCTCCGCACCCACGAGGCCGGCACCCTGCGTGCCGCCCACACCGGACAGACCGTCACGCTCACCGGCTGGGTGGCGAAGCGGCGCGACCACGGCGGCGTGGCGTTCATCGACCTCCGGGACGGCAGTGGCGTGGTCCAGGTCGTCGCGCGCGACGAGGTGCTCACCGGGGCGGCCCAGGACCTGCGCAGCGAGTTCGTCGTCAAGGTCGTCGGTGAGGTGACCGCGCGCGAGGGGCGCAACGTCAACCCCGACCTGCCCACCGGGGAGGTCGAGGTCGTCGCCACGGGGATCGAGGTGCTCAACGCCTCGGCGCCCCTGCCGTTCCAGCTCGACGAGCGGGTCACCGTCGGCGAGGAGGCGCGCCTGAAGCACCGCTACCTCGACCTGCGCCGCCCCGGCACGCAGTCGGCGGGCCACGCCATCCGGCTGCGCTCGAAGGTCAACGCGGCAGCCCGTGCCGTCCTCGGGGTCCGCGACTTCGTCGAGATCGAGACGCCCACCCTGACGCGCTCGACGCCGGAGGGCGCGCGCGACTTCCTCGTGCCGGCCCGCCTCGCGCCGGGGTCCTGGTACGCCCTGCCGCAGAGCCCGCAGCTGTTCAAGCAGCTGCTCATGGTCTCGGGGATGGAGCGGTACTACCAGATCGCCCGCTGCTACCGCGACGAGGACTTCCGCGCCGACCGCCAGCCCGAGTTCACCCAGCTCGACATCGAGATGAGCTTCGTCGAGCAGTCCGACGTCCTCGAGCTCGGCGAGGCCGTGGTCCGTGAGATCTGGCGACTCATCGGGGTCGAGCTGCACACGCCGTTCCAGCAGATGACCTACGCCGAGGCGATGCGCCGGTTCGGCAGCGACAAGCCCGACCTGCGCTTCGGCCTCGAGCTCGTGGAGTGCACCGACTACTTCGCGCAGACGCCGTTCCGCGTCTTCCAGTCCGAGTACGTCGGCGCGGTCGTCATGCCCGGCGGGGCGAGCCAGCCGCGCAAGCAGCTCGACGCCTGGCAGGAGTGGGCCAAGCAGCGCGGCGCCAAGGGCCTGGCCTACGTCCTGGTCCAGGAGGACGGCACGCTCGGTGGGCCGGTGGCCAAGAACCTCTCCGAGGCGGAGGTCGCCGGTCTGGCGGCCCACGTCGGCGCCGAGCCGGGCGACTGCGTGTTCTTCGCCGCCGGGGCCACGAAGGCGTCACGGGCGCTGCTCGGGGCGGCCCGCCTCGAGATCGGCCGGCGCTGCGGCCTCGTCGACGAGTCGGCCTGGAGCTTCCTCTGGGTCGTCGACGCGCCCCTGTTCGAGCCCACCTCGGAGGCCGTCGCCGCCGGTGACGTGGCCGTGGGCGGGGGTGCCTGGACGGCGGTGCACCACGCGTTCACCTCGCCCAAGGAGGAGTTCCTCGACACCTTCGACGCCGACCCCGGCCCGGCCCTCGCGTACGCCTACGACATGGTCTGCAACGGCAACGAGATCGGTGGCGGGTCGATCCGTATCCACCGTCGCGACGTCCAGGAGCGCGTCTTCGCCGTCATGGGCCTGTCCCAGGAGGAGGCGCAGGAGAAGTTCGGCTTCCTCCTCGACGCGTTCGCCTTCGGGGCCCCGCCGCACGGCGGCATCGCCTTCGGCTGGGACCGCATCGTCATGCTCCTCGGCGGGTTCGAGAGCATCCGCGACGTCATCGCGTTCCCGAAGTCCGGGGGCGGCTACGACCCGCTCACCGAGGCCCCCGCCCCGATCACTCCCGAGCAGCGCAAGGAGGCCGGCATCGACAGCAAGCCTCCGGCCGAGGACGGCTGAGGGCCGGGCTCACCGGGCGAGGAACTCCAGCAGGACGAGGTTGAACTCCTGGGTGTGCGAGTCGTTGATGCCGTGCGGGCCGCCGGCCACGACGTGCAGCTGCGCCCCGGCAACCTGCTCGGCCGTCCGGGCGCCCGACTTCTCCAGCGGGACGATGGCGTCGGCGTCGCCGTGGATGACGAGGGTCGGCACGGTGACCTTGGCGAGGTCGGCCGAGAAGTCCTCGACCCAGGAGCGGATGCACTGGACCGCGGCGTGGACGTCGGCCCGGTTCGCCAGCCCGAGCGCGGTCTGCCGCTGCTCCTCGGTGACCTTCAGCTCGCCCTGCGCGGAGTAGAAGTTCGTGAGGAACTGGTCGAGGAACCCGGGCGGGTCGGCCTCGAGGCCCTGCTGCATGCCCTGCACGGTCGCGTCGTCGAGCGCGCCGTCGGGGTGCTCGTCGTCCTTCTTCAGGCACGGGGGGATGGCCGCCGCGAAGACAGCGCTGTGGACGCGTTCCTCGCCGTGCGTGCCGAGGTAGCGGGCGACCTCGCCGCCGCCCATCGAGAAGCCGACGAGGCTGACGTCGCGCAGGTCGAGGCCGCGCAGGACCGCGTCGAGGTCGGTGCTCAGGGTGTCGTAGCCGTAGTCCGAGTCGGCACCGGGCTTGCCGGACTCGCCGAAGCCTCGTCGGTCGTAGGTGACGACCCGGTACCCGGCGTCCGTGAGGGCGGGGACGGTCGCGGCCCACGAGGCGCCGCTGAGGGGCCAGCCGTGGATGAGGACGACGGGCCGGCCGTCGCCGCCGGAGTCCTCGACGTGGAGATCGACCGAACCGTTGCTGATGGTGCTCATCGTTGACCTTTCGCTGAGGGTGTCCCACTCACCGTAGGCACGCCCGGCCCTCATCCGGTTCGCCCGGGACACGACAACTTCCGCGCGTCCACGGTTGGTGGCGGGTCATCGGAACCAGCGGCTCGTCCACTCCATCCCCGTCGTGTAGCCGAGCCGGTGGTAGACGCGGCGGGCGACGTCGTTGTCCGCGAACATGCCGAGGGCGCAGGCCCCCGTGGCGGCGACGGCGTCGCGCGTCAGCCGTGCCGTCACGGCAGCGCCCCAGCCCTGCCCGCGACGGTGCCCGGCCACGGCGATGCCGGCGAGGGTCGGGGTGCCGGCCTGGGACGGCTCGCACCCGCCGACGGCGAGGAGGCCGCCGTCCTCGGGGTCTCGGACACCGACCCATCGCTGGCTGGGCCGCGCGAAGGGCTGGCCGTGGGTGGCGGGGCTGTGCCGAGCCAGGAAGCCCTCGACCTCGGCGCGGACGCCGACGTCCAGGTCGACGACGTGCTCCTCGCCGGTGACCGGTGGCGGCACAGCCCGCGTCCACAGCCAGTCCCACTCGCCGCCCCGCTCCCCGAGGTCGAGCCGGGCCGCCACGACGTCGACGCAGCCGCGCGGGACTGACAGGTGCCGGTTCGCACCCCCGGTGACCCAGGCGCGCACCGTCGGGTCGTCGAGGAGGGCGGCGAGCCCGTCGCGGGAGCCGAGCACCGCGGAGCCGGGGACCCCGTGGTCGGAGCGGCGGTGGAGCGCGACGGCCCCCTCGGGCAGCGACCCGACCGCGAAGGCCGGCGCCACGAAGCCCGAACCCACGTCGAGGACGGCGACGGGATGCCCGCCCGTGGCGACCGCGACCTGGGCCGCGTCGGTGAGCACGCGGACGGCGCCCACCCTCGGCTCCCTCGCGACCGTCACGTCGCCCAGCGTGCCACGCGAGGTCGGGCGAACCTGCGAGAACCGTTGCCATGAACGGGCGCCGGTGGCACCGTGGGTCGATGCCCGCGACCAGGAGCCGACCCGCCCGCGACGCCGACGAGCGCACCAACCTCCTCGGGTGGTACGACCTCCAGCGGGGCGTGGTGCGGATCAAGTGCGAGGGCCTGGACGACGAGGCCGCCCACCGGGTCGTGCTGCCGACCTCACCCCTCATGACCGTGGCGGGCGTCCTGTCGCACCTCGCGTGGGCGGAGGACCTCTGGTTCCGCGAGTGCTTCCTCGGAGAGCCCGGTGACGGCCGCGGGTTCGGGCCCGACCTCGAGGACGACGCCGAGTTCCGTGTCGACGGCCTCCCGCTCGCCGCGCTGCTCGACGAGTACGAGGCCGCCTGCGCCCGCTCCGACGCCGTCATCGCCGCGCACGACCTCGACGACACCGGGAGCACCGCCCTGCACTCCGTCGGCGGGGCGACGCTGCGCTGGATGGTCGCGCACATGCTGGAGGAGACCGCACGCCACGCGGGCCACCTGGACCTGCTGCGCGAGATGCTCGACGGCGAGACCGGCTACTACTGACCGCGGTCGTCCACAGCCGGGGCCGTTGCGGGGTTGTCCACAGCCAGGGCTCTTGCTGGGTCGGGATGTCGGTGGACGTTTGTACGATTGGGGCATGGCAGGGGGCGTGGTGGAGGGCGGGCCGGGTGGGGCGGGGACCACCGCGGCCGGCTCGGTGACGCCGCTGGGGCTGGTGTCGCCGGTGGCGGTGGTGCGTGGGTTCCGTGAGGTGCTGGGCTCGGTCGACGTGGGTGGCGCGTCGGACCGGGAGCGGGTGGATCTGGTGGCGGAGCTGGAGCGGGTCAAGGGGGCCGCGGCGGCGTTGCAGGCGCGGTTGGTGGACGCGGTGCGGCTCTCGCGGGAGGTGGTGGCGCCGCGGGACGTGGCCCGTTCGGTGGGCTCGGAGGTGGCGTTGGCGCGGCGGGAGTCGCCGTGGTGTGGGGACCGGTTCGTGCGGGTGTCGCGGGCTCTGGTGCACGACCTGCCGCGCACGATGGGTGCGCTGACGGCCGGGGTGTGTTCGGAGGCGGCCGCGGTCCGGGTCGCCCAGGCCGCCTGCGTGCTGACCCGTGCCCGGACCGGGCCGTGTTCGACGGGCGGGTCGGGCCGCTGCTGGGCCGGCTCGGGGTGCGCGGTGCGGAGCGGGCGGCGCGGGCTGTCGCGGCCGAGCTGGACGCGGCGGCGGTGGTGGCGCGGATGGAGGCGGCGGTGCGCTCACGGCGGGTCACGGTGCGGGCCGCCCCGGACGGGATGGGGTACCTGAGCGTGCTGGGGCCGATGCTCGAGGTCGCCGGCGCCCACGCCGCGCTGCTGGCGCGGGCCCGCTCGGTGGCCGCCGGGCACCACGACGATGAGCCGCACGCCGGGCGGGGCGTCGGGGCGGTCGCCGCCGACACCGCGCTGGCGGTGCTGTCCGGTCGGGCGGTGGGGCAGGTGCAGCCGGTGGAGGTGCACCTGGTGATGACCGACCGGGCCCTGCTGGGCACCGGCGACCCGCACCGTTCGGTGATGGAACCCGCCCGCGTCCCCGGCCACTCCGCCCTTCCCGCACCCCTGGCCCGGTGGTGGCTGCGCGACCCCGGCGGCGACGGCGAGGCCACGGTGTGGCTGCGCCGGCTGTACACCACCCCCTCCGGGCGGGACCTGGTCGCCATGGACTCCCGCCGGCGCACCTTCACCGGGCTGCTACGCCGGATGCTCGTGCTGCGCGACGACCTGTGCACCACCCCCTGGTGCGGCGCCGCGATCGCCCACGCCGACCACGCCATCCCCGCCCGCGACGGCGGAGCGACGAACTACACCACCGGCAACGGCAAGTGCGCCCGCTGCAACCACACCAAGGAAGCCCCCGGCTGGACCACCACCGCCCCCGAGCACACCAATCCACAGCCGCGGCGCGAGGTCGTCATCCGCACCCCGCTCGGTCGCACCTACCGCTCCCAACCCCCGCCCCTGCTCGGCTGGGGCAGCCAGAGCGCGCCTTCCACCGTCCACGACGACCCGACCGACACGCGTGAGCTCGCGACTGGCAGGCAGCGACGACCGAACCGGCCGGCCTACCACCGCGACCCCGTCGCGACTGCTCCGCGGACCGGGCCGGCCCGGCGTCCCCTCCGACGACCCAGGCAGCCTCGCCACCCGAGCACGACGCGACGGCCCCGGACCACCAGCCGGCTGGAGCGCGAGCTGTGCCGGATGCTGACGTGACGGACCCGGGGTGGGCCGACGTGTCCGCCCGGGCGGCTAACCTGCGTCGGGTGAGCCAGAGCGGGAGCGACCTCTTCGGCGCCGCCGCCGACCAGGCCGGTGGTGGTGCGTCCTCGTCGATCCTGCGGCCGCTCGCCGTCAGGATGCGGCCGCGCTCGCTCGACGAGGTCCGGGGCCAGGCCGAGGTGCTGCGCCCCGGGAACCCGT
Organism: uncultured Actinomycetota bacterium; assembly: GCA_963795035.1. Lineage (GTDB taxonomy): Bacteria > Actinomycetota > Actinomycetes > Actinomycetales > Dermatophilaceae > Oryzobacter. Next base: position 1,095,433 of record CAWCFZ010000003.1, on the reverse strand, counting down.
TGCGGCGGCTCATCGAGGGCGGCGGGGGAGCGGCCGGTCCGCTCTCGGCGATCCTCTGGGGCCCGCCCGGCACCGGCAAGACGACCCTGGCGCACCTCGTCGCCACCGCCGCCGACCGTGAGTTCGTCGAGCTGTCGGCCGTCACCGCCGGCGTCAAGGACGTCCGCACCGTCATGGAGGGCGCCCGGCGCTCGCGCGACCTCTACGGCCGCCAGACCGTGCTCTTCCTCGACGAGATCCACCGCTTCACCAAGGCCCAGCAGGACGCCCTGCTGCCCGGAGTGGAGAACCGCGAGGTGGTCCTCGTCGCGGCCACCACCGAGAACCCGTCGTTCTCGGTCATCGCCCCGCTGCTCTCGCGCTCGGTCCTCGTCGCGCTCGTGCCGCTCACCGACGACGAGGTCGCCGACGTCCTCACCTGCGCGACCACCGACGAGCGCGGGCTCGCCGGGGCCTACGCGCTCGACGACGAGGCCCGCGACCACCTCGTCCGGCTCGCCGGTGGCGACGCGCGGCGGGCCCTCACCTTCCTCGAGGCGGCGGCCGGGGTCGCCGACGACGCCCTCGCGCCCGGCGCCGAGCGTCCCGAGTCGCTGCCCATCGCCCTCGCCCACGCCGAGCAGGCCGTCGCGACGGCCGCCGTCCGCTACGACCGCACGGGCGACCAGCACTACGACGTCGCCTCGGCACTCATCAAGTCGATGCGTGGCTCCGACGTCGACGCCTCCCTGCACTACCTCGCCCGGATGCTCGAGGCGGGCGAGGACCCACGCTTCATCGCCCGGCGCATCGTCATCTCGGCGTCCGAGGACGTCGGCCTCGGCGACCCCACCGCGCTGCAGACCGCGGTCGCCGCCCTGCACGCCGTCGCGCAGATCGGGATGCCCGAGGCGCGGATCATCCTCGCCCAGGCCGTGGTCCACAACGCGCTGGCCCCGAAGTCGAACGCCGCGTACACCGGCATCAACGAGGCGATCGCCGACATCCGCGCGGGCAAGGGCGGACCCGTCCCGCTGCACCTGCGGGGGAGCGGCTACGGCGGGTCGGGGCGCGTCGCCGAGTCCGTCGCGGCCGCCTCCGGCAGGCCGAAGGTCGCCCCCTACGTCTACGCGCACGACGAGCCCGACGGGGTCGCCCGCCAGCAGTACCTGCCCGACGACCTCCACGGCTCGACCGACTACTACCGGCCGACCGACCGGGGCTTCGAGGCCCGCCTCCAGGAACGCTGGCAGTGGCTGCGCGAGCGGCTGGGCCGGGGCTGACCTGCTCCCCGAACCCCCGGTAGGGTCGGGCGCATGACGGTGACGCTCGGAGGTATCGCGGGACTCGTGGCGGCGCTCGCGTTCGCCTACCTCGTCGTGCGGCTCGCGTCGCTGTTCGGCAAGGCCGGCCGGATCCTCGACGAGACCGCCGCGAGCGTGCGCGAGACGAGCGAGAACATCCAGCCGACCCTGAAGTCCCTCACCGACACCGTGGGCCTCACCAACGACCAGCTGACGAGGGTCGACGCCATCACGAGCTCGGTCTCGACGATGACGACGAACGCCTCCGCGCTCACCTCCGTGGCGGCCGCGACGGTCGGCTCGCCGCTCATCAAGGTCGCCGCCTACAGCTACGGGGTGCGCACGGCCATCAAGGGCCTGAGGAAGGTCAGCACGTGAGGCTGCGGACCGTGCTGCTCACCGCCGCCGCCGTCGGCGTCGGGTACGCCGTGTGGCGCCTCCCCGCCACGCGGCGCTTCGTCGCCACCGTGCGCGAGGCCGCCGCCGAGCGCGAGAGCGAGCTGCGCGAGGCCGTCGAGGTCGCCGTCCACACCGACGCCACGACCCGCGCCCCCCGCCACGCCGCGGGTGCCACCGTGCCCGACCTCGACGTCGACGCCGGCTGGGGCCGTGGCCGCGGGTCGGCGGCGGCTGCGGCGGCGTTGGGCGAGGACGACCCCGGCCGCTCGCTCTCCCCGCAGGAGGCGCGGGCCCTGCTGCTCGACCCCAGCGGCGAGCGAGCTCCGTAGGGGCCGCCGCGCCCCCGCCCCACACCCACCCACCCACCCGACCGGTCACCGGCGCGGGCGGGCATACGATGTCGCGTGCCCGTTGCCCGGTGGCACCGCTGAACACCAAGGACTGATTTCCCATGGAAACCGCTGAGATCCGGCGACGCTGGCTGGCGTTCTTCGAGAAGAACGGCCACACCGTCGTCCCCTCCGCGCCGCTCATCCACGACGACCCGAACCTGTTGTTCGTCAACGCCGGCATGGTGCCCTTCAAGCCGTACTTCCTCGGGCAGCAGAGCCCGCAGTGGGACCGTGCGACGAGCGTCCAGAAGTGCGTGCGCACCCAGGACATCGAGGAGGTCGGCAAGACCTCGCGGCACGGCACGTTCTTCCAGATGAACGGCAACTTCTCCTTCGGCGACTACTTCAAGGAGGGGGCCATCTCCCTCGCCTGGGAGCTCGTCACCACGCCGCAGGACCGCGGTGGCTACGGCCTGGACGCCGAGCGCATCTGGCCCACCGTCTACGAGGACGACGAGGAGGCCTTCGGCATCTGGCGCGACACCATCGGCGTCCCCGCCGAGCGCATCACCCGCCGCGGCAAGCTCGACAACTACTGGCACATGGGCGTCCCCGGGCCCGGCGGCCCGTGCAGCGAGATCTACCTCGACCGCGGTCCCGAGTACGGGCGCGAGGGCGGCCCCGCCGTCGACGAGGACCGGTACCTCGAGTTCTGGAACCTCGTGTTCATGCAGGAGGAGCTGTCGGCGGTCCGCGCCAAGGACGACTTCGACATCTCCGGGCCGCTGCCCAAGAAGAACATCGACACCGGCATGGGCCTGGAGCGCATGGCCACCCTGCTCCAGGGTGTGGACAACCTCTACGAGATCGACGAGGTCTACCCGGTCCTGGAGCACGCGGCCGAGCTCACCGGCACCCGGTACGGCACGCGCTCGGGCCACATGGTCAGCGAGTCGCACCCCGACGACGTCCGGCTGCGGGTCGTCGCCGACCACGTGCGCTCCTCGCTCATGCTCATCGGCGACGGCGTCACCCCCGGCAACGAGGGCCGCGGCTACGTCCTGCGCCGGATGCTGCGCCGCGCCGTGCGCTCGATGCGCCTGCTCGGCTACGAGGACCCGTGCCTGCCCGAGCTGCTGCCCGTGTCGGTGGAGCGGATGAAGCAGTCCTACCCCGAGCTCGGGACCGGGTTCGACCGGATCAGCCAGATCGCCTACGCCGAGGAGGAGGCGTTCCGACGCACCCTCGCGGCGGGCACGACGATCCTCGACACGGCGGTGAGCCGCACCAAGGACTCCGGCGGCTCGACGCTGCCGGGGGCGCAGGCGTTCCAGCTCCACGACACCTACGGCTTCCCCATCGACCTCACCCTCGAGATGGCGGGCGAGCAGGGCCTGGAGGTCGACCGCGAGGGCTTCACCCGCCTCATGCAGGAGCAGCGCGAGCGGGCCAAGGCCGACGCGAGGTCGAAGAGGTCCGGCCACGCGAACACCGAGGTGTGGCGGGACCTGCGGGCCATCGGCGCCACCGACTTCCGCGCGTACGAGGAGCTGACGAGCGAGGCGAGCGTCCTCGGGCTCGTCGTCGACGGTGAGCGCGTCGAGGAGGTCGAGCCGGGTGGGCGCGGCCAGGTCGTCCTGGACCGCACGCCGTTCTACGCCGAGTCCGGCGGCCAGGTCGCCGACGCCGGTGTCATCACCGCCGACGGCGCCGTCCTGAAGGTGCTCGACGTCCAGCGGCCGGTCAAGGGGCTCATCGCGCACACCGTGGAGGTGGTCTCGGGCTCGCTGCGCGAGGGCGCGGCCGTCCTCGCGCAGGTCGACCCCGAGTGGCGGCTGTCCGCGTGCCAGGCGCACTCGGGCACGCACGTGGTCCACGCGGCGCTGCGCGAGGTGCTCGGCCCCACGGCCCTGCAGTCCGGCTCGTACAACAAGCCCGGGTACCTGCGCCTGGACTTCGCGTGGGGACAGGGCCTGTCGAGCGAGACCCGCAGCGAGATCGAGGAGGTGGCGAACCTCGCGGTGCGCAGGGACCTCCCGGTCTCCGCCACCTACATGCCGCTGCCCCGGGCCCGCGAGCTCGGCGCGCTGGCGCTGTTCGGCGAGACCTACGGCGACGACGTCCGGGTCGTCGAGATCGGCGGACCGTGGAGCCGTGAGCTCTGCGGTGGCACCCACGTGCAGCACTCGAGCCAGGTGGGGGCCCTGACGCTGACGGGTGAGTCCTCGGTCGGGTCCGGGGTGCGCCGCATCGAGGCGTTCGTCGGCATCGACGCGCTGCGCCACCTCGCGAGGGAGCGCGCGATCCTCGCCGAGCTGAGCGGCCTCGTCGGCGCCCGGCCCGACGAGCTCACCGAGCGGGTCGGCGCCATGGTCGCCCGGTTGCGCGACGCCGAGCGCGAGCTGGACCGGGCGCGCAAGGAGCAGGTCACCGCCGCGGCGGGGAACCTCACCGAGCGGGCCAAGGACGTCAACGGCATCACCTTCCTCGGTCACGACGCGGGCGAGTCGGGTGCCGACGACGTGCGCACCATGGTCCTGGACCTGCGCGGGCGCCTGGGCAACGAACGCCCGGCCGTCGTCGCCATCACCGGTGCGGCCAAGGGCCGCCCGGTCGTCGTCGTGGCGACGAACGAGGCCGCGCGCGGTGTCGGCATCCGCGCGGGTGAGCTCGTGCGGGTCGCTGCGGGCGCCCTCGGCGGCGGCGGCGGCGGCAAGGACGACATCGCGCAGGGCGGCGGCCAGGACGCCTCGAAGGTCGGCGCGGCGCTCGCGGCCGTCGAGTGGCGGGTCGGGGAGCTCGCCGGCTGATGGCGCAGCCCGGGGTGTGGCTCGGGGTCGATGTCGGGACGGTCCGCGTCGGCGTCGCCGCGAGCGACCCGCGCGGCGTCCTCGCGACACCCGTGGCGACCCTCGGCCGCACGGCCGGGACCGCCCCGGCGGCGGGCGACGACGACGTCCAGGAGATCGTCCGGCTCGTCGGCGAGCACGCGGCGGTCGGCGTCGTCGTCGGGCTGCCCCGTTCGCTCAGCGGGGGCGAAGGTCCTGCCGCCGTGGCGGCGCGCCAGTATGCTGCGGTGGTTGCGGCCAGCATCGCGCCCATCTGGGTCCGTCTCGTCGACGAGCGGCTCACGAGTGTCGATGCGCACCGCGCACTCCGGGACAGTGGCGTCGCCGGGAGGCGGCAGCGCGCCGTGGTCGACCAGGCCGCGGCGGTGCTCATCCTCCAGACGGCCCTCGACACCGGACGCAGCACCGGCGCCCCTCCCGGGGAGCGGGTCAGACCTGGACGGCGCAAGCCACGGACGAAGGACGCGAGGGCGTGACGCACCAGCACGACTTCACCGAGACGATCTTCGGCGGCTCCGAGCCGGAGCCGGAGCCCGGGGCACGCCGGGAGCGCACCCGCGCCGACCTGCACCGCAGCCGTCCGCCCCGCCGTGGACCGCGGCGCTGGATCGTCCTGCTGCTCGCCGTCGTCCTCGTGGGCGGAGGGGCGTGGGCGGCGGTCGGCGCCCTCGCCCCGCTCGTCTCCGGGGTGTTCGGCGGCTCGTCGCAGGCCGAGGACTTCGCCGGTCCCGGCGAGGGCGAGGTCACGATCACCGTCAAGCCCGGCGAGACCGGTGAGGACATCGCGACGACGCTGCGCGACGCCGGCGTCGTCAAGACCCGTTCGGCCTACCTCGAGGCCGCCGCCGGCGACCCCACGGGCGCGGCCGCGATCCAGCCGGGCAGCTACTCGCTGCTCAAGGGGATGCGCGGCGCCGACGCGTTCGAGACCCTCTCCGACCCGGCCAACCGGGTCGTGGCCCGCACGACGATCCGTGAGGGGCTGTGGGCGAGCGAGGTCTTCGCCACCCTGTCCAAGGGGACCGGGATCCCGGTCAAGGAGTACCAGGCCGCCGCCAAGGACGCCGAGGCCATCGGCCTTCCCGCGGAGGCCGACGGCAAGGTCGAGGGCTGGCTGCACCCGCTCACCTACGAGTTCCCCGAGGACTCGACCGCGACGCAGCAGCTGAAGACGCTCGTCGCCGCGACCGTCAAGGCCCTCAAGGACGCCGATGTCCCCAAGGACGACTGGATGCGCACGCTCACCATCGCCTCGATCGTCGAGGGCGAGGTCAACGGCGACGCCGACCGGGCCAAGGTGGCCCGGGTCGTCCTCAACCGCCTCGAGGGCGGACCGCCCAACTACGGCCTGCTCCAGATGGACTCCACCATCCACTTCATCGCCAAGGAGCGTGGCCGGGCGGGCACGACGAACGCGCAGCGCGCGGTCGACAGCCCGTACAACACCTACAAGGTCCAGGGACTGCCACCCGGTCCCATCGACAGCCCCGGCACCGCGTCGATCGAGGCCGCCGCCAACCCGGCCAAGGGCGACTGGTTCTTCTTCGTCACCGTCGACCCGGGCACCGGCGAGACGAAGTTCGCCGAGACGCAGGCAGAGCACGACCGGAACGTCCAGGAGTTCCAGGCCTGGTGTCGGGCGAACGCCGACAAGTGCTGAGGGCGTCGGTCCTCGGGTCGCCGATCGCGCACTCCCTGTCCCCGGTCCTGCACCGGGCGGGGTTCGCCGCGGCCGGCCTCACCGGCTGGGAGTACGACGCGCACGAGGTCGACGCCGCCGGGCTGCCCGCGTTCGTCGCGGACCTCGACGACTCGTGGCGCGGCCTGTCCCTCACCATGCCACTCAAGGAGGCCGCGCTGACGCTCGCGGTCGGCGCCGACGAGGTCGCGACGCGCGCCGGGGCGGCGAACACGCTGGTGCGCCGCGCCGACGGTGGGTGGGACGCCACGAACACCGATGTCCACGGCCTGGTCCGGGCGCTGCGCCCGGGCCTGGGCGACGACGCGCGCCGCGCCCTCGTCATCGGCGCCGGCGCCACGGCCCGCTCCGCGGTGCTGGCGCTGGCCGAGCTCGGCATCACGACCCTCACCGTGCGGGCCCGGGACACCGCGAAGGCCGCCGACCTGCTCGCCTGGGCGCTCGACCTCGGCGTGGGTCTGGTCAACGGCTCCGTCGCGGGGATCGGGCCCTGGGTCACCACCCGCGACGACGTGGTGGTGTCGACGGTGCCGGCCGCGGCCTCGCAGTCCGTGGCGCTGACGGTGCCGCCGGCCCACGCGGGCGTGCTGCTCGACGTCGTCTACGCCGGGTGGCCGACCCCGCTCGCGCGGGCCGCTGCCGCTGCCGGGATGACGGTGGTGCCCGGCCTCGACATGCTCGTGCACCAGGCGGCCGAGCAGTTCCGCCTGTTCACGGGGCACGACGCGCCGCTCGACGCGATGGCCGCCGCCGGTCGGGCCGCTCTGGGGTCGCGATGACGCCCTGGTGGGTGGTCGCGGCCCTCGCCCTCGCCCTCGGCGTCGTCGGGCACCTCACCGGCCGCGAGCTCGCCACCGGGGGCTACCGGATCCCCGAGGACGAGGCGACGCACGCCACGCGGAACCCGTGGTGGACGGGGCCGGCGACCGCCCTGTTCGCCGCGGCGGCCGCCGTGTTCGTCGGGGGTGACGCCCGCTGGGCCGCGCTGCCCGCCTTCCTCCTGCTCGCGTGGCTCACCACGGCCCTGGTGTGGGTCGACCTCGACGTCCACCGCCTGCCGGTCGGCCTCGTCGTGCCCGGCGGGGCGGCGGTGACCGGGCTGCTCCTCGTGGCCTCGGTGTCCGAGGGCGGGCGCCGCTGGCTGTCCGCGCTCGTCGGGGCCCTGGTCATGGGGGCGGTGTACCTCCTCCTCGCGCTGCTGCCCGGCGCAGGGGTCGGGGGAGGTGACGTCCGGCTCGCGCCGGTGCTCGGGGCCCTGCTCGGCTGGCTGGGGGTGGGGCACCTCGCGGTCGGGATCGCGGCCGGGTTCGTCATCGGGGGGATCGGTGCCGTCGCCCTGCTCGTCGGGGGACGGGCGGGGCTGAAGTCGTCGATCGCCTACGGGCCCGCGATGTGCCTCGGGGTGTGGGTCGCGGTCGTCGGGACGTCCCGGATCCTGACCTGGCTGCTCGGTGGCTGAGACGGGCGTGGAAGGATCGGGGCCATGCTGCGCTGGCTGACCGCCGGGGAGTCGCACGGGCCCGCGCTCGTCGCGACCATCGAGGGCCTGCCCGCGGGCATCGAGGTGACCACGGCCGACGTTGCCGCGGCACTCGCCCGCCGGCGCCTGGGCCACGGACGCGGTGCCCGCCAGAAGTTCGAGCAGGACGAGCTGGAGTTCCTCGGCGGGGTCCGCCTCGGGCGCACCATCGGCTCGCCGCTCGCGCTGCGGATCGGCAACAGCGAGTGGCCCAAGTGGCGCACCGTCATGAGCCCCGACCCGGTTGCTGCCGAGGACTACGCGGCCTCCGACGACGTCAACGCCGAGAAGGAGCTGGGCCGCAACCGGCCGCTCACCCGGCCGCGCCCCGGGCACGCCGACCTCGTGGGGATGCAGAAGTACGGCTTCGACGACGCCCGCCCCGTCCTCGAGCGCGCCTCGGCACGCGAGACCGCGGCCCGCGTCGCCCTCGGTGCGGTGGCCGCCGCCCTGCTCGAGCAGGCCTACGGGATCCGACTCGTCTCGCACACCGTGGCCATCGGCTCGGCCAGTGTGCGTGACGACGCGCCGCTGCCGACCGCCGACGACGTCGAGGCGCTCGACGCCGACCCGGTGCGCGCCTTCGACCCGCAGGGATCGGCCGCGATGGTCGCCGAGGTCGACGCGGCGCAGCAGGACGGCGACACCCTCGGTGGGGTCGTCGAGGTCGTGGCGACCGGTCTCCCTCCGGGTCTCGGCTCGCACGTGCACTGGGACCGCAGGCTCGACGCGCGCCTGGCGGGAGCCCTCATGGGCATCCAGGCGATCAAGGGGGTCGAGGTCGGCGACGGCTTCCGCACCGCCGCCCGACGCGGCTCGGTCGCCCACGACGAGATGGAGCGGGACGCCGACGGCGTCATCCGCCGCCGCACGGGTCGTGCCGGGGGCACCGAGGGAGGGATGTCGGTGGGCGGGCTGCTGCGCGTGCGCGCCGCCATGAAGCCGATCTCCACCGTGCCGCGCGCGCTGTCGACGGTCGACGTCGCGTCCGACGAGCCGGCCCGCGCCATCCACCAGCGGTCCGACGTCTGCGCCGTGCCGGCCGCGGGCGTCGTCGCCGAGGCGATGGTCGCCCTCGTCCTCGCCGAGGCGTGCCTGGAGAAGTTCGGCGGCGACTCGGTCGCGGAGACGGCCCGCAACCACGCGGCGTACCTCGCGGCCATCCCCGCGACGATGCGCACGTGGGACGACGCCTGATGCCGCGCGTCGTCGTCATCGGCCCGCCGGGGTCGGGCAAGACCACGGTGGGCGCGCTCGTGGCCGCGCTGCTCGACGTCCCGTTCCACGACACCGACGCCGCCGTCGAGGCGGCCAGCGGGAGGACGATCGCCGACATCTTCATCGAGGACGGCGAGCCCGCGTTCCGCGCCCTCGAGCGCGCGGAGGTGGCCCGGGCGGTCGCGCAGGAGGCAGGCGTGGTGGCCCTCGGCGGGGGAGCGCCCGTCGACCCCGCGTCGCGGCAGGTGCTCAGCGGCCAGACCGTCGTCTTCCTCGACGTCGGGATCGCCGATGCCGCCAAGCGCGTCGGCTTCGACGTCAGCCGCCCGCTCCTCGCCGTGAACCCGCGGGCCTCGTGGGTCCGCCTCATGGCCGAGCGCCGCCCGCTCTACGAGGACCTGGCCACCCACCGCGTCGACACGGCAGGGCGGCCCGCCGAGGACGTGGCCGCCGAGGTCGTCGCGCTCCTGGCGGGGTCGTGAGCGGCTCGCCCGTCACGGTCGTCCCGGTCGGCGACGCCTACGACGTCGTCATCGGGCACGGGGTGTCGGACCGGGTGGTGGGCCTGCTCGCGGCCGGCGCCCGACAGGTCCTCGTGGTGCGCCCGGAGCCGCTCGCCCGCCTCGCCGAGCCCGTGGTCGCCCAGCTGCGGGCTGCGGGGCTCACCGTCCACGAGGTGGCGGTCCCCGACAACGAGGTCGCCAAGACCAGCGAGGTCGCGGCACGGCTCTGGTCGACGCTCGGGCAGCACGCCTTCACCCGCTCCGACGCCGTCGTCGCGGTCGGGGGTGGCACGGTCACCGACCTGGCCGGCTTCGTCGCGGCCACCTGGCTGCGCGGGGTGCAGGTCGTCCACGTCCCGACGACGCTGCTCGCGATGGTCGACGCCGCGGTCGGCGGCAAGACGGGCATCAACACGATCGAGGGCAAGAACCTCGTCGGGGCCTTCCACGAGCCGGCCGGGGTGCTCTGCGACCTCGACGTGCTGGCCACCCTGCCGCGCGCCGACCTCGTCGCCGGGCTGGCCGAGGTCGTCAAGGCGGGTTTCATCGCCGACCCGCGCATCCTCGACCTCGTCGAGGCCGACCCGCAGGGCGCGACGCGGTGGGACGGGCCCCACACCCGCGAGCTCGTCGAGCGGGCCGTCGCCGTCAAGGCCGAGGTGGTCGCGCAGGACCTCACCGAGTCGTGGCTGCGCGAGATCCTCAACTACGGGCACACCCTGGGCCACGCGGTCGAGCAGGTGGAGTCGTACCGCCGCCGCCACGGTGAGGCGGTCGCCATCGGGATGGTCTACGCCGCCGAGCTCGCGCTGCGGTCCGGACACCTGTCGGCGCAGGTCGTGCAGCGGCACCGTTCTGTCCTGGCGTCGGTCGGGTTGCCGACGTCGTACCGTGGCGCGCCGTTCCAGGACCTCCTCACGGTGATGCGGCGCGACAAGAAGTCGCGCGGCGCGCTGCTGCGGTTCGTCGTCCTCGAGGACGTCGGTCGTCCGGTGCGCCTCGAGGGCCCCGACGACGCCTGGCTCGCCGGCGCGTTCGAGGCCCTCGCCGCCCCCTGACGGCCGCACCTCGGCGGCGGACCGGTCCGGGTCCGCGAGCGCGATAGGATCTGACCCGATCCCCAGCCCCCTCGCGGGGGTGACGCGCGCCCGCGGCCGGGCCGCGGCGCCTCCGGCACACGAAAGCGAAGACCACCCGTGGCATCGACCAACGACCTCAAGAACGGACTCGTCCTCAACCTCGAGGGCCAGCTCTGGACCGTGGTGGAGTTCCAGCACGTCAAGCCCGGCAAGGGCCCGGCGTTCGTGCGCACCAAGCTGAAGAACGTGCTGTCGGGCAAGGTCGTGGACAAGACCTTCAACGCCGGCGTCAAGGTCGAGACGGCGAACGTCGACAAGCGCAACATGCAGTACCTGTACAACGACGGCACCTCGTTCATCTTCATGGACGGCGACACCTTCGACCAGATCGAGGTCAGCCCCGAGGTCGTCGGCGACGCCGCGAAGTACATGCTCGAGAACCAGGACGCGATCGTGGCCCGCCACGACGGCAACGTGCTGTTCATCGAGCTCCCGCCGTCGGTCGTCCTGGCGATCAGCTACACCGAGCCGGGCCTGCAGGGCGACCGCTCGACCGGCGGCACCAAGCCGGCCACGCTCGAGACCGGCGCCGAGATCGCGGTCCCGCTCTTCCTCGAGACCGGCACCCGGATCAAGGTCGACACCCGCGACGGCTCCTACCTCGGCCGGGTCAGCTGACCTCGTGAGTGCCCGCACCAAGGCCCGCAAGCGCGCGCTCGACCTCCTCTTCGAGGCCGAGGCGCGAGGGGTCGACGTCGGCGACCTCCTGCGGGAGCGCCTCGCCGCCCCGGTCACCGAGGCACCCCTGGCCGAGCTGACCGCAGACCTGGTCAGCGGCGTCGTCGAGCGGTGGTCCCAGATCGACGAGCTGCTCGCCACGTACTCCCAGGGCTGGACCCTGCAGCGGATGCCCGCGGTCGACCGGGCCATCCTGCGACTGGGCGCCTACGAGGTGCTCTACTCCACCGACGTCCCCGAGCCCGTCGCCGTCAGCGAGTGGGTGGGCCTGGCCACCGAGCTGTCCACCGACGACAGCCCGCGCTTCGTCAACGGCCTCCTCGGCCGCCTCGTCGAGGTCAAGCCGACCCTGGCCTGAGCCAGAAACCTGTTGCCGCGCCGTCCCCGGCGGGGCAGGCTCGCTCGGGTGAGCACCGTGCGCGCCGCCATCGCGGCCGACCTCCCGCTGATCGGACCGATCGAGGACGCGGCGGACTCCCTGTTCGCGGCGCGCTTCGGCGCCCTCGACTGGCCCCCCTCGAACACGGGGGAGGAGCGCGCGGCCGAGCCGGGCTACCTCCTCGTGGCGCTCGACGACCAGGACGACGCGGCCGGGTCCGGTCGTGTCGTCGGGTTCGCCCACGTCCTCGACCTCGACGGACACCACCACCTCGAGCAGGTCGCGGTCCTGCCCGAGCACGGCCGGCGCGGCCACGGCGCCGCCCTGCTCGCCGGGGTCGCCCTGGAGTCGGCCCGCCGCGGCGCCGACGCGGTGACCCTCATGACGTACGCCGACGTCCCGTGGAACGGCCCGTTCTACGCCCGGCACGGCTGGGTCGAGCTCGACACGGTGCCCGAGCACCTCGGCGAGATCGCCGACGGCGAGGCACGGATGGACCTCCAGCGGCACGGGCGGCGCATCATCATGGCCCGGACCCTGGGCCCCGAGGTCACTCCTCCAGGCGGAACCCGAGCTTGAGCCCGACCTGGTAGTGGGCGACGGCCCCGTCGGCGATGTGCCCGCGGATCTCGGTGACCTCGAACCAGTCGAGCCCGCGCACCGTCGTCGACGCCCTCGACACCGCGGTCGTGATCGCCTCGTCGATGGAGGTCGTCGAGCTCCCGACGACCTCGCTGATCCCGTAGGTGTGTGCCATGGCCGAGCCCTTCGTCCGGGGGACGGCCGTGGAGGAGCCGCCCGCTCCCGTCGATGATCCTCGTCGGCGGGCTCACCGGCCAGCCCGTCGCCGCCTCGTGAGCAGGCCCATCAGCCACTCCAGCGGTCCGGTGCCGACCAGGCGCCACCACAGGTAGCCGGCGAGCAGCGTGCCGGGCACGACGACCAGCCACCCCGCGTAGTCGTTGACGCTCGGGCGCACACCCCCCGGCGCCCACAGGGCCAGCACCCCGACGTGCAGGACGTACAGGCTCAGCGAGACGGTGCCCACGGCGACCAGCGGCACCAGGGCCACGGCGCGGGCGGTGGCCAGCAGCACGACGACGACGTGGACGAGGAGGACCAGGCCGAGGTCGTGCAGGGTGTCCGGGTGGCTGCCGGACGAGATGTCGGCGCCGACCCCGAGCCGTTGGAGCGCGGGCAGCACGAGGTACGCGAGCGGCGCGAGCGCGAGCAGGGTCCAGAGCAGCGCGTCGCGCCGGAAGCCGTGCCGGAGCAGCAGGGCCCCGAGGAGGAAGAACGGCAGGAGGTTGGTGACGCGGTACTGCCCGCCGAGGACCAGCCAGCCGGCGAGCCTGGAGGCCGGGCTCTCGGGGTCGGCGTACGCCCAGAGCAGCTCGGAGCGCGCCCACCGGTTCACCGGTGCGCTGAGCAGGGCGACCGCCGCCGCGACCCCGGCCACCCACCGCGAGGACAGCAGCACGAGCGGCGCCCCGAGGACCAGCAGGATGCCGAGGTGCCCGAGGATGACGGCGACCCACGAGCCCCACTCACCCATCCACACCCCGAGGGCGATGAGGAGCAGGCCGCGCAGCACCTGCTGCAGCAGCATCCGGCCGCGGTCCGGCCCGGCGGTGCGCCGGCTCACGAGCTGCGTGCTCATCCCCATGACGAGGGCGAACAGGGGCGAGGCGACGTCGTTGACGGTGCCCATGAGGAACCGCACGGTGCCCGGTGCCTGCGGGAGGAACGGCACGGCGTGGGCGACGAGCATGGCGATGATCGCCACGCCGCGCAGGACGTCGGGCACGAGCAGCCGCGGGCCGCCCGCGGCGCCGTGCGCGAACCCCGGGACGCGCTGCTCGTCGGGCACCATCACGCCACGGTAGCCACCGACTGCTGCGCGGGTGCGGTCAGCGGGAGACGGCGGCGGCGAAGACGACCTCCGGCCAGGGCGAGGCCGCGATCCAGCGGCGGTAGGTCTCGGCGTCGGCGTCGCGCGGCGGGAACAGCGCGGTCCGCGGCGGCTCGGGCGGCGCCGCGGCCTCGGCACAGGAGGCGTCACGACGGGGGACGGGCGGGACGGTGCTCTGCACGGTGGCCTCCTCACGGCACTGGGCTGGCGATGACCCCATTCCATCACATGACATTGGGTCATGCATAGCCTCACGTTATGGACGTCCACGCACCGGACGCGGTCCGGTCCCACCCGGCGGGCCGCGTCGCACGACGGCGCCGGCACCCCGTAGAGTGCGCGGCACCAGACATCCTTTAACGACCTGTCCCGTGAGGCAGGGAAGGAGGTCCGCGTCGATGACGCGCGCCGACAGCAGCAGCGTGCCCCCGGGGCACCCCCTGGACCCCAGTGGTCGCACCGTCCTCAGCGCCACGGACGTGGCCCGCGTCCTGCGGCGCATCGCGCACGAGGTCCTCGAGCACAACAAGGGCCCCGACGACCTGGTCCTGCTCGGTATCCCGAGCCGGGGCGTCGAGCTGGCCCAGCGCCTCGTCGACCTCATCCGCGAGGTCGAGGGCGCCGAGGTCCCGGTGGGCAGCCTGGACATCACGATGCACCGCGACGACCTGCGCCACCAGCCCACCCGGGCCCCGATGCACACGCGGATCCCCGCCGGCGGCATCGACGACAAGGTCGTGGTCCTCGTCGACGACGTCCTGTACTCGGGGCGCACCATCCGGGCCGCGCTCGACGCCCTGTCCGACCTCGGCCGCCCCCGCGCCGTGCGCCTGGCGGTCCTCGTCGACCGCGGCCACCGCGAGCTGCCGATCCGGGCCGACCACGTGGGCAAGAACCTCCCCACGAGCCACAGCGAGAAGGTCCAGGTGCGGCTGTCCGGGCACGACGGCATCGACGACGTCGTGCGCATCGCCGGGGGTGAGGCGCGGTGAAGCGCCATTTGCTCTCCAGCGCCGACCTGACCCGCGAGGACGTCCGGATGCTCCTGGCCACCGCGGCCGAGATGCACGAGGTCCAGCGCCGCGACGTCAAGAAGATCCCGACGCTGCGCGGCCGCACCGTCATCAACCTGTTCTTCGAGGACTCCACGCGCACCCGCAGCAGCTTCGAGATCGCGGGCAAGTGGATGTCCGCCGACACCATCAACATCACCGGCAAGGGCTCCTCGGCGAGCAAGGGCGAGTCCCTGCGCGACACGGTGCGCACCATCGACGCGATGTCGGTCGACGCCCTCGTCATCCGCCACATGGCCAGCGGTGCCGCGCACCAGGTGTCCCAGTGGGTCGACGCGAGCGTCATCAACGCCGGCGACGGCACCCACGAGCACCCCACCCAGGCCCTGCTCGACGCCTACACGATGGAGCAGCGGCTCGGCGACCTCGAGGGCGCCAGGGTCGCCATCGTCGGCGACCTGACTCACAGCAGGGTGTTCCGCTCCAACGCGATCACGCTGCGCACCCTGGGAGCGCACGTCACCCTCGTCGCCCCGCCCACCCTCATGCCGAGCGGCATCGGGCCCTGGGCCAGTGCCGACGGCCTGGCGACGACCGACGACCTCGACGCCGTCCTCGCCTCCGGACCCGACGCCGTGATGATGCTGCGCGTCCAGCGCGAGCGGATGAGCGGCGGCTTCTTCCCCACCGCCCGCGAGTACACCGTGGGCTACGGGCTCACCCGCGAGCGCCTGCGGGCGCTCGCCGACGCCAACCCGGAGGCCGTCATCTGCCACCCCGGCCCGATGAACCGCGGCCTGGAGATCAGTGCCGACGCCGCCGACGCGGCCCGCAGCCTCGTCCTGGACCAGGTCTCCGCGGGTGTGGCGGTACGCATGGCCGTCCTGTACCACCTGCTCGCGGGAGAGGGGGCCGCGGCATGAGCGCCCTGCTCGTCACCGGGGCCACCTGGTACGCCGAGGACGGCACCGCCACGACCGGCGACGTCCTCCTTCGCGACGGAGCCGTCGCCGCCACGGGGAGCGTCGACGCACCCCGGGGCACCGAGAGCGTCGACGCCGACGGCCTCGTCCTCCTCCCGGGGCTCGTCGACCTCCACACCCACCTGCGCGAGCCGGGTCGCGAGGACGCCGAGACCATCGCGACCGGCACCCGCGCCGCGGCCGTCGGCGGGTTCACCGCGGTCCTGGCCATGGCGAACACCACCCCGGTCACCGACACCGCGGAGGCGGCCGAGCGCGTCCTGGACCTCGGCCGCGCCGCCGGCCACGCCGACGTGGTCCCCGTCGGGGCGGTGACCAAGGGACTGCAGGGCGCCGAGCTCGCCGAGCTGGGCCTGATGCACCGCAGCCGCGCGCAGGTCAACGTCTTCTCCGACGACGGCCACTGCGTCGCCGACGGCCGCGTCATGCGACGCGCGCTGGAGTACGTGCGGGCCTTCGGCGGCGTGGTGAGCCAGCACAGCCAGGACCCCGCCCTGGCCGGACCGCAGGCCTGCTGCCACGAGGGCGAGCTCTCCGGCCGCCTCGGCCTGCCGGGCTGGCCCTCGGTCGCCGAGTCGACCGTCATCGCCCGCGACGCGATGCTCGCCGAGCGCACGGGCAGCCGGGTGCACGTCGCCCACGTCAGCACGGCCGAGGGCCTCGACGTCATCCGCTGGGCCAAGGCGCGCGGCATCCGGATCACCGCGGAGGTCACCCCCCACCACCTCGCGCTCGGCACCGACCTGCTCACCGGCTACGACCCCATGTTCAAGGTCAACCCGCCGCTGCGTCCCACCGAGGACCAGGAGGCGCTGCGCGAGGCCCTGCCTCGACGGCACCGTCGACGCCGTCGCCACCGACCACGCGCCGCACGCCCGGCACGACAAGGAGCACGCCTTCGTCGACGCCGCGTTCGGGATGCTCGGCCTGGAGACGGCCTTCTCGGTCGTCCACGACCTCCTCGTCGCCGACGGGCCGGCTCGACTCGGCCGACCTCGCCCGGGTCCTGTCGGTCGGGCCGGCCCGCATCGCCGGGCTCACCGACCACGGCCACGCCGTCGCGCCCGGCGAGCCGGCCAACCTCGTGCTCGTCGACCCCACGGCCACGGTCACCGTCGACCGTGCCGCCACGCAGTCCCTGTCCCGCAACACCCCGTGGCACGGCCGGTCGCTGACCGGCGCCGTCCCACGACGATCCTGCGAGGTCGAGTGACCGCGCAGAGAAGGGGAGCCCACCGCATGCTGACCACCAGGAGCCCGCCGTCCTCGTCCTCGAGGACGGGCGCACCTTCACCGGCCGGGCCTACAGGCCGCCGCCGCACCACCGTCGGCGAGGCCGTCTTCTCCACCGGCATGACCGGCTACCAGGAGACCCTCACCGACCCGCTTCCACCGGCAGGTCGTCGTCATGACGGCCCCCCACGTCGGCGACACCGGCTGGAACGACGACGACGACGAGTCGGGCCGCATCTGGTCGCCGGCTACGTCGTGCGCGACCCCGCGATCCCGGCCCTCGAGCTGGCGCTCGCAGCGCCCCCTGGAGCAGCTCGATGACCAGGGCGTCGTCGGCATCTGCGAGCTCGACACCCGTGCGCTCACCCGCCACCTGCGCGAGCGCGGGGCCATGCGGGCCGGCATCTTCTCCGGGGACGCGGCGTCCGCCCCCCGCGAGCGGCTGCTGACCCAGGTCATAGACGCCCCGCCGATGGCCGGTGCGGCCCTCGCCGAAGAGGTCGCCACCACGCAGGCGTACGTCGTCCCCGCGGTGGGGGAGCGGCGCTTCACCGTGGCCGCGGTCGACCTCGGCATCAAGGCGATGACTCCGCGGATGATGGCCGAGCGCGGCATCGAGGTGCACGTGCTGCCGGCCACCGCGACCATCGAGGACGTGCAGGCGGTCCACCCCGACGGGGTCTTCCTCTCCAACGGCCCCGGCGACCCCGCGACGGCGCTGGTCCAGGCCGAGCTGCTCCAGGCGGTCCTCGGCCACGGGATCCCCTACTTCGGATCTGCTTCGGCAACCAGATCCTGGGCAAGGCGCTCGGCTTCGGCACCTACAAGCTGAAGTACGGCCACCGCGGCATCAACCAGCCCGTCATGGACCGCACGACCGGCAAGGTCGAGGTCACCGCGCACAACCACGGCTTCGCCGTCGACGCCCCCCTCGACCGCGACAGCGAGACGCCCTACGGCACGGCCTCGGTCGGCCACGTGTGCCTCAACGACGACGTCGTCGAGGGGCTCGAGGTCCGCCGCGACGGGCGGCTCGTCGCCTTCTCCGTGCAGTACCACCCCGAGGCGGCCGCCGCCCGACGACGCCGCCTACCTCTTCGACCGCTTCACCGACCTGATGACCGAGTCCTCGGAGGGTTTCCTGCCTGATGCCCAAGAGAAGCGACATCAGGAGCGTGCTCGTCATCGGCTCCGGCCCGATCGTCATCGGGCAGGCCTGCGAGTTCGACTACTCCGGGACCCAGGCGTGCCGCGTCCTGCGCGAGGAGGGCGTGCGCGTCATCCTCGTCAACTCCAACCCGGCGACGATCATGACCGACCCGGAGTTCGCCGACGCGACCTACGTCGAGCCGATCACCCCGGAGGTCGTCGAGGCGATCATCGCCGAGGAGCGCCCGGACGCGGTGCTCGCCACCCTCGGCGGGCAGACGGCGCTGAACTGCGCGATGGAGCTCCACGAGCGCGGGATCCTGGAGAAGTACGGCTGCCGCTCATCGGCGCCAACGTCGAGGCGATCCAGCTCGGCGAGGACCGCGAGAAGTTCAAGGGCGTGGTCCAACGCTGCGGCGCCGAGTCGGCCCGCTCCTTCATCTGCCACACGATGGACGAGGTCCTCACCGCGGCCGACGACCTCGGCTACCCGGTCGTCGTGCGCCCTCGTTCACCATGGGCGGCCTCGGCTCGGGCTTCGCGTACACCCCGGACGAGCTGCGCCGGATCGGGGGCGCCGGCCTGCAGTACTCGCCGGTCACCGAGGTGCTCCTCGAGGAGTCGATCCTGGGGTGGAAGGAGTACGAGCTCGAGGTGATGCGCGACCACGCCGACAACGTCGTCGTCGTGTGCTCGATCGAGAACCTCGACCCGATGGGCGTGCACACCGGCGACTCGATCACCGTCGCGCCGGCCCTCACCCTCACCGACCGGGAGTACCAGCGGCTGCGGGACATCTCCATCGACGTCATCCGTGAGGTCGGCGTCGACACCGGCGGGTGCAACATCCAGTTCGCCGTCAACCCCGACGACGGCCGGATCATCGTCGTCGAGATGAACCCGCGCGTCTCGCGCTCCTCGGCGCTGGCCTCCAAGGCCACCGGGTTCCCCATCGCCAAGATCGCGGCGAAGATGGCCATCGGCTACACGCTCGACGAGGTGCCCAACGACATCACCCGGGAGACGCCGGCGTCCTTCGAGCCGTCCCTGGACTACGTCGTGGTCAAGGTGCCCCGGTTCGCGTTCGAGAAGTTCCCGGCCGCCGACGACACCCTGACGACGACGATGAAGTCGGTCGGCGAGGCGATGGCGATCGGGCGCTGCTTCACCGAGGCGATGCAGAAGGCGCTGCGCTCGCTGGAGAAGAAGGACGCCACCTTCCACTGGGAGGGGGAGCGGCCCACGACCGACGAGGCCCGGGCCCTGCTCGACCTCGCCCGCCGGCCCACCGACGGGCGCATCGTCCTGGTCCAGCAGGCGCTGCGCGGCGGCCTGTCGGTCGAGGAGGTCCACGACGCGACCGGCATCGACCCGTGGTTCCTCGACCAGATGACCCTCATCGAGTCCGTCGCCGACACCGTGGCCGAGGCCGCCGAGCTGACGCCCGAGCTGCTCCGGACGGCCAAGCGCCACGGGTTCAGCGACGCCCAGCTCGCGACGCTGCGCCGGATGCCCGAGGCGGTGGTCCGCGGGGTCCGCCACGCGCTCGGCGTGCGGCCGGTCTACAAGACGGTCGACACCTGCGCCGCGGAGTTCGCCGCCAGCACGCCCTACCACTACAGCGCCTACGACGAGGAGGACGAGGTCGCCCCCCGCGAGCGGCCGGCCGTCATCATCCTGGGTCCGGACCGAACCGGATCGGGCAGGGCGTGGAGTTCGACTACTCCTGCGTCCACGCGAGCTTCGCCCTGCGCGCCGTCGGCTACGACACCGTCATGGTCAACTGCAACCCCGAGACGGTCTCGACCGACTACGACACGAGCAGCCGGCTGTACTTCGAGCCGCTCACCCTCGAGGACGTCCTCGAGGTCGTGCACTCCGAGACCAGGGCGGGACCGGTGGCGGGTGTCATCGTCCAGCTCGGCGGGCAGACCCCGCTGGGCCTGGCCAGGGCACTCAAGGCCGAGGGCGTGCCGATCGTCGGCACCTCGCCGAGGCCATCGACCTCGCCGAGGACCGCGGCGCCTTCGGGCGGGTGCTCGCCGAGGCCGGGCTGCCGGCGCCGAAGCACGGCACCGCGTACAGCGCGGCCGAGGCCGTCGAGATCGCCCGCGAGATCGGCTACCCCGTCCTCGTGCGCCCCTCGTACGTCCTCGGTGGGCGGGGGATGGAGATCGTCTTCGACGACGTGACCCTCTCCGGGTACGTCGAGCGGGCCACGAAGGCCGGCCCGGACCACCCGGTGCTCGTCGACCGGTTCCTCGACGACGCCATCGAGATCGACGTCGACGTCCTGTACGACGGCGTGGAGATGTACGTCGGCGGGATCATGGAGCACATCGAGGAGGCCGGCATCCACTCCGGGGACTCCTCGTGCACCCTGCCGCCGGTCACCCTCGGCGCCGGCGAGCTCGAGCGGGTGCGCGAGTCCACCCTCAAGCTGGCGCAGGGGATCGGGGTGCGGGGGCTGATGAACGTGCAGTTCGCCCTCGCCCAGGACATCCTCTACGTCCTGGAGGCCAACCCCCGGGCGTCGCGCACCGTGCCGTTCGTCGCCAAGGCCACCGGCGTCCCGATCGCCAACGCCGCCTCGCGCATCATGCTCGGCGCCACCATCGCCGAGCTGCGCGCCGAGGGAGTCCTCCCCGCGCACACCGACGGCGGGCGGATGCCTCCGCACGCGCCGATGTCGGTCAAGGAGGCCGTCCTTCCGTTCAAGCGGTTCCGGACCGCCGAGGGACTCGTCGTCGACAGCCTGCTCGGCCCGGAGATGCGCTCGACCGGCGAGGTCATGGGCATCGACAAGGACTTCGGGCGGGCGTTCGCCAAGGCCCAGCTCGGCGCGATCAGCGGGCTGCCCACGCAGGGAACGGTGTTCGTGTCGGTCGCCAACCGCGACAAGCGCGCGATCATCTTCCCCGTCAAGCGCCTGCTCGACCTCGGCTTCCGGATCATCTCCACCTCGGGCACCGCAGATGTGCTGCGGCGCAACGGAATCGAGGCGGAGGTCATCCTCAAGCACGCGGAGCGCGGCGAGGACGGGCGCAGCATCGTCGACTGGATCAACGCGGGCGAGGTCGACATGGTCGTCAACAGCCCGAGCGGGCCCAGCGCCTCGGCGCGGGCCGACGGCTACGCGATCCGTGCGGCGGCGGCGGCCACCGACACCCCGATCATCACCACGGTGCAGCAGCTGGCCGCGGCCGTGCAGGCCATCGAGTCGCAGATGACGGGCGAGCTCGAGGTCACCTCGCTGCAGGACCACGCGGCGGCCCTCGACCTCTACGGCATCGGGGCGCCGCTGTGAGCACCGGGGTCGTCCAGGTCACCGGTGAGCTCATCACCAGCCGCCGGGTCGGGGCGTACCACCACCTGACCCTCGTGGCGCCGGGCGTCGCCGAGCTCGCCAGACCGGGGCAGTTCGTCGCCCTCGCCGTCGGCGGGGAGACCTCGGCCAACCTCCTGCGGCGCTGCTTCTCCCTCCACAAGGTCAAGCCGTCGGGGACCTACGGCGGCACCGTCGACGTCGTCGTCGCCGCGCACGGCCCGGGCACGCGGTGGCTGACCTCGCTGCGCCCGCACGACCCCGTCGACGTCGTCGGCCCGCTCGGCCGGCCGTTCCCGCTGCCCGCCGACCCCGTGGCCTGCGTCCTCGTCGGCGGCGGCTACGGCTCGGCGCCGCTGTTCTGGCTCGCCGAGGCCCTGCGCGAGCGCGGCTGCCACGTCGAGATGGTGCTCGGCGCGGCCTCCGAGGACCGCCTGTTCGGGGTCGTCGAGGCACGGCGCTCGGCCGACGGGGTGAGCATCACGACCGACGACGGGTCGGCAGGCCGGCGCGGCTGGGTCAGCGACGTCCTCGGGGAGGTCATCGAGCGCACCGGCGCCGGCGTCGTCTACGCCTGCGGCCCGATGGCGATGCTCAGGTCGGTCTCGGACATCGCCGCCGAGCACGACGCCGTCGCGCAGGTCGCCGTCGAGGAGTCGATGGCCTGCGGGGTCGGGGTGTGCATGACCTGTGTCATGCCGGTGGTCGGCAACGACGGAGTGACCCGCATGGTGCGCTCGTGCGTCGAGGGGCCGGTCTTCCGCGGCGACCGGGTCCGCTGGGACTCCTTCGGCGACGGCATCTGCCGCGTCCCGGCCGACACGCTGGGCGCCCCGAGGGCGGGAGGTCACTGATGATCGACCTGCGCACCGACCTCGCCGGGATGGTGCTGCCCAACCCGGTGATGACCGCCTCCGGTTGCGCGGCCAACGGCAAGGAGCTGCACCGGTTCTTCCCCGTCAGCGAGCTCGGGGCCTTCGTCACCAAGACCGTGATGGCCGAGCCCCGGGCCGGTCGCGGGACGCCCCGGATGGCCGAGACGTCGTCGGGCATGCTCAACTCGATCGGCCTGCAGGGCCCGGGCATCGCGGCCTTCCTCGACCAGGACCTCACCTGGCTGCACGAGCGCAGCGCGCGCGTGCTCGTCTCGATCGCCGGGAACACCGCCGAGGAGTTCGGGCAGGTCGCCGAGCGGCTCGCCGCGCACCCGTCGTTCGCGGCCGCCGTCGGGGTCGAGGTCAACATCTCCTGCCCCAACGTCGCCAACCGGGGACTCGTCTTCGCGTGCGACCCGCTCTCCTCGGAGCGGGTCGTGCGCCTCGTGCGCGAGAAGCTGCCGCCGGGGACGAGCGTCTTCGCCAAGCTGACGCCCGACGTCACCGACATCGTCGCGGTGGCCGAGGCGGCCCTGCGCGCCGGGGCCGACGGGCTGACGATGATCAACACGCTGCTCGGCATGGTCATCGACACCGACCTCCTGCGCCCCCAGCTCGCCGGCGTCACCGGCGGCCTGTCCGGCCCGGCCGTGCGACCCGTGGCCGTGCGTGCCCTCTGGCAGGTCACCGCGGCCATGCGCCTGGGGCGCCTCCCGTGGGCCCCGCTCATCGGCGTCGGGGGAGTGCGCACCGGGCGCGACGCCCTCGAGCTCGTCGCCGCCGGGGCGTCGGCGGTCCAGGTCGGGACCGCGACCTTCAACGACCCCGCGCGGCCGCGACGCGTCATCGACGAGCTCGAGGCGGAGATCAGCCGCCACGGTTTCACCCGCTTCGCCGACGTCGTCGGCATCGCCCACGAGAGGACCGCCACGCCGTGACCACCACTCCCTTCGGGACCCGCCTGCGCGCCGCGATGGACGAGCACGGCCCGCTGTGCGTCGGCATCGACCCGCACCGCGCCCTCGTCGAGTCGTGGGGCCTCACCTTCGACCTCGCCGGCCTCGAGCGGTTCGCGATGACGTGCGTCGAGGCCTTCGCCGGGCGGGTCGCCGTCGTCAAGCCGCAGTCGGCCTTCTTCGAGGTGTTCGGCTCACGCGGCGTGGCCGTGCTCGAGCGGGTGCTCGGCGACCTGCGCGAGGCGGGGACCCTGACGATCCTGGACGCCAAGCGCGGTGACATCGGCTCGACGATGCAGGCCTACGCCCACGCGTTCCTCTCCGACGAGGGACCCGGTCGGGCCGACGCCCTCACGGTGAGCCCCTACCTCGGGTACGGGTCGCTGCGGCCCGCCGTCGACGTCGCGGCGCGCACGGGTCGCGGGGTCTTCGTCCTCGCCCTCACCTCCAACCCCGAGGGCCCCACGGTGCAGCACGCCGTCCACGAGGACCGCAGCGTCGCCGAGGCCGTCGTGGCCGGGGCGACCGCCGACAACGCCGACGCCGCCGCCGGCGGCGGTCTGGGGCACGTCGGGCTCGTCGTCGGGGCGACCGTCGGCGACGCGGTGTCGCGCCTCGGGCTCGACCTCGCCGGGTCCGCCGCACCGCTGCTCGCCCCCGGCCTCGGGGCGCAGGGCGCCGGGCCGGGCGACCTCCGGGCGGTCTTCGGCGACGCCGTGAGCCAGGTGCTCCCGAACGTCTCGCGCTCGGTGCTGTCGGCGGGGCCGTCGGTCGCCGCCCTCGTCGAGGCCGCGGCCCGCGACGCGCAGGCCGTCCGGGCGGCGCTCTGAGAGCGCCTGAGCAGGGCCGCCACGCCCGAGACGGGTCCGTTGCGAGGGTGGACGTGCGCGATATGGTCGAAGCGTCCCGCCGGGCGTTGAGAAGCCAGCGCCTGCACGTCCACGAAGGATCGACCCGTGGCTCTTCCGCCGCTCACCCCAGAACAGCGCGCCGCCGCCCTGCAGAAGGCCGCGGCCTCCCGCCGGGAGCGCGCTGAGGTCAAGCACCGCCTCAAGCACTCCGGTGCCTCGCTCTCCCAGGTCATCGACACCGGCAAGTCCAACGACGTCATCGGCAAGATGCGCGTCTCGGCGCTGCTCGAGTCGCTGCCCGGAGTCGGCCGGGTCCGTGCCCGCCAGATCATGGAGGAGGTCGGCATCTCCGAGAGCCGCCGCGTCCGTGGCCTGGGGCAGAACCAGGTCTCCGCCCTGCTCGACCGCTTCGGGCGGTCGTGACCCCACCCTCACGTCTCACCGTTCTCGCCGGGCCGACCGCCGTCGGCAAGGGGACCCTCGCGGCCTTCGTCCGTGAGCACCACCCGCAGGTGTGGCTGTCGGTGTCCGCGACGACGCGGCGCCCCCGGCCCGGCGAGGTCGACGGGGTGCACTACCACTTCGTCGACGACGCCGAGTTCGACCGCATGGCACGCGAGGGCGAGCTCCTGGAGTGGGCCGTCGTCCACGGCCGCGCCAGGTACGGAACCCCGCGGGGCCCGGTGGAGCAGGCCCTGGCCGAGGCCCGCCCGGCCCTGCTCGAGATCGACCTCCAGGGCGCGCGGCAGGTCCGCGCGACGATGCCCGACGCCCTCTTCGTCTTCCTCGCGCCCCCCAGCTGGGACGAGCTGGTGCGCCGGCTCGTCGGCCGGGGGACCGAGGACGCCGAGGAGCGCCGGGCCCGGCTCGCCACCGCGAAGGACGAGCTGGCGGCCGCCAGCGAGTTCGACGCCACCGTGGTCAACGACGACGTTCGGCGAGCGGCCGAGGAACTCGTATCATTGATGTCGACCCCCGTCACCGAGCCGAAGTGAGTCCCAGCGTGTCCGGAACCGTGGCCGATCCCATCGGCATCACCAACCCCCCGATCGACGAGCTCCTCGAGCGCGCCGACAGCAAGTACGCGCTCGTGCTCTACTCCGCGAAGCGGGCCCGTCAGATCAACGCGTACTACGCGCAGCTCCAGGAGGGCCTGCTCGAGTACGTCGGCCCGCTCGTCGACTCCGAGGTCCACGAGAAGCCGATGTCGATCGCCCTGCGCGAGATCAACGAGGGCCTGCTCACCTCCACCCCCACGGAGGAGTGACCCCGTGAGGGTCGTCCTCGGCGTGGCCGGGGGCATCGCGGCCTACAAGGCCTGCACGCTGCTGCGCCTGCTCACCGAGGGCGGCCACGACGTCACCGTCGTTCCCACCGCCTCGGCGCTGCACTTCGTCGGCGAGGCCACGTGGTCCGCCCTGTCGGGCCGCCCGGTCCACACCGACGTGTGGTCGGACATCACCGCGGTCCCGCACGTGCGGATCGGCCAGGAGGCCGACCTCGTCGTCGTCGCCCCCGCGACCGCCGACCTGCTCGCGCGGGCCGCCACCGGCCAGGCCGACGACCTCCTCACCACCGTCCTGCTCACCGCCCGCTGTCCGGTGGTCATGGCCCCGGCGATGCACACCGAGATGTGGGAGCACCCGGCCACCCAGGCCAACGTCGCCACCCTCAGCGAGCGGGGCGTGCACGTCGTGCCCCCGGCGTCGGGGCGCCTCACCGGGCGCGACAGCGGCCCCGGACGCCTGCCCGAGCCGGAGGAGCTCTACGCCGTCTGCGAGCGCGAGCTGGCCCGCGTGGCCGCGGCGGCCGCGGCACCCACCGCGGCGGGCGGGGACCTCACGGGCCGTCGGGTCGTCGTCACGGCCGGCGGGACCCGCGAGCCGCTCGACCCCGTGCGCTACCTCGGCAACCGCTCGTCGGGGAAGCAGGGGCACGCCCTCGCCGAGGCCGCGGCGCGCCGCGGGGCCTCCGTGGTCCTCGTCTCGGCCTCCTCGCTGCCGGTCCCCGCCGGGATCGAGCTGGTCCCGGTCGAGACCGCCCTCGAGCTCGAGGCCGCCGTCAAGGAGGCCGCACGCAGCGCCGACGTCGTCGTCATGGCCGCCGCGGTCGCCGACTTCCGCCCCGCGTCCTACGCCGGGCACAAGATCAAGAAGACCCACGACCCCCGCGCCGACGGGTCGGACGACGACTCGGCACCGGTGGTCGCCCTCGGTCCGCAACCCGGACGTGCTCGCGGGGCTCGTCGCCGCCCGCGGCACCGCGAGCTGGCCGGTCATCGTCGGGTTCGCGGCCGAGACCGGCGACGAGTCGGGCTCGGTGCTCGACCACGGCCGCGCGAAGCTGGCCCGCAAGGGCTGCGACCTCCTCGTGGTCAACGAGGTCGGTGCCGGGGTCACCTTCGGCCAGGACTCGAGCACCGTGCACCTCCTGCGCCGTGGCTCCGAGGCGGTCACCGACGTCGGCCCGGCGCCGAAGTCGGTCGTCGCCGACGCCGTGTGGGACGCGGTCGTCGCCCTGCTCTGAGCCCGCCTGCACGAGTCACGTTTTGTGCGCGCCGCGGCGGGCATGGTGGACTCGTGGGTCAACTGACCGGCCGGGCCCCGATCGGGACCGGTGGAGAGGAGCAGCCATGAGCAGCAACGACCGCACCACAGAGATCCCCCGCGACGACGCGGCCGACGGGGTCGCGCCGGTGACCCCGGACCGGCGTGAGGTCGTGGCCGCCGAGCGCGAGCAGTACGGCGGCGTCAAGCTCGGGTCGGCCTTCTTCGGCTGGCTGACGGCGATGGGGACGGCCGTCCTGCTCACCGCCCTGCTCGCCGCGGCCGGGACCGCCGTCGGCGTCTCGAACGCCGCCACCGCGTCCGAGGTGGCAGCCGACGCGGTGGGCGACGCGGCCACGGTCGGCATCCTCGGCGCCGTCGCGCTGGCGCTCGTCGTGTTCGTCGCGTACTACTGCGGCGGCTACGTCGCCGGCCGCATGGCGCGCTTCGACGGGGCCCGACAGGGCGTGGCCGTGTGGGCCTGGGCCGTCGTGGTCGCCCTGGTCGTCGCGGTGCTGGGCGCCGTGGCCGGGGAGGAGTACAACGTGCTCGCGCGCCTCGACGGGTTCCCGCGCGTCCCGGTCGGCGAGGGCGACCTCACCACCGTCGGCATCGTGGCCGTCGTCGTCGTCCTCGTGACGAGCCTGCTCGGCGCGGTGCTCGGCGGGCTCGCCGGCATGCGCTTCCACCGCAGGGTCGACCGCGCCGGGCTCGGCGACTGACACCGAGCCCGGGTCGGGAGGTCAGCGGCGCGCGCCGGCCCTCTCGGCGCGGCCGTTCTTGCCCTTGGGGGAGTGCTGGGCCTGCTCGTCGGCCTCGGCGGTGGGCTCCTCCGTCTCGGCGGTGGGCTCCTCCGTCTCGGCGGCAGGCTCCTCCGTCTCGGCGGTCGGCTGCTCCGTCTCGCGGCCTGCTCCGTTCCGCGGCTCCTCCGCCGGCGGCAGGCTCCCCGGCGTCCGGGCTGAGCGCGTCCTCGACCCTCCGGCGCAGCCTCGGGCTCGGTGGCCTCCACGAGGGCGCCGAGCGCCGCGCCACCGCCGAGGGTGCCGAGCATGTTGCGGACGTTCGACAGCTGCGCGGTGATGCTGTCGCGGCGCGCGGTGGCGGCGGCGAGCTCGCGCTCGGAGTCGCGGCGGATCCGCTCGGCCTGCTCCTTCGCGGACCCGACGAGAGCGGTGGCCTCGCTGCGCGCGGACTCCAGCAGGCGGGCCGACTCCTCCGCGCGGGCGGCGCGCTCCTCCTCGGCCTCGCGGGCGAGCAGGTCGGCCCGCTCCTGGACGGCGGCCAGAGCCTGGTCCTGGCTGGCCATCTGCGCGGTGAACTCGGCGGAGGACCTCTCGCGGCGGTCGCCGAGGGTGCGCTCGAAGTCGGCGGCCTGGGCCGCCGCCGTCGCGCGCTGCTTCTCGAAGTACGCCTCGGCCTCCTCACGGCGCGCCGCGGCCTCACGGGCGGCGTCGTCGATGATCGAGTCGGCCTCCTGCTTGGCCCGCGACACGGTCTCGGTGGCCGTGACGTCGGCGCGCGAGCGGACGTCCTCGGCGTAGCGGTCGGCCTCGCTGCGCACGTGCGCCGCGGCCTCCTCGGCCAGCCGGCGGTGCTCGTCGACCTGGGAGGTCGCGGACTGGCGGATCGCCGTGGCCTCCTCGTCGGCGAGGCCGAGCATCGCCCCGATCCGCTCGCCGAGGTCGGCGAACGTCGGGCTCGACACCTTGCGGGCCTGCTGCTCGAGGTCGGCGGCGCGGGCCCGCTCGGTCTCCAGCTGGCGCAGCAGGGCGTCGTGCGACTGGCGCAGCTTGGTCAGCTCGACGCTGCCGGTCGCCGCCTCCTGGCGGGCCGACTCGGCGGCCTGCTGGACCGCCTCGAGGTGGTGGTCGACCTGGGCGGGGTCGTAGCCACGAAAGACGGTGGGGAACTCCGGCTGGTTCATCAGGACTCCTGGGCAGGGGTGGGGGACGGGGTCTTCGGGGCGGGGGTCTCGGGGACGGAGAGGGCGTCGATGACGCCCGAGAGGTTGCCGAGCTGGGCCGTGATGGCGTCGCGACGGGCAGCCAGGGTGTGCACCTCGGCGCGGGCCCGCTCCACGGCGGCCTGGGCCTCGGCGCGCACGGCGTCGGCGCGCTCGCGGGCCTCCTCGGACTGGCGCATGACCTCGGCGCGGGCGGCGCGGTGCGCCTCGTGCGCCTCGCGCTGCATCCGCTCGACGTCGTCGGCGGCGCGCTCGCGCACGAGCCGGGCGCCCTGCTCGGCCTCGGTGAGGCGGCGCTCGGCGCGCTCGCGCACCTCGTCCTCCCGGGCCCGGGCGTCGGCGAGGAGGCGCTCGGCCTCGCGCTGGGCGGCCTCGCGGGTGCGCTCGGCGTCGGCCAGGGCCTCGGCGAGCACCGAATCGGCCCGCTCGCGCAGCCGGGTCGACTCGGACTCGGCCTCGGCGAGCCGGTCGTGGCTGCGCGTCCGGGCGCTGCCGAGGAGGGACTGGGCCCGGTGCCGGTGGACCCGGGAGCGTTCGGCGAGCTCCTGGTGGTGGGCGCGGGCACGGGTCAGGGCGTCGGCCTCGGCGCGCTCGAGGATCTCGCGCACCGTGCCCTGGGCCCACGCGAGGTGGGCCTGGGCGCTGGCCATGACGGCCTCGGACTGCGAGGTGGCCTCGGCGACGAGGCCGGCGGCCTCCTCGCGCGCGG
The DNA here is from genome assembly GCA_963795035.1 of uncultured Actinomycetota bacterium. Taxonomy (GTDB): domain Bacteria; phylum Actinomycetota; class Actinomycetes; order Actinomycetales; family Dermatophilaceae; genus Oryzobacter. The sequence continues at coordinate 1,065,920 of CAWCFZ010000003.1, read as the reverse complement.
CCGTCACCAGGCCGGCGGCCCCGGCGCGGCTGCGTTCCTCGTGGTCGGCGAGGTCGCGCAGCCGGGCGGCGACCTCGCCCTCCGCGGTCCCACGGTGCTCGTGCGCGTACTCCTCGGTCTCGCGGCGCAGCCGGGCGAGGTCGGCGAGGGTGGCCTCACGCAGGGACGACAGCTCGAGGGCGTGGGCGTCGTGCTCGCGGCCCCAGCGCTCCTGGTTGGCGTGCTCCTCCTCGGCGAGCCGCGCCATGGTGCCCTCGTGCTCGAGCCGGGCCCGTTCGAGGACCTCGTCGGCCCGCGCCTGCGCCTCGGCGATCCGCTGCGCGGCCTGCTCCTCGGCCAGCGAGACGGCCTCGTCGCTCGCCTTCGTCGCCCGGGCCCGCAGGAGGGAGGCCTGGTCGGCGGCGTCGGCGAGCATGAGCTCGACCTCGGCGCGGGTCTCCTCGAGGCGGCGCCGGGCGTCCTCGCGGGCGGTGGACAGCGAGGCCCGCAGCTCCTCCAGCTCGTGGCTCGCCTCCTGCGACTCGCCGCGCAGCCGCGCCGCGTCCGCGCGCGCCTGGGCGACCTCGCGGTTGGCGTCGGCCCGCAGCTGGTCGGCGAGGGTCTGGGCCCGGGTCAGCAGCCCGAGCGCCTCGTCGACCGGGCTGGCCGACGTGGGCGGCGCGTCCGCGCCCACGTCGCCCGCCATCGCCTCGCGTACGGACCCGTCAGACACGGGGCCCATGATCGCAGACGTCCCGGGGAGGCGCTGGACGAAGTCCGTCGTCCTCGCGAGGTGCCGGTAGATTGTCGGGCGGACCGCGGCCGGGAAGGCGCGGTCGTCCCCGTACACCGAAGGAGATCCGCGTGTCCGCACGCCTGTTCACGTCCGAGTCGGTCACCGAGGGTCACCCGGACAAGATCTGTGACCAGATCTCGGACTCGATCCTCGACGCGATGCTCGCTCAGGACCCCGGCAGCCGGGTCGCCGTCGAGACCATGGTGACCACCGGCCTGGTCCACGTGGCCGGTGAGGTCACGACCGAGGCCTACGTCGAGATCCCCAAGATCGTCCGCGACACCGTCCTCGGCATCGGCTACGACAGCTCGACCAAGGGCTTCGACGGCGCCTCGTGCGGCGTCGAGGTCTCGATCGGCCAGCAGAGCCCCGACATCGCCCAGGGCGTCGACACCGCGTTCGAGAACCGCACCGGTGGCGTGGACCCCCGCGACAAGCAGGGTGCGGGCGACCAGGGCCTGATGTTCGGCTACGCCTGCGACGACACCCCCGAGCTGATGCCGCTGCCGATCTTCCTCGCGCACCGGCTCGCCGAGCGCCTCTCCGAGGTCCGCAAGACCGGCGAGCTGTCCTACCTGCGACCCGACGGCAAGACCCAGGTCACCATCGCCTACGAGGGCGACCGCGCCGTCTCCCTCGACGCCGTGGTCGTGTCCAGCCAGCACGCCGAGGACATCTCGCTCGACGGGATGCTCGAGCCGGACGTGCGCGCCCACGTCATCGAGCCGGTGCTCGCCGGTCTGGCCGACGCCGGCACCGACCTCGTGACGAGCGACTACCGCGCGTACATCAACCCCACGGGCAAGTTCGTCATCGGTGGTCCGATGGGCGACGCCGGCCTCACCGGCCGCAAGATCATCGTCGACACCTACGGCGGCATGGCCCGCCACGGTGGGGGCGCGTTCTCGGGCAAGGACCCCTCGAAGGTCGACCGGTCGGCGGCGTACGCCACCCGCTGGGTCGCCAAGAACGTCGTCGCCGCCGGCCTGGCCCGTCGCTGCGAGGTCCAGGTCGCCTACGCCATCGGCAAGGCGCAGCCCGTGGGCCTGTACGTCGAGACCTTCGGGACCGAGACGGTCGCGGCCGAGAAGATCCAGGCCGCGATCCTCGCGACCTTCGACCTGCGCCCCGCCGCGATCCTCGAGGACCTCGACCTCCTGCGCCCGATCTACAAGGCGACGGCGGCCTACGGCCACTTCGGGCGCACCTCGGCCGACGGCGTGGAGAACCCCTTCACCTGGGAGCGCACCGACCGCGTCGAGGCGCTCCAGCGGGCCGTCCACGGCTGACGCCGCGCCCGTCCACAGGCGGAGCCCACCGACCCGCGCGGGGTCGGTGGGCTCCGCTAGGTTCGGGGCCGTGACGGCGGCCGAGGGTGCGGGGGACGGGGGAGCGGGGACGGCTCCCGACGACGTCGAGCAGCTGAGCCTCCTCACACCGCGGGCCCCGGCCCGCCGGCCGCCCCGCCGCCTCGCGGGCGAGGACCCCACGACCGACACGCTGCCGGTCGCCCTCGTCCAGGTCGACACCGGCCTGGCCCACCTCGACCGACCCTTCGAGTACCTCGTCCCGACGTCGATGGCGACCGCGGCGCAGCCGGGCGTGCGGGTCAAGGTGCGCTTCGCCGGGCAGGACCTCGACGGCTACGTGCTCGCCCGGCGGGACGCCGCCGACCACCCCGGTCGCCTCGCCCCGGTGCGCAAGGTGGTCTCCGCCGAGCGGGTGCTCACCCCGGCCGTGCTCACGGCGGCGCGCGAGGTGGCCGACCGGTACGCCGGGACACTCGGCGACGTCCTGCGGCTCGCCGTGCCGCCGCGCCACGCGGCGGCCGAGAAGGCGCTGGCCACGCAAGCGCCCGAGCGGGCGGGCCTGCCCCCGCGGGAGCCCGCGGCCTGGCCCGTCCACCCGGCCGGGGCGGCGTTCCTGGACCGGGTGCGCGACGGGGGCGACCCCCGGGCGTCGGTCCTCGCGCTGCCCGGCGGGGCCGGCCGCGACTGGCCGGTCCTGCTCGCGGAGGCAGCGCGGGCGGCGGTGGAGGGCGGCCGCGGGGCCCTGCTCGTCGTCCCCGACCACCGCGACGTGGCGCGCGTCGAGACGGCCCTCACCGACGTCCTCGGCACGGGGCGGGCCACCCGGCTCACCGCCGACCAGGGGCCGCAGGCGCGCTACACCGCCTTCCTCAAGACGGTGCGCGGGCACGTCGACGTCGTCGTCGGCACGCGGGCCGCCGCCTTCGCCCCGGTCCACGACCTCGGCCTCGTCGCCTGGTGGGACGACGGCGACGACCTCCTCGACGAGCCCCGTGCGCCGTACCCGCACGTGCGCGAGGTGCTCCTGGCCCGCTCCCGGGTCGAGGGCGCCGCGGTGCTCGCCGCGGGACACACCCGGTCGGTGGCCGTGGCCGAGCTCGTCGAGCAGGGGGTCCTGGCACCGGTCGAGGCCTCGCGGGCCGTGGTGCGGGCCGCCGTCGCGTCGGTGCGCGTCGCGGGCGAGGGGCACGACGCCGACCGCGACCCGGCCGTCGCGGCGGCCCACCTGCCGTCCGTCGCCTGGCGCACGGCCAAGGAGGCGCTCGCCCTCGGGCCGGTCCTGGTCCAGGTGCCGCGGCGCGGGTACCTCCCGGCCCTGTCCTGCCAGACCTGTCGTCGCCCGGCCCGGTGCCGCGCGTGTGCCGGACCGCTCGCGCTGCCCGGCCCGCAGGGACCACCGGGGTGCCGCTGGTGCGGGCGGGTCGAGACCGCGTTCACCTGCCCGTCGTGCGGTGACGGGCGGCTGCGCTCGTCGGTCGTCGGTGCCCGACGCACCGCAGAGGAGCTGGGTCGGGCCTTCCCGGGCGTGCCGGTCGAGCGGTCAGGGGCGGGCGTCGTCCTCGACGTGGTCTCGTCCGGGCCCCGCCTCGTCGTCTCGACGCCGGGGGCCGAGCCGGTGGCGCCCGACGGCTACGCCGCCGCCATCCTCCTCGACGCGTGGGCGCTCCTCGAACGGCCGAGCCTCACCGCGGGGGAGGAGACCCTGCGCCGGTGGACCGCGGCGGCCGCGCTCGTGCGGCCCGCGTCCGAGGGCGGGCGGGTGGTCGTGGCCGGGGCGCCCACCGACGTGTCCGTCCCCGCCGTGGAGGCCCTGGTGCGCTGGGACCCCGCGTGGTTCGCGACGCGTGAGCTCGTGGAGCGGCGCGAGCTGTCGCTGCCCCCGACGGCGCGGCTGGCGGTGCTCACCGGGTCGCGGGCGGCGCTCGAGGCCGCCGTGGCCGAGCTGCCGCTGCCCGGGTCCGCGGCGGTCCTGGGGCCGCTGCCGCACGTGGGGGAGCGGTGGCGCCTCATCGTCACCGTCGCACCCCCCGACGGCCCGGCCCTGACCCGCGAGCTCGCCGCCCTGCGGGCCCGCGCCTCGGCCCGCAAGGACCCCGACCCCGTCACCGTGCGGGTCGACCCACCCGACCCCACCACCTGAGCCCCCGCCGCGGGGCGCCGCCTAGAATCCCGGGCGTGAGTGTCACGCCCATCCGCCTCTTCGGCGACCCCGTCCTGCGGACCCCCGCCGACCCGGTCGTCGACTTCGACGCCGAGCTGCGCCGCCTCGTCGCCGACCTCACCGACACGATGCTCGACGCCGGGGGAGCAGGCCTGGCCGCACCACAGCTCGGGGTCGGCCTGCGGGTCTTCAGCTACCACGTCGACGGCGACGTGGGACACCTCGTCAACCCCGACCTCACCCTCGGCGACGAGGAGGAGGTCGGCCCGGAGGGCTGCCTGTCGTTCCCGGGCCTGCGCTTCGACACCCCGCGCGCCCTGCAGGTCGTGGCGCGGGGCTGGTCGATGCACGGCGAGCCGGTGACGGTCGAGGGCACCCACCTGCTGGCCCGGGCCGTCCAGCACGAGAGCGACCACCTCGACGGGGTCCTGTTCGTCGACCGCCTCGACCCCGAGCAGCGCCGCGAGGCGATGCGCCTCGTCCGCGAGGCCGACTGGGCGACACCGACGCCCACGGTCAAGGTCAGCCCCCACGCGGGCACCTTCGGGAGGCGCTGAGTGCGCCTCGTCCTCGCGGGCACGCCGGAGGCCGCCGTCCCCTCGCTGCGGGCCCTGCTCGCGTCGCGCCACGACGTCGCCGCCGTCGTCACCCGGCCCGACGCCCGGTCGGGTCGCGGTCGCACGATGGCTGCGTCCCCGGTCAAGCAGGTCGCGACCGAGGCGGGCATCGAGGTGCTGACCCCCACGAGCCCCCGCGACCCCGAGTTCCTCGACCGGCTGCGCGCGCTCGAGCCCGACTGCTGCCCCGTCGTCGCGTACGGCGCCCTGGTGCCCCGGGCCGCCCTCGACGTCCCGCGGCACGGCTGGGTCAACCTCCACTTCTCGCTGCTGCCCGCCTGGCGCGGCGCCGCGCCCGTGCAGCGGGCCCTCATGGCGGGCGACGACGTCACCGGCGCCACGACCTTCGTGCTCGACGAGGGCCTGGACACCGGCCCGGTCCTCGGCACCCTCACCGAGACGGTGCGGCCCGACGACACCGCCGGCACCCTGCTCGAGCGCCTCGCGCACGCCGGTGCGGGGCTGCTCGTCGCGACGCTCGACGGCCTCGAGGAGGGGTCGCTGCACGGGGTCGCGCAGCCGCAGGACGGCGTCAGCCACGCACCGAAGCTCACGACGCAGCAGGCGCGGGTGCGCTGGGACCTGCCCGCCCACGTCGTCGACCGCCACGTCCGCGGGTGCACCCCCGCGCCCGGCGCCTGGACCACCCTGCACGGGCAGCGCCTCAAGGTCTGGCCGCTCCTCGCGCGCCCGAGCGTCCCGGACGACCTCGGCCCGCTCGCTCCCGGCACGGTGCACGTCACCAAGCGGGCGGTGCTCGTCGGCACGGCGTCCGGGCCCGTCGAGCTGGGCGAGGTCGGCCCGCTCGGCAAGCGCCCCATGCCGGCCGCCGACTGGGCCCGCGGGGTCCGCCTCACGACAGGAGACCGGCTCGATGGCTGACGGACCCGACCGACGACCCGGCGGTGGGCGCCGGGGACCCCGCCAGCGCAGCGCGACCGCGCCCTCGCAGCGCACCCGGCGGGCGGAGCCCACCCGCTTCGCCGCGTACACGCTGCTGCGCGCCGTGGCCGAGGGCGGCTACGCCAACCTCGAGCTGCCCACGATCCTGCGCCGCCACCACGTCGAGGGCCGTGACGCCGCCTTCGCCACCGAGCTCGCCTTCGGCACCATCCGCTGGCAGGGCTTCTACGACGCCGTCATCGCCGACGCCGCCGGACGCCCCACCGCACGCATCGACCCGCAGGTCCTGGACGTCCTGCGCCTGGGGGCCCACCAGCTGCTCGGGATGCGCGTCGCCACCCACGCCGCGGCCGACCAGACCGTGGGGCTGTCCAAGGTCGTCGCCGGCGCCGGTGCCGGAGGCTTCGTCAACGCCGTCATGCGCCGGATCAGCGAGCGCACGATCGAGCAGTGGCAGGAGGCCGTCGTCCCCGAGGGCGGGGGAGTGGCCGCCGCCTGCGTGCGGCACAGCCACCCCGAGTGGGTCGTCACCGCGCTGCGGGCCGCGCTCATCGGCCACGGCCGCGCCACGGCCACCACCGTCGACGCCGAGCTCGAGGCCCTCCTGGCGGCCGACAACGAGCCGCCCCGGGTCCACCTCGTCGCGCGCCCCGGGCTCAGCACCGTCGACGAGCTGGTCGACGCCGCCGACGCCGAGCCGAGCCGAATGTCGCCGCTCGGGGCCGTGCTGCACGCCGGGGACCCCGGCGCGGTGGCGGCGATCCGCCAGGGGCGCGCCTCGGTGCAGGACGAGGGCTCGCAGCTCGTCGCCCTCGCGCTCGCCCGGGCCGCCGTCGGACCCGACGTCCCGGACCGCTGGCTCGACCTGTGCGCCGGACCCGGCGGCAAGGCCGGCGTCCTCGGGGCGCTCGGCCTCGAGGCGGGCGCCGACCTCACCGCGGTCGAGGTGAGCGAGCACCGGGCAGAGCTGGTCCGCTCGACCCTGGGGGCGCTCTCGCGGCACGCCGCCTCGCTCGGCCGCCGCATCGACGTGCGCACCGCCGACGGCCGTTCGGTCGGCGAGGACGAGCCGGCCGCCTACGCCCGGGTGCTCGTCGACGCCCCGTGCACCGGTCTGGGCGCGCTGCGCCGGCGCCCGGAGGCGCGGTGGCGGCGCCAGCCGGCCGACGTCGCCGCGCTCGCCCCGCTCCAGCGCGCCCTGCTCTCGTCCGCCCTCGATGCCGTGGCACCGGGAGGGGTCGTCGGCTACGCCACGTGCAGCCCGCACATCGCCGAGACCCGCTTCGTCGTGAGCGACGTGCTGAAGAAGCGCGACGACATCGAGGTCGTGGACGCGCGACCGCTGTTCACCGACGCGGCCGGCGACCCCGTCGCCGACCTCGGCGACGGCCCGTACGTCCAGCTCTGGCCCCACGTCCACGGCACCGACGCCATGTTCCTCGCGGTGCTGCGCAAGAGGGCCTGAGCCGGGTCGCTAGGGTCGTCCCCGTGCAGATCTCCCCGTCGATCCTGTCCGCCGACTTCGCCAACCTCGAGCGCGAGCTCGGCGCCATCGCGAACGCCGACTGGGCGCACGTCGACGTCATGGACAACCACTTCGTCCCCAACCTCACGCTCGGGCTGCCGGTCGTGGAGGCCCTGGTCACGGTGTCGCCGATCCCCATCGACTGCCACCTCATGATCGAGGACCCCGACCGCTGGGCCCCGTCGTACGCCGAGGCCGGCGCCCGCTCGGTGACCTTCCACGTCGAGGCCGTGCGCGACCCCGTCGCCACGGCCCGCGCCATCCGCGCGGCAGGGGCCCGGGCTGCCTTCGCGGTCAAGCCGGGCACCGACTTCGCGCCCTACGAGGACCTCCTGCCCGAGGTCGACATGGTCCTGGTCATGACGGTGGAGCCGGGCTTCGGCGGCCAGTCGTTCATGGCCGACCAGATGCCCAAGGTGCGCCGGGTCCGCGAGGCCGTGCGGCGGTACGGCGGCGAGGTGTGGATCCAGGTCGACGGCGGGGTCTCGGCCGACACCATCGAGGCGTGCGCCGAGGCCGGGGCCGACGTGTTCGTCGCGGGCTCGGCGGTCTACGGCGCGCAGTCCGCCGCCGCGGCGGTCGACGAGCTGCGCGCCCTGGCCGCCGCGCACGCCCACCGCTGAGGGCCGGCGTGACCTCGCTGGCGCAGCGCCTCGCCGACACCGGCGGCTACGCCGCCGACCTCGACCTCACGCAGGGGCTGGCGCCGGGCGAGGTCCTCGCCGGGGTCGAGCTCGAGGGGTGCCGCCTGGACGGCTGCGTCCTGGAGAAGGCGGTGCTGCGGGAGTGCCGCTTCACCGACTGCACCTTCACGGGGTGCAACCTGTCGATGGTCGACCTCGTCGGCTCGCGGTTCACCGACTGCCGGTTCGTGGAGTGCAAGGCCCTCGCCGTCGCCTGGAGCCGCGCGGACGCCTCGCCGCTCTCGACCCGCCCGTGGGACATGGAGCGGTGCCGCCTCGACCTCGGGTCGTTCCGGGACGCGCAGGTGCGCGGCTCCCGGTTCGCCGACTGCTCGCTGCGCGAGGTCGACCTCGGCGGGGCCGACCTGCAGGGCGCCGAGCTCACCGGCTGCGACCTCACCGCGGCCACCGTCGCGGGGACCGACCTGCGCCAGGCCTCCCTCGTCGGGTCCTACGGCTACGCCTTCGACCCCGCGGAGAACCGGGTGCAGGGCCTGCGCCTCGACGCGGCCGCCGCCGGCGGCATCCTGCGGGCCATGGGTCTCGTCGTCGAGCCCTGACCTCGAGGGTGCATACTGGCCGGGTACGTGCTCCGGGGTCGGTGCAATTCCGAGCCGGTGGTGACAGTCCACGACCCGACCGCAGCCAGCGGCCGGTTGACCCGGTGAAACTCCGGGACCGACGGTGAGAGTCCGGATGGGAGGCAGCACGTGTCGACGAGGGCCCTCGGGCCGTCGTCGGCGGCCGATGCGACGGCGTCCCCCTCGGGGTACCCGTCTCACGAGCCATCCGCCCGGAGCCCGACCGACGACCGGTTCGAGGCACGAGGCAGGACCCATGGACGAGCAGAGCGCGCTGATGCAGCGGGCGCTCGATGCCGCACGCCTGGGCCCGCAGGCCGACCCCAACCCCCGCGTCGGGTGCGTCGTCACCGACCGCGACGGCAGGGTCGTCGGCGTCGGCCACCACCGGGGCGCCGGCACCCCGCACGCCGAGGTCGACGCCCTGACCCGAGCCGGGACGGCCGCAGCCGGCGGCACCGCGCTCGTCACCCTCGAGCCCTGCGACCACACCGGGCGCACCGGACCGTGCACCCGGGCCCTGCGCGACGCCGGGATCGCCCGGGTCCGCTACGCCGTCGCGGACCCCGACCCGCAGGCCGCCGGGGGAGCGGCGCGCCTGGCCGCCGACGGCCTCGACGTCGCGCAGGTCACCGACCCCGTCGTGCGCGCCGACGCCGAGTCGCTCAACGCCACCTGGCTGCACGCCCGCCGCACGGGCCGCCCGTGGGTCGTCTGGAAGACCGCGACCACCCTCGACGGCCGCGCCGCGGCCCCCGACGGCACGAGCCGCTGGATCACCGGCGAGGCCGCGCGCGCCGACGTCCACGCCCTGCGCTCGCGCGTCGGAGCGATCCTCGTCGGCACCGGGACCGCGCTCGCCGACGACCCCGCCCTCACCGTCCGCGACCCCGGCGGCGCACCCGCCGCCCGCCAGCCCCTGCGCGTCGTCGCCGGCCTGCGTCCGCTCCCGCAGGGCGCCCGCCTCCTCGACCACTCGGCGCGCACCCTCGCCGTCGCGACCCACGACCCCAGCGTGGTCCTCGACGCCCTGATGGAGCGCGGCATCCACCACGTCCTCCTCGAGGGCGGCCCCACCCTGGCCGCCGCGTTCCTGCGGGCCGGGCTCGTCGACGAGGTCGTCGCCTATGTCGCCCCGGCCCTCCTCGGCGCCGGCCGCGGCGCCGTCGGCGACCTCGGCCTCACGACCATCGGCCGGACCCTGCGCCTGGAGACCACCGACGTCGCCGTCCTTGACGGCGACGTCCGGATCACCGCCCGCCCCGTCCCCCACGAAAGGCACTGAGCGTGTTCACCGGCATCGTCGAGGAGCTCGGCACCGTCACCGCCCTCGAGCAGGGCGCCGACTCCGCCCGCCTCACCGTCCACGGACCCCTCGTCACCTCCGACGCCACCCACGGTGCCTCCATCGCCGTCAACGGCGTCTGCCTCACCGTGACCGGCCACGGCGGGGGCGACTTCACCGCCGACGTCATGGCCGAGACCCTGCACCGCACCAGCCTGGGCGTCCTGCGCCCCGGCGACCGGGTCAACCTCGAGCGCGCGATGGCCGCGTCCTCCCGCTTCGGCGGCCACGTCGTGCAGGGCCACGTCGACGGCACGTCGAGCATCACGGCCCGCGAGCCGGCGGAGCGGTGGGAGGTCGTGCGCTTCGCCCTCCCCGCCGACCTCGCGCCCTACCTCGTGGAGAAGGGCTCGGTCACCGTCGACGGGGTGTCGCTCACCGTCGTCGACCTCACCGACGACGCGTTCTCCGTCTCGCTCATCCCGACCACGCTCGACCTCACGACGCTCGGCACCAAGGGGGTCGGCGACCCCGTGAACCTCGAGGTCGACGTCCTGGCCAAGTACGTGGAACGGCTCCTCGCCACCCGGCTCGCCCCCAAGGAGGCCACCGCATGACCGCCACCCCCCGACTCGCCACCGTCGAGGACGCCCTCGCCGCCCTGCGCGAGGGCCGACCCGTGCTCGTCGTCGACGACGTCGACCGGGAGGACGAGGGCGACGTCGTCCTGGCGGCGCAGACGCTCACCGAGCGGTGGACCGCCTGGACGGTCCGGCACACCTCGGGTTACCTGTGCGCCCCGGTCACGGGCGAGGTGGCCGACCGGCTCGACCTGCCGCTCATGGTCCAGGCCAACCGCGACCCGCTGACCACCGCCTACACCGTCACCGTCGACGCCGCCGTCGGTGTCACCACGGGCATCTCCGCCGCCGACCGCACCCGCACCGCCCGCGTCCTCGCCGACCCGGAGGCGACCGCGACCGACCTGCGCCGTCCCGGCCACCTCATCCCGCTGCGGGCCCGAGAGGGCGGCGTGCTGGTCCGCCCCGGCCACACCGAGGCCGCGGTCGACCTCTGCCGCCTCGCCGGCCTCGCGCCGGTCGCCGTCATCGGCGAGCTCGTCGAGGACGACGGCTCGATGACGCGCCTGCCCGGCGTCCTCGAGCTCGGCGTCCGCGAGGGCCTGCCCGTCCTCACCATCGCCGACCTCGTCGCGTGGCGGCAGCGCCACGACCGCGTCGAGCGGGTCGCCGACACGGTGATCCCGACGCGGCACGGCGAGTTCCGCGCCCTGGCCTACCGCGACGGCATCACCGGGGAGGAGCACCTCGCCCTCGTCAGCCCGCTCGGGGTCCCGGACACCGCCCCGCTCGTCCGGGTCCACTCCGAGTGCCTCACCGGCGACGTGCTGGGCTCCCAGCGCTGCGACTGCGGCCTGCAGCTCGAGCGCTCGCTCGAGCGGGTCGCCGCGGAGGGCGGGCTCCTGCTCTACCTGCGCGGGCACGAGGGACGGGGCGTCGGCCTCGCCGAGAAGCTGCGGGCCTACGCCCTCCAGGACCGGGGGATGGACACCGTCGACGCCCAGGTCGAGCTCGGCCTGCCGGTCGACGCCCGCGACTACGTCGCCGCGGCGGGCATCCTCGCCGACCTCGAGGTCGACGCGATCCGCCTGCTCACGAACAACCCGGCCAAGGTCGACGGCCTGCGCCGGCACGGGGTCGCGGTGACGGGCGTCGAGCGGCTGCGCACCACCCCGCACCCGGCGAACGCCACCTACCTGCGGACCAAGCGGGACCGGCTGGGCCACGACCTCCTCCTCGACGCCACCGACACCGGCACCACCGCCTGACCCGCACCGGACCGACCCCGAAGGAGCACCAGACATGAGTGGAACCGGAGCCCCGGCCGTCGCGGCCGACGGGCACGGGCTGCGCGTGGCCGTCGTGGCCGCGTCGTGGCACGAGGAGGTCATGGCCGGCCTGCTCGACGGCGCGCTGCGCGCCCTGACCGAGGCCGGCGTCGAGGAGCCCCTCGTCGTGCGCGTCCCCGGCACGGTCGAGCTGAGCGTGGCGTGCGCCCGCCTCGCCCCGACGCACGACGCCCTCGTGGCGCTGGGCGTCGTCGTGCGCGGCGGCACCCCGCACTTCGAGTACGTCTGCCAGAGTGCGACGGTCGGCCTCACCGAGGTCGCGGTGCGGACCGGGGTCCCCGTGGGGTTCGGCGTCCTCACCTGCGACGACGACGAGCAGGCGCGGGACCGCTCGGGCCTGCCCGGGTCCCGTGAGGACAAGGGGCACGAGGCCGCCAGCGCCGCCGTCGCCACGGCTGTGACGCTGCGCGACCTCGCCCCCCGCCCGCTGGGAGCCACGGTGGTCCCGGCGTGAACGGCCTGCGTGAGGTCCTCGCGTGGATCCAGCACGAGTCGGTCACCGTCGCCGGCCACCCGCTGCCGTGGATCGAGGTCTTCGGCAACGCCTTCGGGTTCGCGTCGGCGATCCTCGGCATGCGCCGCCGCGTGTGGGCCTGGCCGGTCGGCATCGTCGGGAACGTCCTGCTCTTCCTCATCTTCATGGCCGCCACGATCGACGAGGCGGCGCGCACGCCGCTGTTCGGGCAGGCCGGGCGGCAGGTCTTCTTCGTCATGACGAGCGTGTACGGCTGGTACCGCTGGAGCCGGCACCGCAGGGCCCGCCTCGCCGCCGGCGCCCCCGACGACACCCCGGCCATCACCCCGCGCTGGGCGACCGCGCGCGAGCGGCTCGGCTACGTCCTGGGATGGGTGGCGCTCGTCCTCGTCGCGCAGTGGGTCCTGGCGTCCGTCGGGGCCGCGTGGCCGGCGCCGCGCTGGTACTTCTGGTTCGACGCGTGGATCCTCGTCGGCTCGATGGCGGCGACCTACGCGATGGCCCGCGGCTGGAACGACTTCTGGCTCATGTGGATCGCCGTCGACCTCGTCGGCGTCCCGCTGCTCTGGCACAGCGGGTACTACCCCACGGCCGTGCTCTACGCCGTCTACGGCGCCCTCGTCCTCTACGGCTTCACCGTCTGGCTCCGGGCGTCGCGCACCGAGCGCCCCGACGAGTCCGTGGCGTCCCGCGGGGCCCGGGAACCCGTGCGGACCCCCTGACCCCGCCCCGACGGGCCGGCCACCCCTCCGGCGGGCCCGTCGGGGTGGACCCTGCCGCCGGCGAGGGCCGTCCGCCTCCTAGACTTCCGGAGTGAAGACCTTCGACGCCCTGTTCACCGAGCTCGCCGAGAAGGCCCGGACCCGGCCCGAGGGCTCGGGCACCGTGGCCTCCCTCGACGCCGGCGTCCACGCGATCGGCAAGAAGATCGTGGAGGAGGCCGCGGAGGTCTGGATGGCGGCCGAGCACGAGGGGCCCGAGCGCACCGCCGAGGAGGTCAGCCAGCTGCTCTACCACCTCCAGGTGCTCCTCATCGCCTGCGACCTCACCCCTGACGACGTCTACCGCCACCTCTGACCGGAGAGCCACCCATGCTGCGCATCGCCGTCCCGAACAAGGGGTCGCTGTCCGAACCCGCGGCCGCCATGCTCCGTGAGGCGGGGTACCGCACCCGCCGCGACCCCAAGGAGCTCGTGGTCTCCGACCCCGACAACGGGGTCGAGCTGTTCTACCTGCGCCCGCGTGACATCGCCGTCTACGTCGGCTCCGGCACCGTCGACGGCGGGATCACCGGGCGCGACCTCCTCCTGGACTCGGGCTCGGCCGCCGTCGAGCTCATGGGCCTGGGCTTCGGCTCCTCGACGTTCCGGTACGCCGCCCGCCCCGGGACGGCCTCGGCACTGGCCGACATCGGCGGCCAGCGGGTCGCGACGAGCTACCCCGGCCTGGTCGAGAAGCACCTCGCCGAGCACGGGGTCGTCGCCTCGGTGACCCGCCTCGACGGCGCGGTCGAGACGGCGATCACCCTCGGCGTCGCCGACGTCATCGCCGACGTCGTCGAGACCGGGGCCACCCTGCGCTCACAGGGGCTGGAGGTCTTCGGGGAGCCGATCCTGCGCAGCGAGGCCGTCCTCGTCCGCCGGGAGGGCAGCGAGGAGAAGGCAGGCGTCGAGGTGCTGCGCCGCCGCCTCCTCGGCGTCATCACGGCCCGCCACTACGTCATGCTCGACTACGACGTCCCCGTGGCGCTGGTGGACCCCGCCTGCGCCATCACCCCGGGGCTGGAGTCGCCCACGGTGTCGCCGCTGCAGAACCCCGAGTGGGTCGCGGTGCGGGCCATGGTGCCGCGGGCCGTCACCAACACGGTCATGGACGAGCTCTACGACCTCGGGGCCCGGGCCATCCTCGTCACCGACATCGCCGCCTGCCGGCTGTGACCCCCGGGGCGGCCGCGACCGACGGCCCGTTCCGACCGCGGCGCGGGCGGGTGATGCCGCTCGTCATGGCGGCGGCCGCGCTGCTCGTGTGCACCGGGTCGGCGCTGCTGCTCGGACGGACCCGCGAGTGGGGGCCGGTCGACCAGCTCGCGCTCGTCGGGCTCGGGGCCGCCATCGCCGCGTTCCTCCTGCGCTACGCGAGGATCCGCGCCGTGCCGGACGCCGACGGCCTCACCGTGCGCAACCTCGTGCTGACCCGCCGGGTCGCGTGGGCGGAGGTCGTCGAGGTGCGCTTCCCGCAGGGCGCGCCCTGGGTCAGCCTCGACCTCGTCGACGACGACGAGCTCGCCGTCATGGCGATCCAGCGGGCCGACGGTGCCGCGGGGCGCGCCGAGGCCCACCGGCTCGCGGCCCTGGTCGACCGCTGGCGGGCCTCAGGACCCCACGCGCGGCAGTGACGGGCCGAGCCGGAGCGAGACGAGGACCTGCGGCACCATGACGAGCGCGAGCAGCGCCCACACCGGGCCGAAGCCGCCCGCGGCGTCCTCGACGGCCCCAGACGCCGCCGGGCCGAACGCCGCGACCGAGTAGCTGACGAGGAAGCACATCGCCGTGAGGCGGGCGCTGTCGCGCGCCGTGACGGCGTAGCGGACGAGCAGCCCGAGGCCGAGCGCGAAGGCCGCGCCCTGGCCGGCCCCGAGCAGCAGCGCCCACACCCACGGGGCGGCCTGCGGCGCGAGCCACACGCCGAGCTCGCCGAACCCGCCGACGACACCGGCGACGACGAGCAGGACGCGGGGGTCCGGGACCCGGTCCATGAGGGTGGGGGCCACGAGCCCGGAGACGAGCTGGGCGCCGGTGAACACGGCCATGAGCAGGCCGGCGTCGCGGGCGGTCCACCCCTGCGCCTCGTAGGTCGGGGCGAGCCAGGCCAGCGAGGAGTAGAACTGCCACGACTGGGTCGTCAGGTAGGCGGCGAGCAGCCACGCGGTCAGGCTCGCCCACGGCAGGGCGTGCGACCCGACCGACAGCGGGCCACCGGTCGTGCGCCCCCGGATGCCGCGGCGCACCGCGACCCAGGCCAGCAGCCCGAGCGCTGCGAGCGACGCCCACGACCCCATCGAGTCGGCCCATCCGCCCAGGGCGTCGGCGAGCGGGACGGCGCCGGCCGAGGCCAGGGCCGCGGCGCCCATCATCGAGGCCATCGTCAGGCCGGTGCCAAGGCCCGACCGGTGGTCCGGGAAGACCGCCTTGACGACACCGGGCAGGAGCGTGCCCGCCAGCGCGATGCCGGCACCCGCGACGAAGGTCCCCGCGTAGAGGGCGGGCACCGATGCGTCGCCGACCCCGCGCACCGCCAGCCCGACGAGGATCGCGCCGAGCCCGCCCGCGATGGCCGTCGAGGGGCCGACCCGGCGCGCGACCTGGACCGCGACGGGCGCGAGGAGCCCCATGAGCAGCACCGGGAGGGTGGTGAGCACGCCCATCGCCAGGCTGGAGAGGCCGAGGTCGGCGCGCACGGCCTCGGCCAGCGGCGGCAGGCTGGCCATGAGGGTGCGCAGGTTCGCCGCGACGAGGACGACCGCCGCGACGAGGGTCCAGCGTGGGGAGCGCGCCGAGGTCACCGTCCAGAGGATGGCAGAGGGCTCAGGGCAGGTGGGACTCGGGGACCAGCTGGAGGGCCTCGTCGTCGTCGAGCCCGGCGACGACGAGGAGGTCGACGACCATCGAGCGGACCTGCCCGCGGATCATCTCGGCGGAGAGCCCGGCGGTCGGGTCGACCCGGGCGGACAGGCCCGCCACCCGCTCCAGGACGGCTCGCGCCGCCGAGGGCGTGGCGTGCTCGTCGAGGACGCGGGCGAGGTCCTCGGCGGCGTCCGCGAGGGCGGCGACGAGGTCGACGTAGTGGTCGGGCACGTCCTCGGGCCGGGCCACCGCGACGGAGGCACGACGGGCGAGGACGCGCAGGTTGCGCACGCACCGGTCGAGGGGGACGACGAGGCCCTGGGCCGCGTGCGGCGGACGACGCGTGGCGCCGCAGGAACGGCGACTGGCGGACGACCGCCACCCCCTCCGCGGCGGCGACGCGCAGCTCGGTGAGCTGGCCCTCGAGGTCGCGGGCCTGCTCCAGCGCCGCGGTGGCCAGCACCCGGTCGCGGCGGCGCAGGGCGGCGACGACGTCGCGCAGGGTCGACGCGACGTCGCGCACCATGCGGGCCGCCTCGGCACGGGGACGCCGGATGGGGGAGGTGGGGGCGACGGCCCCGATGAGCAGGGCCACGACGCCGCCGACGACCGCGTCGAGCCAGCGCGACACGGCGCCCTCCTGGGTGGCGACGAGCGCGACGATGAAGACCGACTGGACCCCGGCCTGGATGACGAGGAGCTGGCCGGGCGACAGCACGACCGCGATCCCCATGGCGAGCACGACGACCAGGGCCAGCTGCCAGGCGCCGTGGCCGAGCACGAGGACGATGACGTCACCGACGAGCACCCCGATGGCGACGCCGACCGTCACCTCGACGATCCGGCGCAGCCGCTGCCCGTAGGTGAGGCCGAGGCACAGGATGGCCGTGACGGGGGCGAAGAAGGGCACCGCGTGGCCGAGGACGTGCTTGGCCACGAGCCAGGCCGCCAGGACGGCGACGCCGATCTGGGCGATGAGCACCCAGCGCTCGCGCAGCCGGCGCAGTCCGCGCTCCAGGCCCGGGCGCAGGGCGTCGGGGGTCACGGTCCGGTCCGCAGGACGAGGTCGGCGTGCTCCCCGGGCCGGGTGGCCCCGTAGGCGGCGTCCTCCTGGGCGGCCCACCGGTCCCAGTGCGGGGCGTAGGTCTCGCCGTCGCGGGACAGGGCCCGTCGCCGGCGCACGTCGTCGGGCGCCTCGACCCAGACGCGCACGGCGGCGTGCCGTGCCGCGGGCGGCGTCAGGGCGCCGCAGCCCTCGACGACGAGGACGGGGGCTGCCGGGACGGGCACGACCCGCCCGGGCCGCGACCTCATCCAGTCCCAGCGCCGGTAGCTGCCGGTGCCGCCGCGGGCGAGCGGGTCGAGCAGGTCGGTGGTGAGCAGGGCGACGCCCTCGGCGAGGCCGTCCCACCCGGGGTACACGTCGTCGAGGTGGACGACGGGGCACCCGAGGGCGGCCGCGACGGCCGTGCCGAGCAGGGTCTTGCCCGAGCCGCTGCGCCCGTCGACGGCGACGACGACGGTGCGCCCGGCCCTCGGCGAGGCCGCCCGGGCCGCGGCGACGACCGCGGCCACGTGGTCCGGGTCGGCCGCGTCGGTGCTCGCGGGCCGGTCGGTGCGCTCGTGCTCGAGGGACGGGGCGACCATGTCGGGGAGCCTAGTGCTGGGTAGGTTGGACGCATGTCCATGGCGGTGCGCGTCATCCCGTGCCTCGACGTCGACGCCGGGCGCGTCGTCAAGGGGGTCAACTTCGAGAACCTGCGCGACGCCGGCGACCCCGTCGAGCTGGCCCGCCGCTACGGCGAGCAGGGCGCCGACGAGCTGACCTTCCTCGACGTCACGGCCAGCAGCGCGGCCCGCGACACGATGTACGACGTCGTCGCCCGCACGGCCGAGGAGGTCTTCATCCCGCTGACCGTCGGCGGCGGGGTGCGCACCGTCGACGACATCGACCGCCTGCTGCGGGCGGGCGCCGACAAGGTCGGCGTCAACACCGCGGCCCTCGCCCGGCCCGAGCTCATCGCCGAGACGGCCGACCGCTTCGGCGCCCAGGTGCTCGTGCTCTCGGCGGATGTCCGCCGGCGCCGCGACGAGTCCGGTTCTCCCGTGGGCGGGTTCGAGGTGACGACCCACGGCGGCCGCGTCCGCACCGGGCTCGACGCCGTCGAGTGGTGCGCTCGCGCGGCCTCGCTCGGGGTCGGCGAGATCCTCCTCAACTCGATGGACGCCGACGGCACCAGGGACGGCTTCGACCTCGAGCTCATCGGGCTCGTGCGGGCCGCGGTCGACGTCCCGGTCATCGCGAGCGGCGGGGCCGGGACGGTGGCGCACTTCGCCCCCGCCGTGCGTGCCGGCGCCGACGCCGTCCTCGCGGCGAGCGTCTTCCACTTCGGCGACCTGACGATCCGCGAGGTCAAGGACGCCCTGCGGGCCGACGGGCTCCCCGTCCGCTGACCCGCACCCACCTCCACCCGCCGGCGCACCCGCGGTGTCGAGGTGAAACCCGACCGCGAGGGGGTCCCTTTTCACCTCCACCCGATGGAGGGGACGGGTCAGGACAGGCCGAGCTGGGCGCTGCGCAGCGTCTCGACGTCAGCGGGGGCACCGGCCATCTCGACGGCGGCGACGCGGGCCCGCCCCGACGCGAGGAGGAGCAGCTCGACCGGCTCTCCCGTCACGACCACGACGGGTGCCTCGGCCGACTCCGGCCCGGCCGTGACGGCCTCCTGCCCGGGGGCGACGAGCCGCACCGCGACGGGGGAGCGGCGGAACATCAGCGAGGCCGACTTCCTCAGGGCGGCGTGGGCGGCCCGCGCCGTGCGCTCGGGCACCTCGCGGCGCGGACCGACGGCGCCGTCGCCGCGCAGCACGTCCTCGTGGTGGATGACGAGCTCGACGGTGTTGAGGATGGCGTCGACCCGGTCCAGGCGGGCCGGGGACCACCACGGCGGGCCGCTGCGGATGCTCTCCACGAGCCGCGGCCAGTCACCCGCGGCGATGCGGTCCTGCTCGTGCTCGGTCCACGACGCCAGGGCCGGCACCCAGATGCCGGCGGCGGCGTCCGGCCGCCGCTCGCGCACGACGAGGTGGGCCGCGAGGTCACGCGTGCGCCAGGGGTCGCACAGGGTGGGCGCGTCGGGCCCCACGGCGTCGAAGGTGTCGCACAGGGCCAGGCGTTCGAGCCGGGCGACGGGGGTCCGGGCGTCGGTGGTCATGGGACCATCATGACGACCCGCCTAGGATGCGGCCCGTGACCGCTTCCCGTCGTCGTGCGCTGCACCTCATGGTGGCCGTCGTCGCCACCGCCGCCATCGTCCTGCAGACCGTGCTCGTGGTCTCCGGGGCGTCGGTCCTCGCCGAGACCGAGGTGCCGCCGCTCGCCACGCGGCTGGGCCGCCTCGTCTCCTACTTCACGATCCAGAGCAACGTCCTCGTGGCGGTCACGGCGTGGCAGCTGTGGCGCGACCCCGCCCGCGACGGGCGGTGGTGGCGCGTCGCGCGGCTCGCGGCGGTCGCCGGCATCACCGTCACCGGGCTCGTCCACTTCGTCCTGCTCCGCCCGCTGCTCGACCTCGAGGGAGCGAACGCGGTGGCCGACTCGCTCCTGCACCTGGTCGTCCCGCTCGCCGCGGTGCTCGTGTGGGTCCTCGCCGGCCCGCGCCCGCGCGTCGCCTCGTCGACGGTCGGCACCGCGTTCGTCTGGCCGGTGGCGTGGCTCGGCTGGACCCTGCTCGTCGGCGCGGTCACCGGCTGGTACCCCTACCCCTTCCTCGACAGCCGCGAGGGTGGGGCCGGCGCGGTCGTCGTGGCGTGCCTCGGCGTCGCGGTCCTCTTCCTCGCCGTGCTCGCGGGGGCCCGGGCCGTCGACCGGCGGCTCGCCCCCGCACCGGCACGGGGGGACGTCGTCAGCCCGGCCAGTCGAGCAGGGTGACCTCGCCACCCGTGACCGACGCCGTGGCGGCCACCTCGCCCCCGGGCAGCGGGCACAGCTCGTAGTCCCCGGCCACGACGCCGGGGTAGACGAGCGAGAAGTGGCTGCCCTCGGACGTCGCCCGCTCGACCACGCCGACGTGGGGGTGGCGCGACGCACCGTGGTGATGGTCGTGGTCGTGGTCGTGGTCGTGGTGATGGTCGTGGTCGTGGCTGTGGTCGTGGTGGACCGCCTGGGCGTGCGCGTCCGCCGCCGTGCTGCCGAGGGGCCGGATCTCGACCTCGAGGCCCCGGGTGTGGGCGGGCATCGTCACGACCAGGGCGCCGACGTCACCGCCGATGTCGAGCAGCACCGGGCCCTGGCCGGCGGTCGGGTTCTCGGCGGTCAACGGGTCCGTCGTCGTCATCTGATGTCCTCACTGGTTCGTCGCTCGTCGGGGGAGTCCGGGCCGGCCGGCCGGGCACGAGGCGCCCGGCCGGCCGAACCGGTGGACGGGTGGCGCTACGCCGCGCCCCCGGCCGTGCCCGGCGCCGTCTGGTAGCCACCGGCCGGCGTGCCGAGGTACGGGAACTCGTCCAGGAAGGGCGGGTTGGTGTTCGTCGTGCCGTCCCTCACCTGGGAGGTGGCGCCGTCCGGAGTGAACGACGGGTCGACGAGGGGGATGGTCAGGCCCGCGACGGCGCGCAGCTCGATCGTCACGACGTCGTCGACGAGACGACGGCCGTTGGGGAAGCCTGCGGCGTCCCCGGCGACCAGCCCCAGGGGGTTCGGCTCGGCCGTCGGGGGGACGGCGAGGTTGAGCCGGAGCATGTCGGCCTGGTTGGGCCCGGTGTAGTTCTGGAAGCCTGGCACCACGCCGGTGGGGATGCCGGTGAGCAGGATGGCGAGCAGGTCGGCCCGCGGCTCGGCGTACGCCGCCAGGTTGGGGAACACCCCCGGGTAGAGCACCGGGAGCAGTCCGGCGAGCTCGGGCGTCGAGACGTACCTCGCGTAGTCGGAGTCGTCGCTCGGGGGCGTGGCGTTCCACTCGTCCTTTCGCGCCATCGGGGTGATGACCTCGTTGAACAACGGGTTGCCCAGGCGCGAGACCTGCTGGTACGGACCGGAGTTCACCGACCCCTTCCCGTCCCGCTTGATGACCCTGGTCTTCTGGCGGCTGGCCGTGGCCCACACGCCGACGACCGAGGTGGCGGCACCGACCTCCGTGGGGGTGACGTTGCCGTCCGTGAGGTCGGACTTCGGCACCTGGATGGCGATGCTGTGCACGTTGAGCCCCTGGGTGCCGTTGACCCCCGCCGCCGCTGCCGACGGGATGAGGTGCAGCATCTGGAAGGGACGCAGCGTTCCGAGGTCGAAGATGCTCCCGAGGTCGACGTTGAAGCCTTCGGCGCGCTGGCCGGCGAAGACGGTGCGGCCACCGGCGATCCGGTGCACGGCCTGGGCCGCCAGCGCCGAGTAGCTCGGCGTGCTGCGGGGGCCGACGTTCACCGGCGGGCAGGGCAGGTCCTCGGCCAGCTGCTTCCAGCCGCGCCCGCGCTGGTAGCGGGACACGCTGTAGTACTGCGGGCGGTTCCACGCCGGGTCGGTGATCGAGCCGATCGGTCCGGTGTTGTAGAGGAACGTGGACGCGTTGCGGATCCTGGTGTGGAACCGGAAGCGGTAGGCGACGTCGGGGTCACCGGCCTTGCCGGCGTTGCTGACGTTGATCTGGTACCGCACGTCGTCGCCGAACTCGTAGAAGTTGGGCCCGCCCTGGGGGTTCTGGAACGGGATGAAGTTCGCGATGAGCGTGACGGTGTCGGGCCGGTCCGGGCTGACGAACGCGTAGACGTCGGTGTTGTCGGCGACCGGGTCCTTGGAGATCTCCGGGGCCTCGCGGTGGGAGGACATCAGGCCCGCCTTCCTGACGCCTTGACGAGCCGGCGGACCAGGGCGGGGTCGTGGATCTCGACCTCGTCCTCGCCGACCATCAGGGAGAGGACTCCCGACCGTGGGTCGTCGATGTAGGCGACGAGGACCGCGCCGTCGAGGGCCTCGAGGGCCTCCTCGTTCGATCGGGGTGACGCGCTCGCTCCGCCCGCGGTGGCGACGACGGCGACGGCCGTCCCGCTCCCGGCGGCCGCGAGGAAGCCGCGTCGTGTGGTGCCTGCCATGGTGTGTCCCTTCAGAGGGCGCAGGGCAGCCCCTGCGCTGCGTCGGGTCACCATCGAGGACCACGGATGTCCACATCGACCCGTCGTGGTTCGGCACGGCGGGCAGATCGGATGGGACCCACGTCACACCATCCCCCGCCCTGGGAGGGACGTCCATAGCCCGGCGGGACCGTCCGACGCCCGGGCCCGGCGCCGGCGACCCCGCCCCGCCCGGCACAATGACGGGGTGCCCGAGACTCCCGAGCCCGCCCTCGACCCCGCCGTCGCCTCGCGACTGAGGCGCGACGCCCACGGCCTCGTCGCCGCGATCGTGCAGCAGCACGACACCGGTGACGTCCTCATGCTCGGCTGGATGGACGACGAGGCCCTGCGCCGCACGCTCACCGAGGGGCGCGTCACCTTCTGGTCGCGCAGCCGGGGTGAGTACTGGCGCAAGGGCGACACGAGCGGCCACGCGCAGCACGTGCGCTCGGTGGCCCTGGACTGCGACGGCGACGCCCTCCTCGTGCGCGTCGAGCAGGTCGGGGCGGCCTGCCACACCGGCGACCGCACCTGTTTCGAGGCCGGCGACCTCCACGCGACCGTCGCGCCCACCGCACCCGGGGGCGCCGCGTGACGACGACGGGTGCCGCCCCGGCCGCGCAGGCGCCCTCCCTCGGCTTCGGCGAGACCTGGCCCTCGCTCGACGTCTTCGGCGTCCTCGCCCGCGACCGCCGGGTCATCCCCGTCGTCCGGCGCCTCATGGGCGACGCCGAGACCCCGGTCGGGGTCTACCGCAAGCTCGCCGGCGACCGTCCGGGCACCTTCCTCCTGGAGTCGGCCGAGCACGGCGGCGTGTGGTCGCGCTGGTCGATCGTCGGCGCCGCGAGCAGCGCCACGCTCACCGAGAAGGACGGCGAGGTCCACTGGGTCGGCGAGCCGCCGGTGGGGGTCCCCACGACCGGGCTCGCGACCGACGCCCTGCGCGCCACGATGGACGCGCTCGCCACGGAGCCGGTGGCGGGGCTCCCGCCACTCACCGGCGGGATGGTCGGCGCCATCACCTACGACGCGGTGCGCCGCTGGGAGAGGGTCCCGAGCACGACCCCCGACGTCCTCGGCCTGCCCGAGGTCGCCCTGATGCTCGCGACCGACCTCGCCGTCCTCGACCACACCGACGGCTCGATCCTCCTCGTGGCCAACGCGGTCAACTACGACGACACCGACGACCGGGTCGAGCAGGCCTGGGCCGACGCCGTCGACCGCCTCGACGCCATGACGCGCGCCCTCGCGGCCCCGGCCGACAGCACCGTGGCCGTCGTCGACACCGAGGCCGTCGACGCCGCGATGGCCCGCGTCACCTCCAACACCCCGCAGGAGCGCTACGAGGAGGTCGTCGAGCTCGCCAAGGAGGACATCCGCGCCGGCGAGGTCTTCCAGGTCGTCCTGTCGCAACGGTTCTCGATGCCGTGCCCCGCCGACCCGCTCGACGTGTACCGCGCGCTGCGCGCCGGCAACCCCAGCCCGTACATGTACCTGTTCCGGTTCCCGGCCCCCGACGGGTCCGACTACGCGGTCGTCGGCAGCAGCCCCGAGGCGCTCGTGCGGGTCACCGGCGACCGCGCCATCACCCACCCCATCGCCGGCTCGCGCCCCCGGGGCAAGACCCCGGAGGACGACGTGCGGCTCGCCGAGGAGCTGCTCGCCGACCCCAAGGAGCGTTCCGAGCACGTCATGCTCGTCGACCTCGGCCGCAACGACCTCCAGCGGGTCTGCCTCCCCGGCACGGTCGACGTCGTCGAGTTCATGGACGTCCGCCGCTACAGCCACGTCATGCACCTCGAGTCCACCGTCGTGGGGGAGACCCGCCCCGGTGCCAGCGCCTACGACGTCCTCGTCTCCACGTTCCCCGCGGGCACCCTGTCCGGGGCCCCCAAGCCGCGCGCCCTCGCCCTCATCGAGCAGTACGAGCCCTCGCGGCGCGGGGTCTACGGCGGGGTCGTCGGGTACCTCGACTTCCACGGCGACCTCGACATGGCCATCGCGATCCGGACCGCCGTCGTCAAGGACGGGGTCGCGCACGTCCAGGCCGGTGCCGGCATCGTCGCCGACTCGGTGGCGGTCCGCGAGCACGAGGAGTGCGTCCACAAGGCGACCGCCGCCCTGCGGGCCGTCGCGACGGCCGGTGCGATGAGGACGGTCACGTGAGTCGGCTGACCCGCAGGGCGCCGGTGGCCCTGCTGGGCCTCCTCGCGGCGTTCGCCCTGCTCGCGGTGGCCTTCCGCCCCTGGGTCGCGGGCGCCGTCGACGACGCGGTCCTGGGCGCCACGAGGATCTCCGCCACCGGCGACGAGGTCGCGCCCGGCCTCACCGCGGTCGCGCTCGCCCTGGCGGCGGCCACGATCGCCACGGTGTCCGCAGGTCGCGTCACCCGCGTCGTCGCCCTGCTCGGCTGGGCCGGGCTGCTCGCCGCCGCGGTCGGCCTCACCACCCGGGTCCTGCTCGACCCCGGCGGCGTCCTGGGGCCGGTCGCCGCGTCGCGCGTGGGTCGCACCGGGTCGGTGGAGACCGTGGCCGACCCGACGACGTGGCCCTTCCTCGCCCTCCTCGCGGCGGTCGTCTCGCTCGTCGGCCTCGCGGGCGCGGTCCTCGGCCTGCGCCGCTGGGGCGGGCCGAGCAGCCGGTACGAGGTCCCGGACGGAGCCGGCGGGCACGTCGCCGGACCGCGCGGTGAACGGGTCGGCAGCGACTGGGACGAGCTGTCCGCAGGACGCGACCCCACCGATGTCGGTCCCGACCGCACGACCTGACAGAATCGGGGCCGGACCACGTCGAGGGTCGCCGACCCCCACCCCGAGGAGTGACGCCATGAGCCAGCACGAGGAGCACGAGGACCACGGGCACAGCGTCGCCGCGTGGACGGCGGTGGGCATCCTCATCGTGGCGTCGGCCATCATGGCGCTCGCCGTGCTCTTCCCCAACCTCTGGCTCTTCGTCGGCGGCGCGGTCCTCGCGCTCGTCGGGGTCGTCGCGGGCAAGGTGCTGTCGATGGCCGGCTACGGCGCCGCCGGACGCCCCCGCGACGAGGCGCCCTCCATCCACTGAGGGACGCCACCGTGACGACCGTCCTGGACTCCATCGTCGCCGGGGTCCGTGAGGACCTCGCGGCCCGGGAGCGACGCACCTCGAGGTCCGACGTCGAGGCCGCCGTGCGTGCCGCGCGCCCCGCCCTCGACGCCGAGGCCGTGCTCCGCCGGCCCGGGCTCTCGCTCATCGCCGAGGTCAAGCGGGCCAGCCCGAGCAAGGGCGCCCTCTCCGAGATCCCCGACCCCGCCGCCCTCGCCGCCCAGTACGCGGCCGGGGGAGCGAGCGCCGTGTCGGTGCTCACCGAGGCACGGCGCTTCGGCGGCAGCCTCGACGACCTCGACGCCGTGCGCGCCGCTCTCGAGATCCCGGTCCTGCGCAAGGACTTCATGGTCACCGAGTACCAGGTCCTCGAGGCGCGGGCCCACGGCGCCGACCTCATCCTGCTCATCGTCGCCGCGCTCGACGACCACGAGCTCTCGGCGCTGCTCGCCCGCTCCGGTGAGCTCGGGATGACGGCCCTCGTCGAGGTCCACGACGAGGTCGAGACCCAGCGGGCGCTCGACGCCGGCGCCACGGTCATCGGGGTCAACGCCCGCAACCTCAAGACCCTGCAGATCCACCCCGACACCTTCTCGCGGCTGCGTCCCCTCATCCCCGAGGAGGTCGTCACGGTCGCCGAGTCGGGCATCTCCGGCCCGCACGACGCCGCCGCCTACGCCGCCCAGGGCGCCGACGCCGTCCTCGTCGGCGAGGCGCTCGTGCGTACCGGCGACGCCCGCGCCGCTGCCGAGGCGATCGTCGCCGCCGGCGCCCTCACCGTGAAGGACTGACCGTGTCCGACGACACCGCCGCACCCTCGAGCACCGACCTGGTCCCCGAGGAGCTGCCCCGCCCCGGCCGGTTCGGCCCGTTCGGCGGCCGCTACGTCCCCGAGGCCCTCGTCCCGGCGCTGGAGCAGCTCGACGAGGCCCGCCAGAAGGCGATGGTCGACCCCGACTTCCTCGACGAGCTGGCCCACCTGCACCGCACGTACACCGGCCGGCCGAGCATCATCACCGAGGTCCCGCGGTTCGCGGCGCACTGCGGTGGCGCGCGGGTGGTCCTCAAGCGCGAGGACCTCAACCACACCGGCTCGCACAAGATCAACAACGTCCTCGCGCAGGCGCTGCTCACCAAGCGGATGGGCAAGACCCGCGTCATCGCCGAGACCGGCGCGGGTCAGCACGGGGTCGCCACGGCCACGGCCGCCGCGCTCATGGGCCTGGAGTGCCGGGTCTACATGGGCAGGGTCGACACCGAGCGGCAGGCGCTCAACGTCGCCCGGATGAAGATCCTGGGGGCCGAGGTCGTCCCCGTCGAGCACGGCAGCGCCACCCTCAAGGACGCCATCAACGAGGCGCTGCGCGACTGGGTCACCAACGTGACCACGACGCACTACCTCATCGGCACCGTCACGGGACCCCACCCGTTCCCCGAGATGGTCCGCGACTTCCACGCCGTCATCGGCGAGGAGGCCCGCGCCCAGGTCCTCGAGCTCGCAGGGCGCCTGCCCGATGCCGTGATCGCCTGTGTCGGAGGGGGATCCAACGCGATGGGGATCTTCCACCGCTTCGTGCCCGACGCCGGCGTCCGGCTCATCGGCGTCGAGGCCGGTGGCTCGGGCATCGAGAGCGGGAAGCACGCCGCCCGCTTCGCCGAGGCCAGCACGCGCCCCGGCGTCCTCCACGGCGCGATGAGCTACCTCATGCAGGACGCCGACGGCCAGACCGTCGAGTCGCACTCGATCTCGGCGGGGCTGGACTACCCGAGCGTCGGCCCCGAGCACGCCTTCCTGCGCGACAGCGGTCGCGCCGAGTACCGCTACGCCACCGACGACCGGGTCATGGAGGCGTTCTCCCTCCTGTGCCGCACCGAGGGCATCATCCCGGCGCTCGAGTCGGCCCACGCGCTCGTCGGTGCGATGGAGGTGGGCCGCGAGCTCGGCCCCGAGGCACTGCTCCTCGTCAACCTCTCCGGGCGCGGGGACAAGGACATGCACACCGCCGCCGAGTGGTTCGGCCTCGTCGACGGGCCGTCGGCGTGACGAGCGCCGTCCGCGGCGTCGAGGACGTCCTGCGCCGCTGCCGCGACGAGGGACGGGCCGCGCTCGTCGGGTACCTCCCGGTCGGGTACCCCACGGTCGCAGCCTCGATCGAGGCGATGAAGGTCCTCGTCGAGGCCGGGTGCGACGTCGTCGAGGTCGGCATCGCCTACAGCGACCCCGTCATCGACGGTCCGGTGAACCAGGAGGCGATGGCGACCGCGCTGTCCGGCGGGGCCACCGTCGACGACGCCTTCACCGCTGTCGCGGCCGTCCGCGAGGCCGGCGCCGTCCCGGTCGTCATGACGTACTGGAACCTCGTGCTGCGCCGTGGCGTCGAGCGGTTCGCCGCCGACCTCGCCGCCGCCGGGGGCGCCGGCCTCATCACCCCGGACCTCATCCCCGACGAGGCCGACGACTGGATCGGCGCGAGCGACCGGCACGGCCTCGACCGGATCTTCCTCGTCGCGCCGTCGTCCACCCCGGAGCGGCTCCAGCGGGTCACCTCCGCCTGCCGCGGGTTCGTCTACGCCGCCTCGACGATGGGTGTCACGGGTGCCCGCACGAGCATCGACGCCGACGCCCGCGGGCTCGTCGAGCGGGTCCGCGAGGTCACCGACCTCCCGGTCTGCGTCGGCCTCGGGGTCTCCACCGGCGCCCAGGCCGCCGAGCTGGCCGCCTATGTCGACGGCGTCATCGTCGGGTCCGCCCTCGTGCGCACCCTCGGGGGCGACGGGGAACTGCGCGACCGCCTCGACGCGTTGCGCGAATTGACGGCCGAGCTGGCCGAGGGAGTGAGGAACGGGCGCAGGTGAGCGCGGGCACGCAGCCGGACACGGGGACCACCTCGGTGGTCGAGCCGGCCGACCGTCGCACCCGGGTCCGTGACCTCGTCGGCCTGCTGGCGCGCGTGTTCCTCGGCGCCGTCCTCGTCTACGCCGGCGCCGTGAAGATCGGCTCACCGCTCACCGCGGAGCGAGCGGTGCAGGCCTACGAGATCCTCCCGATGGGTGTGGCCGGCCTCATCGGGCTCGCGCTGCCCTTCGTCGAGGTCGTCCTCGGCCTGCTCCTGCTCCTCGGGCTGTTCACCCGCCCGGTGGCCGCGGTCTCCACGGTCCTCATGCTCGCCTTCGTCGTCGGCATCGCCCAGGCGTGGGCCCGTGGCCTCACCATCGACTGCGGCTGCTTCGGGGGCGGCGGGCAGGTCGGGGCCGACGAGACCCGCTACGCGCAGGAGATCGCCCGCGACCTCGTCTTCGCCGCCGCGGGCGCCTGGCTCGTCCGGCGCCCCCGCTCACTCGCCTCGCTCGACCACCGCCTGTTCGGCCACTGACGCCGTGACCCCCGAGAGGAACGCCTGACGACCATGGGCAGCACGAAGCCGACCCCACCCACCGACCGCCGCGCCAAGATCGAGTCCGCGCGCCGTGACGCCGGCGGTGGGGCGAACCGGATCGTGGTCGCGGCGGTCGTCCTCGTCGTGGCCATCGTCGCGGTCGTCGGCGGCGTCATCTGGTCGCAGCGCGGGTCCGACACGGCGCCCGGCGGGACGGCGCTCCCGAAGGGCGTCACCGCCATGGGCGCCGGCCTGCGGGCGTACCCCGACGTGACGCCGAAGGCCGGCGCCCCGACCGTCGACCTGTACGAGGACTTCCAGTGCCCGGCCTGCAAGCAGTTCGAGGAGCTCGCAGGCCCGACGATCACGTCGCTGGCGCAGGAGGGCAGGATCGTGCTCATGTACCACGTGAAGAACTTCCTCGACGACAACCTGCGCAACGACAGCTCCACCCGGGCCGCGAACGCGGCGTTCTGCGCCGCCGACGCCGGGCGCTTCCAGGAGTTCCACGACCAGGTCTTCCCGCAGCAGCCCGCCACCGAGGGTGCGGGCTTCACCGACGAGCAGCTGACCGGGGTCGCGCGGGCCGCAGGCATCGCCGGCGGGGAGCTCACGACGTTCCAGGCCTGCCTCGCCGACGGCCGCTACGACGCGTACGTCGACTCGGTGGAGGCCAAGAGCTTCGCCGACGGCGTGCGTGGGACCCCCACGGTGAGGATCGACGGCACCGACCAGGAGCTCGGGGCCATCGCGTCCCCCGAGGGCTTCACCGCTGCGGTCGAGGCGGCGACGCCGTGACCCTCCTGCTGCCCCTCACCATCCCGAGCCCCACGGTCGGGGTCTTCCACCTCGGTCCGATCCCGCTGCGGATGTACGCGCTGTCCATCCTCGCCGGGATCGTCCTGGCCACCTGGCTCACCGGTCGCCGCCTCGTGGCCCGGGGCTACGAGGCCGACCAGGCCGTCGACGTCGCGGCCTGGGCCGTGCTCTTCGGCATCGTCGGCGGCCGGCTCTACCACGTCATCACCACGCCCGGCCCCTACTGGGGCGCCGACGGCCGGCCGCTCGACGCGCTGAAGGTCTGGCAGGGCGGGCTGGGCATCTGGGGCGCCGTCGCCCTCGGCGCCCTCGGGGTCTGGATCGGGTGCCGCCGGCACGGCATCTCCTTCCTCGCCTTCGCCGACGCCGCCGTCCCGGGCGTCGCCCTCGCGCAGGCCGTCGGACGCCTGGGCAACTGGTTCAACAACGAGCTCTACGGCGGCCCCACCGACCTCCCGTGGGGCCTGACCATCCACGAGTGGGACTCCTCCGCCGGGCGGGCCGTCGTCGACGCCGCGGGCGACCCGGTCGTCAAGGGCGTGTTCCACCCGACCTTCCTCTACGAGCTGCTCTTCCTCCTCGTCCTTGCCGCGCTCCTGCTCGCCGTCGACCGCCGGCGGCGCCTGGCCCCCGGGCAGCTGTTCGGCCTCTACGTCGCCGGGTACCCCGTGGGGCGGATCGTCGTGGAGAAGATGCGCACCGACGAGGCCGAGCTGATCCTCGGGCAGCGCCTCAACGTCTGGACGAGCGTCCTCGTCTTCGCCCTCGGGCTGTGGGTCATCTGGTTCACCGGGCGCCGCGCGGCCGGCACCTCCCGGGACGCGCCGGAGGAGCCCGACGAGCCCGATCCCCGCACGAAGGGCGAGCCGAAGTCCCAGGATGTGGGATAGGGCCGCTCGAAATGCAAGACGGACGGCCTCGGGGCTAACATTTCGGGACGTGGCCGACGCCGTCCGCGCCTGACCTTGCCGCGCCCGGTCCCCTGGATCGACGACTCCTGAGGACGGTGATCCGACGTGACCGTCGCTCGCTTCTCCGCCCAGCCCGCCGACACGGGCCTGTACCGCCGTGAGCACGAGCACGACGCCTGCGGGGTGGCCCTCGTGGCGACGATGCGGGGCCGCGCCGGACACGACATCGTCGTCCACGCCCTGGACGCCCTGCGCAACCTCGACCACCGCGGCGCGACCGGTGCCGACCCCCTCGTCGGGGACGGCGCCGGCATCCTCACCCAGGTACCCGACGCCTTCCTGCGCGCCGTCGTCGACGCCGACCTCCCCCCGGCGGGCGCCTACGCCGTGGGCATGGCCTACCTGCCCACCGACGACGCCGAGCGCGCCGAGGCCGGCCGTCGCATCGGCGAGATCGCCGTCGAGGAGGGCCTGCGCGTCCTCGCCTGGCGTGACGTCCCCGTCACGCCCGAGCTCGTGGGGCGCGCGGCGCGCGAGTGCATGCCGACCTTCCGCCAGCTCTTCGTCGCCGCCGACGACGGCAGCACCGGCGTCGAGCTCGACCGGCTCGCCTTCTGCCTGCGCAAGCGCGCCGAGCGCGAGGTCGAGGTCTACTTCCCGTCGCTGTCGTGCCGGACCGTCGTCTACAAGGGGATGCTCACGACCGGCCAGCTCGAGCCGTTCTTCCCCGACCTGTCCGACGAGCGCTTCGCCACCGAGCTGGCCCTGGTCCACTCCCGCTTCTCCACCAACACCTTCCCGAGCTGGCCGCTGGCCCACCCGTACCGGCTCATCGCCCACAACGGCGAGATCAACACCGTCAAGGGCAACCGCAACTGGATGATGGCGCGCGAGTCCCAGGTGAGCTCCGACGTCATCCCCGGGCCCCTGGACCGCCTCTTCCCGATCTGCACCCCCGGGGCGTCGGACTCGGCGACCTTCGACGAGGTGCTCGAGCTGCTGCACCTCGGCGGCCGGTCCCTGCCGCACTCCGTCCTCATGATGATCCCGGAGGCCTGGGAGAACCACGAGTCGATGGACCCCGCCCGCAAGGCGTTCTACGAGTTCCACTCCACGTTCATGGAGCCCTGGGACGGCCCGGCCTGCGTCACGTTCACCGACGGCACCCTCATCGGCGCGGTCCTGGACCGCAACGGCCTGCGCCCCGGGCGCTACTGGGTCACCGACGACGGCCTCGTCGTGCTGGCCTCCGAGTCGGGCGTGCTCGACATCGAGCCGGAGAACGTCGTGCGCCGTGGCCGCCTGCAGCCCGGGCGGATGTTCCTCGTCGACACGGGGGCCGGGCGCATCGTCAGCGACGAGGAGGTCAAGACCTCCCTCGCCGGCGAGAACCCCTACGAGGAGTGGCTGCACGCGGGGCTCATCGAGCTCCAGGACCTGCCCGAGCGCGAGCACATCATCCACACCGCCGCGTCGGTCGCCCGGCGCCAGCGCACCTTCGGGTACACCGACGAGGAGCTGAAGATCCTCCTCGCGCCGATGGCGAGCACCGGGGGAGAGGCGCTGGGCTCGATGGGCACCGACACCCCGCTCGCGGTGCTGTCCGAGCGTCCCCGGCTCGTCTTCGACTACTTCACCCAGCTCTTCGCGCAGGTCACGAACCCCCCGCTCGACGCCATCCGCGAGGAGCTCGTCACCTCCCTCGGCTCGACGATCGGCCCCGAGGGCAACGTCCTGGACGCGACGCCCGCGCACGCGCGCCAGGTCGTGCTGCCCTTCCCGGTCCTGGACAACGACGAGCTCGCGAAGATCGTCCACATCAACGCCGACGGCGACCTGCCCGGCTACAGCACCGTCGTCGTCCACGGCACGTACGACGTCACCGGCGGCGAGGCCGCGCTGCGTGCCCGCCTCCACGAGATCTTCGGCGAGGTCTCCGCGGCCATCGAGGGCGGCGTCCGGTTCGTCGTGCTCTCCGACCGCGACTCCGACCGCGACCTCGCCCCGATCCCCTCGCTGCTGCTCACCTCCGCGGTGCACCACCACCTCATCCGCGAGAAGACCCGAACCCAGGTCGGGCTGCTCGTCGAGGCCGGGGACGTGCGCGAGGTCCACCACGTCGCGCTGCTCGTCGGCTACGGCGCGGCCGCGATCAACCCCTACCTCGCGATGGAGACCGTCGAGGACATGGTGCGCAGCGGCGCCATCACCGACGTCACCGAGGAGAAGGCCGTCGCCAACCTCATCAAGGCGCTCGGCAAGGGCGTGCTCAAGGTGATGTCGAAGATGGGCATCTCCACGGTCGCGTCGTACCGCGGCGCCCAGGTCTTCGAGGCGATCGGCCTGTCGCAGGACCTCGTCGACGAGTTCTTCACCGGGACCGTCAGCCAGCTCGGTGGGGTCGGGCTCGGCGTCATCGCCGCCGAGACCTCGGCGCGTCACGCCATGGCGTACCCGCCGGACGGCATCCGCCAGGCGCACCGCAAGCTCACGGTCGGCGGCGAGTACCAGTGGCGCCGGGAGGGCGAGCCGCACCTGTTCGACCCCGAGACCGTCTTCCGCCTCCAGCACGCGACGCGGGCCAAGCGCTACGACGTCTTCAAGCAGTACACCCAGCGGATCGACGAGCAGGCCGGCCGCCTCATGACGCTGCGCGGGCTCTTCGAGCTCGGCGGTGCGGGCCGGCGTCCGCCGGTGCCGATCGAGGAGGTCGAGTCGGTCGCCGAGATCGTCCGCCGCTTCAACACCGGGGCGATGAGCTACGGCTCGATCAGCCAGGAGGCGCACGAGACCCTCGCCATCGCGATGAACCGGCTCAAGGCCCGCTCCAACACCGGCGAGGGCGGCGAGGACGTCGACCGCCTCCTCGACCCCGAGCGCAGGTCGGCCATCAAGCAGGTGGCGTCGGGCCGGTTCGGCGTCACCTCGATGTACCTCACCCACGCCGACGACATCCAGATCAAGATGGCGCAGGGTGCCAAGCCCGGTGAGGGCGGCCAGCTGCCCGGCCCCAAGGTCTACCCGTGGGTGGCCCGGACCCGGCACTCCACGCCCGGTGTCGGGCTCATCAGCCCCCCGCCGCACCACGACATCTACTCGATCGAGGACCTCGCCCAGCTCATCCACGACCTGAAGAACGCGAACCCGCAGGCGCGGGTCCACGTCAAGCTCGTGTCGGAGGTCGGCGTGGGCACCGTCGCCGCGGGCGTCAGCAAGGCGCACGCCGACGTCGTCCTCATCTCCGGGCACGACGGCGGCACCGGAGCCTCGCCGCTCACCTCGCTCAAGCACGCGGGCGGCCCGTGGGAGCTCGGCCTGGCCGAGACGCAGCAGACCCTCGTGCTCAACGGGCTGCGCGACCGGATCGTCGTCCAGGTCGACGGGCAGATCAAGACGGGGCGCGACGTCGTCATCGCGGCGCTGCTCGGCGCCGAGGAGTTCGGCTTCGCCACCGCCCCGCTCGTGGTCTCGGGCTGCATCCTCATGCGGGTGTGCCACCTCGACACCTGCCCGGTCGGCATCGCGACGCAGAACCCCGAGCTGCGGGCCCGCTTCTCGGGCAGCCCCGAGTTCGTCGAGACGTTCTTCGAGTACATCGCGCAGGAGGTCCGCGAGCACCTCGCGGCCCTGGGCCTGCGGACCATCGCCGAGGCGGTCGGCCAGATCCAGCACCTCGACACCTCGAAGGCCGTGCGCCACTGGAAGGCGAGCGGGCTCGACCTCGCCCCGATCCTCGCCCGGGTCGAGAGCCCCGACGGGTCGGGCGTGCGCCACGCGATCGCGCAGGACCACGGCCTGGAGAAGGCCCTGGACCACCAGCTCATCGCCGTGTCCCGCGACGCGATCGACGCCGGGGTCCCCGTGAAGGCGCGGTTCGCGGTCCGCAACGTCAACCGCACCGTGGGCACGATGCTCGGCCACGAGGTCACCAAGAGGCACTCCCAGGGACTGCCCGACGGGACCATCGACCTCACCCTCACCGGGTCCGCGGGGCAGAGCTTCGGCGCCTTCCTGCCCGCGGGGATCACGCTGCGCCTCGAGGGCGACGCCAACGACTACGTCGGCAAGGGCCTGTCCGGCGGCCGCATCGCCGTGCGGCCGGCACCGGGCTCCGCGCTCATCGCCGAGGACAACGTCATCGCCGGCAACGTCATCGCGTACGGCGCGACCTCCGGCGAGCTGTTCCTGCGGGGCCGGGTGGGCGAGCGGTTCTGCGTGCGCAACTCCGGGGCCACGGCCGTCGTCGAGGGCGTGGGCGACCACGGCCTCGAGTACATGACCGGCGGGACCGCGCTCGTCCTCGGGCCGACCGGGCGCAACGTCGCGGCCGGGATGTCCGGCGGCGTCGCGTACGTCCTCGACCTCGACGCCGGGCACGTCAACCCCGAGCTCGTCGACCTGCGGCCGCTGCGCGCCGAGGACGAGCTCGTCGTGCACGACCTGCTCGAGCGCCACGTCCAGTGGACCGACTCGGCCGTCGCCGCACGGCTCCTCGCCGACTGGGACTCCGCCCGCTCGGCCTTCACCCTCGTCCTCCCGCGGGCCTACCAGCGCGTCCTCGACGTGCGGGCCAAGGCCTCGGCGGAGGGGCTCGACCCCGACGGCACCCAGGTGTGGGAGCGGATCATGGAGGCGTCCCGTGGCTGACCCCCAGGGCTTTCTGAAGACACGCGAGCGCGAGCTGCCGCGCCGTCGACCCGTCCCGGTCCGGATCAGGGACTGGAAGGAGGTCTACGAGGAGCAGCCGGTCACCGAGCTCCAGCGTCAGGCCGGCCGCTGCATGGACTGCGGAATCCCGTTCTGCCACAGCGGATGTCCGCTGGGCAACCTCATCCCGGAGTGGAACGACCTCGCGTGGCGCGGGGAGTGGCGTCAGGCCATCGACCGCCTCCACGCGACGAACAACTTCCCCGAGTTCACCGGTCGGCTGTGCCCGGCCCCGTGCGAGTCGTCGTGCGTCCTCGGCATCAACCAGCCGGCCGTCACCATCAAGCAGGTCGAGGTCTCGATCATCGACCGTGCCTTCGCCAACGGCACCGTCGAGCCGGTCGCCCCTGAGCGCCTGTCCGGCAAGACCGTCGCCGTCGTCGGGTCGGGCCCGGCCGGGCTCGCGGCCGCCCAGCAGCTGACCCGGGCGGGGCACACCGTCGCGGTGTACGAGCGGGCCGACCAGCCCGGCGGCCTGCTGCGCTACGGCATCCCCGAGTTCAAGATGGAGAAGTCGGTCGTCGAGCGGCGGATCGCCCAGATGAAGTCCGAGGGCACCCGCTTCCGGACGGGGATCGAGGTCGGCAAGGACCTCACCGGTGCCGACCTGCGCAAGCGGTTCGACGCGGTCGTCGTCGCCATCGGCGCCACGGTGCCGCGCGACCTGCCGGTCCCGGGCCGCGAGCTCGACGGCGTCGTCCAGGCGATGGACTTCCTGCCGCCGGCCAACCGGGTCGCGCTCGGCCAGAGCGTCGAGGGCCAGGTCACCGCGGCCGGCAAGGACGTCGTCGTCATCGGCGGCGGCGACACCGGCGCCGACTGCATCGGCACCTCGCACCGCCAGGGCGCCCGCTCGGTGACGAGCCTGGAGATCATGCCGCAGCCGGGCACCGACCGGGCCGACGCGCACCCCTGGCCGACCTACCCGATGCTCTTCCGCGTCGCCTCCGCCCACGAGGAGGGCGGCGACCGGGTCTACGCGGTGTCGACGTCGCAGATCCTCGGCGACGAGGCCGGCCGGGTCCGCGGCCTGCGCCTGCACGAGGTGGTCATGGGGGAGAGCGGCTTCGAGAAGGTCGAGGGCTCCGACCGCGAGATCCCCGCGCAGCTCGTCCTGCTCGCGATGGGCTTCCTCGGGCCGCAGCAGGAGGGCCTGCTCGAGCAGCTCGGCGTCGAGAAGGACCCGCGGACCAACGTCGCCCGCGACGCCCGGTTCATGTCGACCGTCCCGGGCGTCTTCGTCGCCGGTGACGCCGGCCGCGGCCAGTCGCTCATCGTCTGGGCCATCGCCGAGGGGCGCTCGGCGGCGCACGAGGTCGACGCCTGGCTCATGGGCAAGCCCTCGCGCCTGCCCCGCCCGGTCGACCCCACCGACCGCCCCCTCATGGCCTGACCCGCCGACCCCCATGCCCCCACGGTCGGGCCCACTACGTCCCCCTCCCACCCTACGTTCCCTCCTCCTCCACGCGCTACGGCGCAGTAGGTGCTGTGATCACAGCACCTACTGCGCCGTAGCAGGGTGTGGAGGGAGGTGGGGGTGGGGAATGGTTGCGCTCACATCCGGGGTCCGGGATGTGGCCCCCGTCACGGGTGCAAGCGTTTCCACGGATAGGATTTGGCCATGCGCCACGCCAAGATCGTCTGCACCCTGGGCCCCGCCACGAGCTCCGCCGAGAACCTGCGCGAGCTCGTCCTCGCGGGGATGGACGTGGCCCGGCTCAACCTCAGCCACGGGGACCACGCCGACCACGAGCGGGTCTACCGCGACGTGCGTGCGGCGAGCGACGAGACCGGCCGCGCCGTCGGCATCCTCGTCGACCTCCAGGGCCCGAAGATCCGCACGGCCCGCTTCGAGGACGGCCCCGTCCAGCTCGAGAGGGGGGCCACCTTCACCATCACCACCCGCGACGTCCCCGGCAACGACGAGGAGGTCGGCACGACCTACTCGGGCCTGCCGGGCGACGTCACCGTCGGAGACCGCATCCTCATCGACGACGGCAAGATCGCGCTCGTCGCCACCAGGGTCACCGACACCGACGTCGTCTGCGAGGTCGTCGAGGGCGGCACGCTGTCGAACAACAAGGGCATCAACCTGCCCGGGGTCGCGGTGTCCGTTCCCGCCCTGTCCGAGAAGGACAAGGACGACCTGCGTTGGGCGCTGCGGATCCGCGCCGACATGATCGCCCTGTCCTTCGTGCGCAGCGCGCAGGACATCGTCGACGTCCACGCGATCATGGACGAGGAGGGCATCCGGCTCCCCGTCATCGCGAAGATCGAGAAGCCCCAGGCCGTCGACAACCTCGAGGAGATCGTGCGGGCCTTCGACGGCCTCATGGTCGCCCGCGGCGACCTCGGGGTCGAGATGCCGCTCGAGGAGGTCCCGCTGGTGCAGAAGCTCGCCTGCGAGCTCGCCCGCCGCCAGGCCAAGCCCGTCATCGTCGCCACCCAGGTGCTCGAGTCGATGATCGAGAACAGCCGCCCCACCCGCGCCGAGGCCTCCGACGCCGCGAACGCCGTCCTCGACGGCGCCGACGCGCTGATGCTCTCCGGCGAGACGAGCGTCGGCAAGCACCCCTTCGCGGCCGTGCGGACCATGGCGCGCATCATCGAGAACACCGAGGACCACGGGCTGCACCGCATCCCGCCGCTCGGGACCCGCCCGCACACCAAGGGCGGCGCGGTCACCGCCGCCGCCGCGGAGATCGGCGAGCTGCTCGGCGTCGCGTACCTCATCACCTTCACGATGAGCGGGGACTCCTCGCGCCGGCTGTCCCGCGTGCGCTCCCGCATCCCGATGCTCGCGTTCACGCCGAGCCAGTGGACCCGCAGCCAGCTCGCGCTGTCGTGGGGCGTGGAGACCTTCCTCGTCTCCGACGCCCGGCACACCGACGAGATGGCGATGCAGGTCGACCAGGTGCTCCTCGCGGCCGGCCGCGTCGTCGAGGGCGACCTCGTCGTCATCGTCGCGGGCTCGCCGCCCGGCATCCCGGGCTCGACGAACGCGCTGCGCGTGCA
The DNA here is from genome assembly GCA_963795035.1 of uncultured Actinomycetota bacterium. GTDB lineage: Bacteria > Actinomycetota > Actinomycetes > Actinomycetales > Dermatophilaceae > Oryzobacter. The sequence goes on along the minus strand of CAWCFZ010000003.1, from coordinate 1,028,034 downwards.
CCGCATCGGGGACGCCCGCAACCGGGTCGCGCCCGCCTACAGCGAGCTCGCCACCTGAGCACGGCACAGGCGGGTCACCGGCCCGTCGGTATGCTGACGTACCCCGGCCGGGGTGGTGGAACGGCAGACACGGAGGACTCAAAATCCTCTGCCCGCGAGGGCGTGCGGGTTCAAGTCCCGCTCCCGGCACATGAGTGAGACCACCGCTGCCCAGGCACCTCGTACGTCTCGTCGCGTCCTCGTGGCCGAGGACGAGGCGATCATCCGCCTCGACCTCGCCGAGATGCTCGGCGAGGCCGGCTACGACGTCGTCGGGCAGGCGGGCGACGGGGAGCAGGCCGTCGCCCTGGCCCTGGAGCTCAAGCCCGACATCGTCATCATGGACGTCAAGATGCCCGTCATGGACGGCATCACCGCGGCGGAGCAGATCGGCAAGGAGCGGATCTGCCCCGTCGTCATGCTCACCGCCTTCAGCCAGACCGAGCTCGTCGAGCGGGCCCGCGACGCGGGGGTCATGGCGTACATCGTCAAGCCGTTCACGGCCGGTGACGTCACCCCCGCCATCGACATCGCGCTGTCGCGCTGGTCGGAGCTGAAGACCCTCGAGTCCGAGGTCGCCGACCTGGGGGAGCGCCTCGCGACGCGCAAGGCGGTCGACCGCGCCAAGGGCGTCCTCATGGCCAAGCTGAAGATCACCGAGGCCGACGCCTTCCGGTGGATCCAGAAGACCGCCATGGACCGGCGGATGGGCATGAGGGAGGTCGCCGACGCGGTCGTCGCGGGCATGGAGAACGCCTGACCTCCCGCGTCGGGCCGCAGGTCCTCCGGCTCAGCGCAGGGCGATGACGAGCTGGGTGAGCAGGGGGGCGACGAGCAGGGCCGGCAGCATGTCGCCCACCGGGATCTCTCGGACCCGCAGCAGCCGCAGGGCGATCCCGACCAGCATGAGGCCGCCCGTGGCCGTGAGCGCCGCGATGTGGGCGTCCGGGACGACGGAGCCCAGCAGCAGCCCGACGACGGTGAGCAGCCCCTGGACGACCGCGACCGACACCGCCGACAGCAGCACGCCCACGCCGAAGCTGGCCGCGAACGCGAGGGCGGCGAACCCGTCGAGGACGGCCTTGAGGGCCAGCTGGTCGATGCCTCGGCCCAGGCCGTCGCTCAGCGAGCCCAAGATGGTGAGCGGCCCGACGCAGAAGAGCAGCGAGGCCGTGAGCCAGCCCTCGATGAACCGCTCTCGCGACGCGTGGTCGGTCCCGCCCTCGGTCCTCGAGCGGCGCGACACCCAGCCCTGGATGCGCCCCGCCAGGCCCTCGAGCCGGTCCTCGATGCGCAGCAGCGAGCCGGCGATCGAGCCGATGAGCAGCGACCCGAGGACGACGAGGACGGGGACCCCGTCGCCGACGGCGGCGCTGAGCGAGGCGTCGGTGACGGCGAGCGCCGACAGGCCGGCGACGAGGAGGGTGACCAGGCCCAGCACGTCGGTGACGACGTCGCGGGTGTGCGAGCGCAGCCGGTGGCCCACCGCCATGCCCAGCCCGGCGCCCAGGAGGACGGTGAGGACGTTGAGGACGGTCCCGGCACCGGGGAAGAGGTCGGTCACCGGGGCAACCTACCCAAGTGGTTCAATCGTCATCCATCCGGGCTTCCCTCCCGGGCGACACGAGGTCTAGGGTCAGGTGCCTGGGAGTGCTCCCACGTTGCCTGACCGCGACGGACGACAACGATGACGGAGGTGCCGTGGGCAGGCGCTCGGTGGAGGTCTCGCTGGTCGATGCCGACGACCTCCTCGACATCACCGGCCTGTGGCTCGCTGCCCGGGTCGACGCCGGGTCGAGCCGCGATGCCGCGGCGCGGGCGGTCACCGAGGGGCGGCTCACCACGGCGCTGCGGCGCCCCGGCGTGCTGGCCTTCATCGCCCGTCTCGAGGGCGAGGCCGTCGGCTACGCCATCGCCACCGAGAACCCCTTCGGCCTCAGCCCCACCGCCGAGCTCGCGATCGAGCAGCTGTGGGTCGGTCCCGACGCGCGCCGACACGGGGTCGCGAAGTCGCTCATCGGTGCGGTCCTCACCTCGGCGGAGCGTGCGGGCTGCGAGATCGTCGTCTCCAACGTCCCCACGACGAGCCGCGACGCCAACCGGTTCTTCGCCCGGCTCGGGTTCTCCTCGACCATCGTGCGTCGCGTCGTGCCCACGAGCATGCTGCGCCGCAAGCTCGCGCCCGAGACGTGCGAGACCGGCAACGAGCTGATGCGTCGCCGCCGCTCGCTGCGCAGCCGCGCCTTCTCGGCCACCCGCACGCTCTGACGGAGGATCTCAGGCGCGGGCCGTGACCACGCCGAGCCGCTCCGAGGGCGCGCCGGGCAGGACCGCGCTCGCGGTGAGCCCGCAGCGCTTCTCCAGGACCTCGCCGAGGACGCTGCGGTAGTCGGTGGTGACCTTGAGGTCGCCCGCCTGGAGCTCGGCCGGAGCCAGGCCCGGCCAGGCGCCGTAGACGGCGCCGCCGTTGACCCCGTTGCCGAGGACGAACGAGACGTTGCCGTGCCCGTGGTCGACCCCTCCGGAGCCGTTCTCGGCGACGCGGCGCCCGAACTCCGACAGCGTGACGAGGGTGACCCGGTCCGCGGCGGTGCCGAGGTCGGTCATGAACGCCGCCAGGGCCAGTCCCACCTCGGTGAGCTGGCGGTACATCCACCCGCTGTCGCTGCGCCCGAGGTCGGCGTGCATGTCCCAGTTGCCCGAGTCGACCGTCACGGCGCGCAGGCCGACCCCGGCCTTGACGAGCCGGGCGGTGTCGCGCAGGGCGTCGCCGAGCGAGCCGGAGGGGTAGGAGGCGCCGTTGGCCGGGGTGTACCCCGCGGCCTTGAGGGTGGCCGCCGTCGCCAGCGCGTCGAGGGTCGTGCGGGCGGGGACGGCGATCGGGTCGACGGCACCCACGTGCAGGGCGCGCAGGGCGGTGCCCCAGCGGGTGGCCTCCGTGGCGTCCGAGGCGCCGCTGAGCGAGAAGGAGTCGACCGAGCGCAGCGCGAGGTCGGCCGAGGGCCCGAGCAGCGAGCGGGGGGCGGTGGTGCTGCCGACGCTCGTGCCGGCCCAGGCGCCCGGCGTCGTCGTCGCGCCGATCATCCGGTCGAGCCAGCCGGTGCGCAGCGACGACCCGGGCGCGGCGCGCTCCATCTCGTCCATGTCGGTGAAGTGCGACCGGGTGGGGTTCGGCTGGCCCATCGCGTGGACGACCGCCAGCTTCTTCGCGGTGTAGAGCGGCAGGAGCGGGGCCAGGGCGGGGTGCAGCGCGAACTGCGAGGTGAGCGGCAGGCCCCGCGACTGCGGGACGGCGATGTTCGGCCGGGCCGCGAGGTACGCGGGGTCGGCGACGGGGGCGACGGCCGACAGGCCGTCGAAGCCGCCGCGGAACGAGAGCACGACGAGGGTGTCGCCCGTGTACCCCGGGTCGGCGAAGGTGAGCCGGGTCATCGCCTCCGCGGTCGACGCGAACGCGACCGAGGCGGCGGCCGCACCGACCCCCGTGGCGCCGGCGAGGAAGCCCCGGCGGGACAGCCCGCTCGTGGCGCGCTCGTAGTCCTCGCAGCCGCACCCGGCGTGAGGGGTGGGGAGGTCGGTCGTGGTCTCGGGGTCGGTGGTGGTCTCGGTGTCGGTCATCGTCGTCCTCAGCGGGTGGCGAACTCGGGGCTGTCCAGGACGAGGGCCACGACGTAGGGCAGGCGCCAGCCCACGACCGCGTCGGTGGACCTCACGGCCGTGGCGGCGGTCTTGTCGAGGAAGGCGCACACGGCGTCGCGCTTGGCCGGCGGCAGCGGAGCCATGAGCAAGCGGGTCGACAGCGCGTCGACGAGGGCGCCGTACGTCGCCGGCAGGGTGGCGGGCAGGAGCGAGCGCAGCTCGGGGTAGCTGATCTTCGCGCTGCTGGGCGAGGCTGCGGTCCACCCCTGGGACATGTGCCAGTTCCAGCTCGCCAGGGTCGCCCCGGCGCCGGCCCAGGCGGCGGCGACGTCGGGGTACCCGTTGGGTGCCGGCCAGGCCAGGGGAGCCTGCCCTGCGACCCGAGCGCTCCAGACGAGGTCCGCGAGCCATCCCTTGGTGTTCGTCCCGGGCGCCGCCCCGAGGACGCGGGCGGTCGAGATGATGTTCTCCAGGGGGCGCTTGGTCTTCTGCCCGCTCGAGGCGGCGAACTCGGCCGAGGTGAGCAGGGCGCGCAGCACGGGGGCGATGCGGGTGTCGTGGTCGAGGTACACCTGCGCGAGGCGGTCGACGAGCGCGGAGGGCGGGGTGTCGGACACGAAGCGGACCGCGAGCTTGGTGGCGATCCTGCGGGCGGTCCTCGGGTGGCGCGCGAGGTGGGTGAGGTAGGCCACGCCGACCGGCTCCCCGGAGGCGGAGGTGTTGGCGTGCGACCAGCCCAGGAGGCTCAGCGCGCCCGTGTGGTGGCGGATCTGGCGGTAGTAGTACTCGCCGGACTCGCGGTCCGTCGACATCCCGGTGAGTGCGAGCGCCGAGCGGCGGATGTCGGACTCGAGGTAGCCGCCGTCGACGCCGACGGTGTGCAGCTCGAGGACCTCGCGGCCGAAGTTCTCGTTCGGGGCGCGCTTGGTGGAGGAGCCGTTGTCGAGCTGCTCCAGCATCGCCGGGTGCTTCGCGGCCGCGACGAGCAGGTCGGCGTAGCGGCCGAGGGCGAAGCGGCGGATGACGTCGATCTGGTACCGGTGGACGCTGTCCCACGCGTCGCCCCGGGGGGCGGTGACGACGAGGTGGTTGGTCCAGAACTCGACCATGACCTCGAAGAGCTGGCGCGTGGACCACAGGGCTCGCGCGACCGTCGACTCGACGACGGCGGTGCCGAGGTCGCCGGTCGAGTTCGGGTAGTAGGTGTCGTGGACCCCCCAGATCGGCAGGTCGAGCACGGGCCACGTGGAGGCGACGAGGGCGCTGGTCGCGGCGTCGGCGAGAGTGGCGGGGGAGAGCTGGGCGTCGACCCACGCCGTGGCGCCCTTCGCCGTGATCTCGGCGACCTGCGCGGGCGTCGCGCCCCACGTGGCCCGGCGCGCGAGGTGGAGGGCGTGGGCCGCCGACGTCGGCGTGGCCGTTGCCGTGGTGCGGGCCGACATCGTCGTGCGCGACGCGGTGGAGCGGACGGGTGCGGGTCCGGGCACGGCCGCACGCGGGGTGTAGGCCGCGTCGACGGCGGCGGCCTTGGGGGCGGTCGTGGGGACCGGGAGGTCGGAGGCGTACTCCGCGCTGCGGGCGGCGGCCGGCGCCTCGACGGCCGTCGCCGTGGTCTCGGCGGCCTTCGCTGCGGCCGATGCGGCGAGGGAGGGGTCGGGCGTCACGGCTCCGACGGCGGACGCCAGGAAGGCGCCCGCGGTCGAGCGGCGGGAGAGTGCGGCAGGGGACACCGTTCGATGGTCCCTGCCGGTCAGGGGGCCGTCGTCCACCGTTCAGCCAGGCCCCGATCGGCCCTACGGGTGGTCCCCGAGCGAACTTGACCCGCCCTTGACCATCGCGTTGCCGGGCGCTGACCGGGGAGCCGGAAACCGGTCCCGGCCGGCGGTCACGGGGCCGGTCGGGCCCCCGGCGCCGCGTCGCGCACCAGGCACGTGATCCGGCTCGTGCAGACCCGCCGGCCGTCCTCGTCGGTGACGACGACCTCGTAGCAGGCGAGGGTGCGGCCCAGGCTGATCGCGGTGGCCGTGCCGGTGACGACGCCGGACCGCGCGGCCCGGTGGTGGGTGGCGTTGATGTCGAGTCCGACGACCGCCTTCCCGGGCCCGGCGTGCAGGGCGGCCCCGATGGAGCCCAGGCTCTCGGCGAGGACGACCGAGGCACCCCCGTGGAGCAGGCCGTAGGGCTGGGTGTTGCCCTCCACGGGCATCGTCGCCACGAGCCGCTCGGTGGTGGCCTCGGTCACCTCGATGCCCATCCGGTGCATCAGGGAGCTCGGGTTCATGGCATGCATCGCCGCGACCTGCGCCATGAGGTCAGGTGCGGCCCCGGCGGTGGGGTCCGGGGCGTCGGAGGTGTCGGTCATGGTGGATAGGCTGCCACGCGTGAAGCTCCTCCTCCTCGACGGACACTCGCTCGCCTACCGGGCCTTCTTCGCCCTCCCGATCGAGAACTTCTCCACCAGCACGGGCCAGCACACCAACGCCGTCTACGGCTTCACCTCGATGCTCATCAACGTCCTGCGCGACGAGGCGCCCACCCACGTGGCGGTCGCGTTCGACGTCTCGCGCCAGACCTTCCGCCTCGCCGAGTACGCCGACTACAAGGCCGGCCGGGCCAAGACGCCCACCGAGTTCTCCGGCCAGCTGCCGCTGCTGCGCGAGGTCCTCGACGCGCTGCGCATCCGGCACGTCGGCGTCGAGGGCTTCGAGGCCGACGACGTCATCGCCACGCTCACCAAGGAGGCGGTCACCGAGGGCGGGGAGGTCGTCATCTGCACCGGCGACCGCGACGCCTTCCAGCTCGTCTCCGAGCAGGTCACCCTCGTGTACCCCGTCCGCGGCGTCTCCGAGGTGTGGCGGATGGACCCGGCGGCGGTCGAGGAGAAGTACCTCGTGCCGCCGAACCGCTACAGCGACCTCGCGGCGCTCGTCGGCGAGTCGAGCGACAACCTGCCGGGCGTCCCGGGGGTCGGGCCGAAGACCGCCGCCAAGTGGCTCGCCCAGTTCGGCGACCTCACCGGCGTCGTCGCCCACGCCGACGAGATCAAGGGCAAGGCCGGCGAGAACCTGCGCGAGCACCTCGACGGCGTGCTGCGCAACCGGCGCCTCAACCGCCTCGTCGACGACCTCGAGCTGCCCCTGCGCGTCGCCGACCTCGAGCGGCACACGTGGGACCGCGAGGAGGTCCACCGCGTCTTCGACGGCCTGGAGTTCCGGGTGCTGCGCGACCGGCTGTTCCAGACCTTCGAGGTCGAGTCCGACGAGGTCGAGGGCGGCTTCGACCTCGGCGAGGAGGTCTTCGGCGCCGGCGACCTCGCGGTCCGCTTCGGCGACGGCGCACCGGGCCGGTCCGTGCCGCACGGGGTGGTCGTCCTCGGTTCGTACCGCGGCGGGTCCGGCGACGCCGGGGCCGTCGCCCTCGCCGGGGCCGACGGCGCCACGGGGTACCTCGACCTCACCGCGCTGACGCCGCAGGAGGACGCCGTCCTCGCCGGGTGGCTCGCCGACCCGCAGGCGCCCAAGGTCCTCCACGACGCCAAGGAGCAGCTCCAGGCGCTGTCCACCCGCGGCCTCGACGTGCACGGCGTCACGAGCGACACCGCGCTGGCCGCCTACCTCGTGCGCCCCGACCAGCGCTCCTACGACCTCGAGGACCTCGTCGTGCGGCACCTGGGCCGCGAGCTGCGGGCCGAGGCCGGGCAGAGCGACCAGGGCATGCTCGACTTCGCCACCGACGACGACGCCGCCTCCCGCGACGCGATGGTCCGGGCCCGCGCCGTCCTCGAGCTGTCGGGCGTGCTGGCCGAGCGCCTCGAGGAGACCGGCGGCACCGGGCTGCTCGCCGACCTCGAGCTGCCGCTCGTCGACATCCTCGCGACGATGGAGCGCACCGGCATCGCCGTCGACGAGCCGGCCCTCACCGCGCTCGAGGCCGACTTCGGGGCCAAGATGCGCCAGGCGCAGGACGACGCGTGGGACGCCATCGGCCGCCGCGACGTCAACCTCGGCAGCCCGAAGCAGCTCCAGGAGGTGCTCTTCGACCAGCTCGGGATGCCGAAGACCAAGCGCACCAAGACCGGCTACACCACCGACGCCGACGCCTTGGCCGACCTCTTCGGCAAGACCGAGCACCCCTTCCTCGAGGCCCTGCTGCGCCACCGCGACACCTCCCGCCTGCGGGTCACCGTCGAGGGGCTCATCAAGTCGGTGGCCCCCGACCGCCGCATCCACACCACGTACATCCAGACCATCGCGGCCACCGGGCGCCTGTCGTCGACCGACCCCAACCTGCAGAACGTGCCGATCCGCACCGAGGAGGGCCGCCGCATCCGCGAGGTCTTCGTCGTCGGCGAGGGCTACGAGTCGCTGATGTCGGCCGACTACAGCCAGATCGAGATGCGGATCATGGCGCACCTGTCCGGCGACGAGGGCCTCATCGAGGCCTTCCGCACGGGCGAGGACCTCCACCGCTACGTCGGGGCACGGGTCTTCGGCGTCGAGCCCGCCGACGTCACCCCCGAGATGCGCAGCAAGGTCAAGGCGATGAGCTACGGCCTGGCCTACGGGCTGTCCGCCTTCGGGCTGTCCAAGCAGCTGACGATCGGCACCGGCGAGGCCCAGGGCCTCATGGACGAGTACTTCGCCCGGTTCGGCGGGGTCCGCGACTACCTGCGGGAGGTCGTCGCGCAGGCCCGCGCCACGGGCTACACCGCGACGATGCTCGGACGGCGGCGCTACCTGCCCGACCTCATGAGCGACAACCGGCAGCGCCGTGAGGGCGCCGAGCGGATGGCGCTCAACGCCCCGATCCAGGGCTCGGCCGCCGACATCATCAAGCTGGCGATGAAGGGCGTCGACGCCGCACTGCGGTCCGAGGGGCTGGCCTCGCGGATCCTGCTCCAGGTGCACGACGAGCTGGTCCTGGAGGTCGCGGCGGGGGAGCGGGCGGCCGTCGAGGCCCTCGTGCGGCGCGAGATGGGCGCGGCGCTCGACCTCGGGGAGGTCCCGCTCGACGTCAGCGTCGGGGTCGGCCGCTCCTGGCACGACGCCGCCCACTGACCCAACCACCGTCATCGCCCTCGGCGGTGCTCAGTGCCTCGGCCAGGGCGTCGTCCTCCTCGGGTGGCACGGAGGGGTCGTCCCGCCACGTGACGACGAGCAGGACGGCCAGCAGCGCCGTGTCGACGGCGAGGACCAGCAGCAGCAGACCTCGGCCGTCATCGACGAACGGCACCCCGACGAGCACCGTGGCGAGGGCGCCCCAGACCCAGGCCACCGCGGTCCGGTGCTGTCGGGCGACGGCCGTCTGGACGAGCAGCTGCACCATCGCGGTGACCGTGCCCAACGTCGCGAACACCCACAGGTCTGCGCGCACGCCCGCGTAGGCCGGTCCCCCCACGAACGCGAGCCCGAGGCCGGGGAGGGCGAGCACCCCGCAGACGGCGACGAACCCGATGGCCGCGATGATCAACAGCCCCCGGTGGTGCACGTGGCGGTGGTGCCCGCGGCGCGCGAGAACCGGGTAGGCGAGCACCGTGACGAACGTGGGGAGGAAGAGGACCGCCTTGGTGAGGATGAGACCGGAGGCATACAGCCCGGCGTCGCCCGTGGGGAGCCGGGCGCGGGCGGCGAAGACGTCGACCTGGGTGAGGGCGAAGAACGCCAGGAGCAGGTGCGAGTCGTGGAGCACCTCGCGGACGATGTCGACGAGGGAAGCCCGGTGTGACGATGCCGCCGTCGGGTCGGCGACGAGCAGAGCGCCGACGGCCACGGGGACGACGGCCCCGAGGGCGACCCCCGCCATGGCGCCGACCGCGGACGGCCACAGCCACAGGGTGGCGCCGCCGACGACGACCCGTCCGGCACCGCTGGCGGCACTGAGCGCGGCGAACCTGCCCCACTGGCGCCGCCCCTGGGCCAGCCCCAGCCGAACGCCCGTGACGGTCAGGGCGCCGGCTGTCACCGCCACGGGGGCCGCCGTCGTCCAGGACTCCAGGCGGAAGACGACCGCCGCAACGGGGGACAGGAGGAGGGTCACCGTCGCGAGGACGAGCGCAGCCCGGTTCCCCGCGGCGAGGAGAGGACCGGCGTCGCGGTCAGGGCCGGCCAGCGCGACCCGGCGCGCCGTCGTCGCCTGGACCCCGAGCGCGATGACGTTGGCGACGAGCACGACCCCCATGAGCGCGGCCACGGCCGAGTACTCGGTGGGGCCGAGCCTGCGGGCGGCGACGAGGGTGAAGGCGTAGGCCGCGACGTTCATCGCCGTCATCCCGACGGCGACGAGACCCGCTCCGCGGGCCAGCGACCCATGACCCGTCCACATCGACACGCGTGACAGGGTACGGCCCGTCCGCGCGCGCCCCGGAAACTAGGCTGGCGCGGTGTCGACGGAGCCCGCAGCCGCGAAGCGACGGCCGGGCGGTCCAGCAGCGGCAGGACCGGTGGCCGCTCTCGCGGGCACCATCCTGGCCGTGGCCCTGGTGGTACGGGACTCCCTCGGCAGGGGTCTGTACCTCTATCGCGACTTCGTCGCGGTGCCCGAGCCGGCCGCTCCGCAGGGGCTGTTCCCTGCGACCTCGGCCGCACTGCGCGCCTGGCCCCTCGACGGCGTGACGTGGGCGCTCGCCGGAGTCGTCCCCGTCGGGGTCCAGCAGGCGGCCGTACTCGCCGGTTCGTTGCTGCTCGCGGGCCTCGGCACGGGCCTCCTCGTCGCCCGATGGGGCCCGGCGCCGGCGCTTGCCGCGTCGTGGCTGGCCGTGTGGAACCCGTACGTCGCCGAGCGGCTGCTGCTCGGCCAGCCCCCCACGTTGCTCGCCTACGCGTCCCTGCCGTGGGTGGTGCTCGTCGTGCGCTCGACCCTGCCCGGGCCGTTGCGTGTCGCTCTCCTGGTCGTCGTCGCGGCCCCGGCCGCGCTCACCCCGTGGGGTGGGCTCGTCGCCGCTGCCGGCGCCGTCGTCGCCGCCCTCACCCGCGCAGACCGGTCGGTCACCCGCACGGCGGCGGTCGCCGGCCTGGGCCTTGCCTGGTGCCTGCCGTGGATCGTGCCGGCGGCCCTGTCCGGCGCCCCTCCAGCGGACCCCGACGGGGCGCTCGCCTTCGCGGTGTCCGACGACTCGGGCCTGGGTGCCTGGCTGTCGGCGCTCATGGGCGGCGGCATCTGGGCGGACGGCGCCCACCCGATGTCGCGGACCGACCCGCTGGCCATCGGGAGCTCCCTCGCGCTGCTGGGCGCGGCCGGGGTCGGGGTGGTCGTCGTGGTCCGCCGCCACCGGGCGCGCGGAGTCCTCGCCGCGGTCCTCCTCCTCGTCCCGGCCACGCTGGCAGCCCTGGCCTCCGGGCCGTGGATCGAGGCGGCCGTCTGGCTCCAGCGGGTACCCGGGCTGGCGCTGGTGCGCGACCAGCACCGTCTGCTGGCACCAGCAGTCCTGGTGTCCGCGGTGCTCGTGGCCGTCGTGGTCCGTCGGGTCGGGGTGCACGGCGGGCGGGCGAGCGCCGCCGTCGGCGCCGGCCTCGTGGTGTGCCTGAGCGTGGCCAGCGTGCCCGATCTGCCCCGCCTGGTGCACACGGCGTACCAGCCCACCGCCTACCCCGCGGAGTGGGCGACCGTCGTCACGGGCCTGCGGTCCGTCGGCGGGCAGGCCCCGACCGTGCTGTCGCTTCCGTGGCAGCCGTTGCGACGCGCGGACTGGGCCGGTTCGTCGCCGTTCCTCGACCCGCTACCCCGCGCCGTGGCGGGGGAGGTGCTCACGAGCTCGGTGCTCACCGTGCGACGGGGAGGGTCGACCGTCGTCGTCGACGATGCACCGCGGCCCGACGGCCCGGCGTGGGCGTCGGGTCGGGTGAGCCCGCAGTCGCTGCGGCGGACCGGCGTGACCCATGTCGTCGAGTGGTCGGGGACGCCGGGGGCCTCGGTGGCGGACCGGACCGGATGGCGGCTCCTCCACACAGGAGAGCACTTCACCGTCTGGGACGTCACCACCGTCCGGTGAGGTGTGTGCGCCCCGGCGGTGGACCGGCTACCATGACGCTTACTGACCAGTAGGAAAGGTGTCCGACATCCATGTCTGAGGCAATCAACGCGGGCGGCGCCAACCGTTCGGGACTCGTCCTGCTCATCGTGAGCGTTCTGGCAGGCCTCGGGATGTCCTTCGCCGCCGCGGCCAGCATCGTGGCCGCCAACGGGCCGAAGGACGGGACCGCCGTCACCGACGGCCAGCAGAGCATCCTGCCCCCGGACCAGATGCTCAACTACGGCGGGTGACACCCTCCGCGACGGCATCGGTGCCCGCCTCTGGCGGGTCCCCTGCGGCGCGGTGGGAGAGCAGGGAGTCCCACGCCTGGGTGGTCCGCTCCCAGGTGAACAGCAGCGAGTGACCGATGGCCGCCTCGCCGAGTGAGTCCCGTGCCGCCCGGTCGCCGAGCAGCCCGTCCACGGCTGTCGTCATCTCGTCGAGGTCCCCGACCAGCAGCCCCGTGCTCCCGTCGACGATGGACTCCGACAGGCCCCCGGCGTCGCGGTAGGCGACGGTCGGGGTCCCGTGCGACGCGGCCTCGACGACGCACAGGCCCCACCCCTCCTTGACGCTCGGCGCCAGTGCCACCCAGGCGGCGGCGAGCTCGGCGTGCTTGGTCTGCTCATCCACGTGGCCCACCAGGTCGACGTCGTCCTGCAGGCCGAGGCGGTCCACCTCGTCGCGCACCCTCTCGCTCCACCACCCGTCGCCGACGACTCGCAGCCGCAGCCCGGGGTGGCGCGCCCGCAGCCGGGCGGTGACCTCGAGCGCGTGCTCGACCCGCTTGTGGGGGACCACCCGGCCGAGCACGACGAGGCGCGGCTCGTGGTGCCGTGCCGTTCCCGTGGCGAGCGGGGCCTCGGTGCCGTTGTGGATGACGGTCACCGCGTCGCCGGCCACGCCGAGCTCCACGAGCTCGGTGCGGGTGCGCTCGGACACTGCGACGTACTGCTGGCCGCGCAGAAGGCGGGGTGCGATCCGGGACTCCACGAACCAGCCGACCCGCGCGGCGACCGGGCCGAAGACGATGGGCCACTGCTCGCGGTGCACGTGGTGCACGAGGACCACGACGGGCGTGCGGGTGACGAGGTGTGCGAGGAACGGGATGCCGTTCTGCGTGTCCACGACGACGTCGAAGGGTCCCTCGCTGCGCTCCAGGCGGCGCAACCGCCGTACCGACGCCGCGTAGACCCCGAGGCGCCCGCCCTGGCGCAGGACCCGGTAGCCCGCGCGCGCCTCGTGGTGTGCGGCCCCGTCGTACCGGGCACACAGCAGGGTGACGTCGTGGCCGAGCGCCCCGAGACCGGCACAGACGGTCTCGGCGTACTTCTCGGCGCCCCCGCCTTCGGGATGTGTAGAGTCGCGCCAGTTCAAGAAGGCAATGCGCACGTGAGTTCTTTCCAGACGGCCGGAGACGGATGTTACCCCAGGATCTCGCCCCCGGCCGGGCGGTCGGGGAGCGGCTCACCGTCGCCCGGTCGGTCGCACTCCTGCGCGCCTTCCGGGTCGAGCAGAGCGACCCCGACCGCTTCTACGGTGCCCTCGCGGACGACAGCGTGGCGCTCCTGCGGCGCTGGACCCCGCTGGCGGGGCGCAGCGTGCTGGACATCGGGGGCGGGCCGGGGTACTTCGCCGACGCGTTCACGCGCGCCGGGGCAAGGTACGCAGGACTGGAGCCGGACGCCGGAGAGCTGACGGCCCGCGGCGGGACGGCGGGCAACACGGTCCGAGGATCGGGACTGGCCCTCCCCGTGGCCGACGGCAGCGTCGACCTCGCGTTCTCGAGCAACGTCCTCGAGCACGTGCCCGACCCCCGTCGGATGGCGCAGGAGATGCTTCGCGTCACCCGCCCCGGCGGCCTCGTCTTCCTGTCGTGGACGCCCTGGCTGTCGCCGTGGGGCGGCCACGAGACCTCACCGTGGCACTACCTGGGCGGCCGCCGAGCCGCCGACCGGTACGCGCGGCGCACCGGGCACCGGCCGAAGAACGACGTGGGCGTCAGCCTCTTCCCCTGCCCGGTCGGCCCGATGCTCCGCTGGGCGCGAGGGGTCGAAGGGGCAGGCGCCGCCGAGGTGGCGGCCGTCTTCCCCCGCTACCACCCGTCGTGGGCCCACTGGGTGATGCGGGTCCCGGGACTGCGCGAGATCGCCAGCTGGAACGCGGTCATCGTCCTTCGCGTGGGTCGTCGGTGAGCCGCGCGACCGACCCGGCGACGGCGTGGCGCGCACGGCTGGACCGCGCGCTCCCCACGGCCTTCCTCATCGCCCTGGCCTTCGTACAGCGCCCGGGGTGGACGGCCGCCGACACCAAGCTCGACCTCGTCGTCGACCCCGGCGGCTTCCTCGGACGGGCGCTCAGCCTGTGGGACCCGCTCGCTGCCGGAGGGCAGCTGCAGAACCAGGCCTACGGGTACCTCTTCCCGATGGGGCCCTTCTTCTGGCTGGGGCACGTGCTGGACGTCCCTGCCTGGGTGGTCCAGCGGCTCTGGTGGGCACTCCTGCTCGTCCTCGCGTACCACGGCACGCTGCGCGTCCTCGAGCGGCTCGGCATCGGCACCGGGTGGTCCCGCGTCATCGGGGCGTTCGCGTACGCCCTGGCGCCCAGGATGCTCATCGGGCTCGGCGCCATCAGCTCGGAGATCTGGCCGATGGCGCTCGCCCCGTGGATCCTGCTGCCGCTGCTCGCGGTGCCCGCGGGACACGAGCGTGCGGCAGCCCTGCGCTCGGGTGTGGCGGTCCTGGCGCTGGGAGCCGTCAACGCGGTGGCCTCGTTGGCTGTGCTCGTGCTGCCGCTCTGGTGGATCCTGACCCGCCGCGGACGGGTGCGGCTCGTCCTCCTCGGCTGGTGGTCGGTCGCCGTCGTCCTCGCGACCGCCTGGTGGGTCGGGCCGCTCGTCCTGCTCGGCCGGTACAGCCCGCCGTTCCTCGACTGGATCGAGGACGGCCGGGTCACCACGGCGGTCGCGTCGGTCACCGAGGCGCTGCGGGGGACCACCCAGTGGATCGCGACGATCGGCGGGGGGCAGAACTCCGTCTGGCCGGCGGGGTGGGTGGTGCTCACCTCCCGCAACGCAATCGTCGCAGGTCTCGTCGTGGTGCTCGTCGGTCTCCTCGGCCTGGCTCTGGCCCACGCGCCGTGGGCCGGTTTCGCGCGTGGCGGGCTGCTCCTCGGCCTCGTCCTGGTGACCTTCGGGCACGTCGTGGGGCTGTCCCCTCCTTGGGCACAGGCGCAGGCCGACCTCCTGGACGGCGTCCTGGCGCCCTTTCGCAACACCCACAAGTTCGAGCCACTCGTCCGGCTGCCGCTCGCGCTCGGCGTCGCGCACGGGCTCCCGCTCGCTGTCGGGTGGCTCCGGCGCCAGCGGGCGCCCTGGCCGGTCATCGCGCCGGCCGTGGTGGTCCTGGCGCTCGTGGCTCAGACCGCGGCCCCCGCCTTCGTCGGGGTGATCCAACGGGGGCCGTTCCTCGCGGTTCCCACGGCGTGGTCCCAGGCCGCCTCCTGGCTGGACGCCAACGACGACGGCGGCCGCACCCTGCTCCTGCCGGGCGGCAACGCGCCCGCCCGCTTCTGGGGAGAGCCCAAGGACGAGCCGTTGCAGCCGCTGGCCGGGGCGCCGTGGATCGTGCGCGACGCCGTCCCGCTCGGCTCGGCCGCCGCGACCCGCATCCTCGGCGAGATCGAGGCCCGGGTCGCGCAGGGGCGCGGGGGGCCGGAGCTGCGGGCGCTGTTCGAGAGCCTGGCGGTGACCCGGGTCGTCGTCGTCGGGGACCATCAGCGTCCGAGCACCGGCAGCACACCGCCCGTGGTCGTGCGGGCCGCCCTGGTCCGCGCCGGTGCGAGGTCGGCCGCGTCCTTCGGCGACCTCGTCGGGGGCAGCCGCGATGTGGCACGGGCTTCGGACTGGGGGCTCGACCGGCCGCTGCGCGAGCTCGAGGTGCTCGAGGTCGGCACCTCCTCGACGGTCGCGCCGACCTCGCGGACGGTGTTGTCGTCGGTCGTCCGCTACTCCGGTGGTCCGGAAGGCGTCACGGCCATACCCGGCATCGGGGCGGGCGTCCTCGCCAGCGACCCCACGTCAGCGGTGGCGGACGCCGCGGCGGTCGTCACCAGCGACACCCTCCAGCGGCGCCAAGCGAGCTTCGGGTCGGCCACCGACCTCTACGGGCCGCTGCTCACGGCAGGTGAGGCCTACGGCTCCGCCCGGGCGGTGCACGACTTCTGGCCGGCGCCGCTCACCGAGGACTCGGACACCCTCACCGACGACCAGACCGTGCGCCTCGACGACGGCGGAGCCCGGGCCGACGCCTCGTCAACCCTCGCCGAACCGGCCCTGGGCCAGGGACGCGAGCTCGCCAGCGACCCGTGGCGCGCCTTCGACTCCAGCGGCGAGACCGGCTGGCGATCCGCGGGGTACCTGGCGAACGGCCAGTGGGTGGAGGTGAGGTGGGCCGACCCCGCGGTGCTGCCGGCGTCGGTCACCGTCACCCTCGACACGGTCCGGGGTGCCGACGTCGCCGCTCTCTCGGTCGTGACCGACGCCGGGACCGTCCGCACCCCCGTGACCAGCCCCGGCCTGGCGGGCGCGGACGTCGATCCCGCCCGGTATGCCGTGGACGTCCGCGTCCCGGAGGGTCCGACGACCTCGCTGCGGCTCGTCGTGGAGGCGGTCCGTGGCGGAGCACCGACGGTGCGGGTGCTCGACATCGGGGCCGGGGCCGTGCCCCGGGTGGAGCCATGGGTGCGCCTGCCCGAGACCGAGCGGGCTCCCGACGTCGTGCGCTTCCAGGCGGGCACCGACGACCGGTCTGCCTGCTACCCGCTCTCCTCGGGTGTGCTGGCCTGCTCGCCAGACCGACGTCGCGTCGGGGAGGAGGCGACCCAGATGCGGCGACTGGTCACCTTGGCACAGCCCCGCTCCTACGACGTCACCGGCGCAGCAGTCGCCGTCGGGCCGGGGGCGGACACGCTGCTGCGTCGCCTCGACGGCGTGCGAGCCGACGGATCCAGCCGCTGGGTCCCCGAGCCTGGCGTCTCCCCGGAGCTCACGGTGGACGGCGACCCCCGCACCTACTGGGCGGCGGCGCCGGACGACGCCGCGCCCACCCTCACCCTGACGTGGCCGACCGAGCGCACCGTGGAGGGGCTGCGGATCGTCGTCGACCCGGACGTCGCCGGGCGGCGGCCCCTCGAGGTGGACGTGACCATCGGCGGGCGCACCGTCCACCGGGTCCTCGACCGGGACGGAGGGATCGCGCTCCCGCAGGCCCGCACCCGCGAGGTCGCGGTCACGGTCACCGCCGCGACGACGCAGGAGGCCCTCACCTCCAGTGGTGTGCGGGCCATGCCCGTCGTCATCGGCGACGTCGTCGTCATCGGCGACCCCTGGCCCGCCGGCCCGACGCTCGCGGACCCCGTCGACGTCCCGTGCGGCTTCGGCCCGACCATCCAGGTCGACGGGCGGACTCTCCCGACCGCCGTGACGACGACGCGCGGGCAGGTCCTCGCCCGCGACGACGCCGCGCTGCGCGTCTGCGGCGAGGTGGACCTGGCAGCGGGGAAGCAGCGGTTCCAGACGCTGGCCTCCGGCCAGTTCGCGGTGCGTTCGCTGACCCTGGACTCGCGGGACTCGGCCACCATGGTCGCCGCCGCCGGCACGGCGGACCGCTCCGCGGTGCGGGTCACGCGGTGGGAGGACACCGAGCGCACCGTCGACGTCGGGGCGGCACGCGACGTCGAGACCCTGCTCGTCGTGCGCGAGAACGCCAACCCGGGCTGGCTGGCCCGGATGGGGGAGACCACCCTGCGGCCGCTGCGGGTGGACGGGTGGGCGCAGGGGTGGGTGGTCCCGGCCGGGGCGTCCGGAGCGGTCGACCTGAGCTTCGCTCCGCAGCGCGCCCTGTCGCTGTCGCTGCTGACCGGGGCGTTGCTGGCCGCCCTGCTCCTCGTCCTCACTCTGATGACCCCGCTCGGACGTCCTGGCTCCGTGCTCGCCGAGGTCCGGGCCCCCGCAGCCGGGCCCACCCTCGGGGTGCTCGCGCTCGTCGCGGTCGGGGGCCTCGCCGGCGCGACGGCGGCGGCACTGACCGTCGCACTGCGGCGGACCCGGGCCACGGTCGTCCTCCGTGCGGGCTCGGCCCTCGCCCTGGCCTGGGTCGGGTGGGTGCTGGTGCGCCCGTGGCCCGCCGCCGACGCCTCCAACCGTGACCTCGCCTCAGGCGCCCTCGGTCTCGCGCTCGTGGCGCTCGCGTGCCTGGGGCCGCGGCTGGGCGCCGCTGGTACGACGGCGGGCCCACGCCTGGACCGGGGCCTCGAGGAGGTGCCAGCTGAGCGCGGCGACGGCCACGGAGGCCGCGAGGGTGAGGGCGACAGTGACCCAGAAGCCGAAGGCGAACAGCTGCAACCCGAGGACCTCGCGCACCCTGAACATCAGGGGCAGGTGCCACAGGAACACCCCGTAGCTGATGGTGCCCCCGTAGACGAGGACCCGCGACGACAGCACTCGTGACACGACGGTGCGGGCGCCGAGCACGGACGGGGCGATGACCAGACCGGCGACGACGGTGTAGCCGAGGTGTTTCACGCTGGCCTCGGCGGGTGTCGGCGGGGTGAGGTCGTACGGGCCGGCCGCGCGGGTCGTCAGGACCCAGAAGATGCAGGCGGCGAGGCCGTACAGGTGCCAGGGCGAGGCGCGGACCACCGCGGTGACCGGCCCACGGAGCCGGTCGTCGGCGGCGACCGCCGCGAGCAGCATCCCCACGACGAACCAGTCGCCGACCGCGGGCAGGGTGCGCGTCCACGAGTATCCGTCCGGCAGGGCACCGAGGCCCACGAGGATGCGGAACCCCCACGTCGCGGTCGCGAGCCCACCGAGTGCGGCGAGGTGGACGCCGGGTCCGCGACCGGCGCTGAGCCGGCTCACCAGCACCGCGACGGCCGGCAGCGCCAGGTAGAACATCACCTCGGTGGACAGGCTCCACAGCTGGGCCAGACCGGGCAGGTCCCACTCCAGCCGAAGGCTCTGCAGCTGGAGGAGGTTGGTGAGCCAGGGGACCGGTCCGACCGTGCGGGATGCCGGGACCAGCAGCAGGGTGCCGGCGAGCACTGCGAGCCAGGCCGGGACGAGCCGGGCCGCTCGGCGCACGGCGTACGCGCGGGTGGGTGTCGCCGGCACGCCCTCGGCGAGGTACCGGGCGTGCGGGCGGTACAGGAGGAAGCCGCTCAGGACGAAGAAGACGGCGACGCCGATGTCCATCCGGGCCAGGAAGCCCGGCAGGACCTGACGCCCCGTGGCGCCCGAGAGGAACCCGGCATGGGTCAGCAGCACCGCGACGGCCGCCAGGGCCCGCAGTCCCTCGAGCTCGGCGAGGTGGTGCGCACGGCGGGCGCTGCGTGTCGCGGACGCCACGGAGGTGGCCGTCACGGGCCCGCGTCCACGGTGAGGACCTGGGCCGACGTGACGCACACCCCGGCAGTGTTGTCGCTCTCCACCTCGAGGAGGACCTCGGTGACCGCCACGTGGACCGGGACGAGGGCGTGGATGCGGTGCGGACCGCGCAACAGCTCCGGCGGGTCCTCGACGAGGAGGCCGGACCTCGCGCCGTCGCGGCCGGTGACCCGCAGGTTGAGACGCTCGGCATCGCCGACGAGGACCCCGAGCTCGACCATGGACCCCCGGTAGTAGGGGACCGGCGCGTCGAAGCGGATCGACACCGACCGCTGGCCCACCGGGACCACGACGCCGCAGAACCCCGGGGGGACCGGCGCCGCAGCGACCCTCGTGAACGCGGGCGGGACGAGGGATCCGTCCGGTCCGACGACCGACGCGACACCGTCGCGGGTCCCGGATACCGACGCGGGGTTGAGCAGCCGCACGAGGGGCCCCGTGGTGAACCCGGGGTCGACCCACGCAGGCACGATCCCCGCGGGCACGTTCGTCGGCAGGACCTGACCGCTTCCGTCGGTGACCTCGGCGCGCATCGCCGTCAGGTAGGGCGTGACCGGCGTGTCGTGCCAGCGCACCCCGAAACCGACCCAGGTCACGACGGTGAGGACGACGACCACTCCGGCACCCGCGGTTGCCAGGCGCCGAGGGAACCGCCGGGCCCGGCGCCCGCGCCGGTCGAGGACGGCGCCGAGGAGGGCGGCGAGCGCGAGGGCGGCCGCGGCACTGACGTCGGGCAGGAGCCGGAGGTCGTCGGCAGCGGCGATGTCGCCCACCTGTGCGAGGCGGCCGACGTAGACCATCACCAGGACCGGCGCCGCGTAGGCCACGGCGCCGAGGAGCACGGGTGCGCTCGCGCGCAGGCTGCCGCGGGTTCGCAGGACGGCCAGCGCCAGCGCGAGCACGAGGGCCGCCGCGACAACGGCGAGGACGAGCGGGGTGGCAGCGAAGGAGTACGGGCCGTTCCCGCTCCGCCACAGTCCGGGACCCCCGACGAAGGAGGGAAAGAGGTCGACGAGGACCCAGCGTCCGACCTTGACCACGGCGTCCATCACCCCGGGCCGGGAGCCCTCGGCGGTGTCGAAGTCGCCACCGAGGTAGGCGGCGAGGAATGCGAGGTTCAGCAGGGCGTGGGGGACGAGGACGAGCGCGCCGCGGGCGACCCGCCGTGCGGTCGTCGTGGGCCGGCGCGGTGCGGTCGTGACCAGCACGGCGAGGACGACGAAGGGCACCGCGAGGGCACGCTCGGAGAAGGTGAGGGCCACGGCGTGGCACGCGACCGAGGCCGCCCACGGCTGCCACCGCCGGGTGCGGGCGTGGTCGATGGCCAGGCTCGTCGCGAGGAGGACCAGGGCCAACGGGAGCATCGTCGTCAGGGCCTGCCGGAACCAGGCGAAGGTGGGCACGACCGAGGCGGCGAAGAGGAGCCACGACAGGCCGACGACCCGCGCCAGGGTGTTCGGGACCACCTGGCTCACCAGACGGGCGGCGGCCACTGCGTAGAAGGCGGCGATGGCGAGGGTGAGGACGACGGCTGGCCAGTGCTCCAAAGGCGCACCCATTGCCATGAGCCAGTCGACGGTGCGGGCACCGGGCGCGAGGTGCGTCCCGTTGCTCTCGACGACGAAGGGCCACAGCGGCCGGCCCGCGGCGTACGCCTGGGCGCGCAGGTCGTCGATGAAGAGGTCTCCGCCGACCGTGAGCCAGGCCACGGCGGTGACGTGGAGGGCCACCAGTGCCGCCGTCACCGTGCGCGCCGTGGGCCGACCGGGCGTCCACCCACGGTCCCGACGGACGCGTGGCGGCGCGGCACGCGCTGTGACCACGTCCACGGTTGGCCTCCTCCGGTGCGCCGGTCCGCGCCGGACGTGCGGTGCCGCGCGGTCGAGTGTACGGATGGGCCACCGACAGCCTGTCGACGAGGTCGAGCTGCGTGGTGAGTCGGTGGTGGTGAACGGGCTGCGCTACTCGCTGGTACGCTCCGCTCACTTCATCGTAGAAGGGACCGATATGCGTCGCACCGCCGGCGGCATCCTCGTGGTACTGGGTGCGCTGCTCCTCGGGGTGGGGATCCTCGCCAAGCCCTACCTCTACGACCGCCTCGCGGTCGTCCCGCTCGACCAGGACTCGATCTCGGTGTCCACCGGGACGGGAGTGAACGCCATCCGGGCCCACCTCGTCGACGGTGAGAGCCGGATCGACAAGCTCATCGGCGTCAGCGTCGTGAGCACGCGCACCATCAAGGGCATCCCCGGTGTGGTGGACGACGTGGGCGTCACGGACAGCGACGCGTTCTGGCAGACCAGCGTCCAGTCACAGGCCGAGGTCGACGGCGAGCTCGTCGACCTCAGCTACAGCGATGCGGGGGTGTCCTTCGACCGCCGGACCGGCGAGTCCACCAACTGCTGCGGCGACTTCGCGTCGGCGGGTGACCTGACGGATCCGAGCAGGGTCGAGCCCCGGACGTACGCGGGGCAGTACTTCAAGTTCCCCTTCGACACCAAGCAGCAGGACTACTCGTGGTACGACACGGCGCTCCAGCGCGCCGAGGCCATCAAGTTCGTCCGGGAGGACGAGGTCGACGGGACGCGCGTCTACGTGTTCCGCCAGGCCCTCGGACCCGAGACGATCGACACCCTCGAGATCCCTGCCAGCCTGTTCGGCTCGGCGGAGGCGGGGAACGTGCTCGCCGACCTCGTCTACTCGAACACCAGGACGCTGTGGGTCGAGCCGGTGACGGGAGTCCTCCTGGACGGCAGCGAGGACGTCTCGGCGACCTACGAGGCCGAAGGCTTCGACCCCGTCGCCCGGACCGTCGGCACCATCGGCTTCTCGGAGGACACCGTCGCCAAGAACGTGGCGAAGTGGGGTCCGACGGCCAAGCTCCTGTCCTTCGTCCAGAACTGGTTGACGCTCGTCGGCGTCGCCGTGGGCGTCGTCCTGCTCGGTCTGGGTGGGTTCCTGCTCCTCTCGGGCGGACAGGCGGTCGCGCAGCGTCCGCGCCGCGCCTGACGGGGCTCGGTCGACTCGCTCGCGCAGCGGCCACCGTCGATCCCGCAGCGTGCCGCCGTCAGCGCAGGTCGCAGACGAGGACCGCCGTGCCCGGCAGCACCCGGCCGCGCAGCGGCGACCAGCCGCCCCAGGTCTGCTCGTTGCGCTCGGGCCACTCGGGCTCGACGAGGTCGGTGAGGACGAGCCCGGCCGCCGTGACCTGGCGCACGAGGTCGCCCAGGGTGCGGTGGTGCTCGGCGTACGTGACGACCCCCGCCTCGCTCTCGACGTACGGGGTGCGGTCGAAGTACGACGTCAGGGCGGTCAGGCCGTGCGGCCCCGGGTCGTCGGGGAAGGCCCACCGGAACGGGTGCGAGGTCGAGAAGACGAACCGGCCCCCGGGACGCAGCACCCTGGCCGCCTCGGCGAGGACGGCGCCGCTGTCGGCGACGAAGGGGAGCACGCCGTAGGCGGTGAACACCCGGTCGACGCTCGAGTCGGCCAAGGGCAGCACCCGGCCGTCGACCTGGAGCAGGGGGAGGCCGCGAAGGCCGGGGGAGCCGTCGTCGATGGTGCGGGCCCGGCGCAGCATGCCCATCGACAGGTCGCTCGCCACGACCCGCACGTCGTGGTGCCGGGCCAGCCACCGCGAGCACTGCCCCGCGCCGGCGCCGATCTCGAGCACGGTCATCCCGTCGCGGACCCGCAGCAGGTCCAGCTCGTCCTCGGTCCACCCCTCCGGGCCCCACACGAAGGCGTCGTCGCCGAGGAAGGCGCCGTGCTCGGCGTAGTAGTCGTCGGCCTCGCCGTCCCACCACGACCGGTTGGCCGCCACGGTCTCGCGCTCGCCCACGGGTCGGCGGGCGGCCTCGCTCACGACGGCTCCTCCGTCAGCGGGCGTGCGGGGCGGACCGTTTTGCCCGCCACCTGCGCGCACCGGTAGGCTGGGGCAGCACCCGTGTGACCTCTGTCGGTCACGCGCGCGCTCGTAGCATCCCATCGAAGCCATCTGTCCACATCGGAGTTCCTACTACATGACTGCCAGCACGGTCGAGAAGACCGCCCCTCAGATCGCGATCAACGACATCGGCTCTGAGGAAGACCTCCTCGCCGCGATCGACGCGACGATCAAGCACTTCAACGACGGCGACATCGTCGAGGGTGTCATCGTCAAGGTCGACCGCGACGAGGTCCTGCTCGACATCGGCTACAAGACCGAGGGGGTCATCCCCTCGCGCGAGCTGTCCATCAAGCACGACGTCGACCCCAACGAGGTCGTCAAGGTCGGCGACGAGGTCGAGGCCCTGGTCCTCCAGAAGGAGGACAAGGAGGGTCGTCTCATCCTGTCCAAGAAGCGTGCGCAGTACGAGCGCGCCTGGGGCACGATCGAGAAGATCAAGGAGGAGGACGGCGTCGTCACCGGCTCCGTCATCGAGGTCGTCAAGGGTGGGCTCATCCTCGACATCGGCCTGCGCGGCTTCCTGCCCGCCTCCCTCGTGGAGATGCGTCGCGTCCGCGACCTCCAGCCGTACGTCGGCAAGGAGATCGAGGCCAAGATCATCGAGCTCGACAAGAACCGCAACAACGTGGTCCTGTCGCGCCGTGCCTGGCTCGAGCAGACGCAGTCCGAGGTCCGCACGACGTTCCTCAAGGAGCTCGGCAAGGGCCAGGTCCGCACCGGTGTCGTGTCCTCCATCGTCAACTTCGGCGCGTTCGTCGACCTCGGCGGCGTCGACGGTCTCGTCCACGTCTCCGAGCTGTCCTGGAAGCACATCGACCACCCGTCCGAGGTCGTCGAGGTCGGCGACGAGGTCAAGGTCGAGGTGCTCGACGTCGACATGGACCGCGAGCGCGTCTCCCTGTCGCTCAAGGCGACGCAGGAGGACCCGTGGCAGCACTTCGCCCGGACCCACGCGATCGGCCAGGTCGTCCCGGGCAAGGTCACCAAGCTCGTCCCGTTCGGTGCGTTCGTGCGCGTCGACGACGGCATCGAGGGCCTGGTCCACATCTCCGAGCTCGCCGAGCGCCACGTCGAGCTGCCGGAGCAGGTCGTCACGGTCGGCACCGACATCTTCGTCAAGGTCATCGACATCGACCTGGAGCGTCGCCGCATCTCGCTGAGCCTCAAGCAGGCCAACGAGGACGGCGCCAACCAGGTCGAGTTCGACCCGACCCTGTACGGCATGGCGGCGGAGTACGACGCGAAGGGTGACTACAAGTACCCCGAGGGCTTCGACCCGGAGACCAACGAGTGGCTCGAGGGCTTCGAGTCGCAGCGTGAGGTCTGGGAGAAGCAGTACGCCCAGGCACACTCCCGCTGGGAGGCCCACCGCGCCCAGGTCGAGGCGTTCGCCAAGGCCGACGCCGAGGCCGCGGGCAGCAGCGAGTCCACCTCGTACTCCTCGGAGTCGGGTGCCTCGTCGTCGTCCTCGTCCACGTCCTCGTCCTCGACCCCCTCCGAGCAGGAGGACGCCGGCAGCGCCCCGCGCCCGCCGGCCGCGACGAACGAGGGCACGCTCGCCTCGGACGAGGCCCTGGCCGCACTGCGCGAGAAGCTCACCGGCAACTGAGCCACCGCGCCGTCAGGCGCAGCGCTCGCATGCTCCAGGCCCGGTCCCCTGCAACGGGGGCCGGGCCTCGAGCGTGGTCGGCGGGTGGGGCACGGCGCGCTGTAGCGTGCCGGGCATGGCACGCACCATCGCGACATCCACCCGCGTCGACCTCGAGGGCCTCCTGGAGTTCGTCCGTCCCCGGCACCACTTCGTCCTCCTCACGACCCGCACCGACGGCTCTCCCCAGGCCTCACCCGTGACCGGCGGGGTCGACGACGCGGGGCGGCTCGTCATCACGACGTACCCGGAGCGGGCCAAGACGGCCAACGCGCGCCGCGACCCGCGGGTCAGCGTCGTCGTCCTGTCCGACGACTTCGGCGGCGCCTGGGTCCAGGTCGACGGCGAGGCCGAGGTGGTCGACGCTGTCGACGACGTCGAGCCCTTCGTCGAGTACTTCCGGAACATCTCCGGCGAGCACCCCGACTGGGACGAGTACCGCGCGGCCATGGTGGAGCAGGGCAAGTCGCTGCTGCGGGTGACGCCGGCCCGCTGGGGACCGCTCGCGACCGGCGGCTTCCCCGCGCGGCTCGCAGAGGCCTGAGAGTGCCCGACCACGACGACGCCGGCCCGGCGCTCCACACTCCTCGCCTCGACGGCCTCGTCGACGACGGCACCCTGCCCGGGTTCTCGGTGGCCGTGCGCACCGCCGACGGCTCCACGATCGTCCGCACCCGCGGCGTCACGGCCCCCGCGGGCGACCGACCCGTCGACCCTCGACCTCCTACCGCCTGGCGTCCCTGTCGAAGCCGGTCGCTGCCCTCCTCGCCGCGGATCCTCACGGCCGAGGGTGTCCTCGCCATGGACGACGAGGTCCGCCGCTGGGTGCCCGAGCTCGACGGCCTGCGGGTCCTGCGCCGACCCGACGGGCCCCTCGACGACACCGAGGCCCTCGCCCGCCCGGTCACCGTCCACGACCTGCTGACGATGACGAGCGGGCTCGGCATCCGCTTCGAGCAGACACCGCTGACGAGCGCCATGGCCGACGCCGGCGTCCACCCGGGACCGGTGGGCCCGGCGATGGACGACGCCACGTTCCTCGCGCGGCTCGGGTCGCTGCCGCTGGCCTTCCAGCCGGGCGCCGGGTGGGCATACCACACCTCCACCGACGTGCTCTCGGTCGTCCTCGCCCGGTCCTCCGGCGTCCCGCTCGACCGCCTCCTCGCCGAGCGGCTCACCGGACCCCTCGACACCCCCTCCCTGGCGTTCGCGACGCCGGCAGCCGATCGTCGCGCCGACGCCTGGTACGTCGAGGACGACGCCTGGGCCCGCATCGAGCCCGGCGGCCCGGCGGACCCGCAGATGCTCACCCTGTCGTGCGGGCTGTGGGGGACCGCCGAGCACACGGCCCGCGTCCTCGGCGAGCTCGTGCGCCCCACGCTCGTCCCCGCCGACGCCGTCGCCCTCGTCCGGGCCCCCGGCCTCACCCCGGAGCAGCTCGGCGCGGCGCGCCCGATCGTCCCCGAGGGCTACTCGTTCGGCCACCAGGTGTCCGTCGCGACCGTCGACGACCCCAGGGGCCCCCGCGCGGGGTCAGCCGGGTGGAGCGGCGGCACCGGGACGCTCGGCATCGCCGACCCCGCGGCCGGCCGGACCGTCGTCGTCCTCACCAACCGGGGGCTCGAGGGCCCGTCCGGCGCGGGCGCCTTCGACGCGGCCCTGGCCGACCTGTGGTCCGACCTGCGCGAGGACACCCGTGAGGCAGCCCACTAGGGTCGGCGCATGCTGCGCGTGGGTCTCACCGGCGGGATCGGGTCGGGCAAGTCGACGGTGTCGGCCCAGCTGGCCGCCCTCGGCGCCGTCGTCGTCGACGCCGACGTCGTGGCGCGTGAGGTCGTCCAGCCCGGCACACCCGGCCTGGCCGCCGTCGTCGACCGCTTCGGGGCCGACGTCCTCGCCGACGACGGGACCCTCGACCGCCCCGCCCTGGGCCGGCTCGTCTTCGCCGATCCCGCCGCCCTGCGCGACCTCGAGGCCGTCACCCACCCCGCGATCTGGGCCCGGACCGCCGAGATCGTCGCGACGGCCCGGCCCGAGGCCGTCGTCGTGCACGACATGCCCCTCCTCGTCGAGAAGGGGATGACCGGCGAGTACCACCTCGTGGTGGTCGTCGGGGCGTCCGAGGAGACCAGGGTGCGCCGGCTCGTCGAGGGGCGCGGGATGACGGCGCAGGACGCGCGCGCCCGGATCGCCGCGCAGGCCGACGACGAGGCCCGCCGCGCCGCGGCCGACGTGTGGCTGCCCAACGAGGGCAGCACGCAGGCCCTGCGCGCTGCGGTCCTGCGGCTGTGGAGCGAGCGCCTCGAGCCGTTCGAGCTCAACCTGCGCCACGGCATCCGGTCGCGGCTGGCCCACCCGACGCTCACCGCCCCGGAGCCGTCGTGGCCCGCCGAGGCGGACCGGCTCCTCGCGCGGATCCGGCACGCCGTCGGTGACGCCGCCGTGACGCTGCACCACATCGGGTCCACGGCCGTGCCCGGGCTCGTCGCCAAGGACGTCGTCGACCTCCAGGTGGGGGTCCGCTCGCTCCCCGAGGCTGACGACGAGCGCTTCGTCGAGGCGATGGCGGCCGCCGGCTTCGTCCGTCGGCCGGGGGAGTGGCACGACAACGGCACCGACGGCACGACGTGGCCGAAGCGGCTCCACGGCTCGTGCGACCCCGGCCGGGTGGCGCACGTCCACGTCCGCGAGGTCGGGTCACCCGGCTGGGTGTGGTCCCTGCTCTTCCGCGACTGGCTGCGGTCCGAGGGCGAGGAGCGCACGGCGTACGCGGCGATGAAGACCGGGCTCGCCGGGCGGGCCGCGACCACCGACGACTACGCCCGGGCCAAGGAGCCGTGGTTCGGGCTCGCCGACGGGCGGGCCCGCGCCTGGGCGGGCCGCACGGGGTGGCAGCCGCCCGAGGTCGACGCGCCCTAGGTCGCGGCGACGACCTCGCGGCCGTGCTGGACGAACGCCTCGAGGAAGAGGGCGAGGTCGTCGTCGCGCGTGCGGTGGTTGGCGATGGCGACCCGCACGGCCACGACGCCGTGCAGGACGGTGTCGGTGACGACGGCGATCCCGCTCTCCTGCACGCGGATCACGATCTCGTGGTTGACCGCGTCGAGGTCTGCGGCGTCGACGCCGGGTGGGGCGTAGCGCAGGCAGACGATGTCGCAGCCGACGGGCGCGAGCCGCTCGAGCTCGGGGTGCGCGTCGACCGCCGCGGCGAGGCGGTGGGCCTGCGCGGTGGAGCGGTCGATGAGGGCGCCGAACGCGTCGGCACCGTACGCGCGGAACCCCATCCAGACCCTCAGGGCGCGGAAGCCACGCGAGAGGGCCAGCCCGTACTCGGTGAACCAGACCTCGCTGGCCGCGATGCCGCGCGAGGCGTGGGCGAGGTAGGTGGGGACGACCGAGAACGTCGCGCGGTGGGTGGGCTCGTCGCGCACCAGGACCAGGCCGACGTCGATGGGTGCCTGCATCCACTTGTGCAGGTCGAGGGCGAGGGAGTCGGCGCGCTCGATGCCGCGCACCGTGTCGGCGTGGTTGCTGAGCCCGAGGAAGCCGCCGATGGCGCCGTCGACGTGGAACCAGAGACCCTCCCGCTCGCAGAGGTCGGCCACCGCCTCGAGGTCGTCGACCGCACCCGTGTTCACCGTGCCGGCGCTGGCGACGACGGCGAGGGGCTCGATGCCCGCGGCCCGGTCGGCGGCGACGGCGGCGGCGAGGGCGTCGACGTCGAGGGTGAAGTCGTCGCGCACCGCGACCTGCCGCAGCGAGGAGGCGCCGAGCCCGAGCAGCTCGCAGGACTTGCGGTGGCAGCTGTGCACCTCGGTGGACGCGTAGACGCCGAACCGTCGCCCGTCGGGCATGCCGTTCTCGCGCAGCCCCGGCCCGAGCCGTGCGGAGCGGGCCACGGCGAGCCCGACCATGTTGGCCTCGGACGCGCCGCCGACGAGCAGCCCGCTGGCGGTCGTGGGGTAGCCCGCCGCCTCCGCGCACCAGCGGACCACCTGCTGCTCCACGAGGACGGGGGAGTGGTCGGCCCCCCCGAGGTTGGGGTTCAGGACGCTGCCGATGAGGTCGGCGAGGGCCCCGACCGGGTGGCCGGCACCCATGTACCAGCCCCAGAACCGGGGGTGGTCGTTGCCCATCGAGTACGGGACGACCCGTTCGACGACGTCGGCGTAGGCCGCGTCGGCCCCCCCGGGCGTGCGCGGCAGCGGCCCGTCGAAGGAGCGGCGCACGTCGTCGGGCATCGGGCGCCACACGGGCTCGTCGCGGCGGCCGGCCATGTGGTCGACGAGGTCGTCGACCACCCGGTGCGCGAGGGACCGGAAGGAGTCCCAGCTCTGCGGGTCGAGCCCGGTGCTGCCGTCGGGGGCTGGGAGCGCTCGCTCGTCGGGGGCTGGCATGGCCGGATCCTCCCACCGCGGGCCGACATCCGACCAGACTCCCGGCGGGTTCACGTGAGACCGGCTGTCGGTGGCGCGACATACCGTAGGGGCATGCGTCCGACCACCGACCTCCAGCGCCGCCTGGCGCCCTTCGAGGTCGTCTCCGACTTCCAGCCCGCCGGCGACCAGCCCGCGGCGATCGCCGAGCTCGCCCGCCGGGTCCGGGCGGGGGAGCAGGACACCGTGCTCCTCGGCGCCACCGGCACCGGGAAGTCGGCGACGACGGCGTGGCTCGTCGAGCAGGTGCAGCGCCCCACGCTCGTCATGGCCCCCAACAAGACGCTCGCCGCGCAGCTCGCCAACGAGTTCCGCGAGCTGCTGCCGCACAACGCCGTCGAGTACTTCGTCAGCTACTACGACTACTTCCAGCCCGAGGCGTACGTCCCGCAGACCGACACCTACATCGAGAAGGACTCCTCGATCAACGACGAGGTCGAGCGGCTGCGGCACAGCGCCACCAACAGCCTGCTCACCCGCCGCGACGTCATCGTCGTCGCCTCGGTGTCCTGCATCTACGGGCTCGGCACGCCGCAGGAGTACGTCGACCGCATGGTGCGGCTCAAGGTCGGCGAGGAGGTCCCGCGCGACGACCTGCTGCGCCGCTTCGTCCAGATGCAGTACACCCGCAACGACCTCGCCTTCACCCGGGGCACCTTCCGGGTCCGCGGGGACACCGTCGAGATCATCCCGATGTACGAGGAGCTCGCCGTGCGCATCGAGTTCTTCGGTGACGAGGTCGAGGCCGTCTACACGCTGCACCCCGTGACCGGCGAGGTGGTGCGCGAGGAGCAGGAGATGTACGTCTTCCCCGCCTCGCACTACGTCGCCGGCCCGGCCCGCATGGAGCGCGCGATCGCCGGCATCGAGTCCGAGCTCGAGGAGCAGCTCGCGCTGTTCGAGCGGCAGAACAAGCTCCTCGAGGCCCAGCGCCTGCGGATGCGCACCACGTACGACATCGAGATGATGCGCCAGGTCGGGTCCTGCTCGGGGATCGAGAACTACTCGATGCACATCGACGGCCGCGCGCCCGGCACGGCGCCGAACTGCCTGCTCGACTACTTCCCCGAGGACTTCCTCCTCGTCATCGACGAGTCGCACGTCACGGTCCCGCAGATCGGCGCGATGTACGAGGGCGACGCGTCGCGCAAGCGCACCCTGGTCGACCACGGCTTCCGGCTGCCCTCCGCCATGGACAACCGGCCCCTGAAGTGGGAGGAGTTCCTCGGGCGGATCGGCCAGACGGTGTACCTGTCCGCGACCCCCGGCCCCTACGAGCTGGCGAAGGCCAGCGGCGTCGTCGAGCAGATCATCCGGCCCACGGGGCTCGTCGACCCCGAGATCGTCCTCAAGCCGACCAAGGGCCAGATCGACGACCTCCTCCACGAGATCCGCATCCGGGCCGAGAAGAACGAGCGCGTCCTCGTCACGACGCTGACCAAGAAGATGGCCGAGGACCTCACCGACTACCTCCTCGACAAGGGGGTCCGGGTCCGTTACCTCCACTCCGACATCGACACGCTGCGACGCGTCGAGCTGCTGCGCGAGCTGCGCCTGGGCGAGTACGACGTCCTCGTCGGCATCAACCTGCTGCGTGAGGGGCTCGACCTGCCCGAGGTCTCCCTCGTCGCGATCCTCGACGCCGACAAGGAGGGCTTCCTCCGGTCCAGCCGCAGCCTCATCCAGACGATCGGTCGCGCCGCGCGCAACGTCTCCGGCCAGGTGCACATGTACGCCGACAAGGTCACCCCGTCGATGGCGGCGGCGGTCGAGGAGACGACCCGCCGGCGCGAGAAGCAGGTCGCCTACAACACCGAGCGCGGCATCGACCCCCAGCCCCTGCGCAAGAAGATCAACGACATCACCGACATGCTCAACCGCGAGGACGCCGACACCGAGGAGCTCCTCGGCTCGGGTCGGGCCCGCTCGCGAGGCAAGAGCGACGGCGGCCGCGGAGGCCGTGGCGCGGCGGCCGCCGACGCGTCCCTCGCGGCCCGGCGGACCGAGCCGGTCGCGGCCGCCGACCTCGCGAACCTCATCCAGGAGCTGAGCACCCAGATGCACCAGGCCGCCGGCGACCTCCACTTCGAGCTGGCGGCGCGGCTGCGCGACGAGATCGGCGACCTCAAGAAGGAGCTGCGCCAGATGAGCGAGGCCACCCGCTGAGCGGCAGCGGTGCCCGGTCGTGGGAGCGGCCGAGCCGTCGGTAGTCTGGCGCCGTGACCCCCTCGATGCTCCTGGCCGCGACCCCCTCGCTCGACCTTCCACCGTGGGTCTGGTGGGTCACGATCGGCGTCGCCGCGCTCGTCCTCGTCTTCGACGTCGTGTGGATCGCGCGCAACCCGCACCGCCCCTCGAACAAGGAGACCGGCCTCGCCCTGGGCGGGTACGTCGGCGCGGCCGTCCTCTTCGGGCTGGGCATGTGGTACTTCGCCGGGGGCCAGCTCGCGGGGGAGTACTTCGCGGGCTGGCTGACCGAGTACTCGCTCTCGGTCGACAACCTGTTCATCTTCCTGCTCATCATGGCCAAGTTCGCGGTGCCCGAGAGGCTCCAGCAGTTCGCCCTCATGGTCGGCATCATCATCGCGATCGTCCTGCGCGGCATCTTCATCTGGCTCGGTGCGGCGGCCATCGACAACTTCAGCTGGGTCTTCTACATCTTCGGCGCCTTCCTCATCTACACGGCCGTCAAGCTGGCCCGCGAGGGGGAGAGCGACGACGAGGAGTACGAGGAGAACGCCTTCATGAAGGCGGTCGAGTCGCGCTTCCCGGCCACCAAGGAGTACATCGGCACCTCGCTGTTCACCAGGGTCAACGGCAAGCGGCTCGCGACCCCGCTCTTCTTCGTCATCATCGCCCTCGGCACCACCGACCTGCTCTTCGCGCTCGACTCGATCCCCGCGATCTACGGCCTGACCCGCGAGCCCTACATCGTCCTCGTGGCCAACCTCTTCGCCCTCATGGGCCTGCGCCAGCTGTACTTCCTCCTCGGCGGGCTGCTCCAGAAGCTGGTCTACCTCAGCCTCGGCCTCGCGGTGCTCCTCGCCTTCATCGGCGTCAAGCTCCTGCTGCACGCCCTGCACACCAACGAGCTGGGCTTCATCAACGGGGGCGAGAACCTCGACGTCCCCGAGATCCCCATCACCGTGTCGCTGGGCGCCATCGTCGTCATCCTCGGCGTCACCACGGTCGCGAGCCTGCTCAAGACCAAGCGCGACCCCGAGGCCGTCCGGCACCTCCCCGACGACCACGGCGACCACACCGCCTGACCCCCCGCGGCAGCTCGCTCGCTCAGGCGCCGGCGGCCTCGGCGGGGTCCTTGCGGGCCCCGAGGCCGAGGACGAGGGCCGATGCGGCGACGACGAACCCCATCCCGCCGAGCTGCACCGGGCTCAGCAGCTGGCCGAGGACGACGAACCCGGCGAGCGCCGCGAAGGCGGGCTCGAGGCTGAGCAGGATGCCGAACACCTTGGCCGTGAGGCGGCGCAGGGCGAGCAGCTCGAGCGAGTAGGGCAGGACCGAGGACAGCACCGCGATGCCCAGTCCCTTGACGAGGGTCTCGCCGGTCCACTGGGGGACGCTGCCGATCCCGAAGGGCAGCGTGACCACGGTGGCCACGACCATGGCGAGGGCGAGACCCTCGAGCTGCGGGAACTCGGCGCCGGTGCGCCCGGACAGCACGATGTAGGCGGCCCAGAACCCGCCCGCCGCCAGGGCGAGCAGGATGCCGGTCCACGGCAGGTCGGCGACGGGGATCTCGAGCGCCTCGGAGATGAGGACGACGCCGCCGGCGGCGGCGAGGACGGCCACGCCGTCGAGGACGCGCCGCGACAGCGCCGCGGCCAGGGCCAGGGGGCCGATGAACTCGATGGTCACGGCCACGCCGATGGGCAGGTGTGCCAGGGACCCGTAGAAGGTGTAGTTCATCAGGCCCAGGGCCACCCCGAAGGCCCCGACGGTGAGCCAGGCCCGGCGGGAGTGGCCGCGCCACCGCGGCCGGACGAGCGCGAGGAGCAGCCCGGTGGCGAAGATCAGCCGCATGACGACCGACCCTCCAGCGCCGATCACCGGGACGAGCGTCTGTGCCAGCGCCCCGCCGAAC
Source organism: uncultured Actinomycetota bacterium (assembly GCA_963795035.1). GTDB lineage: Bacteria > Actinomycetota > Actinomycetes > Actinomycetales > Dermatophilaceae > Oryzobacter. The sequence goes on along the minus strand of CAWCFZ010000003.1, from coordinate 994,766 downwards.
TGCACCGACACGATCCCGCCCATGACGAGCAGGGGTGCGGGGACCCGGTCGGCGGCGTTCGTCACCGGGTCACCCTAGCCACGAGGGCCGACGTCCTCGGCGGCCGTCCCGAGAGCACGAGAAGCCGTAGCCCGGCGTCGATCCGGTCACGGTCACCTGAGGAGGGCTACCGTCACGACGAGGGTCTTCCCGGGCCCGGTGCGAGGAGGGTGACGGCGTGGACGTGGCGGACCGGACCTCGGGCGTGGTCGACGCCTTCATGGCGACGATGAGAAACCTGTTCGATGCAGTGCCCGACGGGGTGTGGGCCGAGTCGGCCGACCTCGTGCGCTACTCGACCGGACTCGCGGTGCCGCGGTTCAACGGTGTCTGCGTCCTTGGAGCAGGGGCCGACGAGGAGCTCGCCACGCGGTGGCTCGCCGACCTCGAGCTCGCCGGCCTACCCCGCTGCCTCCTCAGCCGGCCGAGCGCGCCGGGCTGGGTCGCGGGCCTTGCCGCCGCCCACGGACTCTCCCACGTGGAGCACGAGCCGCTCATGGTCCACCCCGACCCGTCGGCGGTCACGGTGCCACCGGGGCCGCACATGCAGCGCGTCGACCCCGACGACGCCGACGACGTCGCCACTGCCCAACGGCTCTTCGCCGAGGGCTTCGAGGGCCCGCTCGAGCTTCCTGGGTCCGCTCATGTCCGCCGAGGTGCTCGCCGTCCCCGGGATGTCGGCCCTCGTTGGTCTGTCCGCCGACGGGCCGTGCGCGGTGGGGCTCGGGGCGTTCCACCGCGGACACGTGGGCGTGTTCAACATCGCGACGCCCCCTGCCCACCGACGCCTCGGGCACGGACGGGCGGTGACCGCGCGGCTCGTCGCCGACGGCGCCGCAGCGGGCGCGCACACCGCCTACCTCCAGGCCAGCGAGATGGGCTACCCGGTCTACGAGCGGCTGGGCTTCACCACGGTCGAGACCTGGCCCAGCTACTTCCCCGGCGAGTGACCGACGCGGTCACCAGCCGCGGGCGCGCCACTGCTCGAGGTGCGGGCGCTCGGCCCCGATCGTCGAGTCGCCGCCGTGGCCGGGGTAGAACCACGTGTCGTCGTCGTGGGTCGCGAACAGCCGCTCGACGACGTCGGGGTAGAGCAGGTCGAAGCTCTGGCCCGGGTTCTTCGTGTTGCCGACGCCGCCGGGGAAGAGGGAGTCACCGGTGAACAGGTGGGTGGTGCCCTCGGGGTCGCTCCACGACAGGGCGACCGACCCGGGGGTGTGGCCGCGCAGGTGGACGACGTCGAGCTCGAGCTCGCCGACCGTGACCACGTCCCCGTGCCGGAGCCGGACGTCGGGTGCCACGGGCAGGCCGTCGGCGTCGTCGGCACCGGCGTAGGTGGTGGCGCCCGTCGCGGACGCGACGGCCTCCAGAGCACGCACGTGGTCCCAGTGCTGGTGGGTCGTCACGAGGTGGTCCAGGCGCCCGGTGCCCTCCGCGACGAGCGCCAGGCAGCGCTCGGGGTCGTCGGCGGCGTCGACGAGCAGCTGGTCACCGGTCGCCGTGCACGTGACGAGGTAGACGTTGTTGTGCTGCGGCGAGACCGACATCTTGCGGATCGTCGCCCGGCCCAGCTCCCGGACGTCGCTGGGCCCGCCGGGCTGCACGTCGCCGGTGTACGGCACGGCCGTCAGCGTCCCGAGGGGAGGGTCGGGAGCGGGTCGGCGGCGACGCCGTCGGTGAGGCCGCGAGCCAGCCACCCCAGGAGGGCGGCCCGGTCGCCGCGGACCTCGGTCGTGCCGACGCCCACGGACCACTCGTCGCCCTCGGTGGAGCGCAGGGTGATGTCGGGCGCGTCGTCCTCGGCCCGCAGGCGCGCGACCTCCTCCTCGAGGAAGACCTGCTGCAGCTCGGGTTCGAGGTCGGCGAACCCGAAGCCCGCGTCGAGGTCGACATGGTGCCAGGTGACCTCCCGCAGCCGCATCATCGCGACGTCGGCGGCGTTGCCGCGGATGACGCCGGGCACGCGCTCGATCGGGTGGTCGGCGTGCTCGGGTCGCAGGCGGGGGAGCTCGGCGGCGAGGGCGGCACCGCTGGTCTCGACGTCGGCGGCGAGCTCGTCGGCCGAGCGGCCGGCGCCGGCCTCGATGTCGCCGTCCCTCACGGCCTGGCTGTCGTACATCGTCTCGCGGGTCCCCTCGACGGTCCCGCGGACGAGCCTGGCCAGGCCGTCGGCGTTGCGCGCGAGGTGGGACAGCACGTGCCCCCGGGTCCAGCCCTCGCAGAGGGAGGGGCCGCCCGGGTCCTCGAGGGCGCGAGCGGTGGCGAGCAGCCGCTCGGTGTGGGCGGCGACGAGGGGCAGGATCTCGGGGGAGCGGGGGTCCATGCCGCCGACGTTACCGCCGCGGGCCGGGCGGCGTCGCCGGGGCGCCGTCGCAGTCCGGGGATGAGCCGGCTGTCCATCGATGAGGGGGTTGTCGGTGGCCCCACCTAGGCTGTCGACCGTGAGTCATGACCACCTCGTCGTCCGTGGTGCCCGCGAGCACAACCTCAAGGACATCAGCCTCGAGCTGCCCCGCGACGCCCTCGTCGTGTTCACCGGCCTGTCCGGTTCGGGGAAGTCCAGCCTGGCCTTCGACACGATCTTCGCCGAGGGCCAGCGGCGCTACGTCGAGTCCCTCTCGGCGTACGCGCGGCAGTTCCTCGGACAGATGGACAAGCCCGACGTCGACTTCATCGAGGGGCTGTCGCCGGCCGTCTCCATCGACCAGAAGTCGACCAACCGCAACCCGCGCTCCACGGTCGGCACCATCACCGAGGTCTACGACTACCTCCGGCTGCTCTTCGCGCGCGCGGGGCGGCCGCACTGCCCGGTCTGCGGCGAGCCCGTGGGCCGGCAGACCCCGCAGCAGATCGTCGACCGCCTCCTCGAGCTGCCGGAGAAGACCCGCTTCCAGGTCCTCGCCCCCGTCGTGCGGGCCCGCAAGGGCGAGTACGTCGACCTCTTCGCCGAGCTGCAGTCCAAGGGGTTCGCCCGGGCCCGCGTCGACGGCGAGGTCGTCGTCCTCACCGACCCGCCGAAGCTGGAGAAGCAGGTCAAGCACACCATCGACGTCGTCGTCGACCGCCTCGTCGCCAAGGGGGCCGAGACCTCGGCCAAGCGCCGGCTCACCGACTCGGTCGAGACGGCCCTCGGCCTGGCCGGCGGCGTCCTCGTCGTCGAGTTCGTCGACCTCGAGGAGGGCGACCCCGACCGCGAACGGCGCTTCTCCGAGAAGATGGCCTGCCCCAACGACCACCCGCTGTCGATGGACGAGGTCGAGCCCCGCTCGTTCTCCTTCAACAGCCCGTTCGGCGCCTGCCCCGAGTGCACCGGCATCGGCACCGAGCTCGAGGTCGACCCCGAGCTCATCGTCCCCGACGACGACCTCACCCTCGCCGAGGGCGCCATCGCGCCGTGGGCCACCGCCTCCGGTGCGGCCGACTACTTCCAGCGGGTCATGGCCGCCCTCGCCGACGACCTCTCGTTCTCGATGGACGTGCCCTGGCGCGCGCTGCCGCAACGGGCCCAGCAGGCGCTGCTCCACGGCAAGAACCACAAGGTGCACGTCAAGTACAAGAACCGGTTCGGGCGCGAACGGTCGTACTCCACCGGCTTCGAGGGCGCCGTGCCCTTCGTCAAGCGGCGCCACGGTGAGACCGACTCCGACTGGAGCCGTGAGCGGTACGAGGGCTACATGCGCGAGGTGCCGTGTCCGGTCTGCCAGGGGGCCCGCCTCAAGCCCGAGTCGCTGGCGGTCACCATCGGCGGCCGCTCCATCTCCGACGTCAGCCGCCTCGCCATCGGCGAGGCCGCCCACTTCCTGGACACCGTCGACTTCACCGACCGCGAGCGGCAGATCGCGGCGCGCGTCATCAAGGAGATCAACGCCCGCCTGGGCTTCCTCCTCGACGTCGGCCTCGACTACCTCAGCCTCTCCCGCCCCGCGGGCACGCTGTCCGGTGGGGAGGCGCAGCGGATCCGGCTCGCCACCCAGATCGGTTCGGGCCTCGTCGGCGTCCTCTACGTCCTCGACGAGCCGAGCATCGGGCTGCACCAGCGCGACAACCACCGCCTCATCGAGACCCTGACCAGGCTTCGCGACCTCGGCAACACGCTCATCGTCGTCGAGCACGACGAGGACACCATCGCCACCGCCGACTGGGTCGTCGACATCGGCCCGGGCGCGGGGGAGCACGGCGGCCAGGTCGTCCACTCCGGCACCGTCCAGGGGCTCCTGGAGCACCCCGACTCGCTCACCGGCATGTACCTCTCCGGCCGTCGGGAGATCGCGGTCCCCGCGCTCCGCCGTCCGCAGGAGAAGGGCCGGGAGGTCACCGTCGTCGGCGCCAACGAGCACAACCTCGACAAGGTGTCGGTGTCCTTCCCGCTCGGCAACCTCGTCGCCGTCACCGGGGTGTCCGGCTCGGGCAAGTCCACCCTCGTCAACGACATCCTCTACAACGTCCTGGCCAACAAGCTCAACGGCGCCCGCCACGTCCCCGGCCGGCACAAGACGGTCACCGGGCTCGAGCACCTCGACAAGGTCGTCCACGTCGACCAGAGCCCGATCGGCCGGACGCCGCGGTCCAACGCGGCCACGTACACCGGGGTCTTCGACCACGTCCGCAAGCTCTTCGCGACGACGACCGAGGCGAAGGTGCGCGGCTACCAGCCGGGTCGCTTCTCGTTCAACGTCAAGGGTGGTCGCTGCGAGGCGTGCTCGGGCGACGGCACCCTGAAGATCGAGATGAACTTCCTGCCCGACGTCTACGTCCCGTGCGAGGTCTGCCACGGGGCGCGGTACAACCGCGAGACGCTCGAGGTGCACTTCAAGGGCAAGACGGTCGCCGACGTCCTCGACATGCCCATCGAGGAGGCCGCCGACTTCTTCTCGGCCGTCCCGGCCATCTCCCGGCACATGAAGACCCTCAACGAGGTGGGCCTGGGCTACGTCCGGCTCGGCCAGCCGGCGCCCACCCTGTCCGGCGGTGAGGCACAGCGGGTCAAGCTCGCCTCCGAGCTGCAGAAGCGCAGCACGGGGCGGACCATCTACGTCCTCGACGAGCCCACCACGGGCCTGCACTTCGAGGACATCCGCAAGCTGCTCAAGGTCCTGCAGGGCCTGGTCGACAAGGGCAACACCGTCATCGTCATCGAGCACAACCTCGACGTCATCAAGAGTGCCGACTGGGTCGTCGACCTGGGGCCCGAGGGTGGCAGCGGCGGCGGCCTGGTGATCGCCGAGGGCACGCCCGAGGCCGTGGCCGCGATGGAGCACTCGCACACCGGTCGCTTCCTCGCGCCGATCCTCGCCCGCACGGCGCGGACCGCCAACCGCAGGCCGGCGACCACGAAGGCGGCGAAGGCCACGACCGCGAAGGCGGCGAAGGCGAAGGCGACGACCGCGAAGCGGGCCTCCCCGCGCCGCGCCGCCTCCTGACCGCCGGGGACCTCGAAGGGCCGGGTGACCTCGCGGTCACCCGGCCCTTCGACGTGCGCTGCGCCCGGCGTCAGTCCTCGCCGAGGTAGGCCTTGCGGACGTCGTCGCTGGCGAGCAGCTCCGTGCCGGTGCCGGCGAGGACGATCTTGCCGACCTCGAGGACGTAGCCCTTCGTCGCCCGCTTGAGCGCGGCCTGGGCGTTCTGCTCGACGAGCAGGATCGTCGTGCCCTGCTGCTGCAGGGTGGTCACGGTGGTCATGATCTTCTTCATCATGAGCGGCGACAGCCCCATCGAGGGCTCGTCGAGCATGAGCAGCTTGGGGCGGCTCATCATCGCGCGGCCCATGGCGAGCATCTGCTGCTCGCCACCGGAGAAGGTGCCGGCCGGCTGTGCGCGGCGCTCCCGCAGGATGGGGAAGAGGTCGAAGGCCGCCTCGAGGTCCTTGGCGATCCCCTTGTCCTTGCGGGCGAAGGCGCCGAGGTTGAGGTTGTCCTCGACGGTGAGGCGCGGGAAGATCCGGCGTCCCTCGGGGGAGTGGGCCAGGCCGAGGGTGACGATCTCGTGTGCCGGAACCGTCGTGAGGTCCCGGCCCTGGAAGGTGATCGACCCCGAGTTCGGGCGCAGCAGACCGGAGATGGTCCGCAGGGTCGTCGTCTTGCCCGCGCCGTTGGTCCCGATGAGGGTGACGACCTCGCCCTCGTTGACGTCGAAGCTGATCCCCTTGACGGCCTTGATCTTGCCGTAGGAGACCTCGAGGTCCTTGACCTCCAGCATGGCGCTCACGCCTCCTCCTCCTCGTCGTCCTCGTCGTCGCCACCGATGTAGGCCTCGATGACCCGGTGGTCGGACTGGACCTCACCCGGCGTGCCCTCCACGAGGAGGGAACCGCGAACGAGGCACAGCACCCGGTCGCACAGGTTGAAGATGAAGCGCATGTCGTGCTCGATGACGACGACCGCCAGGCCACTGTCCCTGATCTTCCTGATCAGGTGCATCGTGTCCTCGGTCTCCCTGGGGTTCATCCCCGCGGTGGGCTCGTCGAGGAGCAGGATCTGCGGGTCCGTGGCCAGCGCCCGCGCGATCTCGAGCCGTCGCTGGTCGCCGTAGGGCAGGTTCCTCGCGAGGATCTCCGTGGACTTCCCGAGACCGACGTAGTCGAGCAGCTCCTGGGAGCGTGCCCTGGTGGCGGCCTCCTCCTTGCGGAACTTCGGCCCGCGCAGGATCGAGGTGAGCGCCATCGAGGAGGTGCGGCAGTAGCGCCCGACCATGACGTTCTCCAGCGCCGTCATGTTGCCGAACAGCCGGATGTTCTGGAAGGTGCGGGCCATGCCGGCCCGCACGACCTTGAGCGGCTTGGGCGGCAGTGTCGCTCCGTTGAGGGTCACCCGGCCCTCGGTGGGGATGTACATGCCGGTGAGGCAGTTGAAGAACGTCGTCTTGCCGGCACCGTTGGGGCCGATGAGCCCGACGATCTCGCCCTCGTGCACCTTCATCGACACCTCGTCGACGGCGGTGAGGCCGCCGAAGCGCATGGTGACGCCCGACGCCTCGAGGACGACCTTCTCCCCGACGTGGTGCTCGGTGGTCTCTGACTCGGTGACGGTCACTTCGCCTCCTGCAGGTGCTCGGACTGGACGATCTCGCTGAGGTGCTCGTCGTCCTCGTGGAACTCGAGCTGGCGCCGCCGGTTGGCGATGAGGCCCTCGGGACGGAAGCGCATCATGAGGACGAGGAGCAGGCCGAACACGAGGAGGCGGTAGTCGTTGACCTCGCGCAGCTTCTCCGGGAGCAGCTTGAGGATCGTGGCACCGACGAGGACACCGACGACGGTGCCCATGCCGCCGAGGACGACGGCGGCGAGGAGGAACGCCGACTCCAGGAAGATGTACTGGTCAGGGCTGACCGAGGTGTCCTGGTGCGCCTTGATGGTTCCTGCCAGTCCGGCGAGGGAGGCACCGACGGCGAAGGCGAGCAGCTTGAGGCCGAAGACGTTGACGCCCATGGCCTCCGCAGCCCGCTCGTCCTCGCGGATGGCGACCCAGCCGCGCCCGATGCGGCTGTCGTTGAGCCGCACGAAGATGAGGATGACGAAGGCGACGAGGACCAGCAGCAGGAAGTAGTAGTTGCTGAAGCGGCCCAGGGGGATCCCGGCCAGCGTGTGGACCTGCCCGAAGTCGTACCCGAAGAAGTTCAGGTCCGGGATGGCGGGGATGCCGTTGGGGCCGTTGGTCAGCTCGGGGCCGTTGTTCCCGTCGAGGTTGAACATCGCCAGCCGGAAGATCTCGCCGAAGCCGAGCGTGACGATGGCCAGGTAGTCACCGGACACGCGCAGGGTCGGGGTGCCGATGATGAGGCCGAACACCGACGCCACCGCCATCCCGATGACCATGACGATGAAGAACGGGGGCTTCCAGCCGATCGTCGCGAACGCCGAGGTCGACAGCATGGCTCCGACGTAGGCACCGGTTCCGAGGAAGGCGATGTACCCGAGGTCGAGCAGGCCGGCCAGGCCGACGACGATGTTCAGGCCCAGCGCCGTCGCCGCGAAGATGAGGATCTGGGTGGCGATCGACATGTTCGCGTCGGAGCCGTCCTGGGTGAACGGGAAGAGGAAGGCGACGACGAACGCGGCGAGGAGCAGCGGTCGGCGGTTGTTGCCACCGATGAACCCGAGGTACCCACCGACACCGCTGCCGACGAGCCCACCCGCCATGGAGAGCAGCGCGACGAGGAACAGGCCGAAGGTGGCGCTGTCGTCGATGGCCAGGGTGTACGCGGTCGTGAACAGCACGAGCGCCATGAGCACGACGATGATGACGATCTCGAGCGTGCTCGACAGGCGCGGCCAGGCGCGCACGTCGACGTCGAGCTCGGGGGTCAGGCGCCCGGCGACGGCCACGAGGAGCGCGCCGACCAGGGCGACCCAGCCGCCCTCGTTGGCGTTGACCAGGCCACCGGACTGCAGGGCGACGGCGAACAGCGCCCCGACGACGAAGATGACGGCGCCCGTGCCCACGATGCGCAGGCCGCGCCCCGGGTTGAGCCAGGCGGGTCGGCGCATGAGGAGCACGCCGAGGGCCACGCACACGAGCCCGAGGACGATGGCGTAGATCTGGATCCCGGCCGGGTAGAAGCGGATCGACAGGTCGTCGAGGATCCGGTCGTCGTAGGACCACGAGAGCAGGCCGCTGACGACGAGCAGGGCGCCACCGACCGTGCCGAGCAGCGGTGCCTTGGCGCCGTGCGCCGCCCGGATGTCGGGGGAGAGCGAGAGACGGCTCATGCCCGGTCCACCACCTTCGCGCCGAGGAGGCCCTGTGGTCGGAAGACCAGGACCAGGATGAGGAGGGCGAACGCCCAGACGTCCTTCCACGGGGAGCCACCGAAGGTGCCCGGGATGAACTGGACCGCCATGGACTCCACGATGCCCAGGGTCAGCCCGCCGACGACGGCGCCCCAGACGTTGCCGATCCCGCCGAGGACCGCGGCGGTGAACGCCTTGAGTCCGGCGAGGAAGCCCATCTTGAAGTTGATGTTCGTGACCTGCAGGCCCTGCGCGACGCCGGCGATGGCGGCCAGGGTGGCGCCGACCGCGAACGCGACGACGATGATGCGGTCGACGTTGATGCCCATGAGGCGTGCGGTGTCGGGGTCCTGTGACACGGCCTGCATGCCGCGGCCGGTCTTGGTGCGGTTCACGAAGTACCAGAGGCCGGCGGCGCACATGATGAGGGCGCCGATGGTGAACAGCGCGGAGCGCTGGATCGTGATGCCGGCGACGTTGAACGCCGGGCCGGTGACGACCTCGATGCGCGGGAAGGGGACCCGCTGCTTGGCGTCGGGGAAGTCGGCGAAGGGGATGCGTCCGTAGAAGAGCCGGACGAGCTCCTGGAGGAACACCGAGATGCCGATGGCGGTGATGAGGGGGGCCAGTCGGGGCGCGCCGCGCAGCGGGCGGTACGCGATGCGCTCCATGAGCACCGCCGTCCCGACCGAGGCGGCGATGGCCCCGATGAGCATGATCGGCAGCGTCCAGACCGCGGTCTCGCCCTCGAAGAAGAGGAGCCAGGTCGACAGGGCACCGAACGCGCCGATCATGAAGATCTCGCCGTGGGCGAAGTTGATCAGCTGGACGATGCCGTAGACGACGGTGTAACCGACGGCGATCAGGGCGTAGAGCGACCCCAGGGTCAGCCCGTTGACGAGCTGCTGGGCGAAGGCATCCACCGCGACCTCCTGTGTGTGACGGGAACGGGCTGGGGGGAGCGTAGTGGTGCGGGGGGAGTCGTGTCTCCCACCACGCGGGTGCGACCTGCGGGGGCGAAGGTTGCAGCCCCGACGGGCACCTCGGGGCAGCGGCGCGCGAAGGCGGGGGTGGTCCCTTAGGGGGCCACCCCCGCCGTCACGTCAGCGCCACGGCTGGGCGCTCACGCTGGGTTTACTTGAACTCCTCGGTGTTCACTGCCTCCCACTTGCCGCCCTTGACGCCGTAGACGGTCAGGACGCGCGAGGTGGTGTCGCCGTACTCGTCGAACGCGACCTTGCCGGTGACGCCGTCGAACGCGACCGAGCTCATCGCGTCGACGGTGGGCTGACGGGCCGCCTCGGCGGACGCAGCGTCCTTGAGCGAGACCTTCAGCGCGTTGATGATGGCGTTGGCCGCGTCGTAGGAGTACGCACCGTAGGCCTCGTACGGCTCGGCATAGCCACCGGCCTCGTAGGCGGACACGAAGTCCTTGGCGGACGGCAGGGTGTCGGTCGGCGCACCGATCGCGGTGGCGAGGTCGCCATCGGCGGTGGCACCGGCGAGCTTGATGAACTCACCCGAGTAGATGCCGTCGCCGCCCATGAGCGGGACGTTGAGGCCGGCGGCCTTCATCTGCTGCGAGAACGGACCGGCCTGCGGGAACTCGCCGCCGTAGTACACGGCCTTCGGGTTCGAGGGCTTGATCTTGGAGACGACGGCGTCGTACTTGTCGTCGTCCGGGTTGATCGTCTCGGCGGCGACGATCTTGCCACCGAGCTTCGTGTACTCCTTGCTGAAGGCGTCGACGAGGCCCTGACCGTAGGTCTTCTTGTCGTGGACCGTCGCGATCTCCTTGAAGCCCGCCTTCTCGAACATGTAGCGCGCCGCGAAGGGGCCCTGGATCGAGTCGGTGGTGCAGGTGCGGAAGTACGTCGGGTAGGTCCGCTTCGGCGCGGTGAGGAAGTCCGCACCCTGGCTGAGCGCCGGGTTGGTGTTGGCCGGCGAGACCTGGACGATGTTCGCGGAGGCGAGGACCGGCTGGACGCTCTGCGCGACGCTGGAGTTCAGCGTGCCGACGACGGCGACGACGTCCTTGTCGGAGGCGAGCTTCGTCGCGGCGTTCTTGCCGACGTCGGGGGTCGCCTGGTCGTCCTCGGCGGCGAGCTCGAGGGTCCAGCCCGGAATCGCCTTGGACTCGTTGGCCTGCTTGATGGCCAGGTCGACCGAGTGCTCGATGCCCTTGCCGAGGGCGGCGAGGTCGCCGGAGAGCGGCGCGATGACGCCGATCTTGGCGACCTTGTTCTCACTGGCACCGCCAGTGGCATCGCCATCGCTGCCGCCGCGCGTACCGCACGCGGACAAGGCCAGCGAGGCGACGAGCAGCGAGGTGCCAGCGGCAACCACGGAACGCTGAGGCACGTTTCCTCCTGAGATGTGCTGTGGGGGGTGAGCGGGTGTGCTCGTGCCCGCGTTGTCGGCGAGCAAGCGCACTGTAACCACAGGTCACGGGGACGGCCCAGCATCCCGTGCAGAGTGCGGCCGAGTTGTTACCTCACGGTGACCTGTCCAGCGGCCGTGGATCCGGACCGGTCGGGAACCATGGAGCCCACCTCGTTCGCTGACCGTGGACCGGCGGTCCCGCGGTGAGGAGCCTCTTCCCGCCGACACCGACGACCCGCTCCCAGCCGGCACCGACCCACCAGGAGGACTGCGATGACCAGCCACAACCGGACCGACCAGCAGTCCCACCCGGCCCCGCTGGGCGACGACCTGAGCGCCACGGCGGGGGTCGTGCCCGGCTGCGTGTCGCGCCGCCAGTCCTTCGTGGTGGCGGGCGCCGCCGTGGCGGGGACCGCCGGCCTCACGGCGTGCGGCGCCGCCGAGGACGCCGTCCAGAACGTGGCCTCGTCCGCGGCCTCGGCCGCGTCGTCCGCGGCGGGGGGCCTGATCCAGGCCGCCGACATCCCGGTCGGCGGCGGGAAGATCCTCGACGGCATCAAGGTCGTCGTCACCCAGCCGACCGAGGGCGACTTCAAGGCGTTCTCCGCCATCTGCACGCACCAGCAGTGCACGGTGAGCAGCGTCGAGGACAACGTCATCCTCTGCCGCTGCCATCTCAGCGAGTTCGACGCGGCGACCGGTGCGGTGCGCAAGGGTCCGGCCACCCAGCCGCTCCCGCCCAAGTCCGTCACCGTCGGCGCCGACGGCCTCACCATCACCTGACCCGAACCGCCCGGAGGGGTGGGGTGACGGGGGGCGGTCGTAGGGTTGAGGACGTGGCCGACCCGTCGACGTACCGCCCCCGGCCGGGCGAGATCCCGACCGACCCCGGCGTGTACCGCTTCCGCGACAAGGACGGGCGCGTCATCTACGTCGGCAAGGCCAAGAGCCTGCGCCCGCGGCTGTCGTCGTACTTCCAGGACCTCTCGGCCCTGCACCACCGCACCGCCACGATGGTGCGCACCGGCGCCAGCGTCGAGTGGACCGTCGTCTCCACCGAGGTCGAGGCCCTGCAGCTCGAGTACGCGTGGATCAAGGAGTTCGACCCGCGGTTCAACGTCAGGTACCGCGACGACAAGTCCTATCCCTACCTCGCGGTGACGATGGGCGAGCAGTTCCCCCGGGCCCAGGTGCTGCGCGGCGCCAAGCGCAAGGGCACCCGCTACTTCGGCCCGTACGCCCACGCGTGGGCCATCCGCGAGACCCTCGACCTCGCCCTGCGGGTGTTCCCCGTGCGCACCTGCTCCAGCGGCGTCTTCAAGCGCGCCGGCCAGGTCGGCCGCCCCTGCCTCCTCGGCTACATCGACAAGTGCAGCGCCCCCTGCGTCGGCCGGGTCGACGAGCGGACCCACCGCCAGATCGCCGACGACTTCTGCGACTTCATGGCCGGCGAGACGGGCCGCTTCCTCGGGCGCCTCACCACCCAGATGAGGCAGGCCGCCGCCGAGCTCGACTTCGAGCGCGCCGCGCGCCTGCGCGACGACATCGGGGCCCTCGAGCGGGTCCTGGAGAAGTCGGCCGTCGTCCTCCCGGACGCCACCGACGCCGACGTCTTCGCCCTCGCCGAGGACGAGCTCGAGGTCGCGGTCCAGCTCTTCCACGTCCGCGGCGGCCGGGTGCGGGGCCAGCGCGGCTGGGTCGCCGAGCGCGACGCGGAGACCACTCCCGAGGTGGTCGAGCACCTCCTCCAGCAGGTCTACGGCGGGGAGACCGGCGAAGGAGTGCCGCGCGAGGTGCTGGTCCCGGTGCTCCCCGACGACGCGCTCGCCCTCGCCGAGTGGCTCGGCGGCCTGCGCGGCAGCCGGGTCGACCTGCGGGTCCCGCAGCGCGGCGACAAGCGCACGCTGATGGAGACCGTCGCCCGCAACGCGAGCCAGAGCCTGGCCCGGCACAAGGTGACCCGCGCCGGGGACCTCACCACGCGCAGCCAGGCCCTGCAGCAGCTCCAGGAGTTCCTCGCCCTCGACGAGGCGCCGCTGCGGGTCGAGTGCTTCGACATCAGCCACGTCCAGGGGACCCAGGTCGTCGGGTCGATGGTCGTCTTCGAGGACGGCCTGCCCCGCAAGTCCGAGTACCGCCGCTTCATCGTCCGCGGCGACGAGACCGGGGCCACCGACGACACCGCAGCGATGCACGAGGTGCTCACCCGGCGCTTCCGCCGCGGGCAGAAGGAGGAGGGCGAGCTGCGCGACCGCGAGCGCCACGCCCTCGACGAGGGCGCGGTCACCCCGGAGGAGGGTGCGCGCCCGGCGCGGTTCGCCTACCGCCCCAACCTCGTCGTCGTCGACGGAGGGCTGCCGCAGGTCAACGCGGCGGCCCGGGCGTTGCGGGACGTCGGCGTCGTCGACGTCACCGTCGTGGGCCTGGCCAAGCGCCTGGAGGAGGTCTGGCTGCCGGGGGAGGAGCACCCGGTCGTCCTGCCCCGGACCAGCGAGGGCCTCTACCTGCTCCAGCGGCTGCGCGACGAGGCGCACCGCTTCGCGATCGCCTTCCACCGCCAGCGCCGCTCCAAGGCGATGACGACGAGCCGGCTCGACGGCATCCCGGGTCTGGGGGACAAGCGGCGCCAGGCACTGCTCAAGCAGTTCGGCTCGGTGAAGAAGATCCGCGCCGCCTCGGTCGAGGAGCTGGCCGGCGTCCCGGGCATCGGGCCTGCACTGGCGGCGGTCGTTGCGGCAGAGTTGGCCCCGACCGCCGACGCCATGCCTGCGGTCAACCTCGCCACCGGCGAGGTCATCGAGGACGACGAAGGAGCACCAGGTGTCGACGGAACCGGGGACGACGCAGCCAGCGGCGGCGGCAGGACCGGGGAACGGCGAGCCCACGCCTGACACCCCGCCACCGGTCCCGCGCGACACCGACTTCGTCATCGTCACGGGCCTGAGCGGCGCCGGTCGCTCCACCGCGGCCAACGTCATCGAGGACCGCGGCTGGTACGTCGTCGACAACCTTCCGCCCCAGCTGCTGTCCCCCATGGCCGAGCTCGCGGGGCGGGTGCGCGACTCCGGGGTCACCGACCTCCGGATCGCGGCGGTCGTCGACGTCCGGGCCCGGGCGTTCCGGTCCGAGCTCCGGCAGGGGCTCGCCGCCCTGCGCGAGGCGGGCTGGAACCCGCACCTCATCTTCCTCGACGCCACCGACGAGGCCCTGGTCCGCCGCTTCGAGAGCGTCCGCCGACCCCACCCCCTCCAGGGCGAGGGCCGCCTCCTCGACGGCATCCAGGCCGAGCGCGAGATGCTGCGCGACCTGCGGGCCGAGTCGCAGGTCGTCATCGACACCTCGGGGCTCAACGTCCACCAGCTCGGGCGCAAGCTCGAGCCGCTCCTCGGGGTCGACGACGGCCCGAGCGTGCGGCTGGCGCTGATGTCGTTCGGGTTCAAGTACGGCGTCCCGCTCGACGCCGACTTCGTCTTCGACATGCGCTTCCTGCCCAACCCGTTCTGGGTCCCCGAGCTCAAGGCACTCACCGGCGCCGACCAGCCCGTCGCCGACTGGGTCATGTCCCAGCCGGGCGCCACGGAGTTCCTCGAGCGGGTCGCCGCGATGCTCGAGCCCGTCACCGAGGGGTACCTGCGCGAGGGTCGCCGCTACGCGACGGTCGCCATCGGCTGCACCGGCGGCAAGCACCGCTCGGTGGCGACGACCCAGGCCCTCGCGGCGCGGCTGACCTCCGAGCGGGTCGCCACCTTCATCGTCCACCGCGACCTGGGGCGCGAGTGACGGGCCCGGTCGTCGCCGCGCTCGGCGGGGGGCACGGGCTGGCGGCCACGCTCTCCGCGCTGCGCTATGTCACCGACGAGCTGACCGCCATCGTCACCGTCGCCGACGACGGCGGCTCCAGCGGGCGCCTGCGCGACGAGTTCGGGGTCCTGCCGCCCGGCGACCTGAGGATGGCGCTGGCCGCCCTCTGCGGGGAGAGCGAGTGGGGCCACACGTGGCGCGACGTGCTCCAGCACCGCTTCGCCGGCGAGGGCCCGCTCGGCGGCCACGCCCTGGGCAACCTGCTCATCGTCGCGCTCTGGGAGCTGCACGACGACCCCGTCGCCGGTCTCGACCTCGTCGGGCGCCTGCTCGGGGCGCAGGGCCGCGTCCTGCCGATGGCGTCGGTGCCGCTGGCCATCGAGGCCGACGTCAGTGGCCTGGACCCCGCGGACCCCACGGCCGTGCGGCTCGTCCGGGGCCAGGCCCAGGTGGCCGTCACGCCCGGCACCGTCCAGGCGGTGCGGCTCGTCCCGGCCGACCCCCCCGCCTACCCCGAGTCGGTCGCGGCGATCCGCAGTGCCGACTGGGTCGTCCTCGGGCCGGGATCGTGGTTCACCTCGGTGATGACGCACCTGCTCGTCCCCGAGGTCCGCGAGGCGCTCGAGATCACCCGCGCCCGGCGGATGCTCGTGCTCAACCTCGATCCCGGGACGGGCGAGACCGCCGGCTTCAGCGCCGAGCGGCACCTCGAGACCTTCGCCGAGCTCGCCCCACGGCTGCGCCTCGACGTGGTCCTCGCCGACCCGGCCGTCGTCGACGACGCGCAGAGCCTCACCGAGCACTGTGCCCGCCTCGGGGCCAGCCTGCTCGTCACCCCCGTCTCGCACCGCGACCGCCCGGGGGAGCACGACGCGCTCCGGTTCGCGGCGGCGCTGCGGGACGTCGTCACCACCGCAGGAGGGGCCCGATGACGCGTGGCAGGATGACCGGCATGGCGATGACGGCAAAGGTGAAGGACGAGCTGAGCAGGTTCGTCGTGACGAAACCCTGCTGTCGCAAGGCCGAGGTCGCTGCGACGCTGAGGTTCGCCGGGGGGCTGCACATCATCGGGGGGCGCATCGTCGTCGAGGCCGAGCTCGACACCGCGAACGCGGCACGACGGCTGCGACGCGAGCTCACCGAGGTGTACGGCCACACCCCCGAGGTCCTCGTGCTCGCGGCGGGCGGCCTGCGCAAGGGCAGCCGGTACGTGGTGCGCGTGGTCCAGGACGGCGAGGCCCTGGCCCGCCAGACCGGGCTCATCGACAGCCGCGGCCGACCCGTGCGCGGGCTGCCGCCCAAGGTCGTCAGCGGCTCGGTCTGCGACGCCGAGGCCGCCTGGCGCGGAGCCTTCCTCGCCCACGGCTCGCTCACCGAGCCCGGCCGGTCCTCCGCGATGGAGGTCACCTGCCCCGGACCGGAGGCCGCCCTGGCCCTCGTCGGGGCCGCCCGCCGGCTCGGGATCCCCGCCAAGGCCCGAGAGGTCCGCGGCGTCGACCGGGTCGTCATCCGCGACGGTGACGCGATCGGGGCGATGCTGACCCGTCTCGGCGCCCACGACGCCGTCCTGGCCTGGGAGGAGCGGCGGATCCGCCGCGAGGTCCGCGCCACGGCCAACCGCCTGGCCAACTTCGACGACGCGAACCTGCGCCGGTCGGCGCGCGCCGCCGTGGCCGCCGGGGCCCGGGTCGAGCGGGCGATGGAGATCCTCGGCGAGGAGATCCCCGACCACCTGCGCGAGGCCGGCAGCCTGCGCCTGGAGCACAAGCAGGCCTCGCTCGAGGAGCTCGGCCAGCTCGCCAACCCCCCGATGACCAAGGACGCCGTCGCCGGACGCATCCGCCGGCTGCTCGCGATGGCCGACAAGCGGGCCTCCGACGAGGGCATCTCGAACACCGAGGCCGTCCTCACCCCGGACATGCTCGACAGCTGAGCGCGCCCCGCCGGGGCCCCTCCCGCGTGCTCAGCCGGGGGTGCGTAAACGGTTACTCGCCCGTACCCCGGACGGTGTGCCGCGTCACAAGGGCGGGGTCTAGGGTTGACGGCGAACCCCGTGCCACGTCCACACCGTGGCTTCCGTATGAGTGGAAGGCAGCACCCCCGTGACCGTTCGCGTAGGGATCAACGGCTTCGGCCGGATCGGCCGCAACTTCTTCCGGGCCGTCCAGGCCTCCGGTGCCGACATCGAGATCGTCGCCGCCAACGACCTGATGGACAACAAGGGCATCGCCCATCTCCTGAAGTACGACTCCGTGCTCGGTGTCCTCAAGGACGACGTCAGCGCGACCGAGGACTCCATCACCGTCGGTGGCCAGACGATCAAGGTCTTCGCCGAGCGCGACCCCGCCGCCATCGCCTGGGGCGACGTCGGCGCCGACATCGTCATCGAGTCGACCGGCATCTTCACCGACGGCCTCAAGGCCAAGGCGCACATCGACGGCGGCGCCAAGAAGGTCATCATCTCCGCGCCGGCCTCCAACGAGGACGCCACCTTCGTCATGGGCGTCAACCACGAGAGCTACGACCCGCAGACGCACCACGTCATCTCCAACGCGTCGTGCACGACCAACTGCCTGGCCCCGATGGCCAAGGCGCTGCACGACGAGCTCGGCATCGTCAAGGGCCTCATGACGACGATCCACGCGTACACCCAGGACCAGAACCTCCTCGACGGCCCGCACAAGGACCTGCGTCGGGCCCGCGCCGCCGCGCTCAACATCATCCCGACGAGCACCGGTGCCGCGAAGGCCATCGGCCTGGTGATGCCCGAGCTCAAGGGCAAGCTCGACGGCTACGCCCTGCGCGTCCCGGTCCCGACCGGCTCGGCCACCGACCTCACCTTCGAGGCCGGGCGCGAGACCTCCGTCGAGGAGGTCAACGCGATCGTCAAGGCGGCCGCCGAGGGCGCGCTCAAGGGCTTCCTGCGCTACACCGAGGACCCGATCGTCTCCTCCGACATCGTCACCGACCCCGCGTCGTGCATCTTCGACTCGGGCCTGACCAAGGCCATCGGCAACCAGGTCAAGGTCGTCGGCTGGTACGACAACGAGTGGGGCTACTCCAGCCGCCTCGTCGACCTCACCCTTCTCGTCGGCAAGAGCCTCTGAGCGCGCGGGACCGAGCTCACGTCATGGGTGACATCAGCTCGCTGGGCGACCTGCGCGGCAAGCGCGTCCTCGTCCGGTCCGACCTCAACGTGCCGCTCGACGGCACGACGATCACCGACGACGGCCGCATCCGGGCGTCGGTCCCGACCATCTCGCAGCTGTCCGAGGGGGGCGCGCGCGTCATCGTGTGCGCCCACCTCGGCCGCCCCAAGGGTGCGCCCGAGGAGAGGTACTCGCTCGCGCCGCTCGTCGACCGGCTCGCCGAGCTCCTCGGCCGCCCGGTGACCTTCGCCACCGACACGGTGGGGGAGAGCGCCCGGGGCGCCGTGGACGCCATGGACGACGGTGACGTCGTCCTGCTCGAGAACCTACGCTTCAACGCGGGCGAGACGGCCAAGAGCGAGGAGGACCGCGCCGGGTTCGCCGACGCGCTCGCCGCGCTGGCCGACGTCTTCGTCTCCGACGGCTTCGGTGTCGTGCACCGCAAGCAGGCCTCGGTCTACGACGTCGCCACCCGGCTGCCCTCCGCGATGGGTGGCCTCGTCGCCACCGAGGTCGACGTGCTCAAGCGGCTGACGCAGGACCCCGAGCGGCCCTACGCGGTCGTCCTCGGCGGTGCCAAGGTCGCCGACAAGCTGGCCGTCATCGACAACCTGATGAAGACCGCCGACCGCCTCCTCATCGGTGGCGGCATGGTCTTCACCTTCCTCGCGGCCCAGGGCCACGAGATCGGCCGGAGCCTGTTCGACGCCGAGAGCGTGGACGCCTGCAAGGGCTACCTCGCGGCGGCGCAGGAGCACGGGGTCGAGCTCGTCCTGCCCGTCGACGTCGTCGTCGGCAAGGAGTTCTCCGCCGACACGCAGGTCGACACCGTTGCGGCCGACGCCATCCCGGCCGACGCCATCGGGCTGGACATCGGTCCCCGCTCGGCCGAGCTGTACGCCGAGAAGCTCGCCGACACCCGCACGGTCTTCTGGAACGGCCCGATGGGTGCCTTCGAGATGGAGCCCTTCGCGGCCGGCACCCTGCGCGTGGCCCAGGCTCTCGTCGACGTCACGGCCGACGGTGCGCTCACCGTCGTCGGTGGCGGCGACTCCGCGGCCGCCGTCCGCCAGCTCGGCTTCGACGACGACCAGTTCGGCCACATCTCCACCGGGGGTGGCGCCTCCCTCGAGTACCTCGAGGGCAAGGAGCTCCCCGGTATCGCGATCCTCACGAAGGAGCACTGACCATGGCCACCGGCCGCATCCCGCTCATGGCGGGCAACTGGAAGATGAACCTCGACCACCTCCAGGCGACGCACCTCGTGCAGAAGCTCGACTGGACCCTCAAGGACGGCCGCCACGACCACGGCGCCGTCGAGGTCGCGGTGCTCCCGCCGTTCACCGACATCCGCAGCGTGCAGACGCTCATCGACGGCGACCGCCTCGACCTCAGGCACGGGGCGCAGGACCTGTCCGTGCACGACTCCGGCGCGTACACCGGGGAGATCAGCGGGGCCTTCCTCGCCAAGCTCGGGTGCACGTACGTCGCGGTGGGACACAGCGAGCGCCGCGAGTACCACGCCGAGGACGACGCGGTCGTCAACGCCAAGCTCCACGCCGCGTACCGGCACGGCCTGACCCCGATCTTCTGCTGCGGCGAGGGCCTGGAGATCCGCCAGGCCGGCACCCATGTCGAGCACGTGCTCGCGCAGGTCGAGGCCGGGCTCGAGGGCGTCACGGCCGAGCAGGCGAAGAGCCTCGTCGTCGCCTACGAGCCCGTGTGGGCGATCGGGACCGGCGAGGTCGCCACGCCCGAGGACGCGCAGGAGGTCTGCGCGGCGATCCGCACCAAGCTGGCCGAGCTCTACTCCGGCGACGTCGCCGACGGCATCCGGGTCCTGTACGGCGGTTCGGTGAAGTCCGGGAACGTCGCGGCGATCATGGCCAAGGAGGACGTCGACGGCGCCCTCGTCGGCGGGGCGTCGATCGACCCCGTCGAGTTCGCCGCCATCTGCCGGTTCCGCGACCACCACGCCACGGCCTGAGCGCACCTGTCGGACGCCGCTCGGGCGAGCGGTTATCCTGTACCGGTTGTCTCCCCGACCCCACACGAAGGATTGCCCGTGGACGCGGTTCGCATCGGCCTCCAGGTCCTCCTGGTCCTCGGTGGCCTCTTCCTGACCCTGCTCATCCTGCTCCACAAGGGCAAGGGTGGCGGCATGTCAGACATGTTCGGCGGTGGCATGTCGAGCTCGCTGGGCGGCTCGTCCGTCGCCGAGCGAAACCTGGACCGGATCACGATCGCCGTGGCTGTCGTCTGGTTCACGTGCGTCGTCGGTCTCGGCGTCCTCGAGCGATTCGCGTAAGGGGAGGACGACCATGGCTGGAGGCAATGCCATTCGTGGCTCGCGCGTCGGTGCGGGCCCCATGGGCGAGGCCGAGCGCGGCGAGGTCGCCCCGCGCGTGCACATCTCGTTCTGGTGCTCCAACGGGCACGAGACGAGGCCGAGCTTCTCCCAGGAGGCCGGGCTCGCGATCCCCGAGCAGTGGGACTGCCCGCGCTGCGGGTTCCCCGCGGGCCAGGACCGCGACAACCCGCCGGCTCCGAGCAAGGTGGAGCCGTACAAGACGCACCTGGCCTACGTCAAGGAACGTCGCTCCGACGAGGACGGCGCGGCCATCCTCGAGGAGGCGCTGCAGACCCTGCGCGACCGGGGCCTGATCCAGTAGGGCGCGGGCGTCAGTGGCGGCCGGCGCGAGCCAGGTGCTCGACGACGCCCGCCACCCAGCCCTTCTCGCGGGACATCCAGCGCACCGCGACGAGCATCCGGGTCACGACGGGGACGCCCCGGCGGGGCGGCTCGACCGCGAGGTCGGTGCCGAACGGGTCGGTGCTCACCACCCAGCGGTAGCCGGCGGTGACGAGGTGGTCGCCGACGGCCGTCCCGATGACGTCGACCGTCCAGGACGCGTCGCCCTCGCGGTGCTGGTCGACGGCCCGGTCGTAGGCAGCCCCGATGCTCGCGGCGTCGGCCGGGTCGATCCCCAGCTCGGCGTAGCGGGCGCGGGCCCGGTCGAGCACGGCCTCCTCCTCGGTGGTCAGGCGGCGCGTCCCGATCTCCTCGACCGGCTCGACGCCGTCGAGGGTGTCGTCCCCGGGGGCACCCTGCTCCTCGGAGGGGGAGTCGTCGCGGCCGCGGATCCGGTCCAGGAAGCCCATCGTGCTCTCCTCAGTGCTCGAGCTCGCCGGCGGCGTCGGTGTCGACGAGCCAGAGGGTGCGTTGCTGGCCGTGGACGTGGGCCGCAGGGGTCGTCTCCAGCGGCGCGCCGCTGACCCCGCGGTGCACGGCGTCGGCCTTGTCGGCGCCGCTGACGAGGAACCAGACCTCGCGGGAGCGCGCGAGGCACTCCAGGGTCAGGGAGACCCGGGTCGGCGGCGGCTTCGGGGAGTCGTGGACGGCGATCGCGAGGGCGTCGGTCGTGCCCGCGGCCGGGTGGTGCGGGAAGAGCGAGGCGATGTGGCCGTCGGGGCCGACACCGAGGACCATGACGTCGAACGCCCCGCCGCCGGAGTCGCGCAGCGCCGCCGCGTAGGCCGCGGCACTCTCCTCGACCGACCCGGTGGTGTCGGGGCCGGCGACCCGGTGCACGTGCGCCGGGTCGAGGCCGAGGCTCGCCAGCCCGGCGGCGTCGTTCTGGGTGTCGTTGCGGTCGGCGTCACCGGCCGGCAGGTAGCGCTCGTCTCCCCACCAGACGTGGACCCGCGACCAGTCGACGGCGTCGCGCGCGGGCAGGGCCACCAGCGACCGGACGATCTCGGACCCCATGGACCCGCCGGTCATCGTCACGTGGGCGACACCGCGCGCCGCCTGCGCGTCGAGCACCGCCACGGCCAGCCGTGCTGCCGCGGCATCGGCGAGGGCCTGCCGGCCCGGGTGGACGACCACGGTGCTCGTGCTCATGACGATCCCTTCGAGCGCTGCTTCCTGGCCGCGACGAGCTGCGCGGTGGCGGCCGTGCTCACCTGCGCCGGGTCGTCGGCCTTGGGGGGCATCGGGCGGTCCACCATCGTGCTGCTGCCACCGGCGCGGGCGGCGCGACGGATGCGCTGCGCGCTGCGCTCGGCCTCCGCCACCGACGGTGCCCTGCCGGCCTTGACGGCCTCGCTCGCCGTGAGGCGCGAGAGGGTGACCTTCTGCAGGCCCTTGGTGAGCGCGTCGGCGTAGACCTCGTCGGCGTCGAGTCGCCGCAGCTCGTCGGCGAGGCACTCCGCGTCGCCGCGGTGGGGGAGGGCGATGGTGCGGTCCGGCTGGGTCGGCTGCGACAACGTCGCCGTGTTGCCGTCGAGGGGGCGCACGAGGTCGACCGATCCGCTCGTCCGCTCCAGGCGCACCGAGATGATGCCGCTGCGGTTGCGCGAACGGGCCAGTGAGACAGGGCACTTCAGCCGCACCGCGAGCCAGCCGGCCAGCAGCTCACCCGACGGTGAGTCACCGCCGGCCACGACGATCGCACTCGAGACCTGCTCGTACGGCGCCTGGTCGAGCGCCGCGGCGAGGAGCCCCCGCCACAGGGTGACGCGCGACCAGGCGAGGTCGGTGTCGCCGTGTGCGTACGCCTCGGCCAGCCTCTTGAGGGCGGCACGCGGTGCCACCGACGCGTGCGACGCGTCGGTGACCCGGCGCTGTGCCATGAGCCCGATGGGGTCCTGCGAGGGGGACTTCGGCGCGGCCGTGGGCCACCAGGCGACGATGGGGGAGTCGGCGAGGAGCAGCGGGGTCACGACGGCGCGCCCGTGCGAGGCGAGGGGGCCGTAGAGCCGCAGGACGACGACCTCGGAGGCCCCCGCGTCGCCACCGACCCGGATCTGGCCGTCGAGCCGGGCGGCACCGCGCTTGTTGCCGGTGACGACGACGATGATGCGGCACGGGTGCTGGCGGCTCGCGTCGTTGGCGGTCGCGATCGCCGACTCGGCCTCGTCCTCGTCGACGACGACGACGAGGGTGAGGACGCGTGAGAGCGCCATCGAGCCCGTGTCGGAGCGCAGCCGCACCAGCTTCTTGGAGATGTCGGCGGTCGAGGTCGCGGGCAGGTCGACGATCACGGCAGCCTCCACTCGCGCCCGTCGCGGCGCATCATCGCGTCGGAGCCGTCGGGGCCCCAGCCGCCGGCGGTGTACTGCTCGGGCTTGGCGCCCTTGGTCGCCCAGAACTTCTCGATGGGGTCGAGGATCTGCCAGGACAGCTCGACCTCCTCGTGCCGGGGGAACAGCGGCGGCTCTCCGAGCAGGACGTCGAGGATGAGGCGCTCGTAGGCCTCGGGGGAGGACTCGGTGAAGGCGCGACCGTAGCCGAAGTCCATCGACACGTCGCGCACCTCCATCTGGGATCCCGGCACCTTGGCGCCGAACCGCAGCGTGACGCCCTCGTCGGGCTGGACCCGGATGACGATGGCGTTCTGGCCGAGCTCCTCGGTCGCGGTGTCGGTGAACGGCAGGTGAGGGGCCTTCTTGAACACGACCGCGATCTCGGTGACCCGCTTGCCCAGGCGCTTGCCGGCCCGCAGGTAGAAGGGGACGCCGGCCCAGCGGCGGGTGTCGACGTCGAGGCGCACCGCCGCATAGGTCTCGGTGGCGCTGCCCGTGGCCACGCCGTCCTCCTGGAGGTAGCCGACGACCTCCTCGCCACCCTGCCAGCCGGCGGCGTACTGCCCGCGGGCGGTGCCCCGGGCGAGGTCGTCGGGGAGCCGGACCGCGGAGAGGACCTTCTCCTTCTCCAGGCGCAGGCCCTCGGCGTTGAAGGAGACCGGCTCCTCCATCGCGGTGAGCGCGAGCAGCTGGAGCAGGTGGTTCTGGATGACGTCGCGCGCCGCCCCGATGCCGTCGTAGTAGCCCGCGCGGCCACCGATGCCGATGTCCTCGGCCATGGTGATCTGCACGTGGTCGACGTAGTTGGCGTTCCACACCGGCTCGAACATCTGGTTGGCGAAGCGCAGGGCCAACAGGTTCTGGACCGTCTCCTTGCCCAGGTAGTGGTCGATCCGGAAGACCGCGTCGGGCGGGAAGACCTTCTCCACGATGGCGTTGAGCTCACGCGCGGAGGCCAGGTCGTGCCCGAACGGCTTCTCGATGACGACCCGGCGCCACGACCCGCTCTGGGGCGTCGACAGCCCCGACCGCTCGAGCTGCTGGCTCACCGTGGAGAAGAACGACGGCGGGATCGACAGGTAGAACGCGTGGTTGCCCCCGGTGCCGCGCTGCTCGTCGAGCTGGCGGACCGTCTCGGCGAGCAGGTCGAAGGCGTCGTCGTCGTCGAAGGTGCCCGGGACGAAGCGGATGCCCTCGGCGAGGGTGCGCCACACCTCCTCGCGGAAGGGGGTGCGGGCCCCCTCGCGGACGGCCTCGTGGACGATCTTGCCGAAGTCCTGGTCCTGCCAGTCGCGGCGGGCGAACCCGACGAGCGAGAAGCCCGGGGGGAGCAGGCCGCGGTTGGCCAGGTCGTAGATCGCCGGCATGAGCTTCTTGCGGGCGAGGTCACCGGTGACCCCGAACATCACCATCGAGCACGGCCCGGCGATGCGGGGGAGTCGCTTGTCCCGGCGGTCGCGCAGGGGGTTGGCGCCGGCGCCGACGCGGGCAGGGCTCACCCGGCGCTCCGGCCGAGGGCCGCGCGCACCTGGGCCAGGCCGTCGTCGTGGTCGGTGAGGTGGAGGCGGAGCACCGGACGGCCGTGGTCGGCGAGCACCGTGGCGTCGCCGGCGGCCTGCGACGCGATGAACTGGCCGAGGGTGAAGTCACGCCCGGGCACGTCGAGGTCGGCCGCGGGTGCGGTCGTGACCTGGATGTAGACGCCGGTCGGCGGGCCGCCCTTGTGGTACTGCCCGGTGGAGTGCAGGAAGCGCGGTCCCCACCCGAAGGTCGCGGGGCGGCCGGTGCGGTCGAACAGGTCGCGGGCGACGTGCTCCAGGTCGGCGTCGGCCTGGCGGTCGAGGTAGGCCATGACCGCCACGTACCCGTGGGCGGGGTCGAGCTGCCCGAGCACGGCGTCGACCGCGGCGTCGACCGTGGTGGCCTCGCCGAGCCAGTCGCCGCCCAGGGCGCGGACCTCGACGGCGCCGTCGGTGAACGCCGGGGCGTCGCCGGCGCCGATGCCGGCGTCGAGCAGCTCGCGGGCGGCGGCCTTGGCGCTCTCGACGTCGGGCTGGTCGAACGGGTTGATGCCGAGCAGACGCCCGGCGACGGCGGTGGCGGCCTCCCAGAGCAGGAGCTGGGCGCCGAGCGGACCGGCGACGGTGAGGAGCGAGGCCGCCGTGGCGGCGGTGGCGTCGTGGGCCGCGACGTCGGTGTCGTCGTCCGACGCGACGAGCCGCACCACGGTGCCGTCGTCGTAGAGGTGGGCCGGCTCGGTGCCGATGGCCACGACGGGGAGGATGCCGGTGCCGCCCTTGCCTGTGGACTCGGCGATGAGCTGCTCGGCCCACGCACCGAACCCGACGTTCTCGGTGCCGTCGTCGACGAGGACGAGCTTGTCGCGCAGCGGCGACGTGCCACCCATCGCGGCGCCGAGACGCAGCGCGGGGTTGGCGTCGTCGTCGGCGGCCAGGATGTCGGTGACGGCCTCGGCGTCGTCGAGCAGGGCCTCGATGTCGGCGCCGGCCAGGCCGCTCGGCACGAGGCCGAAGGCGGTGAGGGCGGAGTACCGGCCGCCGACGTCGGGGTCGGCGTTGACGACGCGAAAGCCCCGGGAGCGGGCGTCGCGGTCGAGCGGGCTGCCGGGGTCCGTGACGACGACCAGCCGGGTGGTGGGGTCGATGCCGGCGTCGGTGAAGGCCGCCTCGAACGCCCGGCGCTGGCTGTCGGTCTCGACCGTGGAGCCCGACTTGCTCGACACGACGACGACGGTGCGACCGAGGTCGGTCAGCGCGGCGCGCACGACGTCGGGGTCGGAGGAGTCCAGGACGTCGATGGGGACCCCGGCGGTGGCGCAGATGACCTCGGGGGCCAGCGAGGACCCCCCCATGCCGCAGAGCACGACGCGGTCGTACCCGGTCTCCTCGAGCTCGCCCTTGAGGGCTGCGACCTCGCCGACGAGGTGGCGCGAGGAGCGCGCCAGCCCGGTCCACGACAGGCGCTTGGCGGACTCCTCCTCGGCGTCGGCCCCCCACAGCGTGGGGTCCTGCGCGAACAGGCGGCTGGCCACCGCGTCGGCGACGAGGGTCGGCACGTGCGCGGCGACGGCGTCGGCCGCGGCGCCCGTGGCCGTGACCTCCAGGGTGCTCACGCGGAGGCCTTCTCGAGCTCGCGGGTCACCCCGGCGAGGAGCTCCTCCCACGACTTCGCGAACTTGTCGACGCCCTCCTTCTCCAGCTGCGCGGTGACGTCGGCGTAGGAGATGCCGAGCCGCTCGAGGCTGTCGAGGACGTCGGCCGCCTCGGCGTAGAACGGCGTGATGGTGTCGCCGCCGATCTCACCGTGGTCGATCGTCGCGTCGAGGGTCTTCTCAGGCATCGTGTTGACGGTGTCGTCGGCGACGAGCTCGGTGACGTAGAGCGTGTCGGGGTAGTCCGGGTCCTTGACCCCGGTGGACGCCCACAGGGGGCGCTGCCGGTGGGCTCCGGCCTCGGCGAGCGACTGCCAGCGCGGGGTCGAGAAGACCTCCTCGAAGGCCTGGTAGGCCAGGCGCGCGTTGGCGACGCCGGCCCGTCCGCGCAGGGCCCGGGCCTCGTCGGTGCCGATGGCGTCGAGGCGCTTGTCGATCTCGCTGTCGACGCGCGAGACGAAGAAGGACGCGACCGAGCGGATGCCGGACAGGTCCGTGCCGCGCTCGCGGGCCTGCTCGAGCCCGGTGAGGAACGCGTTCATCACGGCGCGGTACCGGTCGAGCGAGAAGATGAGCGTCACGTTGACCGAGATGCCCTCGGCGAGCACCTGGCTGATGGCGGGCAGCCCGGCGACCGTCGCGGGGATCTTGATGAGGACGTTGGGCCGGTCGACCGCCGCGGCCAGGGCCTTGGCCTCCTCGACGGTGCGGGCGGTGTCGTGCGCGAGGCGCGGGTCGACCTCGATCGACACGCGGCCGTCGAGCCCGTCGGTGGCCTCGTAGACCGGGGCGAAGACGTCGCAGGCGTCGCGGACGTCGCGGGTGGTCAGCGTGAAGACGGTCTCCTCGAGCGTGGTCCCCGCCGCCGCGAGCTCGCGCAGCTGTTCGTCGTAGGCGTCGCCCTCGGCGAGGGCGGCCTGGAAGATCGACGGGTTCGTCGTGACGCCGACGATGCCCTTGGTGTCGATGAGCTCCTGGAGGTTGCCCGAGCGCAGTCGCTCCCGCGACAGGTCGTCGAGCCAGATGGAGACGCCGTGCGCGGCGAGGTCCTTCAGTGCGGTGCTGGTCATCGGTGACTCACTTCCCGGCCGAGGCCGCGCTCTTGCGGCTCGGCGCCTTGGTCGTGCGGACGTCGGTGCCGGTGTCCTTGCGGGCCCGCGGCGCGGTCTCGTTCACCGAGGGAACGTGGCCTGCCTTCTTTGCGGCACCCAACGAGTCCTTGGCCGCCTTGACGACGGCCTCGGGGGTGAAACCGAACTCCCGGAACAGGGTTGCGGCGTCGGCGGAGGCACCGAAGTGCTCGATGCTGACGCAGCGGCCCGAGTCACCGACGAGGTCGTGCCACCCCATCGCGACGCCCGCCTCGACGCTGACGCGGGCGCGCACGGAGGGCGGCAGGACCTTGTTCTGGTAGGAGCGCGGCTGCTCCTCGAACCATTCCCGGCAGGGCATCGACACGACCCTCGTCCCGACGCCCGACCTCTCCAGGCGCAGGCGCGCCTCGAGGGCCAGGGACACCTCGGAGCCGGTCGCGATGATGACGACGTCGGGGTCGCCGTCCTTGCCGGAGTCGGCGAGGACGTAGGCGCCCTTGGCGACGCCGGTGGCCTTGCCGTGCTCGGTGCGGTCGACGACGGGGAGCGGCTGGCGGGACAGGGCCAGGCCGGCGGGACGCCCGCGGCGCAGGACCTCGGCCCAGGCGTGGGCGGTCTCGTTGGCGTCTGCCGGGCGGACCACGGACAGGCCGGGGATGGCCCGCAGCGCGGCGAGGTGCTCGACCGGCTGGTGGGTCGGGCCGTCCTCGCCGAGCCCGATGGAGTCGTGGGTCCAGACGTAGGTGACGGGCACCTGCTGGATCGCCGCGAGGCGCACCGCGGGGCGCATGTAGTCGGAGAACACGAGGAAGGTGCCGCCGTAGGGGCGGGTGAGCCCCTCGAGCGCGATCCCGTTGAGGATCATGCCCATCGCGTTCTCGCGGATGCCGAAGTGCAGGGTGCGCCCGTACGGCCCGCCCTTCCACTCGCGGGTCTGCTTGCTCTTGGGGACGAACGACGGCTCGCCGGCCATCGTCGTGTTGTTCGACTCGGCGAGGTCGGCCGAGCCGCCCCAGAGCTCGGGCAGCACGGAGGCGAGCGCACTGAGGACCTTGCCGGAGGCGGCGCGGGTGGCCATCCCCTTGGCGTCGGCGGGGAAGACCGGCAGGGCCTTGTCGAACCCGTCGGGGAGGTGGCCGCCGACGAGGCGGTCGAGCAGGCTCGCTGCGTCGGTGTGGGCCTTGCGCCACGCCGCGTAGGTCTTGTCCCACGCCTTGTGGGCGGCCTTGCCACGGGTCTTGACCTCGCGGGCGCGCCTGAGGGCGGCCTTGTCGACCTCGAAGGTCTTCGCGGGGTCGAACCCGAGGAGCTCCTTGGTGGCCCTGATCTCGGCGTCGCCGAGGGCGGAGCCGTGCGACTTCCCGGTGCCGCGGGCGTTGGGCGCGGGCCAGGCGATGACGGTGTGCAGGCGCACGAGGGTGGGTCGGCGCGAGGTCCGGCTCTTCAGGAGCGCACTGAGCAGGGTGTCGACGTCCTCGACGTAGTCGTCGGTGCCGGCGGGGTCCGGGCTGCGGCGCCAGTCGATGTCGACGACCTCCCAGCCGTAGGCGGCGTACCGCGCGGCGACGTCCTCGCTGAACGAGATGTCGGTGTCGTCCTCGATGGAGATCTGGTTGGCGTCGTAGACGACGGTGAGGTTGCCGAGCTCCTGGTGGCCCGCGAGCGAGGACGCCTCGGAGGCCACGCCCTCCTGGAGGTCGCCGTCGGAGGCGAGGGCCCACACGTGGTGGTCGAAGGGCGAGGTGCCCGGCTTGGCGTCGGGGTCGAGCAGGCCGCGCTGGCGACGCTGCGCCATCGCCATGCCCACGGCCGAGGCCAGGCCCGAGCCGAGCGGGCCGGTGGTGATCTCGACGCCCTTGGTGTGGTGCACCTCGGGGTGACCGGGGGTCAGCGAGCCCCAGGTCCGCAGCGCCTTGAGGTCCCCCAGCTCGAGCCCGTACCCGCTGAGGTACAGCTGGACGTACTGGGTGAGCGAGGAGTGCCCGCACGAGAGGACGAAGCGGTCGCGACCCAGCCACGCGGGGTCGGACGGGTCGTGCACCATGACGTTCTGGTAGAGCAGGTAGGCCACGGGGGCCAGGCTCATCGCGGTGCCGGGGTGCCCGTTCCCGGCCTGCTGCACGGCGTCGGCCGCGAGGACCCGGGCGGTGTCGACGGCCCTGACGTCGTCGTCGGTCCAGCCGGCCTTGCGGGCCTTCGGCCGGGCGATCTCGCTGCTTCGCCCGGACGTCGTCCTCGTCGTGCGGTGGGTCGTGGTCTTCGCGCTCACAGGGGCCTCTCTGGGGGGTCGTGCACGCCATGGATCAGTCTTCCGACCACCCTAGTGTCTGGTGGGACCCAGCGGTTGGGGCCGCCCGGCGGTCGGAGGCTAGACTCGCCGGGCACCCTCCCGGCCGACCCGAAGGACGACGTGGCCTCCACCCCGATCGCGACCGAATCACCGTCGGTGACCGGTCGTCGGCGTCGGAGCCCGGTCTCGGCCTACGTGGCCCTGACCAAGCCGCGCATCATCGAGCTGCTCCTCGTCACGACGGTCCCGGTCATGTTCCTCGCCGAGCGCGGGGTGCCTTCTCTCTGGCTGGTTCTCGCCACCCTGGTCGGCGGCTCGTTGAGCGCCGGGGCGGCCAACACGTTCAACTCGGTCTACGACCGCGACATCGACGCGCTCATGCACCGCACGTCCTCGCGGCCGATGGTCACCGGCGAGATCAGCGCGCGCAACGGGCTGCTGTTCGGGGCGTTCCTCACCGTCGTCTCGACGGTCTGGTTCGCCCTCGTCGTCAACGTCCTGTCGGCGGTCCTCTCGCTCGTCGCCATCGCGCTGTACGCGGTGGGCTACACGGTGGTGCTCAAGCGCCGCACGTCGCAGAACATCGTGTGGGGCGGCATCGCCGGCTGCATGCCCACCCTCATCGGGTGGTCGGCCGTCACGGGCACCGTCGGGTGGGAGGCGGTCGTCCTCTTCCTCGTCATCTTCTTCTGGACCCCGCCGCACTACTGGCCGCTGTCGATGGCGTTCCGCGACGACTACTCCGCCGCCGGGGTCCCGATGCTCCCCGTCGAGCAGGGTCCCGTCGCCGTCGGCCGCCAGATCGTCCTCTACTCCTGGGTCATGGTGGCGACCTCGCTCGTCCTCGTCCCGGTGGGCACGATGGGCTGGGTCTACACGGCCACCGCGGTCCTCGCCGGTGTCGTGTTCGTCGCCGAGGCGCACCGGCTGCTGCGCGCCGCGCACCGTGGGGTCACCGGTCCGGCGCTGAAGCCGATGCGCCTGTTCCACTACTCGATCACCTACGTCACGGTGGTCTTCCTCGCGGTGGCGGTCGACCCGCTGCTGCACCTGCCGCTGACCTGAGGCGCTGCCTCGAGCGGCACCCGCCCGACGGGCGGTCCTGCGGCGCGCCATGAGGTACCTCAGACGGGGTCCGGTCGGCAGGGATACGGCAGGCGCCCGATGTGCGGCGCCACCTCAGGAGACGACGGTGGATGCAGTCGGCAGGGAACCGCCCGCCGACTCCCGGCAAGGAGAACCACCGTGAGCATCCACGCAGACCCGCTGTTCGTCGCCGCCGAGGTCGAGCGCCGCCTCGAGCTGGCAGGCGTCCACCGCGAGGGGCACCACCACGACGCCCCGGCGCCGCTGACGCTGCACCCCCTCGGGGCGCTCGTGGCCCGGATCGTCCGGGGCCGCGACCGGGGGACGTCCGCCCGGGCCGCCACCGCGCCCGTGGCGACGCGCCGCCCCCGCCACCCGTGATCGCCGTCGCGACGGTGGCGGGTGCCATGATCGGGGCCGTGCCGCCCCGTCCCGTCATCGAGCTCGTCGGTCGCGACGAGGAGGTCGGGCGCGTCACCGAGGCGCTCGGGCGCGACGGCGAGGGCGGCGCGGTCCTGCTCGGCGGGGACGCCGGCATCGGGAAGACCGCCCTGGTCGGGCGGGTCCTCGCCCGGGCCGGCGACCGGCGCGTCCTGCTCGGTCACTGCGTCGGCGAGGTCGGCACCAGCCTCCCGTACCTGCCGTTCGTCGAGGTCTTCGCCGGCCTCGACGCCCGGGAGCGCGACCTCGTCGACGACCTCGTCGTGGCCCACCCGGGCCTGGTGCCCCTCGTGCCCCGGCTCGCGGCCGGCGCCCGGGGGGACGCCGTGCGGGCGGACCTCGTCGAGGCCGTCCACGGGGCGCTCGCCGACCTCGGCCGACGGGGGAGCGTCCTGCTCGTCGTCGAGGACGTGCACTGGGCCGACGAGTCCACGCGCGAGCTGCTCACCCTGCTGTTCACCCGGGGTGGGCCCGACGGCGTCGGCCTGCTCGCCACCTACCGCAGCGACGACGTCCACCGGCGGCACCCGCTGGCCGGGGCCCTCGCCCTGTGGTCCCGCCTGCCCGGGCTGGTCCGCGTCGACCTCGGTCCCCTGGCCGACGGCGACGTCCGCCGCATCGTCCGGCGCGGGGGCGGCGCCCTCTCACCTCGGGTCGTCGACCACGTCGTGCACCGCGCCGAGGGAAACGCGTTCTTCGCCGAGGAGCTGGCGGCGGCGGCCCGCTCCGGCAGTGGCGACCCGGCCGACCTGACGCGGCTCCTCCTCGCCCGGGTCGACCTCCTCGACGACCCCGCCCAGGGCGTCGTGCGCGTCGCCGCCGTCATCGGGCGGCGGGTGCCCCACGCGCTGCTCGAGCGGGTTGCCGGGGTCGAGCCCTCCGTCCTGCGCGCCGCGCTGCGCTCGGCCGTCGAGCACCACGTCCTCGAGGCGTGGGGCGACCGGGGGTACGAGTTCCGGCACGCGCTGCTCACCGAGGCCGTCACCGACGACCTCCTCCCGCACGAGCGGCTCCAGCTGCACCGCGCCTGCGCCGACGCCCTGCTCGACGACCCGTCCCTCGGCACCGACGCCGACCTGGCCCGCCACGCCCTCGCCTCGGGGGACCGCGACCTCGCCCTCACCGCAGCGGTCCGCGCCGGCGACAGCGCCCGCCGGATGGGCGGCCCGGCCGAGGCCCTGGCGCACTACGAGACCGCGCTCGGCCTCCTCGGACCCGACCGCGCCGGCGGCCACGAGCTGACGCTGCGCGCCGCGGCGGCGGCCAACGCGAGTGGCCGGCCGACGCGCGCGGTCGCGCTCCTGCGGGCCGAGCTCGGCACCGACGTCGCCACCCGCCACGAGCGCGCCGCCCTGCTCAGCGGTGTCGCGTTCGCCTCCCGGATGACCGAGGAGCGGGTCGACCGGCTGGCCCTCACCGCCGAGGCCCTGGACCTCCTCGATGACGACGCCCCCGTCGCGCTGAGGGTCGGCCTGCTCGCCCGTCGCGCCGAGGCCCTCATGGACACCGGCTCCACCGGCGAGGCCCTGGCGGTCGCCGACGAGGCGATGGACCTCGCCGTCGCGAACGACCTCACCGTCGACCGCACCGACCTCGCCTCGATCCTGGCGAGGCTCAGCGAGGTCGCGGGCGACCCGATGGAGTCGATCCGGCGGCTCGAAGGCGTCGTCGCCGAGTGGCGCGACGTCCCCGACCTCGCGCTGCTGCGGGCCATGCACGTCCTCGCCGGGGTCCACTACCGGCAGGGGGAGTTCGAGGCCGCCCTCGCCGGCTTCGAACGGACCCACGCCGAGGCACGCCGGGTGGGGCTGGGCTCCTCGGTGTTCGGCGTCGACGCCCGCGCCATGGCCGTCACGACGGCCTACGAGATGGGCGACTGGGACCTCGCGCTGCGCCTGGCCGACGACTCCGCCGCCTCGGGTCTGACGTCCTCGGCCGTCGCGAGCATCGAGGCCGCCGCGGCCTTCGTGCGCGCCGCCCGGGGGGACGCGGGGCCAGACGACCTGCTGACGGCGTCGCGCCCGTGGTGGGGCGACGACGGTCGGATCGCGGTGCAGGCGGGGTCGGCCGCGTTCGACGTCCTGGGCCGGGACGGCGACGTCGACCGGATGCTCGAGGTGCACGACGACCTCGTCTCCTTCCTGCGTGGCCTGTGGGGCGCCGGGCGGGTGGCGGCCGAGGTGCGCTTCGGGGCCGTGGCGCTCGGGCACCTCGCGTCGGCCCTGCGTGGTGCGCCCGCGCCGCGGCGGGCCGAGCTGCTGGCCCGCGCCGAGCGGCTCCACACCGCCGTCGCCGGCGTGTGGGGGCCTGAGGGCGTGCTGCCCCCGCCGTCGCTGGAGGGCCGCGCCTGGCTGGCCCGGGCGGAGGCCGAGTGGCTGCGGGCGCGCTGGGGCGCCGGTGAGGACGTCGCGCCCGCCGACCTCACCGGCGCGTGGCGAGCCGTCGTGGCCCTGTTCCTCGAGCGCGTCGAGCCCTACGAGCTGGCCCGGTCGCGACTGCGCCTCGCCGAGGTGCTCGCTGCCGCGGGGGAGCGGGAGGCCACGGCGGTCGTCGAGCAGGCCCGCGCGACCGCCCTCGGGCTGGGCGCCACACCTCTCGTGGCGGCCCTGGACCGGGTCCTCGCCCGTCCGGCCGCCTCCGGTCTGACCGCCAGGGAGGCCGAGGTCCTTGCCCTGCTGGCGCAGGGTCGGTCGAACGGCGAGATCGGGCGCGCCCTGTTCATCAGCACCAAGACCGCGAGCGTGCACGTGTCCAACATCCTGGCCAAGCTCGGCGTCGCCGCGCGCGGCGAGGCCGTGGCGGTCGCGCGTGCCGAGGGGCTCCTCGAGACCTGAGCCGGACCGGCGTTACCGGGATCGCAGGCCGAGGTGCCCGTTGGTCAGCGCGACGACGAGCAGGGTCGCGCCGAGCATGTGGGCGACGACGAGCGCCTCGGGCAGGCCGGTGAAGTACTGGACGTAGCCGATGCCGCCCTGCGCCAGGGTCACGGCGAGGACGCCGAGCCAGGCGCGGCCGGGGCGCCGCTCGTCGCCGGAGGTCAGGCGCGCCGCGAGCCAGGTCGCCACGACGAGCCCGAGGAAGAGCATGACGACGTCCGCGTGCAGCCACGACACGGTGCGCGGGTCGAACCCGAAGCGGGCCGGGTCCTGCGCGTCGCCGGAGTGCGGGCCGGACCCGGTGACGATGGTGCCGAGCAGGAGGACGAGCCCCCCGACGGCCGTGGTCACCCAGGCGAGGCGGGAGACGAGCGGGGGGACGAGGACGCGGCGCGGTCCGGCGCTCTCGTGCCGCGCGAACCACAGGTAGGACGAGGCCGCGACGAGCGCCATCGAGACGAGGAAGTGGGTGGCGACCGTGGCGGGGTGCAGGCCGGCGAGGACGGTGACCCCCCCGAGCACCGCCTGCCCGACGACGCCGACGAGGACGGCGACGGCCGCCACCTTCATCGGGCGACGCGGCGCCCAGAGCAGGACGGCGACGACGGTGGCCAGGGCGAGGAGCCCGAGCACGCCGGTGAGGGTGCGGTTGCCGAACTCGATGTACTTGTGGAAGCCCTCGGCCTGCTCGACCGTCGGGATGATCGACCCGTCGACGCACTCGGGCCAGGTGGGGCAGCCCAGGCCGCTGCCGGTGACGCGGACGAGCCCGCCGGTGACGACGATCCCCACCTCCGCGACGAGGTTGGCGAGCAGGACCGGCGCCAGCCAGCGGGCGGCCCGGCGGGAGGCGGCAGGGGTCTCGCGTGCCGTGGTGCTCGTCCTCGTGCTCGTCACGGCGACCAGCCTACGGCGCGTGGTGGATGCGTCGTCGCGCGGCTCAGAGCGCCGGCGACGCGTTAGCGACCAGCTCGCGGGCCAGGTCGGGGAACCAGGCGCCCGCGGCCGGGTCGACGACACCGCGCGCCGGGTCGAGCGGGCCGCTCGTCCCGCGGTGGCACTCCCCGTCGGACTCGCCCGGCACCTTGACCCAGAGGAACGCGTCGGCCAGCGGGTCCCCGGTGAGGGTGCTCGGCCGGGCCCCCAGCCCTCGCTCGAGCGGGTTGCACCAGGTCTCGGGGACCGGGTGCTGCGTGTCCGGCACCCAGGGCCCGCGGCCGTTGCGGCTCGTGTCGATGACGAAGTGCTTCATCCGCGCCGGGTCGGGCGACAGGCGCGCCGCCGCGTACCTCTCGGCGAAGGTGTCGTCGGTGCGCTGCCACGTCGACTCGTCGGCCGGGTCGGCGGGCCCGTACTGGCTCGGGCACGAGGCCGGTGCGGCGCCGGCACGCGTCGCGAGGTCGAGGCACCGCGAGACCCAGCCGCCGAACCGCAGCTGCCTGGCCGTGGTCTCGAAGCTCGACACGTTGAGGAAGAACCCGTCGGCGGCGCCGACGTTGGCGCGCATCAGCCGGTCGGCGGCGTCGCCCACGGACAACCAGCCCGAGTGCGTCGCGTCGAGGTACACCGACGTCCGCTGCAGGTCGAGGAGGGAGACCGCGCGGCTCAGCGCCCGGAACCGCTCCGAGGCGGCCGTGCCCGGGTCGACCCCCGAGGGGCGGCACCAGCCCTGCTCCCCGGTGACCGACGTGAAGAACGGGATGATCCCGAGGCCGTCCGGTTCGAGGATGACGACAGCGGGGTCGCGGCCGATGCCCTTGGCCAGGGCCGAGACCCACGCCAGGTAGTCGTCCGTGGTGCGTGCCCCGCCGGCCGAGTAGGCGCCGCAGTCACGCTGCGGCAGGTGGTAGGCGACGAGGACGGGGACCGACCCGGAGGCCTTCGCCGCGCTCACGACCGAGGACGCCCGGCTGCGCACCTGCGCCGGGGTGCCGCCCGTGAGCCACGTCGCGCCGGGGAAGGCCGCCAACCGCAGCGCGTCCTCGCGGGCCCGGCCCGTGAGGCCGGCGGCCGCCTGGGCGGTCGTGCTCGACGGGTCGGTCCACAGCGGAGTCCCGGGGGCGATCACGCTGGCGGTCGCGCCGCGGGCCGGCTGGGCCGCGGCCGGCGAGGCGGGGCCGGCCTGGGCGCCGACGACGACACCGAGCAGCGCGAGGAGCGCGGCGGCGACGGCGACGCGAGGGCGCCGTGCGGTGAGGTCGTGGTGCACGGGGTCCCTCTCACGGGTCAGCCCCCTGCCCGGGTGTGGCACGCCATCCGGCCGCAGAGCGGCGGATGGCGTGTGCCCAGCGTGGGGGTCGACCCACCACCCGGGTGGGCGAACGGCGGGTTCCTGACCAACTCTTTACCCTTGCCAGCGGAAGGACCGCACGGCCAGCCCACCGGCGACGACGCCCCACGCGAGCAGCACGCCCCACGCGCCCCACGGCCACCCTCCGTCGACGAGCGAGGTGCGCAGCGCGTCGCCCAGGGCCCCGGAGGGCAGCAGCCGGGCGACCGTGCCGAGGGAGCCGGGCAGCAGCGCCGTCGGGAGCAGCGTCCCCAGGCCGAGCAGGACGACCCACACGAGGTTCGCGACGGCGAGCACCGCCTCGGCGCGCAGGGCGCCCGCCAGCAGCAGGGCGAGGGCGACGAACGCCGCGGCGCCGAGCAGGACGGACACCAGGGCCGCCGGCAGGCCGCCGAGGGCGGGCCGCGCGCCCAGGGCCAGCCCGAGGCCACCGAGGACGAGCACCTGCACCGCGAGGACGGCGAGGACGGCGACCACCTTGCCGGCGAGCAGCCCTGAGCGCCCGAGCGGGGTCGACCCGAGCTGGCGCAGCACCCCGGCCCTCCGGTCGAAGCCGGTGGCGATGGCCTGCCCGGTGAACGCGGTCGACACCACGGCCAGGGCCAGGGTTCCCGCGGTGGCGAGGTCGACCCGCGGTCCCGGCCCGAGGTCGGGGACCGACGACAGGGCGAGCCCGAGCAGGGCGAGCGCGGGCAGGACGAGCGACACGAGGAGCTGCTCCCCGTTCGCGAGGAGGGAGCGGGTCTCGAACGCCGCGCGCGACAGCACGCGGCGCCGTGGGGGAGCGGCCGCGCTCACCAGACGCCGCCGGACGTCAGCGCGAAGTAGACGTCCTCGAGGGAGCGGCCGCCGCGGACCGCGTCGAGGTCGCCGTCGGCCACCACCCGACCGGCCGCCATGATGACGACGTGGTCGGCGAGCCGCTCGGCCTCCTCGAAGGAGTGGGTGGTCACCACGACGCAGGCGCCACGGTCGGCCTCCTCGCGCAGGAGCGACCAGACGTCGAGGCGGGCGTGGGGGTCCAGCCCCGCGGTCGGCTCGTCGAGGAAGACCACGTCGGGGCGGGGGAGCAGTGCGGCGGCGAGGGCGACCCGCTGCCGCTGGCCCCCGGACATCCGGCGCACGGTGGTGCGGGCGAAGCCGTCGATGCCCAGGCGTGCCACGAGCTCCTCGACGCGGCGCGGCCCCGCGTAGAGGTCGGCGAGGTGCTCGAGCAGGCGCAGCGGCCGGACGGTCGTGGGCAGGCCACCGTCCTGGAGCATGACCCCCACGCGGGCGCGGTGGTCCGGCCCCGCGCGCCAGGGGTCCACGCCCAGGACCCGGACCTCGCCCGCGTCGGGCCTGCCCAGCCCTTCGAGGCACTCCACCGTCGTCGTCTTGCCCGCGCCGTTGGGGCCGAGGAGGGCGGTGACCGAGCCCGCGGAGGCGTCCCACGTCGCCCCGTCGACGGCCGCGACCGCGCCGAACGCGCGTCGCAGTCCGCGCACGTCGACTGCACTGGCCATGGTCGGACATCCTAGGCTGGCGCCCATGCCACGCATCGACCGGGAGGCCGGACCCGCCACGGCGGTCGCCGCCGCACCCGCAGCCCTCGCCCTGGTCCTTCGGCGACCCCGCACGGCCGCGGTCCTGGCCCTGCTCCCCGCCGCGGTCGCGGCCTTCTTCCGCGACCCTGACCGCACGCCGGACTCCCGGCAGGTGCCCGTCGACGACGTCCTGTCGCCCGCGGACGGCAAGGTCATGCACGCGGGGGCCGGCCAGGACGGCGTGGCGCCCGAGGGGGAGTGGCAGCAGGTGAGCATCTTCCTGTCGGCCTTCGACGTCCACATCAACCGCACGCCCTACGGCGGCCGGGTCACCGAGGTGGTCCAGCGCCCCGGGAAGTGGCTCGCCGCCTACACGCACGAGAGCGCCCACCTCAACGAGCGCAGCGACATCACCGTGGAACGGGTCGTGGGCGAGGAGGTCCGCCGGGTCCACTTCCGCCAGATCGTCGGCCTGATGGCGCGGCGGGTCGTCACCCGGGTCGCCGTCGGCGACGAGCTCGCCACCGGCGAACGGGTCGGACTCATGAAGTTCGGCTCACGGATGGACGTGTTCGTCCCGCCGGAGTGCGACCTCCTCGTCCACGAGGGCCAGCGGGTCGTCGCGGGGGAGACCGTCATCGCGCGCTGGGCCCGCCCGGTGCGGGTGACGTCGTGAACGCCCCGGCCGCACCGGGCCGGCGGCGCATCCTCGGGCGGTGGCGCCTCGTCTCGCCGACGGGGGCCAAGGTCGTCTCGCTGCGCCAGCTCCCCACGCGCGAGCGGGCCCGGCTCCTGGCACCGAGCGCCTTCACGACGCTGAACATGATGAGCGGCCTGTCGTCGGTGCTGCTGGCCTTCCGCGACCACTTCACCCTGGCGGCCGCCCTCATCGCGGTCTCGATCGTGCTGGACA
This sequence comes from uncultured Actinomycetota bacterium, assembly GCA_963795035.1. Classification (GTDB taxonomy): domain Bacteria; phylum Actinomycetota; class Actinomycetes; order Actinomycetales; family Dermatophilaceae; genus Oryzobacter. The sequence continues at coordinate 955,894 of CAWCFZ010000003.1, read as the reverse complement.
TCGCCGACGGCTTCGTGGCCCGCCTCATCGGCGCGACCTCCCCCTTCGGCCTCCAGCTCGACTCGCTGGCCGACCTCATCTCCTTCGGCCTGGCCCCCGCGGTGCTCATCCACACGTGGGCCCTCGACGAGTGGCCCGTCCTCGCCTGGCTGGCCGCGTTCCTCTGGCTGTCGTGCGCCGCGTTCCGACTCGCCCGGTTCAACGTGACGATCGACCCGACCGCCGACAAGCGGTACTTCGTCGGGCTCCCCTCGCCCGGGGCGGCCGCGGTCGTCATGGCGACGATCCTCGCCCTCGACTCGCCCCACTGGGGCCCGGGCTCCGGTCCGTGGCTGGCCTGGTACCCCCTCCTGGTCTCGGTGGTCCCCGCGCTCCTCATGGTGATGACGGTCCGCTTCCGCTCGTTCCGCAACCTGCTCCAGCCGACGACCCCCCGGGCGAGGGCGACGACGGCGGCCGTGGCGACCACGATCGTCGTGGGCCTGCTCCTCGCCCCCGGCCTCACGGCCCTGGTCGTGGCGTACGGCTACGTCCTCACCGCCCCGCTCGGTGTGCTGTCGGCCCCGCTGCGCGAGCGCCTGTTCGGGTCGGGGTCGGTCGCCCCGCCCCGCACCCGGATGCCCTCGGTGTTCCTCCCGATCGACGGGGACGCGGAGGAGGACGACGGCGAGGAGGACGACCACCACCACCCGCACGACCACGGCCCGCACGACCACGGCCCGCCCGACCACACCCCACCAGCCCCACGAGCCCCGCACGACGCGACACCGCCCCCCTCGGCGCCCTAGCCGCGGCACCCGTCGAGGGTTAGGTCACCCTTGCTTTGACGTGGCCCGGCAATTACCTAACATGGGTGTGTGGTTAATACCGACGTCCACACCCTCGAGTCGCGCACGCGCGACCGGGTGCTGCGTGTCGTGAGCCAGGAGGGCCCGGTGAGCATCACCGCCCTCGTCGAGCGGCTCGGCCTCACCGAGACCGCCGTGCGCCGCCAGGTCGACGCCCTGCACGCCGACGGGCTCGTCGAGTCCCGCGAGGCCACCGGACCCCGCCGCCGCGGGCGTCCGGCCCGGGCCTGGGTGCTCACCGAGCACGGCCACCGCGCCCTCGTCAGCGACTACGACCACCTCGCCGGCGACGCGATGAGGTTCATGCGCGCCACGGCCGGCGAGGCCGCCGTCAAGGCCTTCGCCGACCAGCGCGTCGCGGCGCTCGAGGCGCGCTACGCCGAGCGGCTCGCGGCGGCCGACGACACGACCGCGGCCCGCGCCGACGCCCTCGTCGACGCCCTCAACGCCGACGGCTTCGCGGCTTCCGCCCGGCCCGTGGGCGCCCCCGGGAACAGCGGGCCCGGCGCCGGGGTTCAGCTGTGTCAGGGCCACTGCCCGGTCCAGCACGTCGCCACCGAGTTCCCCGAGCTCTGCGAGGCCGAGACCGAGGCGTTCTCCCGCCTCCTCGGCGTCCACGTCCAGCGCCTGGCCACCCTGGCGCACGGCGACCACGTCTGCACGACCTTCGTCCCCACCTCGACCCCGACCACCGAGAGGCCATCGTCATGACGAGCCACATCGAAGAGCGCAACCCCGGCCTGAAGGGCCTGGGCACCTACGAGTACGGGTGGGCCGACACCGACACCGCCGGCTCCACCGCGCGCCGTGGCCTCAGCCCCGAGGTCGTCGCCGACATCTCGTCGCGCAAGAGCGAGCCGCAGTGGATGTCCGACCTGCGCCAGAAGTCGCTGCGTCTGTTCGACAAGAAGCCGATGCCCAGCTGGGGCTCGGACCTGTCGGGCATCGACTTCCAGAACATCAAGTACTTCGTGAAGTCCACCGAGAAGCAGGCCACCAGCTGGGAGGACCTGCCCGAGGACATCAAGAACACCTACGACCGCCTCGGCATCCCCGAGGCCGAGAAGCAGCGCCTCGTCGGTGGCGTCGCCGCGCAGTACGAGTCGGAGGTCGTCTACCACCAGATCCGCGAGGACCTGGAGGAGAAGGGCGTCATCTTCGTCGACACCGACACCGGCCTGCGCGAGTACGAGGACCTGTTCCGCGAGTACTTCACCTCGGTCATCCCCGCCGGCGACAACAAGTTCGCCGCGCTCAACACCGCCGTGTGGTCGGGCGGCTCGTTCATCTACGTCCCGCCGGGCGTCCACGTCGACATCCCGCTGCAGGCCTACTTCCGGATCAACACCGAGAACATGGGCCAGTTCGAGCGCACCCTGATCATCGCCGACGAGGGCTCGTCCGTGCACTACGTCGAGGGCTGCACCGCGCCGATCTACAAGAGCGACTCGCTGCACTCCGCGGTCGTCGAGATCATCGTGAAGAAGAACGCCCGCGTCCGGTACACGACGATCCAGAACTGGTCGAACAACGTCTACAACCTCGTCACCAAGCGCGCCACGTGCGCCGAGGGGGCGACGATGGAGTGGATCGACGGCAACATCGGCTCCAAGGTGACGATGAAGTACCCGGCCGTCTTCCTCCTCGGCGAGCACTCGCGGGGCGAGACGCTCTCGATCGCGTTCGCCGGCGAGGGCCAGCACCAGGACGCCGGCTCCAAGATGGTGCACGCCGCCCCGAACACGAGCAGCTCGATCGTCAGCAAGTCGGTCGCGCGGGGCGGCGGACGCACGTCGTACCGCGGCCTCGTCCAGATCCTCGAGGGCGCCCACGGCTCCAAGAGCTCGGTCGTCTGCGACGCGCTGCTCGTCGACACGATCTCCCGGTCCGACACCTACCCCTACGTCGACATCCGCGAGGACGACGTGCAGATGGGCCACGAGGCCACGGTCTCCAAGGTGTCCGAGGACCAGATGTTCTACCTCATGTCCCGAGGCATGTCGGAGGAGGAGGCCATGGCGATGATCGTGCGCGGCTTCGTCGAGCCGATCGCCAAGGAGCTCCCCATGGAGTACGCCCTCGAGCTCAACCGGCTCATCGAGCTGCAGATGGAAGGAGCAGTGGGCTGATGCCCACCCCACGAAGTTCTCCCCCGCTTCGCTCCTCCGATACTTCGCGGGGACCCCGAGCCGCTTTCCAGACTTCCAGCGAGGAGGTTGCATGTCCCTGCTGACCCCCCAGCGCCCCTCCGCGGGAGCGCACACCGACAGCGCCGCGACGATGGTCCCCGACCAGTCGCGCGCCGAGCGGACGACGTCGTACACCGTCGCCGACTTCCCGACGCCCCACGGGCGCGAGGAGGAGTGGCGGTTCACGCCCGTCGACCGGCTCGGAGCGCTGTTCCGTGACGAGGCCACCGGCCACTGCCTGCAGTGGCACGAGGACCTCCCCGAGGGCGTGACCCTGTCGACGATGTCCGTCGACGAGTGGCGCGCCACCGGCGTGCCCGCCCCGAGCGACCGCGCCGCGGCGGTCGCCGCCGCCCACAGCGGTGGCGTGGCCCTGCTCGACGTCCCCGCCGATGCCGAGCTGGACACCCCCGTGCGCATCCGCCTCACCGGCGAGCAGCGTGAGGTCGTCCACGGCCACCTCATGGTCCGCGTCGGCCGCTTCTCGAAGGCGACCGTCGTCATCGAGCACTCCGGTGTCTCCGACTACAGCGAGGTGCTCTCGGTCCTTGCCGGTGACGGCTCGCAGGTCACCGTCGTCTCGGTCCAGGAGTGGGCCGACGAGAGCCACCACCTCGCCCAGCACGACGTCGTCGTCGGCCGCGACGCCTCGGTGCGGCACATCGCCGTCACCATCGGCGGCGGCATCGTGCGGATGAACACCAACGCCACGTACACCGGCCCCGGCGGGTCCTTCGAGGGCCTGGGCGTCTACTTCGCCGACGCCGGCCAGCACCTCGAGCACCGCCTGTTCGTCGACCACGAGGCGCCGCGCTGCCGCAGCAACGTCGAGTACAAGGGCGCGCTCCAGGGCGACACCGCCCACACCGTCTGGGTCGGCGACGTCCTCATCCGGGCGAGCGCCGAGGGCACCGACACCTACGAGCTCAACCGCAACCTCGTCCTCACCGAGGGCGCCCGCGCCGACTCCATCCCCAACCTCGAGATCGAGACCGGGGAGATCAAGGGCGCCGGGCACGCTTCTGCCACAGGGCGGTTCGACGACCAGCAGCTGTTCTACCTCATGACCCGGGGCATCCCGGAGGACGAGGCGCGCCGCCTGGTCGTCCGCGGCTTCTTCGCCAGCGTCGTCGCCCGCATCGGGGTCCCCGAGATCGCAGGAGCGCCTCATGGAGTCCATCGACCTCGAGCTCGCGGGAGGCGTCGCGTGAGCGAGCAGCTGACCGACACCGACTACGTGCGGGTCTGCCGCCTCGACGAGCTGCCCGAGGTCGGGGCAGCCCTCGCCGAGATCGAGGGACGCCGCGTCACCATCGTCCGCACCGAGGACGGCGCGATCCACTGCGTCGACGACACGTGCAGCCACGCCAACGTCTCGCTCGCCGAGGGCGAGCTCGACGGGTGCCAGCTCGAGTGCTGGCTCCACGGCTCGCGCTTCGACCTGCGCACCGGGGAGCCCACGGGCCCGCCGGCCGTCGTCCCCATCGCCGTCCACACCGTCCGCATCGAGGGTGACGACGTCTTCGTCGCCCTGACCGAGGAGATCTGAACCCATGTCCACCCTTGAGATCAAGGACCTGCACGTCAGCGTCGACACCGAGGAGGGCGCCAAGGAGATCCTCCGCGGTGTCACCCTGACCATCGAGTCGGGCCAGACCCACGCGATCATGGGCCCCAACGGCTCTGGCAAGTCGACCCTCGCCTACTCGGTCGCCGGCCACCCCAAGTACACGATCACCTCGGGGACCGTCACGCTCGACGGTGAGGACGTCCTGGCGATGAAGGTCGACGAGCGCGCCCGCGCCGGCCTCTTCCTCGCGATGCAGTACCCCGTCGAGGTCCCCGGCGTCTCGGTGTCCAACTTCCTGCGCACGGCCAAGACCGCGATCGACGGCGAGGCCCCGAAGCTGCGGACGTGGGTCAAGGACATGAAGGCCGCCATGGGGAACCTGCGCATGGACGCCTCCTTCGCCGAGCGCAACGTCAACGAGGGCTTCTCCGGTGGTGAGAAGAAGCGCCACGAGATCCTCCAGATGGAGCTGCTGCGCCCGAAGATCGCCATCCTCGACGAGACCGACTCCGGCCTCGACGTCGACGCCCTGCGCGTGGTCTCCGAGGGCGTCAACCGCGCCAAGGAGAGCACCGGTGCGGGCGTGCTGCTCATCACGCACTACACGCGGATCCTGCGCTACATCAAGCCCGACTTCGTCCACGTCTTCGTCGACGGCCGGATCGCCGAGGAGGGTGGCCCCGAGCTCGCCGACCGCCTCGAGGCCGAGGGCTACGACCGCTTCCTCCCCGACAGCGTCGCCGCCGTCGAGGCCTGACATGGCGGCGGCCCCCTTCTCCGACGAGGAGCTGACCCGGATCCGGGCCGAGTTCCCCATCCTGGCGCGCACGGTGCGCGGGGGGCACCCGCTCGTCTACCTCGACTCGGGTGCGACCTCGCACAAGCCGGTGCGGGTCCTCGACGCCGAGCGTGACTTCTACGAGCGCACGAACGCGGCGGTGCACCGCGGTGCCCACCAGCTCTCCGAGGAGGGCACCGACGCCTACGAGCAGGCCCGCGAGACCATCGCGCGGTTCGTCGGGGGGTCGGCCGCCGAGGTCGTCTTCACCCGCAACGCCACCGAGGCGATCAACCTCGTCGCGTACGCCTTCTCCAACGGCACCGCCGGTGGCGGGGGCGGCCACGGCGACCGGTTCGCCCTCGGTCCCGGCGACGAGGTCCTCGTCACCGAGATGGAGCACCACGCCAACCTCATCCCGTGGCAGGAGGCGTGCCGCCGCACCGGCGCCACCCTGCGCTGGGTGCCGCTCACGGACGACGGCCGCCTCGACCTCTCGACCCTCGACGAGCTGCTCACGACGCGGACCAAGGTCCTCGCGTTCACCCACGTGTCGAACGTCCTCGGGACGCTCAACCCGGTGAAGGAGCTCGTCGCCCGGGCCCACGCCGTGGGCGCCCTCGTCGTCCTCGACGCCTGCCAGTCGGTGCCGCACCTGCCGGTCGACGTGCGCGACCTCGACGTCGACTTCCTCGCGTTCTCGGGGCACAAGATGTTCGGGCCGCTCGGCATCGGCGTCCTGTGGGGGCGCCCGGAGCTGCTCGACGAGATGCCGGTGTTCCTCACCGGCGGCTCGATGATCGAGACCGTGACGATGCAGCGCAGCACCTACGCCCCCGCCCCCCAGAAGTTCGAGGCCGGCGTGCCGGTGGCGGCCCAGGCCGTCGGGCTCGCCGCGGCGTGCGACGTGCTCACCGGGCTCGGGCTCGACCGGGTCCACGCCCACGAGCAGGCGCTGACCCGTCGGCTCGTCGAGGGGCTGCGGGCCCGGCCCTGGGTCACCGTGCTCGGCCCCGAGGACCTCACCGAGCGCGGGGGAGCCGTGGCGTTCGTCGTCGACGGCGTCCACGCCCACGACGTCGGCCAGGTCCTCGACGACCGCGGCGTCGCCGTGCGCGTCGGGCACCACTGCGCGTGGCCGCTGCACCGGGCGCTGGGCGTCCAGGCCAGCTCGCGCGCCAGCTTCGCGGCGTACACGACACCGGGGGAGGTCGACGCGCTCCTCGAGGCGCTCGACCGCGTCCCGGCGACCTTCGGTCTCGAGGTGGCGGTCTGATGGACCTGTACCAGGAGCTCATCCTCGAGCACTACAAGCGGCCCGTGCGGGCCGGCCTGCGCGAGCCCTTCGAGGCCGAGGTGCACCACGTCAACCCCACCTGCGGCGACGAGGTCACCCTGCGCGTCCACCTCGCCGGCGAGGGGGCCGAGGCCACCGTCGAGGACGTCTCGTACGACGCGATGGGCTGCTCGATCAGCGTCGCGTCCACGTCGATCCTCGCCGAGGAGATCACCGGCGGTTCGGTCGCCCACGCCCGCGAGACCGTCGAGGCGATGCGCTCGATGCTCACGAGCAAGGGCCAGGACCCCGGCGACGAGGACGCGATCGGCGACGGCGTCGCCCTGTCCGGGGTCGCGAAGTACCCCGCCCGAGTCAAGTGCGCCCTCCTGTCGTGGATGGCGTTCACCGATGCCCTGCACCAGGCGCAAGGAGTGAGGAACCAGTGACCCAGACCAGCACCCCCGCGAACGTCGCGGACGTCGAGGAGGCCCTGCGCGACGTCGTCGACCCCGAGCTCGGCATCAACGTCGTCGACCTCGGCCTCATCTACGGGATCACCGTCGACGGGCAGAACCACGCCGTCATCGACATGACCCTCACCTCGGCCGCGTGCCCCCTCACCGACGTCATCGAGGACCAGACGGCGCAGTCCCTCGAGGGCCTCGTCGCGTCCTACCGCGTCAACTGGGTCTGGATGCCGCCGTGGGGCCCGGACAAGATCACCGACGACGGTCGCGAGCAGCTGCGCGCCCTCGGCTTCAACATCTGAGGTGACCACCCGCGTCGTCGAGGTCGCGCCCGACCGCTTCGACCGCTGGCTCGAGCGCTTCTCCGCCAACAACCCCGACGGCCCCCAGCGGGTCGTCGGGGTCGCGCGTTTCGAGCACGACCCGGTCGCCGTGCTGCTCGTCCGTCGCGGTGGCTACGCCGTCGGGACGGGGCACGGCGTCGTGCTGGCCACCCACAAGGTGGGGACCCGGTACGTCCAGTCCCGCACGGCGGCCGGGGGCTGGAGCCAGCAGCGCTTCGCCCGACGGCGCGCCAACCAGGCCGACGAGCTCGTCGGGGCGGTCACCGAGCACGCCGTGCGGCTGCTCGTCGGGGCGCGGGCCCGCGGGCTCGTCGTCGGGGGCGACCGCACCCTGGTCGCCGCGGTGCTCGAGGACCCCCGGCTGGCTGCACTGCGCGACCTGCCGCGCCGGGAGGTCCTGGACCTGCCCGACCCGCGCCTGGACGTCCTCAAGCAGGCTCTGCAGCGCGGACGCGCGGTGCAGGTCACCATCGAGGAGTGAGCGCGGCGCCGGGTTAGCCTTCGGCCATGAACGGTTCGGTGAGAGTCATCCTCGGCGTCGCCCTCGTCCTCGTCGGGTTGCTGTGGACCCTCCAGGGCCTCGGGCACGTCGGTGGCAGCGTGATGTCCGGCGTCACGTTCTGGGCCGTCGTCGGTCCCGTCGTGGCCCTGATCGGACTGGTCGTCGCCGTCGCCGCGGGTCGGCAGCGCCGCGGGGATTGACCGGTCCTGCGTGGCGCGGGACGCTGGCCGTCACGGGTCGTGGTCCGCTCGGCCCCGCGTGAAGGGGTGCCCGATGGCGGCGGCGACGCGACACGACTCAGGAGTGGCCCGGGCGTTCGCCGTCGTCGTGGACGGTGTCCCGGTCGCCGGGGTCACCGGCGTCAGCGGGCTGGGTGTCGAGCACGACGTCATCGAGTTCCGTCAGGGCAATGACGACGGGGCGAGCCTGCGCCAGCTTCCCGGGCGGCTGCGGGCCGGTGCCGCGACGCTGACCCGTCCCCTCACGACCGACCCCGTGTTCGAGTCCTGGGCGCGGACCTCGGGACCCGGCGGCGCCGCGCGGTCGACGAGGGACGTCCGGATCAGGTTCTTCGACCGGCACGGTGCGCCGGTGCGCGCCTACCGGCTCCACGGAGCGTGGCCGAGCAGGCTCGAGGTCCTGGGCTCGACCGCTGCCGGCACGGCCGGGCTCCTCGAGGTCCTGACCCTGTCGTACGACACCTGCGTCCCCGAGTGAGACCGCGTCGCGCGGCCGTCGGCTGAACGGGGTCGCTCGCCCCCGGTGCGTCAGCCCACCGAGTCGACGGCGAAGGTGTCGCACCGGTTGAGGTCGCCGGTCTCGTACCCCTGGAGGAACCAGCGCTGCCGGGCCTCGGACGACCCGTGCGTCCAGTTCTCCGGTGAGACCCGGCCCTGGGTCTTCTGCTGGATCCGGTCGTCCCCGACCGACGACGCGGCGGACAGGGCGTCCTCGATGTCCTTCTCGGTCAGCGGCTTGAGGAACGGCGTCCCGGTGTCGTCGTCCTTGACCGAGCTCGCGTGGTTGGCCCACGCGCCGGCGAGGCAGTCGGCCATCAGCTCGATCCGGACCCCGCCCGACTCGGGACCCTGGGGGTCCTGCTGGGCCCGTCCGAGCAGGCCCAGCTGGTCCTGCAGGGCGTGGCCGTACTCGTGTGCCACGACGTACTCCTGGGCGAGCGGCCCCCCGCTGGACCCGAACTGGCTCTCGAGGATGTCGAAGAAGCTCGCGTCGATGTAGACGCTCTTGTCGAGCGGGCAGTAGAACGGGCCGACCTGGTTGCTCGCGGTCCCGCACTGCGACTGGGTGCTGCCGCTGTAGAGGACGGTCTGGGTCTGCTGCCACTCCTTGCCGAAGCGGGGGAGCTCGGCCTCCCAGAAGGCCTGCACCGAGTTGACCGTGCCGACCATGCGGCACTCGACGCTGCGGTTGGCGTCGGCCCCGGTCTTGCAGTCGGCGAAGGCGTTCGGGTCGGTCTGGCCACCCGGCTGGATCTGCCCCTGGTCGCTCTGGCCACCACCGGTGGGCAGGTCGCTGGGGTTGATCCCGAAGATCAGCGCGATGACCAGCATGATGATGCCGCCGAGCCCACCACCCACGACGAGGCCGCCCGGAGCGCCACCACCACCGCCGCCGCCGCGCACCTGTGAGGTGTCGAGGGTGACGTTGTCGTTGAAGCTCATGGGACCTCCGTCTCCGGGTGGGTGGATCGCGAACGGCTCGGCGCGACTTAGACTAGGGGGCGCCACCGGTCCCCGTGCCTCCTCGCTGCACGCCGCCGACCGTGTCCGACCTCCACCGAAGGAACCGATCGTGATCACCGCTGCCTCCGTCGAGCTGCGCGCGGGCCCCCGCCTGCTCCTCGACGACGCGACCTTCCGCGTGGCTCCCGGCGACCGCATCGGCCTCGTCGGGCGCAACGGCGCGGGCAAGACGACGCTGACCAAGACCCTCGCCGGTGTCACGATCCCGGCCGGGGGCACCATCACCCGCAGCGGGGCGGTGGGATACCTCCCGCAGGACCCCCGCGGCGTCGACCTCGACATCGTGGCCCGCGACCGGATCCTGTCCGCCCGCGGGCTCGACACCATCGTGCGCGACCTGCGGACGGCCGAGCACGTGATGGCGACGCAGACCGGGGACAAGCAGGACCGGGCCATGAACCGCTACGGCCGCCTGGAGGCCGAGTTCACCGCCGCCGGCGGGTACGCCGCGGAGTCCGAGGCCGCCGCGATCGCCGGCGCCCTGGGCCTCGACGAGCGCGTGCTGGGGCAGACCCTCGGCACGCTGTCGGGTGGCCAGCGCCGCCGCATCGAGCTCGCCCGCATCCTGTACTCCGGAGCCGAGACGCTGCTCCTCGACGAGCCGACCAACCACCTCGACGCCGACTCCATCACGTGGCTGCGCGACCACCTCAAGGGCTACAAGGGCGGGCTCGTGGTCATCTCGCACGACGTCGACCTCCTCGACGCGGTCGTCAACAAGGTGTTCCACCTCGACGCCAACCGGGGCGAGCTCGACCAGTACAGCCTCGGCTGGAAGGCCTACCTGCAGCAGCGCGAGACCGACGAGCGGCGCCGCAAGCGCGAGCGCGCCAACGCCGAGAAGAAGGCGTCGGTGCTCATGGCCCAGGCCGACAAGATGCGCGCGAAGGCGACCAAGACGGTGGCCGCCCAGAACATGGCGCGCCGTGCCGAGCGCCTCCTCGCCGGCCTGGAGTCCGAGCGGGTCCAGGACAAGGTCGCCAAGCTGCGCTTCCCCAAGCCCTCGCCGTGCGGCCGCACGCCGCTGCGCGCGAGCGGCCTGTCGCGCTCCTACGGGTCGCAGGAGGTCTTCACCGACGTCGACCTCGCGATCGACCGCGGGTCACGCGTGGTGGTCCTCGGCCTCAACGGCGCCGGCAAGACCACGCTGCTGCGGATGCTCGCGGGGGTCGACGACCCCGACACCGGACAGGTCGAGCCGGGCCACGGCCTGAAGATCGGGTACTACGCGCAGGAGCACGAGAACCTCGACGTCTCGCGCACGGTGCTGCAGAACATGAAGTCGGCGGCGCCGGACCTCGGCGAGACCGACGTGCGCAAGGTCCTGGGGTCCTTCCTCTTCAGTGGTGACGACGTCGACAAGCCCGCCGGGGTGCTGTCCGGTGGCGAGAAGACGCGGCTCTCCCTCGCGCTGCTCGTCGTGTCGTCGGCCAACGTGCTGCTCCTCGACGAGCCGACGAACAACCTCGACCCGGCGTCGCGCCAGGAGATCCTCGGGGCGCTGCGCACCTACGAGGGCGCCGTCGTGCTCGTGACCCACGACGAGGGCGCCGTCGACGCGCTCGAGCCCGAGCGCATCCTCCTGCTGCCCGACGGCGTCGAGGACCTGTTCAGCGCCGACTACCGCGACCTGGTCACCCTCGCCTGATCCTGCGCACTGCGACACCATGGGGTGACGTCGTCGTCCCTCGGCGTCGGGTGGCGAGAGGTGGCCGGCAGTGAGCGCTCTCGATCTCGCGCTCCCGGACCCCGCTCCCGACACGGTCGAGGGATGGCGTGCCGCGGCCGCCGCCCTGCTGAGCCCGCCGTGCTGCGCCTTCCACCGCAACATGGAGATCTCCTCCCGGTACGCGTGGCTCCAGGGGCAGCAGCCGACCTGCTTCAAGTGGGCCGGGATGGCCGCCATCGCCTCGCACCACGTCCGCCTGGTGCTCTTCCCCTTCCGCCTCAGCGCGGACCGCAGCGGCTGGGTCGACCTCCCACGCAGCCTGAGCCGCCTACGGCTGCTGACGCAGGACGCGAACACGATGCGGGAGGTCAACAACGCGATCTACGACGACATCTTCTGGGTCCACCTCGCCTACCTCTCCGCCGACGACGGGGTGGAGGGCCTGCGCCGGCTGTTGCGGCCGCACCCTGAGCACGCCGAGCTGCTCGCGGCGTTCGAGACCATCGACCGGGGCCGGGCGGTCCTCGCCGATGCCGGGTCCTCGCCGCACGCCCGGCGCGCCGCCGCCGACCTGGTCTGGGCGGGGAACCTCGCACTGCTCGAGCACGAGCAGCGGGTCGTCGTGCAGCCGCTCTTCGACCGCCTGTCGGGCACCTTCGCCCGGTTGGCGTCGATGGGGTCGACGACGACCTTCGAGGTGCGCGGCCTGCGGGAGGAGGTCAGGTACTTCAGCTCGTTCTCGTCGTACTCGCTGACCAGCGGGCTCCTCGGCGCGCTCCGGGCGCGCGCGATGCCGAGGATCACCCGGTTCGACGACCGGTGGCGATGGCTCGAAGCCAGCGTCGTCCCGCGGTTCCGGCGGTTCGACGCCGCACCGGGTCTCGTGGACCGGACGCTCGGCCGCGTCGTCGACGAGGCGAGGCGGTACGCGGACAGCCCGTGCATCGTCCCGCGCTGACACCCGCCCCTCGCCGACCTCCCGCCGTCACCGTCCCGGGATGGCGGGCAGGCGGGTGAGGGCGCGCGCCACCGACTCCTGCAGCTCGGTGTCCTCCCACGTGTGGTCGACGAGCGTGCCGCGCAGGTAGGCGTCGTAGGCCGGCAGGTCGAGGTGGCCGTGACCGCACAGCGCGGTGAGGATGACCTTCTCCTCGCCGGTGTCGATGCAGCGGATCGCCTCGTCGACCGCGGCGGCCAGGGCATGGGTCGGCTCGGGCGCCGGGACGATGCCCTCGGACCGGGCGAAGAGCACGCCCGCGGCGAAGCAGTCCTTCTGCGTCTTGGCGACCGCCTCGATGTGGCCCTGGTCGTAGAGGTGGCTGATGAGAGGGCTCATCCCGTGGTAGCGCAGGCCGCCGGCGTGGATGGGGTCGGGGATGAAGTCGTGCCCGAGCGTGTGCATCTTCAGCAGCGGCGTGAGGCCGGCGACGTCACCGAAGTCGTAGGCGTAGGTGCCCTGGGTCAGCGACGGGCACGAGGCCGGCTCGACGGCCCGGATGACCGGGCCCGTGCCGCCCGCGGCGAACTTCTCGCGGAGGAAGGGGAAGGCCAGCCCACCGAAGTTCGAGCCGCCGCCGGTGCACCCGACGATGAGGTCGACCGCCTCGCCGATCTTCGCGAGCTGGAGCAGGGCCTCCTCGCCGATGATCGTCTGGTGGAGCAGGACGTGGTTGAGGACCGAGCCGAGGGCGTAGTTGACCGTCGGGTCCTGCGCCGCCACCTCCACGGCCTCGCTGATGGCCAGCCCGAGCGAGCCGGGGGACCCCGGGTCGGAGGCGAGGATGGCGCGGCCCGCCTCGGTGAGGTCGGACGGGCTCGGGTGCACCGTGGCGCCGAAGGTCTCCATCATGATCTTGCGGTAGGGCTTGGCGTCGTAGGAGGCCCGCACCTGCCAGACCTCGCACTCGAGCCCGAACTGGGCGCAGGCGAAGGCGAGGGCGGTGCCCCACTGACCGGCCCCGGTCTCCGTGCTGAGCTTCCGGATCCCCGCCTTGGCGTTGTAGTAGGCCTGCGGCACCGCGGTGTTCGGCTTGTGCGAGCCGGCCGGTGAGACCCCCTCGTACTTGTAGTAGATCCGAGCCGGTGTCCCGAGGGCCTTCTCGAGGCGGTGGGCGCGGTAGAGCGGTGACGGCCGCCACAGCCGGTAGACGTCCTGGACCTCCCGGGGGATGTCGACGTACTGCTCGGTCGTCACCTCCTGGGCGATGAGGTCCATGGGGAACAGCGCCGAGAGGTCGTCGGGGCCCACCGGCTGTCCGGTTCCCGGGTGGAGTGGCGGGGGAGGCGGGGTCGGCAGGTCGTGGAGGATGTTGTACCAGCGGGTCGGCATCTCGTCCTCGTCGAGCAGGACCTTGTGGCGCAGCGGAGCGGTCACGCGGGGTACCTCCGTGTCGGCCGCCCTCGTCGGCGGGTGCGTCGTCATCCTCGCGAGGCCCGGGCCGGGCCACAAGGGCGTGCCCACCGGTCGTCCGCGCCCGGGCGCCCGTGGCGGCGCGGGAGGAACAGGTGTCGGCGGCGGGTGGTTGACTCAGCGGACACGACGACGAGGAGCATCACCGGTGAGCATGAACGGGTGGCAGGCGCTGCACAGCCTGAGCAGGGACGCGAGCGTCAAGGAGCGTCGCCTGGCACCCGGCACGACCCGACGGGTCCTCGGCTACGCGAGGCCGTACACGCGCCAGATCACCTGGTTCCTCGGGCTCGTCGTCGTCGAGTCGGTGCTCGTCGTCGCGACCCCGCTGCTGCTCAGGTCGCTCATCGACGACGGCATCTACCCCAAGGACTCCGGGGTGGTGGTGCGCCTGTCGCTCATCGTGGCGGCGATCGCGGTCGTCAGCGGCGCGCTGACGCTCGTCGAGCGGTGGTTCTCCGCGCGCATCGGAGAGGGGCTCATCTACGACCTGCGCACCCAGGTGTTCTCGCACGTCCTGCGCCAGCCGGTCGCGTTCTTCACGCGCGCCCAGACCGGCGCCCTCGTCACCCGGCTGGGCAACGACGTCATCGGCGCCCAGCAGGCCTTCACGTCGGTGCTCTCCAGCATCGTCAGCAACGCGATCACGCTCGTCCTCATCGTCGCCGCGATGGCCACGCTGTCCTGGCAGCTGACCCTCGCCGCCCTCGCCCTCGTGCCGTTCTTCATCGTCCCGGCCCGGCTCATGGGCCGTCGCCTCGCCAGCCTGGCCCACGAGCAGATGGTGCAGAACGCCGACCTCGGCACCCGGATGACCGAGCGCTTCAACGTCGCCGGGGCCCTGCTCGTCAAGCTCTTCGGCCGCCCCGCCGTCGAGGACGGCGAGTACGCCGTGCGCGCCGCCCGCGTGCGCGACATCGGCGTGCGGATCGCGGTGAACCGGTCGGTCTTCTTCGTCGCGCTGACCCTGGTGGCGTCGCTCGCGACCGCGATGGTCTACGGCGCCGGTGGCCTCATGGCGGTCGGGGACACCCTGAGCGTCGGCACCCTCATCGCCCTGACGGCGCTGCTCGCCCGGTTGTACGGCCCCCTGACGGCGATCTCCAACGTGCGCGTCGACATCATGACGGCGCTCGTCTCCTTCGAGCGGGTCTTCGAGGTGCTCGACCTCGAGCCGCTCGTCGCCGAGGCGCCGGGAGCGCAGCCCGTCCCGGAAGGCCCCGTACGGGTCGAGGTCGACGACGTCGCCTTCTCCTACCCCTCGGCCGACGAGGTCTCGCTGGCCTCCCTGGAGAGCACGGCCAGCGGCGACCGTCGGGGGAGCGGTCCCGTCCTGCGCGAGGTCTCCTTCACCGTCGAGCCCGGCACCCTCGTCGCGCTGGTCGGGCCCAGCGGCGCCGGGAAGACGACGATCACCGCGCTCGTGGCGCGCCTGTACGACCCCACGTCCGGGTCGGTGCGCATCAACGGCGTCGACCTGCGGGAGGCGAGCCTGGAGTCCCTGCACGACGCGGTGGGCGTCGTCACCCAGGAGGCACACCTCTTCCACGACACGATCCGGGCGAACCTCGCCTACGCTGCGCCCGGCGCGAGCGAGGACGACATGGTGGCCGCGCTGCGGGCGGCCCAGGTGTGGTCGCTCGTCGACTCGCTGCCCTCGGGGCTCGACACCGTCGTGGGCGACCGCGGGCACCGGCTCTCCGGCGGCGAGAAGCAGCGCCTGGCCATCGCCCGGCTGCTCCTCAAGGGACCGGGCCTCATCGTCCTCGACGAGGCCACGGCCCACCTCGACAGCGAGTCCGAGCAGGCGCTGCAGCGCGCCCTCGACCACGCGCTGCGCGACCGCTCGGCCCTGGTCATCGCGCACCGGCTGTCCACCGTGCGCCACGCCGACCTCATCCTCGTCGTGGACGACGGCCGGATCGTCGAGCGTGGGACCCACGCCCAGCTCGTCGAGAGCGGTGGCCTGTACGCCGAGCTGTACCGCACCCAGTTCTCCGAGGACCTCCAGGAGGTCCTCGACGGCAGCTAGCCGTCCTCCTCGTCCCAGATCCGCGTCTTCTTCGGCTTCGACGGGTACCGCACCGGGTCCTCGGACCGCAGCTCGCGGCGGATCCCGAACCAGATGAGGACGAACCCCAGCACGGTCGACAGCCACCACTGGTAGGCGTACGCCAGGTGGGGCCCGAGGCTGCGGTCGGGCTCGCCGAGGGGGGTCGGCCGCGGCGGGCTCGTCCCGTCGGGGAGCCGTTCGGACTCGAGCTGGACGTAGCCGGGCAGCACCGCCGGCGAGCCCAGCGCCACGGCCGCCTCGCGCACGTTGATGCTCGCCACCTGGCCCGGCGGCAGGTCGCGCCCCCGGGAGGCCTCGCCCCGGCGCACCCAACCGGTGACGGTGACCTCGCCGGGGGGTGCGGGGGCGACCGCGGGCAGGGTGCTCGCCCCACGGTCCGACACCCGGACCCAGCCACGGTCGACGACGACGTCCGCGCCCCCGCCATCGGGACGCAGGGCCCACAGGACCTCGTACCCCGCCTGGCTCTCCAGCGAGCGGTTGCGCACGAACACCGGCCCGCCCGCGTAGCTGCCCGTGACGCTGACCCTGGTCCACTCGTCCGCCACCGGGAGCCCCGCGGGGGTCAGCACCGACGGGACGGGAACGGGGTCGGCCCGGTAGTGGGCGTCGAGGCGGGCGTTGCGCTCGGCCTTGGCCTCGTGGCGGTGGAACTGCCACCAGCCCAGGTGGTAGCTCGCGACGCAGAAGAGCGCGGCGAGGAGGAGGGCGCCCAGCCACCGGGGTGTGAAGAGCCTGCTGAGCACGTCGTCACGCTACGCGACGTACATTGGAGTCCTATGACCGACCTTCCCGCCCCGCGCCTGCTCGACCGCTTCGGTCGGGTGGGCCGAGACCTGCGCGTCTCGGTCACCGACCGCTGCAACCTGCGCTGCACCTACTGCATGCCGGCCGAGGGCCTGGACTGGATGGCCAAGCCCGAGATGCTCGACGACGACGAGCTCGTGCGGCTCGTGGCGATCATGGTCGGCCTGGGGGTCACCAACGTCCGGCTCACCGGGGGTGAGCCCCTCCTGCGCCGCAGCCTCGTCTCCGTCGTCACCCGCATCGCCGCCCTCGACCCGCGACCGCGGATCGCGATGACGACCAACGGCATCGGCCTCGACCGGCTGGCCGCCCCGCTCGCGCAGGCCGGGCTCGACCGGGTCAACGTCAGCCTCGACACGATCGAGCCTGCCCAGTTCCAGGAGCTCACCCGCCGCGACCGGTTCCGTGACGTCGAGGCCGGCCTCAAGGCGGCCGTCGACGCCGGGCTCACGCCGGTCAAGGTCAACGCCGTCGCGATGCGCGGCGTCAACGACACCGGCGTCGCCGAGCTGCTCGGCTGGTGCCTCGACCGCGGCTACGACCTGCGCTTCATCGAGCAGATGCCGCTCGACGCGCAGCACGCGTGGGAACGCTCGGCGATGGTGTCGCAGGCCGAGATCCTCGAGCGGCTGGGGGAGCGGTTCCGCCTCACGCCCGTGGAGGAGCGCGGCAGTGCACCCGCCGAGCTGTTCCTCGTCGACGGCGGGCCCGAGACGGTGGGCGTCATCGCCAGCGTCACGGCCCCGTTCTGCGGGGCCTGCGACCGGGCCCGGCTCACCGCCGACGGGCAGCTGCGCAACTGCCTGTTCGCACGCCGGGAGGTCGACCTGCGCGGGCCGATGCGCGAGGGTGCCTCGGACACCGAGCTGGCCGACCTCGTCATCGCCGAGATGTGGGCCAAGGCCGCGGGCCACGGCATCGACCGACCCGACTTCGTGCAGCCGGACCGGCCCATGTCGGCCATCGGGGGCTGAGCGGCAGCAGCCGGGGTCAGCGCGCCGAGGTGTCGTCGTTCGGGTCCACGTGGGGCGCCTGGCCGATCCGGGGCGTCGGGTCGACCGACGGCGGCACCGGCCGCACCCTGCCGACCAGCCGCGGGTTCACCGCGTTCGCCGCCACGACGGCGATGAACGGCAGGAACACCGCGAGGAAGGCGAAGACCCAGCGCACCGGGTGGTCGATGACGACGAGGAGGACGAAGCACGCCGTGCGGACCCCCATGGTCCACAGGTACTGCTTGAGCCGCCGCGACTGGTCCTGCGTCCGGGACTCCGGAGCGCTCGTCACCGACTGGGGGGAGTCGTGGCGGTGGCGGGTCAGCACCCGTCCACTGTATGTCGCCCGCTTCCGACTACCCAGCGGTAGTCCACTAGGTTCGACGGCATGAGCGAGCCACGCACCGTCCTCGTCACCGGGGGCAACCGCGGGATCGGCCTGGCGATCGCCCGGTCGTTCGCCGAGGCCGGCGACGAGGTCGTCATCACCCACCGTTCGGGGTCCGCCCCGGAGGGTCTGGAGGGGGTGACGTGCGACGTCACCGACAGCGCGTCGGTCGACGCGGCCTTCACCGAGGCCGAGGCGAAGCTCGGCGGTCCGGTGGAGGTCCTCGTCGCCAACGCGGGCATCACCAAGGACACCCTGCTCATGCGGATGAGCGACGACGACTGGGACTCGGTGATCGACACCAACCTCGCCGGCGCCTTCCGCTGCGCCCGGCGTGCGAGCAAGGGGATGATCCGGCTGCGGCGCGGCCGCATCATCCTCATCTCCAGCGTGGTCGGGCTGTACGGCGGCCCCGGCCAGGCGAACTACTCCGCGAGCAAGGCCGGCCTCGTCGGCCTCGCCCGCTCCATCACGCGTGAGCTCGGCGGCCGCGGCATCACCGCGAACGTCGTCGCGCCCGGCTTCATCGAGACCGAGATGACCGCGGCGCTTCCCGAGCAGACCCAGAAGACCTACAAGGCCGCGATCCCCGCGGGCCGGTTCGCCAGGCCCGAGGAGGTCGCGGCAGCGGTCCGCTTCCTCGCCAGCCCCGAGGCCGCCTACATCTCCGGCGCCGTCATCCCCGTCGACGGTGGCCTCGGCATGGGCCACTGAGGCCCACGACCCCGACCCCGCACCACCGACCCGCCCACCACGCGAAAGGGCCCGCCATGTTGCTCGAGGGCAAGAAGCTGCTCGTCACCGGCGTCCTCATGGACTCCTCCATCGCCTTCCACATCGCCAAGCTCGCCCAGGAGCAGGGCGCCGAGGTCGTCCTCACCTCCTTCGGCCGGACGATGAAGATCACCACGGCCATCGCCCGCCGGCTGCCGCACACCCCGCCGGTCGTCGAGCTCGACGTCACGAGCGAGGACGACCTGGCTTCGCTGGCCGACCGGGTCAAGGAGCACGTGCCGCACCTCGACGGGGTCGTGCACTCCATCGGATTCGCCCCGCAGGGTGCCTTCAACTTCATGGAGGCGGGCTGGGACGACGTCGCCACGGCGGTGCAGGTCTCGGCGTACTCCCTCGCCTCGCTCACCAAGGCGGCGCTGCCCCTGATGTCGCAGGGCGGCAGCGTCGTGGGGCTCACCTTCGACGCCCGCTACGCCTGGCCCGTGTACGACTGGATGGGGGTGGCCAAGGCCGCCTTCGAGTCGACCAACCGCTACCTCGCCCGTGACCTGGGCCCGAAGGGGATCCGCTGCAACATCGTGGCGGCCGGTCCGATCCGCACGACCGCCGCGAAGTCGATCCCGGGCTTCGAGCGTTTCGAGGAGGCGTGGGGGTCGCGGGCGCCGCTCGGCTGGGACGTCAACGACGCGGTGCCCGCGGCGCGGGCCTGTGTCGCCCTGCTCTCCGACTGGTTCCCCGCGACGACCGGCGAGATGGTGCACGTCGACGGCGGCTTCCACGCCATCGGGGTCTGAGGTCCGGCGGACCCCGCGCCCGCACTAGGCTCCCCGTTCGTGAGCAGCGACCACGCCGCGGCCGGGCCCGCAGTGCAGACCCGGGAGGTCCGGCTCCTCGAGGGCCCCAACCTCTACTTCCCGCGACCCGCCGTGAAGGTGACCCTCGCGCTCCCCGGCTGGCTCGACGCCCCGGCGGAGGACGTCCGGTCGCTGACGACCGCCGCCGGCCTGCGACGCGGGCAACCGGGGGCGCCGGGCAGCGAGCAGCGCCAGCGCGTCCTGGTCCGGGTCGTGGAGCGCGCCGCCCGGGCCATCGCGCTCGAGGCCGGGACGCGACGGCTGGGGGTGCGCACCCGGGCCGCAGCCGAGACCGACGTCGTCATCTGTGCCTTCGTCTGGCGGCACCGCGGCCGCGCCGAGGCGCTCGGCGAGGCCATCGGTGCGCTCCTGGCCGACGTCCACGCCGGCGGGTCGTGGGCGGACGCGGTGACCGCCCACGCGCAGGTCGTGTCGGCCGCCCCGAAGGGGGAGGGGCCGCGCCTCGTGACCCCGCACGTCCCGGTCGTGTCGGTCACCGGCACCAACGGCAAGACGACGACGACCAGGCTCCTCGCGCACATCGCGATGACGGCCGGGTTGCGCACCGGGTGGAGCTCGACCGACGGGGTCCTGATCCAGGGCGAGGTCGTGGAGACCGGCGACTACTCCGGGCCGGCGGGCGCGCGCGCCGTCCTCGAGGCCCCCGGGGTCGAGATCGGCATCCTCGAGACCGCCCGGGGCGGCATGCTGCTGCGCGGCATGGGCGTGACCCACAACGACGTCTCGGTCGTCACGAACGTCTCCGCCGACCACCTGGGCCTGCAGGGCATCGACACCGTCGACCAGCTCGCCGAGGTCAAGGCCATCGTCACCCGGGTGACCAGGCCGACGGGGTGGGTCGTCCTCAACGGCGAGGACCCACGGGTGTGGGCCATGCGCGGCGCCGCCCGGGGACGCCCGTGGGTCTTCGCCGCCGACCCCAACGCCCCCGCCGTCCGTGAGGCGCTGGGCGCCGGCGGCCGGGCCACGACGATCCTCGACGACCACCTCACCGTGCTCTCGCCCAACGGCCTGCCCGACCGGCTGCTGCGCGTCGTCGACCTCCCGATGGCCCTGTCCGGGCTGTCGCACCACAACCTGCTCAACGCCCTCGCCGGGGCCTCGGCCGCCCTCGGGCTCGGCCTCGACCGTGACGCCGTGGTCGAGGGACTACGGACGTTCCAGCCCGACGACGTCCTCAACCCTGGCCGGATGAACACGTACACCGTTGATGTGGAGGGAGGGTCGGCCACGGTCATCGTCGACCTCGCCCACAACGAGGCAGGGCTCGAGGCACTCCTCGACGTGTGCCGCGGCCTCGTGGCGCCGTGGGGCCGTGTGCACCTCGCCCTCGGCACGGGTGGCGACCGGACCGACGACATCCTCGAGACCCTCGCAGAGATGGCGGGTCTGCGGGCCGACCACGTCGTGGTGGCGCACAAGGAGCACTACCTGCGCGGTCGCAGCACGCACGACCTCGAGGCGCACCTGCGGGTCGGCCTCGCCCGGGCCGGCGTCGCGGACGTCGCGTCCTACCCCACCGAGCTGTCCGGGCTGGCCGCCCTCGTGGAGGCCGCCGGCGACGGGGACGTCGCAGCCGTCATGTGCCACGCCGAGCGCGCGGCCATCGCCACGTGGCTCGCCGAGCGGGGTGCGGTGTCCGACGACCCCGGCGCGGTGCGTCGCAAGGTCGTGCGGGCCAGGGGCGAGCACGAGGCCGAGGACGAGATCGCCGCCCTGTGGCAGCTGGAGGACCACGCCGAGCGCGTCGAGGCCGCCCGTGCCCTGCACGAGGCGCACCCCGGCGACGCCCGCATCGCCTTCGAGCGCGCCGGCGCCCTCGACGCCGCGGGGGAGGAGGCGGGCGCCGTGCCGCTCTACGAGGAGGCGATGGCGTGCGGCCTGCGCGACCCGCTGCTCGCCCGGGCCCAGGTGCAGCTCGCGTCGAGCCTGCGGGTGCTGGGCCGCCACGAGGAGGCGGCGGCCGTCATCGAGGACGTCGCGGCCCGTCACCCCGAGAGCCTGGGAGTCGCGGCCTTCCGCGCCCTGGTCCAGCACGACGCCGGACGGACCACCGAGGCCCTGCGCGACCTGCTCACGACCGTGGTCGCGACGAGTACCGACGGCGACGTCGAGCGCTACCGGCGGGCCCTCACCGCCTACGCCGCCGACCTCGGCCGCTGAGCCTTCAGCCGACAGGGGAGCCCGCGGGAGCCTCGGCCGGGTCGACGTCGCGCGCGGCCTCGTCTCCGGTCTCGGCCGCCTCGACGGCCAGCGCCTCGGGGTCGAGGTCCGGGTCGCCGACGCTGTCGCGCGAGTGGGTGCCGGGCTGCGCCTGGCTGGTCATCGCCTCGAGCTCGGCCATGACGTCCGCGTGCTGGTCGACCGAGAGCACGACGATGTCGCCGGGGTTGGCCCGGGCCATGACGTGCCGCACGGCCGAGGCCTCGTCGAGGACGACCTCCACCTGGCGGCAGCGCACCCCCGGCTCGCCCCATGCGGGCTCGCACCCCCTCGGCGACGCGGTCGGCGGTGAAGCCCCTCTCCCGGCCCCGCAGCCGCACGTCCTCGCGGACGACGACGACGTCGAAGTGCTCGGCCGCGATGGAGCCGAGCTCGCGCATGTCCTCCTCGCGGCGGTCGCCGGCGGTGGCGACGACGCCGATCCGTGAGATCTTCCCGAGGTCGGACTGGCCGGCCTTCATCGCGGCGTAGCGCTCGAGGAACTCGCCGAGGACGCGCATGCCCGGGGCGTTGTGGCAGTAGTCGACGATGACGTCGATGTTGTGCACGTTGACCTGGTTCATCCGCCCGGGGGAGAGGTAGTACGACGTCGTGAACGTGCGCAGCCCCTGGCGGATCTCGTGCAGGCCGGCACCGCTGGCGAACGCCGCCCCCGCCGCCGCCATCGCGTTGGCGACGTTGAACAGCGCCGTGCCCCCGAAGGTGGCCGGGAGCAGGTGGGTCCAGGCGAGCTGCATCGAGCGGCGCCCGTGCCGGATGACGATCATGTCGCCGCGGTCCGTGCGGTCCAGGACGATGGCGCGCCCGCCCCGCCGGCAGTGGTCGTCGATGAGGTCGCGCACCGGGGTCCCGGCCTCGGCGAGCGAGAACCAGATGACCGAGCCCGAGCAGCGGCGCCGCATCCTGCGCACGAGGGCGTCGTCGGCGTTGAGGACCGCGAACCCGTCGCGCGGGACCGCCTCGACGATGACGGCCTTGACGTCGGCGAGCTGCTCGAGCGTGTCGATGCCGCGGATGCCGAGGTGGTCCGGTGCGACGTTGGTGACGACCGCGACGTCGTTGCGGTCGTAGCCCAGCCCCTCGCGCAGGATGCCGCCGCGGGCGACCTCCATGACGGCGAAGTCGACGCGCGGGTTCTGCAGCACCATCCGCGCCGAGCGCGGCCCGGAGGCGTCGGCCCGTACGACGAGGCGCTCGTCGATGACGATGCCGTCGGTCGAGGTCATCCCGACCTGGCGGCCGAGGCCCTTCATGATGTGCGCGATCATCCGCGACGTCGTCGTCTTGCCGTTGGTGCCGGTGACGGCGACCACCGGGACGCGCGACGGGGTGCCCGGCGGGAAGAGCAGGTCGACGACCGGCTTGGCGATGAACTGCGGCTCGCCCACCGTCGGGTGGGTGTGCATCCGGAACCCGGGGGCCGCGTTGACCTCGCAGATCGCGCCGCCGGCCTCGCGCACGGGAGAGGCGATGTCGGGACAGATGAAGTCGATGCCCGCGACGTCGAGCCCGATGAGGCGCGCGGCCTCCTCGGCGATCTCGACGTTGTCGGGGTGGGCGTCGAAGGTGCGGTCGATGGAGATGCCGCCGGTCGACATGTTCCCGGTGAGGGCGAGCTTGACCATCTGCTCCGCCGGCGGGACGTCGTCCATCGAGAGGCCCTGCTCGCGCACGAGGTCCTCGGCGGCCGCGTCGACCTTGATCTTGGTGAGGACCTTCTCGTGGCCGACCCCGCGCCGCGGGTCGGCGTTGGTGAGGTCGACGAGCTCGCGCACGGTGTGCGTGCCGTCGCCGACGACGTGGGCGGGGACGCGCTCGGCGATGGCCTGCATCCGGCCGCCGACGATGAGGCAGCGGTAGTCGCGCCCGGTCACCATCGACTCGACGATGACGGAGCCGCGGCGGGACTGCTCCTCGGCGACGACGAACGCCTCGCGGACGTCGTCGTCGGTCACGAGGTTGAGGCAGACACCGCGACCGTGGTTGCCGTCGAGCGGCTTGACGACGACCGGGAAGCCGATGCGTCGCGCCGACGCGACCGCGCCGTCGGCGGACCTGACCGTCTCCTGCTTCGGCACCGGGAGCCCGGCCGAGTTGAGCAGCTTGGTCGTCATGTCCTTGTCGCCGGCGATGTCGACGGCCAGCGCGCCGGTCTTCGACGTCATCGTCGCCCGGATCCGCTGCTGGTGCACGCCCTGGCCGAGCTGGACGAGGCTGCCGCTGTTGAGCCGGATGAAGGGGATGTCGCGGCTCACCGCCTCCTCGAGGATGGCGGCCGTCGAGGGGCCGAAGGCGCTGCGCTCGGCCCGGGTGAGGAAGCGCTCCAGCTCCTCGGTGAAGTCGAAGCCCTCCTCCTCCTGCACGAGGTGGTTCACCAGGCGCACCGCGAGGCGGCCGGCGGTCAGGCCGACCTCCTCGTTGGTGTAGCCGTAGATGATGTTGTAGACGCCGGTGCTGCCCTTGACCATGCGGGTCTTGCCCCGGCGCTGGTCGTGCCCGGCCTCCTGCTGGAGCTGGAGGGCGATGTGCTCGGTGACGTGCCCGAGCCAGGTCCCCTCGCGCAGCCGCTCGACGAACCCGCCCTTGACGCCCTTGGAGCAGGTGTGGTTCTCCAGGCGGGGCAGCAGCTCGACGAGGCGCTCGGTGAAGCCCGGCAGGGTGTCGGTGGGGTAGCCCTCGAGGACGCCGAGGTCGACCACGAGGTGGATCGACGGGTCGTACGACCAGATGTTGCCGCCGCGGTAGACCCTGGACTCGACGATGGTGAGCACGGGTGCGGCGGGGCCGGTCGGGGTCGGGCGGTCCATCGGCGCTTCTCCTCGGGTGGGGCGGGACGGGTGGGCCGGACGGGGGAGGTGGCGTGGCGAGCCGTCGCGGCGGTCAGGCCTTGCTGGCGGCGACCGACACGAGCAGGTCGGCGTGGTGCTCCACGAAGGCGGACAGCCGGCGCTGCACGAGGTCGAAGGTCGACCCGGCGGGCAGGGTGTGGACCACGGCTCCCGACACGAGGACCGGTGCTCCTGCGCGGGCGTCCGGGGCGTCGGTGCGGGCGCCCGTGCAGTCCAGGACGAAGACCGACCCCGATCCGTGGACCTCGAACTCGCGCCCGTCCGAGACGACCATGGCGGTGTCCTCGTCGATGCCGACCCCGAGCAGGTGGGGCGAGGCGGCGATCACGGACATCAGGCGACCGTAGCGCGCCCGCTGGTCGAAGTGCTGGTCGACCACCACTCCGCGCAGCAGGCCCAGGCCGGCCGTGACCTGGCTGGCGCGCTGGCGGGGGGTGACGCCCTCGTCACCCAACGAGATCATGAAGTCGGACACGATGGAGGCGCCCGCCGACGTGCCTCCGACGACGCAGCCGCGATCGTGGGCGCGGTGCAGGGCGCGCCCCAGGGCCGTGCCGGGGAGCAGCTGCGACAGGCGCAGCTGGCTGCCCCCGCTCATGAACACGCCGGTGGCCGCGTCGACGGCGGCGACGAGCTCGGCGTCGTCGGCCTCCTCGCGGGTCGCGGGGTTGACGATCGTCACGACGCCGGCCCCGAGGCGGGTGAACACCTCGGTGTAGGAGGCACCCACGTCCTGCTGGAACGAGGACGCCGTGGGGACCACGACGATGCTCGCCCGGCGGCCTCCGGCGAGCCTGAGGAAGTGCCGCAGGAGCGAGGCCCGGCCCACGCGGTCCTCGGCACCGCCGATGACGAAGAGGGTGGGGGTGGTCGTGGGGTAGCGCGGCACGCGGTCAGCCTAGTGGGGTGTCGCCGACGGCATCGGCGTCCTCGACCTCCTCGCGGGAGATCCCGAGGAGGAACAGGACCGCGTCGAGGTAGGGGACGTTGAGCGAGGTGTCGGCCTGGCTGCGGACGAGGGGCTTGGCGTTGAACGCCACCCCGAGGCCGGCGACGGCGAGCATGTCGAGGTCGTTGGCGCCGTCGCCGATCGCCACGGTGCGCGTCAGGGGAAGCCCCTCCAGCGCAGCGAACTCGCGCAGGGCCGCCGCCTTCCCGGCCCGGTCGACGACGTCGCCGACGACCCGGCCCGTGAGGTGGCCGTCGACGACCTCGAGGCGGTTGGCCCGGACGTGGTCGACGCCGAGCTCGGCCCCGATGGCCTCGACGACCTCGACGAAGCCACCGCTCACCAGGGCCACGGTGAACCCGAGGCGCTTGAGGGTCCGCACGAGGGTGCGCGCACCGGGGGTGAGGCGCACCGCGTCGCGGACCTCGTCCAGGACCGACTCGGGCAGGCCGGCCAGGGTCGCGACCCGCGCGTGCAGGCTCTGGGTGAAGTCGAGCTCGCCGCGCATCGCCGCCTCGGTGACGGCCGCGACCTCGGCCTCGCGACCGGCGTGCGCGGCGAGGAGCTCGATGACCTCGTCCTGGATGAGCGTGGAGTCGACGTCCATGACGACGAGGCGGCCGCCCCGGCGCGCCAGGCCCGAGGGCGCGACGGCGATGTCGGCTCCCGTCTCGGCGGACACCAGCGCGAGGTCCTGCCGCAGTCCCGTGAGGTCTGCGCCGGAGACGTCGAGCTCGACCGTGGTGACGGGCCAGCGGGACAGCCGACGGATGCGGTCGATGTTCGCGCCGTGGGTGGCGATCGCGCCCGCGACCGCCGCGACGTGGTGGGTCCGCAGTGGTGAGCCCATGACGACGACGGCGGCCCGGCCGGTGCGTCGCCGGGCGTTGTCGCCGTGCCCCACGACGAGGCCCACGCGCATCCCCATCGCCTCACCGGCCCGGGTCAGCCGGTCGGTGAGCACGTTCTCGTCCCGGGTGGGACCGAGCAGGACCGACAGGGCCAGGTGGCCTCGGACGACGACCTGCTCGAGGTCCAGGACCTCCGCACCCACGGTCGACGCCGCCTCGAAGACGGCCTTGGTCACCCCGGGACGGTCGGGACCGTCGAGGGTGACGAGCAGGGTGCGCCGCTCGGGGTCGGGCAGCGGGGGCAGTGTGGAGTCGTCCGTCGCGTCGGGCACGTCCCGCAGGCTATCCAGCCTTCGCGTCCCGCCAGGCCACGAGGTCGCGGATCGGTCCCGGGTCGTAGCGGGGACCGTCGAGGCCGACGGTGAACAGCCGGGTCCCGACGGCGTGGAGGTCCTCGGCCGCGGCCGCGTAGTCGGCGACGTCCTCGGGGAGCCGGCCGGGCTTCGCGGAGACCCCTGAGGAGCGTTCGATGGAGGCCGGGTCGCGCCCCACCTTCGCGCACCACTCGTCGAGGACCGCGTGCTTGTGCGCGATGGTCTCCGGGTTGCCGAAACCGTGCCAGATGTCGGCGTGCTCGGCGACGATGCGCAGCGTCTTGCGCTCGCCGCCCCCGCCGACGAGGACGGGGATGGAGCGGGTCGGCGCGGGGTTGAGCTTCGCCCACCGCTCCTTGATGAGAGGCAGGTCGCGCTTCAGGGCGTCGAGCCGCCCTCCGGCAGTACCGAACTCGTACCCGTACTCGACGTAGTCGCGCTCGAACCAGCCGGAGCCGATCCCGAGGATGAGCCGCCCCTCGCCGCCGCGCGCGCTCACGTGGTCGACGGTGCGTGCCATGTCGGCGAGCAGCTGCGGGTTGCGGTAGCTGTTGCAGGTGACCAGGGCCCCGATCTCGACGCGCTCGGTGGCCTCGGCCCACGCGGCGAGCATCGTCCAGCACTCGAAGTGGGCGCCGTCCGCGGGGCCGTGGAGCGGGTAGAAGTGGTCCCAGTTGAACAGGACGTCGACGCCCAGGTCCTCGAGGTCGGCGCAGGCCCGCCGGATGTCGGGGTACGACGCGTGCTGGGGCTGGAGCTGCGCCCCGATCCGGACCGGCCGGTCGGCCGTCACGCCACCACCGTCTGCCCCTTGCCCACCACGGTGATGCCCGACTCGGTGATCGAGAAGCCACGCTCGAGGTCGTGCTCGCGGTCGAAGCCGATCTTCGCGCCGTCCGGCACGATGACGTTCTTGTCGAGGACGGCCCGCTGGATGGCGCAGTGCCGCCCGATCTCGACACCGTCGAGGATGACGCTGCTGTCGACCTCCGTGTAGCTGTGGATCTTGACGTCGGGGGAGATGACCGACCCGTTGACCCGGGCCCCGGAGATGACGACACCGGGGGAGATGGCGGAGTTCAGCGCCTCGCCGAAGCGGCCGTTGTGCCCGTGGACGAACTTCGCCGGCGGGTAGGGGCCGTGCGAGGTGTAGATCGGCCAGTCGTAGTTGTAGAGGTTGAACACCGGGTGGATCGACACGAGGTCCATGTGCGCGTCGAAGTAGGAGTCCATCGTCCCCACGTCGCGCCAGTACCCCATGTCGCGCTCGGTGCCGCCGGGGATGACGTTCTTCTTGAAGTCGTAGGTGTAGGCGGCGTCCTGCGTCACCAGGGCCGGGACGATGTCGCCGCCCATGTCGTGCTTGCTGCCCTCGAGGGTCGTGTCCGCCGTGACGGCGTCGATGAGGGCGTCGGCCGAGAAGACGTAGTTCCCCATGCTCGCGAGGATCTCGTTCGGCGAGTCCGGGAGTCCGTCGGGGTCGGTCGGCTTCTCGCGGAAGGCCTTGATGCGCGCGTGGTCGTCGGCCGCGACCTCGATGACGCCGAACTGGTCGGAGGTGTCGATCGGCTGGCGGATCGCCGCGACGGTGACCCCCGCACCGGTCTCGATGTGCTGCTCGACCATCTGCGAGAAGTCCATCCGGTACACGTGGTCGGCCCCGACGACGACCACGATGTCGGGCCGCTCGTCGGTGATCGTGTTCAGGCTCTGGAAGATCGCGTCGGCACTGCCCTGGTACCAGGACTTGTCGACGCGCTGCTGCGCCGGGATCGGCGCGACGTAGTTGCCGAGCATCGTCGACATCCGCCACGTCTTGGTGACGTGCCGGTCCAGGCTGTGCGACTTGTACTGGGTGAGGACGACGACCTTGAGGTAGCCGGAGTTCACGACGTTCGACAGCGCGAAGTCGATGAGGCGGTAGATCCCCCCGAAGGGGACGGCAGGCTTGGCCCGGTCGGCCGTGAGCGGCATGAGCCGTTTCCCCTCACCGCCAGCCAGCACGATGACCAACACGTTCGGACCTCCGCTGCGATACGCCATGGCCCCACGCTATGGGGTCCGACCCCTCGCCGGGAGACCGCGGCGTCACTAGGGTGAATTTCGTGCGAATCGACATCCTCAGCAAGGAGTACCCCCCGACCATCTACGGAGGCGCCGGTGTCCACGTCGCCGAGCTGGTGCGCGCGATGCGCCAGCGCGGTGACATCGACGTGCGCGTCCACGCCTTCGGCGAGCCCCGGGACGAGGACGGCACGACCGGACACCCCGACCTCACCGAGCTCACCGGCGCGAACGCGGCCCTGACGACCCTCGGCGTCGACCTGTCCATCGCGGCCGCCTGCGAGGGCGCCGACCTGGTGCACTCCCACACCTGGTACGCGAACTTCGCCGGCCACGTGGCCGCCCTCATGGGCGACGTCCCCCACGTGCTCACCGCCCACAGCCTGGAGCCGATGCGGCCGTGGAAGGCCGAGCAGCTCGCCGGTGGGTACCGGCTCTCGTCGTGGGTCGAGAAGACGGCGTACGAGGCGGCCGACGCCGTCATCGCCGTGAGCGCCGGGATGCGGACCGACATCCTGCGGTCCTACCCCGACGTCGACCCGGAGAAGGTCAAGGTCGTCCACAACGGCATCGACTCCCAGCTCTGGCAGCGTGAGCGTGACGAGGACGTCGTGCGGCTCCACGGCGTCGACCCCGACCGCCCGAGCGTCATCTTCGTGGGCCGGATCACCCGCCAGAAGGGCCTGCCCTACCTCCTGCGTGCCGTGGCCGAGCTGCCCCCGGAGGTCCAGCTCGTCTTCCTCGCCGGCGCACCCGACACCAAGGAGATCCTGGCCGAGGTCGAGCACCTCATCGAGCGGCTGCGCGAGACGCGCGACGGCGTCGTCTGGGTCCCGACGATGCTCCCGCGCCACGAGGTCGTGGCCCTGCTCAGCAGCGCCACCGTGTTCGTGTGCCCGTCGGTGTACGAGCCCCTCGGGATCGTCAACCTCGAGGCGATGGCCTGCGAGCTGCCGGTCGTCGCCACGGCGACCGGAGGGATCCCGGAGGTCGTCGTCGACGGCGAGACCGGGTGGCTCGTCCCCATCGAGCAGGTCCAGGACGGCACCGGCACCCCGGTCGACCCGGACCGTTTCGTCGCCGACCTCGCGGCCGCACTCAACGACGCGGTCAGCGACCCCGCGCGCGCCGACCGGATGGGTCTGGCGGGTCGTCGACGTGCCGTGGAGTCGTTCTCGTGGGCCTCGATCGGCGAGCAGACGCACCAGGTGTACCTCGACGTCCTGAGGCGGCGGAGGCTGCGCTCCTGACTCCGTTAGGGTCATCGCATGAGTGACGTCCTCGCACTGGCCGGTGTGAGTGTCGTGCGTGGCGGGACGACGATCCTCGACGACGTCTCCTGGGAGGTCGAGGAGGGGCAGCGCTGGGTGGTGCTGGGCCCCAACGGCGCCGGCAAGACCACGCTCCTCCAGCTCGCGGCCGCCCGCATCCATCCCACGACCGGTGTGGCCGGGGTGCTGGGCGAGGTCCTCGGCGCCGTCGACGTCTTCGAGCTGCGTCCCCGCATCGGCCTGGCCTCGGCGGCCCTGGCCGACCGGATCCCGCCCCACGAGGTCGTCCGCGACGTCGTCGTCACGGCGTCCTACGGGGTCGTCGGCCGCTGGCGCGAGGCGTACGACCGTCTCGACGAGGGTCGCGCCGACGAGCTGCTCGAGGCGCTCGGAGCCAGCCACCTCGCGGGTCGCCGGTTCGGCACGCTGTCCGAGGGGGAGCGCAAGCGGGTGCAGATCGCCCGTGCCCTGATGACCGACCCCGAGCTCATGCTCCTCGACGAGCCGGCCGCCGGACTCGACCTCGGTGGTCGCGAGGACCTCGTGCGCCGACTCGGGGCGCTCGCCGCCGACCTCGCCGCGCCGGCCATGGTCCTCGTCACGCACCACGTGGAGGAGGTCCCGCCGCACTTCACCGACGTCCTGCTCATGCGCGGCGGTCGCGTCGTCGCCCAGGGGCCGATCGAGATCACGCTGACCGCGCAGAACCTGGAGGCCACCTTCGGTCTCCCGCTCGAGCTCGAGGTCCGGGGGAACCGCTATGCCGCCCGAGCCCGCTGAGCACCCGGGGAACTGCCGGCAGCGCCCACACGTCGAACAGGTGACCACGCACCACGGGAAGGGGACCGGCCGATGGAGTGGCTGACTGAGAACTGGTGGCTGTTCTGGCTCGGGGTCGCCCTCGTGCTCGGCGCCATCGAGGTCGCGACCGTCGACTTCGTGTTCGTGATGTTCGCGGGGGGTGCCGTCGCCGGTGCCGTCGCCGCGGGGGTCGGGGCGCCCTTCCCGCTCCAGGTCGTCATCGCGGTGTCGGTCGCGCTGCTGCTCCTCGTCGTGGTGCGCCCGCTGATCAAGCGGCAGTTCACCGACGGCGAGGTCGACCACCACATCGGTCCGTCGGGCCTCGTGGGCCGCGAGGCCCGGGTGATCCAGGCCGTCACGGACACCGACGGCCGCGTCAAGCTCGCCGGGGAGACCTGGTCCGCCCGGCTCGCCGAGGGCAGCACGCCCGTGGGCGCCGGCGAGGAGGTCCGCGTCATCGCCATCCAGGGCGCGACCGCAGTCGTCGAGCCCGTCCACCACGACCCCTCCACCTGACCCGCGCCCCCGGCGCCCTGTGAAAGGCCAGACCCATGCCCGACGGAGTGTTCCCGATCATCGTCCTGCTGCTCCTCGCAGCGTTCGCGATCATGGTGCTCGTGCGCACGGTGCGCATCGTGCCCCAGCAGACCTCGCTCATCATCGAGCGGCTCGGCCGCTACTCGCGGACGCTGGAGGGCGGGCTGCACATCCTCGTGCCGTTCGTCGACCTGGTGCGCGCGAACATCGACCTGCGCGAGCAGGTCGTGTCGTTCCCGCCGCAGCCGGTGATCACGAGCGACAACCTCGTCGTGAGCATCGACACGGTCATCTACTACCAGGTCATCGAGCCGAAGTCGGCGGTCTACGAGATCGCCAACTTCATCCAGGGCATCGAGCAGCTCACCGTCACCACGCTGCGTAACGTCATCGGCTCGCTCGACCTCGAGCAGACGCTGACGAGCCGTGACCAGATCAACGGTCAGCTGCGCGGCGTCCTCGACGAG
The DNA here is from genome assembly GCA_963795035.1 of uncultured Actinomycetota bacterium. Classification (GTDB taxonomy): domain Bacteria; phylum Actinomycetota; class Actinomycetes; order Actinomycetales; family Dermatophilaceae; genus Oryzobacter. Next base: position 923,815 of record CAWCFZ010000003.1, on the reverse strand, counting down.
GCGACGGGCAAGTGGGGCATCCGCGTCAACCGCGTCGAGCTCAAGGCCATCGACCCGCCGCAGTCGATCCAGGAGTCGATGGAGAAGCAGATGAAGGCCGAGCGCGAGCGTCGCGCCATCATCCTCACCGCCGAGGGCACCAAGGCCAGCCAGATCCTCACCGCCGAGGGCGAGAAGCAGAGCGCCATCCTGCGGGCCGAGGGGTCGGCGCAGGCGCGCATCCTCGAGGCGCAGGGCCAGGCCCGCGCCATCCAGCAGGTCTTCGACGCCATCCACCGCGGCAAGCCCACCCAGAAGCTGCTCGCCTACCAGTACCTCCAGGTGCTGCCGCAGATCGCGCGGGGCGACTCGAACAAGATGTGGATCATCCCGAGCGAGCTCACCGACGCCCTCAAGGGCATCGGTGGCATGCTCGGCCGCGGTCAGGGCGGCTTCGACGGCGGCGACGACGAGCAGTGGGTCGACCCCGGCGAGGGCCCCGGCAACGCCTTCGAGGAGACCACGCTCGAGGACCCCGCGAAGGCCCTCGCGACGGCTCGCGGCCAGGCCGGTCTGGCCAGCCGTGAGGCCGAGGAGCACGGCGCTCCCGCGTCGCGCGTTCAGCCGCCCATCTCGCTGTCGCCCGACGCGGTGCCGCCGCGTCCCTCGGCCACCCCGCCGCCGGCCCCGCCGGTCCCGCCGTCCGACGAGGCCCCGCCGGCACCCCCGGTTCCCGGTGCAGCGCCGCCCGAGCCGCCCACCACCGGTGGCGACGAGCCGCCCGCTCCGCAGGCCGGTCGCTGACCGGACCGCTCGACCACTGCGCCCGGGCACCCGCATAGGGTGTCCGGGTGCCCTGGTCCGACGCCCTCCTCGTGCTCCTGGCGGGTGTCGGTGCCGGCACGATCAACACGATCGTCGGGTCGGGGACCCTCATCACCTTCCCCACGCTGCTGCTGCTCGGGGTGCCGCCGGTGACGGCGAACATCTCGAACACCATCGGCCTCGTGCCGGGCACCCTCGCCGGCGCCATCGGCTACCGCAAGCGAGCTGCGCGGCGCGGGACCCGACCTCCGGCGGCTCGTGCCGATGTCGTTGCTCGGCGGTGCGCTCGGCGCGGTCCTGCTCCTCGTCCTGGACCCCGACCTGTTCGCGGCGATCGTCCCGGTCCTCATCCTGCTGGGGGTCGTGCTCGTCGTCCTCGGGCCGCGGATCAACGCCTGGACGGCCCGGCGACGTGAGGCCGCCGGCGTCGAGGGCGAGCCCGACCACCGGGTGGCGATGAAGGCGGGCGTCTTCGGGACCGGCGTCTACGGCGGCTACTTCGGTGCGGCACAGGGGATCATCCTCATGGGCATCCTCGGCGCGCTGTCGACCCAGCCGCTCCAGCGGCTCAACGGGTACAAGAACGTGCTGGCGACGGTCGTGAACGCCGTGGCGGCGCTCGTGTTCGTCCTCGTGGCGTTCGAGCGGATCGACTGGCTCGTCGTCCTGCTCATCGCGGTGGGCTCGACGATCGGTGGGGTCGTGGGGGCGACGGTGGGGCGACGGCTGCCGCCGATGGTCCTGCGTGCCGCCATCGTCGTCATCGGGCTCGTCGCGGTGACCCGGATGGTCGTGGCCGGGTGAGCGTGGAGCGGGTCACCTCGGCGGCCGACCCGCGGCTCGAGGACTACGTGGGGCTCACCGACGTGGCGCTGCGCCGGCGCACGGAGCCCGAGCGGGGGCTCTACGTCGCGGAGTCCGAGAAGGTGATCCGGCGCGCCCTGGGGGCCGGTCACCGGCCGCGCTCGTTCCTCATGGCGCAGCGGTGGCTCACCGATCTCGCCGACGTCGTCGCGCAGGCCGAGGCCGACGGGGTGCCCGTCTTCGTGGGGGAGCACGACGTCATCGAGGCCCTCACCGGGTTCCACCTCCACCGCGGTGCCCTCGCGGCGATGCAGCGGCCCGAACTTCCCTCCCTCGAGGCGGTTCTCGACGGCGCGCGACGGGTGCTCGTCCTCGAGGACATCGTGGACCACACCAACGTCGGGGCCGTGTTCCGGTCGGCCGCAGCCCTGGGCATCGATGCCCTGCTCGTCACCCCGCGCTGCGCGGACCCGTTCTACCGGCGCTCGATCCGCGTCTCGATGGGGACGGTGTTCCAGGTGCCGTGGACCCGGATCGACCCGTGGCCCGGGGGTGTGGAGTCGCTGCGCGGGCTGGGGTTCACGACGGGGGCCCTGGCCCTGACCGAGGACTCGGTGGGACTGGACGAGCTCGCTGCGGACCCGCCGGAGCGACTGGCCCTCGTCCTCGGCACCGAGGGTGACGGTCTGAGCCGGCGCACGCTGGCCTCGGTCGACCTCACGGTGCGGATCCCGATGGCCGGCGGGGTCGACTCGCTCAACGTGGCTGCGGCCGGGGCCGTCGCCGCGTGGGCCCTGCGCGCGCGCTGAGGCCGCCCGGCGGTTCGCCGATCAGGGCGCCTCGAGCTCGAAGAACAGGAAGCAGATGAACGAGCGGCCGTCAGCGTTGGGCAACAGCTCCGCTGGGGTGTCTGCCGCGGGCGGCGGCTCCGTGACCGCCTTGATGCGGAACCCCGCGTCGACGAACGTGGTGATGACGTCCTGCAGGGGCCGGTGCCAGTAGGTCATCCACACGGTCTCGTCGCCGTAGTCGTAGTCCTCGGAGTACTGCGTGAGGGTGAAGTAGTCGGCCTCGGGGTACACGATCGCGTAGACCATGGGGTGGATGACCGAGACGGTGAGCCGGCCGCCGGGCTTGAGCACACGCCGCAGCTCGGCCAGCGCCGAGGTCCAGTCCTCCACGTAGTGCAGGGACAGCGACGCAACGACGAGGTCGAACGAGTCGTCGGGATAGGGCAGGGGGGCACCAAGGTCCGCGACTCTCACATCCGCGTCCTCGCCCAGCCTCTCGCGGGCCAGCTCGACCATGGCTGGGCTCAGGTCGAAGCCGGACACCACCGCACCCTTGGCTCGCAGCGCTTCCGTCAGGGGGCCCGACCCGCAACCGGCATCGAGGACCTCCAGGCCCGCCACGTCGCCGGCGAGACGAATCATCTCCGGACGCTCGTAGAAGGCATTGAACAGGCTCTTGTCGTTCCTGGCCGAGTACGCCGCCGCGAAGCCGTCGTAGTCAGCGGCAGGGGCCGGGCTGCCGGGCTTGGTCACCGAATCACGCATGACAGGTTTCTACCCGGATCGCACGCCAGCGCCAACCCGGCGCGCGGCCAGCTGCACGGTACGCGCCAGCCGCGCTCGGGCTCACCGTCGACGGGTTCCAGCAGGCAGGTGAAGCAGCACCACGGATAGGGTCGTTGGCCATGGACATGCTGAAGGGCGAGGAGATCGCCGACGCCAGGCTGACCGACTGGCGCAAGTTGGCCCAGGGACTTCATGCCCGCTACCTGGTCGACGACTTCGGCACCGGCGCACGGTTCGTCGCCGCCGTGGGGGAGGCGGGCGACGCTCTGGGACACCACCCGAGGGTGTCGATCGGCACCGGGCACGTCGACCTCAAGCTGGTCAGCGGCGACGCCGTCTACCGCGACGGTGAGGGCACCGAGCACGTCATCGAGTGGGTGACCCAGCAGGACGTCGACCTCGCCCGGCGGATCACCGAGATCGCGGCCGACCACGGCCTGGAGGCCGACCCGGCCTCGGTCAGCGTCATCGAGCTCGGGCTCGACACCGCGGACTCCGCAGCCATCGCCCCGGTGTGGGCCGCCCTGCTGACCGGGAACCCCGGGGCCCAGGGTCACGGGTCGCCCGGCGACGAGATCCGCGACGCCACGGGACGGGTGCCGAACCTGTGGTTCGGCGACGCCGCCGAGGGCGACCCGCCCCGACAGCGCTTCCACGTCGAGGTCTACGTGCCGCGCGAGGTGGCCGAGCAGCGGATCGCCGCCGCCGTGGCCGCGGGTGGGACCGTCGTCGACGACAGCGACGCGCCGTCGCTCACCGTGATCGCCGACCAGGACGGCAACAGGGGAGTCCTCTGCGTCGCCGAGTCCCCCGCGACGGGCGACTGAAGCGTTAGCGGACGAGGCGGTCGAGGAGGCGCTCGACCTCGGCGGCGGGGTCTGCGACCGACCCGCCGTGCACCGGCCCCGGCTGGAGGACGGTCGAGCGGGGCGCGGTGATCCACCCGAACCGCTTGCCGGGGGTGGAGAGCGAGGCGTCGACCTCCGAGGGTGGCCGCTCGCACATCGTGCCCAGGGCCTGCAGCGCGGCGCGCAGCGCGTCGAGGTCTGCGTCCGGGGCGACGGCGCGGATGCGCTCGTCGTCGACGTGCCAGGCGCACCGCAGCACGCCGGCGGACTGCGAGTGGACGACGACGCCGACGTTGAGGCACTCCCCGCGGTCGACGCGGGGGACGAAGCGCAGCACGACGTACTGGTAGGGGTGGCTCACGCCGCACCCCCCATCCACGCGGCCGGGTGCTCCAGCCGCAGGGTGAGGTGCTCGACGTAAGCAGCGCGCACGGCATCGGTGTCGGGGAGGCTCGCGGTGGGCTCGAGCCACTCGTCCGGGACGAGGCCGACGACCTCGTCGACCACGGTGGGCGTCACGAGGGGCCCGAGCCGCTCGTGGACGGCGGCGACGGGCTCGGCCACCGCGGCGAGCACGTGCCCCGACGGGTCGAAGGGCTGCTCGACGAAGCGCCGCACGTCCGGTGGGCGGCTCGGCCACCCGTGGTGGAACCACAGCGAGGCGCCGTGGTCGATCGCCCAGGTGCGGCCGTGCCAGACGAGCAGGTTCGGGTTGGCCCAGGTGCGGTCGACGTTGGCGGTCCACGCGTCGAGCCAGAGGATGGCGCCGGCATCCTGCGCCGAGGGCGGGCGCGAGCCGTCGTAGCCGAACGAGCCCGGGAGGAAGTCGACGCCGAGGTTGTGGCCGGGGCTGGCGTTGAGCAGGTCCTGGACCTCCTCGTCGGCCTCGTAGCGCGCGATGGCGGAGGGGAGGTCGACGACGGCGAGCCGGGGAGTGGGGATGCCGACGCGTCGCGCGATCTCGCCGACGAGCACCTCGGCGACGAGGACCTTGCGGCCCTGCCCGGCGCCCGAGAACTTCACGACGTAGGTGCCGAGGTCGTCGGCCTCGACGACCCCCGGCAGCGAGCCACCCTCGCGCAGCGGCACGACGTAGCGGGTGGCGGTCACGGTCTCGAGCACGTCCTCAGGCTAGCCACCGCTCCCCATCCCCGGCACAGCGGCCACGAACTGGTGCGCCACCGGACAGTAGGGTTGCCGGCGTGAGCACCGAGCAGCGACGCCTCGCCGGCCGCTACGTCCTCGAGACGCCCATCGGGCGTGGGGGGATGGGTGAGGTCTGGCGCGGGACCGACACCGTCCTGGGGCGCGAGGTGGCCATCAAGACCATCGACCTGCGCACGGTCCACGACGAGACGGGCGCCGCACGCTTCGAGCGGGAGGCCCGCGCCACGGCCGGCCTCAACCACCCCGGCATCGTCACCGTCCACGACAGCGGGGTCGAGGACGACACGGCCTACCTCGTCATGGAGCTCCTTCCGGGTCCCTCCCTCGCCGAGCGGCTGCGCGAGGGGCCCCTGCCGGTCGAGGACGTCGTGACGATCGGGGAGCAGGTGGCCACCGCGCTCGACGCGGCCCACGCGCGGGGCCTGGTGCACCGCGACATCAAGCCCGGCAACATCGCCTACGCGGAGGACGGTCGCATCCGCGTCCTGGACTTCGGCATCACCCAGCTCGGCGACTCGGCCGGGTCGCAGGCGCTCACCGCGACCCACATCGTCATGGGGACGGCCGAGTACCTGGCTCCGGAGCAGGCCCTCGGTGGCCGGGTCGACGGGCGCGCCGACCTCTACGCGCTGGGCTGCGTGCTCTACGCCCTGCTCGTCGGGCACGCGCCCTTCCGCGGGCCCACCCCAGTCGCGACGATGATGATGCACGCGAACGACCCGGTGCCCGACGTCCGCGACCTGCGGCCCGAGACCCCGGCCTGGTTGGCGGCCGTCGTCACCGGGCTCCTCGCGAAGGACGCGGACGAGCGGCCGGCAGGGGCCGCGTCGGTGGCCGCAGCGCTCGCCGACCGGCAGGCCGTCGCGGGCGCGGCGACCAGCGTCCTCCCCGCGGCCGGTGCGGCGGCCGGCGCCGCGGCCGCCGCCACGACCCAGCGGCTGGACCAGGTCCCTCCGCCGCCCCCGACCTCCCCGATTCCGGCGCGACCCCTGCCAGAGGAGCGCCGGGGCGGCAACCAGGCCCTGACCTGGGTGCTGGGCCTCGTCGCCCTCCTGGCCGTCGGGCTGCTGCTGTGGAACCTCCTCGGTCTTGGCGAGAACGCCGACCCCGCTGCCTCGCCGTCCGCGACGCCGTCGAGCTCGAGCGCCCCCTCGACCTCCGAGCCGGCGCCGACCACCGAGGAGCCCGCCCCGACCCCCACCCCGACGCCCTCGGAGACCGCCGACCTCGTGGGGGACGTCGAGAACGCCATCGGGGCCCTCAGCGACGGCATCGACGACCTCGACAGCGCCGGGTCCCTCCAGGGCGACTCCGCCAAGAAGCTGCGCGACGTGGTCCGCGACGTCCGACAGGAGCTGCGCAGCGGGGACGACCCGGAGAAGGTCCTCGAGGCGGCCGACAAGGTCGACGAGGAGCTGCGCAAGAGGGTGGAGGACGGCGAGGTCACCCCCGAGGCCCAGGCCCAGCTCCAGCCCCTCGTCGACGACCTGCGCAGCGCAGCCCGGGCGTACGCCGACGGCGCCTGACCGGGACCTCGACGCGGCGGCGAAGGGGCCGTGGTCGTGGGCTACGACGAGACGCCGGGGACGGAGGCATCCGGGCGTCACCACCAGGGGGCGTACCGTCGAGGGGAGGACGAGGACGAGGACGAGGACGAGGAGATGGTCCGGTGATTCGTGTCTACCTCCTGGACGACCACGAGGTGGTCCGCCGGGGTCTTCGAGAGCTGTTGGACGCCGAGGCGGACATCGAGGTGGTGGGGGAGTCGGCCACGGCCCACGAGGCGGCCCGTCGCATCCCGGCGCTGCGCGCGGACGTGATGGTCCTCGACGGTCGCCTCCCCGACGGCTCCGGCATCGACGTCTGCCGCGAGGTCCGGTCCGTCGACCCCTCGGTGGCGGGAATCATCCTGACGTCCTACGACGACGACGACGCACTGCGGGCGGCCGTGCTGGCCGGCGCGGCGGGCTACCTGCTCAAGGACGTCAAGGGCCTCCAGCTCGTCGAGTCGATCCGCCGTGCGGCGGCGGGCGAGTCGATGCTCGACAGCGACGTGGTGGCCCGGCTGCGCCAGCAGTGGGGCCACGACGTGGAGGACCCACGCCTGGCCGAGCTCTCCCCGCAGGAGCGCCGGGTCCTCATGCACCTGGCGCAGGGGCAGACCAACCGGCAGATCGGCGAGAGCCTGTCGCTGGCCGAGAAGACCGTCAAGAACTACGTCACCTCGGTGCTGGCCAAGATGGGCATGGAGCGCAGGACCCAGGCCGCCGTCTACGTCGTAGGCCTGAACCGGCCCGGGCCACGATAGGCCTGCGACTCGCCGGGCCCGGGCGGATGACGGGACCAAAGCCCCCGGTGGGCTCGCCGTGACCGGTCGACGATGGGCCGTGACCCGATCCGGCCCCCTGAGCCGTCGACGGGGAGAAGGGGAGGGTGCGTCGTGAGCACACCACTGACCCGCACGGTGGTCGTCGGGTGCGACGGGTCGTCGCCGAGCCATCGAGCCGTGCTCGCGGCGTCTCTCGAGGCCGTGGACAGGGATGCGGACCTCGTCGTCCTCTGCGTCCCGGTCCCGCAGGACCTGGACCCGAAGCGCCTCGACCAGGTGGTGCAGCGTGAGAGGGACGCGGTGGTCGACGCCGAGGTGGTGGCGCTTCGCGGTCTCGCCCAGGCGCGGGAGTCCACCCCGGCGGTGCGCGCGGTCGTCGCCGTCTGCGCGTTGCGGTCGCCGGCGCTGACGGCGCTGCTCTCGCGATGTGACCTGCTGGTGCTCGGTCAGCGTGGGCGCGGGGGACAGCTGGCCTTCTCCCTCGGCTCCGTCAGCTCACCGCTGGCGCGAGCCGCGACATCACCGTTGATGGTCGTGGCGTCGGACCCGCGGGCGACGTCGTCGCAGGCCCAACGCCCGGTGGTCGTGGGGTTCGACGGCCGGCCTGCGTCGCTCCAGGCACTCGGCTACGCCGTGACCCAGGCGGTCCGGCGCCGGGCCCCCCTCGTCGTGGTGCGGGCCGTCGTGCACGGCGCCGGTGACCGGGACGCGGCGCTGGCCGCCGCGGAGCAAGAGTGCGCCGAGGCACTCGACCGCGTCACCGAGCTTCCCCCGACCGTCGACGTGGTCGTGACCGCCGGGCCGACGGCACCTGCGCTCCTGGCGGCGTGCAGCCCGACCACGCTCCTCGTCATCGGCAACCGGGGAGTCGGCCGCCTGGCGGGACCCGTGGCGGGGTCCTTCACCGAGGCACTGCTGGCAGCCGCCCCCTGTGACGTCGTCCTCGTCCCATCACCGGGACCCACCGGTGCCGATGCGCCTCGGGACCAATGACCCTGTGGGGCGCGGCGGCAGAGGGGTCATGCTGGCTCCAAGGTCAGGGAGAGCACTGGAGGAAGCATGGACAGCACGCCCGGTCGCCGTGTCGTCGTCGGCTACGACGGGTCCGGAGCGGGTGACGCGGCGTGGGACTGGGCGGTCGACGAGGCGACCCGCCGGGGGCTCCCACTCTCCCTCGTCGTGGCCCAGGGCGCCCTGTACAGCACCGCGCCCGGCTTCGGGGCGGCGACCTTGTGGCCCGAGGACCTCACGGGTGAGCTGCTGGCCCGGGCCACGCGCTACGCGGCCGAGCGGGCCCCCGACACCACCGTCGACGTCGAGTCCGGGCTCGGGTCGCCCGCCGCCCTGCTCGTGGAGGCGTCGCGAACGGCGGAGGTGGTCGTCCTGGGTCGGCGGCGCCACACCGTCATCGGCGAGGTGTTCGCGGGATCGACGTCCGCGTCGGTGGTGGCGCACGCCGCCTGTCCGGTGGTCGTGGTCGACCGGGAGCTCGACCGCCCGCCCACGGCGCCGATCATCGTGGCGGTGGACGGGTCGCCGCAGAACGAGGCGGCCCTGGGCTTCGCGTTCGAGCGGGCCTCGGCACTGTCCGTCCCCCTCGTGGCGCTGCACGCGTGGTGGCACGACGTCCCCGACCGGATGGGCTCCGCCGGGCTCGGCGCAGACCGGCTCGGCGCCATCGCCGAGGCCCACGAAAGGGTCCTCGAGGGCGCCGTCGCGCGGTGGTCGGGGTCGTTCCCGGACGTCGAGGTCCGAGCCCTCCTGGTCCGCCAGTGGCCGGTCGAGGCGATCCTCGCCGAGGCACCGCAGGCACAGCTCATCGTCGTGGGCAGCCGGGGGCACGGGGGCTTCACCGGCCTGCTGCTCGGGTCGGTGAGCCAGGGACTGCTCCACCACGACCGCCCGTGCCCGCTGGCCGTCGTCCGCCCCCCGGCCTAGCCCGCGGCGGTGAAGCGGCGTCCCGACAGGGACTCGACGACGACGCGCAGGAAGTGGGGCTTGCTGCCGCCGGCCACGGGGAACAGGGGCAGCTTCATCAGCTCGATCACCTCGTCGACGTCGTACACCTCCCCGGCGCGGCCTCGGGCGACCACGCTCCAGGCGTCCCCGGACTGCGCGTCGTGGCCGTCGACCTCGAAGGCGACGGCGTTGCTGCGGGCAGCGTCGTGCTTGGTGCCGGCCGCAGTGCGGATGACCACGCTCCCGTGGTCGACGACGTAGTTGACGGGAAAGATGTCGGGCGCGCCGTCACGGACGACGGCCAGGCGCCCGACGGTCTCGGCGCGGAGCAGCTCCCACGACTCGGGGACGGTCGTGACGCGGACCTCACCGATGGGCCCTGCCTGCGGCGACTCCTGTGCGTTCTCCATGCCCCCATCGTGCACACGCCCGGGTGGGAGCAGCAGGGTCCAAGGTCCTGGCCGGGCCTGCCGGTCCGCGACGAGCCGAGCGCCCGGTCAGCGGGTACCGGGACCGTCGTCCCTCGGACCGCGCACGGCGGCGCGCCCCGCCTCGAGGCGGGCCACCGGGATGCGCGGCGGTGAGCACGAGACGTAGTCCAGACCGACCTCGGCGAAGAAGTGGATGGACGCGGGGTCGCCCGCGTGCTCCCCACAGACCCCCAACCCGAGGTCGGGCCGGGTCCGTCGGCCGAGCCGCACCGCCGTCCGGACGAGCTCGCCGACGCCGTCGCGGTCCAGGCTCTGGAACGGGTCGGTGGGGAGGATCCCCTGGCGGCGGTACTCCGCGAGGAAGCTCGCCTCGGCGTCGTCGCGGGAGATGCCCCACGTCGTCTGCGTCAGGTCGTTGGTGCCGAAGGAGAAGAACTGCGCTGCGCGTGCGAGGGTGTCGGCGGTCAGCGCGGCCCGGGGGAGCTCGATCATCGTCCCCACCGGGATGGCGACTCCCGGATCCGTGTCCCGCAGCGCCTCCTCGATGTGGGTCATGGCCAGGGTGAGCTCGGCCTCGACCGCGACGAGCGGCACCATGACCTCCGGGCGGGGGTCCAGCCCTTGGCCCCGGAGCCGACCGGTGGCGGTCGCGAGCGCACGCACGTGGGCCGTCACGAGCTCGGGAACGACCGTCAACAGGCGGACCCCCCGCAGCCCCAGCATCGGGTTGGTCTCGTGCCACCTCACGGCCGCGGCCAGCCGGGCGTCCTGGACGACGTCGTGCTCGTGGCGCTCGTCCCGACGGGCAGCCTCGGTCGCCACCTCGACGAGGTCGGGCAGGAACTCGTGCAGGGGTGGGTCGAGCAGTCGGACCACGACGGGAAGGCCGTCCATGACCCGCAGGATGGCGGTGAGCTCGTGCACCGCCACGTCCTCGATCTGCGCGAGGGCGTCCTCGCGGCGGTCGCCGACGACGACGCGCTCGACGAGCTCGCGCCGCGGCCCGAGCAGCATGTGCTCGGTGCGGCACAGGCCGATGCCTTCGCCGCCCAGGCTCCTGGCGAGCCGCGCGTCGTCCTCGGTCTCCGCGTTCGCCAGCACCCTCAGGTGTCGTCGCGAGTCGGCGTGCCGCAGGAGCGTGCCCACGGCCTCGACGAGCGCGGCATCCTCGGCGCCGGCGTCGACCTCCCCTTCCAGGGCGCGCATGACCCGGCTGGGCCGGACGTCGAGCGCGCCGCGGTAGACCACACCGCTCGTTCCGTCGACGGAGAGGACGTCGCCCTCGAGGATGACCTCGCCCTCGGACGTGACGGCGCGCCGCGCGTCCGAGTCGACGAGCAACCCCGACACGGAGGTCACGCAGGTCCGTCCCAGACCACGGGCGACCACGGCCGCGTGGGAGGTGAGCCCGCCCCTGGCCGTGACGATGGCTTCCGCGGCGATGATGCCCGCGAGGTCGTCCGGGGAGGTCTCCACCCGCAGGAGCACCGGGAGCTCACCCCGGGACCGTGCCGCCACCGCGTCGGCGGAGTCGAACACCACGGTTCCCACGGCCGCACCGGGGCTGGCCGGCAGTCCCGCCGCGAGGACCCGGCTCGTGGCCGGAGCGTCGAAGTGGGGGTGCATCAGGGCCTCGAGCTGGTGTCCGTCGACGCGCCACAGTGCCTCGTCGAGCGTGATCAGCCCCTCGCTCTCCAGATCGGCCGCGATCTGGAAGGCCGCTGCGGGGCTGCGTTTCCCGACCCGGGTCTGGAGAAGCCACAGCGTGCCGTTCTCGACGGTGAACTCCACGTCGCACAGGTCGCGGTAGTGCTGTTCGAGGGTCTCAAGGTGTGCGAGGAGCTCGGCATGGAGGACGGGTTCGCGCTCAGCCAGCTCGATGAGGGGCATGGTGGTCCGGCTCCCGTTCACGACGTCCTCCCCCTGCGCGTCGGGCAGGTAGTCGCCGTAGGCCCCCGGCGCGCCGGTGGAGGGGTTGCGCGTGAAGCAGACGCCGCTGCCGGCATGGTGACCGGTGTTGCCGAACACCATCTCCACGACGTTGACCGCGGTGCCCAGGTCGTCGGGAATGCCCTCGTGGGCGCGGTAGGTCCGGGCGCGGTCGGCGTTCCAGGACGCGAAGACCGCCCGGATGGCGTCGTCGAGCTGCTCGCGCGGGTCCTGGGGGAGGTCCCGGCCGGCCTCGCGGACCAGGACCTGCCGGAACTGCGACGACAGCTCGTCGAGGGCACGGGCCGGCAGGTGCGCGTCGTCCACGACGTCGTGGCGCGTGCGGGCGGCGGCGAGCAGGTCGTCGAAGGCGCCGGCGTCGACCCCCAGCACCGTGTGGCCGTACATCTGGATGAGTCGGCGGTAGCAGTCCCAGGCGAAGCGCCACCCCCCGCGTCCTGCCAGCCCGGGCAGCGTCCGGTCGGTCAGTCCGACGTTGAGGACGGTCTCCATCATCCCCGGCATGGAGAACCTGCCACCGGAGCGCACCGACACGAGCAGGGGGTCCGTGGTGGATCCGAGGGTCCGGCCGGCCTGCGCCTCGAGCACGGTCACCGCATCGGTCACCAGCCCCGGCAGGGACTCGTCGACCGCGCCGGTCTCGAGGAACCGGCGGCACGCCTCGGTCGTGATCGTGAACCCGTGCGGAACCGGCAGCCCCAGCCTGGTCATCTCCGCCAGGTTGGCGCCCTTGCCTCCCAGCAGGTCGACCATCGAGGCGTCGCCGAGAGCGAACGGCATCAGCAGAGGAGAGCCCATTGGCCCATGCTCACCGCATTCGGCCCGGGAGGTAAGGGACCTTGGGCCCCCCACGGAGGCGCCTGCCCCGGGCACGGTGCGACGCCCACCCCCAGCACCAAGAGAACCGGCGAACGATGGGCCCGGGTGAGGGGGCCATCGTTCGCCGGTGTCAGTGTCCGAGGGGGGACTTGAACCCCCATGCCCGGTAAAGGGCACTAGCACCTCAAGCTAGCGCGTCTGCCAATTCCGCCACCCGGACGGGTGCTGCGGGCGCGGCCGGGGAGGCCTGCCTGCGGACCGGAACATTACACGGTGCGCCGCACGATCCGAAATCCGCGACGTCCTCACCGGTGCGTCCAGCGCGCCCTGCGGTGAGCGCCGATCAGGCGTCGAGGGGGACCTGGTACCAGTCGGGTCCGATGCCCTCAGCCAGCTCGGGAGAGGGCGCGAACGCCCGCCGCGACGACCCGTGGGCCGCCATGATGTCGGCGAGCCGGTCGAGGCGCTCCGCGGCCCTACGGCAGCCCTCGGCGCGGACCTCGGCGGGGTGGCGGCCCACGCCGTCGCCCCAGATGGCGCGGCCCGCCATGAAGCCGACCGCCCCCGCTCGCGCGCCGATCTCGAGCTGGCGGGCGAAGCCGTCGAAGGTGACGCCGGCCGACAGGAGCACCCACGGCCCGTCGACAGCGGCGTCCAGCGCCTCACAGGCCTCGTCGGCGCGCTCTTGGCCGTGCTCGGTCCCGATGAGCGTGGGGAACTCCATCTTCATGATGTCGCCGCCGGCCCGTCGGTAGCTCGCCGCGGCCGCGAGGACGCTGGCCGTGCGGATGTCCTGGACGGCCGGGTCGTCGAGCGACTCGCCCTCGCGGGGGAACCACAGCGGCTCGAGGACGAGCGGCAGCTGGAGCCGGGTGCACTCGGCGGCCACCTCGGCGACGACCGCGTGGTGGCGCTCCTGCAGGTCGTCGGGGTCGTCGTGCCGGTGGAAGACCACGAGCTTCGCGGCGTCGGCGCCCAGGGCGGCCAGGCGCTCGGGGTCCCACCCGGGCTTGAGCCGCAGCTCGAGGTCGAACCCCGTCGCGGTGCCGGGGGCGTGGTACAGGTCCTCCAGCCCCGAGATGAGGCCGACGTCGCGGGGGAGTGCGCCGCTCGCGACGGACTGGGCGAGCGAGGTCGCCGGGTCGAGGAGCAGCGCGGTGGAGTGCGGGGCCATCGCCGCGACCAGCTCGAGCTTGGACTCCACGACCTCCTCGTGGGTCACGGCGGACAGGTCGTCGTCGAACAGCACGCGGTAGGACTCGGGGTGGTCGATCGCCGCGACGCGGATCCACCCGTCGGCGTCCGAGATGCGCGCCGTGCGGCGCAGCTTTCCGAGGCTGGGCAGGATTGACGGGGCGCTCATGCCTCCCTACGGTACCGATCACCATGGCCACGTGGGTTGACGTCGGGATCGACTGCGGGACAACAGTCACGAAGGCGGTCGCCGTCGACGACGACGGGACCGTCCGCATTTGCACGGGTCGGCCCACCCGGTGGGACGTCCCGGCCCCCGGGCAGGCCGAGCGTGACGTCTCCGCGCTCCTGCACGACGTCGACGCCCTCCTCGCGGAGGTCGCCGCGGCACTGCCGTCGGCGCGGATCCGCTCGGTCGGCGTGTGCTCCATCGCCGAGTCGGGCGTCCTCGTCTCGCCGGACGGCACCGTCCACACGCGGATGATGGCGTGGCACGACGCGCGGGGCGCGCGCCAGGCGACCGCCCTCGAGCGCGACGTCGCGGAGCTGTTCCCCGCCCGGACGGGGCTGTCGGTGAGCCCGGTGCCCAGTCTCTTCAAGCTCCTGTGGCTGCGGGACGAGGGCGGGGTCGACCTGCGGGGCCTCACCTGGCTGGGTGTGGCGGACGCCGTCGTGCGCCACCTCGGCGCGTCCGCCTCCTGCGAACGGTCGCTCGTCGGGCGGACCGGCCTGCGCGACGTCCACGACGACGGTCCCTGGGCTCCTGCCTTCGACCTGCTCGGTGTCGGACCCGATCTCCTGCCACCCGTCGTCACCGCGGGCGCTGCCCTGGGGGCGGTCCGCGGCGACCACCCGGTGGCCGCGGCCCGTGGGGCGGTGCTGACGATCGCGGGGCTGGACCACCTCGCCGCCGCCGTGGGCGTGGGGGCCGAGGAGGTGGGGAGCCTGTGCGACTCGATCGGCACGGCCGAGGCGCTCACCGCCACACTCGCCGCGCCGCCGCCCCCTGACGCCCTCGCGGCCCTCGTCGCGCGCGGCACCTCGGTGCACGCCCACGTCCTCGACGGCGCGACCTGCGTCATCGCCGGACTGCGGACCGGGCTCGTGCTCGAGCACGTCCTCACCGCGCTGGGGGCGCACACCCGCGAGGAGCGCCTCGCCCTGGACCGGGCCGCCCGAGGTGTCCCACCGGCTCCCGGCGTCGTGCTCGACGGCACGGCCCTGGATGCCGACCGTGGTGTGTCCGCCGCGTGGCCCGAGGGCACCTCACGCCAGGCCGCCTGGTCCGGTGTCCTCGCCGCGCTGCGCGGCGGGGTCGCCTCGCGGGTCGCGGCGGTGCGGGACGCCGGAGGCGTCGTCGACCACCTCGTCGTCACCGGCGGCTGGGCCCACCTGTCCACGGTGCTCGACAGCCGGCGCGGCCTGGCCGAGCGGACGAGCGTGGTCGAGCTCGACGAGCCCGGAGCCGTGGGCTCGGCCCGGTTCGGACGGTGGGCCGCCGAGCAGGGCACGGGCACCGACCCGGCGCGGCAGCGCGGTCCCACGCCGGGCTGGTTCGGCGGCGCCCGCGCCTAGGGTGGTCGCCATGACCACCGACGCCACCACCAGCCGTCCCGAGGACGAGGTCGCCCGGATCTGTCGCGACCTCATCCGGATCGACACGAGCAACTACGGCGACGGCACGGGACCGGGTGAGGCCGAGGCCGCTGCGTACGTCGTCGACCAGCTGCGCGAGGTCGGCCTCGAGCCGGAGACGTTCGAGAGCGACCCCGGCCGGATGAGCGTCGTCGTCCGCATCCCCGGGGCCGACCGCGAGCGGGGCGCCCTGTGCGTCCACGGACACCTCGACGTGGTCCCCGCCAACGCACAGGACTGGTCGGTCGACCCCTTCGCCGGGGAGGAGCGCGACGGGTGCATCTGGGGCCGCGGCGCGGTCGACATGAAGGACATGGACGCCATGATCCTGTCGGTCGTCCGGCACCTCGCGCGCACCGGGACGGTGCCGCCCCGCGACCTCGTCGTCGCCTTCTTCGCCGACGAGGAGGCCGGGGGGACCAAGGGCTCGCACTTCCTCGTCGCCGAGCACCCCGAGCTCTTCGAGGGGGTCACCGAGGCGATCAGCGAGGTCGGTGGCTACAGCGTCACCCTCACCGACAAGGACGGGCAGGAGCGCCGCACGTACCTGCTCCAGACCGCGGAGAAGGGCATCGCCTGGCTGCGGATGACCGCCCACGGTCGCGCCGGCCACGGCTCGGTCCCCAACGACGAGAACGCGATCGTCCGGCTGGCCGAGGCGATCGCGCGCATCGCGGCGCACAAGTGGCCCCGCGAGTACATCCCGTCGGTGCGCACCCTCCTCGACGGGCTCAGCGAGCTCACCGGCACGGGCTGGTCCGACGAGGACCTCGAGGAGCTGCTCGCCCACCTCGGCGGCGCACAGGGCTTCGTGCGCGGGACCCTGCAGGACACGAGCAACGTCACGATGCTCGACGCCGGGTACAAGCACAACGTGGTGCCGCAGCACGCGTCGGCGAACGTCGACTGCCGCTTCCTGCCCGGCCACGAGGACGACCTGCTCGCGACGATCCGTGAGCTCGCCGGTGAGCACCTCGACGTCGAGGTGCTGCACCGCGACATCGCGCTCGACGCGCCGTTCGAGGGCGAGCTCGTCGACGCGATGGTCGCCGCGCTGCGCACCGAGGACCCCGACGCCGAGGTCCTTCCCTACTGCCTGTCCGGCGGGACCGACAACAAGGCCCTGTCGCTGCTGGGCATCACCGGCTACGGCTTCGCGCCGCTGCGCCTGCCTGCCGACCTCGACTTCGCCCCGATGTTCCACGGCATCGACGAGCGGGTTCCCGTCGAGTCGCTGCGGTTCGGGGCGCGGGTGCTGCTGCGCCTCCTGCAGACCTGCTGACGCGACCGGCCTGCCCGCGAGCTCAGGCGTGGGGGAGGCTGACGCGTCGTGGCCGGATGATGCGGCGCCGCAACCAGGTCCGCGTGCGACCCCCGACGTAGGTCACCGAGCGCTCCAGCTCCCAGCGCCCGTACTCGGCGTGCTCGGTCAGCCGTCGACGGATGTCGCCCCG
The DNA here is from genome assembly GCA_963795035.1 of uncultured Actinomycetota bacterium. Taxonomy (GTDB): domain Bacteria; phylum Actinomycetota; class Actinomycetes; order Actinomycetales; family Dermatophilaceae; genus Oryzobacter. Next base: position 906,844 of record CAWCFZ010000003.1, on the reverse strand, counting down.
CTGGGTGTCCCGCCCGAACGACAGGACGAGGTACTCGTACTCGACCACCGCCACATTGTGCTCCAGGACCGGTACGGTCGGAACCATGAGCGCCGACCCGCGTGCCGCACTGACCCAGCTCGTTGCCGCCCTCGAGCGACACCTCGAGGCCAGCAGCACCCGGCACGGCGAGGACGACCCCACCGTCGTCGCCGCGTACGAGGACCTCGCCGACGCCTTCGAGGAGTACGACGGCGCCCTCTACGACGCGTACGGCGAGATGACGCCCCTCGACATCTACACCGGCGACGACTCCGGGGACGACGATGACGACGACACGATGACGACCAGGAGGATGACGACCAGGGCGATGAGGCGGGCACGGGTGACGACGAGCTCGACGACCACGACGACGAGGACGGCGACGACACCCGCCTGTACTCCGGTCTCGACGTCGACATCGACTTCGACGACGAGCGGACCCGCTGAGCCCAGCCCTCAGGCGTGCTCGGCGGAGACCTCGTCGAGGGCCACGACGATCTGGTCGGGCAGCTCGACGTCCTCGGACTCCAGGAGCGCCGCCAGCTGCGTGGGGGTGCGCGGACCGATGATGGGCGCCGTCACACCCGGGCGGTCGCGGACCCACGCGAGCGCGACGACGGCGGGGGAGACCCCGAGACCGCTCGCGGCGGTGTGCACGGCGTCGACGACGCCCCGGGTGTGGTCCCCGACGTGGCGTCCCGCGAAGCGGGCGAACTCGTCGGAGGCCAGCCGCGAGTCGGCGGCGACCTTGGTCCGGTAGCGCCCGGCGAGGACCCCGCGGCCCAGGGGCGACCAGGGGAGCAGGCCGAAGCCGAGGTGGGTGGCCGCGTCGACGAGCTCGCGCTCGGCGGCACGGGTCACGAGGCTGTACTCGACCGAGTTCGCGACGAGCGGGACCTTCTCCTGCGAGAGGAGCGACATGGTCCGGGCGGCCTGCCAGCCGACGTGGTTGGACACCCCCACGTACCGGGCCTGACCGGAGCGGTGGGCGTGCACGAGCGCATCGACGGTCTCCTCGACCGGGGTGTGCTCGTCCCACGTGTGGGCGAGCCAGACGTCGACGTGGTCGGTGCGCATCCGGCGCAGCGAGGTCTCGAGCTGGGCGAGCATGGCGCGCCGGGAGCAGTCGACGACCCGGGCGCCCGTGGCCCGGCTGATGCCGGACTTCGTCATGAGGACGACCTCGTCGCGGTCCGCGCCGTGCAGGAGGTCGCCGAGGATCTCCTCGCTGGCCCCGCCCGCGTAGCCGTGGGCGGTGTCGAGAAGCGTGCCGCCGGCGGCGCGGAAGGCGGTGAGCAGGTCACGCGCGTCCTCGGGGGAGGTCCTCGTGCCCCACGCCATGGTTCCCAGCGCCAGCCGGGACACGGTGAGGCCGGAGGCCCCGAGGCGGCGGGTCAGCATGCGGGCGACCCTACCGCCGGGGTGAGCGAGTGGCCCGGAGGCGACGTGGAGTGGATGTCACGCGTCGCCCACTCTGCGACAAGCGGATCCGGGGCGGCCGCTGGTGCTGGTCGCCAGGCTAGAACGGTGGTGGGTCGGTGGCCGATGGCCGGGCCCGGGACCGCCGGCGGTGGTGCGCAGCCCGTGGTTCGAGGTGGAGGCCCCGGCCGGTGAGGTCGTGGACGTCGACGCGGCAGCCGGGGTGCTTCCGGCGGTCGCCGTCGTGGTGGCGGAGCCGGTGCTCGAGGGCGAAGTCGAGGGCGGAGTGGGGTCCGTCTGGCACGTCGAGGCGGGGGGCGGCCCGTGGTGGCGGGGTCGGGCCGGTGCCGGTGTCGGGCAGGGTGACGTGGTGATGGTGGTCGACGGGGAGGGTGGTGCGCTGTCGGCCGGTGGGGTCGGTCCAGCTCATCGTGGCGTCGGGGTGGAGGACGGCACGCCAGCCGGGGCGCTGCTTGGTGCGGTGGTGGCGCCGGCAGAGGCAGGCCAGGTTGGCGGCGGTGGTGGGGCCGCTGGGCCAGGGGATCACGTGGTCGAGGTCGCAGAACCGGGCGGCCACGTGGCAGCCGGGGAACCGGCACCGCCCGTCGCGGGCCCTGACGAGCGCGGTGAGCCTCCGCCCGGGGCGGTAGGCGTCGGTGGCCAACGCGCCGTCGGGGTCGGTGAGCGCGCCGGTGACCGGGTCGCACGGCACCACCCGTTCCCGCCCGGCCGGAGCGGTGGCGTGGACCGCGTCGGCGAGCCAGCCGCGCGCCACGAGGACCGGCTCCCCGGGGACCGCGCCGGAGACCTCGACGAGGTCGCCCGCGCCGATGGCGGACGTCGCCTCGGGGTGGGCCGCGACGACCGGCGTGGTCAGGACGACCTGGACCTCGACGCTGGCGTGGCCGGTGACGAGGTCGGTGAGGGCCTTGGCGCGGGCGCGCTCGATGCGGTCACAGACCCCGTCGGTGACGTACTGCTGGGCGAGGGCGTCGACGGCGGCCCAGGCGCGGCAGGCCTCCTCGGACGGGAACGTGCCCAGCCAGGTGTCGACACCTGGCTCGTCGACCCACCGCCGCAGCCCCGACTCGCAGCGGGCCCGCACCGCCCGCTGGCGGAGCAGGTCGGGGCTGACCCGCGCCAGCAGCCGCCGGGTCCGGCGCCGTAGCCGGGACGCGTCCTCGATCCCGAACCAGTCGCCCACCGAGGCGACGACGGTGGCGGCGACCTCGGCCGGGCACTCCTCGAGCTCGTCGCTGACCACCTGGGCCCGGTACGCATCCACCCGTCCGGCCCTCATCGCGGCGTGCAGTCCGCCCAGCCCGGTGTGCGTGGAGGTCCCCTCGGGACCGTCCGCGGCGATCCGCACGGCCTGGCGCACCCGCCGCTCGGCGTGGACGCTGCTGAGGGTCAGGACCCCGGAGAGGATCGCCGGCGCGTCGACCGCGACGTGTCCGAGCGCCCGGTGTACCTCGACGACGGTGCCGTCCTCGCCCCACTCGCCCTCGATCGCCGCCAGCCGCACGATCGCCGCGTCCTGCGCCGCGGTCGCCTCGTCGACCAGCCCCTGGAGCTCACCGGCGACCGCCGCCCACTCCGCGCGCGATCCGCGCACCCCACTGGGGTCGCCGGTCCGGCGCAGCGCCGACCGCGCGGCACACACCGCAGCGAGCACGTCGTGCGGACCGGTTGCCGTGGTCATCGCTGCCCCCCTTCGATGACTCGAACCTACCGGCGACCACCGACAACGCCCCCGGCTCCGGCCCCGGCCAAGGCGGGGACGACGACCGCCGCGTGGCGCGGCTAGCCTCGGGGTCATGAGGCTCGGACTGGCATGCGGCTACGCAGGGATGGGGATGGGGGAGGACCTCGTCGACCTGGTGCAGGAGGCCGAGCGTCTGGGGTACGCCCAGGCCTGGGTGGCCGAGGCGTACGGCTCGGACGCCCCCACGGTGCTGGCCTGGCTCGGGGCCCAGACCGAGACCATCGGCCTCGGCGCCGGCATCATGCAGATCCCGGCGCGCTCCGCGGCGATGACCGCGATGACGGCCGCGACCCTCGACACGCTCACCGGGGGCCGCTTCCTCCTCGGCCTCGGGGTGTCGGGTCCGCAGGTGAGCGAGGGGTGGCACGGGGTGCGGTTCGCCGCACCCCTGGCCCGCACGCGCGAGTACGTCGACGTCGTCCGGATGGCGCTGCGGCGCGAGCAGGTCCGCTACGACGGCGCGCACATCACGCTCCCGCTGCCGGACGGGCCGGGGAAGGCGCTGCGCCTCACCCTGCGACCGCCGCGTCCCGACCTGCCGGTCTACCTCGCCGCCGTCGGGCCGCGGAACCTGCGGCTCGCGGGAGAGGTGGCCGACGGGTGGCTTGCCGTGTTCCTCTCGCCGGAGCACTGCGCCGACCAGATGGCCGCCGTACGGGCAGGCCGTGAGGCGGCCGGCGCCGGAGACGATGGCGACCCCATGGCCGGGTTCGACGTCGTCGCGACCGTGCCCGTCGTCGTCACCGACGACCTCGAGGCGGGGCGTGCCGCCGTCGCGGACTACGCGGCCCTGTACATCGGCGGGATGGGGAGCCGGGAGCAGAACTTCTACAACCAGGTGGCCCGGCGGATGGGCTTCGACGACGCGGCCGACCGCATCCAGGACCTCTACCTCGAGGGGCGTCCGAGGGACGCCGCCGACGCCGTGCCGCTAGAGCTCGTCGACGCGACGGCGCTCATCGGGCCGCCCTCGCGGATCGCCGAGCGGCTGCGTCGCTACGCCGAGGCCGGCGTCACCACCGTGTCGGTGGCGCCGTACGCGGCGACGGCGCAGGAGCGGGCGGGCGTGCTCGCGGTCGTGGCGGAGGCGGCGGCCCCCCTGGCCTGACCTCGGAGGCGTCGGCACGCCGACGGTGAGGCGTCGTGCGCGACCACAGCCGCGACACCTAGGGTGCTGTCCCGTGCCCGTCGAACTCAGCTACCTCCAGGCCGTCGTGCTCGGGGTCGTCGAGGGACTCACCGAGTTCCTCCCGATCTCCTCCACCGGCCACCTCACGATCGCGGAGCAGCTGCTCGGGCTCCCGGTCGACGACCGCGCCGTGACGGCCTACACGGCCATCATCCAGATCGGTGCCATCGCCGCGACCTTCCTGTACTTCGCGCAGAAGATCGCCCGGCTGTTCATGGCCTGGGTGCGCGGTCTGACGTCGGCAGGGGCGCGGGAGGACCGCGACTACACCCTCGCCTGGGCGGTCATCGTCGGCTCCCTGCCCGTCGGCGTCGTCGGCTTCCTCGCCCGCGACCTCATCTCCGGAGCGCTGCGCAGCCTGTGGGTCGTGGCCGGCGCCCTCATCCTGTGGAGCATCGTCATCTGGGTCGCCGAGCAGCGGCACGACGTCCTGGAGCAGCGGGGGATCCAGCGCGACGAGCACGCCATCACGGTCAAGGACGGCCTCGTCATCGGCCTGGTCCAGTGCCTCTCGCTCATCCCCGGCGTCTCCCGCTCCGGGGCGACGATCTCCGCGGGCCTCATGCGGGGGATCGACCGGGTCACGGCGACCGAGCTGTCGTTCTTCATGGCCATCCCCGCGCTGACCGCCGCGGGGATCTTCGAGCTGGCGCGCGGCTTCGACGACGTCGTGAGCCTGGGCGTCGGCCAGATGCTCGTCGGGGTCGTCGTCGCGTTCGGGACCGCGTACGCCTCCATCGCGTGGCTGCTGAGGTTCGTGGCGTCGAACTCGCTGCGACCCTTCATCTGGTACCGGGTGGCCCTGGGCGCCGCCGTGGTCGTGGCCCTGTCGGCCGGATGGATCTCCGCCACCTGACCCCGTCGGCCGACGGCGTGCGCAGGGTGCTCCGGTCAGTCCTCACGCGTGTGTCGGTGTTGGCGCATGGGCGCCTCACGGGGAGACCGGATCTGCCGATGACCGTGCGGTCCTTGGGATATCCGCGCCGTCCCTGGGATGACGCAGAATCTGCGCCGTGACGCGCATGTACGTGCGCCATCCGGGGATTGCCGCGTCATCACTGTGACGGCGCAGAAACTTCCGGATATGCCGCGAAGGGGGAACCTCGGTCACACGACTGCCGTGCAGACCTAGATCGACCGCGAACCGCGCGAGGGCGGCGCGACGACGCCCCGAAGGCGTGAGGCATAGAGGATGCTGAGACGCCGCGAGGCGCTGACCTGTGGGAACGCCTTCCCACACGATCCTCGTGGGCCTATTCTCGGCCGAACCGCACGACGACGGGTGAGGGACCCGTTCGGATGGGGCCTTCGATGGGGGCAGAACGATGGGACGAACACAGCGCACGTTGGGCCTGTTCGTGGGGGTCCTCCTCACCGCATCGGCGGGGATGGTCGCGGGCGCAGGGGCCAGTGCCGCGGCGACGACGACGGACACCTCGTTCACGTACGTGAGCCAGAGCGGGGACTACATCGGGCAGGGCAAGAGCGGGTCGTACTCAGACCCGTCGACCTTCTCCCTCTCGGGCGGGGCGCACAGCATCAACGTCCACATCTACACCGGGGACGTCCTGGACTCATGGGACATCCGGTTCGCGGCGCCGCCCGGCCAGCAGCTGACGACCGGCGTCTACGAGGGTGCCCGCCGGGCGGGGTTCAACCAGGCCCCCGGCCTGGATGTCACGGCGGGAAGCCGGGGGTGCAACGCCCTCAGCGGCCGGTTCACGATCTATGCACTGACGGTGGACGCCGAGGGTCGTGCGACGCTGCTCGACGCGTCGTTCACGCAGTACTGCGAGGGGATGGCCCCGGCGCTCAACGGGACGATCCACTACGCAGCGCCCGCCTCTAGCGGGCCGGTCGTCACGGCGTCGAGCGCGGCCACCGTGACGGGGCAGCCGGTGACCCTGACGGCCCGCGTCCCTTCGGGCACCGGCGCGGGCGGTGTCGTCTTCTACGACGGCCCGACGCCTATCGGTCAGGGCTCGTTCGACGCCGCGGGGACGGCACGGCTCACGACCTCGACCCTGGCCGCCGGGACGCACTCGGTCACTGCGCGGGTCGGCACCGCCTCGTCGCCACCGATCGCCGTCAACGTCCGCGACGGAAGGTCGTCGATGTGGTTCCAGAGCGGCTTCGGCGAGTACGTCGGCGGCGGACCGACGGCCAGCTATGTCCCTACGACCGCGGACATCACTTTCGGTGAGCGCCGATGAGGGTCACGAACCATCCGTCGAGCCTGGCAGCTGAGGGTGGCGGCCCAGGACGCCCTTGTCGACCAGGGACGCAGGTACATCCGCGTCCTGACAGGACACCTGCGTCGTGATTGTGGCGACCTCTTCAGCCACCGACTCAGACATCCACTCATGCCGCGCTTGCCCATCGTGCTGATCCGCGGTCCAAGCGCCTCCTGACACGGTCGCTTGCGCCACGGCCGGAGCTCGCGCTCTGGGGTGCGGCCCGTCCGTTGCCTCGGTGCCGTTTCCGCACCAGGAAGCCCATTAGGATCGACACGGTCGGAGCCACGAGTGCCCGCCAGCATCGTCCCGTGACGCGTACACGAGGGCGGTGAGCCCGGTGCTGGCGGCGAGGTCGCCAAGCCACTGACGTCTCGAAGCCCAACGCCGAGGAACCAGACCCAAGGAGCCGCATGTCGAGTATCGCGATCATCGGGGGGCATGGGAAAGTCGCCCTTCACCTGGCACGGATCCTCACCGGCAGCTCCCACTCGGTCAGCTCCCTGATTCGCGACCCGCAGCAGCGCGCGGACATCACGGCGGTCGGTGCCACACCGGTCATCGCTGACGTCGAGCATCTGACGTCCGAGCAGCTCGCGGAGCTGCTCGGCGGGCACGACGCCGTCGTGTGGTCGGCGGGTGCGGGTGGCGGCAACACCGAGCGCACCTATGCCGTGGATCGTGATGCCGCGATCCGCTCCATGGACGCCGCGAGGTTGGCCGGCGTGTCCCGCTACGTGATGGTCTCCTTCGTCGGATCGCGCGTCGACCACGGAGTCTCACCGGACGACGGGATGTTCGCCTACTACGAGGCGAAGGCCGCTGCGGACGAGTACCTGCGCGGGACGAACCTGTCCTGGACGATCCTCGGTCCCAGCACTCTCACCCAGGCGGTCGCCACCGGTCGGATCGACGTCGGTGCCGATCTCCCGCCCGGCGAGGTCTCTCGGGAGAACGTCGCCCGGGTCATCGCGGCCGTTCTCGCCAAGCCCGCCACCATCGGCAGGTTCATCGAGTTCAACGACGGGCACACCCCCATCGACGAAGCCGTCGACGCGGTCGCCTGACGCGAAGGGTCAGAGCCAGCCGGACCTGCGGAAGGCGCGGTAGAGGCCGCCGCACACGACGGCCATGACCCCGAGCACGAGGAAGTAGCCGAACCGCCACCGCAGCTCGGGCATGTTCTCGAAGTTCATCCCGTACACGCCGGCGATCATCGTCGGGACCGCGGCGATGGCGACCCAGGCCGAGATGCGCCGCATGTCGGAGTTCTGCTGCACCGAGATCTGGGCGAGGTGCGCGCCGAGGACGTCGGTGAGCAGCCGGTCGTAGGACTCGACGTGGTCGATGACGCCGTGCAGGTGGTCGGCGACGTCGCGCATCAGCAGGCGCAGCTCGCCCTCGGGCACCGGGCTGCCCTCGGAGCGGTGGAGCAGCTGGAGCGGCACGGACAGCGGGGCCGCCGCCCGGCGGAACTCCAGGACCTCGCGCTTGAGGCGGTAGATCGCGGCAGAGTCCATCGGCTCGCCGGAGAACACGCGCGTCTCGATCTCGTCGAGGTCGGTGCCGATCTCCTCGTCGATGGCCCGGTAGCCGTCGACGACGCCGTCCATGATCGCGTGCAGGACCGACATCGGACCGAGCCGGAGCCGGTGGGGGTCATCCTCGAGCTCGTGGCGGAGCCCGGCGAGCGGCCCCGCCTCACCCCGGCGCACGGTGACGACGAACCGGTCACCGACGAAGACCATGAGCTCGCCGGTCTCGATGTCGGAGGTCTCCTCCACGTACCGCAGCGGCTTGAGCACGACGAAGACCGTGGTGTCGTAGAGCTCGACCTTGGCTCGCTGGCGCCCCTTGACCGCGTCCTCCACCGCGAGGGGGTGCAGCTGGAGCTCGTCGTCGACGCCGTCGAACTCCGCCTGCGTCGGGTCCTTGAGGCCGATCCAGAGGAAGTCCCCGGGCCCGCCGGTCGCCCGCAGGGCGGCGAGCTCGTCGCTGAGGTCGCCGCACGGGCGGCGCTGGCCGTCGAGGTAGAGGGCCCGGTCCACGATCACCTCGCCATTGTGCTCGTGCGCGCACCGCGACGGACGACATCGAGGCGGCGCGCCGGGGCCGCCGTCCGGGCCGCCGCCTACAGTGGGGCCTCGTGGCCACCGTCCTGCTCCTGCGTCACGGGCACTCGACCGCCAACGCCGCGGGCGTCCTCGCCGGGTGGAGCGAGGGGGTGGGCCTCACCGACACCGGACGCGACCAGGCGGCGCGGGTGGGGGAGCGCCTCGCGTCGATCACCGTGGCCCGCGCCGTGTCGAGCCCGCTCCAGCGCTGCGTCGAGACCCTCTCGCTCGCCCTGCCCGACCACCCGCTGACGACCGACATCCGGCTGGGGGAGTGCCACTACGGCGGGTGGACCGGCCGTGCCCTCGCCGACGCAGCGAAGGACCCCCTGTGGCGGGTGGTCCAGGACGACCCCGCCCGCGCCACCTTCCCGCCGCACGACGACTTCGACGCGGAGTCCCTGGCGGACATGGCGGCCCGCGTCGTCGGGGGGATCCGGGCGCTCGACGCCGAGGTCGAGGCCGAGCACGGCGCCGACGCCGTGTGGCTCGCGGTGAGCCACGGCGACCCCATCAAGTCGGTCGTCGCCGAGGCCGTCGGGGCCGGCCTGGCCGGGCTCCAGCGCGTGCGCGTCGACCCGGGCAGCGTCACGGCCATCCACCTCACCGCCACCCGCATGGTGCTGCTCGCGAGCAACACCGCGCTCGACGACCTGACGCCGCTCGTCGCCCGCCCGCGCCATGCGCCCGCCGGCGACTCCGAGGTCGGCGGCGGGGCGGGCTGACCTCGACCCGGTGTTGAGCCGCGGCGCTGTTGCGAATAATGTGCAACAAGGGATGGTGCGTCCTCCTGACGAGCGCACCCTCCGCCACGAACCGACACCTCGACCAAGGAGCGCAGATGCACGTCCCCGACGGGTTCCTCGACGCCACGACCTCGGTGGGCACCCTCGTCGTGGCGGGCGGGGTGGTCGCCGCCTCCCTGGGCCGAGCCGCCAAGCGGGAGATCGACGACCGCACGGCACCCCTGGCGGGCCTGGTCGCCGTCTTCGTCTTCGCCGCCCAGATGGTCAACTTCCCCGTCGGGGCCGGGACCTCGGGCCATCTCGTGGGCGCCACCCTCGCCGCCGTCCTCGTCGGCCCCGCGACGGCGACGCTGTGCCTCACCGTCGTGGTCGCCGTGCAGGCCTTCCTCTTCGCCGACGGTGGTGTCTCCGCGATCGGGACCAACGTGCTGCTCATGGCCGTCGTCGCCGGGTGGGTCGGGTACGCCCTCTTCCGCGGGTCGCTGGCCCTGCTGCCGCGGGTCCGGTGGTCGGTGCCCGCCGCGGCCGGGTTCGGGGCCCTGGTCAGCGTGCCGACCGCGGCGCTGGCCCTCGTCGGGCTCTACGCGCTCGGCGGTGCCGTGCCGATCCCGCTCGGCACGTTCGCGGCGACGATGGGCGGCTGGCACGTCGTCATCGGCCTGGGCGAGGCGGCCATCACCGTCCTGGCCGTCTCGAGCATCCTCGCGGCCCGTCCCGACCTCGTGCGTGGGGCGCGCGGTGCGCTGCCCGCCCTCGAGCTGCGGACCCAGCAGGTCGCCCGATGAGCGCCCCGACCGGTAATCGCCGCACCTCCACGCGTTCGGTCGTCACCGCGGGCCTCGCGGTCAGCCTCGTGCTCGCCGGCGTGCTGTCGTTCTACGCCTCGGGTCATCCCGACGGACTGGAGTTCGTCGCGCAGCGACTGGGCCTGGACGGCGCCGCCCGTGACTCCGCGGCGTCGGGGTCGCCGCTCGCCGGGTACGGCGTCAGCGGTGTCGGTGACACGCGCCTGTCCGGGGGCCTGGCCGGCGTCGCCGGGGTCGTGGTCACCGGGATCGTCATGGCGGGCCTGGTCCTGCTGCTCCGTCGGCTCGCCCGGCGCCGGCGGGACTGACGTGGGGTCCGGACACGCCTCCCACCTGCACGTCGAGGGCGACACCCCGCTGCACCGGATGCCGCCGCACGCCAAGCTCGTCGGGCTCCTGGCCTTCGTGCTTCTCGTCGTGTCGGTGCCGCCCCGGGCGCACGCCGCCCTCGCCGGGCTCCTCGTCGTGGCCCTCGCGGTGCTCGCGACCTGTCGCGTTCCCGCGAGGCACCTCCTGCCCCGGCTGGCGGTGGAGGCGCCCTTCGCCGTGTTCGCGCTCGTGCTGCCGTTCGTCGCCGTCGGACCCCGGGTCGACCTCGGCCCCTTCCGGGTCTCGGAGGCGGGGCTCGCGGCGGCCATCGCCCTGCTGCTCAAGGGAACCAGCGGTGTCGTCGCCGCCGTGGCGTTCGCCGTCACCACCCGCCCGCGCGACCTCGTGCGGGCCCTGCAGCACCTGCGCGTCCCCGACCCCCTGGTCCTCATCGTGTCGTTCATGGTCCGCTACGTCGACGTCGTCGGCGACCAGATGCGCCGGATGAAGGTGGCCCGAGCCTCACGCGGCTTCACCCCCCGCTCGCTGCGTGCCTGGCCCGCACTGGCGGCGAGCACCGGGGCCCTGTTCATCCGCAGCTACGAGCGGGGCGAGCGAGTCCACCTGGCGATGGTGAGCCGGGGCTGGAGCGGCCGGCTCCCGGTCACCCACAGGCTCCAGGCCGCGCCGACCCAGTGGGCCCTGGCCCTGGCCCCGGCGCTCGTGGCGGCCGTGGTCACGGTGGGGGTGCGCGCGGCATGAGCGTCCCCGTCCTGGACCTGCGCCAGGTCGCCTACGCCTACCCGGGCGGGCACCAGGCCCTGTTCGGGGTCGACCTCCACGTGCACCCCGGGGAGCGGGTCGCCCTGCTCGGGCCGAACGGCGCGGGCAAGACCACCCTCGTCCTGCACCTCAACGGCGTCCTCCAGCCCGGCCACGGGTCGGTGACCGTGTCCGGGCTCCCCGTCACCGACGCCAACCTCCTGGAGGTCCGGCGCCGGGTGGGGCTGGTCTTCCAGGATCCCGACGACCAGCTCTTCATGCCCACCGTCCGCGACGACGTCGCCTTCGGGCCCGCCAACCTCGGCGTGCGGGGGGCCGAGCTCGACGCCCGCGTGCTCGAGGCCCTGACGGCCGTGGGTGTCGCCGACCTCGCCGACCGGGCCCCCCACCACCTGTCCTTCGGGCAGCGGCGACGCGTCGCCATCGCCACGGTCCTGGCGATGCGCCCGGAGATCCTCGTCCTCGACGAGCCGTCGAGCAACCTCGACCCCACCTCGCGCCGCGAGCTCGCCGACATCCTGCGGGGCCTGCCCGTCACCCTGCTCATGGTGACCCACGACCTGCCGTACGCCCTGGAGCTGTGCGCTCGCTCGGTCGTGCTGTCCGGGGGGAGCATCGTCGCCGACGGGCCCACGCGTGAGGTCCTCGGCGACTGCGACCTCATGGCACGCCACCGCCTCGAGCTGCCCGTCGGGTTCTCGATCTAGGGTGTCGTCCATGCCAGCAACCGTCTTCGACCCGCCGGAGCGCTTCGTCGCCGGCACCGTCGGACCTCCGGGGGGTCGCACGTTCTTCCTCCAGGCCAGCGGTGACGACCGCCTCGTGTCGGTGTCGCTCGAGAAGGTCCAGGTGAGTGTCCTCGCCGACCGGGTCAACGACCTGCTCGACGCCCACGCCGACGGAACAGGGCCGGAGCCGACCGACGCCGGCGACACCGACCCGCTCGCGACCCCGATCGAGGACGAGTTCCGGGTCGACACGCTGGCGCTCACCTGGGACGCCGAGCGTGCGTCGGTCGTCATCGAGTGCCACGACGCCGACCCCGAGGAGGCGCCGCCGGAGACGCTGCAGACGCTGCGGGTCGTCCTCACGCCCCAGGCCGCGCGCGCCTTCGCGCGCCGCTGCGGCGCGGTCGTCTCCGCCGGGCGCCCGGCCTGCCCGTTCTGCGGCCAGCCGCTCGACCCCACCGGCCACATCTGCCCCCGTGCCAACGGCTACCGACGCTGAGCTCGAGCAGATCCTGGCCCGCGGTGACCTCACCCCGGTCGGGCGCCTGGCCGACTCGTCGAACGGCGCCCTGCTGTGCACGGTCGACGACGGCGCCGACGGCGTCCTCGTCATCCACAAGCCCGAGCTCACCGAGCGCCCCCTGTGGGACTACCCCGACGGCACCCTCGTGGCGCGCGAGCGGGCGGCCTACCTCATCAGCGCGGCGGGCGGCTTCGACGTCGTCCCCCCGACGGTCCTGCGCGACGGCCCGCACGGACGCGGCTCCGTGCAGCTGTGGGTCGGGCCGGTCGAGGGCGAGCCCGCGGCGCTCGTCGAGGTCACCTCAGCGGCCGACGTCCCGACGGGCTGGGTCGTGGTCCTCTCGGGGGAGACCCCGCAGGGGCTGCCGGTCGTGGTCTCCCACGCACCGCACCCGGCGCTGCGCACGGTCGCGGTCCTCGACGCCGTCCTCAACAACTCCGACCGCAAGGGCGGGCACCTGTTGCGCGACGGCGACCGGGTCCGTGGGTGCGACCACGGCGTGAGCCTCGGGGTCGAGCCGAAGCTGCGCACGGTGCTGTGGGGGTGGGCGGGCGAGGCCGTCACCCCCGAGGACCTCGACCGGGTCCAGTCCCTGCGGACGGCGCTGCGGGGCGAGCTCGCCGACGCCCTGCACGAGCTGCTCACGGTCCCGGAGGTCCAGGCCCTCGAGGCGCGCACGGAGCACCTGCTGCGCACCCGCCGCCATCCGTTGCCCTCGCCCGGGTGGCCCGCGATCCCGTGGCCGGCGCTGTAGGTCGACCGGCGGCGGGGAGCCGGTGCAGCGCACCGTAGGCTTGCCCGGTGAAGTCGTGGCCCGCCCCCTTCGTCCCGGCCGTGCCCGGCCACGGCGACCCCCTGCGCCTGTTCGACACCCAGAGCGGGTCCGTGCGCCCGGTCGACCCCGGCCCCACCGCGCGCCTCTACGTCTGCGGGATCACGCCCTACGACGCGACGCACCTCGGGCACGCCGCCACGTACGTGACCTTCGACCTCGTCGGCCGGGCCCTGCGCGACGCCGGGCACGAGGTCGCCTACGTCCAGAACGTCACCGACGTCGACGACCCGCTCCTGGAGCGCGCGGCCCGCGACGGGCGCGACTGGCGCGAGCTGGCGACCGCCGAGATCGACCTGTTCCGCGACGACATGACCGCCCTCGCCGTCCTCCCGCCCGACGACTACGTCGGGGTCGTCGAGGCGATGCCGGAGATCGCCGCGGCGGTGCGCGGGCTCCTCGAGCGAGGCGCCGCGTACCTCGTGCCGGTCCCGGACGGCGAGGGCACCGGGTCCGACGTCTACCTCGACCTCACGGCGACCCCGGACTTCGGGTCGGTCTCGGGCTGGACCCGGGAGCAGATGGCCGAGGTCTTCGTCGAGCGCGGCGGTGACCCCGAACGAGCCGGCAAGCGCGACCCCTTCGACCCGCTCCTCTGGCGGGCCCACCGCGAGGGCGAGCCGTCGTGGGACGACGACGTCCTCGGGTCCGGTCGGCCCGGCTGGCACGTCGAGTGCACGGCCATCGCGCTCGACCGCCTCGGCGGCGCCATCGACGTCCAGGGCGGCGGCAGCGACCTGGTGTTCCCGCACCACGAGATGAGCGCCGTGCAGGCGACCGCGCTCACCGGCGACGACGTCTTCGCCCGGCACTACGTGCACCAGGCGATGGTGGGCCTGGACGGCGCGAAGATGAGCAAGTCCAAGGGCAACCTCGTCCTCGTCTCCAGGATGCGGGCCGACGGCATCGACCCGATGGCGATCCGCCTGGTCCTGCTCGCCCGGCACTACCGCCGCGACTGGGAGTACACCCCCGACCTCCTCGACGTGGCGCAGGCACGCCTGGCCCGCTGGCGCGAGGCGCTGTCGGTGAACCTGGGCGCGGACCCCGAGGACACCGTCGCAGAGGTCCGCTCCGCCGTCGCCGACGACCTCGACACCCCGCGGGCCCTGGCCGCTGTCGACGCGTGGGCCGAGCGGACCCTCGCCGGGGAGTGGGTGCGGCAGGACGCACCGGGCCTCGTGGCGCGCACCATCGACGCCGTCCTCGGCATCCGGCTCTGACCCGCTGACCGGCCGGGCGGACGCCCGCCGTCGCGGGCGGGCTCCCTACTGCGGCTCGTCGGTGCCGCGGCGGCGCAGGTAGCGCTCGAACTCCTTGGCGATGGCGTCGCCGCTCGCCTCGGGCAGGTCTGCGGTGTCCTGGGCCTCCTCCAGCGACTCCACGTACTCGGCGACCTCACTGTCGGACGCGGCGAGCTCGTCGATGCCGCGCTCCCACGCGTGGGCGTCCTCGTCGAGGTCCCCGTGCTCGATGGGCGTGTCGAGCAGCTCCTCGATGCGGCTGAGGAGGGCGGCCGTGGCCTTGGGTGACGGGTTGTGCCCGGCGTAGTGGGGGACCGCGGCCCAGCACGACACGGAGGGCACCCCGACCTGCGTGGCCGCGTCGGCGAGGACCCCGACGATCCCGGTGGGTCCCTCGTAGGTGCTCATCTCGAGGTCGTGGCGGTGGCGGGTGTCCTCGTGGTCGGAGGTGGCGGTGACCGGGATGGGCCGGCTGTGCGCGACGTCGGCCATGAGGGCGCCGAGGGTGATGACCATCGAGACGTCGGCGGCCTGGGCCAGCTCCATCAGCTCGATCGCGAAGGCCCGCCACCGGAACGAGGGCTCGACGCCCTGGACGAGCACGACGTCGCGACCGAGCACGGTGTTCGTGGCGACGAGGACGCGCGTCGTGCGCCAGCTGATCCGCCGGCGCCCGTTCTCGAGCAGGACGCGCGGCCGGTTGACCTGGAAGTCGTAGTAGTCCTCGGGGTCGAGGGCGCAGATGACCTCGGCGTCGAGGACCTCCGCGAGGTGCTCGATGACGGCGCTCGCGGCCTCGCCTGCGTCGTTCCACCCCTCGAACGCCGCGATCATCACCGCGTCGTGCAGCTCGGGCAGGTCCTCCAGCTCGATCACCGCGCCTCCTCGTCTCGGTGCTCCACCCTACGACTCCCTACACTCGTCTTCCGTGAGCCTCCCCGCAGCCGTTCTCTGGGACATGGACGGCACCCTGGTCGACACCGAGCCCTACTGGATCGCCGCGGAGCACGAGATCGTCGAGGAGCACGGCGGCACGTGGAGCGACGAGTTCGCGCACCAGCTCGTCGGCAACGACCTCATGGTCTCGGCGCGCTTCATCCAGGAGCACGGCAACGTCCCCTGGACCCCGGAGCGGATCGTCGACGAGCTCCTCGCGCGGGTCGTGGCCCGGGTGCGCGAGCACGTGCCGTGGCGCCCGGGGGCGCGTGAGCTGCTCGCGGCCCTCGGGGAGGCCGGCGTGCCCAGCGCCCTGGTGACGATGTCGTGGCGCAGCCTGGCCGATGCCGTCGTCACGGCCCTGCCCGAGGGCTCGTTCGCCGCCGTGGTCACGGGCGACGAGGTCGCCCACGGCAAGCCGCACCCCGAGCCGTACCGGGCCGCGGCCCGCCTCCTCGGGGTCGAGGCGGCGGACTGCGTCGCCATCGAGGACTCGCCGACCGGCGTGCGGTCCGCCGTGGCCGCCGGCGTGCCGACGATCGCGGTCCCCCACGTCGTGGCCGTGCCCGAGCAACCGGGGGCGGTGCACCTCGACTCCCTGGCCGGGGTGACGCCCGAGCTGCTGGCGCAGCACGCCGCCACGGCGCGCGCGACGGCCTGACCTCACTCCTCGTTCGGCTGCACCTCACCGCTGTTCGCGGGGTCGAGCGCGATGGTGGCCGCGCCCTCCGGCAGCGGCGGGGGAGTGCCGCCCCACGCGGGGCACAGGTCGCGGAAGTCGCACCAGTCGCACAGCCGCGAGGTGCGCGGGCGCCAGTCGCCGGTCTGCGCGGCCCGCACGACGGCCTCCCAGATGGCGCGCACGTTGCGCTCGAGGGCGAGCAGGTCGTGCTCGTCGGGGGCGTAGCGCACGACCTCGCCGTTGCCGAGGTAGACGAGCTGGAGCAGCGAGGGGACCTGCCCGTGGATGCGCCAGAGCACGAGCGCGTAGAACTTCATCTGGAACAGGGCCTTGGCCTCGAACAGCTCGCTGGGGGAGCGGCCCGTCTTGTAGTCGACGACCCGCATCGCGCCGTCCGGGGCGACGTCGAGCCGGTCGACGTAGCCGCGCAGGGTGAGGCCCTCGATCTCGGTCTCGACGTAGAGCTCGCGCGCGGCCGGCTCGAGCCGGGTGGGGTCCTCGAGGTCGAACCACTGCTCGACGAGCGTGCGGGCGCCGGAGAACCAGGCCTCCTCGGTGAGCTGCTCGTCGTCGTCGATCATCGTGCCGAGCTCGGGGCGCTCCTCGACGAGGGCCCGCCACCGCGGTTCGAGGAGGGCGACCGCCGCGGTGGTCGTGCGGTCGGCGGCCGGGAGGTCGAAGAGGTGCTCGAGGACCGCATGGACGAGCGTGCCGCGCGCGGCCGCCTGCGACGGGGGACCCTCGAGCTTGTCGATCGTGCGGAACCGGAACAGCAGCGGACACTGCTTGAAGTCCGCGGCGCGGCTCGGCGACAGGGCTGGGGTCATGCCGCCACCGTAGGCGTCCGGGCCGACATCCCCCCGCAGACATCCCCAACCGGGACCGGGGCGGGGGTGGCTCAGTCCTCGGGGTGGTAGCCGAGGTTGGGGCCGAGCCAGCGCTCGGCGGTCCGCAGGTCCCAGCCCTTGCGCTCGGCGTAGGACTCGACCTGGTCGCGCCCGAGGCGTCCCACGACGAAGTACTGGCTCTGCGGGTGGGCGAGGTACCACCCGGACACCGACGCGCCCGGCCACATCGCCATCGACTCGGTGAGGGTGACGCCCGTGCGCTCCTCGCCCCCGAGGAGGGCCATGAGCGTCTCCTTCTCGGTGTGCTCGGGGCAGGCCGGGTAGCCCGGGGCGGGCCGGATGCCGTCGTACTTCTCGTGGACGAGCTCGTCGACGTCGAGCCGCTCGTCGGGCGCGTAGCCCCACAGCTCGCGCCGGACCTTCTCGTGCAGGCGCTCGGCGAAGGCCTCGGCGAGCCGGTCGGCGAGCGACTCCAGCAGGATGGCCGAGTAGTCGTCGTTGTCGTCCTTGAAGGCCTTGAGCCGCTCCTCGATGCCGATGCCGGTGGTCACCGAGAACGCGCCGACGTGGTCGGCGAGCCCGCTCTCCTTCGGCGCGACGAAGTCGGACAGGCACTTGTTGGCCACGCCCTCGCGGTGCTGCCCCTGCTGGCGCAGACCGTGGAGGGTGGTGAGCACGGTCGTGCGGTCCTCGTCGGCGTACACCTCGATGTCGTCGCCGACCGACGCGGCCGGGAAGAAGCCCGCGACCCCGCGTGCGGTGAGCCACTTCTCGCGCTCGATCCGGTCGAGCATCCGGTTCGCGTCGTCGAGCAGCCTGCGCGCCACCTCGGCCGTCGCCGGGTTGTTGAGGATGTCGGGGTAGCGCCCCTTCATCTCCCAGGCGAGGAAGAACGGCGTCCAGTCGATGTAGTGGCGCAGCTCGTCGAGCGGGAAGTCCTCCCAGACCCGGGTGAACTGGGTGGCCGCACGGTGCCAGTGGTCGTCGCGCTTGCCGGACCAGCGGTCGCCGGCCTGCTGCGCGAGCAGGTGCGGGCGCATCGGCCGGTAGGACGCCCAGTCGATGACGGGCGCGTTGGCCTTGGCGTCCTCGTACGAGGCGAGCGGGCGCTCGCCCGTCTTGGCGGCGTGGCGGGCCCGGATGGAGTCGTAGTCCTTGACCACGCCCTCGAGGAAGGACTCACGGTGCTTCTCGGACATCAGCTGGCTGACGACGGGCACCGAGCGCGACGCGTCCTTGACCCACACCACCGGTCCCTCGTACTGCTGGTCGACCTTGACCGCGGTGTGCGCGCGCGACGTCGTGGCCCCGCCGATGATCAGCGGGATCTCGAAGCCCTGGCGGGCCATCTCGGCAGCGACCCGGACCATCTCGTCCAGGCTCGGCGTGATGAGGCCGGACAGCCCGATGATGTCGGCGTCGACCTCCTTGGCGGTGTCGAGGATCTTCTGCGCGGGCACCATGACCCCGAGGTCGATGACGTCGTAGCCGTTGCACTGGAGCACGACCCCGACGATGTTCTTCCCGATGTCGTGGACGTCGCCCTTGACCGTCGCCGTCACGACCAGGCCCTTGCTCCGCTTCTTGGCCGCCGGGTCCTTGTCGGCCTCGATGTACGGGATCAGGTGTGCGACGGCCTTCTTCATCACGCGGGCCGACTTCACGACCTGCGGGAGGAACATCTTCCCGTCCCCGAAGAGGTCGCCGACGACGTTCATGCCGTCCATGAGGGGGCCCTCGATGACCTCGAGCGGGCGCCCCCCGGCGTCGTCGATCTCGACCCGCAGCTCCTCGGTGTCGTCGACGACGTGGTCGTCGATGCCCTTGACGAGCGCGTGCGTGATGCGCTCGCGCACCGGCAGGGAGCGCCACTCCGCGGCGGCGGGGTCCTCCTCGTTGCCGGCGGACCGGTAGTCCTCGGCGATGGCGAGCAGCCGCTCGGTGGCGTCCTCGCGGCGGTTGAGCACGACGTCCTCGATGGCGTCGCGCAGCTTGACGTCGACCGTGTCGTACACCTGGAGCGCACCGGCGTTGACGATGCCCATGTCCATGCCGGCCTTGATGGCGTGGTAGAGGAAGACCGCGTGGATCGCCTCGCGGACGGCGTTGTTGCCCCGGAAGCTGAACGAGACGTTGGAGACGCCACCGGAGACCAGCACGTGGGGGAGCGCGCCCTTGATCCAGCGGGTCGCCTCGATGAAGTCGGTGCCGTACGCCGCGTGCTCCTCGATGCCTGTGGCCACGGCGAAGATGTTGGGGTCGATGATGATGTCCTGCGGCGGGAACCCCACCTCGTCGACGAGGATCCGGTACGCGCGTTCGCAGATGACCTTGCGGCGCTCGAGGGAGTCGGCCTGGCCCTCCTCGTCGAAGGCCATGACGACGACGGCGGCCCCGTACTTGCGGGCCAGGCGGGCGTGGGCGCGGAAGTCCTCCTCGCCCTCCTTCATCGAGATCGAGTTGATGATCGGCTTGCCCTGGGTGACCTTCAGGCCCGCCTCGATGACCTCCCACTTCGAGGAGTCGACCATGAGCGGGACCCGGCAGATGTCGGGCTCGGAGGCGACGAGGCGCAGGAAGCGGTCCATGGCCGCGACGCCGTCGATCATCCCCTCGTCCATGTTGACGTCGATGACCTGGGCGCCTGCCTCCACCTGCTGCCGGGCCACCCCGAGCGCGGTGTTGTAGTCGTCCTCCTGGATGAGGCGGCGGAAGCGGGCGGAGCCGGTGATGTTGGTCCGCTCGCCGACGTTGACGAACAGGCTGGACTCGTCGATGACGACCGGCTCGAGGCCCGCCAGGCGCAGTGCCTTGGGCACGTCGGCCGGCTCGCGGGGCGTGCCCCCGGCGGCGGCGGCCGCGATGGCTTCGATGTGCTCGGGCGTGGTGCCGCAGCAGCCGCCGACGATGTTGACCAGGCCGGCGGTGGCGAACTCGCCGACCACCCGGGACATGGCGTCGGGCGTCTCGTCGTACTCGCCGAAGGCGTTGGGCAGACCGGCGTTCGGGTGGGCCGACACGAAGCAGTCGGCGAGGCGCGACAGCTCGGCGATGTAGGGGCGCAGCTCACCCGCGCCCAACGCGCAGTTGAGGCCGATCGACAGCGGACGGGCGTGGCGCACCGAGTACCAGAACGCCTCGGTCACCTGGCCGGAGAGCGTGCGCCCCGAGGCGTCGGTGATGGTGCCCGAGATCATGACCGGCCAGCGCCGGTCGTGCTCCTCGAACAGGGTCTCGAGGGCGAAGATCGCGGCCTTGGCGTTGAGGGTGTCGAAGATCGTCTCGACGAGCAGGACGTCGGCACCGCCGTCGACGAGGCCGCGGGCCTGCTCGGTGTAGGCCTCGACGAGCTCGTCGAAGGTGACGTTGCGTGCGCCCGGGTCGTTGACGTCGGGGGAGATCGACGCGGTGCGGTTCGTCGGGCCGATCGCCCCGAGGACCCAGCGCGGACGCTCGGGTGTGCGCTCGGTCATCGCGTCGGCCTCGGCGCGGGCGATGGAGGCGGCGGCCACGTTCATCTCGTAGGCGAGGTCCTCCATCCCGTAGTCGGCGAGGGAGATCCGTTGCGCGTTGAAGGTGTTGGTCTCGACGAGGTCGGCGCCCGCCTCGAGGTACGCCCGGTGGATGCCGCCGATGATCTCGGGCTGGGTCATCGACAGGAGGTCGTTGTTGCCCATGACGTCGCTGGGGTGGTCGGCGAAGCGCTCGCCGCGGTAGTCCTCCTCCGACAGGCCGTGGCCCTGGATCATGGTCCCCATGGCCCCGTCGAGGACGAGGACCCGCTCGCGCAGGGCAGCGGTGAGGTCGGAGGTGGCGTCGGGGCGGTGCTGCGGTGTCACGAAAGGTCGCCTCGGGTCGGCAGCAGGGGTCGGGGAGAGAGTATGCCCCGAGGCTCCCGTAGGGTCCGTGGCATGTCCGACGAGAAGGCCCCGGCGGGCGCCATCCGGCTCGCCAGGGTCGCCGGGGTGCCGGTCTACCTCGACCGCACCTGGCTGCTGCTCGCGGCCTTCATCGCCTGGACGGGCTGGCAGGCGGGCCGCGACCTCGGCACCGGGACGGCACTCGCCTACGCGGTCTGGCTCGTCGTCGGCATCCTCGTCGCCGTCCTGGGCCACGAGGTCGCGCACGCGATGGCCGGCCGCCTCCTCGGCTTCCGGGTGCACCGCATCGTCGCGACCCTGTGGGGCGGGCACACCGCGTACGACGGCACCGGGATCACCCCGGGCCGCGCGGCGGTCGTCGCGGTGAGCGGCCCGCTCGCCAACCTGGCCCTGGCCGGTATCGGCTTCGTCGCGTACCTCGCGCTGCCGTGGCCGGCGTCGCAGTTCGCCTTCTCCTTCGTCTACCTCAACCTGCTGCTCGCCGCCTTCAACCTGCTGCCCGGTCTCCCGCTCGACGGCGGGCAGGTCGTGGAGTCCCTCGTGTGGAAGGTGTCCGGGCGCCGCGAGCTCGGGCTCGTCGTCGCCGGGTGGTGCGGCCGGGCCCTCGCGGCGGGGATCGTGCTCTGGTTCGTCGTGCGCCCCCTGGCGGCGGGCGACCGGGCGAACCTCGACCTCTTCACCCTCGTGCTCGCCCTCGTCATGGCCTGGATCCTGTGGTCCGGGGCCACCGCAGCGATCCGACGGGCGCCCCTCGAGCGGGTCCTGCGCTCGGTGCGCCTCGGTGACGTGGCCCAGGCCGTCGTGGTGCTCCCCCCGAGCACCCCGCTGGCCGAGGCGCGCCTGCACCCCGACCTCGTGCTCTGCGAGGACGAGCACGGCCGCCCCACCCTGGCCCTCGTCGGGGAGACGGCGGCCGCGGCCCCACCGACGTCGCCCATCGGCTCGGTCGTCCTGCGGGTGCCCGACGGCAACGTCGTCGAGGCCGGCCCCGACGACTCGGTCGACCGGGTCGTCGCCGCGATGGCGGCCTCCCGCGTCGCGCTCGTCGTCCTCACCGAGGGTGGACGGGCATGGGGCATGGTCACCGGCTCGGCCCTCGAGGCCGCGGCGGGCCGGGACCGCGCGCGCCACTAGACTTCGCGCCCATGACCTCCGTCAGCGCGACCCCCGCCGCGACCGGCGCCGAGCTGCGGCGCGGCCCCTTCGCCGCCGGTGAACGCGTCCAGCTCACCGACCCCAAGGGCCGGCTGCACACCATCGAGCTGGCCGCGGGCAAGCAGTTCCACACCCACCGCGGGCACCTCACCCACGACGACCTCATCGGCGCCCCCGACGGCTCGACCATCACCAACACCGCCGGGGTCGAGTACCTCGCCCTGCGCCCCCTGTTGTCCGACTACGTCATGTCGATGCCGCGAGGGGCCGCCGTCGTCTACCCCAAGGACGCGGGGCAGATCGTCACGATGGCCGACATGTTCCCCGGGGCCGTCGTCGTGGAGGCCGGGGTCGGGTCGGGCGCCCTGTCGATGTCGCTGCTGCGGGCCGTGGGGGAGAGCGGGCACGTGCACTCCTTCGAGCGCCGTGAGGACTTCGCCGACATCGCCCGGGCCAACGCCCGCGCCTACTTCGGCACCGACCACCCGGCGTGGACCGTGACGGTCGGTGACCTCGTCGAGGTGCTGCCCACGACCGTGGAGGACGGCACCGTCGACCGCGTCGTCCTCGACATGCTCGCCCCCTGGGAGTGCCTCGACGTCGTGTCGGCCGCCCTCGCGCCCGGCGGGGTGCTCATCTGCTACCTGGCCACGGCCACGCAGCTGTCGAAGGTCGCCGAGGCGATGCGCGACCACGGCACCTTCACCGAGCCGCAGGCGTGGGAGTCCCTCGTGCGCGGCTGGCACCTCGAGGGGCTGGCCGTCCGGCCCCAGCACCGGATGCACGGGCACACCGGCTTCCTCATCACCACCCGTCGCCTCGCGCCGGACACGACCCCTCCGCTGCGCAAGCGCCGCCCGGGCCGCGGCTACGTCACCGGCGAGGAGGCCACCGACGCCGACTGGACCCCCGAGGCCATCGGCGAGCGGGTCCCGTCGGAGAAGCGCGTGCGCAAGGTGCGACGCTCGGTGACCGATACCTCGCCCTCCGCCTGACCTCGGCGGGTTATCGTCGAGCATGAGCACCGACGAGCAGCCCCAGGCCGACCAGCCGGGCGCCCGCGAGCGCCTCGAGGCCGAGCGCGAGTCGCTCGAGGCGGAGATCGCCGCGCTCCGCTCGCGGGGGCAGGGCACCCCGGCCCAGCTGCGCTCGATGGAGCGCGACCTCGCGCAGATCCGCTCGCAGGCCGCCACGCTCTCGGCGCAGAACGAGCGGCTCGTGCGCACGCTGCGCGACGCCCGCGAGCAGATCGTCACGCTCAAGTCCGAGGTCGACCGCCTCGCCCAGCCTCCCGCGGCGTACGGCATCGTCGTGGAGACCTTCGACGACGGCACGGCCGACATCCTCACCAGCGGCCGCAAGATGCACGTGGCCGTCAGCCCGTCGATCGAGGCGGGCGAGCTCGCCCCCGGTCGCGAGGTCATGCTGAACGAGGCGATGAACGTCGTCGCGGTCCACGGGTACGAGACGGTCGGCGAGGTCGTCCTGTGCAAGGAGGTCCTCGAGGACGGCCGGGTCCTCGTCGTCGCTCAGGCCGACGAGGAGCGGGTCTGCCGGCTCGCCGCGTCGCTCGACGGGCAGAAGGTCCGGGCCGGCGACGCCCTCCTGCTGGAGTCGCGCTCCGGCTTCGTCTTCGAGCGGATCCCCAAGGCCGAGGTCGCCGACCTCGTCCTCGAGGAGGTCCCCGACATCGACTACTCCGACATCGGCGGGCTCACCGGCCAGATCGAGGCCATCCGCGATGCCGTCGAGCTGCCCTACCTGCACGCCGACCTCTACATCGAGCACCAGCTCAAGCCCCCGAAGGGCGTCCTGCTCTACGGCCCTCCCGGCTGCGGGAAGACGATGATCGCCAAGGCGGTCGCGGCGTCGCTGTCGCGCAAGGTCGCCGAGAAGGAGGGCCGCGAGCCGGGGAAGTCCTACTTCCTCAACATCAAGGGCCCCGAGCTGCTCAACAAGTACGTCGGCGAGACCGAGCGGCACATCCGGCTGATCTTCCAGCGGGCGCGCGAGAAGTCGAGCGAGGGGTACCCGGTCGTCGTGTTCTTCGACGAGATGGAGTCGCTGTTCCGCACGCGGGGGTCCGGGGTGTCGAGCGACGTCGAGACGACGATCGTCCCCCAGCTGCTCGCCGAGATCGACGGCGTCGAGGGCCTGGAGAACGTCATCGTCATCGGGGCCTCCAACCGCGAGGACATGATCGACCCCGCCATCCTGCGCCCGGGCCGGCTCGACGTGAAGATCAAGATCGAGCGCCCCGACGCCGAGGCCGCTCGCGACATCTTCGGCAAGTACCTGATCCCCGGCCTGCCGCTGCACCCCGACGACGTCGAGCAGAACGGCGGGTCGGTGCCCGCCACGCTCCAGGCGATGATCGACGCCGTGGTGCTGCGGATGTACACCGAGGAGGAGGAGAACCGCTTCCTCGAGGTCACCTACGCCGGCGGCGACAAGGAGATCCTGTACTTCAAGGACTTCAACTCCGGCGCGATGATCCAGAACATCGTGGACCGCGCGAAGAAGATGGCGATCAAGGACCTGCTCGACACCGGTCAGCGCGGCCTGCGGGTCGAGCACCTCCTCGCGTCGTGCAGCGACGAGTTCCGCGAGAACGAGGACCTGCCGAACACGACGAACCCCGACGACTGGGCCCGCATCTCCGGCAAGAAGGGGGAGCGGATCGTCTACATCCGCACCCTCATCAAGACCAAGGAGGGCACCGAGCCCGGCAAGTCGATCAACACCGCCAACACCGGCCAGTACCTCTGACCCCTGGGCGGTTTTCCCGGGACGTGGTCAGGCGGGCAGGACCCGGCTCACGGGCGAACCCGGTCGAACAGCGAGCTCTGGCGGGGCGGGGCGTGCGTGGGGTCGACGCCGTCGAACAGGCTCGACACCGACTCCCCGGCATGGATGCGCTTGATCGCCTCCGCGAACAGGACCGAGACCGAGCGCACCCGCAGCTCCGGCCACCCCGCGGGCGCCGGCACGGTGTCCGTCGTCACGACCTCGCGCACCATCGGGTGCGAGCGCAGCCGCTCCACCGCGGAGCCGGCGAACAGCCCGTGGGTGCAGGCGACCGAGGCCTCGGTGACCCCGCGGTCGGCGAGCCGGTCGAGGAGCTCGACGATGCTCCCGCCCGTGGCGATCTCGTCGTCGAGGACGATGGCCCGCTTCCCCGAGACGTCGCCGACGATCGAGTCGATGACGACCCGGTCGTCGCTGAGCCGGCGCTTCGAGCCGGCCGCCACGGGGAGGCCGAGCAGCCGCGAGAACTGGGTGGCGTCCTTGGCGTTGCCGAGGTCGGGGGAGACGACGACGCAGTCGTCGAGGTCCTGCTCGCGGAAGTGGTCGGCGAGGACCCCGAGCGCCGTGAGGTGGTCGACGGGGACCGAGAAGAACCCGTGCACCTGCGGCGCGTGCAGGTTCATCGTGATGACGCGGTTGGCCCCCGCGGTCGCGATGAGGTCCGCGACGAGACGCCCCCCGAGCGAGACCCGGGAGGCGTCCTTCTTGTCGGAGCGCGCATAGGCGAAGTGGGGGATGACCGCCGTGACCATCGCGGCCGAGGCGCCGCGCGCCGCGTCGATCATGAGCAGGAGCTCCATGAGGGAGTCCTGGGTCGGCGGCACGAGCGGCTGGACGAGGTAGACGTCGCGCTGGCGGCAGTTGGCGAGCAGCTGCGCCTGGAGGCAGTCGTTGCTGAAGCGGGTGAGGAGCGTCTCGGACAGCGGGACGTCGAGCTCGTCGCAGATGGCGTGGGCGAGGGAGGTGTGCGCCGAGCCGGAGAAGACGACGATCTCGCGCATGTCGGCAGCCTAACGGCAGGTCAGGTCGCGGACAGCGCGGCGCGGAGCTCGCTCACGAGCTCCCACCGCTGCTGGCGCACCAGCGCCGGTGCGGCACCGGGCATCGAGGCGAACCCGTGGGGCATCCGCAGGTAGTTCGTGAGCCGCACCGGCACCCCGCAGGCTCGCAGGGCGTCCGCGTAGCGGATCCCGTCGTCGCGGACCGGGTCCACGTCGGCCACCTGGACCAGCGCCGGCGGCAACCCCGTGAGCTCACCGAAGAGCGGGGACAGCAGGGGGTCGCGCAGGTCGTGGCCCGGGCGCACGTAGTGGTCGCGGAACGCGTCCATGCCGCGCCGGTCGAGGATCGGGGCGTTCGCGTGCTCGCGCACCGAGGGGGAGGACATCGTCAGGTCGGTGGCAGGGTAGATCAGCGCCTGGTGCCTCAGCGCCGTCATCCCGGCGTCACGCATCACCTGGGCCACGACCGCGGCGAGGTTGCCGCCGGCGGAGTCGCCCGCCACGGCCATCCGGGTGGTGTCGGCGCGCAGGACGTCACCGTTGACCTGCACCCACGTCGTGGCGTCGACGCAGTCATGGGCCGCCACGGGCGCACGGTGCTCGGGCGCCATCCGATAGTCCACCGAGACGACGACGCAGCCCACCTCCCGGGCGATGAGGGTGCACACCGGGTCGTGGTCGACGACGTTGCCGAGCACCCAGCCGCCGCCGTGGAACCACATGACGACGGGCACGTCGTCCTGCGCGTCCGGGACGGCGCGGGGTCGGTAGATCCGCAGCGGGATCTCGTGGTCGTCGCGCGCGGGGGCCGTCCCGTAGGTGATGCCGACCGCGGGGTCCGGCCGCCCCACGACCCGTCCGACGACCCGCCCGGCGAGCCCGGTCGTCGGACGCACGGTGGCCCGCGCCCGGTGGATGCCGTCGATGTCGAGACGCTCGACCGGTGGCCTGCCGCGGTCGGCGACGAGGCTGACGGCGGCAGTCAGCAGGGACAGTCGGCGGTAGCTGCGCACGCGGTCAGTATCGTCGAGCCATGACCGTGCGCCGCGTGATGGGGATCGAGACCGAGTACGGCATCGTCGTGCCCGGCGACCCGGGCGCGAACCCGATGGTGGCGTCGGGCGACGTCGTGACCGCCTACGCCGCGTCACGCGGCATCCGCCCCGCCCGGGCCAGCTGGGACTACGCCGACGAGGCGCCCCTGCGGGACGCGCGCGGCTTCGACATGGGCCGGGGGATGGCCCACCCCAGCCAGCTGACCGACGTCGAGGACCCGACCCTGGCCAACGTCGTCCTCACCAACGGCGCGCGCCTCTACGTCGACCACGCCCACCCCGAGTACAGCTCGCCCGAGGTCACCAACCCGCGCGACGCCGTCATCTGGGACCGGGCCGGTGAGCACGTGATGCGCGAGGCCGTCGCCCGGCTGTCCACCGTCCCGCCCGGGGTCAACCTCTACAAGAACAACGCCGACGGCAAGGGCGTCTCCTACGGCACCCACGAGAACTACCTCATGGCGCGCTCGACGCCGTTCGCGAACATCGTCAAGCACCTCACCCCGTTCTTCGTCGTCCGCCAGGTGATGAGCGGCTCGGGCCGGGTCGGCATCGGCGTCGACTCGCGCACCCCCGGCTACCAGCTCGCCCAGCGCAGCGACTTCTTCGAGGTCGAGGTCGGGCTCGAGACGACGCTGAAGCGGCCCATCATCAACACCCGCGACGAGCCGCACGCCGTCGCCGACCGCTACCGCCGGCTGCACGTCATCCTCGGCGACGCCAACCACTGCGACGTCGCGAACCTGCTCAAGATGGGCTCGACCTCGCTGGTCCTCGGGATGATCGAGGCCGACGCGCTGCGCGACGACCTGTCGGTCCGCCGACCGGTGGCGACCCTGCACGCCGTCTCGCACGACATGACCCTCCAGGCCAAGGTCGAGCTCGTCGACGGCCGCCGGATGACGGCGCTCGAGCTCCTCACCGAGTACCACGACCGCGCGCACGCGTGGGCGCACGCGGTCGCCGGGGGCGAACCGGACGCCGACACCGTCGAGGTGCTCCACTGGTGGGGCACGGTCCTCGACAAGCTCGCCCGCGACCCGATGGAGGCGCGCCGCGAGGTCGACTGGGTCGCCAAGCTCGCCGTCCTCGAGGGGTACCGCGAGCGGGACGCCCTGGGCTGGGGCGACCCGCGCCTCAAGGCCGTCGACCTCCAGTGGTCCGACGTGCGGGCCGACCGGGGGCTGGCGCACCGCCTCGCGGCCGCCGGCCGGGTCGAGGTGCTCGTCTCCGAGGCCGAGGTCGTCCACGCCGTCGACCACCCGCCGACCGACACCCGGGCCTGGTTCCGGGGCGAGTGCCTGCGCCGCTTCGCCGACGACGTCGTCGCGGCCTCGTGGGACTCGGTGATCTTCGACGTCGCCGGGCAGCGCACCCTCCAGCGCGTGCCGATGCTCGAGCCCCTCAAGGGCACCGAGGCCGGGATCGGCGACCTCGTGCGCAACGCGCCCGACGCGGCCTCGCTGCTGCGGGCCCTCGCCGCGGCCGGGGGCGAGGAGCCCCGCCGCGACCCCACCGAGGTCTGAGCCCGGTCCGACGCGTGGGCACATCGTGCCCCTCGGCACCTCCGACAGGTCCGCCGACTAGGCTCGCAGGCAGTCGAACCCGAGGAGGGGTCAGCATGGCCGGTCAGGAGCAGGTGAGGCCGCAACGTCGCGACGACGGTGGGCCCGACGACGCACCGGAGCCCGCAGCCGCGGCCCCGCAGGCGCAGGCGAGCGAGATCGACGACATCCTCGACGAGATCGACGGGGTCCTCGAGTCCAACGCGGAGGAGTTCGTCCGCGGGTTCGTCCAGAAGGGCGGCCAGTGACGCCCGGAACGGACGGTGGACGGCTGCCCTCGGCCTACCTGGTCCCGGGGTCGTCCTCCTTCACGGAGTTCCTCGCCGCGCAGGCCCCGGCGATGCTGCCCTCGCAGCGCACCCTGCCACCGGGGGCAGCCCTCGAGGCGCCCCACGGCACGACCATCGTCACGCTGACCTGGGACGGCGGGGTCGTCATGGCGGGCGACCGCCGGGCGACGATGGGCAACCTCATCGCCAACCGCGACATGGAGAAGGTGTTCGCCACCGACGAGTACAGCCTCGTCGGGATCGCCGGCACGGCGGGCCTGGCCATCGAGCTGGTCCGGCTGTTCCAGGTCGAGCTCGAGCACTACGAGAAGATCGAGGGCACCCTGATGTCGCTCGAGGGCAAGGCCAACCGCCTCGCCTCGATGATCCGCGGCAACCTCGGGATGGCGATGCAGGGCCTGGCGGTGGTCCCCGTCTTCGCCGGGTTCGACGTCGGTGACGCCCGGGGCCGGATCTTCTCCTACGACGTCACGGGCGGCTGCTACGAGGAGCACGACCACCACAGCGTGGGCTCGGGCTCCCTGTTCGCCCGCGGCGCCCTGAAGAAGCTGTACCGCCGCGGCGGAACCGCCGACGAGGCGGTGCGCCTCGCCGTCGAGGCCCTCTACGACGCCGCCGACGACGACTCCGCCACCGGCGGACCCGACCTCGGGCGCCGCATCTGGCCCACCGTCGGGATCGTCGACGACATCGGCGCCCGCTTCGTGCCCGACACCGAGCTCGAACCCGTCGTCGAGGCCATCGTCGCCTCCCGTGCCGACAACCCGGGAGGTGCGCGATGAGTGCGGCCATGCCCTTCTACGTCTCGCCCGAGCAGCTGATGAAGGACCGGGCCGACTTCGCGCGCAAGGGGATCGCGCGCGGCCGGTCGGTCGTCGTCCTCGCCTACGACCACGGCATCCTCTTCGTCGCCGAGAACCCCAGCCGGGCGCTGCACAAGGTCTCGGAGATCTACGACCGCATCGCCTTCGCGGCGGTCGGCAAGTACAACGAGTTCGAGAACCTGCGGGTCGCCGGGGTCCGGTACGCCGACCTGCGCGGGTACTCCTACGACCGCTCCGACGTCACGGCCCGCGGCCTGGCCAACGCCTACGCGCAGACCCTGGGCACGGTGTTCACCCAGGAGTCCAAGCCCTACGAGGTCGAGATCGTCGTCGCCGAGGTCGGCACGACCCCGGCCACCGACCAGGTCTACCGGCTCACCTACGACGGCTCGGTCGCCGACGAGCACGGCTTCGTCGCGATGGGCGGGGGAGCCGAGCAGATCGAGGAGGGGCTCACCGAGCGCTGGCGCGAGGGCCTGCACCTGTCCGAGGCGCTCGGGCTGGCCGTCTCGCTCCTCGGCACCGACCCGGCCGGCGGTCCGGCCCGCGAGCTGGCCGCCGAACAGCTCGAGGTCGCCGTGCTGGATCGCAACCGGCCCCGACGGACCTTCCGCCGCATCTCCGGCCCGCTCCTGGGGCGCCTGCTGTCCTCCGAGGACCCCACCCGTGACGCGCCGCTCGTCGACGACACCCTCGAGTCGGCCCGCGACGCCACGACGAACCCGCAGACCCAGCGGCCCGAGCAGGACGGCACCGACGCGTGAACACCCCCGGGGGACGGCGGATCTTCGGGATCGAGAACGAGTACGGGATCACGTGCTCCACCGGCGGCCAGCGCACGCTCACCCCGGACGAGGTGGCGCGCTACCTGTTCCGCAAGGTGGTGGCGTGGGGGCGCTCGAGCAACGTCTTCCTCACCAACGGCTCGCGCCTGTACCTCGACGTCGGCTCGCACCCGGAGTACGCCACGGCGGAGTGCGACTCGGTGCGCCAGGTTGTCGCCCACGACCGGGCGGGCGAGCGGATCGTCGAGGGGCTCGTGGTCGACGCGCAGCAGCGGCTGCGCGAGGACGGTGTCGCCGGCGACATCTACGTGTTCAAGAACAACACCGACTCCGCCGGCAACTCCTACGGCTGCCACGAGAACTATCTCGTGACCCGGGCGGGGGAGTTCGCGACCATCTCGGACACCCTGCTGCCCTTCCTCATCAGCCGGCAGATCACGTGCGGCGCGGGCAAGCTCGTGGCCACGTCCAAGGGCGCCACGTTCGCCGTGAGCCAGCGCGCCGACCACATCTGGGAGGGCGTCTCGTCGGCCACGACGCGCAGCCGGCCCATCATCAACACGCGTGACGAGCCGCACGCCGACGCCGAGCACTACCGCCGCCTGCACGTCATCGTCGGCGACTCGAACATGAGCGAGACCACGACGATGCTCAAGGTGGGCTCGTGCGACCTCGTGCTGCGGATGATCGAGGCCGGGGTCGTCATGCGCGACCTCACCCTCGAGAACCCCATCCGCGCCATCCGCGAGATCTCCCACGACACCACGGGCCGGCGCACCGTGCGGCTGGCCAACGGCCGCCAGCTGAGCGCCCTGGACCTCCAGCGCGAGTACCTGACCAAGGCCAAGGAGTACGTCGAGCGCGAAGGGGCCACCGACCCCCTGCACGAGCGCGTCCTCGAGCTCTGGGACCGCACGCTCACCGCGGTCGAGACCGGCGACCTCGGCCTCGTCGGCACCGAGATCGACTGGATCATCAAGTACCGCCTCCTCGACGAGTACGCGAGCAGGCACGGGCTCGACCTCGACCACCCCCGCCTGGCCCAGATCGACCTCGCCTACCACGACATCGACCGCAACCGGGGGCTGTTCTACCTGCTCCAGCGCCGCGGGCGGATCGCCCGGGTGGTCTCGGACCCCGAGGTGTTTCAGGCCAAGGTGCGCCCGCCGGCCACGACCCGCGCCAAGCTGCGCGGCGACTTCATCCGCGCCGCGCAGGAGCACCGCCGCGACTTCACCGTCGACTGGGTCCACCTCAAGCTCAACGACCAGGCTCAGCGCACCGTGCTGTGCAAGGACCCGTTCCTCGCCTCGGACCCCCGCGTCGACCGTCTCATCGAGGGCATGGGTGCCTAGGCACCCAGCCTGTTCACAGGGCGCGATGTGGGTTCTCCCCGGCTGCGCGGTTATCGTGGATGGCTGTTGTCCGCTGCACAGCAGCCCCCCGATCGAAGGTTCGCACCCGTGCCACGACGTCTCACCACCTTGTTGTCCACCTCGGTCCTCGCCGGCGCGCTCTTCCTGAGCGGGTGCGGCGAGGAGGCCCCGAGCGGTACCTCGGCCACCCTGGACGCTGTCACCGTCAGTGACACGGACGCCAAGACCGAGCCGACCGTCACGGTCGCCAGCCCCCTCACGGTGACCCGGACCGAGTCCAAGGTCGTCAGCGAGGGCGACGGGGCCAAGGTCGCGCAGGACGACCTCGTCTCCATCCAGGCGATGATCCTCAACGGCCGCGACGGCAAGGTCGCGCACAGCACCTGGGAGTCCGGGGCCGTGAGCCTCGACCTCGGCGCAGCCGACCTCTTCGCGTCGTTCAAGAGCCAGCTCGCCGGCAAGACGGTCGGCAGCCGCGTCGTCATCACCTCGACGCCGAAGGACGCGTTCGGTGAGCAGGGCAACAGCCAGCTCGGCGTCGCCGGGGACGACCCGGTCGTCTTCGTCGTCGACCTCGTCTCGGCCGCCCAGGTCCTGGCGCAGGCCGAGGGCACCGCCGTGGCCCCGAAGAAGGACCTCCCCGCGGTCACGATGAACGAGGGCAAGCCGGCCACCATCACCGTGCCCCAGGGCGTCAAGGCGCCGACGAAGACGGTCGTTCAGCCGCTCATCGAGGGCAACGGCCCCGAGGTGAAGGACGGCCAGACGGTCCGGGTCGCCTACACCGGCTCGCTCTACCGCAACGGCGAGGTGTTCGACTCCAGCGCGAGCCGCCCCGAGGAGCCGTACTTCGAGTTCCCGCTCGGCCAGGGCCAGGTCATCAAGGGCTGGGACTCCGGGCTCGCCGGGCAGAAGGTCGGCAGCCGGGTCCTGCTCGTCATCCCGCCGGCCGACGGCTACGGCGCCGCGGGGTCGGGCGAGAAGATCAAGGGCACCGACACCCTCGTCTTCGTCGTCGACGTCCTCGCCGCGTACTGATCCCACCTCGCTCCACGACCCCAGCACGACCCCACGACAGAGAGGCCCCACGTGAGCACGCAGCCGACCCGCCCCGAGATCGACTTCCCGGGCGACGCCCCGCCGGCCGACCTCGTCATCGAGGACCTGTCCGTCGGTGACGGCGCCGAGGCCAGCGCCGGGACCACCGTGTCGGCCCACTACGTCGGCGTCGCCCACTCCACGGGCGAGGAGTTCGACGCCTCGTGGAACCGCGGTGCGCCGCTGGAGTTCCAGCTCGGCGTCGGCATGGTCATCCAGGGGTGGGACCGCGGCATCGACGGGATGAAGGTCGGCGGCCGCCGCAAGCTGACCATCCCGCCGCAGCTGGCCTACGGCGACCGTGGCGCCGGTGGCGCGATCAAGCCCGGCGAGACGCTGATCTTCGTCGTCGACCTCATGGACGTGCGCTGAGCACGGTGGCGGTGGACGCAGCGGCGTGAGCACCCGCGGCGGCAGCCGCGAGGAACGGGGCGGGGTCCTCACCAAGACCCCGCCCCATCGTGCTCAGGCCCACCGGTGAGGCCTCCAGCGCCTCGAGGAGGCCGTCGGCGGGGACCTCGACCGGGGTGAGCGACGCCCGGGCGCCGTCGACGAGCTCGGCGAGCTGCCGGCGCACCAGGGCGTCGAGCTCGGCGTCGGGGAGCGTGGTCACCGGGACGTCGGCAGGGGTGAGCAGGGCGCGCCCGTACGCCGTGCGGCTGTGGTGGCTGATGCCGAGGTGCCGTTCGCGGCGGTCGGTGCCCGACACGCGCAGCGAGGCCACACCGCGCCCGCCGAGGACGTCGACGGCGTGGAGGGCGTCGGCGCAGGCCACGCCCGAATAGCCCCACCGGGTGCCGGTGCCGACGTTGCCCGGCCCCTGCGCGACGACGACGACGTCGGCCCCCACGACGTGCCGGGCCGCCAGGAGGCCGGTGTGGGTCGTCACGGCCTCGTGGTCGCCCCCGAAGGCCTGGCCCACCGTGAGGGTGGCTGCGATCCAGCCGGCCTCGGTGAGCCCCGCGACCGCACGCGAGAAGGCGGCCGGCAGGGCGCCGCCGTCGGTCATGACGTAGGCGACCCGCGCGGCGGGCGCCACGTGGCGGACCCCGGCGACGACGGCCGCCAGGGCCGAGTGGAGGTCGGCCACGACGACCGGCAGCCCCGCCAGGTCGTCGGCCCCGGCGAGGGCCGCATGGTGCGGGCTGTCCTGCTCGTCGACGGCGAGGAGCATCTGCTGCAACGGGGTGTACCGGGCCTTGACGATGTGGCCCGGCCCGGTCTCGGGGTCGGCGGGCAGCGCGTCCGGCCGGGCGACGACGAAGGCCAGCCCGCCGGTGCCCAGGCCGCGCAGCAGCGCGGAGGCGTTGAGCAGGACCCGCTCGCCGACCTCGGGCACCCCGACCATCGCCGTGTAGGCCAGCGCCCGGACCCCACCGGCCGCCTCGGTGCCGCCTCCCTCGAGGCGCACGGTGAGCTCGACGGCACCCGGCCACCGCCGGACCTCGCCGACCACGGTCCCCGCTCGCCACTGCATCACGGTCGGCAGCGTATCCGTCGGGTAGCGTCTGGCGGGTGAGCAGCGAGTCCGGGGGAGGTGCGCCGAGCGCGGCCCAGGTCAAGACCGAGCGACTGCTCAACCTCGTGCTCGTGCTCCTGTACACCCGGCGCCCCATGAGCAAGGCCGCGATCCGCCAGCTCGTGCCGCAGTACGGCACCTCGGCGTCGACCGAGGCCTTCGAGAGGATGTTCGAGCGCGACAAGGACGAGCTGCGCGAGCTCGGCATCCCGCTCGTCACCGAGGACATCGACCCGCTCCACGAGGACGAGCCCGGCTACCGCATCCACCAGCGCGAGTACGCCCTGCCCGACATCCCGTTCGAGCCCGACGAGCTGGCCGTCCTCGGGCTCGCGAGCCGGGTCTGGGCCCAGGCGTCGCTGGCGGGTCCCGCCGCGCAGGCGCTGCGCAAGCTGCGGGCCGCCGGCGTCGAGCGCGACGTCGACGCCCTCATCGGGATCGAGCCGCGGCTGCGCACGACCGAACCGGCCTTCGACGCCGTCAAGGACGGCGTCGTGCGCCGCGTCGCCCTGCGCTTCGCGTACCGCCGTCCGGAGGCCGAGGAGGCCGCCGAGCGCCGCGTCCAGCCGTGGTCGCTCATCTCGTGGCACGGACGGTGGTACCTCAACGCCTTCGACGAGGACCGTGGTGCCGCACGCGTGTTCCGCCTCTCCCGGA
Organism: uncultured Actinomycetota bacterium; assembly: GCA_963795035.1. Classification (GTDB taxonomy): domain Bacteria; phylum Actinomycetota; class Actinomycetes; order Actinomycetales; family Dermatophilaceae; genus Oryzobacter. Next base: position 871,651 of record CAWCFZ010000003.1, on the reverse strand, counting down.
TCACCGGGCCGGTGCGCATGTCGGGAAGGCCCGGGTCGTTCGACGTGCCGGCCGACCACGAGCCCCAGCTCATGGTCGCGCGGGTCGCCGGGTCGCCCTCGACGCAGCCGAGCCCCGCGGTCCTGCGGGTCCGCCGCGGGGCGGGGCACACCCTGCGCCGTGGGGCCCGCACCGTCGGCGAGGTCGACGACACCTGGGACCTGGTCGACCTCGACTACCACGACCTCGAGGACTTCGCCGAGGAGCTCGCCGGCTACGGGGCCGACGTCGTCGCCGAGCAGCCGACCGACCTCGCCCAGGCCGTGGCGCGCCGGCTGCGCGAGGCGCTCGTCGCGCACGGGGGAGGGGCGGCCTGATGGCCGGCGCCACCCAGGAGACCGCGACCGCCCGCCTGGCGCGGCTGCTCACGATGGTGCCGTGGCTGGTCAACCGCCAGGGCATCGACGTCGAGGAGGCGGCCGACGACCTCGGCGTCAGCGTCGAGCAGCTCGAGGCCGACCTCCAGCTGCTCTTCCTCTGCGGCTACGGGCAGATGCCCGACGAGCTCATCGAGGCCGACTGGGAGGGCGGGAAGGTGTTCCTCGGCAACGCCGACACGATCGCCCGCCCGCTGCGCCTGGGCGTCGACGAGGCCGTCACCCTCATGGTCGGGCTGCGCACCCTGCGCGAGGTCCCCGGTCTCGACGAGCGCGACGCGGTCGAGCGTGCCCTGGCCAAGCTCGAGGACGCCGCGGGCGCGGCCGGCGCCTCCGCCCGCCGCGTCAGGGCCGAGGTCGACGACGGCACCTCCGCCGAGCTCCTCACCCGGGCCCGGCAGGCCATCGCAGGGCACCGGCGCGTCCACCTGCGCTACCTCGTCCCGGCCCGCGACGAGAGCACCGAGCGCGACGTCGACCCGATGCGCATCGTGGGAGACGAGGGCCGCTGGTACCTCGAGGGCTGGTGCCACCGCGCCGAGGACACCCGCCTGTTCCGGATGGACCGCGTCGAGGAGCTCACCGTCCTCGACGTCGACGGCACCCCTCCGGAGGGGGCGCGCGAGCGAGACCTCGCCGACGGGACCTTCCGCCCGGGGCCCGACGACCTCGTCGTCACCCTGCGGCTGCTGCCCGGCGCGACGTGGATCGCCGACTACTACCCGGTGGAGTCCGCCCGGGACGTGCCGGGCGCCGACGGTGGCGGGCTCGTCGTGGCGATCCGCACCGCCGACACCGCGTGGCTGCGGCGGCTCGTGTGGCGGATGGGGGGACGCGCGGTCGTCCTCGACCCGCCCGAGGTCGTGGCCGAGGTCGTCGGGGGAGCCAGCGACGCGCTGGCCGCGTACCCCGGCACCGGCGCGGAGGACTGAGCCGTGCTGCCGTGGTGGGGCTGGCTGACCCTGTGGGTGGTGCTGGTCGGCGCCAGCGCCCTCTGGCTGTTCGTCCTGGCCCGTCGCGTGTGGGGCAGTGCCCGGGCCCTCACCGCGCAGGTGGCGCGCACGGGCGCCATGGTCTCCGAGATCGAGGCCCGGGTCGACGAGCTGCGCGAGGCCGACCCCCTGCCCACCGCGGTCACCCAGGACCCGGCCAGGCTCCGGGAGGAGTACCGGGCCCAGCGCGCCGACGCGGCCGCCGTGAGACGTTCTCGCCGAGCCGAGCGGATGCCTCGGTGGGCACGCGTAGACTGACTGGCGAACCTGACCTCTCGTAAGGGGATGAACCCACATGCGTCCTGGACCCACCGAGATCATCATCATCGCGGTGCTGATCATCCTCATCTTCGGCTGGAAGAAGCTGCCCGACGCCGCCCGCAGCCTGGGCCGGTCGGCTCGCGTCTTCAAGTCCGAGGTCGACGAGATGAAGAAGGACAACGAGAAGAAGTCCGACGCCTCGGGGCAGACCGTCAAGGGCGAGTCCATCGAGCCGACGTCCACCGTCGACCGCGCCGTCCCCACGACCGACGGCAACGCGGTCAAGGAGCGCTCCCCGCAGACCGACAACCAGTCCGGCCCGGTGGCCTGACCCTTAGTCGCCGCACCCACCCCCATGGCCCGACTGCGCCGACGTCCTCGCGAGCCCGAGGGCAGGATGACGCTGGGCGAGCACTTCCGCGAGTTCCGTCGGCGCATCGTCATCGCCGCCGCCGCGGTCCTGATCGCCTCGATCGTCGCCGGCATCTACTACGACCGGGTCTTCCTGATGCTCACGGCACCGTTCTACGAGTACGCCGACAGGAACCCCACGGTCGAGGCCAGCATCAACTTCGCCGAGGCGACGAGCGCGCTGTCGAACTTGATCAGCCTGTCGATCTTCGTCGGGGTCATGGTCGCCAGCCCCGTCTGGCTCTACCAGCTCTGGGCGTTCATCGTGCCGGGGCTGACCCGCAAGGAGAAGCGGATCTCGCTGGGCTTCCTCGGCGCCACGATCCCGCTGTTCCTCACCGGGTGCGCCCTCGCCTACGCGATCCTGCCGCAGTCGCTGACCATCCTCTACGGGCTGAGTCCTGCCGGGACGTCGAACATCCAGGGCGCCTCGATGTACTTCTCGTTCGTCACCCGCTTCATCCTCGTGTTCGGCATCGGCTTCCTCTTCCCCGTCGTCCTCGTGGGGCTCAACGCCATCGGCGCGATGCCGGCCACCCGCCTCATCAAGGGCTGGCGGGTCTCCATCGTCCTCATCTTCGTGTTCGCCGCCGTGGCCACGCCCACGGCCGACCCGTTCACCATGTTCGTCTTCGCGGCGCCGCTGACGCTGCTCTACTTCGGCGCCTGGCTGGTCTGCAGGCTGCTCGACAAGCGCAAGGCGGCCAAGCGCCCCGACTGGCTCGACGTCGACGACACCGAGGCCTCGTCCCTCTGAGCAGGATCGGCCCCGCCGCGCTGCACTGGCGTCTCGGGTCGAGAGCGCGCAACACGCGCGCATGAACGCGGATCCCACGCGGGTCGTGCTCGCTCGACTCTCGCCGCAGCCATCCCGGTCTCCCGGCTCGTGACGCACGAGGACACTGGTCACCTGGTCCTGTGGGAGCAGCCAGAGCGAGTGGCTTCCGACCTGGTCCTTCGTCGAGAGCCTGCACGGCTGGACGGGGTGACGACCCGGCGACGAGCGACGTGGCACCGGGTCGCGCTGCACTAGCGTCTCGGCCATGTCGCGACGCCTGGGGATCATCGTCAACCCGACGTCCGGGAAGAACACCGGAGCCCGCATCGGGCTGCAGGCCCTCACCCTGCTGCGCGCCGCCGGCGTCGAGCTCGTCGACCTCAGTGCCGCCGACGCGCGCGGGGCCATGGACCGGGGCCGGGCCGCCGTCGCGGACCGTTCGATCGACGAGCTCGTCGTCGCCGGGGGAGACGGCATGGTCCACCTCGGCGCCAACCTCGTCGCGGGTACCGGGATGCCGCTCGGCATCATCGCGGCGGGCACCGGCAACGACGTCGCCCGCGAGCTCGGGCTGCCGGTCCGCGACGCCGCCAAGGCGGTGGAGCGCATCCTGGCGGGTGGCACGCGCGCCGTCGACGCCGCCCGGCACACCACGCCGACGGGGGAGACCAGGTGGTTCGTCGGCGTCCTCGCGGCCGGCTTCGACGCCGTCGTCAACGAGAGGGCGAACACGTGGCGCTGGCCCAGGGGCCAGCTGCGGTACAACCTCGCCATCCTGCGCGAGCTGCCGGTGTTCCGGGCGATCACGTACCGGCTCGTCCTCGACGGGCGGGAGCTGCGCACCGACGCGATGCTCGTCGCCGTCGGCAACGGGCCGTCGTACGGCGGTGGCATGAAGGTGACACCGGACGCCCTGTTCGACGACGGCCTGCTCGACGTCCTCGTCCTGCACCGGATCAGCACGCCGGAGTTCCTGCGGGTCTTCCCCACCGTCTTCACGGGGACCCACACCGCGCACCCCGCCGTCGAGGTGCTGCGGGCGCGCGAGGTGCGGCTGGAGGCGACCGGCATCGTCGCCTATGCGGACGGTGAGCGCTTCGCCCCGCTGCCCCTGACGGTCCAGGCCGTGCCGGGCGCCCTCACCGTCCTCGCCTGACGGCTGACGTAGCCTGAGCGCATGCCCAGCCCCGCCGAGCGGTTCGCCGCGGCCCGTGAACGGTCGCACCGGGAGACCTCCGAGGTCGGGCGTTTCACCGCCGGGCTCGACTTCCCCCTCGACGACTTCCAGCTGACGGCGTGCCGGGCGGTCGAGGAGGGCAAGGGCGTCCTCGTCGCGGCCCCCACCGGCGCGGGCAAGACGATCGTGGGCGAGTTCGCCGTGCACCTGGCGCTGACGACCGGCCGAAAGGCGTTCTACACCACCCCGATCAAGGCGCTGTCGAACCAGAAGTTCCACGACCTCGTGCGCGTCCACGGCGCCGCGAACGTCGGCCTGCTCACGGGCGACTCGTCCGTCAACGGCGACGCCCCCGTCGTCGTCATGACGACCGAGGTGCTGCGCAACATGATGTACGCCGGCTCCCGCACGCTCGACGGCCTGGGCTTCGTCGTCATGGACGAGGTCCACTACCTCGCCGACCGGTTCCGAGGGGCGGTGTGGGAGGAGGTCATCATCCACCTCCCCGAGCACGTCCAGGTCGTCTCGCTGTCGGCGACGGTGAGCAACGCCGAGGAGTTCGGCGACTGGCTCGCCGAGGTGCGCGGGAACCACGAGGTCGTCGTCTCCGAGCACCGCCCGGTCCCGCTGTTCCAGCACATGCTCGTCGGCACGACGATGTTCGACCTGTTCGCCGGGAACCGGGTCGACCCCGACCTGCTCCACGCCATCCGCACCGCCGAGCAGCGCGGGCGCGTCGAGGAGGTCGGCCGGTCGGCAGGGCGGGGCGGACCGCCCGCGCGCACCCAGCGCGGACGCGGCCGGGGTGGGGTCGGCGGCGGCACCCGAGCCGGGTCCCACGGCGGTCGCGCGGGGTCGCACGGTGCGAGCCGGGGTCCCGGCGGCGGCGACGGCGGCCGTGGGTTCGCCCGGGGTGGTCGGCCCGGCGGGGGAGCGACCCGCCCCGAGGTCATCGAGGAGCTCGACCGCGACGGGCTGCTGCCCGCCATCACCTTCATCTTCAGCCGGGTCGGGTGCGACGGCGCCGTCGGCCAGCTGCTGGCCGCGGGGACGCGCCTCATCCCCGAGAAGGAGGGGCTGCGCATCCGGCGGCACGTCGAGGAGCGCGTCGAGTCGCTCGCCGAGGAGGACCTGGCCGTCCTCGGCTACTGGGACTTCGTCGAGGGCCTCTCCCGTGGCTTCGCGGCGCACCACGCCGGGATGCTGCCGCTGTTCCGCGAGATCGTCGAGGAGCTGTTCACCGCGACGCGCATCCGTGCGGTGTTCGCCACCGAGACCCTGGCCCTCGGCATCAACATGCCGGCGCGCACGGTCGTCCTCGAGAAGCTCGTGAAGTTCAACGGCGAGGCGCACGTCGACATCACGCCGGCCGAGTACACGCAGCTCACCGGCCGCGCCGGCCGCCGCGGGATCGACGTCGAGGGGCACGCGGTCGTCCAGTGGGCCCGGGGGGTCGACCCGCTGGCGGTCGGTGGGCTCGCCTCCACGCGCACCTACCCCCTGCGCTCCAGCTTCCGGCCGACGTACAACATGGCCGTCAACCTCGTGGCCCAGGTGGGGCGCGAGGTGGCCCGCGAGATCCTCGAGACCTCGTTCGCCCAGTTCCAGGCCGACCGCGCGGTCGTCGGTATCGCGACGTCGGTGCGCCGCAACGAGGAGGGCCTCGACGGGTACGCCGAGGCGATGCACTGCCACCTCGGCGACTTCCGGGAGTACGCCGAGCTGCGGCGCCGGATCGCCGACGCGGAGAAGGACGGCGCGAAGGCACGCTCAGCCTCGCGCCGGGCCGAGGCCGCGGTCTCGATGGAGGGGCTGCGCATCGGCGACGTCATCCGGATCCCCGCCGGTCGGCGCGCGGGGTGGGCGGTCGTCGTCCAGCCGGCGCGCACCGGCAAGGGCGCCCCGACCGGTCCGGCGGTCGTCACCGAGGACAAGCAGTTCCGCCGCCTCACCCTCGTCGACGTCCCGGAGCCGGTGGAGGCCGTGGCGCAGGTGAAGGTGCCGCCGCACTTCAACCCCAAGTCACCCAAGAGCCGTCGCGACCTCGCCACCTCGCTGCGCATCGCCGTGCCCCACGGGTTCGAGGACTCCCCGAGGCGACGGGCGGCGCGCGACGCCGCCGTGGCCGCGGGGGAGACCGAGCGGGTCGCCGGCCTGCGGCACGAGCTCAAGGCGCACCCCTGCCACCAGTGCCCCGACCGCGAGACGCACGCCCGCTGGGCCGAGCGCTGGTGGCGCCTGAAGCGCGAGACGGTGGGGCTGCAGCGCAAGGTGGAGGGTCGCACCAACACCGTGGCGCGCACCTTCGACCGGATCTGCGACGCGCTCGGGGCCCGCGGCTACCTCGAGGACGACGGCACGGTCGTCACCGAACGGGGGGAGCGGCTGCGACGGCTCTACACCGAGAAGGATCTCCTGGCCGCCGAGTGCCTGCGCCACGACGTGTGGAAGAGGCTCGACGCCGCGGGGCTCGCGGCCGCGGTGTCGGCGCTGGTCCACGAGCCGCGGCACGAGCAGGCCGAGGTCGCTCCGCGGATGCCCAACGACGAGGTGGCCGACGCGGTGACGGCGATGGGGCGGCTGTGGGCCGAGATCGAGGACCTGGAGACCGAGCACGACCTGCCCTCGACGTCGATGCCCGACGGGGGCATGGCGTGGATGGTGCACCGGTGGGCGTCGGGGGAGCGGCTCGATGCGGTGCTGCGCGGTCAGGACATCGCCGCGGGTGACTTCGTCCGGCGCTGCAAGCAGCTCGTCGACCTGCTCGACCAGGTGTCGAAGGCCGCGACCGACGACGAGCTGCGCCGCACCGCTCGCAAGGCCGTCGACGCCGTCCTGCGTGGCGTCGTCGCCGCCGACCGCCTGGACTGACCCCGAGGGTCAGTCCAGTCCGAGTGCCGTGAGGAGGCGGCGCACGGGGTTCTCGATGCCGTAGGTCGAGGCGAGTCGCTCCAGGGCCACGGGGTCGGCGACCGCTGTCGGCAGGGCGAGGTCGACGCGGGCCACCGGCGCATCCGGCGCCACCCGCACCACGGTCGGGGCGACGTCGAGGTAGGCCGACGCCGCCTCGAGGTTGGCCCGGCGGGCTCCCTTGAGGGCGGGGTCGCCGTTGTCGACCGCGGCGCGCAGCCCGGCGAGGGACCCGTACTGCGCGATGAGCTGCGCGGCCGTCTTGTCCCCGATGCCCTTGACGCCGGGAAGGCCGTCGCTGGTGTCGCCGCGCAGGACCGACATCTCGAGGTAGGCCTCGCCGGTGTCGACGCCGTACTTCTCGCGCAGGAGGCCCTGGGTCGCGAGGTCGGGCTCGCGCACGCCACCGCGGCCGGTGTAGAGCACCCGGATCGCGTGCGCGTCGTCCACGAGCTGGAGCAGGTCCCGGTCGCCGGTGACGACGTCGACAGGCATGACCCCGCGGTGGCGCGCGGTGAGGGTCCCGATGACGTCGTCGGCCTCGAACCCGGGGGCGCCGAGGCGGGCGATCCCGACGGCCGCCAGCGCCTCGCGGATGAGCGGCACCTGCGGCGTGAGGCCGTCGGGGCTCTCCTCCGCGACGGCCGACCCCTCCGTGAGCCGGTGCGTCTTGTACGTCGGCACCAGGTCGACGCGCCACTGCGGCCGCCAGTCGTCGTCCCAGCAGGCCACGATGTGCGTGGGGCGGTGGGCGGTGACGAGCGTGGCGACCATGTCGAGGAAGCCGCGCAGCGCGTTCGTGGGCGGCTCGTCCTCGGACGCCCGTTGGTCGGGCACCCCGAAGAAGGCACGGAAGTACAGCGACGCGGAGTCCATCAAAAGCAACTTCTGCGGGCGCCCCGAGTCCTGGTTCATGCGGCGAGCCTAGGTGACGCTCTCCGATCACGGCCCCGGCGCGGCGACCGCCGAACGACGAGCCGCAGGCAATCATGGCCGCGTGGACAACTGGTGGGAGGACGAACTCGGGCGCCGCCTTGAGGCCTTGGCGGCGCGCATCGAGCGCGACTACGCCGACGCTGCCAATGTCTCTCGCGGCAACGTCTCCGAGGGTCGCATTCGCTGGGTCAATGTGACATCTCAGTCCGGCGACGGGGTTCCCTTCGGATGGTGCGACTTGGGCGACGACCTTCAGGTCGACGTAGGTGCACTGGGCCTCGGGGGTCGGTGGGAACTTGGTCGCACTCCAGAGGACGTCGCATTCATCGAGGAAGTCGCGGAAGCCGCCCTCGCTGGCCGAGTCGAGGAGGTCGCAGGCCCCCGAAGGTCACGCGTCGAAGTCACTCTCAGCAACGGTGAGGTTGAAGTGGAGACGGGCCACGACGGCTGTCTGCCGATACCCGGCTGGGTTCGTCGGGGCCGTCGCACGAGGTTCGCGCCCTACCGCTCCTAGGCCCTCGCTACAGGGAGGCGGAGTCCAGGAGGAGGAGGCGGTCCGGCATGGCCCGAGGGTAGCCGTCCGCCCGACGGGCGAGCCGTCCCCGGCCGTTCACGCACGGACCACTACCCTGTGCACGTGGAAGACCTCGATCGCCGGATCGTCGACCTCCTCGCCAAGGACGGCAGGATCAGCTACACCGACCTCGGCAAGGCGCTCGGCATGTCCACCTCAGCCGTGCACCAGCGGGTGCGCCGGCTCGAGCAGCGCGGTGTCGTCAAGGGCTACACCGCCAAGCTCGACCACCAGGCCCTGGGGCAGCAGATCACGGCGTACATCTCGATCACCCCGATCGACCCCGGCGCCCCCGACGACATCCCCGACCGGCTGCGCGACATCAGCGCCATCGAGGAGTGCCACTCGGTCGCCGGCGACGAGAACTACATCCTCAAGGTCAGGGTCGCCAACCCCATCGAGCTCGAGGACCTCATCGCCCAGGTGCGCGGTTCCGCACACGTGAGCACCCGCACGACGGTCGTGCTCTCCACGCCCTGGGAGTGATTCGGGCTACCGCTCAGCGGGCGATGTCGGCGAGCGTGGCGCCGGTGACCTCGACGAGGTCGGTGGGGGAGAGGCCGAGGTCGAGGCCGCGACGTCCACCCGAGACGTAGACCACGTCGTAGAGGGTGGCGCTCTCGTCGACGACGGTGGGGAGCGCCCGCTTCTGTCCCACGGGCGAGATGCCACCGAGGACGTAGCCCGACGACCGTTGCGCCACAGCGGGATCGGCCATGGTCACCTTCTTCGCGTTCACGGCGGTCGCCATCGCCTTGAGGTCGAGCGACCCGGACACCGGGACGACGGCCACCGCCAGCCCGCCGCCGGTGTCGACGACGAGTGTCTTGAACACCTGCTCCGCCGGCAGCCCGAGGACGTCCGCTGCCTCGAGCCCGAAGGAGCGCGCGGCCGGGTCGTGCTCGTAGGTGTGCTGGGTGAACGCGACGCCGGCCGCGGTGAGTGCCACCGTCGCCGGAGTCCCTGATGCCTCTCGCCGGGTCACGGCACAAGGCTACGGGCAGGGTTGCGAGTGTGGGCCGGTCGCCCCGTTCGCGAGGACGTCGACCGGGCGCTCCCTTTCACGAGCTCTGTCGGTGGTCGCCAGTACGGTTGTCGCAGTGGGGAAAGGGGGTGGTCCGGGGTGGTGCGTGACGAGGTCGTGGCCTTCCGTGAGGACCTTGCGGCCGTCGACGGCTCAGACCTCAGCGACCGTCAACGCGTCGACATCGTGGCCGAGCTCGAACGGGTCAAGGGCGCCGTCGCAGCGGCGCAGGCACGGGTGACCCATGCGCTGAGGCGGTCGCGCGAGGTGCACGACCCACGCGACGTGGCCCGCTCCGTCGGCTCCGAGGTCGCCCTGGCTCGCCGGTGCTCGCCGACGCTGGGAGACCGGTTCGTCGGCCTCGCGCGGGCCCTGGTCGACGAGATGCCCGCGACGATGTCGGCGTTGTCATCCGGCGTGTGCTCCGAACGACACGCGGTGGTGGTCGCCCGGGCGACGGCGGTGCTGTCGCTGGAGGACCGGGCCGAGGTCGACCGGCGGGTCGGCCCACTGCTCGGTCGGCTCGGCGTCACAGCCGCCGAGCGCGCGGCTCGCCGCGTCGCCGCCGAGCTCGACGCGGCCGCCGTGGTGCGCCGGATGGAGCGGGCGGTCCGGTCGCGGCGGGTCACCGTGCGCCCGGCGCCCGACGGCATGGCCTACCTCAGCGTCCTCGGTCCGATGGTGGAGGTCGTCGGGGCGCACGCCGCGCTGCTGGCGCGCGCGCGGTCGGTGGTCGGCGGCCAGTGCGCCGCGGAGACCCCGGACGGTCGCGGCGTGGGTGCGGTGGCCGCCGACACGGCGCTGCGGGCGCTGTCCGGCCGCCTGGGCAGCGGCGCCCTCCAGCCGGTCGAGGTGCACCTCGTCATGACCGACCGCGCCCTCCTCGGCACCGGCGACGGGCGGCGGTCGGTCACGGAGCCGGCTCGCGTGCCGGGTCACGGGAGCCTGCCGGCCCCGGTCGCGCGCTCGTGGCTGAGTGGTCGGGGAGCGGAGTCGGCGGAGACTGCAGAGACGGCGGAGACTGCAGAGCGGCGGAGACCGCAGAGTCGGTCTGGCTACGGCGCCTCTACTCGGGACCCGACGGTCGGGACCTCGTCGCGATGGACTCCCGCCGTCGCGCCTTCTCAGGGCTCCTGCGACGGATGCTCGTCCTGCGCGACGACGTCTGCACCACCGCGTGGTGCGACGCCCTCGTCGCCCACGCCGACCACACCGGTCCCGCTCGCGAGGGTGGCCCGACGAGCTACGTCAACGGTCGGGGCACCTGCGCGCGCTGCAACCTCGCCAAGGAGGCGCCGGGCTGGTCGGCGTCCGTGCGCGACCCACTCGGCGGCAGTGGCGACGTGCCGCCTCGGCGCGAGGTCCTCGTCACGACGCCCACCGGTCGCCGGTACCGGTCCTCGCCACCGCCCATCCTCGGGTGGGGGAGCGACATCGGCCCCGGGACCCGAGCACTGCCCCGTCGTCGGCACGCGGACCGGAGGCCCTCGAAGCGCCCGCTCCTGACGAGCCGGCTGGAGCGGACCCTGTGTCGCTACCTCACGTGATGGGTGGCTCGGCACCCGCTCACCGTCGTCAGGCGAGGCCGTCAGGCGATGTCGGCCGCCGACGCCGCGCGGCTGGCGCCCGCGCCGACGAGCGCGGCGCGGTGCACCTCGGCCTCGTCGTGCTGGCCCTTCCACCACTCCTGACCCTCGGCCGGGAGGGTGTAGATCGGGTCGTGGTAGACGTACTCGCGCGAGAGCGCCTGGTCGTCGCCCGCCTCGATCGAGGTGCGGTAGTGCTTGCGCCAGAACGACATCCCGCGCACGGTGTCGTAGGTCTCGACCTGGTGGACCCACCGTTTCCCGACGAACGGGACGTCGCAGACGATGCGCGGCGTGGCGAACCCGGGGAGGTAGCCCATGATCGCGTGCTGCAGCTCCTGCGCCTCGCGCAGCGAGACCCGCCAGTGCTCGGAGAACGGGATCATGTCGCACATGTAGAAGTAGTACGGCGTGATCATGGCCTCGTCCTGCAGGGCGAAGCAGAGGTCGAGCAGGGCCTCGGGGGAGTTGTTGACGCCGCGCATGAGGACGCCCTGGTTGCGGACGTCGCGCACCCCCGCGTCGAGCATCGCCGTGGCCGCCTTCGCCACGAGCGGGGTCACCGACTGCGCGGCGTTGACGTGCGTGTGGATGGCGAGCGAGACCCCTCGCGACCGGGCTCGCGCCGAGACGCGCGCCACGCCCTCGACGACGTCGCTCTGGAGCCAGTGCTGCGGCAGGCCCATGAGCGCCTTGGTGGCCAGGCGGATGTCACGGATGGTGTCGACCTCGAGGAGCCGGTCGAGGAAGGCCTCGAGGTTCTTCCACGGCATGTTCGCGACGTCGCCCCCGGACACGACGACGTCGCGCACCCCCGGGGTCCGGTGCAGGTAGTCGAGCATCGCCGCGTACCGGTCGACCGGCTTGCCCGCGAGCTTGAGCTTGGCGACCTGCGGGGTGGAGTTGCCGACGAGGTCCATGCGCGTGCAGTGGCCGCAGTACTGCGGGCACGTGGGCAGCATCTCGGCCAGGACCTTGGTGGGGTAGCGGTGGGTGAGCCCCTCGACGGCCCACATGTCGTGCTCGTGGAGCGAGTCGCGGGTCGCGAACGGGTGGCTCGGCCAGTCGGTGCGCCGGTCGGAGAACACCGGGAACATGTAGCGGCGCACCGGGTCGGCGTAGAAGGCCTCGGTGAAGGCCGCGCCGGCCGCCGGCATGGCGCCGTCGGTCGAGGGGACCATCGTGTTGACCATCTGCGGCGGGACGAGCATCGACATCGTGGCCCGCTCGGCCTGGTCACGCTCGAGGTCGGCGTAGAAGCGCTCCTCGAGCAGGTCGCCCATCACCGCACGCAGCTGGCCGATGGTCTTCACGCAGTGCGCGCGCTGCCACTGGGCGTCGGCCCACTCGGCCGCGGTGACCTCACGCCATCCGGGCAGTCGGGTCCAGTCGGGCTCAATCAGCTCACGCCGGCGGTAGGCGTACGGCTGGTCGATCATCGTCGTCATGCGTGGCAGGATACGCAATGGATGACGCCCACGTCACGCTCTGACCGCAAATGCTGCGGCCGCGTGTCGGATGACGAGGAGATTCTTGTGCGCACGAGCCCGTCCTCCCCGGTCGGCCTGCACCGGGTGACCGACCCCGCCGGTGCGGCGCTGCCCCAGGCGGCCCGCGTCCTCGACGCGGGCGCGGAACTGTGGCCCGACGAGGTCCGCATCGACGTCGAGACCCTCAACCTCGACGCGGCGTCGTTCCGGCAGCTGCGCGAGAAGCACGACGGGGACGGCGAGGCCGTGCGGGCGGAGGTCCTCGGGATCGTCGCCGAGCGCGGCAAGATGCAGAACCCCGTCACCGGATCGGGCGGCATGCTCATCGGCACGGTCGCCGAGGTCGGCCCGGACTCGCCCCTCGGCCTCGCCGTCGGCGACCGCGTCGCGACCCTGGTGTCCCTCTCGCTGACCCCGCTCACCCTCACCGACGGCCTGGCCCGGTGGGACGGCCGCTCCGAGCGCGTCCCCGCGGCCGGCACCGCGGTCCTCTTCGGCCGGTCCATCGCGGCCCGCCTGCCCGCCGACCTGTCACCGGAGCTCGCCCTCATGGTCATGGACGTGTGCGGCGCCCCGGCCCTCGTCACGCGGGTGGTGGCCGAGCACGTGGCCCGGGGGAGCGCCCCCACCGTCGTCGTGCTGGGAGCGGCCGGGAAGTCCGGCTCGCTCTCCCTCGCCGCGGCCCGCGCCGCGGGCGCCGGCCGGTGCATCGGCGTCGTCCCCGTCGAGGCCGAGGCCGCCCTGCTGCGTCCCACCGGGCTCGCCGACGCGGTCGTCCTCGCCGACGCCCGCTCGCCGCTGGGGCTGTCGGAGGCCGTGGCGGCCGCGGGCGGCCCGGCCGACGTCACCGTCGTGTGCGTCGACGTCCCGGGCTGCGAGCAGCCGGCCATCCTCGCCACCGCGCAGGGCGGCACCATCATCTACTTCTCCATGGCGACGAGCTTCTCGGCCGCTGCCCTCGGGGCCGAGGGCCTGGCCGCCGACGTCACGATGCTCGTGGGCAACGGCTACGTCCCCGGCCACGCCGACCTCGCCCTCGACCTGCTCCGGCGCACCCCCGAGGTGCGCGCGCTCTTCGAGGCCAGGCTGACCGCCGAGGGCTGACCCACACCCGGGCCGCACCTCGCTCCTAGAGTGGCGCCCATGCCCACGACGCTCTTCCGCCGAGGCCGGGTCCGGACCCCTGACCACCCCGACGCGACCGCCCTCGTCGTCGGCGACGAGGGCACCATCGTGTGGCTGGGCGACGAGTCCGGGGCCGAACGCCATGCCGGCGTCGTCGATGCCGTCGTCCACCTCGACGACGCGCTCGTCCTGCCCGGCTTCGTCGACGCGCACGCCCACGTGTCGCACACGGGCCTCGGGCTGCGCAGCGTCGACCTCGCGGGCACCCGCACGGTCACCGAGGCCCTCGACCTCGTCGCCGCCGCGGCCCGCGCCGGTCGCGGTCGACCGGTGTTCGCCCACGGCTGGCAGGAGCAGGACTGGACCGGGGGCCGCCCGATGACGCGCCGCGAGCTCGACCGGGCCAGCGCCGGCGGGGTCGTCTACGCGTCACGGGTCGACGGGCACTCGGCGGTCGTGTCGAGCGCGCTCGTCGCGGTGTCCGGCGCCGACCACCTCGACGGCTGGACCGACGAGGGCTTCCTCGTCCGCGATGCCAAGAACGCCGCCCGCGCGGCGTTCGACGGCTCCCGCACCGGCGCCCAGCGGCGCGAGGACGTCGAGCTCGCCCTGCGCAGCGCCGCCTCACAGGGAGTCGTCGCCGTCCACGAGTGCGGCGGCCCCCTGCTCACCTCCGCCGACGACTTCGCCGACGTCCTCGAGATCGGCACCCGCCCGAACCTGCCTCGCACCGTCGGCTACTGGGCCGAGGCCGTCACCGAGCCCGAGCAGGCCCGCGCGCTCGTGGCGCTCCACGGCGCCCGCGGGCTGGCCGGCGACCTCAACATCGACGGGTCCATCGGCTCGCACACCGCGCTGCTTCGCGCCGACTACGCCGACGAGCCGGGCTGTCGCGGCACGGCGTACCGCGACGTCGCCGGCGTCCGCGACCACGTGGCCGCGTGCGCCCTCGCCGGGGTGCAGAACGGCTTCCACGTCATCGGCGACGCGGGGCTCGACCTCGTCCTCGAGGGGTACGAGGCGGCTGCCTCCCTCGTCGGCGCCGGCCTCGTGCGCGCGTCGCGCCCGCGCCTCGAGCACGCCGAGATGCTCGACGCGAAGGGGGTGCGCCGGATGGCCCGGCTCGGCATCGCCGCCAGCGTCCAGCCGGCCTTCGACGCCGCCTGGGGCGGTCCCGAGGGGATGTACGCCCAGCGCCTCGGGCCGCAGCGGGTTCCCGGCATCAACCCCTTCGCGACGATGGCCCGCGAGGGCGTCGCGATGGCCTTCGGGTCCGACGCCCCCGTGACGGCGTTCTCCCCGTGGGCGGGCATCCGGGCCGCCGTCGACCACCGCGACCCCGCTGAGCGGGTCGACGTCACCACGGCGCTCGACGCACACACCAGGGGCGGTTGGGCCGCGGGGGGCGACGACGGGGGAGTGCTGCGCGTCGGGGCGGCGGCGACCTTCGCCGCGTGGGCGGTGACGACCACGGACGCGCACGGGCTGCCCGTCCTCGGCGGTGGTGCACCGCTGCCCCTGTGTCGCCTGACGGTCGGCGGCGGGGTCGTCCTCCACGACGCCCGGGGCTGACCGGGGGCCGGAGCCGACGGGTCAGCCCTGCGCGTCGGGCGCCCCCACCGCGAAGACGCTCAGCAGCTGCGCGAGCATGACGTAGTACCCGACGAGGACGACGAGCTCGAGCAGGGCCTGCTCGCCCACGGCCTCCACGGCTTCGGCGTAGGCGGTGTCGTCGAGGGGCCGGCGCGCCACCAGCGCGTCCACGAGGTCGTGGACGGCGGCCTCGCTCGCGCGCACCCCCTCTCGGGACGCGAAGGTCCCCGTGCCGATGGCGGCGAGCTCGCCCTCGTCCAGCCCGACGGCCGCGCCGACCCGCTCGTGCGCGAACCGCTCGAACTCGCTGTCGGTGAGCGCGGCGACCCGCAGGATGGCGACCTCCCGGGCCCGGTCGGTGAGCGAGGTCTCGTACCGCACGGCCGACCCCAGCGCCTGGAGCGGCAGGCCGAGGTGGGGAACGTGCAGCATGAGGCCGAAGGGCCCGCGCAGCGAGCCGTCGGGCGCCTCGAGGGCGAAGGTCTGCGGGCCCGCCGTGCGGGGGCCCCCGAGGATCGCCTCGTGCACCTCCCGGGCCCGGGGGTCCTCGAAGGGCGGAACCAGTCGGGTCAGTCGCTCGCTCACGCGGCCACCCTGCCGCACCTCGGCCCGGTGCATCGTCGCAGGGACACCGGGGCGCATCGCCACCTGAGGATCTGCGGCCCGATCCACAGGGGTCCGCAAGTCCTGCGGCGCAGTTGCTAGATTGGCGCCGTGTCTCCTTCGCGCCCCGCGCTCCTCGACCTCGACCCGGCGACCGTCCGCCGGGCCCGCACCCTCGCCCGCAAGGCCGGCAAGCCCGTCGTCGACCTCGCGAGGAGCCACACCACGGTCTCGGTCGAGCGCGCGACGCTGCGCCTCGCCGGCCTCGGCGGGGCCGACCACGAGAACGTGCCGTGGGTCAACCACCTCGTCGACGCCGTGCGCGGCTCGGTCGGGCTCGAGCACGGTGTCACCACACCCGTCTGGGACGCGCTGCGCCGCGGGGAGGCCCCCGACCTGCTGACCCTGGCCCAGAAGGCCTCGAGCGGCTCGGTGTCCTTCCGCCTCCCCGAGGGGCGCGACCTCACCGGCTCGCGCCGGGCCGCCCGGACCGCCGTCGCCAGGGGGCTGCGGACCGTCGACCGCCAGCGCGCCGCCCGGAACCGGCTCATCGCGCGGCACGGCGACCCGCAGCGCACCCCCTGGATCTACCTCATCGTCGCCACCGGCGACATCTACGAGGACATCCCGCAGGCGCAGGCCGCGGCCCGCGAGGGCGCCGACGTCATCGCCGTCATCCGCTCCACCGGCCAGAGCCTGCTCGACTTCGTGCCCGAGGGCGCCACCCGCGAGGGCTACGCCGGCACCTACGCCACCCAGGAGAACTTCCGCCTCATGCGGGCAGCCCTGGACGAGACGAGCAAGGAGCTCGGCCGCTACGTGCGGCTGACGAACTACGCCAGCGGCCTGTGCATGCCCGAGATCGCGGCGCTCGCCGGCCTCGAGCGGCTCGACATGATGCTCAACGACTCGATGTACGGGATCCTCTTTCGCGACATCAACCCGATCCGCACCTTCGTCGACCAGCGCTTCAGCCGTCAGGTCCACGCCCGCGCGGGCATCATCATCAACACCGGCGAGGACAACTACCTCACCACCGCCGACGCGATCGAGGCCGCGCACACCGTCACGGTGAGCCAGCTGCTCAACGAGTACTTCGCCAAGGAGGCCGGGCTCGAGGACTGGCAGCTCGGCCTGGGGCACGCCTTCGAGATCAACCCCGATGTCCCCGACAGCTTCCGCCTCGAGCTCGCCCACGCCCTCCTGGCGCGCCAGCTCTTCCCCGACGCGCCGCTGAAGTGGATGCCGCCGACCAAGCACATGACCGGCGACGTCTTCCGCGGCTACCTCCTCGACGGCTTCTTCAACCTCGTCGGGGCGATGACCGGCCAGGGCATCCTCCTCGTCGGGATGATGACCGAGGCCGTCGTGACTCCGTGGCTGTCCGACCGCGACCTCGCGCTGCAGAACGTCCGCTACGTCCTGGACGCCGCCGGCGGGCTCGCCGAGGACTTCCACCCCCCGCGCGACGGGCTGATCCAGACGCGGGCCCGCCAGGTGCTGGGGGAGGCCGTCGACCTCCTCGACGCGATCGTCTCCGACACCGACACCGCCGGTGACCCGCCGCTGCTGGCCGCGATCGCCGACGGGACGTTCGGCTCGATGAAGCGGCCCCCGACCAAGGGCAAGGGCCTGGACGGCGTGGTGCGCAAGGCGACGGGGTACGACAACCCGGCGACGACGATGCTCGAGGAAGGGGCCACCCGATGAGCGGCTCGGCAGGCGCCCCCGAACCCGGCCCGCTCGTGCGCCCCTACGGCGACGCCACCGGCGACGGCATGGTCCAGGTCTCCTTCACCCTGCCGCTGCCGCACGACAAGCGCGCGGAGGGTGCCGCCCTCCAGCTCGCCGCCAAGATGGGGATGGAGCCCGCGCTGCTCGTCCACGCCAAGCCGATCGGCCGCGACTTCACCTTCTTCGTCGTCTACGGGTCGGTCACCCACCTCGTCGACGTGCGCGAGGTGCAGGTGGTCGAGCGCGAGTTCCCGCTCCTGACCTCCAAGGAGGTCAACGCCGAGATCAAGAAGAAGCTGCGCCGCAAGCTCGTCGTCGTCGGCGCCTGCATCGGCACCGACGCCCACACCGTCGGGATCGACGCCATCCTCAACATCAAGGGGTTCGCGGGGGAGAAGGGCCTGGAGTACTACCGCGAGATGACCGTGGTGAACCTCGGCGCCCAGGTCCTGGTGCCCGAGCTCGTCAACAGCGCACGCGAGGTGCGCGCCGACGCGGTCCTCGTCTCGCAGGTCGTCACCCAGCGCGACGCCCACATCCACAACACGTCGGCGATGTCGGCCGCGTTCCGTGAGGCGTTCCCGGCCGGTCAGGTCCCGCTCCTCGTCGTCGGCGGACCCCGGTTCGAGGAGGGGTCTGCGGCGAGCCTGGGCGTGGACCGGATCTTCGGCCGGGGCACCACCCCGGGCGAGGTCGCGTCGTACCTCGTCCACCAGCTCGTCACGCCCCGCACGACCCCCGAACCGAGAGGACAGCAGCGATGACCGCCGAGGTCGGCCGCACCGTCACCCACCGCCGCTACGTGCCCTACAGCCACGCCCACTACGCCGGGAACCTCGTCGACGGCGCCTACAGCCTCGCGGCGTTCGGTGACGTCGCCACCGAGATGTGCGTCCTCACCGACGGCGACGAGGGGCTGTTCGCGTCGTACTCGGACGTGCAGTTCCGTGCCCCGGTGCGGGCGGGGGACGTCATCGAGGTCGAGGCGCGCCTCGTGCGCGTCGGGACGCGGTCGCGGGAGATGGACTTCGAGGTCCGCGTCGTGGGTCGCGGCGCCCCGCAGCGTGGGGAGTCGGCGGCCGACGTCCTCGACCCGCCGCTCGTCGCGACGACGGCCCGGGGGGTCGTCGTCGTGCCTCCAGCCGGGTGACCTACCGTGGGCCCGTGCCCACGCCCCTCCGGATGCTCGTGCGCCTCGTCGGGGCGGTGTTCGGGGGCCTCGGCCTGTGGCTCGCGTTCCCCGAGGCCGACCTGTGGTGGCTCGCCCCCGTGGGGGTGGCGCTGCTCGGTGCGGCGTCCCTGACGGCCGGCGCCCGGACCGGGTTCC
Source organism: uncultured Actinomycetota bacterium (assembly GCA_963795035.1). GTDB lineage: Bacteria > Actinomycetota > Actinomycetes > Actinomycetales > Dermatophilaceae > Oryzobacter. The sequence goes on along the minus strand of CAWCFZ010000003.1, from coordinate 852,714 downwards.
TCGTCGGCCTCCTCGGCGGACTGGCCTTCTTCGTCCCCGTCCTGTCGTGGTCGGGCATCTACGTCGGGGCGGTCCCGTGGTTCGCCCTCGCGACCCTTCAGGCGCTCTACTTCGCGCTCATGTGTGGCGTCGTCGGCTTCGCCGGGCGTCGGCTCGTCGCGAGCGGGCACCGGCTGCTCGCCCTCGCCGTCGTCCCGCTGGCGTGGGTGGCGCAGGAGTGGGCGCGCGCGGCCACCCCCTACGGCGGATTCCCTTGGGCCAGGCTGGCGTTCAGCCAGGCCGACAGCCCGCTGGCACCACTGGCCCGCTGGCTCGGGGCGCCCGGCGTCACCCTCGCCGTCGCGGTCGTCGGCACCGGGTTGCTCGCGTTCGCGCTGGCCGTGGCGCTTCGTACGCCGCGCACCGTCGTGGCCGGCGTCGTCCTGGGCGCCGTGCCGTGGGCCGCCGGGTTCATCGTGCTCCCGACCTCCGGCCAGGAGGTCGCGGTCGGCTTCGTCCAGGGCAACGTGCCCAAGGCGGGCCTGGACTTCAACGCCGAGCGGCGCGCCGTCCTCGACAACCACGTGGCGGGCACGCAGGCGCTGGCCGCGACCGCGCCCGACGACCTCAGCCTCGTCGTCTGGCCCGAGAACGCCTCCGACATCGACCCCCTGCGCAACCGTGACGCGGCCCTGCAGGTGGAGCGGGCCCGCAGCGCCGTCGGGGTGCCGCTCGTCGTCGGCGCCGTGCTCGCCGAACCGGTGGGCGCCAGCTCGAACGTCTCGCTGTTCTACGACGGCGAGGGTGCCTCCCCGCAGCGCTACACCAAGCTCCACCCGGTCCCCTTCGCCGAGTACATCCCGCACCGCGAGTTCTTCCGGCGGTTCACCTCCGCAGCCGACCTCGCCGGCAACTTCGTGGCCGGCACGCAGATCGGGGTCTTCCGGGTCCCCTCGGCAGCGGGGGAGTACGCGGCCCTTCCGACGATCTGCTTCGAGGTCGCCTACGACCAGCTGATGCGCGACAGCGTCGCCGCCGCCGGCACGACCCCGAGCCTGCTCATGGTCCAGACGAACAACGCCACCTTCGGCTACACCGCCGAGTCGGAGCAGCAGTTCTCCATCTCCCGGCTGCGCGCCATCGAGCACGGGCGCTCGGTCGTCCACGTCTCCACGGTCGGCGTCTCGGGCTTCATCGCGCCGGACGGCACCGTGTCCGCAAAGACCGGCCTGTTCACCGCCCAGCAGCGCCTGGGCCGCCCGGTCGTCCGGTCCGAGACGACCCCCTCGGACCGGATGGGTCCGTGGCCCGAGCGGGTCGCCGGCCTCGCGCTGCTGCTCCTCGCCGTCGGGAGCACCGCGACCCGCCGGAGCGTTAGGGTTTCCGCACCACCCGCCCGAGCCCGCGAGGACCACCCCGTTGCCTGAGACCGTACGACCGCCGCTGCGGCGCGTCGCCGTCCTCATCCCGACCTACAACGAGCACGACACGCTGCCGGTCGTGGTCCGTCGCGTCCGGGACGAGGTGCCGGACGTCGACGTCGTCGTCCTCGACGACAGCTCGCCCGACGGGACCGGCGCGGTCGCCGACGCCCTCGCCGCGCAGGACCCGCAGGTCCACGTCATCCACCGGGCCGAGAAGGAGGGCCTGGGCGCGGCGTACCTCGAGGGCTTCCGCTGGGCCCTCGACGCCGGGTACGACGCCGTCGTCGAGATGGACGCCGACGGCTCGCACCAGCCCGAGCACCTGCCCGAGCCTCCTGCGGGCCGCCCAGGACGCCGATGCCGTCATCGGGTCGCGGTGGGTCCGTGGCGGCTCGGTCGTCAACTGGCCGCTGCACCGCAAGGCGCTCTCGGTGGGCGGCAACCTCTACGTCAAGGTCCTGCTCGGCATGCCGGTGAACGACGCCACCGCGGGCTACCGCGTGTACCGCGCCGAGGCCCTGCGCACCATGGGCCTGGACGACGTCGCGTCGCAGGGCTACTGCTTCCAGACCGACCTCACCTGGCGCGCCGTCAAGGCCGGCCTCACCGTCGTCGAGGTGCCGATCACCTTCGTCGAGCGCGAGGTGGGCCAGTCGAAGATGAGCCGCGACATCATGACCGAGTCGCTGCGTCGGATCACCGGCTGGGGCGTGCGCCACCGGGCGCGGCAGCTGCGGGGGCTCGTCGGGACCCGCGAGCCGAGGTGGCACTCGCTGTGAGCCGGCCCGGTGCCACGCCGTACGCCCGCCGCGCGCGGCGGCCCCGGGCGCTGCGCCTGGTCATGCTCGTCCTCGTGCTCGTCCCGGTCGTCGAGATCGCCGTCATCGTCGCGGTGGCCCGGGCCATCGGCGGCTGGCAGACCTTCCTCGTGCTCCTGCTCGAGACGGCGCTCGGCGCATGGGTCGTGCGCCGGGAGGGCGCCCGCGCGTGGCGCGCCCTGCGCGAGGCGTTCCGCAGCGGGCGGATGCCCGGGCGCGAGGTCGCCGACGCCGTCCTCGTCCTCGTGGGCGGCGTGCTGCTCCTGCTGCCGGGTTTCGTGACCGACCTCGTCGGGCTGCTCTTCATCCTGCCGTTCACGCGGCCGCTGGCCCGGATCTGGCTCGAGGCGGTCATCGCCCGGCGCGTCGTGACGACGGTGGGGGAGTGGCCCGGCGGATCCCCGGGGACCGACCAGCCCCGCCCCCTGCCCCCGGACGTCGTTCCCGGTGAGGTCGTCGACCCGCCGCCGGACCCCCGCTGAGGGTCGTGAGCCCACTCACGACGACGCGCCGCCCACCTCAGGGGTGGACGGCGCGGCGGGCTGTGTCGGGCGCTCAGGCGCTCTTGCGCTTGACCTTCTCGCCCCGCGAGACGCGAAGGAGGGTGAGCCGCTCCTCGAGGAGCTCCTCCAGCTCGGGGATGGAGCGGCGCTCGAGCAGCATGTCCCAGTGGGTGCGGACGTGCTTGACGGGCTTGGCCTCGGGCTCGGGGCCCCCACCCTGCAGCTTGGCCTCGGCACCGCAGCGGCACTCCCAGGTGTGGGGAACGTCGGCCTCGACGGAGAAGGGGAGCTCGATGGTGTGGCCGTTGGGGCACAGGTAGGTGGTGATCCGGCGCTCGCTGGGGATGACGTTGTTGTCGGTCTCCATGCTCAGGGCGCCGAGTCGGCTGCCGCGGAGGCTGCGTTCTGCCATGTGGGGGTCAACTCCCGAAAAGTGGTGGTGTCCCGGTCGACAGGTCGCCCCGACCGGGTCTGAGGGTTTCAACGAGCGGTGCACACCGGTTGTTCCGTCCGGTGGGCGTCGTGGGGGTGGTTCGGTGTGAGAGCCCTCACAGATGGGTCGGCGTGTCCCGACCCGCACCGCTGCCCTGAGTACGCGTCCTCATTTCCCGCGTTGCGCGTTCCCAGCAGCCCCCCACGAGGATACCGTCTGCGCGTGACGACATCCTCCGTCCCGGCCGACGCCGAAGCTGTCCTCGGTCCCACCGCCCTCGACGTGGCGGGGCCGACCTCGCGCCGCCGGGTCGTCGCGTGGGGCATGTGGGACTGGGGCTCGCAGCCCTTCAACACGGTCATCACGACCTTCGTGTTCTCCGTGTACATCACGAGCGAGAGCTTCGGGGCCACGAACTACACCTCCACGGCCCTGGCGATCTCCACCGGCGTCGCCGGACTGTTCGTGGCGCTCCTGGCACCCGTGCTCGGCCAGAACTCGGACCGCTCGGGACGCACGGTGCGCAACCTGCGCCGGCAGACCTGGCTGCTCGCCGCGGTGTCGGCGTCGCTGTTCGTCGTCAAGCCCGAGCCCGGCTTCCTGTGGCTGGGCCTGGCCCTGCTCGGTGTCGGCTCGGTCGTCTCCGAGATCGCCGGGGTCAACTACAACGCGACGATCGACCAGGTGGCCACGACCAGGACGGTGGGCCGCGTCTCCGGCTTCGGCTGGGGGATGGGCTACCTCGGCGGCATCGTCGTGCTGCTCGCCCTGTACTTCCTGCTCATCCAGCCCGACGTCGGCCTCTTCGGGGTCACCGACGAGGGTGGCATGGACATCCGGGTCTCGATGATCCTGTGCGGCGCGTGGACCCTGCTGTTCACGATCCCGGCCTTCCTCGTCCTCAAGGACCGTCCCACCACGCGCGCCCCTGGTGTGGGCGTCGTGATGTCGTACCGGCTCGTCTGGCGCTCGATCAAGGGCCTGTGGGCCGTGTCGCGCCACACCGTGTACTTCCTCATGGCCTCGGCCCTGTTCCGCGACGGCCTCGCGGGCGTCTTCGCCTTCGGTGCCATCCTCGCGGCCGGGACCTTCGGCCTCACGGCCGGCGACGTCATCATCTTCGGGGCGGCCGCGAACATCATCGCGGGGCTGGCGACGATGGGCTTCGGGCTCCTCGACGACCGGATCGGGCCGAAGCGCGTCATCCTCATCTCGCTCGGCTCGCTCGTGGTCCTGGGCCTGCTCATCTTCATCCTGCACGACGGGGGCAAGACCACCTTCTGGGTTCTGGGCCTGCTCATGACGGTGTTCGTCGGACCGGCCCAGGCCGCGTCGCGCAGCTTCCTCGCGCGCCTGATCCCCGAGGGCAAGAACGGCGAGATCTTCGGGCTCTACGCCACCACCGGCCGGGTCGTGTCGTTCATGTCGCCGCTGGCCTTCGGCGCCTTCATCGGCGTCGGGGCGCTCGTCACGGGCCAGGAGAACACCCAGTACTGGGGGATCCTCGGGATCGTCGTCATCCTCGCCGCCGGGTTCGCCGTGATGCTCCCGGTCAAGGAGCACACCGAGCACCGCGTCTCCTGACGCGACCGCGCGGGCGGGGTGGGGTGGGGTGCGGGTGGTCAGCCGGCGAACTCGAAGTGCCAGGGCTCGGGGAGCGAGCCACCGGCCGCCGCCCACGAGGGGTGGAACCACCCGTACAGCGGGCCGTTCTGCCGCATCCAGCGGTGGGCTGCGGAGTCGAACCGCTCCACGCCGCCGCAGAGGTCGAGCGCGCGGCCCAGGCCGTGACGGCTCGTGCCGGGGGTCGCGGCGAACCGGCCCCGGGTGGCCTTGACCGAGATCTGCTCGCTGTAGGAGCGGTAGGAGTCGGTGATGCACAGCGGGATCCCCGTCTGGGCGGCGTACGCCTTGCTCAGCGCGTTGAAGGCGGCCGCGGCGTCGGGGGCCAGGCGCTCACCGGCGGCGCCCCACAACGGGCACAGCCCGCTTGCGGGGAACATCCCGTTCGGGTAGAGCGCCATGTCGTCGGTGCAGGGCTTGCCGATGCTCGAGACGTCGTAGGAGGCGCCGACGAGGGCGTCGCGCAGGCGGGCAGCGGCGGCACGGGCCTGCGGGCTGCGCGCGCCGACGAGGATGCTCGCGATGGGACCGGCCCGCTCGACCTCGACGACCTGGAGGCGACGCAGGTCGGCGACCTTCTGACGCTGGGCGAGCACCGCCTTGTCGAGCTCGACCTTGTCGCGCTCGATGCTGGTTCGGGCGTCGGCGGCCCGGCGCTCGGCGGCGTCGGCGGTGGCGCTGAGGCGGACCTGCTCGGCCGTGAGGACACGGACCTCCTGCAGGGCGCGGGTGCGCTGCTCGGTGAGGTAGGACAGGTCGCCCAGCGGGTCACCGACCCGGTCGGGCTCGGAGAGCATCGCGTCGAGCATCCCGGCGAAGTCGGCCTGCTCCCCGCCGCCGGCGTACACGGAGAAGACCCACTCGCGCAGGATCGCGCGGGCGTTGGCCAGGCGGATCTCGAGCAGGGCGAGGTCGGCGCGGGCCCGGGTGGCCTCCTGGGTGGCCGCGGCCTCGATCTCCTGGGCCTGCTGGAGGGTCTCCAGCAGGGCGTTGGAGCGGTCGGCCAGCAGGTCCATCTCCCGGGTCGCGGAGGCGACCCGGGAGTTGCTCACGTTGAGCGCGGCGGTGATCCGCGCGGCCTCGTTGATCTGGGTCCGCAGGAAGTCCCCGTAGAGCGGCTGCGGGTGGTCGGGCTCCTGGTGGGACTGCGGCTCACCCGCGCGGGGGCGCTTGGTCGGGACCCGGGGCGTCGGCGTGCTCGTGGTCCGGGGCTTGGGCGACGGGGCCGCGGTGGGCGCCACGGTGGGCACCGGGGTGGGGGTCGGTTCGGGCTCCTCCGCCAGGGCGGATGGTGACACGAGAACGGCCGCCGCGGTGAGCACGGCGACCACGACGGTCACCGTGCGCGATGGGAGGGCCCTGCGCACGATGGTTTCTTCCTCTTGGACCAAGGGCGCCCGAGGACGCCTGGAACATGCCCCTGCTGACGTGCTCCGTCGCTCACGATAAGCGGAAAAACCGCACGTGGGCAGCCATGTCGGCAAAGACCACCCGATCGGGCCATACGTCCGGCTCGCGCGCTGCCCACCGGGGGGCGTGGCGGGTGGGGAAGGGGTGACGGATGGGGCAGTGCGGCGGTCGTCCACAGGGGAGTGCCCCGGCGCCGTTCGTCCACAGGTCGCGGTCGGGGGTGGCGCCCCCACGGTGGGTCCACCACCGTGGGGAGCACGCCGGGTGGCGGTCGTGGCGACCGCCGTCGGACCCGGTTCCGGGGGAGGGGACGGACGATGGACGGTGTCAACTCGGTACGGCTGCTGGGTCGGGTCGCCGCGGTGGGGGAGCCGCGGGAGCTCCCCAGCGGGGACGTCCTGGTGACGATGCGGGTCGTGGTGCCCCGCGGGGGCAACCGGCGGCGGACCGGGGGTACCTCGCGGTCGGGGTCGGCGGCGCCCGGGGTCGACACGATCGACGTCGCGTGCTGGAGCGCCGCGTCGCGCCGGGTGGCCGGCGGCCTGTCGGTCGACGAGCACGTCGAGGTCGAGGGCTCGCTGCGCCGACGGTTCTTCCGCGGCGGTGCCGGGGTGGCCAGCCGCTACGAGGTCGAGGCGCGCCGGCTGCGACGGGTCAAGGTACCGGCCGAGACCGCCGGGTGAGGTGAGCGCTCGGCCTACGAGCGCTGGGCCAGCATCGACTCCAGCAGGGCGATCTCCGAGGTCTGCGCCGCGGAGATCGCCGACGCCAGGCCCTTGACCTCCGGGGTGCGGGCCTGGGCGACGGCCGCGTCGGCCATGGCGACACCACCGCGGTGGTGCTCGACCATCAGGCGCAGGAAGAGGCGCTCGGCCTCCACCCCGCTGGCCGCCCGCAGCTCGTCGAGCTGGGCGCTCGTGGCCAGGCCCGGCATCGTGCCGTCGGGTCGGACGTGGGCTGCCGCGTGCTCGCTGCCGACCCAGGCCATCGCCGGGCGGCTCCCGGTCTGGGGCAGCCCCCACTGGCGCAGCCACCCGTACATCTGTCCTGCCTGCTGCTGCTGGCTGGTGATGATGTCGTACGCGAGGGTGCGCATCTGCGGGTCCTCGGTCCGGGTGTAGACGAGGAAGGACAGCTCGACGGCCTGGTGGTGGTGCGTCTGCATGTCGCGGGCGAAGCCGGCGTCGGCACCGAAGTCACTGGGCGCCGACGATCGGGTGGCGGTGAACGCCAGGGTCCCCAGGACCCCGACGGTCAGCGCCACCAGGGCCGCGGCGACGACGAGGGGCCACGACCGTCGCGACGACCGGTCGGGGTCGCCGAGCGGCCCGGCGCCCGCGTCGCGCTCGGCCACCCACGCCTCGCGGTCGACGTCGGGCGTCACTGGCTCGTGGTCGGGGTGGGGACCGGGGCGTCGCTGGCCCCGCCGGCGGGCGTCCCGTCGGTCCCACCCGTGCACGAGGCGCCGGGCTCCGGCGTCTGGGGACCCTGGCGGTAGGCCTTGATGAACTCCGCCAGACGAGGGTCGTCCACCCCGGTGAGCTTGAGCTGGGTGCCCCAGGCGCTCGCGACGACCGGAGCGTCCAGCCCCTCGAAGGGGGAGACGACCATGTAGGTGTCGGGGACCTCACCGACGAGCTTCTCGACGTCGGCGGCGGGCAGGTCCGGCCGGTAGGTGACCCAGACGGCGCCGTGCTCGAGGGAGTGCACGGCGTTCTCGTTCTGGACCGGCTCGGTGTAGACGCCGCAGTTGAGCCAGGTCGGGCTGTGGTTGCCCCCGACGGGCGGGGTCTGCTCGTACGTCACGGGCTCGGTGGTGTGCTCACTGGTGACCGTGTAGGTCTTCGCCTCGGTCAGCGTGGGCCGCGTCGACACGTCGCGGTAGACCGTGAAGGCCACGATCCCGCCGATGAGCACGATGACCGTGAGCACCGCCGCGATGAGGACGAGACGGGTCCTGCGCTCCTTGGCCTGCTGCTCCTTGCGCAGGGCCTCGAGCTTGTCCCGGCCGGCCCGGGCACCACCCTGCGGCCTGGTCGACTTGCCCACCGTCGTGCTCCTCACTACGTCGTCGTCATGGCACGCGCCCGAGGTCGGCCCGCGCCCAGCACAGCGTGCGACGGGGGCCCCACGTTCCCGCGGCGCGCAGCCATTGTCCCTCACACCCCAGGGCCCCGTCGCTGGACCCCCACTAACGCCGATAATCGACATTATGTCATTCTCCTGTTCCGGAGGGAGCCCGCCCTCCTCCCCTCGGCGACCGACCGGCCCGGGACAGGTGGCCCGCCGACATCCGGGACGCGCCGCGCGACGAACGACGGGAATGATCCTCATCCGCCCGGCCGTTGGCCCGACGTGACCGACCGCCCGCTCGTTCCGCTCGACTACGCCAACCGCACCGGTCGGCGCCCCGGTGTCGGCCTGCGGGCGCTCGGCCACGTCGTCCCCGGGATCCGGTCGGTGCAGGCCCAGGCCGAGCCGTACGCCGCCGCGTGGCACGAGCACAACGTCCGCGCGCTCGCCTCCTCGGGTCGACGCTGGGTCGTCCTCGGTGACTCGATGGCCCAGGGTGTGGGCGCCTCCGCCTGGAACGCCGGCTGGGTCGACCAGCTCCACCGGTGGCTCGCCGACCGCGGCCACCCCCTCGTCGTCGTCAACCTGTCGGCGACCGGCGCCCGGACCCTCGACGTCGTCGACCAGCAGCTTCCGGTGCTCGAGTCGCTGCCACCGGCGCACGGCACGCACGCCCCGGACCTCGTCACCGTGCTCGTCGGCTCCAACGACCTGTTCGCGGGCGGACCGGCCCGGCGCGCGCTGCCCGGGGCCTTCGCCACCCTCGTCGAACGGCTCCCCCACCGCGCCGTCGTCGCCACCCTCCCCCAGCCGCGCGCGGCCGCCCGGGCCGCCAACCGTCATGTCGAGCGGGGCGCGGCCGCCGGTGCCCTCGAGATGGTCGACCTGCGCACCGACGGGCCGGCGTCGTGGCGTGGCCGGCTCGCGGCGGACTGGTTCCACCCCAACGACGCCGGCTACACCGAGCTCGCCCGCCCCTTCCTCCCCCGGATGCTCGAGGTGCTGTCCTGAGCCACCCCGCCGGACACCGCGTCAGCGGGTCGTGGCGATCGCCTCACCGAGGATCTCCAGGCCGCGCTCGAGCTCGGCGTCGGTGACGGTCAGCGGCGGGGCGATCCGGAACACCCCGCCTGCCCCGGCGCGCTGGACGACGTTCATCGACAGCCCCAGCTCCAGGCAGCGCCTCGTGATCCGGCTCCCGCGCTCGGGGTCGGGCGCCATGCTCTCGCGGTCGGCCACGACCTCCATCCCGAGCAGCAGGCCCCGGCCCCTGACATCGCCGACGCACTCGTGCTCGGCCATCAGCGCCCGCAGGCCGTGCTCGAGGTGCGCCCCCGCCTGCGCGGCCCGGGCGACCAGGCCCTCCCGGGCGATGACGTCGAGCACGGCCAGGCCGACCGACGCCGGCAGCGGGTCCGAGGCGTGGGTGGTGTAGAAGAGGAAGCCGAGGTCGAACGCGCGCGCCTCGATCGCGGCCGTGGTGAGGACCGCCGAGAGCGGCAGCCCCGCCCCGAGGGTCTTGGACAGGGTCAGCACGTCGGGCACCACCTCGTCGCGCTCGATGGCGAACATCGTGCCCGTGCGGCCCAGCCCGGTCTGGGCCTCGTCGACGACGAGGAGCATCCCGCGGGCCCGGCAGTGCTCGGCCAGCGCGCCGAGGTAGCCCACGGGCAGCTCGAGCATGCCGCCCGTGCTCAGGATGGGCTCCGCGATGAAGGCCGCGAGGCTGCCGGTGGACTGGCGGTCGACGAGGTCGAACGCGTAGTCGAGCTCGGTCCTCCAGTCGTAGCCGGTGGCGGTGCGGAACGGTCCCCGCAGCGGGTCGGGTGCGGGGATGGCGAAGGTGCCCACCCCCTGGGGCCCGTACCCCCGGCGCCCGAAGGCGTAGGTCGACGCCGACGCTCCCCCGGTGACGCCGTGCCAGCTCTGGGCGAACGCCACGACCTCGTGCCGACCCGTGACGAGCTTGGCCAGGCGCAGCGCCGCCTCGTTCGACTCCGCGCCGGTGCTGAGGAACATCGCCCGGTCCAGGGCGGCCGGAGCCAGCGCGGTCAGCCGCTGCGCCAGGGCGAGCACGGGTTCGGAGAGCATCGCCGAGTGGAGGTGGTCGAGGTGGGCGGCCGCCCTGCTCACTGCGGCGACGACGTCGGGGTGGCCGTGGCCGAGGATCGAGCTGAGCTGGCCGGAGGTGAAGTCCAGGACCGCTCGCCCGTCGGCGTCGTACAGGTGGCTGCCGCTGGCCCGCTCGGGGCGGAAGGTCGAGAACTCCCCGCCGTAGCGGATCAGCCGCTCGGCGCGGGGGTCCTCACCCATCGGCGGGCGCCGGGCAGGGCGCCCCCTCGCAGCAGGGGCGGATCCACCCGCACCCGTCGCACCGCTCGTGCGAGGTCTCCCACCGCATGAGGGTGCCGCAGTTGGGACACGGCTCGGTGAGGTCGGGCACCCCGTCAGCGTAGGGAGCGGACGGCCGCGGGTCACGCAGCCTCGCCGGTCAGGCGCGCAGGGCCTGCGCCAGGGTGCGGACGTCGTCGACGAGGGTCGCCATGTCGTCGTCGGTGTGCGCCAGCGACACCAGCCACTGCTCGTCGAGGCCGGGCGGGGTGAGGATGCCGCGGTTGACGCCCCACAGCCACGACAGCTCGGCCATCGCGAAGTCGGTCGCCTTGTAGTCGCGGTAGTTGCGCACCGGGGTCGTCGACCAGGTGACGCAGCCCTTGACCCCGAGGCCGACGGTGTGGGCGGGCAGCTCGTACTCGTCGATGACCGCGTTGATGGCGTCCAGGGCACGGACGTTGACGGCCTCCGCGCCGGCGAGGGCCTCGTGGGTGCAGATCTCGTCGACCGCCTTGGCGGCCGCCATGACGAGCGGGTTGCCGTTGTAGGTGCCGAAGTGCGCCATCCGGCCGTCGACGACGACCTCCATGACCTCGCGCCGGCCCCCGAACGCGGCGAGCGGCAGGCCGCCGCCGACGGACTTCGCCAGGGTGATGAGGTCGGGGGTGACGCCCAGCCGCTGGGCGGCCCCGGCGTACCCCGCCGTGAGGCCGGTCTTGACCTCGTCGAAGACGAGGACGACGCCGTGGGCGTCGCACGCCGCCCGGACCCCGGCCAGGTAGCCCTCGTCGGGCACGACGATCGACAGGTTCTCGATGACCGGCTCGACGACGAGCGCGGCGATGTCGCGACCGTGCGCGGCCAGGACGCGGTGGAGCTGGTCGAGGTCGTTGTAGGCCACGACGTGCACCGTGCCGGCCTCGACGTCGAACGGGACCTGCGGGGTGGGGTCGTCGGCGGGTCCGATCTCGTCCAGGCCCGGCTTCACCGACACCTGGAGGGCGTCGTAGCCGCCGTGGTAGCCGCCCTCGATCTTCACGATCGCCTTGCGGTCGGTGTAGGCCCGGGCCGCCCGGATGGCGTACATGAGCGACTCGGTGCCCGAGTTGGTGAAGCGGATCATGTCGATCTGGAAGCGCTCGCAGAACCGCTCGCTCATCTCGGTCGCCTGGGGTGACGGCGTGACGAACAGCGTCCCGGTGTTCGTGAGGGCCTCGGTGACGCGCTCGACGACGAGCGGGTGGAGGTGACCGACGAGCATCGCGCCGAAGCCCATGGACAGGTCGAGCATGCGGTTGCCGTCGACGTCGGTGAGCCAGGCACCTCGGGCCGAGGCCACGGAGATCGGGTAGGGGTCCCAGTGCTGGAACGAGCTGGTGACACCGAGCGGCAGCGTGCTGCTGGCCCGCTTGTTGTGCTCGCCCGACCCGCCGGACCACGTGGTGAACCGCTCCCACTCGGCCGCGAGCAGCCGCTGCACGGTCGCGGGGTCGACCGGCCGGGAGCCCGACGGCATCCGGCGGTAGGTGCCCGGGTCGTGCGCGGGCAGGGTGCGCGTCGGGGCGGTCAGCAGGTCGTCGGTCATCAGGGCCTCCTCCCCCGCTCTCGCGGGGGGCGTCGTCATGGGGTGACCCGGGGGCTGGATGTGGCCGGGTGCTACGGATCGAGTCCTGTGACACTGTACCCGCCTTCGGATCCAGTGACCAACCACCAGATCGGCCGCCCATACCGTCGGCCGGCACCCGCAGGGCGAGGTGCGCCGTCGGCGCCGCAGGCCGCGCCGACGCACCCCATAGGCTGGCGGGACCATGCAGTGCGACTACTTCGACGCCCGGCGCTGCCGCTCGTGCACCCTCATGGGGACGCCGTACCGCGACCAGGTGGCCGACAAGGCCGCCCGGGCCCGTGACTCCCTGGCGGCCGTGGCTCCCCACCTCGTCTGGCACGAGCCGTTCACCGGGCCCGAGTCGCACTTTCGCAACAAGGCCAAGCTCGTCGTCGCGGGCCGGGCCGGCAGGCCGACCTTCGGGATCCTCGACCCCACGGGCCGCGGCGTCGACCTGCGCCGCTGTGGCCTCTACGAGCCGGGCCTCGCCGCGACCTTCGACCCCCTGCACCGCGTCGTCTCCGACCTCGGCGTCGAGCCCTACGACGTCCCCGGTCGCCGCGGCGAGCTCAAGCACCTCATCCTCACCCACTCCCCCGACGGTGAGCACCTCGTGCGGTTCGTCGTCCGCACCCACGAGGCCGTCGAGCGGCTGCGGTCGGCGCTGCCCGAGCTGACCGCGGCGCTGCCCTCGGCGAGGGTCGTCACCGCCAACGTCCTCCCCGAGCACAAGGCCGTCCTCGAGGGGGACACCGAGGTCGTGCTCTCCGACGACGCTCTGCTCCCCCTGCGACTCCCCGACGTCACCCTGATGCTCGGCCCCCGGTCGTTCTTCCAGACCAACACGCGCGTCGCGACGGCGCTGTACGCCCAGGCGCGCGACTGGGTCGACGACCTCTCCCCCACCACGGTGTGGGACCTGTACTGCGGCGTCGGCGGGTTCGCCCTCCACCTCGCACGGGACAGGCGGCGGGTCGTCGGCGTCGAGACGTCGCAGGAGGCCGTCGCGGCTGCCACAGCGGGTGCCGCGGCCTCTGGGAAAGGCTCTCCCGCAGTCGAGTTCGTCGCTGGCGACGCGACCGCCCTGCAACCCCCCGGGCCCGCCCCGGACCTCGTCGTCGTCAACCCGCCGCGCCGCGGCATCGGCCCGGACCTCGCTGCCTGGCTGGAGGCGTCCACGGCCGCACACCTCGTCTACTCCAGCTGCCACCTCGGCAGCCTCGCGCGGGACCTCGCCGCGATGCCGTCGTGGCGCGCCGTGCAGGCCCGGCCCTTCGACATGTTCCCGCAGACGACGCATCTCGAGACAGCCGTCCTGCTCGAACGCGCCTGAGCCCCACCGGCACCCACGCGATGCCTACAGTGCCCCCATGACGTTCTCCATCGCGGCCCGTGACGGCAACGCCTGGGGGGTCGCCGTGGCCAGCAAGTTCGTGGCCGTCGGCTCGATCGTCCCCGCCGTGCGCCTCGGCGTCGGCGCCGTGGCCACCCAGTCACTCGCCCGGTACGCCTACCGCGACGAGCTGCTCGACGCCCTCGCGGTGGGGACCGAGGTGGGGGCCGCCCTCGCCGCGGCCACCGGAGCCGACGACGGGCGCGCCCTGCGACAGGTCGGCGTGGTCGGCCCCACGGGCGCCGCCACGTTCACGGGCGAGGAGTGCTTCCCGTGGGCCGGTGGCAGGGCCGGCGGCGACGACGTCCTCGCCTATGCGGTGCAGGGCAACATCCTCACCGGTCCACAGGTCGTCGACGCGATGGAGACCGCCTTCCTCGAGCACGCCGGGAGCCCGCTCGACGAGCGGCTGCTCGCGGCCCTGCGTCGCCGGGGACGCGGCCGGCGGCGACTCGCGAGGGCGGCAGAGCGCGGCCCTGCTCGTCCACGCCCCCGGCGCCGGGTACGACGCCTGCGGGGTCCTCGCCGACCTGCGCGTCGACGACCACCCGGACGCGACCCGCGAGCTGGCCCGGGTCCACGCGCTGGCGACGCTGGTCTTCGGCGGGCCCGAGGACGTCGCCCCGCTACAGGGCGCCCTGCGCGACGAGGTCGCCGCGCACCTGGCCGCCGCCGGGTACCCGGTCGACGGCGACGGAGGGACGCTCGAACACTCCCTGGCCGCGTGGATGTCGGCCGCGAACCTGGAGAACCGGCACTCCCCCACCGGGATCGACGCGCGCGTCCTCACGCAGCTGAGGTCCGTCGGGCGTGACCTGACCGAGCACTGACGAAGTGGGCACCGACTCCTGACGTCCACCGGACCCTGGCTTTGCCGAGCCCGACCTAGGTTCGCGGGTGCTGCCCACCACCTACCCCCGGGTGGGCCTGACGAGAAGGAGCACCTCATGAGCCGAACCCTCGCACGCACCGCTGCCGCGGTCGCGGGGACCACGTTGGCCGTCACCTCCGCCTTCGCGGCCACCGCCGCTGCGGCACCCACCGGTGACGGGTCGGTGCCGACGTACCAGGAGTTCGCGGCCTCGACGTTCCAGGACCTCGACGGTGGCTACCTCGTCAACGGAGACGAGCCGGTGACGTCCAAGGGTGGCCTGCGCCAGTTCTACGACGACCTGGTCGCCGAGCCCGACACCCGCAGCGACGGCCTCATCGTCAACACCGTGAGCGGCCAGGACGACAAGTGGTCGGCCGGCCAGGCGCTCAACCTCACGTACTGCGTCAGCACGAAGTTCGGCGGCGACTACACGCGCGTCGCCTCGGCCATGGCCGCGGGCGTCGGTCAGTGGGAGGCCGCGTCGAGCAAGGTGAACTTCGTCCACGTCCCGTCGCAGGACGGCAGCTGCACCACCCGCAACCACAACGTGCTCTTCTCGGTCGAGCCGACCAAGACCTCGCAGTACATCGCCCGTGCCTTCTTCCCGAGCACCTCGAAGTCGTCGCGCAACATCCTCGTCAACGCCGCGAGCCTGTACAGCTCCGGCTCCTGGACCCCGAGCAACATCATGGCGCACGAGCTCGGCCACACCCTCGGGTTCCGCCACGAGCACACCCGCCCCGAGGCCGGCACCTGCTTCGAGGACAACAACTGGCGCCCGCTGACCCCGTACGACTCGTCGTCGATCATGCACTACCCCCAGTGCAACGGCTCCTCCAGCGACCTGAGCATGACCGACCAGGACCGCGCGGGAGTGCGCGCCCTCTACGGCAGCTGAGGCCCACCGCCGGCCGCGCCGACCCCGCCCGCCGTCACTCGAAGCGGGTGGGGTCGCCGGCGCCGACGCGCACGACCTCGGCCTCACCGCTGGAGAGGTCGACGACCGTCGTGGGCTCGGTCCCGCACTCGCCCGAGTCGATGACGAGGTCGACGACGTGGTCGAGCTCCTCCTTGACCGTCCAGCCGTCGGTCATCGGCTCGTCCTCCCCCGGCAGGATCAGGGTGGAGGACAGCAGCGGCTCCCCGAGCTCGGCGAGCAGGGCCAGGACGACGGGGTGGTCGGGGATGCGCACCCCGACCGTGCGCTTCTTCGCGTGGAGCAGCCGGCGTGGCACCTCGTGGGTGGCAGGGAGGATGAAGGTGTACGACCCGGGTGTCGCGGCCTTGACCGCCCGGAAGACGGCGTTGTCGACGTGGACGAGCTGCCCCAGCTGGGCGAAGTCGCGGCAGACCAGCGTGTAGTGGTGCTTGTCGTCGAGCCGCCGGATGGTCCTGATGCGGTCCTTCGCGTCCTGGTTGCCCATCATCGCCCCGAGGGCGTAGCCCGAGTCGGTCGGGTAGGCCACGAGCCCGCCCTCGCGCAGCACCGCGACGGTCTGCGCGATCGCGCGCGGCTGCGGGTCGACCGGGTGGACGTCGAGGTAGCGGGCCATGGCGCCAGCCTAGGGCCGCCGCCCCGGTCAGGGGGTGCGCAGCCCGCGGCCCCAGAGCTCGACGGTCTGGACGACCCAGAAGACGGCGAACAGCACGATGAGCACCACCTCGACCCAGAACACGAGGTGGTCGAACGGCGTCAGGAGCGCGATGCCGACGGTGACGGCGAGCGTGACGAGCATCGCCGTCGCGATGGTGCGGTAGACCGGGACGTAGCGTCCGGCTCCCGCGTCCATCGCCCCCTCGCTGATGGCGCGGCTGACGTCGCGGCCGTTGAGCCAGACCGCGACGACGATCGCGAGGAACATCGGGACCGCCGCGAAGTCGTGGCCGCGGTCGAGGAAGCTCTCGCGGGAGACGTAGAACCACACGGCGCCTCCCCCCGCGACCAGCGCCGAGCCCAGGAGCCCGAGGCGGTCGATGCGGGACAGGCCGCCGGCCCCGCCGGTGCGGACGGCGAGGACGAGGGCCACGACGATCGCGACCCCTCCGAGCACGAACAGGGACTGCATGTTGTTGGCCACCGCCGGTGCGGCGTCGGCGGGGGTGATCGGGACCGACGAGCAGCCACCGGCGTCACCGGTGGGGATGAACGCCACGCCCGGCGCGAGCATCCCGGCGAAGTTCAGGGCCATGTCCTCGCCCGGGGTGTTGCCCTTGAGCGCGACGAGGCACACGCCCATCGTCACGAGGACACCGACGAAGACCGCACGCACCGGCGTGTGCCAGTACGCGCTGATCGAGGTCTGCAGGCACGAGCGTCCGGTGGCCAGCCACTCGACCGCGACCGCCGTGAACAGCAGGAGGACGAGCCCGGCCAGTGCCAGGCGGAGGTAGCCGTAGGTCCGGACGGCGGCCAGGGCGGGATCCTGCTCCACGTGCACCACTCCCTTCACCGGTGAGGAGCGCGAGGGGCGCTCCCCGATACACCGTCCGCGTCCACAGCCGGAGCGGGTCAGCCCTCGCTCATCGTGATGGGGGCCCCACGCTGCACCGTGCGCGACACGGTGCACAGCCGGTCGCGGCTCTGCGCGATGGCCCGAGGGAGGCGCTCACGGGCGCGGTCGCCGTCGTCGCCCGGCGCAAAGCGCACCGCGAAGGTGATCTCGATGTCGTCCAGCACGTTCTCGCCGTCGACCTTCGCCTTCTCGCCCTCGGACACGACGTCGAACGCCTCGGGTTCGGCGAGGCGGCTGGTGATGAAGTCGACGTCCGTGGCGCTGCACGCCGCCATCGAGACGAGGAACAGCTCGACGGGGGTGAAGTCGGTCGAGTCACCGCCCCCGCCGACGACCATCGTGCCGCCGCGCGCGTTCGTCACCTCGTACCGGCCCTTCTCCAGCCGCGTCATCGCGACGCTGCGGTGGCCGAGCCCCGTCCCGCCGGTCTCCTGCTCCTGCGCCATCAGGTACCCCATCTCGTCGCGAGCTCGCGGACGACCTTGAGGTCGCGCCACGTCGTGGTCAGCCCGGTGATCCTCTCCAGCCGGGTGTTGGTGAGCCTGGTCCCCTGGAAGCCGTTGCCCAGCTCGGCGAGGACGTCAGCGCCAAGGACCCGGGCGCGCTCCCCCGGCTCCGCCCAGGCGTCGAGCTGCGCCGCCGCCTGCGTCGGGACCGTGCCGTCGGCGAGTGCGACGTAGCGGCGGCCCGGGGGTCGCAACAGCGGCGCGACGGCGTCGACGGCGGCCACGGTGGCCCGCAGCTGGGCGGGCGTGCGCACGACGCACGGGACGGCGAAGCCCTTCCAGTCCTCGATGACCCGGGCGAGCTCCGCGCCGACCTTGGCCGTGGACCGCGTCGTGGTGCGCACCCTGACGTTGCCCGTCTGGATGTAGGTCTCGACCTCGTCGAACCCGGCCCCCTCGAGCACGCCGCGCAGGTCGGCCATCCTCACCTGTCGCTGGCCGACGTTGACCGCTCGCAGGAAGGCGACGTGGACCGGCATGGCGCCCATCCTGTCACCGCCCCGCGACAGTGGTGCCCAACCTCTCCCCTGGCCCGGGCCCGCCGGACCGCCGAGCCGGCCGGACGGCTCAGCCCAGCCCGTCGCCCTCGATGACGGACAGCACGTTGCCCGACGGGTCGGTGAACCACGCGATCAGCGGACCGCCGCCGCGGAAGACGCCGAGCTCGTCGGTCTCGAGGTCGGTGCCCTCGTAGCGCTCGAACCGCACGCCCCGGGTGGCGAGCCCGGCCGCGGCGGCCGCGACGTCGGGCACGGGGAAGTTGAGGACGGTGAACCCCGCGGGCTCGTGGTCGGGTTTGGGGTAGAGCAGCACCTGACGGTCGCCGCCGAGCCGCAGGACGAGCATCCCCGTCTCGTCGTCCTCGACGGTGACGCCGAGGACCTCCCCGTAGAACCGGCGGGCCTCGTCGAGGTCCTTGACCGCGATCCCGCTGAATGCCTTCGAGTCCTTGAGCACGGTGGCCCCCTCTTGTCGGTGGTGGTCCACCCAGTCAAGCGGACCGCACCGACAGCCGACGCCTCACGACGGGCGGGCTCAGAGCCGGCCCGTGGGTGCGTCAGCGCTTGCGAACCCAGGCGAGCGTGCTCATGGCAGCGAGCGCGAGCATGGCGAGGGTCAGACCCATGCTGACGAAGACCAGGGAGTCGCTGCGTGCGTTCACCAGGTGCCCGAAGTAGATCCCCAGGTAGATCGGGGAGAGCCACCCCCGCCACCGCGCGTCCGACCCAGAAGATGCCCGGCGCGTTCGAGAAGTTGAACACCCGCCCGAAGCCCTCGAACCAGCTCGCACCCGGCGAGCTCCACACCACCGAGTTCGCGGGGCTGAGGAGGTCGCCGAGGGACTGCTCGGCCAGCTCGGGGTAGGTCATGCGGAACAAGGCCTCGTGCGCCTCGCCGTAGAGGTCGATGGCCGCGACCCCCACCGCGACCTCGTACACGAGGTACGCCATGACGACCGGCAGCGCGTAGAGCACCACGGACACCTCGCGCAGCTGGACCCCGAAGATGTCGACGGCGCCGACGCCGTCTGCGAGGAGAAGCCCTCCGACGACCGCCAGGACGACGAGCAGGAACAGTCGACGAGCGGTTCCGGCCTCGGCCTCTCGCCAGTTGACGCGCAGGTCGTGGAGGTACGCAGCGCGCACCTCGGTGGGATGGTTCTCGAAGCCTGCCAGAACCCTCCGGCCCACGAGGCGCTCACCGCTCAGGCCGTCAGCGTCGCCTCGAGGGGTGCCGCTCATCAGGGCAGGGGCCAGGTGTGGACCGGCTCGTTGCCGTCCATGTGCACGGAGTACAGCTCGAGCATCCGGCGCAGCGCCTCGCGCCGGTCGTCGCCGTGCGCCTCGAAGGTCGCGACCGCGCGGGTCGACCACTCCGCGCCGTTGACGCCGCTGGTGCACCGCCCCTCGATCACGCCGAGGTAGCGCTCACGCACGGCGTCGGAGACGCCCCAGCGGCTCAGTCCCTCGTGGGCGAGCGGGAGCAGGTGGCGCAGGGTGAGCTCGTCGGCGGACAGCTCGCCGTAACCGGGCCAGTACAGCCGGGCGTCGATCCCGTCGCGGGCGGCCCGGCGGAAGTTCTCCTCGCACGCGGCGAAGCTCATCTTCGTCCACACCGGCCGCTCCTCGTGGGCGAGCATCCTGATGGCCCCGTAGTAGAAGGCGGCGTTGGCCAGGGTGTCGACGATGGTCGGTCCGGCCGGCAGGACGCGGTTCTCCACGCGCAGGTGCGGCGTCCCGTCGACGATGTCGTAGATGGGGCGGTTCCACCGGTAGACGGTGCCGTTGTGCAGGCGCAGCTCGTCGAGGTCGGGCGCGATGCCGGCCTCGAGCTTGGCCATCGGGTCCTCGTCGGTCGTCTCGGCCAGCAGGGCCGGGAAGTAGCGCACGTTCTCCTCGAACAGGTCGAAGATCGAGGTGATCCAGCGCTCGCCGAAGAAGACGCGGGGTCGCACGCCCTGGTTCTTCAGCTCGACCGGCCGGGTGTCGGTGGCCTGCTTGAACAGCTCGATGCGGGTCTCGGCGTGCAGCCGCTTGCCGAAGAAGAACGGCGAGTTCGCGGCGAGCGCGACCTGGGGGGCGGACAGGGCCTGCGCGGCGTTCCAGTGGGCGGCGAACTCCGAGGGGGCGACCTGGAGGTGCAGCTGGACGCTCGTGCAGGCCGACTCCGGGGCGATGGAGTCGCAGTACGTCGCGACGCGCTCGCCGGTGGGCCCCTCGATGTCGAGGTAGATGTCCTCGCCGCGCGCGACGAAGATCGAGTCGTTGAGGGCGGTGTACCGGTTGTTGCGGCTGATCCACTCGCGCTCGTAGTGCTCGGGCATGATCGTCGGCAGGATGCCGATGGCGACGATCTTGCTGCCGACCTCCCGGGCGGCCCGGTCGGCGGCGTTGAGGCTGTCGCGCAGCTCGGCCTCGAGCTCGATGGCGGAGTCACCCGGCAGCGGGCGCGGTGGCACGTTGAGCTCGATGTTGTACTGCGCGAGCTCGGTCTGGTAGTCCTCGTCGGCGATGGCCGCGAGCACCTCGGCGTTGTGGAAGTGCGGCTGCTGGTGCTCGTCGATGAGGTTGAGCTCGATCTCCAGACCCGTCATCGGGCGCTCGAACTCGAAGCTGCTCTGGGTGAGCATCCGCTCGAAGACGTCGAGGTCCTGGCGCACCTTCTCGCGGTAGCGCTGCCGCTGCTCACGGGTGTAGCTCTGTGCGCTGACCTCGGCTCCCATGGTTGGACCCAACCACATCCCGTACCCGGACGGAACCCGAGGGCCAGTTCGGGGCCCCGCGTGGTGTTTCGGTCCCCGCTGCTGTCGGCACCCTCTCCTAGCGTGGGTCACGTGCGGCTGATCCACACCTCCGACTGGCACCTGGGGCGCTCGTTCCACCAGGTGGGGCTGCTCGCTGCCCAGGCCGCGTACCTCGACCACCTCGTCCACGTCGTGCGCTCCGAGCGGGTCGACGCCGTGCTCGTCAGTGGCGACGTCTACGACCGCGCGATGCCCGCCCCCGACACCGTCGACCTGCTCTCGCAGTCCCTGGAGCGGCTCGTCGACGCCGGGGCCCAGGTCGTGCTGTCCAGCGGGAACCACGACTCCGCCATCCGGCTCGGGTTCGCCTCCGGGCTGCTCGAGCGGGCCGGGGTCCACATCCGCACGTCGGTGCACGACGTGGGGCGCCCGGTGATGGTCGGCGACCTCGCCGTGCACCCCCTGCCCTACCTCGAGCCCGCGCTCGTCGCCGACGCGCTCGGTACCACCGAGCGGACCCACGCCGGGGTGCTGCGGGCCGCGATGGGGCGGGTGCGGGCCGACGCTGCCGACCGGGACGGGCGCACGGTCGTCATGGCTCACGCGTTCGTCACCGGCGGGGCCACGAGCGACTCCGAGCGCGACATCTCCGTGGGCGGGGTCTCCGCCGTGCCTCCCGCGGTGTTCGCCGGGGTCGACTACGCCGCCCTGGGCCACCTGCACGGCCGGCAGGAGGTGGCCGAGGGCGTGAGGTACAGCGGGTCGCCGGTCGCGATGTCGTTCAGCGAGTGGCGGCACCGCAAGGGCAGCCTGCTCGTCGACCTGTCGGGCCCGGCGCCGGTCGTGACGCACGTCGACGCCCCGGTGGAGCGAGGTCTCGCGGTCCTGCGCGGCCCCCTCGAGCAGCTCCTGACCTCGCCCGAGCACCTCCGGGCCGAGAGCGCGTGGTGCCAGGTCACCCTCACCGACGCGGTGCGCCCCCTCGGTGCCATGGACCGGCTGCGGGCCCGGTTCCCCCACACCCTCGAGCTGCGCTTCGAGCCCGAGGGCGCCGGCGTGCCGCTGCGCCCCTACGCGCGCCGGGTCGAGTCCCGTTCCGAGGTCGAGGTGTGCTGCGACTTCCTGGGACACGTCCGGGGTGGGCTCGCGGCCTCCGAGGGCGAGCGCTCGCTCCTCGGCGAGGCCGTCGAGGCGACCCGGGTGGCCCGCGGCCTCACGGACGACGAGGGTGTCGCCCGCCCCGGCGCCGAGGGTGCGGCATGAGGCTGCACCGCCTCGAGGTCGAGGCGTTCGGTCCCTTTGCGGGGCGCGAGGTGCTCGACCTCGACGCGCTGTCCTCGGCCGGGCTCTTCCTCGTCCACGGGCCGACGGGCGCGGGCAAGACGAGCCTGCTCGACGCCGTCTGCTTCGCGCTCTACGCCGACGTCCCGGGCGCCCGGAGCAAGCGCGGGCTGCGCAGCGACCACGCGGCCCCGGAGGCGGTCCCGTCGGTGCGCCTCGAGCTCACGGTCGGTGGGCGCCGGCTGCGCATCGAGCGCTCCCCCGAGTTCCACCGGCCCAAGAAGCGCGGCCCGGGGTCGACGAAGGTGCAGGCCCGGGTCGTCCTCGAGGAGCGCCGCGGACGGACCTGGGTGGCCCTGAGCACCCGCAACGACGAGGTCGCCGACCTCGTCAAGGACGTCCTGGGCCTGGGCCTCGCGCAGTTCGCCCGGGTGGTGCTGCTCCCCCAGGGCGACTTCGCGGCCTTCCTGCGGGCCACCCCCGAGGAGCGGCGCGAGGTGCTCGAGCGGCTCTTCGACATCTCGGTGTTCTCCGACGTCGAGGCCTGGCTCGCCGACACCCGGCGCAGCAGCGGAGCCGCCCTCGAGGCCGCGCGGCGGGGGCTGTCCGCCGACCTCGCCCGGCTCGAGGACGCCCTCACCGGCGTGGCCACGGGAGACGACGAGGACTCGCAGGCGCCCTGCGACCCCCAGGAGTCCCCGCAGGTCGGGGGCGCCCTGACGCAGGCGCCCGTGGCGAGCGTCCCCGCCCGGCTGACCGACATCTCCGACCGGATCGAGCACCGGCTCACCACGGCCCTCGCAGACGCCGACGCCGCCGAGGGCGCCGACCGGCTCGCCCAGGAGGCGCTCCTCACCGCCACCCGGCTCGCCGACCTGCGCCGCCGCGGCGAGCGGGCCCGGTCGGGGCTGGCCGACCTCGACGACACCGAGCCCGAGCACGCCCATCGGGTCACCGCCCTCGAGCGGGCCACCCGCGCCGCCGCGCTGGCCGGCCACGTGGCGGCGGTGCAGCGGGCCGACGCCGACGCCGAGCGGGCGTCGGCCGCGGTCTCGGTGCGAACCGCGGGGCTCACGGCCGAGGGGGTCGAGGTGTCCGCGGACACGGCGCTCGACCTCGCCACCCGGGTGCACGGCCTCGACGAGGCGGCCGCGGTCCTCGACTCCGCGACGCGCTCGGCGGCCACCCTCCAGCAGCGGCTCGACCAGACCGTCACCCGTCGTGAGGCCGCCCAGCGCACCGTCGACGCGGCGACCACCGCGCTCGAGGAGGCGGCACCGGAGGTCGAGCGCCTCGTGGCGCAGGTGCAGCGCCTCGCCGCGGCGGCCGAGCGGATCCCCGGACTCGAGCTCGCGCTCACCGGCCACGAGGAGCGGGCCCGGGCCCTGGACGCGCTCGAGGCCGACCAGGTCGCCCACGACGCGCTGGCGCCCCGCCTGCTCGCCCAGCGCGACACCGTCCTGGCCGCGCAGGACGTCCTCCTCACGCTCCGTCAGCGACGGCTCGACGGCATGGCCACCGAGCTCGCCCGCGCCCTCGCCGAGGGGGCGCCGTGCCCGGTCTGCGGGTCGCCCGACCACCCCCACCCGGCCGACTCCTCGGGTGCCGTGAGCGCCGACGACGTGGCGCGGGCCGAGGACGACCTCGACGCCGCCCGGGGCGAGCTGACCCTGCTCGAGTCGCGGGCCACCGGGTCTGCGGGCCGCCGTGGACACCCGCCGGTCCGGCCTGGGTGGGACCACGCGCGAGGAGGTGGAGGCCGACCTCGCGGCGGCCGTCCTCGCCCTCGCCGACGCCGGTGACGACCAGCGCCGAGCGGCTGAGGCCGGGCTGCGTCTGGCCGACCTGCGGGGTCGGGTCGAGTCGCTGGCCACCGCTCGCGACCGGGCCGCCGCTGACACCGAGTCCCTCGCCCGTCAGGCCGACGAGCTGGCGCAGGAGGCGACCGGCGTCGCCCGGACCCTCGCCGCGGCGGTCGACGCGCACGCGCAGTGCCCCTGTCGCGCAGCCACTCTCGACGCGCACGGCTCGCTGGCTGCGACGGTCGACACCCTGGTGCGCGAGGTCGAGGCGGTCGTCGCTGCGCAGGCGAGGCTCGCGGCCGCCCGCACCGCCCTCGTCGACGCCGTCGAGGTGGCCGGGTTCGCAGACCCCGAGGAAGCCGTTGCGGCCGCGCTCCCCCAGGCCGCCCTCGACCAGCTGAGGCGGGCCGTCACGGGGCACGACGAGGCCAGGGCGTCGATGCGCGGCGTGCTCGACGACCCCGAGGTGGCCGCGGCCATGAGCGCCCCCGCCCCGGACGTGGTGGCCGCCGAGGACACCGCGCGGTCGGCGCGTCAGGCGGCCGTCACCACGTCCACGGTGCGTGAGGTGCTGACCAGGGCCGTTCGGGTGCTGACCCGGTTGCGCCCCTCCCTCGAGCAGACCTGCGAGCGCGTCGCGGCCCTCGAGGAGCGGCACGAGCAGGTCCGTCGGCTGGCCGACGTCGCCGGTGGCCTGGGCCCTGACAACACCCTGAAGATGCGGCTCACCTCCTTCGTCCTCGCGGCCCGTCTCGAGAAGGTGGCCGCGCTGGCCAACGAACGGCTGCTCGTCATGGGTGCGGGGCGCTACGTCCTGGAGCACTGCGACGACCGGGCTGCCGGTGGGGCCAGGTCGGGCCTGGGCCTGCGGGTCCTCGACCAGTGGACCGGACGCACCCGCGAGACCACGACCCTCTCCGGCGGCGAGTCGTTCATGGCCTCGCTCGCCCTCGCCCTCGGGCTCGCCGACGCCGTCAAGGAGGAGGCGGGCGGCCACGACCTCGCGACCCTGTTCGTCGACGAGGGCTTCGGCAGCCTCGACGACGACAGCCTCGAGGAGGTGCTCACCGTCCTCGACGGCCTGCGTGAGGGCGGCCGGGCCGTGGGCGTCGTCAGCCACGTCGCCGACCTGCGGGCGCGCATCCCCCACCAGGTCGTCGTGCACAAGGGCACCGACGGCAGCACCGTCGAGGTCCGTACCGCGGCCGGCGCCGGGCAGTCCGTGGCCTGAGCGGTTGTCCTCCGTGTCCAGGTGGTCTAATCGCGAGTCGCGACGTAGACGAGGAACGAGTCGTCGGCCGTCGGCGGGAGGTCGTTGTACTCGCCGCGCACCTCGACCCGGGTGAAGCCGGCCCGCTCGATCATCATCACGAGCTCGGCGCAGAAGTACAGGTTGACGGTGAGCCGGTGGCGCTCCTCGGCGACCAGCGCCCCGTCACGCCACTGGTAGGCATGCATCTCCCAGGCCTCCTGCTGGCGGACCGGGTCCAGACCGAGCAGGCGTGACTGCAGTGCGTACTCCTCACCATCAGGCCCGCGCCGGCGGTCGCGCGGCTCCTGCGGTGCCTCCGGCAGGTCGCCCCGCCCGCCGGAGCACCACCGGCCCCAGTGCCCGGCGTCGGAGTACGGGACCTCGTTGTCCAGGACGAGCCGCCCGCCGGGCTCGAGGTGCTCGTACAGGCGGCGCAGCGCCTGCTGGTCCTGTTCCCGGGTCGAGCCCAGCCCGAAGCCGCCACAGACGATGATCGTCCGGTACCGGCGGGTCAGGTCGAGCTCGTGCATCGGCTGGCAGGTCAGGTGCGGCGACCCGCCGACGGCCTCGGCCGCGCTCGCGCACCACGCCACCATGTCCGGGGACACGTCGCACCCGTCGACGTCGAGCCCCGCCTCGACGTAGGGGACGAGGAGGCGACCCGCTCCGCAGGCGACGTCCAGCGCCGGCTGTCCTGCCTCGACGAACTGGCGGAAGTAGGCGATCTCCGGCCCCGAGTCCCGAAAGAGCGCCCACCAGCGCGCCACCAACCCGTGGTGCCAGGTCTGCGGCTCGACGGGGATCACCATCCAGATACTAGCTAGGCTCGGCCCGTGCTGATCCGCGGTGTCGAGGAGCCCGACTGGGTGGCTGTGGCCGCCCTGCTGCGCGAGGTCGTCGGTGACGGCGAGACCTACGCGTACCCGGAGCCCCTCGACGATGCCTCCGCTCGCTCGTGGTGGGACGAACCGGGGCCGGGGGCGACGGTGGTCGCGGTCGACGCCGACGGGACCCTGCTCGGCTCGGCGAAGACGGGCCCCAACCGGCCGGGGCGTGGGGCCCACGTGGCCACGGCCTCGTTCGTCGTGTCTTCGGGGGCGAGGGGTCGAGGGGTGGGCCGAGCCCTGGGCGAATGGGTCCTCGCCTGGGCGCGCGAGCACGGTTTCGCCGCGATGCAGTTCAACGCCGTCGTCGAGACCAACCACGCGGCGGTCCGGCTCTGGGAGAGCCTGGGCTTCCGGGTGATCGGGACCGTTCCGGCCGCGTTCGCCTCGCGGCGTCACGGCCTGGTGGGGCTGCACGTCATGCACCGTCGCCTCGACGACGACCCTGCCTGACGAGCGCCCCACGGGTGCAGCACCCGGAAGCCGTCGACCCACCCGGTCAGTCCTCGAAGGCCTCCGGCGAGGGGCACGAGCACACGAGGTGACGGTCGCCGTACGCCCCGTCGATCCGACGCACCGGCGGCCAGTACTTCGACGTCGGCTCCACCCCGTCGGGGAAGGCCGCGGTCCTGCGGTCGTAGCCGACCTCCCACTCGCCCGCCAGCGCCTCGGCGGTGTGCGGGGCGCCGCGCAGGACGCTGTCGGCCGCGGAGACCGCACCGGAGCCGACCTCGTCGATCTCGCGCCGGATGGCGATCATCGCGTCGCAGAAACGGTCGAGCTCCTCCTTGTCCTCGCTCTCGGTGGGCTCGACCATCAGCGTGCCGGCCACCGGGAAGGACATCGTCGGCGCGTGGAAGCCGTAGTCGACGAGCCGCTTGGCCACGTCGTCGACGGTGACACCGGTCTCCTTGGTGAGCGGACGCAGGTCCAGGATGCACTCGTGCGCGACGAGACCGTCGTGGCCGGAGTAGAGCACCGGGTAGTGCTCGCGCAGCCGGGCCGCGACGTAGTTGGCGTTGAGGACGGCGATCTCGGTGGCGCGGCGCAGCCCGGCCCCACCCATGAGGCGGACGTAGGCCCACGAGATCGGCAGGATGCTCGCCGAGCCGTACGGCGCCGCCGACACGGGCCCGACCCCGGTCTCCGGCCCGGCCTGCGGGTCGAGCGGGTGGTTCGGCAGGAACGGCGCCAGGTGCTCGCGCACGCCGACCGGCCCGACACCGGGGCCACCTCCGCCGTGCGGGATGCAGAAGGTCTTGTGCAGGTTGAGGTGCGAGACGTCGGCACCGAACTTCCCGGGGCGGGCGACGCCGACGAGGGCGTTGAGGTTCGCGCCGTCGACGTACACCTGGCCGCCCGCGTCGTGGACCATCGCGCACAGGTCGGTGATCGTGTCCTCGAAGACGCCGTGGGTCGAGGGGTAGGTGACCATGATCGCCGCGAGGTCGTCACGGTGGGCCTCGACCTTGGCCTTGAGGTCGTCCAGGTCGACGTTGCCGGTGACCGGGTCGGTCTTGACGACGACGACCTTGAGCCCGGCCATGACGGCGCTCGCCGCGTTCGTGCCGTGCGCGCTCGACGGGATGAGGCAGACGCGCCGCTCGGCCTCGCCGCGCGAGCGGTGGTAGGCCGCGATGGCGAGGAGCCCGGCGAGCTCGCCCTGGGACCCGGCGTTCGGCTGGAGGGAGACCGCGTCGTACCCGGTGATCTCGCACAGCCAGCCGCTCAGCTCGTCGACGAGGCCGCGGATGCCCTCGGTCTGGTTCAGCGGGGCGAAGGGGTGCGCCTCGGCGAACTCGGGCCAGGTCACCGCGATCATCTCGGTCGTCGCGTTGAGCTTCATCGTGCAGGACCCGAGCGGGATCATGCCGCGGTCGAGGGCGAAGTCGCGGTCGGCGAGCCGGCGCAGGTAGCGCAGCATCGAGGTCTCGGAGTGGTGGGTCGCGAAGACCGGGTGGGTCAGGTAGTCGGAGGTCCGGGTGACCTCCTGCGGCCAGTCGGGCCGAGCGACCTCGACGTCACCGGTGACGGCCACGCCGAACGCCTTGCACACGCGCTGGAGCTCGATGTCGCCGGTCGTCTCGTCGACGCTGAGCTGCACCGTGTCGGCGTCGACCTTCCACAGGTTGAGGCCGGAGGCCAGCGCCTGGGCGACGACCTCGTGGGCCCGCCCCGGGACCCGGGCCCGCAGGGTGTCGAAGAACGCGCCGTCGACGAGCTCGACGCCGCCGTCGCGCAGCGCCACGGCGAGGGCGTTCGTGTGGGCGTGGACCCCCAGCGCGATCGCCCTGAGCCCGGCGGGGCCGTGGTAGACGGCGTACATGCTCGCCATGACGGCGAGGAGAACCTGGGCGGTGCAGATGTTCGACGTCGCCTTCTCGCGGCGGATGTGCTGCTCGCGGGTCTGCAGCGCCAGCCGGTAGGCGGGTGCGCCGACGGCGTCGACGGAGACGCCGACGAGGCGGCCGGGCATCGTGCGCTCCAGGCCCTGCCGCACGCTCATGTACCCGGCGTGGGGCCCGCCGAAGCCGACCGGGACCCCCAGCCGCTGGGTGGTGCCGATGGCGACGTCGGCGCCCCACTCCCCCGGCGGCGTCGCGAGGGTCAGGGCGAGCAGGTCCGCGGCGGCCGCGACGAGCGCCCCGGCCTCGTGCGCCGCGTCGGTGAGGGCGCGCCAGTCGTGCAGGCGGCCGTCCATCGCCGGGTACTGGACGACGACGCCGAAGACCTCGGCGCCACCCGCGGCCGCGCGCAGGTCGTCGGCGGAGGTCACCGCGGTGAGGTCGGCCTCGACGACGGGGATCCCCAGGGGCACGGCCCGGGTCCGGATGACCGCGAGGGTCTGCGGGAAGACCTCGGTGTCGACGAGGAGCACGGCCTCGGCCGACGCCTTCGACGAGCGCCGCATCAGGGTCATCGCCTCGGCCGCCGCCGTGGCCTCGTCGAGCAGCGAGGCGCCCGCGATCGGCAGCCCGGTGAGGTCGGAGACGACGGTCTGGAAGTTCAGCAGGGCCTCGAGGCGACCCTGCGAGATCTCCGGCTGGTAGGGCGTGTAGGCGGTGTACCAGGCGGGGTTCTCCAGGACGTTGCGCTGCACGACGGCAGGGACGAGCGTGCCGTAGTAGCCCAGGCCGATCATCGAGGTGACGCGGCGGTTGCGGGCCGCGACCTCGCGCAGCTCGGCGAGCACGGCCGCCTCGGAGGCCGCCGGCTCGATGTCGAGGGACTCGGCCCCGCGGATGCCACCGGGAACCGCCGTGTCGATGAGGTCGTCGAGCGACGCGCGCCCCACGACGCGCAGCATCTCCTCGACGTCGTCCTCGCGGGGGCCGATGTGACGGCTCGCGAAGGCGGGCAGGGCGGTGGATGGCGTGCTCACGAGACTCCTCGGGGGACGACGATGCGAACGTCTCCCCCTCTGTCACACCGGGATACGGTGCTCCACAGGTGCCTGGTCCGTGCGGTCCCTTGCGCCTGAGAGGTTCCGGGGAGGTTTGCCCCTTCGGCGCCCCGACGAGCTGCGTCGAGGACTCTCCCGCACGGTGTGAGCGGCAGGGCCGAATCTACCATCGCGACGACGGCCGGACCCTCACCGCAGCGGACCACCCGAGAAGTCGGGACGGACAGGGACCCTCAGGCGAGACGGGCGGCGCGGCGGGCACCGAGCTCGTCGCCGGCCTGGGCCGGCAGGGAGTCGCCCTCGTGCTCGGCGCGCTCGCTCGGCAGGGCCGCGAGCTCGCCCTCGACCTCGCGCCAGACCTTGCCGACGGCGATGCCGAAGACACCCTGGCCGCCCTGGAGGAGGTCGATGACCTGGTCGTCGGAGGTGCACTCGTAGACCGAGGCGCCGTCGCTCATCAGGGTGATCTGGGCCAGGTCGTCGACGCCGCGGGCCCGCAGGACCGTGACGGCGCCGCGGATCTGCTGGAGGGAGACCCCGGTGTCGAGCAGGCGCTTGACGACCTTGAGGACGAGGATGTCGCGGAAGCCGTAGAGGCGCTGGGTGCCGGAGCCACCGGCGGGGCGGACCGAGGGCTCGACGAGCCCGGTGCGAGCCCAGTAGTCGAGCTGGCGGTAGGTGATGCCGGCGGCCTTGCACGCGGTGGGGCCGCGGTAGCCGACCTCCTCGTCGAGCTCCGGGAGGTCACCAGCGAACAGGACACCCTGTGCCGGCACGGGGCTTCCCCCGGGCTTTCGCGCTTCTCCGCTGGAGACCACGCCTACCTCCTGAACTTCGCCGTGTCAGGCGACTGTACGCCTCCACATGACATCGACGTCACTGGTTCGCCACTGGTGTGACAGGTGTGACGGTAGGGGCGGGTGTGACGTGGGTCAACGACCACGGACCGCCCACGCTCACCGGCGTGTCGCACGACGAGGGCGGGGCGCGGGCCCCGCTGCCCGCTCGTCAGGGACCGGTCTCGGTCTCGGTGTCGAAGTCGTCGGCGGAGACGTGGTCGAGAAACTGCTTGAAGCGCTCGACCTCGTCGTCCTCGGTCTCGTTCATCTCCACGCCCGCCTCGTCGAGCAGGGCCTCGTCGGCGACGATCTCGGCCCCCGCCCGCAGGGCCAGGGCGATCGCGTCGGAGGATCGTGACTCGATGTCGGTGCCGCCCGCCTCGGCCCCGCCGTCGAGGTCGAGCATCGCGTGGAAGACGCCGTCCTTGAGGGCGACGATGCGCACCCGGGTCAGCTGGTGCCCGAGCTCGTCGATGACGTTGCGGAGCAGGTCGTGCGTGAGCGGCCTGGGCGGCACCACGCCCTGCTGGGCGTAGGCGATGGCCGTGGCCTCGGCGGCCCCGATCCAGATCGGCAGGTAGCGGTCGCCGCCACGCTCGCGCAGCAGCACGATCGGCTGGTTGGTCGGCATCTCGACCCGCACCCCGAGCACGTCCAGGACCTTCACCCCTTCACCGTACCCCTCCGCCCGCAGCGAGGCCGCCACGCACGAGCGCGGCGTGCAGCGACAGGCACAGGTGCGCCACCTCGACGGCGTGCCGGGCCCCGTCGGCGCCTCGGCGCGAGCCGACGGCCTGCTCGACGAGCCCCACCTCGCGGTCGGCGGCGGTGCGGAACTGCCGCAGGTGCCGGGCCTCGATCCCGTAGGCCGCGAGGCCGGCGGCGGCGCGCGCGACCCGCAGGTCGGCCTCGCCGTGGAGGCCGTCGCCGCCCGGGCGCAGCAGCCCGTGGGCGACGAGGTCGGCGAGGACCGGCGCGTCCAGGCCGCTGGAGGACGCGAGCTCGGCGGCCGTGAGGCGCAGGTCGCGCCCGGTCCCCAGCTCGGCCGGGGTCGGCACGGCCGGGTCGGGGGCGGGTTCGGGAGGCCGCGGCCTCAGGTCGGCGCCCTCACCGGGCGTCAGCCCGCGGTCGAGGGCGTCGAGGTTCTCGCGGATCACCTTGAGCGGCCAGAACAGGTCGCGCTGGGCCCGCAGGACGTACCGGACCCGCTCGACGTCGTCCGCGGTGAACTGGCGGTACCCCGACCCGGTCCGCGACGGCGTGACGAGACCCTCGGCCTCGAGGAAGCGGACCTTGGAGATGGAGACGTCGGGGAACTCGGCGCGCAGCGCGCGCACGACCGCACCGACGGTGAGCGGACGGGTCCCCGCCTCCCCCGGCACGACCGGCGTCAGGCCTGGCTCGCGTAGAAGACGAGCCGGAACTTGCCGATCTGGACCTCGTCGCCGGTCCGCAGCTGCGCCTCGTCGACGAGCTCGCGGTTGACGTAGGTGCCGTTGAGCGAGCCGACGTCGCGCACGACGAAGCCGCTCGTGGCGCGGGTGAAGACCGCGTGCTTGCGGGACACCGTGACGTCGTCGAGGAAGATGTCACTGTCGGGGTGGCGACCGGACATCACCTCGTCGTCGTCGAGGAGGAAGCGGGCACCGGTGTTGGGTCCGCGCAGGACGACGAGGAGGGCGGTGCCGGAGCGCAGGGCCTCGACGGTGGCGAGGTCGGCCTTGGTGAGGACGTGGTCGGACTCGGGGACCTGCTCGACCGTCCCTGCGCCCTGCACGGCCTGCAGCCGCATCGTCGTCGGCTCGGGGACCTGGGGGTCCTCGCGCTCGTCACTCATGTCGACCTCAGTCTTCCGTCATGGGGGGTCCCCGGGAGTGTCACACAGTAGATCACCCCACGGGTCTTGCCCACCCCAGCGGGTCGGGTGGGCCGGTGCCCACGGGGTGCCTCGTCATCAGGAGAGCTGGGCCCGGTACCCCTCGACGTCGAGCAGCGCCTCGACGTCGGCGGCGTCCGAGGGGCGCAGCTCGTACATCCAGCCCTCACCGTAGGGGTCGGTGTTGACGAGCTCGGGGGTGGCGTCGAGCGCCGGGTTGACCGCCGTCACCTCACCGGTGACCGGGGCGTACAGGTCGCTGACCGACTTCGTCGACTCGACCTCGCCGCAGGTGTCCCCCGCCGTGACCGCGTCGCCGACGGCGGGCAGGCTGACGTACACGACGTCCCCGAGGGCCTCCTGCGCGAACGAGGTGATGCCGATCCGCACGATGTCGGCCTCGGTGCGCACCCACTCGTGCTCGGCGGTGTAGCGCAGGCCGGCGGGGTACTCGAGGTCGCTCATGTCTCTCCTTGGTGGTGCGGTGCGGGCTGGTCAGGGGGTTGCGGTGGGAACGGGGCGAGCGTACTGAGGTGCGGGGAGGGTCAGCAACGCGTCGACCTCGACCTCGTCGCGGACCTGGACGTCGGTGGTGCCGCCGACCCGTCGGACGCTGGCCGTGACGCCGCCGGGGATCTCCATCGCACCCGCGAGGGTGCTGCCCTCACCGATGGCCCGGATGACGTACGGCGGCCGGACCGTGGCGCCCGACACCGACAGGCCACCGCTGACCTCGGTGAACCACGTGTTGGCGACGACCCGGACCTCGCCCACCTGGATGGCCTCGGCGCCGGCGTCGCGCAGCTCCTGGATGGTGTCGAGCACGAGGGGCGCGGTGACCGAGCCCGTGGGGTCGCCGATGGTGAGGACGATGCCCGGCCCCGTGGCCGGGGCGGTGCCGGCAAGGATCCCGAGGGTGTCGAGCCGCTCCTTGGCGGCGCGCTGGGCCTCGGCCTCGTTGGTGAACCTGCTCCGCAGCAGCGTCAGGGACGACTCGAGCCCGCGGATCTCGTCCGCGAGCTTCTCACCGTCCTGGTCGACGCCGGCGAAGATCCGCACGAGCTCGTCCTCACGCAGGTTCTCCAGCCCCTCGATCGAGGTCTGGCGGACCTGGGTGATGATGGCGAACCCGAGCGCACCGGCCAGCAGCATGGCCAGGAGGTTGGCCCGCGTGGCCCGCGGCGAGCCGGCCCGCAGGAGCCGGCGCCACGCCGGCTGCTCGGAGGTAGGCCGCTCGGTCATGCGTTGAACAGGTGGCGACGGATGGCGGCGACGTTGGAGAAGATGCGGACCCCGAGGACGACGACGACGCCGGTCGACAGCTGGCTGCCGACCCCGAGCTTGTCGCCGAGGAAGACGATGAGCGCGGCGACGACGACGTTGGAGAGGAAGGAGACGACGAAGACCTTGTCGTCGAAGATGCCGTCGAGGATCGCCCGGACGGCCCCGAACACCGCGTCGAGCGCGGCGATGACCGCGATCGGCAGGTACGGCTGCAGCCAGGCCGGGACGGTCGGCTGGAGGATGAGGCCGATGATGATGCCGAGCGCCAGGCCGAGGGCCGGGATCACGACGGGCTCCCTTCGGGGACGGGGGTGGGCGACGGCGAGTCCGCCCCGGTGTCTGCGGCACCAGTATCACCGGTGCGGGCGTAGCGGGTCGTCAGCCCCACGGCGGCGGGCACGGTGACCTGCGCCTTGACCTCGGTGTCGACGCGCACCCCGAAGCTGCTGCGCAGCGTCGACAGGTAGGTGCCACCCGCGCCGTCGGCGAAGTCGGCCGGGAAGCGGCGGGGGTCGCCGATCGCGGTGACGGTGTAGGGACGGGCCAGCGGGCGGAAGCCGACGATGATGGCCGACCCCGCGAACCGGATCGCCGAGGTCGAGGTGAGCCGCTTGCCGTTGATGCTGATCGCCTCGGCCCCCGCCTCCCACATGGCGTTGGTGACGAACTGGAGGTCACGGGCGAAGACGCGTCCCTCGGCCGCGTCGTCCGAGCCCTCCTCGTCGGCGCCGGACCCGTCGGCGTCGTCGAGCGTGAGGACGAACCCCGGCCCCTGGAGCGGGACGGAGCCGACCGCGGCGGCCAGCTCTCGTCCTCGCGCGATCGCGGCGTCGTCGCCGCTCAGCTGCTCGGACTCCAGCGCGGTGACCTCGGCCTGGAGGGCGGACGCCCGCACGGTGAGGTCGTCGACCTGGTCGCGGCGCTGCTCGATCTCGCGGATGAGGTCGGCGCGCGCCTGGGTGCGCGGCTCGCTGGCGGCGGTGAGGTTGTGCGCGGCGACGCCGACGACCAGGCCGAGGACGAGCGTCGCGACGGCGAGCCGGGGCGAGCGCAACGACGTCGACCTCGGCAGGCCCGCCGCCTCGCGCTCGTCGGCCGAGGCCGCGTAGCCGGGGTCCAGGGGCCGCTCGAGCATCGTGGTGAGCAGCGTCATCGAGGCATCCGGTCGGCGGCCCGAGGGGGTGCGGACGGCGGGGCTCACGCGGCCACCGTCCTCCGCGCGGCGAGGAGCTGGCGCAGCTGGAGGGCGTAGAGCAGGCCGGCGACCCAGTACAGGACGGTCCCCCACCACACGAAGCCCCACCCGATCGGCTCGGCGATGCGCGCGGCCGTGCCGTCCCCGTCGGCGAGCAGGAGCAGGGGGAAGGCGTAGAGCAGGTTGAACGTGGCGGCCTTGCCGGCGAAGTGCACGGGCAGGCCGACCCAGCCGTGCCGCTTGGCGACGAGCACGACGACGGCCATGAACGCCTCACGCGCGAACAGGACCGCGACGAGCCACCACGGGATGATGTCGCGCCAGGCCAGGCCGAGCAGGGTGGAGACGATGTAGAGGCGGTCGGCGACGGGGTCGAGGACCTGGCCGACGCGCGACACCAGGCCGTAGTGGCGGGCGATCTTGCCGTCGAGGTAGTCGGTGATGCCGGAGCCGGCGAGGAGGACCAGCGCCAGGCCGTCGCGCTCGGCGAGGATCGCCCAGAGGAAGACCGGGACCCCGACGAGCCTGAGCGCGGACAGCACGTTGGGGACCGTCAGCACGCGGCTGCTCACGGTCTCCTCGGGCGCCCCCGTCGACATGTCGGCAACTGTATGCCGTGCGCCGTGCCGGCTCCGCAGCCGCTCTAGGGTGTCGCCATGGCGGACGCACTCCTTGGGGCCGACGAGACCGAGCTGCGCCGGGACCGCACGAGCGTGAAGTGGTCGGCGTACCCGCCCGACGTGCTGCCGGTCTGGGTCGCCGAGATGGACGTCGCGCCGTGCCCGGCGGTGGTCGAGGTCGTGGCGGCCGCCGTGCGCCGTGGCGACACCGGCTACGGCTGGGCGCCCCGCTACGGCGCGGCCGTGGCCCGGTACGCCGCCGACACGTGGCACTGGGAGGTCGACCAGGGCCTGACCCAGGTGGTGGCCGACGTGATGATCGGGGCGGCCGAGCTGCTCCGGCTCCTCACCGACGAGGGTGGCCCGGTCATCGTCTCCCCCCCGGTGTACGACTCCTTCTTCGGCTTCGTCGAGGCCATCGGGCGCCGCCGCGTCGACGCACCCCTGGCCCCGGACGGCCGGCTCGACGCCGACGCCCTCACGCAGGCGTTCCGGAGCGCGACCGCATCCGGGGAGCGGGCCGCGTACCTGTTGTGCAACCCGCAGAACCCCACGGGCGTCGTCCACTCCCCCGCCGAGCTCGCGACGCTGGCCGCCCTGGCCGACGAGCACGGCGTGCGCGTGGTGGCCGACGAGATCCACGCGCCGCTGGTCCACCCCGGCGAGCGGCCGTTCACCCCGTACCTCACGGTGCCGGGCAGCGAGCGGGCGTTCTCGGTGTTCTCCCCGTCGAAGGGGTGGAACCTCGCGGGGCTGAAGTCCGCCCTCGTCATCGCCGGGTCCGCGGCGCGAGCCGAGCTGGCGGGACTGCACGAGGTGCACACCCACGGCTCGTCGCACCTGGGGACGATGGCCCACGTCGCGGCCCTCGACGACGGTCGTGAGTGGCACGCTCGGCTGCTCGGCGAGCTCGACGCGAACCGCGCCCTGCTGGGCAGCCTGCTCGCGGACCACCTCCCCGCCGTGCGCTGGCGGGTGCCGGAGGCCACCTACCTCGCGTGGCTGGACTGCCGCGACCTCGGCCTCGGTGACGACCCCGCCGCGGCGTTCCGGGAACGCGGTCGGGTGGCGCTGTCGTCCGGGCCCGCCTACGGGCGTGACGCGGGTCGGGGCTTCGCGCGGCTGAACTTCGCGACCTCACCCCAGGTCCTCGAGGAGGCCGTGCGTCGGATGGCCGCCGCGCTCTGACTCCCGACGACCGGGCGGGCCGCGCGGTCAGCGTCGGTGACGCATGAGCAGGGCGGTGAACTGCTGGCGGGTGCCCCACGGGGTCTCGTGGTCCTCACCGCTCGTTCCCACGACCTCGAACGAGGGGAACTGCGCGGCGAGCTCGTCGTGCGAGTACCGCACGATGGGCAGGCCGCTGCACGTGGTGGGCCCGTCGGGACCGAACGTGGCGACGACGAGCGCGCCGTCGGGCCGCAGCGACCGCTCCAGCGAGGCCAGGTAGTCGGTGCGCTCGTCCGGCTCGGTGAGGAAGTGGTAGACGGCGCGGTCGTGCCAGAGCGCGTACGGGCGGGCCGGGTTCAGGTCGAGCACGTCGGCCACCTCCAGGCGAACCTCGGCGCCCGCGGGTCCGAGCCGTTCGCGCACGGTGGCGAGCGCGGTCGCCGACAGGTCGATGGCGGTGAGGTCGTGGTACCCCTTCGCCAGGAGGTGGTCCACGAGGGTGGACCACCCGGCCCCCACGTCGATGACCGGCTCGTCCCTGCCCACCCCGGCCTGGTCGACCAGGCCGAGGGAGAGCTCGGGGACCGACTGCCACCACGAGACGCCGTCGACCTCCTTGCCGTCGTGGACGGTCTCCCAGAAGGCGCCGCGCTCCTGCGGGTTCGTCGGGCGCCAGCCGGCGGTCGGGCTCTCGGTCATGGGTCGACCGTAGCCCGCCAGGGGCGGTTCACCATGAGACGTAAGCGGATCGTCACCGGTGCGGGGCGACACCCGCGGGGCCGACACCTACGGTGGACGGATGCCCGCCACTCCAGGACCGACCACCGAGACACCGGTCGGCGCCGTCGCCGGCGTCATCGACGGGGGCGACATGGACTGCGGAAGCGGGCTGCTGCTGCTCATCACCCGGGCCATGCGCCGGCTCGACGAGGGACAGGTGCTCGGCATCCGCAGCGCCGAGGCCTCCGTCGTCACCGACCTGCCGGTCTGGGCCGAGCTCGTCGGCCACGAGGTCGCCGGGCAGCACGCCGACGGCGGACAGGGCCCGTGGTGGTTCGCGGTGCGCAAGGCCGGCGCCTCCATCGCCCACCACAGCGTCTTCAGCGAGGGGACCCGCACCCCCGTGGGGCACCGCCTGTGGGTCTACACGAACTTCGACTGCAACCTCGCGTGCTCGTACTGCTGCGCGCAGTCCTCCCCCAAGGCCCCGGCGCGCCGGGTCGACGTGGCGACGGCGCGCACGGCCTTCGAGCAGTTCCGCGCGATGGGCGGGCGCGAGGTCTTCCTCACCGGGGGCGAGCCGTTCATGCACCCCGACCTGGGGGCCATGGTCGCCGAGGCGGAGGGGCTGGAGCGCACGATCCTCACCAACGCGATGATCCTGGGCCGGGGGACGCGGCGCGCCACCCTCGAGGCGATGGACCGCTCGGTCGTGCTCCAGGTGAGCCTGGACTCCGCGACACCGCTGGTCCACGACCGCCAGCGGGGCGCCGGGTCGTGGGCCAAGGCGCTGCGGGGCATCGAGGACTCGCGCGACCTCGGGTTCCGGGTCCGGGTCGCGGCCACGCTCTACGCCGAGGACGAGGCGGGGGTCGGCGAGCTGCACCAGCGGCTCGACCAGGTCGGCATCGCCCCGGAGGACCGCGTCATCCGTCCCGTGGCCCAGGAGGGGTTCGCCGAGAGCGGCCTGCACGTGTCGATCGACTCCCTGGAGCCCGAGCCCACCCTGACCTCCGACGGCGCGTGGTGGCACCCGGTGGCCGTGACCAACCCCAACCTGCGGATCGCCGACTCCCCCCTGCCCCTCAGCGAGGTCTTCGGCGTCGTCCGGGACACGCTGGCGGTCCAGGACGCGGCGGCCCGCACCGGACGAGAGGTGTTCCGCTGTGCCTGACAAACGCTCCCCCCGGCAGCGCTCCCGCGACCTCCTCGGGTGGGCGCTCACCCCCGCCACCGAGGACGTGCCCCGCCACCAGGCCGTCGGTGCGACGATCCTGCGGATCATGCTCGGCTTCCTGTGGCTGTGGAACGTCAACTGGAAGGTGCCGCCGGACTTCGGCGAGCAGGGCAAGCGCGGCCTGTACAAGTTCACCGAGTTCGCCGTCTCGCACCCGGTCTTCCCGCCGTACTCCGCCGTCGTCGAGAACGTGGTCCTGCCCAACCTCGCCGTCTTCGGCTGGCTGGTCATCATCGCCGAGGGGGCGCTGGCGGTGCTGCTGCTCTCCGGCGCCTGGATCCGCCTGGCCGCCCTGCTCGGCATCGCCCAGTCCGTGGCGATCGGCCTGTCGGTGGCCTTCGCCCCCGAGGAGTGGCCGTGGGCCTACCTGCTGATGATCGGCGCCCACATCGCCCTGCTCACCTCCTCCTCGGGCCGGTACCTGGCGGTCGACGCGGTGCGGGCCCGGATCAGCGACGGTCGCACCCTCGCCCGGGTCGCGGGAGGGGTCGCCGTCGCCGTCGGCCTCGTCGGGGTCGTCGGCTCCCTCGGGGACCCCCTGGCAGCCTCCGGCGCCCAGATCGGCACTTCAAGCCTCGAGGTCGGATTCGGCTCCTTCAACGTCCTCGGCGGCGTGCTCCTGCTCGTCGTCGGGGTCCTGTTGCTCCTGTCCGAACGGCTCGGCGCCCGCGCGGCCCTGGCCGCGGTGGGCCTCGGCCTGCTCATGGCCCTCGTCCTGCGCGTCCAGGCCGGGTTCGCCGACCGGATCCTCGGAGGCGGCGGCACCTCCTTCGCCCTCGTCCTCACCATCTGCGTCGTCGCCTTCGTGCGGGCGCGCACTCTCAGCGACCCCGCCCGACCAGGGTCATCCCACCACCAGGAGTCCTCGTGACCACCCTCCCCCGCCGGCACCTGTTCCTCGGTGCGGGCGCAACGCTGCTCCTCACCGCGTGCGGGAGTGCCGAGGAGTCGACGCCGTCGACGTCGGCCGCTGCGGCAGGCGGTGCGCTGCTGCTCATCTCGGCCATCCCCGACCAGGACCCCGAGAAGCTGGCCCGGCTCTACCCCGCCCTCGCGCGGCGGCTCGCGTCGGCCACCGGGCTCGAGGTGAAGTACCAGCCCGTCACGGACTACGCCGCGGTCGTGCGCGCCTTCGAGGTCGGCGACATCGGGCTGGCGTGGATGGGCGGTCTCACCGGGGTGCAGGCCCGCAGCAGGGTGCCGGGTGCCCGGGCGATCGCCCAGCGCGACATCGACGCCGCGTTCCACAGCGTCTTCATCGCCGGCAAGGCCGCCGGGATCGCGCCGTTCACCGACCTCGCCGGTCTCGGAGTCCTCAAGGGACACTCCCTGACCTTCGGCAGCGAGACCTCCACCTCCGGGCGGCTCATGCCCGAGTACTTCCTCCAGCAGGGCGGCGTCGCGGTCTCCGACCTCAAGGGCGCCCCGGGGTTCTCGGGCTCGCACGACGCGACGATCGAGGCGGTGGCGTCGGGTGCCTTCGAGGTCGGCGCCGTCAACGAGCAGGTGTGGAAGGCCGCCCAGGAGGCCGGGAAGGTCGACCTGTCCGACGTCGTGGTGCTGTGGCGGACGCCGGGCTACGCCGACTACCACTGGCTGGCCCGACCCGACCTCGACACGACCCACGGCGCGGGGACGACACAGAAGGTCACCGACGCCCTCCTCGGGCTCTCCGCCGACGTCGCCGACGACGCCGCGATCCTCGACCTGTTCGGGGCGACGTCCTTCGTCACGACGCAGGACTCGAACTACGACCAGATCGAGTCCGTCGCCAAGGAGCTGGGACTGCTCGCATGAGCGCCGCCGTCGTGCGGCTGCGCGGGGTACGACGCGAGTTCGGCGGCCGCGCAGCCCTCGCCGACATCGACCTCGACGTGGCGCCGGGAGAGCGGGTCGCCCTGCTCGGGGCCAGCGGCGCCGGGAAGAGCACCCTGCTCGCCCTGCTCAACGGCTCGCTGCGCCCGACCCAGGGAGTGGTCGAGGTGCTCGGCACCGACCTGGCGGCCCTGACGCCGACGCGGCTGAGGGCGCTGCAGCGCCGGGTGGGCACCATCTCGCAGCGCCTCGACCTCGTCGACCAGGTGCGCGTGCTGCACAACGTCAACGCCGGACGCCTGGGCTCCTGGGGCGCCGCCCGGGCGCTGGTCGCCCTCGCCATCCCTCGCCCGGACCCGACCGTGACCTCCGCCCTGGACCGGGTGGGGATGCCGTGGGCGGTGCACGAGCGCACCGAGCGGCTCTCGGGCGGTGAGCGCCAGCGGGTGGCCATCGCCCGGCTCCTCGTCCAGGAGCCGGAGCTCGTGCTCGCCGACGAGCCGGTCTCCAGCCTCGACCCCTCCCGGGCCTCGGGGGTGCTGGACCTGCTGCGCACGGCCAGCCCCGACGGGACCCTCGTGGTCAGCCTCCACCAGCCCGAGCTCGCCCGCCGGCACTGCACCAGGGTCGTGGGCCTGCGGGAGGGACG
Source organism: uncultured Actinomycetota bacterium (assembly GCA_963795035.1). Lineage (GTDB taxonomy): Bacteria > Actinomycetota > Actinomycetes > Actinomycetales > Dermatophilaceae > Oryzobacter. The sequence continues at coordinate 811,954 of CAWCFZ010000003.1, read as the reverse complement.
CATCGTCCTGGACCGTGCGGTCGACGACCTCGACGAGGCGTCGCTCGCCGACCTCTACGCCCTCGCGTGAGCCTGGACCTCGACCGGGCCCCCGACCACGTCCGGTCGGCGCCGTCGGCTGCCCGGCCCCGCGTCACGACGAGCCGGGTCACGCTGCGTCGCCTCACTGCCCTGCTGGTCGTCGTCGTGCCCGTGGTGTGGGCGCTGACCCGCGCGCTCACCCCGGGCACCGCCCTGGTGAACCCCGGGGGGCTGCCGCTCCTGGCCCGCCTGGTCGAGGCACTGACCCACCCCGAGCTGTCCGCCGCGTTCCTGCGCCTCGTGCTCGACGCCGCGCTCACCACGGTCGTCTACGCCGCCCTCGGCACGGCCGGGGCGCTCGCCCTCGGGGCCCTGGGCGGGCTGGTCCTCAGCGACGCCGCCTGGCGGCACGACCCCGGCCCGGTGGTGCGCGGCGCGCGCCTGCTGCTGCGCGGGGCCCTGGTCGCCACCCGCTCCGTCCACGAGCTCATCTGGGCGCTGCTGCTGGTCAGCGTGCTGGGCCTGGACCCCCTCGTCGCCGTGCTGGCGATCGCCATCCCCTTCGGTGCCCAGACCGCCAAGGTCTTCGGCGAGATCCTCGACGGCACCCCGCGCGGCCCGCTGTCGGCCCTGCGGTCGAGCGGGGCCCGGTCGCTGCCGGCCCTGCTGTACGCGCTGCTCCCTCCCGCAGCCCCCCTGCTCATCTCCTACGGCTTCTACCGCTTCGAGTGCGCGATCCGGTCGGCCGTCATCCTCGGCGTCGTGGGCGTGGGCGGCCTGGGCCAGGAGCTCGTGGTGAGCCTGCGCTCGCGCAACTGGGAGGAGGTCTGGACCCTCATCGGTGCCGTCCTCGTGCTGTCGGCGCTCGTCGACGTGTGGAGCTCGAGGATCCGCGGTGACCTTGCCGTCGTCTCGTGCTCGGACTGGTTCGCGGGCAGTGCCGCCCCGGGGCGTGCGAGCCACTCCCGGTGGGCCCGCTGGTCGCTCGCGCTGTCCGTGCCGGCCCTCGTGGCCGCCTGGGTGGCGTCGGGGGTCTCGTGGTCGGGGCTGGTCTCGTCGCGCACGCGCGAGCTGACGGCCGGGCTGCTCGACGACCTGCTGCCGCCGGCGCTGCCCCCCGGAGGCTGGCCCACCCTGCTCGGCGCCACCCTCGACACGGTCGCGATGGCCGTGCTGGCCATGGTGGTCGCGGTCGGGGTGACCGTCCTCGTCGCCCCGCTGGCGACTCGCCACCGCGCGGTGGCGTCGGACGAGGGCAGCCCTAGCCTGCGGGCCGTCCCCCGCGCGGTCGGGCGCGCCCTGGCCCGCGCGGTCCTGCTCGTGCTGCGGTCCGTCCCGCCCACCGTCTGGGCCGTCCTCGCCCTGCTCGTGCTCTTCCCGGGCGTCCTGCCCGGCGCGGTGGCCCTCGGGCTCTACACCGGCGGCATCCTCGGGCGGCTGGTCGCGGAGGCCTGGGAGGGAGTGGACACCCGACCGCGGGACGCCCTGCGCGCTGCCGGCATGCGGCCCGGCGCCGCCTCGGTCATCGCCGTGCTCCCCCCGTCGACGCACCATCTCGTGACGTACACGCTCTACCGCTTCGAGATCTGCGTGCGCGACACCGCCATCGTGGGCGTCGTCGGCGCCGCGGGGCTGGGCCGGCTCTTCGCCGAGAACCTCGCCGTCTTCCGCTTTCCCGCGGTGACGACCCTGCTGCTCGCGTCCTTCGCGGTGAGCCTGGCGTCCGAGGTCGTCGGCCGCCGGGTCCGCCGCGCTCTCCGGCCGTGACCCGGGGGCCCGCCGGGGTCCCTGTCAGCGCTGCCGGCGCTCCGGCTCCGCGAGGTCGTGGTCGCGCTCGGGTGCCGTCCGGCCCGCTGCCCGGCGCCGCGCGAGCACGGCACCGACGGCCACCGCCGCGAGCATGACGGCGAGGGCGAGCGCGAAGCCCGTGGCGCCGATCGCGGACGCGGTGTTGGCCAGCCAGTGCTGCACGCCCAGGGCGGCCCCGACCACCGGGTCGTCCGCCGGGGCGCCGGCCAGGACGCGGATCTCCCACCAGCCGTAGTAGGCGACGTACGCGCCGACGACGAGCAGGACGACTCCGCCCACCTTCGGGGTCGCCCTGCCGAGCCGTCGGGCGCCGCGCACGAGGGACTGCTGGGCCAGGGCCACGGCGAGCGCGGCCGTGCCGACCACCAGGCCCATCCCGGCCGCGTACAGCAGGAACAGCACGGCACCGGTCGCGGCCGAGTCGGCGCGGAACGCCGAGACCACCACGGCCAGGAACGGCGCGATCGTGCAGGTCAGGCTGGCCACGGCGTACGACACGCCGAAGCCGAACATCGAGCGCATCGACCGGGTGACGGGGCGGCCGCCACCGGCCCCCCTCCCGGGGACGGTGATGGTCCGACCGGCGAGCAGCCACAGCGCCGCGGCGACGATGACCAGGCCGACGAGCACGCTGAACCACGGCAGGTACCGCTGCGCGGACCCCGCCACGGGGGCGATGACGGCACCGAAGACCGCGAACACGGCGGTGAAGCCGGCGGTCATGGCGAGCGTCATCCTCAGGGCCCTGGCCACGGCGACGGACCGGGTCGGCTGGTCGCCCGAGACGAGCAGGGTCAGGTAGGCGGGGAGCAGGGCGAAGCCACACGGGTTGAGTGCGGCGAGCATCCCCGCGCCGAGGGCCAGCGCCGCGCCTGCCGTGAGCACGTCAGCCCACGAGCCCCTCGACGCCCGAGGAGAGCGCGTCGTCGTCGAGGTACCCCTGGCTCACCACCGCCCCGTCCGCGTCCAGCAGCACGTAGGTGCTCTGCGCGGTGACACCGAAGTGCTTCCAGATGGTGCCCTCGACGTCGACGAGGTGGGTGGGACCCACGACGGACCGCGCGAACTCGCCGACCTCGTCGACCCCGGACAGCCCCCCGACCCCGATGACGTTGACCCGCCCGGCGTACTCGGCGGAGACCTGCTGGACCCGACCCGCCTGGGCTCGGCAGGTGGAGCACCAGGGCGCCCAGAACCACAGCACGGCAGGCTTCCCGGCGAGCTGGGCACCCTCGAACGCCTCCCCGTCGAGGGTGACCCCGGAGAAGGCGAGCGTGGACGCGGTCGATCCCGACGAGCCCGGCGCAGCCACGGACGCCCCGGTGCTGCCGGCGCACCCGCTCAGCACCAGCACGGCGGCCAGCAACAGCCCGGTCATGGCCTTGACGCGCACAGTGATCTCCTCGTGGTCGATCCCCCATTCTCGCTCACTCGCGGCGCGGCCACCGCAAGAGTGCTTACCGAACGGTGACCTTCGACGACCGCTGGTGCCCGGTCGTCGGGCAGGATCGAGGGAGGAGGCGCCGCTCGCCCCGAGAACAGGAGTCCCGATGTCACCCGACAAGCCGGAGCACCCGAGCGGTGACGGCACGGCCCGCCGCCGACCGACCGTGGTCGTCCTCGACGTCAACGAGACGCTGTCCGACATGTCGCCCATGGCGGCCCGGTTCGCCGAGGTGGGGCTGCCCGAGCACCTGGCGGCCACGTGGTTCGCCGGCCTGTTGCGCGACGGCTTCGCGCTCACGGTGACCGGGGACAACCCCCCCTTCGCCGAGCTGGCCAGCGACTCCCTGCTCCTCCTGCTCGAGGGCGTAGCACCTGATGTCGACGCCGCCGCCGCCCACGTCATGGCCGGCTTCGGCCGGCTCGCCCTGCACCCCGACGTGGTGGAGGGGGTCCGTGCCCTTCGCGCGGACGGCCTGCGCCTGGCGACGCTGAGCAACGGGGCGGCCACCGTGGCGCAGTCCCTCCTCGAGTGCCACGGGGTGAGCGGGGAGTTCGAGCGGCTGCTCAGCGTCCAGGACGCCCCGGCGTGGAAACCCCACGCCTCCGCGTACCGGTACGCGCTCGACACACTCGAGGTGCCCGCCTCCGACGCGATGCTCGTGGCCGTGCACCCGTGGGACATCCACGGCGCCCACGAGGCCGGGCTGCTCACCGCCTGGCTCAACCGCGCCGGCACCCGGTACCCGCGGAGCCTGCAGCGCGCCGACCTCGAGGTGGGCTCGCTGACGGCCCTCGCCGAGGAGCTCGCGCACCGGTAACCCGCCACTCCCCTACTCGGCCGCTCCTGGACGGCGCCGGACCCTACCCTCACGTCAGGGTAGGGTTGGGCCGGCCGGCGCGACCGCGATGGCTCCCGACCGTCGACCCACCCGCAGGGGGACCGTGAGTACCGAGGCAGGTCCGAGCACCGTGCCCTCGCTGCACATCGGCGACGTCGCCGAGCGCACCGGCCTGAGCCTGCGCACCATCCGGCACTACGAGGAGGTCGGCCTGCTGCCCCGGGCCGACCGCAGCCCGGGGGGGTTTCGGCTCTACACCGAGGCCGCCGTGCTGCGCCTGCGGCTCGTGCGGCAGATGAAGCCGCTCGACCTCACGCTCGAGCAGATGGCCGAGATCCTCGACCTGCGGGAGCGGCTCGCCGACCCCCGGATCACCCCAGCGAGCCGGGCGAGCCTGCTCGCGCGGCTCGAGCCCTACCAGCAGCTCGCCGACGCCAAGCTCGCCGACCTGACCCGGCGCGTCCGCCACGCCGAGGGCTTCGCCACCGAGCTGCGCGAGCTCACGGGCTGACCGCCCCCACCCCCCGCTCTCCCCGGACACCGTCGTCCGCACCGCACCGCACCGCCCCGCCGGCCCCGCCGGCACCACCACCTCCTGGAGCTCCCCGATGCCCGAGACCCCTGTGTTCGCACCCGAACCCGACGTCCTCCCCGAACACTTCCCGCACGAGCCCGAGGTCACGTCGGTGCGTGCGGCCCTGCGCTCCCCGGCCCGCCTGCGCACCGAGGTGCTCGCCGGGCTGGTCGTGGCCCTGGCCCTGATCCCGGAGGCCATCGCCTTCTCGATCATCGCCGGCGTCGACCCGCGCGTCGGCCTGTTCGCCTCCTTCACGATGGCGGTGTCGATCGCCTTCCTCGGCGGGCGTCCCGCCATGATCTCGGCGGCCACGGGAGCGATCGCGCTCGTCATCGCCCCCGTGGTGCGCGAGTACGGGATGGACTACCTCATCGCGACGGTGATCCTCGGCGGGGTGATCCAGGTCGTGCTCGGGCTCCTCGGGGTCGCCAGGCTGATGCGCTTCATCCCCCGCTCGGTGATGGTCGGCTTCGTCAACGCCCTGGCGATCCTCATCTTCATGTCGCAGGTCCCCCACCTCGTGGGCGTCCCGTGGGCGGTCTACCCGTTGGTCGCGGTCGGCATCCTCGTCATGGTCGTGATGCCGCGCTTCACCAAGGTCGTCCCCGCACCGCTCGTCGCCATCGTCGGCCTGACCCTGGTCACGGTGGGCACCGCGATCGCCGTCCCCACCGTCGGCGACCAGGGCCAGCTCCCCGACAGCCTCCCCACGCTGTTCCTCCCGGACGTGCCGCTCACCATGGAGACGCTGTCGATCATCGCTCCCTACGCCCTCGCGATGGCGCTCGTGGGCCTCATGGAGTCGCTCATGACCGCCAAGCTCGTCGACGACGTCACCGACACCCACTCCGACAAGACCCGCGAGGCCTGGGGGCAGGGCACCGCCAACGTCATCACCGGCTTCTTCGGCGGCATGGGCGGCTGCGCGATGATCGGCCAGACGATGATCAACGTCAAGGGCTCCGGCGCCCGCACCCGCATCTCGACCTTCCTCGCCGGCATCTTCCTGCTCGTCCTCGTCGTCGGGCTCGGCGACATCGTCGGCATCATGCCGATGGCGGCGCTGGTGGCCGTGATGATCATGGTGTCGGTCGGCACCATGGACTGGCACAGCGTCTCCCCCGCCACCTTGCGCCGGATGCCCAAGAGCGAGACCTTCGTCATGGTCGCCACCGTCGCCGTGGTCGTCGCCACCCACAACCTGGCGATCGGCGTCATCGTCGGCGTCATCGTGGCCATGGTGATGTTCGCCCGACGGGTCGCGCACTTCACCCGCGTCGTCGACGTCGCGCACCCGGACGAGGACACCCGGGTGTACGCCGTGGTCGGCGAGCTGTTCTTCGCCTCGAGCAACGACCTCATCTACCAGTTCGACTACGTCGGAGACCCGAAGAACGTCATCATCGACCTGTCGCAGTCGCACATCTGGGACGCCTCCACCGTCGCCACGCTCGACGCGATCCAGACCAAGTACGAGTCCAAGGGCAAGACGGTGACCGTCGTCGGGCTCAACGAGGCGAGCGGCGAGCGGCACGAGCGGCTGGCCGGCCACCTCGGGGCCGGCCACTGAAGGCCCGGTCGCGAACCCCGACCGGCCACGTCCTGCGACCCCGCGTTCCCCCTCACCCGTCCGGGTGGACGCGCTGCGCCGTGCCGTCGGCCTGACGACCAGTGGTGTCAGGGTCACCTCGGTAGAGCAGTGCGTAGGCGACGCGAACCCGCTCACGGTCCGGCTCCGGCACCTCGGCCTCCTCGTTCATCGCCCGGATCAGGTCGGCCTGTCTGCGCAGGGCCGACACGGCACGGGGCCGACGGAGCCCGTCGAGCGACTGCTCGACATGGTGCAGGACGTCCAGCAGGTAGATGAGCACGGTCGGCTGCTCCGCGGAGGCGATCCTCACCTCGTCGAACGCCAGCCCCACGAGCTGCTCGTGGGTCGTCGCGTGCGGGACGAGGAGCACCAGACCCTCGGTGCCGACCACCCGGCGAGCCGGTGGCTGTCGGCCCAGCAGGTCGGCGAGGACCGTGCCGAGGTGCGAGATCGCGTCGTGGGCGGTCGTGGGGTCGTTGATGCCGGGCGACATGGCCTTCAGGGCCACGTCCGAGAGCTGACGCACGCCGTAGGCCATGTCCTGCTGGAGCGTCCGGGACTCCCCCACCATGACCGCCGCTCGGACCGTATCTGCGATCGTCCCCATGTCCTCGGGCGCCGGGAAGATGTGGCAGATCGGGGTGTTCTGGATGGCGTACTGCCCGGCGAAGGTCTCCAACCGCACCGTCGCTCCAGAGGGCAGCTGGTCCAGGAGCGCGTCGTAGTCCACGTTCTGCACCCATCCGTACCCGGAGAAGCGGACCGCGGCGGCCCCCTCGGGCAGACGCGGTGACTCCGCCTCCCCGTCGCCGGGGGGCGAGTCGGACTCCGGCTCCGGCCAGGCCGAGCGTGCCTGGCTCAGCACCTCCTCGGTGACGCGGCGAAGGATGCTCGAGACGTCCATGGAGTGGGCCGCGTGGTTGATGAAGGCGACGATCGCCAGGACCGAGGCGATACCGAGCGCAACCGCGAGCAGGATCGAGATGCTCGGGACGACCGCGTCGCCGTCCCCCTCCAGCCCCGCTCGAACGGCACGCAGCACCACCAGGCAGTACGTGAACGTCCCGATGACCAGACCCATGACACGCTTGTTGAAGGGGTCGCGGAACATGCCGTGCACGACGCGCGGCGAGAACTGGCTCGAGGCCAGCGAGATGAGCAGCAGGCTGACCGAGAACGCGATCCCGGCGAAGGTCAGGGTCGCACCGGCGACCGTGGTGAGCACGGTGCGGGCGCTGTCCACCGTGGCGGTCAGGCGTGGGTCGATGCCGGTAACCAGGGCGTCGACCCCCAGCATCGCCTCCCCGATGAGGACGCCGCCGACGACGCAGAGCATCGGGATGAAGAACAGGCTGCTCCGCAGCCCGTCGCCCCAGGACCTGAGTCGAGACATCATCCTCGCACCCCTTCCGTCGCCCGATCTGAGCCGGGTCGTCGCGGCGACATCGTGAGGTCGCGGCCCTCAACCTAGCGGGTAGCGTCGGCGGTCACGATGCACCCACGCGCACCGGTGCCGGTTGTCTAGCCGGGGGCAGTCGCCGACGGCTCGGGGCCGAGCGGGCCGTCGCTTGGCGCGGCCACGACCTGGAGCCATCGCGCTCGACCCTCGATCACCCCGCCTCCGAACTCGCTGGCCAAGGACTCGGCGACGAGAGCGGTCGCGCGCTGGGCGCCGAGGCCCGCACGGGCGTCGAGCTCGGCCCGCAACGGTGTGCCCTGGCAGAAGGCAGTGGCCACCTCCTGGGCGAGGCCCCGGTTCACGCCGTCACACACCTCGACCTCGGCCCGGAACCCGGCACCCGCCAGGTCGGCGACGAGGCGGTCGGGGTCGAAGTAGCCATAGGGCGTGCGGGACAGGAACTCGGGCGGTGAGTCCGGCACCGCCGCTGCGAGCACCCGATGCACCACGGCGGGGAACTGGTTGGCATCCAGGCTGTCCCAGACGGTGAACACGAAGCGGCCACCCGGGCGGAGCACCCGCCGGGCCTCGAGGTAGCCGGTGTGCCTGTCGGGGAAGAACATCACCCCGAACTGGCACGCGACGACGTCGAAGGACGCGTCCTCGAACGGGAGGGTCTGGGCGTCGGCCTGTCGCCAGCTGACGTCGGGCAGGCCGGGCGAGGACGTCTGGGCCTCAGCGAGCATGCCCTCGCTGAGGTCGGTAGCGGTGATCGACGCCGCCGGGAGGCGTGCTCGCAGGGCACGGGTGAGCACTCCGGTGCCGGCGGCCGTCTCCAGGACGTCCCGGGGCTGCCCGAGCGACACCGTCTCGGCGAGGACCGCAGCGGGGCCATCGAAGATCAGCGGGACCAGCAGCCGTTCGTAGACGTCCGGGATCGCGCCGGCGAACTCCGCGTCGTCGGTCGCCTCACCGGCCTGCCGACGCTGGTCCGGACCGTCGTCCATGACGCTCACCATGGGCCCACTAGTCCTTGAGGACCTGGTACAGCCCGTAGACGACCCCCGGAACATGGCCGAGCAGCTGGAGGAGGAAGGCCCAGAGCACCTTTCGGCTCAGGCCGTCCTTGAGCAGCACCGCAAGGAACGGCAGGAAGAAGCACAGGATGACGAGGAGCAGTTTGCGCATCTCACAACCTCACGTCAGTGGACGGTGCACCCAGCGGCCGCCACCCGCCCGCCGGGTCACGGTCGAGGGGTCAGGTGCAGGCTAGTGCTTCGCGACCCGGCTGGCACGGGCCCGACGAGGGGGTGTGTCCTGCAGACCGCACCACGGCCGTGACCTCAAGGAGGAGCGGGACCACGGCGAGCATGGTCCGGCCGCGGTCGGCTCTCAGGTATCGGTGGGGGTGATGTGCAGGGCGAGCCGTCCGGTCAGTGGCCTGCCCCGCAGCCGCTCGACGAACCGCTCGATGCCCAGGACGACCCTCGACTCGATCGGGTAGGCGCGCCGGATGCCGGTCCGCGCACGCTCGACGTCCGCGGTGAGCTCACGGACCTCGACCAGTCCCTCCACCGGCACGACCCCGTCGGCCACGGCTCCGAAGCGACCGCAGGGTCTCACCTCCACCCGCGGGTCCCGGCGCAGGCGCTTGACCTTCCCCGTGCCCACCGGCGTCAGCACCACGAGCGCCGCACCGTCTCGGGCCACCCAGACCGTGAAGAGCCCCATGTGTGGGTGAAAGTACTCACGCCGCAAGGACGCATCGAGTGGCAGCCTTGGTGCATGCGTTCTGATCTTCGACCCCGACGAACCGACGGGTCCCCCTCCGAGCTCGCGGACGGGTTGAAGCTCGCGCTAGGGCCGGCCGCAGCCACCATGGTGGTCTATTCGCCGCAGGTGCTGACCGACTCTGATCAGATGTCTGGGCTTCCGCTGGCGCTGGGCCTGCTGTGGGCCGTGCTGCTGCTGTTGGCTGCCCCCGTGGTCGCCTGGGGTCTGGGCCGGCGCGGGGTGCGGCCGAAGACAGGTAGGACGTACGCGCTCGTCGGTCTCACCCAGGTCGGCACAGCGCTCGTCTTGGTGCGACTCGATACGTGGTTGGAGGTTCGCAGCGGCTACCTGTTAGCGGGATCGGGCGAAGAAGCCATGTCGTATGGCATCGGGACATGGATAGGAGGGGTTTTCGGGATCGTGATCGCCCTCTTGGTGATCTACGGAGCCAAACTCGGGGGAGCCAAACTCGGGCGGGACTGCTGAAGGTTCGGTTGGCGCCTTGACGGGCGACGACAGCCTTCTCGGACGAGGTGAGGACCCACGCACTCGGCCGGGGGGTTCACCGGCGGTCGCCGAGGACAGCCAGGCCCGGTCACGCGAACCGGGTGGCCGCGACGGCCCCCGACCACGCGCAAGGCCCACCCCGGTCGGGGTGGGCCTTGCGCGTCAGGGAGTGCGACGTGCTGGAGGAACCGTTCAGCGAAGGACGCCGCAGACGGCGGGGTCGGTCGCCTCGGCGGGCAGGTTCGGGTCGAGCTCGCTGGCACCCTCGGGGTCACTGAAGTTGTAGGTGCCGTTGCCGTCGTAGTCGACGCCGTGGATGACGATGACGCCCTCGCCCTCACGGACGGAGTCCGCGATCTGCTTGGCCGTGCCGCCGCCGCCGGCGTAGCCGGTGCCCGCCACGTCGGTGAACTCGATGTTGTCGCGGCTGTAGGAGTACGACCCGTTGCTGGAGACGGGGAAGCGCCCGACGTCCAGGAAGCTCGCCGGCGTGGTGTCGCCGGTGGTGTTGAGCGAGACGACGACCGGACCGTAGGCCGGGACGCCCTCCACGGTGTTCACGCGGCCGTCGCCGTTGCTGTCCTGCGCCAGGGTCGGGCACTCGTTGAGGGCCTGGTTGCCGTAGTGGATGTGCTGCGCGTGCGGCGCGTCCGGGGTCAGGCCCTGCGCGTGGATCTCGATGTGCTGGATCTTCTGGTTGCGGATGACGGCGGTCGCGGTGCCGGACGCGCCAGAGTTGTTCAGCTCGGTGAGCTGTCGCGTGCAGCGTCACCGTCTTCTCGGCGCCCTTGCCCTTGTCGGCGGACTTGCCCGCACTGTGCGCCGACGCGGGGGACACGCCCATCGACGCGGCGGCGACGAGCGCCAGGACGGTGGTGCCGAATGCTGCGGAGGTGGATCGCTTCATGAGTCGCTCCTGAGGTTGGGACCGCCGATGCCCTGCGCGGTCCAACGGTGTTCGGAACCCTCGCCACCACGGATTGGTCGTACCCCGTTCCTACGTGGCGGCAGACGAAGACGCGATGACAGGTGAGGCAGACTCAGTGAATGCCCGCACCCCGCACGTGGAGCCACGATGAGCTCCACGTCCATCGCCAGCCCCGTGCGAACTCGCGCATGATCACCTCCGCCGTCACCGGCGCATTGGCTGGCGTTGCCCTGGGCTACGTCCTGCAGCGAGGCCAGCTGTGCTTCCACTCCGCCATCCGCACGGCACTGGACCGCAGGTTCCTGCTGGTTCGAGGCTGGGCCCTCGGCACAGCCCTGGCCGCCGTGGGGCTCGCGCTGCTGTTCCTCCTTCCGGGCACCAGCGGGCTCAATCAGGGCTTGGCCTTCCGGCCGGTGGCGAACGTGACCGGCGGGCTGATCATCGGCATCGGGATGGTCGTGGCCAAGTCATGCGTCTCCGGGCTGTTCTACAAGCTGGGCTCGGGCATGCTGGGCGCCCTGGTCGGGCTGACCGGCTGGGCGGCGGGCGAGCTGATCGCCCGCCAGTTCACACTGCCCGGTCCGACGGTGCTAGCCGGTGGCGAGGCCGCCACCATCCCCGGCCTGCTCGGAGTCCCGCGCCTCGGTCGTCGCCGTGGTGCTCCTCCTCGGCGTCGCGATCGTTCTCCGGCTTCGGCCGGGTCGCGAGTCCCCGGCCCATGTCTGGCAGTGGGGCTGGCGACGGATCGGAGCTGGGCCTCGGGGTCGCGATCACCGGTGGGTGGGCCTTGGCGGCCCTGGGCGGCGCCAGCTTCGGTCCCAGCTCGGTCGGTGCCGTCGCGAGCATCGCCGACGGCTCCCCCAACTACTGGCTTGTCACCTTCCTTCTGGGCATCGTCGCTGGTGGCACCCTGTCGGCGCGCACAGCGGGCGGCTTCTGGCTCCGTGGCGAGGAGCCGGTGCGCTACGTCCAACTCGCTGCCGGCGGCGTCCTGCTGGGGGCAGGGGGCTGGATCGCTGGAGGCTGCAACATCGGCCACGGCCTCTCCGGAGTCGCCCAACTGAACGTGTCGTCGTTCGTCGTCGTGGCCGCCATGGTCGCCGGGGTGTGGGTCGCGGGACGTGTCGTACGGCGAGCCGATCAACTCTCGCGTGCCGTCACCATCTAGCCACGGAGCGACCAGGGCCATCCAGGACCCCGGCACCACCGGGCCAGCACAGGAGATCGTCATGACACAGGAGAACGACCGGCAGACGGTCTGCCACTGGAAGGGCTCGCCAGCTCCTACGACATCGGCGTCACGGTGAAGCGCACCCCGACAGAGCGTGACGTCCAGGCGTCGGGCGAGCCGGGCCGGCTCCGCCGACTGTTCTCCGGCGGGCGGTCGCGATGAGCTCCCCACCTCGACCCGCATCGAGTTCCCCGGATCCGGGGGTGCCCAGCTGGCCGGCCGCCTGGACCTGCCCGAGACCAGCCCCGGGCATATGCGCTCTTCGCGCACTGCTTCACCTGCACCAAGGACGTGCTCGCCGCGTCGAGGATCGCGCAGGCGCTGACCGGTTTCGGCATCGCCGTCCTGCGCTTCGACTTCACCGGTCTCGGCGGGTCCGGAGGGGATTTCGCCAACACCGACTTCACCTCGAACGTCGGTGACCTGATCAGTGCCGCCGACTACCTGCGCCGTCATCACCAGGCACCCACGATTCTCGTCGGTCACTCCCTCGGTGGCGCCGCCGTGCTGGCCGCCGCCGAGCACGTGCCGGAGACTCGCGCGGTTGCCACCATCGGCGCCCCGGCGGGCACCGAGCACCTGCTGCACCTGCTCGCCGAGAGCGCAGTGGAGATCGAGCGGGAGGGCGAGGCCGAGGTCTGCCTGGCCTCGCGCCCTTTCCGGATCCGCAAGCAGTTCCTCGACGACGTGACCAGCCAACCCCAGGCCGAGCGGATCCGGAGGCTGGGGGTCCCCTTGCTCGTGATGCACTCGCCGAACGACGAGACGGTCGGGGTCGAGAACGCGCGCACGATCTTCGACGCGGCCCGCCACCCGAAGTCGTTCGTCTCCCTCGACGGTGCCGACCACCTGCTCACCCGACCCGACGATGCCCGCTTCGCCGCCTCCGTGCTGGCGGCCTGGGCGAGCCGATACCTCGACGACGACGCGGTGACGTCGGCCCAGCCGACGAGCTCGACCGCGCTGGAGGCGGAGGAGGGCCTCGTCGTGGTGTCCGAGAGCGGCCGCGGCCCCTACGGCCAGCGGATCACCGCGGGGCGGCACGTCCTCAGCGCCGACGAGCCCGCGCCGGTCGGGCACGACACCGGCCCCTCGCCCTACGACCTGCTGCTCGCCGGTCTCGGCGCCTGCACCTCGATGACGCTGCGCATGTACGCCGCGCGCAAGGGCTGGCCGTTGGAGAACGTGAGCGTCTCGTTGCGGCACTCCCGGATCCACGCCGAGGACTGCGCGGACTGCGCGACCCAGTCCGGCCGTCTCGATCGCATCGAGCGGGTGATCGACCTGACCGGCGACCTCGACGCCGAACAACGCCTGCGGCTGCTCGAGATCGCTGACCGATGCCCCGTGCACCGGACCCTGCACTCCGAGGTCGATGTGCGCACGACGATGGCAGCCGACGACACCCTGCCGCGGGTGGCCGCGCCATGAGCTCGCTGCCCATCGGCGACTACGCCCTGCTCTCGGACCGGCACTCGGCAGCCCTTGTCTCCTCGGGCGGCTCGGTCGACTGGCTGTGCATGCCCCGGTTCGACGGCCCCTCGATCTTCGCCGCCATCCTCGACGACGAGGCGGGGCACTGGTCCATCCGCCCGGACTCCGCCTTCCGGGCGGAACGCGAGTACGTCGCCGGCAGCATGGTGGTCCTCACGACGTTCCACACCTCGGCGGGGACCCTCGAGCTGCGGGACGCCCTGACGCTCGGAGACGCCCGCGACCCACATTCCCTGGGCGAGCACGCCCCCACCTGCTCGCACGGACTGTGACCTGCACCCGAGGCAGCGTCAGCGTCGTCATGTCGTTCCGTGCGCGCCCGGAGTACGGGCTGGTCCGACCTGTCGCCACCCTCGTGGACGGGGGGCTGATGGTCACCGGTGGCGCGAGCCGGCTGGCGTTGTCGAGCACCGTGCCTCTGGTCGTGGATCGGGAGGAGACCTCCGCCCGCTTCGAGCTCCAGGAGGGCGAGGACGCCTGCTTCGGTCTCGAGTACTCGGCACTCGGCACACCCGACCCGGCACCGCGCACCGGACCCGAGATCTCCGCGTCGATCGACGAGACGGTGACCGGCTGGCAGGAGTGGTCGGAGCTCCACCAGAACTACCAGGGCCCCTGGTGTGACCTGGTGCACCACTCCGGACGAGTGCTGCAGGCGCTCAGCTACCAGCCCACCGGTGCGATCGTCGCCGCGCCGACCACCTCCCTGCCCGAGCAGGTCGGCGGCGAACGGAACTGGGACTACCGCTACGCCTGGGTCCGCGACGCCAGCATGACCATGCAGGCACTGTGGGTCGCCGCCTGCCCCGACGAGGCCTCCGAGTTCTTCGACTTCATGTCCAGTGCGGCGGCGGGCTCCTTCACCGACCGCCCGCTCCAGATCATGTTCGGGATCGGCGGCGAACACGACCTTTCCGAGCGGACGCTGCCCCACCTGTCGGGGTGGCGGGGCAGCGCACCGGTCCGCGTGGGCAACGGCGCCTGGAACCAGCCTCAGCTCGACGTGTACGGCGAACTGCTGGACGCGGCCTCCCAGCTCCGCAACCAGCTGGGTGTGTTGAGCGGACCCACCCGCGACTTCCTCGTAGGCCTCGCCGACTCAGCAGCCACGCGTTGGGACCAGCCCGACAACGGCATCTGGGAGGTCCGTGGGGACCCGCGGCACTTCGTGCACTCGAAGGTGATGTGCTGGGTGGCGCTGGACCGCGCGATCGACCTCGCGGACCTGCTCGACGCCGAGGACCGCGTCGCCGGCTGGAGGGCTGCCGCCCGGGAGATCCGGGCCGCCGTCGAGACCCAGGGCTGGGACGAGGACCAGGGTGCGTTCACCCAGTCCTTCGGCAGCCCCCACCTCGACGCCACCGTCCTCCTCATTCCCATCGTCGGCTTCCTGCCCGGCGACGACCCGAGGGTGCTGTCCTCCATCAACGCCGTCCGTGAGCAGCTCACCGACTCAAGGGGGCTGATCCACCGGTACCACACCGGCTCCGGCGTCGACGGGCTCGAGGGACAGGAGGGCACGTTCCTGCTGTGCACCTTCTGGCTGGCCCACGCGCTCGCCCTGGCCGGCCGTGGAGCCGACGGCACGGAGGTCTTCGAACGCGCCGCCGGCTACGCCAACGACGTCGGCCTGCTCGCCGAAGAGGTCGACTCCGCCACGGGTGAGCTTCTCGGCAACTTCCCCCAGGCCTTCAGCCACATCGGCCTGGTCAACGCCGCCTGGGCGCTCGACCAGATCGGCGCGACGCAGTCGCCACGTCTGGGGTGAACGACACTGGCTCGCCGGGATGGCGACGCTCCGGGCCAGGTCGGGCGCTCCTCACGGGCCAGGAGGTCTGACGAGGCGCGCCCGGTACCAGGTCCGGGCGTCGTACGTCGAACCACAACTGCCCTGATCTGCGCTTGCGCAGGTCAGAGGCAGTTGTTCGGTCGGGCTGACAGGATTTGAACCTGCGACCCCTTGACCCCCAGTCAAGTGCGCTACCAAGCTGCGCCACAGCCCGTGGCTGCCCCCTTGCGGGAGCGTCGAAACCTTATCCCACACCCACCGGGCCGACCCAATCGCCCCGACCGGCTGCCCGGGGCGCCGAGGTCAGCGGCGGGAGCGCTTCTCGCGGACCCGGACCGAGATCTCGATCGGGGTCCCCTCGAAGCCGAACTCCTCGCGCAGGCGGCGCTCGACGAAGCGGCGGTAGCCGGCCTCGATGAAGCCCGAGGCGAAGAGGACGAACCGCGGCGGGCGGGTGCTCGCCTGGGTCGCGAAGAGGATGCGGGGCTGCTTGCCGCCGCGCACCGGGTGGGGGTGCGACGCCACGATCTCACCGAGGAAGGCGTTGAGCCGCCCGGTGGAGATGCGGCTCTCCCACGACTCCAGCGCCGTGTCGAGCGCGGGGACGAGCTTGTCCATGTGCCGGCCGGTGCGGGCCGAGACGTTGACCCGCGGCGCCCACGGGATCTGGACGAGGTCGCGCTCGATCTCCCGCTCGAGGAAGTGGCGGCGCTCCTCGTCGGTGAGGTCCCACTTGTTGTAGGCGATGACGAGCGAGCGACCGCTGTCGATGACCTGCTGGATCACCCGCACGTCCTGCTCGGAGATCGTGTCGGACGCATCGACGAGGACGACGGCCACCTCCGCCTTCTCCAGCGCGGTCTGGGTGCGCAGCGAGGCGTAGAAGTCGGCGCCGCGGGTCTGGTGCACGCGGCGGCGGATGCCCGCGGTGTCGACGAAGCGCCAGGTGCGGCCACCGAGCTCGATGAGCTCGTCGACCGGGTCGCGGGTCGTCCCGGCGACGTCGTCGACGACGACGCGCTCGTGGCCGACCAGCTTGTTGAGCATCGAGGACTTGCCGACGTTCGGGCGGCCGACGAGCGCCACCCGGCGCGGACCGCCGCGCTCGTAGGCCCCACCCATCTCGGAGAACCTGGGCAGCACCGCGAGCAGGGCGTCGAGGGCGTCACCGCTCCCCCGGCCGTGGAGGGCCGAGACGGGCCACGGCTGGCCCAGGCCGAGGTTCCACAGGGCGGCGGCGTCGGCCTCGGTGCGCTGGTCGTCGACCTTGTTCGCGATGAGGATGACCGGCTTGCCCGAGCGGCGCAGCAGCTTGACGACGGCCTCGTCGTCGTCCGTGGCGCCGACCATCGCGTCGACGACGAACAGGACGGCGTCGGCGAGCTCGACGGCGATCTCGGCCTGCTCGGCCACCCGCAGGTGGATCCCGGTGGCCTCGATGGCCCACCCCCCGGTGTCGACGAGGGTGAAGTGCGTCCCGGTCCACTCGGCGTCGTAGGCGACGCGGTCGCGGGTGACGCCGGGGACGTCCTCGACGACGGCCTCACGGCGGCCGATGATGCGGTTGACGAGGGTGGACTTGCCGACGTTGGGGCGCCCGACCACGGCCACGACGGGCAGCGGGCCGGCGTCGACCTCGGCGTCCAAGGCGTCGTCACCGCGCTCGAGCAGGGCCCGGTCGTCGTCGCTGAGCTCGAAGGCGTCGAGCCCGACCCGCAGGGCCCGCTCCACGCCGGCGGTGTCGTCGGTCTGCGTCGTGGGGTCCTCGGTACTCATCCCTCCATTCTCCCCCACGGCGGGGGGTGCCCCTGACCACCCACGGGCGCGGGGACCTCGCTCACCGCCCCGGCCCCGGGGCGGTGCGGCTCACTCCGCCGTCTCGGCCGCGACGACGTCGAGGACGGCCTCGACGCTCTGGTCGAGGTCGAGGTCGGAGGTGTCGACGAGGACGACCCCCTCGGCCGCCTCGGTGAAGGTCGACACGGTGGAGTCGTCGCGGTCGCGCCGGACCACCTGGTCGCGGGTGGCCTCGACGGCCGAGGAGTCGGTGCTGCCGTGGAGCTCGGCCGAGCGGCGGCGCAGCCGGGCCTCCTGCGAGGCGGTGAGCAGCACGCGCACCCGGGCGTCGGGGGCGACGACCGTCGTGATGTCACGACCCTCCGCCACGACCCCACCCGTCTGCTCGGCGATGCGGGCCATGAGGTCGCGCTGGAGCTGCTGCAGGACGGGGCGCACCTCGCGGTTCGTCGCGACGGCCGACACCGCGGTGCTCACCTGCGTGGTGCGGATGGCGGCCGACACGTCGGTGCCCGCGACGAGCACCGCGGGCGCGTCGGGGTCGGTCCCGATCTCCAGGGGGAGGTCGCGGGCGGCCTGCGCCACCGCGTCGGCGTCGGTGAGGTCGACATCCTGGTCCAGGCACCACCAGGTGAGCGCGCGGTACATCGCCCCGGTGTCGAGGTAGCCGATGCCGAGTCGGCTCGCCACGGCCTTGGAGACGCTGCTCTTGCCGGAGCCGGACGGGCCGTCGATCGCGATCGTCAGGGGTGCGGTCATGGGCCGCAAGCCTAGTGGCGCCTCAGCCGTGCAGCTGCCAGCCCCGCTCGGCCAGGGCCGCCGCGAGCCCGGCGGCCGCGGCCGGCACGACGTCGACCTCGGCCACGCCGAAGGGCTGGCCGAGCCCGTGGTCGAGGTGGAACTCCTCGATGTTCGTGCCGATGCCGCCGATGTCGGCGAACAGGCGCCCCAGCTGGCCGGGCTCGTCCGGGATGAGGACGCGCACGGTCTCGTACGAGGTCGGTGCGGCGCCGTGCTTGCCCGGGATGCGCGCGTGGCCGGCGTTCCCGGCGGCGATCGCCCGCGCGAGGGTCCCGCGGGCGCCGGGCGCGTCGCTGGAGGTGCTCAGCTCGTCGAGGGCGCCGACGACCCGGCCGAGGTCGGCCGCGAGGTCGGAGAGGACGGTGCGGACGGCATGCGCGTTCCCCGCGAGGATCTGGGTCCACAGGTGGGGGTCGCTGGCCGCGATCCGGGTGACGTCGCGCAGCCCCTGGCCGGCCAGCGCCACGGCCTGCTCGTCGAGGGCCTCCAGCCGGGCGGCCACGAGGCTCGCGGCGATCTGCGGCACGTGGGAGACGGCCGCGACGGCCGCGTCGTGCTGGTCCGCGTCGAGCACGCTCACCGCCGCGCCCGCCGAGCGCGCGACCGCCGCGACCGCCTCGGTGACCGCGGGGCCGGTCTCGGCCGTGGGGGTCAGGACCCACGCGCGGCCGTCGAAGAGGTCGTGGCGCCCCGACACCGCCCCGGAGCGCTCACGCCCCGCCATCGGGTGCGACCCGCAGTACCGCGACAGGTCGGTGCCGCGATCGCGCAGCCCCGCCAGGACGGTGCCCTTGACCGACGCGACGTCGGTGACGGCCGCCCGCGGGAAGCGGGCCAGGACGTCGGCGACCGTCGCGGCCGTGACGTCGGGCGGGGTCGCCACGACGACGAGGTCGGGGTCGACCGGGCCGTCCGGCAGCCGCCCGGCGCCGAGGTCACGGGCCAGGGCCGCGTGCGTCGGGCTGATGTCCTCGAGCGTGACGTCGTCGCCGTGCCGGGACAGCGCCAGGCCCAGGCTCGTCCCGACGAGCCCGGTCCCGACGACGTGGACGCGCCTCACAGGTCGGCCGCCTGGTACAGCGCCCCGACCTCCGCGCTCGTGAGGTTGCGCCACTTGCCCGACTTGGTCTCGCCCAGGTGGATCGGGCCGACCTTGGTGCGGACCAGCGTGAGGACCGGGTGACCGACCTCGGCGAGCATCCGGCGCACGATGTGCTTGCGCCCCTCGTGGAGCACGATCTCGACCAGGGCCCTTCCCGGGGCGGAGTCGACGACCCGGAACGAGTCGACCTGGACCGAGCCGTCCTCGAGCTCGATGCCCTCGCGCAGGCGCTTGCCGAGGTCGCGCGGGACCGGCCCGGGGATCTGGGCGAGGTAGGTCTTCAGCACGCCGTAGCGCGGGTGCTGGAGCCGGTGCGCGAGCTCGCCGTCGTTGGTGAGCAGGAGCAGGCCCTCGGTGTCGGCGTCGAGGCGTCCGACGTGGAAAAGGCGCTCCTTGCGGTTGCCGACGAAGTCGCCGATGTCGACGCGGCCGAGGTCGTCGCTCATCGAGGTGACGACCCCGAGCGGCTTGTTGAAGGCGAGGTAGACCCGTGACTCGTCGAGCTGGACCCGCACCCCGTCGACGTGGACGACCTGGTGCGCGCCGATCCGGACCCCGAGCTCGGTGACGACCTGGCCGTCGACGTCGACGCGACCCTGGGTGATGAGGTCCTCGCAGACCCGGCGCGACCCGACCCCGGCGGCGGCGAGCAGCTTCTGCAGGCGCACCCCCTGCGGGTCGTGGACGTCGACCACGGGGCGCTTCACCTCCGTCTTGGGCTGGGTCGGCTGGCTCGGACGGGTCGAGCCGATCCCGAACCGGTGGTCCCGGGTGCCCTTGCCCGAGCCGCCGCCCCGTGGGGCGCCGCCCTTGCCCGCACCGGCGCCCTTGCCCGTACCGGCGCCCTTGCCGGCCCCGGCGCGACCTCCTCCAGCGGGGCGACCACGGTCGCCGCCCTGGCCGGACGACGTTCCTCCACGACTCTTCGGCGGCGTCATGCGCGGCCTCCTTCGGCGATCTCGTCGAGCACGTCGACCTCGGGCAGGTAGGGGGCGAGCGCGGGCAGGTCGTCCAGACCCTGGAGCCCGAGACGCTCGAGGAAGTACGACGTCGTGCCGTACAGGGTGGCCGTGGACTCCGGGTCGTGCCCGAGCTCCTCGATGAGGCCGCGGCTCAGCAGCGTGCGGATGACACCGTCGACGTTGACGCCGCGCACGGCGGCCACCCGCGAGCGCGACACCGGCTGGCGGTAGGCGATGACGGCCAGGGTCTCCAGCGACGCCTGGGTGAGGCGCGCCTGCTGGCCGTCGAGGACGAAGCGCTCGACGACGGGGGCGTACTCGTGCCGGCTGTACATCCGCCAGCCGCCGCCGACCCGCCGCAGGGTGAAGCCGCGGTCCTGCGCCGTGTAGCCCTCCTCGAGATCGGCGAGGGCGGCCTCGACGTCGGCCACCGGCTGCTCGATCGCCGACGCCAGGGCGATGGACGCCACCGGCTCGTCGACGACCATGAGGACGGCCTCGAGGGCGGCGTGGATACCACCGGGGAAGTCGGCGACGTCGAACGCGAGCTGCTCCTCCGGTGCGACCGGGGCCGGCTCGGCCTCCTCGTCGGGGGGTGGGGGGTCGTGCTCACTCATCGGGGCCCTCCTGGGCTGCGGTCTGGGGCTGCTGGTCCTCGGGCCCGGGGCCCGGGTCGGCACGCTGTTCGGCCGGCTCGTCCCCGGGGGGTGGCGGCTCGTCGAACTCGTCGTCGACCTCGATCTCGCCCTCCTCGGGGCCCGTCCAGCGGACCGTGAGCTCGCCGAGGGCCTCGGCCTGCTCGAAGGAGATCGCGGCGTCGCGGAACAGCTCGAGGAGCGCGAGGAAGCGCGCGACGACGACGAGGGTGGAGTCGGCGTCGGCGACGAGGCTGCGGAAGGAGGCGACCCGCTCGCGGCGCAGGCGTGCGCCGATGACCCCGGCCTGCTCCCGGACGCTGACCTGCGGTGCGTGCAGGTGGCTCAGGCCCACGGTGGGGACCGGCTTCGGCACCAGGGCGCGGGCCGCGATCATCGCGAGCTGCTCAGGGGTGACGGTCATGACGAGCTCGGGCAGCAGCGCCGCGACGTGCGGCTCGAGCGAGGCGGTGCGCGGGTGGCGGCGTCCGGACGTCGCCATCCGCTCGGCGAAGGTGTGGGCGATGTCCTTGAAGGCCCGGTACTGCAGCAGGCGGGCGAAGAGGATGTCGCGCGCCTCGATGAGCGCGAGGTCCTCCTCGTCCTCCGGACCGGACTGCGGCAGCAGGCGCGCCGCCTTGAGGTCGAGCAGCGTGGCGGCGACGAGGAGGAACTCGGTGGCCTGCGAGAGGTCCCAGCCGTCGGGCTTGGCGCGCTCGGTGCGGATGTGCGCGATGAAGTCGTCGGTGACCTGGGCCAGCGCGATCTCGGTGATGTCCATCTTGTGCTTGCTGATGAGCCCGAGGAGGAGGTCGAAGGGACCCGTGTAGTTCTCCAGGCTCACCGAGAACGCCGTGGTCGGCGCGCGCCGGGTGAGGACCCCACCGGGCGTGACGTGGTCCGGGACCGGCTGCTCGCCGCCCCCGGGATGGTCGGGGGGCGTCGTCATCGGCTCAGGCCGCCCCACCGCGCGCGATGAGCTCGCGGGCCAGCTGCCGGTACGCATCGGCCCCCTTGTGGCTGCCGTCGTAGGTCGTGATGGGCTCGGCGGCGAGCGTGGCGTCGGGGAACTTCACCGTGCGCGAGATGACGGTGTGGAAGACGCGGTCGTCGAAGTGCTCGACGACGCTGGCCACGACCTCGCGCGAGTGCAGGGTGCGCCCGTCGTACATCGTCGCGAGGATGCCGTCGACGATGAGGCGCGGGTTGAGCCGGTCGGTGATCTTCTCGATCGTCTCCACGAGCAGGGCGACCCCGCGCATCGCGAAGAACTCGCACTCGAGCGGGATGATGACCCCGTGCGCCGCGGTGAGGGCGTTGATGGTGAGCAGGCCGAGCGAGGGCTGGCAGTCGATGAGGACGACGTCGTAGTCGTCCATGACCGGGCGGAGCACGCGGGCCAGGATCTGCTCGCGGGCGACCTCACCGACGAGCTGGACCTCGGCGGCCGACAGGTCGATGTTCGCGGGGAGGACGTCGAGGTCCTCGACCTTGGTCTGCTGGATGACGCTGCGGACGTCGTGGCCGCGCTCGGTCAGCAGGTTGTAGACGGTGACGTCGAGCTCGTGGGCGTTGATGCCCAGACCGACCGACAGCGCGCCCTGGGGGTCGAAGTCCACGAGGAGGACGCGGCGCCCGATCTCGGCGAGCGCGGCACCCAGGTTGATCGTCGTCGTCGTCTTGCCGACGCCGCCCTTCTGGTTGCACATCGCGATGATGCGCGCCGGCCCGTGCGACGTGAGCGGGGGCGGGTGGGGGAAGTCGGGAAGCGGACGGCCGGTGGGCCCGACCTGGCCCGCGGTGCGGATCTGGAAGGCCGCCTCGGTGTCCAACGCTGTTCTCCCCGGTGCTGGTGGTGCGTACGGTCAGCCTCTCGCTGATCGGGCACGACCCTATCAGCGAGACCGGGCCCGCTCGGGGATCACCGGGCCCGGGGGTGGCTGTTCGCGTAGACCTCGCGCAGCTGCTGGACGGTGACGAGCGTGTAGATCTGCGTCGTGGTCACCGACGCGTGGCCGAGCAGCTCCTGGACGACCCGGACGTCGGCCCCGCCCTCGAGCAGGTGGGTGGCGAAGCTGTGCCGCAGCGTGTGGGGCGACAGGTGGCCCTGGAGGTGGGCCCGGTCGGCGCACGCGCGCAGCACCGACCACGCACTCTGGCGGGAGAGCCGGCCGCCGCGGGTGTTGAGGAACAGCGCCGGCGTGCCCCGGCCCCTCCCGGCGAGCGCGGGGCGCCCGCGCACCAGCCAGGACGACAGCGCCTGCGCGGCGAACGACCCGAGCGGCACGATCCGCTCCTTGCCGCCCTTGCCGCGCAGCCGGACCACCCCGTCCTCCCCGAGGACGTCGTCGACGTCGAGCCCGGTCGCCTCGGAGATTCGGGCCCCGGTGCCGTAGAGCACCTCGAGCAGGGCGCGGTCGCGCAGGCTCGCCGGGGTGTCGCCGACCGAGGCGGCGTCGAGGAGCCGCTCGACCTCGTGGACCCCGATGGCCTGGGGCAGCCGCGACGGGGGGGTCGGCGGGCTGACCCGCCGCGCCGGGTCGGCATCGAGGACGCCCTCCTGGGCGAGGAAGCGGTGCAGCCCGCGGACCGCGACGAGGGTGCGCCCCGCGGAGGACGCGGCGAGCGGCGGGTGGTCGGGGTCGCCCTCGCGCAGCCGGGCGAGGAACTCGCTGACGTGGGACTCGCGCACCTCCTCGGGACGTTGAACGCCCTCGGCGGCGAGGTAGGAGGTCCAACGGCCGAGGTCGCGCCGGTACGCCGCGAGGGTGTGGCGGGACAGCCCGCGCTCGACGTCGAGGTGGGTGAGCCACGCGTCGACGGCCCGCCCCACGGGGGTGGGTCGGGCCGTCGGCGTGCTGCGGGCGTCGGTCAGGACAGGGCCTCGTCGAGGGTGACGCTGTCCATCCCGAAGGCCTCCGCGACGGCGGCGTAGGTGATGTTCCCGCCGTGCGTGTTGAGGCCGAGCGCCAGGGCCGGGTCGGCGCGCGAGGCGTCCTTCCAGCCGGCGTCGGCGAGCTTGATCGCGTACGACATCGTCGCGTTCGTCAGCGCCCACGTGGAGGTGTGCGGCACCGCCCCAGGCATGTTGGCCACGCAGTAGTACACCGAGTCATGAACCTCGAAGGTCGGGTCCGCGTGCGTCGTGGGGCGCGAGTTCTCGAAGCACCCGCCCTGGTCGATGGCGACGTCGACGAGCACCGAGCCGGGCTTCATCTGGGCGACCATCTCGTCGGTCACGAGCTTGGGCGCCTTGGCGCCGGGGATGAGGACGGTCCCGATGACGAGGTCGGCGCCCAGCACCTGCTCCTTGATCGACATGGCGGACGACGCGATCTGGGCCACGCGGTTGTCGTAGCGCCAGAAGCTCATCCGCAGCTTGTCGAGGTCGGTGTCGAGCAGGGTGACGTCGGCCCCCATGCCGAGCGCGATGTTCGCGGCGTTCTGGCCGGCGACGCCGGCGCCGATGACGACGACCTTGGAGTTCGCGACCCCGCCGATGCCGCCCATGAGGATGCCGCGCCCGCCCTGGGCCTTCATCATCGAGTGCGCGCCCACCTGCGGGGCGAGGCAGCCGGCGACCTCGGACATCGGGTAGAGCAGCGGCAGCAGGCCCGAGGGGAGCTGGACGGTCTCGTACGCGATGGAGGTGACCTTGGTGTCGACGAGCGCCCGGGTCAGGGGCTCGTCGGCCGCGAGGTGCAGGTAGGTGAAGAGGATGAGGTCCTCGCGCAGGCGGTGGTACTCCTCGGCCACGGGCTCCTTGACCTTCATCACCATGTCCGACTCGCCCCACACGTCGTCGGCGGAGTCCAGGATGGTGGCGCCCTGGGAGACGTACTCCTCGTCGGTGATCGTGGAGCCGAGACCGGCGCCCTTCTGCACGACGACGTCGTGGCCGCGGCGGACGAGCTCGTGGACCCCCACCGGGGTGATCCCGACGCGGAACTCGTTGTTCTTGACCTCGCTGGGGATTCCGACCTTCACGATTACCAAGCCCTGTCTGACTCGTCCATGCGCCGGGCTCCGTTGCCTCGGCCGCTGCGCCCGGGTGGGGCGCGATGCGAGTCTAGACCCGCCCGCGCACCGACCCCGACTCCGGGAGACCCCCATGAAGCCGTACAGCGACCTTCCCGTCCGACGCGCCCGACAGGTGCTCGCCGACCTGCTCGTGGTGGGCTGGGTGGTGCTCTGGGTGTGGGTGGGCAGGGCCGTGCGGGCGGCCGTGGCGACCCTCGCCGAACCGGGCCGCGAGCTGGCGAGCGCGGGCAGCAGCTTCCGCGGGACGATGACCACGGCAGGGGACTCGGTCGACGACCTGCCCCTGCTCGACGACCGGATCGCGGAGCCGTTCCGGACCGCGGCGGGTGCCGGCGCGGGCATCGAGTCGGCGGGCAACGCCTACGCCGACGCGGTCGAGAAGACGGCGGTCGTCCTCGGGGTCACGACCGCCCTCGTCCCGATCGCGCTCGTCGTCCTCTGGTGGCTCGTGGTGCGGCTGCGGTTCGCGCGGCGCGCCGGGGCGGCTCAGCGGTTCGTCGACGGCGCCCCCGACCTCGACCTGTTCGCCCTGCGAGCGATGGCGAACCAGCCGATGCCGCGCCTGGCCAGGGTCACGCACGACCCGGCGGGTGCCTGGCGGCGCGGCGACCCCGACGTCGTGCGGGCCCTGGCCACCCTCGAGCTGCGCGACTGCGGCATCCGCCCGCCGCCGGAACCCGCCGGCGTCAGGGGGTGAGGATGCTGGGGCGCAGGTCCTCCTCGGGGCAGGCCCAGGTGGTGGCGTCGGCGTCGACCTGCTCGCCGGAGCGGATGTCCTTGACCTGGTCGGCGCCGTCCTCCCCCGCCCCGGGGAACCACACGAACGGGATGCCACGGCGGTCTGCATAGCGGATCTGCTTGCCGAACCTCGCCGCGCTCGGGGCGACCTCGCACGCGATGCCCCGGGCTCGCAGCGACGACGCCACGCGGCGCGACTGCTCCCTCGACTCCTCGTCGACGACGGCCACGAGCACCGCGGCCGGCGTCGACCGGCTCGCGGTGAGGCCGCGGTGCGCCACGAGGAGGTGGACGAGGCGGGTCAGCCCGATGGACAGGCCGACGCCGGGGTAGGTGGTGCGCCCGTCGGAGGCCAGCGAGTCGTACCGGCCGCCCGAGCACACCGAGCCCCACGACTGCGCGCCGACGAGCTGCGTCTCGTAGACGGTGCCCGTGTAGTAGTCGAGCCCGCGCGCGATCCGCAGGTCGGCGACGAGCACGCCGGGCGCCTGGGCGGCCC
Source organism: uncultured Actinomycetota bacterium (assembly GCA_963795035.1). Taxonomy (GTDB): domain Bacteria; phylum Actinomycetota; class Actinomycetes; order Actinomycetales; family Dermatophilaceae; genus Oryzobacter. The sequence continues at coordinate 785,975 of CAWCFZ010000003.1, read as the reverse complement.
CCACCCGGATGACCTCGGCCAGGGCGGCCAGCCCCTCGTCGAGGACGGGGTGCGACACCCCCAGGGCGCGCACGGCCTCGACGAAGGAGGTGTCCTCACTGCGGATGTCGGCCAGCGCGAGGGCGAGCCCGGCCTGCTCCTCGGTGGCCCCGGCCTCGACGAGCTGCGCCGCGACCTTCTCGGGGCCGATCTTGTCGAGCTTGTCGACGATGCGCAGCGTCCCGGCGACGTCGGTGAGGCCGATGCCGAGGTAGAACCCCTCGGGGATGAGCCGGTTGTTCACCTGGATCCGGAACTCCCCCACGGGCAGGCGCCGGAACACCTCGGCGATGACGAGGGGCATCTCGGCCTCGAAGTGCGGCGCGAGCTCGCCGACGTCGACGACGTCGATGTCGGCCTGGGTGAACTCGCGGAACCGTCCCTCCTGGGGACGCTCCCCACGCCAGACCTTCTGGATCTGGTAGCGACGGAACGGGAACGACAGCTTCCCGGCGTGCTCGAGGACGTAGCGCGCGAAGGGCACGGTGAGGTCGAAGTGCAGGCCGAGCGCGGCGTCACGCCCGCCACCGCCGTCGGCGTCGGCGTCGGCGAGGCGGCTGACCCCGTAGATCTCCTTGTCGGCGTCGCCGCCCTTGCCGAGGAGCCGCTCGACGGGCTCGACGGCCCGGGTCTCCAGCGGCGCGAAGCCGTGCAGCTCGAAGACCTCGCGGACGACGTCGAGGACGTGCAGCTCGAGGAGCCGTTCGGCGGGCAGCAGCTCGGGGAACCCCGAGATCGGGGTCACCTTCCGGGCGGGGGCGCGGTCGGCGGCTCGTCCTTCGGTCGTCACGCGGTCAATCCTCGCAGGTACGGGTTGGTGGCCCGTTCGCGGCGCATCGTCGTGGCCGGGCCGTGGCCGGTGAGGACCAGGGTGGAGTCGGGCAGCGGGAGGACGACCTCGCGCAACGAGCGCTGCATCGCCGCGTCGCTGCCACCCTCGAGGTCGGTGCGGCCGATGGAACCGGCGAACAGCACGTCGCCGCTCACCATGGTGCGGTCCAGCCCCTCGTCGGCGGGCAGCCCCTCGGGGACGCCCGGCAGGCCGAACATCACCGAACCCTCGGTGTGGCCGGGCGCGTGCAGCACCTCGACCTCGAGGCCGGCGAGCGTCAGCACCTCGCGGTCGGTGACCTCCACGACCCGCTCGGGCTCGCGCCAGGTGGCCCGGCGCCCGAACTGGGCCTCCACCATCGCCAGCGTGCCCGGCGCGAGCAGCGCGAGGGGGTCCGCCAGGCGGTAGTGGTCGTCGCCGTGGATGTAGGCGGCCGTGTCGCCACCGCAGACCGGGGTGACCGAGTAGACGTGGTCGAGGTGGCCGTGGGTGAGCAGGACCGCGGCCGGTCGCAGCCGGTGCTCGGCGAGGACGTCGCGCAGGGTGTCCTCGACGCCGATGCCGGGGTCGACGACGAGGCACTCCTCCCCCGGTCCGGTGGCGAGGACGTAGCAGTTGGTCGCGAAGGCGGCGGCGGGGAAGGCGACGGCGAGCACGCCGTGAGCGTAGCCCGAGCACGCCTGCCTAGACTGACCGGCGTCACGGCCCAGGAGGAGGACGACGGTGACCAAGGAGCAGGATCGGGCACGCGCACGGCGTCGCTACGAGAAGGTGCAGCGCCGCAACGCGCAGCGCGCGGCCGAGCGTGCCCGCAGGATGCGCGTCGCCGCCGTCGCGGGGACCGTCCTCGTCGTGGTCGGGGTCCTGGCCTTCCTCGGCTTCCGGTTCGGCCCCGGCGGTGACCCGAGCACCCCTGCGGCCACCACCGCGACCGTCGCGGGGTGCCAGCCCCCTCCCAGCCCGCTCGGCACGGGCGCCGAGCTCGAGCTGCCCGACAAGAAGACGGCCGAGGGCAAGACCTTCGTCGCCACCATCAGCACCAACTGCGGCGACATCGAGCTCTCCCTCGACGGGACGAAGGCCCCGCAGGCCGTCGCCGGGTTCCTCGAGCTGGCCCGGCAGAACTACTGGCAGGCGGGACCGTGCCACCGGCTCACCGCCTCCGAGTCGCTCAAGGTCCTGCAGTGCGGCGACCCCACGGGCAGCGGGCAGGGCAACCCGGGCTTCGGGTACGGCGTGGAGAACGCGCCGCAGGACGGGGTCTACCCGCGGGGCACGGTGGCCATGGCCCGCACCGCCGACCCCGACAAGGGCGTCGGCGGTCAGTTCTTCATCGTCTACGGCGACTCCAGCCTCCCCGACCCCGACGGGTACACCGTGCTCGGCACGGTCACCGCAGGGTTGGATATTGTCGACCGGATCGCCGCCGCGGGAATCGCCCCCGGCGGGTCCAGTCCCACTGACGGCGCTCCTGCCGCACCGATCAGCATCCTCACGGTTGCTGTCACCGAGAAGAAGGCCTGACCGTGTCAGACGACCAGCCCAAGCCCCGCCCGACGATCCCCTCGCCGGCCGCCATCGCCGCGCGGGTCCATGCCCGCCCGGCGGCCGCGCCGGCCCAGGTGAGCCACTCGGAGTCGGCCCGCTTCGGCCGCGTCGACGACGAGGGACACGTCTTCGTCACGGTCGAGGGCGAGGAGCGCGAGGTGGGCTCCTACCCCGACGCCACCCCCGAGGAGGCCCTGCAGTACTTCGCTCGCAAGTTCGACGAGCTCGCGGCCTCCGCCGACCTCCTCGAGACCCGCCTCGCCAACCCCGACGTCTCCGCCAAGGAGGTCTCCGACGGCCTGGCGACCCTCAAGGAGCACGTCGAGGAGGCGCACGTCGTCGGCGACCTCGCCGCCCTGCACGCCACCATCGAGCGGGTCGCGTCGGGCCTCACGGCCAAGCGCAGCCAGGAGGCCGAGCACCGCGCCGCCGCGCGGGCGGAGGCCACCACGGCGCGCGAGGCCATCGTCGCCGAGGCCGAGACGATCGCCGGCCAGCCGCCCGGCTCCACGCAGTGGAAGACCAGCGGCGAGCGGATGCGCGCCCTGCTCGATGAGTGGAAGCAGCACCAGCGCTCGGGCGCCAAGCTCGACAAGGCCACCGAGTCGGCACTGTGGACGCGGTTCAGCCACGCCCGCAACACCTTCGACAAGGCCCGTCGCGCCTGGTTCGCCGACCTCGAGTCGACCCGGGCGGACGCCAAGTCGGCCAAGGAGGACCTCGTCCGCGAGGCCGAGGCGCTGTCGACGAGCACCGACTGGACCCCCACCGCCCGGGCCTACAAGCAGCTGATGGACCGGTGGCGTACCGCCGGCCGGGCGGCCCGCTCGGACGACGACGCCCTGTGGGAGCGGTTCCGCGCCGCGCAGGACGCCTTCTTCACGGCCAAGGACGCGGTCGCCGCCGTGGAGGACGAGGAGTTCCGCGCGAACCTCGCCGTCAAGGAGGAGCTCCTCACCGAGGCCGAGGCCATCCTGCCCGTGAAGGACCTCGAAGCCGCCAAGGCGGCGCTGCGCTCGGTGCAGGACCGCTGGGAGCAGGCCGGCAAGGTGCCGCGCGCCGACCTCGAGCGGGTCGAGAAGCGGATCCGGCGGGTCGAGGCCGCGGTCCGCGAGGCCGAGGACACGAAGTGGCAGAGGAGCAACCCCGAGGTCGCTGCTCGCGCGCAGTCGATGGTCGACCAGCTCGAGGCGTCGGTCGCGACGCTCGAGAGCGAGGTCGCCGCCGCCGAGGCCAAGGGCGACGCCAAGAAGGCCGAGGCCGCTCGGGGTCGCCTCGAGGCGCAGCAGGTCTGGCTCGACCAGGCCCGCGCCGGACTCGACGAGTTCGGCGGCTGAGCGTTCGGCGGCCGATCGTTCGGCGGCCGAGCCCTCACTGGCCCGACCCGGGCCTCAGCCCTTGCGGCCGCCGCCGGTGACTCGGTGGGCGTCGAACACGCCGTCGACGCGCTGGACCGCGCGCACGACGTGACCCAGGTGCCCGGGGTCGCCCATCTCGAAGGTGAAGTGGAGCTTGGCGACCCGGTCGCGCGACGTGGTGACCGCCGCCGACAGGATGTTGACGCCGTGGTCGGAGATGACCCGGGTGACGTCGGAGAGCAGCCTCGAGCGGTCGAGGGCCTCGACCTGGAGCTGGACGAGGAACAGGCTGCCCGAGGTCGGCGCCCACTCGACCTCGATGATCTTCTCCGGCTGGGAGAGCAGCGAGTCGGCGTTCGAGCAGTCGCGCCGGTGCACCGACACCCCGTTGCCCCGCGTGACGAACCCGAGGATGTCGTCGCCGGGCACCGGCGTGCAGCAGCGGGCCAGCTTGACCCACACGTCGGCCATCCCCTTGACGACGACGCCGGGGTCACCCGTCCGGCGCGACGAGGGGCGGGTCGCGATGGGGTTGGCGGCCTCGGCGATGTCCTCGCTGGCGCCGTCCTCACCACCGACGGACGCGACGAGCCGGGCCACGACGTGCTGGGCGGAGACGTGGCCCTCGCCGATGGAGGCGTAGAGGGCGTCGATGCCACTCAGCCGCAGCTCCTCGGCGACACCGGTGAGGGACTCGACCGACGTCATCCGCTGCATCGGCAGGCCCTGCTTGCGCATCACCTTGGCGAGGGAGTCCTTGCCCCCCTCGACCATCTCCTCGCGGCGCTCCTTGGTGAACCAGTGTCGGATCTTGTTCTTGGCGCGGGCCGAGCGCACGAACGACAGCCAGTCGCGTGAGGGACCCGCCGAGTCGGCCTTGCTCGTGAGCACCTCGACGACGTCGCCGTTGTCGAGCCGGCTCTCCAGCGGGACGAGGCGACCGTTGACCCGGGCCCCGATGCAGTGGTGCCCCACCTCGGTGTGGACGGCGTAGGCGAAGTCGACCGGCGTGGACCCCGCGGGCAGCCCCACGAGCTGCCCCTTCGGGGTGAAGACGTAGACCTCGCTCGCGGTGATCTCGAAGCGCAGCGACTCGAGGAACTCGCCGGGGTCGGAGGTCTCCTTCTGCCAGTCCAGGAGCTGGCGCAGCCAGGCCATGTCGTTGACCGGGCCGGTCTGGCCGTCGCGGGCCTGCACCGCGCCCGGGGCCCCGCCCTTGGTGCGCGGGTCCTCCTTGTACTTCCAGTGCGCGGCGACGCCGTACTCGGCCCGCCGGTGCATCGTGTGCGTGCGGATCTGGATCTCGACCGGCTTGCCGCTGGGCCCGATGACCGTCGTGTGCAGCGACTGGTACATGTTGAACTTGGGCATCGCGATGTAGTCCTTGAACCGCCCCGGCACCGGGTTCCAGCGCGCGTGCAGCGCCCCCAGCGCGGCGTAGCAGTCGCGGACGGTCTCGACGAGGACACGCACGGCGACGAGGTCGTAGATCTGCTCGAAGTCGCGGCCCCCCACGATCATCTTCTGGTACACCGAGTAGTAGTGCTTGGGCCGGCCGGTGACCGTCGCCTTGATCTTCGCCGAGCGCAGGTCGGTGTCGACCTCCTTGCGCACCTCTCCGAGGTACTCCTCGCGGGCGGGCGCGCGCTCGGCGACGAGGCGGACGATCTCGTCGTACACCTTGGGGTACAGGGCCTGGAACGACAGGTCCTCGAGCTCCCACTTGATGGTGTTCATGCCGAGGCGGTGGGCCAGCGGCGCGTAGATCTCCAGGGTCTCCTTGGCCTTGCGCTGGGCGCTCTCCTGCGAGACGTAGCGCCAGGTCCGGGCGTTGTGGAGGCGGTCGGCGAGCTTGATGACGAGCACCCGGATGTCGCGCGCCATCGCGACGACCATCTTGCGGACCGTCTCGGCCTGCGCGGCCTGGCCGTAGTTCACCTTGTCGAGCTTGGTGACGCCGTCGACGAGCATCGCGATCTCGTCGCCGAAGTCGCGGCGCAGCGCCTCCAGGCTGTAGGCGGTGTCCTCGACGGTGTCGTGGAGCAGCGCGGCCGCCAGGGTGGTGGGCGTCATGCCCAGCTCGGCGAGGATCGTCGTCACCGCGAGCGGGTGGGTGATGTAGTCGTCGCCCGAGCGGCGCTTCTGTCCCTCGTGGGCGCGTTCGGCGACGGCGTAGGCCCGCTCGACGATGCTGACGTCGGCCTTGGGGTGGGTGCCGCGGACGACCTGGAGGAGCGGCTCGAGGACGGGGTTCTCGGGTTCGCGGTTGCGTCCGACGAGGGCGAGGGCCGCCCGGGCACGCGCCCGCGAGGACAGCCCCGGAGCAGGCGTCCCGGGCTGGGCCGTCGTCGTGTCCTCCGCCATGGCCGGAGTCTAGTGCGCGGTCAGGGGACGACGAGGAGCGAGCCCACCGGGCGACCCTCGAGCCGCGCACGCCCGCCGAGGACGGCGAGCTCGACGACGCACTCGAAGCCGACGACGTCACCTCCGACCTGCTCGAGGAGGTCCCACGCCGCCACCGCCGTCCCGCCGGTGGCGAGGACGTCGTCGACGAGCAGGACCCGCTCGCGCCCGACGAACGCGTCGGCGCTGACCTCGATCCGCGCCGAGCCGTACTCGAGCTCGTACGACACCGCGACGGTCTCCCCCGGCAGCTTGCCGGCCTTGCGGACCGGGACGAAGCCCACACCCATGGCGTGCGCCAGGGCTGCGCCGACGATGAAGCCGCGGGCCTCGACCCCGGCGACGAGGTCGACCGCGCCGCGGTGTCGCGCCGCCAGGGCCGCGACCACGACGGCGAACGCGTGCGGGTCGGCGAGCAGGGGGGCCAAGTCCTTGAAGACGACCCCCACCCGGGGGAAGTCCGGGACGTCGCGCAGCCGTGCCGCGACGAGGTCGGCGACCCCCTCGGCGCCCGGCTCGCTCGAACCGGTGCGGCCGGTCGACCCGGGCGTCGGGGTGGGCACCGGGGTCAGCGCTTGGACTTCGGGGGGCGGCGCGGCTGGTTGCGCGGCCCGGACTGCGCGTACTTGTGGACCGCACGGCCGGTGAGCGTCGAGGAGTCACCCTCCCCGGCGGTGGGTCCCCCACCGACCGTGACGGGGACGTCGCCGCCCTCGCCGGGCGCCGGCGCCGCGACCTCGGCCGCGGCGGCGTCCTTGGCCTTGCGGGCCTGGTGGCGCTCGGCGCGCTTGTCGAGCTCGATGACGCGGGGGTCGCCACGTCGCAGGGACACCAGGACCGGGGTCGCGATGAAGATCGAGGAGTAGGCACCGATGACGATGCCGACGACGAGCACGAGGGAGAGGTCGAGCAGGACGCCGGGGCCGAGGAAGAGCCCGCCGACGAGGAGGACCGCCACGATGGGGAGCACGCCGATGACCGTGGTGTTGATCGAGCGCACCATGGTCTGGTTGACGGCCAGGTTGGCCGCCTGGGCGAAGGTCATCCGCCCGTTGGCGAACGCCTGGGTGGTGTTCTCGCGCACCTTGTCGAAGACGACGACGGTGTCGTAGAGGCTGTAGCCGAGGACGGTGAGGAAGCCGATCATCGTCGCCGGCGACACCTCGAACCCGATGAGGGCGTAGATCCCGACGGTGATGACCATGTCGTGCACGGTCGCGACGAGGGCGGCCGCGGCCATCCTCCAGTTGCGGAAGTACACGCTCAGGGTGAGCGCCACGGCCGCGAGGAAGATGACCAGGGCGCGCAGTGCCTGCTGGCTGACCGAAGCACCCCAGGACGGACCGATGAAGGTGCCGCTGACGTCCTGCTCGGAGACCGCGAAGGCGTCGGCGAGCGACTTCCGCACGTCCTGGCTGTCGGTCTCGGACAGCCGCTCGGTCTGGACGCGGACGGTGTTGTTGCCGACGAGCGTGACGTTGATGCCGCTCTGGTTCTCCGCGGCACCGACGGCGTCGCGGGCCTTCTGCTCGTAGTTCGCCACGGCGGTGGTCGCCGAGACGCGGAACTCCGAGCCACCCCGGAACTCCAGGCCGAGGTTGAGGCCCTGGACGACCAGCCCCAGGACGGCGATCGCGAGGAGCACCCCGGACGCGAGGTAGAAGCGGCGGCGACGGGCGACGACGGGGACCGACCGCGCCCCGGTGTAGAGGTCGTTGCCCAGGGCGGCGAAGCTCGGCTTCATGCCGCACCTCCCTTCCCGGCGGAGACCGGTTCTGCGGTGGCGGCTGCGGTGACGCCCGGCGCCGTGGTGAAGCGGCCCCGGCCGGCGTAGCGGGTGGCCTGCGGGACACCGAGGCGGCGCGGGTCGAGACCCGACCAGGGGTGGCCGTCGCGGAAGAACCGCAGGCGGGCCAGCAGGGTGAGCAGCGGGTGGGTGAACCAGAAGACGAGCATGAGGTCGATGAGCGTGGTCAGGCCCAGGGTGAACGCGAAGCCGCGCACGCTCGAGCTGGCGAGCACGAACAGGACGATCGCCGCGAGGAAGTTGACGCCGTCGGCGATGAGGATGGTGCGCTTCGCGCGGTCCCAGCCGGTCTGGACGGCGGCCTCGAGGGAACGGCCGTCACGCAGCTCGTCCCTGACGCGCTCGAAGTACACGATGAACGAGTCGGCCGTGAAGCCGATCGCCGCGATGACGCCGGTGACGCCCGCCATGTCGAGGCGGTAGTTGTGCGACCACCCGAGGATGGTCAGCGTCAGGTACGTCAGGGCACCGGCGACGACGATGGACGCGACGGTGACCAGGCCCAGCATCCGGTACTGGACCATCGAGTACACGACGACGAGGAACAGGCCGACGATGCCGGCGATGAGGCCGTAGCGCAGCTGCTCGCTGCCGAGCGTGGGGCTGATGTCGATGCTCGTCTGCTCGACGAACGACAGCGGGAGGGCACCGAACTTCAGCTGGTCGGACAGGCCACGCGCCTCGGCGAGGGTGAAGCCACCGGTGATGCTCGCGCGACCGTCGAGGATGGCCTCGTTGAACCGGGGGGCGACGATGACGCGCGAGTCGAGCGTCGCGGCGAGCTGGTTCTGGGGCTCGGGCAGGCTGACCATCTCGCGGCTGATCTCGGCGTACTGGTCGCCGCCCTCGCTGTTGAGGGTGAGGGCGATCTCGACCTCGCTGGTCAGGCTGCCCTGCTGGTTGCTGCGGTACCCGGCGGTGGCGTCGCTGATCTTGTCGCCGGAGACCGCCACCGGGCCCAGGACGTACTTGGCGCTGCCGTCGTCCTGGCAGGTGACCAGCGGCTTCGCGGGGTCGTCGATGATCTCGTCGAACACGCTCTGGTCGGCGCAGTCCAGTGCTTCGAACTGTTGGACGACCTCCGGGGTCACCCAGGCCAGGTCGGTGGGCTTGGTCGGCGTGGTGCCGCCGGTCGCCGACGGGCTCGGGGTGGCCGACGGGCTCGGGGTCGGGCTGGCCGTGCCGGTGGGCGTCGGGGTGGTCGCGAGGGCCTGCGGGACGGCGCTGTTGCTCGTGGGCGACGCACTGCTCGCGGTGGTCGGCGTACCGGACGGCGACGCGCTGCCCGAGGGGCTCGGGTCGGCGGAGCCGGACGGGCTCGGGCTGGCACTGGGCTCGGGCTGCGGGGACCCGGCGGCGATCGCGAGGACGGGACGGAACTGCAGCTGCGAGGACCGGCTGATCGCGTCGCGGACCTCCTGGGTGGGGATCTCCGGGATGCTGACGATGATGTTCCGGTCACCCTGGGTGGTCACCTCGGCGCCCGACACCCCACCGGCGTCGACGCGCTGGACGATGATGTTGCGCGCCTCGTTGAGCTGCTCGGCCGAGATCTGCTGGCCCGCCGTGGTCTTCGGCTCGAGGATGATCTGGGTGCCGCCCTTGAGGTCGAGCCCGAGCTTGGGGTTCAGCTGCCCGTCGGACCAGATGTTCGCGCCCGCGAGCAGGCCCGCCAGCGTGAGGGTGAGGGTGAGGATCGCCAGCAGGCCGCGTCGGGCGACGACCTTGGGTGCGGTGGCGGCCATGCTCAGGCCACCTCGGAGGCGCGCATGCCGATGGCACGGCGGTCCCAGCGCAGCCGCACGCCGTTGCCGACGTCGAGCGTCACGGTGGAGTCGTCGAGGGCCAGGATGGTGCCGTAGAGCCCCGACGTCGTCACGACCTCCTCCCCCACGTCCAGCGAGGCCTGCATGGCCTGGGTCTGCTGGGCGCGCCGCCGCTGGCTGACCATCATGAAGATGAGGAGCAGGAACGGGAGCGCCAGGATGAGCAGGTAGCCGAGGCCGGAGCCGCTGCCGGAGAACATGGGTGAGATCGGTCCTTCGAGTCAGGATGCCCGCGTGGCGCAGGCAGTCGTTCGGCCCGGACGCGCCGGGCCGAGTGTGCAGTCTAGGCGAGGCGTTGCGAGGTGACCAACGAAGCGCGCCCGCCCGGCGTGCCCTCGCTCACTGCGTGAAGCGGCGCCCGGCCGACAGGTCGTCGGGGTCGCCGTCGGCCGCGCCCAGCGGGAGGGCGTCCTGGAGCGGGGCGTTGCGGGGCGGCTCCAGCCCCAGGTGCCGCCAGGCGCGCGGCGCGGCGGCCCGTCCCCGGGGGGTGCGGACGATGAAGCCCTCCCGCACGAGGTAGGGCTCGGCGACGGTCTCGACGGTGTCGGACTCCTCGCCGACGGCGACCGCGAGGGTCGACAGCCCGACGGGCCCACCGCCGAAGCGCCGGCAGAGCGCCTCGAGGACGGCGCGGTCGAGCCGGTCCAGCCCCGCGTCGTCGACGTCGAACAGCGCGAGGGCCGCGAGCGCCGCCCGGTGGTCGACGTGCCCGTCACCGTGGACCTGGGCCCAGTCCCGCACCCGGCGCAGGAGGCGGTTGGCGATGCGCGGCGTGCCCCGGGAGCGCCCCGCGATCTCGACGATGCCCTGCTCGTCGGCCTGGACCCCGAGCAGGCCGGCGGAGCGGTGCAGGATCGTCACGAGGTCGTCGACGTCGTAGTAGTCGAGGTGGCCGGTGAACCCGAAGCGGTCGCGCAGCGGGGCGGGGAGGAGCCCGGCACGGGTGGTGGCGCCGACGACCGTGAACGGCGGGAGCTCGAGCGGGATGGCGGTGGCGCCGGGTCCCTTGCCCACGATGACGTCGACCCGGAAGTCCTCCATCGCCAGGTAGAGCATCTCCTCGGCCGCGCGGCTCATCCGGTGGATCTCGTCGAGGAAGAGCACCTCCCCCTCGTCGAGCGAGGACAGCACGGCCGCGAGGTCGCCGGCGTGCTGGATGGCCGGTCCGCTCGTGACGCGGATCGGGCGCTCGAGCTCGGCCGCGACGATCATCGCCAGGGTCGTCTTGCCCAGGCCGGGCGGGCCGGAGAGCAGGACGTGGTCGGGCGGGCTGCCGCGGCGCTTGGCCGCCTCGAGGACGAGGCCGAGCTGGTCGCGCACGCGCGGCTGCCCGGGGAACTCGGCGAGGCGGCGGGGGCGCAGGGCCGCCTCGACGACGCGGTCGTCGTCGCTGCTCGCGGCGTCGACGACCCGCGCGGTGGCCTCGTACGAGCCGTCGTCCGCGCCGGGCCCGGACTCGTGGACCTCGCTCCCCCAGCCCTTCGCGGCGCTCACGGGCGCAGCTCGCGCAGGGCCAGGCGCAGCAGCGCGGCGATCTCGGCGTCGGCCGGCGCGTGCTCGGCGACCCGCTCGACGGCGTCACCCGCCTGCTTGGCCGACCAGCCGAGGCCGACGAGGGCCTCGGCCACCTGTGCGCGCCAGGGTTCCTGGCCGGGCACCGGGGCGGGGGCTCCGGCCGGGGCGCCGCCGGCGCCGCGCACCGCGCCGACCTTGTCGCGGAGCTCGAGGACGAGGCGCTGGGCCGACTTCGCCCCGATGCCGGGGATGGTGGTCAGCGCCTTGGCGTCGCCGGTGGACAGCGCCGCGGCGAGCTGGTCGGGACCCATGACCGACAGCATCGCCAGCGCCAGTCGCGGCCCGACGCCCGACACGGTCTGCACCGTCTCGAACATGTCGCGGTCGGCGGCGGCGGCGAAGCCGTAGAGCGTCAGCGAGTCCTCGCGGACCACGAGGCTCGTGGCCAGGCTCGCCTCGCTCCCGCGGTGGCACGACGAGGCCGTTGCGGGGGTGGTGTGGACGAGCATCCCGACGCCGCCGACCTCGACGACGACGTGGTCGAGCCCGACGTGGGTGACGGGGCCGCGCAGCGAGGCGATCACGCGCGGGCCTGCTTCGCCAGGGCCTCGAGGCGGGCGGCCTGGGCGCCGCGCCACGCGTGGCAGATGGCCAGCGCGAGGGCGTCGGCGGCGTCGGCGGGCCTGGGGGCGACCTCGAGGCCGAGGATGCGGGTGACCATCGCGGTGACCTGGGCCTTGTCGGCGCGCCCGGACCCCGTGACGGCCGCCTTGACCTCGGTGGGCGTGTGGAAGACGACGGGGATGCCCCGCTTGGTCGCCGTGAGCAGCGCGACGGCCGTGGCGTGCGCCGTGCTCATGACGTTGGTGACGTTGGAGTCGGCGAAGACGCGCTCGACCGCGACGACGTCCGGCGCGTAGCGCGCGAGCCAGCCGTCGACCTCCTTCTCGAGGAAGACGAGCCGCTCCCCCGGGTCGCCGTCGCTCGGGGTGCGCACGACGCCGACGGCGACCATCGTGGCCCGGCCCAGGCGGCCGTCGACGACGCCGAGGCCGCACCGGGTGAGGCCGGGGTCGACACCGAGCACGCGCACGAGCACCCTTCCGTCGGGGCCCGCCCGGCCGGGCGGGCGTTAGAACACCTGTTCGGAGGCAACGCTACACATCCGGCACCGACGTGCCACGGAGCAACACGCGGGTCGCCGGGTCGCGCCGGGCGCCGACCGGACGCAGCGGGTCAGGGGTGGGCCACGACGAGGTAGCGCTCGTCGGTGACCTCGCGCCCCCACAGGACCGGCTCCGGGAGGTGGCGGACCTCGACCCGCGAGCAGGCCTGCCCCACGATCGCGGCGCACTGCTCGGCGCTGAGCCCGGCCCCGGTACCCCAGTGGCCCTCGACGAGGACGAGCCGGCCGCCCGGCCGCAGCGCAGCGACCCAGCGGCGCACGACGGCCACGGGGTCGGGCAGCGCCCACAGGACGTGGCGGCACAGCACGACGTCGGCCGAGCCAGGGTCCAGGCCGGGGTCGGCCGCGTCCCCGAGGCGCACGGTGGCGCGCGTCCCCGCCAGCTTGGTCCGCGCCAGGGCGACCATCGCCGGGGAGAAGTCGAGCGCGTCCATCGTGTACCCCTCCTCGGCGAGGAGCAGCGCCAGCGTGCCGGTGCCGCAGCCGAGGTCGACGACCCGGGCGGGGGCGTCGGGCAGGACGCCGAGCAGCAGCGCACGCCAGGCGGCGCGGACGTCAGGGTCGAGCAGACCGTGGTCGGGCGCCTCGTCGAAGGCCGGGGCCTCGCGGTCCCAGAGGGCGACGCCCTCGGCGTTCCGGCTCACTCCTCCTCGTCCAGCTGCGCCAGCACGTCGTCGGGGATGTCACCGTTGGCGAACACGTCCTGGACGTCGTCGCTGTCCTCGAGGGCCTCGATGACGCGGATCATCCTCTTCGCGCCGTCGAGGTCGAGGGGCACCTGGAGGTTGGGGACCCACGACGCCTCGGCCGAGTCGTAGTCGACGCCGGCCTCCTGGAGCGCGGTGCGCACGGCCACGAAGTCGGTGGCCTCGCTGACGATCTCCCAGGTGTCACCGTTGTCGTTGACCTCCTCGGCGCCGGCCTCGAGGACCACCTCGAGCAGGTCGTCCTCCGACTTCTCCGACTTCGGGACGATGACGACGCCCCGGCGGTCGAAGACGTAGGAGACCGACCCCGGGTCGGCGAGGGCGCCGCCGTTGCGGGTCAGCGCGGTGCGGACCTCCGCGGCCGCGCGGTTGCGGTTGTCGGTGAGGCACTCGATGAGGACCGCGACACCCCCGGGGGCATAGCCCTCGTAGGTGATGGTCTCCCAGTGGGCCCCGCCGGCGGTGGCGCCGGACCCGCGCTTGACCGCGTTGTCGATGTTGTTGTTGGGGACCGAGGACTTCTTCGCCTTCTGGATGGCGTCGTAGAGGGTCGGGTTGCCCGTGGGGTCGCCGCCGCCCGTGCGGGCCGCGACCTCGATGTTCTTGATGAGCTTGGCGAAAAGCTTGCCCCGCTTGGCGTCGATCGCCGCCTTCTTGTGCTTGGTGGTCGCCCACTTGGAGTGGCCGCTCATGAACGCTCCCTCTGGTTCTGCCTCACGATGTCGACGAACAGGCGGTGGAACCGGTGGTCGCCGGTCACCTCCGGGTGGAAGGACGTGACCAGCAGGTTCCCCTGCCGCGCGGCGACGATCCTACCGGCGGCCGGTCCGTGCTCGACGCGCGCCAACACCTGGACGTCCTCCCCCGCCTCCTCGACCCAGGGCGCTCGGATGAAGACGGCGCGCACCGGCTCCCCGCCGAGCTCGCGGATGTGCAGGTCCTCCTCGAAGGAGTCGACCTGCCGCCCGAAGGCGTTGCGCCGCACCGTGATGTCGAGGCCCCCCAGGGTCTCCTGGTCGGGCCGTCCGTCGGCGATGCGGTCGGCCAGCAGGATCATCCCGGCGCACGAGCCGTAGACGGGCATGCCGCGCCCGATCCGCTCGCGCAGCGGTCCCTGGAGGCCGAAGGCGCGGACCAGCTTGTCGATGGTCGTCGACTCGCCCCCGGGGAGGACGAGCCCGTCGACGGCCTCGACCTCGGCAGGCCGGCGGACGGTGCACGTCCGCACCCCCGTGGCTTCCAGGGCGACGAGGTGCTCGCGGACGTCGCCCTGCACCGCGAGGACACCGACGAGGGGCTGCTCTTCCACGTCTCAGGATGCTACGGCCCGCTCCCCGGCCCGTCAGGGTGAGGGGGTGGTGACCCGGCCCATGCGCCCGGTCACCACACCCACACGTCGTCGAGCCACAGGGTGGAGCCGGCGGGCAGGGTCGCCGGGGCCTTCGCCGTGAGCACCAGGCGCGACGCCCCCGCGGGGACGGTGAGCGTGCCGCTGATCTTGCTCACGGCGCCGTCGATCTTGCTCACCGAGGCGTCGATCTTGCTCACGGAGGAGTCGATCTTGCTCACGACCACGTCGACGGACGCGATCTTGCTGACGACCTTCCCCGCACCGTCGAGGAACGTCGCCGACAGGGCCGGGGTGCCGCCGGCGGCGGACATCGCCAGGGAGTAGGTGCTCCCGGCCGCGACCTCGACCGGGCCGCTCGCCCATGCACCGGGGGCGAGCCCCCCGGTGAGGCCGACGGCGTCGGTGCCGTCGGTCGCGTAGGCGCCCGAGGTGTCGTACGACGTGCCGCCCGAGGCGGTCCACCCGTCGGGGGCGGTGCCGTCGGCCGAGGCCTCGTACGAGCCGTTCTCGACCCGGTTGCCCCGGATCGTCACGGTCCGCGTCAGCGCGTTGTCGCTCTCGCTGGTCTCCTTCACGGTGTTCGCGGGGTCGACGACGGCCTTGAGCGCACGGTCTCCCTTGACGCCCTTGGTGTCCCAGACCCTGGTGACCGTGGTCGTGGCGCCGGCCGCCAGGGCGACCGGTGCCGTGGTGCCCAGCGAGGTCGTGCCGTCGAAGAGCTCGACGACGACGCCTGACGCCGCCGCGGCACCGGTGTTGGACACCGTCACCGACACCGTCGTCTGCTTCCGCTCCGGCTGTGCGGCCTCGACCGCCGTGGGACGCAGATTCGCCATCGCCGCCGGACGGCCGTCGCCCTGCGGGTTCACGGTGAAGTAGAAGACCTGACCTGCCTCGAGCAGCTTGGGCGCCGAGGTGTTGGCGGCCGTCTGCGGCACCCCGCGAGCGGCCAGCGCCGCGTTGCGGGCGGCGTACTCGGAGTGCAGGTAGTCGCCCTTGCGGAACAGCTCGCCCGCCTGGGTGCGCCACTGCTTCATCCGGGCGAGGTCGGCCGACCACGCCGTGGACGGGGTGGTCCGGCCCGCGGCGGCCTCGTCGGAGAGCCGCTGGCGCAGGGCGTCCTGGGCCCCGATGAGGTACTCGGCCGTGTGGCCGCGCTGGAGCTGGTCCTGGTCCTCCACCTCGTAAGGGCGGTACGACATCGCGTACGTCGTCGGGGCGGCGGACACGTCGTACATCCAGCCCAGCCCCTGCCAGTAGCACTCCCACTTGCCCGCCTGCGGGTGTCCCGCGGGGCAACGGTCCACGCCGTACGAGCCGTCGTGGGGGTGGGAGAGGCCGAGGTTGTGGGCGGCCTCGTGCTCGATGGTGTAGCTGAAGCCGCCGCCGCTGTCCTGCGACGGGAGCGAGGCGTCGGTCATCGAGCGCTTCGACCCGGGCGCGTCGCCGGGCTGGACGCCCGGGTAGTGCGAGGCGCTGGACTTGAAGCGGTCGTTGACGTTGTTCATGACGCCCCACGCCTCACCGTCCTCGGTGCCCACCGCGATGCCCCCGACGATCGCCGGCAGGGCCCAGGTGTAGGCCTTCTCGAAGACGACGTTGATGGCGGGGATGGTGTTGACGCCGGCGACCTGGTCGGCGATGCCGTCGGGGTTGGCGTCGATGAAGTCGCGGAACGACTCGTGCGACACCGCCCCGTCGTAGGCGGGGCCGAGCCCGGACCCGGTGGCCTTGGCCTTCTCCAGCGCCTCCTGGACGGCGGTGAGGTCGACCGTCTTGTCGCCGTAGGTGGCGTGCTCGTGGTCGCCGTCGTGCAGCGGCTCCGGGACGATCTTCGTGCCGTCCTTGGTCTGCACGTGGTGCGAGGGTGCCGGCAGGTCCGCGTACTTCGGCGAGGTGTCGAGCACCTTGCCCGTCGGCTGGTTGTTCGTCGGGTCGTACAGCGGGATCGACTCGTTCTTGCGACCGACCCAGCGGGCGTACGGCGTCGCGGAGGACAGCCACCGCAGGGTGTCGTCCTGCTTCGTGCCGCCCGAGACGTCACCGATCTTGTAGAGCTTGTCCATGTCGGTCCACCACGTGCCGTAGTGCGGCGCGTTGGTGAGCTGGCCGTTGACCCACTGGGGGCGCGAGTAGAAGTCCGTCCAGTTCGACACCGCCAGCCAGTAGGTGTCGCCCCTCGGGATCGGCCGGTAGAGGAACCCGGCGGTCGAGCGGAAGAACAGGCCGTACGCGACGTCGCGCGCCAGGCGCGGCATCATCCGGCAGGGGGTGTTGTTGTTGTACGGCAGGTCCAGGCCCGCGATGGGCGTGCCGTCGGTGGCACAGGTGTCGCCCTGCTGGCGCCACAGCGGGTCGGAGGCGTACTGCCACACCGGCGGGTCGCCGTGGGGGTAGTCGCTCGACATGCCCAGGCCCTTGCCGGCCCAGGTCGCCGACTCGAAGTCGTTGGGCGCGGCGCCGAGGTCGATGAAGTGGAAGCGGTACCGGCCGCCCCAGGTGCGGGCGTAGTCGATGCCGTCCCAGTCCCCGGTGTCCGGGTCGGTGATCCGCCACGAGCCGCCCTGCTCGACCGGCTTCGGGACGATGGCGCCGTCGATGACCTTGTCCGTGCCGTAGGTGTGGTACGCGTTCGGGCGGAAGTAGTCCTTGGCGTACTCGGGGGTGAAGGTGTCGAGGAAGAAGAACGACGACCCCTGGTTCGGGCCCTGCGGCATCCGGTCGAGGTTCAAGCCGTTCTTGTCGTAGTACGGGTCGTGGTAGGCGCTCTTGTCGGGGTTGACGACGGAGGGGTCGGCGCACGCGCCGGTCTCGATGTTGGTGAAGGCGCACGACCACGCGGCGTCGTAGCGGGTCGAGAAGATCCAGTCCTCGACGGCGTAGGCGTCCACGAGGTCGGTCTTCGTGGGGTCGGACACCTTGTACGAGGCGTCCCCGCCCTTGGCCAGGACACGGTGCTGCCCGAAGGCGGCGTCGTACTTCACCTGGTTCGCCGTCCGGCTGCTGCCGCCGTGGTAGGCCTGCGCCTTGGCGGTCGCGTTCTCGGCGACCTGGAACAGCGCCTTGGTGTACTCGTCCGACGCCGTGAGGACGTTGATCTTGTAGTTGTAGGTGATGCCCTCGAAGTAGGGCGCGCCCGAGAAGGTGTCCTTGTTCCAGTTGAGCAACCCGGCCCCCGCCTGGGTCAGCTCCCCCGACGCGGAGGTCTTCGTCGCCACGGTGGGCCGGTAGGTGTCCGGGGTCCACTCCTTGAGCTCGGCGACCTCGGCCGCGCTCGGGCTGCGGCCGACGAAGACGACGTTGAGGGGGTAGTCGACGACGAGCTCGTCCTCCACGGCCTTGCGCGACTCCGGGTACTTCATCCCCGTCGGGACGGCCGCCCCGGTGAGCGTCGCGGTCCCCGTGTAGCTCGACGCGACGGTCGAGTACGGCACGACCCGCACGGTGTAGCGGCCCGGGGCCAGCGTCCCCAGGTCGACCGACTCGCTCGTCGTGGCCCCAGCGGCGCTCGAGGCGACCTGACGACCGGACGGGTCGTCCACGTAGAGGTCGTAGTCGTCGGATGACGACCCCCAGCTGATGGCGATCTCGACCCCTCCGTCGTGGTCGTCCCAGAAGCCCTCGGGGATGTCGAGCTCGACGGTGTGGGTGTCACACGTCGTCGCGGTGCAGCTCTCCGGGGCCAGGACGGCACCCGTGTAGGGGCCCCCGGTCCAGGTGACGCTGCTCGTGTCGCCGGAGCCGGCCGGGCGCAGCGTCGTCGACTCCGGGGTCGACGCCACGGCGGCGCCCGCGACGGAGAAGCCGGCGAGGACGACGGCGAGCGAGGAGAGGGCGACGGCCCTCGTGGTGATGGAACGCATGGGGGATTCCTCCACTGGTGGGCGCGCGGGGGTGATGCGCGTCAAGGACCAAGGAAAGCCGCTGTCGGTACCCCGGCGGACCTATAGGAACTACCTATATCGTCGTCACGTGACAGCAGGAGCCCAGACCGCGCAGCGCCGGGGGCCCGCCTCCCAGCCCCGTCGACGGGTCTCCTCGAGGTCGGCCCTCGCCTCGTTCGCGGACGTCGTCAGCCCTCGGCTGCGCCCGGTCCTGCGCGAGGCCGAGGCCCTGGGGCTGCGCGGTGAGACCAGGGCCGCCCTCGACCTGCTCATCGCCACCGCGCACGGGCTCGCCCCGGGCGCGCCGGACGGTGACCGCGTCGCCATCGGGGAGCTCTCGGTCGTCGTCAGCGCGTGGGGCAGCGAGCTGCTCGTCGCCCATCCGTTCCTCGAGGAGCTCGCGACGCAGGTGGCCTCGTCCGACGCGCGCGGGGCCCTGCTGTTCACCCGCGGCCGCGCGGGCACCGCGGCCGAGACCCCCGAGGTCCTCACCCGTGCCCTGGCCGAGTTCCGGCTTGCGGGCGACCTGCGGGGGCAGGCGGTGACCCTCGGCGAGCTGTGCTGGCCACGCGAGGACGGGCTGAGCGGCGACTACCGCGTCACCGTGGGGCGTGAGGGCCTGGCCCTCGCGCGCCAGACCGGCGACCCGTGGGCCGTCGCGTTCTGCGCCGGGCGCCTCGCCGGGTGTGAGACCTACCTCGACCGGCCCGGCGCGCTCGAGCACTGGCGGCAGGCGGCCGAGGTCCTGCCCTCGAGCCCGGACGCGGTGACCGCCGAGATCGCCAGCCTCAACCAGTTCAACTGGGCGCACACGGCCTACGGGCACGGCGACTACGAGCTCGCCACCCGGGTCGCGCGGGAGGGCAAGCTCCTCGCCCACGGAGCCACGTGGGCACGCAAGTTCGCTGCCGTGGAGGCCCTCGTCCTCTGGCGCACCGGCGCCTTCGACCCCGCGGTCGCCTCGGCACGGCTGGCGCGGGCCGGGCGGCCCCAGATGGCCACCGGTATGGCGGGCATCGTCCTCGGGGCCGTCGCACTGGAACGCGAGGGTCGCCCCGACCCGAAGGTCCTCGACGACGCGCTGGGGCACATCGAGTTCGACGAGCAGATGCTGTGGCTCGCGCTGGCGGTCCGCGCGACGCAGCGCGTGGCCCGGCAGGAACCCTCACCCCTGCGTGACCTGCGCCAGGCGCTCGAGCAGGCGGCGCGGATGGAGGTGCACTTCGGCTGGGAGGACCTCGTGCTCGTCATGGCCCACGAGGACCCGGACGAGGCCCGCGAGGTGCTCGCGCAGATGGCACCGCTGTGGCCGGTCAACCCCCGGGGGACGGCGGTCCGCGTCGCGGTCGAGGGCCTGGTCCGGGGGCGGGAGGGGCACACCCTGCTCCTCGAGGCCGCCGAGCGCTTCCTGGGCCTGCCCGAGCCGGTGACCGCGGGCCGGCTCCTGCACGCCGCCGGCGTGGTCGCCCCCGACGCGGCGACGGGCAACCAGCTGCGACGCCGGGCCATCGAGCTGTTCCAGGCCCACGGCGCGGAGCGGTCCCTGGCCACCGTCCTGCGCGACCGCAGCCTGCACCGCGGCCGCGACCTCCCCTCCGTCCCGGCGAGCCAGCGCCTCGTCGCCACGGCCGGGCTCACCGCTCGCGAGCGGGAGGTCGCGACCCTGGCGGCCCAGGGGCTCACGGCCCAGGAGATCGCCGAGCAGCTCCACATCTCGCTGGGGACGGCGCGCAACCACGTCCTGCGCGTGCGCGAGAAGTTCGGTGGCGTCCCCAAGCGCAAGCTCGCCCAGCTGCTGGCCGACGGCGCCTGAGGCGCGAGCCCCCGGTCAGGGACGGGCGACGACGTACGCGTTGAACGGGTCGTCGTCGAGCTCGTGCCGGACGACGTCAGCGAAACCGGCCTCGCGCACCATCCGCTCGGCGAGCTGGACGCCCCACGCGGTGCCGAGCCCGTCGCCACCCTGTCCCAGCGACACGGTCATGCAGTGCAGGGTGGACACGGCGTAGAGGAAGGTGCCCCACGGCAGCGCGACGTTGTCCTCGAGGTTGCTCGACGCGTTGATGTCGACCATGAGGAAGGCGCCCTGCTCGCGCAGCGACTCGCGGACCGCGGCGAGCACCGTGGCCGGGTGGGCCTGGTCGTGGATGGCGTCGAAGGCCGTGACGAGGTCGAAGGACCCGCGCGGCAGCGTCGCGACGTCGCGCTCCTCGAACACGACGTTGGTCAGCCCCCACCGTGCCGCCTCGGCCCGAGCGGCCACGAGGGCCTCGGGGCTGAAGTCGTACCCGGTGAAGCTGCTGCGCGGGAAGGCCCGACCGAGCAGGTTCACGGCGTGCCCCTCGCCGCACCCGACATCGAGGACGTCGATGCCCGAGGTGAGCCGGTCGACGAGTCCGGTGAGGGGGATGATCGTGTCGACGAGCGAGGCGTCGTTGACGGCGGCGCTCTCCTGCGCCTGCACGTCGTGGAACCCCGGGTAGTCCTCGTAGGCGAGGCCGCCGCCGCGACGGAAGCACTGGAGGACCTTCGGCGCCGCGGCGCCCATCATCGCCACGAGGCGCATCGACCGGGCCAGGTTGTCGGGACCGGGTCCGGTGACGAACGGGCGCACCGAGTCGCACAGCTCGTAGGTCGCGCCCGCCGGGTCGTACGCGACGACGTCGGCGCACGCCACCCCGCCCAGCCACTCCCGCACGTAGCGCTCGTCGAGCCCCGCGGCGTCGGCGACCTGCCGGCTCGTGGCGGGCGGCAGCTGGGCGAGGGCCTCGAACAGCCCGGTGTCGTACCCGATGCCGAGGAGGATGGCGGTCGCGCCGTCGTCGAGGACCTGGAGGAGCCGCTCCACGGCGGCGGTCTCGGGGTTCGCGGCCTCGACGGCGCTGGACTCGGGGGTGATGGTGGTGGTCATGGTCGGCTCCTTCTGCGCGGCGGGCGGGACCGCCCGGTACCGCCGACGCTAGGAGCATGGTCGAGGGCGCCACATCGGGCGGATCGTGCAACCGCTCGCTCGGCTCATGGGGTGTTCGGTGCAGCCGTGACCGGAGGCCGCACCGGCCGGATTCCCTGGTCGTAGGCCCACGCGGCGGCGGCGGTCCGGCTCGACACCCCCGCCTTGGCGAAGATGTTGGCGAGATGCCGGCTCACCGTCTTGTCACTGATGAAGAGCCGCTGCGCGACGTCGCGGTTGGTGGCGCCGCCCGCGACGAGCGCGAGCACCTCGGCCTCACGCTCGGTCAGGCCGCCGTGGCGCTGCGACGGCTCGAGCCGGGCGAGATCCGGCCCGGCGCCGAGCCGGCGGTGGATGGCCAGGGCCGTCGCGAGCGCGGCATCCGCCGCCCGGGCGTCACCGCGACCGCGGTGCGCGCGGGCGGCCAGCTCGTGCACCTTGGCACCGGCGTACCTGCAGCGCTGGGCGCGGTACACCTCGGCCGCCGCCGCCAACCGTCCGAGTGCTTCGTCCCAGGCCCCGTGGTGGAGGAGCAGCTCAGCGTGGGCCTGATCGGCCCAGGCACGCAGGCCGGGCGTGCCGTAGGTGGTCGCCGTGGCCTCCAGCTCGGCCAGGGACGACTCGGCGAGCGGCATGTCCCCGGCCCTCAGGGCCACCTCCACAGTGGGGAGGAGGATGCGGGCACGGCCCAGGCGCCCGTGCTCCCCCAGCGCCGATCTGAGTCCGGCGAGTGCCTCCGAGGTGCGGCCCTCGGCCTCGTCGAGGAGTGCCTCGCCCGGCTGGGGCGGCACGCCGAGGGCCTGCGCCCGGGCGTAGGCGCTGCGAGCGCCGACCCGGTCTCCGCGCAACCTGCGGATGTCACCCATCTCGATGAAGCCCTCAGCCGCGATCCAGCCGTGCGCCCCGATCAGGGCACGGCTGGATGCGTCGATCTCCCGCTCGACGGCCTCCCACTCACCTTCCGCGCTCAGGAGCTGGAGTTGGTGGATGCGGGTGACACCCGCGTAGACGAACGTCTCCGAGAGCGGCGTGGCCCACCGGTGGAGCGCGTCGGTCCACCGGCGCATCCGCGCGAGGTCCCCGAGCTGGTGGCAGAGGTGGATGACGGTGCAGTAGATGTCACCGGCCCACTGCGGGGGCACGGAGCCGGCGAGCACGCCGAGCATGGCTTCGTCGAGGTCCCCGAACCCTTCGGTCGTGCGCCCCGACCAGACCGCGACCATGCCGGACAGGACGAGGGCCAGCGTCTCGACCGAGCGGTCCTCGAACTGCCGGGCCAGCTCATGCAGGACCGCCACCGCCTCGGTGGCCGACGTGACGTCCCCCTGGATCTCCCACGCCATCCCCGCGTCGACGTAGAGCAGGTAGCCGTGCACCGGGGAGGGACCGATGTCGCGGGCGTGACGGCGCGCCCTGTTGAGCCACGCCTGCCCGATGATGATGTCTCCCTCCATGCTCCAGGCCAGAGCCAGCTCCAGGGCACGGAGTGCGGCGCCGGCCGCGTCCCCGTCGACCAGGCGACGGCGGTAGACCTCCTCGCCGAGCGCGAGAGCCCCGTGGGAGTCGCCCAGCCACCACGTGGAGCGGGTGAGCAGCTCGAGGTCGTCGGTCTCGAGCGGCGAGGTGGCCCTCACGCGTTCGAGCACGTCACGCGACGTGCGCCAGTCCCCGCGGGTGTACGCCACCCGCGCCTCCGCGACCGCGACCGGCTGCATGGGCGCCTCCTGCGCCGAGGGTACGCCCGGCCCCGGCGCCCTCGGTAGTGGTCTCCGGAGCCCGAGGAGCACGCTGGCCGGCGGGGCAGGAAGAGGGGGTGGGGCCGGGGAGGGCGCTACGGTCGAGGCATGTCGACAGCGCTGACGCAGCGGGCCGCCGAGCTCGACGCCACCCATGCCGGCACCGACCTGCGCGGCCGCTTCCGGCTGCCGCCCGGCGTGGTCTACCTCGACGGCAACTCCCTGGGCGCGCTGCCGGCCGGGGTCGCCGAGGCCGTGGCCGACGTCGTGCACCGGCAGTGGGGCAGTCGGCTCATCGCGAGCTGGAACGAGGCGGGCTGGTGGCAGGCGCCCACCCGGGTGGGCGACCGGGTGGGCCGGCTCGTCGGCGCGGCGCCCGGGCAGGTCGTCGTCACCGACTCCACGTCGGTCAACCTCTACAAGGCGGTCGTGGGCGCCGCCCGGATGGGGCCCGGCCGACGCGTCGTCCTCACCGACCCCGCGTCGTTCCCGACCGACCTCTACGTCACCGATGCCGCCGCCCGCGACGCCGGCCTCGTCGTCGAGCGCGTGTCACCCGATGACGCGGTCGCCCGGATCGCCGAGCTCGGCGACGAGCTCGCACTGGCGTCGTACTCCTCCGTCGACTACCGCACCGGCGAGCTGTGGGACCTCCCGGCCCTGACCCGCGCCGCCCATGCCGTGGGTGCGCTCGTGTGCTGGGACCTGTGCCACTCGGCCGGCGTCCTCGACGTCGGGCTCGACGCGCACGAGGTCGACCTCGCCGTCGGCTGCGGCTACAAGTACCTCAACGGCGGCCCCGGGGCACCCGCCTTCCTCTACGTGGCCCAGCGCCACCTCGAGCACTTCGACCAGCCTCTG
The DNA here is from genome assembly GCA_963795035.1 of uncultured Actinomycetota bacterium. GTDB lineage: Bacteria > Actinomycetota > Actinomycetes > Actinomycetales > Dermatophilaceae > Oryzobacter. The sequence goes on along the minus strand of CAWCFZ010000003.1, from coordinate 761,972 downwards.
GCCGGGTGGAACGGCCACGCCACCCCGTTCGCCATGGCACCGGACTTCGTCCCCGCGCCGGGGATCGCCCGCGGGCGGGTCGGCACCCCTCCCGTCCTCGGGGTCCTGGCCCTCGAGGCCGCCCTGCGCGCCTACGACGGCGTGCCGGTCGCGGACGCCCGCGAGCGGTCGCTGTCGCTCACCGGCTTCTTCCTCCAGTGCCTCGACGCCCTGGTCCCCGACCTCGTGGTCGCCACCCCCCGGGAGGACCACCGCCGCGGCTCCCAGGTGAGCGTGCGCCATCCCCAGGCCTACGCGGTCGTGCAGGCCCTCATCGCCCGCGGGGTGGTCGGCGACTTCCGCGAGCCGGACCTCGTCCGCCTCGGGTTCGCCCCGCTCTACCTCACCCACGCCGACGTCCTGCGCGCCGCCGAGCACCTGAGCGCCGTCCTGAGCGGCCGCGAGTTCGAGCGCGAGGAGTTCCGCGCCCGGGCCACCGTCACCTGAGCCGGATGCCTTCTCGCAGGTCGCGCATGGGATAGCCTCCACCACGTCCTGGCCCGGTAGCCCTTGGAGCCCGAGTGAGCACCCCGACCGACCGCGGACCCCGCTGGGGACGCGCGCTGCCGATGACGCGCTGGTGGCACCGGGTCACCCCGAGGACGGTGAGGGCCGACGCCCTCGCCGCCCTCACCGGGGCCCTGATCGTCCTGCCCCAGGGAGTCGCGTTCGCGACGATCGCGGGCCTGCCCCCCGAGTACGGCCTCTACGCCGCGATGGTCCCCGCCGTCGTCGCCGCGCTCTTCGGCTCCAGCTGGCACCTGGTCTCCGGCCCCACCACCGCCATCTCCATCGTCGTGTACGCCTCGATCAGCCCCCTGGCGGAGCCCGGGACCTCCGCGTTCATCGGGCTGGTCCTCACGATGACGCTGCTCGCCGGGCTGATCCAGCTCGGGATGGGGCTCGCGCGGCTCGGCACGCTCGTCGACTTCATCTCGCACACGGTGATCCTCGGGTTCACCGCGGGCGCCGCCCTGCTCATCGTGGGCAGCCAGGTGAAGAACTTCTTCGGGCTCGACATCCCCCGGGAGGCGAGGTTCCACGAGGTCTTCATCCACCTCGGGAACAACGTGCTGGCCATCGAGCCGTGGGTGCTCACGGTCAGCCTCGTCACCCTCGTGGTCGCGGTGGTCGCCAAGCGGCTGGCCCCGCGGCTGCCCTACATGCTCTTCGCGATGGCGGCGGGGAGCGTCACGGCGCTCCTCATCGGACAGCGGGTCCCGCAGGAGGAGAACGGCATCCGCACCGTCGGGGCGCTGTCGGCGTCCCTTCCGCCGTTCTCGGTGCCGGACCTGTCGCCCGACGCCCTCCAGGCCACCGTGTTCCCGGCCGCGGTCGTCGCGGTGCTCGCCCTGACCGAGGCCGTGGCCATCGCGCGCTCGGTGGCCCTGAAGTCCGGCCAGCGGATCGACAGCAACCAGGAGTTCGTCGGCCAGGGGCTCTCGAACGTCGCGGGCAGCTTCTTCTCCGCCTACACCTCCAGCGGCTCGTTCAACCGGACCGGCGTGAACTACACGGCCGGTGCGAAGACGCCTCTCGCAGCGGTGTTCTCGGCGGTCTTCCTGCTCCTCATCCTCTTCTTCGTGGCCCCGCTGGCCGCGTACCTGCCGGTCCCGTCGATGGCGGCGATCCTCTTCGTCGTCGCCTGGGGCCTCATCGACGTCCGCCACATCGGTCCGATCCTGCGACGGCACCCGCGCGAGCGGATCGTCCTGCTCGTCACCTTCCTCGGGACGCTCATCGACCTCGAGAAGGGGATCTTCGTCGGGGTCCTCGTCTCGCTCGTGCTCTTCCTCTGGCGGACCTCTCGACCGTCCGTGCGCGAGCTCGTCCCCGACCCCACCGTCCCCGCGGACGCGCGCCGCAAGTTCGTCCCCGCCACGCCCGGCGCGCCGTCGTGCCCGCAGCTGAGCACGCTGCGGGTCGAGGGCTCGCTCTTCTTCGGTGCCGTCGAGTCCGTGACCGACCGGTTCCGCGCCGTCGACGAGGCGGACCCGGGCAAGCGCCACCTCATGGTCACGGCCCGGCCGATCGGCTTCAGCGACCGCGCCGGCTGCGAGATGCTCGGCCAGGAGGCCGAGCGCCGCCGGGCAATGGGCGGGGGCCTGTACCTCGTGGGGGTCCAGCCCGACCTCGCCACGATGCTGCGGCGCAGCCAGCAGGACGAGGTCGTCGGCGCGGAGAACATCTTCGCGCGCAAGGGTGAGGCGCTCACACAGATCTACTCGCGCCTGGACCCCGAGATCTGCCGGGACTGCACCGTGCGGATCTTCCGGGAGTGTCACGTGGCGCTGCCCGACGGCACCCCCCGCTGACGCGCGCCGGAGCGCCCGCCAGGACTCACTCCGCGGCTGCGGTGGCTGCCTGCTCGCGGGCCAGGCGGACGACCTCACCGACCCCGGCGTGCCCGACGAGCACCGGCTCACCACCCGCGGCCTCGAGCATGCTCGCGGCGATCGCGGCCCGGTGGCCGTTGCTGCACAGGAGCCACACCGGCTCGTCGGTCGGGACCTCGTCCAGGTGCTCGGGCCAGTCGGCGATGAACAGCGTCCTGCTCCCGGGCAGGGTCCCCCAGCCCCACTCCAGGGGCTGGCGGACGTCGATCACCGCGGGGCTCGTGCCGGCGGCCAGCGCGGCGGCGAGGTCGTCCGCCGTCTCCATGCGGTACGAGCGCACCTCCCGCCCGCTCCCGGCCCACGCCTCGACGCCACCCTCGAGGTGCCCCTCGGGCAGGGGCCAGCCGATCCGGACGAGCTGGGTCAGGGCATCGGCGGCCGCGCCGGGCGCATCCGGCAGCACGAGGAGCAGCGGCGCGCCGAACGGCAGCATCCAGCCGACGTAGCTGCCGAACCCGGAGTTCAGCTCGATGTTGAGCGACCCGGGGATGTGGGAGGCCGCGAAGGCGTCACGGTCGCGGCCGTCGACGACGGCGACGCCGCGGTCCACCGCGGCGGCGAAGGCCTCGACGTCCAGGACGGGAAGCGTGGGGAGCTCACCGAGCACCGCCGCGCCGGCCCGGTTGATGGGCGCCATGTGCGCGTAGTACTCCGGGTACGCCATGAGCTCGCCGGTCAGCTCCTGCTCGAACTCCTCGGGGGTCGCCGCGAGGACGAGGTCGTTGGCCCGCAGCTCGGCCCCGAGGGTGCTCGTGCGTGACGTCGAGGGCATGGAGGAGACGCAGAAGCTTCCGGCGCCGTGCGTCGGCAGGAGCTGGGTGGACGGCGGCAGGGCGCGCAGGCGCTGCACGCTCTCGTACTGGTGCCGCGTCAGGGCTGCGGTGTGGTCGGGGCCCGCGAGGTCGGTCCGTCCTGCCGACCCGACGAGGAGGGAGCCCCCGCTGAACACCGCGACCGGCTCCGTCGAGTCACCCTCGTAGACCAGCCAGGCGAGGTGCTCGAAGGTGTGGCCCGGGGTCGCCATCGCGACGACACGCAGGTCGCCGACGCGGACCTCCTCGCCCTCGCGCGCGCCGCGGTGCGCGAACTCGTAGCCGCCGTCGGCGGGCAGGACCAGCTCTGCTCCGTGGGCCGCGCGGATCTCGTGCGCACCCGAGACGTAGTCGTTGTGGACGTGGGTCTCCAGGACCGCCCGCACCCGGGCACGACGCGAGTCCGCCGCCTCGAGGAAGCGCCAGGCGTCCCGTTGCGGGTCCACGACCAGTGCCTCGTCACCGGAGGTGAGCAGGAAGCTGTTGTCTCCGAGTCCGGGGGTGACGAATACCTCGATGTCCATGCCTGAGCTCCTTCGCGAGCCGGGTCGCGGGCAGGACACGCCCGAAGGGGCGCGGGCCCGCCGCCGTTGGTGGGTCCGGAAACAATCGACGAAAGTTCGATTGTTCAATTGAATGAGTGAACCACATCACCTAAGGTCCTGCCCATGGTGAGAGTGCCGACGGAGGCCCTTGAGGATGTTGCCCGCCGCTTCGCGCTGCTGGGCGACCCGACCCGGCTGCGCATCCTGCGCGAGCTCCACGAGGCCGGGGAGGCCACGGTCAGCGCCCTGGCCGAGGCCGCCGACGTCTCGGTCGCCAACGCCTCCCAGCACCTCGGACGGCTCGCGGTCAACGGTGTCGTGGGGCGTCGCCGGGAGGGTCGCACCGTCGTCTACCGGATCACCGAGCCGGCGATCGACCAGCTGTGCACGATCGTCTGCGCCAGCCTCTCCATCGAGACGGCGGCCACGGTCGCCCCCCAGACCGACGCCGACGCGAGCTGATGGAGTCCCCATGTCGATCGTGAACCTGCCCACCCCCAGCGTGCGCCCGGGAGAGGGCGAGCGCCCCGTGCGGATGGTCAAGGTGATCGACCAGACCAAGTGCATCGGGTGCCACGCCTGCACCACCGCGTGCAAGTCCGAGAACGACGTGCCGCTGGGTGTGACGCGCACCTACGTCAAGAGCGTCGACGTCGGCACCTTCCCGCAGGCTCGCCGCGCCTTCCAGGTGACCCGGTGCAACCAGTGCGTCGACGCCCCGTGCGTCACCGCCTGCCCCACCTCCGCCATGCACATCCGCCCCGACGGCATCGTCGACTTCGACAAGGCCTCGTGCATCGGGTGCAAGGCCTGCATCGCCGCCTGCCCGTACGACGCGATCTTCATCAACCCCGACGACCACTGCGCCGAGAAGTGCAACTTCTGCGCCCACCGCCTCGACGTCGGGCTCGAGCCCGCCTGCGTCACCGTGTGCCCGACCGGCGCGATCCTGGTCGGCGACGTCAACGACCCGGACAGCGCCGTGGCCCAGGTCGTCAACCGGCAGCCCGTGCAGGTGCGCCGCCCCGAGAAGGGGACCCGCCCCAAGCTGTTCTACCGCGGTGCCACCCAGGCCACCCTCGACCCGCTCGCCGCCACCGCGCCCGACGGCGACACCTACGCGTGGGCCGAGAAGCCGCGCGGTGCCCACCTCGTCGACCCCGGTCACCCCGGGGGCAGCAGCTCCAGCGCGGCCGCGATCCTCAGCTACGACGTGGCGCACACCGCGCCGTGGGACTGGCGGGTCAGCCTCTACACGTGGACCAAGGGCATCGGCGCCGGGGCGTACCTCGTCGCGCTGCTGCTGCTCATGATCGGCGCGATCTCCGCGGACGACGTCCTGTGGACCTGGGTCGGCCCGATCGTCTCGGCGGTGTTCCTCGCCATCACCGCCGTCGTGCTCATCCTCGACCTGGAGCACCCCAAGCGCTTCATCTACATCCTCACCCGGCCGCAGTGGGGGTCGTGGCTGGTGCGCGGCGGGGTCATCCTCGGCGCGTTCGCCGCGGTCCTCGCGGTCCACGTGGCGGCCAGCCTCTTCGGGTGGGGCGGCGTGCACACCATCGCGGCCTGGCTCGGTCTCCCGCTCGCGGTGGGCACGGCCGTCTACACCGCCTACCTCTTCGCCCAGGCCAAGGCCCGCGACCTGTGGCAGAGCCCGCTGCTGGCCCCGCACCTGGCCGTCCAGGCGGTGCTCGCCGGCGCGGCAGCCCTGGTCCCCTTCGCCACCGTCATGTCGCCCGAGCGCGGTCGGCCCGCTCGCCTGGACGGTGGGCGGCTCCGCCGCGGTGCACCTGCTCCTCGTCGCCGGTGAGACCACGGTCGCCCACCCGACGGAGCACGCACGCCTCGCGTCGCACACGATGACCCACGGCAGGTACGCCCGGTTCTTCTGGGCCGGCGTCGTCCTGGTCGCGCTCGGCCTGCTCGCACCGCTGGCCGCGCCCGCCACGGCGTGGTTCGCCCTCCCCGCCCTGCTCGGGCTGCTCGCGCACGAGCACGCGTACGTCCAGTCCGGCCAGTCCGTCCCCCTCGCCTGAGGAGCCTGTTGATGACGACCAGCGATCGCACCCCCGTGGAGCGACTCGGAGAGCGGGTCAGTGCCGCCCGCGACGAGGTGGTCGCCCGCGGCGAGACCTTCTACCCCGGCCCGAGCCGCATCCACCTCGCGGCCTTCCCGCCCAAGGAGCGCTGGGACGACTGGGTCGAGCTCGACTCGCGGGCCTGGCCCCGGCGGGTCGAGAAGCGCTCGATGCTCGTGCCGACGACGTGCTTCAACTGCGAGTCGGCGTGCGGCCTGCTCGCCTACGTCGACCCCGAGACCCTCCAGGTGCGCAAGTTCGAGGGCAACCCCGAGCACCCGGGCTCGCGCGGGCGCAACTGCGCCAAGGGCCCGGCCACGATCAACCAGGTCACCGACCCCGACCGGATCCTGTACCCCATGCGCCGGGCCGGGGCCCGCGGCGAGGGCCGGTGGGAGCAGGTGGGCTGGGACACCGCCCTCGACGACATCGCCGGCCGGATCCGCAGGGCGATCACCGAGAAGCGCCCGAACTCGGTGATGTACCACGTGGGCCGCCCCGGCGAGGACGGCTTCACCGAGCGGGTCATGGCGTCCTGGGGCGTCGACGGCCACAACTCGCACACCAACGTGTGCTCCAGCGGCGCCCGCGCGGGCTACCACTACTGGGCCGGCATCGACCGGCCGAGCCCCGACCACGCGAACGCCAAGGTCATCTTCCTCATCTCCAGCCACCTCGAGACCGGCCACTACTTCAACCCGCACGCGCAGCGGATCATGGAGGCCAAGGCCAACGGCGCGAAGATCATCGTCGTCGACACCCGCCTGTCCAACACCGCGACCCACGCCGACCACTGGATCTCGCCGTACCCCGGGTCGGAGCCGGCCATCAACCTCGCGATCGCCCACGGGCTCATCGCGAGCAGGCGCTACCACCGGGAGTTCGTGCGGCGCTGGTGGAACTGGAAGGAGTACCTGCGCGCGGTCCACCCCGACCTGCCGGAGACCTTCGAGGCCTTCGAGGAGGTCCTGTCCGCGCTGTACGCCGACTACACGCCGGAGTACGCCGCGGCCGAGTCGGGCATCGACCCGGCCGTCATCCGCGAGCTCATCGAGGTCGTGGCCGGCGCCGGCACCGCGCTCTCGACCCACAACTGGCGCTCGGCGGCCGCGGGCAACCTCGGCGGCTGGCAGGTGTCGCGCACCCTGTTCCTCATCAGCTCGCTGCTCGGGGCGGTGGCCTCCCCCGGCGGGACCCACCTCAACGCGTGGAACAAGTTCGTCCCGAAGCCGATGTACGTGCCCGGGCACCCCCACCAGTGGAACGAGCTGACCTGGCCGCTGGAGTACCCGCTGGCGATGAACGAGCTCTCCTTCCTCCTGCCGCACATGATGCAGGAGGGCCGGGGCACCCTCGACGTGTACTTCACCCGCGTGTACAACCCGGTGTGGACCAACCCCGACGGGATGGTCTGGTCCGAGGTGCTGCGCGACGAGTCGCTCATCGGCCTGCACGTGGCCCTGACCCCGACGTGGAACGAGACGGCGTACCTCGCCGACTACGTCCTGCCCATGGGGCTGGCCTCCGAACGTCACGACCTGCACTCCTACGAGCAGTACGACGGCCAGTGGATCGGCTTCCGACAGCCGGTGCTGCGCGCCGCCCGCGAGCGGCTCGGCGGGACGGTCACCGACACCCGTCAGTCCAACCCCGGGGAGGTGTGGGAGGAGAACGAGTTCTGGATGGAGCTGTCGTGGCGGATCGACCCCGACGGCGAGCTCGGCATCCGGGAGTTCTACGAGTCCCAGACCGACCCCGGCAAGCGGCTCTCGGTCGACGAGTACTACCGGTGGATCTTCGAGAACTCCGTCCCCGGCCTCCCCGAGAAGGCGGCCGAGGAGGGCCTGGACCCGCTCGCCTTCATGCGCCGCTACGGGGCCTTCGAGGTGAGCAGCCACGTCGGCCAGGTCTTCGAGCACCCCGTGGCCGACGACCTGCTCGTCGACGCGGCGACGACGGACCTCGGCCGCGTGTACTCCCCGGCGCCGAAGCCGGCCGCGACCAACCTCGCCCCGACCGGTGCCCCCGTCCCGGACGCCGAGGGGCGCCACCCCGTCGGCGTCGACGTCGACGGCGAGGTCAAGCGCGGGTTCCCCACCCCCAGCGGGCTGCTGGAGTTCTACTCCTCGACCGTGGCCGACTGGGGCTGGCCGGAGTACGCGGTGCCGACGTACATCAAGAGCCACATCCACCCCGAGAACCTCGCCGCCGACCAGGTACCCCTCATCTCGACCTTCCGGCTGCCGACCCAGATCCACACCCGCAGCGCGAACGCGAAGTGGCTCGACGAGCTCGCCCAGACCAACCCGCTGTGGATCCACCCCACCCAGGCGGCGCCGCTCGGCCTGCGCTCCGGAGACCTGGTCCGGGTCTCCACCGACATCGGCCACTTCGTCGTCAAGGCCTGGGTCACCGAGGGCATCCGTCCGGGGGTCGTCGCCTGCAGCCACCACATGGGGCGGTGGGTCCCGAAGGAGCAGCCGGAGCGGCACGGCGGCCAGACGGCCGCCACGGTCGACCTCACCCGCGAGGGCTCGACGTGGACGATGAAGCGCCTGCACGGCGTCGGCCCCTACGACTCGAGCGACCCCGACACCGCCCGGATCTGGTGGACCGACGTCGGCGTGCACCAGAACATGACCTTCCCGGTGCATCCCGACCCCATCTCGGGGATGCACTGCTGGCACCAGGCGGTGCGCGTGACCCGCGCCGAGCCGGGCGACACCTACGGCGACATCAGCGTCGACACCGAGAAGTCCCGGGCGCTGTACCGCGAGTGGCTCTCCAAGACCCGCGACGCGCGGGACGTCTCCCCCGACGGCACCCGCCGCCCGTACTGGCTGATGCGTCCGCTCAAGCCCGCGCCTGACGTCTTCCGGATCCCGGACGAGGCGCGCGAATGAGTCCCGAGACCGCCCGCTCCCCGGACTCCGTCGAGGTCTTCCGGGCCCTCGGGGTGCTCTGCGAGACCCCGCACGCGTCGCACGGTGCGCTCGCCGCCGCCCTCGACCTCGGGGCGCCACCGCCGGCCGCCGAGCACACCCAGGTGTTCGCCCTGGGCTCGGTTCCGTACGCCGCCGTCTACCTCGGGGCCGAGGGGATGCTGGGCGGCGAGGCGGCCGACCGGGTCGCCGGCTTCTGGCGCGCCCTCGGGTACGTCCCGCCGGCCGAGCCCGACCACCTCGCGGCCCTCCTCGGCCTCCTTGCCACCCTCACCGAGGCCGAGGCCGCCGAGCCCGACCCGGCGCGCGCCAAGCTCCTCGGTCGCGCCCGGTCCGTGCTGCTGTGGGAGCACCTGCTCACCTGGGTCCCCACCTTCGCGCGGGGGGTCGCGGCGTCGGGGTCGTGCTTCTACGCCGACTGGGCCGCCCTGCTCGTCGAGGCCCTCGTCGCCGAGTCGGCCACCGTCGACGCCCCCGAGAGCCTGCCGACCGCGCTCGCGCTGGCGCCCGCCCTCCCCGAGGACCCCGACTCCCCCAGGGCCCACGCCGCGGCCCTGCTGACCCCGGTCCGCAGCGGCGTGCTCCTCACGCGCGGCGAGATCGCCCGGGCGGCGCGCGACCTGGGCCTGGGCCTGCGGATCGGTGAGCGAGCCTTCGTCCTGGCGTCGATGCTCGAGCAGGACCCCGTCGCGACCCTGGACTGGGTCGCCCACCGTGCGGACGCCTGGGCCGCGCACCACGCCCGCGACGTCGAGATGCTCGGGCCCGTGGCCCGCTTCTGGGCCGAGCGCGCCACCACCACCGCCACGACCTGCCGTTCCCGGCGGGTCATCATCGAAGAGGTGCTGTCCGATGTCCGCTGAACCCATCACCACCGACGCTCCCGTCACCGAGGACGACGTCCGCCGCATCGTCAGGGAGGAGGTCGGCGCGGCCCTGAAGAAGGACCCGGGCATGCGCACCGGCGCGCTCGTCGCGTCCAAGGGCACCCTCGACTGGGCCTACCCACCCCTGATCCTCGCCAACGCCGCGGCGGCGGTGGGGATGCAGGTGTCGGTGTTCTTCACCTTCTACGGCCTGAACATCGTCCACCGGGACTTCGAGAAGAAGCTCAAGGTCGATGCCGTCGGCAACCCCGCCATGCCCATGCCGTTCCCCATGCCCGACCTCGTCACCGCCATGCCCGGCATGGTCACGGTCGCGTCGCGGATGATGAAGAAGCGCTTCGCCGACCACAACGTCGCGGGCATCGGCGAGCTCATCGACACGGCCCTGGAGATGGACGTCCGGCTCATCGCGTGCCAGATGACGGTCGACGTCTTCGGCTACGACCAGAGCGACTTCCTCGACGGCGTGGAGTTCGGCGGGGCGGCCGCCTTCATGGCCGAGGCCCGCAAGTCCAACCTCACCATGTTCATCTGACCCTGAAGGAGAACCCCATGAGCGAGACCACCGAGGACGTCCTCGTCGACGCCCGCGAGCTGATGTGCCCGATGCCGGTCATGGCCGCCACCAAGGCGGCCCGGCGGATGGAGCCCGGTCAGCTCCTCAAGGTCATGGCGACCGACAAGGGCGCCCTGAGCGACATCCCGGCCTGGGCCGAGGCCAGCGGGCACGAGGTCGTCGAGCAGTCCACCCAGGGCGCCGACCTCGTCTTCCTCATCCGGACCGGCACGCCCGACTGAGTCCTGCGGCCGGAACCGGTCACCAGCCCCGGTCGGCGAGGCGGTGCGGCTGCGGGATCTCGTCGACGTTGATCCCGACCATCGCCTCGCCCAGTCCGCGGGAGACCTTGGCCAGGACGTCGGGGTCGTCGTGGAACGTCGTCGCCTGGACGATGGCCTGCGCGCGCTGGGCCGGGTTGCCCGCCTTGAAGATGCCCGATCCGACGAACACGCCCTCGGCGCCGAGCTGCATCATCATCGCGGCGTCGGCGGGGGTCGCGATCCCACCGGCGGTGAAGAGCACCACGGGGAGCCTGCCGGCCTGCGCGACCTCCTTGACGAGGTCGTAGGGCGCCTGGAGCTCCTTGGCCGCGACGTACAGCTCGTCCTCGGCCAGGTTCTGCAGGCGACGGATCGCCTGGCGGATCTGGCGCATGTGCGTCGTCGCGTTGGAGACGTCACCGGTGCCGGCCTCGCCCTTGGAGCGGATCATCGCCGCGCCCTCGGTGATGCGGCGCAGGGCCTCGCCGAGGTTGGTCGCACCGCAGACGAAGGGGACGGTGAACGCCCACTTGTCGATGTGGTTGGCGTAGTCGGCCGGCGTGAGGACCTCGGACTCGTCGACGTAGTCGACCCCGAGGCTCTGCAGCACCTGGGCCTCGACGAAGTGGCCGATGCGGGCCTTGGCCATGACGGGGATGGAGACGGCCTCGATGATGCCGTCGATCATGTCGGGGTCGCTCATCCGCGACACGCCGCCCTGGGCCCGGATGTCGGCGGGGACCCGCTCGAGGGCCATGACGGCGACGGCGCCCGCGTCCTCGGCGATCTTCGCCTGGTCGGCGTTGACGACGTCCATGATGACCCCGCCCTTGAGCATCTCGGCCATGCCGCGCTTGACGCGGGTCGTGCCGGTGCCCTGGGGGTTCTGCTGCTCGCTCATGACGCCCAGTCTAGGACTGCGAACCGGGCCCCTCGACCACGGTCCGGCTCCACGCGCCCGCTGTGAGCGACGCCTCAGCGGGACAGGGCGGGAGGCAGGTCGTCGTCGAAGTCCACGGGGCCCGGCAGGGTGGCGTGACCCGCGAGCCGGAACAGCCGCACCGACCTCTTCTCGCGCACCCGGCGCACCTCCCGGGTCGCGTCGTGGTGGAAGCGGCGGGCCAGCTGGACCCGCAGCCCACTCGCCGCGAGGCGGTCGAGCGCCTCCGCGCCGACCTCGCCGTCGAGCGCCCGGACGGCGACGACGACGTCGTCGGTGAGGGCGGCCCGCAGCACCGCGCTCAGGCCGCTCTCGACGTCCTCACGCCCTCCGAAGTGCTGGCCGTCGAGGAGGTCGTCGTCGACCGGCTGCTCGGTGGTTCGCTCGAGCGACTCGGTGGCGGCGTCCGCGACGAGCAGCGCGGTGGCCGGGTCGAGGGCGCCGCTGTTCGCCAGCTCGAGGGCGGCCTCGGCACGCCGCACCAGCTGGGCGTCCAGGGCCCACATCGCGCCCTCGACCTTGGCGTGCAGGCGGTCGAGCCGCGCGGCCGAGTAGGAGAGGTACCACGCGACCCCGATGACGAGGATGACGAGGAAGGTCGCCACCTGCAGGATGTCGACCATCACGACCCGCCTCCCGGCCCACCACGGACGAGACGGCCCCACAGGCCGCGCGGCACGGTGCCGTCGGGCTCGGCGCCGGCCCCCTCGATGACCGTCTCGTACACCGCCATGACCCGGTCGGCCACCACGCCCCAGTCGAAGACCCGCGCCCTCTGGTGGCCTGCCGCCGTCAGCGCCTCGCGCCGAGCCGGCTCGTCGAGCAGGTCGGTCAGCGCCGACGCCAGGGCCTGCTCGGACCCTGTCTCGAACAGCACCCCGGTGCGTCCGCCGTCCAGGACGGCGGTGAAGGCCGCCAGGTCGGAGGCGACGACCGGCGCCCCGGCCGCCATCGCCTCGACGAGCACGATGCCGAAGCTCTCGCCCCCCAGGTGGGGGGCGACGTACGCGTCGACCGAGCGCAGCAGGGAGGCCTTGTCGGGCTCGGACACCGCCCCGAGGACCTCGGTCGCGGCGGCGGCCCGGGGGTCGGCGTCCTCGAGCAGGTCTGAGGCGTCGCCGGGCCCGGCGACGAGCAGGCGCGTCCCCGGGTACCGGTCGAGGACGGCAGGCAGGGCCCGCAGCGCCACCGCCAGGCCCTTGCGCGGCTCGTCGACGCGGCCGAGGAAGGCCAGCGTCGGGCGCTGCGGCGTCCCGGTCCACGCCGTGCTCAGCGGCGCACTCGCGAACCGCTCGACGTGCACCCCGTTGGGGATGATGAAGGCCTCCCCCCGCAGGTGGCGTCGCACCGTCTCGCGGGCCTCCTCGGAGACGGCGATCCGCCCGCGGATCTTCTCCAGCGACGGCCGCAGCAGGGGGTGCGCCGAGTGCATGGCGCGCGACCGCGGGGTCGAGGTGTGGAAGGTGGCGACGACCGGCTCGGTGGAGGCCCACAGCGCCATGACGGACGCCGACGGCGTCACCGGCTCGTGGAGGTGCAGGACGTCGAAGTCCCCCGCCTCCAGCCACCGGGTCACCCGCGCCGAGGTGACCGGACCGAAGGTCAGCCTCGCGACCGAGCCGTTGTAGCGCACGGGCACGGCTCGACCGCACGAGGTGAGGTAGGGCGGCAGCGGGAGGTCGTCGTCGGCCGGCGCGAGGACCTGCACGTCGTGCCCCTGCGCGATGAAGTGCTCGGCGAGGTCGCGCACGTGGAACTGCACGCCGCCGGGCACGTCCCAGGAGTAGGGACAGACCATCCCGATCCTCACCGCGCCGCCCCCGCGCCGTCCGCCGACCCGGCCGTCTCGGCCGCCCGCAGCCGCTCGGGGTCGAGGTCGGCGAGGAAGACCCGCTGGAGCATGTGCCAGTCGGCGGGGTACTCGCGCACCGTGGCGCCGAGGACGTCGGCGCACGCCTGCGTCATCGCGGTCACCTTCTCGCGGGTGGAGCCGGTCGTGGGCACCTCGACGGCCGGGTGGAAGGTGATGACGATGCCCCACCCGCGACCGCGGCGCTCGTGCCGGATGGAGACGGGGTGCAGCGGCCGGCGCTCGGTGAGGGCGAGCGCCGCCGGGCCGGGCGCCATCCGGGCCTGCTCCCCGCAGAAGTCGACGACGACCCCCTTGGCCGTGAGGTCGCGGTCGGCGAGCAGCGGGATGATGCCCGGCCGCGCGGGCCGCCTCGCGCAGGGCCGGGAACGGGTTGCCGGCACCGGTGAGCGGGATGATCGTCATGCCCAGGCTCTCGCGGAAGGCGAGGAACTCCTCGAAGACCTCCTCCGGCTCGAGCCGCTCGGCCACCGTGGTGACCGGGCCGAGGTGCACGGCGCCCCAGGCACCGGCGAGGTCCCAGTTGCCGAGGTGGCCGAGGAACGCGACGACCGAGCCGCCGCCGTCGATGACGTCGCGGACGGGGCCGTCACCCTCGACCCGCACCCGGGCCAGGAGGTCGTCGGGCCCGAGATCGGGCAGCCGGAAGGCCTCGCAGTAGTAGCGCAGGTAGCGACGCATCCCGTCCTTGACGAGGGCGTCGAGGGCCGCGTCGTCGAGGTCGGGACGCACGCGGGCGTAGTTCGAGCGCATCCGGGCCGCTCCCCCGCGCGCGACGGTGAGGTCGGCCGCGACCTCGAAGACGGCGTAGGCGACACGCTCGGGGAGCCGGCGGACCGCCCCCCACCCGATCCGGTGCCCCGCGAGGACGAGGGCGTCGCCGACGCCTGCGGGCAGCAGGCTCACGCCGCGCCCAGCGCCTGCCGACGCACCGCGAGCATCCGCTGGACGACCGTGACCAGGCTGGCCAGGGCGAGCAGGGCGAGGACCACGCCGAGGACGACGGAGGGCAGGTCGAACAGGCCGCTGAACCCGGTGGCGACGAGGACGACGACGAGCCGGTCGGCGCGCTCGGCGATGCCGACGTCGGCGGTCATCCCGAGGCCCTCGGCACGGGCCTTGGCGTACGACACGACGCTGCCCAGGATGAGGCAGGCCAGCGCGAGCGCCGCCATGTACGCCTCGTCGCCGTCGCCGGCGTACCAGAGGACGAGCCCGCCGAAGATGGCCGCGTCCCCCACCCGGTCCAGCGTGGAGTCGAGGTAGGCGCCCCACCGGCCGGACCGGTCCTTCATCCGGGCCATGATCCCGTCGATGGTGTCGGAGAAGACGAACGCGGTGATGATCAGGGTGCCGACGAGGAACTCGCCGCGCGGGTAGAACGCCAGCGCGCCGAAGGACACCCCGAGGGTGCCGATGACCGTGACGACGTCGGGGCTGATGCCGAGCCCGACGAGCAGGCGGGCGACGGGGGTGAGCACCGTGGTGAAGAAGGCGCGCGCGTATCGGTTGAGCATGGTGCCGCCCAGCGTAGCCGCGCCGTGCGGCCCCGCCGTGCCACCGCCGGCCCGCGAGTGCTTGTGCGCCGCCGCCAACAGGTGGAGTGTTGGTCCATGAGCGGCAGCGTGGCTCCCATCGTCGGTTCGACGACCGGCATCCGCAACGTCGTCCTCGTGGGCCCGAGCGGCTCGGGGAAGTCCAGGCTCTTCGACCACGTCGTCGACCAGTGCGTGGCGGGGCGGTCGGCCCGGGGGCGGACCGAGCCCACGACGGGCCTGCGGGCCGCGACGGTCGCGACCGGAGCAGTGGTGCTCACCCTGCTCGACGCCCCGGGCCACCCCGACTTCGTCGGGGAGGTGCGGGCCGGGCTGAGGGCGGCGGATGCCGCCCTCTTCGTCGTCTCCGCCGCTGACGGGGCCGACGCGCAGAGCCGAGCACTGTGGCACGAGTGCGCCCTCGTCGGGATGCCGCGCGCCGTCGTCATCACCGCTCTCGACGCCCGCGACGCCGACTTCGCGGCGGCCCTGGCCGACTGCCGGGCCCACTTCGGCGCCGGGGTGCAGCCGCTCGGCGTGCCGGTGGCCGGGGCCCGGGGGGCCGTGAGCTCCATCGCCGACCTCCTCCTCGGCGAGCTGCACGAGTACGGCCCCGACGGTCGCACCGTGCGCCCCTGCGGCCCGGAGCACACCGGCGTCCTCGACACCTACCGCCCGCCGCTCATCGAGGGGATCATCGAGGAGTCGGAGGACGGTGCCCTCATGGACCGCTACCTCGCGGGCGAGGAGCTCGACGTCGAGACCCTCGAGCGCGACCTGCTCACCGCGGTGGCCCACGGCACGTTCCATCCCGTCCTGCCGGTCTCGGCGGAGACCGGGGCGGGGGTCGCAGTGCTGCTCCACCTCGTCGAGGCCGGGTTCCCGCACCCCGGGCTGCACGACCTGCCCACGGTGACCTCCGTCGACGGCGGTGACCCGGTGGAGATCACCGCCGACCCTGCCGGCCCACTCGTCGCCGAGGTCGTCCACACCGAGTCCGACCCCTACGTGGGGCACCTCTCGCTCGTGCGGGTGTTCTCCGGGCGGCTGCGCACCGACCGGGCGGTGCACGTCTCGGGACACCTCGACCTCCTGGGCGGCCCCCCGGGAGAGGGCCACGCGCCGCACGACGAGGACGTCCGGCCCGGTGCCGTGGCCGCCCCCCTCGACGGCGAGCTCCTCACCAAGGACGAGGCGGTGGCGGGTGAGGTCGTCGTCGTCACCAAGCTCGCGACGGCCCAGACCTCCGACACCCTGTCCTCCCCCGACGCGCCGCTCCTCGTGACGCCGTGGGCCCTGCCCGAGGCGCTGCTCCCGGCGGCCGTGGCCGCCGCGACCCGGGCCGACGAGGACCGGATGCCGGTGGCCTTCCGCGAGCTCGCCGCGGAGGACCCCTCCCTGCGCATCGAGCACGACCCCGGCACCGGACAGGTGCTCCTGTGGACCACCGGGCCCGCCCACCTCGACCTCGTCCTGTCGCGGCTGCGATCGCGGTTCAACGTCGGGGTCGAGCAGGTCCCGGTGCGGGTCGCGATGCGCGAGACCGTCTCGACCCGCGCCGAGGCGCAGGGGCGGCACGTCAAGCAGTCCGGGGGGCACGGGCAGTTCGCGGTCTGCCACCTCGTCGTCGAGCCGCTCCCCCGGGGCGGCGGCGTCGAGTTCGCCGAGAAGGTCGTCGGCGGCGCGGTCCCCCGCCAGTTCATCGGCAGCGTCGAGAAGGGCGTGCGGCACCAGCTCGGCAGGGGGCTGCTCGCGGGGTGGCCGGTCACCGACGTGCGGGTCACCCTCACCGACGGCAAGGCCCACTCGGTCGACTCCTCCGACATCGCCTTCCAGACCGCCGCGGGGATCGCGTTGCGCGAGCTCGCGTCGCCGCACACGGTCTGCCTGCTCGAGCCGGTCGACACCGTGCACGTCACGGTCGACGACGAGCACCTGGGGGCGGTGATGACCGACATCGGCACCCGTCGGGGCCAGATCCTCGGGTCCGTCCCGGCTCAGGACGAGCCCGGCCGCTCGGTGCTCGAGGCTGCCGTGCCGCAGCTCGAGCTGCTCGACTACGCCGTCGCGCTGCGTTCGATCGCGCACGGCACGGGGACCTTCCACCGCGAGCTACGCGGCTACGAGCAGCTTCCCGAGCGCCTGGCCAGGGAGCACCTCGCCGCCGCGACGTCCTGACCCACGAGCGCTCAGGCGGGCCAGTGGGCGACGAGGCGGGTGCGGACGTCCTCGAGGAGCATCGGCAGCGCCTTGGTGCGCGCGATGATGGGCAGGAAGTTCGCGTCGCCGCCCCACCGCGGCACGACGTGCTGGTGCAGGTGCGCCGCCACCCCCGCGCCGGCGACCGCACCCTGGTTCATCCCGAGGTTGAAGCCCATCGGCGCCGAGGCCGACTCGAGAGCACGGATGGCGGCCTTGGTCAGGGCGGTGAGCTCGGCGGTCTCCTCGTCGGTGAGGTCGACGTAGGACGCGACGTGCCGGTACGGGCAGACCAGGACGTGGCCGGGGTTGTAGGGAAAGAGGTTGAGCACGACGTAGCAGTGCTCGCCGCGGTGGACGACGAGCCCGTCGGCGTCGTCCCGGCCCGGGGCGGTGCAGAACGGGCAGCCGTCGCCGGCGGCGGGGTCGGGGCGGTCGCCCGCGATGTAGACCATCCGGTGCGGGGTCCAGAGCCGCTCGAAGCCGTCGCCCTCGCCCGCGAAGCCGTCCGCGGACTCGGCCTCGGGGTCCACGGCGTGGGTCGGCTCCATGACCCGATCCTAGGAGGGTCGCCCCGGCCGTCGCCGACTGGCAGGCTCGAGGCCGTGCCCACGACGATCCGTCCGGCCACGGCAGCCGACGCCGAGGCCCTCGCCGACCTCTTCTGGCGCACCCGCGAGGCCAACCGCGCCACGATCCCGATGGTCGTCCACCCGCGCGGCACCGTGCTGCCGTTCGTGGCCGGCCTGATCGAGCACGCGGAGGTGTGGCTGGCCGAGGCCGACGGTGCTCCGGTCGCGCTGCTCGTCCTCGAGGGCGGCGACCTCGACCACCTCTACGTCGACCCCGCCCACACGGGTGCGGGCCTCGGTTCGCGACTCGTTGACCTCGCCAAGGAGCGACGGCCCGACGGGCTCGCGCTGTGGACCTTCGTCAGCAACACCGGCGCCCAGCGCTTCTACGCCCGCCACGGCTTCGTCGTCGTGGGAGGCACCGACGGCGACAACGAGGAGGGAGCGCCGGACCTGCGGCTCGCCTGGCGCCCCTGACCGCGGCGCGCGTCAGCGCAGGTGGCTCGCCCCGTTGAAGTCCACGACCGCGCCCGACGCCCACTCGGCGCCCGGTGACGCCAGGGCGCACACGGCCTGCGCCACCTCTTCGGGCGTCGCGACCCGCCCGAACGGGCTCTGCGCGCGCACGGCGTCGCCGCCCGGCCCGTCGAGGGCGTAGCCGGCCATCTCGGTGGCGATGAAGCCGGGGGCGATGCTCGTCACCGCGATGCCGTGCCGGCCCAGCCGCTGCGCCATCGACTGCCCGAAGGCGTGCAGGCCAGCCTTGCTCGCGCCGTACGCGGGGATGTCGGGCTCGCCCCGGTAGGCCCCCCGGGACCCGACGTTGACGACGCGACCCACGGGCACCCCTGGGGCGGGCGGGGTGTCGACCATGTGCCGGGCCACGCACCAGGTGAGGTTGGCGGGACCGAGCAGGTTGGTGGCGATGGTGCGCTCCCAGAGGCGCACCCAGTCGTCGTACGACGTCTCCTCGAGCGGGTGGTCACCGCGGCGGCTCCCCGGCCCACCCTCCGGGGCGGCGATCATCGCGGCGTTGTTGACGAGCACGTCGACCCGGCCCAGCACGGCGACCGCCTCGTCGGCGAGACGGCGCACCTGGTCCGGGTCGGCGAGGTCGGCGGCGACCCGGCCGTGGCCACTGCCCCCGAGCCCGGCCACCACGGCGGCCGCGAGGTCGCCGCTGGCCTCGCCGCGGTGGTGGACGACGACCCGGTCCCCCATCGCCGCGAAGGCGCGGGCGACCGCTGCGCCCACCCCGCGGGAGGCACCGGTGACCAGGACGCCGCGGGAGGGCTCGTGCTCGTGCTCGCTCATGGCGCCACCCTAGTGACGACGCGGGTGCGGCTCAGCCCTCGTCGGTCGGTCCGAGACGCAGCTCCATGAGGCGGTCCGAGGGTGGCCCGAAACCGACCCGTGCGTAGAGCGTGCGTGCCAGGGGCACGGCGTTGAGCTGGACCCTGCTCACCCCGTCGCGTGCGGCCCACTCCAGGAGCGAGCGCAGCAGCCGCTCCCCCAGCCCGTGCCCCCTGACGTCGGCCGCGACGTAGAGCAGGCTGACGTGGAACCAGGCGACCGCGGGACGGTGCGCGCTCGGGAGCTTCTGCACCCTGGTGCCGTGGACGACGCCGAGCGGGCGACCACGGGCGTCCTCCGCGATCCAGGTGCGACGCGCGCGGTCACGCAGCCACGCGTCGGCGAACGCGTCGAGGAACCCGGGGGCGACGGTGCCGCCCCGCTCGCGCTCGTCCTGGATGTGCAGGGCGGCGACCGAGAAGGCGTCAGCGGGCACGGCCTCGCGGACCCGCAACCCGTCACCGTCGTCCATGGCCCCAGCATGGCCCACGCCGGTCCCGGACGGCGGCCCCCCGGGGACATAGGTGTGGGGCCCCGGGGAGTATGAGTCTCCGGGGCCCCACGAGTGACTCGGCATGATGCTCCGTGTCTCACGAGATGGACTCCGCTCACCCACCACCCTCATCACCGGGTGGCTCCGATCGGTTGCCCGTTCGGCGTGGTGCTCGGCCTTCTCTCGATCCCTCCGCCACCGAGGTGGTGGAGTGGGTTATTTCTAGTCGCCGTTGCGGTGCGCCGCAAGTGCTTTGGCGCAAAATCCCGGGACGATCTTTGACGACCGGCGTGTCGTCGGCGTGTCGCGTGACGCCCGTGACGACCCCGCGCGACCCGACCTGCCGCATCCCGACGGGTGGGACGACGTGAGACGTCTGTGCCCGCCCGCCGCGACGTCGCCTCGGGTCAGACCTGGCGCCGGTCGGCGATCGCGGCCGTGATCTCGGTGATCGCGTCGTCGACGGGCACGCCGTTCTTCTGCGACCCGTCGCGGTACCGGAACGACACCGCCCCCGCGGAGCGGTCGTCCTCCCCCGCGATGAGCACGTACGGCACCTTGGCCTTGCTCGCGTTGCGGATCTTCTTCGGGAAGCGGTCGTCGCTGGCGTCGAGCTCGATGCGGATGCCCTGGCCGCGCGCATCCGGTCCAGGACGCCGCGCAGGTAGTCGTCGAACTCCTCGGCGACAGGGATGCCGAGCGCCTGCACCGGCGACAGCCACACCGGGAAGGCGCCGGCGTAGTGCTCGACGAGCACGCCGAAGAACCGCTCGATCGACCCGAACTTCGCCGAGTGGATCATCACCGGCTGCTGCCGCGTGCCGTCGGAGGCCTGGTACTCGAGGCCGAACCGCTCGGGCTGGTTGAAGTCGTACTGGATCGTCGACATCTGCCAGGTGCGACCGATGGCGTCGCGGGCCTGGACCGAGATCTTCGGGCCGTAGTACGCCGCACCACCGGGGTCGAGGACGAGCTCGAGCCCGGACTCGGTCGCGACGTCGCGCAGGACGTCGGTCGCGACCTCCCACTGCTCGGCCGAGCCGATGAACTTGTCCTTCTTCTCACCCTCGCTCGCCCGGGTCGACAGCTCGAGGTAGTAGTCGTCCAGCCCGAAGTCGCGCAGCAGGCTGAGGACGAAGTCGAGCAGGTGCTTGATCTCGGCCGGGGCCTGCGCCGCGGTGACGTAGGAGTGCGAGTCGTCCTGGGTCATCCCGCGCACGCGGGTCAGGCCGTGGACGACGCCGGACTTCTCGTACCGGTACACCGAGCCGAACTCGAACAGGCGCAGCGGCAGCTCGCGGTAGGAGCGCCCCCGCGACCGGAAGATGAGGTTGTGCATCGGGCAGTTCATCGCCTTGAGGCGGTAGTCCGCTGCCCTCGAACTCCATCGCCGGGAACATCGTGTCGGCGTAGTACGGCAGGTGCCCCGAGGTGTGGAACAGCCCGTCCTTGCTGATGTGGGGGGTGCCGACGTACTGGAAGCCCTCCTCGATGTGCCGGCGGCGGACGTAGTCCTCCATCTCGCGCTTGATGACGCCGCCCTTGGGGTGGAAGACCGCCAGGCCCGAGCCGAGCTCGTCGGGGAAGCAGAACAGGTCGAGCTCGGCGCCGAGCCTGCGGTGGTCGCGCTTCTCGGCCTCGGCGAGGCGGTCGAGGTAGGCCTTCATCTCGTCCTTGGTCGGCCACGCCGTGCCGTAGACGCGCTGGAGCTGCGGGTTCTTCTCCGACCCGCGCCAGTAGGCGGCGGCGCTGCGCATCAGCTTGAAGGCGTTGCCGAGCACCTTGGTGGAGGGCACGTGCGGACCGCGGCACAGGTCGCCCCACGCCCGCGAGCCGTCGCGGCGGAGGTTGTCGTAGATCGTCAGCTCGGCGCCGCCGACCTCCACGGAGGCGCCCTCGGCGACCTCGTCGCCGGCCCCGCCCTTGAGGCCGATGAGCTCGCACTTGTACGGCTCGGCGGCGAGCTCGGCGAGGGCGTCCGCGTCGCTGACCGTCGCGGCGCGCGAAGGTCTGGCCCTCGTTGACGATGCGCTGCATCACCTTCTCCAGCGCCTTGAGGTCGTCGGGGGTGAAGGGGGTCTCGACGTCGAAGTCGTAGTAGAAGCCGTCGCGGATGGGCGGGCCGATGCCCAGCTCGCGCCTCGGGGTGCACCTCCTGCACGGCCTGGGCGAG
The DNA here is from genome assembly GCA_963795035.1 of uncultured Actinomycetota bacterium. Lineage (GTDB taxonomy): Bacteria > Actinomycetota > Actinomycetes > Actinomycetales > Dermatophilaceae > Oryzobacter. Next base: position 740,316 of record CAWCFZ010000003.1, on the reverse strand, counting down.
GACGTGCGCGGCCGAGTGGCGCAGCACGTCGAGGCCGTCCTGCTCGGCCGCCGTCACCGGCTCGACGACGTCGCCGTCGGCCAGCGGCGTGCGCGAGGTCGCGCAGCTCGCCGCCGACGCGGGCGACGAGGACGGCCCGGTCACCCTCGAACAGCTCGCCCGCCGTCGTGCCCTGCTCCACCGATCGCTCGCTGCCTGCGACGTGGACGGTGATCTGGGCAGACATGGGCATGCGCTCCTGGGTGACGGGTGGTCACGACCGGGTACCGGTCGCAGCGCCCACCGTATCGAGCGCGCCGGGGCGACCGCGACCGAGATCCCCGGACCGGGCGTGGCCCCGCCGACGCGGACGGTTCAGCGACCGGCCGGCGGGTCGAGGACGAAGTGCCCCGTGTCGAGCCAGTGGCGCAACCTGGCCACCGTGACGTGGAGGTAGTCCTCGGCCTGGGCGCGCAGGGCCGCGGTGGACGACTCGAACAGGCTGTTGGCGAGGAGCAGCTGGCGCGCGGCGACGAGCTCCTCGAGGTGGGTGTCGACCCCCTCGGGCAGGGCGGCGACCGACGCGTACCCGGCGCGCAGTGCCGGCTCGCCCTCGGTCCCCGCGCGCCGGACGTAGAAGGTCGAGATCGCGAGGTCGAGCAGCGGCACGCCCAGGCCGCTGTCGTCGAAGTCGAAGACGGACAGCCGCCCGTCGTGCCACTTGAGGTTGCCGCCGTGCAGGTCCGCGTGGAGCGCGATGGGCGTCGCCCCGGCGTACAGCGCCGCGAAGGCGGCGGCCGAGCGCTCCGTGGCCTGCGCCACGACCTCCGCCGCACCCGGGACCGACGCCGCGGCCTCGGTGAGGACGTCGTCGTCGCCGAGGAGCGGGGTGTCGAACAGGGGAAGCTCGCCACCGGGCGGCAACGACCAGCCCGCCGCCTGCCGGTGCAGCACCGCCATGGCCCGCCCCAGCGCGTGGGCCCAGTGCGTCGAGCCCTCCCGCGCGTCCTCGCCGTCGAGCCAGGAGGCCCCCGTGACGAGGGCGTCGCGGCCGAGCACCTGCGAGGGCACCGCGACGAACCACTCCCCCTCGGGTGTCTGCAGCGGGTCCGGGACGACGACGTCGGTCTCCTGCGAGATGGCCCGCTGCCACGCCTGCTGCGCCACGACGTTCGCGGGGGTGCTCTTGGAGTTGGTCCCGACCCGCAGGGCGAACCGTGCGCCGTCGGCGGTGTCGACGGCGAAGGTCGTGTTGAAGGCATGCAGGACGACCTCCATCCGGGCGACGTCGAGGCCGAACTCCTGCGCGGCGGCCAGGGCGAGAGGACGCAGCGCCTCGACCTGGTCCTCCTCCCAGAGGTCCTCGTAGGGCGTCGCCGGGGTGCTCACCGGGTCAGCCAACCACGGGGCCCGCACCACGGCCGGCTCATTCCCCCGGGTCGCGGTCCGCCGGTCGTAGGGTCGGGCCATGCGTCTGCTCCCCCACGGCACCTGGCCCTCCCCGCTGGCCCCCGAGTCCCTCGCGGCGGGTGAGGTCGCCCTCGACGAGGTGCGACCCGACGGGCAGGACACGTACTGGCTCGAGGGGCGGCCCACCGAGGGCGGGCGGGTCGTCCTCGTCCGCCACGACGGGACGGTGACCCGCGACGTCCTCGCGCAGCCGTGGGACGTGCGCACCCGGGTCCACGAGTACGGCGGTGGCGCCTACGCCGTCGCCGACGGCACCGTGGTGTTCTCGCACGTCGGCGACGGCCGGCTGCGCCGGCTCGACCCGGGCGCCGAGGATCCCGTGCCCGTCACGCCGGAGGGTCCGTGGCGCTTCGCGGGGCTGGTCCTGCACGGCGAGCACGTCTACGCGGTCCGTGAGGACCACACCGGTGGGGCCGAGCCGGCGAACGCGCTGGTCCGCCTCGACCTGCGTGGCACCAACGAGGGCGGCGGCACGGTCCTGTGGGCGGGGTCCGACTTCGTCGGTCGCCCCACCGTCGCCCCCGACGGCGGGTCCGTCGCCTGGACCGCGTGGGACCACCCGAACATGCCGTGGGACACCACCCGGCTGCTGCGTGGCCGGCTCACCGACGGCGGTCTGGATGACGTCACCGTCGTCTGCGCCACCGACGACGTCTCCGTCGCCCAGCCGCAGTTCGGACCCGACGGGTCGCTGTGGTTCGTGTCCGACGCCTCGGGCTGGTGGACCCTGCAGCGCGACGCGGGCGACGGTCCGGTCGAGGTCCACCACGCCGAGGCCGACCACGCCACGCCGCCGTGGGCCCTGGGCTTCGTCGACCTCGCCGTCGTCGACGCCGACCACGCCCTCGTGCGCTGGTGGGAGGCCGACACCGCGCGCCTCGGGATGCTCGACGCCCGCACCGGCGTCACGAGCGTCCTCGACGTCGAGGGGGTCACCTTCGACCACCTGCACGTCAGCGAGGGTGACCTCGTGCTGCGCCGCGGCCTCGCCGACCGGTTGTCCGAGGTGGTCCGGGGCCCCCTGGGTGGCGACGTCGACGTCCTCGCCACCGCAGGGGACGCCCCGCTGGACCAGCAGGACGTGTCCCCTCCCCGGGCCTGGACCTGGCGCAACGCGTCCGGGCAGGAGGTGCACGGCCTGCTCCACGAGCCCCGCCTCACCGGTGTCGGGGGGCCCGACGGTGAGCTCCCCCCGCTCCTCGTCATGATCCACGGTGGCCCGACCTCCCGCTCCGAGCCGACCTTCGCCACGAGCACCCAGCTGTGGACGACCCGCGGGTGGGCCGTGCTCCACGTCAACCACTCCGGCAGCACCGGCTTCGGGCGCGACTACCGCAACCGGCTCCGCGGCGGCTGGGGCGTCGTCGACATCGACGACACGGTCACCGGCGCCCTCTCCGTCGCCGCGGCCGGGATCGTCGACGGCACCCGCCTCGCGATCCGCGGCGGGAGCGCCGGCGGCTACTCCGTGCTGCGTGCGATGACGACGAGCACCGCGTTCGCCGCGGGGACCAGCCTGTACGGCGTCGCCGACCTCGCGGCCCTCGCCGAGCACACGCACAAGTTCGAGTCGCGCTACCTCGACACCCTCGTCGCCCCGCTGCCCGAGGGCGCGGCCGTGTACCGGGAGCGCTCGCCGCTGCACCACGTCGACGCGCTCCACGGTGAGCTCCTGCTGCTCCAGGGCGAGGACGACCTCGTCGTCCCCCTGGCCCAGGCCGAGTCGATGGCCGAGGCGATGCGGGCGGCCGGTCGCGAGGTCGAGCTCGTCGTCTACCCGGGTGAGGGCCACGGCTTCCGCCAGGGCAGCACCATCGTCGACGCCGTCACCCGCGAGATCGGCTTCTACGCCCGCGTCATGGGGCCGGCGGGACGTCCGGCCTGAGCCGGGGCGGCCCCGGGCGGAACGGCGCCCGCAGCGGCCCCGTGTCCGTGGGGACCGACGCGTGCTCGTTGCGGCTGCGCAGGTCGCGGATGAGGCGTTCGGCGTCGAGGACGAGGGCGCCGTAGGCCGGCCAGGCGGCGGGGTCGTCGAGGCGGGTGTCGCGCACCCGGTCGCTCAGCTCGCGCAGCGCCGTCAGGGCCCGGGCCGCGTGCTCCTCGACCTCCTCGCGGGCCCCCTCGGTCTGCACCCCGAGCTCCCGATCGCCGCGCCGATCTCGTCCAGGACGTGGGCGTAGGACCCGAGCCAGTCGGCGTCCGGGCTCGGCTGCCACTCCAGGTCGTCGGAGGCGTCGACGAGGGTGCGCGCGATCCCGGCGACCTGCCACTGGGTGTGCTCCACGGTCTGCGCGGTCCACCGGTAGCCGTCCCAGTCGATCCGCGCCGGGCGCAGCCACTGCCGCAGGTTCCAGCGCGTGCTCTCCCGGCCCGTCTCGACGACCTCCAGGACCTCCGGGGCGCGCCGGCCGATGAGGGTCGCCTCGTCGTACCAGGCCCGGGCCCGCTCGCCGTCGTACCCGTCGCGCAGCCCGTCGGCCATGTCGAGGAGCAGCGCCCGCAACCGGTCGGTGAGGGCGCGCAGCTCGCGGCGGGGCCAGGTGAGGTGCATGGGTGCGAGGACGACCGCGTTGACGAGGACCCCCACGACACCGCCGAGCGCCGTCTCGACGATGGTGAGGAAGGTGAAGTCGGTGTCCGTTCCCCGCACGGTGAGGAGCGAGAGCAGCACCATGGTGGGCACCTGGATGGCGTGCTCCCCCAAGGCCTTCCAGCGGCCGATGAGCGTCGCCGCCAGCATGACCGGGACCATCGTCCACCACGTCACCCCGACCTGGGAGCCGACGAGCCAGGCCACGCTCATCCCGAGGACGACCGCCGCCACCCGCTTCGTGCTCGCTCCGACCGACCGCACGATGGTGCGGTCGACGACGAGCAGCGCCGACATCGGCGCGTAGAACGGCGTGCTGCTGTCGAGGACGTGGACGGCCAGCTGCCAGGCGAGGACGGTGGCCACCGCCGCCTTGAGCATGAGCAGGCCCCCGCCCGGCTCGGTGCCGGGACCCTCGAGCCGCAGCCGGAGCCAGTCACGGGCCAGCGAGACCCGCAGGTCGAGCCGGTCGAGCCACGACGACGCTCGCGGCGTCGTCTCCCTCGGCGCGCTCATCCGGCGACCCTAGCCCCGGCGCGACGGCGTTCCGCGGGTCGCTCAGCCCGGTCTCAGGCCTCGATCGTGAGGACGAGGTGGGTCGTGTCCGGCTCCTTCGCGCTGCGCAGCGCCGCCGTCACCGGTCCGGCTCCGCGGGAGCGGACGAGCTCGACGGCGCCCGGCAGGAAGACCGGCTTGGTGAACCAGACCCGGCTGTGCGAGGGACCGAGGGAGCCCCGGCCCAGCGCGGCGAGGCTGCGCGACCAGGTCCACATCCCGTGGGCGAGGTGCCGGGGGAAGCCGAGTGCCTTCGCGCCCAGCGGGTGCAGGTGGATCGGGTTGAGGTCGCCGGACACCGAGGCGTACGAGCGGCCGAGGTCGTCCGCGAGCCGCCACCGGGCGACCGGCGGTCCGTCCGGCGCGGGGGGCGGGGCCTCCCCGGCCGGTGCGTCGTGCGTCCCCGGACCGCGGCTGAGGTAGATGCTGTCGCACGCCCAGACGAGCTCGCCGTAGACGTGGGCCTCGACGCGGACGTCGAGGGTGCGGCCCCGCCGGTGCGCCCGGACCTCGCCGGCGGTCACCGAGAGCGTCAGCAGGTCCTGCGCCGTCAGGGCCCGGTGGGTGGTGACGTCGTTGTGCAGGTGCACCAGACCCGGCAGCGCCACGGGGAAGTCGGCGCGCGCCATCAGCGCGGTCTGCACGGGGAACGCCAGCACCCAGGGGTACGCCTGGGGCAGCACGTCGGAGACGTCGTAGCCGCACAGGCGCTGGTAGGCGGCCAGGCGGGACCGGTCGACGCGGACCTCCTCGACCCGCAGGGTCCGGTCGGGCACGGTGTCCCCGTGGCGCCCCCGGGCCGTGACGGCGGCACGGACGAGGAGCGCTCCGGTCGGCGGGATGCCGTCCAGCGTCTCGACGGCCACCTCAGGCCCCCAGCAGGCTCTGGCCGCAGACCCGGACGACGTTGCCGCGCAGGGCACCCTGCTCGGGCGCCGCGAAGAACGCGATGGCCTCGGCCACGTCGACCGGCAGACCGCCCTGGTTGAGGCTGTTGAGGCGCCGCCCGACCTCGCGGGTGGCGAGCGGGATGCGTGCCGTCATCTCGGTCTCGATGAAGCCGGGCGCGACGGCGTTCACGGTGATGCCGCGGGCACTCAGGTCCTCATCGGCGGCGTAGGCGTCGACGAGCCCGATGACGCCGGCCTTGGACGCCGCGTAGCTCGACTGCCCGCGGTTGCCCGCGATCCCGGCGATCGAGGACACGAGGACGACCCGGCCGCCCTCGCGCACGCCGTCGGCGGCGAGGAGCGCCTCGTTCATCCGCAGGATCGCGAGCAGGTTGACCTCGAAGACCCCGGCCCAGCGCTCGGCGTCGGTGTTGGCGAGGAGCTTGTCGCGGGTGATGCCCGCGTTGTGGACGACGACGTCGATCCCGCCGTGCCGTGCGCTGGTGTGCTCGACGATGCGCTGCCCGGCATCCGGTGCCGTGACGTCGACCTGGAGCGCGGTGCCGCCGACCTCGTTGGCGACGGCGGCGAGCTGGCGCGCCGGCCGCCGGGACGTCGACGCAGACGACGGTGGCGCCGTCGCGCGCGAGGGTGCGGGCGATCTCGCGCCCCGATGCCGCGGGCGGCACCGGTGACGACGGCGACCTTCCCCGCGAGGGCGCGCTCGGGGTCGGCGGGGGCCCCCGACGACCCGTGGCCGACACGGAACACCTGGCCGTCGACGTAGGCGGAACGGGCCGACAGCAGGAAGGTCACCGTGCCGAGCGCGTTCGCCTCGGCCCCGTCGGCGACGAGGACGAGGTTGGCGGTGGCCCCGGCGCGCAGCTCCTTGGCGACCGAGCGGGTGATCCCCTCGAGGGCGCGGCGCGCCGCCCGCTGGGCGACCGTCGTCGCCAGGGCGGGGTCGCGCCCCACGACGACGACCCGGGCGCACCGGCCGAGCCGCTTCAGGGCCGGGCCGAGGGTGGCGCGCAGCGACTCGAGGTCGTCCGGCCCGTCGGCGGCGGTGAGGTCGACGACGACGGCGCCCAGGCGTGTCTCGTCCGGGACCTCGTCGACGAGCACCGCACCGGCAGCGGCGAGCCCGTCGCGCAGGGCCGCGACCGCCGGGGTGTCGCCGTGGCCTCCGACGAGCAGCGGTCCGTCGAGGAGAGGACGCCCCGCGACGTGGCGGCGCAGGCCCACCGGCTGCGGCAGCCCGAGGATCGTCGCGACGCGGCGGCCCGCGGTGGAGGAGACGAAGGCGGTGTACCCGTCGCGGTGCGCCATGTCAGGCCGCCTCGAGGATCGCGACGACGCCCTGGCCGCCCGCGGCGCAGATCGAGATGAGCCCGCGCGACCCGGGTCCGCGCTCGTGGAGGAGCTTGGCCATCGTCGCGACGATGCGACCGCCGGTGGCGGCGAACGGGTGTCCCGCGGCGAGGGAGGATCCGGTGACGTTGAGCCGGTCCCGGTCGATGGCGCCGAGCGGGGCCTCGCCGCCCGAGGCGCTCGCGGCAGAACTGCTCGCTCTCCCACGCGGCGAGGGTCGAGAGCACCGTGGCGGCGAAGGCCTCGTGGATCTCGTAGAGGTCGAAGTCCTGCAGGCTCAGGCCCTGGCGGTCCAGCATCCGCGGGACGGCGTAGGCGGGCGCCATGAGCAGGCCCTCGTCGCCGGACACGTAGTCGACCGCGGCGGTCTCCCCGTCGACGAACCAGGCCAGCGGCTTGAGCCCGTGGGCGGCGGCCCACTCCTGCGAGCCGAGCAGGACCACGGACGCGCCGTCGGTGAGCGGCGTGGAGTTGCCGGCGGTCATCGTGGCGTCCTCGCCGCTGCCGAAGACGGTCCTCAGCGAGCCGAGCTTGTCCAGCGTGGTGTCGGCGCGCAGGTTCTGGTCGCGGGTGAGGCCGAGGTAGGGCGTCATCAGGTCGTCGAAGAAGCCGCGGTCGTACGCGGCGGCGAGGTTCTGGTGGCTCGCCAGGGCGAGCTCGTCCTGGGCCTCACGGGTGACCCCCCAGCGCTCGGCCGTGACCGCCATGTGCTCGCCCATCGACATCCCGGTGCGCGGTTCGGTGTTGGCCGGCACCTGGACCCCGAGGTCGGTCGGGCGCAGGGTCAGTGCCGCCTTCGCACGGTCTGCGGCTGTCTTGGCGCGGTTGAGCCGAAGGAGCTTGCGGCGCAACCGTTCCGGGACGACGATCGGCGCGTCGGAGGCGGAGTCGACGCCACCGGCGATGCCCGACTCGGCCTGGCCGAGGGCGATCTTGTTCGCCACGAGGATGGCGGCCTCGAGGCCCGTGCCGCAGGCCTGGCTGACGTCGTAGGCCGGCGTCGTCGGCGCCAGGCTCGACCCCAGGACCGCCTCACGGGTGAGGTTGAAGTCGCGGGTGTGCTTGATGACGGCCCCGGCGACGACCTCGCCGAGCTGCTCGCCGGCGAGCCCGTGGCGGGCGACGAGGCCTTCGATGGCCGCGGTGAGCATGTCCTGGTTCGAGGCCTCCGCGTAGGCGCCGAACTGGCGGGCGAAGGGGGTCCGGTTGCCGCCGAGGACGGCGGTGCGGCGGGTGGTGGCCACGTCTGGCTCCTTGGGTCGTCGGGGGCCCCGTGCGTCGGCCGGTCGGCCGTCACGAGGTATCCGGTACGGACGGTAACAGGTACCGCCGGTTCCTGCTACCGTCCGGGGCATGACCGAGTCGCGGAGCACGCCCGACGGGCGCAGCTCGCGGTGGGACGAGCACCGGCTCACCCGCCGGGCCGAGCTCGTCGAGGCGACCCTGCGCGCGGTCCGTGACCACGGGGCGACGGTCGGCATGGACGAGGTCGCCACCGTCGCCGGGACGTCCAAGACCGTCTTCTACCGCCACTTCACCGACCGGGCCGGCCTGTGGACCGCCGTGGCCGAACGGGTCGACGCGACGATCGTGCGCGACCTCACCCGGGCCGCCGACTCCCCCGACGGCCGCCCCGGCTCCCCGCGGTCGCGGGTACGGGCCGTCATCGCGGCCTACCTCCACCTCGTCGAGACCGACCCCGAGGTCTACCGCTTCATCGTCACCGCCCCCATCGTCCCGCCCGTCGAGCGCCCCAGCGGCGACGTCGCCGCCGGGCATGACCGACCGCATCGCGCGGCACGTCGCCGACCTCGTCGGCGCCGGGCTGGCAGGCGCGACCGACGGCGCCTCCCCCACCCCGCGCCTGTGGGGGGTGGCGGTCGTGGGGATGGTGCGGGCCACCGCCGACGCGTGGCTCGCCGCCGGTGGGGCACGCGGCGGGCAGAGCAGCGACGAGCTCGCCGACGACCTCACGACCCTCGTCTGGGACGGGCTCGGCTCACTGGCCGCCGGCCCGGCGGCGCCGATCCCCCGCTGACGGGACGGGGACGCCGTCAGACCCGCTGCACGACGTCGCCGACGCGGACCCAGCCCTCCTCGCCGACGGCCGCGTACAGCCCGGGGCACGCGTTGCCCGTGGGCTCGGCGGCGAGGAGCACCTCCCCGACCCGCAGCAGCGACCCCCCGAGGCCCTCGACCTGGCTCGTCGGGACGTCGAGGACGAGGTTGGCCCGGGTGGCCGGGGCGTCGTCGCCCACGAGGGAGACGGCGGCCCGCTTCGGGCGGTCGCCCGCGAGCCCCGCGGCGCCGACGCGCACGCTCTCGACCTCGACGCCCGCTTCTCCGCGCGTCGGGAAGGTGTGGATCGACCGCACCCTGATGACGTCCATACCCGCATGGTGGCACCCGCCGCAGCCCGCACGGCCACAATGGCGCCATGGACGTGACCGAGACGCTGCTCCCGGGTGTGGGGATGCGCTACGAGTTCGTGACCGCGACCGGGACCCGCCTGGGCGTGATCGTCCGGCGTGCGGGCCAGGTCGAGATGGTCGTCTACGACCGCGACGACCCCGACGCCTGCACGCCGGTGATGACGCTCACCCGCGCCGAGGCCGACACCGTGGCGGAGCTGCTGGGGGCTCCGCGCATCGCCGAGCGGTTCGCCGACCTGACCCGGGAGGTGCCCGGCCTCGTCGCCGCGCAGCTGTCGCTGCGAGGCGACTCCGCGTTCGTGGGGCGGCCGCTGGGCGACACGCGGCTGCGGACCCTGACCGGTGCCTCGGTCGTGGCCGTCGTGCGGGACAGCGACGGTCGTGGCGGCCCCGCACCCCGACGAGGTGCTGCGGGCCGACGACGTCCTGGTCGTCATGGGCACCGACGAGGGCATCGACGCAGCGCGGCGGATCCTCGAGCAGCCGGCCGCCGGGTAGGGCGCGGTGAAGGCCGACCCGGGGTTCCTGCTCGAGCTCGGCCTCCTGCTGCTCCTGCTGGGCGCGGCGGGCACCCTCGCGCTGCGGGTCGGGCTGTCCGCGGTCCCCCTGTTCCTCATGGCCGGCCTCGCGGTCGGGCAGGGCGGCCTGCTCCCGGCGCCGAGCGCGGCCCCCTTCCTGCACCTGGCGGCCGACATCGGCGTGGTCCTGCTGATGTTGGCGCTGGGCCTGGAGTTCTCGGCCGAGGAGTTCACCCACGCCCTGCGCCACCACGCGCCGAGCGGCCTGGTCGACGTCGTCCTCAACGCGACCCCGGGGCTGGTCTGCGGGCTGCTCCTGGGCCTGCCCCTGGCCGGCTCGCTCGCCCTGGCCGGCATCACCTGGATCTCCTCGTCGGGGATCGTCGCCCGCTCGCTGTCCGACCTGGGCCGCCTGGGGTACCGGGAGACGCCGTCGGTGCTCTCGATCCTCGTGCTCGAGGACATCGCGATGGCGGCCTACCTCCCGGTCCTCGGCATCGTGCTCACGGGCGCCGGCCTGGCTGCCGGGGCGCTCGGCGTGGCCGTGGCCGTCGGCACGGTCGTGCTCGTCATCGCCCTGGCCCCCCGCATCGGGAAGCTCCTGGCCCGGCTCCTCGCCCACGACTCCGACGAACAGGTGATGCTTCGCGTCATGGGGGTCACCCTGCTCGTGGCCGGGCTCGCCGAGCAGCTCGGGGTCTCGGCGGCGGTGGGCGCCTTCCTCGTCGGGCTCGCCACACCTGGGGCCACCGCCGACACCGCACGCCGGGTGCTCGCCCCGCTGCGTGACCTGTTCGCCGCAGCGTTCTTCCTGTCCTTCGGGTACGACACCGACCCCGCGACCATCCCGGCGGTCCTGCCGGTGGCGCTGGCGCTGGCCGTGGTGACCGGGCTGACGAAGCTGGCCACGGGCTGGTACGCGGCGGGCCGCGACGGCGTCGGTCGGCGCGGGCGGTGGCGCGCCGGGACCGTGCTCATCGCGCGCGGGGAGTTCTCCGTCGTCATCGCCGGGCTCGCGGCCACCGCGGGGGTCGTGGGACTCGAGCCGGTCGCCACGACGTACGTGCTGCTGCTGGCCATCGCCGGCCCGGTCCTGACCCGGGTGTCGGGCCAGGTCCGCGACGGCCCGCACCACGCGGCCGCGTGAGCCGGCGGAGGTCCACACCTGTCGCCGGCCGGGCCCCGACCCCGGCGTGTCGGCCCGGCGTGTCCCCGAGACCCCGAACTCCTCGGGACCCCGATCGGGACGGGCCTGCCATGAATAGGGAACGCGCGCGGATACACCCGCCCCGGCGGCACCGCAATAGCCCGGTGGGAGGGTTCTCGCGTCGCGCAGCCCGGAGTACCTTCCCTTGGGTCACGCCGGTGCGCGGCACCACACCCAAGAACAAGGGATCTCTCGGTCAGACGATGACAGGCACCACGGCGACCAGGCCGGAACCGACCACATGGACTCATGTGGTCGCCGCCCTGACGTCGGTGGCCATGCTGGTCATCACCTTCGCGTACGCCGTGCCGGCCAGCGCCTCCGCGCCGTCCACCGGGCCGCTGGTCGACCACCCCCGGGTGACGAGGGCACAGGACCTGGCGCAGGCCCTCCTCGACACCGCCGCGGGCCGCTTCCCGGCTGACCAGCAGCGGTTGCTCGCCGGCGTCACGCTCCGTCTCGTCGACCTTCCCGGGGGCGTCGTCGGGGTGGCCAGGGGAACCACGGTGTTCCTCGATGACGACGCCGGAGGTCACGAGTGGTTCGTCGACCTCACCCCGACCGCCGACGAGGAGTTCGTCGCCGGCGTGGCGCCCGAGGGCTCGCCCGCGCACGGGAAGATGGACCTGCTCAGCGTGCTCTCGCACGAGATGGGTCACGTCCTCGGCCTCGACGACGTCGACCCGGCGAGCGGCGACCTCATGGGCGCCGACCTGGAGCCCGGACACCGGGTGGTCGAGGCCGGCCAGGACGTCGACCTCGACCGCCCGCTGGGCACCCGCGACGGCAAGGCCTTCGCCCTGCGCGTCGACGCAGCCGCCGGAGCAGAGGAAACGGCTGCCGCCGAAGAGCCCACCACCGCAACGGAACCCGCGACCGCGGAAGAACCGGCCGCCGCCGAGGAACCGGCCGCCGCCGAAGAGCCCGCCGCCGCCGAAGAGCCCGCCGCGGCCGAAGAGCCCACCACCGCAACGGAACCCGCGACCACGGAAGAACCGGCCGCCGCCGAGGAACCGGCCGCCGCCGAAGAGCCCGCCGCCGCCGAAGAGCCGGCCGCCGCCGAGGAACCGACCGCCGCCGAAGCCCACCACCGCCGAAGAGCCGCCGCCGCCGAAGAACCCGACCGCCGCAGGAACCCGCAACGACCACGGCCCCGCAGACCTTCGCCGCAGCAGCGGCCACGGCCCTGGTGCCCAACAGCGGCGACGCCGCCGACGCGCTCTACGACCTGGGCGCCGGTGACGACGACGCGGTGCTCGAGGACGACCCCGACGCCACGCGGCAACCTGCGGATCCGCTCCACGAGCGGTACCTTCACCGACACGTCGTTCGCCAGGCCCACGACCTCGCTGACCATCCAGGGCGGCGCCGGACGCGACTCGGTCACCATCGACAGCGCCCTGGACCTCAGCGGCATCCTGCTGCGGATCCTCGCCGAGCTCATCTCCGTCACCACGAACGGGTCGGTCACGGCGGGGTCGGTCGACCTCCTCGCCGAGGACGCCAACGCGCCGGCCGGTGCACTGGGCCAGCTCTCCGCGGCCGTCGACGTCCAGGGGTCGATCACGGCGAGCGGCGAGGTCGTCCTCACCGCCCGCACGACCAACGGCTCGAGCGTGACCGGCGCGTCGGTGACCACCGTCACCGAGACGTTCGGGGCGACCACGACGGTCGACGTGCGCGGGGCCGGAACGACCGTCAGCGGCTCGAAGGTCACGCTCGAGGCCGGCTCGCGGACGTCGTACAGCTTCTCGGGGAGCGCCTCCGCGGACGGCAGCGTGCGCCTCACCGGAGTCACCCTGACCCGCGCCGCGGCACAGGCAGGTGCGCACCTGGTGTCCACCGGCGATGTCAGCCTGACGGCCACCGACGACCTCGCGGTCACCGTCGCGCTGACCGACGCCGGCGCGCCGGTCACCGTGGCCTCGACCTTCGACCGCCTCAGCGTCGACGTCAGCGTCGACCGCGTCGTCGAGGCCCTGGTCGCCGGGGGCGCCACGCCGGCAACCCTGGATGCCGGGGGCGCGGTCCTCGTGTCGTCGACGACGACGGGGGTGGTGGACGCCACGATCGCCTCCGACCTCTTCGGCACCGTCAGCCACACGTCACGGAGCAGCGCCACGGCCAGAGTGGAGGACGCGTCGGTGACGGCGAGCTCGGTCTCGGTCTCGGCACGGGCCGCGGAGGGCCTGCGAGCCGCCGGCAAGGTCGCCCTCAACGCGCTCACGGGGCTCGTCGCGGCGGCGATCACGGGCTCGACCGTCGACAGCACGGGTGACGTGAGTGTCACGTCGAGCGACGACGCGACCCTCGATGCGAGGTCGTCGGGCACCGTGATGACGCCCAGGACGGCACTGGTCACCCTGTCCGCGACCCGAGCCGACAACCGCCTCGACCGGGCCACCACCGCCGAGGTCGCCGACAGCACCATCGGCGCGACGGGTGACCTGGTGGTCACGGCGACGACCTCGCCGGTGCTCCGGTCGACGGTCGACACGACGATCGTCCGGACGTCGACGGCTCCGGTCGTCACCGGTGCCGCAGCCGTCACGGGAACGCTGGCGCTCAACGCCCTGCGCGGCGGCGCACGCGCGGCGGTCACCGACAGCGTCGTCACGGCGCAGGACGTCGTGGTCCGGGCCGACGGCGGCGGTGCGGTCATCGACGCGGTGAGCCAGCTGAGCGCCACCAGCGCCGCCGGCGGCAGCCCCCTCTCGTTCTTCGGTGCCGCTCTCTCGCTGGGCGCGAGCGTGGCCGTGAACTTCGTCGGCTACTCGATCACGGGCCTGGTGCTCGGGGCCTTCGAGGCGCTGATCGACGCGCAGGTCGGGGGCACCGCGCCCGACTCCTTCGACGTCGAGGCCGTGATCCGCGACAGCGTGGTCGACGCCGGTGGCGACGTGACGGTCGAGGCCATCGCCGATCCCCTCGTCAACGCGACGGTGAGCAACGCCGCGCAGACCACCTCGGCGACCGTCTTCGGCTCGGCCTCGGCCGCGGCCTCAGCGGTGATCGCGTCCAACAAGGTGCTGTCACGGGCCGTCGCCGCCGTCGAGGCGCTCGCGGACCACCTGGCCTCCGAGACCTCCGCCACCCTCCTCCACGGCCAGCTCGTCCGGATCGGCGTCGGGCGCAGCATGCGCTACCTCGGGGCTGACGCGTCCGGGGTCGACCTCGGCCTGGCGACCTTCACCGGTCCGAGCTGGGCACCGGCGAGCACGCTCGAGGCCGGTGGTGCGGTGCTCGTCCGGGCCACCAGCGCCGCGGGCATCTTCGCCAACGTCAAGGTCGTGTCGAGCTCGGTCACCACCTCCGACGGCGGGTCCCACCTGGTCATCGGCCAGTCGCAGTACGCCTCCCTCGCCGCCGACCACACGACGTCGGATGCCGCGCCCGGCACCGTCACCCCGGTCCGGTTCCGCGACCGCGTGCGCATCGCCGACGGGTTCGGCGACGCCACGTACACCGCGGGGCCGACCGGCAGCAACCTGCGCACCGTCGCGACCGGTGCCACGGTCGTCCTCGACGCCGAGTACGGCACCGGCCGGCTGACGAGCGCGTCCGGCATCCGCCTGGTGCGCCTCGGTGACGTCGTCACCGTCGCAGAGGGCCACCCCAGGCCCGGCGTGGTCGGCGCGACCTACCGCTACATCGGTGCCAGCGGACGGGCCGACCTCGGCAGCCAGAACTACACCGACACCTCGCGCTGGGCGATCGTCGGTGGCGCCCCCGGTGCCGTCTACCGCTACACCGGGGCGGGCGCCACGCTCGACCTGAACACCGTCGACTACGCGGACTCCTCGCGGTGGGTCCTGCTCGCCGGTGAGGTCGGCACCGTCTACGAGTACCTCGGCCCGGTCGGTGCGGGTGGGAGCATCGCCCTGGACCTGCGCACCCAGGACTACGCCGACCTCGGCTCGTGGCGGCCGGTGCCCGTCACCAGCGTGCTCCCTGCCGGCTTCAACATCACCCAGTCCCCCTCGGTGGCCTTCGGTGCGGTCGTCGTCCTCAACGACGTCGACAGCGAGGCCGCGGCCTCCATGCAGCGGCATGCTGGTCACCGCACAGGACGTGCACCGTGCAGGCCGTGCAGTCCGGTGTGGTCCGCGCCGACGTCGACGTCACCGCTCACTCGTCCGGTGGCAGCTCGATCAACGGGGCGGGTCGCTCCCTCGCCGCAAGCGGCATCATCGCGACGAACCGAGTGCTCGGGAGCGCCACCGCCACGATCCGGGACAGCGACGTCACCGCCTCGGGCTGCGCGTCGCGGTCGTGGCCCTCAACACCTCGCTCATCGAGGCCCTGCAACGCCGCGATGGTCTCCTCCGGTGCGCAGTCCGTGTCCATCGTGCTCGCCTTCAACACGGTCGGCCTCACGGCGACCAACCTCTTCTTCGCGGTCGTCGACGCGCTGGTCCGGGCACCCCGCTCTCCTCCGCCTACGGCTCCGTGCGGCCCGTCGGTGCGATCGCTCAGATCGTCGACTCGCGCGTCGCGCCGGCGACGATGTCGTGGTCGTGCCACCTCCGAGGCGCCGGTCCGCTCGCAGGTGACCAACGCTGCGACCTCGGCCCCGGCCGCGATCTTCGGCGCGGGCGGCCTCTCCGTCGCCGGCGTGCTGTCGAGCAACCGGATCGAGACCGTCGTCTCGAGCACCGTCAAGAACTCCGCCGGGCCCGCCGACCGCAGCCCGACCCAGACCGGCTCCCTGGTCGATCGGGGACCGGGTGCGGGTCGACGCCTCGAGCGTCTACGAGTTCACCGGTGGTCCGCGCGGACCCCCAGTCGGCCTGACCGACAGCGTGCAGAGCTACGCCACGAACGCGATGTGGCGCCTGGTCAGCCAGCGTCGTCGCCGGTGGATCGGTCACCGTGGCGTCGAGCGACCTGGCCGAGATCGTGGCGGAGACCTCGATCTACGGAGCGGTCACCAAGACCAACGATGCCGGGGCGGGCATCATCAACAACTGGGCGCGGCACGTCCTCGACGACTACAGGTTCACCAGCCGCAGCGGGACCCAGCGCGTCGCAGTTCGGGGACCTGGTCCGCGTCGCCGACGACTACGGCACGGCGGCCGCCGGCACGGTGTTCCGCTACATGGGGGTGGCCGGGGGCCCACGGGATCGACCTGGGGGCCAGAACTACGCGAACTTCGAGCTGTGGAAGGAAGTCAACGCCACCGTCCTGATCAGCTCGACCGTCTCGTATGCCGTCGTTGGGGCTCGCGAGCAAGATCACCGGCAAGGCGCTGGCCGGCACCGCGAACGGCTACTACGCCGTCCTCACCTTCACCTCCTCTCGTCCGGCAGCACCGCGACCATCGACGGCACCACCGTTCGTGCCGGTGGCAGACATCCTCGTCTCCGCGGAGGAGGCGGCCTCCCTCTGGGCCACCGACGACAGCGCGATGGCCGTCGGCTCGACCGGGGGCTTGGTCACGACCAACGTCCTCCTCGCGTCGGCGAAGGCCGTCGTCACCGGCAGCCGGCTCACCGCGGTCGAGCGACATCGTCGTCACCGCCACCAACGAGGCGCAGCCTCACGGCCCACGCGGTCTCCACGATCTCGGCCCTCGCGGGCAAGAGCGTCGTCCTGGCCTTCAACTCGGTCGGCTGGCGCCCCAGCAACGTGCTGTTCAACCTCGTCGAGGCCGTGCTCGGGTCGACGCCGATCTCGACGGCCTTCGCAGGCGAGACCCCCGCCCTGGCGTCCGCGACCGTCTCCGGCAGCGTGCTGCACGCGGGGGCCGACATCCGCGTCAGCGCCAACGACCAGGTGCAGATCGACGCCCTCGCGGGCAACGAGAACATCTCCGGCGCGGGTGGCTCGATCTTCTTCGACCGTCCCGGAGGCAACGGCGCGACCAGCACCCCGAAGGTCGGCGGCTTCGGCAAGAGCGGCCTCGCGTCGGCGGCGTCGTCGCGTCGAACAAGGTCTCCAGCGCGGCCATCGCGACGATCACCGGCGGCACGACCACCGCGGGCGGTGACGTGACCGTCGAGGCGATCGACCGCTCGGCGATCATCTCGCACAGCGTCGTCGTGCAGTCCGCCACGGCGACGAGCAGCGCTCGGCGCCGTCATCGACGCGGTCAACTCCTTCCTCTTCCCCAGCGGCTACGCGTACACGACGGCCTCCGGGATCGCGCACCCTCGTGACGGGCGACCGGGTACGACTCGGCGCCACCTACGCCGAACGGCGGCACGGGCGGTGGCATCTACGAGTACGTCGGCGTGCCCTCCCTCACCACCGACCTCGGGGCCATCGACTACACCGGCGCCCTGTGGAAGCAAGATCGACCCCGCCACCGACGTCGGCGGACTCGAGACGCTCCTGCCGGGGTCACGGCGTTCGGTGGCCTCAACGTGCTGGGCTCCAGCGCGCGTGCCGTCGGCGTGCTCGTCGTCCACAACGACGTGCGCTCGAGCAGCACCGCGACGCGTCACGGCGCCACCGTCGGCGCCGGTGGCTCCCTGGCGGTGCGGGCCGTCCTGGATGCCGAGCTGGTCGCCGACCTGCTCACCAACGTCAACGCCTCCGGTGGCAGCTTCTACGGCACCGGGGACGGTGCTCGCGGTCAACGTCATCGCCGCGACGAACCTCGTGCTCGCCGACGCGACGGCAGCCATCACCGGCTCGACCGTCGGCGCCGGCGACGTGCTCGTCGAGGCGGTGATGAGCTCCGGCCTCGACGCCACCGTCATGGCGACCACCACCACCGGTGACACCGCCGGCGCCTTCGTGCTCGCCTTCAACTCGATCGGCTGGAAGAGCCAGAACATCCTCTTCAACACCATCGACGCCCTCCTCGGTGACCCACTGATCTCCTCGGCCTTCAACGGCAACGACGTCGCCGAGGCGAAGGCCACCGTCACCGGCTCCACGCGTCACCAGCGGCGGCGACGTGACCGTGCGCGCCGACCACGCGACCCGACTCAACGCCACCGTCTCCAACGCCGCCGACTCCGCTGCCTCCGCCCTGTTCAACGCCACCGGCAAGAGCTTCGGCGGCATCCTCGTGAGCAACAAGCGTCTCGAGCGCCGCGACCGCCACCGTGGTCGACTCGACCTCACCGCCGGGGGCGACGTGCTCGTGACGGCCCTCGACGACACCGCCATCTTCTCCAACACCAAGATCGTGATCTCCTCGGCGACGAGCAACAACGGCGGGGCTCACATCATCAACAGCGCCCTCGGCTCGCGCACGGTCACCCCCGACTGGATGAGCGGTCAGGGCAGCCAGACCCTCCAGTTCGGTGACCTCGTCCAGCTCGCCGCCGACTTCGGGTCACCCGCCTTCACCAGTGGGGTCGACGGGACGCAGGTCGAGACCGTGGCCCCGGGTGACACCGTCGAGGTCGGCAGCCGCTACGGAGAGAGCCGGCTCACCACCGGGTCCGGCATCCGTCTCCTCACGCTCGGCGACGTGGTGACGGTGGAGAACGGCTACGCCTCCGGTGGCGACGGCGGTCGCGCCTACCGCTACCTCGGCCCCAACGCCCGCCTCGACCTCTCGGTGCAGGACTACCGGATGAGCAGCCGGTGGGCTCCCGTCTCCGGCAACGTGGGCAGCATCTACCGCTACCTCGGCACGACCGCGGCCGCAGCGCTCGACCTCAACAGCACCGACTACGGCGACACGACCCTCTGGGAGGAGGTCGGCGGCGCCGCGGGCACGACCTACGAGTGGATGGGCCCGGACGGCACGAGCGTCGACCTCGGCACGGGCGCGCCGGTCGGCCGGAGCACCTCCTACACCGACCTCGGCTGGTGGAAGCCGGTGCCCGAGGCCACGCCCCTGCCGACCACCTGGAACGTCACCACCTCCGACTCGATGGGGCTCGGCGGAGCCGTCGTCCTCAACGACCTGCGCACCACCGTGACGGCCTCGGTCACCGACTCCGACGTCACCGGCGCCAGCGTCGGGCGTGCTCGCCCGTGGCCAGGGCCTCGTCCGGGCCACCGTCGACTCGACGGCCTCGTCCTCCGGCGGCAGCTCCTTCAACGGTGCGGGCACGTCCCTCGCCGTCGGCGCCTCGATCGCCACGAACCGGGTCATCACCCACCTCGCGGCCACGGTCACCGACTCCGACCTCACCTCGACCGACGGCGACATCGTCGTGGATGCCGCCAACCTCGCCCAGATCGACGCGGTCACCAACGCGGCCGCGGTCTCGGGCGCCGATGCGGTCGGCGTCGTCCTGGCCTTCACCACCATCGGCTGGAAGGCGACGAACCTCTTCTTCGCCGGGCTCGACGCCATCATCGGCGGACCGGTGATCGGGCAGGCGTTCGACGGGATCGACCCGGCCAGACGCCGACGCCCTCGTGTCGGGCTCCACGCTCGTCGCCTCCGGCTCGGTGCTCGTCTCGGCGGTCAACGCGGCCGTCGTCCACTCGGAGGTCGGCAACGCCGCGACCTCGGCCCCGGCGGCGATGTTCGGTGCGGCCGGGACGAGCAAGGGCGCCGTGGTCGCCAGCTCGAAGGTGTCCAGCTCGGCGACGGCGGCCGTGGACGACAGCACGGTGACCGCCGGGGGCGACGTGACGGTTCTGGCGAGCGACGTGGCCGAGGTCGACTCCTCGACGGCGATGTCGTCCGACATCACTCCCTCCAACGACGGGGGTGCCGGGCTGCTCAACCAGTGGGCGAGCGACACCATCGACGACCACGACTACACGAGCAACAGCGGCAGCGTGCTCGTCGGCTTCGGCACCACCGTCCGCGTCGCCGACGACTACGACCTCGACGGTGACCTCGAGGTCGACGAGACCGCGGGGAAGACCTACCAGTACATGGGCCTGGACACCCTGAGCCTGCTCGACCTCACCACCGCGGACTACGCGGACTTCGAGCTGTGGAAGGAGCTGACGCCGACGACGCTCATCACCGAGTCGCTCAGCTACGCCCTGCTCGGCACGGCGGGGGTCGTGTTCGACACGGCCGGCACCACCGGCGACGCGCAGAGCCTACTACGGCCTGGTCGACCTCAACGACGTCCGCAGCGCGGTCACCGCCCGCGGCGTGCAGGGCTCGAGGGTGAGCGCCGGTGGCGACATCGTCGTCACGGCAGACGGCTCGGCGACGATCACCGCGTTCGACGACAGTGTCGTGTCCGCCTTCGGCGCCAAGGGCGTCATCCTCGTCACCAACCTCGTGCTCGCCTCTGTCGATGCCCTCGTCACCGACAGCCCGCTGGATGCCGCTGGCGACATCATCGTCACGGCCGTGCTCGCGGCCGTGCTCGACGCGACCGCCTCGAGCAGCACGCAGACGTGGGACTCCAAGACCGCCGTGGTCGCGTTCAACTCGATCGGGTGGAAGACCTCGAACTTCCTCTTCAACGCCCTCGAGGCGATCCTGGGCGACCCGCTGCTCTCCGACGAGGTGTTCGACGGCCTCGACCCGGCGCGTGCCCACGCGATCGTCACCGACAGCACCCTGGTCGCCGGCGGTGACATCACCGTGACCGCCACCTCCCGTTCCGAGCTCGTGGCGGTCTCGTCGAACGACAACACCATCGACGCGGTCGTCGACATCGTCTTCCCGGGCGCCAGCCAGCAGGCCGACTACGACAAGAAGAAGAAGCCCGAGGGCAAGAAGGCCGACGGCTACGGCGCGAGCGGCGCGGCCGGAGGGTTCATCATCGCGAGCAACAAGGTCAACAGCGAGGCCGTCGCGACCGTCGTCTTCACGGGCACGACGCGCGGCAGCGTGACCGCTGGTGGAGACGTCACGGTCAGCGCCGCGGACGACGCCACCATCGACGCCCACAGCACGGTCGTGCAGGACGTCAACACCGCGAACACCGTCACCGGCCTCGTCGACATCGTCAACAGCATCCTCATCCCGGGCGACTACGACTACACGACGGCGTCGGGCAGCCGGGTCATCGCGGCCGGCGACAAGGTCCGCCTCGGGGCGACCTACACCGGTGGAGGCCAGGCAGGTGCCGTCTACGAGCGGACCGGGGCCGGCGGGCTGCTCGACCTCGGCACGCAGGTCTACGACGTGGCCGGCGGCTGGACCAAGCTGTCGGCGACCGCCGACACCCTCGACGGTCTCTACGCCGGCATCACGGCCTTCGCCGGGCTCAACTTCACGGCGTCCAAGGCACGCGCCGTCGGCATCCTCGTGCTCTACAACGACCTGCGCAGCGAGGTGCACGCCACCATCGACCACGCGGTCGTCACCGCGACTGCGGGTACGGTCACCGTCTCGGCCCTGCAGAACGCCCTGCTCAAGGTCCTGGCGACCGTCACCGTCTCGGCCTTCGGCGGTAGCTCGGTCGGCACGGGCAGCGAGGAGGGCACCGATGTCTACGCGTACACCGGCCAGCTGGTCACCAACGTCGTCCTGGCGCACACCACCGCCCTCCTCGACGACAGCCGCGTCACGGCCCGGGCGCTCGTCGTCGACGCGACGTCGACCTCCGGGATCGACGCCAGGGTCCTGACGAACGCGGCCTCCGGCGAGGACACCAAGGCCGTGACGATCGCCTTCAACACCGTCGGCTGGAAGACGCAGAACCTGCTCTTCAACATCGTGGACGCCGTGCTCGGCGACCCGCTGCTCGCCGACGGCGTTCAACGGGATGGACCCGGCATCGACCTCCGCGAAGGTCTGGGACACCACGGTGGTGACCACCGGTGACGTCCGCGTGGTCGCGGACAACTCGGCCCAGCTCAACGCCACGGTCTCCAACGCCGCGAGCTCCGCGGCCTCCGCCCTCTTCGGAGCCTCCGGCTCGGCCGGCGGCGGGCTCCTCGCGAGCAACAAGGTCGCCAGCTCGGCGCAGGCGCTCCTCGGCTTCACGGTCCGCGACCCGAACCGGGTGACCCGGGAGATCTCAGCCGGCGGCGCGGTCGTGGTCAGCGCCACGGACGGCTCGGGGATCTACGCCAACATCACGCTCGTCTCGTCGTCGACGACGGCGAACGACGGTGGCGCGAGCATCCTCCAGCAGACGATCACCGGCTCGCTGCCCTCCGACTTCCTCTCCAGCGAGGGCGAGGTGCGCGTCGTCTTCGGCAGCACCGTCAAGCTCGCCGACGACCACGTCGCCGAGGACTTCGGCACCGGCGACGGCGCCGTGGCGCTGGGGAACCTCCAGAAGGTCCGGGTCGCGACGGGGTACGCGGACGCCCGGTACACCCAGGGCTCGGGCCGCCGCCTCGTGCTCACCGGCGAGGTCGTCGACGTCGACGGTTCGCTCTTCCGCTACCTCGGCCCGAACGCCCGGGTCGACCTGGGCACGGTCGCCTACACCGGGCCGCAGTGGGCTCTCGTCGGTGGCGAGGACGACGCCGTCTACCAGTACCTCGGCAGCGCCGGCACCCGTGACCTCGGCAACCAGGACTACACGAACACCCTGGTGTGGAAGAAGCTCGCCGGCACGCCGGGCGACGTCTACACCTACCTCGGCGACGACAACGGCGGCGCCGGCATCCTCATCGACCTGTCCAGCGAGGACTACGGCGACCTGGGCTACTGGAAGCCCAACCTGCTCACGAGCGTCGTCCCCACCGGCATCAACATCGACTCCTCCGACTCGATGGCGGTCGGGGTGGTCGTCGTCCTCAACGACGTGCGCACCACCACCCGGGCCGCCGTCCAGAACACCGACGTCACCGCTGGCTCGCTCGCCGTCACCGCTCGCTCGACGGCCGTCATCCGGGCCCTCGCCGACACCGACGTCTCGTCGTCCGGTGGCCAGTCCTGGGGTGGCGAGGGCGACTCGATCGCGATCGGCGCCGTCATCGCGACCAACGTCATCACCTCGAGCGTCCTCGCCGAGGTGCGGACGTCGGACCTCAGGGCCACGGCCGGCGACGTGGTCGTGACCGCCGACGGCC
Source organism: uncultured Actinomycetota bacterium (assembly GCA_963795035.1). Classification (GTDB taxonomy): domain Bacteria; phylum Actinomycetota; class Actinomycetes; order Actinomycetales; family Dermatophilaceae; genus Oryzobacter. The sequence continues at coordinate 717,447 of CAWCFZ010000003.1, read as the reverse complement.
TCACCCAGATCGACGCCCAGACCCTGGCGAGCATCCAGTCCGAGGGCGACACCTACGGCGTGGTGCTGGCGTTCAACACGATCGGGTGGGCGTCGCAGAACTTCCTCTTCAACACCGTCGACACCATCCTCGGCGACCCGCTCGTCAACTCCGCGTTCGACGGCAACACCCCCTCGCAGGTGATCGCGCGGCTCGTCGACACGACCGTCGACGCGGCGGGCGACGTCAAGGTCTCCGCCGCCAACGAGGGCACCCTGCAGGCGCAGGTCTCCAACACCGCGTCGAGCGTCGTCATCACGTTCACCAAGGCCGAGGCCTTCGCGCTGGGCATCCTCATCGCCAGCAACATGGTCAACCTCACGACCCGCGCCGAGATCCTCTTCGGCAACCTCACCACCACCTACGCGACCACCGACTCCCCGGTGGCGCTCAACCCCGGTGACCAGGTGGCCGTCAGCCCCGGCGTCGTCTACGCCTACACGGGTGCGCCCCGTGGGCCTCCCACCGTGGTCAACCTGTCGAACGGCACCCAGCAGTACGCCACCAGCGCCAACTGGTCGCGCGTCCAGAACCTGGTGAAGGCGGGCGGCTCGGTCCTCGTCACGGCCGAGGAGAGCGCCGAGATCGACGCCGAGTCCACGGTCGAGGTGACCGCCACCGCCGACAGCACCGCGGGGATGAACCTCGTCCTCGACCTCCTCACCAACCTCGCCGAGGACTACCAGTTCACCAACCGTTCCGGCCTCCGCCTGGTCACCCAGGGCCAGGCCGTGCGGCTCGACTCCGCCGTCGGGGGCGGCACCGCCGGCTCGGTCTACGTCTACGAGGGAGACGACAACGCAGGCGCCGGCGTCCTGGTGGACCTCGGCAGCGCCGCCTACGGGGGCGCCGACTGGGCCAAGGTCGTCCTGGGCGACACCCTGGACCTCCTCACCAGCATCGGCATCAGCACCACCGGCATCCTGGGGGCGGACGCGACCGGCGTCGGCGGCATGTTCGCCCGCAACGACGCCCGGGGCGACGTCGCGGCGACGATCGGCAACGCGAAGGTCACCGCCGGCGACGACGTGCTCGTCTCGGCGCTCGAGACCGCCACGATCCACGCCGACACCACGGGCACCGTGTCGGTCGGGGGCGGGGGCTACGTCAACGAGGGCAGCTCGACCGCCGTCAACTTCGTCGTGGCGACGAACGTCGTGCTCAGCGGTGCCCTCGCCTCGGTCGTGAACAGCGACGTCGACGCCGGGACCGGGACGCTCGACACCATCGTCGTGACGGCGTCCAACACCAGCGTCCTCACCGCCACCACGCAGACGACCACCACCTCGGCCGGGACGTCGGTCGGCGTGACGATCGCGGTCAACACGGTGGGCATCGACTCACAGAACATCCTGTTCAACATCGTCGAGGCCATCGTCGGGGACGTCATCCCCACAGAGGTCAGGAAGCCGGCGCGCACCGAGGCCCGGGTGTCACGCTCGACGCTCGACGCCGGAGGCAGCATCTCGGTCACCGCCGTCTCGGCCGCCGCGATCGACGCCACCGTCTCCGCCTCGACCGTCGCCTTCAGCAGCAGCCTCACCGAGGACTCCGACTCGATCTCCGTCGGCGTCGTCGTCGCCATGAACCGGCTGTCGACGAGGGTCCAGGCGGTCATCGAGTCGGCGCCTGCGGTCCACGCCGGCGGCGCCCTCACCGTGTCCGCCACGGATGCCGTGGCGATCCGTGCCGCCGTGACGGCTCCGAGCATCTCGGTCGCGATCAGCCTCAAGGAGTCCTCGAGTGTCGGCGTCGCCGTGAGCATCGCTCGCAACGACATCCAGACCGAGACCGACGCCAGGGTCTCGTCCGTCACCACGGCCACGGCAGGTGGGGCCGTCTCGGTGACCGCCACGGAGTCCAGCGCGATCGACGCCACGTCCACCGCCTCGTCCGTCTCCGTCGCCGTCAGCCTCAAGGGCAGCGTCGCCTTCGCCGGAGGTGGCGCGACCGCCGTCAACCTCATCCGGGGTCGCACCAACGCCACCGTCACGGCATCCTCGCTCGTCGCCGGACCGACGGCCGGCCTGACCGTGGCCGCGTCCAACTCGAGCGAGATCCACGCCCTGATCGCGGCCATCGCCGTCGCCGTGTCCGCCGCGGTCTCGGGCAGCACCCCGGGTGTGGCCATCGGGTTCTCCCTGGCCCGCAACCTCATCGGGTGGGAGGAGTACGGCGGGGTGAGCCCCGTCGAGGTCAAGGCCCGCGCGATCGGCTCGCACCTGGGAGCAGGCGGTGCCGTCGTCGTCTCCGCGCAGAGCACCGGCGTGATCACCGCTGTCGTCGCTGCCACGTCGGTCGCCGTGGCAGCGTCCACCGACAGCGCGATCGCGGTGTCCATCGGTGGGCTGTGGACCGACAACAAGATCGGCAGCAGGGTCGAGGCCTCGACGACCCAGACCTCCGTGAGCTCCGGCAGCGCCTTCCGGGTCACGGCCCGTGACACCTCACGCATCACCGCCGACGCCCGGGCCGCCGCAGTCGCCGCGAGCCTCTCGGGGGGCCGGGGCGGGTCCGGTGCCGTCGGGCTGTCCCTGGCCCACAACACCATCGACACCCAGGTCATCGCGATGGTCCACGACCCGGGCACCGTCATCGCCCCGGGTGGGGTCTTCATCACGGCGAGCAACAGCTCTCGCATCCTGGTCCAGTCGATCGCCGTCGCGGTCTCGGTCGCCGTGGCCGGGGGCAACCCCGCGCTCGCGCTCGCCGGTGGCGGCGCGGAGTCGACCAACCTCATCGTCACGACCACCAGGGCAGGTGTCTCGGGTGGGAGCCTCGGGTCGGCAGCGAGCCCGGTGAAGGACGTCACGGTCGCGGCCGAGTCGACGGGCACCATCGAGGCGAAGGTCATCGCGGTCGCGGCGTCGATCGCCTTCGGGTCCGGCACCGCAGCCGGCCTGGCCCTCGGGGTGTCGGTCGCCCGCAACACCATCGGTTCCCACGACACACCCGTCGTCGTCGACCACGTGTCGACGGAGACGGCTGCCGCGCTCAGCACCGGCGACTACGTGCGCGTCTCCGGGGGCTCCCAGGACGGGTGGATCTACCGCTACCGCGGCCCACCCGTGGCGAGCCTCAACCTGTCCACCACCGTCTACACCAACCGGGCCCTCTGGCGCCCCGTCTTCAGCACCGACGACAGGCCCGTCACCCTGCGCAGCGGTGACCTCGTCACCATCACGAGCGGGCCGCGCATCGGCGACGTCTACGAGTACACCGGCCCCACCCTGGTCGCCCCGACGCCCTACCAGTACAGCTCGAACCAGACCCTGGCCTCCGGTCTGGCGACGGGCACGACCGTCCGCCGGGTCGCCGACGACGCGATCTTCCGCTACCTCGGGCCGACGCTCGCCGGCAGCATCGACCTGTCGACGCAGGAGCTCACCAACACCGACCTGTGGGCGCCTGTCCCGATCGGCGGCAGCTACTACGACTTCCGCTCCACCGACACCGCGACCAACGGCATCGTCACGGGCACCCGGGTCAAGCTCGTCAGCACCGGACGCGTCTACCGCTACCTCGGCGCCAACCTCCCGGGCAGCGTCGCCCTCTCCGGCCAGAGCTACGGCTCCCCCACGGTGTGGGCACTCGTCCCCGACGGCGTCGAGCTGTCGCGGATGGACTACTCCGACTCCTCGGTCTGGACCCGCGCGGACCTCACCGCCGACCCCTCGTCGGTCGAGGCGGTCGTCCTCGGCGCCTCGGTCCACTCGACCGGTGCGGTGACCCTCAGCGCTCGGTCCTCGCAGTCGATCGACGCGCTCGTCGTCGCGGCAGCGGTGGGGGTCAGCGGAGGCGGAACGGCCGGTATCGGGCTCAGCGGTGCGGGTGTCTACACCGAGAACCGGATCACCTCGGCCACCCGAGCCGTCATCGACGGCGGCTCCGCCGCCGCGCCGGTGACCGTCAGGGCCGCCTCGCTCAGCGTCACCGCCGACGACGTCTCGATGATCCGCGTCGTCGCCGCCGCTGCCTCCGTGGCCGCCGGGGTGGGCGGCACGGCCGGTGTCGCCGTCTCGATCGGTCTGTCCATCGCCCTGAACTCGCTCGCCATCGACGTGGCCGCCGCGGTCATCGCGGCGACGGTCACCACGACGACGGGCGGCGTCGTCATCACGGCCACCTCCCGCGGGTCCGAGCTGTTCGACCTGCCGACGAGCGGGCTCGGGTCGGATCCGGCCACCACCCTCGACGACGCGGCGCAAGGTGCCGACGACGACCCGGACACGGTCGCCGACGAAGAGGCGGTCGACGCCGCCGCCGACGCCCTGGTGCTCAAGGCGCTGGAGCAGAAGCTCAAGGCTGCCGGTCACCCCCTCACGGCCGGGGAGCACTCCACCAGCGACACGGTCGCGCCCGTCTTCAGCTCGCTCTCCGGCGTGCGTCGACCTCAAGCCCGGGGATGCCGTGCGCGTCGTCGCCGGGGCCGCCGGAGGCACCCTCGGGACCGTGTACGTCTACACGGGGGCGGCCGCCACCGGCGTCGACCTCGGTGCGGTGAACTTCGCGACCAACCCGCTGTGGAGGACCGGCCTGTGGGTCGTCGTCAAGCAGGGTGAGGTCGTGCGGGACTCGGCCACCGGGCTCTCGTACCGCTACAAGGGCGCCAACGCCCTGCTCGACCTCGGCGCCCAGACCTTCACCAGCACCGCGTCCTGGGAGTACCAGCCCCCCGCACTGACGGCCGTCAAGGCGGGCGAGGCGTGGCAGCTCACCTCCGGCACCGACGTCTACCTCATCACCAAGGTCACGACACCGGGACAGCCCACCCGGTTCGTCGTGTCGCGGCCGACCATCGGCGCCGTCGCGGTCGCGGCGTCCCTCGCCGTCGCCATCGGTGGCACCGTCGGGGTCGCCGTCGCCGGTGCCGGTGCCTACGCGAGGAACGAGATCTCCGGCTCCACCAACGCCTGGGCAGCCGACAGCTCCATCGGGAGCGCCGCCGGCGTCACGGTCACCGCCGCGGCCTCCTCCTCGGTCGTCGCGACCATCGTCGCCGCCTCGGCATCGGTCGCCATCGGCGGCACCGCAGGGGTCGGCGTCTCGATCGGCATCGCGATCGCCGAGAACTCCATCGGCGGGTACACGGGCTCGACCCGGGCACCGGTCGAGGTGCGCGCGTCCCTCGAGCGCACCTCCGTGGGCGCCCCGGGAGCGCTCGTCGTCACGGCGTCGACGAAGCAGACGATCAGCGCCATCGTCATCGCGGCCTCCGCGGCCGTCGCCGTGGGTGGCACCGTCGGGGTGGCCGCCAGCGGGGCCGGTGCCATCGCCTTCAACCGGATCGTCGTCGACGTCGCCGCCACCATCACCGGCGACGCACCCAGTGGCCACGCGCTGCGGGGCATCAGCGCCGAGAGCACCCTCCTCACCGCGACCGACCAGTCCGCCATCCGGGCACTCACCCTGGGTGCCTCGCTCGCTGCCGGCTTCGGCTACGTCGGTGTGGCCGTCTCGATCGCCGTCTCGCTCGCCCAGAACACCATCGACAACGCCGTCACTGCTGCCGTGAGGTCGGTGGGCGACGGGGTGACCACCGGGGACCTCGTGGTGCGGGCCTCGAGCACGTCGTCGATCGACAGCCTCGCCATCGCCGCCTCGATCGCGGTCGGTGGTGGGTTCGTCGGCATCGGGGTCAGTGGTGCAGGCGCGGTCGCGCTCAACGTCATCCTCACGCACACCGTCGCCGAGGTGTCCGACAGTGACGTCACCGCGACCAGGCCCGGAGCGGCACGCGGCTCCGTCCTGGTCACCGCGTCCGACTCCTCGACCATCAGGGCCGTCGTCGCCGCCGCATCGGCGGCCGTCTCCGGCGGGTTCGTCGGGGTGAGCGCCTCGATCGGCCTCTCGATCGCCCGCAACCTCATCGGCTACTCCCTCAGCGGTCTCGACGCCGTGTACTCCCCCGCCGAGGTCCGCGCGTCGATCCTGCGCTCCACGGTGCACTCCGACGGGGACGTCACGGTCACTGCCACGGCCAGCAGCACCATCGATGCCCTGGTGCTCGCCCTCTCGGTGGCCCTGGCCGGCGGAGCGGTGGCCGGGTCGGTCACCGCGGCGGGGACATCGACCGAGAACCGCATCGCCACCATCGTCCACGCCTCCGTCGCCGGCGCCCCGACCGCACCGGCCGCGTCGTCCCTGACGGCCGACCGCCTCACGGTGAGCGCCACCGACGCCTCGCGCATCCGCGCCGTCGTGGCCGCTGCTTCGGTGGCCTTCGCGGCCGGCGTCGTCGCCCTCGCGGTGTCCATCGCCGTCGCCCTCGCCCGGAACGAGGTCGCCAACGACGTGGCGGCGTTCATCGCAGACACCGGCACCGTGGACGCGGGCTCGGTCTCGGTCACGGCCACCAGCAGCGGTGGCGACCCCCTCGCGGTGACCTCGAGCACCCTCGGCACCCTGCTCACGACCGCGGCCCGACAGATCTCGGACGTGGACGCCGCCGTGCCTGCGGGCGAGAAGAAGGGCACGATCCACAGCCCGACGCTCGCCTCCCTGCGCGCTGCCCTGCCGAGCCTCGGCCTGTCCGACACGCTCGCCGTCAGCATCCTCGTGGCGGGTTCGGAATGGGTGTTGCGCGATGTCGCCAACGGTCGCAGCTGGATCGTGCGCAGGACCCTGACCGGCTTCACCCTCGCCGTGCCGAGCATCGATGCCGTGTCGGTGGCCGCATCCGTCGCCATCTCCGCCGGGGTCGTCGCCATCGGCGTCAGCGGCGCCGGTGCCCTGGCCACCAACATCGTCACCTCGCGCACGAGGGCCCACGTCGACGACAGTGACCTCACCGTCAGGAGGACCCTCGGTGCCGGTGGGGTCGTGCTCACCGCGGGCACGCTCGACGTCACGGCCCGCTCGAGCGCCGCCATCCTCTCCACCGTCGTGGGCGCCTCCCTCGCCCTCGGTGTCGGCCTGGCGGGCGGCGCGGTGTCGGTCGGCGTCGCGATCGCCCGCAACGTCATCGGGTTCGACGACGGGGACGGCGGCGCCGTCGACCACACGACGGCGCAGGCGCTCTCGAGCAGCAACGCCGTCGTGGTGGGCGACCTCGTCAAGGTCACCCAGGGATCCCTGAGCGGCCGCGTCTTCCAGTACGTCGGCCCGACCTCGCTCACGTCGTGGACGACCACCGACACCAGCGGCAACGTGAACTGGACCGACTTCACCGACGAGGACCTGTGGCGAGCGGTGACCACGCGCAACGCCTCGCAGGTCTCGGCCTACCTCGACGGCACCAGCGTCACGGCGGGCGGTGCCGTCACCATCGGCGCCACCGGAGGTGCCACGATCGCGTCGATCGTGCTCGCCGCCTCGGCCGCCGTCGCCGCCGGCGTCGTGGGGATCGGGGGGGCCGGGGCCGGCGCCAGCGCCCAGAACCTCGTTGCCATCGACGTCGCCGCCTACGTGGCGGGTGCCGGCCCGGCAGTCGACCTCGTGTCGGCCCCCGGCCTCCTGGTGACCGCCAGCGACTCCGCGACGATCATCGCGATCGTGGGTGCCGCAGCCGTCGCGGCGGCCGTGGGGCTCATCGCGGGCACCGTGGCCATCGGGGTCGCCCTGGCCGAGAACGTCATCGACAGCGACGTCGCCGCCTACCTGCACGCTGTCTCCGTCAGCGGGGGGAGCGTCACGGTCGCTGCGAGTGAGACCGCGACCATCGACGCCATCACCGTCGCGGCCGCCGTGGCCTTCGGGGTCGGGGCCGTCAGCATCGCCGTGGCCGGGGCCGGCGCGGTCGCCGAGAACCTCATCCTCGGGTCCGTCCGAGCCTTCGCCGACGGTGCCCTCGTCACCGTCACCGGGGCCGTGTCCGTCTCGGCGACGAACCTCGCCACGATCACGGCCACCATCGCAGCCCTCGCAGCGAGCCTCTCCGGGTCGGCGCTCGGCGGTGGCGCCGCGGCCATCGGAGCCGCGATCGCGCGGAACATCCTCGGCTCGGACTTCGGGTTCACCAGCGCCTCCGGGACGCAGGTCGTTCGGCACGGCGACGTCGTGCGGCTCACCGCGGGCTACGGCAACGGTGGCACCGGCGGGGCGATGTACGAGTACACCGGGGCCCGGGCCTCCCTGAACCTCGGCACGCAGAACTACGCCGCCACCGGCGCCCCGTGGGTGCTCCACTCCCCCAACGAGGTGCTGGCCTACCTGCACGACACCTCGGTCTCCGCCACGGGAGCCCTCACCGTCACCGCCACCGACACCTCGACCATCACGGCCCTGGTGCTCGCCGGCTCGGCGGCGGCGGCCGCGTCCTTCGGCTTCGCCCTCACCGGGGCCGGAGCCGGCGCCCAGAGCATCAACCGGATCGGAACCAAGGTCCACGCCTGGATCGACGGTGACGGCCCCACCGGCATCCGGGCGGCCAGCATCACCGTCAGTGCCACGAGCACGACCTCCATCGGCGCCACGACCGGCGCCGTGGCCGTCGCCCTGTCGTTCGCGCCCGTGGGTGTCGCCATCGCCGTGGCGGAGGCGCGTGCGGTGAACACCATCGACACCGACACCGCCGCGTACATCACGGCGTCCGACACCGGGGTCACCGCGACCTCGGGCGGCATCTCGGTCACCGCGGTCACGCAGTCCCCGCAGCTGTTCACCATCACCAGCGGTGTGCCGTCCCAGGCAGCCCTCGACGCGGGTTCGGCCGCCACCCTGGGCTCCCTGAGCGGCCTGTTCTCCAGCCGCGGCGAGCCCTTGTCGGCCGCCGGCCTCCTCGACCTCACCACGGTGACGTCGGGCTCGGTCTGGTCGCTGACGGACATCGCCACCGGCCGGGGCTACCTCCTCACCTGGGCCTCCGGAACCCTCGTCGTGAGCCGCACCACGATCAACGCCTACACCGTGTCGGCTGCTGTCTCACTCGGGCTGGGGGCCTTCGCAGCAGCAGGGTCGAAGGCGACGAACAGCACCACGTCGCGCACGCGGGCCTTCGTGGGCGCCGGCAGTGCGACGGCCTCCGGGGACGTGGCGCTGAGCGCGACCGACTCGTCCAGCATCGTCGCCGTCGTCCCGACGATCGCCATCTCGGGCGGCTTCGTCGCGGCTGCGGGCGCGACGTCGTTCACCGAGAACTCGATCGGCTCGGTGGTCGAGAGCTACGTCGACGGTGGGGTCACCTCCACCACGGGCAGCGTGACCCTCCTGTCCCGCACCGACTCGCTCGCGCACGCCGCGACCCTGACCGTGTCGATCGCCGCCGGCTTCGGCGGGGCCGTGGCCAAGGTCGACGCCATCACGAGCATCGGCGGTCGCACCGAGGCGCGGCTCGACGACGGCGCCCGCGTCACGGCATCCTCCGGCGGTGTGTCGGTGCGGGCCACCTCGCACAGCCGGGCCAGTGCCCGGATGGAGGGCGGCAGCGGGACCATCGGGCTGGCCATCACCAGGATCACCGGCACCGCCACGATCGACGACACGCTCCTCGCGCAGGTGGGCGACGGTGCCGTGGTGACGGCGGGCTCCCTCAGCGTCACCGTGGGCGACGTGGCGGGCACCGACCCGGCGACGCGCGTGGTCGACGCGGTCCTCAGCGGAGGGACGGGCGGCATCGTGGCGTCGACGGCCCTGGAGGCCACGGCCACCATCTTGGGCAGGGCGACCGCACGCATCGGCCGGGCGTCGGTCACGACCACCGCAGCCACGACCGTCGCGACCAACCTCGTGCAGTCGGCGAAGGCCACCACGGCCGCCGGCGGTGGCGGCCTGGCCGAGATCACCTCGACCACCGCCGTCGCACGCATCGGCACCACCTCGACCGGCTCCCTCGTCACCTCCGTCGTCGACGAGGGCGCCCTCGTCACGGCCGGCTCGCTGACGATCTCCGCCAACGGCACGTCAGCCGCCACCACCACGGTCGACAGCGGTGGCGGTGGCATCGTGGCCGTCGGCACCGGGTCCGCGACGAGCTTCGTCAACAGCGTCGTGCAGGCCCGGCTGGGACCGGCCGGTGCCGCCACGCTGCCCCTGGCGGACCGCACCACGGTCACCAGCGGCGGCACCGTGCGGGTGGCCGCGGCCAGCAGCCAGACCGCCGTGTCCACCGCTGACCGCAGCGGCGGTGGGGGCATCAGCGTCAGCGCCCTGACCGCACGGGCCGACGTCAAGGGGTCGGTGGCGGCCTCCGTCGGCGACGACGTCAGGGTCACCGCCAGGAACCTCGAGGTGGTCTCCGAGGTCAAGGGGTCCGGGGCCCGCTCCAGCATGACCATCAGCTCCGGCGGGTTCGTGAGCATCACCCAGCCGACGGCCATCGCCTCGAGCACGACGGCGGCCAGCGCCGGGATCGGCGCGGGCGCCACCATCGTCACGACGGCGGCCAACGGGGTGGGCGGCGACGTGACCGTGGCGGCGACCGGTCGTGGGGAGGCCGACACCACGGCGCAGATGTACAGCGGCGGTGCGATCAGCGGCGGCGGCGCGAACGCGACGACCTCGGTCGACCCGACCGTGGCCGTGTCGGTCGGTACCCGCACGACGATCACCGCCGGCGGTGACGTGACCGTCACGGCGACGCTGACCCGGACCCCGCTGTCGCCCGCACCGAGCGACGTGGTCACCGCCGTCGACCCCACCACCAGCACCGTCACCGTGGCCTTCCCCCTGCGCGACGGTGACCAGGTCAGCTACCTCTCGACCGGGACGACGGGGGCCCAGCAGATCGGCGGGCTCCAGGCGTGCACCTCCGGCGCGGACTGCCGCACCTACACGGTGAAGGTCGTGACCCCGGCGACGAGCAGCACGCCCGGGACCATCGCCTTCGAGAGCAGCTTCGACCTCTCGAGCGTCGATCCCGACCGCGACATCATCACCTTCGACAGCCCGCACCACCTGCGCTCCGGCGACGCCGTCCACTACCGCCCGGGCGGTGGGCTCGCCCTCGTGGAGCCGTGGCAGACCAACCCGGCGACCTGCGGGAGCTTCTGCGTCAACCCCGGCTCGGTGCTCTACGTGCGCGGCGTCCTCCTCGGCACCGCCATCACCGGAGACGTCAACGACCCGTCGAAGATCGACCCCCTGCGGATCCGGCTGGTCACCACCCGCGCAGCCGCCGTCGCGTCCGAGAGCTCGCTGCTGCGAGGGTTCACCGCCACCGGGGCCGGCGGCTACATCGACTTCGGCACCGCGGCGTTCGCGGTCGGCCAGTCGGTGACCTACCGTGCCGGTGCGGCCGTCGAGTTCCTCACGAGCGCCGTCGACGTCACCGTCGGCACCTACGACTACTGCGGCCTGCTCGACACCGCGCAGCGGATGCCGCAGGTCAACTGCCCCGCCGACCCCACGACCCAGCCGATCACCGTCGCCCACACCGACAACAACCGGATCTTCGCCCCCGGCCACGGCTTCTCCTCCGGCGACGCGGTCGTCTACCACGGCGCGGGCCTCGGGCTCGGCGACGGCGTCACCTACTACGTGATCTGGGTCGACGCCGACATCATCCAGCTCGCGTCGAGCTACTACCGGGCCGTGGGGTACGCGGGCTCCGACAACGGCACCACGACGACCACTGACGACATCGCCGCCATCGCCGTCACCGCTCTCGGCCTGGTGAGCTCCGGTGACCAGGACGCGGTCCAGTCCCTGGCCCGGGTGCTGACCGGCCTCGAGGACGGCCGGACCTACTACGTCGTCGATGCCGACCCCGCCACTCCCAACACCGTCGCCCTCTCGCTCACCCGCGGCGGGCCGGCCATCTCGGTCAGCACCACCGAGACCGTGACGCTCACCCGCGCCAACGGCACCACGGTGAGCTCGACCGTGACCACCCGCGGCGGCACCCACTACCTGGGCAGCCTCGGGATCGACCTGCGCACCGGTGCCACCCAGCTGGACTCCCTGCGTCTGGTGCTGACCTCGTTCCCCGCGAGCTTCACCCACCGGCTCGCCGGCGCCGGTGGGGTGCCGCTCGCCCAGGTCTTCCCGCCCAGCGGTGACGGCGTGTCGGGGGCGACGGCCAAGGGCGGCTCCGGTGGTGTCGGTGACTTCAGCTTCCCGACGGCACGGCTCTTCTCCTCCAGCACGGTCACGACCACGGTCGACGCCGCGTCCATCTCGGCCACCGGCGACGTGAGCATCACCTCGACGTCGCAGTCGACGCAGACGAGCTACGCCGACGCCGCCGGCGGCGGCGCCCTGACCGTCGGCGAGGCGCACGCCAACACCCTCACCGGGCTGTGCACCAGCGGCAACGTCGGCAGCGGTCTGTGCTCGGGCAGGACGGCAACCACTTCGGTCTCGGTGGGCTCCACGACCCGGATCACCGCCGGCGACGACCTGCGGGTCACCGCGGACTCCGACCACGTGGTCAGCGCCGGCGCGAAGGCCACCGGCGGCGGGGGGATCAGCGCCAAGATCGCCGAGACCACGGCGCGGTTGACCTTCAGCACCACCGTGACGATCGGGTCGTCCGCACGGCTCACCGCGGCCGACGCCCTCACCGTGCGTGCCCTGTCGAGCTCGGACGTCGAGACCACCACCGAGACCTACTCCGTCGGGGTGGGGGCCGGCGCGGACTCCGACAACACCAACACCAGCGGCGACGGCTACGGCAACGGCGCGGTCATCATCGGGACGACCAAGGTCACGGTGAGCAACGGTGCCCTCCTCACGGCCACCTCCGTGTCCCTCCAGGCGATCGTCACCAAGCTGCGGGGGAAGACCAAGGCGTCCGCCACGGCCTACAGCCCGATCTTCTTCGGGGTCGCGAGCGCCTTCGCCAACGGCAACGTCGACGTCGCCTCCCGGGTGGAGGTCGACATCGACGGTGCCGCCACGCGCATCACCGGGACCAGGGGCGTGGACCTGCGCGCGGTGCACACGAACATCAGCATCATCCGCGACCTCTACTCCTTGGCCGTGGCCCTGATCTTCCCGCAGGCCAGCATCTCGCAGGGCTCGACGCGGCTCACCGCGGTCGTGTCGTCCGACGCCGACGCCCTCGTCACCGCGGGGGCCCGCGACAACTCGCGCACCACCGAGACCGGGCTCGTCCACGGGTCGACCCAGGGCCTGGTCACGACGAACCCCGCACACACCCCGGCCCTGGCCCTGTACGTGGATGCGCACAACGAGACCACGACCAGCCTCACGAGCAGCGGGGGAAGCATCAGCTGGGGTGCCGACGTGACGATCCTCGGTGGTCGCACCGGTGCTCCCGAGCTCGTCATCGACGCCGACGGCTACATCAGGGTGCTGCGTGGCGACATCACGGTGCGCGACGACGCGGGCGACGCCACGACCCTGGGCGTGGGCAGCCAGGTCACCGATGGCGACTACCACGTGACCGTGACGAACCAGGGCCTCGGCGACGTCGCCTTCGTGAGCGACGCAAACACCAACCCCACGGGTGTGACCCCCGTCTTCACCTTCCGCGACAACCTCGAGAGCGTCGTGGTCCTCGACCACTCGGGCCAGGAGATGCACCTCGCCGGCATCGACCTCATCTACCGGGGCACCGACACCCCGCTCGTCCAGTTCGTCCGCCGCGCCCTGGCGGACACCGTGGTCGCCGCGGGCCTCACCACCCTCCAGTTCGACCTCTGGCGCAACCTCACCCCCGCCGGGTCGGTCGTCGACATCCAGAAGATCCAGCGCGACGGGGTCACCGGTCGCAGCGCGGCGGACATCGTGCTCGACGGCTCGATCACCAACCCCGCCGGGTGGACCCGGATCCTCACCACGGACGGTGACATCCGCTCCGGCAGCGACACCGCCTGGATCGAGACGTGGGTCGCCGACCTCGAGGCCACCCGCGGCAGCATCGGGACGTCGGGCACCGCACGCATCCACGTTCGCCTCGTGCAGTCGGTCAACCGCGGTGACCGTCCTGCCACCACCGATGACACCCTGCGCACCGTGCGGCTCTTCGTCACCGCCGGCGTCGACACCTACCTGCACCTGCAGGCGGTGGACCGGGTCGCCCACACCACCGCGGGACTGTCGAGCGCCGCCCTAGCGGTCCGCGTCGACGCGATCGTGGCGGGCCGTACCGCCGACCTCGTCCTCGACGACTCACAGCGTCAGCTGGGCACCTCCAGCGCGGGCAACGTCAGGGTCCGCGTCGACCAGGAGCCCCACGACCAGAGCTACTCACGACACTTCCGACCCGACGGCACCCCGCTCACCCGCGACGCTGCCGCGCACCTCTGCTCGGCGGACGTGACCTGCACGACCACGCCGAAGAGCATCGCCGTGGACTCCACCTGGACCTTCGAGCGCACCGCGTCGCTCGCCACGCGCGTCCTGGGCACCCACCCCACCACGGGGCTGTCGTCCTACGAGCTCGACCGCACCCTCACCGCCTTCGCGACGGCGGGCACCCCGGGGATCACCGCCGGCTCCCCCGCCGCCGACGGCAACATCCTCGTCGCCGACGTGCAGGGGTCCGCGAGCTGGACGACCAGCGGAAGCGCTGGCCTGGCGACACCGGTGACCACCCTCGTGGCGTTCACCGACGTGCGGGGGCTGGGACACATCGACACCAGCGTGGACGGTGACGTGACGGTCACCGAGGTGGCAGGGGACCTGCGGGCCGGGATGGTCCGGTCGCGCGGCGGCGACGTCGTCCTCACCTCCCGGTTCGGCTCGATCGTCGACGCCCCGGCCGGTGCCGACGCCGCCGCGACGGCCGGTGACGGTGCGGCCGACGTCGTCGGCCGGTCGATCACCCTGCTGGCACCCCTCGGTGGCATCGGTGGCACCTCGAACTTCCTCGAGCTCGACTCCTCCAACCGCGACGGCACCCTGGCCAACGGCGTGGTCTTCGTAGACGCCCGCCTGGGGATCTTCCTCACCGAGGTCGACGGGATCGCCGCCTCGGTCGACGACCTGCGACTGGACGCCGTCATCTCGCGCACCGGTGACGTCACCCTCACGACCCGGGCCGGCTCGGTCATCGACGCCCTCGCCGACGACTCCGCCGACGTGGTCGGCAACACCATCGACATCGACGCCGTCGGCGGTGGCATCGGCCAGGCCTCCCACGACCTCGACATCGACTCGGCCCGCAGCGCCCCCGGCGACGTCGGGCTCCGCTCGAGCACCTCGATCTGGGTCACCGAGACCCGAGGCACCCTCGCCCTGGTCCTCGCCGAGGCCCTCGCAGGCAACGTGCGCCTCACCGTGCGCGAGACCACCACACCGGCAGCCGTCACCACCGCGACCATCTCCTCCCCGGGCAGCTTCGCGGGCACCCTCACCCTCGACGGTGCGACGCTGACGCGCTCGAGCGGCAGCTTCGTGTCGGACGGGTTCCTCGTGGGCACGGCCGTCCGCCTCACCGGGACGACCGTCGACGGCGACTACGTCATCGTGGGTGTCAGCGCCTTCGTGCTCACCCTGGCGGAGTCCCTGCGCACCGCCACCGCGACCCTCACCGGCGCGACCCTGCTGGCCCACGACACCCTCGACGAGGACCTCGCCCTGCTCCACGACGGCCGCGTCCGCTTCCTCGAGACCGCTGAGACCATCGTGCCCAGGGGTCGGGTCGCCGCCAGCGGATCGGTCACCCTGCGGGTCGGCGACGACGTGACGACGACGGCGAACAGCCAGATCCTCGCGGGGACGACGGTCGACATCCACGGAGACTGGACCAACGGCGACCCGCGCTGGGGCACCACGATCATCCTGCGGGGTGACATCGCCGCGGGCGTCGGCTCGACGGTCACCGATGTCCACGCCACCAACGTCTGGGGCCACACCGACGTCGACCGGTTGCAGCTGGGTGACGCGACCGGGGTGAGCGGCGGCACCACGGTCGACACCCCCGGCTACGTCAAGCTCGGCAGCGACACCCGCATCCACGGCAGCCACAGCCTGACGGTGGTCGACGGCGCCGACGGCGAGGACCAGTTCACGGTCTGGTACCTCCAGTCGATGAACGTCGCCGCCGGCCACACCCTCGTCCTCGACGGCCAGGCCGAGACCGACACCTACCGCGTCTACACCTCCGGCAGCCGCGGCAGCTCGCGCAACTACGTCGCGCACGTGCTCGACACGGGCGCCCCGGACGACGGGGTCGACGAGCTCTACGTCTACGGCTTCGCTTCTGCCACCGAGGGCTACGTCTCCCCCGGCAACCCGCACCCCGTCGACGACATCTTCCTGCTCCGGCGCGTCACCTCCATCGCGGGTGAGGTCGCCGACCGGCCGGCCTTCGTCGCCCTGCTGCACACCACCCTCGGCGTCGCCGCCCCGACGGGCGTCAGCACGCTGTCCACGTCCGCGTTCGACGTCGAGCGGATCGGCTACGACACGGCGGTCAACGGCAGGGTGACCGTCTACGGGCTCAGCGGCAACGACTACTTCGCGAGCGACGACACCTCCGCGATCGTGACCCTCGACGGCGGCAGCGGCAACGACACCTTCCAGATCGGCCAGATCTACGGCCTCCAGCGTGACGCGTCCGAGTACACCGGCACGACCCCGACCAACACCACCGGCGTGACCACCGGCGGCTCGCTCGCCCCGCGCGACGTCTTCGGCACCATCGCGACGACCCGCGGCTGGCTGAGCGCCGGCGTGAGCCAGTCGCTCGTGGCCCAGGGCGGCACCGGCGACGACACCTTCGTCGTGTACTCCAACCAGGCCCCGCTGCGGCTCGAGGGCGACGACGGCAACGACCAGTTCGTGGTCCGTGCCTTCGCCCTCGCCCTCACCGACGCCAGCGGTGAGATCGTCTGGCGCGACGTCGCCAACCAGGTCGCGATGCCGCTGCTCGGCGCCAGCCTCTTCTCCACCGCCGCCACCACCGAGGTCCGCACCGGGGCCGGCAACAACCAGGTGCAGTACACCATCAACGCCCCGGTCTCCATCGACGGCGGCAACGGCATCGACAAGGTCGTGGTCCTCGGCACCGAGTTCGCCGACCACATCGTGGTCACGAGCACGGCGATCTACGGCGCGGGCCTCGCCGTCACGTACGCCAACGTCGAGATCCTCGAGATCGACGGCCTCGAGGGCGACGACCTCTTCGACATCCTCTCCACCGCGCCCGGTGTCGCGACCCGTGTCATCGGCGGCCTCGGCAGCGACGTCATCAACGTCGCCGGCGACGTCACCGGCAGCGTGGTCTCCCGCGACATCGAGGGCACCTCGGGCACCGTCAACCACGACGTGAGCTCCACCAACCCGCTCTACGACGGCCTGGCCGCTCCCGGCGTCGACGTCACCGTCGCGCGGGGAACGCAGGGCCAGGTCGTCATCGAGGAGTCCGGCGGCTTCACCGCCGTGCGCGAGGGTGAGGGCGCTGGGGGCGCAGACACCTACCTCGTCTACCTGGCCCAGCGGCCCACCGCCACCGTCTACGTCACGGTCTCGGCAGCACGCTCCACGTCGTCCGAGGCCGCCGCCGGTGGCGACACCATCCGCCTCGCGCAGGGAGTCCCGGTGCTGGCAGCCGCGGCGTATGCCCGTGACGTGTGGATCGACGGCCAGCTGGTCCACGTGCCCGCCTACGCCATCGTCCTGATGTTCACCCCCGGGGCCTGGGCGAAGTCCGGCCCGGAGGCGGGCGCCCGCACCGTCTCGGTGATGGCCGTCGAGGACACCCTGGCCGAAGGCACCCGGGTCGTCGTGGTGAGCCACTCGGTGCTCAGCGCGGACGCCGCGTTCGACCACGCGGTGGTCCGCACCGTCGAGGTCAGCGTCCGCGACAACGACCTCGCCGCCGTCGAGCTCGTGGAGCTCGACTCGTCCGGTGCTCCGGACTCGACGACGATCCTCGTCGAGGGCACGGCCACCACGGGTCTCACCGACCGGGTGCTCGTGCGCCTGGCCACCGACCCGGGCACCGAGGTCACGGTGCGCGTGACGCTCAGTGACGACCGCGTCTTCCTCACCGCACCCGCCGGCACCATCACCACCGTCCGGGCCCGCGGCGTCGGTGTCGCCGGGATCTACGACATCCGGATCGCAGCCGGCGCCTGGGCGACCGGCGTGGTGGTCACCCTCAACGCGGTCAACGACTTCGTCCGCCAGGACCCGCACACGACCACCCTCACGGCGACCTCGTCGTATGCCGGAGCGCTCACCGCCCGCATCGACGCCCTCGTCGTCGACGACGAGACGCCCGGTGTCGTCGTCATCGAGAGCGGGGGCCGCACCCTCGTGGTGGCGGGCGACACCGTGAACGGCCCCGGCCCGGGTGACTCCTACGACATCCGGCTCACCCAGAACCCCGGTGCCGGCACCCCCGCCACGGTCGCCGCCGTGACCGACGGGCAGACCGACGTGGTCGCCGGCGGCCGGGTCGGCTACCAGGCCGTCGGTGGCAGCGTCGCCTACCGTCAGTTCACCGGAACCCTGTCGGCCACGGGCACCACGCTCACCCGCAGCGGCGACTCGGCCCTGGGCAACTTCCGCGACGAGGGCTTCGCCGCGGGCCAGCACATCCGACTCACGGTGGGGGCCGTCACGCGCGACTTCGTGATCGGCTCGATCTCGGCCGACGGGCAGTCGCTCACCCTGACGCTGACCACCGGCCCGGCCCTTCCGACCACCATCCTCTCCGGCGCCGTGCTGAGCCGGGTCGTCACCCGCGGCGTCTACACCGGCTCGGTCACCTACGACAGCGGCACGCTGCGCCGCACCGACGGCCAGAGCTGGCTGGATGCCGGGTTCCTCGAGGGTCAGCAGATCACCATCGGCTCGAGCCTCGCGCGCTACAAGATCCAGCGGATCAGCAGCAGCGCCGGTGGTGTCCTCGACCTCATCACCCTCACGACCATGGCACGGCCGCCCAACGCCCTGAGCGGCATCCTCACGGTGATGCAGTGGGCTGCGGTCGTCACGTTCGACGCGACCACCTGGTTCACCCCGGTCACCGTCAACCTCGTGGCCGACCCGTTCTACGTCCTCCAGCCCGGCCAGGAGAACCTGAGGTCGTTCTCCAAGCGCCCGCACCTGCTCTCCGGCATCCGCGGCCCCCTCGCCGTCGAGGGTGGCGCCACCGCGGCGAACCGGTCGCTCCGCCCGGCCGTGCTGCTCCCGGGAGAGGGCAACGCCCCGCTGTTCCAGGTCGCCCCGCAGCCTCCGGAGGCACAGCAGGTCGACGTGCTCAACGTCTACGCGGACTCCAGCCAGGAGGACCTGCGAGGCACCCTCACCGCGACGGCGATCACCGGACTCGGCATGAGCGCCACGCCGCTCGACTTCACGGCCCTCGTCGCGCTCTCCGGCGGGACGATGCCGTTCGGTGAGCCGACCATCTTCCCGGCCGGCATCAGCTACGGCGCGATCGTGCTCGACCCGGTCACCGGCACCTTCGACGCGACGAAGGCGTACACCACGATCGAGGTCGTCAACCTCCTGCTCGGGCAGGGCAACGACCACCTCGACATCACCAGCACCCTGGTCGCGGGGCCCGACCACAACGCCGACGGCACCCTCGGGGACATCGCCGTGCACGGCGGGATCACCACGGTGCACGGCGGCGGCAACTCCCTCGTCGCCGTCACCGGCACCTTCACCCGGCTCACCGCCACCACCCTGCGCCGCACCGACGGGGTCTCGTGGGCCAGCGCCGGCTTCGTGGTCGGGCAGAGGCTCACGGTGGACGGCGTCGTCGTCGGCACGGTCTCCGCCCTCACCGGGGACGTGCTCACCGTCACCGGCGGCACCTTCGCAGCCGCGAGCTACACCGACACCACCGTCGCGGCCCGCGACCCCAAGACCGCGGCGACCCGGATCGGTGGCGACACCATCGTCATCACCGGCGGCGCCGGCCCCGACTCACCCCTCGTCGTCCACGGCGACACCTCGCAGGACGGCCGCTGGTACAGCGGCGACCCGCGCGTGCAGTCGTTCGCGAGCTTCGGGACCAAGCCGTTCCCGAACGAGGTCGGCAACGGCGACTCACGCTTCATCTTCCCCGTCGCCAACCCGTTCGTGTATGCCGGCCACGACGTCATCGACGCCAGCGCCCTCTTCGCCGGGGTCGCCGCCGGCACCCTGCCGACCGTCGGCTTCACGGCCTACGGCGGGGCCGGCGACGACACGATCATCGGCAGCGCCGCCGCGGACTTCCTGGCCGGTGGGTCCGGCGACGACCTGATCTCCGGTGGGCGCGGCTCGGACCAGATCTACGGCGACAACGGCGTGAACGTCGACGTCATCACCCGGCTCCTCACGATCCCGTGGGTCAACGGCAGCGTGTTCACCAACCGCGACGGTCTCGACGCCGGGCGCGACACCCTGCACGGTGACGCCGTGGGCAGCACCGGCGCCACGACCGGCGAGTACGACGACATCGTCTTCGGCGACTACGGCACCGTGCGCCAGGACGTGTCCGAAGCCGTCGTGGGGGTGGCCGGCTACCAGCGGCCCTCGCGGCTTGAGAAGATCCAGACCGCCGGACGGGTCCGCGAGATCTCGACCACCCGGGCGGAGGACGGCGCCGACGACGTCATCACCGGCGACGGCGGGCGCGACCGGATCTTCGGCGGCAACGGCGACGACACCATCTCGGGCGACGGCGAGAGCGACGTGGTGTTCGGCGACCACGGGCGGATGCTCTACGTCGAGGGCGCCGCGAGCGTGACCACCCTCCACCTGCTCGAGAGCATCAACACCGCGCAGGGCGGGGTCGACACGATCACCACCGGTCTCGGCGACGACGTCGTCGCGGGTGGGGCCTCGGGCGACACGATCGACGCCGGTGTGGGCGCGAGCGTCGTGTTCGGCGACCACGGTCGCGTCACCGGCATCGAGGGCGCCGGGCCCAACCGCCCCATCGACACCCGGACCCCGATCGACGACTTCCAGGTTCCCACCTTCGCCCTCGTCGAGACGATCAACCCGGCGCGCACGACCGCCGGCGAGGACGGTGGGAACGACACCATCACGACCGGCACCGGCCGCGACATCGTGTTCGGTGGCGCGGGTGCCGACGTCATCGTGGTCAACCACGGCGAGACCACCGCCGTGAGGGACGGCAACAACGTCGTCTTCGGCGACTACGGCTTCCTCGACTACGTCGCCGCGTACAACCCCAGCCCCCGAAGCCTGGACCGGGTCTGGACCACCGATGAGGCGTTCGGTGGGAACGACACCATCGTCACCGGCACCCGGAACGACATGGTGTTCGGTGGCAGGGGCTCGGACACCATCAACGCGGGGACCGGTGAGAACATCGTCTTCGGCGACTACGGCCGGGTCACCGGCATCGAGTCCGCCGTCTTCAACCGGCCGATCCCCTCGGCCGTCCCGCCTGCCGCCTACCCCCGCGACGACTACGCCGTCGAGGTCCTGCAGCTCGTCGAGGGCTACGTGCCGACCGTCGGGGAGTTCGGCGGAGCCGACACCATCACCACGGGCCTCGGCCGCGACATGGTCTTCGGTGGTGCGGGGTCCGACACGATCGTCGTCAACGCCGGCGAGAGCGCCGGGAACCCCGACGGCAACAACATCGTCTTCGGTGACTACGGCTACGTCGACTACCTGCTGCGGGGCAGCACGATCCCCGACGACGCCCACGACATCGAGGTCATCTCCTCCTACGCCGCGTCCACCAGCCTGGGCGGCGGCGACACCATCACGGCCGGCGCCGGGAACGACATCATCATCGGCGGGGTCGGCAACGACGTGCTCACCGCCGGCCAGGGGAAGAACCTCGTCTTCGGCGACAGCGCGCGCCTCTCCACCGACCCGGAGCTGCCGGACGCGCACCTGAGCAGCTTCTCGGTCCACGAGTTCCTCATCTGCATCATCGAGACCCTCGGGTTCGGCGACGAGGACGGTGGCGACGACACGATCTACGGCAGCGACGAGCGCGACATCCTCTTCGGTGGCGCCGGCGACGACGTCCTCTACGGTTTCGGCGGCGACGACCTGATCTTCGGCGACCAGGGCAGGGTCACCTGCACGACCACCCCCTACGACCCCGACGACCCGCGCAACGGGCTGTGCGTCGACCTCGGCGGCACCATCGACTTCCGGGCCACCAACGTCACGACGAACACCGGCTCGGGCAACGACCTCATCTACGCCGGTGAGGGAAACGACATCGTGATGGGCCAGCAGGGCAACGACATCATCTACGGCGAGGGCGGTGACGACCTCCTCATCGGTGGCTCCAACGTCTCGGGTGCCCTCGACGGCGACGACGTCATCGACGGGGGCTCGGGCAACGACCTCATCACCGGCGACAACGCCGACTGCTGCCGCCGCCCCGACCTGCTGGACCCGCGGATGCGCGTCCTGCTCGGCAGCACCATCTACGGCACGAACATCGCCACCGGCACCGACGGCCGTGCGCTCGTCACCCAGACCTGGCAGAACGACCCGACCGGTGGCGCGCAGTACTCCGTCACCCTGCTCGACCACAGCGACGCCATCCAGGCCGACCGACCCGACCTGTGGGGCGACGACTACCTCGCCGGTGGCGCGGGCAACGACGAGATCTACGGCCAGCTGGGGCGCGACGTCATCCAGGGCGACGGACAGGTCGACTCCTACACCGACGCCCAGGGCAGGACCCACTTCTTCGTCTTCGTCGCGAGCACCTACGGGACCACGGCCACCGGCCCGCGCCCCGTCCTGCTCCCCGACGGTCCGGCCGGCACCCGGATCGGCGCCTGGCGCCTGGCCGACCAGTCCCTGGCGGACACCCTCGTCGTGCACCCCTCGCTCGAGCGGACCACCGACGGCGACGACTACATCGAGGGCAACGGCGGGGCCGACACGATCTTCGGCGGGCTCGGCCAGGACGACATCGTCGGCGACAGCAGCGACCTCTACGGCCTCGGCGACAACCAGCGGGTCACCATCTCGACGCGGGTCGGCGGCGCGGCCACCTTCCTCAAGGACGCCGCGGGCGCGCCCGTCGCGTGGCGCGTCGTGGGCCTGTCCCCCGACGGACGCACCCTGACCCTGCGCGGGGCCACCACCGGCGTGACGGCGGGCCCGCTCGTGGTCACCGTCTACGGTGCCGGCATCCAGGAGCCGCTCACCGTCATCATCGCGGTGCTGGCCACGGGGATCTCGCTGACCGGCGCCGTCGACTGGCGCACCATCGGCTCGTTCTGCCTGGATGCCACCTGCCGCCCCGCCGGCGCAGACCTGGTCTTCGGCGGCGCGGGCACGGACATCTCGCGGAACAACCCGGGAGACGCCACGACCGGTGCGACCGGCATCATCACGACCGTCGCCACGGGGCACGCCCGCGACGCCGACGTCATCGCGGGCGACAACGCCCGCATCCTGCGCCTCGTCGGGACGAACGGTGCACCGCGGACCCCCAACGCCTACCTCACCTACGCCTACGACACCTATGCCGGTGGCCTGCGCCTGGTCCCCCGCGCGGTCGAGCTGCTCGACTACACCTTCGGCGGACCCGCGTTCGACGCGGTCTCGGCCGCGTCCGACCGGGGCACGGGCGACGAGGTCCACGGCGAGTCCGGCGACGACCAGATCTACGGGATGACCGGCAACGACGTGATCTACGGCGATGGCCAGGACGACGACGTCGTCGGCGGCTACGGCGACGACTGGATCTCCGGCGGCACCGGCGACGACGGCATCCTCGGTGACGACGGGCGGATCTCCACCAGCCGGAACAGCTCCAGCGGCTGGACCGCCTCGGGGACGCCGTGCCAGGCGAACGGCACCACGTGCTTCAGCGAGCCGCTCTACGGCATCCTCGCGCTGTTCCAGGGCGACCCGAACACCCGCACGACGCAGGGCAACGTCCTCGACGAGGTCATCTACACCCCCGGCCACGTGCAGGAGGAGACGATCAACGTCACCGGGGCCCTGAACAAGACCGTGAACCTCACCCCCTTCAACGTCGACCCGCTCGACCTCGACCCGTTGTTCCGTCCGAACGGCGGCTACGACGACATCATCTTCGGCGGGCTCGGCGACGACTCGATCCACGGCGGCTCCGGTGACGACGCTCTCTCGGGGGCCGAGGCCCTCGTGGCGGGCTACGCGCCCCACTACGTGACCTCCTGCGGCGGCGGCCTGACCCCGGGCTGCACCGCGGTGCGGCAGGGGCTGGTGCGCATCGACTTCGGCCACCCGAACAACCCCGGCGACGTGCTGCGCTACAACCCCGACGACATCGACGGCTGGCACCACGACCGCACCCGCCGGGCCGGGGAGTTCGACCTCTACGACGAGTACGAGCCCCGGCGCGCGATCCTCTTCAACGACGCGGCCGAGGTGTGGACCTGCACCTCGTACACCCCGAGCGGCCACACCTGCACTGGCAACACCGACATCGCCGGCTTCCCGCACCAGTTCTTCCTCAACAACGTGTGGGACGAGGGCCCGACCACCAGCGGATGCGTCGACTTCGCCCCGAACGGCACCTGCCTGGCGATGGGTGACGCGCGCAGCGACGGCAACGACGTGCTCTTCGGCGACCTGGGCAACGACTGGATCGTCGGCGGCACCGGCCACGACACGCTCTGGGGCGGCTGGGGCAACGACCTGCTCCAGGCCGACGACGTGCTCGGGGTCGGCTGCACCAGCTACAGCAACAACGGCACCTGCCTCACCCGGGGCGCGTCGTGGCTGAACGACAGCCCCGACACCCACCCGATGTACGAGGACCGTGCGTTCGGCGGCGCCGGCCGCGACGTGCTCATCGGCAACACCGGCGGCGACCGCCTCATCGACTGGACCGGCGAGTTCAACAGCTACATCGTGCCGTTCGCCCCGTTCGGCATCGCCACGGTGAGCCGCCAGGTGCCGCCGGCCCTCTTCGAGTTCCTCTACGCCCTCTCCGCCGCGCAGGGCGCCGACGCGACCCGCGCCGCCGACTGGAACATCGACTTCGCCGACCGCAACGGCGAGCCCAACGGCGAGATCGGCCTCATCACCCAGAAGGACCACGGCCTCTGGCAGGACCAGAGCGGCGCCCCGGCCGACCCGCAGGCCGGCAACATCCCCGGCGGCAAGCGCGACGTGCTGCGCAGCGCCACGTTCAACGACGGCAGGATGTCGGCGGTCGCGATCGACTCCGGATCGTGGGACATCTCCGGTGGCGCGCTCAACGTCGCGGCGGGCTCGCTCGGCGGTGACGCCGCAGCCGTGTTCTACGTGGACCAGACCCTGCCCGTCTACTACGAGCTGCTCGCCAACGTGAAGCTGGCCAAGCCGACCGGTGGGTGGAAGGCCAACGCCTTCGTCATCTTCGACTACTTCTCCCCCACCGACTTCAAGTTCGCCGGCCTCGACCAGTCGACCAACAAGGCCGTCATGGGGCACCGCACGGCCGACGGCTGGATCTACGACGTGCAGGCCGCCGTCGGCAACGTGCGCTCCGACACCTACTACGCCATGCAGATCACGGTGAACGGACTCGTCGTGACGGTCTACGTCGACGGGGTCGCCAGGCTCACCCACCAGTACGACCCGCGCTACCTCGACGGCCAGGCCCACGGGCTCAACATGGGTCTGGTCGGCGTCGGCTCCGACAACGCCCGGGGCACCTTCGACGACGTCGTCGTCCAGGCGCTGCCCCCGCAGACGACCTACGACGCGACCGACGACTTCGCCGGCGGAGCGGGACGGTTCACCGGGGCCTCCAGCGGCACGTGGAGCACGAGCGGTGGGCGGCTGGCCGGCACCGCGGGGTCGGCGCGGGCCACCCTCCTCATGGACCTGCCGGTGCGGGCCGCCGGTGGGACGACGACGAGCATCGACACGACGGTGCGGCTGAGCACCGGCGGCTCGGGCGGCCTGGTGTTCGACCACTACGCCGACAACGACTACAAGTTCCTCACCCTCGACCAGGCCGCCGGCCAGGTCGTCATCGGTCACGTCGTGCGCAACAAGCGCGTCGTCGACGCCACCTTCGCGGCCAACCTCCCGGCCGGCTCGGACCTTCGCGTCGCCCTCACCCTCAGCGGCACCACCGTCACCGTGTGGCTCGGCGGGTTGCAGATCGGGTCGTACTCCTACAACGGTGCAGTCGGTGACGGGGCGATCGGGGCCATCAGCGAGCGGGGCACCACCACGCTCGACGACGTGCACGTCGTCATCGGGGTCAACGTCAACAGCTCACCTGACCTCGTGCCTCCGACCCTCACCGTGCCCGCCGACATCACGCGCACGGCCGGCAGCGGATCGTCCACCGTCTACCTCAGCGACAGCACGATCGGCACCGCGACCGCGACCGACAACGTCCCGGGCGTCGTCGTGACGCGGGACGGCGTCCCCGCAGGCAACCTGTTCGCCATCGGCACCACGACCATCACCTGGACCGCGACCGACGTCTTCGGGAACCGGACCACGCGCACCCAGACCGTCACCGTGGCGCCCACGGCGCCGACGGTTCCGACGGTGACCGTCGCGGTCACCGACGCCAACGGCTCGGAGACCGGGAACGACCCGGTCATCTTCACTGTCACCCGGTCGGGTTCGACCGCTGCGGCCCTGGTGCTGGGGGCGACCCTCGGCGGAACGGCATCCTCGTCCGACCACACCATCACCGTGGTGGGCGGCACGCTCTCCGGCTCGACCCTCACGATCCTGGCCGGAAGCCAGGCCGCCACGATCACGGTGCGGCCGGTCGACGACTCCATCGCGGAGCCGACCGAGACGGTCACCCTCACCCTGGCGGCCGGCTCCGGCCACACGATCAGCGGCTCGGGTACTGCCAGCGGCTCGATCACCGACAACGACACCGCGGTCACCCCGAGCCTGCGCGTCGGGAACGTCACCGTCCTCGAGGGCGCCTCGCCGGGCTACGTCCTCGTCGCCATCACCCTGTCGGCGCCCGCTCCGTCCAGCGGGGTGAGCGTGCGCGTGCGCACCACCGACGGCACCGCCGACAGCAAGGACTACACCGGCGTCGACCAGACCGTCACGTTCGCGAGCGGCGCGAGCTCGGCCACGGTGCAGATCTGGATCAAGAACGACCAGCGCCGAGAGGGGACCGAGACGTTCACGGTCACCCTGTCCGCCCCCGTGGGCGCCACGATCGCCACCGGCACGGCCGTCGTCACGATCCTCGACGACGACAGCGCGCTCCTGGCACCGGGGCGTGGCCCGTCCGGCGCCCTGACGGCCCCGGACACCACCGAGGTCGCCCGGGCACTGCGGACGGCCACGAGCGCGTGGGCGGCCCTGGGCCACCTCGCAACGGATGCCGTCACGGCGGTCGTCGTCGACCTGCCGGGCGCCCTGGTGGGGTACGCCAGCGGCGGCACGGTCTACCTCGACGTCGACGCCGCCGGACACGGGTGGTCGACCACCGGCGAGACCGGCGCGTACGACCTGCTTGCCGTGCTCACGCACGAGCTGGGGCACGTCCTGGGTCTCGACCACGCCGCCCTCGACGCGGCGCTGGCCAGCCGGACCGCGGCGGCCGGCTCGACGGCAGCCACGCGCGCCGTCCCGCAGGCGTCCGACGCCGGCCCGGCCGCCTCCCTGAGGACCCGCGTCGACCGGACCACGGTGCCCGCGGCGACGACGACCGCCTCGGCCGCCGGTGTGGCGCTCGTGGACGGGTTCTCAGCGGTCGCAGGGCCGGCCACGTGGCGCGCCTCGACCTCCGCCGGCCGACACACGGGCGGTGTGGTCTTCCGCGCACCCGACGCAGGTCGGGGCGCTGTGGAGTCCCTCAGGAGGCCCGAGTTCCCTCCCCGGACGGGTTCATCGACGCTGCCTTGCGGAAGGTCAGGGCCGCCAGACCGGTGGTCAGCGGGACGGCGGCGATCAGGCCAAGGGTCGCGACGACGCTGCGGACGATCTCCTGCGCGATGACCTGGTCGGTGACGACGCCGCCGAAGGTCTGCCTGTTGGCCACGACGATGATGAGGAGCGGCAGTGACGACCCCGCGTACGCGAGGACGATGGTGTTCACGACCGAGGCGATGTGCGAACGCCCGACTCGGCTCCCGGCGAGGTAGAGGCGCCTCACGCCGTAGGACGGGTTGGCGCGCGCGAGCTCGGTGACGATGGCCGCCTGCGTCACGGTGACGTCATCGAGCACCCCGAGCGAGCCGATCACGATGCCCGCGAGGAGCAGGCCCTCGGTGTTGACGCCCTGGTTCATGCCGACTGACGCCGAGAGCTCGTCGGTGACCCCCGTGAGGTGCAAGGCGGTCACCGCGGCCGCCGACAGCAGGCCGGTGAGGACGAGGCTCAGCAGGGTGCCGAGGAGGGCGATGGTCGTCGACAGCCCCGTCCCGTGAGTGAGGTAGAGGACCGTGAGCATGATGGCCGAGGAGCCGACGATGGCGACGAGCAACGGGGGCTCGCCGGCCAGAACGGCGGGGACGACGAAGAACACGAGGAGCCCGAACGTCACGGTCAGGCCGGCGAGGGCGCTGAGGCCGCGCCAGCGTCCGAAGGCCACCAGGGCGAGGGAGAAGGCCACCACGAGAACCCACAGCCCGGTGCTTCGCTGGTGGTCGACGATGGAGTAGACCTCCTGACCCGAGTCGCTGCTGCCGATCAGCACCACCTTGTCGCCGCGGGCCACCTCCGGAGCGCCGGAGCGGTCCGACAGGGCCGCGAGGACCACCTGGCCCGCGCTCTCGCCCTCGTCGAGACGGACGCGGGCGCTGCGACAGGTGCCTGCCTCGCCCGGGAGCGGATCGATGCACTCGCTCGGCTCCACGGCGGTCACCGTGCCGTCGACCTGCTGCCGCGACGACTGCTGCGGTGCCGTCTCCACCTCGTCAGAGGGCCACAGCCAGATCATCGCTGCCAGGGTGAGGACCGCGATGGGCGCGATCACCAGCCAGGCGGCCAGCGGCGTGCGCATCGTCTCGGACGTGGCGTCCCGCGAATGATGTGCACCCATGTTGCTGCGACCCTTCTCACCGAAGCGGGACCGTTGAGGCGCACGTGGGCGAACCGCCCCGGCAGGTCAGCGCCTCGGCTCTCGCGGTAGCGGGTTCCGACGCGGCCCGACCGGCGTTCCCAGTTCAGGGCCCGTGCGTCGTGGTGGATGTGGAGGGACTCGAACCCCCGACCTCTCGCGTGTGAAGCGAACGCTCTAACCAGCTGAGCTACACATCCGGGTGCCGTACGGCCTGCCGAGGATATACGGAGGCGCGGAGCCTGCGGAAATCGACCCGTCGCGTCGACCAGCCGGGACCCTCAGAGCCCGGCGGAGGTGTGCAGCCACCCCGCCATGCCCGGGGGGACGAAGGCCGGGATGCCGGTGAGCCAGAGCACGAGCCAGATGGCGCCGGCGACGACGAGCGCGCCTGCCAGCCCCAGCAGACCCTTGACCCACCAGGGCTGCACCATGGCCCACTTCTCCCAGGCCCGCACCCGGGTCTTGACGACGCCGAGCAGCCGCGCGGCAAGCTCGAACTCCGAGGCCCACACCGCGATGCCGAGGATGACGACGAGCCAGCCGGGTCCCGGCAGCGGCACGAGGGCCAGGCCGCCGAGGACGAGGACGAGCCCGGTCGCGAAGACGACACCGCGGTAGATCCGCAGGGAGTGCGGGTTGGACCGGATCCGGCGGCGCCATGCCCAGTCCTTCGCGTCGTCGCTGGGGTCGCGCAGCACGGGGTGCGGCCGGGACTCCTCGCTCACGGGTCCACCCCCTTGTCGACGTAGCGGTCCCAGACTCCGCGCACCTGAGTCGTCAGCGGTCCCGGCGCCGCGAGAGCCCGGCCGTCGACGGCGCAGACCGGGAGGACGTCCTTGATGGAGGAGGTGAGGAAGACCTCCTCGGCACGGTCGAGGACGTCCAGCGGCAGCGCCTCCTCCACGACCTCGACGCCCTCGTGGGCGCACCACTCGAGGACGAGCTCTCGGGTGATGCCGGCGAGGCAGCCGCTGTCGAGCGGTGGGGTCAGCACGACACCGCCGAGCACGACGAACACGTTGCTGCCGGTGGCCTCGCACAGCTCACCGCGGGTGTTGGCGAACAGCGCCTCGACGGCTCCGTGCTCCTTGGCACGGGCGAGGGCGATGACGTTGTCGGCGTACGAGGTGGTCTTCAGCCCTGCGGTCGCGGCACGCTCGTTGCGCACCCACGGGACGGTGACGACGGCGCCGACGGGGTCGGGCCGGTCGTGCGGGACGGCGGTGACGATCGTCGTCAGGGAGGAGTCGAGCCGGTCCGAGCCCAGCGGCCCGCGCCCACCGGTGACGGTGACCCGCAGCCGCCCGAAGCCGATCGGCCCACCGGCCAGGACGGCCTCGACGCCGTCGTGGATGAGGTCGTGGTCGGCGGCGGGCAGGCCAAGCCCGGCCATGGTCCGGTCGAGCCGGCGCAGGTGGCGCGTGAGCGCGAACGGGACGCCGCCGTCGATCTTCGCCGTCTCGAACGCGCCGTCGCCCACCGTGACGCCGTGGTCGACGGCGCTCACCGCGGGCGCGTCCGCGTCGACGAGGGCGCCGTCGACCCAGACCCTGATCCCACTCATGCCCTACACCCTTCCAGAAGTGACGCCGGTACCGGAGGCGATCCCGACCAGGCGCGCCGCCTTCAGCTCGGTCTCGTCCCACTCCTGAACGGCCACGCTCCCCCAGGTGATCCCCGCTCCGGTCCCGAACCTCAGCACGCGCCGCCCGCTCGGGCTGCGGTCGGCCCAGAACGTGCGGATGCCGACGGCGAGCACGGCCTCGTGCCGGTCGGCGTCGACCCAGCCCACGGCGCCGCAGTAGGGGCCGCGCGGGACCGGTTCGAGGTCGCGGATGGCGAGCAGCGCCGTGTGCTTGGGCGCGCCGCTCACCGAGCCGGGCGGGAACGTGGCCCGCAGGATGTCGGGCCAGCCGACGCCCTCGCGCAGCCGGCCACTGACGTCGGAGACGAGGTGGACCAGTCCCGGGTGCTGCTCGACGCGGCACAGGTGGTCGACCTCGACGGTGCCGGGGCGGCTCAGCGGGGCGAGGTCGTGGCGCACGAGGTCGACGATCATGACGTTCTCGGCGTGGTCCTTGGCGAGCAGCCCCTGCGCGGTCGGGGCGGTGCCCTTGATGGGCCGCGAGGTCAGCCGGTCGCCGCGACGGACGAGGAAGGCCTCCGGTGAGGCGCAGGCGACCTCCAGCCCCGCCTCGGGCAGGTCGATGGTCGCGGCGTAGGGCGCCGGGTTGCCCGCGGCCAGGCGCGCCCCCAGCGCGGCCACCGAGGCGTCCTCGGGCAGGTCGTGCTCGAGGACGCGGCAGAGGTTGACCTGGTAGACCGTGCCGGCCGCTATGCGGCGGCGGATCTCGTCGACGCCGGCGAGGTACGCCTCCCGGTCCAGGCTGGTGCGCCAGGTGTGGTCGAGGGCGGCCCACTCCCGCGGATGCGGGGGCGCCGGGGCGCGGTCGACCTCCTCCATCCGCACGGCGGTGAGGTGGCCCTCGAAGGTGCACACGACCGTCCAGAAGCCCTCGGTGAGGTCGGCCGGGTCGTGGGAGACCTGCGCGACCCCGCGGGCCACGACGCTCCCGAACCTCGCCTCCGACACGCCCCGCATCGTATGCGCCCCGCAGGACCCCGGCCCCGGCGCTACCGGCGGTGCGGCCCGGGGCCGGCGGTCGCCGCCGGGGCCACCCGCGCGTCCCGGGCGAGCGGGCCGTCGGCCGTGAGGACGGAGAGGCGGTCGAGCTCGCGCGCCTCGGCGCCCTCGGGGGCACCGCCACCGAGGTGCGCGGGCCACCACCAGGCCCGGGCGGGGTGGGCGGGCGGGTGCGGGTAGCGGGCCAGGAGGTCGGCCAGGAGGTCGGTGGCGGCGGCGTGCCAGCGGTCGGTGAGGGCGGCGGCGTCCTCACCGGGCCGCGGGTGCAGCGGCTCCCCGACGGCGACGCCGACCCAGCGGCCGCGGCGCAGCGAGGCCCGGCGGCCGACGGTGAGCAGGCGGTGCAGGCCCCAGTGGGCGACGGGGACGAGCGGCGCCCCGGTCGCGATGGCGAGGTGGGCGGCCCCCAGCCGCAGGTCGGCGCGCTCCTTGAGGTGGAAGGCGTGCCCGATCGTCGCCTCGGGGTAGACCCCGACGACCTCCCCCGCGCGCAGCAGGTGCAGGGCGCGGCGGGCCGCCACCGCGCCGCTGCGGCGGTCGACGGGCAGGTGGCCCATGGCGCGCATCAGCGGTCCCGACACCGGGGCCCGGAAGACCGACTCCTTGGCCATGAACCGCACGAGCCTCCCCCGCTCGACCGCGGGCAGCCCGACGACCATGAAGTCGGCGAAGCTCGCGTGGTTCGACGCCACGACGACCGGCCCGGTCATCGGCAGGTGCTCGGTGCCGGTCACCGCCAGGCGCAGGCCGAGCAGCCGGAAGAGCACCCGGCAGATCCGGATGACGACGCGGTAGGTGAGGTCGGGCACGGCGGTGGTTCGGAGCCGGCCGCCGGATCGGGTGGGGTGTGCCGCTCCAGCACCCTGCGCGACGCGACATCCCCCTCCTTCCGGGCCAGAGACATCTCGGACCGCGCGGCGTAGCGTCGACCGGTGGACCACGTCGACGACGGAGCGGCCCGGTCAGGACAGGACGGAGATGGAAGAGATGTTCATTCAGGTCATCCAGGGGATGTGCTCGGACGAGTCGGCGCTGCGCGGCCAGATGGACCGCTGGCGCGAGGACCTCGCCCCCGGCGCGGACGGCTGGCTCGGCGGCACGTACGGCATGACCGACGACGGCCAGTTCGTCGGGGTGGTGCGCTTCGAGTCGCGCGAGGCCGCAGCCCGCAACTCGCTGCGGCCCGAGCAGGGCGCGTGGTGGGAGGAGGCGAGCCGCTGCTTCGAGGGCGAGGTCACCTTCCACGACTGCGACGACGCGATCCTCATGCTCGACGGCGGGTCCGACGACGCCGGGTTCGTGCAGGTCATCCAGGGCCGGGTCGAGGACGCCGACCGCTTCCGCACCTTCATGTCGCAGCCGATGGACATGCTGCACCAGGCCCGCCCCGAGATCATCGGCGGCACCATCGCCATCGACGCCGACGGGTTCTTCACCGAGACCATGTCCTTCCGCAGCGAGGACGAGGCCCGCAGGGGCGAGCAGAACGAGATGCCCGACGAGATGGCGGCCGAGTTCGCCCGCGAGATGGAGCAGGTCCAGGACATGCGCTACCTCGACCTGCACCACCCGTGGTTCGCCACCGCGACGCGTTCGTAGGACCGGACACGAGGAAGCCCGCCAGGCCAAGGGCCTGACGGGCTTCGTGCGTGGACGCGAGAGGACTCGAACCTCCGACCCCCACCGTGTCAAGGTGGTGCGCTAACCAGCTGCGCTACGCGTCCGTGCGGTACTGCTCGAGGTGGAGACGGGATTTGAACCCGTGTACGCGGCTTTGCAGGCCGCTGCCTCGCCTCTCGGCCACTCCACCGTGGGGGCGGCTTCACCCTCCGAGCGGATGACCGGGTTCGAACCGGCGACCTCAACCTTGGCAAGGTTGCGCTCTACCAACTGAGCTACATCCGCGCGCTCTCCGTACGGAACCTTCGCAGGTTTCGCTTGGCGTGCTCGGGAACATTATCTGATGGCCGAGGCGAACTCCAAACCGGCTCAGCGCTCGGCCTCCACCGGGTCACGCTCGCGCGGACGGCGGTCCCCCGCGATCGGCGTGAGCGGCCCGCGCGCGGCCTCCTTGAGGCTGGTGAGGCCCAGGGTGTCGTCGGCGGTGGGGTCGAGGTAGCCGTCGAAGGGGTCGCCCCACCGGCTGCCGGACGTGCGGCGGCTCGAGCGGCGCCGACGCCGCTCCGCCACCCATGCGCCGAACCGCTCGTGCAGGCTGCGCTCCTCCGCGGCCGGCCACAGCTCGCGGATCGCGCCGTTGAGCGCGGCGCCGATGAGCACCGCGATGGCCAGGGCGTAGAGCCAGATGAGCAGGACGATCGGCGCGGACAGCGGCCCGTAGATCGAGGTGCCGCCCAGCGACGCGGCGATGGTCCCCCGCACGACGTACGAGGCGAGCAGCCAGATGACGAGGGTGAGCGCGGCGCCGGGGACGTCCCGCAGCCACGGCGACCGCCGGGGGGTCGACACGTGGTACAGGCTGGTGAGGCCCCCCACGGTGAGCAGCGTGACGAGGGGCCAGTACAGCAGGGTGAGCGCGTCCCAGGTGGCGGGGAGCATCTCGCCCAGCAGGCTCGGCCCGAGCAGCACGAGCGGGATCGTCACGATGCCCAGGACGAGGGCGAGGATGTAGAGCGAGAACGACAGCGCCCGCGTCTGGATGATGCCGCGCACGCCCGACTGGCCGTACATGATCGAGATGGTGTCGACGAAGACGTTGAGGGCGCGCGAGCCCGACCACAGCGAGAGCAGGAAGCCGATGGAGATGAGGTCGAAGCGGCCGTCGGCGAGGACGTCGTCGACGGTGCGGCCGAGCGTGGTGCTGATGACGTCCTCGGTGAGGAAGCGCGCGGCGTAGTCGTTGATCGCGACCTTGACCGTGTTGACCGCCGCCTCACCGAGCCAGCCGCCGACGTAGCCCAGGCCTCCGAAGAGCCCGAGGACGAGCGGCGGCAGGGACAGCAGGGCGAAGAACCCGGCCTCGGAGGCGAGGCCGGTGACGCGGTAGCGCAGGCAGATCCGGATCGTCGCGACGGCGAGCCGAGCCAGCGGGAGCAAGCCTGGGACGCGGGCGAGCGCCCGCCGAAGGCGCCGCTTGGCGTCGGTCATGCGCCAACCGTAACCGCCCTACCCTCCGGTGCCGCGGACCCACGTCGTCACCGACGTCGTCCCGGCTCAGGGAGTGAGGCCGAGCCGGGTCCGCTCCGCCTCGACGTCGAAGTCGGCGGCGGGCCACTTCGGGTCCATCGCCTCGAGGTGCTCCAGGAGCAGGTTCGTCACGGCCAGCCGCGAGTACCACTTGCGGTCGGCCGGGACGACGAACCACGGCGCCGCGTCGGTCGAGCACTTCTCGAGCGCCACCTGGTAGGCCTGCATGTAGTCGGCCCAGTGGGCGCGCTCGTCGATGTCGCCGGGGTTGTACTTCCAGTACTTGTCCTCGCGGCTGAGCCGCTCGGTGAGCCGCGCCTTCTGCTCCTCGCTGGAGAGGTGCATCATCACCTTGACGATCGTCGTGCCGTCGTCGACGACCCCCTGCTCGAAGGCGTTGATCTGCGCGTAGCGCCGCGACCACGTGGTGCGCGGCACGAGGTCATGGACGCGCGCGATGAGGACGTCCTCGTAGTGGCTGCGGTCGAAGACCCCGATGTCGCCGGGACCGGGCAGCGCCTTGCGGATCCGCCAGAGGAAGGGGTGGCGCCGCTCCTCGGCGCTCGGCGCCTTGAACGAGGTGATGGACACGCCCTGGGGGTCGACCGCACCCACGACGTGGCGCATGATGCCGCCCTTGCCGGAGGTGTCCATGCCCTGGATGACGAGGAGCACCGAGCGCGTCCCGCCACCCTTGGACTCCGCGTACAGGCGTTCCTGGAGGTCGCCGAGCCGCTTCTGGAGGTCGGCCATGACCTCCTCCCCGTCGGACTTGGAGCCGGTGAAGCCCGGGGTCGAGCCGGGGTCGAGGTCGGCGAGGGAGAACCCGGGCCCGACCCGGAGCACCTCGCTCCACGTGACGGGCTCGACACCGTCCTCGCCGCGCGCCTTGGCGGCCTTCTTGCGCTTCTTCTCGGCCTTGCGCGCGGCCTTGCCCGACAGCGCCGCATCAGGTGTCACCTGCTCCGCCGGGAGAGCCCCGGACTCCGCGACCTGCGCGGTGGGGACGTCGCCGCCCTTGCCCTTCTTCGACTTCTTGGTCTTGCTGCCCTGGCCCATCGCCGCATCCTCGCAGAGAGGGGGCGATGGTGCCGCGATCCGCGCACGCCGACCTCGACCTGCCAGACTCCGCACCATGCGCGTCCTCCTCGACCCGCGCCGCCCCGCCAGCCCGGGGGCGCGCGTCACGGCCAGCGACCTCGAGGCGCTCTACGCCTTCCCCGCCGGCCGACGGTGGGTGCGCGCGAACTTCGTGTCGACCCTGGACGGCTCGGCGTCCGGCGCGGACGGGCGCAGCGGGAGCATCAACACCCCCGCCGACAACCGCGTGTTCGCCCTCCAGCGCCGGCTCGCCGACGCCGTGCTCGTCGGCGCGGGCACGGTGCGCGCCGAGGGGTACGAGCGCGTGCAGGCGGCGCGAGGGCGACCGGTCCCGCCGGCCCTCGTCGTCGTCAGTGCGTCCGGTCGGGTGCCCGAAGGGCTGCGGACGCCGACGCAGGGGCGTGGGCCCGGCCTGTTCGTCACCTGCGCGTCAGCCGGGGCGCGGCGCCTCGAGCGCGCCCGCTCGGTCCTCGGCGAGGAGGCGGTGCTCGTCGCCGGCGACGAGCAGGTCGACCTCCCCGCCGCCGTCGACGCCCTGGCCGGCCGGGGTCTGCGGCACCTGCTGTGCGAGGGCGGGCCCTCGCTGCTGGCGTCCGCGCTGGCGGTCGGGCTCGTCGACGAGCTCGCCCTGACCCTCTCCCCCACGCTCGTCGGCGGCGACGGCGCCCGGATCACCTCGGGGCCACCGCTCGGGGCACCCGACGGCGTCACCCTCGCCCCGCGCCTGCTCGTCGAGGAGGCCGGCACCCTCCTCGGCCTCTGGCGGGTGCGCCGCTGACCGGTACCGCCCGACCCGCGCCGACGTCCTCGTCGAGGGCGCGCCCTCAGCCCTGGAGTGGGTGCAGGTCGCTCGTGATGACGCCGCCGAGGTGGTCGAGCGGCGGGCGGCGGCCACCGCCTCCGGCCCGGCACGCCGCCAGGGCCGCCTCGGCGGCAGCGAGGGCGCTCTCGGCGGCCGCCAGGACCTCCTTGACCTCGGCGATCTCCAGGCGGATGGCCTCGCGCTCGCCGGGGCCGGCCTGACCGAAGGCGGTGTTGAGGTCGCGCAGCTGCCGTCGCACGGCGTCACGGTGCACGCGAGCCTGGTTCACGGCGAGGGCCTGCCCGGCGCACAGGTCGATCCGGGTGTCGACGGTGAGCGTGCCCGTGAGTCGCCAGTCCTGGGTGACTCGCGCCGACGAACCGCTGCCGGTCGTCTCCACGAAGTCGAGCCTGAGAGCCTTGGTGCTCGTCGTGTCGTCGAACGCCGAGCCGACCTGGTCGTCGAGGTTGAGCGACCCGATACCGACCTTGAACTTCTCCCACGCCGTCATCTCGGCCGAGCCCGCACTCTTGACCGCCGAGCTGACCTCGTCCTTCACCGCCTGCTTGGCCGCGGCCACCGTCACGTCGTCGTCGCTGGCCAGCTCGAGCAGGTGCCGGGCGATGGCGGCCGGCAGCTCGCTCACGTAGCTGTCGTACGCCGCCCGCACCACGTGGCCGGGGGTCTCGTCGTTCTCGAGGAGGCTGACGACGGCGAGCGCGCTGCGCAGCACCTCCCCCTCGGCAAGCTGGGTGCGGATGGTCCCGGCGGCGGGCGGCACCGTGAGCACCGCACCGGCCCTCGTGTCCTGGCCGAGGACGGTCCGCGGGGTGTGCGGGTGGTTGGAGCGCACCAGCGCCGGTGACGCGATCGTCACGTCGGTGACCCAGATGAGCATCGGCCACAGGTAGGGCTCGGACCCCCCGGAGGCGTCGCCCTGCACGTGGCACTCCAACCGGTCCAGCCTGAGCTCGAGCCTGGTCATGTCGTCCTCCTCCGTCGGGTACGGATGAGGAGGACGATCCGGTGGTCGTGATACGGGTTACCTGACGGTGAGGGTCTGCACCTCGCTGATCGTCCCGCTGACCGCCGGCGTCGTGGCCTTCGGGGCCAGCACGTACGTCCCGGCCCGCGCGCTGGAGGCGTCATAGGTGACGGTGACCGAACCACCCGGCTGCGGGGGCGCCGTGTTGACCTGCCACATCGTGTCCGAGCCACCGGCGTAGGCGGCGCCGCTGGTGCCGTCGCGGTTCTCGGCACCCTGGCTCAGCCCGTACCCCGCAGGCACGGCGCCCAGGGTCCCGTTGGCGATGGTGACGTCATCCACCCCGTTGACCCCGATCCAGACCTGGAAGGTGCTCGGGGTCGAGACCCCGTAGAAGGCCACCTTGTCGTAGTCGACGACGACCCAGCTGTCGACCCCGTCGGTGAGGACACCGATCCTGATCGCGCCACCTGACGCGGGACTGGCGTCGAGGTCGGTCCAGAAGGGGGCGATGATGTTGTTCGGCCGGCTCGTCGAGGGGATCGGTGCCGGGAGGTAGTCCACATCCGCAGCGCCACCGCCCCCCACGACGACGTAGCCGTTGGAGACGACTCCGACGCGGGTGTACGTCTCACCGCCGTACGTGAAGGCCGGCACGTTGACGTTGCTGATGGTCTCGTCGCCCGTCCCGGGGATCGGGGTGATCCCGAAGTCGCTGAGCGGGAGGTAGCCACCGGCCGGGGTCTGACCCGGCGAGACCGAGGTGATCGTCGGCGGCAGCGACGGTGTGAGCGTCCCGGTCCACGAGAACCCCTGGGCCGTGGCGGTGGCGGGGGCGCTGACCGAGCTGATGTCGACCCGCTTGGGGGCCTCCAGGCTCAGCCGGACGTCGGCGGGCGCCGCGCTCTCGTTGGTGAGCGTCACGGTGCAGGCGGCGTCCTGGTTGCGGGCGAGGTCGGTCGGCGTGCAGGTGTGCGTCATCGGCACCGCGCTGTCGGCGACCCGGGCCGAGACGGGGAGCACCACGCTCGGGATCCGCTTGGCGGTCGACCGCAGGGTGACCTCGCCGAAGGCCCAGCCGTCGAGGGCGGCGGTCCCGTCGACGGTGATCGCGACGGTGTAGCTGCCACCGGCCGGCACGGAGAACGAGCTCGGCGAGACCGAGACCTTCAGCCCGTTGGTCCCCGTGGTGCTGGCCTTGAACGGCTGGTCCTTCGTCGTGACGTTCTGCAGGGTCCGGTGCGTCGTGACGGCCCCGGGCAGCGGGTTGGCCTGGATGCTCGGGAGGTTGAGGTCGACCCGGCCCGGGCCGGCTGCGGCCAGCATGGCGGCCGGCGTCTCGCTGATCGTGGCCACCGCATCGACGGCGGCGTCGACACGCAGCGAGCCCGCGCCCCGGTCGAACGGGTCGGCCCTGGTCACGCCGTCCTCCTTGAGGACGTCCTGGGTCGAGGAGGTCATCAGCGCCGACTTGATCTGGCCCGGGGTCCACGTCGGGTGGGCCGCCTTGACGAGCGCCGAGGCACCGGCCAGGTGCGGACTCGACATGGAGGTGCCGGCGATGGCCTGGTAGAGCTCACCGGCGGGGCCGCCCGCGTAGGTCAACGGGGTGGGCGTGTGGCCCGCCAGCACCTGCACTCCGGGCGCGGTGATGTCCGGCTTGAGGAAGTCGCTCAGCGGGCCCCTCGAGCTGAAGCCGGCCATGACGTCGCCCCGCACCGTCGCCCGCGCCCCGGCCGCCCACCTGGCGGTCACGCCGGTGTGGCCGGCGAGGAAGGCGAGCAGGTCGGCGTTCGGACCCTCGAGGTGCACGGCGGGCAGGTGGTGGCTGTCGGTCTCGGTGTCGCTCTTCGTGGGGTTGTAGAGGATCATCCCGCTCGCGCCGCCGAGGGACGCGAAGTAGCCCTTCTCGACGCGCCCGTTGACGCCGCGGCGGCAGACGACGACCTTCCCGGTGAGCGACCCCGCCGCGAACGCCCGCTCGCACAGGTCGCCGCCGGTGTACCCCGGAACCTGGGATGCCAGCACCACCGGGGTGGCCTGGACTCCCTGGGTCAGGGTCGAGCCGACCTTGGTGAACGACGCGCCGTCGTCGGTGGTCAGGGTCAGGGTCGACTCGAAGTGCCGGTCGGAGGTCGACGCACCGACCGTCGTCGTCCACGGCCCGCCGTGGTTCGTCGTGCCCGCCCCCGGGCCGGCGTTCCCGGCGGAGGCGTTGACGCTGATCCCCGCTGCGGTCGCGTCGAGGAAGGCGAGCTCGACCGGGTCCGTGAAGGGGTTGCTGCCCCCGCTGATCGAGAAGTTGATGACGTCGACGCCGTCGGCGATCGCCTGCTGGACGGCCGAGACCGAGTCGGAGGGGAAGCATCCCTGCTCGAGGCAGACGCGGTAGGCGATGACGGAGGCTCCGGGGGCGATTCCGCTCACCCTGCCGCGGTCGACCCCCAGGACGGTCGCGTGGTCGACCGGGCTGCCGGCC
Organism: uncultured Actinomycetota bacterium; assembly: GCA_963795035.1. Taxonomy (GTDB): domain Bacteria; phylum Actinomycetota; class Actinomycetes; order Actinomycetales; family Dermatophilaceae; genus Oryzobacter. The sequence continues at coordinate 677,470 of CAWCFZ010000003.1, read as the reverse complement.
GCGGTCGTGGCCGTGTGGGTGCCGTGGCCGTCGGCGTCACGCGCCGAGCAGCGGCTGGCGGTGCAGTACTCGCCGGGCAGGGCGCCGAGGACGGCGAGGTAGGTGCTGACGAACGCGTGAGCGCCCACCAGCTTGTCGTTGCACGCGAAAGCAGGGCCCAGCGCGGCGCTGCCGTCCCCGAAGTCGCACGCGAAGGGGGCGCCGTCGGGGGCACCGATCCCGGGGTCGGCCAGGGAGGGGTGCTCCGGCCAGATCCCGGTGTCGAGGACGCCCACGATGACGCCCTCACCGGCCCTGCTCGAGCCGCCGAGCGACGGCCACACCTTCGTCGCGCCGACGAACGCCGGGGAGGCGTCGGTGAGGGGCTGCTCGAGGGTGTCCGCCTGGACGGCGACGACCCCGTCGATGCTCAGCAGGTCCTTGGCGCGGTTGGCCGGCAGCCGCACCGCCAGCCCGCCGTAGGCCGTGGTGAACGAGCGACCGACCTTCGCCCCCGGAACGGCCCGGCGGATGCCGGTGGCGGCCGCGCCCACGACGGTGTCGGCGTGCTTGGCGTAGGCCGCCACCGCTGCGGCGTTGCGCTTCAGTGCCTTCCCCGTGGCTGCCGGGCTCGTCGCCTTCAGCCCGCGGAGGCCGCCGGCATAGGACGCCACCGGGTCGAGATCGAGCTTGACCATGACGCTCACCACGGCCGCGTCCGAACGCTTCAGCAGCGCCGGGTCGCTCTTCGCGACCTTCCCGGTCGCCGACTTCGGCACGTCGAAGCGCGACTCGACCGACGTCAGCGGCGTCGCCGTGAACCGCGTCGGGTCGGGGCCGGGCTCCGCTGCGGTCTGCACCGCCGAGGCCACGAGAACGGCGATGACCGAGGCGGACACGGCGAGGGCACGGGCAGAGGAAGGGCGACGAACCACGGGAGCCTCCGAGCGACACCGCCCCGAACGCTCCGAGGCGAACCAGCGGCGGCTGGAGGGCCACCGTCGCGCACCGTATACCTCCGGCGAGACCTTCGGGTATGGCCCGAAATGACCACGCCGGCACCCGTCAGCCGGTGGCGAAGTCGGCGACCAGTGCCTCCCAGCGCTCCGGCTCGGTGTTCCACTCCTTGCAGTGCCGCGCGACCCGCCACTCCTCGAAGCGCACGAGGTCCGGCCGTGCCCGCGCCAGGGCCCGGGAGGGGCCGACGGGGACGAACTCGTCGTCGGCGGAGTGGATGAGGAGCATCGCGTGGTGCAGCTCGTCGGCGCGGTGCACCCAGTCGGTCTTCGCCAGGTCGACCCCCTCGTGCACGCCGAGCAGCCGGTGCCCCCAGCGTTGGCGCATCATCGTGCGGGCCAGCGATCCGATGTGCGGCGGCAGCCGGTGCTGGCGCGCGTGGTGCGCCAGGACGTCGCCCCAGTCGATGACGGGACCGTCGAGGACGACGCGCGAGACCAGCCGCGACAGCGCCGACCGGTCGAGGAACTGCAGGACGATCGCACCGCCCATCGACCACCCGCCGAGCAGGATCTCGGTGGCGCCCCGGGCCACGGCCTCGACGACCGCCGCCTCGACGTCGCGCCACTCCGAGAGCCCGAGCGCGTACCGGCCGTCGGCGCCCCCGGGGACGCCCTCGTCGTTGCGGTAGGTGGGCACGAGGCAGGTCCAGCCCTGGGCGAGGAGCGGCGGCATCATCCGGATCGTCTCCTCGCGGCGGGCGCCGCGGCCGTGGACGAGGACCGCCCACCGACCGGTGCCGCCACCGTCGGGCGGGGTGACGAGCCAGGCCGGCATCGCCCCCAGCTCGCCCTCGTAGGCGACGTGCTCGAGCGGGACCCCGATGCTCACGTCGGGAGGAGCGCCGTGGAAGTAGGGGTTCCAGCGGGCGCCCCCCGGTGCGAGGTAGCCGCGGTCGACCGCGACGAGCTCGCGCTCGACGGTGCCGGACGCGACGTCGACGCCGACGACGTCACCGACCCGGACGTGGCCCCACCCGTCCTCGATCCAGAGCCCGTACACCCCGGGGACCACCGTTTCAGGCGTGATCCCCAGGGTGATCGTGCTCGACCGGGCCGCCGTGACGACGACGTCGTCCGGGCGCTGCCGGTCGGGCGTGAGGACGCGGCGGGCGAAGTAGGCGGCCGCCGCCAGCGAGCCGGCGCCGCTGGCGAACGCGGTCGTCGCCCCGACCGCCGCACCGGCCGTCACGGCCCGGCGCGTCCGGCTGCGGGCCGGGGGCGTCAGGGCGCCCGGGATCACCCACCACCCCCGGACAGCACGTTCGACAGGTCGTAGGAGACCGGCTCGTCGAGCTGCTCGTAGGTGCAGTCCTCGGGGTCCTTGTCGGGGCGCCACCGCACGAACTGCGCCGTGTGCCGGAAGCGCACCCCCTCGAGGTGGTCGTACCTGACCTCGACGACCCGCTCGGGGCGCAGCGGCGTGAACGACAGGTCCTTGCCCGCGGCCCAGCGGCTGCCCGCGGACGCCTGCGGCGTGCGGGTGCCCTCCTCTTGCGCCGCCCAGCTCCAGGGATGGTCGGCGAAGGTCGTGACGAGCGGCTGCAGCTCGTCGAACAGCTCCCGGCGGCGCACCATCGGGAACGCCCCGATGACCCCGACCGAGACCAGGGTCCCGTCGGCGTCGTGGATGCCGAGCAGGAGCGAGCCGATGACGTCGGGGCCGGACTTGTGGGTGCGGTAGCCGGCGACGACGCAGTCGGCGGTGCGCTCGTGCTTGATCTTGAGCATGGTGCGCTTGTCGGGCTCGTACGGACCGTCGACCGGCTTGGCGACGAGGCCGTCGAGGCCGGCACCCTCGAACTCGGTGAACCATCGCCCGGCGACCTCGCGGTCGGTCGTGGCGGGCGTCAGGTGGATGGGCGCCTGCGCGTCGGCGAGGGCCGCCTCGAGCAGCGCGCGACGTTCGGCGAACGGCCGCCCCGTCAGGTCGTCGTCACCCAGGGCGAGCAGGTCGAAGGCCACGAACCGCGCCGGCGTCTCGACCGAGAGCTTCTTCACGCGGCTGGCCGCGGGGTGGATGCGCTGGCTCAGCAGGTCGAAGTCGAGGACGTCCTCCCCCGGCCGCACGACGATGATCTCGCCGTCGACGACGCACCGGTCGGGCAGGTTCGCCAGCGCCGCCTCGGCGACCTCGGGGAAGTAGCGGGTCATCGGCTTCTCGTTGCGGCTGCCGATCTCGACCCGGTCGCCCGAGCGGAAGATGATCGACCGGAACCCGTCCCACTTCGGCTCGTAGACGACCTCGACGGCCGTCAGGGCCGCGGCGTCCAGGCCCTTGACCGGCTTGGCGAGCATCGGCGCGACCGGGGGGACGACCGGCATCCCCCACTCCTCGCGCAGCGCGGCGTCGCGCTCGGCCTTGGGCGCCATGTACTCGTCGTCGGCCTTGTCGGCGCGCCGCTTGCTCGGCTGAACACGCGGCGGCTCGCCGGGCATCTTCGGGTAGTCGGGGGGGAAGTTGAGCTCGCCGAGCCCGCGTTCCTCGACGTCGCGGTTCCACAGCGCGACGGCGGCCGCGACGTCGCCGACCGAAGCGTCGATGTCGGCCCAGGCGTCGCCGCGGTCCTCGAGGACGTCGGGCACGGTGAGCACGGTGAAGTCGCCGGGGCTCACGGTGGACAGCTCGGTCCACGAGACCGGCATCGACACCGGGGCACCGGGCAGCGGGCGCGGGCTGTAGGCCGAGGCGATGGTGCGGTCGCGGCAGGCCTGGTTGAAGTCGACGAAGATGCGCTCGCCGCGCTCCTCCTTCCACCACGACGTCGTCACGAGGTCGGGCAGGCGCCGCTCGAGCTCGCGCGCGATGCCGATGACCCCGTGCCGCACGTCGAGGAACTCGTGGGTGGGGGCGACCCGGGCGTAGACGTGGACCCCGCGGTTGCCGCTCGTCTTGGCCCAGCCGGTGAGCCCGATCTCGGCGAGCACCTCGCGCAGCGCGTGCGCGGCCTCCACGGCGTCGGCGAAGGTGCGGCCGGGCTGCGGGTCGAGGTCGATGCGCAGCTCGTCCGGGTTGTCGTTGTCCGCCGTGCGCACCGGCCACGGGTGGAAGGTGACGGTGTTCATCTGCACCGCCCACACGGCCGCCGCCACCTCGTCGACGACGATCTGCGGGTGCCGGCGCCCGCTGGGGTAGCGGCAGCCCACCGTGCGGACCCACTCGGGCAGCCCCTTGGGCGGGTTCTTCTGGTAGAACTCCTCGCCCTCGATCCCCTCCGGGAAGCGCTGGAGGGTGACCGGCCGGTCACCGATGTGGTGGATCAGCGGGTCGCCGGCTGCCACGACGTAGGCCGCGAGGTCGCCCTTGGTGATGCCGGCGTCGGGCCACATGACGCGGTCCGGACTGCTGAGCCGCACCTGTCGCGGCCCGTGGGGTCCGTCGACCTCGAGCACCTGGGCATCCACCATGTCGCGAGCCTAACGACGAGCGCCGACCCCCAGCGCGAATCCCGCCTCCCGGCCGGGAACCAACGACGTCCTCGAACTGTTGGGACCACCATGACGATGAAGCCCACCGACCGCGAGTACACCGTCGAGCGCACCGAGGAGGAGTGGAGGTCCCAGCTCTCCCCCGCCGAGTACGAGGTCCTGCGCGAGGCCGGGACCGAGCGCCCCTTCGTCGGGGAGTACACCGACACCGAGACCGTCGGGGTCTACGCCTGCCGGGCGTGCAGCGCCGAGCTGTTCGCGTCGGACACCAAGTTCGAGAGCCACTGCGGGTGGCCGTCGTTCTACTCCCCGCTCGCCGGTGAGAGCGTCGAGTTCGTCGAGGACCGGTCGCTGCCGGGCCGCCCGCGGATCGAGGTCCGCTGCGCGAGCTGCGGCAGCCACCTCGGCCACGTCTTCGAGGGCGAGGGCTACGACACCCCCACCGACCAGCGCTTCTGCATCAACTCGATCAGCATGACCCTGCGCCCGGCCGACCGGGCCTGACGCCCGCCGCCGGTCTCAGGGGCGCCACGACGGGTCGCGGCCGATGAAGCCGATGAGGCGGTCCTGCGGGCGGGCGTCGTCCGGGACGGGCACCCGCGGCCCGTACTGGCCGGAGGAGCGCAGCAGCTCGTCGATCGCCTGCATCCCCTCGTACATGCCCGCACAGGTCGCCTCGTCGAGCGTGTCGTCCTGCCCGGTCGCCCGGGCGAGGTCCCACGTGTGCAGGAAGACGTCGGAGGTGTAGAAGCGGTCGACGGCGAGCGGCAGCGGGAGGTCGCCGGTGTGGGGGTTGGAGAAGGTCGCCGCCCCGGAGGCCGGGTCGTCCAGGACCGCCTGGACGGCGTCCGCATGGCTCTGCCACGCACCCACCGGGTCCTCGTCGACCGGCGGTCCCGCGGCGAGCCGGATGCCGCTCCCCGACGCGAGGAAGCCCGGGAACCACTGCACGAGGTGCCGCACGACGTCGCGCGCGACCCAGCCCTCCACGGGGGCCGGCGCGTCCCAGTGCGTCGTCGCGCGGACGAGCTCGGTGAACCGGCCGGCCACCTCTCGGTGCCGTGCCGCCGGGTCGTTCGGGAGTCCTGTCATGGTCGGCCTTCCTCGTCGCTGTCGGTGTGGGTGTCGGTGTCAGGTTCGGTGAGCACGGCCCGCAGTCCGGCCCAGGCGGTGCGGGTGTCCTCGTCGTCGGTGTGGGGGCCGCGCAGGACCGCGACGAACGAGGCGACGTCGGCGAGGTCCCACCCCAGCCGGTAGGCGTCGAGGAGCCCCACGTCGAGGGTGGTGCCGGTGCCCTGCGCGTACGACTGTGCGACGGCGGCGTCCTCGCCGACCATCCGCCACAGGTCGCGCTCGGGCGGGGCGAGTAGGACGGTGTCCCAGTCGACGAGGACGACTCCGCTGTCGGTGACGACGGTGTTGGCGCGGTGCGGCTCGCCGTGCGTCACGACGAACCGCTCCGGGTCGGCGGCCTCCGTGAGCGCGGCATGGCGGTCGAGGAGGTCGCGGACGGCCCCACCGCGCTCACCGACCAGCTGCCACGCCCGCGCGGCGAACGGGCCTGCGTCCCAGCGCGGCCCGGGGTCGTCGAGGACGGCGCGCAGGTCGTCGGCGAGCGGGACCGTGAGGGTGTCGGTGCCCACGGCGTCGCGGCAGCCGGCGACCTCGTGGAGCTCGACGAGGCGGTCGAGGACGGCCCACCGGTGGGCCTCGTCGTCGTAGGGGCCCCACCCGAAGGTGCGCCCCTCGACCCTTCGGTGCAGCGTCAGGGCGTACGTGTCGCCGAGCCGGGCGAGCACCTCCCCGCACGACGTGGGCACCGGCGGCCACGACCCAGCCGAGCCCGCGGTCGTGGAGGCACGCAGCGGTCGACAGGGCGCCGCGCAGCCGGCCGAGCGCGCCCTCGAGGGGTTCGCCAGCGTGGTGGCGGCGCGTCCTCAGGTCGTCGGCGGTGGCGAACCACGCTGCACCGTCGGCGGTGCGCACCCACCAGTGGTGGCTGCCGAAGCCCAGCGGCGCGTGCTCGACGTCGACGACGCGCAGCCCCCAGCCGGTGCCCAGCGCGTCGGCGACCTCGGCGTCGCGCAGGTCGTCAGGCCGGGTGAACACGCCGCGACCCTAGTGGCCGGGCCACCCGTGGGTCAGCGCTGGCGCGAGACCAGGGTGCGGATCGGCACGCGCGGGCCGGTGTAGAAGGGCACCTCCTCGCGCACGTGGCGCCGCGCACCCGAGGCCCGCAGCTCGCGCATGAGGTCGACGATGCGGTGCAGCTCGTCGGCCTCGAACGCGAGGATCCACTCGTAGTCGCCCAGCGCGAACGAGGCGATGGTGTTGGCCCGCACGTCGGGGTACTCGCGCGCCAGCTGCCCGTGCTCGACGAGGAGGTCGCGGCGCTCCTTGTCGTCGAGCAGGTACCACTCGTACGAGCGCACGAAGGGGTAGACGCAGATGTAGTCGCGCGGGTCCTCGTCGCTCATGAACGCCGGGATGTGGCTCTTGTTGAACTCCGCCGGGCGGTGCAGCGCCGCCACCGACCACACGGGGTCGAGGTGGTCGCCGTAGCTCGTGCGCAGCAGTGCGTGGTACGCCTCCTGCAGCGCCTCGATGCTCGCGGCGTGCCACCAGACCATGACGTCGGCGTCGGCGCGCAGGCCGGCGACGTCGTAGGTGCCGCGCACGACGACGCCCTTCTCGGCGAGGTCGGTGAACAGCTCCTCGACCTCGGCGGCCAGGGCGCCGCGGTCCTCGTCGCCGAGCGGCTCGGCGACCGCGAACACCGACCACATCGCGTAGCGGATGGTGTCGTTGACCTCCCGGATGCGGGCGGCGCCCGGCTTGGCGGGGGCGGGACGGGTGGGCTCGGTCATGAGGGCTGCTCTCCTGGACGGGTGGCGAGGGTGCTGAGGGTGTCGAGGTGCTGGACGGTGGCGGCTGCGGCACGGGCCGCCGACGCGACGACGGCGGGGACCCCCACGCCGTCGTAGGCCGCGCCGGCGACCTCGAGGCCGGGGACCCGGGCGACGTCGGCGCGCACCGCGGCGACGGTGTCGACGTGGCCGACGGCGTACTGCGGCAGGCCACCGCCCCACCGCTGCACGTGGGCGTCGACGACGCGGGGCGCGGGGCGACCCAGCGCGGCGGCGACGTCGGCGACCGCGAGGGCCACGAGGTCGGCGTCGTCGCGCTGCAGGACGGCCTCCTCGCGGGCCCGGCCGAGGGAGGCCCGCAGGTGGGCGAGGTCGGCGTCGAGGGCGCCGGTCCACCCCCACTTGCGGAAGCTGAAGGTGGCGGCCTTGATGGCGCGGCCCTCGACCGGCGGGACGAGGAAGCCCGAGCCCTCGACGTCGGCCACGTCGGCGCGGCGCACGGCGAGCGTGACGACGGCCGTCGAGGCGGTCTCGACGCCCCGGAGCAGCTCGGCGGCGGTGGCCGCGTGCGGAGCGAGGAGGCGCGCGGCGGGCGCCGGGGGCAGGCAGAGGACGACCGCGTCGGCCTCGAGCACCTCCGGCGAGGCGGTGGACCCGACGACGACCCGCCACCCGTGCGACGTGCGCTCGAGGGCGCGGACCACGGTCCCGGTGCGCAGGGTGGCACCCCGCGACCGCAGGGCCACGGCGAGGAGCTCGGGCAGGCGGCCGACCCCCCCGGTGAGGCCGGCGAACGGTGGCCGGCCGGTCGTGCCGCCGGACACCGCGGAGGGCGGGGTGCTCGGCGCGAGCAGGCTCTCGCCGCGGGTCGCCCGCTCCCACAGGGCCGGCACCGTCGCCCGCAGGGAGAGGCGCGAGGCGTGCCCGGCGTAGACCCCACCGAGCAGCGGCTCGACGAGGCGGTCGACCACGGCGGTCCCCATCCGCGCCGCGACGTACTCCCCCACCGACACGTCCTGCTCGAGGGTGCCCGTGGGCCAGGGCCGTTCGTGCCGCAGCCGCTCGACCTCGGCGTCGGTGAGGACGCCGCGGGCCCCGTCGGGGTCCGTGGGGACACCCATGAGGGTGGCCCGGGGCAGGGGGTGCAGCGAGCCGCGGGACCAGATGGCGGCCGAGGTCGTGTCCGGGGTCGTCAGGCAGGAGGAACCTCCGATGCGCTCGACGAGGTCGAGAGCCTCCGGCCGCACCGCGAGCAGCGCCTCGGCGCCGACGTCGACGCCGTGTCCGGCGACGTCCTCGAGCCTCAGCTTGCCCCCGAGCCGGTCGCTGCCCTCGAGGACGCTCACGTGCGTCCCGGGGGCCGCGTCGAGCACGTCGAGCGCGGCCGCGAGTCCGGCGACGCCACCCCCGACGACGACGACGTGGGGGCCGGTGGTGACGGCCGGGGGCGGCATGGGGCCAGTCTCGCAGGGCGGTCCCGCGCCGCCCGACGCGACCCCTGCGCGACCGGCGCGTGGCGTCCTCGGGCCCGCCGGCAGCGCTGCGGGGTCCGACCCGGTTCGCACTCGTGACCAGTTCGAGACCCGTCATCGGGAACCGAACCGCGACGCTGGGCGCCCGAGACCCAGCACCCCACCCGGATCGACGAAGGAGTCACCCATGAGCACACCGGCCCGCCCCGCCCGACGCCGCGCCACCGCGACCGCCGGCCTTCTCCTCGTCGCCGGCCTCACGGTCGCCGGCTGCAGCGCCGGGAGCGGCGACTCCGGCGCCGCGTCCGGCGGTTCGGTCTCCGAGCAGGTGGCGCCGCAGTCGGGTCGCGCGGCCACCGAGGGGGACGCGTCGACCTCGGGCGGGTTCGCCGCCGACGGCTCGAAGCAGGCCCCCGCCGTCGGCACCGGCACGACCACCATCGACCTCGCGGTGGCCTCCCAGAAGCTGGCCCGCCGCGCGAACATCGCCCTCACCGTCGACGACGTCGACGTCGCGGCGGCGAAGGTGCGCTCGGTCGCCGCGTCGGAGAAGGGCCTGGTCCTCTCCGAGTCCATCTCCAGCGAGCCGGGCAGCGAGCTGCGCGGTGGCTTCAGCGTCATCACGATCTCGGTCCCCACGACCCGCCTGGACGCCGCGCTCGACCGCGTGGCCGAGATCGGGAAGGTCCACTCGCGCAACACCTCCACCGACGACGTCACCGCCCAGTACGTCGACACCGCCTCCCGGGTGGAGACGCTGGAGGCCAGCGTCGACCGGGTCCGCGCCCTCATGGGCAAGGCGACCCGGCTGGCCGACATCGTGAGCCTGGAGGCCGAGCTCTCCCGCCGTCAGGCCGACCTCGAGGCGATCAAGTCGCAGCTCGCCGCCCTCGACGGCCAGGTCTCCACCGCACCCATCGAGGTCCGGCTCAGCACCGACGAGAAGGTGCTGGAGGACACGGGGGACGAGACCGGCTTCCTCGCGGGCCTGGCCGCCGGCTGGGCCGCCTTCACCGGCTCGGTCACCGTCCTGCTCACCGTGCTCGGTGCGCTGCTGCCCTTCGCGTTCGCGCTCGCCCTCGTCGTCGTCCCGCTCGTGGTCTGGCTGCGCCGTCGCGCCCCGCGCGCCTCCACCGTCACCCCGCCGATGGCCCCGGCACCCCCGGCCGCCTGACCGGTCGGCTCATAGCGGTCACGCCGGCGTCGTCGCGGAGCACCTGCTCCCGCAGGATGTCGGCGTGACCCGCGTGCTGCGCCAGCTCGCGCAGCACGTGGAGCAGCACCCAGCGCAGCGGCAGCGGCCCCCGGCGGTTGCCCGGTAGGAGGTCGTCGAGCGCCAGGTCCGCGACCGCGGCCCTGGAGGCCGCGCAGGCAGCCCGGTGGGCCTCTGTCACCGACGCCACCGTGTCGTCGTCGGTGAGGACGAACGACTCGTCGACGGTCTCCGGGATCCCGATGTCGGCGCGGCTGCGGCAGGTCACGGCCTCGTCGAACCACACCTGCTCCACGAACGTCGCGTGCTTGAGGAGGCCGAGGAGGGTGGTGCGCGACGGCACGAGGGAGCGCCGCGCCTGCTCCTCGCTGAGCCCGTCGAGGGCGACCCGCAGGGCCTCGCGGTGGTCGTCGACGAACGCCTCGAGCTGCTCGCGCTCGGTGCCTGAGATGACGGACGGGTCCATCGGGGAGGGCGCCATGCGGCGAACGGTAGCGCCCCGTCCCTCGGCGGAGTCCGGGTCCGTCTCCCGGCGGATTGCCCGGCGCCGGCGGCGGGGCCACGCTGGGGCCATGGACGTCGACGCGGTCATCGAGCACCTCGAGGGGCTCGGCGATGTCGTCGTGCAGCGCCCCGGGCCCGGCGACGGGACGCCGGAGATCGCGTGGGGCGACGTCTTCGCCTACTACTCACCCGACGGCACCATCCCGGCGGGGCAGCCCTTCGCGACCGTCGTGACGAAGGACTACCCCGGGGAACCGAGCTCCGGCCTCGACCGGCCTGGAGCCTTCCGGGTCAACGTCCACGCCGGGACCCAGGAGTTCCTGCGACGCACCGGCCACGCGGCAACCGACGAGGTGACCGACGGCCCCGACCCGAGAACGCCCGACGTCGTCATCGCCCACCCGGTGTACGGGTCGTACGGGTGGCTCGCGGTGGTGGACCCCGGGCCGGCCACGCAGGACGACCTGCGCGACCTCCTCACCGGGGCGCACGCGATGGCGCGGACCCGGGCGGAGCGCCGCGCGAGGCCCTAACGGGCCGACACCTCGTGGACCAGCTCGACGACGCGGGTGAGGACCTCGGGGTCGGTGTCCGGGAGGACCCCGTGGCCGAGGTTGAACACGTGGCCCGGGGCGCGCCGACCCTCCTCGACGATCTCGCGGACCCGCCGTTCCAGGGCGTCCCACGGCGCGAACAGCAGCGCGGGGTCGAGGTTGCCCTGCAGCGGCCACCGACCGCCGGTGCGCTCGAGGGCGTCAGTGAGGGACACGCGGTAGTCGACGCCGACGACGTCGGCCCCCGCCTCCCCCATGAGGGTGAGCAGCTCGCCGGTGCCGACGCCGAAGTGGATGCGCGGGACGTCGAGGTCGGAGACGGCGGCGAGCGCGGCGGCCGAGTGCTGCTGCACGTGCCGGACGTAGTCGGCGCGGCTGAGGAAGCCCGCCCACGAGTCGAAGAGCTGCACGACCGAGGCGCCATTCTCCGCCTGCACCCGCAGGAACGCGCCCGAGATCTGGGCCAGACGCGCGCACAGGTCGTGCCACAGGGCCGGGTCGCCGTGCATGAGGGCCTTGGTGTGCTCGTGGTTCTTCGACGGCCCGCCCTCGACGAGGTAGCTCGCGAGCGTGAACGGCGCCCCGGCGAACCCGATGAGCGGGGTGGCGCCGAGCTCGGCCACGAGGAGGCGGACCGACTCGGCGATGTCGGGGACGTCCTGCGGGACGAGCTCGCGCAGCCGCTCGAGGTCGGCGCGGGTTCGCACCGGCTCGGCCACCACCGGGCCGACGCCCGGGACGATGTCGAGGTCGATGCCGACGGCGGCGAGCGGGACGACGATGTCGGAGAAGAAGATCGCCGCGTCCACGCCGTGGCGGCGCACCGGCTGGAGGGTGATCTCGGTGACGAGGTCCGGCCGCCGGCACGACTCGAGCATCCCGACGCCCTCACGGACCGTGCGGTACTCCGGCAGCGAGCGTCCGGCCTGGCGCATGAACCACACCGGCGTGTGCGGGACGTCGAGGCCGCGGGTGGCGCGCACCAGCGCGGAGTCGGCCGGAGAGGGCCTGGCGGGCGCGGCGGGGGCGGTGGCGGAGGGGGTCGTCACGGTGACCCATCCTTCCATCCGGTGCCGTGGCCTGCGGACAACCCTCGACGTCAGAGCGCGATGAGGGCAGCGCCGCCGATGGCGAGCAGGACCCCCACCTGCTGCACCCGCCGGAGCCGTTCGCCGATGACGACGCGCGCCAGCACCGTCGTGACGACGGGGTAGAGCGAGCCCAGCACCGACGCCACGCTGACCTGCCCGCGCGAGGAGGCGATGCCGAACAGGAAGTTCGCGGCGAGGTCACCGCAGCCGATGACGAGCAGGGCAGGCACCTCGCGCGCCGTCACCCCGCCCGCGGTGCGCAGCGACAGGGCCACCACGACGAGGATCGTGACGCTGGTGACCCTCATGCCCCACAGGGTGAGCAGGGCCGACTCGCGGGCGCCCCGGTCGAGGCAGAACAGGGTGAGCCCGAAGGCGACCGCGGCCACCGACGCGAGGACGACGGGCCGGGCCGAGACCGCGCCGCTCAGCTCGGGACCGCTCGCCAGCGTGACGCCGGTGATCGCCACGAGCATCCCGATCCACGCCCAGGACGAGGGCTCCTCGCCGCTCGCGACGCCGAGGACCACCGGCACGACGACACCGAGGGCGGCGATCGGGGCGACGACGCCCATGGTCCCGGAGGACAGGGCGGAGTAGAAGCAGATGAGGCCGACCATCCCCGACAGGCCGGCCGCGACCGACCACAGGGGCCAGACCTCGAACGTCACGGTGTCCCACCGGAGCAGGACGATCGTGGAGACGACGACGAGCGCCAGCCCCTGGGTCCAGCCGACCACCGCCACGGCCGGGCGCCGGCGGGAGGCGAGACCGGCGAAGAAGTCGGACGTGCCCCACACGAGTGACGACGCGAGCGCGATGAGGCTGACCACCGCCGCAGGCTACCGACGCCTCCGGCCCGTCCCCGCACCCGTCCACGCCTGCGGCTCGCACGCCGGAATCGCCGTGCCGGGTCGCCCAGGCCCGGTCGAGGCCGTTCCGGGCCCCGGCGCGGCACCGCGCGACCGCGGCCTCGACCGCTTACATTGCTGGGGTGTCCAGCCGCACCGTGTCAGGACGGGAGTCGCCCGAGTTCGCCCGCGCACTCGACGACCTCCATCGCGCCCGCCTGCGCCCCGAGATCCGCCTCACCGAGGTCCCGGCGCCGCAGCGGATCGCGCCGTACGCCGTCGCGCTCACCGCCGACGTCGTCGACCCCCGCGACACCGACTCCGACCTCGCCTCGGGGCGCTTCGTCCTCCTCCACGACCCCGCGGCCCCCGAGCCGTGGGGCGGGCAGTGGCGTGCGGTCACCTTCGCGCGCGCCGAGCTCGAACCAGAGCTCGCCACCGACCCGATGCTCGGTGAGGTCGGCTGGAGCTGGCTGACCGACGCCCTGGCGAGCCGCGGCGTCGCCTACCTCGCAGAGGCCGGTACGGTCACTCGCGTGGTGTCCCAGAGCTTCGCCGGCCTCGCCGACCGTCCCGCCAGCGTCGAGATGGAGGTGCGCGCCTCGTGGACCCCGCTGGGTCCCGAGGTCGGTGAGCACCTCCTCGCGTGGTCGGACCTGCTGTGCACGATCGCCGGGCTGCCCCCGCTCCCCGAGGGCGTCGTCGCCCTGCCCGGACCCCGTCGCTGAATGAGCTCCGACACCACGACCCCCGCGCCCGACGAGCCGGCTGGGCCGTCGCCCGTCCTTCTCGTCGAGCCGGCCGACGGCGTCCCCCCCGTCGTCGAGGACGAGCGCGAGCTCGCCCGCGCGGCCGCGGCCGTCGCCGCCGGTGAGGGACCGGTCGCCATCGACGCCGAGCGCGCGTCCGGGTACCGGTACGGCCAGCGCGCCTACCTGGTCCAGGTCCGCCGCCAGGGCGCCGGCACCTGGCTCATCGACCCCATCGCCTGTCCCGACCTCTCACCGCTCGACGAGGCGATCGGTGCGGCCGAGTGGCTGCTCCACGCGGCGACGCAGGACCTCACCTGCCTGGCCGAGGTGGGCCTGCGCCCGCGCCAGCTGTTCGACACCGAGCTCGCCGGGCGCATCCTCGGGCTGCCCCGCGTGGGCCTGTCCGCCGTCGTCGAGCACTACCTCGGGCTGAGCCTGGCCAAGGAGCACTCGGCGGTCGACTGGTCGACCCGGCCGCTGCCCGAGCCGTGGCTGCGCTACGCCGCGCTCGACGTGGAGGTCCTCGACGAGCTGCGCAACCTCATGGGCGTCGACCTCGCCAAGCAGGGCAAGGCCGAGTGGGCTCGCCAGGAGTTCGCGGCGCTGCTCACCTGGGCTCCCACCGAGCGGGTCGACCCGTGGCGGCGCACGTCCGGCATCAACACGCTGCGCTCGCGCCGTGCGGTCGCCATCGTGCGCGAGCTCTGGTACGTCCGCGACGACATCGCCCGCGACCGCGACACCTCCGTGGGGCGGGTGCTGCCCGACGCCGCGATCGTGGAGATCGCCAAGGCGGCGCCGCGCTCGGTCGCCGACCTGCCGCGCGGCCACCGGGCCATCGCGCGGTACGGGCGCCAGTGGGTCGAGGCCGTGTCGCGGACCCTGGAGATCCCCGAGGACGACCTGCCGCCGCGCACGCTGCCCTCCGACGGCCCGCCGCCGCCGCGCGTGTGGGCGGAGAAGAACCCCGTGGCGGCCGACCGGCTGGGGGCCACCCGCGCCGCGCTCACGGCGTTCGCCGAGGAGCACGTCATCCCGGTGGAGAACGTCTGCTCCCCGGACCCGCTGCGCCGCGTCGTGTGGCAGCCGCCGTCGGAGCACGACGAGGCCGCGTTCACCCGGGCGCTGCTCGACCAGGGCGCGCGCCCGTGGCAGGCCGGCATCCTCGCGCCGATGCTCGTCGCCGCCTTCGCCGAGTTCCCCGACGCCTGACCCCCCGGACGGGGGTGACGCCTCTCACCACCGGTCACCCTCGGCAACTAAGCGTCCGCTTAGTAACCTGTGAGCAGGGCCCGGGTCGACCGGGCCGATCCCGAAACCCCGACCAGGGAGGCCCCCCGTGCCACGCGTGCTCCAGGAGGTCGTCTTCGTCGACGGCGTCCGCACCCCCTTCGGCAAGGCGGGCGAGAAGGGCATGTACGCCCAGACCCGCGCCGACGACCTCGTCATCAAGTGCGTCCGCGAGCTGCTGCGCCGCCACCCCGAGCTCCCCAAGGACCGCGTCGAGGAGGTCGCGATCGCCGCGACGACCCAGATCGGCGACCAGGGGCTGACACTCGGCCGGCTCACCGCGCTGCTGTCGGGCCTGCCCAGGAGCACCCCCGGCTACTCCATCGACCGGATGTGCGCCGGCGCCATGACCGCGGTCACCAGCGTGGCCTCCTCGATCGGCGTTGGCGCCATCGACGTGGCGATCGCGGGCGGTGTCGAGCACATGGGACGCCACCCTATGGGCGAGGGCGTCGACCCGAACCCGCGCATCGTCGCCGAGCGCCTCGTCGACGAGTCGGCCCTGGTCATGGGCCAGACCGCCGAGAACCTGCACGACCGCTTCCCCGAGCTGACCAAGGAGCGGTGCGACGCCTTCGCGGTCGGGAGCCAGCGCAAGCTCGCCGCCGCGTACGGGGCCGGCAAGGTCCAGCCCGACCTCGTCGAGGTCGCGACCCGGCACGTCGAGAAGGGGTGGGGCCTGGCGACCGTCGACGAGCCGCCCCGCCCCGGCACCACGCTCGAGGAGCTCGCCGGGCTGCGCACCCCGTTCCGGCCCCACGGCAACGTCTCGGCGGGCAACGCCGCCGGCCTCAACGACGGAGCCACCGCCTGCCTCCTCGCGTCGCAGGCCGCCGCCGACGAGCTGGGCCTGCCGGTCCGGATGCGCCTGGCCTCCTACGCCTTCGTCGGCGTCGAGCCCGAGGTCATGGGCATCGGCCCCATCCCCGCCACCGAGAAGGCGCTGGCCAAGGCCGGCCTCACCATCGACGACATCGGCCTGTTCGAGCTCAACGAGGCCTTCGCCGTGCAGGTCCTCGCCTTCCTCGACCACTTCGGCATCGCCGACGACGACGAGCGGGTCAACCCCTGGGGCGGCGCCATCGCCACGGGCCATCCTCTCGCGTCCTCCGGCGTGCGCCTGATGACCCAGCTCGCCCGCCACTTCGAGGACAACCCCCACGTCCGCTACGGCCTGACCGCGATGTGCATCGGCATCGGGATGGGCGGCGCCGTCGTCTGGGAGAACCCGCACCACGCCGACTACGCCACCGACAGCCAGGAGGCCTGAGCCGTGACCACCACCGCGGACCCCACGCAGACCACCGCCCTCACGCCTCCCGCCGAGGTCGTCACCCGCACCCCGGTGCAGGACGTCACCCTCCCCGGCGGCGCCGGCACCCTGGCGCTCATCACCCTGGACAACGGCAAGGACCACACCCGGCCCAACACCTTCGGCCCCGAGGGCATCGCGGGCCTCCAGAGCGCGCTGGACACCCTGAGGACGCGCGCCGAGGCCGGGGAGATCCAGGCCGTCGGCGTCACGGGCAAGCCGTTCGTCTTCGCCGTCGGCGCCGACCTGTCCGGCGTCCCCTCGGTCACCGAGCGCGCCCAGGCCGTCGAGATCGCCCGTGCCGGCCACCGCGCCTTCGCGTCCCTCATGGACCTGCCCGTCCCCACCTTCGCCTTCGTCAACGGCGCGGCGATGGGTGGCGGGGTCGAGCTCGCCCTGGCGGCCGACCACCGGACGATCTCCGCCGGCGTCCCGGCCTTCGCCCTGCCCGAGACCTTCCTCGGCCTGCTGCCCGGATGGGGTGGGTGCTACCTCCTGCCGAACCTCGTCGGGCCCGCCAACGCCCTCAAGGTCATCATCGACAACCCGTTGTCGCAGAACCGGATGCTCAAGGCCAAGGAGGTCCTCGGCCTCGGGATCGCCGACGTCCTCCTCGAGCCCGCCGACTTCCTCGAGGACTCCCTGCGCTGGGCCGCAGGGGTGCTCAGCGGCGCGGTCACCGTGACGCGCCCCGAGGTGGACCGCGACGAAGCCGCCTGGGGCGCCGCGTGCGACGCCGCTCGGAAGGTCGTCATGGCCAAGACGGCGGGCCGCGCCCCCGGTGCGCTGCGCGCCCTCGACCTGGTCCGCGCCGCCCGCACGGCCGAGCGCGACGAGGCCTTCGCCGCCGAGGACGAGGCGCTGGGCGACCTCATCATGAGCGACGAGCTCCGCGCCGGCCTCTACGCCTTCGACCTGGTGCAGAAGCGGGCCAAGCGCCCCGCCGGAGCCCCGGACAGGGCCCTGGCCCGACCGGTCACCAAGGTCGGCATCGTCGGTGCCGGCCTCATGGCCAGCCAGCTCGCCCTGCTGTTCGTCCAGCGCCTCGGCGTGCCCGTCGTCCTCACCGACCTCGACGAGGAGCGGGTCGCCACGGGGGTCGCCTGGGTCCACGAGCAGATCGACGGCCTGCTCGCCAAGCGCCGTGTCTCCCCCGACAAGGCGTCCTTCCTCAAGCGCCTGGTCACCGGGTCGACGTCGAAGGAGGGCTTCGCCGACGCCGCTCTCGTCATCGAGGCGGTCTTCGAGGAGCTGGCCGTCAAGCAGCAGGTCTTCGCCGAGGTCGAGGCGGTCGTCTCGCCCGAGTGCGTCCTGATGACGAACACGTCCTCGCTGTCGATCACCGAGATGGCCGGCGGCCTCGCCCACCCCGAGCGGGTCGTCGGCTTCCACTTCTTCAACCCGGTCGCCGTCATGCCGCTCGTCGAGGTCATCCCCGGTGAGCGCACCGACGAGGCCACGCTCGCGACAGCCTTCGCGACCGCGAAGACGTTGCGCAAGACGGCGATCCGCGCCAAGGACTCTGCCTCGTTCATCGTCAACCGGCTCCTCGGCCGCTTCATGGGCGAGTTCTCCCGCATCGTCGACGAAGGCACACCCGTGGCCACGGCCGACAAGGCCGTGGCCGGCCTCGCCCCGATGCCGCCCTTCGTCCTCCTGGGCCTCGTCGGCCCGGCGATCGCGCTGCACAACAGCGAGACCCTGCGCCGCGCCTTCGGCGACCGGTTCCACGTCTCCCCCGCCCTGCGCCGCCTCGTCGAGGCCGGCAAGCGGGGGTACTACCGGATGGAGGACGGCCGCCCCGTCCCCGACCCGGAGGTCGAGGCTCTCGCGGAGCGGCCGGAGCACCCGGTGGAGCTCAGCGTCGAGCAGGCCCGCGAGCGGATCCTCGGCGTGCTCGCCGAGGAGGTCGATCTCATGCTCTCCGAGGGCGTCGTCGAGGCCCCGATGGACGTCGACCTCGCGATGATCACCGGCGCCGGCTTCGCGTTCTGGAACGGCGGCCTCATCCCGCTGCTCGACCGCGAGGGGGTGTCCGAGCGCGTGCTCGGGCGGCGCATCCTCCCGCGCGGGGTGGCCGACGTCCCCGCCTGACCACCTTCCTCTCGTCGCGAACATCACGGCCTCCGAGAGGACCCGATATCTCACAGGTGATATACGATCGAGCGGTGACGACGACCTCCGACACGTACCTGACCCGCATCGGCACGCTCATCCGTGACGCCCGCCGACACCAGGGCCTGACCCAGAGCGAGCTGGCCGACCTGCTCGGCACCAGCCAGAGCGCCGTGGCGCGCATCGAGCAGGGCAAGCAGAACCTGTCGCTGGAGATGCTCGCCCGCGTCGGTGAGAAGCTCGACAGCGAGTTCGTCTCGCTCGGCCACAGTGGCCCGCAGCACCTGCGGATCGTCGGCGGGCGCAAGCTCTCCGGCTCGATCCCCGTGAAGACGAGCAAGAACGCCGCCGTCGCCCTGCTGTGCGCGAGCCTGCTCAACAAGGGCCGCACGACGCTGCGCAGCCTGGCCCGCATCGAGGAGGTCAACCGGATCATCGAGGTCCTCACCTCGATCGGCGTCCGGGTCCGCTGGCTGCCCGACAGCAACGACCTCGAGATCATCCCGCCGGCCCAGCTCGACCTCGCCGGCATCGATGTCGAGGCCGCGCGCCGCACCCGCACGGTCATCATGTTCCTCGGCCCGCTGCTCCACGACCTCGAGAGCTTCCAGCTCCCCTACGCCGGGGGCTGCGACCTCGGGACCCGCACGGTCGAGCCGCACCTGTCCTCGCTGCGCTTCTTCGGCCTCGACGTCACCGCCACCCACGGCTTCTACGAGGCGAAGGTCGACACGACCCGCTCGCCGCAGCGCGCCATCGTCCTCACCGAGCGCGGCGACACCGTCACCGAGAACGTCCTCATGGCCGCCGCGCGCCACCCCGGCACCACGGTGATCCGCAACGCCTCCCCCAACTACATGGTCCAGGACCTCTGCTTCTTCCTCCAGGGCCTCGGGGTGCAGATCGAGGGCATCGGCACGACCATCCTCACCGTCACCGGCGTGCGGCACGTCGACGTCGACATCGAGTACTACCCGTCGGAGGACCCGATCGAGGCGATGAGCCTCATCGCCGCCGCCGTCGTCACCGAGTCGACGATCACCATCGAGCGGGTGCCGATCGAGTTCCTCGAGATCGAGCTCGCGACCCTCGGTGAGATGGGCCTGAAGTACGACCTCACCGACGAGTACCTCGCGAAGAACGGGCACACCCGCCTCGTCGACCTCACGATCCACCCCAGCCCGCTCAAGGCCCCGGTCGACAAGATCGCGCCGATGCCGTTCCCGGGCCTGAACATCGACAACCTGCCGTTCTTCGCGCTCATCGCCGCCTGCGCCGAGGGCACGACGATGATCCACGACTGGGTCTACGAGAACCGGGCGATCTACCTCACCGAGCTGACGAAGATCGGCGGCCAGGTCCAGCTCCTCGACCCGCACCGCGTCATGATCACCGGCCCCACGACGAAGTGGCGCGCGGCCGAGGTCATGTGCCCGCCGGCGCTGCGGCCGGGGGTCGTCATCCTCCTCGCGATGCTCGCGGCACCCGGAACCTCGGTGCTGCGCAACGTCTACGTCATCAACCGCGGCTACGAGGACCTCGCCGAGCGCCTCAACGCCCTCGGTGCGACGATCGAGACCTTCCGCGACATCTGAGCACGGCCCGCGCGGGTGGTGGTCGAGCGGCTGGACCGCCCCAGACCTAGCCGGGCGGCTCGGTCGCGGCGAGGACGCGACGCTCGTCGGCGTCGGTGAGACCCGCGCGTCGCTCGTCGTCCACTGGGCGGGTCTCCTCGAACGCCAGGGCACCGGTCAGCGTCTCGCTCAGCGAGCGGGTGGTCAGGCCGGCCGCGCGGGCCCGGGTGGTGTCCATCGTGGCGAACCCGCGCCAGTCGGGGTCGGGGATCCACAGCGGGAGGGACGCCAGCCCCATCCAGTGGCCGACGCCGAGCTCGGTGAGCCGGCCCGGCGCGACCGGTCGCGGGCGGGCACCGGACCCCCCGACCTCCGCCGCGACGGCGAGCACCTCACGCAGCGGCGTCGTCGGTCCCGTGGCGTTGAAGACCCCACCGGTCCGCTCCTCGACGACCGTGACCAGCCACGCAGCGAGGTCGCGCACGTCGACCATCGCCGTGGGGAACTCCGGGTCGTCGGGGGTCACCACCTCCTCCCCCACCGGGTGGGCGAAGCGCCAGGGCCAGTAGCCGGTGCGTCCCGACGAGTCACCCGGACCGCCGATGAGGCCGGACCGGACGACGGTCGCCGTGGCTCCCGATCCGAGCACCGCTGTCTCGCAGGCGACCTTGGCCTCGCCGTAGGTCTCCATGTCCTCCATGACGTCACCGGCGAGCGGCGTGCGCAGGGGCGCGTCCTCGTCCTGCTCGAGGGCGTGGAACGCGGCGTAGACGTTGCCCGTCGAGACGAACACGTGGTGCACGGTGCGCAGGTCGCGGACCGAGCGACGGACCTGCCCGGGCTGCCGGGAGACGTCGACGACGGCGTCCCAGTCGGTGTCGGCGACCGGGGCCAGCCCGTCGTCAGCGTCACGGTCGGCCCTGACGAAGGCGACGCCCTCAGGGGCCGGCGCGCTCCCCCGCGCGAGGCAGGTGACGAGGTGGCCGCGGCGCACTGCCTCGACCGCGACCGTCCGGCCCAGCCACGCCGTCCCACCGAGCACGAGGATCCGCATGCGCTCCAGCCAACCCGGGAGCGGCTCGGGTGTCCACCTCGGCGGTCGTGTGCCGGCACGGGGTGATGGGTCGGTCGAGCGAGCGCAACACGCCCGCGTCGGGCGCGGATGCCGGGCGGGTCTCGCTCACTCGACGCCGGGGGAGGTCGCTCGGGAGGTCGAGCGGCTCACTCCCTGCTGCGGATCCAGGCGTGCACGAGGCCGCGGAGTGCCTCGGACGTGGCGGCGAGGTGGTCGGCGCTGGTGAACCGCGCGACGCGGGAGGTGCCGCCCTCCCCGTCGAGGAGGCCCGTGGGGTCCGGCAGGCTCGCACCGGTGTGGAACATCAGGGCGACGTGGCTCGCGGAGCGCGGGTAGAACGAGGCCAGGTTCCCCCGGTACACGAAGGTGGGAGCCTTCCACTTGATCACCTCGGTCATCCTGTCGTCCGCGTCGAGGACGACCGCGCGGACCGCGAGCACGAGGTCCTTCTGCGGGTTGTCATACGCCTGGAACCAGGCCTCGACCTCAGGAGATCGGTTGCTGCTCATGGCCCTGCCTCGATTCACCCGGGTCGGCCCACCACTCACGGGCCATCATCGCGTGCGACCTCCCCGACCGGAACCCCCTCGGCCACCACCACGGGCGCACGGCCCCGGGCCCAGGAGGTGTTGCACGCGCCGGGGCTGCGGTGGGACGGTCGTGGCGTGGGAGGGAGAACGGTGGTGGTGCGAGCGAGACGAGGTCCGCGCAGCCCGGCACGACGTCCGTGGTGGCCGCTGCTCGTGGTCGCGCTGGCCTGGGGCGGCTGCTCGGGGGTCGAACGAGGCGGGCCCACGACAGGCACGGCCCGACCCGAGGTCACCGTGGCGGAGGCGTCGCGGGTCCAGGACCGGGCGGCCCACACCGCGACCGCGCTCCCGGACGGATCGGTGCTCGTGGCCGGGGGCTGCGTCGTCGACGGGTGCGGGCGGGCGACGACCTCGGCGGTGGTGCTCGACGACGGCGGTGACGTCGTCGTCGCGGCGATGACCACGGCCAGGGACGCTCACACCGCGACGCTGCTGGACAGTGGGGCGGTGCTGGTCGCGGGCGGGTTCTCCGGCGAGGGCGAGGGGCCGCTGCCCGGCGCCGAGGTCTTCGACCCCGGCACGAGGACGTGGGAGCCGACGCCGCCCATGCGGCTCGGCCGGGGTGGGCATGCCGCGGCCCGTCTCGGCGACGGACGAGTCGTCGAGGTCGGCGGGTGGGTGGGCCCCGGCCGGTACACCAGCACCTCGGAGCTGTACGACCCCGCCTCGGGGCGCTTCGACCCGGGCCCCTCGCTCCCCGAGGCCGTCGACGGGCTCGCGGCCGTGAGCCTCGTGGACGGATCGGTGCTCGTCACGGGCGGTCAGGTCGAACCGGGGGTGGCCTCGGCCACCGCCGTGGTCATCTCGAGTGACGGCACGCTCTCGCGCGTCGGACCGCTCGCGCAGGCCCGGTTCAAGCACACGATGGTGACGCTGCCCTCGGGGCGGGTGCTGGTGATCGGTGGGACGAGCGACGACGAGGACCTGCTGTCCACCACCGAGGTGTACGACCCCGCGACCCAGCGGTTCACCCCCGGGCCCGCGATGACCAACGGCCGCTACAAGCTCAACGGGTCGGCGACGCTGCTGCCGGACGGCAGGGTGGTGGTGGCCGGAGGCGGACCCGGTGTCGAGGTCATCGACGTCACGCGCGGAACGAGCACCGCCGTGCCCCACGTGGACGGCACGCGCGCCTCGTTCTCCACCGCGAGCGTCGTCGGCCCCAACGTGCGCATCATCGGCGGCTACGACCGCGGCATCCGGCTCACCCGCACCGACCTCACCATCGCCCTGGCCTCCCTGTGACCGGCCCTCGTTGACTCCGGCGGCGGCGCGCGGTATTTTACCTGTCAGTTAAATAACTGACAGGAAGACCACGAGGGTGACGATGACGACGGAAGCCACCGATGACCGGCTCGACGAGACGTTCGCGGCACTGGCCAACTCGACGCGGCGGGCCATCCTGGCGCGGCTCACCGAGGGCGAGGCGAACGTCAACCAGCTCGCCGAGCCCTTCGCCCTCTCGCTCCCGGGCATCTCCAAGCACCTCAAGGTGCTCGAGCGGGCCGGCCTCATCGTGCGGGGCCAGCGCGCCCAGTACCGGCCGTGCACCCTGGACGCGACCCCCCTGAAGGAGGTCTCCACGTGGGCCGAGCAGTACCGGCCCCTGTGGGAGGCCCGCTTCGACCGGATGGACACCTACCTCCAGCACCTCCAGCAGCACGACGAGACGGGCGAGGACGATGAGCGATGACGACCGCGGCCAGCACCTGGTGATCGAGCGGACCCTCGAGGCGCCGCCGGACCTGGTCTGGAGGATGTGGACCGACCCGGAACACCTCGCCGCCTGGTACGGCCCCGGCGGGGCCACCGTTCCCGTGGCCACGATGGACGTTCGCGCGGGCGGCTCCCGGCTGCTGTGCCTGCAGATGCCCACCCCCGACGGCGCGCGGCGGATGTGGTTCACCGGCGAGTACCTCGAGGTCGTCGAGAACCGGCGCCTGGTCTACACCGACTCCATGTCCGACGAGCACGGCACCGTCATGACCCCGGAGCAGCTGGGCATGCCCGACGGCCACCCGACCACGACCGAGGTCAGGGTCGAGCTCGAGCCCCTCGACGGGGGCACGAGGATGGTGCTGACCCACGTGGGCGTCCCCGCCGGGTCCCCCGGTGCCGCCGGGTGGGCCATGGCGCTGGACGCCCTCGCCGCTCGGCTCGTGGAGGTGCAGCGCTCCACGCCGTCCTGAGGCGTCAGGCCAGGCGCGCGCGCAGGGTGGAGGCGACGGCGTCCGGGGTGAGGTCGACGGAGTCCAGCACGTGGCCGCGCGACCCGTGGTCGAGGAAGCGCTTCGGCAGGCCGAAGGCGTCGACGGGGACGTCGGACCCGGACTCGCGCAGCGCGAGCGCCACCTGTGACCCGATGCCGCCGACCACGACGTTGTCCTCGACGACGGCGACGCGCCGCACGCCCGACCCCAGAACGACCAGGTCCTGGCTCACCGGCAGCGCCCACACGGGGTCGACGACCCGCACCCGAACCCCCTCGGCCGCCAGCTTCTCGGCCGCCGTGAGGGCCGTCGCGGCCATCGAGCCGATCCCGACGAGCAGGACGTCGACCTCGCCGTCGTCGGGCTCGGACAGCACGTCGAGCGTGCCGACGGTGCGCACGGCCTCGATGGGGGCTGCGACCGAGCCCTTCGGGAACCTCACGACCGAGGGTGCGTCGCCGATGTCGACCGCGGCGTGCACGGCCCGGGCCACCTGCTGGCCGTCGCGCGGGGCCGCGAGGTGCAGCCCGGGGACGACCCCGCTGATCGTCATGTCCCACATCCCGTGGTGCGAGGCACCGTCGGGTCCGGTGACCCCGGAGCGGTCGAGGACCACCGTGACGCCGGCCCGGTGGAGGGCGCAGTCCATGAGCAGCTGGTCGAAGGCGCGGTTGAGGAAGGTGGCGTAGACGGCGACGACGGGGTGCAGCCCCGAGAACGCCAGGCCGGCTGCCATCGTCAGGGCGTGCTGCTCGGCGATGCCGACGTCGAAGGTGCGCGCCGGGTAGTGGTCGGCGAAGTCCTGCAGCCCGACGGGGATCATCATCGCGGCCGTGATGGCGACGACGTCCTCCCGCTCACGACCGATCTCGACCATCGCGTCGCTGAACTCGTCGGTCCACGAGCGCCCGGCGATCTCCAGCGGCAGGCCGGTCTCGGGGTTGATGACCCCGACCGCGTGGAACTGGTCGCCCGCGTGGTTGACCGCGGGCTCGTACCCCCGGCCCTTCTGGGTGATGACGTGGACGAGCACCGGGGCGCCGTAGGCCTTGGCCTTGCGCAGCGCCCCCTCGATGGCCGGCTCGTCGTGCCCGTCGACCGGTCCGAGGTACTTCAGGCCCAGGTCCTCGAACATCCCCTGCGGCGCGACGATGTCCTTGATGCCCTTCTTCACCCCGTGCAGCGTCTCGTACACCGCGCCGCCGACGACGGGCGTGCGGGCCAGGGTGTGCTTGCCCCAGTCGAGGAAGCGCTCGTAGCCGCGGGTCGTGCGCAAGGTGGCGAGGTGGTCGGCGAGGCCGCCGCGCGTCGGGGCGTACGAGCGCTCGTTGTCGTTGACGACGAGGACGAGGGGCAGGTCGTTCTCGGCGGCGATGTTGTTCAGCGCCTCCCAGGCCATGCCGCCGGTCAGCGCGCCGTCGCCGATGACCGCGACGGTGTGGCGGTCGCGCTCGCCGCGCACGACGCGACCCGCGGCGATGCCGTGCGCCCACGACAGGGAGGTGGAGGCGTGCGAGTTCTCGACGACGTCGTGCTCGGACTCGGCGCGGCTCGGGTAGCCCGACAGCCCGCCCTGGCGGCGCAGCCCGGAGAAGTCGCGCCGGCCGGTGAGGACCTTGTGGACGTAGGACTGGTGGCCGGTGTCGAAGACGATGGCGTCCCGCGGCGAGCTGAAGACCCGGTGCAGCGCGATCGTCAGCTCGACGACCCCGAGGTTCGGCCCGAGGTGGCCACCGGTGCGCGACACCTCGTCGACGAGGAAGCGGCGGACCTCCTCCGCGAGGAGGGGCAGCTGGTCGGGCCGCAGGGCCTTGAGGTCGTCGGGACCCTCGATGCGCTCGAGCAGGCTCACCGGTGACTACCTCCAGGGCGTGTGGCGTACGGGTCCTCGTGGACGAACCCCCAGAGTCTAGGCGCTGCGGACGCGCGGGCCCGAACCGTCGAGGGCTCCACCGGGAGACCCTCACCGGTCCTCCACACGACCTCCACGTCGTGGCGTTGCCTAGGCTGTCGCCGTGTTCGAGGGCTTCGAGGAGTTCGACCTGCCGTTGCGGACCGGCGTGCGGATCCGCGGGCGGACCGGTGGCGCCGGGCCCGTCGTGGTCCTCCTGCACGGGCACCCGCGCGCCCACACGACGTGGCACCGCGTGGCGCCCCTCCTGACGGCCAGGGGGTTCACGGTCGTCTGCCCCGACCTGCGCGGCTACGGCCGCTCGTCCAAGCCCGAGCCCGACGCCTCGCACACGGTGCACAGCGACCGCGCGATGGCCGAGGACGTCGTCGCCCTGGCCGAGCAGCTCGGGCACCGCACCTTCTCCGTCGTCGGGCACGACCGTGGTCAGGGCGTCGCCTACCGGTGCGCCCTCGACCACCCCGACCGGGTCGCCTCGCTCGGCGTCCTCGACGGCATCCCCCTGCTGGAGTCCGTGGAGCGCACCGATGCGCGGTTCGCCACGCAGTGGTGGCACTGGTTCTTCTTCACCGGCTCACCGCACGCCGAAAGGGTCATCACCGCCGACCCGGACGCGTGGTACGGCCTCGACGACGCCGCCAGGGAGGCGATGGGGCCGGAGAGCTTCGACTACGTCGCCGCCGCCCTGCGCGACCCGAGGACGGTGCGCGCCATGCTCGAGGACTACCGGGCCGGCCTGACCGTCGACGCCGAGAACGACCGCAGGACACGGCAGGAGGGCGGCACGGTCGGCTGCCCGACGCTGGTCGCGTGGTCGGTCCACGACGACCTCGAGCAGCTGCACGGCGACCCGCTGGCGATCTGGCGGCCCTGGCTGAGCGGACCGGTCCGTGCGGCGCGGATCGACAGCGGCCACCACATGGCCGAGGAGAACCCCGACCAGCTGGCGCGGGTCATCGGCGACTTCCTCGGGGAGTTCGACCCACCGCGCACCTGAGGACCCCGGGCGCTGACCTCCGCGGCGCACCCCTCCGGCGCGCGGAGGTCAGCGCGGGCGTCGGGCGAGCGAACGCACGCCGACGGCGACCAGCCCGAGCACGACCGAGGCGAGCGACATGCCGATGACGACGAGGACCACGCCCGCCAGCGCCAGGCCCGTCTCGTCCTCGGGGACCGCGCTGCTCGCGAACCCGACGGCGAAGCCCACCGTCATGGTGGCGCCGACGACGACGGGACGCAGGAGCGCGTGGGCGACGGCCGCGACCGCGAGGAGGGTGAGGACGCACCCGACGACCTGCCAGGGCCGGTAGGGGCCGGCGGCCTGCCCGGTTGCCGGGTCGGTGTAGTACTCGTGGTCCCAGCCCAGCCACGCCCACCACGTGCCGACGCTGACGGCCGCCAGGAGCAGGACGAGGGAGGCGGTGCGCGCCGGGCTGGCAGTCGTGGTCACGACGACGATCCTCGCCCGGCCGCCCGGGCCGCGTCATGAGCCCACGTACTCAGGGTCCTCCCGGCCCGCCGTCAGAGCTGGGGGACGAACTCCAGGCCGCGCAGGGCGTCCAGGAGCAGGCCGCACGCCCGCCGCGCGGAGAGCAGCCGCACCCCCTCGACCTCGAGGTCGGCCAGGACCTGCGCCACCCCCTCGGGCCCGATGTCGTCGACGAGCTCGACCCGCACGTCGCGGTAGGCCGAGCGCATCGCGTCGAGCTGGGCGTCGAGGTGCCGCACGGTGAGCCAGCCCAGCGCGACCGGGTGCCGCCGCCACGCGGGGTGCAGCCGGTAGTCGGGCGGGCAGTGGTCGAGCAGCCACGCGCAGGCCCGGTGGTCCCAGCCGCGCTCCCCCGGCGGCGGCACCCCGGGCGGCCAGCCGGGCGGGCCGCCCGTGCGCCCGGCTCCGGACGCCGAGCGCTGGCGAGCCGGAGACGCCGGGCTCCCGGCCCGCAACGGCGGGGCGGCGGGAGGCACGGGATCGAACACGTGTTCGATGATACGCCGGTTGACCGCATCGTGGACCGACCCTCCAGTAATAATCAGACGTTATACATTTCATTACCAGTGCTTGTAGTTCCAGTCCCCCCGCGACCCATCCGAGGAACCATGACGACCTCCACCGAGGCCCCGCCCGGCCGGGCCCTGCGCCCGCCGCGCTCCGGCCGGTCCAACGGCCAGTGGGCCGTCGACGGCCGCGAGCCGCTCAACGCCAACGAGGTGTGGAAGCAGGAGGACGACGGCCTCAACGTCCGGCAGCGGATCGAGCAGGTCTACTCCCGGGAGGGCTTCGCCTCCATCGCGCCGCAGGACCTCAGCGGTCGCTTCCGCTGGTGGGGGCTGTACACCCAGCGCAAGCCGGGCATCGACGGCGGGAGGACCGCCCAGCTCGACGACACCGAGCTCTCCGACGAGTACTTCATGCTCCGCGTCCGTCTCGACGGGGGCGCCCTCACCCTGGGCCAGCTGCGCGTCCTCGCCGACGTCTCCGCCGAGTTCGCCCGCGGCACCGCCGACATCAGCGACCGCCAGAACATCCAGTTCCACTGGATCCGCGTCGAGGACGTCCCGGAGATCTGGCGCCGGCTCGAGGCCGTGGGCCTGCAGACCACCGAGGCCTGCGGCGACACCCCACGCGTCATCCTCGGCAGCCCGCTCGCCGGGATCGCCGCCGACGAGATCATCGACCCCACCCCCGTCATCGAGGAGATCACCCGCACCTACGTGGGCGACCCCGAGCTGGCCAACCTGCCCCGCAAGTTCAAGTCGGCGATCACCGGCCACCCCAGCCTCGACGTCGTCCACGAGGTCAACGACATCTCCCTCGTCGGGGTCGTCCACCCCGAGCTCGGCGCGGGCTACGACCTCTGGGTCGGCGGCGGCCTGTCCACCGCTCCCCGCCTCGCCGAGCGCCTCGGGGTGTTCGTCGCGCCCGAGGACGCCGCGGACGTCTGGCACGGCGTCATCCGGGTCTTCCGCGACTACGGCTACCGCCGGCTGCGCACCAAGGCCCGCCTGAAGTTCCTCCTCGCCGAGTGGGGCACGGAGAAGTTCCGCCAGGTCCTGGAGACCGAGTACCTCGGCCGCCCGCTGCCCGACGGTCCCCCGCCGGCCAAGGCGTCCGGCCCCGGCGACCACGTCGGGGTCCACCTCCAGAAGGACGGCAACCACTACGTCGGCGCCGCACCGGTCGTCGGCCGGGTCAGCGGGACCGTCCTCGCCGGGCTCGCCGACCTCATGGAGGCCGCCGGCACCGACCGCGTCCGCCTCACCCCCCACCAGAAGCTCGTCGTGCTCGACGTCGCCCCCGCGGCCCTGGGCTCCATGGTCACCGGGCTCGACGCCCTGGGCCTGTCGGTCTCCCCCAGCCCGTTCCGCCGGCACACCATGGCGTGCACCGGCATCGAGTTCTGCAAGCTCGCCATCGTCGAGACCAAGGCCACGGCGGCCACGGCCATCGCCGAGCTCGAGCGGCGGCTCGCCGACGTCACCGACCGGCTCGACACCCCGGTCACCCTCAACGTCAACGGCTGCCCCAACTCCTGCGCGCGCATCCAGGTCGCCGACATCGGGCTCAAGGGCATGGTCGTCACGGGCGCCGACGGTGAGCAGGGCGCCGGCTTCCAGGTGCACCTCGGCGGCGGGCTCGCCTCCGCCGACCGCGACGAGGCCGGCCTGGGCCGCACCGTGCGCGGCCTCAAGGTCACCGCCACCGACCTGCCCGACCTCGTGGAGCGGCTCGTCCGGCGCTGGATCGACCAGCGCGAGGACGGCGAGACGTTCTCGCTCTGGGCCCACCGGGTCGACGAGGAGGAGCTGCGATGACCACCACCACGACGACCACCCCGACCGCCCGCCGCGGCGTCGACGAGCTGCGCGCCCTGGCCGACGAGGGCGCCCGCGAGCTCGGCCCCGACGCCACCGCCGACGAGGTCGCCGCCTGGGCCGCCCGCACCTTCCCCGGCACGCTCGCCGTCGCCTGCAGCATGGCCGATGCCGTGCTGCCCGCCGTCGTGGCCGCGCACGCCCCCGGCGTCGACGTCCTCTTCCTCGACACCGGCTACCACTTCGCCGAGACCATACGGCACGCGCGACCGGGTGGCCCACGAGCTCGACGTGACCGTCGTCGACGTCACTCCGCGCCTCACCGTGGCCGAGCAGGACGCCGAGCACGGCCCGAGGCTCCACGACCGGGACCCCGCTGCCTGCTGCCGCATGCGCAAGGTCGAGCCGCTGCGCGGCGCGCTCGCCGGGTACGAGGCCTGGGTCACCGGCGTGCGTCGCGAGGAGGGGCCCACGCGGGCCGACACCCCGCTCGTCACCTTCGACGAGCAGTTCGGCCTGGTGAAGGTCAACCCGCTGGCGGCGTGGACCTTCGACGAGGTCGTCGACCACGCCACCGAGCACCGCGTTCCGGTGAACCTCCTGCTCTCCGACGGCTACCCGTCGATCGGCTGCGAGCCGTGCACCCGGCGCGTCGAGCCGGGTGAGGACCCCCGCTCGGGCCGCTGGGCCGGGTCCTCCAAGACCGAGTGCGGGCTGCACCCATGAGGGGCACCCCACGACGTTCCGCCCACGCAGGGCGCGGGACCCGCCCCGCCTCGCTCCCCCAGATGCCTCGAGAGGACCCCTCGTGACCGCCGACCTCCTGACGAAGGTGCACCCCGACGTGACCAGCAACGCGACGACCGACCTCCTCGTCCTCAGCCAGCTCGACGTGCTGGAGAGCGAGGCGATGCTCGTCATCCGCGAGATCATCGCCGAGCTCGAGCGACCGGTCCTGCTCTTCAGCGGCGGCAAGGACTCGGTCGTCATGCTCCACGTCGCCGCGAAGGCGTTCTGGCCGGCCCCGATCCCGTTCCCGGTGCTCCACGTCGACACCGGGCACAACTTCCCCGAGGTCCTCACCTACCGCGACGCCACGGTCGAGCGGCTCGGGCTGCGCCTCGAGGTCGCGTCGGTCCAGGACTAGATCGACGACGGCCGCCTGCGCGAGCGCGCCGACGGCACCCGCAACCCGCTCCAGACCCAGCCGCTGCTCGAGGCCATCGCGAGCCACCGCTTCGACGGCGTCTTCGGCGGTGGTCGGCGCGACGAGGAGAAGGCCCGCGCCAAGGAACGCGTCGTCAGCCTGCGCGACGACTTCGGCCAGTGGGACCCCAAGAACCAGCGCCCCGAGCTGTGGAACCTGTTCAACCCGCGGCACCGCCCCGGCCAGCACGTGCGCGTCTTCCCGCTGTCGAACTGGACCGAGCTCGACGTGTGGCGCTACATCGAGCGCGAGGACATCGACCTGCCCGCCCTGTACTACACGCACGAGCGCGACGTCTTCGCGCGCGACGGGATGCTCCTCGCGGTCGGCCCGCACTCGCAACCGCGCCCCGGCGAGGTCGTCGAGCGCCGCCGGGTCCGCTACCGGACCGTCGGCGACATGTCGTGCACGGGCGCCGTCGCCAGCGAGGCGGCCACCGTCGCCGACGTCGTCGCCGAGGTCGCCGCGTCCACCCTCACCGAGCGGGGTGCCACGCGCGCCGACGACCGCATCTCCGAGGCCGCCATGGAAGACCGCAAGAAGGAGGGCTACTTCTGATGCACCCCACGAAGTTCTTCGCTCGTCCCGCCCACGCGACCCGTGGGACCCGGCTCCGATACTTCACGGGGACCCCGCAATGAGCACCCTGCTGCGCCTGGCCACGGCCGGCTCCGTCGACGACGGCAAGTCCACCCTCGTCGGTCGGCTCCTGCACGACTCGAAGTCCGTGCTCACCGACCAGCTCGACGCGGTCGAGCGGGTCAGCCGCGACCGCGGCCTCACCACGGCCGACCTCGCCCTCCTCACCGACGGCCTGCGCGCCGAGCGCGAGCAGGGCATCACCATCGACGTCGCGTACCGCTACTTCGCCACGGCGAAGCGCTCGTTCGTCCTCGCCGACTGCCCCGGTCACGTCCAGTACACCCGCAACACGGTGACGGGCTCGTCCACCGCCGACGCGCTCGTGCTCCTCGTCGACGCCCGCAAGGGCGTCCTCGAGCAGACCCGCCGGCACCTCGCGGTGGCGGCGCTGATGCGGGTGCCCCACGTCGTCATCGCGGTGAACAAGATCGACCTCGTCGACCACAGCGAAGACGTCTTTCGCACCGTCGCCGCCGACGTCCGCGCCATCGCGACCGAGCTCGGCATCCCCGACGCCCACGCCGTCCCGGTGTCGGCGCTCGTCGGCGACAACGTCGTCGACCGGTCGACGAACACCCCCTGGTACCAGGGGCCCTCGCTGCTCGAGCTCCTCGAGACGCTGCCGCCCGACACCGACCCCGGCCGTGAGTCCTTCCGGATGCCCGTCCAGCTCGTCATCCGGCCGCAGGGCGCGGCCCGCTCGCCCGAGCACGTCGAGTACCGCGGGTACGCCGGCCAGGTCGCCTCGGGTGCCGTCCGCGTCGGCGACGAGGTCGTCGTCCTGCCCTCCGGGACCCGCACGACCGTCGCCGGCATCGACGTCGGCGAGCGCTCCCTCGACGTCGCACTCGCGTCCCAGTCGGTGACGATCCGGCTCGCCGACGACGTCGACGTCAGCCGTGGCGACCTCATCTGCTCCGCGGCGGACCCCGTGGCCCTGCGTCAGGAGGTGCAGGCCCTGGCCTGCTGGCTCGCGGACGAGCCACTGCGTCCGGGCGCCCGCCTGCTCGTCAAGCACGGGTCGAAGTCGGTCCTCGCGGTGGTCCTGTCGGTCGACGGCCGGCTCGACCTCGACACCCTGCGCCTGGCACCCACCGACCGGCTCGCCCTCAACGACATCGGGCGGGTCACCGTCCGGCTCGCCACACCGCTCCCCGTCGAGGAGTACGCCACGTCGCGCCGCGGGGGCGCCTTCCTGCTCGTCGACCCCGATGACGGCCGCACCCTCGCCGCGGTCATGGCCGACGCGC
Organism: uncultured Actinomycetota bacterium; assembly: GCA_963795035.1. Taxonomy (GTDB): domain Bacteria; phylum Actinomycetota; class Actinomycetes; order Actinomycetales; family Dermatophilaceae; genus Oryzobacter. The sequence goes on along the minus strand of CAWCFZ010000003.1, from coordinate 644,752 downwards.
CGGCGCCCGGCGAGCACCTGCCGTGACCCTGCCCGTCGGGCTCGACCTCGACGGCCGTCGTGTCGTCGTCGTCGGGGGCGGCCCGGCGGTGGGCCCCGTCGTCCGGGACCTGCTCGCCGGGCACGCCGCCGTCGAGGTCGATCGCGACGTGGGTCTGTGAGGACGTGGCGAACGCGATCTCCCGCGGCGAGATCGGGTGGCACGAGCGCGAGTACGACGTCGCGGACCTCGCCGACTGCTGGCTCGTCGTCGTCGGGTCCGGCGACGCGAGCACCGACGCCGCGGCCCACGCCGACGCGCGGCGGCTGCGGACCTGGTCGGTCGGCGTGCCGGGCAACGGTGGAACGGCCGGCTCGGCACGGCTGCCGCGCTCGGCCGTCACCACGACCCCCGACGGGACGGTCACGGTCGCCACCCACACCGACGACGACGCCCTCGCCCGCGACCTCACGCGCGCCCTCGCCCGGCAGCTCGAGACCGGCGGCCTGGACCTGCGACGCCGTCGCTCGAGAACCGGCACCGGCTGGGTGGCCCTCGTCGGCGGCGGACCCGGCACCGACGACCTGCTCACCACGCGCGGCCGCCGGCTGCTCGCGGCGGCCGACGTCGTCGTCGCCGACCGCCTGGCACCGCGCGGCGTCCTCGACCAGCTACCCGCCTCGGTGCGGGTCGTCGACGTCGGAAAGGCCCCCGGGCGGCACACCATGACCCAGCAGGCGATCAACGACGTCCTGGTGACCGAGGCCCGCGCCGGGCGCGGCGTGGTCCGGCTCAAGGGGGGCGACCCGTACGTCCTCGGCCGCGGCGGCGAGGAGCGGCTCGCCTGCGAGGCCCACGGCATCCCCGTCGAGGTGGTCGCGGGGGTGACGAGCGCGGTGGCCGTGCCGGCGGCGGCCGGCATCCCGGTCACCCATCGCGGGGTCGCCCGCGGCTTCACGGTCGTCACCGGCCACGACGAGCTTCCCGCCGTCCCCGGCGGGGCCGACCACACCGTCGTCCTCCTCATGGGCGTGGGTCGGCTGGCCCGCTCCGCCGAGGCCCTCCTCGCCGCCGGGAGGCCCGCCACCTGCCCGGTCGCGGTCATCGAGCGAGGGCTGCTCCCCGACCAGCGCGTCACCGTCGGCACGCTGCGGGACGTCGCGGCGGCGGCGGCGGCCGTCGGCGTGGAGAACCCGGCCGTCGTCGTCGTCGGCGACGTCGTGCGCCTCAGCCCCTGGTGGTCCGAGAGCGCCTGACGATGGTGGCCCCGGTCGGTCGCCCCGTCAGCCGACGACGACGTCGATGCCGTCGGGGGCCGTGACGCCCACGACCCCGCCGTCGGCGTCGACCGACACCGAGAACGGCTGCCCGCCGAGCCGCAGGCCCTCCACCGTCAGGGCACCGAACGGGGCATCGGGCAACGGGGACAGGTGGATCCGGCCGGCGGGCGCGTCGGCCCGCAGCCCGAGGAGCACCGAGACGAGTGCCCCCGCGCTGGCGGCGGCCCAGGCCTGGGGGCGGCAGCTGGCCGGGTACGGGGCGGGGCGGCCGAGGACCGGCTCGGCGCCGTAGAGCTCGGGCCAGCGGTAGCCGCTCGCCGCGGCGACGTCGACGAGCGCGCGGGCCACCGCGGAGGCCCCCTCGGCGTTCCCGGTGCGGGCCAGACCCAGGGCGCCGATGGCGCTGTCGTGGGTCCAGACCGACCCCGTGTGGTAGCCGATGGGGTTGAACGCGGGGTTGGAGCGGGCGAGGGTGCTGATGCCGAGCGGACCGAGGAGGTCGGGGCCGCAGAGTGCGTGGGCGACGCGCCGCGTCTCGGCCTCGTCGAGCATCCCGGTGGCCAGGGTGTGGCCGATGTTGCTGCCCAGCCCGTCGACCGGGTCGCCGGCGCCGTCCAGGGCCATCGCGAGCAGGGGCGGGCCGCTCCCGCGCACCCAGAACCGGTCGCGGACCCGGGCCGCGAGGGCGTCGCCCCACGCGCGCCACGCGCTGCCGTCCTCGCCGAGGACCTTCTCGAGGAGGGTGGCCGCACCGTGGGCGGCCTCGACGGCATAGGCCTGCGTCTCGACGAGGGCGATGGGCCCCTCGGCGATGCGCCCGATCGCGTCGCGCATCGAGTCGCCGGAGTCCTTCCACCCCTGGTTGGCGAGCCCGGTCCCGGACTCGTCGAGGTAGCGCAGGAAGCCGTCGGGGCTCTCGGCCGCCGCCCGCTCCATCCAGCCCAGCGCACCTCGCAGGGCGGGCGCGAGCTCGCGGACGACCTGCGGGTCGAGTCCCCAGCGCCACGCGTCGTGGAGGAGGCAGACCCACAGCGGGCTCGCGTCGACGGTGCCGTAGTAGACGGTCGGCAGGACCATGCCGCCCTGCGGGCCGAAGGCCGTGCGCCGCACCTCGTGCAGGATCTTGCCGGGTGCCTGGGCCGTGGCGACGTCCTCGACGGTGCCCTGCCGGCGGGCCAGGGCACGCAGGGTCCCCCGGGCGAGGTCGGTGCCGAAGGGCAGCGCCAGGCGCGCCGCCCACAGCGAGTCACGACCGAACAGCGTGAGGTACCACGGGGTCCCGGCGCCGGCGAAGACGTCGTCGGGGGCCAGGGGGTCGCGCATCGCGAGGTGGCGCAGGTCGTCCAGGGCCGACTCGACGGTCCGGTCCAGGCGCGCGTCCTGCGCCGACACGCGGATGCCGTCGAGCCCGGCCGCGTCGAAGCCCGCCTCTGCGTCGAACGACGTCGGGGCGACGCGGTCGGCGACGACCTCGACCACGAGGTCGACCGACCCGGCGGGAGGGACCTCGACCTCCCAGCGCAGGACGACCCCGCCCGACCCTGCGTGGACCTGTGCCCCCGCAGCGGACACCCGCACGGTGTGCCGCTCGTCGGACCACACGGCCCCCTGGCCGTCGACGACGGCGGGGAGGTCGGTGGGGTCGGTGGGGTCGGCGACACCGTGCTTGACGTCGTGGAGCTCGGCGCCGTCCCCGGCCAGGCGGACCTCGACGCGCGTCGTCAGCGGCTCGCTCCACCGGTTGCGGACGGTCACGGTCTCGGTGAGGCCGCGGTCGGTGAGCACCCGCTGACGGGCCACCTCGACGGTGGGGTCCGGGCCGGGGTCACCGAGGTGGCGGGCGATGCCCAGCGTGCGGGTCGTGCCGCCGGTGCTCGCGGACGCGATGGGGCTCGCAGCGAGGTCGTCGAGGGTGAGCGCGAGGGTGTGGACGACCCGGCGGTCGTCGACGAACAGGCCGCTCGCCCCACCCCCGGGCTGCGACGCGTCGACGTCGCCGCCGCGCAGGGACAGGCAGGTGACCGGCCCCCGGACGGCCACCTCGAGCTCGTGCAGCCACGGCTGCCGCGACCGAGCGGGCAGTGGTGGAGGGTCTTGACAGGGCGCGTCGAGGGGATGCACAGTGACGACCATAGTCATTTGATCGTTCAAATCAATCCCCTGTCGGGGTTTGAACGTTCAGACCATCGCCGGTCGGCTCGCCGCCCGGCCCGGACGGTCGAGGAGGACCGCGATGCCGCAGCAGCCGCACGGCCCGCGCGTCACGATCCACGACGTCGCCCGGGCTGCCGGCGTCTCCCGCCAGACGGTGAGCAACGCGGTGAACAACCCCGAGCGGGTCCGCCCCGACACCCTCCAGCGGGTGCTCGCGGCCGTCGACGACCTCGGGTACCACGCGTCGAGCTCGGCCCAGTCGCTGCGCAGCCGGCGTGCCGGGGCGATCGGCCTCGAGCTGCACACCCTGGGGACGCACAACGCGACGACGGCACCGGTCCTCACCGCCCTGAGCGTGCGCGCCGCGCACCACGACTGCCACGTGGTCCCCTTCGGGTCCGCCTCCGGCTCGCCGATGCTGGAGGGCTACCGCTCGATGTGGGCCGGCCGCCTGGTCGACGCCTTCATCATCGCCGACACCCACCACGGCGACCCTCGTCCGCCGTGGCTGGAGGAGCGCGGCGTCCCCTACGCCTCGTTCGGGCGGGTCTGGGACGACCCGACGTTCACCCGCTGGGTCGACGTCGAGGGCGCGGCAGGAACCCGGCTCGGCGTCGAGCACTGCGTCGGTGCCGGCTACGGCACCGTGGCCTACCTCGGCTGGCCCGGGGGCTCGGTCGTCGGGGACGACCGCCGCTCCGGCTGGCTGGCCGCCTGCCTCGCCGCCGGTCCGGACGTGCGCGGTCCGGAGGCCACGGCCGAGCAGGACCTCGACGCCGCCTTCGCCGCTGCCGCGCCCCTCGTCGACCAGCTGGGTCCGGGCGACGCGGTCGTGTGCGCCTCCGACGTCCTCGCGCTGGGGGTGCACCAGGTCCTCGTCCGCCGAGGCCTCGAGCCCGGCCGCGACATCGGCGTCGTCGGGTTCGACGGCTCCGAGACCGCGCAGATGCACCACCTGACCTCCGTCGCCCAGCCCTTCGACGCCATCGCGGAGGAGTCGCTGCGGATGGTCCGCGCCGCACTGAAGGGGGACGCCGCACCGGCCCGCGGCACGCTCCTGCTGCCGACCCTCCAGCCCGCCCGCAGCACCCGGCTGCACGCGGGGGGGCCACCGATCCGATGACCGAGCACCACGACCAGCACGACCGGCACGGCCCGACCCCGCGGGCCGGGCACCAGAAGTCCAGCGCACCACCTCGACGAAGGAGTCACCGATGACGCGCACGACCCGATCGGCCGCCCTGGCCCTCGCCCTCTCGGGCGCCCTCACGCTCTCCGCCTGCGGCGGCGGCGGGTTCAAGGAGGACGGGGGCGCGTCCAGCGCACCGGCCTCCGCGAGCGGACCCGTCGAGCTGAAGATGCTCATCGCCTCCTCCGGCGACGCCGAGACCAACGCCGTCAAGGCCGCGGCCGACGCGTGGGCCTCGAAGAGCGGCAACACGGTGACCGTCACGGTCGCCAGCGACATGGCCCAGCAGCTGGCCCAGGGCTTCGCGAGCGGCAACCCCGCCGACGTGTTCTACATGGACGCCTCCCGCTTCGCCGACTACGCCAAGAACGGCAGCCTCTACGCCTACGCCGACCAGCTCTCGGACAACGCGGACTTCTACGAGCCGCTGCGCGAGACCTTCACCTACGAGGGCAAGCAGTACTGCGCCCCCAAGGACTTCTCGACCCTCGCCCTGCAGATCAACACCGCGTCCTGGAAGGACGCCGGCCTCGGAGACGCCGACGTCCCCACCACCTGGGAGGAGCTCGAGGCGGTCTCCAAGAAGCTGACCACGGACAAGCAGGCCGGTCTCGGCATCGGCGTCGGCATCGACCGCCTCGGCGCCTTCGTCGTCCAGAACGGTGCCTGGTGGATCAAGGACGACGGGTCGGGAGCGTCGGCCGACACACCGGAGGTCAAGGCTGCCCTGGAGTACGTCCAGCGCAACGTCAAGGCCGGGAACTTCCAGATGTCCAACCAGCTCGACTCGGGCTGGGGCGGCGAGGCGTTCGGCACCAAGAAGTCCGCGATGACGATCGAGGGCAACTGGATCAAGGGGGCCGTGAAGAACGACTACCCGGACCTGGAGTACAAGACGGTCGAGCTGCCTGCCGGCCCGAAGGGCAAGGGCACCCTGCAGTTCACCCAGTGCTGGGGCGTCTCCGCCGACTCCAAGGCCCAGGCGCAGGCCGTCGAGCTCGTCAAGGCCCTGAGCACCGTCGAGCAGCAGATGGCCTTCGCCGACGCGTTCGGCGTCATGCCCAGCCGTCAGTCGGCCGCCGGCCCGTACACCGAGAAGTTCCCGGAGGACGCCCCGTTCGTCGCGGGCGGCGAGTACGGGCACGGCCCGATCAACGCGCCCGGCATGGAGCAGGTCGTCGCCGACCTCAACTCCAAGCTGGAGAACCTCGGTGGCGCCAACATCCCGCAGGTCCTCAAGGGCTTCGACACCAACGCCGGCGCGGCGCTGGGCCAGTGAGCACCACCCACGCGGCCGTGGGGTCCGGCACCAGCCGGGCCCCGCGGCGGGGCCGCCGTGGGGAGGGCCAGCGCCAGTCGGTCTCGGGGTGGCTGTTCATCACCCCCACCTTGGTGATCCTGGGCCTGTTCCTCGTCGTCCCGATCGTCATGGCGGTGTGGGTCTCGCTGACCGACTGGAGCGGCCGGGGCAGCCCGTTCTCCTCGGGCGTGGGCTTCGTCGGCGCCGAGAACTACCAGGCCCTGCTGACCGAGCAGGGCCTGTCGCGGCAGGACTTCATGCTCTCGCTGCGCAACACCTTCTACTACGTCATCGGCGTGGTGCCCCTGCAGACAGCGCTGTCCCTGGGCCTGGCCGTCATCGTCAACCAGCGCTTCCTCAAGGGCCGGACCTTCTTCCGCACGGCCTTCTACTTCCCGTCGGTCGTCTCCTCCGTCGCCATCTCCCTCGTCTTCCTCTTCCTGTTCACCGGCACCGGCGCCGTCAACCAGTTCCTCGCGATCTTCGGGATCGACGGCCCCACCTGGTTCTCCGACCCGCGCGGGCTCATCCACCTCGTCGGCGACGGGCTCGGTCTGTGGAGCCTGGACGCGCCGCCCGGCGGCCTGGCGCAGACGCAGGTCATGAGCCTTCCCGTGTGGGAGTGGATCAGCGGCCCGTCGGTGGCGATGTCGGCGATCATGCTCCAGGTCGTCTGGACCACGGCGGGGACCTTCATGCTCATGTTCCTCGCGGCCCTGCAGGACCTCCCCTCGGAGGTCGAGGAGGCCGCCCTCGTCGACGGCGCCAACCGGTGGCAGCGGTTCCGCAACGTCACGGTGCCGCACCTGCGCCCGACCATCCTGCTCGTCGTCACCCTCGGGGTCATCGGGACCTGGCAGGTCTTCGACCAGATGTACGTCATGACCCAGGGCGGCCCCGCGAAGACGACGCTCACCCCCGCGTTCCTGTCGTACACCGCCGCCTTCCGGCAGAACCAGTGGGGACAGGGCGCAGCGATGGCCTTCCTCCTCTTCGTCCTCATCTTCGTGCTCACCACCTTCCAGAGGTTCGTGCTGCGCGACAAGGACGAGTCGGCCAGGCGCAAGGCCGAACGCGCGCAGCGGCGCACCCAGCGCAAGAAGGTGACGGCATGAGCCGGTCCGAGACCGACGCCCCGATGACCGAGCCCAAGGGTGCCGTCGCGACCGGCACCGCCGCTGGGGCCGGCGGCCCGGGCGCCCGGCGCACCGGGGGCGACGGCGGGTCGGTCGTCAACCGCAGCGGGCGGGGCAAGAAGCTCGCGGTCTACGGGGCCCTGCTCTTCTTCGCGCTGCTGTACATCTACCCGTTCGTCGTCCAGGTCTCCACCTCGCTGAAGACCAACGGCGGCGCGGTGGACAACCCCCTGGCGATCGTCCCGGACCCGATCACCGGCGCGGCCTTCGAGCGTCTCGCGCAGACCGACTTCCCCCTGTGGTTCACCAACTCCGTCCTCGTCACGGTGCTCGTGACCATCGGCCGGGTCTTCTTCAACTCGCTGGCGGGCTACGCGCTGGCGCGGCTGAAGTTCCGCGGTCGTGACGCCGTGTTCACCGCGATCCTGGCCGTGCTCGCGGTGCCCGGCATCGTGCTGCTCATCCCCAAGTTCCTCGTCATCAACTACCTGGGGATCTACAACACCTTCCCGGCGCTGTTCGTGCCGCTGCTCGTCGACGCGGCGGGCGTGTTCATCATGAAGCAGTTCTTCGAGACGATCCCGCCCTCGGTCGAGGAGGCGGCGCGCATCGACGGCGCCAGCACGTTCCGGATCTTCTGGTCGGTCGTGCTGCCGATGGCCAAGCCGGCCCTGATCACCCTGACGATCCTGTCGTTCCAGGGGTCGTGGAACGAGCTGGCCCACTTCATCATCGCGACCGACGACCCGGGCCTGTTCACCTTGACCCGCGGTGTGGCCCAGCTGACGTCCGGTGGTCTCGGGTCGGGGAACCAGTACCCGATCTCGATGGCTGCCGCCCTGCTCATGACGATCCCGACGGCGCTGGTGTTCGTCCTGTTCCAGAGGTACTTCACCCAGGGCGCGAACGCGGGCGCCGAGAAGGGCTGAGCCACGCCCTCGCGCCGCGGGGACGACGACGCGGCCGCACCCGGGAGGGTGCGGCCGCGTCGGGCGTGCGTCGTCAGGCGACGAGGGAGCGCAGCACGTACTGCAGGATGCCGCCGTTGCGGTAGTAGTCGGCCTCGCCAGGCGTGTCGATCCGCACCACCGCCTCGAACGTCGAGGACGACCCGTCCTCGGCCGTCACCGAGACGGTGACGGTGCGCGGGGTGTCGCCGTCGTTGAGCGCCTCGATCCCGGTGACGGAGAACGTCTCGGTCCCCGTCAGGCCGAGCGACTCGGCGTTCTGCCCCTGCGGGTACTGCAGCGGGAGCACACCCATCCCGATGAGGTTCGAGCGGTGGATGCGCTCGTAGGACTCGGCGACGACGGCGCGCACGCCGAGCAGGGCCGTGCCCTTGGCCGCCCAGTCGCGCGAGCTGCCCGAGCCGTACTCCTTGCCGGCCAGGACGACGAGCGGGATGCCTGCCTCCTGGTACGCGGCGGACGCGTCGAAGATCGACGTCTGCTCACCACCGGCGAGGAAGTTGCGGGTGAAGCCACCCTCGACCCCGTCGAGCAGCAGGTTCCTCAGGCGGATGTTCGCGAAGGTGCCGCGGATCATCACCTCGTGGTTGCCGCGCCGCGAGCCGTAGGAGTTGAAGTCCTTGCGCTCGATGCCGTGCTCGGCCAGGTACTGCCCCGCGGGGCTGTCGCCCTTGATGGAGCCGGCCGGGCTGATGTGGTCGGTCGTCACCGAGTCGCCGAGCTTGGCGAGCACCCGCGCACCGCTGATGTCCGTGACCGGCGAGGGCTCGAGCTGCATCCCGTCGAAGTACGGGGGCTTGCGGACGTAGGTGGAGTCTGCGTCCCAGTCGAAGGTGTCACCCTCGGGGGTGGGCAGCGACTGCCAGCGCTCGTCGCCCGCGAAGACATCGGCGTAGTCCTCGGTGAACATCTTGGTGCTGATGCTCGTGGCGATGGTCCGCTCGACGTCGGCCGGGGCGGGCCAGATGTCCTTGAGGAAGACGTCCGCCCCCGAGGTGTCCTGCCCGAGGGGCTCGGAGTCGAAGTCGAAGTCCATCGTCCCGGCGAGGGCGTACGCGATGACGAGCGGCGGCGACGCGAGGTAGTTCATCTTCACGTCGGGGTTGATCCGACCCTCGAAGTTGCGGTTGCCGGAGAGCACGGAGACCACGGCGAGGTCGTTGTCGTTGACCGCCTTGGTCACCTCCTCGACGATCGGGCCCGAGTTGCCGATGCACGTCGTGCAGCCGTAGCCGACGAGGTGGAAGCCGAGCTTCTCGAGGTAGGGCCACATGCCGGCCTTCTCGTAGTAGCCCGTGACGACCTTGGAGCCCGGCGCCATCGAGGTCTTGACCCACGGCGGGACGGTCAGGCCCTTCTCGACGGCGTTCTTGGCGAGCATCGCGGCGGCCATCATCACCGAGGGGTTGGAGGTGTTGGTGCACGAGGTGATCGAGGCGATCGCCACGTGCCCGTGGTCGATGCTCACCTCCTGGCCGTCGATGCTCACCGTGGCGGGGTTGCTCGCCCGGTTGCCGTTGTCACGGCGCTCCGAGTGGCTGGGCCGCCCGGCGCTCTCGGAGGCCTCGAGCGCGTCGTGGCTCGGGGCGTCCGACGCGGGGAAGGTGTTCGCCAGCTCGATGTCCACGCTGCTCTTCTCGATGCCCGCGCCGTGGACGACGTAGTTCATCAGGTCGCCCCGGAACTGGCGCTTGGCACCGCTCAGCTCGATGCGGTCCTGGGGGCGCTTCGGGCCGGCGATCGAGGGGACGACCGTGGACAGGTCGAGCCCGAGGTACTCGCTGTAGCGGGCCTCGGGCTGGTCCGGGCCGGCCTGGAGCCACATGCCCTGCTCCTTGGCGTACGCCTCGACGAGGGCGACCGACTCCTCGGACCGCCCGGTGAGGCGCAGGTACTCCAGCGTCACGTCGTCGATGGGGAAGATCGCGCAGGTGGAGCCGAACTCCGGGCTCATGTTGCCGATCGTCGCGCGGTTGGCGAGCGGGACCGCCGAGACGCCCTCGCCGTAGAACTCCACGAACTTCCCGACGACCCCGTGCTCGCGGAGCATCTCGGTGATCGTGAGGACGACGTCGGTGGCCGTCGCGCCGTCGGGGATCGAGCCGGAGAGCTTGAAGCCGACGACGCGCGGGATGAGCATCGAGACCGGCTGGCCGAGCATCGCGGCCTCGGCCTCGATGCCGCCGACGCCCCAGCCGAGGACGCCCAGGCCGTTGACCATGGTCGTGTGGCTGTCGGTGCCGACGCAGGTGTCGGGGTAGGCGACGCCGTCGCGGACCATGACGGTGCGCGCGAGGTGCTCGATGTTGACCTGGTGGACGATGCCGGTGCCCGGCGGCACGACCTTGAAGTCGTCGAAGGCGGTCTGGCCCCAGCGCAGGAACTTGTAGCGCTCCTCGTTGCGCTCGTACTCGATGGCGACGTTGCGCTCGAAGGCGTCGGCGCGGCCGAAGACGTCGATGATCACCGAGTGGTCGATGACGAGCTCGGCCGGCGCGAGCGGGTTGATCTGGCTCGCGTCCCCACCGAGCTCGGCCACGGCCTCACGCATCGTCGCGAGGTCGACGACGCAGGGCACGCCGGTGAAGTCCTGCATGATGACGCGCGCCGGGGTGAACTGGATCTCGGTGTGCGGCTCGGCGTCGGCGTCCCAGCCGCCGACGGCGCGGATGTGGTCGGCGGTGATGTTGGCGCCGTCCTCGGTCCGCAGCAGGTTCTCCAGGAGGACCTTGAGGCTGTACGGGAGCGTCTGGCTGCCCTCGACTGCGGCGAGCCGGTAGATCTCGTAGGACTGCTCACCCACCTCGAGCGTGCCGTGGGCGTCGAAGCTGTTCGTGCTGGCCACCGGGGCTCCCTTCAGGGTCGTGCGTCGTCGCGCGGATCCCGTGATTTATCTTGATGTCAAGATATCTAACCACACGGGACCGGTCCCGTCGAGCCTATGCCGGTGGGTGTCGCGCCGCGAGGGGCGCGGGGCGAACCCGGGTCAGGGGGGCCTCAGCCAAGGGTCATCCGGTAGTGCAGCCGCAGGGCCCGCAGCCGGCCCAGTCGCAGGTGGTGGTCGGTGCGCAGCACCCCCTCGTCGTCGACGAACACGACGAAGCGCTCGTGGACCGGGACCCTCGCGGCGTGCGAGCGACCGGCGTCGTCGAGGACGAGGACGTAGGCGCCGGGCGCGCCGAAGGCACCCGGTCCGGAGTCCAGGACCAGGGCGCCGTCCTCGCGTACCGACGGGGCGAGGAACACCTGCACGTTGCCCTGCTCCAGGGGGAAGGCGACGTGGACGCACGGGGCGTCGTGGCGCGGGAGCACCGTGCTGCGGTACGCCCCGCTGAACAGCACGTCCCCGGTGGCCCGCAGCCGCCGCAGCCACCCGGCCCACACCTGGTCGCCCGCGCCGTCGAGGACCGGGAGGACGCGGCTGTCGATGCCCCGTGAGACGTCGAGGGGGCGCACCGGGATGGCGAGCTGCTGCACCCGGCGGCCGAACGCCCACGCGACGAGCGAGCCCCCGGGCGCGGCGAGGGGCGACCACTGCGACCACGCGTCCATCCGCCACGCCGCGGTGTGCTCGTAGAACTCGCGCACGAGCGGGTGGAGAGAGGAGGCCGCGAAGCCCGCGCCGTCGAGCGCGGCGAGGTCGGGGAGCAGCCCGGCGGTGTCGTCGCCACGCACGACGGCCCCGCGGACCCGCTGCGCCGCGGCATCGAGCCAGCCGTCGCCGACCGGCCCGGCGGTGTGCACGGGAGCGTCGAGCCACGGGTGCTCGCCGAGGTCGACCGGGCGCCCCACGGCCCGCCAGAACCGCCGGGTGCCCGCGTCGACGTCGGCCCAGCCGTTCATCCCGTCCGGAAGGTCGCGACGCACTCGACGTGGTGCGTCATGGGGAAGGCGTCGAAGGCACGCAGCCGGTCCAGCCGGTACCCCTGCTCGAGGAGGACCGCGGTGTCGCGGGCCAGCGCCGCCGGGTCACAGGCGACGTACGCGATGACCCGCGGGCGCAGGCGGGCGAGCTCGACGCAGACGCCGCGCCCGGCACCGGTGCGGGGCGGGTCGAGCACGACGACGTCGGCGCTCGGCGGCAGCAGCGGCGAGCGCGTGGCGCGTCGCGGCGTCGCCGACCGGCGTCCGGGCCCACGGCGCGCGGGCCGGGGCACGCCGAAGGAGTCGTCGACCCGAGCGGTGAGGACCGCGACCTGGGGCAGGTCCGCGAGGTTGGCGCGCACCCGGTCGGTGGCGCCGGGGTCGGACTCGACCGCGACCACCTGCCCCGCAGCGCCCACCCCCTCCCCGAGGGCCGCCGCGAACAGGCCGACCCCGCAGAAGAGGTCCAGGGCCCGCTCCCCCGGCCGCACGCCGACCTCGCTCATCACGGCCGCGAGGAGGGTCGCGGCCGCACCGGGATGGACCTGCCAGAAGCCACGCGCGTCGACGCCGAACTCACGCTCGAACACCACGGTGGTCGCGTCTGCGCCGCGCCACGACGTGCGGACGCGCTCGCGCACGACCGGGGCAGCGGTCTCCTCGGGCAGCCTGACCGTCACCGGATCCCCCACCGAGGGGGCCACCGCGTCGACGGCGTCGAGCCCGGGCCACGACGCCTCGGTGACCCGGAGCCGGTCGACCCCGGGGGCCGCGATGCGGCAGTGGTCGACGAGGACGACGTCGTGGGAGCGGTGGCGCCGCAGACCGGCCCGACCGGCCTCGTCGACGGCGAACTCGACGCGGGTGCGCCAGTCCAGGCCGTCGGCGTCGCCGGGGACGGGCTCGACCTCCACGTCGACCTCGAGGTGCGCCAGCCGCGACAGCTGTTCGCGGACCACACCGGCCTTGAGGGCCCGCTGAGCCGGAAGGGACGCGTGCTGGAGGTCGCAGCCCCCACACAGGCCCGGCCCGGCCCAGGGGCACGGCGGCTCGACCCGGTCCGGTGAGGCCACGACGACGTCGACGGCATCGGCGCGCAGGAACCGCTCTCCGGCACCGGCGGACGTGACGTGGGCCCGCACCCGCTCCCCCGGAAGCGCGTGCCGGACGAAGAGGACCTGCCCCTCGTGGCGCGCGACGCTGTGGCCGCCGTGGGCGAAGCCCGTGACGTCGACCTCGACCTCGTCGCCGATCTCGAGACCGCCCGTGGGTCCCGTCATCAGTGGTCGCCGCGACGGACGTCGCCCACGACGGGACCGTCGAGCCGCTCCTCGACGCCCTCGGCCGACGCGAGCTGCCAGGGGACGGAGGACACCATGACCCCGGGGGTGAACAGCAGCCGGCCCTTGAGGCGCAGGGCACTCTGGTTGTGCAGCACCTGCTCCCACCAGTGGCCCAGGACGTACTCGGGGATGTAGACGACGACGAGGTCGCGCGGGCTGCCCGACCGGATCGACTTGACGTACTCGACGACCGGGCGGGTCACCTCGCGGAACGGGCTGTCGAGCGCCTTGAGCGGGACCGGGATGTCGCGGCGGTCCCACTCGGCCTGCAGTGCCCGGGTGTCGTCGTGGTCGACGTCGACGGTGAGCGCCTCGAGGATCGAGGGCCGCGTCGCGCGCGCGTACGCCAGGGCGCGCAGCGTGGGCTTGTGGATCTTCGACACCAGCACGATCGCGTGGACGCGCGAGGGCAGCAGCTGCTGCTTGGTGTCCTCCTCCCGCACTGCCAGCTCGTCGCGGACGCGGTCGTAGTGCCGCCGGATCCGCATCATCAGGACGTAGAGCACGGCCATCGCGGCGATGGCGTAGCCGGCCCCGTGGGTGAACTTGGTGACGAGGACGACGAGCAGGACGGTGCCCGACATCGTCGCGCCGACGGCGTTGATGGCCCGGCTGCGCAGCATCCGGCCGCGGGCGGCCGACGACCGCTCGAGGCGCAGGAGGCGGTTCCAGTGCCGGACCATGCCGATCTGGCTCAGCGTGAACGACACGAAGACGCCGACGATGTAGAGCTGGATGAGCCGGGTGACCTCGGCGTCGTACACGAGCACGAGGGCGGCCGCCGCGGCGCCGAGGATGATGATCCCGTTGGAGTACGCGAGCCGGTCGCCGCGGGTGTGCAGCTGGCGGGGCAGGAAGCCGTCGCGGGCGAGGATCGAGCCGAGGACCGGGAAGCCGTTGAACGCGGTGTTCGCGGCGAGCACGAGGATGAGCCCGGTGACGACCGACACGAGGACGACGCCCGGGTGGAAGCCGCTGAAGACCGCCTTGGACACCTGGCCCATCACGGTGTCCTGGACGTAGGAGTCACCGACGGGGACCCCGTCGCGCAGCAGCTGGGTGGCGGGGTCCTCGGCGTAGTGGATGTTGGTCCACCGCGCGAGGGCCACCATGGACAGGAGCATCGTCACCGACAGCGCGCCCATGAGGAGCAGCGTCGTCGCGGCGTTGCGGCTCTTGGGCTTGCGGAAGGCGGGGACGCCGTTGCTGATCGCCTCGACCCCGGTGAGGGCGGCACAGCCCGAGGAGAAGGCGCGCAGCAGGAGGAAGAAGAGCGCGATCCCGCCGATCGTCTCGTAGCTGGGTTCCGGGGCGAGGACGAGCGACGCGCTCTCGGCCAGGGGCAGGTCGCCGGTGACCTGGCGGTAGAAGCCGATGAGGGCCATGCCGAGGACGGTCACCATGAACAGGTACGTGGGGACCGCGAAGGCGACGCCCGACTCGCGGACGCCGCGCAGGTTCATCGCCGTGAGGGCCACGATGATGGCGACCCCGATGGTGGCCTCGTGCCCGCGCACGAACCCGAACGCCGACGCCGCGTTCTGGACGCCCGCGGACACCGACACCGCGACCGTGAGGACGTAGTCGACCAGGAGTGCGCTGCCCACCGTGAGGCCCGCCTTCGGCCCGAGGTTGACGCTCGCGACCTCGTAGTCCCCACCTCCCGAGGGGTAGGCGTGGACGTTCTGCCGGTAGCTGAGGATGACGACGACCATCACGACGACGACGGCGAGCGCGACCTTCCACGACGACGTCAGGGCCAGCGCCCCTCCGGCGAGCCCGAGCGTCAGCAGGATCTCGTCGGGGGCGTAGGCCACCGACGACAGCGCATCGCTCGCGAACACCGGGAGGGCGACGCGCTTGGGCAGCAGGGTCTCGTGGAGCCGGTCGCTGCGCATCGCGCGACCGAGCAGCACGCGCTTGACGAGGCGTCCGGAGGAAGGCACGACAGACACTGTAGGGCGAGCAGAACGCCCACCTCGTCCCATCCCGGACACGGCCTCGGGGCACGGTCGGCCCGTGTACCGTCGGGTCCGTGCACTTCGTCATCATGGGCTGCGGCCGTGT
Source organism: uncultured Actinomycetota bacterium (assembly GCA_963795035.1). Taxonomy (GTDB): domain Bacteria; phylum Actinomycetota; class Actinomycetes; order Actinomycetales; family Dermatophilaceae; genus Oryzobacter. The sequence goes on along the minus strand of CAWCFZ010000003.1, from coordinate 629,472 downwards.
CGGCGCCTCTCTCGCCCGGTCGATCGAGCGGGCCGGCCACGAGGTCGCCGTCATCGACCAGGACGAGACCGCGTTCCGGCGGCTCGGCAGCGGGTTCGAGGGGCGCACCGTCACCGGGGTCGGCTTCGACCGCATCACCCTGCGCGCGGCCGGCATCGACCAGGCCTACGCGTTCGCGGCCGTCTCCAGCGGTGACAACTCCAACATCCTCGCGGCGCGCGTCGCGCGCGAGAAGTACGGCGTGGAGAACGTCGTGGCCCGCATCTACGACCCGGGCCGCGCCGAGATCTACCAGCGCCTGGGCATCCCCACCGTCGCCACGGTGAAGTGGACGAGCGACCAGATGCTGCGGCGCCTGCTCCCCCAGGGGCACGTCCCGGAGTTCACCGACCCGTCCGGCAAGGTCGTCATCGCCGAGATGCCGGTGTCGCCGACGTGGGTCGGTCGGCGCCTGTCCGACGTCGAGGCCGCCACGGGTGGTCGCCTCGCCTACGTGACGCGGCTCGGCGACGGGTTCCTCCCGGGGACCGAGACCGTCTACCAGGAGGGCGACCTCCTGCACCTCGCGCTGCGGCGCGAGGACCTTGCGACCGCCGAGCGCGTCCTGGACAGCCCTCCTCCCTCGACCGACTGACCGAAAGGCCCCACACCCATGCGCGTCGTCATCGCCGGAGCCGGGAGCGTCGGGCGCTCGATCGCCCGCGAGCTGCTGCGCAACGGCCACCACGTGCTGCTCATCGACCGCGACGCCGACGCCGAGCGCGTCGCCAAGGTCCCCGGAGGCGAGCTGGCTCCAGGCCGACGCCTGCGAGATCGACTCGCTGTCCGAGGCCGGGCTGGCCGACTGCGACGTCGTCGTCGCCGCCACCGGCGACGACAAGGTCAACCTCGTCCTGTCGCTCCTCGCCAAGACCGAGTTCGGCGTCCCGCGCACCGTGGCCCGGGTCAACAACCCCAAGAACGAGTGGATGTTCGACGAGGCCTGGGGCGTCGACGTCGCGGTGTCCACGCCGCGCCTGATGACCGCGCTCGTCGAGGAGGCCGTCAGCGTCGGCGACCTCGTGCGGATCTTCGAGTTCCAGCAGGGCAAGGCGATGATGGTCGAGATGACCCTCCCCGTGGGCAGCCCCTTCACCGGCGAGCGGGTCGGCGACGTGCCGCTGCCCGGCAACACGGTGCTCACCTGCATCATCCGCGAGGGTCACCCCATCGCGCCCAGCCGTGACGACGCCCTCGAGCCGCTCGACGAGCTGCTCTTCATCACCACGCCCGACGTCGAGGCCGAGCTCGAGTCCCTGCTCTCCCCCGGTCAGCGCCACAAGCGCGAGACCGAGGACGACGTCGACGACCTCTGAGCCCGGTCGCCCGACCCCCGGGGTGTCCTCGTCCGAGGGGGGTGGCAGCACCGTCCCGGTCTGCTAGCGTCCGCTCACCCCGTCAACGGGGATGGGGGAACGAAGGTCAACTGGGAGGGCTCATGCTCATCAAGATCACACGGTTCGGAATCGTCGGCGCGCTGCTCGCGGCGTCGGTTCTCGTTCCGGCACAGGCGAATGCGACCGACGGCTGCGGCGACGGCTGGTACAAGTACGGCGACGGCTACCTCACGAAGGACCAGAACTGGTCGAACAACGGGCGCAACGCGTGGACCTACCACTCCGGGCGCGTGCGGTTCTGCACGGAGAACGACACGTGGAACGACGACGAGCGGCGCCGCGCCCTCATCGGCTACCCCTCGGACTCGTACCCGTTCGAGAGCTGGATCATCAAGAGCACCAACTTCACCTCCTTCTGCGTCCAGCAGACGGTCAAGGTCCACATGTCCGGGATCAAGACGTCGGAGTCGTGGAGCATCGGGGGCAGCGTGGACAAGGGCGGTCCGGGGGTCAGCGCCTCGTACAGCTCGACGTCGGAGAGCGTCACGGTCACCATGCCCGGGGCGAAGGCGTGCGGCGCCAACGCCTCGTCCGTGACGGCGCGCACCAGCGGGATCGTCGCGACGGCGCAGAACGAGTCGGGGAAGATCGAGTGGGTCGAGCTCATCACCAGGCTCACCGGGAGCTACAACCTCAACGGCAACCCGGTCGGGTTCAGCCACACCGTCAGTGAGCGCGACTACAGCTGAGTCCCACGAGACCCAGCCGGCCCGGGTCGTGCGGGGTCCCCGTGAACGTGGGGGGCGCCTGCACGGCCCGGGTCAGTCGCGGACGGCGTCGTCGCGGCGGGCCTGGACCGCGTGGTCCTCGGCACCCTCGTGCTCGTCGTGCGCTCCGGGTCCTGCACCCGGCTCGAGCGGGGTGTGCCCCGCGAGGAGCATCCAGCCCATGACGGCGATCGCTCCCACCCACAGCGGCCAGCCGAGGACGATCTTGGCGGCCCCGAGCCAGGCCACCTCGGCGGCGAGGTACAGCGGGACCATGATCGCGATGCGGATGAGGTAGGTGGCGGCAAGGACCCAGGTGAGGCGCGAGCAGACCCGGACCATCCCCCGGTCGCGACGCCAGGCGAAGGGGTCCTCGGCGGCGCGCGGGTCGCCGGCGCCGACGAGGAACCCGACGGCGGGCCAGCGGGCTGCGAGGGAGACCAGGGTGGCGACGAGGAAGGCGGCGTTGGTGAGGATGCCGGGGAGGAAGGCGTCCTCGGCCCGGCCGGAGCGGACCGCGAAGAACGCCGCGATGGCCGTGGCGAACACGGCCCCGAGGACGTGTTGGAGCGAGGACCGCTGTGCCACACGGACTCCCGCGAGCACCAGGGCGATCAGCAGGGCGGCGCCGGCGGCGAGGGTGACGTCGCGTCGCCACGTGTACAAGGCGACGAAGGCGACGGTGGGCAGGGCCGTCTCGACCGAGCCTCGCCAGCCCCCGAGGGCGGCGGACAGCCGGTGCCGGATGAGGGCCTCGACGGTCTCCGCGGTGGCAGCGGTGGCGCCCGGGACGGTCACGGCTTCGGCACGATCTCGTAGGAGGGGTTGAAGATCGTCGGCACGCCACGGACCTCGGCCACCCGGCCGCGGGCCCGCAGGAAGGTGCCCGGCTCGATGCCCGCGATGCTGCGGCGCCCGATCCACACGAGGTTGACCGAGCCCTTGCCGTCCCAGACCTCGGCCACGAGGGCCGGGACGCTGCGGCGCGGCGGCAGCGTCACGGTGCGGACGGTGCCGCACACGCAGGCGGCGTGGCGGGGCGCGAGGGCGGTGAGGTCGTCGCCGCCCTCGGTGAGCGACTGCTCCTGCAGGACCTCGGCCTGGTGCTCGTCCGGGGTCATCGCGAAGTCGCGCAGGCGTTCCCGCAGGCCCATCACCGCACCTCGGTGATCTCGGGGCCGCGCTCGAAGGGGTCGAGGGAGGGGGTGCCGGTCTCGTCGTCGTCCGCCGCGGAGCCGTCGGCGTCGGCCTCGGCGGCGTCCTGGGGCAGGCTCAGCGCCAGCAGCTCGCGCGGCGCCATCGGCTCGGTGCCGCGCACCACGACGGCCGCTCGCAGCACGTCGAGCAGCGGACCGGCGGCCTCCTCGTCGATGGCCGCCCGACCGGAGAGGACACCGCGCAGGAACCAGCGCGGACCGTCGACCCCGACGAAGGTCGCGGGCGCGAAGACGGTGCGACCGTCGGGGCCCGCGGACGGCATCCGGGTGCGCAGCTCGGCGCCCAGGCCGCCGGCGTGCTCCTCGACCGTGCCACCCTGCGACTCCACCGCCGCGGCGATCTCGCCCCGGATGTCGTCCCAGAGCCCGGCCGACCGCGGCGCCGCGAAGGCCTGCAGCTGGAGGGCGGAGTCGCCGAGGACGGCCGTGGCGGCGTTGACCTGCTGGGTCTGCTGGTCGAGCTCGAGGCGCAGCTCCATGCCCTGGACCCCGCGAACCCACAACGCGCCGAGGTCGACCCGGCCGTCGCGACCCTCGACCTCCGAGACGTCCCACGGGCCCTGCGTCCGCACGTCGGCGGGCGCCGGGGCGTCCTCGACGGTGTCGGCGCCGAGGTCGGCGTCGAGCTCCTCACCGGTCGGCTCGACGGCCTCGGCGGGTTCGACGTCCTTGTTCCGCTTGAAGATGCTCACTGCGTTGTCGTCCTCGGGTGTCGTCTCGTGGTGCGGCGGGTGGTCACCGTGGGGTCGGCGAGCCGAAGCCGCCCGTGGACCCGTGCCCAGTCTCCCCCCGGGCGCTGTCCGGAAGCGAATCCGTGGCGGCGAAGTCCGCATGGAGGTGGTGCTGGACCACGAGCTGGGCGATGCGGTCCCCGACCCGGACCGAGAAGGGCTCGCGCGGGTCGAGGTTGACGAGGTTGACGAGCACCTCGCCGCGGTAGCCCGAGTCGACGGTGCCCGGGGCGTTGACGACCGTGATGCCGTGCCGTGCCGCCAGGCCGGACCGGGGGTGCACGAGGCCGACGGTGCCGGGCGCCAGGGCGAGCGCGATGCCCGTGGGGACCAGTGCCCGCTCCCCGGGGTCGAGCGTGACGTCGGCGACGCTCGTGAGGTCGGCTCCTGCGTCACCATCGGTGCTGTACCGCGGCAGGGTGGCCTGCGGGTGCAGCAGCCGGACGGCGACGGGAACGTGGTCGGGCGCGGTCACGGGGACGTCGCCGGTCAGGCGGCGCACTCCCGGCACACCAGGACGCCGGACTTCTCGCTCGCGAGCTGGCTGCGGTGGTGGACGAGGAAGCACCGGGAGCAGGTGAACTCGTCGGCCTGCCGCGGCAGGACCCGCACGGACAGCTCCTCACCGGACAGGTCCGCACCGGGCAGCTCGAAGCCCTCGGCCTGCTCGGTCTCGTCGACGTCGACGCTGGAGGCGCGCTTGTCGACGCGGCGGTTCTTGAGCTCCTCGATGGAGTCCTCGGACAGCTCGTCGTCGGTCTTGCGCGGCGCGTCGTAGTCGGTCGCCATTGCTGATGTCCACCCTTCGTCGTGTCACTCGGCCCTGACAACGCTCGGGTGCCCGGGTTTGTGCCCGGGTCCGATCCGTGGCGCGGCGATTGTGCACCATCGAGCCGGGGTGCGCCACGTCGGGTCCACCCGGTGGCCGCCGGCCGGGTCAGGTCAGGGGCGTGACGTGCCGCGCGGTGAGCCCGCGGACGAGGTCGGCGAAGACCGTGGCGATGCCCGGCGCCGCGCCCCAGGTGCAGCTCGCGCGACGCCGCCGAGCCCACCGGACCCCCGACGACGGCCCCGGCCTCACGGGCCACGAGCTCGCCGGCGGCCCGGTCCCAGGCGTTGAGCCCGGTCTCGTAGTAGGCGTCCAGCCGCCCGGCGGCCAGGGCACACAGGTCGAGGGCCGCGCTGCCGTGGCGGCGGATGTCGCGGACCCGGGGAAGCAGCTCGACCAGGGCCGCACCCTGCCCGGCCCGCACCGGGGCGGAGTATCCGAAGCCGGTGCCCACGAGCGCGACCGCCAGGTCGGTCACCGGGTTCACCCGCAGCACCCGCGTGCCCGCGCTCGTCGTGAGCCGGGCTCCCGAGCCGAGGTGCGCGTGGAACAGCTCGCCGGTGACGGGTGAGAGGACGGCGCCGGCCACCGGCTCCCACGCGCCGGGCGTCGTCGGGTCGCCGAGGACCGCCGCCAGCGAGACGGCGTACGCCGGGATGTCGTAGAGGTAGTTCACCGTCCCGTCGATGGGGTCGACGACCCACGTGACCCCGCTCGTCCCGCTGCGCCCGCCCTCCTCCTCCCCGAGGACCGCGTCGTCGGGACGCAGGTCGGCGAGCAGGCGCAGCACGAGCTCCTGGCTGCGCTGGTCCATCACCGTCACGGGGTCGGTCCGGCTCGACTTCGCGGTGACCCCGAGCTCGGCGGGTCGCTCGTCGACGACGAGCCGGCCGGCGGCACGCACGACGCGGCACGCGACGTCCTCGAGGGCGGCGGGGTCGAGCCCGGCGGGCGGGGCAGCCATCAGTCGCTCCCGCACAGGGCTGGGCGGACGCTGCGCAGGTTGGGGCAGCACCCGGGGGCGCACACCGACGGGCGGACGTCGCCGGGCAGCCACGTCTCGGGCACCACGAGCTCGCCACGGGCCTCGGCGGCCCGTTCCAGCAGGAGGTCGACCAGCCCCTGGACGAAGTGCGCGTCGGTGTCCGGGGTCGCGACCCGCACGAACGGCACCCCGAGCCGCCGCGCCGTCCCGGCCGCCTCGGTGTCGAGGTCGTGGACGACCTCCATGTGGTCGGAGACGAACCCGATGGGGGCGACGACGACCGGGGCGCCGGCGTCCTGCGCCGCCAGCTCCTCGATGCGGTCGTTGACGTCGGGTTCGAGCCACGGCTGGCTCGGCGGACCCGACCGGGAGCAGAAGACGAGCTCGCCGGAGAGCTCGAGGCCGAGCTCGGCGTTCACCTCGTCGGTGAGCCGACGGGCCAGCCGCACGTGCTGGTCGGCGTAGAGGTTGCCCTCGCCGTCGCCGGGCCCGGAGGTGTCGTCCATGGCGTCGGGCACCGAGTGGGTGACGAAGAGCAGCCGGGCGCGGCCCGCGTCGCGGAGGCCGCGCAGTGACGTCAGGAGCGCCTGGCGCCAGGCCAGGCCCAGCCCCGGGTGGACCGCGTAGGGCCGGACCTTGTCGACGACGAGGCCGTCGGCGGCCGGCCCGACCTCCTCGACGGCCGCCGCGAGGTCCTCGCGGTACTGGCGGCAGGAGGAGTACGACGAGTAGGCGCTGGTGAGGAGCGTGACGACCCGGGTGCCCCCGAGGTCGAGCGCCTCGTGGAGGGCCTGGGCGAAGTACGGCTCGGAGTTGCGGTTGCCCCACACGACGGGGACGTCGATGCCGCGCCGCTCCAGCTCGGCCCGCAGCCGGGCCAGCAGGTCGCGGTTGAGGTCGTTGATGGGGCTGCGCCCGCCCCGGTCCAGGTAGTGCTCGGCGACGACGGCGAGGCGCTCGTCGGGGATGTCGCGGCCCGCCGTGACGCGACGCAGGAACGGCATCACCTCGTCGGGGCCCTCGGGTCCGCCGAACGAGCCCAGGAGCACGACGTCGTAGGGCTCGAGGGCGGTGGCAGCGTCTGTCATGCGCCCAGCGTAGAAGGGCAATCGGCGGGGCATCGGCGTGGGCTGCGCGGTCCGGGCCCGCGGGAGTGGCATCGTCACCTTCGACGACGAGCTACTCCGGGAGCGCGACATGCACGACCTTCGCCTGATCGGCGTCCACGAGGACGGCCAGCACCTCCTGCTCGCCGACGCCGAGGGCGACCGCTACCGCCTCACCCTCGACGAGGCCCTGCGGGCCGCGGCCCGGCGGGACCGCCCGCGGCTGGGCCAGCTGCAGATCGAGATCGAGGGCGGGCTGCGCCCGCGCGAGGTGCAGACCCTCATCCGGCGCGGGCTGTCCGCGCAGGAGGTCGCCGACCGGGCGGGCTGGACCCTGGAGAAGGTCCGCCGCTTCGAGGGGCCCGTCCTCGCCGAGCGCGAGCACGTCGCCCGCACCGCCCAGCAGTGCGCCGTCGGCAGCCGGGGCTCCGGGCCCGTCACCCTCGCCGAGCGCGTCTCGGACCGGCTCAAGGACCGCGGCGTCGAGCGCGGCGACATCGAGTGGGACTCCTCCCGCGACGAGGAGGGCACCTGGTCGCTGTCGATGACCTTCGCCGCCGGCGGTCGCCAGCGCACGGCCACCTGGCGCTACGAGCCGCTCGGCGGGTCGGTCTCCCCCACCAACGACGAGGCCCGGTGGCTCAGCGAGGAGCCCGCGGCGGTCGGCATCCCGACGCCGCACACGGCCCCCGCGTCCCTCGACCACGACGTCTACGACATCGAGGCCGACGGCGGGGTCGGGCGCTCCACGCGCCACCGTGCCCCGCACGAGCCGATCGACCTCATGGCGGCGATGCGCGAGCACAGCACCCGGGGGCGCCGCGGGCGCAGCCGCCGTCCCTCGCCCGCGCACACCCCCGGTGACGACGCGCCGCGACCCGACGCACTCCCCCTCGACGACCTCGTCATCGACCCGGCCGACGCCCCGCCGCCTCCGGCCGCGCGCGGTCGCAACGCCGTCTCGGCCCACCTCGAGCAGCCCACGGACAGCGAGGAGGTCGTCGGCGGCTTCCCCGAGGACCTCGCCGCCGAGGCGCTCACCCCGAGCGTCGAGCCCGCCCCGCAGACCGCGACGCCCGACCCGGCCGAGGGCGCCCCGGGGCCCTCGGCGGGCGGCGAGAGCGAGAGCGGGAGCGGGAGCGGTCCGGGCGACGGTGACGAGGGTGCGGCGGACGCCCCTGCCCGCCGTCCCGCCCCCGCGCGCAAGGGCCGGGCCAGCGTGCCGAGCTGGGACGACATCGTCTTCGGTACCCGCGGCGGCTCCTGACCTTCGCTCAGGCGGGCGGCGGCACCGGGCAGACGTCCAGGTCGAAGGGCAGCACGTCGGGCGAGACCGCCGCCGCCCGGGCCGCGTGGCTGTTCATCCGTCGCATGTAGTGGCGCCGGCACAGCACCTCGTACTCGACGAGCCCCGCCCGTGCGGCGGCCGTGTCCCCCACCACCACCTGCTCGCCCTCGACGACCATGACCCCGTCGACGACGCGGGCGTTGTGGGTCGCCTTGCGGCCGCACCAGCACAGCGCCTCGACCTGGAGCAGCTGCACCCGGTCGGCGAGCTCGATGAGGCGGCGCGACCCGGGGAAGAGCTCGGTGCGGAAGTCGGCGGTGATGCCGAACGCCGTGACGTCGATGCCCATCTCGTCGACGACCCGGGCCAGCTGCTCGACCTGCTGCGGGGTGTAGAACTGGGCCTCGTCGCAGATGAGGTAGTCGATCCGCGAGCCGGACGTGAGCCGCTCGACGATCTCCTCCCAGAAGTCGAGGTCGTCGTGGACCTCGATCGCCGGTGTCGACAGCCCCAGGCGGGAGGACAGGACCGAGTCGCCCATCCGGTCGAGCTTGGTGAAGATCAGCCCCTGGCGTCCCCGGGTGCTGTTGTTGTGGTCCATCTGGAGGGCCAGGGTGGACTTGCCGCAGTCCATCGTGCCCGAGAAGAAGACCAGGTCCGCCACGAGGGGAGAGCCTAGGCGACGACGGCGGCGTCCACGTGCACGACCGGCACGGCCACCTCGTCCCCGCTCAGCGACCCGTGCAGCCCGATGAGGGCGAGGAGCTCGGGACGGGCCCGCCTGGAGTCCACGACGGCGAAGGACCCCTCGGTCGCGACGACGAGGTCACCGATGCGCGCCAGGTTCTGCGGCTGCACGACGCCGAACCAGCCGGCGGCCACGGCCTCCTCGCGGGTCAGCACGCGCGCCCGCTCCCCCAGCACCTCGGCCCAGGCGGCGCGCACGTCGGCGGTCGCCCCCGGTTCGGTCCACACCTGCGGGGCGCGGAACTCGGCCGAGACGTGGCGTGCGCCGGCTGCGAGGCGCGGGTCGTCGGCGATGTCGACGCGGTGGTGGAGGGGGACGTCGACCATCCCGTGGTCGGCCGTGATGGTGAGGGAGCAGTCGCGCGGGAGGGAGGCCGCGAGCCGGGCGAGCTCGCGGTCGACGGCCTCGAGCTCGTCGCCCCACTGCCACGCGTCGCAGCCGAAGACGTGGCCCGTCTTGTCGAGCTCGCCCCAGTAGAGGTGGACCAGTGCCCGCGGCGTGGCGCGGACGGCCGCGAGGGTGGCGTCGACGCGCGCGGTCAGCGACTCGGCGGCGACGAACCGGCCGCCGCGCAGGGTCGCGTTGGTCAGGCCCGATCCGTCGAAGTACGCCGGCCCGACCCGCGTCACCGCGACCCCCGCGCGGTGGACCCGCTCGAACACGGTCTCGTGCGGCTGCCAGCGGAAGGGGTCGGGCCCGTCCTCCCACGACAGCTCGTTGAGCAGGCGGTCCTCACCCGGCACGAGGACCTCGTAGCCGACCAGGCCGTGGGCGCCGGCGGCCAGCCCGGTGCCGAAGGTGCCCATCGAGGTGGCCGTCGTGGAGGGGAAGCCGGCCGGGACGCGCCGGGTCGACGGCAGCAGCGAGCGCAGGAAGGGGGCGTGTCCCGCGCGCCGGACGAGGAGGTCGTGCCCGAGGCCGTCGATGAGGACCGTGACCGAGCGTCGGGTGGGCGCGAGCTGGAGCCGGGGGGTCGGGCGGTCGTCCGGCGTGGGGACCCCCAGCGACACGGCGACGGCCGGGAGGACGTCGGCGAGCGCCGGGCCGCCGCCGTCGAGGGGCTCGCCGACGTCGGCCGCGGCCACCTCAGCCCTGGCCGATGGCGGCCGAGAGGTCGCGCGCGAAGGACAGGGCCCGCTGCAGCGCGTCCTCACCGTCGGCGGCGGCGGAGATGCGCAGCGCGATGTCGTCGCCCGTGATCGTGCCCTCGTACCCGTGGTCGGCGTCGCAGTCGGGGTCGGCGCACGTGGCCGGCACGAGGTCGAGCCGCGCGACGGTGCCCCATCCCAGGGTGAGGGTGATCTCGCGACCCAGGCTGCCCGGCACGTACGTGGAGGGGTCCTCCACGACGTGGGTCAGCATGACGCCACGGACCGCCGACAGCGGGATCGACTCGGTGGTGGCCGTCGCGACGTCCTGCGGGGCCGGCGGCTCGTCGGCGTGGTCGTCGGCGTGGGCGATGAGCAGGCGCGTCGGCGTGAGGACGAGCACCGTGATGTGGCGGCGCACGACGTCGCGGTCGAAGGTGGTCTCGAGGTGCACGAGGTGGTTGGCCAGGGGCTCCCCCACGAGCGCGGCCGCGACGACGTCGGCGACGAGCGCCGGGTAGTAGCCGGCCCGGACGATCGCGTCGGTCAGCTCGACCGGCAGGACGGGGGCGTCGGACGGACTGGTCATCCCCCCATTCTGCCCCGACCGCACCGACAGGCGCCGAGCCACCCGCCTCCCCCCGCCGCAGCCACCCGCCCTCCCCGCCCTCCCGACCGCGCTCCCACCGTCGCGCCCCCACCCCACCCCCTTCGCGTGCTACGGCGCAGTAGGTGCTGTGATCACAGCACCTACTGCGCCGTAGCACGCACGGGAGAGGGGGGGTTAGGGCGTCAGGTGAGGGAGCGGCGGCCGGGGTCGGCGCGCCGCGGTGCGGGGGCGAGGACGATCTCGGCCCCGAGGACCTCGACCCCGCCGGGATGGGCGTTGACCGGGTTGAGGACGAGGGAGGCCACCTCGGCCAGGTCGTCGGCGAGGACCGAGACCCGGGCGATGAGGTCGGCCAGCGCGGCCCGGTGCACGGGCGCGGAGCCCCGGTGGCCGTGGAGCACCGGAGCGGCCTTGACCGACGAGATGAGCTCGGAGACGGTCACGTCGGTGAGCGGCGGGATCCGGTAGGCGATGTCGCCGAGCAGCTCGGTGGGCAGGCCGGCGACCGAGAAGCCGATGACCGGGCCGAAGAGCGGGTCCTCGTCGGAGGTGACGACGCACGGGACGCCGGGGGTCGCCATCCGCTGCACGACGAGCCGGTCGGCGTCGAGCGGGGCGAGCCGGTCGCTGAGCGAGGACCACGCGGAACGCAGCGCCGCCTCGTCGCGCAGGTCGACGCGCAGGCCGCCGACACCGCCCTGGTGGCGCAGCATCGGGGCCGTCGACTTCAGGACGACCGGGTACCCGACCTCCTCGGCGGCGGCGAGCGCGGCGTCGACCGAGGTGGCCTCGCGCTTGGACCACACGTCGATGCCGTAGGCCGCGAGGAGGGCGCGCGCCTCGTCCTCCCCGAGCCGGCGCCCCTTGGGGTCCACCGACAGGACGGTCTCGACGACGTCCTCGGCGATGCGGCGGTTGATGCCGGGCGGCGCGAGCGGCGTCCCGCGGTCCTTGGCCCGCCACTGGCCGTAGCGGGTCGCCGAGGCCAGGGCCCGGACCGCGTCCTCGGGCATCGCGTAGATCGGGATGGCACGCGTCGAGCCGCCGGTCCCGGTGATGCTGGAGTGGCCGTCGTCGACCCCGCGCATCCCGAGGAAGGTCGCGGCCACCGGCTTGGTCGACCCGGCGGCCACGTCGCGAACCGCCGCGGCGACGTCCTCGTCCCCGGTGACGAGAGGCGGGATGAAGCAGGCGAGGACCGAGTCGACGCGCGGGTCGTCGAAGGCGGCCTGCAGCGCCGTGCGGAACTCCTCGGCCGTGGCCTCGCTGGGCAGGTCGACCGGCCCGTGCGTCACCGTGAGCTCCCAGCTCGTGCACGCGTCGGCGGTGAGGTTCCCGAGCGCCGCCGAGTTGGAGACGACGGCGACCCGGTCACCGGCGGGCAGCGGCTGGTGCGTCACGAGCTGGGCGACGTCGAAGAGCTGGTGGACGTTCTCGACCCGGATGACGCCGGCCTGCTTGAGCATGGCCGCGAACACCTCGGGCCGGGCCTTGGTCGCGCGGACCCGGTGGCCCGGAGGCACGCCGAACCGGCTGACGCCGGACTTGACGACGATGACCGGCTTGATGAGCGCGAGGTTGCGGGCGACGCGGGAGAACTTGCGCGGGTTGCCCATCGACTCGAGGTACAGGCCCACGGCGTCGGTCGAGTCGTCGTCGATCCAGTACTGCATGAAGTCGTTGCCGGACACGTCGACCCGGTTGCCGGCCGAGCCGAAGGTCGAGATGCCCAGGTTGCGGCGGGCGGCCGAGGCGAGGACGGCGATCCCGAGCGCCCCCGACTGCGCGAAGAGGCCGAAGCGACCCTGCGGCGGGACCACCGGGGCGAACGAGGCGTTGAGCCGGACAGCCTTGTCGTTGTTGATGATCCCGAAGGAGTTGGGTCCGACGACCCGCATGCCCGCGCCCCGCGCCCGCCGCACCAGCTCGCTCTGCAGGTGCGCGCCGTCGGTGCCCTTCTCGGCGAACCCGGAGGACACGACGAGCAGTGCCTTGACCCCCGCCTCCGCGCACTCGTCGACGACCTCGAGGACCGCGTGCGCGGGCACCGCGACGACCGCGAGGTCGACCGGCTCCGGGATCGCCCCCACCGACGGGTAGGCGCGCCGGCGGCGCAGGGTGCGCACGTTGGGGTTGACGGGGTGGACCTTGCCGGTGAACCCGGACGCGACGATGCGCTCGAGCACCTGGCTGCCCATGGCGTCGCGCCGCCGGCTGGCGCCGACCACCGCGATGACCGAGGGCGCGAGCAGGGCCCGCAGGCTCGAGGCCTCGGCCCGGTGCTCGCGCGCCATCTCGACCGCCCGCGACCGGTCCGTGGGCTCGATGTCGAACTGGACCTCGACGACGCCGTCCTCGACGTGCCGGGCCACCTCGTACCCCGCGTCGGCGAAGACGGCGAGCATCTTGCGGTTCTGCGGCAGCACCTCGGCCGTGAACCGGCTGATCCCCATGTCACGGGCGATCGCCGCCAGGTGCTCGAGCAGCACCGACCCGATGCCCTTGCCCTGGTACTGGTCGCTGATGTTGAAGGCGACCTCGGCGCTGCGCGGGTCGATCCGGTCGTAGCGCCCGATGCCGATGATCTCCTGGCGCATCGTCACGACGAGGGCGACGCGGTCGACGTAGTCGACGTGGGTGAAGCGGTGCACGTCGGAGTCGCTGAGCCGGCGCAGCGGTGCGAAGAAGCGCAGGTAGATCGACTCGTCGGACTGCGCCGCGTGGAAGCGGTGGACCAGGGAGGTGTCGGTCGGGCGGATGGGGCGGACCCCCGCCACGGTGCCGTCGCGCAGGACGACGTCGGCCTCCCACTCGGCGCGGTACCCGGGAGGGAGCTCCTCGTCGTCCATGGCCCCATCGTGCCACCCGCGGCCCGCGTGCCGACCGACCGGCAGACTGGGCCCGTGGAGCTGCGAGAGACCGTCCGTCAGCGGCGCATGGTGCGTCGCTTCGACCCTGCCCGACCGGTGGCGAGGGGCGTGGTCGACGACCTCGTCGCCCTGGCGGTCCGCGCGCCCAGTGCGGGGTTCAGCCAGGGCTGGGACTTCCTCGTCCTGCTCGACCCGGCCGACCGCAGCACCTTCTGGCGGGCCTGCGACGACGGTGGCCCTCCCGACGCGTGGCGCCGCGGCGTCGCCGCCGCCCCCGCCCTCGTCCTGTGCCTGTCGCACCCCGACGCCTACCTCGACCGGTACGCGCTGCCGGACAAGGGCTGGGTCGACCGCGCCCTCGACCGGTGGCCCATCCCCTACTGGGACACCGACACCGCGATGGCCGCCATGGTCCTCCTGCTCGGCGCGCAGGACGTCGGCCTCGGTGCCCTGTTCTTCGGGGTCCCCGGGGAGCGCCACGACGCCGTGCGGGCCGCGCTCGACGTCCCCGGTGACCGGCGCCTTGTCGGGGTCGTGGCGCTCGGCCACGAGGCGGAGCGGGTCGCGGGGTCGCCCAGGACGCGACGCCGCCGCCCCCTCGACGACGTCCTCCACCACGGCCGGTTCGGAGTGTCGGCTGGGCGCTCCGAGCCCGGTTTGTGAGGATGGTGCGGACCCCCGTCGCGGCGCCGCCGCAACCCTGACCCGACCCGGAGCGAAGCCCCACCCCATGGCCAAGCGCAGCAGCACGCCACCCCCCGAGGACCTCGTCGAGAAGATCGTCGACATCGACGTCGAGGACGAGATGCGCTCGGCCTTCCTCGAGTACTCCTACAGCGTCATCTACTCGCGGGCCCTGCCCGACGCGCGCGACGGGCTCAAGCCGGTGCAGCGCCGCATCCTGTACGGGATGAGCGAGCTGGGCCTGCGCCCGGACCGCCCGCACGTGAAGTCCAGCCGGGTCGTCGGCGAGGTCATGGGCAAGTACCACCCGCACGGCGACCAGGCGATCTACGACGCCCTCGTGCGCATGGCCCAGCCGTTCACGATGCGCGCTGCCGCTCGTCGACGGCCACGGCAACTTCGGCTCCCTCGACGACGGCCCCGCCGCGTCGCGCTACACCGAGGCCCGGATGGCGCCGGCCGCCCTGCTCATGGTGGCCGGCCTCGACGAGGACACCGTGGACTACGTCCCGAACTACGACGACTCGCTGATGCAGCCGGGCGTCATGCCCGCCGCCTACCCGAACCTCCTCGTCAACGGCGCCAGCGGCATCGCCGTCGGCATGGCCACGAACATGGCCCCGCACAACCTCGTCGAGGTCATCGGCGCCGCCCGCCACCTCATCACGCACCCCGACTGCTCCCTGGACGACCTGATGAAGTTCGTCCCCGGCCCCGACCTCCCCGGGGGCGGGCGGATCGTCGGGCTCGAGGGCATCCGCGACGCCTACCTCACCGGGCGCGGCACCTTCCGCACCCGCGCCACCGCCCGCGTCGAGAAGCTGACCCCGCGGCGGATGGGCATCACCGTCACCGAGCTGCCCTACCTCGTGGGCCCGGAGAAGGTCATCGAGCGGGTCAAGACGCTCGTGCAGTCCAAGAAGCTCCAGGGCATCAGCGACGTCAAGGACCTCACCGACCGCAAGCACGGCATGCGCCTGGTCTTCGAGGTCAAGAACGGCTTCAACGCCGACGCGGTGCTCGAGCAGCTGTACAAGCTGACCCCGATGGAGGACTCCTTCGGCATCAACGCGGTCGCCCTCGTCGACGGACAGCCGCGCACGCTGGGCCTGAAGGAGCTGCTGCGCACCTACGTCGACTTCCGGATCGGCGTCGTCCGGCGTCGCACCGAGCACCGCCTCGCCAAGCGGCGCGACCGCCTCCACCTCGTCGAGGGCCTGCTCATCGCGATCCTCGACATCGACGAGGTCATCCAGCTGATCCGGACCTCCGACGACACCGCGGCCGCCCGCGCCCGGCTCATCTCCGTCTTCGACCTCACGCAGGCGCAGGCCGACTACATCCTCGAGCTCCAGCTGCGCCGCCTCACCAGGTTCTCGCGCATCGAGCTCGAGGCCGAGCGCGAGGAGCTGGCCCGCCAGATCGAGGCCCTCGAGGCGATCCTCGCCGACGAGAAGGTCCTGCGCCGCCTCGTCTCCGACGAGCTCGCCGACGTCGCCAAGGCCCACGGCACCCCCCGTCGCACCGTCCTGCTCGAGTCGGCCGGCACGCCGGCCACCTCCGCCGCCCCGCTGGAGGTCGCCGACGACCCCTGCTGGGTCCTGCTCTCCTCCACCGGCCTCCTGGCCCGCACCTCGGATGCCGAGCCGGTCCCGGCCGAGGGTGGACGGGCCAAGCACGACGCCGTCGTCGGCGCCGTGAAGACCACGGCGAGAGGCGAGTTCGGTCTCGTCACCTCGTTCGGCAGGGTCGTGCGGATGTCGGTGCTCGAGCTCCCGACGCTGCCGCCACTCGGCGGCGCCCCCAGCCTGTCCGGCGGTGCCCCGCTCGCCGTCTACGTCGACCTGCCCGCGGGCGAGGAGCCCCTGACGATCGTCCCGCTCGACCCCGAGGGTCCCGGGATCGCGCTCGGCACCGCGCAGGGCGTCGTCAAGCGGGTCGCCCCCGACCACCCCGCCCGCCCGGACTGGGAGGCGATCGCCCTCAAGGACGGTGACCGCGTCGTCGGTGCCGTCGCCCTGCGTGACGGTGTCGAGGACCTCGTCTTCGTCACGAGCGACGCGCAGCTGCTGCGCTTCCCCGCGACGTCGGTGCGGCCGCAGGGCCGCTCGGCCGGCGGCATGGCCGGGGTCCGGCTCTCCCCCGGTGCCACCGTCGCCTTCTTCGGCGCCGTCGACGCCACCGCCGACACCGTCGTCGTCACCTCCGCCGGGTCCTCCGACGCGCTGCCCGGCACCCAGCCGGGGGCGCTCAAGGTGACCCCGTTCTCGCAGTACCCGGCGAAGGGTCGTGCCACGGGTGGCGTTCGCGCACACCGGTTCCTGCGCGGCGAGGACGCGCTCGTCCTCGCCTGGGTCGGCGCCGTGCCTGCCCGCGCCTCGGGTCCGAACGGCGTCCCGCTCGACCTCCCGGAGGCGCTCGGACGGCGCGACGGGTCGGGCACGCCGTTCCCGGCCGTCATCGCCGGTATCGGCTCCCCGGTTCGCTGACCCACCGCGGGACCGCGTGTTACAGGATCGTTACCGGGTCGGGCGCCAGGACCGTTGCGCTGGTGCGTAAACGCTTTTACGTTGGGTCGCGGTTCCCCTCATCGCCGAGGCCCTTCCCGCCTCGGTGCGACCAGTGAAATGGAGGCGGGCAATGGCCCTCAGCTCTCAACGGCGCTTCGCAGCGCTGTCCGGCATGCTCGCGGTGGCTCTCACCGCGGCGGCCTGTGGTGGTGGCAGCAGCGACGGCAACGGCACCGCCGGCGGCGACGGCGGCGACACCAGCACGATCGACTGCGCTCCCTACACCGCGTTCGGTGACCTCAAGGGCAAGACGGTGACCGTCTACACCTCGATCATCGGCCCCGGAGGACGGCCCGCACAAGGCGTCGTACAAGCCGTTCGAGGAGTGCACCGGCGTCACCATCAAGTACGAAGGCTCCAAGCGAGATCGAGGCCCAGCTGCCCGTGCGCGTCAAGGGGGGCAACGCCCCCGACATCGCGTACCTCCCGCAGCCCGGCCTGCTCAAGACCATGGTCGACACGGGTGCGGTGATGCCGGCGCCCGAGGAGGTCGACCGCCAACGTCGACAAGAACATGCCCGACTGGAAGGACCTACGGCACCGTCGACGGCACGTTCTACGCGGCGCCGCTCGGCGCCAACGTGAAGTCCTTCGTCTGGTACTCGCCCGTCGGCCTTCGCCGACAAGGGCTACGAGATCCCCAAGACGTGGGACGAGCTCCTCGCGCTGTCGGACAAGATCGTCGCGGACAACCCCGGCGACGACGTCAAGCCGTGGTGCGCCGGCATCGAGTCCGGTGACGCCACCGGCTGGACGGCCACCGACTGGGTCGAGGACGTCATGCTGCGCACCGCCGGCCCGGAGACCTACGACAAGTGGGTCAACCACGAGATCCCGTTCAACGACCCGGCCGTCGCCACGGCTCTCGCCGAGGTGGGCAAGATCCTCAAGAACGAGAAGTACGTCAACGGCGGCTTCGGCAACGTCAAGACGATCGCCTCGACGTCCTTCCAGGACGCGCGGCCAGCCGATCCTCGACGGCTCGTGCTACATGCACCGCCAGGCCTCGTTCTACGCGGCCAACTGGCCGGAGGGCACGAACGGTCGCCGAGGACGGCGACGTCTGGGCCTTCTACCTGCCCGGTCGACCAGTGACGAGACACCCAGCCGGTCCTCGGTGGCGGCGAGTTCGTCGCGGCCTTCGCCGACCGTCCCGAGGTCAAGGCGTTCCAGACCTACCTGGCCTCGACCGAGTGGGCCGACGAGCGCGCCAAGACCTGTGGTTCGGGTGGCTGCGTGACGGCGAACAACAACGCCGACGCCGGCCTCCTCACCAACCCGGTCGACAAGCTCTCCGCGGAGACGCTGCACCGACAAGACGGCGACGTTCCGCTTCGACGGGTCCGACCTCATGCCGGGCGCCGTCGGTGCGGGCACCTTCTGGAAGGGCATGACCGACTGGATCATCGGTCAGGACGACAAGGCCACGCTCGACTACATCGAGAACTCGTGGCCGAAGTGACCCTGACCTGATCCCCCAGGTCAACCCGAGCCGGGGTGGGGCGGATGCCCTCCGCCCCACCCCGGCTCGCCCCTTTTCGTGACTTCAACCGGAGGTGGCGTCATGGCGACCAGCGTCCTCGGTGCGGTCGGGGCGGGGATCATCCCCGAGCCCTTCCTGCGCGCGCGAAAGCGTCCGCAGGCAAGTTCTTCCTGATGTTCTTCGCGGTCGCGTTCTTCGCGGCCGTCTTCGGGCTCGTGCTCTTCCTCGCGTCCCTGTTCAAGGGCCGTCGGGGCGAGCAGGCCCAGGGTGCCCTCTTCGTGGGGCCGGCGGTCCTGCTCCTCGCAGTCGGCCTGATGTACCCCGCGATCCTCACCATCATCCAGTCGCTGCGCGGCAAGTCCGGTGACGGGGGCTTCTCGCCTGTCGAACTACGCGGCGATGTTCACCCAGCCCGAGCTGCTCCTCGTGCTGCGCAACACGGCCCTGTGGGTCATCCTCGTCCCGTTCCTCGCGACGGCGATCGGCCTGCTCTACGCGATCCTCATCGACCGCGCCCGGGGCGAGGCCTTCGCCAAGGCGCTGATCTTCCTGCCGATGGCGATCTCCATGGTCGGCGCCGGCATCATCTGGAAGTTCGTCTACCAGTACAAGCAGACCTCGCGCCCCCAGATCGGCCTGCTCAACGGCATCCTCAAGGCGGTCGGGCTCGACACGCACCAGTTCCTCCTCAACGCACCGCTCAACACCATGATGCTCATCTTCGTCATGGTGTGGATCCAGGCGGGCTTCGCGATGACCGTCCTCTCGGCGGCCATCAAGGCGATCCCCGACGAGATCATCGAGGCCGCCAGGCTCGACGGCGTCCAGGGCGTGAAGATGTTCCGCTTCATCACGCTGCCGAGCATCCGCTCCGCGCTCGTCGTCGTCCTCACGACGATCGGCATCGGCACGCTGAAGGTCTTCGACATCGTGCGCACCATGACGGCCGGGCAGTTCGACACCTCGGTCGTCGCCAACGAGTTCTACAACCAGAGCTTCCGCTACAACGCACCCGGTCTCGGTGCCGCGCTCGCGGTGCTGCTGTTCGTCCTCGTCATCCCGATCGTCATCTACAACATCGTCCAGATGCGCAAGGAGGCCTGAGCCATGAGCACCCTCCAGCCGGCTGCCACGCCGGAGTCCGTGTCCGCCGAGGCCAGCACCGAGGTCACCGGCCGCACGCCGAGGCGCCGCAAGTCCAAGGCGGGCGACGCCGCCCGTTCGGTGTCCTCCAGGTGGGCCTCGCTCACCGCGGTCATCATCGCGGTGCTGTGGACCACGCCGACCCTCGGCCTGCTCGTCACCTCGTTCCGCGGTCAGCGCGACATCAACACCAGCGGATGGTGGACGGCGTGGCGCGACCCCGGCGCCTTCACCCTCGAGAACTACCGCCAGGCGCTGGCTCCGGGCAGCTCCGCGGCCCTGGGGCAGTACTTCATCAACACCATCGTCATCACCATCCCGGCCGTGCTGCTGCCGATCTTCCTGGCCTCGCTCGCCGCGTACGCCTTCGCGTGGATGCCCTTCCCGGGCCGCGACGCCCTGTTCGTCGCGGTGTTCGCCCTGCAGATCGTTCCGCTGCAGGTCGCCCTCATCCCGCTGCTCGACATCTACGTCAACAAGCTGGGCTTCGGGGCGTCCTACTGGAGCGTGTGGCTGTCGCACACGATCTTCGCGCTCCCACTGGCGACCTTCCTCATCCACAACTTCATGCGCGAGCTCCCGGGCGAGCTCATGGAGGCGGCTCGCGTCGACGGGGCGGGGCACGTGACGATCTTCTTCAAGATCCTCCTGCCGCTCCTCACCCCCGCGCTCGCCGCGTTCGGGATCTTCCAGTTCCTGTGGGTGTGGAACGACCTGCTCGTCTCCCTCGTGTTCCTCGGTGGCACGCCCGACGTGGCGCCCATCACGGTCCGCGTCGCCGAGCTCTCGGGCAGCCGGGGCAGTGCGTGGTACCTCCTGTCGGCCGGTGCGTTCATCTCGATGATCGTTCCCGTCGCGGTGTTCCTCGCCCTCCAGCGGTACTTCGTCCGCGGCCTCCTGGCCGGCGGCCTCAAGGGCTGAGGCCGACAGAGAGTCGACAAGGAGTCCACGGATCAGCACCATCACCGATGTGGCGCGGGTGGCCGGAGTGTCGGTCGCCACGGTCTCCCGCGCCCTTCGGGGACTGGACCGGGTGTCGCCCGACACCCGGGCACGGGTCCTGCGCGTCGCGCAGGAGCTCGACTACGTCGCCTCCCCCACGGCGACGTCCCTGGCCTCCGGACGCACGCGCGTCGTCGCGGTGGTCGCCCCGTTCCTCACCCGGTGGTTCTTCGCGACCCTCGTCAGCGCCATCGAGAAGACGCTGCGGGCCAGGGAGCACCACGTCATCCTCTTCGACCTCGAGGACGACTCCTACGACCAGCGCCTCCCCCTGTCGCAGAACATGCTGTGGAAGCGGGTCGACGGCGTCATCACCCTCAACGTCCCGATGAGCACCGAGGAGGTCGACATCGTCGACCGACTCCGGCTGCCGCTGGTCGCCATCGGCTCCCCGGTCCCCGGCCGGGCCTGCGTGCGCATCGACGACGGCGAGACGATGCGGACCGCCGTCGAGCACCTCGCGGGCCTCGGGCACACCCGGATCGGCTACATCGGCGCCGTCCCCCTCAACGTCGCCCACCTGCAGACCCCGCAGGACCGCCTCGAGGCCTTCCGGGACGCCGTCGGGGAGCGTGGGCTGGTCTGCGAGGAGAGCTGGGTCCTGGGATCGGACTGGACCGCCGAGGCCGCCGCGCGCGACAGCCTCGCGCTGCTCTCCCGACCCGACCGCCCGACCGCGGTGGTCGCCGCCTCCGACGAGATGGCCATCGGTGTGCGTGAGAGCGCCCGACGACTGGGCCTGTGCGTCCCGCAGGACCTCTCGGTCATCGGCGTCGACGACTACGTCCTGTCCGCCGTGCTCGGGCTGACCACCGTCCGCCAGGACGTGGCCGGCCAGGGCCGGCGGGCCGCCGAGCTGCTCCTGGCCATGCTCCTCGACGGCGAGGTGTGCACCGACGAGGTCCTCATGCCCATCGAGCTCGTCGTGCGCGAGTCGACCGGGCCCGCGCCCGCGCGCACCGCCTCCTGACCGCCCCGGCGCTCAGTTGTTCGTCGAGTCGTCGCTCGACAGGTCCTGCGGGTCGCGCAGGTAGGTCTTCTTGCCGGAGATCGCCCGGTTGGTCAGCCAGGTGACCGCCCACAGCACGACGCCGATGCCGAGCAGCCACGCCGCGATCGTGTACTGGATCGGGTCGCGCCCCGTGACGGGCAGCGTGAAGAAGAAGCACGCGACCGCGCCGACCACCGGGAGCACCGTCGGGCTGACGAAGTGCTTGCGGTCGATCGGGTCACGCCGCAGGACGAGGACGGCGACGTTGACGATCGTGAAGACGCCGAGGAGCAGCAGCGCGGTGGTGCCCCCGAGGGCCGGGACGACGTCGCTGTCGCTCGTGCTCACGAAGTAGATGAGGCCGAAGGCGATGGTCGTGGTGAAGACGATCGCCACCCACGGCGTCCGGCGCTCGCGGTGGACCCGTCCGAGGACCGGGGGCAGCACCTCCTGGCGGGCCATGCCGTAGATGAGGCGGCTGGCCATGAGCATGTTGATCAGGGCCGAGTTGGCCACGGCGAACATCGCGATGAAGGGCATGACGTTGTCGACGGGGAAGTCGGGCAGGCCGGCCGAGACGACCTGGGTCAGCGGCGTGTCGCCCTCACCGAGCTCGCCGACGGGGACCAGCGCCACCGAGAAGATCGCGACGAGCACGTAGATGACCCCCGTGATGCCGATCCCGGTGAGCATCATCGTCGGGAAGTTGCGCACCGGGTCCTGGGTCTCCTCGGCCATGTTGACCGCGTCCTCGAAGCCGACCATCGCGAAGAACGCCAGCGAGGTCGCCGCGGTGATCGCGAGGAAGACGCTCTTGTCCCCGGAGGTGTCGAAGACGGTGACGCGGGAGAAGTCGGCCTTGCCGCCGGACGCGGCGTAGACGCCGACGAGGATGACGAGGAGCAGTCCGGAGAGCTCGACCGCCGTGAGCACGACGTTGGCCTTGACGCTCTCACCGACGCCACGGAAGTTCACGGCGGCGACGAGCAGCATGAAGCCCAGGGCGATGACGAGCACCAGGGTGCTGTTCGCGGCGTCGAGCCCGAACCCGTCGGCGAGGTTGGCGGCGAACGCGTTCGAGGCCGTCGACGCCGAGGTGATGCCCGAGCACATCACGGTGAAGGCGACGAGGAAGGTCACGAAGTGGATGCCGAACGCCCGGTGCGCGTACAGCGCCGCGCCGGCGGCCCTCGGGTACTTCGTCACGAGCTCGAGGTAGCTGAACGCCGTGACGAGGGCGATGGAGAACGCGACGATGAACGGCACCCAGGCCGCTCCACCGACCTCGGCCGCGACCTTGCCCGTCAGCGAGTACACCCCGGTGCCGAGGATGTCACCGACGATGAACAGCAGGAGGAGCCTGGGGCCGATGACCCGCTTGAGCTCGGTCCTCTCCTCCCCCGCGACGGGCTCGCGCCCCTGGTCGACCGTCGTGCTCATCTGGCCCTCCTCATCGGCGCGCCTACGCCCCGGTCGGCGTCGACGACCGCCTCACTGTGGCCGACGTCGAGCCGGTCGGCAACACGGGGCGCGGCGTGTCGTCGCAGGTCAGGCGTCGATGCGCACGCGGTCGAGGGCGTGGGCCGAGTCGATGATGAAGTCCTTGCGCGGCCCGACGTCGCCGCCCATGAGCAGCTCGAAGACCGCCGCCGCCGACTCGAGGTGGGCGGCGGTGACCTTGCGCAGGGTGCGGTAGTGCGGGTCCATCGTGGTCTCCGCCAGCTGGTCGGCGTCCATCTCGCCCAGGCCCTTGTACCGCTGCAGGGGCTTGGTCGTGCGGCCGCGCTTGGTCAGCCCGGCCATGGTCCGGCGCATCTCGGCCTCGGAGTAGGTGTAGATGACCTCGTTGGGCTTGGACCCCGGGTTGACCACCTCGATGCGGTGCAGTGGCGGCACGGCGGCGTAGACCCGCCCCGCCTCGACGAGCGGGCGCATGTACCGGAAGAACAGGGTGAGCAGCAGGGTGCGGATGTGGGCGCCGTCGACGTCGGCGTCGGTCATGATGATGACCTTGCCGTACCGCGCGGCGTCGAGGTCGAAGCTGCGCCCCGACCCTGCACCGATGACCTGGATGATCGCGGCGCACTCGGCGTTGCCGAGCATGTCGGTGACCGAGGCCTTCTGGACGTTGAGGATCTTGCCGCGGATCGGCAGCAGGGCCTGGTGGTCGCTGCTGCGGGCCAGCTTGGCGGTGCCGAGTGCGCTGTCACCCTCGACGATGAACAGCTCGGTGCGCTCGACGTCGGTGCTGCGGCAGTCGGCGAGCTTGGCTGGCAGAGAGGAGGACTCGAGCGCGGTCTTGCGACGCTGGGTCTCCTTGTGAAGCCGCGCGCTGATCCGCGACTTCATCTCGGAGGTCACCTTCTCGAGCAGCAGCGCGGCATGCTGCTTCTCCGGGCGCTTGGTGGAGGTGAGCCGCGCGGTGAGCTCCTTCTCGACGACCTTGGCGACGATGGCGCGCACCGCGTTGGTGCCCAGGACCTCCTTGGTCTGGCCCTCGAACTGCGGCTCGGCCAGGCGCACGGTGACCACCGCGGTGAGGCCGGCGAGCACGTCGTCCTTCTCCAGCTTGTCGGACCCGACCTTGAGGCGGCGGGCGTTGACCTCCAGCTGCTTGCGCAGCACCTTGAGCAGGGACTGCTCGAACCCGGCCAGGTGGGTGCCGCCCTTGGGCGTGGCGATGATGTTGACGAAGGACTGCACCTTGGTCTCGTACCCGGTCCCCCAGCGCACGGCGATGTCGACGCCGCACTCGCGCTCGACCTCGGTGGGGCTCATGTGACCCTTGCCGTCCAGGACCGGGACGGTCTCGGTGAACGACCCGCTGCCCTGGAGCCGCCAGACACCGGTGACGTCGGGGTCGGGCGCGAGGAACTCGGTGAACTCGGAGATGCCGCCGTCGTGGAGGAAGACCTCCTCGAGGGCCTCCTCACCCCGCTCGTCGCGCACGACGATGGTGAGCCCGGGGACGAGGAACGAGGTCTGGCGGGCCCGGGCGAGCAGCCCGTCGAGGTCGAAGGCCGCGTCCTTGAGGAAGATCTGGCCGTCGGCCCAGTACCTGACCCGGGTGCCCGTGACGCCACGCCGGGTGCTGCCGATGACCTCCAGGACGCTCTTGTCGACGTAGGGGGTGAACGTGTGCTCGGGGTCCTTGCGGCCCCTGGCACCGGCGACGTCGGAGAAGGTGCCGGGCTCGCCCCGGCGGAAGCTCATGGCGTAGGTCTTGCCGCCCCGGTCGACCTCGACGTCCAGGCGCGAGGACAGGGCGTTGACGACGGACGCGCCCACGCCGTGCAGGCCGCCCGAGGCGGTGTAGGAGCCGCCGCCGAACTTGCCGCCGGCGTGCAGGCGCGTGTAGACGAGCTCGACCCCCGTGAGGCCGGTGCGCGGCTCGATGTCGACGGGCACCCCGCGGCCGTTGTCGCGGACCTCCACCGACCCGTCGTGGTGCAAGGTGACCTCGACGTGGTCGCAGTGGCCCCCGAGCGCCTCGTCGACGGCGTTGTCGATGATCTCCCACAGGCAGTGCATGAGCCCGCGCGAGTCGGTGGACCCGATGTACATGCCGGGACGCTTGCGCACCGCCTCCAGGCCCTCGAGGACCTGCAGGTGGTGGGCGGTGTACTCGGACGCGGACTTGCTCGTCGCGGTCTTCTTCGCAGCGGTCGCGGTCACGTGAGGCAGGGTAGTGCCACCCTGTGACGTCCCCGTGCAGGCGCACCGCCGCCGCCTTGCAGAGCGGACCGTCGCGGGTGGTGTCGGCCGACCAGCCCACCCCGTCCGGCCGGGCGGCGCGCCGGGGTCCACCGGATGGTCACGATCCGGACAACCGGGGTTCCTGGCACACCCCACCTGCACGGCGGGAAGAGACGGGCGTGGTTGACTGTTGCAACGTCTCCGATCCGGACGGGTCGGGGGCACCGAACCACCAGCAGCACCGAACCACCATCAGCACCGAGCGAGCCGAGGAGGCCGACGTGAACGCCGCACTGGCACCCACCCTGACCGCCGCGGACCGTTGCGACCGTTGTGGAGCGCAGGCCTACGTCCGCGCCACCCTGCACGGCGGCGGCGAGCTGCACTTCTGCGCCCACCACGGGCGCGAGCACACCCCCGCCCTCGCGGGCGTCGCAGACATCCACGACGAGAGCGAGCGACTCCTCGAGCCCACCTCGGTGGGCGACACCACCGCCTGAGGGTGGACGGGCTCGCCGACGACGTCTCCGTCCTCGTCCCGTCGCTCCTCGTCGTCGTCGGGCTCCTCGGGATCGTCGTCCCGGTGCTGCCGGGCCTGCTCCTCGTCCTGGGCGGCGTCCTGCTCTGGGCGTCCCTGACCGGGACCGGGGTGGCGTGGACGGTCTTCGCCGCGGCCCTGCTCGTGGCCGTCGCCGGCTACACCCTGCAGTACCTCCTCCCCGGACGCCGGATGAGGCAGCGCGGCGTCAGGTCCTCGACGCTCGCCCTCGCGGTGGTCGCCGGGATCGTCGGCTTCTTCGTCATCCCGGTCGTGGGGGCCCTGCTCTTCTTCGTCCTGGCGATCTTCCTCGTCGAGAACGGGCGCACCCGCGACCGCGCCCTGGCCTGGGCGCGCACGAAGCACGCGATGCTCGCCGTGGCGCAGAGCGTCGGCATCGAGCTCGTCGCGGGGCTCGTCATCGCCGTCCTGTTCGTCGTCGGGGTCGTCCTCACCTGACGTCGTCGTACCCGCTCACCAGTTGTTCTGGCGGCGCTCCCAGCGCTCGTCGAGCTTGTCCATGAACGACTTCTGGCCGCCCTTGCGCCGGGCGGAGCCCTTGGGGGCCGGGCCGGCCGTGCCGTCCGGACGCACCACGCCGAGCGCCGCGCGGCGCGGCGGGGTGACGGCGAAGACGGCCGCAGCGACCATGACGGCGAAGCCGACGGCACCGACCCACATCGTGGTGTTGACGCCCACGAGCACCAGTCCCAGGCCCACGAGCACGCCGATGCCACCGAAGACCCACCGCCGTCGCTGGACCGAGGCCAAGGTGCTGCTCTGCATCTGCGAAGCGAACTTGGGGTCCTCGGCAGCGAGCGCGTGCTCCATCTGCTCGAGCATCTTCTGCTCGTGGTCTGAGAGCGGCACGGACACCTCCCGCGGTCGGCCCGGAGCCGTCCGGCGGACGGCCCCACGTGGTTCCTGCACCCTCAGGATAAATCCCCACGTCGCCCTGCGGAAGCGGATGTGTCACGTTGCACCAGACTGGCCGGTCCGACGGCCCCTGAACCGAAGCGCGAACGGGCCCGGTCGACCGCGCGGTCGGCGTCGCGCCACCCGTGTTCAGGCTCGCCGATGACACCCTGGATCGGGGCCTCGGCCACGTCGACCAGGCCCGTCATCCGCACCCCGACGAGGCGGATCCGGGCCCGCTGGAGCCCGAGGGCGTCGAAGAGGGACACCGCGGCGGTGTGGATGGCCCGGCCGCTGTCGGTGGGCTCGCGCAGCGTCCTGGCCCGGGTGATCGTCGTGAAGTCGCTGAAGCGCACCTTGAGCGTCACGGTCTTGCCGGTGAGGCCGGCAGCGCGCATCCGGCCGGCCGTGCGCTCGCTGAGGGCGAGGAGGCGCCGGTGGATCTCGTGCGCGTCGTCGATGTCGGCCTCGAAGGTCTCGTCGCTGCCGACGCTCTTCTCGCGGACCTCGCGCTCGACCCCGCGGGGGTCGCGCCCCCACGACAGCTCGTGGAGGTGGCGCCCGGTGGCCTCCCCCAGCCCGCGCACCAGGGTGTCGACCGGGGTGTGGGCGATGTCGGCGACGGTGCGCAGGCCCAGGCGCAGCAGCGCCTCCTCGGTGCGCTCGCCGACGCCCCACAGGGCCCCGACGGGCAGCTGCTGGACGAACGGGACGACCTCGTCGCGCGGGACGACGACCATGCCGTCGGGCTTGGCCAGGCCCGAGGCGAGCTTGGCGACGAACTTCGTGGGGGCGACGCCGACCGAGCAGGTGATGCCCTGCTCGTCGTGGACGGTGTCGCGGATCTGCTGCCCGATGCTCGCCGGGCGGCCCAGGCGTCGCACCGCGCCGGAGACGTCGAGGAACGCCTCGTCGAGCGAGAGCGGCTCGACGACCGGGGTCACCGAGCGGAAGGTCTCCATGACAGCGGCCGAGATCGACGCGTACAGGCCGTGCTCGGGGGCAGGACCGTGGCCTGCGGGCACAGCCGGCGGGCCCGCGCCATCGGCATCGCCGAGGCGACCCCGAAGCGCCGGGCCTCGTAGGTGGCCGAGAGCACGACGCTGCGGTTGCCGCCGCCGATGATCACCGGGGTCCCGACGAGCTCGGGGTGCGAGAGCAGCGTGGCCGCGGCGTAGAACGCGTCCATGTCGACGTGCAGGACGGTGCACCCGGTGTCGTCGGGTGGCTCGCTGGAGGCCCGCTCGGGGAGGGCGAACTGGCGGCGGCTCATCGGTGCACCCCGGCAGGCTCAGTCGCGGGTGGCGAGGACGTGCCGGACGCTGCCGAGCGCACCGAGGAGGGCGGCGTGGTCGCGGTGGCGGCTCGCGACGTCCTCGAGGGAGAGCAGCGCGGCGCGGTCGGCCTCGGAGTCGACGAGGGCGGAGGGCACGAGGTCGGTGAAGATCCGCACGCCGTGGCTGTCGACCGGCGTCAGGCCGTGGGTGCGCAGGAGGTCGAGCACGGCGGCCTCGTCGAAGCGGCGCGGGGCGGGGTCGTCGTCGCCCCAGCGGCCGTCCGGGCGCTCGAGGATGGCCTGGGCGCGGGCGAACTGGCCGGCCAGGGCACGCGCGAGGGCGGCCGGGAGTCGCTGCGCCACGACGAGCGAGAGCGTTCCCCGGTGGCGAGGACGGCGGCGAGGTTGGCCAGGGCGGCGTCGGGGTCGTCGACGACCTCGAGGGTGCCGTGGAGGCAGACGAGGTCGTAGGACGGGCGGGCACCGTCGGGACCGGGCTGGGCCACGGTGTCGGTGTCACCCTGGACGGGGTGGACCCGCTCGGTGGTGCCGGTCTCGGCGGCGCGGCGGCGCAGCGAGGCGAGGGCGTCGGGGCTGGGGTCGACGACGGTGACGTCGTGGCCCGCGACGGCGAGGGGGACGGCCGTGCCGCCGGTGCCGCCGCCGACGTCGAGGACGCGCAGGGGGCGCCCGAGCTCGGCGCTGCGACGCTCGGCCACCGCGTCGAGGGCCCCCTGGACCGCGACGGTCCGCAGCCCCGGCTGGGCCCCGGCCCGGCGGGCCCGGCCACGGTCGTCGGCCACGAAGGGGCTCCTCACGCAGGTCGGTCGGGGTGTCGTGACCACCCTAGTGTCCGGAGCTGCCCGGGCTGGCGTGCCACAGCTTGCGCGAGGGCAGCGCGGCGGGGGCCCGCTCGGCCGCGGGGACGGCGGGCGCGCCGCGACCGGACCGCGGGTCGGCTCCGGGCGGGCGGACGTCGGCGTACGGCGACTGCCGGAACCCCGAGGCGTGGACGAGGACGCGGCGCCCGGCGCCCTCGGCGCTGGGCCCGGGCGGCCTCCTCGGCGGCCTCGGCCCGGGCCCGGGCGTCGGACTCCCCCGCCAGGACCGCCGCCCGCACCGCAGGCAGGCCCCCGAGCTGCCAGGAGTCCCAGAGCGCCGCGAGCTCCCAGGCCCCCGTGGCGCGGATCGACACGCCCCGCTCGCCGGTGCGGCGCAGCACGCCCCGCACGAGGAGCAGCCACGAGTGGAAGACGACCCCGGCGTAGGGGCCCTGGACGTCCTCGAAGAAGGTGCAGTCGCTGGGTCCGGTGCCGTCGTCGAGGGTGAGGAAGACGACGCGCCGCCCCGAGCGCACCGGTGGCGTCTGGGTGGCGACCTTGACCCCGGCCACCCACACCTCGCTGCGGCTGCGGCCGCCGAGCAGGTCGCGGCTGCGGGTGACCCCGAGCGCCCGCAGGAGCGGGCCGTAGAACTCCACGACGTGGGCCGAGACGTCGAGGCCGAGGACGTCGAGCTCGGCGCGGACCCGCTCGGGGCCGGTCATCTCGGGCAGCCCGGCCCCGGCGACGAGGCGGGGGCGGTCGCCGAGGTCGAGGGTGAGCTGGGTGGGGCGGTCGGCGGCGGGCACGACGACGCGGGCCGCCTGCGACTGGGCCGCGGCGCGGGCGCGGACGTCGGTACCGGCCGGCTCGAGCTCGCGGACCTGGCTCACCGGGACGGGGCGCCGGCGGCTGCCGCGCGCCGAGCCGCCGCCGGTGCGGTCCCAGCGCTCGAGCTCGGCGACGTGGAGCAGCAGGTCGCGGCGGGTGACCCGGCCCCGCCGCCCGAGCCCCGTGCCGCCCATCGCGTGGAGGGCGTCGAAGGCACCGGCGAGGACGAGCCGCTCGACGACCGGGCGGCTGACCCGGGCCCGGGACCAGAAGTCGCCGAGGTCGGTGTAGGGCTGCCCCGCGACGACCTGGGCGACCTCGGCCTCGCTGATCCCCTTGACGTCGGCGAGCGAGAGCCGGATGCCGAGGGGCTGCCGGGTGCGCCGCCACGCCGGGCGCGCGGCGTCCTCGGGGTCGGTGTCGTCGACCCCCGTCCCGGCGGGAGGGTCGACGTCGTCGGGGACGGGCGAGGCCTCGTCGACCCGCTCGACCCGGTAGGTGTCGCCGGAGGCGTTGACGTCGAGGCCGAGGACGGGGATGCCGAAGGTGCGCGCGTCGTCGAGGATGAGCCGCTTGGGGTACATCCCGGGGTCGTGGGTGAGGACCCCGCAGAGGAAGGCCGCCGGGTGGTGCGCCTTGAGCCAGGCCGAGTGGAAGGTCGGCAGGGCGAAGGCCGCCGCGTGCGCCTTGCAGAACCCGAAGCTCGCGAAGGACCTCAGGACCTCCCAGATGCGGTCGCGCTCGGCGGCGGTGTAGCCCCGCGCCGTCGCCGCCGGGCGCCACCACGCCTCGACCTCCTCCTGGCCCTTCGGGGTGCCCATGCTGCGCCGCACCTCGTCGGCCTGGGCGAGGCTGACGCCGGTGGTCTCGGCGACGATGAGGAGCACCTGCTCGTGGAAGACGACGACGCCCTCGGTCTCCTCGAGCGCCGGGACGAGGCTGGGGTGGAGGTAGCGCTTCTCGCGCCAGCCGTGCCGGCTCTCGAGGAACGGCGTGATCATGTCGGACTTCACCGGACCCGGCCGGAAGAGGGAGATGTCGACGATGAGGTCGTCGAAACGGCTCGGCCCGAGCTTGCCGACGAGCTCGCGCTGGCCGGGGCTCTCGATCTGGAACATCCCGAGGGTGCGGGTGGTGCGGATCAGCTCGTAGGTGGCCTCGTCGTCGTGGGCGACCTGCACCTCGTCGTCGAGGTCGATCCGCTCCCCCGACACCCGCGCGACCTCGGCGACCGCGTGGGCCATCGCCGACTGCATCCGGATGCCGAGGACGTCGAGCTTGAGGAAGCCCAGGGTCTCGACGTCGTCCTTGTCGAACTGGGTCATGGGGAAGCCGAGCCAGCTCGCCTCGACGGGGGTGCGGTCGAGGAGCCCGGCGTTGGACAGCACGACGCCGCACGGGTGGAGCGCGATGTGGCGGGGCAGGCCGTCGAGGGCCTCGACGAGGTCGAAGAACGTGGCCAGGCGGGGGCTGTCGAGGCCGCGGCTGCGCAGCTCGGGGAGGTCGGCGATGGCGTGCCGGGCGTCGCGGGCCCGGATGTGCGGGAACGCCTTGGCGATCTCGTCGACCTCGGTGGGCGGCATCCCGAGCGCGGCGCCGACGTCACGCACGGCGTGGCGCACCTTGTAGGTGTCCATCATCGACACGCAGGTGACCCGCTCGGCGCCGAAGCGGGTGAGGACCGCCTCGTAGATCTCGGTGCGGCGGGCCGACTCGACGTCGACGTCGATGTCGGGGAAGCTCGGCGCGCAGCGGGGAGCAGAAGCGCTCCATGAGGAGGCGGTGCCGGATGGGGTCGACGCCGCTGATGCCGAGCAGGTGGTTGACGAGGCTGCCGGCGCCCGACCCCGGGCCGCGACCCGCACCCCGCGGGCCCGGACCAGGTCGGTGACCTCGGCGACGGTGAGGAAGTACGTGGGGTAGCCCAGCGCGCGCACGACCTCGAGCTCGTCGTCGAGGCGCTGCTCGACGACGCGCAGCCCGGCCTCGTCGACGCCCGGGTACCTCGTGCCGACGGCCGCCCGGCAGCGCTGCGTGAGCACCTGCATCGGGTCGGTGCCGGGCGCGATGCCGAGGATCTCGGCCTCGGGGAGGTGGACCGCGCCGATGCCCAGGTCGTGCCGGTTGTCCTGGGTGCACTCGTCGGCGACGAGCGAGGTCATCGCGAGGAGCCGGTCGGCGCGCGACCGGTCGCCGGCGGTGACCTCGAGGGCGGCGGCGTGCATCGTCGCGGTGCCCGCGAGGTGGCCGGCATCGGTGACGCGGTCGAGGTGGCGCGAGTCGAGGACGACGAGCCGGCGGGAGGCGTCGAGGACGTCGACGGTGCGGACCTGCGCGGGCTCGGCGTGCCGGACCGCCGCGGTGAGCACCGCCGGCACCCCCGCCTCGTCGGCGAGGCCGAGGATCCGCGCCGCGTGCGAGCGGCACCCCGGGGTGCCCTCCGGCCCGCCGTGGAGCACGACCTCGAGGGCGAGTCCGTCGCGCGGGAGGAGGGCGCGCCATCCGTCGAGGAGGTGGCGGGCGCGCTCCTTCCGGCCGGCGAGCAGGGCCCGGCCCACGTCGGAGTCGGGGCCGAGCAGGACGAGCAGGCGGCTCGGCCCGGGCTCCTCCCCCGCCGGCTGCGCCCACGCGCGCAGGAGGTCGGGGGTGGTGACGGGGACACCGCGCTCGCCGCGCAGGTGGGTGGCGGTGGTGAGGCGGCACAGCGCCGCCCAGCCCACGCCGGGTGCGGTGCCCGCGAGGCGGCCGCGGGCCAGGACGGTGACGCGGGGGTGGCGGGGGTCGACGACGGCGCCGCCGCGCACCGGGCTGCGCACCCGGGGCGCCGGCCCGCCCGGCGCCCGCAGCGGCTCGACGGCGAGGTCGACCCCGAGGACCGGTGCCACCCCGGCACGCGCGCACGCCGTGGCGAAGCGGACCGCGCCGTAGAGCCCGTCGCGGTCGGTGAGGGCGAGCGCGTGCTGGCCGTGGGCGGCGGCGCGCTCGACGAGGGCGTCGGGCATCGAGGCGCCGTAGCGCATCGAGAACCCCGAGGCGACGTGGAGGTGGGCGAAGCCGGACACGGTGGTGGCGCTCCCCCCTCAGGCCGAGCGGACGGGGACGAGCCGGTGCGGCGCCGACGCCGTGGGCACCCCGAGGCGGCGGGCCGCGAGGTCGAGGAAGGTCTCGGCGTCACGCAGGAGGTCGTCGGCCTCACGGGCCCCGACCCGCAGCGTCCCGGCCTCGACCTGCCCCTGGCGCTCGGTGGCCGCGGCGAACCGCTGCGCCCACTCGACGAGCTCGGGGGCGACCCCGACGACGAGCGACCACACATCGTGCGGGCCCTCCCCGGGCAGGCGCGGACCGCGGCGGGTGGACCCCGCGGCGACCAGGGCCGCCCCGGCGCGCAGCGCGGCGAGCGCGGCGGCACCGTGGCGGGCGGAGGCGGCCGGGGCGGCGCAGGCGCCGGCGAGCGCCTCGCGGGAGCGGTCGAGGAGGTCGAGCGTGGTCGTGGCGTGGCTCATGGGTGGGGTTCTCCTCAGTCGTGGGCTCGTAGGAGGAGCCAGTGGTCGTCGTCGCGGCCGAGGTCGAAGACCCCGATGTCCCCGGAGGGCGGGCAGGCCTCGACCCGCCAGACGCGACGTTGCGGGTTCGGCGGGCCGGTCGGGTCGTCGCCGACCTCGCGCCACCACGCCCGGCGTTCCTGCCACGAGGCGAGGACCGCGCACACGGTGTAGCGGCGGCCGCGCCACACGAAGTCGCGCGGGCCGTCGGCCACGACCGGCGCGCCCTCGGCACCGGAGGTACCGACGGCACCGCGGACGGCGACGGGGTCGTGGTGACGACGCGCCACGGGCACCTCCGGGTGGGCAGGACGGCATCGCCGGCCGACCCCCTGGGCGGGGCCGTCGGTGCGACGAGACCGATGGATGAGATCGAACACCTGTTCGACTTCCTCCACTGTAACCCCCTCCCCCGACACCGCGTCAAGGCGTGCCGGCGACTCGCCGCCACGACACGCCGACCCCCGTCCGCGGCCCTGCCGGGGCACCGTTGCGACCCCCCACCGCCGCGGGTCCCCGAGACCCCCTCGTCGGCCGGCTCGAGCCTCACTACGCTGCGGCCATGAGCCCCGAACCGGGTGAGCCGGTGCCCGCCCGAGACCTCAGCGGGCACCCGGGGGTGCGTGCCGTCCTCGACACCCTCGCGCTGCACCACGTCGTCCCCGAGATCCGGCTCCTGCCCGACGCCGTCCGCACCGCCCGGGCCGCCGCCGACGCCCTGGGGATCACCCCTGCCGAGATCGCGAACAGCCTGGTCTTCGTCGCCACCGACCACGCCGGCCGCGACCGCCCGTTCCTCGTCCTCGCCTCCGGCGGGCACCGGGTCGACACCGACAAGGTCGCTGCCCTCTCCGACCTCGCGGGCCTGGTCCAGGCCGACCCCGAGTTCGTCCGCCAGCACACCGGGTTCGCCATCGGCGGCGTCGCCCCCGTCGGCCACCCGCACCACATCGACACCGTCGTCGACGTCACCCTCGGCCGCTACGCCACCGTGTGGGCGGCCGCCGGCCACAGCCACTCGGTGTTCGCGACGAGCTACGACGAGCTGATCCGGATCACCGGCGGCCACCCGATGGACGTCGCCTGACACCACCGCCGCGGTGGCGTCGCGCTCAGGCCGCCGAGTCGAGTGAGGCCGAGTCGAGTGAGCACGACACGCGCGTCAGGTTCTCGATCCCGGGCGTGTTGCGCTCGCTCGACCTGTGGCTGCCACGAGCGCGGGCTCCTCGTCCTCGAGCCCGGCGAACCAGGCCTGGAACGCCGCGCCCTGCTCGCCGCGCCACGCGCTGGCGGGCGCCTGGGCCAGGAACCCCTCGAGGGCCGCGCGGGCGCCGTCGACCCCGAGCCGGGTGATGAGCGCGGCCAGCTCGCTGCGGTGCGTCCCGACGAGGAGGGAGAGCCGGGCCTGGTCGGTGAGGTGGCGCAGCACGTCGGCCCCCCGGTCCTCACCCCCGTCGAGCCGGGCGGTGGCGCGGGTCGTGTAGTCGAGGAGCGCTGCCTCGCGGCGCGCGGTGCCGCCGCGGTCGCCACCGGGGGTGGTGCGGGTCGGGCCCCTCCGGCTGCCGCCGGGGTCAGCTGCCTGCGGCCCCGCCGCCCGGGCCGCGTCGACGACGTCGTGGAGGTCGCCGAGCACGCCGCGCAGGCCCGCGGCACCGAGGTCGGCGATCGAGTGCGGCACGGCCTCGAAGAGCACGGCGCGCACGTTCGGCAGCCGGGGCAGCACCCGCCTGGCGAGGTCGAGCAGCTCGGGGGCCACCGGGCCGACGTGGGAGTCGAGGTAGACCTCGCCGAGGCGGTCGCCCCCCGCGACGTGCACCTCACGGACCCGCTCGAGCGGGATCGCGGCGAGGAAGTCCTCGACCCGCTGGCGCCCGTTGAGCTCGTTCGCCCAGATGTTGTGCAGGTCGAGCAGGATGCCGCAGTCGGCCCCATCGGCCACCGCGGCGACGTACTCGCCGTCGGTGAGGTCGCCCGGGGTCGCGCGCACGTAGCTCGTCGGCGTCTCGACGAGGAAGGGGTGGTCCCACTGGTCCTGGTAGCGCCCCACGTGCTCGACCGCCGCGGCCGCCGACTCCGGCGTGGGCACGGGCGGGAGGAGGTAGCCGGCGTACCGCTCCGCCCCGGGCGCGCCGACCCGGTTGAAGGACAGGTGCTCGCTCCAGTGGGCGGCCTCGACCTCGCGCGCGGAGCGGGCCGCCGCCCGCACGCCCTCGGGGTCCGGTGGGCTGGTCCCGCCCACCGGGTACCCGACGCCGTGGCTGAGCAGCGGCCGCTGGGTGGACCGCAGCCACCGCAGGGCGTCGCGCGCGATCCGCGCGCCGTGCCCGTCGTTGCCGTCCCACAGCGTCTGGGGCTCGACCTCGAGCACGTCGACGAGGTCCTCGACGTCGCGCCACAGCAGGTCGACGCCCCCGGTGACGATGAGCCCGACACCGGGCCCGGGGTGGGACGGCGCGCTCACCTCAGCCGCCGAAGCCGACCGAGCGCTGGTGGAAGGGCGTGGCCTCGAACTTGTCGTTGATGAAGAACTGCTCGAACTGGATCCAGTCGAGCTGCAGGCCCGACGTGCACCCGGTGTGCCCGGCGCGGTCGAGGATGCTGGCGAGCGCCCTCGAGAACTTGTCGAGGTCGTAGAGCACCTCGCGGGAGGCGTAGATCTGCGTCGCGCGGGGCGGCAGCGGCTGGGGGTTGAGGTCTGCAGGCATTGTCGTGTCCTCTCGTCGGTGCACGCACGACACCCGGGCGGGTGTCATGGGTGAGGAGCGGGCACCCGGCGCCGGTGATACCGGCTCGGGTCGACGGGCTGGACGGGGTCGCGGGCGCGGGTCAGAGGCCGAGGGCGTCGAAGACCTCGAGCGTGGCCGTCGACCGGTTCATCGTGATGAAGTGGATGCCCGGCGCGCCCTCGTCGAGCATCCGGCGCCCGATCTCGACGGCGATCTCGACCCCGACGGCGCGCACGGCGGCGGGGTCGTCCTTGACGGCCTCGAGGCGCCCGACGACCGCGGGGGGCAGCGGGGTGCCCATGAGCTCGGACATGCGCTGGATCTGGCGCACGCTCGTCACCGGCATCAGGCCGGGCGTGATCGGGAGCTCGCGCCGGGCGGCGACCCGGTCGCGCAGGCGCAGGTAGCTGTCGGCGTCGAAGACCATCTGGGTGATGGCGAAGCTCGCGCCGGCGTCGGCCTTGCGGACGAGGACGTCGACGTCGTGGTCGAGGTCGGGGCTGTCGGGGTGGACGTCCGGGAAGGCCGCGACCCCGATCGTGAAGTCACCGAGCCCGCTGATGAGGCGGACGAGCGCGTCGGCGTGGTCCAGTCCCTCGGGGTGGGCGGTCCACTGGCCGCGGACGTTGCCGGGCGGGTCGCCGCGCAGGGCGAGGATGTTGCGCACCCCGGAGGACGCGTACTGCCCCACGACCTGGCGGACCTGGCGCACCGAGGCCCCGACGCAGGTGAGGTGGGCCAGGGGGGTCAGGGAGGTCTCGTCGGCGATGCGCCCGGTGACCCGCACGGTGCGGTCCTGGGTCGTCCCGCCCGCCCCGTAGGTCACCGAGACGAAGGCCGGCCGCACCCGCTCGAGCTGGCGGATCGCGGTCCACAGCTGCGCCTCGGAGTCGTCGTCCTTGGGCGGGAAGAACTCGAAGCTGATCGAGGGCCGGTCCTGCGCGAGGACCCCGGGGATGGAGCGCACGAGGTGCTCGGGGCGTCCTCCTCCTCCGTGGTGGGCCATGGCGGTGAGGGTAGTCCAGCGCCGACGCCGTAGGCTCGGGGCGCCAGCATCCGACCGCCCGCGCCGCCTCGCCGCGGCCATGGAGGACCCCGTGCCGAACCCGCTCGACACCGCCGACCTGCGGCGCCGGGTGCAGGAGTGCCTCGACCACGAGCTGACCCACCAGGCCCACGTCCTCGCCGAGCTCGGGAGCGACGTCGACGACCTCGTGCGGGCCGTGGCCGACCTGCTGCGGGGCGGGAAGCGGCTGCGCGCGGCCTTCCTCTACTGGGGCCACCGCGCGGCGGGACGCCCGGACTGCGACGCCCTCGTCCGCCTGGCCAGCGCCATGGAGATCTTCCAGGCCGCGGCGCTCATCCACGACGACGTCATGGACGACTCCGACACCCGTCGTGGCCGGCCGGCCGCGCACCGGGCCATGGCCTCGGCCCACACCGCCCGCTCGTGGACCGGCGACGCCGACCGGTTCGGCCTGGCCGGCGCCGTGCTCGCGGGCAACCTCTGCCTCACCTGGGCCGACGAGCTCTACGCGACGTGCGGGCTCCCCGCGCAGGACGTCGCCCGCGGCCGCGGGCTGTTCGACCGGATGCGCAGCCAGCTCATGGCCGGCCAGTTCCTCGACGTCGTGGAGTCGATGCGGCCGTGGGAGGGCGTCGCCGACGCCGAGCGCGTGGAGCGGGCCGGGCGGGTCATCACGTACAAGAGCGCGAAGTACTCCGTCGAGCACCCGCTGCTCATCGGGGCGGCGACGGGCGGCCTCGACGAGGCGGGCACGGCGGCACTCTCGCGCTACGGCCTGGACCTGGGCCGGGCCTTCCAGCTGCGCGACGACCTCCTGGGCGTCTTCGGCG
This sequence comes from uncultured Actinomycetota bacterium, assembly GCA_963795035.1. Lineage (GTDB taxonomy): Bacteria > Actinomycetota > Actinomycetes > Actinomycetales > Dermatophilaceae > Oryzobacter. The sequence goes on along the minus strand of CAWCFZ010000003.1, from coordinate 591,782 downwards.
ACCCGGACGCCACGGGCAAGCCGGCCGGTGACGACCTGCGCGAGGGCAAGCGCACCGTGCTCCTCGCCCACGCGCTCGCGGGCACCGACGCCGGGGGACGGGACTCGCTCGAGCGGCTCGTCGGGCGCCCCGACCTCGACGCCGACGCCGTCGAGGTGCTGCGCGGCGTCATCGGGGGATCCGGGGCGGTCGACGTCCTCGAGGAGGAGATCGCACGGCTCGCGGGCTCGGCGCGCGACGCCCTGGAGGCCGCGGCCACGCTCGACGACGAGGCCCGGGGGGTCCTCCTGCGGCTCGTCGACGTCGCGACGGCCCGCAGCGCCTGACGCGGGGGCCGGTCGGCCTAGAAGGCCTGCTCCATCGCGCGCCGGCGGACCTCGGTCTTGAAGCCGGCGTGGATGGCGTCGAGGGGGGTGCCGCCCACGGGAAGGGTGTCGTCGACGGTGTGCAGCCACCGGATGACCTCCACGTCGGACATCCCGCCGTCGGCGAGCACCGTGAAGGTGCCCTTGAGCGCCGGCAGGGGGCCCTCGCCGTCGACGAAGCCCGCGGGCACGCCGACGAACCGGCGCTCCCCCACCCGGTGCGAGAGCAGCTCGCGGTCCTCGATGAGGCGGCGGACGTCGGCGAGCCGCAGGCCGAGGCGCTCGGCGATCTCGGGGACGGTGAGCCACACCGGGACGAGGGCCTCGAGGTCGCTCGCGGGGTCGGGGGTCTCAGGGGTCTCGGGAGTCTCGGCGTGCGGTGCATCGGTCACGGGGACAGGGTGCCACAGCGGCGCCGACCGCCCCGGTCTGCTCGTCGGGCTGCCAATCTGGCGTCACTCCGGTAGCGTTCGCCCCAAATGTCCCAGTGACACCATCTGCCCCTCTCGCCACACAGGCAAGGACGAGTCATGGTCTTCATCGCCCCACCGGCCACGGTCCCCCCGCTGGCCGTCCTTCCCGCTGCCGCCGTGAGCACGGCCAGCCCGGCGCCCCACGGCTGGGCGTCCTACGTCGTCAAGGCGGGCGACACCCTCGAGGCCATCGCGGCCCGGCACCGCACGACCGTCGGCCTCCTGGCCACGAGGAACGAGGTGCGCAACCGGCACCTCATCATGGCCGGGACGCGCCTTCAGGTGCCGCGGACCTCGGCCCCCGCGAAGGCGGCCGTCGCGAAGAGCACGGTCCACACCGTCCGCGCCGGCGAGACGCTCTCGGGCATCGCCATCCGCTACCGCGTCCCGCTGGCCTCGGTGCTCAAGGCGAACCGGATCTCCGCCCGCGCCTTCATCCACCCGGGCCAGCGCCTCACCGTGCGCGGGGCCGCCACGAGCACCGCCAAGGCCGCCCGCGCGACCGCCACGAGCACCGCCAAGTCCGCCACGTACACGGTGCGCAACGGCGACACCCTCAGCGCGATCGCGGTGAGGCACCGCACCACCGTCGGCGCCATCGCCAAGGCCAGCGGCATCTCCTCCCGCGCGGTGATCCACCCCGGTCAGCGGCTGCGGATGCCCGCGAGCGCCTCCAAGGCCTCCGCGCGCTCCTCGGTGCCGAACACCTTCAACGGCGTCACCTACCCGAAGGCGATCGCCGAGGCCGCGGCCCGCAACCGCGCGGTCCTGGCCAAGCGCCGTGTCCCCAGCCGCAGCGAGACGCGGGCGATGGTCGTCGCGACCGCCCGCCGCCACGGCGTCGACCCGCGCCTGGCCCTGGCCATCAGCTACCAGGAGTCCGGCTGGAACCAGCGGGCCGTGTCGGTGGCCAACGCGGTCGGCGTGATGCAGGTCATCCCGTCCGGCGGGCAGTGGGCCTCCGACCTCATCGGACGCGACCTGAACCTGCTCAGCACCCAGGACAACATCACCGCAGGGGTCGTCATGCTGCGGGCCCTCGGACGGGCCACGTCCACGACCGAGCACCAGGTCGCGGCCTACTACCAGGGCCTCGGGGCGCTGCGGAAGAACGGCATGTACACCGACACCAAGGGGTACGTGCGCAACGTCCTCGCCCTGCGCAAGACCATGTGACACCCGGCAGACGGTGACGGCGACGGTGTCCGGGAGCACCTACACTCGTGCGGTGTCATCCACCGGCGACGCGCTCATCGGGCGCACCCTCGACGGACGCTATCGCGTGCTCCGTCGCGTCGCCGACGGCGGGATGGCCACGGTCTACCTGGCCCTCGACGAGCGCCTCGACCGCGAGGTCGCCCTCAAGGTCATGCGGGCCCACCTCGTCCACGACGACAGCTTCGTCACCCGCTTCCGCCGCGAGGCCCGCTCGGCGGCCTCGCTGTCGCACCCCAACGTCGTCGCGGTCTTCGACCAGGGCGCCGACGGCGACCACGTGTTCCTCGCGATGGAGTACGTCGCCGGCAAGACGCTGCGCGAGGTACTCAACGACGAGGGGCCGCTGAGCCCCCGCGCCGCCATCGACGTCCTCGAGCCGGTCCTGCTCGCCCTCGCCGAGGCTCACACCAAGGGCCTGATCCACCGCGACGTCAAGCCCGAGAACGTCATCATCAGCAACACCGGGGCGGTCAAGGTGGCCGACTTCGGCCTGGCCCGTGCGGTGTCGAGCCAGACGGTGACCTCCAGCGCCGGGATGCTGCTCGGCACCGTCGCCTACCTCTCCCCCGAGCAGGTCGAGACCGGGGTCGCCGACGCCCGCTCCGACGTCTACGCGGCCGGACTCGTGCTCTTCGAGATGCTGACCGGTGGCAAGGCGTTCACCGGAGAGACCCCCATCCACGTGGCGTACCAGCACGTCCACGGTGGCGTGCCGGCGCCGTCGAGCCGCGTCGCCGGTGTCCCGCCGGCCCTCGACGAGCTCGTCGCCGAGGCCACGAGCCGCGACCCCGACGACCGTCCGGAGGACGCCGCCGAGTTCCTCGGGCTGCTGCGCCGGGTCCGCTCCACGCTCTCCCCCACCGCCCTGGATGCCCGGCCGGCGGGGGTCGCGGCCTCGGCCGCCGCCTCCGTGCCGACGACCACGGCGGCGATGCCGCGCAGCGCGACCGCGATCCGGGCCGGTGCGGCCGGTGCCGCGGGCGCGGGCGCCGCGGTGGCCACTCGCGACGCCCCCTCCACCGCCGTCCGCCGCGCCGGTGGCGACGAGCGGACCACCGCCATCGCCGTCTCCCCACCGCTCGAGGGAGTGGTCGTCGCCGACCGCGGTCGCGGGTCACGGCGCTGGTGGCCCGCCGTGGTGGCCTCGGCCCTCATCGCCGCCCTCACGGCGTGGTTCTTCATCCTCGGACCCGGCTCGATCGTCACGGTCCCCTCCGTCGACGGCCGCCCCCAGGCCCAGGCGCTCAGCGCCCTCGAGGCCGCCTCGCTCGACGGCAAGGTCGTCGAGGCCTTCGACGAGAAGGTCCCGGTGGGCACGGTCGTCGCGGCCACGCCCGGTCCCGGCGCGGAGGTCCGCAAGGGCACCGACGTCGAGCTCGTCGTCTCGAAGGGGCCCGAGCGCTACGAGGTCCCGGCCGTCGTCGGGATGTCCAGGGCCGAGGCCGAGCGCCAGATCGAGGCCGTCAGGCTCAGCGTCGGCAAGGTCTCGACGGCGTTCTCCGAGAAGGTCCCCGAGGGGCAGGTGGTCTCCGCCAAGCCCGGCCCCGGCGCGAGCCTGAAGCCCGGCACGGCCGTCGCCCTCACCGTGAGCAAGGGCCGCGCACCGATCTCCGTGCCCGACTTCACGGGCAAGGCCGCCAAGACCGCGACCACGAAGCTGGGCGAGCTCGGCCTCAAGGTCGACGCGACTCAGGAGAACAGCGACACGGTGCCCAACGGCGACGTCATCAGCCAGGACCCGCGCGGCGGCACGCTCTACCGCGGTGACACCGTGAACCTCGTCGTCTCCAAGGGTCCGGTCCTCGTCGTGGTCCCGGACGTCGTGGGCCAGCAGACCCAGCAGGCGCGCAAGGCCCTGGAGGCCGTGGGCTTCACGGTCGAGGTCCGCCGCGCGCTCGGCGGGTACTTCGGCACGGTCCGCCTCCAGGACCCGGCCGGCGGCAGCAAGGCGCCCAAGGGCAGCACCGTCACCATCACGATCGTCTGACCGCCCTGATGACGACCGCCGCCCCCGGCGGGCGGCGCCAGGTGCGCATCGCCACGCTGCTGCTCGTCGGCGTCACCGCCGTGTGGGGCTCGACCTTCTTCCTCATCCGCGACCTCGTGCAGCACGTGCCGCCGGCCGACTTCCTCGCGGTGCGGTTCGGCATCGCGGCGGTCGTGATGTTCGTGCTGTTCCGGCGCCGGACGCTGGCGCTCAGCCGGCGCGAGGTGCGCGTCGGGGCCGTCCTCGGGGTGCTCTACGGCGTGGCCCAGGTGCTCCAGACGATGGGCCTGCAGTCGACCGACGCGTCGGTCTCCGGGTTCATCACGGGGACCTACGTCGTCCTGACGCCGGTGCTCGGTGCGGTGCTGCTGCGCGACCGGATCGGACCTGCGACCTGGCTCGCGGTGGGACTGGCCTCGGTCGGGCTCGCGGTGCTGTCGCTGCGTGGGATGTCGGTGGGCACCGGTGAGGCGCTGACCCTGTCGTCGGCGTTCCTCTACGCCGGGCACATCGTGGCGCTGGGCCGGTGGGCGACGCCGCAGGCCGCCGTGGGGCTGGCCACGGTCCAGGCCTTCGTCATCGCCCTGGTGTGCGGCGTGCGCGGCCGTGCCGGGCGGCCTCACCCTGCCCGCCGACGGGGGCCAGTGGGCCTCGCTGCTCTACATGGCGCTCGTGGCCGGGGCGCTGGCCCTGTGGGCCCAGACGTGGGCCCAGGCGCACCTCACGGCCACCCGCGCCGCCATCGTCATGGCCCTGGAGCCGGTGTTCGCGGCGTTCTTCGCGGTCCTGCTCGGGGGCGAGTCGCTGACCCGGCGGATGCTGCTCGGGGGCGCGCTCGTCGTCGCGGCGATGTACCTCGTCGAGCTGCGGGCCACCCCGCGCGACCCGGACGCCACGGCCGCCGAGGACCCGCCGGTCGAGGCGCTCCACCACGACGTCTGACCTCGTCGGGAGCGCCGGGGCTCAGGGGGCGGAGCGCAGGACCGCCGTGGCGGCGTCGACGGCCGCGTCGGTGCCGGCGTCGTCGACGTCGAGGTGCCACACGAGCCGCACCGCGGCCGGGCCCACCGCGTAGGTCCGCACGCCGCGCTCGAGGAGGGCGGCCACGAACGCCGCCGACGTCCATCCGGCCGCACCGACGTCGAGGATGACGATGTTCGTCTCGACCATGGTGGCGTCGACCGATCCCGGCGCCGCAGCCGCGCAGGCCGCCGCGAACCGGGCGGCCCTGACGTGGTCGTCGGCGAGGCGCTCGAGGTGGTGGTCCAGCGCGTGCAGCCCGGCGGCGGCGAGGATGCCGACCTGCCGCATCCCGGCGCCGTACCGCTTGCGCCACACGCGCGCCTCCGCCATCCGCGCGGCCGACCCGAGCAGGACCGACCCCACCGGGGCGCCCAGTCCCTTGGACAGGCAGACCGAGACGGTGTCGAACTCGCGGCCGTAGTCGGCGAGCGACACCCCGGAGGCGACGTGGGCGTTCCAGAGCCGGGCGCCGTCGAGGTGCATGGCGACCCCGACGGCCGACGTGGCGGCCCGCACCTCGCGGATCGCCTCCAGCGGCTGGACCGTCCCGCCGCCGAAGTTGTGCGTGTTCTCCACGACGACGAGCGCCGTCTCCACCTGGTAGGGCCCGACTCCGGTCGTGACGAGCGACATCGGCCCCGAGGGCTCGAGGCGGCCCCGCACCGACGGCCAGGTGCGGCTCGTGATGCCCGAGAACACCGCCGCGGCCCCGAGCTCGGCCCGCACGACGTGGGCGTTCTGGTCGGCGAGGACCTCCTGGCCCGCGCCGACGTGCAGCCGCATCCCCAGCTGGTTGGCGAGCGAGCCGGTCGGGGTGAACAGGCCGTCCTCGTGGCCGAGCAGCTCGGCGACCCGCTGCTCCAGCGCACGGACCGTGGGGTCCTCGCCGAAGACGTCGTCACCGACCTCCGCGCCCGCCATCGCCTCGCGCATCGCGGGCGTCGGTCGGGTGAGGGTGTCCGAGAGCAGGTCGGCGAGCAGAGGAGGCACGCGCATCAGTCCTGGTTGAGCATCTCGGCGACGAGGAACGCCAGCTCGAGGCTCTGCTGGTGGTTCAGCCGCGGGTCGCACACCGACTCGTACCGCTTGGCGAGGTCGGCGTCGAGGATCCGCTCGGCGCCCCCGAGGCACTCGGTGACGTCGTTGCCGGTGAGCTCGACGTGGATGCCACCGGGCACCGTGCCGAGGCCGCGGTGCACCTCGAAGAACCCCTCGACCTCCTCGACGACGTCGTCGAAGTCGCGGGTCTTGTAGCCCGAGGCCGACTCGAAGGTGTTGCCGTGCATCGGGTCGCAGACCCAGGTGATGGAGGCGCCCGACGCCGTGACCTTCTCGACGATGGACGGCAGCGCCTCGCGGATGCGGCCCGCGCCCATCCGGGTGATGAAGGTGAGGCGGCCCGGCTCGCGAAGCGGGTCGATGACGTCGATCATCCGCAAGAGGTCGTCGGTGTCGGCGTTCGCGGACACCTTGACGCCCACCGGGTTTCGCACCTTGGACACGAAGTCGATGTGCGCGCCGTCGAGGTCGCGGGTGCGCTCGCCGACCCAGATGAAGTGGCCCGAGGTGTCGTACAGCTCGCCGGTGCGGGAGTCGACGCGGGTCAGCGGGCGCTCGTAGTCGAGGAGCAGCGCCTCGTGCGCCGAGAAGAACTCGGTGGTCCGCATCGCCTCGAAGTTCGCACCGCACGCGGCCATGAACTTCATCGCCTTGTCGATGTCCCTGGCGAGGCGCTCGTAGCGGGAGTTCGCGGCGTTCGCGACGAAGCCCTTGTTCCAGTCGTGGACGTGGCGCAGGTCGGCGAAGCCGCCCATCGTGAAGGCGCGCACGAGGTTCAGCGTCGCGCTGCTCGCGTGGTAGGCCCGCACGAGCCGCTGCGGGTCGGGGGTGCGGGCGTCGTGCGTGAACTCGAAGTCGTTGACCATGTCACCGCGGTAGGCCGGCAGGGTGACGCCCTCGCGGGTCTCGTCGTTGCTGCTGCGGGGCTTGGCGTACTGCCCGGCCATCCGGCCCACCTTGACGACCGGCACCGACGCGCCGTAGGTGAGGACGGCCGCCATCTGCAGGATCGTCTTGATCCGGTCGCGGATGTTGTCGGCCGTCGCGGAGACGAAGGTCTCGGCGCAGTCGCCGCCCTGGAGGACGAACGCGTCACCGCGGGCGACGGCGGCCATCCGCTCGCGCAGGACGTCGCACTCCCCGGCGAAGACGAGCGGCGGGTAGGTGGAGAGCGTGGCCACGGCCTCGTCGAGGGCGGCGCGGTCGGGCCAACCCGGCTGCTGGGCGGCAGGGTGGTCGGCACCGGCGGCGAGCCGCTGGCGGGGGTCGGGATCGGTGGTCGAGCTCACGAGGGTCAAGGATAGGTCCCGCCCGACCGGGGTCCGCGCGTGCCCGCATGGCGGTACCGCCCGTGGCGGCCTTCCGGTCCCCCGAGTGGCACCCGGTCAGGACTGCGGTGTGCTTCCCGGCTCGTCCTCCAGGCCCCGGGCGAGGGCGAACCTCACGAGCTCGACCCGGTTGTGCAGGTGCAGCTTTCCCAGGGTGTTCTGCACGTGGTTCTGGACGGTGCGGTGCGACAGGAAGAGCTCGCCGGCGATCTCCTTGTACGACATCCCCGTGGCCACGAGGCGCAGCACCTCGGTCTCGCGCCCGGTGAGCTCGGGGATCGGCCGGGCGGCGCCCCTGGCCGGCTCGGGCTCGACGTCGGGGTCCGCGGCCATCCGGCGGAACTCACCGAGGACCAGGCCCGCGAGACCCGGCGTGAAGACGGCCTCGCCCCGGGCGGTGGCCCGCACGGCGTCGACGATCTCCTGGGCGGAGGCCGACTTCACGAGGTAGCCCGTGGCACCGGCCTTGATCGCGGCCAGGACGTCGTGCTGCTCACCGCTGGCCGAGAGGATGAGGACGCGCGTCGGCAGGTCACCGAGGGCGCGGCACACCTCGTCGCCGCGCATCCCGGGCAGGTTGAGGTCGAGGACGAGGACGTCGGGCCGGGTCGCCCGGGCCCGCCGCACCGCGGACGGCCCGTCGGCCGCCGTCGCGACGACCCGGATGCCCCGACCGGTGAGGTCCCGCTCGAGCGCCGAGAGCCACAGCGGGTGGTCGTCGGCGACGAGGACGCTCGGGTCGTCGGTCGACCCGGGGGCCACCGTGCCCGGCATCGGGTCGCGCTCGCTCATCGGTGCTCCTTCGCGCTGCGGGGGACGGTCATCCGCACGACGCAGCCGCCTCCGGGACGCGTCGTCCACGTCACGGTGCCACCCAGGTCCTCCACGCGTCCGCGGATCGAGCCACTGACACCCATTCGGCCGTGTTCCGCGGCCCGCAGCAGGTCGGAGAGCTCGGCCCCGACGCCGTTGTCGCGGATGGTGAGCTCGACGCCGGCCGAGTCGTCCTCGAGGAGCACCCAGGTGCGGGCCCCCGGGCCGGCGTGCCGGGCCACGTTGTCGAGGGTCGCGGCGACCGCCGCGTCGACCTCGTGCGCGACGACGGCGTCGACGAGGACGGGGTCGGCCGGGAGCGCCACGGCGACGTCGGGCCGCTCCCGCGCCGAGAGCAGGATCCGCAGGTCGACCTCGGCGCCCGGCACCCCGCGCAGGTCGGCGACACCGTCGGGGACGTCGGGGGCGCCGGTGCCGGAGACGAAGCGGCGCAGCGACCGCTCCTGCTCGGCGGCCAGCACCGACAGCTCGGCCGCGCTGCCGCCGATCTCCTCGCCCCTCCGGTGGATGTAGGCCAGCGACTGCAGGACGCCGTCGTGGACGACCCGGGCGATCCGCTCGCGCTCGTGCAGCCGCTCCCGCTCCAGCAGCACCTGCTCCTCGCGCTCCAGCCCACGTCGGGCGAGGTCGACGGCCAGCCCGATGAGCCCACCGAGGAGGAGCAGCAGGACGATGTTGTGGATCGTGGTCTGGGTGGGGCGGCCCACCTCGACGAGGTCGGCGACCGCGATGACCGTGGCCGCGACCAGGCCCCCCCGGGCACCGGCCGCGACCGCTCCCCCGGCCACCGAGCCCGCCGCCCAGATCGTCGGGATCGTGAACTGCCCCTGGGCGATCGCCTCCGGCGTCTCGGCGAGCAGGGTGGCGAAGATGCCGAGCACCGCGATGGACACCTCGACGACGACGACGGTCTTGCCACGTCGCCGGTAGACGAGCAGCCCCAGGGACCACGCGAGCATCACCCCGATGACGACGGCGGCCACCCACGGTCGGATCATCGTGTCGTGGCGCTGCCACGCGAGGAAGGCCGCGTAGAGCGTGGCGACGGGGCGGAAGACGTCCAGGCCGCGGTGGAACGACTCGACGACGACCGGCTCACGCCGACCGGTCCGTGACGACCGCGGCCCCAGGACCCCCACGACGGTCGCGCTCAGCTCGCCCGGCGCTCCGGGCCGGGCTCGTCGCGGTCGTCGCCTCGATGTCGTCGAGGGCGTCCTCGAGCTCGGAGGCCGCGCGCCCCGGCTTGGCGGCCTCGGCGACCTCGCGGGCCTTGTTCTTCCGGTCCCGGGCGATGCGGTCCTTCATCGCCGTCGCGTACATGTCGACGTACTCCTGGCCGGAGAGCTCCATGAGGGCGTACATGATCTCGTCGGTGATCGAGCGCAGGACGAAGCGGTCGCCCTCCATGCCCTCGTACCGGGAGAAGTCGAGCGGCTCGCCGATCCGGACGCCGACGCGGATGAGCTTGGGGACCTTCTTGCCGGTGGGCTGGGCCTTGTCGGTGTCGATCATCGCGACGGGGATGACGGGCACCCCGGCCTCGAGCGCCATCCGGGCCACGCCCGTCTTGCCCTTGTAGAGGCGTCCGTCGGGGCTGCGGGTGCCCTCGGGGTACAGGCCGAGGAGCTCACCGCGCGAGAGCACCCTCATCCCCGAGCGCAGCGCAGCCTCGCTGGCGCGACCTCCCGAGCGGTCGACGGGCAGCTGGCCCACGCCCTTGAAGAAGGCGGCGGTGAGGCGTCCCTTGAGGCCGTCTCCGGTGAAGTAGTCGGACTTGGCGAGGAAGGTCATCCGGCGCGGGACGGCGAGCGGCAGGAAGATCGAGTCGGAGAACGAGAGGTGGTTGCTCGCGAAGATGGCCGCCCCGGTCTCGGGGATGTGTTCGGCACCCGTGACCCAGGGACGGAACAACAGCCGCAGGATCGGCCCCAGGACGACCGTCTTGAGCACCCAGTAGAACAACCGCCCACCCTTTCGCCGCCGACGCCCGAACTCTAGTGCACCCGGTCACACTCCTCAGGTGGGCACCGGCCGTGCGAAGATCGTCGTCCGACATGTCCCCCCAGGAGGTGCCCGTGGCCGAGCGGCCCGGTGAGATGGACGAGCGCGACGTCGACGAGCGCTTCGCCTCCATCGTCTCGCGCTGGGAGGGTGCGCTCCCGGTGGCGGATGACGCCACCGACGACCCCGAGGCCACCTCCACCTCGCAGGACCCCTCCACGTCGGGCGAGGCGCCAGGCGCCGCGGACGCCCCCGACCCGGACTCCGCGGCGACCGAGGAGGCCGTCCCCGACGCGGGTCCCGCCACCGTCACCCGCCGCCGCGTGGGTCAACCCCTCCCCGCTCGACGGCGTCCTGCCGGCCTCCTCGTGGCGGACCTCCGGGCCCCCCGACGACGACACCACGGCCGCTGCCGCAGCCGCCGAGGCCGAGCTCGTCGAGGAGCACTTCGAGCCGCCGGTCGTCACCCTGCCCCCGCAGGAGGACCTGCACTTCTGGGGCGCGGTCATCGGACTCGTCGGCGGGCCGCTCATGCTGCTGTACGTCGTGTTCGCGCGCCCCTTCTACAGCACCCGCTGGTTCGTCGCAGCGGTCGCGGTCTCGCTCCTCGGGTTCGCGCTGCTCGTCCTGCGCCAGCCGCGGGACCGCGACGAGACCGACGGCGACGACGGCGCCCGCCTCTGACCCGAGCGGCAGCCGGCGGGCCTCAGCGTGGGACGTCGAGGTCGACCCAGGTCGCCCGGTGGTCGCTCGCCGCGGCCCAGGCCGACTCCGGCACCGCGACCTCCCGGTGCGGCAGCACCCGCACCCCGGGGGACGCGAAGACGACGTCGAGGCGCCGCCGAGGCCTGCGGGCCGGGAAGGTGGGCACGGCCGGCGAGACGAGGCGGAGCCGGTCGGGGACGTCGATGAGCCGCCAGGCCGCACCGGAGTCGTCCTCGTTGAGGTCGCCCGCGAGGACGAGCGCGCCGCTCGCCGCGAGGCGCTCGAGGATGCGCTCGGTGTGGGCGACCCGCTCCTCCGCTCGAAGGCCCAGGTGCACCGAGACGGCGGTGAGCTCGGCACCGTCGTCGAGGCCGACGCGCGCCACCGCGTAGCCGCGCGTCCGGTCGGGCCAGCGCACCGGGAGGCGGGAGTGATGGCAGGACAGGAGCTCCAGGCGCGGCGAGGTGAAGACCGTCGTGCCGCCACTGCCCCGGTGGCTGCCGCTCCACCGCATCCCGCAGGCCCTGGCGAAGCGGGCGATCCGCCAGCCACCGAACAGGCGCCGCGGGACCTCCTGGAGGCACAGGACATCGGGGTCCACCGCGCGCACGATCCGCGCGGCGAGGTGGTGGTCGTCGAGGAGGTCGCGGGTGTTGTACGACGCGACCCGCACGACCCCCATCGACGCCGTCCGCTCAGCTCAGGGCGTCGGTGCGGGCCAGATCGGCCGCGCCGACCATGCCCGCCTCGTTGCCGAGCTCGGCCGAGACGATCTGCGCCTCGGGCCGGTAGCCGCGACCGGTGAGCTGGCGCCGGAACGCCTCCCGGGCCGGCGCGAGGAGGAGGTCGCCGGCGGCACTGACCCCGCCGCCGATGACGAACATGCCGGGGTCGAGGGCCGCCGCGAGGTCGGCCATCCCGATGCCGAGCCACCGGCCGATCTCGCCCAGGAGCTCGCGGGCGAGGTGGGTCGCCGTCGCGGGCCGCCTCGGTGACGAGGGGCCCGGTGAGGTCCTCGGGGTGGCCGCCCACCCGGTCGAACAGGTCGGAGACGACGGGGCTGCCGGCCGACATCAGCGCCCGCGCCTCGCGGACCAGGGCGTTCCCGGAGGCGTACTGCTCCCAGCAGCCGCGGTTGCCGCACTCGCAGCGGATGCCGTCGGGGACGACCTGCATGTGGCCGAACTCGCCGGCGATCCCGAACCGTCCGCGGATGACCCGGCCGTCCAGGACGATGCCGCCGCCGATGCCCGTGCCGAGGTTGACCATGACGAGGTGGCTCTCGCCGCGTCCGGCCCCGAAGCGGTACTCGGCCCACACGGCCGCGTTGGCGTCGTTGTCGACGAAGATCGGCAGCTCGACCCGCTCGCCGAGGCGGGCCCGCAGCGGCTCGTTGCGCCACGACAGGTGCGGCGCGAACACGACGGTGGCCCGGTCGGCGGCGACGAAGCCTGCGGCACCGATGCCGACGGCGGCGATCTCGTCACCGGAGGTCAGGAGCTCCTCGACGACCGAGACGATGGTGTCCTCGACGACGCGCGGGCTCGTGGAGCGGTGCGGGGTGTCGCGACGGGAGCGCCGCCGGACGACGCCGTCGCCGTCGACGATGCCGCCCGCGACCTTGGTGCCACCGATGTCGATGCCGATGGCGAGCGGGGCGTCAGCCACGGGGGTCCTCCTGCGGGTCGTCGGCGTCGCGGACGGGGATGGGGCGCGCGCGGCCGGCACGGGCGTCCTCCGGCGCCGTGGGGGCGTCGGCGGGCTCGGTGCCCGTGCGCGCGTTCGCCAGGTCGGCGAGCAGGGCTGCGGCGACGCCGGCCAGGTCGGCGAGGCGGGAGAGCGTCTGCGGGCTCAGCGAGCGCACGACCGCGGAGGTGCGGCACAGGGGGCACCACTGGCAGAAGGGGTCCGAGCAGCCGGGTCCGTCACCCGGCCCGCCCTGGGGACCGGGGTCGTCAGCGGAGGGCTCCCGGGTCGCGCCGGTCGGGTCGGACTCATCGGACTCGTCGGAGGCGTCGGAGGCGCCGGAGCCGTCGGGAGCGGCGTCGGCGGCGGCGCGACGCAGGCTCTCCAGGAGGCGCGCGGCCTCGTCGGCGACCGAGCCGACCTGCTCGTCCCAGCGCTCAGCGCCCACTGGCCCACTGCTCCTCGTCACGCTCGAACCGCACGCGCAGCTCACCACTGCCCACGGCTGCATTCTGGACGATGCAGCGGCGCAGCACCGACGGCAGGGTCACGACCCGCCGCTGGTCCCCGACCTCGATGACGAGGTCGTCGTCGCGCCGGGCGAGGTGCACCTGCCCGGCCGTGACGAGCGGCAGGGGCAGGGTGAGGACGAAGTCGGCGCCGTCGGCCTCCACCCGGGTGCGGGGGGTGGCCACGTCGGCGAGCAGGTCGGGGGCGTCGCCGGTGTCGGGCAGGGTCGCGGCGGCGAGGGCGGCGAGCGCGTCGGGGCCGATCGGCTCCCCCGCGAGGTAGGGCGCCGTCATCAGCGGGATCCCGAGGAAGGACTCGCGCACCTGCTCCAGCCCGCTGGCCTGGGCGCTCTCCCAGGCCGCCCGCCACGGGTCGTCGCCGGGGGCCGGCGGCAGGAGCCGGTTGACGACGACGCCGTCGACCGCGTAGCCGTGCAGGCTCAGCGAGGTGAGCACCCGGCGGCTCTCGGCGATGACGACCCGCTCCGGGGTGAGGACGAGCCGCACGCTGGCCCGCGGTGAGGTGAGCAGGGTGCGCACCCCCGTCATGAGGTCGCGCCAGGCGCGCAGGACGCCCACGACCTCGGGCCCGGGGGTCGGGATGCCGGCGGCGGCGGTCGCCGCGGGGCGCAGGACGGTGAGGAGGCGGCGCTGGGCCGGCAGCAGGCGGTCGAGGTGCCAGCCCAGGACCTCCGGCAGCGCGAGGAGGCGCAGCGTCTCGGCCGTGGGGGCGCAGTCGACGACGACGAGGTCCCACCCGCCCTCGTCGGCCTGGTGGGCCAGCGCCGCGAGGGCTGCGACCTCCTCGGCCCCGGGCAGCGAGGTCAGCTCGTCGGCGACGACGGCGTCGACGCCCATCGCGTCCAGGACGCCGAGCAGGTAGGCGCGCACGACCTCCCAGTCGGCCTCGACGGCGGTGTGGGCCCCGACGGCCAGCGCGTGCAGCCCCGGCTCGACCTCGTGGGTGTCGCGCCAGGTGGCCGCGGTGCGCAGGTCGACGTCGAGGGCGTCCCCGAGGCTGTGCGCGGCGTCGGTGGAGACGACGAGGGTGCGCAGGCCCCGGCGGGCGGCACCGACGGCGGTCGCGGCGGCGGTCGTCGTCTTGCCGACCCCGCCCTTGCCGGTGACGAGGACGACCCGTGGCATGGGGGTGCTCAGGCCTCGACGCGCTTCTTGAGCTCGGACAGGGCCGTGTTGATGATGTGCTTCTCCGCCTTGCGCTTGAGCATGCCGATCATCGGCATCGTGACGTCGACCTCCAGGTCGTAGGTCACCGTGGTGCCGCCCGTGGCGCGGGCCAGGGTGTAGCTGCCGGTCAGGCCCTTGAGCAGGGTGGCGCGCACCAGGCTCCAGCTCACGGTTCCGGCGCCGTCGGCGTCGACGTCCCAGTCGTACTCCAGGACGTAGGTGTCCTTGATCGCCCCTGCGTCGAGGGCGAACTCGACCTGGTCGGCCCAGCCGTCGCCGTCCTCGCTCAGCACGGTGCACCGCTGCACCTGCTCGGCCCACTCGGGGTACCGCTCGAAGTCGGCGATGACGTCGAGGACGGCGCCGGGCTCGGCGGCGATCTCGACGGAGGACTGCGTGCGGTCGGCCATGGCAGGGAGGGTACCGGTACCAGCGGGCCATAGAGTTGGGGTGTCACCGCCGACCCCGATGCGAAAGTGGGGCCATTCGTGCCCGAGAACTTCACTCCTCTGGTGCTGCCCGCCACGACGCAGGGCAGCCTGGCCGACCTCCCCGCACGATGGGCCGACGCCGAGCCCGACCGGGTGACCTTCTCGGTCCGCGAGGGCAGGGGCTGGTCCGACGTCACGGCACGCACCTTCGCCACCGAGGTCGCCGAGCTCGCCAAGGGCTTCATCGCCGCGGGGATCGGGTCCGGCGAGGTCGTCGGCATCATGAGCCGCACCCGCTACGAGTGGACGGTCGTCGACTTCGCCCTGTGGTCCGCGGGCGCCGTTCCCGTGCCGATCTACGAGACCTCGTCGGCCGAGCAGGTCCAGTGGATCCTCGCCGACTCCGGCGCGGTGGGCGTCGTCGTCGAGACCGACGGCCACCGCGCGAGCGTCGACTCGGTCCGCTCGGGCGTGCCGGGGCTGCGCGAGGTCTGGGGCATCGACGCCGGCGACCTCGACACCCTGCGCCTGGACGGTCGCGACGTCGACGACGCCGAGCTCACCGCCCGTCGCGAGGGGCTCGACCGCACCTGCCTGGCCACGGTCATCTACACCTCGGGCACGACCGGCCGACCCAAGGGCGCCGAGCTGACCCACGGCAACTTCCTCACCCTGGCCGAGAACACGGCCGAGAAGCTCCCCGAGGTCGTCAGGGCGGCGGGGGCCTCGACCCTGCTGTTCCTGCCGCTCGCCCACGTCTTCGCCCGGTTCATCGAGGTCCTCGCCGTCACCGGCGGGGTCCGGATGGGGCACTCCTCGGACCTCAAGACGCTGCTCGACGACTTCTCGGCGTTCCAGCCCACCTTCATCCTCGCGGTGCCGCGGGTGTTCGAGAAGGTCTACAACTCCGCCGAGGCCAAGGCCGAGGCCGGCGGCAAGGGCAAGATCTTCGCCGGCGCCGCGGCCACGGCCATCGCCTGGTCGCAGGCCCAGGACGAGGGTGCGGTGCCGCTCGGCCTGCGCCTGCGGCACGGGCTGTTCGACCGCCTGGTCTACGCCAAGCTGCGCGACGCGATGGGCGGCAAGGTCCAGTACGCGGTGTCCGGCGGCGCACCGCTCGGCACCCGGCTCGGGCACTTCTTCCGCGGCATCGGCGTGACGATCCTCGAGGGCTACGGGCTCACCGAGACCACCGCGCCGGCCACGGTGAACCTGCCGAGCGCCATGAGGATCGGGAGCGTCGGCCTTCCCCTGCCCGGGGTGTCGGTGCGCGTCGCCGACGACGGCGAGATCCTCATCCAGGGCGCCAACGTCTTCCGCGGGTACCACGGGAACGACGCGGCCACGGCCGAGGCGGTCCGCGGCGACTGGTTCCACACCGGCGACCTCGGCGACGTCGACAGTGAGGGGTTCCTGCGGATCACCGGGCGCAAGAAGGAGATCCTCGTGACGGCGGGTGGCAAGAACGTCGCCCCGGCCGTCCTCGAGGACCGCCTGCGGGCCCACCCGCTCGTCTCGCAGTGCATCGTCGTCGGCGACGGCAAGCCGTTCATCGCCGCCCTCGTCACCCTCGACGAGGAGATGTACCCCGCGTGGTCGGCGAACCACGGCCTCGAGGGCGTGCCGTTCGCGTCCGCGCGCACCGACGAGCGGGTGCTCGCGGAGATCCAGACCGCCGTCGACGACGCGAACACCGCTGTCTCCAAGGCGGAGTCGATCCGGAAGTTCGCCATCCTCGACCTCGACTTCACCGAGGACTCCGGTCACCTGACGCCGTCGCTGAAGCTGAAGCGGAACGTCGTGATGCGCGACTTCGGCGACGAGGTCGACTCCCTCTACGGTGGCTGACGCCACGGCTGAGGCGTCCGATCCGGTTGCGGCACAGCCGAACCGGCGCGACGCACGAGTGGTGGTTCCTGCGACGAGCATCGTCCTCGCCGTCGCCTGGCTCGCGTGGTTCGGCGTCATCCAGTGGTCGGTGGTGCGCTTCCGGGTGCCGATCGTCGTCACCCTCACCGTCGTCACGGCCCTGCTCGCGTGGTGGCTGTGGCGCCGTGTCGACGTGCCCCTCCCCCGCTGGCTCGCGCCGGTGGTCGTCATCGGCTCGACCGTCATCACGCTGGGCGTGCCGTTGTTCTCCTACGTCCGCGGCGGGTGGCTGACGGCGGCGCTCGCCGTCCTCACCGTGGGGGGCGTCGCGTGCGCGGTCCTGCTGTCCCTGTCCTCGCGCCGGGCGCAGATGGGCGCCTTCGCCGTGGCGGTCCTCACCCACGTGGCGCTCTCGGTGGTGGCGATCCTCGGCGACCGCGCGCCACGGATCGACGTCTGGGTCATCCTCCAGCAGGGGGCCGACGCGCTGGCTCGCGGCGAGAGCTTCTACACGCAGGTCTGGACCGGCTCCCCCGGGGTCAAGGACCACTTCACCTACCTGCCCTGGATGGGGGTGCTCACGGCGCCCGGGCGGTGGGTCGCCGGTGACGTGCGGTGGGCGATCCTCCTCTGGTCGCTCGTCCTGTTCGCGGGGCTGTGGGCGCTGGCCCGGGGTCGGGTCGAGCGGGGCGCCGCCGTGGTGGCGGTGCTCGTCCTGGCTCCGGGCAGCCTGACCCAGGTCGACCAGGCCTGGACCGAGCCGGTGCTCGCGGCGCTCCTCATCTGGTGGGCCGTGCTCGTCCGGCGCGGCCACGCGTGGTGGGCGGTGGTCCCGCTGGCCCTGGCCTGCGCGAGCAAGCAGCACCTGGCCCTGCTGGCGCCGGTGCTGCTCGTGTGGCGCCCCTTCGGCTGGCAGCGGACCCTGGCCGCCGGAGGGCTGGCCGGGCTGCTGATGCTGCCGTGGGTCCTCGCCGACGCCGCGGCCTTCGTCGACGACACCGTGACGACGCTGCTCACCTTCCACCCCATCCGCTTCGCGAACACCTGGTACCTCTACGCGCTCAACGAGCACGGCGTCGAGCTCCCGTTCGCCGTCACCGGCCTGGCCATGGTCGGCACCGTCGCGGTGGCGGCCTGGGCCGTGTGGCGCCGCACTCCCGACCTCGGCGAGCTGCTGCGCTGGCTCGCCCTCGTCCTCGCCGTCGTCAACCTCGTCAACAAGCAGGCGTTCTACAACCAGTTCTGGCTCGTCGCCGCCCTCGTCATCGCCTCCCTCGCCGCCGACGCACCCCCGCGTCGAGGTGAAACCCCACCACCTCAGGGTCGCCTTTCACCTCCACCCGCGGGAACCCCACCCGGGTCGAGGTGAAACCCCACCACGTCAGGGTCGCCTTTCACCTCCACCCGCGGGAGCCCCACCCGGGTCGAGGTGAAACCCCACCACCGCAGGGTTCCCTTTCACCTCCACCCGCGGGAGCCCCACCCGGGTCGAGGTGAAACCCCACCACCTCAGGGTCGCCTTTCACCTCCACCCGCGGGTCAGGCGCGGGCGAGGTCCTCGAGGTGGGCCCGCCACTGCCTGACGAGGGCGCTGCGGCTCGTGCCCAGCACGCTCGCCAGGGCGCGGTCGGTGGCGGCCTCGGCGTCGGCGTCGGTGCCCGCCGCCGACCCCTGCACGACGAGGCGTCGCACCGCCTCCTCGCCGTGCCGCGCGACGAGGACCTCGACCGCCTGCCACGCCGCGAGGTACGGCACCTCGATCGACCCCGACGCCGGCTGCAGGGTGTCCAGGCGCGGGAGGTCGGTGGGCCACGTCCCGGCCCGCACCTCGTCGAGGAGGGGTGCGAGCAGGTCGCCGACCGGCACGTCGGCGCGTCCGTACCCGACGTGGTCGGCGAAGCCCTCGGTGAGCCACGCCGCCGCCCGGCCCGGCACCGTGGCGCGCACGGCGACGTGCACCAGCTCGTGGGTGAGGACGACGTCGCGCCCCGCCCGGGTGAGCCGGCCGAAGGCCGTCGGGTCGAGGACGACCCGGTCGCCCGTGGCGCGGCCGGTGGAGTCGGTCGGCCCCTCCGTCGTCGCCCCCACCTCGGCCGCCGAGCCCCCGTCGCGGCCGAGGAGGGCGTCGGCCTCCTCGGCCGTGGCCGGCGCGAGGACGAGGACCCGGTCGGGGGCGCGGCCCCACGCCCGCCGCAGGACCGGGAGCGCCCGGTCGACGACGGCCGCGTACTCGGCGAGGCGGGCGCCGTCGACGGTGCCCGCGACGACCGCGTGGCGGCCGGTGCGGACCGTCAGCGCCGGCAGGGCGAGCCAGGGCGCGGTGGCCCCCGGACCCGTGGGCTGCTCGGAGACGACGAGCCAGCGCCCGTCGAGGCGCGCGACGCGCAGGGCGACCGAGGCGGTGCGGTCGCCCCGGTCGAGGTCGTCGACCCGGTAGCGCAGCCCGGCGGTGGCCAGCAGGGTCGGCTCCCCGAGGAGGGCGGAGGGGTCCGCGTCGAGCCGCACGTCCTCGACGGCGACGCGCGAGACCCCCAGGGCCCGGGCGGCCCGGAAGGCCCTGACCTGCCGGTCCTCGGCGGCCGGGTCGGCGCGCGAGAGCGTGCCGAGGAACGCCCCGTCGTCCCCGGCGACGAGGGCGCGGGCCCGGGTGGCCAGGAGGCCGCGGACGTCCTGGAGGTCCTGGGGGGTGGGTCCGCCGGGCGCCGAGCCGACGGAGGTGCTCGGGGCGGGCGAGGGGCCCGGCCGACCGCCCGTTGCGGAGCAGGCCGTCAGCGCACCCCCGCCGACGACCCCCGCGACGGCGCCCAGCACGGCCCGGCGCTCGGGTCGGCCGGAGGGCAGGGGTCGGGGCACCGGCCCATCGTAGGAAAGGAGGCGCGGACGAGTCAGCCGACGGCGCGGCCGCCCTCGGTGGCGGCGAAGGCAGCACCGGTGTCGAGGCGGACCCTGGCGCGGGCCGCCTCCTCGACGTCGACGAGCCCGGCGTGGACGAGCCGCGTCACGGCGGCTCGCTCCTCGGCGTCGAGCGCGGTCTCGGTGCGCAGCGGGGAAGCGGTGAGCTCGAGCAGGACGGGCACCATGCAGTCGCCGCAGTGCAGCTCGCGCACGGGACAGGTGCGGCACTCGACGGTCATCGTGCTGATGTGGCCTGACATTCGCGGTCACCTCTTTCCTGGTGGTCTGGTGACCACGCTACGCACGACCACCGACAGCCCACCCGCGTCGACGCCGCGGGGCACCCCACGCTCCCGCCCGCACCCGCGCGCACGCCACGGCCTCACTCACAGATGACCCAGCCCGAGGTGCTACCAGTTGACCCAGCCCGAGGTGGCACTCGTGGGGTTGAGGTCGAGCTTGATCTGGTTTGCGAGGTTGGGGTCGATGGAGCAGTAGCCGCCGCTGTGGGTCCCGTCGCCGCGGACGTTCACGGTCGTGGTGAACCACGGGGTCGAGCGGTGGTTGTAGTAGCAGAGCAGGGTGTAGCTGCCGGCCGGCACGTTGTTCGCCCGCCAGTTCACGATGCGGCAGTTCCCGCAGCTCGCGGAGTCGATCGCGCCCTTGGAGACCCCGCTGATGCTCGCCGGGGGGTTGGGGATCGACTGGCTGTCCGGGCCGGCCCACGACGACCAGTCCCCGGCGGCGAACGCGCGCACCTCGAGACGGTAGGTCTGGCCGTCCTGCCCGGTGAAGCCCACGGAGGTCCGCGCCGAGCCGAACGTCTGGTCGACGGCACCGCGGACCTGCACCTGCGTGATCGGGCGCCCGTTGGTCGGCAGGTTCCACGACCAGGTGATCTGGTTGCCGCTGCGGGTGCTGTTGAGCCCGGTCGGCGCCAGCGTGGGCCGGTAGGGCGTCGCGGTGTCGCTGCGCCGCTCGGACTCGTTGCCGCCCGAGTTGACGGTCCACACCGTGATGGTGCGGTCCCGCGTCGGGCTCGTGTCGAACGCGTCGGTCTTGAACACGACCTGGGACCCCGGGGGGCAGCCACACGTGAAGGTGCCGCTCTTGCCGCCGCCCTGCCACCGCACGGCGGCGAACGAACCGGCGCGCGGCTGGCCCACCCCCACGGTGAGCCGGATCCGGCCGTCGGGGTCCGGCGTCGTCGCGTTCACCGTGGGCGTCGACGGCTGACCGACCGAGGTGAAGCTCGAGGCGTTCGCCTTCGGTCCCTCGATGTCGGCGCCGTTGGTGAGGGTCACGGTGTACCGGTAGGTGCGCCCGTCGTAGGGGATGACGACGTTGGTCGTGCGGACGTCGGGCGCGGTGTCGCGGACGTGGGTCCAGCCGCCGCCGTCGACCGACTGGTAGACCGAGTACCTCGTGGTGGGCGGGCCGTTGGGCGAGCCCTGGTCCCACGACAGGGTCAGCGTCGCCGAGGACGCCGCGGGGCCGGGGCCGCTCGCCGCGATCCTCGGGGCGGGGAGCGCCGGGGGCGTGCCCGCCGACTGCATCGTCACGGCCGGGCCGAAGGGTCCGGCGCCCAGCTCGTTCCACGCCTGGACCTGCACCGACTGCTCGGCCATGTTGTCGAGCCCACCGACCGTCGTCCGGCGGGTCGGGGCCGCGACGTCCTGGGTCCTCGTCACCCCGGTGGACGACACGAGCCGCACGACGTACTTGCGCAGCGCGCTGCCCTCGTTCTCGGGGGTGTCCCACGCGATGGTGAGGCTGCCGTCGCCGCGAGACACCATGACGACGCCGGACACCGCCCGCGGCAGGGTGTCGGGACGCACGGCCGCACTCGCGGCGGACGGGTCGCCCTCGCCGATGCCGTTCACGGCGGCGACGGTGAACGTGTAGTCGCGGCCGTTGGTCAGGCCGGTCACGGTGCACGGCGAGGCGGTGCAGGACAGGCTGCCCGACGACCCGCCCGAGTACCGCACGACGTAGCTGCTGACGACCATCCCACCGTCGTAGGTGGGCGACAGCCACGAGACCCTGGCCTGCCCGCCCGCGTCGCGGTCGGCGACGGCGCCGACCTGCCGCGGCTGCCCCGGCCGACCGAGCATCGTCACCGACACCCGGCCCGCGGCGGAGCGGCCCGGGCCGTCGGAGACGGTGAGCGCCACCGAGGCCGTCTGGCTCGGCCGGGTGCCCGCGGTGAGCGTGAGGCGGCACCCCGAGCTCGACACCGTGAGCCCCGTGCCCTTCTCGACCCGCGCGGCGGTGATGGAGCAGGCGGGCGCGGCGAGCGGGGAGTCGAGGGACGCCGAGACGTCGACGGTGCGCGACTCCCCCTCCTTCAGGCCGGTGACGCTGATCGGTCTCAGGCGGGGCGGGGGCACCGCGCTCTCGGCGCCGGACTGCCCCAGCATGGCCAGGCCCGCCGCGTCCTTCCCGATCACCTGGACCTGGATGGCCGAGGCCGTCGGCATCCCCGGCGAGCTGACCCGCAGGCGACCCGTGGAGGTTCGCGCGGCGTCGTCGGCGTGGAGGGTGAGGCGACGGTTGCCCGGCCCGTCGACGGCGAGCGAGGCGTCGGCCTCGCTCTCCCAACGGGTCTCGAAGGCGACGTCGCGCAGGGTGCTGCCCACCGGGAGCCAGGCGTGGCAGAAGGTGGGGATGTCGACGACGCGGTCGAGGCCGCCCGCGATGACGGTGACGTTGCCCTGCGGGCAGCGCAGCAGCGGGACCTTCGGACCGACCTGCACGGGGACCGACACGTAGGCGGTGCCGTAGTCGGTCTGGCCGACGGCGTCCTGGTCGGTGACCTCGAGCATGACCGCGGCCGGGCCGACGTAGCCGCCCGAGGAGGTGAGCGTCAGCGTGCGGTTGTCGTCGAGCGCCACGGCGAGGTTCTCGGCGGGCGAGGCGCTCACGGTCTTCTCGGTGGTCACCGAGACGACCCGGCCCCGCGGTGACCTCACGTGGTCGTTGAGGTCGACGGTGAGCGTGGAGTCCCGGTCCATCGTCACCAGCGTCCCCGCGACGACGAAGGGCTGCCCGTTGGCCCCGGTCGGCACGTGGACGACGGCCATGGCCCGGGCGCCGTCCTCGTCCTCGATGACGTAGGGCACCGCGTAGGCGTGGTCGAGGACCTTGACCCGGACCCGGCCGTTCTCGGTGACGGCGTCGGGGTGGAGCACCTCGACGACCTCCAGCGTCGCCGGGTCGGAGTCGACGTCGGTGTCGTTGGCGAGGACGTCGACCAGGGCGGTGGACTCGCCCGGTTTCGGTGCCGCGACGTCGTCGTTGGCGACCGGGGGGTTGACGTGGCCCACGACCGAGCGCACGAGGACCGTCGCGCGGGAGGGGTCGAACAGCCCGTTGCTGATGCCGTAGACGAGCTGGTGCAGTCCCGACCCCCCGGCCGCGGGCACCGTGGTCTGCACGACGTCGTCGTCGTCGATGCGCCACTGCCGCAACGCTGCTGCGGGGTTGAGCGACGCCGTCTCGATGTCGACGACGTCGCCGCGCGCGATGAGGTCGTTCTGCAGCGGCTTGATCGTCACCGTCCTGCCCGGCGCGGCGAACACCTCGTCGGGCACCGCCACGGGCGGCTGGGGGTCGCCTGGCTGGACCACGCCCACCCGCACGAAGGCCCGGCTCGTGGCGCCGAACCGGTCGCGCACCTCGTAGGTGACGACCTCGGTGCCGGCCGCCAGGGGGAAGGACTCGTAGCGGATCGTCGAGGGTCCGATCGCGACGACCCGGCCGTGGGTGAGCTCGAGCGGTCCGCCGTCGGCCCCGACGACCCCCGTCACCGTGACGCTGTCGCCGTCCGGGTCGACGCCGAACGTCGGCACGGTCATCGTGATGGGGTCGCCCGCCGTGACCGTGGCGGTGAAGCTGCGCGCGACCGGCGCCTGGTTGACCCGCTGGGCCGTGGGCAGCGGCGTGACGGCGACCCTGACCCGGGCGGTCTGGGCGCGCGACTTCATCCCGTCGGCGTACGCGGCGTACTCGATGGTGACGAACCGCTCGGCCCGCAGGCCGCGCGCCTCCGGGACGTACCGGACGACGTTGCCCGACGCGAAGGCGCGCTGGGCGTCGCCCTTGCTCACGACCTTGACGCTGGCGGGGTCGAGCACGAGGGGGATGCCGTCGGCCATCGTGTCGTTGTCGAGCACCGCGACCGAGACGGTGTCGCCCTCGCGGACCGAGGCGGTGTCGTCCTGGACGAGGGGCACCGAGTCCTCGATCGCCGACTGCTGGAGGACGGCGACCTCACCGGTCGTGCGCTGGGTGCCGTCGCTGACGGTGTACCGGACGACGCCGCGCCTCCCGGTGCCGGAGTCGAGGGGTGAGGGTTCACGCGCCTCGATGCGCACCCAGCGGCCCTGGTAGATCGACGGCTGGAGCCAGGCGTCCTCCCCGGTGGCCTGGACGGCCGCGGTGACGAGGACGTCGCCGCGGGGGCTGTAGTCGTTGGCGAGGACGTCGACCATCACGGGCGTCTGGTCGTGCAGTGTCGCCGTGTCGGGCACGGAGACGGGTGGGGCCCCCTCGGGCGGGGCGACGACGTCGACGCGCACCCGGCCCGGGGCGACGCCGCCACCGGTGACGGCCGAGTAGGACAGCTCGTAGGTGCCCGGGGCGCTGCTCGTGACGGTGACCTGGCCGGTGGACAGGTCGGTGTCGACCTGGAGCGGCCCGACGGGGCGCACCGCCGACCGCAGCCGCAGGACGGCGTCGGGCTCGCTGGGGTCCGCGCCGGCCACGTCGTTGCCGAGCGGCTCGACCTGCACCGGCTTGCCGACGACCCCGCGCACCGCGTCGGGCTGCGTCCTCGGCGGGAGGAGCGCGCTGTCGCCGCCGACCGCGACGACGCGGGCCGTCACCGTCCCCCTCGTGCTGCCGCCGCGCCCGTCGGAGACGACGTACGGGATCGGGTGCCGGCCCTGCTTCGCCGGGGCGAGCAGGGTGACCCGGCCCTGTCCGTCGACGACCCCGCCCTCGACGTCGGCGCGCGCCGCGAGCGTGTCGCTCTCGGGGTCGCGCCAGTCGGCGACGACGGGCACCGACAGTCGCTTGCCGGCGATGACCGGGTACTCGGCCTTGCTGAGGACGGCGCCGCCGGCCCGCAGCCGGGGCGGGCCGTTGACCTCCTCGGGCACGACCCGCACCGTGACCCGCGCGGCCTCCTTCGACACGGTCTTGCCGTTGTTCACCTTGTAGGTGAAGTCGAACGCGCGGCCCTCGCTGCCGCCGGGGACGGACACGTCGACCGTCTGGCCGTCGGCCGAGACCGTGGCCACGACCCCGTCGAGGGTCGGGCGCGAGACGTCGCGCTGGTCGATGGAGAGCACCGAGCCGACGACGTCGGTGTCGTTGTCGAGGACGTGCAGCTTGCTCGTGCGCCCCGGCCGGACCGCCAGCCGGTCGGGCTCGGCCTTCGGCGGCTGCTGGACGCTCGCCTCGTTGAGCAGGTTCTCGTCCTTCTTGTCGTTGTCGTCGTCCTGCTTCGTGGGCGGGGTGAGCGCGTCCCAGTTGTCGATCTTCGTCGGCTTGTCGTCGAGGTCCCACACCCCGCCGTTGTCCAGGTCGTTGAGGACGACGAGGCCGCGGTTGACGCGCAGCGCGACGCCGTCGCGGGTCGGGGCGTCGCCGGTGACCGGCAGCGTCGCGGTGAGCTCGTCACCGGCGCGACCGCAGTTCGCTCCGTAGAAGACCTTGCCCTCCTCGGCCCAGGCGGCGTGCAGGCAGCCGCCGAGGACGACCGGTCGGGCGACGAGGAGGGCCCCGGGCACCCGGTCGACCTGGTCGCCGATCCGCACCCCGCCCGGTGAGTTCCCGCCGTCGAGGGGCACGAGCACCGCCGCCCCGACGCCCTGCACGGCCACGGTGTCGGCGTCGGGGCCGGGCTGCTGGAGGGCGACCAGCGGCGACCCACCCGGGGTGACCACCTGTGCGTCGTGACCGTCGGGCCGCTCGGAGGTGTAGACGCGGTCGGTCGCGGCGTCGTAGGCGACCCACCGCCTGCCGACGGCCGTGACGTCCGGGGCCGCGCTGCGCAGCCGGGTGCGGGCCGTGACCGGCCGGGCGAAGCCCGACGCGGCGGGCGCGACGGAGGTGACCGTGCCGTCGGCTCCGGAGACGGCGTGGACGACGCCGTCGGTGCCGACGGCGAGGGCACCGTTCTTCCCGATGGTCGCCACCGGCTTGGCACCGAGCGCGATGCCGGGGGCGTTCTCGATGCCGGCGCGGGTGTCCACGCGCTGCGCCCAGACCTTGCCGCTCGCCGGGTCGAGGACCGCGAGGGTCCCGCCGCGCAGGTCGACCGGGAGCGGGGTGAAGCGGCCGTCGACGACCCGGGTGGCCGGGACGGTGACGAGCGGGTTGCCGATCCCGGACGTGGCGACGTCGATGGGGACGAGCTCACCGGTGCCGGGGGTCAGGCCCAGGACGGCGGCGCCGTCCTGGAGGACGTCGAGGCCGTCGCCGGCGGAGGCTCCGCTGGCGACACCGGTGTCGAGCTGTCCGATCGGGACGTTCGCCTTGGCGAACTTGGCCTGCGTGGCCGAGCTGACCCAGACGCCCGCGTCGTTGAGCCGGGCCTCGTGGACGGTGCTGCCCTCGCTCGCGACGGCGACGTAGCCCAGTGCGGACGCCACGAGCACGACGGCCATGAGGCTCGCCACCCGACGACGGCCCCGCCGCACCACCGCACCAGCCACGCCTGACGTCCCCTCGCTCCACCCCGTGCGCCTCGTCCCTCGCCGGGCGCGAGCCCACCCTAACCGCGAGCCACCCCCTCGCGGGCCGGGTCGCGACGGGGAGCACTCCCCTCTCCCGCGGGCGGTGCCGCGGGCGGTGCCGCGCGCCTCACCGGGGCTGTCGGTGCCCCCGCCTACGGTCAGCGACATGACGATGGTGCAGGGCACGTTCGACGACCTGGGCACCGCGCTGTCCACGGTCACCTTCGTCGTCGTCGACCTCGAGACCACCGGCGGCAGCCCCGCGGAGTGCGGCATCACCGAGATCGGCGCCGTCAAGGTGCGCGGCGGCGAGGTCGTCGGCGAGTTCCAGACCCTGGTGAACCCCGGTGCGCCCGTCCCGGCGTTCATCTCCGTCCTCACGGGGATCACCGACTCGATGGTGGCCGGCGCGCCACGCATCGAGGCCGCCCTGCCGGCCTTCCTCGAGTTCGCCGCGGGGTCGGTGCTCGTCGCCCACAACGCGGGCTTCGACCTCTCCTTCCTCAAGGCCGCCGCCCGCCGCACCGAGCACGAGTGGCCGGGCTTCCCCGTCCTGGACACCGTGCACCTGGCCCGCCAGCTCGTGCGTCGCGACGAGGTCCCCAACCACCGGCTGGCCTCCCTCGCCCGCCTCTTCCGCGCCACGACGACCCCCGACCACCGGGCCCTGCACGACGCGCGGGCCACCGTCGACGTCCTCCACGGGCTGCTCGAGCGCGTGGGCTCGCTCGGGGTCCACTCCCTCGAGGAGCTGCTCGACTACACCTCGCGCGTCACGCCCGCCCGCCGCCGCAAGCGGCACCTCGCCGACGGCCTGCCCGACGCCCCGGGCGTCTACCTGTTCAAGGACGGGCAGGGCCGGGTCCTGTACGTCGGGACCTCGGTGTCGATCCGCACCCGCGTCCGCTCGTACTTCACCGCGTCCGAGCACCGCAAGCGGATGGGCGAGATGGTCCGCATCGCCGAGTCGGTGAGCCCCATCGTCTGCGCGACCACCCTGGAGGCCGAGGTCCGTGAGCTGCGGCTCATCGCCGAGCACCAGCCGCGCTACAACCGCCGCTCCCGCCACCCCGAGAAGGCCCTGTGGGTCAAGCTCACCGTCGAGCCCTTCCCGCGGCTGTCGGTCGTGCGCACCGTCGCCGACGACGGTGCGCGCTACGCCGGTCCGTTCGGCTCCCGCACCTCGGCCGACTCCGCGGTCGCCGCGGTCCACGAGGTCCTGCCCCTGCGCCAGTGCCTCGAGCGGCTGTCGGTCACCACGCTGCGCTCGGCCTGCGTCCTGGCCGAGATGGGCCGCTGCGGCGCGCCCTGCACGGGGGCCCAGTCCGTGCAGGAGTACGCCGGGGTCGTCGACCGCGCCGTCGAGCTCCTCGCCGGCGACACCCGCGAGCTGCTCGACTCGCTGCGCGCCCGGATGGCCGAGCTGTCCGCGGCCGAGCGCTACGAGGACGCCGCGGTGGTCCGCGAACGGCTCGTGGCGCTGGTGCGCGGTGCCACCCGGTCGCAGCGCCTCGACCCGCTGTCGCGCATCGGTGAGCTCGTCGCGGCCCGGCGCTCGATGCTCGGGGGCTGGGAGGTCGTCTGCGTCCGGCACGGCCGGCTCGCCGGCTCCACCACGTCGCCGCGCGGCGCCGACCCGATGCCCTACGTCGCCGCGCTGCGCGCCAGCGCCGAGGTGGTCGCCGCGCCGCCACCGCCGATGCCCGCCGCGACCCCGGAGGAGAGCGAGAAGATCCTGCGCTGGCTGGAGTCCCCCGGGGTGCGGGTCGTCGAGGTCGACGGCGCCTGGACCTGCCCGGTCGGCGGCGCTGCCGCGGTCCGGGCCGAGCTCGAGCCGCTGGAGACCGCGCGGCGCGAGGTGGCGGGCTTCGCCGGCGTGCGCTGACGACGCCCGGGCGGCCCCGTCGCCCCGGCTACGCTGACCCGGTGATCACCGCCATCGTCCTCATCACCGCCGACGTCGACCGCATCCCCGAGGTCGCGCAGGAGATCGCCGACCTCGAGGGGGTCACCGAGGTCTACTCGGTGGCCGGCGACGCCGACCTCGTCGCCATGGTCCGGGTGCGCGAGCACGAGGACCTCGCCGACGTCATCGCCGACCGGCTCAACAAGGTCACCGGCGTCACGGGGACGAACACGCACATCGCCTTCCGCACCTACTCCTCGCACGACCTCGAGGCAGCCTTCAGCCTCGGCCTCGAGGGCTGAGCGCGCCCTCGCGGGTCGAGGTGAAGGGGAACCACCTCACGGTCGGTTTCCCCCTCGACCCAGCCGGGGGTCTGGCCCGCCGTGCCCGCGGTCAGCCGGCGTGGCTGCGCGTGACCTCGACCCATCGCCGGAGCAGCGCCGTGGCCGCCCCGGAGTCGACGGCCTGCTCGGCGCGGTCCATGCCGTCGCGGACCGCCGCCGTCAGCGACGCCTGCGAGACCGGAGCCTCCCCCACGCCGGAGGCCACCGCGAGGGCGATCCCCGCGTTGAGCACGACCGCGTCGCGCACCGGCCCCTCGGCACCGCCGAAGGTGTCGAGGGCGACCCGGGCGTTGTGCGCCGCCTCGCCCCCGCGCAGCGCCTCCACCGGGCTGCGCACGAGCCCGAGGTCGTCCGGGTCGATCGACACGACGTCGACCGCACCGTCGCGCACCCACCACACGGTCGAGGTCGTGGCGAGGGTCAGCTCGTCGAGCCCGTCGTCGCCGCGGAACACCGCCGCCGGCCGACCCCTCCCGGCGAACACCCCCGCGATGATCGGCGCCGTCCGCAGGTCGGCCACCCCGACCGCCGCGTAGGTCGGCTGCGCCGGGTTGGTCAGCGGCCCCAGGAGGTTGAAGGCGGTCCCCACCCCGAGGTCGCGGCGGGTCACCGCCGCGTGGCGCATCGAGGGGTGGAAGGCCCCGGCGAAGCAGAAGGTGATGCCGGCGTCGTCGGCCACCCGCGCCACCTGCGCCGGGGTGAGGGTCAGCGAGACCCCCAGCGCCTCGAGGACGTCGGCCGAGCCCGAGCTCGAGGACGCGGCGCGGTTGCCGTGCTTGACCACCCGCAGTCCCGTCGCGGCGACGACGACCGACGCCATCGTCGAGATGTTGACCGAGTGCATGCGGTCGCCGCCGGTGCCGACGATGTCGATGCTCGGCCCGGGGACCTCGATCCGGTGCGCGTGCTCGAGCATGACGTCGGCCAGTCCCCGCACCTCCGCCGACGTCTCACCCTTGGCCCGCAGCGCCACGAGGAAGCCGGCGAGCTGCACCGGGGTGGCCTCGCCGGACATCACCTGGGTCATCGCCCAGCGCGCGTCGTCGGCGGGCAGGTCCTCACCGCGCAGGAGCGCGGCGAGCAGGTCCGGCCAGGTCGGGGTGGCCGGCGCGGGGGTCGACACCCGCGTCAGCCGGCCGTGACCCGGGACCGCGCGAGGGTGGAGATGGCCTCGGAGACGGCGATGGGGTCGAGCGGGTGCGGGACGGCCTCGTCGGCGAGGGACCAGCCCGCGAGCCATGCGTCCTGCGGGCGGCCCGTGAGCACGAGCACCGGCGGGCAGCGGAAGATCTCGTTCTTCAGCTGGCGGCACAGGCCCAGGCCCCCGACGGGGGTGGCCTCACCGTCGAGGACGACCACGTCGTGGCCCCCCGCGTCCATGGCCTCGATGACCGCGTCGGCGGTCGCGCACTCCAGCCACGAGACGACCTCGACGTCGCGCGCGGGGCGCCGGCCGGCGGCCGCGCGCACCGCGTCGCGCACGGTGATGTCGTCGCTGTACAGGAGCACGGACACGCGGTGGACGCCGTCGGGGCTCGGGGCCTGGGCCGGGGTCCCGGTGGCGTGCGAAGAGGTCATGTCGGCATCGTACCGGTGGCCCGCGAGGCGCCCCGAAGCCGTCCCGAGGGGCCCTGGCGACACGAGTGTCGAGTGTTTCGGGGGGTCACCGCAGCACGATGTCGCGGATACGGCAATAATGCTCCCGTGGCGACTTCGACTGCTCCCCAGATCCGGCCCACGGGGCCCGTCCCGTCGATCCCCGGTCAGGGCCCGGCGACCCGCCCGAACATGGTCGCCGTGGGCACCATGGTGTGGCTCTCCAGCGAGCTGATGTTCTTCGCGGCGCTGTTCGCGTTCTACTTCACCATCCGCGGGCACGAGAGCGACCTGTGGGTCGAGCGCACCGGCCAGCTCAACGTCCCGTTCGCCCTGGCCAACACCACGATCCTCGTCGTCTCCTCGGTGTGGTGCCAGCTGGGTGTCCTCCAGGCGGAGAAGGGCGTCGCGGCCCGACCGGCCGGCAGCCCGCTCGCCCGGGTCAGCGCCTGGGGCATGCGCGAGTGGTACGTCCTCACCTACTTCTTCGGCGCGGTCTTCATCGCCGGGCAGGTCTACGAGTACGCCAGCCTGGTGTCCGAGGGCGTCACGCTCGCCTCCGACGCGTACGGCTCGGTGTTCTACCTCGCCACCGGCTTCCACGGCCTGCACGTGACCGGCGGCCTCATCGCCTTCCTGCTCATCATCGGACGCACCTTCACGACGCGGCGCTACTCCCACACCCAGGCCACGGGCGCGGTCGTCACCTCGTACTACTGGCACTTCGTCGACGTGGTGTGGATCGCCCTGTTCATCATGATCTACGTCCTGAAGTGACCCCAGACTCCCCCCGACCCGACGCCGACGACAGGAACGCACCGTGAACGCACTGGCCGCCCGCCGACGACACCCGGCGGCGATCGCCATCCTCATCATGCTCGGCCTGTTCCTCACGGGTGCCGCGTACGCCGCGGTCGCGCCCAAGCCCGCCGACGCGACGACCCAGGCCCTCCCGGCCCAGTCGGTCGAGGAGGGCAAGGCCCTGTTCCGTGCCAACTGCGCGTCGTGCCACGGGCTCAACGCCGAGGGTCGTCGGACCGGCAACGACGACAAGATCGCCGGCCCGTCGCTGGCCGGCGTCGGCGCCGCGGCCGTGGACTTCCAGATGGGCACCGGCCGGATGCCGATGACCGCCCCGGCCGTGCAGGCCCCCCGCAACGACGACGTGAAGTTCAGCGAGGAGCAGATCGCCTCGGTCGGCGCCTACATCGCCTCCCTCGCCCCGGGACCGGAGGTCCCCAGCGAGGAGGCCGTGGACCCCACCAAGGGCGACCCGGCCCGCGGTGGTGAGCTGTTCCGCGTCAACTGCGCCATGTGCCACAACTTCGCCGGCGCCGGCGGGGCCCTGACCCGCGGCAAGTACGCCCCGGCCCTCAACGACGTCACCGGCAAGCACATCTACGAAGCCATGGCCACCGGTCCGCAGAACATGCCGGTGTTCAACGACGCCAACGTCTCCCCCGAGAACAAGCGCGACATCATCGCCTTCCTCACGGCCATCGACGAGGAGCCGAGCGCGGGCGGCCTGGCCCTGGGCTCGCTCGGTCCGGTCTCGGAGGGCCTGTTCGCCTGGGTCTTCGGCCTGGGCATCCTCATCGCCAGCGCCGTCTGGCTCGGCTCGAAGTCTGCGTAGCCCCCCACGTCCCTCCCGCCCATCGACGAGAAGATCGGTACCCCGATGAACGAGCAGGACCGCACCACTGCCGGTAGCGAGGTGGAACCCTCCACCGGTCACGGCACCGCCGTGCGCCTCGACCAGGGCCACCACGTGGGCACCGGTGGCCTCCCCGAGCGCTTCACGAACCCGGGCCTGCCGACGCACGTCCCGCGCATGGCCGACCTCACCGAGGAGGCCGCGGCCCGTGCCGAGAAGCAGGTCGCCGCCCTGTTCTCGGTCTCGATCCTCGCGACGGTGCTCTTCGTCGTCTTCTACTTCCTCATCGACATCGACGCCACGGTCTTCGTCCCGGGCATCGGGATGATGAACGCCTCGCACCTCTCCCTGGGCCTCACCCTCGCGTTCGGCATGCTCGGCATCGGTCTCGGCGCCGTGCACTGGGCCAAGACCCTGATGCCCGACGAGGAGGTCGTCGAGGAGCGCCACCCGATGCGCGCGAGCGACGAGTCCCGCGCCCGCGTCATCTCCGCGCTGTCCGACGGTGGCGACTCCTCGCAGATCACCCGGCGCCCGCTCATCAAGTACACCCTCGGCGGGGCGCTCGGCCTGTTCGCCGTGCCGCTGCTGCTCCAGGTCGGCGGCAGCATGGGCAAGCTCCCCCAGAAGAGCCTGTCGCTCACCTTCTGGAACGGCGGCCCGAGCGGCCCCGGCGAAGAGCCCACCTTCACGCCGCTTCGCCTGATGAAGGACCCCGAGAACGAGCCGATCAAGGCCGACGACCTCACCATCGGCTCGGTCGTCCACGTGATGCCCGAGGGCCTGCTCGAGCTCGAGCACGGACTGCTCGAGGAGAAGGCCAAGGCCGCGGTCCTCGTCATGCGCCTGGAGGAGGAGAAGATCCAGTCGCAGAAGGAGCGCGAGTGGGGTTACCAGGGCATCGTCGCCTACTCCAAGATCTGCACCCACGTCGGCTGCCCCGTCGGCCTGTACGAGCAGCAGACCCACCACCTCCTGTGCCCCTGCCACCAGTCGACGTTCGACGTGACGCAGGACTGCAAGCCGATCTTCGGCCCCGCCCGTCGCTCGCTGCCCCAGCTGAAGATCACCGTCGACGACGAGGGGTACCTCGTCTCCACCCAGCCGTTCGCGGAAGCGATCGGCCCGAGCTTCTGGGAGCGTGGCTGATGAGCAGCACCGCCGCCCGTCCCGCCGACGCCCTGCGCGACGGCGACACCCCGGCAGAGGCGCCCCCGTCGGCCGCCACCCGCACCGTCGGCGGTGTCGCCGGCTGGGTCGACGACCGCACCGGCGTCGCGAAGCCCGCCGGCTACTTCATGAAGAAGGTCTTCCCCGACCACTGGTCGTTCATGCTCGGCGAGATCGCGATGTACTCGCTGATCATCTGCCTGCTGACCGGTGCGTTCCTGACCTTCTGGTTCATCCCCAGCGCCGGGCACACCGTCTACGACGGCTCCTACGTGCCGCTGCGCGGTGTCGAGATGTCGCAGGCCTACGCCTCCACGCTCGACATCAGCTTCGACATCAAGGGCGGCCTCATCATCCGCCAGATCCACCACTGGGCGGCGCTGCTGTTCATCGTGGCCCTGACCGTCCACATGTTCCGCGTCTTCTTCACCGGCGCCTTCCGCAAGCCGCGCGAGATCAACTGGGTCATCGGCACCGTCCTGGCCCTGCTCGCCATCATCGAGGGCTTCGCCGGCTACTCGCTGCCCGACGACCTGCTCTCCGGCACCGGAATCCGCGCGATGGCAGGCTTCACGCAGACGGCCCCGGTCATCGGGTCCTACCTCGTCTACGGCATCTTCGGGGGGCCGTTCCCCGGCGAGATGATCATCCCCCGGCTCTACAGCGCGCACATCCTGCTCCTGCCCGCGATCCTCGTCGGGCTGTTCACCGCCCACATCGGGCTCGTGTTCGTCCAGAAGCACACCCAGTTCCCCGGGCCGGGCCGCACCGACGAGAACGTCGTCGGGTTCCCGGTGATGCCGGTGTACGCCGCGAAGGCCGGCGGCTTCTTCTTCATCGTCTTCGGCATCATCGCGCTCATCTCGGCGCTGGTGCAGATCAACCCGATCTGGGGCTACGGGCCGTACGACCCGTCGCCGGTCACCGCCGGCTCCCAGCCGGACTGGTACATGGGCTTCGCCGACGGTGCGCTGCGCCTGCTGCCCGCCTGGCTGGAGTTCGAGTTCTTCGGCTTCACGCTGTCGCTCAACATCGCCCTGGGCGCCCTGGTGCTGCTGCCGCTCGTCTACACCGTCCTCGGCGCCTACCCGTTCCTCGAACGGTTCGTCACCAAGGACGACCGTGAGCACCACCTGCTGCAGCGGCCGCGCAACTCACCGGTCCGCACCGGCATCGGCATGGCCGGCATCACCGCCTACTCGGTGTTCATGTTCGCCGCGGGCAACGACATCATGGCGATCAAGCTCGGGATGTCGATCAACGACATCACCCGGTTCTTCCAGATCGCCCTGTTCGTCCTGCCGCCGCTGGTGTTCTGGGTGACCAAGCGGATCTGCCTCAGCCTGCAGCGCCACGACCGCGAGACCGTGCTGCACGGCCGCGAGACCGGCACCATCATCCGCACGCCCGACGGCAAGTACTTCGAGCGCCACGACACCGAGCTCACCCCGGAGCACTGGGTCCTCGTCCAGCACGACGCGGTCGCGCCGTTCGAGATCGAGGCCGACGTCGACGACAACGGCGTCTCACGCCGCGCCGGACGCTCGAACCGGGTGCGGGCCGCGCTGTCGCGCTTCTACTTCGCCGACGCGGTCAACCCCGTCACCCCGGCAGAGCTCGCCGCGGCGCACCACGACGGCCAGGCCGACGAGGCCATCGAGCCGTCCGCGGCCGGTGGCGCCCGCGGCATCGAGGCCCAGCAGGAGGACGCCGCGCGGCACTGACGCCGGCGACCGCTCGACGCGCACGGCCGCGCACCCACCCGGGTGCGCGGCCCTGCGCGGGTCCGGTCCCTGTAGCCTGAGGCGGTGACCGCCGACCACGCCGCCGCCACGTCTGCCGACACCGGCCTCCCCCGCAGTTCCCCCGAGGAGCAGGGGGTGCCGTCCGCCGCCCTGGCCGCCCTGCTCGAGCGCTGGGAGGGCGTCGGCGTCGAGGCCCACGGCCTCATGGTGCTGCGGCACGGGTCGGTCGTGGCGGAGGGCTCCTGGGCGCCCTACCGGGCGGACGGGATCGCCCTCGTGTACTCCGTGAGCAAGACCTTCACCTCGTGCGCCGTGGGGTTCGCCGAGGCCGAGGGGCTGCTGCGGCTCGACGAACGGCTCGTCGACCTGTTCCCCGAGGCGGCCGAGGTCGCCGGGCCGCGCGCCGCCCGGCTGACGCTGCACGACGTGCTCTCGATGTCGACGGGGCACCGCGAGGACACCATGGTGTGGCGCGAGAGCAGCCCGGCGACCTTCCCGCGCCTCTTCCTCGGCACCGAGCCGGAGGAGGCCGCGGGGTCCTGGTTCGTCTACCACAACGGCGCGACGCTGATGGCGGCGCTCGCGGTGCAACGACGCACCGGGCAGGGCCTGCTCGAGTACCTGCGCCCCCGGCTGCTGGACCCGCTCGGCGTCGGTGACGCGGCGTGGTCGGGTCACGACGGGTTCGACCTCGGGTACTCGGGGCTGCACGTCGGCACCGAGGCCCTGGCGCGGCTCGGCGAGCTGCTGCGCCTGGACGGGGTGTGGCAGGGGCGGCAGCTGCTGCCCCAGGGCTGGGTGGCGCGGGCGTCGTCGCTCCAGACCGACACCGCGATGCACCCCGGGACCGTCGACTGGCACCAGGGGTACGGCTACCAGCTGTGGCGCTGCCAGGGCGACGCGTACCGGGCCGACGGCGCCTGGGGGCAGTTCAGCGTCGTCGTGCCCGAGCACGACCTCGTCGTGGCGGTCACGACGTGCAGCACCGATACGCAGGCGCTCCTGGACGGCCTGTGGGAGCTGCTCCTGCCGGCTCTGGCACCCGAGGCGCTCCCACCCGACGCCGGGGCCCGCGCGAGGCTCCTCGCTCGCCTGGCCGACGCACGGCTGGGGGCGCCACGGTCCTCGGTCGAGCCGGAGGGCGAGGGGCCGTGGGAGTTCATGCACGAGCCGACCGCGGACCACCCGGCGCTCGTCCTCGTGCGGGTGCGGCGCGACCCCACCGGCGGCTGGGTCGTCGACGTCGAGGACGGCGGGACGGTGACCGCCGCGTGTGGCGACGGGTCGTGGCCGGACCCCGGCCACTCCCCCTGGGTCGCGAGCGGCGGCTGGACGGCGCCCGGGGTGTTCGAGGCGCGCGTGGCTGCCCTCCAGACCCCGCACGTGCTGGCCCTGCGGTGCTCCGACGGTGCGGTGACGGCGTCCTGGAACGGCCTGCCGCTGGAGTGGCCGGCGCTGGCCACCCTGCACGCGCCGCGCCGCTGAGTGCCCGACCTCACCGCCACCCGCCGCGCGGCTGAGCGCCCGACCTCACCGCCACCCGCCGCGCGACTCAAGGCACGCCCCTCCTGCCCCATGGGGACGCCCGCACCAGCCGGGTCGTGGGCGTTGGAGGTGGCAGTGGCAGGCTGGGCCCGTGGAACCGGTGAGCGAGGAGCATTTCGACGCGATCGTCGAGGAGGCCCTCGACGACGTCCCGCCCGAGCTGATGCGGATGCTCGACAACGTGGCCTTCTTCGTCGAGGCAGAGCCCTCCGCCGACGACCCCGACCTGCTCGGCATGTACGAGGGGACCCCGCTCACCGAGCGCGGCGCGTGGTGGGAGTCCGGCTCGCTGCCCGACCGCATCATCTTGTTCCGCGGCCCGCTGACCCGGATGTGCGAGGACGAGGAGGACCTGCGCGAGGAGATCGCCGTGACGGTCGTGCACGAGATCGCGCACCACTTCGGCATCGAGGAGCAGGCCCTGCACGACCTCGGCTGGGGCTGAGGCCCGCCGCCCGGCTGGAGCTGAAGCTTGCCGCCCGGCCGGGGCTGAGGCCCGCCGCCCGGCTGGAGCTGAAGGCCGCCGCCCGGGTGGCGCCCGGCCTGCGTAGGGGGGCCGCCCGAGACCGCTGCCCGACGTCCGCACTCCGTTGCTCCGGGCGACGTCTCCGGGCGGGACAGCCGACTGTCTCCCCGAGGTCCGGATGGATCATCCCGTGCGCCACTGCCTCGGCGGCACGGACCGCCTCACCCATCGATCCATCCGTCCGGATGGTTCACCCCGTGGGCCGGCCGGGAGCGGCGGACGGGAAGTGGCCCACCGGGTGATCCATCCGGACTTCCCCGGAAGCACCCCCCCGTCCGGGCGAGCGGATGGACCAGCCCCCACCGGGGCCGCTCGTCACGTGCTGCGTGACACCGGCGGCCCACCGGGTGATCCATCCGGACGTCCCGGGACGCACCACCGTCCGGGGCGAGCGGATGGGACCAGCCCGGCGCCGGTCAGGGACGGGCCGCTGCGGGCGGCATCACTCGCGTCAGAGGGCGTGCTCGCCCTTGAAGTACTCGAAGGTCCAGCCGACGAGGGCCGGGACGGCGAGGAACGCGCCGATGAAGAAGACCCACCAGCCGATGGCCAGGCCGAGGAAGCAGATCGCCGCGGAGGCGCCGAGGAACAGCGGCCACCAGCTGTGCGGGCTGAAGAACCCGTAGTCGCCCTGGATCTCGTGGATGTCGCCGACCGGGTCGTCCGAGGGGTCGATCTCGAGGCGCCGGCGCGTCATCCACAGGTACCAGGCGATCATGAATCCGAGCAGCCCCGCGAGGATCAGCCCGATGACGCCGACCCACTCGACGCCGAGGTCGGTGGAGCTCGTCCACGGCCCGTAGATGGCCGCCACGACGAAGGCGAAGACACCGATGACGATGCCGATCCGTTCCATCGCCCGCATGGCTCAGTGCTCCTTGTTCTCGTCGACGAACGCGTTGTCCCCGAGGTCTGCCGGGCCGAGCGCCGAGACGAGGGCGTTGTCGTCGGCCATGTGCTCGTCGTGCAGCCCGCCGGCGGCGGCCTGCGGGTGGCGCAGGTCGAACGCGGGGCGCTCGGAGCGGATCCGCGGGATCTGCTCGAAGTTGTGGCGCGGCGGCGGGCAGGACGTCGCCCACTCGAGGGAGCCGCCGTAGCCCCACGGGTCGTCGACCTCGACGAGCGGCGCGTAGCGCCACGTCTTCCAGACGTTGTAGAGGAACGGCAGCATCGACAGGCCGAGGAGGAACGCCCCGGCGGTGGAGATCTGGTTGCCGAGCATGAAGCCGTCCTCGGGCATGTAGTCGGCGTAGCGACGGGGCATGCCCTGCATCCCGAGCAGGTGCTGCACGAGGAAGGTGAGGTGGAACCCGATGAAGAGCATCCAGAAGTGGATCTTGCCCAGCGTCTCGTCGAGCATCCGGCCGGTGAGCTTGGGCCACCAGAAGTAGAAGCCCGCGAACATCGCGAACACGACGGTGCCGAAGACGACGTAGTGGAAGTGCGCCACGACGAAGTAGCTGTCGGAGAGCTGGAAGTCCAGCGTGGGCGTCGCGAGGATGATGCCGGTCAGCCCGCCGAGCAGGAAGGTGACGAGGAAGCCGTTGGCCCACAGCATCGGGGTGGAGTAGTCGATCTTCCCGCCCCACATCGTGCCGATCCAGTTGAAGAACTTCACCCCGGTGGGCACGGCGATGAGCATCGTCATGATCGCGAAGAACGGCAGGAGCACCTGTCCCGTGACGTACATGTGGTGGGCCCAGACGCTCACCGAGAGCGCCGCGATGGCGATCGTCGCGTAGACGAGGGTCTTGTAGCCGAAGATCGGCTTGCGCGAGAAGACGGGCAGGACCTCGGAGATGATGCCGAAGAACGGCAGCGCGATGATGTAGACCTCGGGGTGCCCGAAGAACCAGAAGATGTGCTGCCACAGCATCGCTCCCCCGTTGGCGGGGTCGAAGACGTGGGCCCCGAACCGGCGGTCGGCGCCGAGCGCGAAGAGCGCGGCCGCGAACGCCGGGAACGCGATGAGCACGAGGATCGAGGTGACCAGGACGGTCCACGTGAAGATCGGCATCCGGAACATCGTCATGCCGGGCGCGCGCATGCACAGGATCGTCGTGATGAAGTTGACGGCGCCCAGGATGGTGCCGAAGCCGGCGAGCGCGAGCCCGAAGACCCACAGGTCGCCACCGAGCCCGGGGCTGTACGTGCTGTCGGACAGCGGCGCGTACGCGAACCAGCCGAAGGCCGCGGCGCCCCCGGGGGTGAGGAAGCCGGCCCCGGCGATGAGGCCCCCGAACAGGTACAGCCAGTAGGCGAACATGTTCAGGCGCGGGAAGGCGACGTCGGGGGCACCGATCTGCAGCGGCATCAGCGCGTTCGCGAACCCCGCGAACAGCGGTGTCGCGAAGAGCAGCAGCATGATCGTGCCGTGCATCGTGAACAGCTGGTTGTACTGGTCGGGGTTGTCGACGAGCTGCAGCCCCGGCTCGGCGAGCTCGGCCCGGATCACCAGGGCCATGAGGCCACCGAGCATGAACCAGATGAACGAGGTGATGAAGTAGAGGTGGCCGATCACCTTGTGGTCGGTCGTCGTCACCCACTTGACGACGACGGACCCCGGGGCGATCCGGCGCGAGCGGGCAGGGGCGGAGGTGCGCTCACGCAGCATCGCGGAGTCGGAGGCGGCGCTCATGTCGTCAGTTCCCTTCCTCGGTCACGGACTGGCCCTGCATGAGCTCCGCCCGGTTGAGGGTGTTGTTGAGCAGGCCGGTCTGTCCGGCGGCTCGCAGGTCGGCCAGGTGGGCCTCGTACTCAGAGCGCGGCACGACCTTGACGTTGAAGAGCATCTGCGAGTGGTAGGCGCCGCAGAGCTCGGCGCACTTGCCGCGGAAGCTGCCCTCCTGGGTGGGGGTCACCTGGAAGCGGTTGACCCGGCCCGGCAGCATGTCCATCTTCGTGAGGAACGCCGGCACCCAGAACGAGTGGATGACGTCACGCGCGGTGAGGACGAACTCGATCCGCTCGCCCACCGGCAGGTACATCGTGGGCACCGTCTCGCGCGCCCCGGGCTCGCCCGTGAGGATGGCCTGGGTGCCGACCTCGTGGACGTCGTCCTCGACGTAGTTGAAGTCCCAGCTCCACTGCTTGCCGACGACGTTGACCGTGACGTCGGCGGGCTCGGAGGTGTCGAGCAGGACGCCCTCGTCGCGTGCGGTGTACGCGAACAGGACGACGACCATGAAGATCGGCACGACCGTGTAGAGGATCTCGATCGGGATGTTGTAGCGGAGCTGGACCGGCAGCTCGTTGTCGTCCTTCTTGCGGCGGTAGGCCGCGGCGCACCAGACGATGAGGCCGATGACGAGGGCACCGACCGCCAGCGCGGCGATCCAGGCGCCGATCCACAGCGAGGTGATCCGCTCGCCGCCCTCGGTGACCGCGTGGGGCAACCAGCCCGTGGACGCGTCGCCGCGCAGCTCGTCGCTCGCGCACCCCGAGAGGGTCGCGACGCTGAGCGCACCGAGGAGGGCCCACGCGCCGAGGCGGCGGGTCCGACGGGGCGTGGTGAGGTCGTGCTGGCGCACCGCTGCACCCTTCGTCAGGAGGTAGTCGACGGACGGTGCAAACCCTACTGCACCACGTGCGTCGAGGTCAGGCAGGGGGGACTACCGTCGAGCCGTGGCGGACACCGGGATCCACCCCATCGCGAGCGGTCTGCTCGACGCCTCGCGGGGGCCCTTGCACCCCCTCGCGGCGAGCACCCTCGACGCCGCCCTCGCGGCCGGGTTCGCCGACCCCACGCGCCTCCACGGCCCCGGGCGCCACGCCCGCGCCCTGCTCGACACCGCGCGCGAGGTCCTGGCCGGCGCCCTCGACGCCGCCCCGGCCGAGGTGTCGGTCCACCCCAGCGCCGAGGCGGCGCTCGACCTCGCCGTCGCCGGCCTGCGGCACGCCCGCCGACGGGTCGGCGAGCGGGTCGTCGCGGGCGCCACGGAGCGCTCGGTCGTCCTGCTCCAGCCCGGGGCGGAGCCGCCGGTGACGGTCGACCGCCGGGGACGGGTCGACCTCGACGCGTTCGCCACGGCCGTCGCGGCCGACGGGGTCGCCGCGGCCGTGCTCCAGAGCGCCAACGGGGAGGTCGGCACCCGCCAGCCGGTGGCCGAGGTCGCCGCCGCGGCCCGCGCGGCCGGCGTCCCGCTCCTCCTCGACGCCACGGCGTCGCTCGGACGCGACGCCCCGACCGATGCCCTCCTGCGCGACGCCGGGGTGGTCGTCGCCGACGCGGCGTCCTTCGGCGGACCGCCCCTGGGCCTGCTCGCGGTCCGGGCCGGGACCCGCTGGGGGCTGCCGGGTCATCGCCGGGAGGCCGAGCACGGACGCGAGCACGCGGCGCCCTGGGTCCCGGCCGTGCTGGCCGCGGCCGAGGCGTGGCGCCAGACGCAGGCCGGTCGGGAGGCGGAGGCGAGCGAGGCCCGGACCCTGGTCGAGCGGATCCGCGCCGCCGCCGCGGCGGTCCCGGACGTCGACGTCGTCGGCGACCCCGACGACCGCCTCCCCCACGTGGTCACCTTCAGCGTGCTCTACGCCGACGGCGAGGTCCTCCTCGAGGAGCTCTCGCGCCGCGGCCTGCACGTGGCCTCGGGGTCGGCGTGCACCTCGAGCGCGCTGCGGCCCAGCCACGTCCTGGCCGCCATGGGCGTGCTGACCCACGGCAACGTGCGGGTCTCCCTGCCGCTCGCCTCGGTCAGCCCCACCCGCGCCGATGACGTGGCCCGCCTGTGCCACGAGCTACCCGACGCCGTCGCGACGGTGCGCCGCCGCCTCGGGACGGACGACCTGTGAGCCAGGGACCGGCGCCCGGGGCCGACGCCCCCGTCGTCGACGCCCGCGGTACCCGCTGCCCGATGCCCGTCATCAGGGTCGCCCGGGCGGTGCGCGACCTGCCCGGCGGCACCGAGGTCGTGCTCCTCGCCGACGACGTCGCGGCCCGCTCCGACGTCCCGGCGTGGGGCCGGATGCGCGGGCACGAAGTGCACGTGGGCGACCCGGACGGCGCGGGGGTCACGACGTACCGCGTCGTCCTCGGGGCGGGTCAGGCGGAGAAGTCGACCTGAGGGGCGGCGAGCGCCTCCCCCAGGACGGCGAGGTACCGCGCGCGCGGCCACTCCTGCGCGCCGAGGCGCCGGAGGTGGTCGGTGGCCCACTGGACGTCGATGACCCGTCTCGGGTCGTCGTCGGCGAAGAACCGCTCGACGAGCCCGACGAGCGCGACCTTCGACGCGTCGCGCACCGTGTGGAACATCGACTCCCCGGCGAACAGCCCCCCGACCGAGACCCCGTAGAGACCGCCGACGAGCTCCCCGTCGTCCCACGCCTCGACGCTGTGCGCCCACCCGAGGTCGTGGAGCCGACCGTACGCACGGGCGACGTCGTCGGTGATCCACCGGCCGTCGCGTGACGGGTCCGCGCACCGCCGCACGACCTCGGCGAAGGCCGTGTCGACCCGCACGTCGAACCGGTCCACGCTTTTCCGCAGCGAGCGCCGCACCCGCAGCGCCCCCGGCGCGAGGACGCCCCGCGGGTCGGGCGACCACCAGCCGAGCGTCCCCGCGCCGTGCGGCCCCAGACCCATCGGGAACAGCCCGAGCCGGTAGGCGGCGAGCAGCGTGCCGGGCTCGAGGTCGGCGCCCGCGGCGACGAGGTCGTCACCGGCGTCGGCGAGGGTGGCGTCGAGCAGCCACGGCGTCGGCTCCGGCTCGACGGGTGGGAACGGCATCGGACGCGGTGGCGTCGGTCAGCCGGCGCAGCGCACGAGCGGCGTGATCTCCTGCGCCGCCTCGCTCCCGTACGCCGTCTCGACGCGCTGGAGGAAGGCGTCCCGGGTGACGAGGTACTCCTGGGTGCCGACGGTCTCCAGGACGTAGGTCGCGAGCACCGACCCGATCTGGGCGCAGCGCTCGTGGGTGAGCCCACCCGCGAGCCCGACGAGGAAGCCGGCGCGGAAGGCGTCACCGACGCCGGTGGGGTCGATGCGGTCGACCTCGCCCGCGACGGGCACGTGGATCGGCTCCTCGCCCTTGGTGCGGATGTCGGCCCCGTCCCGTCCGCGGGTGATGACGCGGGTCGTGACCCGGGCGTCGATCTCCTCCTGGCTCCAGCCGGTCTTGGTCTCGGTGAGGTGCGACTCGTACTCGTTGGTGAACAGGTAGTCGGCGCCGTCGATGAGCGAGCGGATGAAGGGGCCGTCGGCGAACGCGAGCTGCTGGGAGGGGTCAGCGACGAAGGGGATGCCCCGGCCCCGGCACTCCTCGGTGTGCCGCAGCATCGCCTCGGGGTCGTCGGCGCCGATGAGGACGAGGTCGAGCCCCCACTGCTCGTGGATCGGGCCGAGCTCGATCATCCGGGCCTCGCTCATCGCGCCCGCGTAGAACGTGGCGATCTGGGCCATCGTGTCGTCGGTGGTGCACACGAAGCGCGCCGTGTGCCGCGACTGGGAGATGTGGACGTGGTCGGTGACGACGCCGTGGCGCGAGAGCCAGCTGCGGTAGTCGCCGAAGTCCTCGCCCGCGGCGCCGACGAGGATCGGGCGCGAGCCGAGCACCGCCATCCCGAAGCAGATGTTCCCGGCGATCCCCCCGCGACGGATCTCCAGGGTGTCGGCCAGGAAGCTCACCGAGATCTTGTCGAGCTGGTCGACGACGAGGGAGTCGGCGAAGCTTCCCCGGAAGGTCATGAGGTGGTCGGTGGCGATGGATCCTGCGACGGCGATCTGCACGGGGAAGAACCTACCCCGCGGCGGCCTCCTCACGGGTCGCCGGGAACGCCGAGAGGGCCCGCACCGATGTGGTGGGGGCCCTCTCGGGGGCGGGCCGGACGCGAGGGTCCGGCAGGCCGGGTCAGCCGAAGCTGTCGCCGCAGGCGCACGAGCTGCCAGCGTTGGGGTTGTCGATGGTGAAGCCCTGCTTCTCGATGGTGTCGGCGAAGTCGATCGTCGCGCCCTGGAGGTAGGGCGCGCTCATCCGGTCGACGACGACCTCGACACCGTCGAAGTCCTGCACGAGGTCACCGTCGAGGGTGCGCTCGTCGAAGTAGAGCTGGTAGATCAGGCCCGAGCACCCGCCGGGCTGGACGCCGACGCGCAGGCGGAGGTCGTCGCGACCCTCCTGCGCGAGCAGGGACGAGACCTTCGCGGCCGCGACGCCCGTGAGGACGACGCCGTGCGCGGCCTCCTCGGTGGTGGGGGCTTCGGTGGTCTGGAGCTGGTCGCTCATCTGGTGCTCTCCTGAAACTGGCGGTGGCCTGGTTCGGTGGGCCCGGTCGAGGTGGTCAACCCGTGGGGGTCGCTGCGTGTTCCC
Source organism: uncultured Actinomycetota bacterium (assembly GCA_963795035.1). Classification (GTDB taxonomy): domain Bacteria; phylum Actinomycetota; class Actinomycetes; order Actinomycetales; family Dermatophilaceae; genus Oryzobacter. The sequence goes on along the minus strand of CAWCFZ010000003.1, from coordinate 547,681 downwards.
GTGCCTGGGCCCAAGGATACGTCGCCGTCCGCCCCGCAGGCGCCCCGTCCACCGGAGGGTCGCCGTTCGGGTCGTGGACGCGCCACCCGGCGGGGACCCGTGGTGGTGGTGGTGGTGGTGCTCAACGGGCGGGTGACCACGTCCGGGCCACCCGTTCGGTGCGGGCGGCCAGCGTCTGGACGGGGTCGGCGACCATCGCCTCGACCTCGAGGGCGGTGTCGGCGACCGCGTAGCTGCCCGCCAGGCCCAGCGCCATCGTCTCCCGGCGCCCCACGAGGCACTCCCCCGCGACGAGGACGGTCGGGCGGGCGGTCTCGAGGGTGGCGGCGGCGACACCGGAGACGACCGAGCCGTGCAGCGTGCTCCAGTCCACGCGCCCGGCGCCGGTGACGACGAGGTCGGCCCGGGCGGCGGCGACCCCGAAGCCGCACTCGCGCAGCACCGTCTCCACCGCGCCCACGCGCCGGGCGCCCAGGGCCAGCAGGGCGTACCCGAGCCCGCCGGCGGCACCGGCACCGAGCTCGCGCTCGAGGCGCCGCGGCGTCCCGGAGAGCAGGTCGAGCGGCGGCTCGGGGAGCGCGCGGCGCAGGACGTCGGTGAAGCGGCCCAGGGCGCCCTCCAGTGCCTGGGCCTGGGCGGGCGACGCTCCCTTGCGCGGTGACTCGACGGCACTCGTGCCCTGGAGCCCGAGGAGCGGAGTGTCCTCGTCGGTGGCGAGGACGAGGTCGACCCCCGCGAACCGGTCGAGGACCGCAGGGAGGCCGAGCAGGGCGTCGTCGGGGACCTCGGCGAGTGCGAGGCCGCCGCGGGCCAGGGCCGAAGCGGGGCCGGCGCCGAGGGCGGCGAGCAGGCCGGCGCCGGCGTCGTTCGTCGCTCCACCACCGACGCCGAGGACGATCCTCGTGGCTCCCTCGTCGAGGGCCGTCTCGAGCAGGCGCCCGACTCCCCAGGTGCTCGTGAGGCCGGGGTCGCGCTCGTCGGCGCCCAGGAGGTGGAGCCCGGTGGCCTGGGCGGCCTCGACCCAGGCCGTCGTGCGGCCGTCGTGGTCGACGAGGAGGACGGCACCCGGGACCTCGCGGCCGAGCGGGTCGCTGACGGTCGTCATCACGGTGGTGCCGCTCAGGGCCCGCCCCACGACGTCGAGGAAGCCCGGGCCACCGCCGGAGAGGGGCAGGAGCTCGACCTCGTCGTGCGGTGCCCCCCGCGCCCAGCCCTCGCCCATGGCCGTGGCGGCCTGGACCGGGCCGAGGGTGGACCCGAAGGAGTCCGGGGCGATGAGGACGCGCACGGCGAGAGGGTACCGGGGTGGGCGGGGCTTCGGGCAGGTCCCGCGACGGCAGCGCCTACGATCAGAGGCGTGACGACGACGACCGACACGCCCCGCAACACCCCGCTCCCCCTCCTCGTCCTGGGCCAGGGGCGCGACCTCGCGAGCGAACGGGGGGTCGAGTGCCCGGGCGACCTGCCCGCGCCGTCGGACCCCGGTCTCGTCGAACGCGCCCGCGCCGCCAAGGCCGCCCTGGGCGAGCGGGTCTTCGTCCTCGGCCACCACTACCAGCGCGACGAGGTCATCGAGTTCGCCGACGTCACGGGCGACTCCTTCAAGCTGGCGAAGGAGGCCGCGGCCCGGCCCGACGCCGAGTTCGTCGTCTTCTGCGGGGTCCACTTCATGGCCGAGGCGGCCGACATCCTCACCGCCGACACCCAGACGGTGGTCCTGCCCGACCTCGCCGCCGGCTGCTCGATGGCCGACATGGCCGCCATCGACCAGGTCGAGGAGTGCTGGGACGAGCTCGTCGAGGCAGGCGTCGCCGAGCGCACCGTCCCGGTCACCTACATGAACTCCTCGGCCGCCATCAAGGGCTTCACCGGGCGGCACGGCGGCACGATCTGCACGTCCTCCAACGCCAGGACGGCGCTCACCTGGGCCCTGGCGAAGGGCGGCGACGGGGCCAAGGTCCTGTTCCTGCCCGACCAGCACCTGGGCCGCAACACCTACGCGCGCGACCTCGGCCGCCCCCTCGAGGACTGCGTCGTCTGGGACCCGCACCGCCCGATGGGCGGGCTCACCGCCGAGCAGCTGCGCGACGCCACGATGATCCTGTGGCGCGGGCACTGCTCGGTCCACGGCCGCTTCTCCGTCGAGGCCGTCGAGGCCGCCCGGCGCGAGATCCCCGACGTCAAGGTCATCGTCCACCCCGAGTGCCGCCACGAGGTCGTCGAGCTCGCCGACGAGGTCGGCTCGACGGAGAAGATCATCACGACCATCGCGGCGGCGCCGGCCGGCACCGCGTGGGCGGTCGGCACCGAGCTCAACCTCGTGCGCCGCCTGGCGGCCCAGTTCCCCGAGCAGCGGATCGTCTTCCTGGAGAAGAACGTCTGCTACTGCTCGACGATGAACCGCATCGACCTGCCGCACCTCGTGTGGGCGCTGGAGTCCCTGGCGCAGGGCCGGGTCGTCAACGCCATCCGGGTCGACCCGCAGGTCGGGCACTTCGCCAGGACCGCCCTCGACCAGATGCTCGCCCTCCCCGGCGAGACCGCCAAGGACTGACCCAGACTCCCCCTCACCCACCCCCACTTATTGCGGATAACCCACGCTCGGGCCGGGTTCGGGCGTGGGTTATCCGCAATAAGTCGGGGGGGTCAGGGGTGGACGAGGCCGTCCGCGCCGACGTGGGGGTTGTGGGCCGTCGGCACCCCGGGCGACGACGAGCCGGTAGCGACCGGGCTCGACGGGCCACTCGCCCTCCCCCTCACCGTCGGCCGTGATGCGGTCCTCGATGTAGGCGGTGTCGCGCTGGAAGTCGTCCTCGACGTAGGACCCCTGGCTCATCAGCGCGGCAACGCCCCGAGCCGGGCGAGGAGCACGGCCTCGGCGACGCAGACCTTCTCGAACTCGCCGAGGTGCAGCGACTCGTTGGCGCCGTGGGCCCGCGCGTCGGGGTCCTCGACGCCGGTGACGAGGATCGCCGCCTCGGGGAACCTCTCGGCGAAGGCCGCCACGAACGGGATCGACCCGCCGACGCCGATGTCGACCGGCTGCACGCCCCAGGCGTCGGCGAACGCCGCGCGGGCCTCGTCGTAGACCGGGCCCTGCGCGTCGGCCGAGAAGCCGAGGCCGCGGTCGTCGAGGTGGACCTCGACCTTCGCGCCCCACGGGGCGTGCTCGAGGAGGTGGGCCCTGACGACCTCGTACGCGTGCAGGTCGTCCTCGTCGGGGGCCAGCCGGATCGACACCTTGGCCGACGCGCTCGGGACGAGCGTGTTCGACGAGGTGGCCACGCTCGGCGCGTCGATGCCGATCGTCGTGATCGACGGCTTGGTCCAGATGCGCGAGAGCAGCGAGCCCGACCCGATCGTCGAGACGCCGTCGAGCAGCCCCGACTCCTCGCGCAGGCGCTCCTCGGAGAACTCGAGGTCGGCGGCCCGGCCCTCCTTGAGCCCCGCGACCGCGACGTTCCCGTCGGCGTCGTGCAGCGTCGCGAGGAGGCGGACCAGGGCCGTGATCGCGTCGGGCACGGCTCCGCCGAACATCCCCGAGTGGATGCCGTGGTCGAGCGTCGCCACGGTGACGACGACGCGGATCATCCCGCGCAGCGTCGTCGTGAGGGCCGGCTCCCCGATGGCCCAGTTCGTGGAGTCGGCCAGGACGATGGCGTCGGCGCGCAGCTTCTCGCCGTGCCGCTCCAGGATCGTCGGCAGCGAGTCCGAGCCGATCTCCTCCTCGCCCTCGACGAAGACGGTGACCCCCACGGGCAGCGAGCCGGCGTGGGCGCGCAGGGCGGCGACGTGGGCCATGATCCCGGCCTTGTCGTCGGCGGCGCCCCGCCCGTAGAGGCGGCCGCCGCGCTCGGTGGGCTCGAACGGCGCGCTGTCCCAGAGGGCGTCGTCGCCGGGGGGCTGGACGTCGTGGTGCGCGTAGAGCATCACGGTGCGCGAGCCGGGGGGTCCGTCGACGTGGCCGATGACGGCCGGCCGCCCGCCCTCGCGGACGATCTCGACCTCGAGGCCCTCGGCGCGCAGCAGCGCGGCGGTCGCCTCGGCGCTGGCCTCGACGTGGGCCTGGTCGAAGGCGTCGAGGCTGACGCTGGGGATCCGGGTCAGGGCCTCGAGGTCGGCACGCACGGCCGGCATGAGGTCGGCGACGCGGTCGCGGAGGGCGGAGATCTGGTCAGCGGGGAGGACGTCGGTCACCCGCGCGACCCTACCGGCGCGTCCCGGGCCCGGCCGGGCCCGGGAGCACGCGTCCTCCGACCCTTCCGGCAGCGCCTAGAGTTGGGGGGTGTTCGGACGCAGCAAGACCACCAACGACAAGCTCGCCGAGGAGGCCCACGGGGCCGCTCGTGAGGGCGCGAAGAACCGGCCCACGCCGAAGCGGAAGGACCAGGAGGCGGCGCGCAAGCGCCCCCTCGTCGTCACCGACCGCAAGCAGGCGCGCTCGCAGGACCGGGCCAAGCGCCGCGAGGCGATGACGCGCACCCGCCACGCGATGCTCACCGGCGACGACGCCGGCCTGCCGCCGCGCGACAAGGGGCCGGTCCGCCGCTTCATCCGCGACCACGTCGACGCGCGCCGCAACCTCGCCGAGTTCATGCTGCCCGTCATGGTCGTCGTCCTGGCGCTCAGCTTCCTGCGCACGAGCGCGATCCTCCTCGCGGTCACCGTCCTCACCTACGGCATCCTGCTCACCGCGGTGCTCGACACCGTCCTGATGTGGCGGGGCCTGCGCCGCCGCCTCGTCGAGAAGTTCGGCGACGACGTCGCGAAGACCCGGGGCAACGGGATGTACGCCGCGATGCGCGCCTTCCAGCTGCGCCGGTCGCGGATGCCGCGCATCCAGGTCTCGCGCGGCGAGTACCCGGGCTGACCCGCCCCGGCGACCCGTTCGGGTCACCGAGTGCGTCAGGGAGCGGCCTCCAGGCCCATCGGCCCGTAGACCTTCTCGCCGTCGCGGTGCAGCGTGACCGCCGCGACGCCGGCCTCGGACAGCTCGTGCCAGACCTCGCCGAACCAGCTCTCGGCGTCGGACTGCGTGGGGAACGCGGTGGTCGACAGCCCCTCACCGGTGAGCGGGGCGCCGTCGGCGTCGACGTAGGTCCAGGTCCACTGCTCGCTCACTGTCCACGCACCCCGACCTCGACGAACGGCGGCTTCGACACCGTGGCGGCGACCTCGCGGCCGCGGACGTCGACGACGACCTCGTCGCCGAGGGTCACCGACCGGTCGAGCAGCGCCAGCGCGATGCCCTGCTTGCGGGTCGGGGAGAACGTGCCGGAGGTGACCTCACCGACGACCGTGCCCGCCTCGTCCCTGACGTCGCAGTGCGAGCGCGGGATCCCGCGGCCGGTCACCACGAGGCCGCGCATCAGCCGGGTCTCCTTGGCGGCCCGCTCGGCGGCGAGCGACTCCTTGCCCCAGAAGTCCGGCTTGTCCCACCCGACGGCCCAGGCGGCCCCGGCCATCACCGGGGTGATGTCGGGCGAGAGGTCGTTGCCGTGCAGCGGGTAGCCCATCTCGGTGCGCAGGGTGTCGCGGGCGCCGAGGCCGCAGGGCAGCCCGCCCTCGCTCCCGGCGGCGGCGACGAGGGCGTCCCAGACCGAGGCGGCGACGTCCCAGGCCGGCACGATCTCGTAGCCGCGCTCCCCCGTGTACCCGGTGCGGCACACGATGACCGGCAGCCCCTCCCAGTCGACCTCGACGAAGCTCATGTAGTCGTGGTCGACCGGCAGGCCGAGCGAGCGCAGGACCTCGTCGGAGCGCGGTCCCTGGACCGCGACCACGCCGTAGGACTCGTGGAGGTTCTCGACCGTGACCCCCTCGGGGGCCGCGGCGGCGAGGAGCTCGACGACCCGTGCGGTGTTCGCCGCGTTGGGGATGAGGAAGACGTCCTCCTCGCTGCGCAGGTACTGGATGAGGTCGTCGACGACCCCGCCGTCGTCGGTGCAGCACATCGTGTACTGGGCCTGCCCCGGGCCGATGCGGCCCAGGTCGTTGGTGAAGCAGGAGTTGACGAAGTCGGCGGCCCCGGGACCGGACACGCGCGCCTTGCCCAGGTGCGAGACGTCGAAGACGCCGACCCGCTCGCGCACCGCGGTGTGCTCGGCGACGACGCCGCCGCCGGGGTACTCGATGGGCATCGACCACCCCCCGAAGTCGGCCATCTTCGCGCCGAGGGCGACGTGCCGGTCGTGGAGCGGAGAGTGCAGGAGGTCGGTCATGGCTGGCACGTTACCGCCTGCCGGGACGGCCCGGGCGGCTCGGTAGGGTGCGCGCATGACCACCCTGTCAGTGACCACCCGCACCCCTGCCGAGCTGCCCGCCGACACCCTGGTCGTCGGCACGGTGAGCACCCCGACGGCGCCGACCTCGCGACGGGCCACGGCCTGCCGCGCAAGGCGGTCGTCCACCTCCAGGCGGTGCTCTCCGACGTCGACGCGACGGGCCGGCCGGACGAGGTCGTGCGCGTCGTCGCGGTCCCCGGGGTCAAGGCGACCTCGGTCGTCCTCACCGGCCTCGGCGAGGGGACCAGCCGCCGCACGTCGTACCCGCACACCGCCCTGCGGGCCGCCGCCGGCGCCGCCCTGCGCACCGTGAGCGGCAAGAAGTCGGTAGCCGTCGCCCTGCCCACGCCCGACGTCGAGAGCCTGTCCGCGGTCGCCGACGGCGCCTGGGCGGGCTGCTACACCTACGACAGGTCCGGCCCGCTGCCGGCTCGGCGCACCGGTGCCGCCAAGGGCCGCGGGGCCGCGAGCTCCGCGGGACCCAGGGTGAGCATCGTGTCCGGCGCCGGTCAGGGGAAGTCGGCCAAGGACGTCGTCGCCCGCGCAGCCGTCCTCGGCGCGGCCCGTGACTGGGCCCGCGACCTGGTCAACACCCCGCCGAACTACCTCTTCCCCGCGTCCTTCGCCGACGCCGTGAAGAAGCGCGCCACGGCCTCGGCCGCCAAGATCTCGGTCACGGTGCTCGACGACAAGGCCCTGGTCAAGGGCGGCTTCGGCGGGATCACCGGAGTCGGCCAGGGCTCGGCCAACCCGCCGCGCATCGTCACGATGTCGTGGACCCCGAGCGCGCCGAAGGCCTCGGTGGCGCTCGTGGGCAAGGGCATCACCTTCGACTCGGGCGGCCTGAACATCAAGCCCGCCACCGGCATGGTGACGATGAAGTGCGACATGGCCGGAGCGGCCGCCGTCGCCGCCACCGTCCTCGCCGCGGCCGAGCTCGACCTCCCCGTCGCGGTCACCGGCTACCTCTGCCTGGCCGAGAACATGCCGAGCGGCACCGCGCAGCGCCCCAGCGACGTCGTCATCATGCGCGACGGCACGAGCGTGGAGATCCTCGACACCGACGCCGAGGGCCGGATGGTCCTCGGCGACGGCCTGTGCCTCGCCAGCGAGAAGAACCCCGACTGGATCGTCGACATCGCCACCCTCACCGGCGCCCAGGTGGTCGCCCTCGGCAGCGACATCTGCGGGGTCATGGGCAACGACGACGCGTTCCGCGCCACGGTGGTCGCGTCGGCCGACGCCGCGGGCGAGGGCGCCTGGCCGATGCCGCTGCCCGCCGAGCTCCGCAAGAAGCTCGACACCCCCACGGCCGACATCGCGCACAAGGGCGACCGCGACGGCGGCATGCTCACCGCCGGGCTGTTCCTCAAGGAGTTCGTCGGCGAGGGCATCCCGTGGGCGCACGTCGACATCGCCGGTCCGGCGTTCAACGACAAGGGCCCCAAGGGCGCGACCCCCAAGGGCGGCACCGGGTTCGGCGTCGCGACCCTGCTGACCCTCGTGGAGTCCGCGAACGCCTGACGGCGACCGGGACGCGCTCGCGCGCCTGGCTGCGGCTCAGCCGCCGCTCTTGCGACGGAACATCTGCTGTCGCGCGCTGGTCTCGGGACCGTGCGCGCCGCCGACCTTGCCGTGCTCGGACGAGTCCGAGACGTCGGCACCGCCGTGCGCCGCCTTCTTGTCGAGCGCGGCACGGAACTTGGCCTTGACGTCGTCGCCCACGGCGGGGCGGGGCCTGTCCTTCGATGACATCGGTTTCGGTCCTCTTCGTCGGTGGGGCGGGGACCCCACGCTCGCACGGACGGCGGGGCGGGGCCAACGGGTTCTCTGGTCAGCGGTCCCGGGGACGGCGCTGACGGGCCGTCCACTGGCGCATCCGCGCAGGGTAGCCGGTGAGGTTGACGTCGTAGACGGGGATGTCGAGGCCGCGGGCGACGTCGAAGGCGACCGGGCGCGAGGGCAGCGCCCGGCGGGTCCACTCGCCGTCGTGCGCGACGAGGACGACGGTCGTCGACGTGATGTTGGTCGCCGGCTCCACGTAGGCCTCCACGCCGCGCCGCGTGGAGGCGAACTGCGCCAGGTGCGCGCGGACGGACGACAGGTCGGACCCACCGCCGGCGGACGCGTGTGCGCGCCGCCTCCTCCACCACGCCATGCGCCAACGATAGGGCGTGCTCACCCCTGGGCCGTGCGCCCCCGCCGGGAACGGGATGTGTGCGCGCCCCCGCGGAGTGCAAGGATGCTGCTCAGCGTCCGGTCGGCACCACTCCCGCCGCCGGCGCGCCAGTCCGTCGCCACACCAAGGAGCTGCCAGGGATGCCGGCCACCGCCGAGACCACCCACGACGTCGTCGTCCTCGGAGGGGGGAGCGGAGGCTATGCGTGCGCGCTGCGCGCGGCCGAGCTCGGCCTGACCGTCGCCCTCGTCGAGAAGGACCTGCTCGGCGGGACCTGCCTGCACCGCGGCTGCATCCCCACCAAGGCCCTGCTGCACGCGGCCGAGGTGGCCGACGCCGCGCGCGAGGCCTCGAGGTTCGGGGTGCGGGCCACGCTCGACGGCATCGACATGGCCGCCGTGACCTCGTACCGCGAGGGCGTCGTCGCGCGCCTGCACCAGGGTCTTCAGGGGCTCGTGAAGTCCCGCAAGGTCGACTACGTCGAGGGCGAGGGCCGCCTCGAGGACGGCCGCACCGTCGTCGTCGGCGACCGGCGCCTCGTCGGACGGCACGTCGTCCTCGCCACGGGGTCGTACGCCCGCACCCTTCCCGGCCTCGACATCGAGGGCCAGGTGATGACGAGCGACCAGGCCCTGGGCCTGGACGAGGTGCCCGAGCGCGTCGTCGTGCTCGGTGGCGGCGTCATCGGCGTCGAGTTCGCGTCGATCATGCGCTCGTTCGGCGCGCAGGTCACGGTCGTCGAGGCGCTGCCGCGGCTCGTGGCCGCCGAGGACCCCTCCTGCTCCACCGCCCTGGAGCGTGCCTTCCGCAAGCGGGGCATCACCGTGCGCACCGGCGCCCGGTTCGAGTCCGCCACGCAGTCCGGCTCCGGCGTCACGCTGACCCTCGAGGGCGGCGAGACGCTGGAGGCCGACGTGCTGCTCGTCGCGGTGGGGCGCGGGCCGGCCACGGCCGGGCTCGGCCTCGAGGAGGCCGGTGTCGCCCTCGACCGCGGCTTCGTCGCCACCGACGAGCGGTGCCGCACCTCCGCCGAGGGCGTGTGGGCCGTCGGCGACATCGTCGCGGGCCTGCAGCTCGCCCACCGCGGGTTCGCCCAGGGGATCTTCGTCGCCGAGTCCATCGCGGGGCTCTCCCCCGCCCCGGTCGTCGACGCCCAGATCCCGCGGGTCACGTACTGCGAGCCGGAGGTCGCCTCGGTCGGCCTCACCGAGGAGCAGGCCCGTGCCGCCCACGGCGACGCCGTGGAGACCTACGAGTACAACCTCGGCGGCAACGGCAAGAGCCAGATCCTGCAGACGCAGGGCTTCGTCAAGCTCGTGCGCGTCACCGACGGCCCGGTCGTCGGCATCCACATGGTCGGCGCCCGGATGGGCGAGCAGGTGGGCGAGGCCCAGCTCGTCGTCGGCTGGGAGGCCCACCCCGAGGACGTCGCCGCGATGCTGCACGCCCATCCCACCCAGAACGAGGCACTCGGCGAGGCCCACCTGGCGCTCGCCGGGAAGCCCCTGCACGCGCACAACTAGAGTGATGAACGCCACCGCCGCCCACGAAGGAGAGCACCCCTGATGTCCGAACGTGTAGTGATGCCCGCACTCGGTGAGTCCGTCACCGAGGGGACCGTGACGCGGTGGCTCAAGAACGTCGGTGACGCGGTGGAGGTCGACGAGCCCCTGCTCGAGGTCTCGACCGACAAGGTCGACACCGAGATCCCCTCCCCCGTGGCCGGGACGCTCGAGGAGATCCTCGTCCAGGAGGACGACACGGTGCCGGTCGGCGCCGACCTCGCGGTCATCGGCGACGGCTCGGGTGGTGGTGCGTCCGGTGGCGGCGCCGAGTCCGCGCCCGAGGAGTCCGCGCCTGAGGAGGACGCGTCCGAGGAGGAGGCGTCCGGTGACGGCCCCGCCGACGAGGTCTCCGACCCCTCCGACGGCGACGCGGTGGCCGAGGCGGGCGACGAGGGTGGCCAGGAGCCCGCGGAACCGCAGGCGTCCGGCGACGACTCCAGCGACTCCGACGACTCCGGCTCTGCCGACGAGTCCGGTGCTGCCGACGACTCCGGCTCCTCCGGTGGCGGTGGCGGTGGCGGCGCGGGGACGACCGTCACGATGCCGGCGCTCGGCGAGTCGGTCACCGAGGGCACGGTGACCCGCTGGCTCAAGGCGGAGGGCGACGAGGTCGCGGTCGACGAGCCGCTCCTCGAGGTCTCCACCGACAAGGTCGACACCGAGATCCCCTCGCCCGTGGCGGGCACCCTGACCACGATCCTCGTCCAGGAGGACGAGACGGTGCCGGTCGGCGCCGACCTCGCGGTCGTCGGCGGCGGCGGCGGTTCCGCGCCCGCGGCGCAGGAGCAGGACGCAGCGCCGGCGAAGGAGAGCGAGCCGCAGGCCCCGGCGGCCGAGCCCGAGCCGGAGGAGGCCAAGGCGGACAAGGCGGAGGAGCCGAAGCAGGAGGAGCCGAAGCAGGAGGAGCCCTCCGAGCCCGCTCCCCAGCAGCAGGCACCCGCCGCGGCGGCACCGGCCCAGCAGGCGCCCGCGCAGGAGCAGTCCGACGACGGCGGCGCCTCCGCCGACGGCGACCGCGACGCGGCCGCCTACGTCACCCCGCTCGTGCGCAAGCTCGCGGCCGACCACGACATCGACCTCTCGAGCATCGAGGGCACCGGCATCGGCGGGCGGATCCGCAAGCAGGACGTCCTCGCCGCGGCCGAGGCCAAGAAGGCACCCGAGCCCGAGGCGGCCCCGGCCGCTCCCGCGGCCCAGGCGCCTGCGGCTGCTGCTCCGGCGGCTTCCGCCAGCGACTCCAAGCGCGGCACGACGGAGAAGATGTCGCGGCTGCGCAAGACGATCGCGCGCCGGATGGTCGAGTCCCTCCAGGTCTCCGCCCAGCTGACGACGGTCGTCGAGGTCGACGTCACCCGCATCTCGCGGCTTCGAGACCGCGCCAAGGCCGACTTCGGCAAGCGCGAGGGCACCAAGCTGAGCTTCCTGCCCTTCTTCGCGCTCGCGGCGGTCGAGGCTCTCAAGGCCCACCCCACCGTGAACGCGAGCATCGAGGGCGACGAGGTGACCTACCACGGTGGCGAGCACCTGGGCATCGCCGTCGACACCGAGAAGGGCCTGCTCGTCCCGGTGCTGAAGAACGCCGGGGACCTCAACATCGCCGGTCTCGCGCGCGGGATCGCCGACGTGGCGGAGCGCACGCGCAGCAACAAGATCATGCCCGACGACCTGGCCGGTGGGACCTTCACCATCACCAACACCGGCTCGCGCGGCGCGCTGTTCGACACCCCGATCATCAACCAGCCCCAGGTCGCCATCCTCGGCACGGGGTCGGTCGTCAGGCGCCCGGTGGTCGCCGTCACCGAGGACGGTGGCGAGACGATCGCCATCCGCTCGATGGTCTACCTCGCCCTGTCCTACGACCACCGGATCGTCGACGGCGCCGATGCCGCCCGCTTCCTCACCACGATGAAGCAGCGCCTCGAGGAAGGCGCCTTCGAGGCCGACCTCGGTCTCTGACCGGGTCGGCGAGGAGACACCGACCATGGGCCGCGTCGCCGTCACCGGCTCCTCGGGTCTCATCGGGACCGCGCTGGTCGCCGCGCTGCGCCAGCGCGGTGACCGGGTGGTCCGCCTCGTGCGGCGTGCCCCGCGCGGTGCTGACGAGGTGCAGTGGGACCCCTCGAGCCGGCGGCTCGACCCGGCGGCGCTCGACGGTGTCGACGGCGTGGTCCACCTCGCCGGCGCGGGGGTGGGTGACAAGCGCTGGTCCCCGTCGCGCAAGCGGGAGATCCTCGGGTCGCGGGTCGACGCCACGACGGCCGTCGCGACCGCCGTCGCGCAGGCGGGGCACCCCGTGCGCCTGGTCTCCGGGTCGGCCGTCGGCTACTACGGCGACCGCGGCGACGAGGAGCTGACCGAGGCGAGCCCGCCGGGGACCGGTTTCCTCGCCGACGTCGTCATGGCCTGGGAGGCCGCGGCCCGCCCCGCCATCGCGGCAGGGGCGTCGGTCGCCCTCATCCGCTCGGGCATCGTCCTCGCACCCCACGGCGGGGCCGCGGCACCCCTGTTGCGCCTGGCCCGGTTCGGGCTCGCCGGACCGCTCGGCCACGGGCGCCAGTTCTGGCCGTGGCTGACCCTGGCCGACGAGGTGGGCGCGATCCTGCACCTCCTCGACCGCCCCGAGGTCACGGGCCCGGTGAACCTGTTCACCCAGCCCACGAGGCAGCGGGAGATCGTCTCGGCGCTGGGTCGCGCCCTACGCAGGCCGACCGTCCTGCCCGCTCCGTCGCTGGCGCTGCACCTGGTCGTGGGCGGCTTCGCCGGCGAGATCCTCGCGAGCCAGCGCATCGTCGGGGACGTGCTGCGCGACAGCGGGTTCCTGCCGCAGCACCCCGACCTCGACACCGCGGCCCGGTGGCTCGTCGCCTGACGACCGGGCGCGCGGTGGTCGGTGTGCGCCGCGGTCAGGGGGGCGCGGCCGTGAGGTCGCTGACCCGCCACCCGGCCGCCGTCATCACCAGCGTGACGACCACCTCCTCCCCCACCGTGGCCCCCCGCGGTGTCGAGCCCGTCGGCCCGGTCACCGCGTAGGCACTGGTGTCGACGCGGGCGCGCAGCCGCGCCCGCGTCGCGCTCGCCTCCTCGGTGCGCACGTCGCGCACGACGTACGACAGCCCGGCGTAGCGCAACCCGGAGCGCGCGAGGTCGGTGACGGCGGCCCGGTCCCTGGCCTCGGCGGCCGAGCCGGGGGCGTCGGCGCCGTGCAGGTGCGCGGCCGTCGCCTCCCGCCAGGCGAGCGCGCGCGCGTCGGCGAGGGCGGCGAGCAGCACCGCGGGCCTCGCCCTGGCGGCGTCCGGGTCGGTCCGGACGTCCGGGTCGCTCCGGACGTCGGCGTCCGGGGCCGCCACGCTCACCGTCCCGGCCTGCGCCGGGGTCGTGGAGCGCAGCGCGGACAGCACCACGGCGCCGGTCACGACGATGGCCACGACCAGAGCGAGCACTGCGAGGACCGCGGGCCATCGGGGCGCCCGCACGGCGACCGGCGACCGGGAGTGACGACCAGCGGGGCGACGACCCGCCGCCACTCCTGGCACCGTCGATGCGGTCCGGCGCCGGAACCGGCCCGACCGGAGCAGGCGAGCCACCCTCTCCCCCAGTGCTGGACGCGCGTCGTCATCGGGGGGACGGTCCGCCGCGGCGCGCAGCCGGTAGGTGACCGCACTGGTCTCGTCGTCGCCGCGCACCAGGTGCAGCGGCTCGGGGCGCGCCGCGTGGAAGAGCTGCCAGGCGAGCTCGTGCGCGCTCGGCCGGTCCGCCACGGCCGGGGCCACCGCGGCCTCGAGCGCGGCCACCACCGCGCGGGCCCCCTCACCGGCCCTGGACAGCTCGGCCAGGGTGGGGCGCAGCCCCGGCGGCCCGGGGACCTGGCCACTGAGGCACAACCAGCCCACCGCTCCCACGGCGTACACGTCGGCGGCCGGGCCGGGGTCGCCGCCCATGAGGACCTCCGGGGCGACGTACCCGTCGGTGCCCCACACGCCGTGGGCGACCTCCCCGACGACGTGCCCGAGGCCGAGGTCGGCGAGGAGCGGACGGCCGTCGAGCTCGAGCAGGACGTTGCCCGGCGAGACGTCGCCGTGGACCACGCCGAGGTCGTGGAGGCGGCCCAGGGCCGAGGCCAGCGGCGCGAGCACCGTGACGACCTCGCCGGGCCCGAGGTGTCCCCGGGCGCGCACGAGGGTGTCGAGCGCTCCCCCGCGCACGTGGGGCATCACGAGGGCGGCCCGCCCGTCGGGCAGGGCGATGCACGCCTCGACGGGGACGACGTGCGCCGAGGCCGCCGCCGCCGAGATCGAGGCCTCGCGCGCCGCCACCTCGAGGGCGTCGAGCTCGGCGCCGACGACCTTGACGGCCACCCGTCGGCCACTGGCCTGCTCCACCCCCAGCCACACCTCGCTCGTGCCACCACGCGCGAGCAGCCGGCCCAGCTCGAACCCCGGCACCTCCGGTGCGGTCACCGTGCCCGACCCGTCGGCCAGGACCACCGCGACCTGACCGGTGCCGCGACCGTGCCGGCCGCCCGTTCTCGCACCTCGCGCGTCGAGCTCCCCCTCGTCCATGCAGCCCAGCCTGCACCGAACGGCCCCGGGCACCGTCGGGTTCTCCACAGGCTCCTACGCTGGTCGACATGCCCACCGACCCGCGCACCATCCTCGCGACGTCCGGCGGCTACCGCTGGGGCGCCCGCACCCGCATCGAGTTCGACGCCCTGGTCCACCACGCCGTCGAGCTCTCCGGCGCCCACGGCCGCCGGCCGCGCCTCGCCGTCCTCGGCACGGCCTCGGGCGACCCGAAGGAGTTCGGCTACGCGGCCCTCGAGGCCGGGCGCGTGGCCGGTTTCGACGTCACCGTCGTCGACCTGTTCCCCATGCCGAACCATGACGACACCGCCGCCGTCCTCCTCGAGCAGGACGTCGTGTGGGTCAACGGCGGCTCGGTCGCCAACCTCCTCGCCGTCTGGGACGTCCACGACCTGCGTCCCGCGATGCGCGCGGCCTGGGAGGCGGGCGTCGTCCTCAGCGGCGTCTCCGCGGGCTCCATCTGCTGGTACCTGGGCGGCACGACCGACTCGTTCGGGCCCGAGCTGCGGGCCGTCGGCAACGGGCTCGGCCTGCTGCCCTACGGCAACGGCGTCCACTACGACTCCGAGGCCGCGCGCCGGCCCACGGTGCACCGGCTCGTCGCCGACGGCACGCTGCCGGTCACGCACTGCACCGACGACGGCGTGGGCCTGGTCTACCGCGGCACCGAGCTCGTCGAGGCGGTCACCGAGGTCGAGGGCAAGGCCGGGTACGTCGTCGAGCCCGACGGCGACGGGGTGCGCGAGGAGCGGGTCGAGCCCCGCCTCCTCCCCACCCCCTGACCGACCTCAGCAGGTCCCGTCGTCCTACTCCCCTGGGACGAACCCCCCTCCCGCTCAACCGTTCGGGCTCGGCGCCCGGCCTTTCGGCCGTCGCGCCCGGCTGTTCGGGCAGAGCGGCCCGCCTTTGGGGTAGATGAGCGGTCAACGACTGACGCACGCCCTCCCGGGCCCCAGACTTCGAGTCAAGAAACCGTAAAGAAATGACACGGTCCGGTAAAAAAGGGAGAGACACACCATGTTCGGTCACCTGCTCAAGAAGAAGGCAGTCACCGTCGTCATCGCCGGTGGGCTGCTCGTCGCCACGACCGGCGTCGCGTACGCCTACTGGAGCACCACGGGCAGCGGAAGCACCTCGTCGGCGAACGCCAGCAGCAACGGCACCGTGGCGATCGGTGCCAGCTTCGCCAGTGGCATCGCGCCCGGTCAGAGCCGGACGGTCACCTACACGGGCACCAACCCCGGTGACACCAACCTGCAGGTCGCCACGATCACCCCGGTCGTGAGCCTGGACTCGGCGAGCGTCTCCGCCGGCTGCCTCGTCGGCGACTTCACCATCAGTCCCTCGACGGTGAACAGGACCGTGCTGGCCGGCACGAGCGACGTCGCCCTCGGGACCGGCACCCTGGCCTTCGCCAACAGCACCTCGTCCCAGGACGGCTGCAAGGGCGCCACGGTGACGCTGACGCTGACCAGCAACTGACCCACGACGGGCCGGCGGCTCGAGCCTCGGCCCGTCGCACGACCGGACCACAACCCCAGCCACGCCTGCGCTCCTGAGGAGCAGACCATGGACGCACCACCGCACAGCGCCCGGCCCTCGCGGCCGGGCGCTGCGTGGCGCGCCCACGGCCTGCGTCCCGCGGGGTCCAAGCGCAGTCGGTGGGTCCTGACCCTCGTCGTCTCCACGGCGACGACCGCGGCGACCTCGGGTGCGGCCTTCGCGTTCTGGAGCGCCTCGGGAGCCGGGAGCACCGACACGCACGCGGCGACCATGGCGCTGACGGTCAACGCCCTCTCGGGGACCGACCTGCCCACCGGGACCCTGCTGCCCGGCCGGGTCGCCGATGCCGTGGTGTCGGTGACCAACCCCAACGCCTACCCGATGCAGGTGGAGCGGGTGGTGGCCCGCGGCCCGGTCACCGCCGACAACGGCTGCGCGCCCACCGGGGTCAGCTTCGCGGACCAGAGCGGCCTGAGCGTGAGCGTGGGCCCGGGTGCCACGCTGCTCGTTCATCTCGACGATGCCGTGTCCATGGACGCGACGTCTGCGGCGGCCTGCCAGGGCGCGGCGTTCGCCATCCCCGTCACCGTGGTGGTCCGCCAGTGAGCGGGCTGGTGCACCACCAGTTCAAGCGCCTCGGCCGCCGGGGCGTCCTCGTGCTGTCGGCGGGGGTGCTGGGCATCGCGTTCAGCGCCGGGGCCGCCCACGCGTACTGGAGCACGAGCGACGGGACGCGCGCCGCTGGCGCGCTCGCCGAGACGCTGCCCGCCGGCTCGCCGACGACCGCGACGGCCAGCGGGGCGAACGTCACCATCGACTTCTCGCTCGTCCTGACCTCCCCGTCCTCCGGCAGGACACCGATCACCACCTACACGATCGGCCGGTACCCGCAGGGAACCACGGGAGACGTCGCAGCCAGCGCCACCTTCGCGTGCGAGGTCCCCGCCGCAGGGCCTGGCAGCTGCGCCGAGCTCGGCGTCCCCCAGGGTTCGTGGATCTACACCACCACCCCGAAGCTCGGCCTCTGGAGCGGCGCCGAGAGCTCCAAGGCCGGGGCGACCCCCGTGACGGTCGACACCGTGGCACCGGCGGTCACGGTGACCGCGCCGTCCGGCGGCAGCGTCGTCGCGACCACCACCCCGGTCTTCTCGGGGGCCGCGGGAACGGCCGCCGGCGACGCGTCCCTCGTCACCGTGCAGGTGTTCGCCGGAACCGGCACCGCAGGCACGCTGGTGCAGACGAAGGCCACCACCGCGAGTGGCGGCACCTGGGCCGTCGCTGCCTCCGCCCTGGCGCCCGGCGCGCAGTACACCGTCGAGGCGACCCAGAGCGACGCCGTCGGGAACACGGGCGTGGCCACGAGCACCTTCGTCGTGGACACGACGGCGCCGGCCATCGGGATCGGCGTGCCCAGTCACGGCAGCGCCACGAGCCAGTCCGTGCCGACCTTCACGGGGACCGCGGGGACCACCGCCGCCGGCCCGACGTCCAGCGCCGACCTGGCCCTGGTGACCGTGCGGGTCCACAGCGGCACCGGGGTGGGGGGCGCCCTGCTCCAGACGCTCACGACCACGGCCGACGCCGGAACCGGTGCCTACAGCGTGCCGGCGGCGGCCGCCCTCACCAACGGCACCTACACCGTGCAGGCCAGCCAGGACGACACCGCCGGCAACCGGGGGCTGAGCCCGGCCCACACCTTCACCGTCGACGCGACGGTCGCCGTCGTCTCGATCACGGCACCGAGCAACAACGCGTACCTGGGCTCGACCCCGATGGTCTCCGGCAGTGCCACCGTGGGGGGCGGCAAGGCGGACTCGGTGACGGTCGACGTCTACGCCGGGGCCCTTGCATCGGGCACCCCCGTGCAGAGCCTCACCGCCGCGGTGAACTCAGGGAACGCCTTGTGGAGCGTCACCCCGGCGGCCCTGGCCGGTGACGCGCAGTACACCGTCATCGCCCGGCAGGCCGACGACGCCGGGAACGTCGGGGTCAGCCCGACCCGCACCTTCGTCGTCGACCCCAGCGCACCGACCGTGACGATCGCGACGCCGGCCCACGGCTCGATCTCCACCACCACCACCCCGACCGTCTCCGGAACCGCGGGACGGCAGGCGGCGGACACGACCGGGAGCGCCGATGCCACGACCGTCTCGGTGAAGATCTACAGCGGCGCCGTCGCCACGGGCACCGCGCTGCAGACGAAGTCGGCGACCGTCACCGCCGGCTCGACGTACTCGGTGGCCGCCTCCACCCTGGCCAACGGCCAGTACACCGTCCTCGTGACCCAGAGCGACGCGGTCGGCAACGTCGGCTCCGCCACCAGCACGTTCAGCGTCAGCCCGGTCCCAGCCGTCACCCTGACGGTGCCCGCCGCCACCGCCTACCTCAGCGACACGACCCCGACGATCTCGGGGGCCGCCGGCAACGGCGTCGGTGACAGCACCACCGTCACCGTCAACATCTATGCGGGCGCAGCGGCCACCGGCACCCCGATCAACGTCCTTGCCGTCACGCGGACCGGCACGACCTGGACCGGCACCGCCCCCGCCCTGGCTCCCAACGAGCAGTACACGGTGCAGGCGACGCAGGCCAACGCCTTCGGCAGCACCGGGACCAGCGCCGCCCGGACCTTCGTCATCGACACGACCGCCCCGGTCGTCGGGCTCACCTCACCCGCGAACGGCGCTGTGGTCTCCACGGGCACCCCGGCGTTCGCGGGCACGGCGGGCAAGCTGACGGCGTCGACGACGACGAGCAAGGACACCACCCCCGTCACGGTGCGTCTCTACAGCGGCACGGGCACCGGAGGCACGCTCCTGCAGACCCGCACCGCCACGGTCAACCAGACGACCGGCGCCTACACGGTCAACGCGAGCCCGACCCTGCCGAGCGGCACGTACACCGCCCAGGTCACGCAGACCGACGTGGCCGGCAACCTCTCGCTCACCCCGGCCCACACGTTCTCGGTCAGCCTGGCGCCCGTGGTCACCGTCACCTCCCCGGCGGCCAGCAGCGCGACGAACGACACGACCCCGACCTTGAGCGGTGCGGCCGGCACCGCAGCCGGTGACAGCAGCACGGTCACCGTCAGCGTGTACGCCGGCGCGGCGGCGACCGGCACGCCGCTGCAGACGCTCGCGGTCACCGCGACGGCCGGCAGCTGGACAGTCGTCGCCGGGACCCTGAACGTCAACGCGCAGTTCACGGTTCGTGCCACCCAGGCGCACAGCGGCGGCACGGTGGGGACCAGCAACACGCGGACCTTCGTGGTCGACACGACCGCGCCCGTCGTGGGCATCACCGCGCCGGCATCCGGTGCCACGGTGACGACCGCGACGCCCGTCGTCTCCGGCACCGCGGGACGCCTCGCCGCGAGCACGACCAGGGGCGCGGACGTCCTGTCCGTCACCGTCGAGGTCTTCAGCGGCCCCGACACGAGCGGCCCGCTCCAGCAGAGCACGCCGGCCGCGGTCAACGCGAGCAGCGGCGCCTACTCGGTGACCCTCGCGACGATGCCCAACGGCACCTACACCGGGCGGGTCACCCAGGCCGACGCGGCGGGGAACAGCACGTCGGTCATCCGGACCTTCACCGTCAGCGCCCCGTAGCGCGGGCTCCACGAGGTGCTCCCCCGCGCTTCCGAGCACCCGCCCCGGTCGGGGGTCAGCGCCCGGGGGTCTCGACGATGACGACGCGCTCCTCGCGCGCGGAGACGCGAGCCGCGTCGATGACGGCCAGGGTGTGCACGGCGTCCCACGGGTCGACCGGCATCGCGGCCTGGGGGTCGTCCGACCCCAGGGCCGCGGCGACCGCCCGGTAGTAGTCGGCCTGCGAGCCGGCCGACCGCCTCACCGGCTCCCGGTCCGAGCCCCGGTGGAGCCAGCCGCTGTGCCCCTCGTCGAGGTCGCGCTGGCCCGACCACGGGTGCTCCTCGGACTCGAAGTCCGCGAGGACGTACGCCGCCTGCGTGCCCAGCAGCCGCACCCGTGGCCCCGGAGCCCCCGCCACCGACGTCGCCGACAGGTGCGAGAACACCCCCGACGCGTGACGGCACAGGAGGAAGGCGTCGTCCTCGGCCGGTGTCGTGTGCGCGGCCACCGTGGCGTGCACCGTGACGACGGGCCCGAAGAGCTGCACCGCGGCGTCGACGAGGTGGCTGTGCAGGTCGAGGAGGATGCCGCCGCCCTCGGCCGCGCTCGCGTTCTCCCGCCAGCGGTCCTTGGGCACCGGGCGCCAACGCTCCCACCGCATCTCGTAGCGGAACGCCTCCCCCACCAGGCCCTCACGCACGACCCGCGCCACCGTCGCCTGCTCGGCGTCGAACCGCCGGTTGTGGAACACCGTCAGCGGTGCCCCCCGACCGGCCGCGTGCCGCACGACGTCGGCCGCCGTCCCGGCGTCGACCGCCAGCGGCTTGTCGACGACGCACGCGAGACCCGCGTCGGCGACGAGGCGCGCCTGGGCCGAGTGCGCCCCGCTCGGCGACGCGAGGACGACGACGTCCAGCCCCGCGACGGCGAGCAGCTCCTCGAGCCCGGGCACCACGCGCACCCCCGGGTGGTCGGCTCGCGCCGCCGCGCCGCGCTCCTCGTTCCTCGTCGACACGGCAGCGACCGTCAGGCCCGCCTCCCGCAGCACCGGCGTGTGGATGTCGCGCCCCGCCGACCCGTACCCGACCAGTCCCACGCGCGTCATGCCGCCACCCTAGGGCGGCGTACCGTGGTCCCATGCGCGTCGTCCACCTCGGTTTCGCCCCCGACCCCGTCGACTACGAGCAGGCCTGGGCCACCCAGCGCGAGGTCCACGCCCAGGTGGTCGAGGGCACCGTCCCGGACACGACCCTGCTGCTCGAGCACGCCGCCGTGTACACCGCCGGCAAGCGCACCGAGGCCCACGAGCGCCCCACCGACGGCACCCCCGTGGTCGACGTCGACCGCGGCGGCAAGATCACCTGGCACGGCCCGGGCCAGCTCGTCGGCTACCCCATCGTCCGGCTCCCCGAGGTCCCCATCGACGTCGTCGCGCACGTGCGCCGGCTCGAGGAGGTGATGATCCGCGTCTGCCGCGAGTTCGGCGTCGAGACCGTCCGCGTCGATGGCCGCAGCGGGGTCTGGGTCCCCAAGGACTGGCGCGGGCCCGACCGCAAGCTCGGCGCCATCGGGGTCCGGGTCAGCAGGCGGGTGACGATGCACGGGTTCGCCCTCAACTGCGACAGCGACCTCGCCTGGGCCGACCCGATCATCCCGTGCGGCATCGCCGACGCGGGGGTCTCGTCGCTGACCCGCGAGGCGGGCCGCGTCATCACGGTGCAGGACGTCCTGCCCTACGCCGAGAAGCACCTCACCGACGTCCTCGGCTGAGGACCCGCCCCACCCCGCCGGGTCGAGGTGAAAGACGACCACCACACGGTCGGGTTCCACCTCGACCCAGCCCCCCCGCCGGGGCGAGGTGAAAGACGACCACCACACGGTCGGGTTCCACCTCGACCCAGCCCCACCTCCGCCGGGTCGAGGTGAAAGACGACCACCACACGTCGGTTCCACCTCGACCCAGCCCCCGCCGACGCCATCCCGGTTCGAGGGGCGTCGTCGTCTCGGCGTAGGCTGGCGCGCGTGACTGTCGCACCCGAGGGACGCCGCATGCTGCGGGTCGAGGCGCGCAACGCCGAGACCCCGATCGAGCGCAAGCCCGAGTGGATCCGCACCACCGCCAGGATGGGTCCCGAGTACACCCAGATGCACGCGATGGTGAAGAGCCAGGGCCTGCACACCGTGTGCCAGGAGGCCGGCTGCCCCAACATCTTCGAGTGCTGGGAGGACCGCGAGGCCACCTTCCTCATCGGCGGCGACACCTGCACCCGGCGCTGCGACTTCTGCGACATCGCCACCGGGCGCCCCCAGGCCCTCGACCTCGACGAGCCCCGCCGGGTCGCCGAGTCGGTGCGCAGCATGGGCCTGCGCTACTCCACCGTCACCGGCGTCGCCCGCGACGACCAGCCCGATGGCGCGGCCGGCCTCTACGCCGAGACGATCCGCCAGATCCACGCGCTCAACCCGAACACCGGCGTCGAGATCCTCCCGCCGGACTTCGGCGCCAAGCCCGAGCTCGTCGGCCAGGTCTTCGACGCCCGCCCCGAGGTCTTCGCCCACAACCTCGAGACGGTGCCGCGGATCTTCAAGCGGATCCGCCCGGCGTTCACCTACGACAAGTCGCTCGCGGTCCTGTCGATGGCGCGCGAGGCCGGGCTGGTCACCAAGTCCAACCTCATCCTGGGCATGGGCGAGGAGGACCACGAGGTCGAGGCGGCCATCGGCGACCTCCACGACGCCGGCTGCGACATCCTCACGATCACCCAGTACCTGCGCCCCTCGCCGATGCACCACCCGATCGACCGGTGGGTCCGGCCCGAGGAGTTCGTCCACTGGTCCGAGACGGCCGAGGCGATCGGCTTCAAGGGCGTCATGGCCGGCCCGCTGGTGCGCAGCTCGTACCGCGCCGGGCGCCTGTGGGCGACCGCGATGACGAAGTGGGGCCGCGCCATCCCCGAGCACCTCGACCACCTCGCGCAGGCCGGGTCCGACCCGGCGCGGCAGGAGGCGGCGTCGTTGGTGGCCCGGGCGGCACGCACCGTATCCTGAGCGCTGACACCGCGACCCCTCGCGGACCACGCACCCGATCAGGAGCACTCCCTCCCGTGTCCGACCAGCCCGTGAAGAAGCCCGGCCGCCTCGGTCAGGTCCGCCAGGCCTACCGCGCGATCAAGAACCTCGACCCCAACCTGGGCTGGTGGATGCTGCTCGCCGCCGTGGGCGTCGCGGCCGTCCTCATCGCCGGCGGCTTCCTCCTCGGCAGCTGGTGGCGCTGGTACAGCGTCATCGTCGCGATGCCCGCAGCGCTGCTCGCCGCCGTCATCGTCATGAACCGCCGCGGCAACACCGCGATGTACGGGGCGCTCGACGGCAAGGTCGGCGCCGCCGGGGCCGCGCTCACCGGTCTGGGCAAGCGGGGCTGGTACGCCGGGCAGGAGCCGGTCGCCATCGACGGAGCCCGCGGCACCAAGCCCAGCGACATGGCCGGCGCCGCGGTGGTCTTCCGTGCCCTCGGGCGACCTGGCATCGTCCTCATCGGCGAGGGTCCCGAGAGCCGGGTCACCCGCCTGCTCAAGCAGGAGGAGAAGAAGGTGGCCCGGGTCGCCCCGGGTGTGCCCATCCACCTGTGGGTCGTCGGCGACGCCAAGGGGCAGGTGCCGGTGAAGAAGATCTCCGGCAAGCTCACCCGCATGCGCCCGGTCCTGACCAAGGCGGAGACCTCGGTGGTCAACAAGCGCCTGAAGTCCCTCGGCGGCATGCGGCCCCCGCTGCCCAAGGGCATCGACCCCAACCGCGCCCGCGTCGACCGCAAGGCGATGCGCGGCAAGTGACCTCCCGGTGCGTCGGTCGGCCCGACGCACGGACGGCGCCTGCTCCTCACGGTCGAGCCGCACGCACGGCCGACGACGCCGCCTCGGTGCCGAGTGGTCGCCGGGACGGCCACCTGAGCACCGCGACGGAGGGGTGCGGTCAGAGGCGGACGATGCGCGTCCCGGCGATGACGTCGTGGAACCCACGACCGTCGCGCGCGGTGAGGACGGCGGGGACGAACAGGCACAGCAGGGCGGTGCGGATGAGCACCTGGAGCGGGAAGGACCCGGGGCGGACCTGCCACACCTGCATCCCGAACAGGCGGTGCCCGACCGTGGAGCCGACGAACGACACGAAGATCACGTTGAGGGCGGCGAAGATCCCGAGCGGGAGGAAGGCCGCCGCTCCCCCGCCGCCGGGCTCGGTGCCGAGGAGGAGGATCGCGATGCCCTGGCAGATGAGCCAGTCGACGACGACCGCACCGAGCCGCCGCAGGAAGCCGGCCGTCTCGGGTGCCGCCGGGAGGGACGGCGGCGGGGCATCAGCAGGCACGACGGCAACTCTAGGCGGGCCCCGTGCGGAGGCCGGGCGCCGGGTCCTCGAGCCCGTGACCTGCGGCTCCACGGCGCGCCCGGACGGGCCGCCGACCCGGCCGGGGCCGCCGTCTCATCCGTTCCGCCTGTCGAGCGCCGCGTCTCGCCCATCGATACGCTGGGCCGCGTTACCTCGGCGAAACACGCGGGTCACGGCCGGGAAACCGCCGGTCCGTAGGGTCTCGTCGCAACGCCCCGAGGGCTGGCGCGCCCGAAGCCGTGCCCCGGAACGACCAGGAGGTTCATCAGTGTTCAGCTCTGCTGAGGAGGTCCTCGACTTCATCAAGTCCGAGGACGTCAAGTTCGTCGACATCCGCTTCTGCGACCTGCCGGGCGTCATGCAGCACTTCAACGTGCCGGCCCAGACGGTGGACAAGGACTTCTTCACCAACGGCCAGATGTTCGACGGGTCCTCGATCCGCGGCTTCCAGGCCATCCACGAGTCGGACATGAAGCTCGTCCCCGACCCCACGACGGCCTACCTCGACCCCTTCCGGGTCGAGAAGACGCTCATCATCAACTTCTCGATCGTCGACCCGTTCACCGGCGAGCCCTACAGCCGCGACCCGCGCAACATCGCCGCGAAGGCCGAGGCGTACCTGAAGTCCACCGGCATCGCCGACACCGCCTTCTTCGGCGCCGAGGCCGAGTTCTACGTCTTCGACGACGTGCGCTTCGAGACCAAGCAGAACGCCAGCTACTACTACATCGACTCCGTCGAGGCGGCCTGGAACACCGGCCGCGCCGAGGAGGGTGGCAACCGGGGGTACAAGACCCGCTACAAGGGCGGCTACTTCCCCGTCCCGCCGGTCGACCACTTCGCCGACATGCGCGACAAGATCTGCCTCAACCTCGCCGAGGTCGGCATCGAGGTCGAGCGCAGCCACCACGAGGTCGGCACCGCGGGACAGCAGGAGATCAACTACCGCTTCAGCACGCTGCTCCAGTCCGGCGACGACATGATGAAGTTCAAGTACGTCGTGAAGAACACGGTGTGGGAGGGCGGCAAGACCGCCACGTTCATGCCGAAGCCGATCTTCGGTGACAACGGCTCGGGCATGCACACCCACCAGTCGCTCTGGAAGGACGGCGAGCCGCTGTTCTACGACGAGCGCGGCTACGGCGGCCTGTCGGACCTGGCCCGCTGGTACATCGGTGGCCTGCTGCGGCACGCCCCGGCGCTGCTCGCGTTCACCAACCCCACGGTGAACAGCTACCACCGCCTCGTCCCGGGCTACGAGGCCCCGGTCAACCTCGTGTACTCGGCGCGAAACCGCTCCGCCTGCGTGCGCATCCCGATCGCCGGCGACAGCCCGAAGGCCAAGCGCATCGAGTTCCGCATCCCGGACCCCTCGAGCAACCCCTACCTCTGCTTCGCCGCCCAGCTCATGGCCGGCCTCGACGGCATCAAGAACCGCATCGAGCCCCCGGAGCCGGTCGACAAGGACCTCTACGAGCTGCCCCCGGAGGAGCACGACGCCATCGAGCAGGTCCCCGGTTCGCTCCCCGAGGTGCTCAACGCCCTCGAGGCCGACCACGAGTTCCTGCTCCAGGGCGACGTCTTCACCTCGGACCTCATCGAGACCTGGATCGAGTGGAAGCGCAAGAACGAGGTCGACCCGATCCGCTTCCGCCCGCACCCGCACGAGTTCGAGATGTACTTCGACATCTGATCGAACCCGCAGCTCAGAGGCCTCCCACCTCGGTAGTCCTCGACGAGTCCTCACGAGCACGCAACGCCGCAGCGACGGCGGCTCGTGAGGACTCGTCGGCGTCCGGGGACGCTCGCGTTGCTGGCGCCATCAACGCGAGGAGGGCATCGGGCCGTGGCGCGACGCACGACCCGCCGATGTCCGGCGCTCGTTGTCGCGCACGCGCGGCTCGTAGTGGCGATGGAAGACGACACCCACCAGCTCCCGTCGGCTGCGGACCCCGGTCTTGTCGAAGATGCTGCGCAGATGCGCCTGCACGGTACCCCCGGCGATGCCCAGCTCTCGCGCCACCGCCTCGGTGGAGCGCCCGCGCAGGACCAGGCCGACGACCTCCTGCTCCCGAGGCGTCAGCCCGTGTGCCCGCATCAGGAGCGGGGCAAGATGCGACGGCTGCGCTGCCTCGATGACCACCGACACCTGACGTGGCCCGTCACGGCGGATGAGGTCGGCCCCACGCAGCAAGACCCACCGCCCGTCGGCGGTGCGCACGCGGGACTCCGCGGGTTCCGCGGCACGACTCAGCACCCGCCCCGCGACGGCCAGCACGCTCGCCGGCGGCGTCTCGACGCTCCCGCCGAGCCGCGCCAGCCACAGGGGGGAGGTGGGCGTGGCCGAGTCGATGGCAAGGCGCTCGTCGATGATGAGCAGGCAGGGCGCGTCCGGGAGATCCGGCTCCTGCGCCTGCCCGAGGAGCAGGCCATGGCGGGCACCGGAAGCGAGTGCGGGAGCCACCCGGCGGACCGACTCGATGTCGCGGGCGGTGAAGGCGGGTCGACCCACCTCCCGGTACAAGCCGACCATCCCCCAGCTCTCACCGTCACGCGTCCGCAGCGCGACGAGCAGCTCCTGGTCGCACCCGAAGGGCTCCATCTCCTGGTGGTACTTTCGCGCCAGCTCCGGTCGCCCACCCGTCGCGTCGTGCAGCGTGCCCACGCCGCGCGACGAGTGCAGCACCTCGGTCATCGAGTTGTAGTCGCCCTCGGCGTACTCCCGGCCAAGCCACTCACCGGGGATCTCGGGCAGGCCCTCCTGGAAGTGGCTGGTCGTGAGCAGCGACGCCGGGTCGACGGTGAAGAAGCACGGGGACTCGAAGTGGGGAACGGCTCGGCCGAGCAGCGGCCCGGCCTCCCGCCACAAGGTGACGAGGTCCGAGCCGGACTCCGCCACCGCCTTCAGCTGGTCGAGGGCGCGAACCGCACTGTCCATGGGGACGGCCTACCACATTTGTGCACTGGTGGAGCGGCGGCTGGAACGGGATCGTCGACGCATGAAGACACGTGTCATCCGCGCCGGAGAAGGCGAGATCCTCGGTTCACCGCTGGGGTGCCGTGACCGGTTCCTGGTGGACTCCAAGGACTGGGGTGGGAACCTGGCCGTGGTGGAGCACCTGCTGGCACCGCGATCCATCGCCGCCCCCCTGCACCGGCACACCAAGGAGGACGAGTTCAGCCTCATCCTCGAAGGTCGTGTCTGGTTCGTCGCCGACGGTGAGGAGCACGTGGCCGAGCCGGGCGACCTGGTGTTCAAGCCACGCGGGGAGTGGCACACGTTCTTCAACGCCGCCGACGAGCCCGCTCGGCTGCTCGAGATGATCTCGCCCGGGGGGCTCGAGGAGGCGTTCCGCATCATCGACACCGCCCCCGAGGACTTCGACCTCGGGCCCGTGATCGCGCCGTACGGCTGCGAGGGTGACATGGAGGCGACCGTGCCGATCATCGAGCGGTACGGACTGACCTTCGGCTAGGGAGGCAGGGGTCGGGTCGTTCGCCAGCCGGTCGGCCACGTGCGCCAGGGTGGGTCGTAGAGCCCACCGCGTGGCAAGGCGTGGGGTCGACGGACGTCAGTCACCGGAGCCGACGACCGCCATCAGCTCGGTCCCGTCGGCGACCTCGAGGCCGATGACGTCGCCGTCGGCATCGCGCAACGACAGCTCGTACGGCTGACGGTCCGTTCGTCCGGTCGGCATCGGGGCGACCGCGACGACGACGAGGGTCGCGCCGGCGGTCAGGCTCTGCCATGGGGTGCTGCTGGTCTTGAGCAGCCGCTGGTCGTCGACCAGCTCGATGGTCATCCCCACCCGGATCTCCGACACGGGGAGCAGCCTCATCCGAACCTCCAGCCGACAGGTCGTCCCCAGCCTAGGCCGTGGCCCGGCTCGAGGCTCAGCCGAGACCGGGATCGCGCGCCGGCCTCCGGGCCCCGTGCCGGGCACCCGGCTCGCTCGCCTTACAACGTTTACATCGTGAGCCGGCGGGGTAGGCAGCCCAGACCACACACCGGTCATCGAGGGAGCTGTCATGGTGGAGTCAACCCGTCCGAAGCGTGCGTCGAGGTGGGGACGGCCGGCGCTCGCCCTCACCGCCCTGTTCGCGGCCTCGCTCGTCCTCGCGGGCCCGGTGGCCGCCGCACCCCAGGGCGCGCGAGCCAAGCCCGTCACGACGACGTACGAGAACCCCCTGGCACCCCAGGTCCCGGGTGACGGCACCGTCGACAGCTGTGCCGACCCCACCGTGCTCAAGGGCCAGGACGGCGAGCGGACCGACGGCAAGCAGGTCTGGTACCTGTACTGCACGACCGACCCGCTCAACGACGAGGACGTCGACGCGCAGGGCGACCCGGTCTTCCACCGCATCCCGACCATGGTCTCCACCGACCTCGTCACCTGGACCTACGTCGGCGACGCGTTCCCGCTCGACGGAGGCGACCTGCCCGCCTGGATCGACCCGAGCGCGGCCTTCTGGGCCCCCGAGGTCGTCTACTCCAGCTCGACCGACCGGTACTACCTCTTCGTCACGGTCACCGAGACGACGGCGGCCGGTGGCGGGTCGGACACCTGCCGTGGGGACAGCGCCATCGGCGTCGCCGTCTCCGACGGGCCGACCGGACCGTGGGCCTCTCGGACCAGCCCGTGGTCGCAGCCGCGCCTGGACCCCAACGGCGGGCCGTGCTCCTACCTGTGGACCTTCGACCCCGACGTCCTCGGTGACACCGTCACCGACGAGGGCCTGCTCTACTACGGCTCGTACTACGGCGGGATCTTCGCCACCCCGGTCGACGTCACCGAGACCGGCGTGACCGCGCGGACCGCGACGACGGCCGACGACACCCGCATCACCATCGGCAACCGCTACGAGGGCGCCAACGTCGTCGGAACGGACGGCTACTACTACCTCTTCGCCTCGGCGACGAACTGCTGCAACGGAGCCCTCACCGGCTACAGCGTCTTCGTCGGCCGCTCGACCAGCCCGCTCGGGCCGTTCGTCGACAAGGAGGGCGCCTCCTTCCTCGACGCCAACGTCGGCGGCACGCCGTTCCTCACGATGAACGGCAACCGCTGGGTCGGCACCGGTCACAACACCGTCTTCGTCGACGAGGGTGGGCAGTGGTGGACGGTCTACCACGCCGTCGACCAGCAGGACCCGTTCTACGACTTCGCCACCGGGTTCACCAAGCGACCGGCACTGCTCGACCCGGTCGACTGGGTGAACGGCTGGCCGGTCGTGAACGGCGGCGCCGGGGCGTCCGACCGCAAGATGCCCGCCCCGGCGGCGCAGGAGGGCGAGCGCAGCCGGTACCGGACGACCCTGGTCAAGCCGCAGGTCGTCGGCCGGATGATCGACGCGGACGAGTTCAGCGGCACGCACGCTCGACGCCGACTGGTCGTGGGCGCAGGGCCGGACCGGGGACGTCACGGTGTCCGGCGGCCTGCTGCGCTGGGAGGTCGAGCACGCCGACCTCTACGTCGACAGCAACACCGCCTCGGTGCTCGTGCGCGACGCCCCCGCCGGCGACTACGTCGTGGAGACCAAGGTGCGCCTGGCCGGCCTGCCCGACGAGGGCTGCTGCTTCAACTACGCCCAGGCCGGCCTCGTGGTCTACGGCGACGACGACAACTTCGTCAAGCTGACGAGCGCCTCGATCTGGGAGACGCGCCAGACCGAGTTCGCCAAGGAGGCTCAACCCGGTCCCCGAGGGCTGGTCGCGCTACGGCAACACGGTCGTCGGTCCCCCCGGCGAGGAGTGGACCCACCTGCGGATCGTCGTCGAGCGCCTCACCGGTGCCGCGCGGCGCGAGGCCGGGGGCGACACCGAGCGGTACACCGCCTACACCAGCCAGGACGGCGTGACCTGGGTGCGCGGCGGCGTGTGGACGCACAGCCTCGGGACGGACGCGGTCATCGGGCTGGTCTCGATGGGTGCCACCGACCAGGTCACCGCGCCCATCACGGCCGAGTTCGACCACGTCCGGGTGTACGGCCTGAAGGGCGGGGCGCGACGCTAGCGCTCGTCGGTGGGGTCCCCGGTCGGGGCGGCGTCGTTGCGCGCCGGCCGGGGACGAGCTGCCGCGGACGACGAGGCGGTGCGGCACGATGATGCTGCTGCCCTCGGTCGTGCCCGGCTCGTCGAGCCGGGCGAGCAGGCGCTCGACCGCGAAGCCGGCCAGGGCCGGGAGGTCGGGCGCGACGGTCGTCAGGTCGGGGTCGGTGTGGCGACCCTCCTCGATGTCGTCGAACCCGACGACGGCGACGTCACCGGGGACCGCGAGGCCCCGCTGGCGCAGGGCCTCGATCGCGCCGAGCGCGAGCAGGTCGTTGAAGCAGAACAGGGCGTCGACGTCGGTGCCGGCGTCGAGCAGGGCGTCGACCGCCCGCACCCCTCCGGCGCGCGAGAAGTGCTCCGTCGCCACCTCGAGCGCGGGGTCGACCTCGATCCCCGCGGCGGCGAGCGCCTGCCGGTACCCCGCCAGGCGCAGCTCGGCAGTCGCGGCCGTCGACCCCCGCTTGGCTCCGACGGCGGCGATGCGGCGCCGGCCGGTGGCCACGAGGTGCGTGACGGCCTCGGCCGACGCGGCCACGTTGTCGACGGCGACGCGGTCGCGCTGGCTGGCCATGAGGTGCTCACCGAGCAGGACGAGGGGGACGGCGGGCGACGCCTCGTCGAGGGCCTCCTGCGTCACCGAGATCGGCGAGAAGACGAGGGCGTCGACGATGGTGGGGCGCCGGCCGAGCAGCACGTCGGTCTCGCGCACGGGGTCGCCACCGGTCTGCTCGACGAGGACCGAGACACCGCGGGCTGCCGCCGCGTCGATGACCGCGGCCGCGACCTCGGAGAAGTACGGGTCGCTCAGGCGTGGGACCGCGAGCCCGACGAGGCCGCTGCGCCCGGTCCGCAGGGAGCGCGCCGACATGTTCGGGAGGTAGCCGAGAGCGGTGATCGAGGCCTGGACCCGCTCGCGCATCGACCGGCTCACCGACGGGTGCCCGTGGACGACGTTGGACACCGTCTTGACCGAGACCCCGGCGCGCTCTGCCACGTCCCGCAGCCGCACTGCCATGCGCGCTCCCTCCGTCGTGACCGAATTGCATCGTCTCACACGTGGTACAACGTTGTTCCAACGTTGTATACAGGAGTGTCACCGCTCGCCACACCGTCGTGGGAGGCCTCGTGCCGCAAGTCAGGATCGTGCTCGACCCCTCGTTCGCCATCGGGGAGGTCGACCGCCGTCTCTTCGGCTCCTTCGTCGAGCACATGGGCCGGTGCGTCTACACCGGCATCCACGAGCCCGACCACGACAGCGCCGACGAGCACGGCTTCCGCGGCGACGTCGCGGCGCTCACCCGTGAGGCCGGGGTCACCGTCGTGCGCTACCCGGGAGGCAACTTCGTCTCCGGGTACCGGTGGGAGGACGGGGTCGGCCCGGTCGAGGACCGACCGACACGGCTCGACCTCGCCTGGCGCAGCCTCGAGCCGAACACCGTGGGCCTCAACGAGTTCGCGACGTGGGGGCGCAGCACGGGGATCGAACCGATGCTGGCCGTGAACCTGGGCACCCGCGGGGTGCAGGAGGCCTGCGACCTCCTCGAGTACACCAACCACCCCGGCGGGACCGCGCTCTCCGACCTGCGGGCGCAGCACGGCCACCGCGACCCGCACGGCGTGCGGCTGTGGTGCCTGGGCAACGAGCTCGACGGCCCGTGGCAGACCGGGCACAAGACCGCCGACGAGTACGGTCGGCTCGCCGTCGAGACCGCGAAGGCGATGCGCCAGGTCGACCCGTCCATCGAGCTCGTCGCCTGCGGCAGCTCCAACAGCGCGATGCCGACCTTCGGGTCGTGGGAGGCGACGGTCCTCGACCACGCCTACGACGCGGTCGACTACATCAGCCTCCACGCGTACTACGAGGAGCGCGACGGCGACCTCGCCAGCTTCCTCGCCTCGCCGGTCGACATGGACCACTTCATCCGCTCGGTCGTCGCCACCGCCGACCACGTGGGGGCCAAGCGCCGCAGCCGCCGCCGGGTCGACCTCTCCTTCGACGAGTGGAACGTCTGGTACCAGCAGGACTTCGTGGGGCACACCAACCTGGAGCTGGAGCAGGCCCCCCACCTCATCGAGGACACGTTCACGCTGGCCGACGCCGTGGCCGTCGGGGGGTTCCTCATGACCTTCCTGCGCCACGCCGACCGGGTCAAGATCGCCTGCCAGGCCCAGCTCGTCAACGTCATCGGGCTGGTGCGCACCGAGGCGGGGGGGCCTGCGTGGCGGCAGAGCATCTTCCATCCCTTCGCCCAGACCGCGCGGCTGGCCCGCGGCACCGCCCTGCGGGTGGAGCCCCGGGGCGCGACGCACGAGACGGCGGCCCACGGCGAGGTCGACACCGTCGACGCCGCCGCCACGTGGGACGAGGAGAGCGGCGCCGTGGCGCTCTTCCTCGTCAACCGCCATCCCACCGACGCGGCAACCGTCACGGTCGACCTGCGCGCCTTCCCCGGGGCGCAGGTCACCGAGTGCCTGCGCCTGGAGGACGAGGACCCCCGCCGTGCGAACACGCGCGACGAGCCCGACGCCGTGACCCCGCGCCCCGACCCCTCCCCGCGCGTGGAGGGGGGGTGCCTCGAGCTACGACTGACGCCGGTGTCCTGGACCGCCGTCTCGCTCACCGTCCCCCCTCCCCGACCGTCGGCCACACCCGTCGTGTGACCTCCACCCACCAACCCCGCCCGGGCGCACCCGCGCTCACCCTCGAAGGAGAACCAGCCATGTCCGACCGCCCCACCCCCCGCGACCTCTCCCGCCGCCTGCTGCTCGGGTCCTTCGGCGCCGTCGGCGCCAGTGCCGCACTCGCCGCCTGCTCCGGTACGAGCACCCCCCCGGGTGCCGCCCCCTCCAGCGGCGCCTTCGGGCAGGGGTCGACCTACGAGGGCCCCAAGGTCTCCCTCGCCTTCTGGAACGGCTTCACCGGCGGTGACGGCCCGTTCATGAAGAAGATGGTCGAGGAGTTCAACGCGGCCAACCCCAACGTCACGGTGGCCATGAACACCCTCCAGTGGGGCGACTACTACGCCAAGGTCCCCACCGCCGTCGCCTCCGGCGCCGGTCCGGACGTCGGCATCATGCACATCGACCAGCTCGCGACCAACGCCGCCCGGCGCGTCATCGTCCCGCTCGACGAGATCGCCTCAGGCCTCGAGCTGACCGAGGGCGACTTCGCCCCCGTCGTGTGGAACGCCGGCGTGTACAAGGACCAGCGCTACGGCATCCCCCTCGACATCCACCCGCTCGGCTTCTACGGCAACACCGCCCAGCTGAGCAAGGCCGGCCTCGACGCGATGCCCACCGACCGCGCGGGCTTCGAGTCGGCCGTCAAGGCCCTGCAGGACAAGGGCGGGGTCAAGACGCCGTTCTGGGTGACCGCCACGTGGCCGGCCCACCTGATGTTCACCTCGCTGATCCACCAGTTCGGCGGCGGGATCTACGACGCGGAGGGCGCCAAGGCGACCTTCAACTCCGAGGCGGGGGTCGAGGCCCTGGAGTGGCTGCGCGGCTTCATCCAGAACGGGGCCAGCCCGAAGAACGTCTCGAACGACGCCCAGGCCGTGGCCTTCCGCCAGCAACGCAACTCCCTCACCTGGGACGGCATCTGGATGATGAACGAGTGGGAGAAGGTCGACGGCCTCGAGTGGGCGGCCAGCGCGATCCCCACCATCGGTGACAAGCCGGCCGTGTGGGCGAGCTCGCACAACTTCGTCGTCACGACGCAGGCGACGAAGGACCCGAACAAGCTCGCCGCCTCGCGGGCGTTCGTCTCCTACATCTCGGAGCGCTCCATCGACTGGGCGAAGTCGGGACAGGTCCCGGCCCGCAAGAGCGTGCGCGAGTCGGCGGACTTCGCGGCGCTCGAGGTGCAGTCGACCCTCGCCGAGCAGCTGCCGAACGTCGTGTTCCCCCCGTCGGTCCCGGGCATCGGCGACGTCACCGGGCCGACCTACGAGAACGCGGTCAACCAGGTCATCCTGGGCAAGAAGGAGACCAAGGCGGCCCTGGACGAGGCGGCCAAGAAGGCTGACGCCCTGCTCGCCGACAACCGGTCGAAGTACCAGGCCTGACCGATGGCGACCATGACGCCCGTGTCGGCCGCCGCCCCGCCGCAGCAGTCGCGGCGGGGCGGGGGCCGGGCGAGGAACGGCGACCCAGCGGTCATGAGGGCGGGGCTCGGCACGGCACTGCTGTTCGTGGGCCCGTACCTCGTGCTCTTCTGCACGTTCGTCCTCGGCCCGATCATCTACGGGCTCTGGATCAGCCTGCACCAGTGGGACTTCCTGCTTCCCGGCAAGCCGTTCGTGGGCCTGGAGAACTACACGCGAGCTGTTCTCCGGGGGCTCGACGACCTCGGGCCCGTTCTGGTCCTCGATGCGGGCGACGGCGGTCTTCACCGTGCTCAGCGTGCCGCTCCTCATGGTGCTGCCGCTCGCCCTCGCCGTCGCGCTCAACAAGAAGTTCTGGGGACGCAACGCGGTCCGGGCGGTCTTCTTCGCGCCGTTCGTCCTCGGGGTCGCGGTCATCGGCCTGCTCTGGCGCTACCTGCTCGACCCCAACGTCGGGGTCGTCAACTACTACCTCGACCTCGTGGGCCTGGACCGTGTCCCGTTCACGACGGCCACGCCGTGGGTGTGGCTCGCCCTCGTCGTGCCGACGATCTGGTGGACGGCCGGCTACAACATGGTCATCTTCCTCGCGGGCCTGCAGGACATCCCGGCCGAGCTCTACGAGGCGGCCGAGCTCGACGGCGCCAGCGCGTGGCAGCGGTTCCGCCACGTGACCCTGCCGGGACTGAAGCCGGTGACGATCTTCGTCCTCACCATCACGATCCTGGCCTCGGCCAACGTCTTCGGGCAGCCCTACCTCATCACGCAGGGCCAGCCGGGCCAGGAGACGCGCTCGGCGATCATGCAGATCGGCGAGGAGGGACTGCGCCGGTTCAACATGGGCAGCGCGTCGGCGATGAGCACCGTGCTCACCGTGGTGCTGCTCCTCATCAGCCTGCTCACCCTGTCGTTCCTGCGGGAGCGCACCCCCAAGGAGAGGACGCGATGAGCGCCGTCACGACGACCCGACCGGCACCGGCCGGCGCCGCAGGAGCGGACCCGCCGGCGCCCGCGTGCCGTGGCGGGCGATCTTCCTCGGGCTGCTCGCGCTGCTCTTCCTCGCCCCGCTGGCGTGGATGACGACGACGTCGCTGAAGTCGACGGGCGAGGTGTCGAAGGCCGACCTGACCTTCGTGCCCATCTCCCCGACGACCGAGGGCTACGAGAAGATCCTCGGCGCCCCGCAGACCCCCGTCGCGCAGTGGTTCCTCAACTCGATGATCGCCGCGACGGCCCAGACGCTCCTCGTCCTCGTCGTGGCGACCATGGCGGCGTACGCCCTGGCTCGGCTGTCGTTCCCGGGAAAGCGCCTCGTGACCGGGCTGGTCCTCGCGACGCTCTTCGTCCCGCCCATCTCCCTGCTCATCCCCAACTACGTCATCGTGGCGACGTTCGGCTGGCTCGACAGCCTGACCGCGGTCATCGTCCCCGGCGCGGCCGGGGCGTTCGGGGTGTTCTTCCTGCGGCAGTTCTTCCTCTCGCTCCCGGTCGAGCTCGAGGAGGCGGCGATGCTCGACGGCGCCAGCCGGTGGAAGATCTTCCTCACCGTCATCATCCCGCTGTCGCGGCCGGCGCTCGCGACGCTGGCGCTGCTGACGTTCCTCGCGAACTGGAACGACTTCCTCTGGCCGCTGTACGTCCTGTTCAGCCCGGAGCGCCTCACCATCCAGCCCGGGCTCTCGACCCTGCAGAGCGCGTACACGACCGACTACGCGACGATCCTCGCGGGCGGCGCGATCGCGAGCATCCCCGTCCTGCTGCTCTTCCTCATCAGCCAGCGCTTCGTCATCGAGGGCATCGCCCGCGGTGGCCTCAAGGGCTGACCCGACCCGTCCGGACGCCCGGCTCGAGGGCGGGCGGCCGGACGCCAACGACTGCCAGGAGCCCTCCCGATGGCCACCGCCGACCCTCCCGCCCCGACGCCCCCCACCCACGCCACGCCGCGGCCGGCCGCCCCCCTGTGGGACGGGTACTGTGCCGACCCCTTCGTCCTGCGCGAGGACGGCGGGCGCTACGTCATGTACGGCACGACCCCGGTCCCCCTGCCCGGTGGTCGCGCCTTCCAGGTGCTCGTCAGCGACGACCTCGAGTCGTGGCAGGACGTCGGCGGGGCCCTGGAGGTCGGGCAGGACGACCCCGGCGGGCACCGAGTTCTGGGCGCCCGAGGTCGCGTGGGCCGACGGCCGGTACTGGATGTACTACTCCGCGGGCATCGGTGACTCCGGGCACCGGCTGCGCGTGGCCACGTCGAGCGAGGCGACCGGTCCGTTCCAGGACCTCGGGGGCGGTGCTGACCCCGGACCTGCCCGTTCGCCATCGACCCCTCGCCCTACCGCGACCGCACCGGGGCCTGGTGGCTGTTCTACGCGACCGACCTCGTCGAGGGAGACCGCCCCGGCACCGTCCTGGCCGTCCAACGGCTCGTCGACATGACCCGGCTGGACGGCTCCCCCGAGGTCATCCTGCGGGCGACCGCCGACTGGCAGCGCTACGAGGCCGACCGCGAGATGTACGGCGGGGTCCACGACTGGCACACCCTGGAGGGACCCGCGGTGCTCGACGACGCCGACGGCGGCTGCGTCCTGCTGTACTCCGGAGGCAACTGGCAGACGCCCGGGTACGGCGTCGCAGCGGCGACGCGGCCGACGCCGCAGCGGGACCGTGGCACGAGGACGCCGCGCGCGGACCCCTCGTGACCAGCGCGAGCACCGGTCTCGTCGGTCCGGGGCACTGCAGCGTCCTGTCCGCGAGGACGGCACGCCACCACCTGTTCCTGCACGCGTGGGACCGCTCGTCGCAGCGCCGGCGGCCCTACCGCATGGCCCTGCGCCTCCAGGAGGGGACCGTCGTCGTCGACCACCCGACCCCGCGGCTCACCAGCTCGTAGCCGCCCGCCGCACGCGGTGGTGCTCAGAAGCCTCCGAAGTCGCCTCCGCCGATGTCGGACCCGCCGCTCCCCCAGTCCGAGCCCCCGCCGGCCCAGTCACCGCCGCCGCTCCCCCAGTCGCCGCCGGCATCGCTGGCGCCTGCGTCGCCGGCGTCCGCGGCGGGGTCGCTCGAGTCGCCGGCGCTGCCCGCGTCGGTCCCCGTGTCGCCGGCCTCCTGGGCCTCGGGGCTCTGGTCGTAGCCGTCGAAGAGGGCGTTGGCGACGGCCGAACCCACGACGACACCGGCGATGGTGCCCATCATCGAGCCCATGACCAGGCCACCCATCCCCATCCCTCCCGCCCCGGCGAAGGAGCCGCGCGAGAAGGTGTCCTGCAGGGTGCCGGGCCTGCGCATCTCGGCCCGGGTGGCGGCCCTGGCGAGGTCGGCAGGCTGCGTCGAGGTCCCGGCCTCGTCGGGCGCCTGCGCCGACAGCTCCCGCAGCACCTGCTCACGCTGCTCGGGCGTCAGCGCCTCGAAGGCCTCGCGGTGGATCGCCTCGAGCTGCTCCGGCGGCGCGGTGCGCAGGAGGTAGCGGTAGCGCGCCACCGCCCGCTCGTCCTGCGTGGCGCCGGGACGTGTCGTCGGGGAGGTCGCCGAACCTCCACCCCACGTGGGAGCGGAGCCGCGCCCCACGGCCTGGCCCTCCTGCGGACGGGGCGGACGCCCGAGCAGCCGGTCGAGAAAGCCCATCGTTGCATCCTCTCCTCATGCGACCCACCTGGAGGCGGCCGTCTCCTGCGTCGAACGGCTCCCACCCATGCGCGAGTTCCCACGACCCTCCATCCGGGGGCGGAGATCCGCAACAATCACCGGTATGACGACGAACACCGACGCCCCGCGCGAGCAGCTCATCGACCAGCTCATCGACGCCGGACGGCAGCTCGTCGAGCGCGGCCTGGTCCAGGCGAGCGGCGGCAACCTCTCGGCCCGGGTCACGGGCACCGACCGCTTCCTCGTCACGGGGTCCGGCACCTGGCTCGACCGGCTCGGCCCCGACGACTTCTGCGAGGTGACCCTCGACGGTGACCAGGTCGGTGGCGGCGGCACCCCGTCGGTGGAGTGGAAGCTGCACCAGCGCACCTACGTCGTGCGGCCGGACGTCGCCTCGGTGGTGCACCTGC
Organism: uncultured Actinomycetota bacterium; assembly: GCA_963795035.1. Classification (GTDB taxonomy): domain Bacteria; phylum Actinomycetota; class Actinomycetes; order Actinomycetales; family Dermatophilaceae; genus Oryzobacter. Next base: position 509,390 of record CAWCFZ010000003.1, on the reverse strand, counting down.
ACCCCCAGCACGTCCTGCTCGTCGACATGCTCGGGGCCCCGATCCGCTTCACCACGCTGGACCACCAGTTCTACGTGGGGTCGGTCGCGCGGGTCCCCTTCCACCCGGCGGGGTCGCAGGAGATCGCCGACGCCGCCGCGCAGGCCGCGCTCGACCACGACGCCGTGGTCCTGGCGCACCATGGCTGCTCGGCGCTCGGCGACACGGTGTCGATGGCGCTGCGGCGCGCGCTGAACCTCGAGGAGGCGGCCATGATGACCTACCGCCTGCTCGTCGTCGGCGACACGACCTCGGACTTCCCGCGCGAGTGGCGCGGGCGCATCATCGAGGCCTGACCGCGCTCCGACCGGCTCGGGCGCGGGCGAGCGCCGTGTCGGCCGTCAACCCCTCAGCGCGTCAGCGCCAGCGACGTCAGGGCCACGAGCCACGACACGAAGGACCCCACGAGGAAGTACTCGGTGACGTGGTCGATGCCGACACCGTCGACGCCGCTGCCGTCCTTGCGGGTGGCCTGGAGCTCCGGGAAGCGGATGAGGCCCTTCGCGGCGATGACCAGCCCCGCGGCGGTCAGCTGGCCGGCGAGCCCGAGCCCGAGGATGAGGACGCGCTCCATCGGCCCGAGCAGGCGGCCGCCGCGCAGCTGGTCGGAGGGCTGGGGGTCGTCGGCGGTGGCGAGGTCGTCGGGCAGCACGGGTCGCATGGCGCCGACGGCGACGAGGACGAGGCGGACCAGGACGTTGGCCGTGGACAGGTTGACCAGGAGCAACCCGAGGACGAGCAGGACGCGGCCGGCGTCGGCACCCTCGTCGACCAGCGGCAGGTCGGCCCACGCGATCCACTGCGCGAGCACCCCGCCCAGCGGCGAGGCCCACCCCGACAGGCCCAGCAGCCACGCGATGCCCGCTCCGAGGGCCACGAGGGCGCCGACGTGACCGGTGCCGGTGTCGACGGCCTGCCGGGACAACCGCTGCCACAGCACGAGGGAGAGCAGCGACGCGGCGAGCACGACGAGGTCGACCGGCGCGGTGAGCCCGGTGAGCAGCGCGAGGACGGCGACCACGGCGGACCCCGCCGGGACCGACCACCGGGTGGAGCCGCCGGTCGCGGCGCGTACGAGGTCGGCGAGCCCGAGGCCGACGAGCCAGACGGCGAGCCAGCTCACGGCAGGTCCCGGAGCAGCTCGTGGGCGGCCAGGACGGCGCCGATCCCGTCGGCTCGCACGCGCTGCGACACCGCCGAGGCGCTGATGCCCTCGAGCCTCGCGAGCTCGCTCTGGGTCGTGTGGGGGTCCATGAGTCCTCTCAGCAGTCGCAGCGACCGGTCCGACAACGAGCCAACCAGATGGTCCCGACAGAGCAGGGCGGCGTTGACCGCGTCGAGCGACCGGTCCTGCTCGGCGGACCGGACGGCGGTGCGCACGGTCCGCGTGGGCGAACGCTCGGCGGTGTCGGCGACGGCCTCGATGGCCTCGCGGGCCGACCACCAGGCCGGCCCGTCCTCGATGCCCCGCGCCGCGTCGAGCATCGTGGCGGCGCCACGGCCGATCCCGAAGCGGGTGTCGACGCCGGGCAGGAGCTCCAGCCGGACCCGCAGGGCGGCATCGAGGGCCGCGCCGAGGGTGGCGTAGGCGCCCTGGAACTCGTCGCCCACCGTGACGCGGAGCTCGCCGAGACCGGGCACGAGGGCGTTGACCCCGCCGAGCGCCTGCTCCACGGCGCGGTGCAGCGCCCGGCGGTTCGGCGCCTCCCGGGAGAGCACGACGTCGCCGATGAGGACGACCCGTGAAGCCTGATCCTTCATGTGCGCCATATGAAGATCATACCTTCATTTGTGCCGGATGAAGCCACAGGCTTCGAACAAGGACGCGTCAGCCGGAGGTGGCGAGGTCGGGGGCGGGCTCGGTGCCGACTCCCGGTGCCAGGGCTGCGGGGTCGACGCCGCGACGCGGCTCGGCCACCCCGCGCTCGGTCGCGATGGCGTCGACGAGCCGCGCGGGCGTCACGTCGAAGGCCGGGTTGAACCCCGGGCTGTCCGTCGGCGCGAGGCGCCTGCCGTGCAGGACGGTGACCTCGTCCCCGGAGCGCTCCTCGATCTCGATGCCGGAGCCGTCGGCCATCGACAGGTCGACGGTCGACCACGGGGCCGCGACCATGAAGGGGATGCCGGCGTCGGCGCACGCCAGGGCCACCCCGAGGGTGCCGATCTTGTTCGCGGCGTCACCGTTGGCCGCGATGCGGTCGGCGCCGACGACGGCGAAGTCGACGAGCCCGCGAAGGACGGTCGACGCGGCGGCGCTGTCGGCCTGCACGACGTGCGGGATCCCGTCGGACGCCAGCTCGACGGCCGTGAGCCGGGACCCCTGGAGCAGGGGGCGCGTCTCGTCGACGTAGACCATCTCGATGCGGTCGCGGGCGTGCAGCTCGCGGATGACCCCGAGGCCGGTCCCCCACGCCGAGGTGGCGAGCGAGCCGGTGTTGCAGTGGGTGATGACGCGCAGCCGGGGCCGGTCGATGCGCTCGAGGAGCCAGTCGGCCGCGAGGCGGGACAGCTCGCGGTTGGCGGCCTCGTCCGCGCGGGCCACCTCACGAGCGGCGGCGAGGACCGCGTCGCGCCCGCGGCCCATGAGCGGGCGCACCTGGTCGACCCCCCAGGCGAGGTTGACGGCGGTGGGGCGGGCGTGGCGGACCCGGTCGACCGCTGCCTGGACCTGCCCCTCGTCCCAGCCCGAGCGCTCGCCCTCGTCCATCACGACGACGACGCCCATGGCGCCCACCACGCCGAGCGCGGGGGCACCACGCACGGCCAGCTCGGCGATCGCGGCGACGAGGTCGTCGGTGCCGCGGATGACCCGGAAGGTGGTCTCGTCGGGGAGCAGCGTCTGGTCCAGGAGGCGGACCGCGCCCCGGCCGTCGTCCCCGGCGGCGTCGTCCCACTCGATGGCGATGAGCGTCATGGCGCCAGCCTAGGTGCAGCCTGCGGGCCGGTCGGCCGGAGGTGAGGATCCGCCGGGTTCGCGACCCCCGCCAGCCCCGCGTCGCCCGCTACGGTCGGGGGTCATGAGCGCAGCGCAGCGACCGCCCCGGCCCCGGACCCTCCTACGCGCCACCGCGGTCGGCGGTCTCGCCGTCGCCCTGGCGGCCGCGCCCGCGGCGGTCACCACCGCCAGCGGCGGCGAGCCGACCGTCCTCACCCCGATCGGCGGCGGCTACGTCACCTCCACGCTCCAGGGCTTCGCCCGGGCGGCCGCCGAGGGAGCGAGCGGCCCGTCGGTCGACCTCGTCGTGGTCCCCTCCGCCTACGGCGACGCCCCCAAGGACCGCGCCGCCAACCTCGAGCTGGCGCAGCAGCGCACCGACCAGCTCGACGCCGCCTGTGACGCCGTGGTCACGGCGCCCTACACCGGCTGCACGGCGACGCTCGCCGTCCTCCTCACCCGCGCCGACGCCCTCGACCCGGCCGGCTCGACCGACCTCGCGGACCCCGCGACCGACGGCATCTACGTCCTCGGCGGTGACCAGGGGCTGGCCATGCAGGTCCTGGCCGGGACACCGGCCGAGGCCGCCATCACGGCCGCCGTCACCCGCGGCGCCGCGCTCGGCGGCACGAGCGCCGGAGCGGCCGTGGAGTCGCGCACGATGATCAACGGCTACGTCGGCGCCCTCGGCCCCGCCGACGGCCTGCGCCGCGACTCCACGCTCATGTGGTGGGGGGACGACGCCGATCTGGAGCGCGGACTCGACATCGGTTCTCGCACAGCGATCTTCGACCAGCACTTCCACCAGAGGGGACGCCTCGGCCGCAGCCTGTCGACCCTCGCCAGCGCCGACGAGCGGTTCGGCGGCGCGAGTCCTGTGGGCGTCGGAGTCGACTACGCCACCGGAGTGCGGGCCACCGGCGACCGCACCCTCTCCGGCGTCTTCGGTGACTCCTCCGTCGGCCTCATCGACCTCGAGACCCTCGGCGCGACCCACTCGTGGGTGGGCAGCCCGGCCACCCTCTCGGCCCGCCGCGTCGTCACCCACCTCATGACCGAGGGCACGACCTTCGACCTCCAGTCGCGGGTGATGACGCGCGGCGGCGGCGCGCTCCCCGCCCCCGGCGGCGCTGCGTGGACCGCCCCCACCTCACCGTCCGAGGTCGGCGGCACGGTCTACCTCGGTGGCGGCGCCCTCGGCGACGCGGTCCTGCGCGACGTCGTCGCCGCCGCCCGCGCCGTGAGCTCCTCCAAGTCGGCCAGGCTCGTGGTCCTCGCCGCAGCCTCCGGCTCGACCAAGGAGGCCAACACCTACGGGTCGGCGCTGAAGAAGGCCGGCTGGAGCGGGCAGGTCACGACGGTGGCCCACGGCACCAAGGACTGGTCGACGTCCGCGGTCTCGGGCGCCACCGCCGTCGTGGTCGTGGGCGACACCCCTCCCGCCATGGCCCAGGCCATGGCCGACCCCGCCTTCCGGCAGGTCGTGTCGACCGCGGTGCGCCGCACGCCGGTCGTCCTCACCGACGGCGCCACCTCGGCGATCCTCGGCAGCCGCTGGTCGGCCAAGGCCCGCCCGTCCGCGGCGACCCTCGAGGCCGAGGGCGTGGCCGCGTACCGGGCCGACGACGCCCAGTGGCTGCCCGGCCTCGGCCTGGTCCGGGCCACGGTCGTCCCGCACCTCACCGACGACTTCCGCTGGGGGCGCCTCAACGCAGCGGTCGCGGCGGCTCCGGCCGAGCTCGCCCTCGGGGTCGCCGCCGGGTCGGCCCTCGCGCTCGGCCCGTCGGGTGGGCGCGTCTCCGGCGCCTCGGTCGTCGTCGCCGACGGCCGCGACGCCTCGGCGTGGACCTCCGCGAACGGAGCGATGGGTGCGGCCGGCGTCGTCCTCGACATCTTCGGCAGCGGGGAGTCGCTCGCCCGCTGACGGGTGGGCCCACCTGCCGAACATCACCCCCTCGCGGCGCGCGGGACCCGAGGACCTTGCGCGGCCGACGGGGTCGTGGCACGGTCGAGGGGTGGGACCTCCTGGCCCCACGACGACGGAGACGTCAACCGCCGCACCGCCCTTGGCGTGCCCGCCGCCGCGACACCTCGCGATCGGAGGAGCTCACCCATGGCCGGTTCTCGTGTCGTCGTCGGGGTCGACGGGTCCCCACTGTCCGTGGCCGCCGTCGGCCACGCCGCCCGTCTCGCGAGCGCGCGCGGGCTCGACCTCGTCGTGCTGCACGCGTTCGCCGCCGACCTGCCGATGCTCGGCTTCGGCGGTGGCGCCGACCGCGCCGAGGTCGACAGCCACGCCAACCGGCTGCTGTCCGAGGGCGTCGCTCGCGCCCACGCCGTCGACCCGGGTCTCACCGTCACCACGCTGGTGCGTGACGGGTTCGCCAGCCAGGCCCTCGTGGACGCGTCGCGCACCGCGGCCCTCGTCGTCGTCGGCGCCATGGGCCACGGCGTGCTGAGCCGGGCGAGCGTGGGAGCGGTCGCGATGCAGGTCGTCACCCACGCGCGCTGCCCCGTCCTCGTCGTGGGCCACGAGACGGCCCCCGTCACCGCGCTCGGCGGACGTGTCGTCGTGGGCGTCGACGGGTCCAAGGCGTCGCTCAAGGCGCTCGGCACCGCGTTCGACGAGGCGGCCCTCACCGAGGGCTCGCTCGACGTCGTGCACGCGTGGGAGCCGCGGGGGGTCGCCGACCCCACCCTGTCGCCGTCGTCGAGCTGGAGCAGCTACGAGGCCGAGCTCGAGTCGTCGGTCGAGCGGGCCCTGGCGTCCCGGCGCACCCATCACCCCGACGTCAAGGTCGAGCACGAGGTCGTGCGCGGCGCCCCCGCCAAGGCGCTCGTCGACCGCAGCGAGGGCGCCGCCCTGCTCGTCGTCGGCAGCCGGGGCGCGGGCGGGTTCGACGGCCTGCGGGTGGGCTCGACGGCCCTGCAGCTCATGGGCCGCAGCCACGCCCCCATCCTCGTCGTCCACTGACCCCGGGCGGTCCGCGGTGCCGGGGCGGGACAGGATCGCCCTAGAGGTCGATGCTGCCCCGCCGCTGGGGGCGCAGGTCCGTGGCGCCGAGCTGGTCGAGGACGAACGCCCACTCCCACGCGATCTGCTCCCACGCGGCGTACCGCCCGCTGCGCCCGCCGTGGCCCGCTGACATCTCGGTGCGCAGCAGGACGGGGCGCGTCTGCGGGTCGCTCGTCACGACCTCGCGCAGCCGGGTGACCCACTTCGCGGGCTCGGTGACGTAGACCCGTGTGTCGTGCAGGCTCGACGTCGCGAGGACCGCGGGGTAGTCGGCGGCGCGGATGTTCTCGTAGGGCGCGTACGCCTTCATCGCGGCGTAGGTCTCGGGGTCGGCGAGCGGGTTGCCCCACTCCTCCCACTCCCCCACGGTCAGCGGCAGGTCGGGCTGGAGCATCGTCGTCAGGGCATCGACGAACGGCACGGCCGCGTGCGCGACGCGGAACCGGTCTGGCCCGAGGTTGAGCACCGCACCGACGAGCAGCCCTCCGGCAGAACCACCTTCGAGACCCACCCGGTCGGGCGCGATCCATCCGCCGGCGACGAGGTGGTCGACGCTGGCCAGGGTGTCGGTGAAGGTCACCGGCTTCGCGAGCAGCTTGCCCTCGTCGTACCAGCGCCGGCCCATCTCCCCACCGCCGCGAACGTGCGCGACGGCGAAGACGACGCCGCGGTCGAGCAGGCTGAGCCGCGCCACCGAGAAGTAGGGGTCGGAGGAGATCTCGTACGACCCGTAGGCCGTGACGATCCCGGGGTTGGCGCCGTCGGCCTCCACCCCGACGCGGCGGACCACCGACACCGGGACCAGCGCGCCGTCGCTCGTGGGGACCCACTCGCGGTGCTCGAGGTAGTCGGCCGGGTCGAAGTCACCGAGCACGGGCTGCTGCTTGAGCAGGGTGCGCTCCCCGGTGGAGAGGTCGACGTCGAGGACCGAGCGCGGCGTCGTCCACGACTCGAGGACGACCTGGATGGCACCCTGGTCCGGCTCGGGGTTGTCGCCGAGCCCGATGCTGTGGACGCCCTGGTCGACCTCGACGTCCCACGCCGTGCCGTGGCCGGACTCGGCGTCGGGGTCACGCGGCAGGACCCGCAGGGCGGTGAGGCCACCCGTGCGCAGCGACAGCACGCTCGCCCGGTCGAAGGTGTCGACCCCGACGAACCGCTCGCCCTCGCCGGACCGCAGCATCGGCACCCACTGCTCGTGGCTCGTGGCGTGCAGCGGCGCCCAGGCGAGGTCGGCGTCGGGTGTGTCGGTGTTGTGCACGACGAGGAGGCGGTCACCCGCGGGCTCCACGTCGTACTCGACGCCCTCGCGGCGCGGGGCGACGACGCGCCACCCGCCCTCGGGGTCGTCGGCGTCGAGGAGGTGCACCTCGGACGTCGTCTTCGACCCCAGGCCGAGGAGCAGCCACCGTTCGTCGCGGCTGGAGGACACGCCCATCCAGAACCGCTCGTCGTCCTCCTGGTGGACCAGGACGTCGTCCGACGCCGCCGCCCCCACCCGGTGCCTCCACAGCTGGAACGGGCGCCAGGCCTCGTCGAGGCGCGTGTAGAACACGAAGGAACCGTCGCGGCTCAGCTCGGCGCCGTACCCGATCCCGGTGAGGGCGGTGTCGAGCACCTCGCCGGTCTCCACGACCCGCACCGTGAGGTCGAAGCGCTCGTCACCCGAGGTGTCGACGGAGAACGCGACGACCCGGTGGTCGTGGCTGACCGTGAGCGCCCCCATCGAGAAGAACTCGCTGTCGCCGGCCTCGACGTTCCCGTCGACGACGACCTGCTCCCCGGGCACCGCGTCAGCCTCGGGGTCCGGCCGCACGGCAGGGTCGGTGAGGGGCGCCCGGACCTGCGAGGCGTACTGCCGCCCCTCCACGGTGCGCGAGTAGTACCACCACGGGCCGCTGGCCACCGGGACCGACAGGTCGCTCTCCTTGACGCGTCCCTTGATCTCCTCGAACAGGGTGCGCCGCAGGGGTGCCAGGTGCGCGGTGTGCTCCTCCGCGTAGGCGTTCTCCGCCTCGAGGTGGGCGAGGAGCGCGGGATCCGCGAGGTCCTTCATCCAGGCGTACGGGTCCTCGAACCGGTCACCGTGGTGCTCGCGGACGTGGGGGCGGCGCTCGGCGGTCGGTGGGGTGGTGCTGGGCATGGCGTCACTGTATGTCGCCGCCGCGCCGCGCTGCGCCGGCGGGCACCTGCGGCCGGGCACGCGACGAGGGCCGCACCCCGGGTGGGGTGCGGCCCTCGTCGTGGTCGGAACCGGCTCGTCAGAGGCCGGCCACGCGGTCGGCCGGGGCAGTGAGGCCCGGCGTCGCCTTGAAGTAGGCCACGAGGCCCTCGAGGTCGCCGCTGCCGCCGACACGGTTCGTCCCGGCCGCGAAGCCGGTGAAGAGGTCACCACCGTCGGCGAGGAAGTTCAGCGTGCCGACACGGACGGTGTCCGCGGCGCCGATGACCGTGCCGTTGAGCCTCATCGACCCGGCGACGACCCGCGAGCCCTGCGGCTGCGTGGCGTCCCACGTGTAGGTGAAGCCGTTCGAGACACCCAGGGCCAGCATCGGGCGCGAGCCGCGGGCCGGGACCGGCTGGAACTGCTGCTCGAGCACCTCCTCCAGCTGGGCGCCCGTGAGGTCGAGCGCGACGTACACGTTGCCGAACGGCGCGATGTCGAAGGCCTCGGCGTAGGTGATCTCGCCGGCCTGCTCGCCGTACTTGATCGCGTTGAGGCTGGCCCGCACCCCACCGACGTTCATCAGCGCCACCTGGGCGCCGACGTCCTTGGTGTTGTAGAGGATCGCGTCGGCGACGAGGTCGGCCATCGGGGTCTCGATCGCGCGGTTGCCGTTGGAGTCACCGGTGATCGGCTCGACGTGCGTGCCGACGACGAGCGCCTTCAGCGGGCCGGCGAGGACGTTCCACTTGTCGATGATCGCGGTCTGCGCCGGGTCGTTGGCCAGGGCCTTGGGCACGAGGTGGTTGGCCGCCGTGCTGCGCCCGCGGTCGACCTCGCCGCTCTTGACGTTGATGACGAGCGAGGTCTCGGTGACGGTCTGCCCGTACGAGGCCGAGCTCGTGACCAGGCGCGGGTTGCCGGCCGGGTCGGGGATGGAGCAGACGTACGGGTCGTGGGTGTGACCGGTGACGATCTGGTCGATCTCCGGGGAGAACTGGGTCGCCATCGTGGCGATCGGGTCGGAGATGCCGACGCACTCGTTGTAGGTGCCGGCGTTGTAGCCACCCTCGTGCATGAGGACGACGATCGCCTTGACCCCGGACTTCTTCAAGGCCTTCGCCGCGGCGTTGGCCGTCTCGACCTCGTCCTTGAAGTCGACGCTCGAGACCCCGCTGGGGTTGACCAGGGTCGGGGTGGCCTCGAGGGTCATGCCGATGAAGCCGACCTTGGTCCCGGCGATCTCCTTGACCCAGGTGCCCGGGAGGAGCGTGCCGCTGCCGTCCTTGTTCACGACGTTGGCAGCGAGCCACGGGAAGTCGGCGCCCCCGTAGGGGGAGTCCTCGAAGTAGCAGCCGTCGACGGGGTGGCACCCGCCCTGCTGCATGCGCAGCAGCTCGGCCGTGCCCTCGTCGAACTCGTGGTTGCCGACGCTGCTGACGTCCAGGCCCATCGCGTTGAGCGACTCGACCGACGGCTCGTCGTGGAAGATGCCCGACAGGAAGGTCGACCCGCCGATGAGGTCACCGGCCGCGACCGTGAGGCTGTTCGCGTCGCCGGCGGCGGCGCGCAGCTCGGTCAGCTTCGTCGCGAGGTTCTCGGCGCCACCGACGGGCGTCTGGCCCGGGTCGACGTCGCGGCCGAGGTTGGAGTCGGTGGCCTCGAGGTGGCCGTGGTAGTCGTTGAACGACAACAGCTGAACCGTGGTGAGGTTCTTGTTGCCCTTGACGGGCTTCCCTGCGGCGACCGCGGTCCCGCCGGCGACGAACGCAGCCAGGGCGGTTGCCGCGATCCCGGCGCCGATGATGCGCCGATGCGTGGTGGTCATTTTGTCTCCTTCGTGGGGTCAGGCGCGGCCCACCCTAGGCGGTCGCCCGAGCGGTGAGAAGGGTGCGAATCACCGAATTCGGGGCCACGTGCAGTCGTGACCTGCCAGTCCTTCGGGCGGTCCCGTGGGCCATGGGGACCAGGGTCAGGTGAGGCAGCGAGGGCCGAGGAGCACCTTGAGGTCGCCGAAGAGCGACTCGGTCGCGGTGACCCGGTAGGCGGGGTCGAGCCTGACCTCGACGACGCGCCCGGGCTTGGCCAGGCGCAGGTGCACCTCGGTGGTGCCCGGGTGGTTGGTGAGGACCGCCTTGAGCTCCTCGATCCGCTGGGTCGTGGCCCGCACGGTGTCCATCGTGACGACGACCGGGCCGCGCGGGCCCTCGCTGACGTCGGGGAGGGTGAGCTCCTGGGCGTAGATCGACACGGAGTCGTCGCGGCGGTTGATCTTGCCCCGGACCACCGCCACGGTGTCCTGCTGGAGCATCGGCCCCACGGCCATGTACGAGCTGGGGAAGAACAGGCACTCGATGGAGCCCGCGAGGTCCTCGACCGTCGCGATCGCCCAGAGGTCGCCCTTCTTGGTGCGCTTGACCTGCAGACCGGTGATGAGGCCGGCGACGGTGACCATCGACCCCTCGGGTCGCCCACTCTCGTCGGCGGTGAGGGCGGCGATCTGGGTGTCGGCGTGGGCCGAGAGCACGTGCTCGACCCCGAAGAGCGGGTGGTCCGAGACGTAGAGGCCGAGCATCTCGCGCTCGAAGGACAGCAGGGTGGACTTGTCCCACTCCACGCCCGGCACCGTGGCCAGCCCCATGAGGTCGCCTCCCCCGGAGTCGCCTGCGTCGTCACCGAAGGCGCCGAACAGGCTGTCCTGCCCGATGGCCTCCTGGCGCTTGACGGCCACGAAGGCGTCGACGTACTCCTCGTGGACGCGCAGCAGCCCCATCCGCGTCTCCGCGAGGCCGTCGAAGGCACCGCCCTTGATGAGCGACTCGATGGTCCGCTTGTTGCAGACGACCGCGGGCACCTTCGACATGAAGTCGCGGAAGGAGGTGAAGCGTCCCTTCTCCTCGCGCGCGCGGATGACCTCCTCGACGACGTTCTGGCCCACGTTGCGGATCGCGTTGAGCCCGAACCGGATGTCGGTGCCGACCGCCGCGAACGGCCCGATCGAGTCGTTGACGTCGGGCGGCAGGACCTTGATGCCCATCCGCCGGCACTCGCCGAGGTAGAGGGCCGACTTGTCCTTGTCGTCGCCGACGCTGGTGAGCAGCGCGGCCATGTACTCGGCGGGGTAGTTGGCCTTGAGGTAGCCGGTCCAGTACGACACGAGGCCGTAGGCGGCGGTGTGCGCCTTGTTGAACGCGTAGTCGGAGAACGGGACGAGGACGCCCCACAGCGCGGCGATCGACGCCTCGTTGAAGCCCTTGGCCTTCATGCCCTCGGAGAAGGGGACGTACTCCTTGTCGAGGACCTCCTTCTTCTTCTTGCCCATGGCGCGCCGGAGGAGGTCTGGCGTTGCCCAGGGAGTATCCCGCCAGCTTCTGGGCGATCTCCATGACCTGCTCCTGGTAGATCACCAGGCCGTGGGTCGTGCCGAGGATCGGGCCGAGCGCCTCGATCATCTCGGGCTGCAGCTTGCCCTCGAGCTGCGGGTCGAGGGGGGTGAGGGCCTGCTTGCCGTTCTTGCGCAGGGCGAAGTTCGTGTGCGCGTTGACGCCCATCGGACCGGGTCGGTACAGCGCCAGGGCCGCCGAGATGTCCTCGAAGCTGTCGGGCTGCATCAGCTTGAGCAGGGTGCGCATGCCGCCGCCGTCGAGCTGGAAGACCCCGAGGGTGTCGCCTCGGGCGAGCAGGTCGTAGGTCGGCGCGTCGGTCATGTCCTTGGACAGGGCGTCGAGGTCGATGACCTCGGACCGGTTGGTCTGCACGTTGGCGATGGCGTCGTCGAGGATCGTGAGGTTGCGCAGCCCGAGGAAGTCCATCTTCACCAGGCCGAGCGCCTCGCAGCTCGGGTAGTCGAACTGGGTGATGACCTGGCCGTCCTGGAGGCGGCGCATGATGGGGATGACGTCGATGAGCGGCTCGCTGCTCATGATGACGCCGGCGGCGTGCACGCCCCACTGTCGCTTGAGGCCTTCGAGGCCCTTGGCCGTCTCGACGACCTCCTGGAGGTGGGCCTCGGTGGCGACGAGCTCGCGGAACTCCTTGCCCTCGCCGTAGCGCGCGTGGGCCGGATCGTAGATCCCCGAGAGCGGGACGCCCTTGCCCATGACGTCCGGCGGCATCGCCTTGGTCAGCTGCTCGCCGACGGCGAACGGGTGGCCCATGACGCGGGCCGCGTCCTTGACGGCCTGCTTGGCCTTGATGGTGCCGTACGTGACGATCTGGGCGACCCGCTCGCTGCCGTACTTCTCGGTGACGTAGCGGATGACCTCGCCGCGCCGGCGCTCGTCGAAGTCGACGTCGAAGTCGGGCAGGGAGGGCCGCTCGGGGTTGAGGAAGCGCTCGAAGATCAGGCCGTGCGGGACGGGGTCGAGGTCGGTGATCTTCATCGCGTAGGCGCACATCGACCCCGCACCCGAGCCACGGCCGGGGCCGACCCGGATGCCGTTGTCCTTGGCCCAGGTGATGAAGTCGGCGACGACGAGGAAGTAGCCCGCGTAGCCCTTGGAGACGATGACCTCGGTCTCGAAGGCGGCCTGCCGGTGGGCGTAGTCGGGCACGGCGCCCTCGAAGCGCTCGACGAGGCCGCGCTGGACCTCCTTGACGAACCAGCTCGCCTCGTTCTCCCCCGGCGGGCAGGGGAAGCGCGGCATGTAGCGCCCCTCGTCCTCGGTGAACGAGATGTCGCACATCTCGGCGATGCGCAGGGTGTTGTCGCAGGCCTCGGGGAGCTCGCGCCAGGTGTGGCGCATCTCGGCCGGGCTCTTGAGGTAGAACTCGTCGGCGTCGAACTTGAACCGGTTGGGGTCCATCATCGTGGAGCCGGACTGCACGCACAGCAGCGCCGAGTGGGCCTTGGCGTCCTCGGGGCTCGTGTAGTGCAGGTCGTTGGTGGCGACGAGCGGCATCCCCAGCTCGCCGGCCAGGCGCAACAGCTCCTTCATCGAGCGGCGCTCGACGTCGAGACCGTGGTCCATGATCTCGCAGTAGAAGTTCTCCTTGCCGAAGATGTCCTGGAAGTCCGATGCCGCCTGCTTGGCCTCGGCGTACTGACCGAGTCGCAGCCGCGTCTGGATCTCCCCGGAGGCGCAGCCGCTCGTGGCGATCAGGCCCTCGCCGTACTGCGAGAGCAGCTCGCGGTCCACGCGCGGCCACTTGGCGTAGACCTGGTCGAGCGAGGCCTGGCTGTCCATCCGGAACAGGTTGTGCAGGCCGGTGTTGTCGCGGGCCAGCAGGGTCATGTGGGTGTAGGCACCGGAGCCGGAGACGTCGTCGCCGGGCCGGGTGCGCTCGTCGCCCCACTTGACGCGGGTCTTGTCGGTGCGGTGGGTGCCCGGGGTGACGTAGGCCTCGACGCCGATGATGGGCTTGACCCCGGTCCCCTGCGCCTTCTTCCAGAACTCGTAGGCCCCGAAGACGTAGCCGTGGTCGGTGGTGGCCAGGGCCGGCATCCCCATCTCGGCGGCCCGGGTGAACAGGTCGCCGATGCGCGCGGCACCGTCGAGCATCGAGTACTCGGTGTGGACGTGGAGGTGGACGAACGAGTCCGAGCCCTTCGGCGTGCTGGTCGTCGGGGCGGGGCTCGGGGCGTTCGGGGAGGGCATCGCCGACCATCCTAGGTCGGCCCGGGGACACCCCTCGGCGTGTCGGGCCCCGTGTCGCGCGACCCATCGAGTCCCACCCGTCCCAGGCGCTCCCGGCGAGGGTTCAGAGGCGGTCGAGGGCGGTGCGCAGGTCCTGCGGGTAGCTGCTCTCGAAGGTGACCCACTCCCCCGAGCCGGGGTGCTCGAAGCCCAGGCCGACCGCGTGCAGCCACTGGCGCTCCAGGCCGAGGCGCTTCGCGAGCGTCGGGTCGGCGCCGTACGTCTGGTCGCCGACGCAGGGATGGCGCACGGCGGCCATGTGGACGCGGATCTGGTGGGTGCGGCCGGTCTCCAGGCGGACCTCGATGAGGCTGGCGTGCCGGAACGCCTCGAGCAGCTCGTAGTGCGTGACGGCCGGCTTGCCCGACTCCATGACGGCGAACTTGTAGTCGCCTCCCGGGTGGCGCCCGATGGGGGCGTCGATGGTGCCGACGAGCGGGTCGGGAAGGCCCTGGACGAGCGTGTGGTACGTCTTGTCGACCCGTCGTTCCTTGAAGGCCCGCTTGAGCACGGAGTAGCCGCGCTCGCTCTTGCAGACGACCATGAGGCCCGAGGTGCCGACGTCCAGGCGCGACACGATGCCCTGGCGCTCGCTCGCCCCGCTCGTGGAGATGCGGTACCCGGCGGCCTTGAGCCCGGCGAGGACGTTGGGGCCGGTCCAGCCGACGCTGGGGTGCGCGGCGACCCCGACCGGCTTGTCGACGACGACGATGTCCTCGTCGTCGTGGACGACGGACATGCCGGGGACCGGCTCGGCGACGACCTCGAGGACGGCGCTCGGCGTCGCGGGCAGGGCCACCTCGAGCATGTCGCCGGCGCTGACCCGGTGGCTCTTGCCGACGCTGGCCGCGTTGACGCTGACGCCGCCCTCGGCGGCCAGGTCGGCGGCCCGGGTGCGGGAGAGGCCGAACAGGCGCGCGATGGCGGCGTCGACCCGTTCGCCCTCGAGCCCGTCGGGAACGAGGACGGTGCGCGCGTCAGTCATCCGCATGCTCCGCGCGGTGGACCGGCCCGGCGATCGACGTGCCGCGGTAGGTGAGCACCATGATGAGCCCCGCCGCGACGACGATCGCGATGTCGGCGACGTTCCCCACGAACCAGCCGAAGTAGTTGATGAAGTCGACGACGTGCCCGCGCCCGACCCCGGGCTCGCGCAGGAAGCGGTCGACGAGGTTGCCGAGCGCGCCGCCGAGGAGCAGGCCGAGGGCGACCGCCCACGGCAGGTTCCCGACCTTGCGGGCGCCGGCCAGGACCCAGAGCAGGATCGCGAGGGAGACCAGGGTGAGGATCCAGGTGGAGCCGTCGCCGATCGAGAAGGCCGCTCCCGGGTTGCGCAGCAGGGTCAGGCTGATCCACGACCCGATGACCTCGACGGGCTCGCCGGGCGTCAGGGCGGCGAGGGCCCAGACCTTGCTCACCTGGTCGGCGACGAGGGTGGTCACCGCCAGCCCCCCGAGGACGGCATACAGCCGTCGCCGGCCTCCGGAGGGCTCCGGGGCCGGCGTGGGCGGGGTGGGGTGGTCCGCGGTCAGCGGCGCTCCTGCTTCATCTTGCATGGCATGCATAGGGTCGCACGAGGTGCGGCCTGGAGCCTAAGTTTGCCGATCGGGTTCCCACAGGACTCGCAGATCCCGTAGCTCCCGTCCTCGAGCCGCTCCAGGGCGTGCTCGGTCTGCTCGAGCATCTCGCGGGCGTTGTTGGCCAGCGAGATCTCCTGCTCACGCTCGTAGGTCTTGGCCCCGGCATCGGCCTGGTCGTCACCGGCCCCGTCGCCGGAGTCGCGCATCAGCCCGACGAGGTCGTCCTCGGCCGAGGTGATCTCCCGGCGCAGCTGCTCGATGTCGTGCTCGAGCTCACCACGGACCTGCGCGAGCTCGCGTGCGGTCCAGGGGGACTCGTCCTCACGCACGCGCAGCGCGGCCGCCCTGCGGGCGTTGGACCGGCGTGCCGGCGCCTTCTTCGCCGGGGCCGCCGTCGTCGAGGCCGACTTCTTGGCCGGTGCCGCCTTGGGCCGCTTCTTGGCCGGGCGCCTTCGTCGAGGCCGTCTTCTTGGCCGGTGCCGCCTTCGTCGCGGCCGACTTCTTGGCCGGTGCCGCCTTCGTCGCGGCCGACTTCTTGGCCGGTGCCGCCTTCGTCGCGGCCGACTTCTTGGCCGGTGCCGCCTTCGTCGCGGCCGTCTTCTTGGCCGGTGCCGCCTTCGTCGCGGCCGTCTTCTTGGCCGGTGCCGCCTTCGTCGCGGCCGTCTTCTTCGGCCGGTGCCGCCTTGGCGCGACTTCTTGGCCGGCGCCGCCTTCGTCGCGGCCGACTTCTTGGCCGGTGCCGCCTTCGTCGCGGCCGACTTCTTGGCCGGTGCCGCCTTGGCGGACTTCTTGGCCGGCGCCGCCTTCGTCGCGGCCGACTTCTTCGCCGGCGCAGCCTTCGTCGCGGCCGACTTCTTCGCGGCTGACTTCTTCGCAGCCGGCTTCTTCGCCGGTGCCGGCTTCTTCGCCGGTGCCGCCTTCTTCGCGGTCGCCTTCTTCGCGGTCGCCTTCGTCGCGGTCGCCTTCGTGCCAGCCGCCTTCTTCGGCGACGCAGCCTTGGTCGCAGTCGCCTTCGTGGCGGCCGCCGCCTTCGGGGTCACAGGCCTCTTCGCCGACGCAGCCGTGGTGGGCGGGGTGGCCTTGGCCGAGCCCCCACCGACGGCTCGACGCGCGGTCGCTGCCGCTCGAGCCCCCACCTGCTTCGCCGCGGACAATGCCGCCTTGACCATGTCGACCCACTTCCGGGTGAGCGGTCTGGCCCCGTCGGCCCGACCGGTGGGCCGAGGATATGCCCCGCACCGGCCCTTCTCAATGACGAAACGCCCTGCAAGACGAGCGATCTCGACCACATGACGAAGGGCCCGGCCGACCGGCCGGGCCCTTCGTCATGTGGCGGGTGTCAGCCCTGTCGCTCGCGCTGCGGCTCCGCGGCCACCTGCTCCTCGTCCTCGTCGGCCCCGTCGGCCTCGTCGGACCCGTCGACGGCGACGTTCTTCAGCTCGGCCATCTGACCCTGGATGTAGGTGTGCAGCCGCTGGCGGTAGTCGCGCTCGAAGCCCTGGAGCTCCTCGATCTTGCGCTCGAGGAGGCCACGCTGGCGCCCGAGCTCCTCGAGGATCGTGGCCTTCTTCTGCTGGGCCTCCGCGACCATGCCCGTGGAGCGCTCACGCGCCTCGGTGAGCATGTCGTCGCGCTTGGTCGTCGCGGTGCCGATCATCTCGTCGCGCTGCGACGTCGCGGTCGAGAGCATCTCGTCGCGCTGCGACGTCGCGGTCGAGACGAGCTCGTCGTGCGTCGCCTGGCCCGTCGAGACGAGCTCGTCGTGCTTCGCCTGGCCCGTCGAGACGAGCTCGTCGTGCTTCGCCTGGCCCGTGGAGACGAGCTCCTCGTGCTGCTGGCGAGCCGTCGAGATGAGCTCGTCGTGCTGCTGCTGCGCCGTCGAGACGAGCTCGTCGCGGCGGGACTCACCGGCGGCGACGTGCTCGTCGTGAAGACGCTGCGCGAGGGCGATGACGCCGGCGGCGCTGGCGCCGCCACCCGCTCCGACGAGCGCTGCGGCACCGGAGACGGCGGCCTCACCCTCGGAGTGGGCACGCTGCGCGGCGGCCTCGGCCTCACGCCGCGCCTCCTCGGCGCGCTCCTCGGCCTGCGCGATGCGGGCCTCGGCGTCGCGCTCGACCTCCTGCAGCCGCGACTGGAGGGCCGCGACCTGCTCGTCGGTGTCGGCGCCGGCCCGGGACTGCGCCTGGGCCATGGAGTCCTCGTCCTGCGCGCGCTGACCCTCCAGCGCGGTGAGCTGGGACCGGGTGTCACCGAGGTGACCCTCCAGCTCGCGCACCCGGCCGTCGAGCTCACCGGCGCGCTCCTCGGCGGCGACGGCGCGCTCCTCGAGCTCACCGACCTTGCCCTCGAGCTCGGTGGCCTTCGCCTCCTGCTCGTCGGCGCGGGCGACGGCCTCGCGGGTCTGCTCCTCGAGCTCGGTGTTGCGGTGCTCGAGCTGGCCGATCTTGCCCTGGAGCTCGGCGTTGCGGCCCTCGATGTCGCCGCTCTTGCCCTCGAACTCGCCGAGGCGGGCGGTCAGCTCGCTGCGGGTGCCCTCGAGCTCGGAGATCGTGGCCGTGAGCTCGCCGCGGGTGCCCTCGAGGTCCGCGACGCGCGCGGCCAGGGTCGCGTTCTTGGAGCGCAGCTCCTCGAGCTCCTTGGCGGAGGTATCCGGTGCGGTGGCCGCCGCGACCGGCGCCAGGCCCCGCCCCTCACGGACGGTGTTGAGCTCGCCGCGCAGGTCGTCGGAGTCCTTGGACATGCGACGCATCTCGGCGACGATGTCGTCGAGGAAGTCGTCGACCTCGCGCTCGTCGTACCCCCGACGGAACTGGGTCTGGGTGAACGTCTTGTTGAGGACGTCCTCAGGCGTGAGTGCCATGGGTGATCTCCTGTGGGTGGCAGGGCTGCTGGGTGCGGGGTCCGGGGACACGAGGGGGTCGTGCGACCGAGGGGGCAGGTCGAGCCAGCCTAGACGATGACGGGGCGCAGGTGACAGGTGTTGTCTGGCGGTCGACGCGAAGGGTGGATCGCCAGGGGGTCCGAACGGGGGGTCCCGGCACGCTCACAACAGGATGTAGAGCAGGTAGACCCCGAAGAACAGCACCATGAACGACAGGTCGATCGACACCCCACCCAGGCGCAGGGGCGGGATCACCTTGCGCAGGGCGCGCAGCGGGGGCTCGGTCAGGGTGTAGATCGGCTCGGCGACGACCAGGGCGGCACCGCGCGGGCGCCACTCCCTCGCGAAGATCCGGATCCAGTCGAAGACGAGCCGACCGATCATCACGAGGAGGTAGAGGAAGACGACGAAGCGCAGGACCGCGAGCACGGCATTCATGACCGACAGTGTGTCCGACGCGGGTGGTGCCGGGCCGAACCGGGGTCAGCTCTGGTTGAACACGCTTCGACCTGCGGGCGCACCGGTCTCCTCGGCGTTGACCTCGACGGTCTCGGGTGAGAGAAGGAACACCTTGGAGGTCACCCGCTCGATCGAGCCGCGCAGGCCGAAGACCAGGCCGGCCGCGAAGTCGACGAGGCGCTTGGCGTCGGAGTCCGACATGTCGGTGAGGTTCATGATGACCGGCACGCCGTCGCGGAAGTTCTCGCCGATCGTCTTGGCCTCGTTGTACGTCCGCGGGTGGATCGTCGTGATCCGCGAGATGCCGACGGCTTCGGGCGACCGCACGACGTGCGCGACCGCGTGGCGGGTGTGCAGGGGGGTGACCTCGGCGCCGCGGTGGTGCTCGTGCGGCTCCTCGACGTCGGTGACCTCGTCGTACCCGTCGTCGTACTCGTCGTCGTAGCGACCCTGGTCCTCGGCGAGGCCCAGGTAGACCATCGTCTTGCGCAGTGCGCCTGCCATTGGTTGCTCCTCGCTCGACGGCCATGCCCTTACGTGGCCGATGTCGTGACCGAAGTTACCGGTGTGACTGCCGGGAACCGAGGATTGCCGAGCCGACACGCAGGTGTGTCGCACCCTCGGCCACCGCGTCCTCGAGGTCCGCGCTCATGCCGGCGGAGACCCAGGTCGCGTCCGGGTGGTCGGCGCGCAGCCTGAGCGACACCTCCCGCAGCCGGGCGAAGGCCGGTCTCGGGTCGGCGCCCAGGGGCGCGACGGCCATGACCCCGCGCAGCCGCAGGCCGCCCTGCGCAGCCGCGAGATCGGCGAGGGCGGGCGCCTCCTGCGGTGACACTCCCCCGCGGCCAGGCGTGTCGTCGAGGGACACCTGCAGGGTGACGTCGAGGACGCGCCCCGACTCCGCCGCCCCCCGCGCCAGGGCCCGGACGACCTTGGGGCGGTCGAGCGACTGCACGACGTCCGCGTACCGCGCGACGGAGGCCACCTTGTTGCTCTGGAGCTGGCCGATGAAGTGCACGGTGAGCCGCGCCCGGTCCGTCACCTGCGCGCACTTGGCGGACGCCTCCTGGTCACGGTTCTCCCCGATGTCGGTGACGCCGAGCCCGGTGAGGAGGTCGACGTCGCTCGCCGGGAAGAGCTTGGTCACCACGACGAGGCGCGGCTCGTCCTCGCGACCGGCGGCCCGGGATGCCCGGGCGACGCGGTGGCGGACGGCCTCGAGGTTCGCGGCGAGCTCGCGGAGCCGGGCGTCGAGGTCGTGGCTCACGAGGCGACCCGGGCGACGACGCCCGCGAAGCGGCCGGTCGTCCCGTCGCGGCGGTAGGAGTAGAGGTCCTCGCGCTCGCGCGAGCACCCGGGCACCCAGTGCACCCGGACGCCGGCGTCACGCAGGGCGGCGACGACCCCTGCGGCGACGTCGATGGCGGGGGTGCCGGTCCACGACACGGTGGCGCTCACCGGCTGCACCTCGGCCGCCGTCGCCCGCATCGGCGCGGGGACCTCGTAGCAGCGCCCGCACACCGAGGGGCCGACGACGGCGTCGACCTCGCCCGCCCCCAGCTCGGCCATCACCTCGAGGGTGCGCGGGACGACGCCCGCGACGAGGCCCGGCCGGCCGGCGTGCACCGCGGCGACGACGCCGCCGGTGCCGCTCAGCAGGACCGGGACGCAGTCGGCGACGAGCACCGCGAGGGCGACCTGCGTCGAGCGCGTCACGAGGCCGTCGCACGACGGCGGGGTGTCGGGGACGCCCTCGACCACGGCCACCTGCGCGCCGTGGCACTGGTCCATGTAGACGACGGGGCGCCCCAGCGTCTCGCGCAGCAGCCTGCGGTTCTCGGTGACGGCGGCCGGGTCGTCCTCGACGTGGGCCCCGAGGTTGAGCCCCGACCAGCGACCGGTGCTCACCCCCGCCGAGCGGTCGGTGACCGCCCGGAGGACTCCGGAGCGGGTCTGCTGCCAGGCGAACACGGGTCCACCGTAGACGCGCGAGGGGCGGGCCGGATGGACCGGCCCGCCCCTCACCACGCGAGGGCTGCTACTTGAGGAAGTCCGGCACGTCGAGGTCGTCGTTCTCGTCGAACGTCACCGTGCGCGGCGGGGTCTGCTGCTGTCGGGCCGGCTCGACGGGCGCCTCGGTGCGCTCGGTGCGGACCGGGGACTCCTCGCCGTTGTGGGTCGGTGCCGGGACCTCGGCGCGCGGGGCCGGGGCGTGCGCCGGGGCGAGCCCGGACGACGTCGCCGGGCGGGGGTCCGCCACCGGTGCCGCGGGGGCGGCCGGGGCCGGCCGGCCCTGGATGGTGCCGAGTGCCCGGCTGTCGGCCCGGTGGAG
Organism: uncultured Actinomycetota bacterium; assembly: GCA_963795035.1. Lineage (GTDB taxonomy): Bacteria > Actinomycetota > Actinomycetes > Actinomycetales > Dermatophilaceae > Oryzobacter. The sequence goes on along the minus strand of CAWCFZ010000003.1, from coordinate 488,345 downwards.
CGGCGCCCCACCGTCGAACCCGGCGGCGATGACGGTGACCCGCACCTCGTCGCCGAGCGCGTCGTCGATGACCGCGCCGAAGATGATGTTCGCCTCCGGGTGCGCGGCCTCCTGGACCAGGCGTGCGGCCTCGTTGATCTCGAACAGGCCGAGGTCGCTGCCGCCCTGGATGGAGAGCAGGACGCCGTGGGCGCCGTCGATGCTCGCCTCGAGGAGAGGGCTGGAGATGGCCAGCTCGGCCGCCTGGACCGCGCGGTCCTCGCCGCGGGCGGAGCCGATGCCCATGAGCGCCGAGCCGGCTCCCTGCATCACCGACTTGACGTCGGCGAAGTCGAGGTTGATCAGGCCCGGGGTGGTGATGAGGTCGGTGATGCCCTGGACACCGGAGAGCAGGACCTGGTCGGCGGACCGGAACGCGTCGAGCATCGACACCCCGCGGTCGCTGATCGACAGCAGCCGGTCGTTGGGGATGACGATGAGGGTGTCGACCTCCTCGCGCAGGGAGGCGATGCCGGTCTCGGCCTGGTTGGCGCGACGACGGCCCTCGAAGGTGAACGGGCGGGTGACCACGCCGATGGTCAGGGCGCCCAGGCCCTTGGCGATGCGCGCGACGACGGGAGCGCCGCCGGTACCGGTGCCACCACCCTCGCCGGCGGTGACGAAGACCATGTCGGCCCCCTTGAGGACCTCCTCGATCTCCTCCGCGTGGTCCTCGGCGGCCTTCTTGCCGACCTCGGGGTCGGCGCCGGCGCCCAGGCCGCGGGTGAGCTCACGGCCCACGTCGAGCTTGACGTCGGCGTCGCTCATGAGCAGCGCCTGCGCGTCGGTGTTGACCGCGATGAACTCGACCCCCTTGAGGCCGACGTCGATCATCCGGTTGATGGCGTTGACACCGCCGCCGCCGATGCCGACGACCTTGATGACGGCCAGGTAGTTCTGGGGTGCTGCCACGATGCGGGCCTTCCACTCAGATGCGCTGCGTACGGTCGGGAGGTGCGGTGGTCGAAACCCTCAACATCTACTTGACGGTAACGGTTCAGTCATGGTGCGATGGGACGACGCTAAGTCGGCCGGGGGGGTCGGGCAACGAGGCGGCGGGCGTGTCGCGACATCCTCGGAGGAAATCCTCCCATGCGCCGACCCATGCGCCTCGCCCGCCCCACCCGTCACACCCGTCCCGTCCGTCACGGCCGGTTGCTGACGGGGGCCACGACGAGGCCGACCGGTCAGCGGGTCACCGGGGTGTCGGGGGCGCTGACATCGATGACCTTGGCCTTCGTCGTCAGCAGGGCGCGCAGGATGGCGACCTTGCGCGGCGAGTCCTCACCGCTGCCCCAGACGATGGTGCGGCTGCCGAGGGTGAAGGTGACGAGGTCGGCGCTGCTCACCGTGACGGCCCGCACGCTGTCGGCCAGGTCCGCGGGCAGGGCGTCGAGGAGGGCGAGCGAGGACTGCAGCGCCTCGCGGGTCGACCCCTTCGAGCCCGTGGCCGTGACGAGCGGGACGCCGGCCGGCGCCGTGGACACCTCCCGGAACGCGACGCCCTCGGCATCCACGACCTCCAGTGCACCCTGAGGGTTCTTCACGACGAGGGCGGCGGTGCGCGGGACCACCTCGACGGCCAGCGTCGTCGGCCAGGCGCGGCGCACGGAGACCTCGGCGACGGTGATCCGCTCGCGGACCCTCGCGGCGACGGCGTCGGTGTCGACCCGGGCCAGCGGGGTCCCGAGCGGGACCGCCACGAGCTCGCCGACGGCGACCGCCTCCTCGCCGCTGACCCCGGAGACCTCGACGTCACCGACGCCGAGGAGGTGGCTCCAGCCGACGACCCAGACCAGCCCGGCCGCCGCCGCGAGGACGGCGAGCCAGGTGAGGACGCGGCGCCAGGGCCGCCGCCGGTTCGACAGCGCCCGTTCGCGGAAGCGGTTGGCCGAGGACGCGGCGCCGGCGGGGGCGCGGTCGACCTGGCGGGTGGACAGGTTCACGGTGTCGTACCTCCGGCGGACGGGGTCGAGGGGGCCTGCGGCGAGGCAGCGGTCGAGCCGTGCGCCGACAGGGCCAGGAGGAGCAGCGGGCCGAGCCGGGTCACGTCGCCGGCACCGACGGTGAGGACGAGGTCGCCGGAGCGGGCCGCCGCGGCCACGAGGTCGACCGCCTCCTGCGGGCTCGGCCCCACGACGACGGTGCGCTCCCCCGGGAGGGCGCGCAGGGGGTCACCGACGAGCGCGGAGGTGACGCCGTCGATCGGTGCCTCCCTGGCCCCGTAGACGTCGAGGAGGACGACGTGGTCGGCCGGGGCGAGCGCCTCGGCGAAGGCGGTGGCGAAGTCCCGGGTGCGCGAGTACAGGTGCGGCTGGAACACGACGTGCAGGGCACCGCCCCCGGCCCGGCGCACGATCTCTGCCGTGGTGCCGACGAGCGCGGCGACCTTGGGGGCGTTGTGCGCGTAGTCGTCGACGACGGTGACCCCGCCCGCCTCCCCCCGGACCTCGAACCGCCTTCTGGCACCACTGAACCCGGCGAGGCCGGCGAGGACTGCCTGCCCGTCGGCGCCGCACCCGTCGACGGCGGCGAGGAGCGCGCCGCAGGCGTCGAGGACGTTGTGCTCGCCGGGCACGAGGAGGTCGAGCGTCAGCTGCGCACCCTCGCGCTCGAGGGTCGAGTGCGTCCCGAGGCCGTCGGCGACGGTCGCCAGGACGCGCAGGTCGGCGCCGGCGTCGTAGCCGTAGGTGAGGACGCGGCGACCGGACTCGCGGGCCCTCTCGGCCAGGGCGCGGCTACCCGGGTCGTCGAGGCAGGCGACGAGGAGGCCGCCGTCGACCACCGAGTCGGCGAACTGCCGGTAGGCGGCGACGACGTGCTGCGCGGTGCCGTAGAAGTCGAGGTGGTCGGGCTGGACGTTCGTGACGACCGCGACGTGGGGGCGGTAGGAGAGGAAGGAGCCGTCGCTCTCGTCGGCCTCGACGACGAAGGCGGTACCCCCGCCGACGGCCGCGTTGGTGCCCAGCTGGGCGATCTCGGCGCCGGCGGCGTAGGAGGGGTCCGCACCGGCAGCCGCGAGCCCGACGACGAGCATCGCCGTGGTCGTCGTCTTGCCGTTCGCCCCGGCCACCGCGACGCGGTGGTCGTCGGACATCAGCGACGCCAGCGCCTGCGAGCGGTGCAGGACGAGGGAGCCCGCCGCTCGCGCGGCGGCCAGCTCGACGTTGTCCTCCCGCACCGCGGAGGAGATGACGACCGTGTCGGCCCCCGCGACGTGCGCGGCGTCGTGTCCGACGTCGACCCGCTGCGCCCCGGCCGCGCGCAGGGCCTGCAGGGTCGGGCCGTCGGCGGCGTCGGACCCGGTGACAGGAACACCGCGAGCGAGGAGCAGACGGGCGACGGCCGACATCCCGGCCCCGCCGATGGCGACGAGGTGGACGCGGCCGAGGTCCTCGGGCCGGGGCACGGGGTCGGTGAAGGTGAAGCGGGGGTTGACGCCGTCCACGGGTCAGTCCCCCCGGGCCGCGGCCACGACGAGGTCGGCGAGCAGCTCGTCGCCCCCGCGCTCCCCCACGGACGCCGCGGCGGCCGCCATCGTGTCGAGCCGGGCGCGGTCAGCGGCCAGCGGCACCACGGTGGAGCGGACCCAGCCGGTGTCGACGGCGGCGTCATCGACGAGCAGGCCCCCACCGGCGGCGATGACGGTGGCCGCGTTGAGTCGCTGCTCACCGTTTCCGATGGGCAGCGGGACGTACACGGCGGGCAGGCCGACCGCGGTGAGCTCGCAGACCGTGTTGGCACCCGAGCGGGCGACGACGAGGTCGGCGGCGGCGTAGGCGAGGTCCATGCGGTCGCAGTACTCGAGGACGACGTAGGGTGCTGCGGCGACACCGGTGGGCGCGAACGACTTTCCCGTTCCCGTGACGTGGAGGACCTGGACCCCGGCCGCCGAGAGCTCGGCGACGGCCCCGGCGAAGGCGTCGTTGAGGCGCTGAGCCCCGAGAGACCCTCCGGTGACCAGGACGGTGGGAGCGTCGGTGAGCCCGAACCGTTCTCGCGCCTCGGCCCGATGGGCGGCGCGGTCGAGCGTCGCGATCTCGTGGCGCAGCGGCATGCCGGTGACGGTGGCGTTGCGCAACGGGGTCCCGGGAAAGGTCACGCCGACCCCGTGGGCGACGCGGGCGCCGAGCCGGTTCGCCAGCCCGGGCCGGGCGTTCTGCTCGTGCACGACGATGGGCACCCCACGCCGTCGAGCGGCGAGGTACGCAGGGGTGGAGACGTACCCGCCGAACCCCACGACGACCTCGGCGCCGGTGGAGGCGATCGCGTCGTCCGCCGCCGCGACGGCCCGGCGCAGGTTGGCCGGCAGCCGCAGCAGGTCGCCGGAGGGGCGCCGGGGGAAGGGCACCTTGGGCACCTCGAGCAGCGGGTAGCCGCGCTCGGGGACGAGCCGGGCCTCCAGGCCCGCCGCCGTCCCCAGCGCCGTCACGGCGACGTCGGGGTCGCGGCGGCGCAGGCAGTCGGCGAGGGCCAGCAGCGGCGAGACGTGGCCGGCCGTGCCGCCGCCGGCGAGGAGGACCGACCGCAGGGCGGTCGCCGTCATCGGCCCGACCTGCGCGACCGGGCGGCCACCGACGGGATGACGGCGAGGGAGCGCCGCAGGGCCGACGGGCGCGCCGACAGCGCCTCGGCACACCCCGGTTCGGACCGGGCGAACGACATCAGGATGCCCAGGGCCAACAGCGTGGTGATGAGCGAGGAGCCACCCGAGGAGACGAGCGGCAGGGGCACGCCGATGACGGGCAGGAGGTTGATGACGGCCCCGATGTTGATGAGGGCCTGGACGATGATCCACGTCATGATCCCCGCGGTGGCGAGCCGGACGAAGAAGTCGTCGGTGCGCGTGAAGAGGCGGTAGCAGGCCAGGGCGAGCCCGGCGAAGAGGAGCAGCACCGCGAGGGTTCCGGGGAGCCCGAGCTCCTCACCGATGATCGCGAAGATGAAGTCGTTGTGCGGCTCGGAGAGCAGGCCCCACTTCTCCCGGCTGGCCCCCAGCCCCAGGCCGAACCAGCCTCCGTCGGCGAGGGCGTAGCGGCCGTGGATCGGCTGCCGCGCCGCCCCGAACTCGTTGGTGTCGCGGCCCAGCCAGACGTCGAAGCGCCCGAGCCGGTTGGGGCTGGTGACGACGAAGGCCACCGCCATCGCGAGGAACGGGCCGCCGGCGTAGACGAACCAGCGCAGCGGGATCCCGGCGGCGAAGAGCACGCCGGCGACCACGGCCCCGAGGATGAGCACGGTCCCGAGGTCTCGGCCCAGGACGACGACGCCGATCGCCGTGACGGCGATGGGGGCGAGGTAGGGCACCACGACGTGCGAGAAGGAGTGCAGCGAGCGGCGCTTCGCCGACAGGACGAGCGCCCCGCTGAGCACCAGCCCGAGCTTGATGACCTCGGAGGGCTGGACGCGCACGGGGCCGACCTGGACCCAGTTCAGGTTGCCCTGCACCGACACCCCGAGCGGGGTGAAGACGAGCAGCTGGAGGGCGATCGCCCCGAGCACCAGGGGGATCGCCAGCTTCTTCCAGTGCGACACCGACATCCGGGAGGCCACGACGAGGACGAGCCCGCCGAGCACGGCGTAGGTCAGCTGGGTGGTGAAGATCGAGAACGCCGCACCCGTGCGGTCGATGGAGACGATGGCCGAGGCAGACAGCACCATGATGAGCCCGAACACGACGAGGGCCGCGGTGACGCAGACGAGCAGGTAGTAGGTGGTGACCGGCGAGTCGAACCGGGACAGCCACGACGAGACCCGACCGCTGGGGCGCGTCTCGCTGCGCGCCGTGGCGGTGGCGCTGCTCACGACCTACTCCCCGGCGGCGAGCCGGTGGACCGCTGACACGAAGGCGTCACCGCGCGCGCCGTAGTCGGCGAACATGTCCATGGACGCCGCCGCGGGCGCGAGCAGCACGACGTCACCCTCGCGAGCGAGCGCGAGGGCCTCCCTCACCACCTGGTCCATGGCACCAGTGTCGGTACGGTCGAGCTCGACCACGGGGACATCCGGCGCGTGTCGGGCGAGCGCGTCCGAAATGACCGAACGGTCTGCCCCGATGAGGACGACGCCCCTCAGGTGCGTGACCGCGCCGCGGACGAGGTCCTCGACGTCGGCGCCCTTGAGCAGCCCCCCGGCGACCCAGACCACGTGCTCGTAGGCGGCGAGGCTGGCTTGCGCCGCATGGGGGTTGGTGGCCTTGGAGTCGTCGACCCAGCGCACCCCACGGACGGTCCCCACCTCGGCGATGCGGTGCGGCTCGGGGACGAAGTCGCGCAACCCTGCCCGCACCGCGCGGGGGGGCACGCCGTGCGCCCGGGCCAGGGCCGCCGCCGCCAGGGCGTTGGCGACGAGGTGCGGTGCCGGGGCCGGACCACCTCGGGCGAGGTCGTCCAGCGTGGCCAGCTCGGCGGCCGCGGAGCGGCGCTCCTCGACGAAGGCCCGGTCGGCGAGGACGTCGCCGACGAGGCCGACCTCGGACAGGCCCGGCACGCCCAGGGTGAAGCCGACGGCGCGGCAGCCCTCCTGCACGTCGGCCTCCTCGACGAGGCGACGGGTCTGCTCGTCCTCGACGTTGAAGACGCAGGCCACCTCGGTGTTCGCGTACACCCGGCCCTTGGCGCGGGCGTACTCCTCGAGCGAGCCGTGCCAGTCGACGTGGTCGGGCGCGATGTTGAGGCAGGCCGAGGCCCGGGGCGCGAGGGACTGCGACCAGTGGAGCTGGAAGCTGCTCAGCTCGACGGCGATGACGTCGAACGGCTCCGGGTGCAGCACGGCCTCCAGGAGAGGCGTCCCCACGTTGCCGGCACTCGTGGCGCGCAGCCCGGCGGCCCGCAGGATCGACGCGAGCATCTGCACGGTCGTCGTCTTGCCGTTGGTCCCGGTGACGGTGAGCCACGGGGCCGCGCCCTCCCGCGCCCGCATCCGCCAGGCCAGCTCGACCTCGCCCCACACCGGGATCCCGGTGGAGGCGGCGGCCACGAGCAGCGGCTGGTCGGGCCGCCAGCCCGGCGAGGTGACGACGAGGTCGACGTCGTGGCCCGGCAGCGCCCCCACGGCGGCGTCCCCGTACGACAGGCGGGCGCCGAGGATGTCGAGGATGCGGGCCCGCTCGGCCATGGGCGAGCCCTCGGCGGGCTCCTTCGCGTCGACGACGAGGACGTCGACCCCTCGCTCGAGGAGGGCGTCGGCCGCGGCGAAGCCGCTGATGCCCAGCCCGGCGACGACGGCGCGCAGACCTGACCAGTCGGCGTCGCGGTGGGTGAGGCCGGCGAGCCGCTGCGGGGTGGCGGTCATGCCGCTCCCACCACCCACTCGGCGTAGAACAGGCCCAGGCCCAGGGCAACGAACAGCCCCGCGACGATCCAGAACCTGATGACGATCGTGACCTCCTGCCACCCCAGCAGCTCGAAGTGGTGCTGGAGCGGAGCCATCCGGAACACCCGTTTGCCGGTGGTCTTGAACGAGGCCACCTGGATGATCACCGACAGCGTGATGGCGACGAACAGGCCGCCGAGGATGACGACGAGCAGCTCGGTGCGGGTGAGGATCGCCAGGCCCGCGAGCGCCCCACCGAGGGCCAGCGACCCGGTGTCGCCCATGAAGATCTTGGCCGGCGCGGCGTTCCACCACAGGAACCCGAAGCAGGCGCCCATCCCCGCCGCGGCGACGATGGCCAGGTCGTGCGGGTCGCGCACCTCGTAGCACTGGGCGCCGGGGTTCCACTGGCAGTTCTGGTTGAACTGCCAGATCCCGATGAGGACGTAGGCCGCGAAGACCATGACCGACGCACCCGTGGCGAGCCCGTCGAGGCCGTCGGTGAGGTTCACGCCGTTCGAGGTGCCCGCGACGATGATGTTCGCCCAGATGACGAAGAGGATGACGCCGACGACGGCGCCCAGGAACGCGAGGTCGAGCGGGGTGTCGCGGACGAACGAGACCTGGGTGGACGCCGGCGTGCGGAAGCTCTCGTTGGGGAACTGGAGCGCGAGGATCGCGAAGGCGACCGCGACGAGGGTCTGGCCGGCGAGCTTCTCCCCCGACCGCAGGCCCAGGCTGCGCTGCTTGCTGATCTTGATGAAGTCGTCGAGGAAGCCGACGAACCCCAGCCCGGTCATGAGGAACAGCACGAGCAGGCCGCTGACCGAGGGGCCCTGGCCGGTGACGACGTGGGCGATGACGTAGGCCAAGAGGGAGCTCGCGACGATGACGGCCCCGCCCATGGTCGGCGTCCCGCGCTTGGTGTGGTGCGAGGTCGGGCCGTCGTCGCGGATGAACTGGCCGTAGCCCTTGCGCACGAGGAAGCGGATGAACATCGGGGTGCCGAACAGCGCGATGACGAGCGACACGACGGCCGCGATGAGGACAGCCTTCACGCCTGGTCCTCCTCCTTCGGTCCGGCCAGTCGGTCTCCGAGCAACCGTAGCCCTGCGTCACGGCTGGACTTGAACAGCACGACGTCACCGCGCCGGAGCTCGGTGCGCAGCAGCGCCTCGGCGGCGTCGGCGTCGGCGACGACGCGCACCCGGGTGCCGTCGCTCGCGGCCGCCGTGGACGCGCCATCGGCCAGGGGCCGGGCCGCCTCGCCCACCGCGACGAGCTCGTCGACGCCGTGGGCGACGACCTGCGCGCCGACCTCGCGGTGCAGCGCCTCGGACTCCTCCCCCAGCTCGAGCATGGTGCCGAGGACGGCCCAGGTGCGCCGGTCCTCGCCCATCCGCTCGAGCGCCGACAGCGCGGCCCGCATCGAGTCGGGGTTGGCGTTGTACGCGTCGTTGACGAGGGTCACGCCGTCGTCACGCTCGGTGACCTCCATCCGCCAGCGGCTCGCCGGCCGTGCCGACTCCAGTGCGGTGCAGGCGGACTCGAACGGCAGACCGAGCGCGGTGGCGGCGGCCAGGACCGCGAGGGCGTTGCCGACGTGGTGGCGCCCGACGAGCCCGAGGGTGAGGCTGCGGCTCCCCTGCGGCGTCACCACGGTGAAGGTGGGGCGGCCGCCGGCGTCGAGGACGACGTCGACGGCCCGGAGGTCGGCGTCGGCGGCCTCGCCGACGAGGACGACCCGTGCCGGGGTGACCGCGGCCATCGCGCGGACGGCATCGTCGTCGGCGTTGAGGACCGCGACACCGGTGGCCGGGAGGGCCTGCACGAGCTCGCCCTTCGCCACGGCGATGGCCTCGCGCGAGCCGAACTCGCCGACGTGTGCCGTCCCGACGTTGAGGACCACGCCGACCCGCGGCGGTGCGATGCGGGTGAGGTACTCGATGTGGCCGATCCCGCGCGCGCCCATCTCGACGACGAGGTAGCGGGTCTCCGGCCGCACGCGGCACACGGTGAGGGGCACCCCGACCTCGGAGTTGTACGACCCGACCGGGGCCACGGTGGGCCCGGCGGTGGCGAGGACGGCCCCGAGGAGGTCCTTGGTGCTCGTCTTGCCCGACGACCCGGTGATGCCGACGACCCCGAGGTCCGGCAGGCGGTCGACGACCGCACGGGCCAGCGCCGCGAAGGCCTCCTGGGTGTCGGCGACGACGACACAGGGGGTGCCCCCGACCGGACGGGTCGTGAGGGCCGCCACCGCGCCCAGCGCGACGGCGCCGTCGACGAAGTCGTGCCCGTCGGCGTGCTCCCCGACGCGCGCGACGTACAGGGCGCCGGGGCCGGCCTCGCGCGAGTCGGTGACGACGGGCCCGTCGACGACGAGGAGGTCGGGGTCGACGCCCTCGGGAGCCTCCACACGTCCCGCGGTGACGGCAGCGATCTCGGTGAGCGAGAAGGGGATCACGCGTCGGCCTCCCCCGCGGCGACGAGGCGCAGCGCCTCGACGACCTCCTCGCGGTCGTCGAAGGGGTGGACCACGCCGGCCACGTCCTGCCCGCGCTCGTGGCCCTTGCCGACGACGGCGACGGTGGCCCGCGACCCCTCGGCCCACACGGTCCGCAGCGCCTCGCGGATGGCATCGCGGCGGTCGCCGACCTCGAGCACCTCGACCTCCCGACCTGCGTCCCTGGCCGCCCGGACCCCGTCGAGGATCGCGGCCCGGATCGTCGCCGGGTCCTCCGAGCGCGGGTTGTCGTCGGTGACGACGACGAGGTCGGCGACCCCGGCGGCCGCGACCCCCATCGCGTGGCGCTTGTCGCGGTCGCGGTCGCCACCCGCCCCGGTGACGCAGACGAGGCGGCCGGGGGTCGTCGGCCGCAGGGCGCGCAGCGCGGCGTGGATGGCGTCCGGGGTGTGCGCGTAGTCGACGACGGTGCGGGGGGCGTCGACGGGCACGGGCGGCACGACGGCCTCCATCCGGCCGGGCACGTGCGGGTCGGTGAGCACCGCGCGCCCGACGTCGTGGGCGTCCTCGCCGAGCAGGACGAGGGCCGCCGCGGCCATCGCGGTGTTCGTGACGTTGAAGTCCCCGGGCAGGCTCGACCTCAGGTGGAGGTCGACCCCCTGTGCGCTCAGCCGGAAGGCGGCCGGGTCGTGCGCGTCGACGGCGACCCGCCAGTCGGCGTCGTCGGCCGTCCCGATCGTGGCGACGGGGACGCCCGAGCGCTCGACGAGGCGCCGGCCCCAGTCGTCGTCGGTGCAGACCAGGGCCTGCCGGGAGCGCTCGGGGGTGAAGAGGGAGGCCTTGGCGGCGAAGTAGCCCTCCATGCCGTCGTGGAAGTCCAGGTGGTCCTGGGAGAGGTTGGTGAACAGCGCGACGTCGTAGACGACCCCGTCGACCCGGTGCTGCGCCAGCGCGTGGCTGGAGACCTCCATGACGCACGTGTCGAGGCCGCGCTCGACCATGACGGCGAGCAGGGCGTGCAGCTCGGGCGCCTCGGGGGTGGTGCGGACGCTGCCGAGCCGCTCCTCCCCGAGCCGCGTCTCCACGGTGCCGATGAGCCCGGGACGCCGGCCCAGCGCGGTGAGCGCGGAGTGCACGAGGTGGGCCGTGGTCGTCTTGCCGTTGGTCCCGGTGATCCCGATGAGCCGGATCGGGAGGTCCTCGGTCCCCAGGACCCGGGCCGAGACCGCGCCGAGGACGGCGCGGGGGTGCTCGACGACGAGGACGGGCAGCTCGACGCCGGACGCCTCGAGCCGCCGGGCGCCGTCCGCGTCGGTCAGGACCGCCGTCGCCCCCGCCTCGAGCGCCGCGGCGGCGAAGTCGGCGCCGTGGGCCCGGGCGCCGGGCAGGGCGGCGTACAGGTCGCCGGGAAGGACGCCGCGTGAGTCCAGGGTGACCCCGGTGACGACGGCCTCGCCGGCCGGTGCGGGGACGCCCAGGAGGGCCGCGAGGGTGCTGACCGAGGTGCTGGCGGGCTGCGACGGTCGGGGGGCTGGCACGTCGACCGACCCTACCGTGGGGTGCGCTTCTTGCCGTTGCGCAGGAGGGTGGGGTCCGCCTGCGCCTCCTTCGGGTCGACCTTGATCGTGACGGGCGTGGCCTTGCTGCCGGTGGGGGGGATCTTCAGCTCCTGGAGCGCGTAGGTCGTGACGTCCTTGAACACCGGCCCGGACACGTAGCCGCCGAAGAACGGGTAGGCCGGCTTCTGGATGATGACCGCGACGACGATCTCCGGGTCGTCGGCCGGGGCGTAGCCGATGAAGCTCGCGGTGCGGCCGCTGTACTTGCCGACACGGGAGTCGTAGTAGTCGGCGGTGCCGGTCTTCCCCGCGACGCGGTAGCCGGCGATCTGCGCCTCTTCGGCCGTGCCGTCCGGGCTGACGACGCCCTCGAGCATCCGGCTGACGTCGTTGGCGGTCTCCTTCGAGACCACGCGCGACGAGGTGGAGGCCGGCATCCGCGTCACGGTGCCGTCGGCCTCGGTGACGGTGTCGACGAGCCGCGGCGAGACCCGCACGCCGTGGTTGGCGATCGTCTGGAACACCGAGGCGGCCTGGATGGCGGTCACCGACACGCCCTGGCCGAACGCGACGGTCGCGCGCTGCGAGCCGCTCCAGTCCTCGCTCTTGGCGAGCAGGCCGCGCGACTCCCCCGGGAACCCGGTCCCCGAGAGCGACCCCAGGCCGAACTTGCGGAAGTAGGTCTCCAGGGTCTTGGGCTTCAGGGTCTCGCTGACCAGGATGGTGCCGATGTTGCTCGACTCCGCCAGGGTGCCGGCGACGGTGCGGAACAGGGTCGCGTGCTCGTGGCTGTCCTTGAAGTTGTAGTCGTAGCGCGGCAGCCGGTTGGGGATGATGACCGGCGTCGAGGGCGTCACCGTCTTCTCCTCCAGGGCCGCCGCGATCGTCATGACCTTGGAGGTCGACCCGGGCTCGAAGACGTCGGAGAACGCGTAGTTGCTCAGCTTGGCGCCCTTGGTGCCGACGTCGGTGTCGGGGTCGAAGGTCGGGTACGACGCCACGCTCAGCAGGTCACCCGTCTTCGCGCTCATGATGACCACGGTGCCGGAGGTGGCCCTGGTCTCCTTGATCCGCTGGGCCAGTGCGTTCTGGGCGTACCACTGCAGGCCGGCGTTGATGGTGAGCCGCACGTCGTTGCCGTCGACCGCGGGGGTCGTCGACCGGGCCGCCGCCGGGATGATCGTGCCGTCGCGTCCCTGCTCGAAGGTCTGCCTGCCGGGGGTGCCCTGGAGGCGGGCGTCCTCCATGACCTCGACCCCGCCACCGGCCGTGCCGTCGGCGGTGACGTAGCCGACGAGCGCCGCCGCGGTGGTGCCCTGCGGGTAGGTGCGCTCGGAGCGGGTCTCACGACGGTCGCGGTAGATGCCCGGGATGCCGAGGTCGGAGATCTTGTTCCACGTCAGCGGCGTCACGTCCTTGGAGAGCACGCGGTAGCGGCTCGTCCCGGTGAGCTCGGCGACGAGCTGCGAGACGGTGGTGTCGAGCAGGGGGGCGAGGCTCGTCGCGGCCCGCTGGACGGCCTCGGCCGAGGTGTCGGAGGCGCAGGTGGACTTCTTCGTGCCGTAGGTGCACACCGCGCTCTGGTCGGCGACGACGACCTCGCGCACGACGCTCGAGGCCAGGACCGTGCCGTCGGCGGCGAGGATCCGCCCGCGCATCGCGGGGATGATCTGGGCCGCCTCGCGCTTGAACTGCGCCTGCGCGGCGACGGCCTGCGCGTCGAAGCCCTGGATCCGGACGAGCTGGGCGCCGAAGATGCTGAGGACGAACAGGGTCGCGACGGTGAGGAAGCGCATCCGCCGACGAGGGTTGCCCGAGGGCCCCCCTGCACTCGCCGGTGCGGGACGCCGGCCGCGGCCTCCTCCGCCGGACGCCCCCTTGCGGGTGGCCGCCGGCCCCGAGCGGCCCGCCGTGGTCGGTCGACGGCTCGTCGTGGGGCGCTGCGCGGTGGTCCGCGACCCGGTCGCCGTCGAGCCGGTCGCCTTCCGGGTCGTCGCCTTCGGTGCGGCCGCCTTCCGGGTCGTCGCCTTCGGTGCGGCCGCCTTCGAGCCGGTCGCCTTCGATGCTGCCGCCTTCGAGCCGCCGGCCCGGGGAGCCGCGGTACCAGGACGCGCGGGCGCGGGCCGCGAGCGCGTGGAGGTCCCCGCAGCGGGGCGGCCGGGACCCGGGGCGGCCGGGCGCGCTCGTCCTCCGGGCGGCGGGGTCCTGCGCTGGGTCACGGGGCGTCTCTTCCGGGTCGCGGTGGGTGCGGGGTGAGGGTCAGTCGCCCGAGGGCGCGGTCGGGGGGGTCGTCGGAACCGCCGCAGTGACCGCCGGGGTCGTCGAGGGCAGCACGGAGCGGGGGGCGCTGGCGGGCGACGGCGTCGTCGTCGTCACGGGGGTGCTCCTCTTGGGGGCCTTGGACTCGGTGACCACGCTAAATCGCTCGTTGGCCTTGGCCTTCTTCGCCACGCCGAGGACCTTGCCGTCGGAGAGGCGGAGGAAGGCCGCCGTCTCGGCCGGGACCATCCCGAGGTCGCGGGCGCGCTGGGCCAGCGGTCCCGGGCCGGACACCCCGTCGATCTGGTGGCGCAGCGCGTCCTGGGCGTCGGCGAGCTCGTCGGAGCGGTGCTGGAGGTCGCGCATCGTGTACGACCCCTGCGCCATCGCGGTGTTGAGGAGCAGCACCCCGACGAAGCCGCCGAGGAGCAGCAGGACGCACAGCGCGAGGAAGACACCGTTGCCGGCGGTCTCCGGGGGCGTGACGACCTTGAGCTGGCGCGGTGCCGGGGTCGTGGCCCGCCGCGCCCGTGGGGTGGACCTGACCGGTGCGAGCTGGCTCATGCGTGGGCTCCGTTCGGGGGCGAGAGTCGTTCGGCGGCGCGCAGTCGGGCCGAGGCGGACCGGGGGTTGGTGTGCTGCTCGTCCTCGCCCGGCACCTCGGCACCGCGGGTGAGCAGTCGCAGGTAGGCGGCGTGCTCGGGGAGCTCGACCGGGATGCCGACGGGCGTGCGGCTGCGCGCCCCGGCGACGAGGGCCTGCTTGGTGATCCGGTCCTCGAGCGAGTGGTAGGACAGCACCGCGATCCGGCCGCCCGGCGCGAGGACGCCGATCGCGCTGGTCACGGCCCGCTCCCACACCTCGAGCTCGGCGTTGACCTCGATGCGCAGGGCCTGGAAGGTCCGCTTCGCCGGGTGCCCCCCCGTGCGCTGCGACGCCGCCGGGATGGCCGTGCGCAGCACGTCGACGAGCCGGGCCGAGGTGGTGAACGGCTCCTTGTCGCGCTCGCGCAGGACGGCTGAGGCGATCCGGCCGGCGAAGCGCTCCTCGCCGTACGTCTTCAGGACGCGGGCGAGGTCGCCGTGGGAGTAGGTGTTGAGGACGTCGGCCGCGGTGATGCCGGTGCTCTGGTCCATCCGCATGTCCAGGGGGGCGTCGTGGCGGTAGGCGAAACCGCGCTCGGGCTCGTCGATCTGGAGCGAGGAGACCCCGAGGTCGAACAGGATGGCGCGCGCGGTGCCCTCCGCGTGCTCGGCGAGGACCGTGGCGATCTCGTCGTAGACCGCGTGGACCCCGAGGAAGCGCTCACCGAAGGAGGCGAGGCGCTCCCCCGCCAGGGCGAGCGCCTCCTCGTCGCGGTCCAGGCCGATGACCCGGGCCGCGGGGCACCGCTCGAGGATCGCCTGCGCGTGGCCGCCCATGCCCAGGGTGCCGTCGACGAACAGCGAGCCGTCGTCCTGCAGCGCGGGCTCGAGGAGGTCGACGATGCGCTCGCGCAGCACGGGGACGTGCCGCTCGGCGGCGTCTCCTCTGCTGCTCATCGTCATCCTCCTTCGCGGTGTCGTGGTCGGGCCTCGTGGGCGGTGCGGCGTCGTGGTCGGTGCGGGTGCGGGTCGACCCGGCGGCTGGTCCCCATCCGATCCGTGCCCGGCGCGGGGGAAGTCGCGTCGGGATGCGGGTCGGCTGGAGGCCGGCGGTCGGGTCGAGGTGGCGGGCGCGGTGGTCGTCGAGCTGGTGGGGTGTCGGTGCGGGCGTCGGGCTGCGGCGTGCTCGGGAGGTGAGCCGGCTCAGAGGCCGGGGACCACCTCCTCGGTGTCGACCGAGTACGCGGAGTAGGCGGGCATGACCTCGGCGAGGTAGGAGTCCCAGGCGGCGGAGTCCCACACCTCGAGCCGGTTGCCGTTGCCGATGACCGTGCACTCCTTGTCGAGGCGCGCGTACGTGCGCAGCGCGGCCGGGATGGTGACGCGGCCCTGCTTGTCCGGGGTGTCGGGGTGGGCGCTGGCACGGAAGACGCGCACGAAGTCGCGGACCTGGCGCGAGGAGCCGGGGGCGGCCTGCATGAGGCCGGAGATGCGGTGGAACTCCGAGGTCGAGAAGACGTAGAGGCAGCCCTCCTGGCCCGTGGTGACGACGAGGCCGTCGGCCAGCGCGCCACGGAAGCGGGCGGGGAGGAACAGGCGCCCCTTGTCGTCGAGCCGCGGCGTGTGGGTGCCCAGGAACTCGTCCACGACGGCACCTCCCGACCCTGCTCGACCCACCCGGCTGCCCCGGTTTCCTCCACATTACTCCACCAGTGCTCCATCCGTCGGCGTTTTCGGTGGCCGAACGGCTGATCTTTGCACGTCATCACAGGTCACAGGTGGTGGTGTGAAGTGGAGGAGATTCGTGCACCCCGGTCCCGGATCAGCGCGAACGAACCCTCGGGCGCGCCGGACCAGGGCCCCGAACCCGCGCATCCGCACCCCCGGCACGGCGGTGGGCGGCTCGGGAGCCACCGGTGGTGCGGGGTGGGGCGCCGGCGCGCGTCACCGAACCGAAACCTTCACCGGGGGTGCGAACTCCTTCCTCGCAGCCCCTGCGTGGCGCAAGATCTAGGGGAGGCTCCACGCCCCTCGCGCGTTGGGGCGGGTACGACGACGAAGGGACTCGCTGTGAGCGACCTCGAGCACGACCGCAGGACCGAGACCGACCGGGCGCGCACCCCCCTCGACCCGACGGCCCGGGGCGCCGCGCTCGACCAGCTCCTCCAGGTGTCGAGCTCGCTCATGGCGGCGATGAACTCGGTCATCGAGGGCAAGGAGAAGGTGGTCCGCACGGCCGTCACCGTGCTGCTCGCCGAGGGCCACCTCCTCGTCGAGGACGTCCCGGGCGTCGGCAAGACCCTCCTCGCCAAGGCGCTGGCCCGCTCCATCGACTGCTCGGTGCGGCGCGTGCAGTTCACCCCGGACCTGCTGCCCAGCGACATCACCGGCGTCTCGGTCTTCAACCAGGACGTGCGCGACTTCGAGTTCCGGCCGGGCGCGATCTTCGCCAACGTCGTCGTCGGTGACGAGATCAACCGCGCCTCCCCCAAGACGCAGTCCGCGCTGCTGGAGTCGATGGAGGAGGCGCAGGTGACCGTGGACGGCACGACGTACGCGCTGCAGAAGCCGTTCATGGTGATGGCGACCCAGAACCCCATCGAGATGGAGGGCACCTACCCGCTCCCGGAGGCCCAGCGGGACCGCTTCATGGCGCGGATCTCGATGGGGTACCCGTCCGCCCGCTCCGAGCTGGAGATGCTCGAGATCCACGGCGGCGCCTCCCCGCTCGACGACCTGCGCCCCGTCACCGACGCCGCCGCCGTGACCGCGATGGTCGAGTCGGTCCGCGCGGTCCACGCCTCACCGGCGGTGCGCCAGTACATCGTCGACCTCACGACGGCCACCCGGTCGAGCTCGGCGCTGCGCCTGGGGGCGTCGCCGCGCGCGAGCCTGCACCTGCTGCGGGCCTCGCGCGCCCACGCCGCCCTCGCCGGCCGCGACCACGTCCTGCCCGACGACGTGCAGCAGGTGGCGGTCCCGGTCCTCGCCCACCGCCTCATCCCCACCGGGGAGACCCAGATGGCGCGGCGCTCGACCACCGACGTCGTCACCGACCTCCTCCAACGCGTGCGGGTCCCCGCTCCCACCCGCTGAGCCCGTGCGCCAGCTCCGACGCTCCCTCACCACCCGCGGCGCGGCCTTCACCGCCTGCGGGCTCGTCCTCGTCTCGTCCGGTGTCCTGCTCGGCCAGCGCGACGTCACCCGGGTCGGCGTGCTCCTGCTCGCCCTCGTCGCCATCTCGCTCGTCCTCGTCCGGCGGCACGGCCTGCGGCTGGAGGTGCGGCGCACGGCGGCGCCCTCCCGGGTCGCCATCGACGAGCGGGCCGTGGTGTCGGTGACCGTGCGCAACGCGGAGGCGATGACCTCCCCCGTCGTCATGGCCGAGGAGTCGATCGACTACGCCCTGGGCGACCGACCGCGCTTCGTCATCCCCGCCCTGCGACCCGGCACCTCGCAGGACGTGCAGTACACGGTGCGCTCCCACACCCGCGGCGTGCACCGCATCGGGCCGCTCGGCGTCCGGGTCCGCGACCCGTTCGGCCTGACGATGCGCTCGGCCGCGGTCGGCGGTCAGGCGGAGGTCGTCGTGCTCCCCCGCGTGCTCGCCCTGCCGAGCGGACGCTCGCTCGGCAGCGGCATCGGGTCGGAGGGGACGGTCCCCCACATGGTCGCCCTGCACGGCGAGGACGACCAGACGATCCGCGAGTACCGCGACGGGGACGACCTGCGGCGCATCCACTGGCCGGCCTCGGCGCGCACCGGGGGGCTCATGGTCCGCCAGGAGGACCGGCCGGCCAAGCGCCGCGCCGTCGTCCTGCTCGACAGCCGGGCCGGCGGGCACGCCGGGTCGGGACGGAGCAGCTCGCTCGAGTGGTGCGTCACGACGGCCGCCTCGGTGACCGCCCACGTGCAGCAGGTCGGGTACGCCGTGCACCTGCTGACCGCCGACCACGGCTGCGACACCGGCGCCCACCACGACGAGACCCTCGAGGCCGGGCTCGACACCCTGGCTCGGGTCACCACCGGCCCCGACGACGGCCTGCGGTCCGTGCTGCACGCCGCGAGCACGGTGACCTCCCAGGGCGGGCTCGTGGTCTATGTCGGGGGCCCGCTGAGCGACGACGACGCGCGGGCCCTGGCGGCGCTGCGCCAGCCCGGCTCGGCGGGGGTCGCCACGGTCGTGGACCCCGCCTCGTTCGGCGGCGGCCGCTCGCGGTCATCCGCCGACGCCCGCGCCGCGACGACGGCGGAGGTGCTGCGCGCCTCGGGCTGGACGGTCACCGTCGTCGACGCGCGCACGACCCCCGCGGCCGCCTGGTCGGCCGTCGTCGGCGCGCAGACGGTGGGTGCCCGGTGAACCGCGCCCGCCCGGTGGAGACCGCCCTCGCCGCCCTCGCGACCCTCGCGGTCGCCCTCCCGCTCACCACGCTGTTCTCCCCGACCGCCGCCTGGTTCCGCCCGAGCCTGCTGCTCGTCGTCCTCGTCGCCCTCGTCGGGATGGGCGTGCGGCTCGTCACCTCGTCGCGGCTGCTCGTCGTCGCCGCGCAGGCGGTCCTGCTCGTCCACGGCGCGGCCCTGCTCCACGGCCAGGGCCACCTGTGGAAGAACCTCGTCCCCGTCCCGGACACCGGGGCCGCCCTGGGGGTGCTGCTGACCCAGGCGTACGAGACGGTCACCAACTACACGGCGCCCGCGCCCGCGAACCGCGGCACCATCCTCGCCATCAGCCTGCTCATCGGGCTCACCGCGGTGGCCGTCGACGCCTGCGCCGTCACCTTCCGCTCCCCGGCCGCCGCCGGCATCCCCCTGCTCACCGCGTTCCTGTCGTCGGCGACGAACTCCGGTGAGGGGCTCGGCGCCCTGTGGGCCGTCCCGCCGATCCTCGTGTGGCTGGCCCTCGTCGGCCGCCAGGGCGTCAGCGCGATGCGGGCCTGGGGCACCGCGGCCACCCGCGACGGGCGGGGCCCGTTCGCCGACCCCACCACCGTCTTCTCGGCGACGGGCCGCGTCGTGGGGGTCGCCGCCCTCGCCGTGGCCGTCCTGCTGCCCGGGATCGTCCCGCACCTGCCGACCACGTTCCTCGCCGACGGCCTGGGGACGAGCTCCAACGCGCGCGGCGGGGGCGGCGGGGCCGTGCGGCTGTCGACGAGCGTCGACATCGCCCGCGACCTCGGCAGCCAGTCGACCGACGCGGTGCTGCGCTACACCACGACGTCGGAGAGCCCACAGCCCCTGCGGGTCGGCATCCTGGACACCTACCGGCGCGGCCAGTGGGCGTCGCGCTCTGACTTCACCTTCGTGCCGCAGGACGGCCGCATCCCGGACCCCCTCGCCGGGCCGGCCGTCCCCCGTCGGGTCGAGCGGATCACGGTGTCCGCCAACAACATCGGCGTCCCCCAGGTGGCGCTGCCCGCGAACGCCACCGGTAGCCCCTTCCCCGACGGGTCGTGGAACATCAGCGTCGAGGGCCTGGTGCAGCTGACCCGGCCGGTGGCCGAGTACAGCGTCGAGTACGTCGAGCTCGACCCGGAGGCCGCCCAGTTCGGCGGGACCGTCGACCCCGGCGCCGTCGACGAGGAGGACCTCGTCCTCGAGCCGCGCTCCGAGGGCGTCGTGCGCGATCTCCTCGACGAGATCACCGAGCCCGGGGACTCGCCGCTCGACATCGCCCGTGCGGTGCAGTCCCACCTGCGCGGCAACGCCTACACGTACTCGCTCGAGCTCGCCGAGGACACCGGCGACCGCACGCTGCCCGAGGAGCCGCTGGCCCGCTTCCTGGAGTCCAAGCGCGGCTACTGCGTCCAGTTCAGCTCGGCGATGATCATGCTCTCCCGAGCGGCCGGGATCCCGGCGCGGATGGCCGTGGGCTTCCTCCCCGGCGTGCCCGACGGCGACGAGCGCGTCGCGCGGGTCAGCGACGCCCACGCGTGGCCCGAGCTGTACTTCCCGCAGCTCGGCTGGGTGCGCTTCGAGCCGACCCCCGGCAGCCGCAGCGGCACCGCGCCGCTGTACAGCCTCGTCCCCACCGACGGCGGCTCGTCCTCACCCACCCCCTCGGCGACGACACCGTCCTCGAGCACGGCGCCGTCCGCCGGGCCCACCCGTGACCGCACCGACGGCTTCACCGACACCACCGGGGGCACCACCGGCGCCGGGGGCGTCCTGGCGTTCACGTCCGACCACCTCACCGCCCTCGGGGTCGCGCTCCTCGTCATCCTCGCCGCGGCCGTGGTGCCGCTCGGCGCCTGGCTGTCCCGGCGCCGGTCCCGCCGGGACGCCGCCGACGACGCCGAGCGGGTCGAGGCGCAGTGGCAGTCGCTGCTGCTGCGCCTGCAGGACATGGGCTTCCTCGCCGCCGACGGGTCCACGCCGCGGCAGGCGTCGCGCCAGCTCGGCAAGGCGGCCTACCTCACCCAGGAGGAGACCGACGCCCTCGGGCGCGTCGTCACCACGCTCGAGCAGGCGCGCTACGCCCGCCCGGGCAGCGAGCTGCACGACGTCGGGGACGACGCGCGGGCCGTGTGGCGCGGCGCGCTGTCACGGCGGCGCCGGCTCGACCGGGTCACGGCCCTGATGCTCCCCGAGGAGGGCCGCCGGCACTGGCGCTCGGTGCTCTCCCGTGGCGGCCGGGCGCTCGCCTGGCGCCGCTCCCGCGCGACCGGCTCCGGCCCGGACGGCTCGGGCTCGTCCTCCGACGGGGTCTGAGGCCGGGGCGCACGACGGGCCCCGGGCAGCTGCCCTTGTCAGTCTTCACCGCCTCCCCCGCGGAACCTGCGGTGTCTGCCGCCAGAGACCCAGCGGCCCGACTCCGAGAGATCCCGCAGGCTGACCCGGCGTTCGGCCGCTGTCACCGTGGGCTTGGACGCTCCCTTTCGTCGGCCGCTCCCGGCGGGTACTTCCGCTGGCCGCGCAGGGGGTGCTCACTTCGCGGGCACCGAGGACGAGGCCGCGTCGCTCAGCACTGTTGAGAGTCATGGCTCGACCGGGCCATTGTCGACCGCATCGCCGTAGCGGCACCATCGTGAGATTGACCCGGTCAAGGGGTCCAGACAGGTGGAGATCATGAGCAGGGCAGCACCACCACGACGACTCTTGGCAACGCTCGCGGTCCTCGCCGCAGGGGTGGCCGTCCTCGCACCAGCGACTGCGGCGGCAGCGAGCGGCAGCGGCCCCCTCGCAGGCACGTGGACGTCCACGGACACCGACGGCAGTCACCAGACGCTGGACATCACCGGATCGGGCAACCGGGTCTACTCGATGGTCTACGTCGACGACTCGGCGACCGGTGCGTGCGGTGGCGACCCTGCGCGTTTCTCCGGCCCGGGCTTCGTTGACGGCGACAGCGTCCTCATGGTCGGCACCCTGGTGTGCCAACCGCGAGGAAACCCCCTCAAGGGGCGTCTCGAGGTGAGCTTCCAGCACGACGCCGAGGCCGACACCCTCGTCGACGACTTCGACATCGTCTGGTCCCGGGCGGGCTGAAAGGCGGATACGCCCTCTGTCTCGTACGTCCGCGCGTGCGGCCGGTGCTGACGTGCAACGCTCCCGAGCGAGGGCCCCCGCCCGGCGGGTGGCTGACCTGCGATGAGGCCCCGAAGAGCCCGCTCGATCAGTCGAGGTAGTCGCGCAGCGCCTGGCTGCGGCTGGGGTGACGCAGCTTGCTCATCGTCTTGGACTCGATCTGGCGGATCCGCTCGCGGGTCACGCCGTAGACCTTGCCGATCTCGTCGAGCGTCTTGGGCTGGCCGTCGGTGAGGCCGAAGCGCATCGACACCACGCCGGCCTCGCGCTCGGAGAGCGTGTCGAGCACCGAGTGCAGCTGCTCCTGCAGGAGCGTGAAGCTCACGGCGTCGGCGGGCACCACGGCCTCGGAGTCCTCGATGAGGTCACCGAACTCGCTGTCGCCGTCCTCGCCGAGGGGGGTGTGCAGCGAGATGGGCTCGCGACCGTACTTCTGGACCTCGACGACCTTCTCGGGCGTCATGTCGAGCTCCTTGGCCAGCTCCTCCGGCGTGGGCTCGCGGCCCAGGTCCTGGAGCATCTGGCGCTGGACCCGCGCGAGCTTGTTGATGACCTCGACCATGTGCACCGGGATGCGGATGGTGCGGGCCTGGTCGGCCATCGCCCGGGTGATGGCCTGGCGGATCCACCACGTGGCGTACGTCGAGAACTTGTAGCCCTTGGTGTAGTCGAACTTCTCGACCGCACGGATGAGACCGAGGTTGCCCTCCTGGATGAGGTCGAGGAAGAGCATGCCGCGCCCGGTGTAGCGCTTGGCGAGGCTCACGACGAGCCGCAGGTTGGCCTCGAGCAGGTGGTTCTTGGCCTTCTTGCCGTCCTGGGCGATCCACCAGAGCTCGCGCTTGAGCTTCATGTCGATCTTGTCACCGGAGTTCAGCTTCTCCTCGGAGAACAGCCCGGCCTCGATGCGCTTGGCGAGCTCGACCTCCTGCTCGGCGTTGAGGAGGGCGACCTTGCCGATCTGCTTGAGGTAGTCCTTGACCGGGTCGGCGGTGGCACCGGCGGTCACGACCTGCTGGACCGGGGCGTCGTCCTCGTCGTCGTCGCGGATGACGAAGCCGGCGTCCTCGCGCTCCTCGACGGCCGGCGCCTTCTTGGCGGTGCCGTCCTCGTCGTCGTCACCGTCGGCGTCCGCGTCCTCCGTGGGGGCGTCCTGCGCGGCCGCGGCGGCCTTGGCTGCGGCGGCGGTCGTCCTCTTGGTGGCGGCCTTCTTGGCCGGGGTGCCCGAGGCCGGGGCGTCAACCTCGGCGGCGGCGGCCGTGGCGGCCTTCTTCGTCGTCGTCGCCTTCGCCGGGGCCCTCTTCGCGGCGCTCTTCGCGGCCGGCGCGGTGTCGTCGGCGGCGCCGTTGGCGGATGCCGTCGTCGCGGAGGTCGCCTTCGCCGTGGTCGCCTTGGCGGCGGTCGCCTTCGCGGGGGTCGTCTTCGCGGCCGCCTTCTTCGTCGCGGGGGCCGAGGCCGTCTTCTTCGCGGCGGTGCCCGTGGTGGCAGCGGCGACCCCGGCGGACTGGTCCATCGCCACGGCGATGCCCTGCTCACCGAGCGCGCGCAGCACGACCCGTCCGCGGGCGGGCCTGACGTCGGCCGCACGCATCGCGTCGGCGACCTGCTCGCCCGTCACCGAGCCCGTCGACCTCCCCTGGCGCACGAGGGACTGCAGAGCCTGGTGGGAGAACTCCGGCGGGAGCGCAGTGGACTCGGCGGGCTTCGGGGACACAGGCGACACCGACTACCTTTCGTCGCGGGAGGCCGGCTCCAGCACACACGCGGGGTGTGGTCCGGGGGCGGCGGAGAGGGTCCTGTGCGTCATCGGCTCGTCCGTCCCGGCTGTCGCTCGGGGGGTCTGAACCAGGTGCGCATCATCATTATAAAGCGGCGAGGGTCGATCCGGCACATCGCCCGGTGGGACGGGGCCCGCACTCCACACCCGTGACGGCGGTCAGATCCACCTCGACCCGACCGCGCGCAGCCCCTCGCGTGGCTCAGGCCTTGACGGCGAGGACGGCGCAGGGCGCGTCGAGCAGGATGCGCTGGGCGTTGGAGCCCAGGATGAGCTTCCCGACCGGGGTGCGGCGTCGCAGGCCGATGACGATGAGGTCGGCGTCGGTCTCGTTGGCCACGGCGATGAGGTCCTCGGCCGGCTCGTTGCCGCGCACCAGCTGGCGCACGTCGACGGTGAGGCCCGCGCCGGTCAGCTCGTCCTTGGCCCGCTGGAGCTCGGCCTCGGCGGCGCGCACGGTGTCGTCGTCGAAGTCGCGGCCACCCCGGTTGGAGTTGATGACGACGAGCGGTGCCTGGCGGGTCCGGGCCTCCTCGACCGCCCGCGCGAGGGCGGCCCGCCCCTCCTTGGTGGGCACGAAGCCGACGACGATGGTCACGATGTCCTCCTGGAGCGAACGAACGGTGTCCGACGAGCCGACCGTACCGCAGCGGCTGCTCAGCCGTTGCCCAGCACCTGGGCGATCAGTCGGCCGACCTGCTCGGTCTCGACGAGGAAGCCGTCGTGCCCGTGCCGAGAGGTGATGACCGACAGGCCGGTGCCGGGGCGCGCGGCGGCCATCTCCTGGGTCAGGCGCAGCGGGTACAGCCGGTCGGTCGTGACCCCCGCGACGTGCAGGGTGCCCTCGTACCGGGCCAGGGCCGCGGCCAGTCCCCCGCGTCCGCGGCCGATGTCGTGGCTGTTCATCGCCTCGGAGAGCACGACGTAGCTGTTGGGGTCGAAGCGGCGGGAGAGCTTGGTCGCGTGGTGGTCCAGGTAGCTCTCGACGTCGTAGCGGCCACCACCCCCGAGGGGGTCCTCGCCGGTACGCGGCCGCCGCCCGAAGCGCTCGTCGAGCTCGGCCTCGTGCCGGTAGGTCGTGTGCGCGATGCGGCGGGCGATGCCCATGCCCGTGAGGGGCCAGTCGTCGGTGCCGTAGTAGTCACCACCGCGAAAGGCCGGGTCGGCGCGGATGGCGAGCAGCTGCGGCTGGCACCACGCCACCTGGTCGGCGGTCGCCGAGGGCGTCGACGCGACGACGAGGGCGCGTTCGACCCGCTCGGGGTGCCCGGTCGCCCACTCCAGCGCCCGCATGCCGCCCATCGAGCCCCCGAGGACGCCGTGCCAGCTCCGGATGCCGAGGGCGTCGGCGAGCGCGGCCTCCGCGGCCACCTGGTCGCGGATCGTGGTGAAGGGGAACCTGCTCCCCCACGGCCGGCCGTCCGGCGCGGCGGAGGAGGGCCCGGTGCTCCCCTGGCACCCGCCGAGGACGTTGCTCGCCACGACGAAGAGCCGGTCGGTGTCGAGCGGGGCGCCGGGGCCGATGAGGCCCGGCCACCACCCGGGCGAGGCGTGCCCCGGACCGGCGTCGCCGACGACGTGGCTGTCACCGGTGAGGGCGTGCTCGACGAGGACGGCGTTGTCCGCCGAGGGCGAGAGCGTCCCCCACGTCTCGTACGCCAGCCTGACGTCGGGCAGGACCCCTCCGCGCTCCAGGGCGAGGTCGCCGACGGCGGCGAAGCGGCGGTCGCCGACGGGGTCACCGGGACGCCAGACCGCTCCGGTCGTCCTCGTCGGGGTGGCCGTCATGACAGGTGCTCCTCGGGCTCGCGCTTGCCGCACCGAACGGCGCGGCCAGGTCATCACCCGGGGCACCCCACCGCGAGGAGGGTTGCCGCCCAGCAAACCGGGGTTTGGCGCTGGAACTCAAGACCGGCACCCATGGTACTCAGCGGCCCCGTCGCGCGGCAGGCTCCGTCCGCCACCCGGGCACCCCGCGACGGGCGTCCCGACCCCGCTCATCCGACCCATCGCAGGCTGCCCTGGCGGCGGGGCGGGCCCCGGTCGCAGGGCCCGCTCATCCGACCGACCGCAGCCCGGCCGGACCGTGGGGCCGGCCCCGGTCGCGCGGGAAGCGCACGGCGCCCTCGACGAGGCGGGCGAGGAGCCCTGCCAGGCGGTACTCGGGCACCAGTCGCAGGGCCCGGTCGAGGGCCGCGCGCGCGACCGCACCGTCGCCCTCCACCCACGCCACGTGGGCCGCGACCGTGCACATCGCCGCGGCCTCGGCGGGACACGAGTCCGGGACCGCGCGGCACAGCTCGAGCAGCCGTCCCTGCAGGGCCGGGAGGTCGGTCGGGACGACGGGTCCGCGCACCGAGGGCGACGGCCAGACGGGGACCGAGGTCCGCAGCAGCGCCAGGACGGCGGGCTCGACGTCCTTCGCCGGCAGGACCCCGGGCGACAGCCAGCCGATGAGCCCGTCGCGCCATCCGACGTCGGCGAGCGCGAGGACGGCGTCGGCGACGACCACGTCGTCGGGCGGGAAGCTCACCGGCCCGCGCTCCAGGACGCGCCCCCAGGCCCTCGCCCAGCGGCGCCGCCCGGGGCGGCGAGCGGCTCGCGCGGCGATGGCCCGCGCCATCGCCTCACCGGGGGGGCCGTCCGGCTCGACGAGCCGGTCGACGGCGTCCCGCGATGCCAGCGGCGCCCGGCCCAGCGCCACGAGGTCGGCCACGGCAGGGACCGTCGTGGGGTCACGCAGGAGCTCCCCGTCGGCCGGGCAGCACGCCTCGGAGCAGGTCGGCGAGTAGCGCCGGCCGCCCCGGACCACGGCGACGTCGACGACGTCGGTGCCGGCCCGCTCGAGCTGCTCGACGAGGGCGAGGAGGACCGGCGTGCTGGCGTCCGGGACGTCCTCCCACGCCACGAGGACGACGGCTGAGGCCTCCTCGCGCAGGAGCGGGCCGACGAGGGAGGCCGCGACCTCGACGGCGTGCTCCTCGGGAGGGAGGTCGGCGCGCGCGACCATCCCCATGGTGCGGCCCTTGAGCGCCACCGCGACGACGCTGTTCCGCGGGTGGTAGCCGAGCTGGTACGGGAGGACCGCGATGACCTCGTCGGGGCCCCGGAGCGTGATGTCTGCTGTCATGCCGCAACGCTCGCCGGAGCAGCCACGCAGCAGAAGACGCGGCGGGGATCTGTGGACAACGCTCGCGGCGCCGGCTGCCTGTGGACGACGCGGCCCCCGCGGATCGAGGTGAAAGGAGACCGCCGGGGGTGGAGGTGAAAGGAGACCACCAGCCGGTCGGGTTTCACCTCGACCGGGAGGGGCCCGCGCGGGGTCGAGGTGAAAGGAGACCACCAGCCGGTCGGGTTTCACCTCGACCGGGAGGGGTGCGGGCTCACCCGGGGCGCGAGGGGGTCAGGGGACGACGTCTCCGCGGACGGTCTGGCCCGAGGGAGGACGCGGCGGGGCGGTGGACCCCGGGCGGTGGACCCCGGGGCGGTCGAGCCTCGGGGCGGTGGACCCCGGGGCGGTCGAGCTGCTCGGGGTGGTCGAATCCCCCGGCGCCGTGGACTCGCCACGAGGGGTGCGCCCGACCGAGCGCTCCCACTGCAGGAACGCCTCGGTCTCCTCCACGAGCTGCGTGGCCAGCCACCCGAGGACCATGGCGTCGTCGGCGAGGCCGAAGATCCCGAAGATGCCCTCGGGGACCAGGTCGACCGGCGAGACGATGTAGCCCGCCGCGGCGAGCATCATCACGAGGCGGCCCTTGGACAGCCCGACGTAGTCGCCGCCCAGGACGGCCCGCGCGAGCCGGGGCACGGCGGAGGCCCGCTCCCCCAGGGTCGGCCCCCCGGAGCGCAGGGCCTTCTGGACGGCCTTGTACAGGGCGCCGACGGCCACGAGACGGTTGGCACGAGATGGCATGGGTCCTCCTGGTGGTCCGGGGACCGACGAGGTCCCGTGGTGACGAAACGAACGACGTCCGGCGCGCGACTCCCGTTCGCGTGCGCCTACGCCGGGGTCGAGGTGATCTCGCCGGCAGCCGCCCGCGGGAACTCGCGGCGCGCGTTGTCGGCGACGCGGTTGAGCATCCAGGCGTCGAGCCCGGCCCCCACGACGCCCCCGACGACCGGGACGAACCGCCCGACCTTGGACAGGGTCCCCTTGCCCACGGTCGCGAGCAGCCGGAACCCCACGCCCTTGTTGACGACCATGAGCGCCGGCCCGGGGAGCCGCTGGGCGGCGAGGTTGACCATGCGACCGCCCGGCGCGACCAT
The DNA here is from genome assembly GCA_963795035.1 of uncultured Actinomycetota bacterium. Taxonomy (GTDB): domain Bacteria; phylum Actinomycetota; class Actinomycetes; order Actinomycetales; family Dermatophilaceae; genus Oryzobacter. Next base: position 460,556 of record CAWCFZ010000003.1, on the reverse strand, counting down.
CCCGGCCTTGCGCAGCAGGTCGTCGGCGTCGGCCCCGACGAGGGTCAGCAGCACCGCGGTGCGGATCTGCTCGGTCGCGATGTCGTGGCCGCGCAGCCGGGCGACCGCGGCCGTCATCCGGGTGGCGAGGAGGTAGAACCCGAGGACGTTCGCCGGCAGCGCGACCGGCCACGTGATGAAGCCGCCCAGGCTCGTGACGAACCCGGAGGCACCACCGAGCCGCAGGTGGGCCCGCACGACGGACGCGACCGCCTTCTCGACGTCACCGCCGGAGGAGGCCAGCGCCTTGTCGGCGACGGTCGCGGCCGAGTCGAAGGGGCCCTTGCCGTCGATCCCGAGGTCGAGCATGGTCTGCACGAGGCGGGTCGCCTGGTTGCCCAGGGCCCCCTCGTCGCGGGGGCTGTCCTTGGCGGTGTCGATCGCACTGCGGACGTCCTTGACGGCCTTGCTCGTGCGGCTCCTGCCGAAACCGGGGATGGCCACGCAGTCCTCCTCGGACGCTCACGCACCGGCCGGGTCGGCCGATGGCTCGTGCGTCGATCCTGCCACGTCACCGGTGGTGCCGACGGCTGACGGACCCGCCCCCTACGCTCGGGGCCATGATCCCGGGAGACGTGGCGGCCCTCGCCGTCACTCCCCCCGGGCCGGGGCCCCGCCACGCCGCCGTCGTCACCGCCGACGGGGCACGCACGCTCCCCCTCGAGGCCGCGGTCGAGGCCGCGCGCCGCCTCGAGGACGAGCGCTCCCCCCGCTGGGTGTGGTGGTCGGCCGAGGCGGCCGCGACCCCCCTCGTCGGCGCCGGGATCGCGCCGGCCCGGGTGTGGGACGTCGCCGAGGCCCACCGCCTGCACCACGGTGGGTCGGCGGCCGGTCCCGGCCTCGCCTGGGCCGCGGCCCACGGCCTGGCCCTGCACGACGTCGCCGGCGCCCCGACCGGCGACCTCTTCGAGCTGGTCTCCGAGCGCACCGCCACCGACCCCGCCGCCGTGGCCCTGCCCGACGGCCACCTGCGCGGCGACCACGCCGAGTGGCTGCGCGACCCGAGCCACCTCGAGGCGTGGGCCCGCGCCGCCCTCGAGACCGCCCACCTCCAGCACGAGGCCGCGCAGCGCACCAGCACCCGGCTGGTCGGCACCGTGCACGCCGAGTCGGCCGCGGCCCTGATGTGCGTCGAGCTGCTCCGCGACGGCCTGCCGCTGGACCGGGCACGCACCGAGGAGCTCGTGGCGCGGGCCGCCGGACCCCGGCCGGGCAGCGAGGCGGAGGAGGCCGCCTCCCGGCGCGAGCGCGACGGCCTCGTCCTCGCGCACGCCCCGGGCCGGGAGTCCACCGACCTGCGCAACCCGGCCCAGGTCAGGGAGCTCCTCGCCGCGGTGGGCGTCGACGTGCCGAACACGCGCAAGTGGGTCCTCGAGCCCTACCGCGCGGTCCACCCGCTCGTCGACGCCCTGCTCGACTGGCGCCGCGACGAGCGGATCGCCACGACCTACGGGTACCGCTGGCTCGACGCCCACGTCGGCCCCGACGACCGGCTGCGCGGCCGCTGGACCGCCTGCGACGGCGCCGCCGGCCGGATGACCGCCGAGAACGGCCTGCACAACCTCCCCGCCGCGCTGCGCCCGGGCGTCGCCGCCCACCCGGGCCACGTCCTCGTGCGGGCCGACCTCGGCCAGATCGAGCCGCGGGTGCTCGCCGTCGTCTCCGGGGACCCCTCGTTCGCCGCGGCCACCCGCGCGGACGACCTCTACGCCCCCGTCGCCCAGCGCCTCGGCGTCGACCGGCCGGTCGCGAAGATCGCCGTCCTCGCCGCGATGTACGGCCAGCGCAGCGGCGCGGCGGGCGAGGCCCTCAAGGGGCTCGAGCGCGCCTACCCCGTGGCGATGGCGCTGCTCGACCGCGCGTACGACTCGGGCCGCGCGGGGCGAGCCGCTGCGCACCTGGGGTGGGCGGCTCATCCCCACGGGCCGCTTCCTCGCCTCGAGCCCGGTCGGGGCCGACCCTCAGCTCGATGCCGCGCGCGGCCGCTTCGCCCGCAACGCCATCATCCAGGGGGCCGCGGCCGAGCTGTTCAAGGCGTGGGCGGCCACCGTGCGGGCCACGACCCGCGACCTCGGGGCGCAGGTCGTCCTCTGCCTGCACGACGAGCTGCTGGTCCACGCCCCGGTGGAGCAGGCGCAGGAGGTCGCGGCCCGGGTCGACCGGGCCCTGGACGACGCCGCCCGCCGGTGGGCGCAGGGCGCGCCGGTGCGCTTCGTGTCCGACACCTCGGTCATCGCCCGCTGGTCCGACGCCAAGGACTGAACGCCCTACGACCGACGCCCGCGGGCGCCGGGTCGGTCAGGAGCGGCCGGGGTCGTCGTCGGCGACGTTGCGCAGGAAGTTCTCGAAGTCCTCGCCGAGCTCCTCGGCCGAGGGGATCTGCGAGGCCTCGGTGGCGAGCAGGCTCGGGCGCTGCTGGCCCTCGACGTACGCGTCGTACTGCTGCTCGAGCGCGCTGACGACCTGGCGGGCCTCGTCGTTGGTGTCGACCTCGGCGGCGATGACCTGCTGGTTGGTCCGCGCCCGGGTCACGAGGTCGTCGTTGGGCAGGTTGAGCCCCGTGACGTCGACGACGGCGTTGAGGGCGGCCAGCGCCCCCTCGGCCCACTCGGAGCCGGCGAGGTAGTGCGGCACGTGGATGGCGAACCCGACGGCCTGCTGCCCGGCCTCGCCGAGGCGGAGCTCGAGGAGGGCGCCGATCGACCCTGGCACCTGGACGCGGCCGAAGGGGGACTCGGCGTCGCCGATGAGGGAGGCGTCGGTCGCGTGCGCCGTCATCCCCACCGGGCGGGTGTGCGGGACGGCCATCGGGATGCCGTGCGCGTGGACGACGAGGGTGATGCCCAGGCGCCCGATCAGCTCGCGGACCGCCTCGATGACGCGCTCCCACTGGTAGTCCGGCTCCGGGCCCGTGAGCAGGTAGTACGTCTGCCCGTCGCGGTCGGTGAGGCGGTGCAGGAGCATCGACGGGTCCTCGTACTCGACCCAGCGGTTGGTGTCGAAGACCATGGCGGGACGGCGGCCGCGGTAGTCCAGGAGCTGGTCGACGTCGAAGGAGGCGACGACCTCGGGGTCCCCGGTCTCGAGCAGGTGGCCGCTGAGGACCTGCTGGATGTGGCCGGCGTCGATGAAGGCGCCGAGGGCCACGACGAGCACGCCGGGGCGTGGGACGCCGAGCTCGGCGTCGGTCTCGAAGCGGTAGAGCGCGGTGGGGTTCTGCACGGCACAGCCTTTCACGGGGTCGACCTCGTGCCGGGACAACGCCCGAGCGCCCCGTGGGGATTCCCGGTTGCGCGGTCGGGTCCGCGCCCTGCCGAGGGTGCGACCCGCCGGTGAGGTCGCGGGCGCGTCAGCGGGCGCCGGCCGCCACCTGGGCGATGGCCGTGCGCACCCGCTTCTCCGACACCGGCCTGGCCGTCCCCAGGGTCTGGGCGAACAGGCTGACCCGCAGCTCCTCCACGAGCCATCCGATGTCGGTGACGTCCGCGGCGGCCCGGCGGACGGCCGGCAGGGAGTCCAGGAGGTCGGCGTAGGCCGCCTCGACGCCGTCGACCTGCTCCTGGAGCAGGGACTCGCGGGGGTTGGTGGCGGCCCGCTCGAGCCGGTGCTCCATGCCCCGCAGGTAGCGCTGGACGTCGCGCAGCCGCGCCAGCCCGGTGGCGGCGACGAACCCCGGCCGCACGAGGCTGTCGAGCTGGGCGCGCACGTCGGCCCGGGTCGCCGTGGTGCGGTCGGCGGCGGCGCCCCGGGCGAGGGTGTCGAGGGCGCGGCGCACCGCCGCGGCCCGCGCGAGCACCGGCTCCACCGCCTCGACGACGACGAGGACGCGGGTGGCCGCGTGGGTCCGCACGGCGGCGAGCGCGGCCTCGAACGCCTCCGCGGTCCGCACCTCCCCCACGACGTGCTCGGCGACGAGGTCGTCGACCGCGGCGTCGAGGCAGTCCTGGAGCAGGGCGGGGACCGAGCCGTGCGGGTTGTCGGCCAGCGCCAGCTTCTGGGCGTTCGACAGGCGGGCGAGGACCCGCTTCCACGGGGCGGAGGTGTTGAGCAGGAGCAGCCGCCGCACGCCGAGGCGGTGCGCGGCCAGCGCCGCACCGGCGTCGGGGAGGACGCGCAGGCCCACCGACGCCCCCTCCTCGACGAGGGCGGGGAAGCCGAGCACGCTCTGGCCCCCGCTGCGTCCCTCGAAGGTCTCGGGGACCGTGTCGACGCTCCACCCGGTGAGGCCGCCACGCTCGATGGAGGCCGCGGCCTGCGCGACCCCCTCGCGCACCGCGCCGCCGGCCTGCTCGCGCAGGGCCGCCAGGTCCTTGCCCTGCGCCACGACCCGGCGCCCCGGGCCCTCCACGCTGAACGTGACGCGCAGGTGGTCCGGCACGCGGGTGAGGTCCCACTCCCCCGGTGGGATGCGGACCCCGGTGCGCTCGAAGAGCACCCGGGCCAGCTCGTCGGTGAGCGTGCCACGGGCCGGGTCGGCCTCGGCGAGCGCGGCCATCGCGTGGTCCGGCGTGGGGACGAAGTGGCGGCGGGTCGCCTTCGGCAGGGACTTCAGCAGGGCGACGGCGAGGTCGTCGCGCACCCCGGGCACCTGCCAGTCGAACCCGTCGGGGCGCAGCCGGTTGAGCACGGTCACGGGCACGTGGACGGTGACGCCGTCGGCCGCGGTCCCCGGCGAGAACTGGTAGGTGACGTCGAGCTCGAGGTCGCCCTGCCGCCAGGTGCGCGGGTAGTCGGTGGCCGAGACCTGCTCCCCGGCAGCGGAGGTGAGCAGCTCCTCGGTGAGGGTGAGCAGGTCGGGCTGCCGGCGGCGCTCGCCGCGCCACCAGCGGTCGAAGTGGCGCTCGGTGGCGACGTCGGCCGGGATGCGGCTGTCGTAGAAGTCGAAGACCACCTCGTCGTCGACGACGATGTCGCGCCGCCTGGCCCGCTCCTCGAGCTCCTCGACCCGTTGCAGGGTGCGTGCGTTGGCCTTCCAGAAGTCGTGGACCGGCGCCCAGTCGCCCTCGACGAGCGCGGACCTGATGAAGATCTCGCGGGCGACCTCGGGGTCGATCCCCGCGTACTGGATGGTGCGGTCGGTGACGAGGGGGACGCCGTAGAGGGTGACCCGCTCGGTGGCCACGGCGGCGCCGGCCTTCTTGCTCCACCGCGGCTCGCTCACGGTGCGGGTGACGACGTGGGCCCCCACCTCCTCGGCCCACTCGGGCTCGATCCGGGCGTTCACCCGCGCCCACAGCCGGGTCGTCTCGACGAGCTCGGCCGACATCACGACGTCGGGCTGCTTGCGGAACAGCGACGACCCGGGGCTGATGCCGAAGCGGGCGCCGCGGGCGCCCGCGTACTCCCGCTTGACCTGGTCGCGGACGCCGACGTGCGAGAGCAGCCCCGCGAGGAGCGCCTTGTGGACGGTGTCCCAGTCGGGGTCGGTGTCGCGGGCGGAGGTCGCCCGGTCGGCGTCGATGCGGACCGATCGGCAGGCCTGGCGGAGCTGGGAGTGGACGTCCTGCCACTCGCGGATCCGCAGGAAGTGCAGGTACTCGCTCTTGCAGGTACGGCGGAAGGCGCTGTGCGACAACGCTTTCTGCTGGTCCTTGAGGTAGCGCCACAGCGTGTGGAGGGACGCGAAGTCGGAGCGGTCGTCCTTGAAGCGCGCGTGCGACTGGTCGGCCTGCGCCTCCTTGTCGGCGGGGCGCTCCCTCGGGTCCTGGATCGACAGCGCGGAGACGATGACGAGCACCTCGCGGGTGCACCCCAGCCGGTCGGCCTCCACGACCATCCGCGCCAGCCGCGGGTCGAGCGGCAGCCGGGCGAGGGTCCGTCCGACCGGGGTGAGCCGGCGGCCGCGGCCTCGGTGCCGTCCGGCCCCCTTGTCCTCGGTGGAGAAGGCGCCGAGCTCCTCGAGGAGCCGGATCCCGTCGGCGACCTGGCGCGCGTCGGGGGCGTCGACGAACGGGAAGCGCGCGATGTCGCCGAGGCCGAGCGCCGTCATCTGGAGGATGACCGAGGCCAGCGACGTGCGCTGGATCTCGGGCTCGGTGAACTCCGGCCGGGCGTCGTGGTCCTCCTCGGAGTACAGCCGGATGCACACGCCGGGCGCGACGCGGCCGCACCGGCCGGCGCGCTGCGAGGCACTCGCGCGGCTCACCGGCTCGATCGGCAGGCGCTGCACCTTGGTGCGCTGGCTGTACCGCGAGATGCGGGCGGTGCCGGTGTCGACGACGTAGCCGACGCCGGGGACCGTCAGCGAGGTCTCGGCGACGTTCGTCGCGAGCACGATGCGCCGGCCGCCGCCGCGGTGGAACACGCGGTGCTGCTCGGCCGCGGAGAGCCGGGCGTAGAGCGGCAGGACCTCGGTGTTGGGCAGCTTGAGGGCGGTGAGCGCGTCGGCGGCGTCACGGATCTCCCGCTCGCCGGAGAAGAACACGAGGATGTCCGTGGCGTCGGGGCTGGGGGGCGCCTCGGTCCACAGCTCCTCGACCGCCTCGACGACACCCGTCACCTGGTCGCGCTCGGCGACGACGTGGCGCCCGTCGGGGTCGAGCTCCAGGAGCGGGCGGTACCGGAGCTCGACCGGGTGGGTGCGCCCCGACACCTCGATGATCGGCACCTCGCGGACGACCTCGCCGCGCTCGTCGGTGCCGAAGTGGCGCACGAACCGGTCGGGGTCGATGGTGGCCGAGGTGACGACGACCTTGAGGTCGGGGCGCCGCGGCAACAACTGCTTGAGGTAGCCGAGGATGAAGTCGATGTTGAGCGATCGCTCGTGGGCCTCGTCGATGATGATCGTGTCGTACCGGCGCAGGTCGCGGTCGCGCTGCATCTCGCCGAGCAGGATGCCGTCGGTCATCACCTTGACCCGCGTGGCGTCGCTGCTGTGGTCGGTGAAGCGGACCTGGTAGCCCACGAGGTCTCCGAGCTCGACCTCGAGCTCCTCGGCGATGCGCTCGGCCACGGAGCGTGCGGCGATGCGCCGCGGCTGGGTGTGGCCGACCTGGCCGCTCGCCCCGCCGCGGCCGAGCTCGAGGCACATCTTGGGCAGCTGGGTCGTCTTGCCCGAGCCGGTCTCGCCCGCGACGACGACGACCTGGTGGTCGCGGATGGCCGCGAGGATGTCCTCGCGCCGCTCCACGACCGGGAGGTGCTCGGGGTACCGCAGCCGGGCAGGGTCGACGGCGTCGACGGGCTGGGCGGGCATGCGCCACAGGATAGGTCGGCCGTCAGCGGCCGCCGGCCGCGCGCTCCTCACGCTCGTGCGCCACGGCCCGGCTCCCCGCGGTGCCGGCCACCTCCAGGGTCACCCCCGTCGCGTACATCCGCTGGGCCGCCACCCCGTTCGCCGACGCGAGCCGCCAGTCGTCGAGGACGCGCCGCCGGAGCTGGTCGTGCGCCGCCTCGCGCAGCCGGGACGCCCCCTCCCGCGCCGCGGCGGACGCCCGCCCGGCCACCGTCCCGGAGACGGGGACCCGCGCCGCCCGCACGGCCGGACCGCCGAGGAGCGCGCTCGCGGTCGCGCGCTCGGGCACCCCGGCGACCGCCGCCCGCAGGGCGTCGCGGCGCGCCCTGGTGGCCGCCACCACGCCCTCTGCGAGACGCTGCTGGTGGGTCAGGGTCCGGGTGGCTCGCGCCCCGCCTGCGGTGGCCTCGGCCCCCGCGACCGCGCCGTGCTTGAGGGAGCGGCCCACCCCGACCGTCGCCCACAGCGCGGCATCGGCGGCCAGGAGCGAGGCGTCGCCCTCCCCGTAGGCCGTGAGCAGCGCGACCTGCGAGACCGAGGCCACGGCGTCGCCCACGAGGGCCACCGGCAGCAGCTCGGGCGCCGCCGGGCCCAGCATCCCCACGGCGGCCAGCCCCCGCCCGGTGCCGTTCACGGCGACGAGGGAGCGGTACGCCGCCGAGTCGGCGATCTCGTCGAACGCCAGGGCCCGCAGTGACGCGGCGACCCGGGCGTCGACCTCCCGGAACCGCTCGACCGCCGCCGCATGGTGCGAGCGCGCCCGGACCTGCGCCTCCACCTGCTCGCGCTGGAGGTGACGCAGGACGAGGACCTCCGGCGCGTCCGGCGTCGACCCCGACGCCAGGAGCAGGACCACCCGGTCCTCCAGGGCCGCGTAGGTCGCCGTGGCCGCGTCGTCGTCGTGAACGGCGACGCCGATGACCGGCTGCACCTCCTCCAGCACCGCGGCGAGCGCCAGCAGCGGACCCGCCGCCCCGGCGCAGCGCTCGGCGACCGCGTCGAGCAGCCCGGGGACCTCGCCGACCCGGGCCCCGAAGGCCGCCCCGGCGCAGCCCTCCCAGCGCGCCCCGTCGCGCAGCCGGGCGAGGGTGCTCGAGATGGCGCCGAGCCGGGCCGCGGTGGAGCGCAGGACTCCGGCGAGGTGGCGCACCGCCGCGGGGTCCCCCGGGAGCGGGCGCAGGGGTGGGCTCACCAGGACCCACCCATCGAGCGCCGCACCTCCGCCTCCGTGTCGAGGTAGAGCCCGCCCGCGTCCACCGCCGACGCCCCCAGCGCGCCGAGGGACTGCCCCAGCGCCAGCCGCACCCGGCGCCAGCCGCCGAGCAGCTCCTCGACGGCCGGACCCGCCTCCCCCGGCCCCAGGGCCCACCGCTCGGCGCCGGGGTCGCCGAGGAGGGCGAGGTCGGCACCGGTCTCGGCGAGCGCCACGCCGAGCTCGGCGACCGCCGCCGCGTCCACCCGGATCGTCGTCATGGCGCCACGCTAGGCGGCCCCGCGCTCGGCTCCGGACCGTTGTCCACAGGGTCCCCCTGACCTGGCGATGCGGCGGGTCTGCGGCGCACCCCGCTACATTGGCGCCCCAACGGGCGCGCGAGGGAGCGGGCCCACGGACGAGGACTGCCCCTGATGACCGACGCCGCGCACAGCACGACGACGACCGACGACCGCTCGGACTACTGGAACGCCTACTACGCGGAGCGCTCCACCACGCGTCGGCCCCTCCCGTCCCAGTTCGCGACCTTCGTCGCCGGCGAGCTCGAGGGCCCGCACCGGGTCATCGAGCTCGGCTGCGGCAACGGGCGCGACTCGATCTTCTTCGCCGGCCACGGCCACGACGTGACCGGCGTCGACGGGTCCGACGCCGCGGTCGCGAGCAGCACCGCCCTGGCCGGCGCCCTCGGCGAGCCCGCCACCTTCCTCCAGTCGACCATCGACGACCCCGCGCTCCCCGAGCGCCTCGCCGGCTCCCCCGGTCCGCACCTGGTCTACGCGCGCTTCTTCGTCCACGCGATCACCGACGCCGAGGAGCAGACCTTCCTCGACCTCGCCGCCGCCATCACCTCCCCCGGCGACGGTCTCGCGGTGGAGTACCGCACGGTGCGCGACCGGGTCGGCGCGAAGGAGACCGGGGCGCACTACCGGCGCTTCGTCCTCCCGGCCAGCTTCCAGGCCCGGGCGCAGGAGCGGGGCTTCGAGGTCACCTACGCCGTCGAGGGCTTCGGCTTCGCCAAGTGGCGCCACGACGACGCCTATGTCGCACGGACCCTGTTCCGCCGCACGTGAGGTCGCCCCGATGACGACGCCCGCCGCCTCCCCGGCCGAGCGCCTCGACCCTCTGCGTGAGCTCGTCACCACCGTGCTGCGGGACTTCCCCGACCTGGGCTGGCTCGGCCCACGCGGCGTCCTCGAGGTGCCGGTGACGGTGTCGCGCGTGTCGGTCCTGCGCCTGGAGCTCCCCGGGCAGTTCCTGCACCTGCAGTCGATCGGGCTCGTCACCGCCGACGGCAGCGACGCCTCGGTGGGCGCGACGGTCACGACGTCGTCCTGGTACGGCACGTACGGCGAGCGCTTCACCCCCGAGGCGCTCTTCGACTGGGAGCGACCCGACGGCACCGTGGTCCACACCCAGAAGGACGACCCCAGCTGGGTGGAGGTCCGCTTCCCCCAGCCGGTCACCCTCACCCACGTGCGGCTGCGCAACGTCTCCAACGACACCGCGACCCGGGCCGCGAAGCTGCGGGTGCTCGCGCGGACCCGCTTCCGCAGCCACGTGCTGTTCGACGGCCGCGCCCGGCACCGCCAGCTGCGCGAGGCCGCGGCACGCCTACCGCTCGACGCCGCCGACACCGACCTCGTGGCCCTGCGCGACGCCCTCGTCGACTGCGCCCGCGGGGCCTACCCCCAGGCCCAGAAGCGGCTCGACGCCGTCGACCCCGACCTCGTCAAGGGGTTCCGCGGGCTGGTCAACGAGGAGCTGCTCCCCGCACGCGAGCTCCTGTGGACCATCCACGGCGCCCACCGGTCGTTCCGGTACTGGCCGGACGAGGAGAAGGTCGCCTACGTGCGCTTCGCCGCGGAGGTCGTCGACGCGCTGCGCGAGCTGACCCCGCACGTCTGCCTCGGGTTCGGCGCGGTGCTCTCGGTGGTGCGTGACAAGGCCCTGATCCCCCACGACGACGACCTCGACCTCATCATCGGGTTCGAGCCGCACGAGGCGGCCACCCTCGCCGACGGGCTGGAGACGGTGAGCGCCTTCCTGCGCGAGCGCGGGTTCGACGTGCGGGGCAACTGGTCGGCGCACCGCCAGGTGGGACGCAGCTCGCGCGACAAGCACGTCGACGTGTTCGTCGGGCTCTTCGAGGGTGAGGCGATCTCCTGGTACCCGGGGACCCGCGGCGGGCTCGACCGCGCCACGATGTACCCCACCGCCGTGGCCGACCTGCTCGGCGTGCCGTGCCGGATCCCGGCGCAGGCCGAGGCCTACCTCGAGCAGCTGTACGGGGTGGGGTGGGGCACCCCCGACCCGCACTTCGCCCACCGCTGGGACCGGTCGTCGTACGCCGACCTCGCCGGGGGCACGAAGCCGGCCGGGGCCTGAGGGAGCGACCCTCCCCGCTCAGGCAGGCGCCTGCGCGAGGTCGGCCGGCTGCGCGGCGCCGACGTCGCCCTCGGACGGGCGGTCGCCGGCCGCCGCCGCGAAGCCCGCGTCGAGGTCGGCGATGATGTCGGTGATCGACTCGATGCCGACCGCCAGCCGGACCAGGCCCGGCGTCACCCCGGCGGCGAGACGGTCCTCGTCGCCGCCCTGGCTGTGGGTGGTGGAGGCCGGGTGGATCGCGAGGGACCGCACGTCGCCGATGTTGGCGACGTGGCTGTGCAGCGACAGCCCCTCGACGAAGCGCTGGCCCGCCTCGAGCCCGCCGGTGATCTCGAAGGCGAGGACCGCGCCGGCGCCCTGGGGCGTGTACTTGTCGGCGAGCTCCTTGCCCGGCTGGCCGTCGAGCGAGGCCCAGCGCACGGCCTCGACCTGTGGGTGCGCCTGCAGGTGGGCTGCGACGTGGTGGGTGTTCTCCACGTGCCGCTCGACCCGCAGGCTGAGGGTCTCCAGGCCCTGCCCGATGAGGAAGGCGTTGAACGGCGAGATCGCCGAGCCGAGGTCGCGCAGCAGCTGGACGCGGGCCTTGAGGATGTAGGCGAGGTTGGCCCCGAGGATGCCGCCGACGCCGAGGTCACGGGCGAACACCAGGCCGTGGTAGCTCTCCTCGGGCGTGTTGTAGTTCGGGTAGCGCTGCGGGTCCTGGCCGAAGTCGAAGGTCCCGCCGTCGACGATGGCGCCGGCGATCGAGGTGCCGTGGCCGCCGAGGTACTTCGTCGCCGAGTGGATGACGATGTCGGCGCCCCACTCGAGCGGGCGCAGCAGGTACGGCGTCGCGATGGTGTTGTCGACGACCAGCGGCACCCCCACCTCGTGCGCCACCGCGGCCACGCCCTCGATGTCGAGGAGCTCGGCCTTGGGGTTGGCGATGGTCTCGCCGAAGAACGCCTTGGTGTTCGGGCGGACCGCGGCGCGCCACGCGTCGAGGTCGGTGTGGTCCTCGACGAAGGTGACCTCCACCCCCAGCTTCTTGAAGGTGTACTTCAGCAGGTTCACCGTGCCGCCGTAGAGCGCGGCGCTGGAGACGATGTGGTCGCCGGCCTCCGCGATGTTGAGCAGGCCGATCGTCGTGGCGGCCTGGCCGGACGCCACGAGCAGGGCGCCCACGCCGCCCTCGAGCGCGGCGATCCGCTGCTCGACGGCGTCCTGGGTCGGGTTCATGATGCGGGTGTAGATGTTGCCGAACTCCTTGAGCGCGAACAGGTTCGCCGCGTGCGTCGTGTCCTTGAAGACGTACGACGTCGTCTGGTAGATCGGCAGGGCGCGGGCGCCCGTGGCGCTGTCGGGTACCTGCCCGGCGTGCACCTGCTTGGTCTCGAAGCCCCACTGCGACGGGTCGCTCATCGTCATCACTCCCAGCTGTCGGTGTGCCGGGCGACCGCCCGACGCACGCCTGTTGTCGGTGCGGGGCAACCGGGGTCGGACGTCCCGCGCTTGCGAGCGACGGCGTCGCTCGCCAGGTCCTCACCCGGGGCACCCCACCGCGGAGGAGGGTTGCCGGCCAGCGAGCCGGGGCTTGGCGCTGGCACTCATGACCTGCCCCGAGGATAGGGCCGGCCCCCGTGCCGGTCACGAACGGTCCGCCCGCGTCTCACGGTGCGGTCGGGCCGGATCGACGTCACCGCGCCCGACCACGCGCTCCCGGCGTGCGACAGGATGTGGCCATGACCTTCCACGCTGACGAGTACAAGGCCGCCGCCGGGCGGTACCGCGCCGGGATGCCCTACCGCCGCGTCGGGAGGTCGGGCCTGGACCTGCCCGCGATCTCGCTGGGCCTCTGGCACAACTTCGGCGACGACGTCCCCCTCGAGCGGCAGCAGGCGACGCTGCGCCGGGCCTTCGACCGCGGCGTCACGCACTTCGACCTCGCGAACAACTACGGGCCGCCCTACGGCGCGTCGGAGCGCAACTTCGGCGCGGTCTTCGCCCGCGACTTCCGCCCCTACCGCGACGAGCTGATCATCTCCTCGAAGGCGGGCTACGACATGTGGCCCGGTCCCTACGGGCAGGGCGGCGGCTCGCGCAAGTACGTCATCGCCTCGGCCGAGCAGTCCCTCAAGCGGATGGGGCTGGACTACGTCGACATCTTCTACTCGCACCGCTTCGACGAGAACACCCCGCTCGAGGAGACGATGGGCGCGCTCGACTCCCTCGTGCGCTCGGGCAAGGCGCTCTACGTGGGCATCTCGTCGTACTCGGGCGAGCGGACCCGCGAGGCGGTCGCCATCCTGCGTGAGCTCGGCACCCCCCTGCTCATCCACCAGCCCTCCTACTCGATGCTCAACCGCTGGATCGAGGAGGACCTGCTCGATGCCCTCGGCGAGACGGGCACCGGCTGCATCGCGTTCTCCCCGCTCGCCCAGGGCATGCTGACGAACAAGTACCTCAAGGGCGTGCCCACGAACTCCCGTGCGGCACAGGGGAAGTCACTGGACCCGAAGCTGCTCACCGAGGAGTCCCTCAAGCACATCCGGGCCCTCGACCGGATGGCCAAGGCGCGCGGCCAGTCGCTCGCCCAGATGGCGCTGGCCTGGGCGCTGCGCGACTCCCGGGTGACCTCGGTCCTCATCGGCGCCAGCTCGGTGGCTCAGCTCGACGACAGTCTCGACGCCGTGAAGAACCTCAAGTTCTCGGCCGCGGAGCTGGCCAAGATCGACAAGCACGCCGTGGATGCCGGCATCAACCTGTGGAAGACATCGAGCGACCACTGAGTTGAACCCCGACATGAGCGACACCGACTACATCCCGAGCCCCAGCACGTGGGTGCGCCAGCAGGTCGAGGCCATCGAGGCTGCGGGCGACACCGGCGCCGTGCACGTCCAGAACCGCCCCGTCGTCATGCTGACGATGCGAGGGGCCAAGACCGGCGCCGTGCGCAAGGTGCCGCTGATGCGCGTCGAGCACGACGGCGTCTACGCCGCCGTGGCGAGCAAGGGCGGCGCCCCGAGCCATCCCCAGTGGTACGCCAACCTCCAGGCCGACCCGAGCATCACGCTGCAGGACGGGACGCGGTCGTGGCCCGCGGTGGCCCGCGAGGTCAGCGGCGCCGAGCGGGAGGCGTGGTGGGAGCGGTGCGTGGCCGCGTACCCGTCGTACGCCGACTACCAGCGCGAGACCGAGCGGCTCATCCCGGTGTTCGTGCTCGAGCCCGCCGACTCCTGAGGTCAGGCGTCCCGGTCGACGCGGCGGAACCACAGCAGGCCGAGGACCGGCAGGACGAGCGGGACGAAGCCGTACCCCTGGCCGAAGTGCGACCACACCGTCTTGTCGGGGAAGGCCTCGGGGACGAGGAACGAGGCCGCGCCGACCGCCAGGACGCCGACGAGCTCGACGGAGCAGGCGACGATGCCCACGCGCACCCAGCGGCCGCCGCGGGCCAGGCACCACGTCGCGAGGAGGTAGACCGCCGCGGCCACGGCCGAGAGCAGGTAGGCCAGCGGGGCGCGGTCGAAGTGGCTGAGCAGCTGGAGCACCGAGCGACCGGTGGCGGCCAGCGCGAGGACGCCGTAGGCGACGACGAGGACGACACCGGGGCCGCCGAGGGCGCGGCGCGAGGGGTCAGGCATTCATCGACCAGATCTGCAGGCAGCGGGCCGTCATCACGGCGACCGCGAAGGCCCCGACCGCGAGCGAGCCCATGGCCCAGCGCGTCTTCTCCTTGATCGCGAGCAGCCCGGTCCCCAGCGGGATGAGCGGCAGCGAGATGAGGTACGCCGCGAAGGTCGCCTGCTCCGTGGAGTCGTCGACCGCGCCCAGACCGAGCAGGCCCACGACGAGCTGGACGACGAGGCCGACCTCCATGACCGCGACGAGGGCGAGGACCCTGTCGTCGATGAGGCGGTCGCGCCAGGCGTAGACGCCGGTGACGAGGAAGAGGAAGGCCGCCAGTCCCACCACGGTCCACGTCACGGGCGCAATCACCTCCCCACACTAACCGTCCCGGAGGGCAGGCTCGGTGGCACGTCCCACCGGGTGCCAGACTCTCGTCATGACCAGTGCGGAGCTCGGCGACATCACCATCGAGTACGAGGTCGACGGGCCCGCCGAGGGCGAGCCGATGCTCCTCGTCATGGGCCTGGGGACCCAGCTCGTCGCCTGGCCGGAGGACTTCGTCGCCGGGCTCGTCGACCGTGGCTTCCGCGTCATCCGGATGGACAACCGCGACATCGGGCTGTCGTCGAAGACGCAAGGCCCTGTCCCGCCGCGGTCGGCCCTGTTCCGCGGCTTCGCCCACCGGCGGTACGCGCGCTCGGACTACGTCATCGCGGACATGGCGAGTGACGCCGTGGCCCTGCTCGACCACCTCGAGATCGAGCGCGTCCACGTCGTGGGCGTGTCCATGGGCGGGATGATCGCCCAGCAGCTGACCATCGACCACCCCGAGCGCGTGCTCAGCCTCTGCTCGATCATGTCGACCACCGGGAACCGCCGGTACGGCACGGTGTCGCCGCGGCTGCTCCCGACGATGGCGCTGGGCATGTCCGCGCCCCGGCCGCAGGACCCGCAGGAGGCAGCCCGGCTCGGTCTCGAGGGGTTCCGGGTCATCGCCGGCCCCCACTTCGACGCCGACGAGGTCGGGGCGGCGGTGCGCCACGCGGTGTCGCGCAACGTCAACCCGCTCGGCACGATCCGCCAGCTGCTCGCCATCCAGGCCAGCCCGGACCGCACGGCGGGGCTGCGCCAGGTGCGGGTGCCGACCCTCGTCATCCACGGGCTGCTCGACCGCCTGGTCCAGCCCAGCGGTGGGGTCGCCACGGCGCGGGCCGTGCCCGGCTCGAAGCTCGTCATGTACCCCGACATGGCCCACGACCTGCCCAAGCCGCGGCGGGCGGAGATGGTCGAGGAGATCACGCGCAACACGGCCCGTGCCGGTCGGGACTCCTCCGCCCGGCCGGCCTGAGTGCCCTCAGGCGGTGGTCGTGGTGCTCGGGGCGAGGAGCAGGTAGCCCTGCGCGGCGAGGATGACGACGATGGCCGCCATCTTCCCGGTGGGCAGGGTGGCCCCGAAGTGCACCTTGTCGATGACGACGATCCCGACCTGGAGCAGGACGATCCAGCCCATCGTCACGACCGCGAGCTCGGCGTACTGCAGGGATGACGCGTAGACCCAGAACAGGACGAGGAACGACAGCGCCCCGAGGACGAGCGCGACGGTGTTCTTCTCCTCGGCCCACTGCTTGGCGGCGAAGGCCCCGACGAGGTCGAGCCCGGCGAGCGCGGCCATGGCGAGGGCGGCGACGACGGGCAGCGGCCAGGTCTCGGGCAGCCGGATCAGCGGCAGGGAGTCGAGCATGGCCATCGTCGGTCCTTCCCGGACGGGCCACCGGGCGGTGGCCTCATGGCGGGGAGGAGGGACGACGCGGCCGTCCTGATACAGCGCCGCCTCAGATTCAGCCACCGCCTCAAGCCGCAGCGCCGTCTCAGCCGTGCCAGACGTCGCCGACGCGCTCGGCGATCCGCTGGCCGTGGGCGCGGGCCGTCTCGAACGTCCCGGCGCCACGGCTCATGTCGAACGGGTTGGCGCCCATGGCCCACAGGTCCTTGGGGTCCGGGACGACGAGGAAGGTCTTCGCCCTCGGCCGCAGCCGGGCGAGCTGGACGCCGGGCATGTCCCGCAGCCTCGAGCCGACCGGGTACGGGGTGAGCGCGACGGCGCGACGGTGCCCCGCGGCGAGGTCGATGTTCGCGATGGTCCGCAACCCACCGTCGACGTACCGCCGGCCGCCGACCTCGACCGCCGGGAAGACCCCCGGGACGGCGCAGCTGGCGGCGACCGCTCGCTCGAGCGGCACCCCGCTCGTGTTGTCGAAGACGACGGCGGTGCCGGTGCGGGCGTCGACCGCCGTGATGAGCAGGCGGCCCTCCGGCCAGGGCCGTCCGGCGATACCCAGCCCGATCGTCTCGAGCCACTCGTCCTCGCTGGCGGTGCGGGCGTCCAGCGCGGCGGTGCCGACGAGGGCCCGTCCGCGGCGGGGGTCCAGGTGCAGCTGGGCGCGCAGGTAGCGCGTGGCGTCGGAGGGTCCGAGGCGGCCGTAGCTCGCGAGGGGCGCTCCCTCGCGGATGCGGGCGAATGCGTTGCCCTCGTCGGTGCCGATGCGCAGGTGGGCCGCGACCATCGAGCCGGCCGACGTGCCGATCATCGTGTCGGCCTCGCGGACGTCGACGCCACCGTCGCGCAGGCCCACGACGATCCCGGCCTCCCACGCGATGCCCGTCGCTCCCCCGCCGGCGAGGATGAAGGCCCGCTCGGTGCCCTGGGTCGGGGCGTTCCACGGGGTGAAGCCGTCGTCGTGGGTGTCAGCGTGCTCCACCGGCAGGGTCGAGTCCGCCTCGACGGAGAGGGCGACGACGGCATCGGCGTCGACCTCGCTGCCGGACGCTTCGGGCGTGCGCAGGCGCATGTTACTCATCAGTTCATTCTCCTCGCGGTCACCACCCCCGGTCGACCACTTCTCGCGTGAGGGTGCTCACTCGCCGCCGTCGACCACGGGGCCCATGTCCGGCCCGGCGCAGCCTGCGGTCGCAGCACACGCGCACGCACCGACAGCGGGGCGTCAGCGACCACCAGCGGCGCGGCCACCCTTCATCGCGGCGTCAGCCACCTCACCCGCGACGGCCACACGTCCAGCGGGCCATCAGCGGAAGGCGGCGGCGCGGGCCGCGGTCTCCCTCAGGGGTCGGACCGACTCGACGGGCAGGCTCACCAGGTCGTCGACCACCCGGACCTGGCAGCGGACGGCCCCGACGAGCTCGAGCTCACCGATGAGGTGCTGCCACGAGCCGGGAGCGACGATCTCGACCCGGTCCCCCACCGTCAGCGGGGGCCGCGAGGTCGACCCGGTCTCGATGAGGCGCAGCGCCGCGAGCTGGGCGGCGTACGAGGGGGGCAGGTGGGCCGGGCGCCCGCGGAAGGTCCAGGTGAACAGGTGGCGTGGCTCGAACCGGCGGGAGCACTCGCCACAGGACATCAGCCGGGTCGGCGCGCGGTGGCGCGTCTTCTCGTGGCCCGCGGTGCAGCGCCCCACCCAGTCGCCCGGGACACGGGGCGAGTCGCTGGAGACGCAGCGCTCACCGGAGCAGCCGATCTCCAGGGCCTTGGCCCGCCACACCGCATCGTGGCCGTGCTGTGCTCCGACGAGGGCGTGGGCGATCTCGTGGAGGATCGTGTCGAGGACCTCGGACTCGTCGTGCAGCGCCGTGATGGGCGCGCTGATCCCGATCTGGCGCCGGGAGAAGCGGCAGACGCCGGCACGGGTCTTGGCCCGATCGGCGACGATCGTCCAGTCGTCGAGTCCGTGCTCGCGCAGGAGGCGGCGCCCGGTGGCGAGTGCTCGCGTCATCTCCATCGGTCCCCTCCTCCCGTCGGTGGTCTCGCTGACCGCCTGCCGTCGGCCGTTCTGTGCGGGTGATGTTGATCTGTGTGCTGGCTCGAATCTAGGGGCGACCACTGACAACACCCCGCTGCCACGCGTGCAGCTCGTACGAGCGTTCACCCGCTCAGGGCGCGTAGAGGCGGGCCTTGGCCTCGCGGACCGTGAGCGTCACCGGACTTCCCCGCAGGTCGACCTGTCCCGGGATGTCGAACCACTGGCTCCCGCCGACCCGGAACTGGCCCGTGTAGGTGATGTCAGCCCGCACCTCGACCTCGCCGGGCCGGGAGTACGTCGCGCGGATGTCCCCGTTCGGATGCGGGCCGCCGAGCGACGTCGTCGGTCCGATGGTGGTCTCGCCCAGGTGGTAGGTGACGGACTTGAGGACGGGTCGCACCTCGATCCGGTACCCGAGCAGTCGCGCCGGGTCGGGGGTGTCGACCTCGTCGGGGCCGAAGCCCTCTTCGGGGAACTTGACCTCGAAGTAGGTGGGGAGGTGGACGAGCGTGACGTCACCCTCCGGCTGGATGTTCACCGTGGGTACGGAGAAGTCGGTGTCGTGGAAGGCGTCCCGGATCATCGCCATCGTCAATCGCGGGCCCATCCCCAGGAACCCTTCCGGTAAACATGTGGTGCCAATCACGGTCCACTGACCTGTCGCTCCGCGTAGGGATTGCCGCTAGCGTCAACCTTCCTCACATACCTTCATTGCTGGCCCGGGCCGATGCTTGGGTTCGCTCGCGAGCACGGAGCGAATGAGGCGCCACACAGGAGATCACGAATCCGTCGCGCCGGCTTCGTTCGCCACACACGAAGAACCCCGTACTCGGTACCATGGCCCATTGTCCTCTTCGCTGCGAGCATCGCGCGCAAGCGCTTCTAGGTCGCCTGCCTAAGGGTATCAACCCGCTATGTCCTTGTCACCAGTCCGCGGCCCCCACCGGTTCGGACCGGCTGTGCGAGGCCGTCTGCAGATAGCCGCGGCCAGCGCGACGCAGACGTCAGCCCTACGCCAAAGCGTCGACCAGCCATCGCCCCTCATGCCACATAACCGCGACCGCAGGCTCAGTTCGCGAGCGGGTACTTCGCAACGATCTTGCCCGACCTTGTCCACCACTTTTACCGATGGCTCAGTGAGCCCGTCTCGAACACCCACGTCCTCATGCCTCCCTCGACAACTGCTCAGCGCCCACTCCGCACGGGAAGTCGCTGCTGTACCGTCCGCTTCCGTTCCAGGTCCTCGGCCGTGGCGACGAGACTTGCGCAGGTCTCGCAGTCGACGGCGTCCGAAGCCAGTCAGCAGGAGGTCGTCGGGTGTAACGCCACGCCCGATGCCGATTGCTCGATGTAGAAGCGCGCGAAGGCTTCGGCGCCCTTTTCGGACTTCTCGCGGGCGGCGGCGGGGATCTCGCCCTCGGTCGGGGTGGGCGAGGGGGTAGCAGACGCGGGGGGTGAGGCCGTGCTCGGCGACACCGTGGGTGACGGGCTCGTGGGCGGTGGCTCCTCGGACTGGCAGCCACCGAGGACGAGCCCGGCTCCGGCCGCGAGCGCCGCCAGGTGGACCCCCGCCGGTGCCTTCGTGCCCGACTTCCTTCGTCGCATCACGCGTCCCTTCTCGGCCGCCCCTCGTCGGCCCCGCGGAACAACGCTAGCCAAACCGCCGGAGTTCGCCAGTCGAGTATCCACAGGCGCCGCCGACCCAACCGGCGCGCGCACCCGGCCGGACTCAGGGGGAGACGAGGACGCCGGTCATCACCCCGGTGACCGAGGCGCAGAACACGCTCCACAGAAAGGCGACGGTGAGGAGCGTCCTGAACCGCTCGCGGCGCCGTCGCAGTCGCCGCTGGCCGGCCCGCGACTCCCTCCCGCAGACACGGGTGGCCGTGGGTCCACGGCGCCCGGCCCGCCCCCGTGCGCCGCGGGTGGCTCGCGTCGCGCGGGGCCCTCGCCTACGGGCGCCCGTCGAGGACGCGAACTCACCGCTGACCCGCGACTGAAGCGCAGAAAGCTCGTCGGGATCGACCGTCGAGGGCCGGGCAGCGACCCACGCCGCGACCTCGTCGACGGGGACGACCCAGATCCCCCGCACCATCCGCGGCGCTCCGAAGCGCGCTGCTCCGTCGCCGGAGAGGCAGACCACCGGCGAGACCGGCACGCCCAGCCGAGCAGACATCACCCGGGCGACGCGGTGGGCTCGGGCGACCTCGGCGTGCAGCGACCGCCGCTCGACCTCGCCATCAGGAGCCATGACATGGCGGACCAGCGAGCCCTGCCACTCCCGGACGGTGCCGCTCCAGGCCGTCGAGTCGATGAGGATGACGCCGCCCGGGCCGATGACGACGTGGTCCAGGGCTGTGTCGGGGGCGCCCGCCACGAGCAGGCGGGAATGGACGCAGACCCACGCATCGGGCAGGGAGGTGAGCGCTGCGACGACCCGATCCTCGCCGAGGGCGGTCGGTCGGACCGTCGCGTCGACGCCCGGCTTCGCCGGTTCCATGACCGTCGCGCCTGCACTCCTACCGAGCTCACTCATCGAGATCCCCTTTTGTGATGTGACGTCATCGTGGCGGCGAAAAGCACGTCACCGCAGGTGAAGAGGGGTCGAGGGGGCCGTTCGGCCCACCTTGTGCGCACGTGGAAGCGGTATCGCACGCGCCATCTCGGTCCCGGCTACGGGGCTTCCTCCGCGCTGGCCAGCGGGGTGCGCCGGCCCGTCGGAGCGGGAGGGCTGCCGTACCCCGAGTGGTAGTTTGGCCTTACACCACCCCACACCTCTGGCCGCCCCGGGCAACCGAGCCGTCTCGACGTCACAACCCCTGAAGGGAACGCGACATGGCTCTCATCTCGTGCTCAGCCTGCCACTCCGACAACGATATCCAGCTCGACAGCGTGGCTGCCAACGGCGCCAAGGTCTTCCGCTGCGAGGAGTGTGGGAACCGGTGGAGCCCCGTCGCGCTGACGACGCTCCCCGCCTTCACGCGGACGCCGGTCCAGATGGCCAAGGGCCGCTTCGCGAACCCGTCGATGGTCTCCGCGGCCCAAACCGCGCGGGTCAAGCGGGTCAAGACGAGGTTCCTCAAGGCCCACCCCACGGCCGAGGACACCCAGATCGAGTCGTGGAGCCGCTACAGCGAGATGCTGTCGCAGGAGGGCCTCGCCGCTGCCTCCGCCCAGGACCTGCGTGAGCTCGCCACCACCGGCACCGGTGTCCGCGCCGGCAGCATGTCGATCTTCAACCGCACCTGGAAGCAGCTCGGGGATGACGAGGCCGCTGAGCGCACCCGCGCCTCGATCGAGTACCTGCTCCGCGGCCCGGGCGAGGTGGCCCTCGAGGACCGCCTGACCCACCTCATCACCGGTGTCGAGGTCGACGGGATGGCGGGGCTCAAGGAGGACTTCTTCACCAAGATGCTCCACATCGCCGAGCCCGACCGCTTCCTGCCGATCCTCACCTACGCGGACGAGGAGACCGGCAAGCGCGACCTCACCCTGGCCGTCTACGGCCTGCACCTGCCCAAGGTCGACCAGACCGCGATGCAGATCGGCCGTCTCGCCGTGTGGTCGAACGACCTCCTCCTCGAGCTGGTCGGCGAAGGCTTCGAGGGCACGCACCACGCGGCCGAGTTCGTCTGGTGGGCCAAGGACCGCGTCGGCGAGACGGCCCTCACCAGCGTGCGCTGAGCACGCCTGCACTCGTCGATCCACTGGCGGACCTGCCACTCGTCGATCCGCGGCGGACCTGTCGAGTCAGGCCGCGTTCTCGACCGCGGCCAGGTACTCGGGTGTCCAGATCTCGTCGGGCTCCGCGCCGTCCAGCCCGCAGGCATCCGACCACGCATCGTCGTCCACTGAGATCGCGAGCTCATGATCGGCCCAGCGCCGCTCGTCCGGGTCGTTGCTCGCCACCGCGGCAAGCAGGGTCCGCAGTCGTTCCGGCGTGAGCGGGGGTGGATCCAGGGCGGCCTGCTCCGCACGCAGGCGTTCGAGGTGGCGGTCGTAGCTGCCCTGCGTCAGGTCCCAGACGACGTACCGACCCACCTCGTCGGGGGTCGACCTGACCTGTGCGACCAAGCGTCGGTCGTGGACGAAGGTGTGGTGCCGCTGGCAGAGCAGGGCAGCGTTGTCGATGTCGGACAGCCCGCCGTCGGCCCAGTGGACGACGTGGTGCGCGCGGGCCCAGGCCGCCGGCGCCCCGCACCCGGGGTAGGTGCACCTGCGGTCGCGCCGCCACAGCCGGCGCCGCTGCGCGCGCGTGAACAGCCGCACGACCCGGCCGAGGTCGAGGTCCTCACCCGCGGTGCCGAGCACGTGCGGGATGAGGTCGGCCTCGCAGGAGATGCGGCGTAGGAGCTCCGGCGACAGGACGGTGCCGGTGGCCGAAGACACGAGCACCTCCCCGAACCCGGTCCGCGCCTCGAGGTCGGCCAAGGAGATCATGACGTGCACGGCGGAAGCGGACGCGCCGGCACCATCGGCAAGACCCGACGCCTCGACATCGATCGAGGACGACCGCCGGCACACCTCGGTGAGCGCCTCGACGCGACGCTGGCCCGCCGGTCGCAGGTCCCGCTCCCCCGTCTCGTCGTTGGGCGCGGGCGCGCTGAGCGGGCCGATCGCCGCCTCGAGGGCCGCCGCCTGCTCGGGAGTCATGAGGAGCTGGTACTCGGTGAGGTCGGCGGACTCCACCATCGGCGCCGAGAGCCGGGCGGAGGACGCGAGCCGCTCCTGCAGGTCGTCGAGGACCCCCGGGCATCCGTGCTCGGCCAGCAACCGTGGCCGCAGCCGACGCATGAGGCCGGGCCCCCACTGGACCCCGAGCTCGAGCAGCGCGGTGGTGACGGCCGGCTTCGCCTCGTCCCTGAGCCGCGGCGACAGACGGTCGAGCTCGCGCATCACCGCCGTCGCGAGGGCCGGGGAGACCGACCCGTCGGCCACCCCGGCCCACACGATCCCCGTCGGAGACGACGGATCGACCTCGCCACCCCCGGGTCGCCACTGCGTGCCCGCGCACGCGACCGCCTGGGCCACCGACGCCACGTGGCCGGCGCCGCCCTGCCGCAGCGACGGGGCGTGGTCGCGGACCCAGGCATGCGCGTTGGCCCCCGACGCCGCGACCTCACCTCGGTTCAGCGCCTCCACGGTGATCGACACCCGAGCCGCTGACGCCATCGCGGCGACGGCATCGACGAGGGACATCAGCTCAGCGAGCTCAGAGCCCGAGGCCTGGTGGAGCACCGACGCGATCGCCCCAAGGTCCCGCTGCGCAGCCTCGAGACAGGAGCGTCGCTCCTGAAGTCCCACCGGCTGCTCGTCCATACCTCCATCATAATAAGACGTGTGTTCGTTTACAAGCCCTGTGGACAGCGAGATGAGCGACCGTCGGTAGACCCACGCGCACCGCAACAAGGCACCTGTGCCAGTCACTTCGCGTCCGCAGCGGCGCGACATGATTCGATGTTCGACGCGGCGCGGGTCAGCTGCCGGCGAGCATCCAGCCGGTCACACCGCGGGCGACGGCCCGGGCACCCGCGAGCGCCGAGGCCACTCCGCCGCCCTGTCCCCCGGCCCAGGAGGGGTCGCCGGGGAGCGGGCCGAGCGGGTCGCGCTCGCCTGCGGGCACCGACTCGTCGGGCGCGGCCAGCGCGCGGCGGAACGACTCCTCGACGCCGACGAGCTCGTGGTCGTCGGGCAGCAGGTCGTAGGTCCAGTCGACCTCGTGGCACACCATGTCGTGGTGCAGGCTCTCGACGAGCGCCGCCACGGTCGTCCCGGGCACGTCGGCGAGGACGCCGGCGAGCAGGCCGACGAGGTCGGTGGGCAGGCCGGGCACGGTCACCTGGGGGCGGGTCAGCTTGGCGACCCTGGCATAGAGGTCGAGCAAGTTCGAGTAGGGCATCCGCTCGGGGCCGCCGACGTCGTAGTGCCGGGACTCGGCCCCCACCGTGAGGGCGCCGACGAGCGCCTCGACGACGTCGGTCACCGCGATGGGCTGCACCGTGCTGTTCATCCAGCTCGGGATCGTCTGCACCGGCAGCCGCTCGCTGATCTGGCGGACGATCTCGAAGCTCGTCGACCCCGACCCGGTCACGACGGCCGCGCGCAGGGTGAGGGTGCGGATGCCCGACCCGGTGAGGATCCGCTCGACCTCCAGGCGCGAGGTGATGTGCTCGGAGAGCTCGGCCTCGTCGACGTCGGGCACGAGGCCGCTGAGGTAGACGATGCGCTCGACCCCGGCATCGGCGGCGGCCTGCGCCATCGTCGTCGCGGAGCGGCGGTCGACCTCGGCGAAGTCGTCGCCGCCCAGGCCGTGGATCAGGTAGTAGACGGCGTCGACGCCCTCGACGGCGGCCTGGACCGTGGGCGGGTCGAGGACGTCCATCGTGACCAGCTCGACCTCGGCGAGCCACGACCGGTCCTGGGCCTTGGCCGGGTTCGTCACGGCGGCGCGCACGGTGTGCCCCGCACGCAGGAGCGCCGGGATGAGCCGCCCCCCGATGTAGCCCGTCGCGCCGGTGACGAGCACCGTGCGAGCGGCGGTGTGGGCGGCGTCCTGCGAGGAGGGCGCGGCGACATCAGGGGTGGTCATGGCTCCAACCTAAGTCCGCGTGACGTCCGCGAGAGCAGCCGCGACATCGTCGTTGAGGGTTCGACACCGACATGACCGCCCGCTCGGCCGGGGCGAGGCGCTCACGACAATGGCGCGCCGGCTGCGGTAGGGGAGCTACGGCAGGGCGCGGAAGACGTCGGTGCTGAGGTAGCGCAGCCCGGAGTCGACGACGATCGTCGCGACGGTCCGGTCCGGGCCGAGGCGCTCGGCGACCCGCAGGGCGGCGACGACGTTGGCCCCGGTGGAGGTGCCGGCGAAGATCGCCTCCTCCTTCGCCAGCCGGCGCGCCATCTGCTTGGCGTCGGCCGTGGAGACCGCCATGACCTCGTCGACCTCCTCGGGGTGCCACAGCGGCGGGATGAACCCGAGCCCGATGCCCTCGATCTTGTGCGCCCCGGGGGGCCGGCCGGACAGGACCGCGGACTCGGCGGGCTCGACGGCGACGACCTCGACCTCCGGCGAGTGGCGGCGCAGCGCGCGCCCGATGCCATGGATCGAGTGGGCGGTGCTGACGCTGTGCACCAGGGCGTCGACCCGGCCCTGCGTCTGGTCCCAGATCTCGTCACCGAGCCCGAGGTAGCCGTCGGCGCCGTCCTCGTTGCGCAGCTGGTCCGCCCACCAGTGCCCGGCGTGCTGGCTGATCTCGCTGGCCTTGGCGATCATCGCCTCGATCAGCTCCTTGGTGATGCTCTGACCATCGCTCGGCACGTCGGTGATCTGCGCGCCGTAGGCCTGCATCGTGAAGCGCTTCTCGTCACTGAACGCGTCCGAGAACACGAAGTGGGTCCGGTAGCCCAGGGCGCTGGCCACGAGCGCGAGCGAGATGCCGGTCGTGCCTGCCGTGTACTCGACCACCGTGCCGCCGGGCTCCAGCAGGCCCTTCTGCGCGGCACGCTCGATGATGGTGCGCGCCAGCCGGTCCTTCATGCTTCCGGTCGGGTTGGCCGACTCGAGCTTGGCGACGATGCGCGCCCCGCCTCGAGGGGCAATGCTCTGCAGCTCGACGATCGGGGTGCTGCCGATCGCGTCCAGGATGGAACTCCGACTCTGCATCGCGCCGCTCCTCGTTCAGTGCTGGCCCACGGCGGGGTGGAGCGCAGTCTAGGGCTGCGCCGCAGCCCTTGGACACCGTCAGGTTCGTCCTCCGATTGACCGCCCGTGCTCGCCGGCAGCAGAGCGCGGGACGCGGAGCCGGTCCATCGGCAGCGTGTGACGCCGGAGACGCGAGTCAGGCGACGCGGGTCTTCGGGGCGGTCTCGGCCGTCTTGCCGGGGTCGCGCTCGACGACCCCACCGAGGGCCTCGTCGATCCGCTGCATCAGCTCGGGCTCGAGCTTCACGCCGGCGGCCTTGACGTTCTCGCCCACCTGCTCGGGGCGCGACGCCCCCACGAGCGCGGCGGCGACGTTGTCGTTCTGGAGCACCCACGCGACGGCGAGCTGCGCCATCGTCAGGCCCGCGTCATCCGCGACCGGCTTGAGCGCCTGGACGCGGGTGAGGACGTCGTCGTTCATGAACCGCTTGATCATGTCGGCGCCGCCCTTCTCGTCGGCGGCGCGCGAACCCTCCGGCGGCTGCTGGCCCGGCGCGTACTTGCCGGTGAGGACGCCCTGCGCGATCGGGCTCCACACGATCTGGCTGATGCCGAGCTCCTCGCACGTCGGGACGACCTCGCCCTCGATGACGCGCCACAGCATCGAGTACTGCGGCTGGCTCGAGATGAGCTGGAAGCCCATCTGGCGCGCGAGCGCGTGGCCCTCACGGATCTGCTCGGCGGTCCACTCGCTGACCCCGATGTAGAGCGCCTTGCCCTGGCGCACGACGTCGGCGAAAGCCGTCATCGTCTCCTCGAGCGGGGTCTCGGTGTCGTAGCGGTGGGCCTGGTAGAGGTCGACGTAGTCGGTCTGCAGGCGCGTGAGGGAGCCGTTGATCGACTCCATGATGTGCTTGCGGGACAGGCCGGTGTCGTTCTTCCCGCCGGGGCCGGTGGGCCAGTAGACCTTGGTGAAGATCTCCAGGCTCTCGCGCCGCTCGCCCTTGAGCGCATCGCCGAGGACGGTCTCGGCCTTGGTGTTGGCGTAGACGTCGGCGGTGTCGAAGGTGCTGATGCCGGCGTCGAGCGCGGCGCGCACGCACTGGGTCGCGACGTCGTTCTCGACCTGCGAGCCGTGGGTCAGCCAGTTGCCGTAGGTGATCTCGGAGATCTTGAGTCCGCTGTTGCCGAGGTATCGAAAGTTCATGCTTCAACCATATGTCCCACCCCCGGCACCGAGGGGCGCCAGGGACGAGGTCGGACAGCGCGAGGTGGCCCTGGTGCGTCCGGATTGCCGGCCGGTGGGGCCGCCCCTACAGTGAGCAGGTTCTGCCCGCATCGTCGCGGCGGCGTCCCCCGGGGCCTGCGGCGTCCCCGTCTTCGTGGAGGTCCGCCGTGGCCGTTGGCTCATTGGTTGCTGCCCTGCTCACCCGGGCCCGGGTCGCCCTCGTCGGCAGCCTCGCCGTCGTCGCGGTTCTTGCCGCCCCCGCGGCTCCCGCCGGGGCCGCGACCGCGACGAACAACCCCGCGTTCACCGCGAACGTCATGGCGCCGCTGTGGGTCGACTCCTCGCAGTGGGCGGGCTTCGAGGCGCAGATCCAGACCGCCAAGGAGTACGGCGTCGACGGGGTGAGCGTCGACGTGTGGTGGGGCAAGGTCGAGACCTCCGACCAGGTCTTCGACTGGTCGTACTACGACACGATGTTCGCCAAGATCAAGGCGCGCGGGCTGAAGATCGTCCCGATCCTGTCCTTCCACCAGTGCGGCGGGAACGTCGGCGACACGTGCAGCATCCCGCTCCCGTCGTGGCTGTGGAGCAAGTACCAGGGCCAGAGCCTGAACGGCGTGACCCTGGACGCGAACGGGCTGAAGTACAAGAGCGAGCAGGGCAACTACTCCTCCGAGACCCTGCAGGTGTGGGCCGACGGCCTCGTCTCGGGCGAGTACGCGGCGTTCGCCACGGCGTTCAAGAACCGCTACTCGGGGTCGTACGGGGGTGACCTGTCGGAGGTCAACGTCTCGCTCGGCCCGGCCGGGGAGCTGCGCTACCCCTCCTACAACGGCCACGACTCGGGCGCCGGCTACCCCACGCGCGGTGCGCTGCAGTCGTACTCGCCGCTCGCGACGGCGTCGTTCCGCTCCGCGATGGTGGCGAAGTACGGGTCCCTGGCGGGTGTGAACTCGGCGTGGGGCACGTCGCTCACCAGCACGAGCCAGATCAACCCGCCCTCGAACGCAGGGTCCTTCTTCAGCTCCGGCGACTACCGCAACATCAAGTACGGCAAGGACTTCATCGACTGGTACAACCAGAGCCTGGTCACGCACGGCAAGACGGTGCTCGACGCGGTCTCGTCGGCGCTCGGGTCGTCGTTCTCGAACGCGCCCCTCGGCTACAAGATCCCCGGCGTGCACTGGGCGATGACGCACCCGACCTACCCGCGCGCCGCCGAGGTCGCCGCCGGGCTGGTCCAGACCTCGGTCGACATGAACGCCGCCGGGACCGGGCACGGCTACACGAAGGTCATCGGGCTGGCGAAGACGGTGGCGACGTCGCGGCAGGTCATCCTCCACTTCACCTGCCTGGAGATGTCGAACGGCTACTCCTCGCCCGCGTACTCGGGCGCGCAGGACCTCGTGTTCTGGGTCGCCCAGCACGCGGCCTCGCTCGGGGTCGCGATCAAGGGTGAGAACGCCCTCGCCGGCGGGGTCACGTCGAACTCGGGCTGGGACAACATCGTCAACGCCTTCGACTACGCGCCGTACATCGGGATGACGGTGCTGCGGGTCGGCGACGTCGCCTCCGGGCTGGGGATGTCGCGGTACGCCTCGTTCATCGCGCGGTACCGGCAGCAGGTGACGGTGCACTACGCCGAGCCTGCCTCCGCGCCGGGCTACACGTTGCATCCGTGGAACGGGCTGGCCGGCGACCGGGCGATGGCCTACGAGGGCTACCTCAACGGCCGGCACTGGTGGAAGGTGACCGTGGCGGGGACCCCGACGTTCAACTTCAACTTCGTCAGCTCGGCCGGTGTCTGGGACAGCCCGACGCGGTGGTACTCGGCGAACTCCACCCACGTCTACGTGCTGCCGAGCTCGACCAATGTCGCGATCACGAGGCCGTAGCCACGCATGATCTCGCCCACGGCGTCGGGGCCGGGCACGCCGAGAGCTCCGGGGAGCTCACAGCGGCCGAGAACGTCGGCCAGACCGACGTCGGCCCGGGCGACCGCTCCGTCCTGGCGGGCCTTCCCTCGGGCCGCTGCGCCGCCGACCCGTAGCGGGCCCAGGGGGGTGACTCCCTCGTTGGGTCAGGGCTAGTGTCGAGACCACGTCTCGGTCGTCGGAAGGCCACGTCATGCGCAGGACCGCTCCGCTGTGGAAGGCCTCACGGATCCCCGGGCTGGCGGTGGCGGTGCTGATGGCGCTGGCCGCGCTGCTGTCCACCGCGCCGGCGCAGGCGGCGCCCAAGGACCGAGGCGGGCTGGTCGTGATGACCCAGAACCTGTACCTCGGTTCCAGCCTCACCCCGGCGCTGGCCGCGTCGACGCCCCAGGGCTTCGTGGAGGCGGTCGCGCGGATCTACTCGACGGTGCAGTACACGAACTTCCCGGCCCGGGCCGAGGCGATCGCCGACGAGATCCAGGCTCGCGGGCCGGACGTCATCGGTCTCCAGGAGGTCTCGCGCTGGACCACCGGTGGGGTCAACCCGCCGCCCGGCTACGACTTCCTGGCCATCCTCCAGTCCGCACTCACCGCTCGCGGGCTGTCCTACTCGGTCGCTGCGGTGGCTGACAACGCCTCGATCGGACCGGCGCCGCTGGCGCTGGCCGCGCAGGGATGCGTCCAGCCGGGCCCCGTGATCACCTGCTCGGTCCAGATGGATGACCGGGACGTCATCCTCGTCAACGACGCCACCCCAGGGCTGACCTGGAGCAACGCCCGCAGCGGTCGCTACGCCGACCAGCAGGTGTTCGACTCGCCGGTCGGACCGGTCGCCTTCGACCGGGGCTGGGCCAGCATCGACGCGAAGCTCGGGAGCAAGCCGTTCCGGTTCGTCAACACCCACCTCGAGACCGAGGACTTCCCGCTGATCCAGCAGGCGCAGGCGGCCGAGTTCCTCGCCGGCCCCGCCAAGGGCGGCACCGTCATCGCCGTGGGCGACTTCAACTCGGCCGCGGACGGGTCGACGACCACGTCCTATGCGCAGCTCACCGCACCGGGCAGGTTCCGTGACGCCTGGGACGAGAAGAAGCTGGGGGTCGGGTTCACCTGCTGCCAGTCCTCGAACACCCCGCCGCTGGCTCCGGGTGCGCTCAACAACCCCGTCTCGACGCTGCAGAGCCGCATCGACCTCGTCCTCAGCCGCGGTGGCGCCATCGCCGACGGCTCCACAGCGGTCCTGGTCGGTGACACCCCCTTCCAGGGCGTGCCGCCGTTCTGGCCGTCGGACCACGCCGGGGTCGTCGCCGAGTTCCGTTTCTAGGGCGCTCACGCGACCGACGATCCGCAACCAGGGCGGCGGGCGAGGAGGGTGAGGACGTGATCCGGCGGCTCGCTACCTGACCAGCAGGGTCTCGCGGACCTGGCGGTGCAGGACCTTCCCGATGAGGGAGCGCGGCAGCTCGTCGACCACGACGACCCGCCGGGGGACCTTGTAGCCGGCGAGGTGCTCCCGGCTCGCCTGGCGCACCGCGTCCGGGTCGAGCTCGCACCCCCGGCTCGGCCACCACCGCGGCGACGACCTCCTCGCCGCCGCCCTCGAGGGGCAGCCCGACGGCCGCGGCGTCCAGCACGCCCTCGACCTTCCGCAGGGCGGCCTCGACCTCGGAGGGATAGACGTTGAACCCGCCGGTGATGATGAGCTCCTTGATCCGGTCGACGACCGTGACGAAGCCGTCCGGGTCGACGACGACGACGTCGCCGGTGCGCAGCCATCCGTCCGGCAGCAGCACGCGCGCGGTCTCTGCGGGCTGCTGCCAGTAGCCGGAGAACACCTGTGGCCCGCGGACCAACAGCTCGCCGCGCTCCCCGCTCGGCCGGTCGGCGCTCGGGTCCTCGGGGTCGACGACCCGCATCTCGGTCGACGGGAACGGCACCCCGATGGTGCCCGGCCGCCGGCTCGAGGATGCGGGGTTGCCCATCGTGATCGGTGAGGACTCGGTCATCCCGTACCCCTCGACGAGCAGGCCGCCGGAGACCTCCTCCCACAGCGCGACCGTGTCGACCGGGAGCGCCATCGCCCCGGAGAGCCCGACCCGCACCGACGTCAGCGGCACTCCCCGGTCACGGGCGGCGGCGGCGAGAGCCTGGTAGATCGGCGGCACCGCCGGGAGGAAGGTCGCCGGCCGGCGCGCCATCGCCTCGAGCACCTGGTCGACGTCGAAGCGGGGGAAGAGCACGAGGGTCGCGCCGATGCCCATCGCGAAGGTGAGGCACAGGGTGAGCCCGTAGGCGTGGAACAGCGGGAGCACGGCGTAGATGGTCTCCTCGCCGTCGACGAGGCCAGGCACCCACGCGCGTCCCTGGAGGGCGTTGGCGAGCAGGTTGCGGTGGGTGAGGATGGCGCCCTTCGGGGTGCCGGTCGTGCCGCCGGTGTACTGGAGCAGCGCGACGTCGGTGCTCGCCGGCCGCGGCCAGGTCGCCTCCAGCGGCGCGGACCCTGACACGAGCTTCGCCCAGGACAGGCTGCCCGGGGCCGGCGCGGTCATCGCCGACCGCGCGGCCCGGGCCGAGGGCACCGGGAGTCGGAGCAGGAGCTGCTTGAGGCGGGGCAGCGCCGTGGTGAGGTCGACCGCGACGACGGTCTCGACCTTCGTCCGGCCGGCCACCCGCTGCACCGCGGGGACCGCCTTGTCCCACACGATCGCGACCCTCGCCCCGTGGTCGGCGAGCTGGACCTGCAGCTCCTCGGGTGTGTAGAGGGGGTTGTGCTCGACCACGACCGCCCCGAGCCGCAGGACGGCGTAGAAGGCGACGACGTGCTGCGGGCAGTTGGGGAGGACCAGCGCCACCCGGTCACCGGCCTGCACGCCCAGGTCGTGGAGGGCCCGGGCCGCCTTGGCGACCTGCTCCCCCAGCGCGGCGTAGGTCGTGGTGGCGCCGTAGAAGTCGAGTGCGACGTGGCCGCCGAAGCGTTCGACGGACGCGTCGAGCAGGTCGACGAGCGAGTGGTCGGGGATGTCGACGGTGGCGGGGACTCCGGGGGCGTAGTTCTTCGTCCACGGGCTGTCGGTCATCAGGCCTTCGCCGTCCCTTCCGGGACCTGCCCGCGGCCGGGCATCGAGGTCCACGTCGACACTAACCTACGGTGACGTAGGTTCCGACTCCCCCGCTTGCGGCCGAGCTCGTCGAAGCGACACCGAGTCGGACGACGGTCGACACGCGGGCCCATATGGCCCGATCGGGCCATGTCCGGTGCGACGACCCCGCCGCTAGCGTGGTCCCGTCGCTCATGCGCGTGTCGCCAAGGGCACCTGCCCCGGGGTGCCCGACACGCCACGCCCGGCTCGCCACGGGTTCACATCGGAACGCCTCGCCACGGCCTCGGTCGTGGCGCCTACGGCGTGCACGTGGGTTCGGGGGCAGCGTGACCAGCCGCACCGTCCAGGGTCTTCCCGACGCGGGAAAGCTCCACCCCTACGGTCACCGCGCCGTCGAGGGCGACCTCGTCGTCGACCTCGTCCGGCCGGGCGACCTCGTCGTGGCGACCGTCACCGCGCGCGGCGCGACCCTCGAACCCCCCGTCGA
This sequence comes from uncultured Actinomycetota bacterium, assembly GCA_963795035.1. GTDB lineage: Bacteria > Actinomycetota > Actinomycetes > Actinomycetales > Dermatophilaceae > Oryzobacter. The sequence continues at coordinate 427,872 of CAWCFZ010000003.1, read as the reverse complement.
CCCCGGAGCGCCGGACGCCTGCTCGACGCTGGTGGGCGGTGCGGGGGCGCGGCTCTACGTCGACGTGCCCTTCCAGCACGGCCACGAGGAGGCCTCCTACGAGGCGAGCCCGGGAACCGCGCAGCCCGACCCGATGAACCCGGAGGCCGCACCGAAGCCGGCCACCGTCACCGTCCTCGCCGCACAGACGCCGGCGCAGTTCCGGCCCGCCCGAGGGAGCCGGCTCGTGTTCGCGCTGCCTGATGGTGGCCGCGTTCCGTGGACGACGGCCGGCATCCTCGGCGCGTTGCCGTGGCTCGACGCCGCGCTGCACCCGCGTGCGACGGCGCCGGGCACTCGTCCCGCGCCGTACCAGCTCCCCACCGGCAGGCTCGTCGACCTGTTCCCCGGGATCGAGGTCGTCCTCGCCGACGGGGTCGTCGCCGTCCTGCGGGACGCGACCGTCCTGCTGACGACGAGGGCCTCCGCCGGAGCGGCCGTCCCCGACGCCGCCACGCTGCGGGGCCGGGCCCAGCTCGCCGCGAACGACCGTCTCGTCGCGCGGGTCATCGCCGAGCGTGGGGTCACGGTGGGGCGCGCCATCGACCGCGACGCCGTCATCGGGCAGGTCGGCGACCTCCTCCGCCCCCGCCTCCCGGACATCATCGTCAGGCCCAGGGGCAGCTTCAGCCGGAAGGCGACCCTCGACGAGACCGCCATCGAGGCGCCCTTCCGGCTCCAGGTCTCCCCGACGAGCCAGGGTCACTGGGTCCACGCCGCGCAGCCGGTGCCCGCCGACGACGCCCCCGGGCACGTCGAGCTGTGGCACACCCGCCTCGACACCGGCACCCGCACCGAGGACGACCTCCTGCGGCCGTCCCGCCCCGCCGACGACGAGACCCGTGTCATCCGCGCCGTCTGGGCCCGCGACCGCGACGACCTCGCGACCTCCGACTGGCAGGACGGCGAGGTCGACGTCGGCGGCGGCCTCCTCTCCCCCGACGACATCAAGACCACCGGGGCGACCACCGACCCCTTCCTCGGCTCGCTCGACCGGGCCGACCGGCACCGGCTGGTCCGGCAGACGACCGAGGCCTGGCTGGGCGGGAAGACGACCCGCACCACGCCGGGGCCGGTGGGCGCCGACAAGCTCTGGCTGACCGCGCTCGGCGCGTGGCTCGACCTCCACGGCCAGTGGGACACCATGCCGTACTCCGAGCGAGGGCTGGCGAGCATCCTCGCCTGGGACCACGTCGCCACCGGGGGCCGCGACCAGTTCGTGCGTGTCGTCTACCCCGGCTACCTCTTCCCGCTCGGCCAGCCGACGGTGCGGGTGAAGATCACCGAGCGCAGCATCCGACCGCAGACCAACCCGACCGCGGGGCTGTTCCAGCGGCAGTTCCTCGTCGTCATCGACCCGGTGCGCGAGCACTCGATCCCGGGCTTCTTCCTCACCCGGTCGGTGATCGGCCCACGGGTGACCCCGCCGCTCGACCCACCCGGTGACGACCCCATCGCGGGGCTCGGGTCGGACGAGGCGTTCTGGCCCCGCGTCGGCGGAAAGCCGTTCTCCTTCAGGGTCGACGGGACCGACCACGACGGTCGCCCGGCCGCCTTCCCGGCACCGCTCATCTGGGTGGCCGAGCAGGTCGGCGCGCCGGCGAAGAACAGCGCCGCCGCGAGGGCCGCGGCCGCCAAGAAGCTGGCCGACCTCGAGGCCGGCTACCGCGCGAGCACCCGTCGCGTCATCGACCTCGGCGGGCAGGCCGTCGCGTTCGTCCCGAAGGACGCCACGGGCGACGCCCGCCTCGAGACGCGGCAGGTGCGCCTCCTCGGGAAGGCCGCCCAGGGTCGCAGCGTCCCGCGGCTGTCGTCGGCCGACGTCGTGCTGCCCGCCGCGCAGGCGATCGCCGGCAGCGGCCCGACGCGCATCACCTACTACGCGCCCTACCGGGCGTCCGGCTTCACCGCCGCCAACACCGGCCGGGTGTGGGCCGCCTCGCTCACCTCGGACGTCGCCACCCACGCCGACTACGAGCCGGACCTCGCGAATGACGGCGCGGCCCCGGACGTCGCCCAGGCGCTCCCGGGCATCGCCTTCGGCGGAGGAGGCGGCGCCGTCCCCTCCGACCGGGCGGGCGGCTTCGTCCAGCCCAACCTCAGCATCGCCGGCCTGTCGATGAAGCAGGGCCCGGTCGGCGACCTCGCGTCGGTCGCCGCCGACACCTTCAAGCCCAAGGACTTCCTCGGCGACGCGCTGCCGAAGCTGTTCGGGCTCGTCGAGCTGGCCGACCTCCTCCCCGACGGCACGCTCGACGAGGCGCCCGCCCTCGTCACCGACGCCCTCGACACCCTCTCGGCCATCGAGAGGGAGGTCGAGCGCGCCGTCGCGATCGCGCAGGACGCCGCCGGTGAGGCTCAGCGCGTCCTCGACCGGGTCCAGGGCGCCGGGGCTGCCGCGCAGGCCGAGGCGCAGGCGTTGCGCGACGACGCCCAGGACCTCGCCCAGGCGTTCGTCGACCTCCAGACTGCGCTGCTCGGCGTGGTCACGGCCCTCGGTGCGCTCGACCCCGGCGCGGTCGAGGCCGCCCTCGACGACGCACCCGACGGCCTCCGCCCACGCCTCACGGCCGCTGCCACGGCCACTCGCGCCCTGGCCCGGCCACCGCTGCCCCTGTTCGCCCGCACCAGGCTCGAGCAGGTGGCCTCGGCCCTCGAGCGGTTCCGCGACTCGACCGCCCTGGTGAGCGACATCCTCGCGTTCCTCCAGGGAGTCGAGGACATCCAGCGCGGTGAGATCACCTTCCGCTACGAGTGGAAGCCGACGATGAGGTCGTGGCCGAGCGCGGCGGCCCCGCTGGTCCAGATGCAGCCCGACTCGCTGCTCCTCGCGGTGCACGGGACGCTCAAGGCGTCGGGGCCTCCGTCGGTCGACGTGCTCGCCGAGCTGCGGGCGTTCCAGCTCAACCTCTTCGCCAAGGACCCCCTCGTCACCATCCCGTTCGAGCGGCTGTCGTTCAAGGCGGGCTCGAGCGGCAAGGCCGAGGTCGACGTCGTCATGGACGACATCGTCTTCGGCGGCTTCCTGTCCTTCGTCGAGACGATCAAGGACCTCATCCCCCTCGACGGCTTCTCCGACCCACCGAGCGTCGAGGTCACCCCGGCCGGGCTGACGGCCGGCTTCAGCCTCACCCTGCCCAACCTCGCGGTGGGGGTCTTCACCCTCTCGAACATCTCGCTCGGCGCCGACGTGCGGGTGCCGTTCCTCGGCGAGACGATCACCGTCGGGTTCAACTTCTGCACGCGCGAGCGGCCGTTCGTCCTGTCGGTCGTCTTCCTCGGTGGTGGCGGCTGGTTCCTCATCCGCCTGTCCCCCAAGGGACTCGAGGTGCTCGAGCTCGGGCTCGAGGCCGGTGCGTACCTCGCGGTCGACTTCGGGGTGGCGTCGGGCTCGATCTCGGCCGCGATCGGGATCTACATCCGGCTCGAGGGCGAGAAGGGTTCTCTCACAGGCTACTTCCGCCTCCGTGGTGAGGTCGACGTCCTCGGGCTCATCTCGGCGTCGATCGAGCTGTACATGGAGCTCGTCTACGGCTTCGACACCGGGAAGATGATCGGCCGGGCGCGGATCACCGTCGAGGTCGAGGTCCTGTGCTTCTCGGCGAGCGTCACCATCGAGGCCGAGCGGCAGTTCGCCGGGTCGAACGGCGACCCCAGCCTGCGCGAGGTCGTCATGGAGGACGACGGCACCGCCCCCGCGTGGGACGACTACCTGCTCGCCTTCGCGAAGGAGGAGGTGGCGGTATGAGCACCGAGTGGTTCACCGCCCTGGCCCTGCCCGCCTCGGTCGTCGACGACGCCAAGCACCACGTGCGGGTGTTCGTCGCGCCGGCGTTGGGGCCGTCCTCCCCCGACGCGGTCCTCGCGGAGTTCGAGCTGTTCCGCCGCTGGGGCGAGGTCGTCGCCGCCGGCGCACGCGTCACCCTCGTCGACCAGCTCGGCGAGTTCGACGCCGAGCTCGTCCTCGACGGGCTCGACCCCACGCTGTGGCCGCGGGCCTTCGGCGAGGACACCCCGGTCAGGGGGAACCGGGTACCGGAGTGGCAGGACCGCGACTGGCGGACGTTCGCCGCGAAGGACTGCGCCGACATCGCCAAGGCCGTCCACCTCGCGACGATCGCCGCCGACCCGCTGGTGCCGGTCGCACCCCTCGAGCACCCCCTCACCGAGGCCCTCGTCGACATCGCCCGCCAGGCGGAGGCGTTCCGGATCACCCGCGGTGGTGCGGGCGAGGCGACCCACGACCGCATCGGCCCCCGCCGCTACGTCTACGACGAGTCGCGCCTCACCGCATGGCTCGACGATCGCATCCCGCGCGGTCGCGAGGGGGCGTGGACGACACCGGAGGCCGACCGCCGGACCCCGGGCGACGGGCCGCTGGGCCGTTCGGTGGCCAGCGCCCTCCAGCAGCTGCACCTGGCACGGCGGTTCTACGAGCGCCCCGAGAGCCAGGTGGCCGACCAGGTCCGCAAGGACCCGCCCGACAAGGTCGAGACGCTCCCCCAGCGCGGGCCGGAGTTCCACGAGCGCGTCGCGGCGGCGGGCGACCACCCTCTCTTCCTCGAGCGCCTCGGCCTCGTCCTCCCCGTGCGCTCGGACCCCGCGCGGCTGCGCCGCTCGCAGTGGCTCGCCGCCGTCCTCCGGCTCGACGGCTTCGACGACGTCTGCCGCTCACCGCGACTCGCGGTCCGAGCGCTGGCGAACGGCGCCTTCGTGTCGCGGACCAACCCGGCCGACCCACCGATCTGGGCCGACGGCGCGCTGGCCCTCGGCGACACCGAGCGCTTCGACGTCGTCGACCTCGACCCGGACGGGTCGGCGATCAAGGCCGAGCGCTTCCTCACGACGATCCCGCGCCTCGCCCTCGCGCAGGCCGAGAAGACCCCGGCGGATGCCGCGTCGCCGGCCCTGCGCGCGAGCGGCCTCACGGTGACGCGTCGCCAGCAGGCCGGGCGCGCCCTGTCGCAGCTCGACCGGCAGGAGGGGTACCAGGCGGCGATCGACGGCGGCGCCGCCACGCAGGACCAGCCGCTCCTGCACACCCAGGACGTCACGCGCGGGATGCGCGTCGAGGTCTGGGACTCGGTGAGCCGGGTCTGGCACTCGCTCGCACTCCCGGCGCTCGAGCCTGGTCGTCGACGGCGCCCCGGTCTACACCGACGAGCCGTCGGAGGGGTTCATCCAGGGCACGAGCGCCACCGAGACGCGCAAGGTGCCGAACAGCCCGATCCACGTCCACGAGGCGGTGTTCGGGTGGGAGGGCTGGAGCCTGTCGGTGCCGCGGCCCGGCAAGCGCGTGCGCTCGGAGCTGTCGGACTCGCCCGGGGGCGGAACGCAGATCTCCGAGGTGGCCGAGCCGACGCCGACCGACCTCACGGGCGACGAGACCCACCCCTTCGCCTTCACGCACGGGCTCGCCAAGGGCACGCTCCCCCGGCTGCGCTACGGGCGGGACTACGCGTTCCGAGCGTGGTCCGTCGACCTCTCGGGCGGGGTCCGGGCGCACCACGTCGGTCCGCGGCCACCGGCCTTCGACGGAGCCCTCCTCGAGGCGGCCGGGGTCTCACCCCTGTCCGACCGGGCCCTGCTGCGGCGGGTCAGCGCGACCAGCGCGCACGACGTCCCCGACCTCGCGACGGCGTTCGCCGCGGGGGTGCGGCCGGGGTCCGAGGCGCCGCCGTCCGCCGCGTCGCTGCTGGGCTCGCTCGACGACGATGCCGATGAGGCTGTGACACAGCCGAGGTCGACCGGTCGCGGTGGCCGCGCGAAGTCCTCGGCGCGCGCCGCGGAGCCCGCCCCCGAGGTCGTCACCGAGCGTGCGGGAGACCGCATCCTCGACGCGCTGACGCCAACCGACCTCCGCAGCGTCGTCATCGGCGCCGGGCTCGGCCGCCCCGCCGTCGAGGCGCTCGAGGCCATGGAGACGACCGCGGCCGGTGCGAGCACACGCGCATCCGCCACCGTCTCGCTGCGCGACGTCGGGCTGCGCGGTGCCGAGGCGCTCGAGGCGCTCACCGCTCCCGTAGCCGCCCCACCCGGGGTGCAGTCACGGACCGCCGCCGTGGGCGATGCCTTCCGTGCAGCGGCCGCCTCCGGGAAGGTCGCCCGGAGCACCGTGGCCACCGACCTGGAGTCGGTGCGCGACCTGCTCGCCGGCCACCTCGTCGACGTCCTCGGCCGGGGCGGGCGGATCACCCCTCCGGTGGCGCGGGCCGTCGCGTCGACGGTCACGCCGCTGCGCCCCTTCCTCCGGTGGGACCCGGTGCCACCGCCCGTCGTCGTGCCGCTCACCGCCTTCACCGAGGGCGAGTCGCTGCGGGTCGTCGTCGTGCGCTCGGGAGTGACCCAGGACCCCGACACGCTCGAGGTGACGGTCCAGGACCCGGCCGACTACGCGGCCTCCGTCGGTGGCGTCGCCCCGCTCTACGCCGCCGAGGCGCGGCGCCACCTGGCGCCACCGAAGACGAGCCAGATGCAGGCCGAGCTCCACGGCAGCTTCGACGACGGCATCGACGTCGGCACGGTCGCGGCTCGCAAGAAGATGCTCGCCTGGGCGCTGCGCGAGTCGGGCACCTTCTACGACCGGTCGCTCCCCCACTCCAGCAACCCGACCGGGGCCGCGCGGACCCAGCCGGGCGTGCACCTCCTGCCCGAGCCGGTCGGCGGGGACCACTTCAACCCGCACGACCCGAAGCGCCCGCTGAAGGTGCTGCCACCCGGTGATGCAGGGACCCCGGCCGAGCTCGTCCTCCAGCCCGGCGACTCCCCCGCGCCCGGGCAGTACGTCGTCCACGACACGACCTCGCTCACCCTGCCCTACCTGCCCGACCCGCTCGCCGCAGGCGTCTCGCTCGCGTTCACCCAGGCCGGCGGAGGACGCCACGTCGCCTTCCCGTGGGGCGCCGAGCAGGTCACCGCGCCGTACGGCGGGACCTGGCCCGATGCGGAGCCCTTCCTCCTCACGCTCGGTGGCGGGTCGCAGCTGGGTGCGTCGATCGACGGGCGGGCGATCGACGTCCTGCTGCCCGCGGGCGACGTCCAGGCGTTCCGGCTCGCGAGCACGGTGCCCGAGCAGCGGCTGCCGTGGTTCGGGGTGTGGCGCAGCCTCGACGACGCGCTGACCTCGAACGACGACGTGCGGGAGGCGGCGGCCGACGGGCTGCTGTGGTCGCTGACGCCGGGCGAGGAGGTCCGGCTGGTGCACGCCGTGCCCCGGCCGGTGTCGGCCCCGCGGCCGACCACGGTCGTGGCCCATCGGTCGCCCGGATCGGTGCTCGCCGCGCTCGTCGGCGGTGTCGAGGTGCACGGACCGAGCACCGAGCGGCTGACGACCTCGCTGACGTGGACCGACCTCGTCGACGACGTCAACCTCGACGGGCCGGTGTCGCGGACGAGCAACGCCGCCGGCTTCGACATCGCGGTGCGGCCCGACGACCGGATCGTCCCGCTGTGGGTCGTCGACCAGACGTTCCCGTGGCCCGGGTGGGAGGGCGTCGTCCTCCGGAGCACGGTGCACCCGCTGCCCGACACCCGGCACCACCGCGTCAGGTACCGGTTCCGCGCGTCGACGCGGTTCCGGGAGTACTTCGCCCCCGAGCTGCTGACCGGTGACCCGGCGAACCCCGTCGACGACGGCAGGAGCGTGGTCAGCGAGGAGGTGGAGATCTCGCTGCCGTCGACGGTCCGGCCCGACGCCCCCAAGGTGCACTCCGTCATCCCGCTGTTCCGGTGGGAGGAGAGCGAGGAGCCCGAGCAGCCCTTCGGGCGCCGGCGCACCCGTCGCGCCGGCGTGCGGATCTACCTGCACCGGCCGTGGAACTCCAGTGGCGACGGCGAGCTGCTGGCCGTCCTCCTGGCCGTCGGTGCCGACGACACCACCGGGTACCCGAAGCCGAAGGACCCGGCGGCGAAGAACGAGGGGTTCGCGTTCGTCAGCCAGTGGGGCAGCGACCCGCTGTGGAACGCCCCCGGGGTGGCGGCTCGACCGGTGACGCTGGCCGAGCTCGACGACGCCCTGTCCCTGACCGGGGTCGACGACCGCGTCGAGCCGGGGCGCCCGGTGTCGCCGGTCGTGACGCTGCCGCTGCCCGTCTCCGGCGAGGGGTTCGAGAACGCCCCGCAGACGGTGCCCGTGGTGGTGGCGGGCTACCGGCCGCAGTACAGCCCGTCCCGCCGGCTCTGGTACGTCGACGTGGCCTTCGACGCGCGGGCGACGTTCTGGCCGTTCGTCCGCCTGGCGGTCGCGCGCTACCAGCCGGAGTCGGTGGTGGGGACGCACCTGTCGATGCCGGTGCGGCTCGACCAGGTGCAGCTGACGCCCTCGCGCACGCTGTCGGTGTCGAGGACGGACGACCGGCACGCGCGGGTCGTCGTGACCGGCCTCGCCGGGCACCGCGAGTCGGCGTCGCGGCAGTTCGCGGTGTCGGTCGGCCGGAACCGCCGGGTCATCGCGCGGCTCCAGCGGTACGACCCTGCTGTCGGTGGCGACCTCGCGTGGAGCTCGGTCGACACCATCGAGCTGGTGCCGCGGGGCTACGCGACCCGGCCCGAGGACCTCGTGTGGGTCGGCGAGCTCGAGGCCGATGCCGTGGTGGAGGTGCGGACGCCGCTGGGTGGTGCCGCGCCCGAGACGCTCGACGCGTCGTCGTGGCGGGTGCGGGTCGAGGAGTGGGAACGGTTCCCCGGCGACCCGCCACCTCGCTCGGAGCTACGACAGCACGGTGAGGCGCCGGTCTGGGAGCAGCGCCTCGTCTACGCCGACGACATCCACCTCTGAGCGGGCTACTGACTACTTCGCTCCCTGTCGAGCGACCCACTCGTCGTGTCGGGTGATCCACGGTTCGCGTACGGCCGGGTGGACGAGCGCGTGCCACGTGAGTGACCGCCCTCCGACCGACAGTTCGCGCGGCTCGAGGTAGGTGTCCCCGGCGAGCGCTCCGCCTCCTTGCCCTCCGAGCTGGGCAGCCACGCGGGCGGCGGCGTTTCCGAGCGTGATGAGGATTGCGGCACCGGAAGCCCCAAGCTGCTCTGCGATTCGTTCCTGCTGTCCCGAGGACTGGCTGACGATGTCGTTCTCAGAGGGATGATCGGCCATGCGCACCCGCGGCAACCCCAGCTGCGCGGCCAGTTGCCCGTACACACCGTCGTCGCCGACCACCTTGGCAACGCCGGTGCTCATCATCGACGTGGGCAGGCAGTCGGTGACGAAGTAGTCGTCGACAGCCACGCCCAAGTGGTTCCAACCAGCGGGAGTACAGGGCTCGACCCGAGGAGCCGTTCAGTCGCGACGGCCGCACGGAACCCCACGCCGGGTCGAAGTGTTCCGCGCGCCAGCGCTCGACGAAGTGGTCCATGCCGGAGCCGTCCCAGAACGGGTACGGCTCGTTGTCCACGGGAAGTGCGCGCACACGCCGACCGAGGCCGTGGGGCGGCGTCCACTCGACGTGCACGGCCGACGGGTACGCGCCCAGCACGAAGGCACCGACCTCGCGGACCGGGAGTGCGACTGCGAGCTCACGAACCGGAGCGCCGAACGGGAAAGTACCGACGACCTTCATCGCCGACTCCCCATCCACAGGACGACGTCCAGGTGTCGTAACCGACGGTTGGGATGACCGATGTTGACGCCCTCGCGGGTGGCGGCCTCCTCGACGACAGAGTCGAGGCGTCGTCGGACCTCGTCGTTCTGGATGATGTGGCGGAACACCTGCCAGTCGACCTCGTAGTTCTGACGCCCGTCCTGCAGCCCGAGGTACTTGCACACCACGGAGTCGCGGACCGGGAACAGGTCAGGCCGTTTGCGGGCGGTCAGCTTCGACGCCGTGACCCAGGGGTTCTTGTTCGTCGTGCTGTCGAGGGACAGCGCCTGCTTGGCCGCCCCGTGGAACGCAGCCATGGCCTCGAGAGTCGGCAGCACTTGCCATCGCCAGGTCGGCATCCAGGGGTAGGTGCTCCTCGGTCAAGAGGTGTCGCAGCTCCCGGTTCGTGGCTGTCATCTCGAGCAACCGGCGCACGGCCTGCGGCTCGGCCTGCACCGACAAGAGGGTGATCGCGAGCAGATCCCCGCTCGTCACCGCGTACGGATCCACGGGGTCGAGGTCGAGGAACGTCGCTCCTGCGAAGTTCGAGTCGCGGTCGTAGTACCGCGCGACGTTGTCCACCACACCGGGAGCTTTGAGGGCTCCCAGTGCCGCGCGCAGCCCGCGCTCGAGCTGATCAGGAGTCGCGACCTCCCAGCCCTCGGGCACATCGCTGAAGCGTTCGTCCGTCATGGCTTCCTCCTCGTTCTCGTCGATCCATCGAGTTCTCGAGCCTTCACGAGATCCCCAGCCGGCGCGCGACCTCGGGTCCGCCGATCTCCTTGATGAGGTCTGGCGGGCCGACGACGACGAGCTTGTCAGTCGCGCGGGACATCCCGACGTACAGCCGTTCGCGCGAGCGGTCCTTGACGCGCAGTCTCGTTGGCGCAGAGGACGACGACGTCGGCGCTCGAGTCCCTTGAACCCGAGGACGTGGCCGTAGAACACCTGGTCGGCGTCCCAGAAGGTGTCCCAGTACCCGTCTTGCCCGAGCATGTTCCTGCCGCTGGACCTGCTCGTCGTGACGCGCGCCCGTCGTGAGGAGGGCGACGTCCTCCGGCCGCCAGTCGTCGAGGAGCGCGTCGACCTCGTCGTCGGCGACCTCGAGGGCGTCCTCGACGGAGCACGGTACGTAGGTGACCTCGGGCCCGTCACCGCCGCGGGCGTACATTCGCATCGGCGCGAGCGGGCGCGAAGGTCTCGGCGATCTGTCGCGTGTTCCTGAGGCTCAGCCTTCGCTGGCGAGACCTACGGGCAGCCGTCACGCTGGCGACGACAACGAGGGCCCCGAGGACGATGTCCTCGGGGCCCTCGTGTTGCCGAGCGTCAGCTGCAGCCGCTGGTGCTGCCGCAGCCTTCGCAGACGTAGCAGGAGCCGGCGGGGCGCATCTTGGTCCCGCAGGTCATGCACATCGGGGCGTCGGCGGCCTTGGAGTCGCCGAACATCGCGAGCAGGTCGGCCGAGGAGTGGATCTCCGAGGAGACCTCACGGGCCGAGGCTGCGCCGGCGCCCGAGGTGACGGTGGAGGCGTCGAGCGAGGTGCCCGACTCCCCCGCCGGCGCGGCGGGAGCAGCGACCGGAGCCGCGGCCTCCTCGGACTTCTTGGACGAGGCGCCGATGCCCTGGCTCAGGGACTCGATCTCCTCCTCGAGGTCCTCGCCCGACTCGTCGTCGACCGGGGCGTACGAGCCGGTCTCGAGCTGGCGAGCGCGCTCGTCGGCCGAGTGGATGCCCATGTAGGCCCGGGTGTCGAAGTCGAGGTAGTCCAGGGCCAGCCGGCGGAACACGTAGTCCATGAGGGACTGCGCCATCCGCACGTCGGGGTCGTCGGTCATGCCGGCCGGCTCGAAGCGCATGTTCGTGAACTTCTCGACGAACGTCTCGAGCGGCACGCCGTACTGCAGCGCGACCGAGGTGACGATCGAGAAGGCGTCCATGACGCCGGCGAGCGTGGAGCCCTGCTTGCCGAACTTGAGGAACACCTCGCCCAGGCGGCCGTCCTCGTAGGTGCCGGCCGTGAGGTAGCCCTCGGCCCCACCGACGGTGAACGACGTCGTCTGCGAGCCACGACGCTTGGGCAGGCGCTCGCGGGTGGGCCGGTAGACGACCTTCTCGACGATCTCCTTCTGGGCGGCGGTGAGCGCGGCCGTGACCTTGTCGGCGGCGGCGTCCTTGGCGGTGGACCCACCGTCGGACAGCGGCTGGCCGACCTTGCAGTTGTCGCGGTAGACGGCCAGCGCCTTCAGGCCCAGCTTCCAGCCCTGGACGTAGACCTCCTCGATCTCCTCGACCGACGCGTTCTCGGGCAGGTTGACCGTCTTGGAGATGGCACCGGACAGGAACGGCTGGACCGCGGCCATCATCCGCACGTGGCCCATGGCCGAGATGGCCCGGGCGCCCATGGCGGTGTCGAAGACCTCGTAGTGATCGGTCTTCAGGCCGGGGGCGTCGATGACGTGGCCCTTGTCGGCGATGAACTCGACGATCGCCTCGACGGTCTCCTCGGTGTAGCCGAGCTTGCGCAGGGCCCGCGGGATCGTGAGGTTGACGATCTGCATCGAGCCGCCACCGACGAGCTTCTTGAACTTCACGAGCGAGAAGTCGGGCTCGATGCCGGTGGTGTCGCAGTCCATCATGAAGCCGATGGTCCCGGTGGGGGCGAGCACCGACGCCTGGGCGTTGCGGTAGCCGTTCTTCTCCCCGAGCTTGACGACGTCGTCCCACGCCTTGGTGGCGACGCGGTGGATGTCCTTGTCCATCGTGCTGATCGTGCGCACCGCGTCGTTGGCGGCGGCGTGCTTGCGCATGACCCGCTTGTGGGCGTCGGCGTTGCGGGCGTACCCGGCGTACGGGCCGACGACCGCGGCCATCTCGGCGGAGCGCTTGTAGGCGGCACCGGTGAGCAGCGAGGTGATCGACGCGGCGATGGCGCGGCCACCCTCGGAGTCGTACCCGTGGCCGGTGGCCATGAGCAGCGCGCCGAGGTTGGCGTAGCCGATGCCGAGCTGGCGGTAGTCGCGCGTGGTGTCACCGATGGGGTCGGTCGGGAAGTCGGCGAAGCAGATCGAGATGTCCATCGCGGTGATGACGAGCTCGACGACCTTCTGGAAGGTCTTGGCGTCGAAGGTGTCGTCGTCGCGCAGGAACTTCAGGAGGTTCAGCGAGGCCAGGTTGCACGAGGAGTTGTCGAGCGACATGTACTCCGAGCACGGGTTGGACGCGGTGATCCGGCCGGTCTCGGGGTTGGTGTGCCAGTCGTTGATCGTGCCGTCGTACTGGATGCCCGGGTCGGCGCACTCCCACGCGGCCTTGGCGATCTTGCCCATGAGCTCGCGGGCGTCGACGGTCTCGATGACCGAGCCGTCCTTGCGGGAGGTGAGGCCGAACTCCTTGCCCTCCTCGACCGCGCGCATGAACTCGTCGGTGACGCGCACCGAGTTGTTCGCGTTCTGGTACTGGACGGAGACGATGTCCTTGCCGCCGAGGTCCATGTCGAAGCCGGCGTCGCGCAGCGCGCGGATCTTGTCCTCCTCGCGCGCCTTGGTCTCGACGAACTCCTCGATGTCCGGGTGGTCGACGTCGAGGACGACCATCTTGGCCGCGCGGCGCGTGGCGCCACCGGACTTGATGGTGCCCGCGGAGGCGTCGGCACCGCGCATGAACGAGACCGGGCCGGAGGCGGTGCCACCGGAGGACAGCAGCTCCTTGGAGGAGCGGATCCGCGAGAGGTTCAGACCGGCACCGGAGCCGCCCTTGAAGATGAAGCCCTCCTCCTTGTACCAGTTGAGGATGGAGTCCATCGAGTCGTCGACCGAGAGGATGAAGCAGGCGCTGACCTGCTGCGGGCTCTTGGTGCCGACGTTGAACCAGACCGGCGAGTTGAAGCTGAACACCTGGTGCAGCAGGGCGTACGTCAGCTCGTGCTCGAAGATCTCGGCGTCCTCGGGGGAGCCGAAGTAGTCGTGGTCCTTGCCGGCCTTGACGTAGGTGAGGACCACCCGGTCGATGAGCTGGCGCAGGCCCGTCTCGCGCTCGGGGGTGCCCACCGCGCCGCGGAAGTACTTGGTCGTGACGATCGTGGAGGCGTTGACGCTCCAGAAGTCGGGGAACTCGACACCGCGCTGGTCGAAGATGGTGACGCCGGTCTTCCAGTTCTGCTGGACGACGTCGCGCTTCTCCCAGGTCACCTCGTCGTAGGGGTGGACACCGGGCGTGGTGTAGATGCGCTCGACGGTGACCCCCTTGCCCTTCGCGGCCTTGCGGGCACCTGCACGTGCTCCGGCGGTCTCCGTCATTGCTGTCCCTCTTTCTGCCCCGGCAGGGGGGCGGTGTGACCTGTGGTCGATTCTCCATCTGGGGTCCGACAGGGCTGGTGACCTGCGCGGACGTGTTCTCGGTGCTCGTGCTCTCGGTGCTCGTGGTGCCGGTCGTGCTGGTGGTGCGGTGGCCGGGTCCCCCTGGGTGGTCCGGCCGGGTGGGCGTGGTGCCCGGGGCGGGTCAGGCGTCGCCCGGGGGCGCGACCGACATCCGGGTCGGCTCCTCCCCCGTCGCCTCGCGTTCGGCGCGCAGGAGCGTGATCGCCCCCTCGAAGTCCTCGAGGGAGTCGAAGGCCTGGTAGACGCTGGCGAAGCGCAGGTAGGCGACCTCGTCGAGCTCGCGCAGCGGCTCCAGGACGGCCAGGCCGACCTCGTGCGCGTCGATCTCGGCGCTGCCCGCGCTGCGGATGCTCTCCTCGACCTTCTGGGCGAGCAGGGCGAGGTCGTCCTCGGTGACCGGCCGGCCCTGGCAGGCCTTGCGGACGCCGACGAGGACCTTGGCGCGGCTGAACGGCTCGGTGGCGCCGGAGCGCTTGACGACCGACAGGCTCGCGGTCTCGACCGTGGTGAAGCGGCGGTTGCACTCGGGGCACTGGCGCCGGCGGCGGATGCTCGAGCCGTCGTCGGTGGTCCGGCTGTCCATGACCCGCGAGTCGGTGTGGCGGCAGAACGGGCAGTGCATCTGGGACCTCCCCCGGGGGCTCTGGCTGGCTCGTCCTGTGGACGAACCGGTGGACACTGGTGTGAACAACGTGTGGAGAACGCCGATTTCGTGTGCACAACATGTGGACGAACTACATCGGTGTAACCACTAGATGTTGTGGCTATCTTGCCCCTCCGGCGAACCGGATGCAAGCAGGCGGCGCAAAGTTCGTCCGTTCGGCTGTTTCCGCAGGTCAGGTGGGGTGCGCGAACGGTTCCAGCGCGCGTCCGGCGTGTTGCCGGGCGTGACGGGGCACCACTGGTGGGACTGGTGGGACGCCAGAGGCACCACATCTGGGGGTGTCGGGCGCGCGGGCGACCCCCACATCCTGTGGACGGCCGGCCCTCGGCTCAGAGGAGGACGGGGGCGACGCCGAGGGCGACGACGGCCAGGACCAGCGCGAGCGTCACCAGGCAGATGCCGACGACCCCCGCCCGGTGGTCGGGGGCGTCGGTGCGTCGGTCGGGTCGCGCGGTCATGTCGCTCACTCCTCGTTCACTCCCCCGGGCAGGCGCCCTGGTGGGCCAGTGCGGCGGTCACCATCCAGTGCCAGCCGCTCGAGGCCCCGCCAGTGCGGGCCCCTGCGCCGCACTGGCACTCCCAGTGCCAGCGCCCGAGCGCGTCACACGTGACGGCCGGGTGGTGGCTGCGGCGGGCTGTCCGCCGGCGGGATGTGGTCCTCATGACGGGGAAGAGGGCGCAAGCGCGCTGGTGATACGACGCGTCGGTGGTGTGGCACAGGAGCTTCGGGCTCGGCGCGATGGACCTAGAACGGAGGCGGACCAGCCAGCGCGGGCTCCCGGCGGGCGGGTTCCGGGCGGGGTGGCGGGAGCGCCGGGTCCGGTGGCGGCCAGGTGGCGTGCTCGGGCAGGGTGGTGCGTCGCCTCCCGCTGGGCGAGGTCCAGGTGACGGTGCCGTCGGGGTCGAGCCGGTAGGCCCATCGCCGGCGTTGCTTGAGGCGGTGGTGGCGTCGGCACAGTCCGGCGAGGTTGCGCGGAGAGGTGGGCCCTGACGGCCAGGGCCGGGCGTGGTCGAGGTCGCAGGCGGCCGCGGGGCGGTCGCAGCCCCACATCCGGCAGGTGCCGTCGCGGGTGGTGACGAACGCGCGCACGTCCTTGGGCGGCCGGTAGGCGCTGCTGGTGGTCTCGAGGACGGCGCCGGTGCGGGCGTCGAGCAGGGCCCGTCCGACCTCGAGGGGGACGGTGTTGAGCAGGACCTCGACGGTGTCGGCGTCGACCCAGCCGACCCCCGGCAGCTCGCACCCGTCGAGGGCGGCGCGGAGGGAGAACGCGGACCCGAGCCCCTGACCTCCCACGGCGTGGGCCGGGCCCGAGGCGACCGCGAGGGCACCGCTGTGGCGGCGCGAGGCACCCGTGACCGGCCGGCCGCGCAGGCCGGTGGGTGCGCCGCCGGGCTCGGTGGTCTGGTCGGTGGTGATGACGGGGATGCCGAGGGTGACCTTGGCGGTGACGGTGACGTTGGTGAGCAGCAGGTCGAGGAACGCGTCGCCCCTCGCCTGGTCGGTGGTCAGTGACGGGTCGGCCTCGGCGTACCGCTCGGCCAGGTCGCGGATGGCGGCCCAGGCCGCGGCGGAGCGGTCGGTGGGCAGCTGGGCCCACCACTGGGTGGTGCCGTCCGGACCGGGCGAGACCTGCACGCAGCGGTCGCGCCGGTTCTTCCGCTGGGCCTCGCGGACCTGGTCGGCCGCGACCCGGGTCGCGATCCGCCGCGTGAGGGTCGTGACGCGCGAGGGATCGAGGTTCGCGAGCCTGTCGACGAGGAGTGCCTCGATCGTGGCGCAGGCTTCGGCGTCGAGACCGTCGCAGGTGGCGACGACCTTCTGGGCGGTCGACGCGCCGATGCCGCCTTCGATCACCGCAGAAAGCAGCCGTGGGAACCGCTCGCCCAGGGCGGCGGCCAGGCCGACGCGCCGACCGGCAGCCCACTGCCCGACCCCCGTGGCCAGCGAGACCTCGGTGGGTGCCATCGCGTCGACGAACCCGACCCCGTGGTGCACCTCGACCGGGCCCCGGTCGGTCAGCCTCGTCTCGTGCGACGCCGCGTGCGCGACGGCGACCAGCTGCGCTCCCTCGGCCGCGTTCACCAGGCCCTGCAGCGCCCCGACGAGCTCGAACAGATCGTCCACCGGCAGCTCGGCCGCGTGCCCGGTGAGGCGTGCACCCACGTCGGCGACGGCCGCGCGCAGGGCGGCGACGTCATCGAGGGTCGGGGTGCTGGACATGCTTCATCATACTCGAACTCACGTTCGAACACCACGTTGTCCACAGACCAGTTCGGCTGTGTCGCAGGAACTTTCGACCTCAGGGATGGAGGACGGCCGCCAGCTCCTCGATGCCGTCGACGAGGCGCGGGCCGGGTCGGGCCCACATCGCGTTGGCGTCGACGGCGTGGACCGGGACACCGGCGGGCAGGGCACCCGAGGCGACGAGCGCGTCGGCCTGGGCCTGGGCGCCGGCGCGGTCGAAGCCGCACGGGGCGCAGACGACGAGGTCGGGACGGGCGGCCGCGACATCGTCGAAGGTCGTGCGCACCGACCGCTCCCCCGCCGTGCCGAGGACGCACTCGCCTCCGGCGAGCTCGACCATCTCGGGGATCCAGTGGCCCGGCGCGTACGGCGGCTCGGTCCACTCGAGGACGACGACGCGCGGGCGCGGGCGGCCTGCGACGCGGACGCGGACCTCGTCGAGGCGGTGGTGGAGGCCGGCCACGATGGAGGCCGCGGCCTCCTCGCGTCCGGTGGCCCGGCCGAGCGTGCTGACCGAGGCGATGACCTCCGCCAGCGTGTGCGGGTCGATGGTGAGGACGTCGGCGGTGCAGCCGAGGTGGGCCAGGGCGGCGTCGACGGTGGAGACGTCGATGGCGCAGACGGCGCACAGGTCCTGGGTGACGACGAGGTCGGCGTCGAGGGTTCGCAGGGCACCGGCGTCGAGGCGGTAGAGGTCCTCGCCGCTGGCGACGGCTGCGGCGACGGCCTCGTCGATCTGCCTCGGGGACAACCCTTCCGGCAGGGTCGAGGTGGAGACGATGGTGCGGCTGCGGGCCTCCTCGGGGGTGTCGCACTCGAAGGTGACGCCGACGACGTCGTCACCCGCCCCGAGGGCGAAGAGGATCTCCGTCGTCGACGGCAGCAGGCTGATGATGCGCACGGGCCGACCCTACGATGCGTCGCGCGTCCGCCGGCTGTCGGCTCGTGGTGGTTGGCTGGCCGGGAGGACGGTGGCCGAGCGAGAGGGAGCCGATGGCGGGCAGCGCGAAGGAGAGCGGGACGACCGGGGCGACCGGGCCGGTCAAGGGGTCGAGCACGGTCACCGATGACGAGGGCGTGCGGTGGGAGACGCACCCGGTGACGCCGGACCGGTTCGAGGACTTCGCCGACGTCGTCAACCCGAACCGGCGCCGGGACTCGTGCTGGTGCCTGTCGCACCGGGTGCGCGCCGCCGACATCCGCGAGCTCGGTGACGGTGACCGCGAGGCGACGATGCGGGCGCTGTGCGAGCGGGCGTACCCGCCGGGCGTCGTCACCTACCGCGACGGAAGGGCTGTGGGATGGGCCAACATCGGCCCGCGGGAGGAGATCCCGCGGCTGGCCGGCTCGAGGCTCATCCGTCCGGTCGACGACCTGCCGGTGTGGAGCATCGTGTGCGTCGTCGTGCGCGGCGGCCACCGGCGCCAGGGGGTGACGCGCCACCTCATCGACGGAGCGGTCGAGTACGCGAGGGCGAACGGGGCGCCGGGGGTGGAGGTCTACCCCGTCGACCCGGAGGGTCGGATGGACACGACGATGGCCTTCGTCGGCACCAGGCCGATGTTCGAGAGGGCCGGCTTCGAGGTGGTGGGGACGACCGACGCCGTGGCGAGCACGATGCCGCGGATCGTCATGCGCCGGATGCTGTAGCGCGAGGGGGTGGCTGCCTGGCGTCAGTCGTCGCGGACGACGATGACGAGGCTGCCGGTCTTGCGACCGCTCTCGGCGTAGCGGTACGCCTCGGCGATGTCCTCGAGCGCGTAGGTCGTGGGGTCGAGCAGCGGCCGGAAGGCGCCCGACTCGAGGCGTGAGCGCAGGTGCTCGAGCACGTCGGGGGTCTCCATCGGGATCGGGAAGACGACCCGGCGCCCTCGGCCCAGCCGGGTGACGACCGGCAGGGCCAGGTTCTGCGCGAAGGGCCCGAGGTCGGAGGAGACGTAGACGCCGTCCGGGGTGAGCATCCGCCGACAGGCCCCGAAGGTGCTCTTGCCGACCATGTCGAGGACGGCGTGGACCCTGCCCTCGATCCGGGTGAAGTCCTCGCTCTCGTGGTCGACGACCTGCTCGGCGCCGAGGCCCCGCACGAGCTCGACGTGGGCGGTCGGGGCGGTCGCGATGACGTGGGCGCCCAGGTCGACGAGCAGCTGGACCGCTGCCGACCCGATCGCTCCGGTCGCACCGTGGACGAGGACGCGGTGCCCCGGCGCGATCCCCGCGCGGCGGATGCTCGACACGGCGTAGTGGCCGCCCTCCGTCGCGGCGGCCGCGTGGTGCAGGTCGACGCCGTCGGGCACGAGGGCGACGAGGGAGCGTCTCGGCGACGGCCACGAGCTCGGCGTGGGCGCCGAAGCGGCCCTCGGCGTACCCGAAGACGCGGTCGCCCGGGGCGAACCGGGTGACCTGGGCGCCCACCTGCTCCACGACGCCCGCGTACTCCGTGCCCCACACCCTGATCCGCGGCGCCCGCCACCCGGTGAGGCCGCGCATGACGAACGGTGACGCCGCGCGGTAGCCGCAGTCGGTGCGGTTCACCGTCGTCGCGTGGACGCGCACGAGGAGGTCGTCGGGGGCGACCTCGGGGTCGGGGGCGTCGTCGACGACGCGCACGACGTCGGGCGGTCCGTACTGCGTGCTCACCGCAGCCCTCATCCGGTCAGGCTACGCCTGCGGCCGGGGGCGCCGGTCAGAGCTCGGGGCCGGTGGCGCGCAGCTTGTCGACCTCGGACATCGCCTCGCGCAGGTCGGCGAGCCAGGTGTCGGCGTGCTCGCCGACGAGGCGGACCGACCACGCGAGGGCGTCGCTGCGCGAGCGGGCGACCCCGGCGTCGACGAGGGTGTCGAGGACGGCGCGCTCGGGCTGGCGCAGCCGCGTCATCACCGGGACCGCGAGGTGGGTGAACAGGGTCGTGGTGTCGCCGACGCGGGCGCCCCACGACACGGTGCGCTGGTAGCGGCCCTGGGCCTCCTGCGCGATGGCGATGCGCTGCTCGCGCGTCTCGGCCCGGAACCGGCTGACCCGGCCCTCGGCCTGTGCGGCGTCGGCGTCGGCGTCGACCCCGGCGAGGGTGCCGATGACGGTGACCTCCTCGCGGTCGACGGTGACGTCGACGGCGTCGAACCAGCCGTCGGGCAGGCGCCCGGTGAACCAGCTCTCGGCGTCGTCGGCGCTGGGCAGGTCGCCCTGCTGCCAGCCGCCGGGGCGGCCGAAGCCGCGACCGCGACCGCGACCGGAGGACGGGGGGTGGTTTGGGTGCTTCATGGTCGTGCTCCTTGCAGTGATTACTTGATTACATCACTGCACAACGTTCGGCGTCCAGCGTCGATTCCCGCCGGACGTGCCACGGGGCCGTGACCGCTCAGCCGGTCACGACCCCGTGGGTGGTGCGTCGTCGGCCGGACCACGCCCGGCGAGAGCAGGCGGTGCCCCGACGACGAAGCGGCCCGGGAGCCCTCTGTGTGCCCCCGGGTCGCGTCTACTCGCCCGGCACCGAGCTCTGGTGCACGAGCGCTGCCGTGAGGGCCCCGTGCCAACCGCCGGGGGCCGAGGACCCCCGGGCGCCACAGCCGCACTCCCAGAGCCACCTGCCGATGTCGCTGTGCACGACGGGGTGGTGGCTCAGGCGGGCTGAGCGTCGACGGCGGGTCCTCATGTCGACGAGTCTGCTCCCGCATCGCAGCAGGTCCGGGGCATTTCGGCGGCGACCGGCCGAGCGTCGGGCCAGGTGTGCCGGGTCGGTCGACACCGGGTCGTCCGTTCGGCCGAGCGGAGCACCTCATCGGTGTCCGACCCCGCTGCGAGGATGGCCGTCGTGGCCACCGCATCCCTGTCCGAGGTCCACCGTCGACGGCTCGCCACGCAACGGCTGACCTCGGCCGGGCTGCGCCGCGGCGCGCAGGTGGTGCGGCTGCTCACCTGCGTCCAGTCGCAGGACGCGCCCCTGGCCGCCTGGTCGCTGGGGCAGCGGATGCGGCCGGGCACGACCTACGCCGACGTCCTCGCCGAGCAGGGCGCCGGAGGATGGGTGCGCACCCACATCCTGCGACCCACGTGGCACTTCGTGGCGCCCGAGGACCTGCGCTTCGTCCAGCTCGCCACCGGCTCGCGCATCGAGGCCTCCCTCGCCGGGCGGCACCGCCAGCTCGGCCTCGACGACGCGACGACCGGAAGGGCGCTCCAGGCCCTCCACGAGCTGCTCGCGGGGCCGACCCCACGAACGCGCACCGAGCTCACCGCGGCGTTCGCGCAGCGGGGCCTGCCCCACTCCGGCGAGCAGATGGCCCACCAGCTCATCGTCGCCGAGCTGCGCGCCGTCATCTGCTCCGGGCCTCCCCGCGGCACGACGCACACCTACGTCCTCGCCGACGAGACGCTGCCGCGCTCGCCCACCGACGGGCTCGACGTCGACGACGCCCGCCGCGAGCTGACCCGCCGCTTCGTCGTCGGGCACGGGCCGGCCTGCGACCGCGACCTCGCGCGGTGGTCCTCCCTCACCCTCGGGCAGGTGCGTGCCGCCCTCGCCGACCTCGCCCCCGACCTGGCCTGCCTCGAGCACGACGGCCGGACCCTGTGGTTCGACCCGTCGGCCAGGCCGCGCACCTCCCGGCCGGCCCGGGCCATGCTCCTGCAGACCTTCGACGAGGCGTGCCTGACCTACCCGAGCACCGGCTTCCCTCGCCGCTCCCCCGACGCCACGCGCACCCGCCTGCTCTCGGAGGCCGGTGGCGGCATCGTCGTGCTCGACGGTCAGGACTGCGGGACCTGGAAGCGCAAGGTCACCAAGGCGGAAGTGATCGTCGACGTCGTCGCGGACGTCGCCCTGACGTCCGACGAGCACGACCAGGTCGCCCTGGCCGCGGCCGCGCTGGCCGACTTCATCGCCCTCCCCCTCGACCTGCGGGTCGCCCGGGCCCGCTGAGCCCGGACGGCTCGAAGGGCGTCGCGCTCCCTGCACGGGACACGACGCCCTTCGGCGTTCCTGAGTCGGGTCGAGGGACTCAGACCATGGGGCCGCAGCGCCCGCGAGCGCGGCGGTGCGGCGGGCGCGGGGTCAGCCGCGCCGGATGGGGTCAGCCGCGCGGGATGACGAGCTGCTGGCCGACGCTGACCTGCGCGGTGCTCAGCCGGTTCTCCAGCTGGATGGCGACGATGCCGTTGCCCACCGACAGGTCGGGGAGCTGGCTCGCGGCGATCTCGGACAGCGTCTGGCCCGGGGCGACGGTGACGACCTGCGGCGCCTGGGCGGCGCCGGCCCCGGTGAGCCCGGTGAGGCCGAAGGTCGCCGCACCGGCGACCGCCAGGGCCAGCAGCGCGAGCCGGCCGCGGCGGGTGATGCGCAGCGCACCCCCGGCGGCGGCACCGCCCTCACCACCGCCCGAGAGCACGACGAGCTGCGGGCGGCGGGCCGCCACGGCACCGCCGTACCCGAGGTCTGCGGGGTCCCATGCGACTGCACTCATGCTGTCCTCCATCCCGGCGGCGAGAGCCACCATCGAACCGGTGTTCGATAGAACGTCTGTACGAGTTCTAGCACGGATGTTCGACTCGGACAAGACACGCCTCGAAGAAATGTTTGAAACGTGTGTACGATCCGCGTACGCTGTGGTCATGGCAAGGATCCTGTCGGGGACCACTGACAGAGCACCTGACCTGCATGGACGCCGGTTCGAGGCGACCCGGCACCGTAGTTCCAGACCGAAGGGGTCGACATGGCACGTCCCAGGAACGCCGACATCCACGAGATGCCCGACCGCGGAGACGGTGGCGCCCTCACGCACCGCCAGCGCAAGGTCCTCGAGGTCATCCGCAACTCGATCGACCGGCGCGGCTACCCGCCGAGCATGCGCGAGATCGGCGAGGCCGTCGGCCTGACCTCCCCCAGCTCGGTCGCCCACCAGCTCTCCGCGCTCGAGCGCAAGGGCTTCCTGCGCCGCGACCCCAACCGGCCGCGCGCCCTCGAGGTCATCTCCCCCGACACCGCGAGCGACGAGCCCGGCTACCGCGGGGCCGCCGAGCACGACGACGAGGACGTCACCGGCATCGGCGACCAGCGCCCCGAGGCGTCCTACGTCCCGGTCCTGGGGCGGATCGCCGCCGGGGTGCCGATCCTCGCCGAGGAGCTCGTCGAGGACGTCTTCCCGCTCCCCCGCCAGATCGTCGGCGAGGGCTCGCTCTTCCTCCTCAAGGTCGTCGGCGACTCGATGGTCGACGCCGCGATCTGCGACGGCGACTGGGTCGTGGTGCGCCAGCAGCCGAACGCCGACAACGGCGACATCGTCGCGGCGATGCTCGACAACGAGGCGACGGTCAAGACCTTCAAGCGCAAGGACGGCAAGGTCTGGCTGCTGCCCCACAACGAGGCGTTCTCACCGATCGACGGCGACCACGCGACCATCCTCGGCAAGGTCACGGCGGTCCTGCGCCGCCTCTGACCCGCCTCCCCCTTCACCGGTGCCCTGGGCCCGGCCGCGTCCACGGACCGGTCGGGCCCATCCGCTGCCAGAGGGCGGTGTCGACCCAGTGCTCGAACTTGCGGCCGACCTCGCGCAGCACCCCGACCTGCTGGAAGCCCAGTGCCGCGTGCAGCGCCTCGCTCGCGGGGTTGGGCGCGGCGATGACCGCCAGGCAGGTGTGGATGCCGTCGGCGTCGACCCGTGCGAGGAGCTCGTCGTACAGGGCGCGGCCCAGGCCCCGGCCCGTGGCGCCCGCCGCGAGGTAGACCGAGGTCTCGCGGGTGCCGTCGTACGCCGCGCGCGGCCGGTACGTCGAGGCGTACGCGAACCCGACGACGCCGCCCGCCTCCTCGGCCACGAGCACGTGGTCACCGGGCCGGGTGGAGGCCACCCGGTCGGCGAAGTGCTCGGGCGGCCGGGGCTCGGTGTCGAAGGTGGCCAGGCTGTGCCGCACCGCGTCGTTGTAGACCAGGGCGATGGCAGGCAGGTCGGCGGGCGTGGCGGTTCGGATCGTCGTCATGGTGGGCGCGGCGACCTCAGGCCGCGACCGCGCCGCGGACGACGGCGTCGAGGGTCGGGGCCAGGGGGGCGTCCAGGCGCAGCGTCATCAGGTCGTCGCCGCGGGTCGGGCCTCGGGTCACCGCCATGACCGGGATGCCGCGCCGGGCCGCGTGCCGGACGAACCGCAGCCCCGACATCACGGCGAGCGAGGAGCCCAGGACGAGCAGGGCGGGGGCGGCGTCGGTGAGCGCGTAGCAGGCGTCGACCCGCTCCCGCGGCACCGAGCCGCCGAAGAACACGACGTCGGGCTTGAGGGTGTCGGCGCCGCAGGCGGTGCACCGGGGCAGGTGGAAGCCGAGGACGACGTCGTCGGCGAGGACGATGTCGCCGTCGGGACGGATCTGGCTGCTGACCCGCGAGCCGTCGGGTGCCGTGCCCTGCGCGAGCAGCTCGAACCCGGGGTTCGCCTCGGCCATCCGGGCCTGGAGCAGGTCGCGGTCGGAGCGGTCGGAGCAGGTGAGGCAGACGACCTCGGCGAGGGAGCCGTGCAGCTCGGTGACGTCGCGGCTGCCGGCGGCCTGGTGCAGGCCGTCGACGTTCTGCGTGATGACGGGCCCGAGGGTCCCGTGGTGCTGCAGCGCCGCGACGGCGTGGTGGGCCGGGTTCGGCTCGGCGTGCCAGAACCGCTGCCACCCGATGAACGAGCGCGCCCAGTAGCGCTGCCGGGCCCGGCTGCCGCCGACGAACTCCCCGTGCTGCATCGGGGTGACCCGGCGGGTGCCGTCGGGGCCGCGGTAGTCGGGGATACCGCTGTCGGTCGACATCCCGGCGCCGGTGAGGACCAGGGTGCCGGGGTGGTCGGCGAGCAGGGCCGTCAGGGCCGACGCGTCGGTGGGGGGTGCGACGACGTCCGGCATGGGCACGATTCTCGCACCGGGTCGCCGGCCGCGGCTGCCCGTCGCTGCGGGTATCACCAGGCGTTTCGTGCTGGCACCGTGTGATAACGCGATGTTATGGTCTGGGGATGATCGACGCCGCAGGACTCCGGGTCATGAAGGCCATCTCCGAGGAGGGCAGCTTCACCGCCGCCGCCGCCTCCCTGGGCTACACCCAGCCGGCGATCTCGCAGATGGTCCGCCGCCTCGAGCAGCGCACCGGGACGGTGCTCGTCGAGCGGATCGGGCGCAACGTGCGGCTCACCGAGGCCGGCCAGGTGCTCGCGCGGCACGCCACCCCCGTCCTCGCCGCGCTCGACGCCGCCGAGGAGGAGGTCGCCGCCATCGCCGGCCTGCGCAGCGGCCGGGTCCGGCTCATGGCCTTCCCGTCCGCCTCGGCCACCCTGCTGCCGCGGGCCCTCTCGCTCGTCAAGTCGCGCTTCCCGGACGTCGACATCACCTTCACCGAGGCCGAGCCGCCCGAGAGCCTGGCGGCCCTCAAGGCCGGCGAGTGCGACCTCGCCGTCGCGTTCGCCTACGAGGGCACCGACCTCGCCCGCGGCGAGGAGGACCTCGACCAGTTCGTCATCACCCCGCTGCTCGAGGACGAGGTGCGCCTGGCCGTGCCGACCGGGCACGCCGTCGCGGGGCAGCAGACGGTCGACCTCGCGGACCTCGCCGGTGAGCCGTGGATCGCCGGCTGCCCCCGGTGCCGCGGACACCTCCTCCAGCTCACCCACGACGCCGGGTTCCGCCCGGACGTCGCCTACGAGACCGAGGACTACGTCGCCGTCATGGGCCTGGTCGCCGAGGGCCTGGGCGTCGCCCTCATCCCCGACCTCATCCTGCGCACGGTCCACCACCAGGCGGTCGTCGCCCTGTCGATCACCCCGGCCTCGCGCCGCTCGATCATGGCCGTGACGACCCCCGACCTCCAGCGCGTGCCGGCGGTGCGGGCCACCCTCGACGCCCTCGCCGAGTCGGCGCTCTCGCAGTCCACGGCGCCGACGGTCAGGGCCCCCGAGCCCGCCTGGTCGATCTGACCCACAGGCGGCGCCCGGTCGGCGTGACCCGCCGTCATCGGGAGGTCACGGCCGTCACCTCTCCCCCGCGCTCGACGACGGCCACGTCGCCGTCGCGGTCGGTGCGCAGCACGGTGTAGCCGTGGCGCCGCAGCACCTCGAGGTGCCGTCGGCGCGGGGTGGCCGTAGTCGTTGTCGGCGCCGACGCTGACGACGCCGAGCGGCGAGCGGACCGCGGCCATGAGGTCGTCGTCGAGGTTGGCACTGCCGTGGTGCGGTGTCTTGACGACCTCGAAACCGCCTGCGGCCAAGGCCATCGACGGCTCGCGGCGCAGCCGGAGGACGAGGTCGTGCGCCGACTCCCGCTCGACGTCGCCGAGCAGCAGGGCGTCGACGGTGCCGGTGCGGGCGGCCAGGACGAGGCTCGCGTTGTTGGGGACCGAGCCCGCGGCGATGCGCCGGACCGGGCTCCACACGACGGCGTCGAGCTCACCGACCCGCAGCCGGTCCCCGGCGTGGAGGACGACCACGGGTATGCCGCGTGAGCCCGCGAGCCGGCGCACCTCGGCATCCTCGGGTGCCGGTTCGGCAACCGGTCCGACCAGCACCTGAGCGACCTGGCGCCCCGCGAGCACGCCGGGCAGCCCGTCGACGTGGTCGGCGTGGAAGTGCGTGAGGACGACCGCGTCGACCACTGCGACGCCGAGCGAGTCGAGACAGCCGTCGACGAGCGGTGGGTCGGGCCCGGCGTCGACGACGACCGCGCGACCCGGCCGCGCCGTGCGGACCACTACCGCGTCACCCTGGCCGACGTCGCAGACGACGACCCGCCAACCGTCCGGTGGCCAGGTGAGGGTTCGCGTGGGCAGCAGGGCGGCGCCGAGCACGACGGCGGCGCCCAGGGTCAGGGCCGGGTGCGCCGCGACCCCCGCGACCAGCGAGCGCCCGGTGAGCAGGACGAGCAGGGTCAGCCCCGCGAGGAGCACGGCGCCCGGCGAGCCGTCGGGCCACGGCATCGTGCCGCCCGGGACCTGCGCGATCACCCGGGCGACCTGCGCGATCCCGGCGTGGGGAGGACCCCGACCCAGGCGACGAGCTCGGCACCTCCGGGCCGGGGACCGACACCAGGGCGGCGGCGACCCCGGCCACCGTGGCGACCGGGACCAGCGGTGCCGCCAGGAGGTTGGCGACGACCCCGACGACGCTGACCGAGCCCTGCAGGAGCACCACGACCGGCGCGGTCATCGCCTGCGCGGCGACCGGGACGGCCAGTGCCGGCCCCAGGGGTGCGAGGCGCGGCGGGAGCCGGGTGCCGATGGCCTCGCCCCACGGCCGGGTGAAGAGCAGCAGGCCGAGGGTGGCGAGGCAGGACAGCGCGAAGCCGTAGGAGCGGGCGAGCCACGGGTCGAGGACGAGGACGACGACCACGGCGGCACCCAGGACGGGCGGCCCGGCCGAACGTCGGGCCCGGCTCAGCCCGATGAGGCCGATCGCCCCCATGACCGCCGCGCGCACGACGCTGGGCTCGGGTCGCGCGAGGACGACGAACCCGGCGAGGGCGGCGAGGGCGATGGCGGGTCGCAGGCCCCGGGGGACGCCCAGCAGGATGCACAGGCCGAGCACGAGGCCGGTCACGATCGCGACGTTGCTCCCGCTGACGGCGGTGAGGTGGGTCATCCCGGTCGCGTGCATCGCCTCGGTGAGGTCGGCGGGGGTGCGGCTCGTGTCGCCGATGACGAGCCCGGGCAGCAGGCCGCGCGCGTCGTCGGGGGCGCCGTCGACCGCGGTGCGCAGGCCGGCCCGGAGCTGCTCGGCGGCAGCCGCGACCGCGCCGGGCGGAGCCACGACGTGGGGGGCCCCGCTGACGGACAGGGTGGCCGCGCGGTCGTCGGCCGGGTCGGTGGGGGCGAGGCGTCCGGTGACGCGCACCGTGGCGCGCCACGGCAGGGTGACGAGCCGGTCGTCTCCGGTGAGCAGGACCGGAGCGTCCGTGGCGCTCGAACCGCCCCGGGCCGTGACGCGCCGCATCGTCGCCGTGCGCAGGACCCGCGAGCCCTCACCCCGGCCGGCGACGACGACGGCGTCGCCGGTGACGACGAGGTCGGCGGTGACGACCGCTCGGGCCCTGGCGAGGTCGTCGACGCCGCCGCGGACCCGCAGCACGGCGTGCGCCGCGGCGGTGACCTGGAGGACGACGAGGAGCAGGCACAGGACCAGCGCGGGCCCTCGCCAGGCCGTCTGCCGGCCCCTCGTGGCCGCGAGAACCACCATGCCCAGCAGCACCGCGAGCCCAGCGGCGGCGAGGTGGGCCCCGGGTGACAGGGCGAGGGTGGCGGCCGCCACGGCCCAGCCCACGACGGCGGGTCCGAGGAGCCGCAGGTCCGTGGGGGTGGCGGTGCGCCGTCGCGGTCCCGGGTCGGCCATCCGGGTCACCCCGGTCACACCGGTCACACCGTCACGAGCGGGCGCAGCCGCTCCAGGAGCTTCTCGCCGATGCCGCTGACCTCGCCGAGCTCGTCGACGCTGGTGAACCGGCCGTGCTGCGAGCGCCAGTCGACGATGCGCTGGGCCAGGACCGGGCCGACCCCGGGCAGGGTGTCGAGTCCCGCGAGGTCTGCCGTGTTGAGGGACACCGGCGCCCCTGCGCCGGAGCCCCCGCCGGTGCCGGCCGCCGGCGCCCCCGGCGGGTCGGGGTCGCCGGGCGCGGGCACGACCACCTGCTCACCGTCGACGAGGACGCGGGCGAGGTTGACCCGGGCGAGGTCGGCACCGCGGGTGGCCCCGCCCGCCGCCGCCAACGCGTCGGCGACCCGCGACCCCGGGGGGAGCCGCTGGAGCCCGGGCTCGCGGACCTGGCCGACGACGTGGACCACGACCACGGCCCGCCGCCGCGACGGGGGTGGCGCTCGCCCCCGGGGACGGCAGGACCCCCGCGCCCGCCGTCCCCGCCCCGGCCGCCGCCGAGGGCACCGCCCCGACCGGGGCCGAGCCGGCCGAGATGCCCGTCGGTCCGGCCCGGGACCCGCCACCGGGCGCCAGGACGGTCCCGTCGCCGGAGGCCCAGGCCACGCGCAGCCCGAACAGCGCCACCGCCACCGCGACCGCCAGCCCCAGCCCGATGACCGCCAGGCGTCCGGGCTCCCACCGGGCGGCGACCAGGGACGCGGGGAGCCGGAACCACGTCCTCGGGTGCCGCGGGTGCGCCTCGTACGGCGCGTGCGGCGCCGGCTCGGGCTGGGGTGGCACCCCGGCCGACGGGGTCAGGTCTCGGACGGTCGGGACGTACCCGCGGCGAGGCGCGTGCAGGCGGGCCGCGGCTCGGGGCGAGAGCGGCTCGCTGCGGTGACGTCGGGGCATGGACCGACGCTAGGCAGGCCGGCCCCAGTCCCTCCTCCCCCTGCGACGATCTGTGGACGACCGCTCCCCCACGCAGCCCCTGTGGACGACGCGACCCTCAGCGGGTGCGGCGCCCCCACCAGGCGACGATGTTGCGGCGGTGCCGGGAGAGCACGACAGCAGCGATGAGGACGAGCCAGGCGCCCACGGTGATGCTGATCCCCGACACGATGCCCACCGCCCCCAGCACCCCGAGGACACCGATCCCCAGGACCGCCACGACCGAGGCCTCCCCGACGAACGGCACGAGGGTCTTGGTGATGAGGAAGACGAGCACCGCGCTGAGCGCCACGAACGGCTCCACCGCGAGGACCGTCCCCAGCGCGCACGCCACGCCCTTGCCGCCCCGGCCGCGCAGGAACGGGCTGTACACGTGCCCGAGGACGACGGCGAACCCGGCGACGAGGGCCGGCACGGTCCCCATCGAGCGTGCGACGACCCACGTCGGCAGCCACGCCTTCGCGACGTCGAGGACGAGGACGAGGACGCCCCACTTCGTCCCCAGCACCCGCCCGGCGTTCGTCGCCCCCGGGTTGCCCGAGCCCGCCGACCTCAGGTCACGACCGAGCGCCCGTGCCAGCAGCGAGCGCCGGGTTGACCGACCCGAGGAAGAAGCAGACGACCGCGACGAGCGCGACCTGCACGGCGAGCCACGGCATCGGTCAGCGCGCCGCCTCGGCGCCGTCCTGCCGGACGAACCGCGGCACCACCGCGACGGCGAGCGTCCCCGGCCCGACGTGCGCCCCGACGACGGCGCCCAGCTCGACGACCCTGATGCCCACCTCACCACCGAGCCGGGCGGCCAGCCGCTCGGCCAGCCGGTCGGCCCGGTCCTGGGAGTCCAGGTGGTGCACGGCCACGTCCACCCCCTGCGCTCCGGCCGGGGGCGAGCCCGCGGCCTCCACCGCCAGCTCCTCGAGCCGGGCGATGGCACGCGTCGAGGTGCGGACCCGCTCGAGCGGCACGATGTGCCCGTCGCGCAGCCCGAGGATCGGCTTGATGGCCAGGGCGGAGCCGAGCAGCGCCCCCGCCTTGCCGATCCGCCCCCCGCGCCGCAGGTACTCCAGGGTGTCGACGTAGAACACGACGGTGGACTCGGCGCAGGTCCGGCGCACGACGTCGGCCACGTCCTCGGCCGACGCACCACCAGCCGCGAGCCGTGCCCCGGCGAGCACGGCGTGCCCCATCGCCATCCCGAGGGCGCGCGAGTCGACGACCGTGACCGGCACGGGCGAGGAGGCGGCCGCCAGCTCGGCCCCACCGATCGTGCTCGACATCTCGCCCGAGATGTGGACTGACACGACCGCGGTCGCACCGCGTGCCGCCGCCTCCTCGTACCTCTCGAGGAAGGCGGCCGGCGCGGGACGGGAGGTCGAGACGGGCACGAACGAGCGCAGCGCGGAGGCGACGGCGACGGCGTCGATGTCGACGCCCTCCGCGTGCTCCTTGCCGCCGATGACGACGTGCAGCGGGACGACGCCGACCCCGAGCCCCTCGAGGAGGTCAGCGGGGAGGTAGGCCGTGGAGTCGGTGACGAGGGCGGTGCTCACACGCGCAGGCTAGTGGGCGCACGGGCCGTCCTGCTGCCGCGACCGTCGCCGTCAGCGGGCGCGGGCGGGCCGGAGGGTGAAGGTCAGGCCTTGCGCGCCGCGATCTTCGCCGCGCGCTCCTCGCGCCGCTCCACGAACCGCGTGGCCTCGGCGTCGAGGGCGGCCACGGCCTCGGCCAGCTCCTGCCGCGCCTTCTCGCCCTCGTCGTCGAGCCCCTCGAGGTCCCAGATCCCCCACTGCCGCAGGATGGGCGCGACGATGTCGTCGTGGTGGATCCGCAGGTCGTAGATGCCGGCCATCGCCATCTGGACGGCCTTGCGCCCGAAGCCGGGGATGATCGACCCCGGCATCTGGAAGTCCTTCACCTCGTCGGCGATCGCCCGCATCGTCTGGTCCGGGCTCAGCTCGAGGGCGGCCTGGATGAGGTTGCGGTAGAAGATCATGTGGAGGTTCTCGTCCTTGGCCACCCGCGTCAGGAGCTTCTCGGCGATCGGCTCGTCGGCGAAGCGCCCCGTGTTCCGGTGCGACACGCGCGTGGCCAGCTCCTGGAACGTCACGTACGCGCAGACGCTGAGCAGCGACTTGTCACCCGAGTCGTAGCCCGTCGTCATCGTGTCCATCCGGGCGCGCTCGAGCTCGTCGGGGTCGACGCCGCGGGTGACGAGGAGGTAGTCGCGGATGCAGAACGCGTGCCGGCCCTCCTCGGCCGTCCAGCGGTTCACCCACTCGCCCCACGCGCTCTCCCGGCCGAAGGCACGGTCGATCTCGCGGTGGTAGCTCGGCAGGTTGTCCTCGGTGAGGAGGTTGACCTCCAGGGCCGTGCGGGCGATCGGGGTCAGCTGGCTCTGGTCGACCGACCACGGGTCGCCGCCGAGCTCCTTGAAGTCCCGCCCGAGCGACCACGGCACGTACTC
This sequence comes from uncultured Actinomycetota bacterium, assembly GCA_963795035.1. Lineage (GTDB taxonomy): Bacteria > Actinomycetota > Actinomycetes > Actinomycetales > Dermatophilaceae > Oryzobacter. Next base: position 396,201 of record CAWCFZ010000003.1, on the reverse strand, counting down.
GTGCGGCATCCACTCCTGGGCCGCGGCCATGTGCCGGTTGAGGTTCTCCTCGACCACCGGTTCGAGCGCGGACAGCAGCTGGGTCGTCTCGAGCGCGGCCATGCGGACCTCCTAGCGGGCCGCGGGGGGTCGCGGCCTCAGACCCTCAGCCTGCACCCTCATCCGGGGTGGTGCCAGAGCAGCGCGCCGAATATCCGCAGACGTCGGCGTCACCAGGGCAGGGCGACGTCCAGCTCGCGCGGGTCGTCCAGCGGCACCCAGCCCGCGCCGGGCACCTCGGCGTACTCGGCGCCGGGACCGTCGGCCGCGAGCTGTGCCACGGCGCGCAGCAGCCGCTCGACGTGCTCGTCGGTCGTCGCGATGCCCGCGCTGACCCGGACCGCGGTGGCGTGCGGCGCGTCATCGGGGTCCTGCTCGAGCAGGGCGTCGACGAGCAGGTGCGCGCAGAACCGGCCGGCCCGCACCCCGATGCCGTGCTCGGCCGACAGGGCCGCGGCGACGAGGTCGCTGTCGAGGCCGTCGACGGTGAAGGTGACGACGGGGCCGCGCTCGTGGTCGTCGGCGAAGAGCGAGTAGGTGGCGACGCCCTCGGTGCCGCGCAGGCCGGTGAGGAGCTGCTCGGTGAGGCGCGCCTCGTGGTCGGCGATGACGGCGCGGTGCTCGCGGATGGTGGCGCAGGCGGCGGCGAGGGCGACCGCGCCGAGCACGTTGGGGCTGCCGGCCTCGTGGCGGGCGGCGCCGGAGGTCCAGCGGGTGCCGGTCTCGGTGACCTCGGCGGAGGCACCCCCGCCGGCGAGGTAGGGGGCCGCGGCGTCGAGCCAGTCGCGGCGGCCGGCGAGGACACCCGTGCCGTAGGGGGCGTGGACCTTGTGGCCGGAGAACGCGACCCAGTCGACGCCGAGCGCGCCGAGGTCGATGGTGCGGTGGGCGGCCGACTGGGCGGCGTCGAGCAGGACGCGGGCGCCGTGGCGGCGGGCGATGGCGGCCAGGCGCTCGACGGGCCAGAGCTCGCCCGTGACGTTGGAGGCCGCGGTGAGGACCACGAGCGCGCCGCGCGGGCGGCGGAGGGTGCCGCGCGGGAGGAGGCGCAGCGCGTCCTCGAGGAGCACCTCGGCGTCACGGGCGGAGCCGGGGACCGGCAGGCGCACGGTGTCGCGCGTCCGCCACGGGAGCAGCGAGGCGTGGTGCTCGGAGGAGAACACGACGACCGAGGTGTCGCGGGGCAGCGAGCGGGCCAACAGGTTGACCGAGTCGGTGGTGTTGCGGGTGAAGACGACGACGTCGTCCTCGCGGGCGCCGACGAAGCGGGCGACCTCCTCACGGGCGGCCTCGTAGTGGGCGCTCGTCACCCGGCTGAGCCACCCGGTCCCGCGGTGGACGCTGGAGTACGTGGCCGTCGCCGACTCCACGGCCCGCACGACGCGCTCCAGGGCCGGGGTGGAGGCGGCGTGGTCGAGGTGGGCGTAGTCGAGGTGGTCACCGGACAGGGTGGGCACGAGGTCGGCGCGGACCACGGCGGGCAGCCGCTCGGGCACGGGGTGCAGCCACGGGCGGCGGTGGAACGAGGGTGGGGTGCTGGCGATCGACACGGAGGTCTCCGAGGGGTCTTGCGGACCCCGGTGTCCCCGGGATCCCGCGCTTGCCGACGCCGAGAGGGGTCGCCGACCAGGTCGTCACCCGGAGCACCCCACCGCGGAGGAGGGTTGCTGGCCAACGAGCCGGGGCTTGTCGCTGGCACTCATGACCTACGAGCAGCAGTCTGGAGCGCCCGGTGGGCGGGCGTCATCCTCGGTCCACGACCCGAGACGGACAGTCAGGCGGGAACGACGTTGACGAGCCCCGGGGGACGCACGATGACGGTGCGCACCCCGTTCTCCAGGGCCGCCTGGACCTTGGGGCTGGCCAGGGCGAGCTCGCGCAGGGCGTCCTGCGTGATGTCGCTGGGCACCTCGAGCCGGTCCTTGACCTTGCCGCGGACCTGGACCACGCACGTCACCGTCTCGTCGACGAGCAGCGCCGGGTCTGCCACGGGGAACGCCTCGTGGACGAGCGACTCGGCGTGCCCGAGCCGGGCCCACAGCTCCTCGGCGATGTGCGGCGCGAGGGGTGCGACCATGAGCACGATGGCCTCGGCCGCCGCCCGCGGCACCCCGCCCTCGAGCTTGGTCAGGGCGTTGTTGAGCTCGGTGAGGCGGGCGATGGCCGTGTTGAAGCCCAGGCTCGCGTAGTCGGTGCGCACCGCGTCGATGGTGCGGTGCAGCACCCGCGTCGTCGCGTCGTCGAGCGGGGCGTCGATGACGACGACCTCGCCGCTCTCCTCGTCGACGACGTTGCGCCACAGCCGCTGGAGGAAGCGCTGCGGCCCCACGACGGCGCGGGTGTCCCACGGCTTGCTCTGCTCGAGCGGGCCCAGGCCCATCTCGTAGAGGCGGAAGGTGTCGGCCCCGTACGCCGCGTACATCTCGTCGGGGCTGACCATGTTCTTCAGCGACTTGCCGATCTTGCCGAACTCGCGGGTCACCGGCTCGCCCTGCCACGAGAAGGTGCCGTCGGCGGCCTCCTGCACCTCCTTGGCCTCCACCGGCTGGCCGCGCTCGTCGCGGTACGCGGCGGCCTGGATGTAGCCCTGGCTGAAGTAGGTGCGGAACGGCTCGTCGGAGCTGAGGTGGCCCAGGTCGTGGAGCACCTTGTGCCAGAAGCGCGCGTAGAGCAGGTGCAGCACGGCGTGCTCGACGCCGCCGACGTAGAGGTCGACACCGCCCGGGTCGCGGGTGCCGGCGGGGGCACCGGCGACCGGCTCGGGGCGCGGCCCCATCCAGTACGCCTCGTTCTCGGGGTCGACGAGGGCGGCGGCGTTCTCGGGGTCGAGGTAGCGCAGGTAGTACCAGCAGGACCCGGCCCAGTTGGGCATCGTGTTGGTCTCGCGGCGGTAGCGACGGGTGCCGCGGCCGTCGCCGAGGTCGAGCTCGACGTCGACCCACTCCTGCACGCGGGACAGCGGCGGCTCCGGCTCGCTCGCCGCGTCCTCGGGGTCGTAGGTCTTGGGGCTGTAGTCGGGGACGTCGGGCAGCTCGACGGGCAGCATCGAGTCGGGCACCGCGTGGGCGACGCCGTCCTCGTCGAAGACGACCGGGAACGGCTCGCCCCAGTAGCGCTGGCGGCTGAAGAGCCAGTCGCGCAGCTTGTAGCTGACCGTGGGGGCGCCGATGCCCTTGGCCTCCAGCCACGCCGTGATCGCGGCCTTGGCCTCGGGCACCGCGAGCCCGTCCAGGCTCAGCTCGGCGTTGGCGGAGTTGATCGCCGGGCCCTCGCCGGTGAAGGCGGTCGACTCGTCGTGGCCCTGCGACGGCTGCACCGTGCGGATGACCGGCAGGTCGAAGGCGGTGGCGAAGTCCCAGTCGCGCTCGTCCTGGCCGGGGACGGCCATGATGGCGCCGGTGCCGTAGCCCATGAGGACGTAGTCGGCGACGAACACCGGCAGCCGGGTGCCGGTGACGGGGTTGACCGCCCAGCCACCGGTGAAGACGCCGGTCTTGTCCTTGCCCTCGCTCTGGCGCTCGACGTCGTTCTTGCGGGAGGCGGCCCGGCGGTAGTCGGCGACGGCCTCGGCCGGGGTGGCCGCTCCGCCGGTCCAGGCGTCCTTGGTGCCCTCGGGCCAGTCGCCGGCGGGGACGAGCTCGTCGACGAGCGGGTGCTCGGGCGCCAGGACCATGAAGGTGGCGCCGAACAGGGTGTCGGGGCGCGTGGTGAAGACCTCGATGCCGGTGCCGGGCGCGGCCGGGACGCCCACGGCCTCGGGTCCGGTCCGGCCACCGTCGGCGAGCACCGGGAAGGTGACCCGGGCGCCGTGGCTGCGGCCGATCCAGTTGCGCTGCATGATCTTGACCTTCTCGGGCCAGTCCACGCGGTCGAGGTCGTCGGCGAGCCGGTCGGAGTACGCGGTGATGCGCATCATCCACTGGCGCAGGTTGCGGCGGAACACGGGGAAGTTGCCGCGCTCGGAGCGCCCGTCGTTGGTGACCTCCTCGTTGGAGAGCACCGTGCCCAGGCCGGGGCACCAGTTGACCGGTGCCTCGCTCGTGTAGGCCAGGCGCTGGCCGTCGATGATGTCGGCGCGCTCGAGCTCGGACAGGTCGTCCCACGCGCGGCCGTCCTCCGCGGGCAGCGCGCGGGCACCGCTGCGGTACTGCTCGACGAGCTCGTCGATGGGGCGGGCGCGCCCGCGGCCCCCGTCGGGGCGCTCGGCCTCGGTGTCGTACCAGCTGTTGAAGATCTGCAGGAAGATCCACTGGGTCCAGCGGTAGTACTCGGGGTCGATGGTGCGCAGCGAGCGGCGGTCGTCGTGGCCCAGGCCGAGGCGGCGCAGCTGGCGCGCCATGATGACGATGTTGTCCTCGGTGGTCTTGCGGGGGTGCTGCCCGGTCTGCACGGCGTACTGCTCCGCGGGCAGGCCGAACGCGTCGTAGCCCAGGGCGTGCAGGACGTTCTTGCCGAGCATCCGCTGGAAGCGGGCGAAGGAGTCGGTGGCGATGTAGCCCAGCGGGTGGCCGACGTGCAGGCCCGCCCCACTGGGGTAGGGGAACATGTCGAGGACGAGCAGGTGGCCCTCGGGGTGCGCGGCCACGCCCCGCGGGTCGGCCCACGGACCGGCGGGGTTGGGCGCGTGGTAGGTCCCGCGCTCCTGCCAGCGGTCCTGCCAGGCGACCTCGATCTGCCCGGCCAGCTCGGCGGTGTAGCGGTGCGGGGTCTCGCTCATCTCGTCCTCGGTCGTTTCGTCTCGTGCGCTCTTCGCCCATGAAAAAACCCCTCACGCAGGAGGGGTCGCCGCGCGGGCCGGGGGCCGACGCGGCTAGGGAAGGAGCAGGAACCTCGTCACCGGCTCAGGGTATCGCAGCGGGTCCCGGGGGCGGAGGTGGGCTCAGGCGGCGTCGGCGTTCTCAGGCGACTCAGGCGAGCAGGCCGGCGAGGAGCAGTGCCTGCGCGAGGTGGTAGGTGACCATGACGACCGGGCGGGTCCAGCGCTGCGGCGCCACGAACTTCCCGAGGGCCAGCACCGTGTCGCTGACGACGAAGAGAGTCGCGCCCAGCCCCACGAGGAGGTGGCCGGTCGCCCAGCCGAGCACCGCCATCGCCCCGATGACCGCCATGTACGCGGCGACCGCACCCCCGAGCACCGCCCCGCCCTCGCGCACGGCGGCCGGCAGGATTCGCCGGCCGAGGACCAGGGCCACGACGAGGACCGCCGCGCCGACCCAGGCGAGCCCCGGCCGGTCCAGGCCGAGCGAGACGAACGCCCCGACCCACGCGAGGTGGCCGACGAGGAAGGCGGCGAGACCACCGATGAACCGCGGCTGGGTGTCGGCCAGGAGCAGGACGTCACCCACCATGCCCAGCACGAGCGCGACGAGGACGAGCCGTCCCGTCGTCGTGCCGGCGGCCCCGAGGGCGAGCGCGACCGCGAGGAGGCCGAGCATCACCGCGGGCTTGGCCCACCGCTCGGTCCGTCGGTCCTCGCGCACGACCGCCCGCCAGTCGAGCACCGCCACCGCGGCGGTGACGAGTGCTGCCAACCAGAGCGCGAGGTCATCCACGCGACGCATCCTGCCGACAACCGCGCGCCCGGCGGCCTGTGTCGTGGCGGACCTCACCCGGGTGGTCTCCGCACCCGTACCTCCCGTCCGCCACTCCACCCCTCCCCATGCACCAGAAACCGTTGCCCTCCGCAACCGATCACGTGCGCGCGGCAAGCACCCTGGGACGACCCCTCCCCCTCACCCCCGCTCCGGCGGCCGGCACGAGGGGCTGGCCGCCGACCGGGCCTGTGGATGACGACGGACGCGGACCACGCCACCGCGTGATGATGGGTAGCGGCGGGGAGGCAGACCCATGGGGAACCACGACACCTGGATGCAGCGGCGCGGGATCGGCTCGAGCGAACGTGAGTGGAACGCGCCGTGGGAGCGGCTGCGGGTCAGGCTCGCCACGCGGTACGGCCTCGACGTCGACCCTGGGCGACGGTGGGAGCGCCCGCGGCCCACCGACACGCAGAACCTCGCCGTCCTGCTGCGTCAGGCCAGCGCCGCGGTCGACGCTGACGTCGTCCGCATGCTGGGCGCGCTCGCCCCGGGGGTGTCACCGACCCACCTCGACATCCTTCGCCGCCTTGCCGACAAGCCCTCAGCCGGCGTCAACCTCGCCGAGTACCTCCGCCTCTCGCCGGCCCGCGTCTCCCGTCTCCTCGACCAGCTGGTCACCCGTGGCCTGGTGAGCCGGGAGGAGAGCGCCCACGACCAGCGCGTCCGGACGGCGGAGCTCACCGATCTCGGGCAACGCCTCGTCGACGACGTCGACCCCCACCTGGCGGACCTCGCCGACCAGTGGCTCGACGAGCTCGACGAGGAGGGCGAGGCGGCGCGTTCAGCCCTGGTCCAGCTGGTCGCAGTCCTGGCCGACCTGACCTGACCGCCTCACCCGTCAGCGGAGCTCGAGGTGCCCGTCGTCGACCCGGCTGAGCCGCATCACCGCGAGGTCGTACGGGTAGCTCTGCACGACCCGCCACGGGCGGCGCCGGCCCTGGCGCGGCAGCAGGTGCGCCCCGCGCCGGATGTACCCGGAGGTCAGGTCGAGCAGCGGGGTGTCCGCGCCGCCCTCGCGCGCCTCGTCGAACCGCGGCACCGCCACCGTGAGCCCCCTGCGGTCGAGGTACCGGACCAGCCGGCAGAACCAGCGCGCGGACAGGTCGGCGCGCAGCGTCCAGCTGGCGTTGGTGTACCCGACCGCCATGGCCAGGTTCGGCACGCCGGAGAGCATCAGGCCCTTGTAGACGTGGCCCTGAGCGATGTCGAGCGGCTCACCGTCGACGAACCCCTGCGCCCCCCCGCCGATCTGAAGGCGCAGCCCGGTGGCCGTGACGACGACGTCGGCGGGGAGCCCGCGCCCCGACAGCAGCCGGATGCCGTCGACCTCGAAGCGCTCGACGGTGTCCGTGACCACCTCGGCGCGGCCGTCGGCCAGGACGTCGAGGAGGTCGCCGTCCGGGGCGACGCACAGCCGCTGGTCCCACGGGTCGTACGTGGGGGTGAAGTGGGTCGCGACGTCGAAGCCCGCCGGCAGGCGGGCCGCGACCCGGCTCCTCAGCAGCCGCGCCCCGGCCCGGGGCCACCGCCGCAGCATCCGGTGGGCGGCGAGCCCGAGGACGACGTTCCTCCCCCGCACGAGCCGGTGCGCGGCGCCGGCGGGCAGGACGCGGCGCAGGGCGTCGGCCACGGGGTCCCGGTCGGGCAGGGCGGCCACGTAGCTCGGGCTGCGCTGGAGCATCGTCACGTGCGCGGCGCCCTCCCTCACCAGCGCGGGGACGAGCGTGACGGCCGTGGCGCCGCTGCCGATGACGACGACCCGGCGGCCCACGACGTCGAGGCGCTGCGGCCAGTGCTGAGGGTGCACGACCTCACCGGCGAAGTCGGCCAGCCCCGGGAAGTCCACGACGTGGCCCTCGTCGTAGGAGTAGTAGCCGGTGGCCAGGTAGACGAAGCGCGCGCGGTGCCGCACGACCCCGGATGAGGTCCGCGCCGTCACCGTCCAGCGCGCCGACGGCGTCGACCACTCCAGGCGCTCGACCCGCTGGCCGACGTGCAGCCGCTCGGTGACCCCGTGCGCGCGGGCCGTCTCCTCGACGTAGCCGCGGATCTGGTCCCCCGTCGCGAACGACCCCGTGCCCCGCCACGGCCGGAACGGGAAGCCGAGCGTGTACATGTCGGAGTCCGAGCGGACCCCCGGGTACCGGAACAGGTCCCACGTGCCCCCCATCGCGGCGCGGGCCTCGAGCACGGCCCACCGCGTGCCCGGGCAGTGCCGGGCCAGGCGGCTGGCCACGTCGACGCCGGAGATGCCGGCCCCCACCACGAGGACGTCGACGTCGAGCGGGGCCGCGGGCTGCACCGCCTCAGGCTACGTCCGGGCCGTGTCGAAGCCTCCGCCCGGTCGGCGGCCTCGAGGCGGCTGCCGACAGGGGCGCGTGTGACGATTGACGGCATGACCGCCGCCTCCGACGACGCCGCCGCGCATGAGCGCCTGGTTCGTCCTCGTCCTCTACGCCGTGCTCGCAGGGTTCCTCGCGTTCCTCTGGCACCGGCTCGCGGTCGCCCCGCAGTGGCCCACGTGGGTCCGCTGGGTGGTCGCGCTGCTGCTCGTGGGCCTGGCCGCGCTCGTCCTCGCGTCGTTCGACGTGTGGGGCGGGGCGTTCACCCCCGCCCAGATGCGCCCGTGGGTGTGGCTGGGGACCGCGTTCATGGCCAGCACCCTCTACCTCTTCCTCGGCCTGGTCCCGGTCTGGGCGGCGAGCGTCGTCCTCTGGCTGACCCGCTGGCGCCACGACCACGGCGCGGTCGGCCGGCGCCGGCTCAACCGGGTCGCCGCGCCCCTCGTGGCGGCCCTGGCCTTCGGGGCCACCGGGTACGGCGCCTGGGAGGCGGCCAACCCCTCGATCACGCAGGTCGAGGTGTCCTCGCCCGAGCTCCCCGAGCAGTTCGACGGCCTGCGCGTCGCGCTCATCGCCGACCTGCACGCCGGGGCGGTCCGCAGCTCGGCGTTCACCCGCGAGGCCGTCGACCTCGTCAACGCGCAGCGGCCCGACCTCATCGTCATCGCCGGTGACCTCGTCGACGGCAGGGCCGCCCGCTACGCCCCGGAGATCGCGCCCCTGGCCGACCTGCGCGCGCCGCTCGGCGTCTTCGCCACGACCGGCAACCACGAGATGTACCGCGACACCGCCAACTGGCTGCGCGCCTTCGACGCCACGGGGCTGCGCGTCCTGCGCAACGAGTCGGTGCCGCTCCAGCGCGAGGGTGCCACGCTCACCCTCACCGGGGTCCACGACCTCGAGGGTGACGGCGAGTGGGCCCCCGACGTCGACGCGGCCCTCGCCGGGGTCGACCCCGCCGCGTTCACGATGCTCGTGGCGCACCAGCCGCGCCAGGCCCTGGCCCTGGAGGGCCGCGGCGTCGACCTCCAGCTCTCGGGGCACACCCACGGCGGGCAGATGTGGCCGCTGCGCTACCTCGTGCCCCTCCAGCAGCCGATGATCGACGGGCTCGCGGCCGTCGCGGGCACCCAGGTCGTCACCTCCCGCGGTGTCGGGGCGTGGGGGCCGGCCATCCGGGTGCTCGCCCCGCCGGAGGTCCCCGTCGTCACCCTGCGCCGCTCGTGAGCGACCCCGGCGTCGTCGTCGGGGACGACGGGCTCGCCCGGCCGGCCTGGGCGTCGGCCGACCCGATGCTGCGCGAGTACTACGACACCGAGTGGGGCCTGCCGGTGCGCGACGAGCGCGGGATGTTCGAGCGCCTGTCGCTCGAGGCGTTCCAGTCGGGGTTGTCGTGGGCGACCATCCTGCGCAAGCGGCCCGCCTTCCGCGACGCCTTCGACGGCTTCGACCCCGAGCGCGTCGCCGCGTACGGCGAGCCGGACGTGGCGCGCCTCCTGGCCGACGCGGGCATCGTGCGCAACCGGGCCAAGGTGCTCGCGACGATCACCAACGCCCGGGCGACGCTGGTCCTGCGCGATCACCCCGAGGGCGACCTCGCGGCCCTCATCTGGTCGTTCCGGCCCGGCACCACGCCGCAGCCCCGGACCATGGCCGAGGTGCCGACCCGGTCGGCCGAGTCGCTCGCGCTGTCGACGGCCCTGAAGCGCCACGGCTTCGCCTTCGTCGGCCCGACGACGATGTTCGCCCTGATGGAGGCCGTGGGCATCCTCGACACCCACCTGCTCGGCAGCCACCGGCGCGGCACCAGCGGCGTCTGGCCGCAGTGACCCGACCACGACGGGCAACGCAGATGGGGCCGGCTGACGCCGACCCCATCTGACTGCTTCCCGGGTGGAGCTGAGGGGATTCGAACCCCTGACCCCCTCCATGCCATGGAGGTGCGCTACCAACTGCGCTACAGCCCCGAGTGGGACTCCCCCGAAGGGGCGACCGCGAGTTTACGCAGCGACCCGGCCGCCCACCAAATCGGCCCCGGACCGTCCTCGACACCTTCCCGGCACGCCCTCCACGTCTCCCTCAGGGAGGTGGCGACCCCTCCACCGACGCGGCACCGGACGACACGTTCCACGTCCTGATGCGCCATCCCTCGCGCCCCTCGACGAGCTCGGACCAGTGCGCGTTGCCCAGCCCGCCGAGCACCCGCCAGGCCACGTCGGGCTCCAGGTCGAGCAGCCAGGCGGCCGCCACGCGGCCCGAGGCGCCGTGCGTGGAGACCACGAGGCACTCCCCCGGGCCGATCCCCGCGAGGTGCTCGGTGAGGGCCGCCCCGACCCGCTGCGCGACCTCGGCGAGGGTCTCGCCGTCGTCGCCGCGCCGGACGTCCTCACCGCGGGCGAGCGCGGCCTGCTCGTGGGGCCAGCGCTCGTGCACCTCGGCCGACGCCAGGCCCTGCCAGGCGCCGACGTGGATCTCCCGGAAGCGCTCGTCGGTCTCGACGGGCAGCCCGATGGCGCGGCCCACGGCCCGCGCCGTCTCCCGCGCCCGGGTGAGGTCGCTGGAGACGAGGTGGGTCGGGTTGAGGCCGGCGAGGGCCGGCCCCGCGGCCTGCGCCTGGGCGACGCCCCGCGCGGACAGCGCCGTGTCGAGGTGGCCCTGCCAGATGCCGGCGACGTTGTGCTCGGTCTCCCCGTGCCGCAGCACGACGACGCGACGCGGCCCGGAGGAGGCCGCGGCGCCCGGGCTCACCGCCCGCCCTGCTCCGTGCCGACGACCCCGAGGTCGACGGCCGGGCAGTCCTTCCAGAGCCGCTCGAGCTCGTAGAACTCGCGCTCGTCGTCGTGCTGGACGTGCACGACGATGTCGACGAAGTCGATGAGGACCCAGCGGCCCTCGCGCTGTCCCTCCCGGCGCACCGGCTTGGAGCCGCGCGCGCGCAGGACGTCCTCGACCTCGTCGACGATCGAGCCGACCTGCCGCTCGGACTCGGCGGAGACGATGACGAAGACGTCGGTCAGCGCGAGCTGCTCCGACACGTCGATCCCGGTGATGGTCGTGGCGAGCTTGTCGGCGGCGGCGCCTGCGGCGGCGCGGGCCAGCTCGAGCGCACGGTCGGTGGCGGTCACGGTGCTCCTTGCGGTGGTGCGGTCACCGCGCCGGTGGGCGCGGTGTAGAGGCGGTGCTTGTTGATGTACTGGACGACACCGTCCGGCACGAGGTACCAGACCGGCTCGCCGGCGCGGACCCGGTCGCGGCAGTCGGTCGAGCTGATCGCCATGGCCGGCACCTCCATGAGGTCGACCCGGTCGCCGGGCAGCCCCGACTCCGACAGCTCGTACCCGGGCCGCGTGACGCCGATGAACTGGGCGAGCTCGAAGAGCTCGTCGGAGTCCTTCCACGACAGGATCCTGGCCAGGGCGTCGGCGCCGGTGATGAAGAACAGCTCGGCCGTCGGGCGCTGGGCCCGCAGGTCGCGCAGGGTGTCGATGGTGTAGGTCGGGCCCTCGCGGTCGATGTCGACCCGGGAGACGGTGAAGCGGGGGTTCGAGGCGGTGGCGACGACGGTCATGAGGTAGCGGTGCTCGGCGGGCGCGACGTCCCGCCCCTCCTTCTGCCACGGCTCCCCCGTGGGGACGAAGACGACCTCGTCCAGGCCCAGCAGCGACTGGACCTCGGAGGCGGCCACGAGGTGACCGTGGTGCACGGGGTCGAAGGTCCCGCCCATCACCCCGAGGCGCGGGCCACTCAGTGCTGGTGCCCCGGGTGCTCGGGCCAGTGGGCGTCCTCGCGCTGGCCGTGGGCGCCGTTGCCGGCGTGGCGCCCCTGGTCGCCGGGACGCGCGTACTTCTGCGCCGTACCCCGGAAGGACCACGTGACGCCGAGGAGGACGGCGAAGGCGAGGAGCGCGATGACGCCGAACACCCACGCGGGCATGGGCAGCTCCGAGTGGACGGCCTCGGCGGCGACGAAGCGGGCGGCGGTCATGGGGACCACCCTAGCGCCTGGGCTGTCCACGGGTTTCGTCCACACCCCTGTGTACGAACGGCCCTGCGCGCTCAGCCCCCTGTGGACGACACGCCCGTCGGTGAGATATCACATGATTTCTTGGCGATGTGCTTGCGTGACAGTGCATTACGGCACTAGAAAGGGCGTCACGCCCAAGCGGGTCGACATCGGCGGGGAACCGCGGGGGTGGGCACGCGAAGGCAGGTCGTACGGATAACGGCACACCGGTCCTACCGGGTCCACTCAGCAGGGATCGCCCCTCGCGAGGGGGGGACACAAGCGCGCGACGGCGCTGGTGCCGCGGCCCTACGGCCTGAGTCGAAGTTTGTCCCCTCGGGGACAGCGCCACCGTCGCGTGGCAGTCCGCGCGGAGCAGTCCGCGCGGACCGACCGGCTCGATACTCGGCGCTCGTCGCCGACCGAGGGCCCCCGATCTCATACTCGGGGGCCCTCAGTCGTGACCGCCCGCGGCGGCGGCCACCTACGCTGGGTGCATGCCCGACGCCGCCGTCGACCTCACCGTGGTCGTGCCGATGTTCAACGAGGAGGAGGTCCTCCCTCTCCTCGTCGAGCGGCTGCGCCCGGTCGCCGACGCGTGGGGCGTCTCGTACGAGGTCCTGTGCGTCGACGACGGCTCCACCGACACCACGCCGGTCCTCCTCCAGCGCGTGCGCCGCACCTGGGATGCAGCTGCGGGTGGTCCGGCTGCGGGCCAACTCCGGGCACCAGGCGGCGATCTCCGCCGGGCTGGCCCGGGCGCGCGGCCGGTGGGTGGTCACGATCGACGCCGACCTGCAGGACCCGCCCGAGGTCATCGGGGAGATGCTCGCGGTGGCCCGGGGCCAGGGGGTCGACGTCGTCTACGGGGTGCGGGAGGACCGCTCGAGCGACTCGGCGTTCAAGCGGGTCACGGCGCGGGCGTTCTACCGCTCGATCCGGCTCCTGTCCGACGTCGACGCCCACGTCGACGCCGGGGACTTCCGCCTGATGTCGCGCGCCACGGTCGACGCCGTCAACGCGCTGCCCGAGCACCACCGCGTCCTGCGCCTCGTCGTCCCGGCGCTGGGGTTCCCCAGCGCGTCGGTGGGCTACCGGCGCGAGCCGCGCGCGGCCGGGGACTCCAAGTACCCCCTGGGCAAGATGCTGCGCCTCTCGGTCGACGGGGTCACCGGGTTCTCCACCGCTCCGCTGCGGTTCGCGACGTGGCTGGGGCTGCTCGGCGGAGTGGCCGCCGTCATCGTCCTGCTCTACGCGCTGGCCGCCATGCTCATGGGGAACACGCTGCCCGGCTGGACGTCGACGGTCGTCATCGTCTCGGCGGTGGGGGCGGTGCAGCTGCTCGCCCTGGGCATCCTCGGGGAGTACGTGGGGCGCACCTACACGGCGCTGCAGGGGCGGCCGTCGTACTTCGTCGCGCACGACTCGGCCGACCGGGTCGACCGGGTCGGCAGCGTCGGCCGGGTCCACGAGGTCGACCGGGTCGACGGCGTCAGCCGGGTCCCCGGGCCAGGCCGAGGTCGTGGCCGCGCCTGCCGTGGCGGAGGAGCGGCCGGAGCCTCAGGCCCGGACCTGACCGTCGCCCTCGACGACCCACTTGGTCGTGGTGAGCTCGGGCAGGGCCATCGGCCCGCGGGCGTGCAGCTTCTGGGTGCTGATGCCGATCTCGGCCCCGAAGCCGAACTCGCCGCCGTCGGTGAACCGGGTGCTCGCGTTGACCATGACCGCGGCCGCGTCGACCTCCGCGGTGAAGCGCCGGGCGGCGCCGCGGTCCTCGGTGACGATGGCCTCGGTGTGCCCCGACCCGTAGGTGCGGATGTGGTCCAGCGCCGCGTCGAGGTCCTCCACGACGCCGACGGACATCTCCAGGCCGTGGAACTCGGTGGCCCAGTGCTCGTCGGTGACGTCGTCGTGGGCGACGCCGGCGGCCTCGGCCTGGCTGCCGGCGGCGGCGTCGGTGTGCAGGACGACGCCCTCCCCCGCCAGCGCCGCGAGCGCCTTGGGCAGGAACTCGGCGGCCACGGCGCGGTGGACGAGGAGGGACTCGGCCGCGTTGCACACGCTCGGCCGGTGCGTCTTGGCGTTGACCGCGATGGCAAGCGCCTTGTCGAGGTCGGCCGCGGCGTCGACGTAGACGTGGCAGTTGCCGACCCCGGTCTCGATGACGGGGACGGTCGACTCCAGGACGACGCTGCGGATGAGGTCGGCTCCCCCGCGCGGGATGAGGAGGTCGACGAGGCCGCGCGCCGTCATCAGGGCGCGGACGGCGCCGTGGCCGCCCTCGAGCAGGCCGACGGCAGCCTGGGGCAGGCCCTGCTCGGCGAGGGAGGCGCGCAGGACGCCGACGGTGGCCCGGTTGGTCTCGGCGGCGGCGCTCCCCCCGCGCAGGATGACGGCGTTGCCCGACTTCAGGCCCAGGCCCGCGGCGTCGACGGTCACGTTGGGTCGGGCCTCGTAGATCATCCCGACGACGCCCATCGGCACGCGGACCTGCCGGATCTGCAGGCCGTTGGCCAAGGTGGAGCCGCGCACGACCTCGCCGACCGGGTCGGGGAGGGCGGCGATGTCGCGCAGCGCCTGGGCGACGGCGGCGACGCGAGGGGCGTCCAGGCGCAGGCGGTCCAGGAGGCTCTCGGGCATGCCGCTCTCGCGGCCGCGGGCGAGGTCCTTGTCGTTGGCCGCGACGACGGTGTCGGTGGCGGCGTCGAGGGCGTCGGCGAGGGCGCGCAGGGCGGCATCCTTCTCGGCGCGGCTCAGCAGGGCCAGGCGGCGGGAGGCGGTGCGAGCCGCCTCGGCGAGGATCCGGACCTGCTCGACGTCAGCGGGGTCGATCCCGGTGGTGCGCTCGGACATGTCCCAAGGGTAGGTCGACGCGGCGGCGGCCGGTCAGCCCCGCCCGCCCCTTGGCCCCCCCTGACCGTGCCCCCCCACCCCGGCCCCCGGGACAACCCACCCCGGGAGAAGTCCAGTTGGATCACCCAGCGAACCACGACCTCCCCGGCTCACCCCACGATCCATCCGGACGGTTGGGGCGCCCGGCGAGCCAGCAGGCGCCTTATGGCTCACCCCGCGACCCATCCGTGCGGATGGGGCGCCAGGTGAGCCGATGGGGGTGGTCCGCCCCGTGATCCATCCGGACGTCCCTGCACGGGTATCCGGCCCGGCCGCGCCGAGGGGTCGTGCGCCACCGTCGGACGTCCGCTGACAGGGGAGCTGGCCTGGCCGCGCCGAGGGGTCGTGCGCCACCGTCGGACGTCCGCTGACAGGGGAGCCGGCCCGGCCGCGCCGGGGGGTCGCGCGGTGCGCGGTGCGAGGATGGGCGGCGTGACGACGATCCTGTCCATCCAGTCCTCGGTGGCCTACGGCCACGTCGGCAACTCCGCCGCCGTCTTCCCCCTCCAGCGCCTCGGGGTGGAGGTGTGGCCGGTCAACACCGTCCACTTCTCCAACCACACCGGGTACGGCCAGTGGCGCGGTCCGCTCATGCCGCCCGAGGACGTGCGCGAGGTCGTCACCGGCCTGCAGGAGCGCGAGGCCCTCACCGAGGTCGACGCCGTCCTGTCCGGCTACCAGGGTGGCGAGCAGATCGGCGAGGTCATCCTCGACGCCGTCGCCCGCACCAAGGCCGCGAACCCCGAGGCCGTCTACGCGTGCGACCCCGTCATGGGCAACGCGACGTCGGGCTGCTTCGTCCACCCCGCCATCCCCGTGCTCCTGCGCGAGCAGGTCGTCCCGAAGGCCGACCTCATCACCCCGAACCAGTTCGAGCTCGGCTTCCTCACCGAGACCGACCCCGGCGACCTCGACTCCACCCTGGAGTCCGTCGAGCGGGCCCGCGACATGGGCCCGTCGACGGTCCTGGTCACGAGCGTCCTGCGGCCGGACCGTCCCGAGGGCACCATCGAGATGCTCGCGGTCCACGGCGACGGCGCCTGGCTCGTCCAGACCCCCCGGCTGCCGATGAAGGCCAACGGTTCCGGCGACGTCACCGCCGCGCTCTTCACCGCGCACCTGCTGACGACGCAGGACGCCGGCGTCGCGCTGGGCCGCACCGTCTCCAGCGTCTTCGACCTGCTCCAGCGCACCCATGGCTCGGGACGCCGCGAGCTGCAGCTCGTCCAGAGCCAGGAGCAGATCGCCCACCCGCGGATGCAGTTCGAGGTCGAACGGATCCGCTGACCGCAGCGCCTCACGCCGACCGCAGCGCCTCCCGCCGACCGCAGCGCCTCCCGCCGACCGCAGGCCGTCCCGTCGGCCGCAAGGCGTCGGCCGGGCGGATGGCCTCAGGTCACAGGACGACGAGGTCGTCGCGGTGGATGACCTCGCGCTCGTACGCCGGCCCCAGCTCACGGGCCAGGTCGCGCGTGGAGCGCCCCAGCAGCTGCGGCAGCTCCCCCGACGCGTAGGTCACCAGGCCGCGCGCGATGACGGTCCCGTCGGGCCCGCACACGTCGACGGGGTCACCGGCCGCGAACGTCCCCCCCACCGCGGTGATGCCCGCGGCGAGGAGCGACGTGCGGCGCTCGGTGACCGCCGCGACCGCCCCGTCGTCGACGACCAGTCGGCCTCGCGCCGTCGTCGCGTGGGCGAGCCAGCGCTTGCGAGAGGCCCGCGTCGCGGCGGCCGGGGCGAAGACCGTCCCGACGTCGGTGCCCGACAGGGCGGCGCTGACGTCGGACAGGCACGTGAGCAGCGTCGGGATGCCCGCCGCGCCGGCGATGCCGGCGGCCTCCACCTTGGTCACCATGCCGCCGGAGCCGACCGAGGAGCCCGTCGAGCCGATCGTCACGGCGTCGAGGTCGTCGGTCGTCGCGACGAACGGCACCCGGCGCGACCCGCCCCGCGAGGGCGGTGCGTCGTACAGCGCGTCGACGTCGGTGAGCAGCACGAGCCCCTGCGCGGCGACGAGGTCGGCCACGAGCGCGGCCAGCCGGTCGTTGTCGCCGAAGCGGATCTCGTGGGTGGCGACCGTGTCGTTCTCGTTGACGATCGGCACGATGCCGAGCTCGAGGAGCCGCTCGAGGGTGCGGCGGGCGTTGGTGTAGTGGCTGCGCCGCGTCGTGTCCTCCGCGGTGAGCAGCACCTGCCCGACGGTCAGCCCGTGGGCCCCGAACGCGGCCTGGTAGGCCGCGACGAGCGCGCCCTGGCCGACCGACGCCGCCGCCTGCTGGGTCGCGAGGTCGGTGGGCCGCGCCGCCAGCCCCAACGGCCCGAGTCCGGCGGCGATCGCGCCGGAGGACACCAGGACGACCTGGCGGCCCTGCGCCCGGCGCTCGGCGAGGACGTCGACGAGCGCGCGCAGGGCGACCTCGTCGAGGTGGCCGCCGTCGACGCTGGTCAGCGAGGACGAGCCCACCTTGACCACGAGGCGCTGGGCCTCCCCCACCGCGTGGCGCAGGCGGGCGGCGGCCTCGGTCGTCACCCCGGGTCCTCGTCGTCCGCGTTGGCCCAGTGGCCGGCGCGACGCTCCTGCGCCAGCTCGTCACGCGCGGCGGTCTGGCCGTCCTTGCGGTCGTGGAAGTCGTCGCGCCGCTGGCCGCGGGTCTTGCGGCCCTCGTTCTCGAGGCGGACGTCGGTGCCGCGCGGGCCCGAGAGCAGCTCGGCCCCGGCCGACATCGTGGGCTCCCAGTCGAAGACGACCGCGTTGTCCTCGGGCCCGATGAGCACCGTGGACCCCGTGACGGCCCCCGCCTTGACCAGCGCCTCCTCGACCCCGAGCCGGCTCAGCCGGTCGGCGAGGTAGCCCACGGCCTCGTCGTTGGAGAAGTCGGTCTGGCGCACCCAGCGCGTCGGCCGGTCGCCCAGCACGCGGAAGAGCTCGCCGTCGGCGCCCTCCTCGCGGCGGACGTGGAAGCCGCTGTCGTCGACGGCCACCGGCCGGATGACGGTGCGCGGCCGCTGGTCGACCGTGGCGAGCAGCTCGGCCCGCGACGCCGCGACGTGGCGCGCGAGCCCGAAGGTCAGCTCCTTGAGCCCGGTGTGCGCGACCGCCGAGACGATGAAGACCTCGAGGCCGCGCTCCTCCAGCATCGGCTGGACCATCTCGGCGAGGTCGCGCGCCTCGGGCACGTCGGCCTTGTTGAGCACGATGATCCGGGTCCGCTCGGACAGGGGCCGACCGCCGAGCGAGTCGTCGGTGACGTACGCGGCCAGCTCGGCCTCGATGACGTCGAGGTCGGTCATCGGGTCGCGCCCGGGCTCGAGCGTGGCGCAGTCGACGACGTGGACGAGCACCGAACAGCGCTCGACGTGCCGCAGGAACTCCAGGCCCAGGCCCTTGCCCTCGCTGGCCCCGGGGATCAGCCCGGGGACGTCGGCGACGGTGTAGCGCTGCGAGCCCGCCGTGACGACCCCGAGGTTCGGCACGAGCGTGGTGAAGGGGTAGTCGGCGATCTTGGGCCGCGCCGCCGACATCACCGACACGAGCGAGGACTTGCCGGCGCTCGGGAACCCGATGAACGCGACGTCGGCCAGCGACTTCAGCTCCAGGACGACGTCGAGGGTCTCCCCCGGCTCGCCGAGCAGCGCGAACCCCGGCGCCTTGCGGCGCGGGCTCGCCAGCGCCTTGTTGCCCAGGCCCCCCCGCCCGCCGCGCGAGGCGACGAAGGTCGCGTCGTGGCCGACGAGGTCGGCGAGGACCCGGCCGTCGAGGTCCTTGACGACCGTGCCCTCGGGGACGGTCAGCACGAGGTCCTGGCCGTCGGCGCCGTTGCGCTCGTCGCCGGCGCCGGGCTTGCCGTTGGTCGCCTTGCGGTGCGGGGTGTGGTGGTAGTCGAGCAGCGTCGTCGACTGCGGGTCGACGGCGATGATGACCGACCCGCCCTTGCCGCCGTTGCCGCCGTCGGGGCCACCGAGCGGCTTGAACTTCTCACGCTTGACCGAGGCCACACCGTGGCCGCCGCTCCCGGCGGCGACGTGCAGGACGACGCGGTCGACGAAGGTCGTCATGCCTGCGCTCCTCGATCTGTGCGTGGCCCTGGCGGGCCGGGCGGGGGCGGACCCGCCGCGGGATGGGCGGGGGTGCGCCCGTGGGGTGGGACGACGTGAGGGGCGGGCCGTCCGGCCCGCCCCTCACCAGAGTGGTGCGTGGGTGCCGGGCCGTGGGCCCGGCGACGCGTCACTTCGCGGCGGTCTCCACCTGGACGATGTTGACGGTCTTCTTGCCGCGCTTGGCGCCGAACTTCACCGCGCCCGCGACGAGCGCGAACAGGGTGTCGTCGCCGCCGCGGCCGACGCCGTCACCGGGGTGGAAGTGCGTGCCGCGCTGGCGGACGAGGATCTCGCCGGCCTTGACGGCCTGGCCGCCGAAACGCTTCACGCCGAGGTACTGGGCGTTGCTGTCGCGACCGTTGCGGGTCGAGGACGCACCCTTCTTGTGTGCCATGTCAGGAGTCCTTCGTGAGTTCCGGGATCAGGCGTCGATCGACGTGATCTTGACCTGGGTGAGCGGCTGGCGGTGGCCCTGGCGCTTCCGGTAGCCGGTCTTGTTCTTGTACTTCAGGATCGTGATCTTCGGGCCCTTGGCGGCCTTGACGACCTCCGCGGTGACCTTGACCTTCGCGAGCTTGCTCGCGTCGCTCGTCACGGTGCCCCCGTCGACGACGAGCAGCGGCTGGAGCTGCACCTTGTCGCCGGCCTGGCCGATCTTGTCGATGAGCAGGACGTCGCCGACGGAGACCTTCTCCTGGCGACCACCTGCGCGCACAATCGCGTACACAGTCGTACTCACTTTCACTCTTGTCGCGCGCCTCCTGGGACAACCGTCCGACAGCGACCCCGCTTACACACGGGACGTCGGATCGGTGGGCGCACCGACGGACCAGACTACCGGTGCTCCGGCAGCCCTCAAAATCACTGGGCAGACGCCTGCGAGCCACCGTCGGCGGCACCGCCGGGCGGGGGGCCCGCAGGGGCGACGACGCGACCGCGCCGGCGACGACCGCGCGGCGCCTTCGCGACCGGCTCGTCGAGCTCCGCCGGAGCCTGCTCGGGCTCCGCCGAAGCCTCCTGCGGCTCGGCCAGCCTCCTGGGCCGGCCTCCTGCCCCGCTGCCCGGCCGGGGCCTCCTCGGCCGGGGGCGCGCTGACCTCGTCGGGGGCCACGTCAGGCGCCGCCTCGGACGCCGCGTCGGGCTCGCCGCTGGGCGCGGCGGCGGCGACGTCATGGTGCTCGCCGTCGGCCTTGCGCAGGGCGGCCGCGTGGGCGGCCGCCGCGATCTGCGCCGCGGTCGGGCCCGAGTGGGTGCGGTGCTCCTCGGCCCGCTCGCCGCCGGAGCCGGAGCCACCCGTGGAGGAGCCGGACCCGCTGCCCTGTCGGCCCCGACCGCGCCCGGAGCGCGAGGACCCCGCTTCGGAGGCGGAGGAGGAGGAAGACGAGGACGACCCGCCACGCTCGACCGGCTCGGAGTGCACGAGGATGCCGCGTCCGTTGCAGTGCTCGCACTGCTCGGAGAACACCTCGATCAGGCCAGACCCGACCCGCTTGCGGGTCATCTGGACCAGCCCGAGCGAGGTGACCTCGGCGACCTGGTGCTTGGTGCGGTCGCGGCCCAGGCACTCCAGGAGCCGGCGCACGACGAGGTCGCGGTTGGCCTCCAGGACCATGTCGATGAAGTCGATGACGATGATGCCGCCGATGTCGCGCAGCCGCAGCTGGCGCACGATCTCCTCCGCGGCCTCGAGGTTGTTCTTGGTGACGGTCTCCTCGAGGTTGCCCCCGGAGCCGACGAACTTGCCGGTGTTGACGTCGACGACGGTCATCGCCTCGGTGCGGTCGATGACGAGCGAGCCACCCGAGGGCAGCCACACCTTGCGGTCCATCGCCTTGGCGAGCGCCTCGTCGATGCGGTGCGCCGCGAAGACGTCCTCCTCGGCGGTCCAGCGCTTCAGGCGCGGCGCGAGGTCGGGCGCGACGTCCTCGACGTACTGGCTGACCTCGGCCCACGCCGTGTCGCCGGAGACGACGAGCGAGGTGAAGTCCTCGGTGAACACGTCGCGGATGACGCGCACGGTGAGGTCGGGCTCGCCGTGCAGCAGGGCCGGGGCCCCGCCGCTGCCGGCCTTCTTGGCCTTGGCCGTCTCGGCCTTCTTCGCGATCGCCTCCCACGCCTTGGTGAGGCGCTCGACGTCGGCGCGCAGCTCCTCCTCGGAGGCGCCCTCGGCGGCGGTGCGCACGATGACGCCGGCCGAGTCGGGAACGACCTCCTTGAGGATGGCCTTGAGGCGGGCGCGCTCGGTGTCGGGGAGCTTGCGCGAGATGCCCGTCATCGAGCCCTCGGGGACGTAGACGAGGTAGCGCCCCGGCAGTGAGATCTGCGAGGTGAGCCGGGCGCCCTTGTGGCCCATCGGGTCCTTGGTCACCTGGACCAGGACGGCGTCGCCGGACGACATCGCGTTCTCGATGCGGCGCGACTGTCCGCCCTCGAGCCCGGCGGCGTCCCAGTTGACCTCACCGGCGTAGAGCACGGCGTTGCGGCCCTTGCCGATGTCGACGAACGCGGCCTCCATCGAGGGCAGGACGTTCTGGACCCGGCCGAGGTAGACGTTGCCGGCCATCGAGGCGGAGGTCTCCCGCGAGACGTAGTGCTCGACCATGACGCCGTCCTCGAGGACGCCGATCTGGGTGCGGTCGCCGCGGCCGCGGACGACCATGACGCGCTCGACGCTCTCGCGGCGGGCGAGGAACTCGGCCTCGGTGATGATGGTGCGACGGCGTCCGGCCTCGCGCCCCTCGCGGCGGCGCTGCTTCTTGGCCTCGAGCCGGGTGGAGCCCTTGACCGCGGTCGGCTCGTCGCGCTGCTGGCGCGGCTCGCGCACCCGGGTCACGGTGCCGGGCGGGTCCTCGTTCTCCCCGTCGGAGGAGGCGCCGCGGCGGCGGCGGCGGCGACGGCGGCTGGAGCCGCTCTCGCCCGCGTCGTCCTGGTCGGAGGGCCCGGTGCCGGAGGTCTCGTCATCGGCGTCGCCGTCGTCGCCGTCGGGGGCCGAGTCCCGGGCCGAGGCCCTGGAGCCGCGGGTGTCCCTGGCGTCGTCGTCGGTGCTGCGACCGCGCCGGCCCCGTCCACCGCGGCGGCGGCGGCCGCGGCCACCGTCGGCGTCGGTGTCGTCCGACGGCGAGTCGGTGGCCTCGGGCTGCTCGTCGGAGCCGTCGGAGCCGTCGAGGAGTCGGAGGAGGCGGTGTCGGTGGGCGCGGCCTCGGAGGACGCGGCGCGCGAGGACCGCGAGCGCGACCGGGAGCGGGGGGACGCGCTCTCGGCGGGTGCCGTCTCGGCGGGTGCGGCCTCGGCGGAGGTCGCGTCGGAGGTGCCGTCGACGGCCTCGGGCTCTTCGGCAGGGCGCTCGACCGGCGCCTGGGCCGGGGAGGTCGCGCGGCGGCGCGGGCGGCTGACCGGCTCGGGGGCCTGGAACAGCAGGCCGAAGCTGGGGGCAGGGCTCGACGGGTCGTCGGCGCCCTCCTCGTCCTGCGTGTCGGGCTCCGGCGCGGCCTCGGCCGACAGGTCGGCGGGGGGCGCGGCGCCGTCGGCGCCCGCCTCGTCCTCCGGCTCGGGCGCGGCGGCCTTCTTGCGGGTGGACTTCGTCGCGGCCCGCTTGCGCGTGGCCTTCTTCGCGGCCGGCTTGCTCTCGTCGGCGGCGGGCGCGTCCGTGGCGTCGGCGTCCGGCGTGCTCGCCTCGTCGGCGACGGCGGGCGGTGCGGAGGTCTTCTTCGTCGCCCGACGACGCTTGGGCCTGGTCGGCGCCTGCTCGCCCTCGGGGCCCTCGGGCCCGGGCGTCGTGTCGGTGTCGGTGATGGTCTGGTCGTTCTCGGAAGCCATGTCAGGCCCCTTTCGTCACCCACGCGACGGCGACCACACCGGCGCCGGTTTCCAAGACCGGTGCCTCGCCGACCGCGTGGTGTGCGATCGGATCGTGGGGGGCGCACCCCTCACGGAAGTCGGCTGCTGCCCCGGAGCGGCTCGCGCGGGCGGCGCGGCACCTATCCGAGGCCGGCGGCGTCCTTGTCGGCGGCCAGTGGGTCAGCCACCCCAGCAGCTGCGTCGAGCAGAGGGCCTTGCGCCAGCCGGGTCACCAGGGGTGGGACCGGTGGCGAGAACCCGGTCACTGCGCGCAGTGCGGTCAGGATGTCGTCGGGGCGTACGGACGGTGTGGTGTGCCGTACGACCATGCGCAGTATCGCACACCCCTCCCCGTCGACCCCGGTCACCTCCATGGCGAGCACCGCGCCGCGCGTGTCGAACGTCCTCGGGCCGTTCTTGAAGGTCCGGGTGGTCTCGGCGACCTCCCGGGCGAGGTAGCCGGCGACGGCCTCCTCGACCACGGCAGGGTCGGCCTCCCGGACCACGAGGTGCCATTCGCTCGCCTCGAGCCGGTCGGCGAGCGTGCCCGGCCCGGCCTGCACGACCTCGACGACGTCGAGCCCGTCGGGCAGCGCCTCGTCGAGGGCTGCGCGCACCGTCTCGGGGTCGACCCGCTCGGTGACCCGGATCTCGAAGTACTCGGCCTCGCTGGCCGTGCCCGTGGGGGCGGCGTTGGCGTAGGAGATGAGCGGGTGCGGGTGGAAGCCGGCGGAGAACGCCATCGGCACGTCGGCCCGGCGCAGCGCGCGCTCCAGCGCGCGGGCGAAGTCACGGGTGGAGGAGAAGCGCAGCCGGCCCCGCTTGGCGTACCGGATGCGCAGCTTCTGCACCGCAGGTTCGGGAGGGGGTCCCTCGGGGGTGCGCTGGCGGGCCATGACACACCACCCTAGGAGCGGCCCCTGACGCGCACCGCACCGGTGTCCTGCGGATATCGTGCGCGCATGCCCGAACTCGACCGGTCCCGCCTCACCGAGCTCCTCGCCGCCGAGCAGGCCGCCTACACGCAGCGCCACCCGCGCAGCCGCGAGCTCTTCGGGCAGGGCAGCAACCTCTTCGGCCGGGTGCCGATGACGTGGATGAACAAGTGGACCGGCGGCTTCCCGCTCTACCTCGAGCACGCCCGCGGCAACCGGATCAGCGACGTCGACGGCAACTCCTACGTCGACTTCGCCCTCGGCGACACCGGCGCCATGGCGGGCCACTCCCCCCGCGCCACCGTGGAGGCGGTCGGCCGCCGGATGGGCGACCTCGGCGGCATCACGACGATGCTGCCCACCGAGGACGCGCAGTGGGTCGGCGCCGAGCTGACCCGCCGCTTCGGGATGCCGCTGTGGAGCTTCACGCTCTCCGCGACCGACGCCAACCGCTGGGCCGTGCGCCTGGCCCGCCTGGCCACGGGCCGCCCCAAGATCCTCGTCTTCGCCTACTGCTACCACGGCTCGGTCGACGAGGCCTTCGCGCTCGCGGGCCCCGACGGCAAGGCCGAGTCGCGTCCCGGCAACGTCGCTCCCCCGGTCGACCTCGACCTCACGACGCGGGTGGCGACGTGGAACGACCTCGAGTCGGTGGAGCGGGCGCTGGCCCACGGCGACGTCGCCGCGATCCTCACCGAGCCCGCGCTGACCAACATCGGCATCGTCCTGCCCGAGCCCGGATTCCTCGAGGGCGTGCGCGAGCTCGCGACCCGCCACGGCAGCCTGCTCATGATCGACGAGACCCACACCTTCTCGGCCGGCTGGGGCGGCGCCACCCGCGCGTGGGGCCTGGAGCCGGACCTGTTCGTCATCGGCAAGTCGATCGGCGGCGGCATCCCCTCGGGGGCGTACGGCCTCACCGAGGACGTCGCCGCGAGGGTCACCGCGCACACCGACGCGGGCGACGCCGACATCGTCGACGTCGGCGGGGTGGGCGGGACGCTGGCGGGCAACGCCCTGACCTCGGCGGCGATGCGCGCCACGCTCGGTGAGGTCCTCACCGAGGCAGCCTTCGACCACATGTGCGAGCTCGCGACCGCGTACACCGAAGGGGTCCAGGCGACCCTCGACGAGCTCGACGTGCCGTGGTCGGTGGTCCAGCTGGGCGCCCGGGCCGAGTACCGGTTCACCCGGCCGGCCCCCCGCACCGGCGAGGAGTCCGCGGCGGCGCACGACGACGACCTCGACGCCTACCTGCACCTCGCGATGTGCAACCGCGGCATCCTCATGACGCCCTTCCACAACATGGCGCTCATGTGCCCGGACACCACCCGCGCCGACGTCGACCGGCACACGGCCCTGTTCCGCGAGGTCGTCGGCGCGCTCTACGCCTGAGCGCCCGGGCCTCGGGCCTCGGGCCACGTCGTCAGTCGCCGAAGCGGTCGCGGATCGCGACGAGCTCGACGGCGTGGGCGTCGAGGGCGCGGTCCTCCTCGGAGGCCGGGACCCACGTGGGGCAGGGCAGGGCGCGGCGCTCCTCGTCGATCCCCACGAAGATGGTGCGGCAGTACGTCGTCAGCTCCATCCCCTCGGGTCCCGCGGTGGGGTCGCCGGAGCGGACATGGACCCCGACGTGCATCGAGGTCCGGCCGGTGTGGAGCAGCCGCGCCTCCACCTCGACGAGGTGCCCGACGCGCAGCGGCCGGTAGAACCGCACGCCGCCGGTGAAGATCGCGACGTTGTTCGAGTTCCCCGTCCACTGCGTGGCCAGGACGTGGGCGGCCTCGTCGATCCAGCGCATGACGATGCCGCCGTGCACCTTGCCGCCCCAGTTGACGTCGGTGGGCGCGGCGAGGAAGCGCAGGGACACCCGCGGCGCGGTGCCGGCCGCGGTGTACGAGACGCCGGCCATGGCGGCCTCGACCTCGGCGCGCAGGTCGGCCCGCCGCACCGCCCACGACTGCGAGAGCTCCTCCCCCAGGGTCGTCGGATCGAACGTCGGGACGGGGGTCGAGCGGCCCTCGTCGTCGACCGCGACGAAGACCATGAGGCAGCGGGTCGCCGGCGCCAGCTCGCGGGTGCGCGGCGGGCCGGAGGCGACGTCGACGCTCACCTGCATCGAGGTGCGGCCGGTGAGGACGACGCGCGCCGTCACCTCGACGAGGTCACCGACCTCGACGGGCCTGGTGAACCGGACGTTGCCGACGTACGCGGTGACCGCGTAGGTGCCGCCCCAGCCCGCGGCCGCGGCGTACCCCGCCTTGTCGATCCACTCCAGGACGCGCCCCGCCGACACCGACCCCGAGCGGCCGGCGTCCGTGGGCGCGGCGAGGAAGCGCAGGGTGATCTCGGCCGGGGGCCGGGGTGTGCTGTCCACGGCGCACATCCTGTCAGCGCCGAGGGCGAGCCGTCGGCAGGCTCGTCATCCGGCCGCTTCGCACGTGCCTGCTCTGATCAGCAGCAGGGTCAGGGCAGCAGGCTTGCCGTCGAGGACGTCCTGGGCGGCACCGGCCAGGTCGTCCGCCAGGCTTCGCGCTGCGTGGGTCGCGTTGCCGCTCGCAATGGCAGCGGCCGTGCTCAGCAGGACCGACGGGTCGGTGGTCGGGTCACCATCGACGGCGTCGGCAAGGACGTCGGTGACGGCATCGCATGCCATGCTCCGCAGCTCCGGTGGAACCTGGGCGTAGCGGGTGGCGATGTCATCCGAACTCGACAGGACGCGGCCTCGCCACCCGGCGAGGACGTCGTCGGCGGTCGAGCCGGTCGACCTGGCCTGCTGCCGCGCGAGGACCAGCACGTCGTCCTCGGAGGCCAAGACGACCTTGGCGATGTCGTCGGCCGACGAGGCGGCTCGGTTGAACACGCCGCAGGCGGACGTGCCTGCGAGCACCACCGCCACGGCGACGACCCTGACGACGACCGCGGTCACCTCGTCAGTGTGGCGGGACCTCGCCCCGCGCGGAAGGGGTTGGGCTCCCCCGGAGGTCAGGCGTGGGTGTGCTCGCGCAACGCCTCGCGGCCGGAGCCCAGGACGGTGAGCGGCAGCAGGCTCTTGCCGGTGGGCCCGATCTCGATCTCGGTGTTCATCTGCGGGCAGACGCCGCAGTCGAAGCACGGGGTCCAGCGGCAGTCCTCGACCTCGGTCTCGTCGAGCGAGTCGAGCCAGTCCTGCCAGAGCCACTCCTTGTCGAGCCCGGAGTCGATGTCGTCCCAGGGCAGGACCTCGCTCTCCCCCCGCTCGCGGGTGGTGTACCAGGCGACGTCGATGCCGAAGCGCCGGCAGCTCGCGCTCGGCCGCGGCCATCCAGCGGTCGTAGGAGAAGTGCTCGGACCAGCCGTCGAACCGGCCGCCGTCACGCCACACGGCCTCGATGACCCGGCCGACCCTGCGGTCGCCCCGCGAGAGCAGCCCCTCGACGATGCCGGGCTTGCCGTCGTGGTACCGGAACCCGATCGCCGAGCCGTAGCGGCGGTCGGACCGCAGCGCCTGGCGCAGCTTGTCGAGCCGGGCGTCGGTCTCCTCGGCCCCGAGCTGAGCGGCCCACTGGAACGGGGTGTGCGGCTTGGGCACGAACCCGCCGATGGACACGGTGCACCGGATGTCGCGGCGCCCGCTGACCTCGCGGCCGGTCTCGATGACCTTCTTCGCCAGCTCGGCGATCTGCAGGACGTCCTCGTCGGTCTCGGTCGGCAGGCCGCACATGAAGTAGAGCTTCACCTGCCGCCAGCCGGCGCCGTAGGCGGCCGAGACGGTGCGGATGAGGTCGTCCTCGGTGACCATCTTGTTGATGACCTTGCGGATGCGCTCCGAGCCGCCCTCGGGGGCGAAGGTCAGCCCCGAGCGCCGCCCGTTGCGGGTCAGCTCGTTGGCGAGGTCGATGTTGAAGGCGTCGACGCGCGTGGACGGCAGCGACAGGCCGGTGTTGGTCCCCTCGTACCGGTCGGCCAGGCCCTTGGCGACGTCGGCGATCTCGGAGTGGTCGGCCGACGACAGCGAGAGCAGGCCCACCTCCTCGAAGCCCGTGGCCGCCAGGCCGCGCTCGACCATCTCGCCGATCCCGGTGATGGAGCGCTCGCGCACCGGGCGGGTGATCATCCCCGCCTGGCAGAAGCGGCAGCCACGGGTGCAGCCGCGGAAGATCTCGACCGACATCCGCTCGTGCACCGACTCGGCGAGCGGCACCAGCGGCTGCTTCGGGTAGGGCCAGGCGTCGAGGTCCATGACGGTGTGCTTCGACACGCGCCACGGGACGCCGGGGGCGTTGGGGGCGATGCGCTGGATCCGGCCGTCGGGCAGGTACGTGACGTCGTAGAAGGCCGGGACGTAGACGCCGCCGGTGCGGGCGAGGCGCATGAGCACCTCGTGGCGGCCGCCGGGGCGCCCCTCGCGCTTCCACGCGCCGACGATGTCGGTGATGGCCAGGACGGCCTCCTCGCCGTCGCCGACGACGGCGGCGTCGACGAAGTCGGCGATCGTCTCGGGGTTGAACGCGGCGTGCCCGCCGGCGATGACGAGGGGGTGGCTGTCGTCGCGGTCGCGGGCGTGGAGCGGGATGCCGGCGAGGTCGAGCGCGGTCAGCATGTTCGTGTAGCCGAGCTCGGTGGAGAACGACAGGCCGAACAGGTCGAAGTCGCCGACGGGGCGGTGCGCGTCGACGGTGAACTGCGGGACGCCGTGCTCGCGCATCAGGGCCTCGAGGTCGGGCCACACCGCGTAGCTGCGCTCGGCGAGGGCGTCGGCCCGCTCGTTGAGGACCTCGTAGAGGATCATGACGCCCTGGTTGGGGACCCCCACCTCGTAGGCGTCGGGGTACATGAGCGCCCAGCGCACGGTGGCCTCACCCGCGACGTCCCAGTCCTTGACGGTGGAGTTCAGCTCGCCGCCGACGTACTGGATCGGCTTGCTCACCTGCTCGAGGAGGGGCTCGAGGGAGCGGAAGACGGACTGACCGGGCATTCCCACAGGGTAGGTGGCCGCGGCGAACCACCCAAACGCGCGCCCGTACGGGATCGACCGGGCGGGTCCCCGGGTGCTGGGATGGGGCCATGAGCATCGGCACCCCCGCCGGGGACCGGGTCGACGCCGCGATGGCGGCCCAGCCGCGGGCGCTCTTCCTCCCCCGGTCGCGCACGCCCGGAGGCGGGGCACGACGGCCCGCTGCGACATCGGGCACGGCCAGACGAACAGCCAGCCGCGCACCGTCAGGGCGATGCTCGAGCTGCTCGCCGTGCGCAGGGGCGACCGGGTGCTCGACGTCGGCTCCGGCTCGGGCTGGACCACGGCCCTGCTCGCCGAGCTCACCGGGCCGACCGGAACGGTCCTGGGCCTGGAGCGCATCGACGACCTCGTCGACGTCGGGCGCCGCAACCTGGCACGCACCGGCCTGTCCCACGCCGTGATCCGCGCCGCGACCCCCGGGGTCCTCGGTGCCCCCGAGGACCCACCCTTCGACCGGGTCCTCGTCTCCGCGATGGCCGGACGGCTCCCCGAGGCGCTCGTCGGCCAGCTCGCGCCGGGCGGCGTCCTCGTCGTGCCGGTCAACGGGGTCATGACCCGGGTCGAGCGCGACGAGGGGGCCACCGACGGCCGGCGGGTCACCGAGCACGGCCGCTACCGGTTCGTGCCCCTCGTCGGGGGCTGAGCGGGCGACGCCCGGACCGACGGAGGTGGTCCGGGCGTCGCGCCCCGCAGGGGCACAGGTGGTGCTGGCTCAGCCGGAGTAGTGCGCCTCGAGGAGGTCCTTGTACTTCTCCGCGACGACCTTGCGCTTGAGCTTCAGGCTCGGGGTGAGCTCACCCTCCTCGATGGTGAGGTCGTGCTCGAGGATCGTGAACTTCTTGATGGTCTCCCACCGGTTGAGCCCGGCGTTGAGCTGGTCGACGTAGCCCTGCACCATCTCGCGCGCCGCGTCGGAGGACACGATCTCCTGGTAGGAGCGGCCCTCCATCCCGTGCTGGGCCCCCCAGCCGGCGACGGCGTCGGGGTCCAGGGTGATGAGGGCGGAGACGAAGTTGCGGTCGGCCCCGTAGACGACGAGCTGGCTGGCGTAGGGGCACAGCCCCTTGAAGGTGGACTCGATGATCGACGGCGCGACGTACTTGCCGCCGCTCGTCTTGAACAGGTCCTTCTTGCGGTCGGTGATCCGCAGGAACCCACGGTCGTCGAGCTCGCCGATGTCGCCGGTGTGCAGCCACCCGTCGGCGTCGAGCGCCTCCGCCGTGGCCTCGGGGTTGTTGTGGTAGCCCTGCATGATGCCGGGGCCGCGCAGCAGCACCTCGCCGTCCTCGGCGATGTGGATCTCGGTGCCGGGCAGCGCCCAGCCCACGGTGCCGTAGCGGTAGGCCTTGATCCGGGCGACGAACGAGGCCGCGCTGGACTCGGTGAGCCCGTAGCCCTCGGCGATCTGCATGCCCATGCCGTCGAACCAGCGGGCGATGTCGGTGTTGAGGGCCGCCGAGCCGGAGATGAAGAAGCGGATGTTCCCCCCGAAGCGCTCGCGGATCTTGGTACCGATGATCTTGTCGGCGATCGCGTACTTGCGGGCGAGCATGCCGGTGGGGTTCTTGCCCTGCTCGCGCAGGATGCTGACCTCCTTGCCGACGCCGCTGGCCCAGACGAACAGCTTGTGCTTCAGACCACCCTCGGCGACCATCATCGTCTGGATCCGGCCGTAGGCCTTCTCGAAGATGCGCGGCGCCGCTCCCATGAACGTCGGGCGCACGACGGCCAGGTTGTCGACGATCTTGTCGATCCGCCCGTCGATGGCCGTCGGGAAGCCGATCTGCAGGGGCAGCGTCAGCAGGACCTTGCCGAACACGTGGGCCAGCGGCAGCCACAGGTACTGCAGGTCGTCCTCGTGCAGGATGTCGATCGACTCGGTGCCGGCCGCCTCGTAGGTCCACGAGCTGTGGCGCAGGCGCACGCCCTTGGGCCGGCCGGTGGTGCCGGAGGTGTAGATGATCGTCGCGAGCTGGTCGCTGCGGATCTCGTCGATGCGCGCGTCGATGCCCCCGGGGTCGCCCTCGAGGTACTCGCGGCCCAGGGCCCGGACGTCGTCGAGGCTGAGGGTCCACGCGTCGTCGTCGGACTCGCCGTCGAAGACGACGACCCGGGTGACGCCCGGCGTCTGGGAGCGGATCGAGCGCAGCTTGTCGAGCTGCTCGGCGTTCTCGGCGAAGACGACCTTGGCCCCGGAGTCGGCGAGGATGAAGGCGACGTCGTCGGCGATGGTCGTGGGGTAGATCGTCGTCGTCGCCCCACCGCACACCATGACCGCGAGGTCGGCCAGGGCCCACTCGTAGCGCGTGCCCGACGCGATGGCGACCCGGTCCTCGGGGTCGACGCCCAGGGCCACGAGGCCCGCGCCGATCTCCCGCACGACGGTGTCGACCTCCTTCCACGTCTCGGTGACCCACTCGTCGCCGCCCTCGGAGACGACGGCGTGGAGGAAGGCCGGGCGGTCCGGGGTCGCGGTGACCCGGTTGCGGAAGAGGTGGCCCACGCTCTGCGCGCGGTTCTCCAGCACGGCGTGGTCCACAGGCTCGTCGGAGGGGGCGTGGATCTGGGGTGAGGCTGTGAGCATCGCGGCATCGTCCTCGACATTGGGGGCGTGGTGCGCGAATCCTGTCACAGCGCGGCCACAGAGGGAACGCCCAGGTTACCGGCGAGTCGCTTTCGTGATGCACGCCAGTGCCGGGCGCGTCAGCGCTCGCGCCCCGAGGCGTGCGCCGTGTCGACGAGCCCCACCGCGAGCCACGACACGACCATCGAGGACCCGCCGTACGAGACGAAGGGCAGGGGCAGGCCCGTGACGGGGAGCAGCCCGAGGTTCATCCCCACGTTCTGGACCACCTGCACGGCCAGCCAGGCCGCGACCCCGACGGCGACCAGCCGACCGAACGGCTCCTGGGCGCGGGCCGCGACCCGCAGCACCCGCAGCACGACGAAGCCGAGCAGGAGGAGCAGCCCCGTGGCGCCGACGAACCCCAGCTCCTCCCCCGCGACGGAGAACACGAAGTCGTTGAGCTGGTAGGGGACGTCGCCGCCCTGGGTGCGCTCGCCGGCCATGAACCCCTGCCCCCACAGACCACCGGCGCCGATGGCCTGGCGCACCATCCGGGTCTGGTAGCCGCTGCCCTGCGGGTCGGCCGACGGGTCGGCGAAGGAGGTGAGCCGGTCGCGCTGGTAGTCGCTGAGGACGGGCGTGGTCAGCGCGAGGACGACGACCGCGGCTGCGAGCAGCGCACCCCCCACGAGCCACCGACGCGGGGCCCCGGCCACCGCGACGAGCACGGCCCCCATCGCGAGGACGACCGCGGCCGACCCGAGGTCGGGCTGCAGGAGCACCAGCCCCACCGGCAGCGCGACGAGCGCGGCCGCCACGAGGACCTCACGGGTTCCCGGCGCCCGCCCCCGGTCGGCCGGGGCGGCCAGCACCGCCGCGAGCACGACGCACAGCCCGACCTTGACGAGCTCGGCCGGCTGGAGGGTGAATCCGGCGACGAGCGGGATCCACGAGCGCGACCCGTTGACGGTGAGGCCGACCGGGGTCAGCACCGCCACGAGGGCGAGCAGCGCCAGGCCGTACAGCACCGGTGCGCCCACGCGCACCCGCGCCTGGCCGGCACGGCTCACCAGGACGGCGAGGACCAGCCCCACGGCGGCGGCCAGCAGGTGCCTGACGAGGTAGGCCGTGCCGTCGGTGTGCGCCGTGGCCGACCAGACGAGCAGCCCTCCCACGACGGAGGTCCCGGCGGCCGCGACGTAGAGCCCGAGGTCGTGCCGGGCCCAGCCGCTGCGGCCGGCGGACCCCAGCTGTGAGGCGGGTGGGCCCGCCCGCCTCACCCGGGGACGATCGTGGTGAGGAGCTCGCGGCACCGCGCGACGTCCTGGCTCATCGCCTCGGTCAGCTGTTCGACGCCCTCGAAGCGCAGCGTGGGCCTGATGTGAGCCGTGAACTCCACCATCACGCGCTCGTCGTAGAGGTCGAGGTCGTCGCGGTCCAGGACGTACGCCTCGACGGTGCGCCGGTCGTCGGTGTCGAACGTCGGGTTGGTGCCCACGCTGATGGCGCACGGCATGGTGCGGTCGGCGGCGCCCTCGGGCAGGTCGACCCGGGTCAGCCAGCCCGCGTAGACCCCCTCCTTCGGGACCAGGCCGAGCGCGTCTGCGGACAGGTTGGCCGTGGGGAAACCGAGGTCGCGGCCCCGGTGGTTGCCGTGGACGACGGTGCCGACGACGCGGTGCGGGCGGCCGAGGACCCGGGCCGCCTCGGCGACCTCGCCCTCGGCCAGCTGGGCGCGGACCGCGGTGGAGGAGAACCGTTCCCCGTCGCCGATGTCGTCGACCGCGACGACCTCGAAGCCCAGCTGCTCCCCCAGCGCCAGCAGGCTCGAGACGTCGCCGGAGTTCCGGTGGCCGAAGCGGGTGTCGGCGCCGACGACGACGCACCGGGCATCGAGCCCGTCGACGAAGACCGAGCGGACGAACTCCTCCGGGGTCTGCCCGGCGAACTCGCGCGTGAACTCCAGGACGAGCAACCCGTCGAGGCCGGTGTCGGCGAGCAGCTCGTCGCGCAGGACGGCAGGGGTGATGAGCGCCGGCGCCTCGTCCGGGCGCAGGACGGCGACGGGGTGCGGGTCGAAGGTGACCGCCACGGCGGGCAGGTCGAGCCGGTGGCCGGCCTCGAGCAGCGCAGCCAGGACCGCCCGGTGCCCGCGGTGGACCCCGTCGAAGTTGCCGAGGGTGACGACGCAGGGCCGCAGGGCCTCGGGCGTCGCCATGGGGTCGGTCCAGCGGTGCACGGGGACCACTCTACGAACCCGCAGGGGCGAAGACGACGAGGCTGCGCGCGGTGGGGCGCGACTCGTCGAGCATCGCCACGAGGGTGCCGTCGGGGCCGATCGCGGCGACCGGCTCGGCCCGGCCGGGCACGGCCGAGGGCAGGCGCTGGCCGAAGCCGAGGGTGCGGGCCTCGGCGGCGTCGAGGTCGCGGACGACGAAGGCGGCGCGGGCCGCGTCGGCGATGGGGGTCACCGGCATCGGGGTCCCCGCGGCGAGCCGCGCCTCGAGGTCCGCGAGGGGGTGGGCGGCCTCGATCCCGAACCCGCCGACCCGGGTGCGGCGCAGCGCCGTGAGGTGCCCGCCGGTGCCCAGGGCCGCGCCGAGGTCGCGGGCCAGGGCCCGCACGTACGTGCCCGAGGACACGGTGACCTCCACGTCGACGTCGAGGACCGCGACGCCACCCACCTCGAGGGGGCGCACCGCGCCGACGACGAAGCGCGACACGGTGACCGGCCTCGCGGGCAGCTCGACGTCCTCGCCGGCCCTGGCCCGGTGGTAGGCCCGCCGGCCCTGCACCTTGATGGCGCTCACCGAGCTCGGGACCTGCTCGATGTCACCGGTGAGGGCGGCGACGGCGGCCAGGACGTCGTCACGGGTGGTGCTCCCCGCCCCGGTGCCTCCGGTGACCTCGCCCTCGGCGTCGTCGGTCAGCGTCGACTGCCCGAGCCGGACGGTGGCGGTGTAGTCCTTGTCGCAGCCGACGAGGAAGGTGAGCAACCGCGTGGCGCGGCCGACCCCGAGGACGAGGACCCCGGTCGCCATCGGGTCCAGGGTCCCGGCGTGCCCCACCTTGCGGGTGGCGAGCAGGCGGCGGGAGCGGGCGACGACGTCGTGGCTCGTCCACTCCTGGGGCTTGTCGACGACGAGGAGGCCGTCGGTCACCTAGCGGGCGTCCTGGTCGACGCGGACGACGTCGGAGGCGGCGTCGGCGTCGGTGGCGGACGTCGGCGTCGTCCTCGCGGTCCTTCTTGTACGGGTCGGCCTCCCCGGCGTGGACCGCGCCGGCGGCAGCCGCGGCCACCTCCGCGTCGCGCTCGCGGGCGGCGCGCAGGAGGTCCTCGATGTGCGCGGCGTTCTCGGGGATCGCGTCGGCGATGAACTCCAGGCTCGGCGTGAGCCGGATGCCGAGCTGCTTGCCGACGAAGGACCGCAGGCGGCCCTTGTGCTCCTCGAGGATGCGTGCGGTCACCTCGCGCTGGCGCTCGTCGCCGAAGACGGTGTAGAAGAGCGAGGCGTGCTGGAGGTCCCCGGTGACGCGGACGTCGGTGACGGTGACGAAACCGAGGTCGGGGTCCTTGACGATGGTGCCGAGGTTCGCGGCGGTGAGCGTCTTGATCCGGTCGGCGACCTTCTGGGCGCGGGCGGTGTCGGCCACGGTGTGCTCCTGTAGCTCGTCGGGACGAGGGACGGCCTCAACTGTAGTGAGGCGTCCCGGGAACGGGAGCGGGCGGCACCCGCCAGGGATGCCGCCCGCTCACCGGTGATGCGGGTCAGGCCCGGGGCTTCTCGCGCATTTCATACGTCGCGATGAGGTCCTCGAGCTGGAGGTCGTTGTACGACCCCAGGTTGATGCCGCACTCGAAGCCCTCGCGGACCTCGGTGACGTCGTCCTTGAACCGCCGCAGGCCGGCGATCTCGACGTTCTCGGACACCACGACGCCGTTGCGCGTGATCCGCGCCTTGGTGCCGCGCTTGATCTCGCCGCTGCGCACGATCGACCCGGCGATGTTCCCGAACTTCGAGGAGCGGAAGATCTCGCGGATCTCGGCGGTGCCGAGCTCGACCTCCTCGAACTCCGGCTTGAGCATGCCCTTGAGCGCCTGCTCGATCTCCTCGATCGCCTGGTAGATGACCGAGTAGTACCGGATCTCGACGCCCTCGCGCTCGGCGACCTCGGCGTTCTGCCCCTCGGCGCGGACGTTGAAGCCGATGATGATGGCGTTGGAGGCCATCGCGAGGTTGATGTTGTTCAGCGTGATGGCGCCGACACCGCGGTCGATGATCCGCAGGTCGACCTCCTCGCCGACGTCGATCTGGAGCAGCGCGTCCTCCAGGGCCTCGACCGAACCGGACACGTCACCCTTGAGGATGAGGTTGAGGGTGTCGACCTTGCCCGCCGCGAGGGCCTCGTTGAGGTCCTCGAGCGAGATGCGCTTGCGGGCCTTGGCCAGGCTGGCCTGGCGGTCGGCCGCCTCACGCTTCTCGGCGATCTGGCGCGCGGTGCGGTCGTCGGGGGCGACGACGAAGGTGTCGCCGGCCCGCGGGACCGAGGACAGGCCGAGCACCTGCACCGGACGCGAGGGCAGCGCCTCGGCGACGTTGGCGCCGTGCTCGTCGAGCATCGCGCGGACGCGTCCGTGCGAGGAGCCCGCGACGATGGCGTCACCGACGCGCAGCGTGCCCGACTGGATGAGGACGGTCGCCGTGGCGCCGCGACCCTTGTCGAGGTTGGCCTCGATCGCGATGCCTCGGGCATCGCGGTCGGGGTTGGCCCGCAGGTCGAGCGCCGCGTCGGCGGTCAGCAGGACGGCCTCGAGCAGCTGGTCGATGTTCTGACCCTGCTTCGCGGAGACGTCGACGAACATCGTCTCGCCGCCGTACTCCTCGGCGACGAGGTTGTACTCGGTGAGCTGCTGGCGGACCTTGGACGGGTTCGCGCCCTCGACGTCGATCTTGTTGACGGCGACGACGATCGGCACGTCCGCGGCCTGGGCGTGGTTGAGCGCCTCGATGGTCTGCGGCATGACGCCGTCGTCGGCGGCGACGACGAGGATCGCGATGTCGGTGACCTTCGCACCTCGGGCACGCATGGCGGTGAACGCCTCGTGGCCCGGGGTGTCGACGAAGGTGATGGCCCGCTCGACGCCCTCATGGTCCTTGTGGATCTGGTAGGCACCGATGTGCTGGGTGATGCCACCGGCCTCGCCCGCGGCGACCTCGGCGTTGCGGATGGCGTCGAGCAGGCGTGTCTTGCCGTGGTCGACGTGGCCCATGACGGTCACGACCGGCGGACGGGCCTCGAGGTCGTCGTCGTCCTCACCCTCGATCCCGGTCTCGAGGTCGATGTCGAAGGAGTCGAAGAGCTCGCGCTCCTCCTCCTCGGGCGAGACCATCCGGATGTCGTAGCCGAGCTCGGCCCCGATGAGGCGGAAGGTGTCCTCGTCCAGGCTCTGCGTCGCCGTGGCCATCTCACCGAGGTGGAAGAGCACGGTGACGAGCGCACCGGGGTTCGCGTCGATCTTGTCGGCGAAGTCGGACAGGCTCGCGCCCTGGCGGATCTGGATGACGGTCTTGCCGTCACCGCGGGGGACGCTGACGCCGCCGATCGACGGTGCCTGCATCTCCTCGAACTCCAGGCGCTTGGCGCGCTTGGACTTGCGAGCGCGACCGGGACGGCCACCACCGCGACCGAAGGCACCCTGGGTGCCGCCACGGCCACCGGGGCCGAAGCCGCGACCCGGGCCACCACCGCGGCCCGCGGGACCGCCGCCACCGGGACGTCCGGCGGCGCCGGGCGCACCCGGACGTCCGCCACCGGCGCCGCGCGCGGGGCGCTCGCCGGGACGGGCGACCGCACTGCGGTCGGGCATCATGCCCGGGCTCGGGCGCGCCCCGGCGGGGCGCGGGCCGGCCGGACCCGCGGCCGCACCGGGACGCTGTCCCGGACGGCTCTGCGGACGCGGCATGCCCTGGCTGGGGGCGAAGGGGTTGTTCCCCGGACGGGCGGCGCCCTCGCGGGGCTTGCCCATCCCCTGGCTGGGGGCGTACGGGTTGTTGCCCGGGCGCGGCGCGCCGGGGCGCGGGGCCGGACGCGCGCCACCCGCCTCGGAGCCACCCTGCTCCGAGCCACCCTCACGGGCGGCCGGAGCGACGGGGGCCGCGGGAGCGGGGGCGCTCGGGGCCGGTGCCGCCGGGCGGGCGGGCGACGGAGCGGGGGTGCTCGGTGCCGGGGACGCCGCCGCGGGAGCGGCGGGCGCCGACGGGGCGCTCGCCGCGGCCGGAGCCACGGGAGCGGCTGCAGCAGCCGGTGCCGGAGCCGCGGGGGCGGCCGGAGCGGGCTCGGGCGACGCCGTCGCCGGGGTCGCGGTCTTCGCCGGGGCCGGCGTCGAGGCGCCGGGGGTCGCGGGGCGGGCAGCCGTCTTCTTGGCCTGCGCGTCGCCCTTGGCGGCCTCGGCGGGGAACTTCTCGTTGTAGCGCCGGACCACCGGCGCCTCGATCGTCGAGCTGGCGCTCTTGACGTACTCGCCCATCTCGTTCAGGCGCTCGAGGACGATCTTGCTCGTCTCTCCGCGCTCCTTGGCGAGGGCGCTCACACGGACTTTAGACACATCTCTCCTGTCCAGGTCCGTGCCGTCTGGCCGGACCGTCGTTACAGCTGGGGGGTGCTCATCGCTGAGTACTCATCGGGTGCTCATCAGCGTCAAACCCGCTTCCGGTCGTGGTGCTCTACTGACTGTCGTTCCTGTGGTTCCTGCGCGTGGGCCCTGACCCAGTCGTCGACCGCCGTGTGCCCGGGTGGCGCGCTGCAGCGCAGCGCGCGACCGAACGCCCGGCGTCGGACGGCGAGCTCGAGACACGAGACGGTGGGGTGCAGCCATGCGCCGCGCCCCGGCCGTGACCGCTCGGGATCGGGGATGACGGCCGGGGGGCCGTCCTCGCCGGGTCCGAGGACCACTCGCAGGAGTGTCGACCGGCTATCCGCCCCACGACACCCGATGCAGGTGCGCACCGGGTCTTGCGGCCGGAGTCCAGTCCGGTCGATGCCCACCAGTCTACCGCCTAGCCGCGGTCGGGGGTGTCACCGGTTCCCGTGGGGGGCTCGCCACCCGGCTCGGTGTCGGACCGGATGTCGATGCGCCAGCCGGTGAGCTTGGCCGCGAGCCGCGCGTTCTGGCCCTCGCGCCCGATGGCCAGGCTGAGCTGGTAGTCGGGGACGACGACCCGTGCCGAGCGCAGCTGGCGGTCGACGACCTCCACGCTGCGGACCCGGGCGGGCGACAGCGCGGCGGCGATGAAGCTCTGGGGGTCCTCGACGTAGTCGACGATGTCGATCTTCTCGCCGTGCAGCTCGCTCATGACGGCCCGCACGCGGGCGCCCATCGGACCGATGCAGGCCCCCTTGGCGTTGAGGCCGGCGACGGAGGTGTGCACCGCGATCTTCGTGCGGTGCCCGGCCTCGCGGGCCAGGGCGGCGATCTCGACGCTGCCGTCGGCGATCTCGGGCACCTCGAGCGCGAAGAGCTTCTTCACCAGGTTCGGGTGGGTGCGCGACAGGCCGATCTGCGGGCCGCGCGGACCACGCTTGACCGACACGACGAAGCAGCGCAGCCGCTGGCCGTGGACGTACCGCTCCCCCGGCACCTGCTCGGCGAGCGGGAGGATCCCCTCGACGGTGCCGAAGTCGACGGTGACGTGTCGCGGGTCGGGGCTCTGCTGGATGATGCCGGCGACGATGTCGCCCTCACGGCCCTTGAAGTCGCCGAGGATGGCGTCGTCCTCGATGTCGCGCAGCCGCTGGACGATGACCTGCCGGGCCGTGGCGGCCGCGACGCGGCCGAAGTCGGTGGGGGTGTCGTCGTACTCGGGGCCGAGCTCGCGACGCGGCCGGGCCGGGTTGCCCTCGTCGTCGAGCTCGCCCTCCTCGGGCTCGATCTCGTGCTCCTCGCGGGCCCAGACGACCACGTGGCCCGTCTTGCGGTCGAGCTCGGCGCGTGAGGAGCGCACGTGCCCCTCGGTGCGCTGGTAGGCCAGGGCCAGGGCCTGCTCGATGGCAGGGATCAGCACGTCGAGGGGGATGCCGCGCTCGCGCTCGATGGCGCGCAGCGCGCCCAGGTCGATGTCCACGTCAGCTGTCCTTGCTCTCGTCATGGCGGGCGAAGTCGACCTGCACGACGGCCTTGCGGACGTCGGCGTAGGGCACCGTCTCGCTGCGGGCGGGGGTCTTCCTCGTCGCGGGGACCTCGATCGTGGCCTCGCTCGAGGACGCGGCGGTGAGCCGGCCGGTGACCTCGTCGTCGGCCCGGTGCAGCTCGAGCAGGCGCCCCACGTTGCGGCGGTAGTGGCGCGGCTCGGTGAGCGGCCGGCCGACCCCGGGCGAGGACACCTCGAGGGTGTAGGGCTGCTCGCCCATCGCGTCGGACGCGTCGAGCGCGTCGCTGACCAGGCGGGTCGCGTCGGCGACCTCGTCGAGGGAGAGGGGCTCGGTGGGCCCGGTGACGAGGTCGGGGTCGGCGGGCAGGTCGCGGTCGACGAGGACCTTGACGACGCGGCGGTGGCCCGCGGTGGTGACCGAGACGTCGTCGAGGACGAGTCCGGTGGTCGCGAGGACCTGCTCGAGGACGGGGCGGATGTGCTCGGCGTTGGCCATGCGGGTCCCACTCCTCTCTGCAGTTGTCGTCGGCGTCGAGCCGACGTCCCCACTCTAGGCCACCGTCGAACAGGCCCCGAAACGCCGTGCGACGATGGGCCCATGGCGCAGCACGGAGGGGACGTCGGCCGCCGTGGCGTGCTCACCGGCCTCCTCGGCGCGGCCGTCCTCCCCGTCTCGGGGTGCGGCATCCGCCTCGAGGACGACGCCCCTCGGGTGCCGCTCGTGCCCACGCGCACACCGCTTCCCGGCGAGCGCGAGCTCCTCGCCCTCACCCTGGACACCCTGGCCCTGGCCACCGCCGCGGCCGCCCTCGACGGCGACCTCGCGGCGGACCTCACGGCCCTGCACCGCCGCCAGCACACCGTCCTGCGCACCACCCTGCTGCGTCGCCAGGTGCCGGCCGCGTCCCTCGCCCCGCCGCCGTCGTCGAGCCCCTCGGGCCCCACCCCGACCTCCACGGCCCAGACGACCGACCCCCGCGCCTCCCTCGCGGCCGACGAGGGCGCCGCGGCCGCC
Organism: uncultured Actinomycetota bacterium; assembly: GCA_963795035.1. Lineage (GTDB taxonomy): Bacteria > Actinomycetota > Actinomycetes > Actinomycetales > Dermatophilaceae > Oryzobacter. Next base: position 355,729 of record CAWCFZ010000003.1, on the reverse strand, counting down.
TCCGCGGGGACGCTGGCGGGGGTCGAGGCGGACCTGCAGGCCACGGTGGCGTCGGTGCACGCCCAGCGGTACGCCGCCGCGACCCTCCTCGCGGGACGCCCCCCGGACGTCCCCACCGACGCGGTCGGCGGGCGGACCGTGGCGCGCGCCGTGGCGCTCACCGAGGCGGCCGTGTGGCTCCTCGAGGTGGTGAGCGCGCGGTCGCAGGGGCGCCAGCGCGACCGCTCCGACGCGACCCTCGCCGTCCTGCGGGCGCTGCGCAGCGACCAGCTCGAGGGTGGGGAGCGGTCGGCGTCGGCGCTCGGCCACCCGCTGCCCTTCCCCGTCGAGGACGCGGCCGACGCGGCCCGCCTCGCGCGCGAGGTCCTCGCGGCCCTGCGCGGCGACCTCGGAGCGCTCCTTGGTCCCCTCGTCGCCGAGCACGGCGGACCCGGCCTGGCCGCCGCCACCCGGTGGCTCGGCACGGTCGAGGTGGAGGCGCACCGCTGGGGCGTCGACCTCGAGCCCTTCCCCGGCCTGCGGTGACCCCGTGACCCGGGTTCCCGTCATCCCGGCCGACTGGCTGGCCTGGATCTCGCGCCGCCCGGCCGAGGGCGGGCCGTCCGGCGCGCAGTGGGCCGCCCACGCGCAGCGGACCCTCGCCGGTGCGTTCGAGCGCTGGGGCCTGGTGCCCGACGGTCCGCTGCGCACCGGGTGGACGGCCGTCGTGGCGCCGGTGCTCCGCGACGGCGAACCCCTGGCGCTCAAGGTGGTCCGCCGCAGCGTCGACACCGACGGCGAGCCGCTCGCCCTGCGGCTGTGGGCCGGTGACGGCGCGGTGCGGCTCGTCGCGGCGCTGCCGAGCGACGGGCTGCTCCTCCTCGAGCGGCTCGACGCCGACACCGACCTGCGCACGCTCGACGTCGACACGGGGTGCCACGTCATCGGCGCCCTGCTCGCCCGGCTCCACCGGCCGGCCCCCGCCGCCCTCCCGCCCGTCAGCCCCTGGGCCCGGGAGTGGCTCGCCGCGGCGGCGGGCCGCGACGCCCTCCCCCGCCGGATGGTGGCGCGGTGCACGGGGTTGCTCGACGAGCTGTCGGGCGACCCCGCCGCCGACGCCACCCTCGTGCACGGCGACCTGCACTTCGAGAACGTGCTGGCCGGGGCCCGGGAGCCGTGGCTGGCCATCGACCCGCAGCCCAGGGCCGGGCACCCCGGATGGGACCTGCACGCCGTCCTGCGCAACCGGCGCGACGAGCTGGGCACCGGGGCGGCGATGCGCTGGTCGGTGCGCCGGCGGCTCGAGGTGTGGTGCGACGCCGCAGGCGTCCCCGAGGACCTCGCGCGCTCGTGGACCATCGTGCGCTGCGGGGTGGAGGCGGTGTGGGCGCTCGGTGACGGCAACGCCGAGGAGGTCTCGTTCAGCATCGCCCTGGCCAAGGCCCTCGACGAGTGAGGCGGGTACCGCCCACCGGCGCACCACCGCCGCGCCCTCCCGCATCCGCGACGCCTACGGTGGGGTGATGCCGAACCGGCTCGCCGCCTCCCTGTCCCCCTACCTGCTCCAGCACGCCGACAACCCGGTCGACTGGTGGGAGTGGGGCGACGAGGCCTTCGCGCAGGCCCGGCGGCGCGACGTGCCCCTCCTGCTCTCGGTCGGGTACGCGGCGTGCCACTGGTGCCACGTCATGGCCCACGAGTGCTTCGAGGACGACGAGGTCGCCGGTGTCCTCAACGCCGGCTTCGTCGCGGTCAAGGTCGACCGGGAGGAGCGCCCGGACGTCGACGCCGTCTACATGGCCGCGACGACGGCCCTCACCGGGGCCGGTGGCTGGCCGATGACGTGCCTGCTCACCGCCGACGGCAACCCGTTCTTCGCGGGGACCTACCTGCCCAAGCCCCAGCTCCTCGCGTTGCTCGGGCAGGCCGACCACCTGTGGCGCACCGACCGCGACCGGGTCCTGGCGTCCGGGGCCCACGTCGCCGCCCACCTGCGGGAGGCCACCGCACCCCCGGCGCCCACCGCCGTGGACGAGGCCGTGTGCGACGCGGCCGTGCGCCGGCTGCGCGGCGAGCACGACGACGCCCGTGGCGGGTTCGGCGGCGCCCCGAAGTTCCCGCCGTCGTCGGTCCTGGAGTTCCTCCTGCGCCACCACGCCCGCACGGGCGACGCCGACGCCCTCGCGATGGTGCGCGCCACCGGTGCGGCGATGGCCCGGGGGGGTCTGTACGACCAGCTCGCCGGGGGCTTCGCGCGCTACAGCGTCGACGCCGACTGGGTCGTGCCGCACTTCGAGAAGATGCTCTACGACAACGCCCAGCTCCTGCGCGTCTACCTCCACCTGTGGCGGGCCACCGGCGACCCGCTGGCGCGGCGGGTGGCCGAGGAGACGGCCGGCTTCCTCCTGCGCGACCTGCGCACTCCCGAGGGCGCCTTCGCCTCGGCGCTGGACGCCGACACGGTGCTCGACGGGCACTCGCACGAGGGCCTGACCTACGCGTGGACGCCCGCTCAGCTCGTCGACGTGCTCGGCGCTGACGACGGCGCCCGCGCCGCGGCACTGCTGTCGGTGACCGCGGCCGGGACGTTCGAGGCCGGGGCCTCCACCCTCCAGCGCCGCCGCGACCCCGACGACGAGGCGTGGTGGGAGCGGGTCCGGTCCCGGCTGCTCGCGGCCCGGGGCTCGCGGCCCCAGCCGGCGCGCGACGACAAGGTCGTCACGGCGTGGAACGGGCTGGCCGTCGCCGGTCTCGCCGAGGCGGGAGTCCTCCTCGACCGGCCCGACCTCCTCGACGCCGCCCGGGAGGCCGCGGCGTTCGTCCTCACGACGCACGTCGTCGACGGCCGCCTCCGACGGACCTCCAGGGGCGGTCTGGTGGGGGCTGCGCCGGCGGTCCTCGACGACCACGGCAACCTCGCGGAGGGGCTGCTCGCGCTGTACCAGGCAACCGGCGACGCGTCGTGGCTCGCGGCGGCGCAGGGGCTGCTCGACGACGCGCTCGACCGGTTCGTCGACGACGACGGCCAGCCGCACGACACGGCCCACGACGCAGCGGCGCTGTTCACCCGTCCGGCGGCGCGCACCGACCTCGCCGAACCGAGCGGTGCCTCGGCCCTGGCAGGAGCGCTGCTGACGCTGGCCTCGCTCACCGGGTCGGGGCGCCATCGCGAGGCCGCGGGCGGGGCGCTCGACGCGTGCGGCTCGGTGGCGCAGCGCGACCCCAGGTTCGCGGGCTGGACGCTGGCCGTCGCGGAGGCAGTGCTCGCGGGACCCGTCCAGGTGGCGGTGGTGGGGCAGGGGCCGGTGGCCGACGCGCTCCTCGCGGTCGTCAGGTCGTCGAGCTCACCCGGGCTCGTCGTCGCGCACGGCGCGCCCGACGCGGCCGGCGTGCCGTTGCTCGCGAACCGCCCTCTGCTCGACGGCAGTCCCGCCGCCTACGTGTGCCGGGGCTTCGTCTGCGACCGACCCGTCGGGTCGCCGGAGGAGCTGCTCGAGGCACTGGGCTGAGGCGGCCTCGGCACGGCCGTCGAGGACGACCGTGCCGAGGGGGACCGCGATGGTGGGCGACTGTCGCACGACAACCACCCACCACCGCTGTTCACGCCCCGTGCGAATGCCGAGAGGCACAGAGGAAAAGACGACCCCGACCGGGCGTGCGTCCCAGTGGGGTCGCCGCCGTCTCGGCATCCGCCAGCGCCTCTGGGGACCCGCGGCCCCCGAAGGGACTTACGGGCACCGTGAAGGCACTGTGGGCGCGCGCCCCCTGAGGGGCGCACGTCCGATCGCCCGATCGCTCGGGCGGCCGATCAGTGTCAGGGCTGGCAGTCGCCGTCGGAGTTGCCGGACGGGATGTTGCCCGACTTCACCGGGGTGACCTGCGTGGGACCACCATCGACAGAGAAGTGCACGAGGAGGTTCACGGTGCACGAGTCGGTGTCGAGGAGGTAGACGGTGAACGTGCCACCCTCGACGACGCAGACGCTGCTGCCACCCCCGGGAACGAAGACGACGGTCCCGTTGTCCTGGCCGTTGGCCAGCGTGACGTCGGTGACGCAGATCGACGACGTGCTCGAGATGCAGTCGTTGACGTCCGTCACCTTGATGACGAGCTTCATGTTCTTGACGGGGCCGTTGCAGCACTTGAACGACCCGGCCTGGGTCTCGAACTCCGGCACGCACGGTGTGACGCTGGCTGATGCGAGAGGCGCTGCGGCCCCGACGGCGATGACGGGAACAGCCCAGGCTGCTCCGGTTGCGATGGTGCGACGACTCGGTCGGCGCACCTCAATCCCCTGCGATTGAGACATGGCACTACCTAAAGGCTCAACGCCGTGTTCCCCTGCTGAAACCCGACTGAGTCCTCGAAGCGTAGCAGTTCGAGGTCCCCACTGCGCAAGGGCTTACATCTTCGGTTTCGCCGCGAACTTCGCAGGTCATCCGGCGTGTCGCGCGGACGCCGGCGCGCCGCACCGGATCTCACGCCACGCTCAGGCGGTACGCGGGGTCGCGGGCCGCCAGGAGGCGGCCGGCGCGGGTGTGGTCGACCCACGACGCGGTGGCCCACACGTCGGCCCAGAGCAGGTCGGGTCCCACCACCGTGACCGAGCCCGGGCGCGAGATCCCCTCTCCTGTAACGGGATCCACGACGTGCGCACCACGCCGGGCAGCACCGGAGGTCGCGACCCCGCCGCGCCGGACCTCCACGACCTCATCCACGCGCCCGGTGTGGCCGGCGTCCTCGATGCCGATCCGCCACGGCGAGGGGTCGTCGGTGCGTCCGGTCCCGACGCCGACCGCGACGTCACCACCCGCGCCGATGGCGTACGAGACACCTTCGACGACGTCGAGGTGTGCCGCGGCCCCGGCGACCGCCCAGCCCTTGACGAGCCCGGTCGGGTCGAAGACGGTCCGGCCGCCCGGTCGGTGGCGCCAGGCCGCGAAGAGGCCGTCGGTGCGGTCCTCGGCCTCGAGGCACAGCTCGGTGACGTCGGCGACCCAGGGGTGCACGTCGTCGGCGCCCGGGACCTCCCCGTGCTGCAGGCGCAGCAGGTCGCTGTCGGCCCGCCAGGTGCTGAGCACCCCGTCGACGCGACGGAGGTGGGCGAAGACCCGGGCGACCCCGGCCTCGACGTCAGGACGTCCCGGGTCCACGGCCCGGACGTGGACGCTCACCGAGGTGCCCATGACCTCCTGCACCCAGGCTCGTCGGGTCGGAGCCCGCGGGCTCGGGGCACCCGGCGCCGTCACGGTGCTCACAGGTTCGCCTGGTCCAGGGCCGACTGGAGCGACCCGATGTAGCCCTCGGAGGTGTAGGTGGCACCCGAGACCATGTCGATCGAGGCGCTCTGGGCGCTGACCGCCTCGTCGTTGAGGACCGGCACGGCGGCGGCGTTGATCTGCTGGTCCTTGCGGTTGCTCCACGGCACCTGGAGCACCTGGGCTGCGGTGACCTTGCCAGCCACCACGGTGATCTCCACCTGGACGTCGCCGTACCGGGTGCCGACGGCGTCGCCGGTGTAGGTCGTCGAGGTGCTCGTCGACGAGCCACTCGACGCGGAGGGCGAAGAGGACGAGGACGACGACTCCCCCGACCCGGACGAGGCGCTGGGCGAGGGCGTGCTCGTGCTCGTGGAGCCGGACGCCGTGTTCGCCCCCGCGAGGACGCTGCTCGCCGCCGTGGCGCTGGTCGAGGTGTGGTAGCTGAACAGGAGCACCAGGGCGGACAGGGTGCTGGCGATCCAGATCGTGATGCGGCGCATCGGGGCCTCCGGTCGGGACGTCGGGTGGGTGCTCGGGCGGTGGGTGGGTCGGGGGTCGGTGGCCTCAGTACGTGAAGCGCTCGAGGTGGATGGCACCGGGGGCTGCTCCGGCCGCGAGCGCGGCGTCGCGCACGGCATCCATCCACGGCGGCGCGCCACAGACGAAGACGTCGTGGTCGGCGAGGTCGGGCACCACCGCGAGCAGGGCCTGAGCGTCGGTGAGGTGGCGGGCCTGGTGGGGCAGCCAGCTACGGCGCCCGGTGATCCGGCGGCCCTCGACCAGCAGGTAGCGGGCCCCGCGCTCGCCCGCGAGGGTGCTCAGCTCGTCGGCGAGGACGGCCTCCTGCGCGGACCGGACCCGGTGCACGACCGTCACGTCGCCGGGAGCCTGGTCGAGCTCCTCGAGGAGGGCGCGCAGGGGCGTGATGCCGATGCCGGAGCCCATGAGCAGCACCTTGCGGCGCGTGCGCACCCCGGCGTGCAGCCGCCCGTAGGGGCCTTCGAGGAGGACGCGGGTCCCGGGTGCGAGCGAGGCCAGGCGGGCCGAGCCGTCACCGACGTGCGCCGCGGTGATCCGTAGCGTCCGGCCGTCGGGCGCTGCGGAGATGGAGTACGGGTTGGCCCGCGACCATCCCGAGCCGTCGAGGAAGCGCCACTGGAAGAACTGGCCGGCGCGCACCGGCATCCGGTGCAGGCGGGCCCCGGACACGGTGACGGTCGACACGCCCGGGCCGTCGGCCCGGACGTCGACGACCCGCAGCGGCGCGCCGAACGAGCGCCACAGCGGCAGCCCGACGCGGAACACGAGCACCGCGCCCGCGGCCAGCGCCCACAGCGACCACCAGAACACGGTGGCGACCCGCGAGCTGAGGAACTCGGCCCCGGTCCACAGCTGGTGCGGCAGCGCCAGGCCCGCGCCGAGGTAGCCGTAGAGGTGGATCAGGTGCCACGACTCGTACCGCAGGCGACGCCGGGCCCGCTTCACGGAGGTGACGACGACCATGACGAGGGCGAGCGTGCCTGCGGCGGCGAGGAGCATGCCGGGGTAGGTCAGGACGAGGTCGACGCCGGTCCCCCACACGCCCTGCGACGTCCCGGCCGCGTACCCGAGGGTGATGAGCACGAGGTGCGCCACGAGCAGGGTGAAGGAGGTGAAGCCGACGAGCCGGTGGGTGCGCGCCAGGGCGTCCTGGCCCCAGGCCTGCTCGACCCACGGCACGCGGGCCATGAGAATCACCTGGAGCAGGAGCAGCGCGGACGCGACGAGGCCGGTGAGCCGCCCGGTGGAGGTCAGCGCCCCGGGGACCGAGCCGAGCTCCCCCACCCCTCCCCCGGCGACCCACAGGCCGGTGACGAGCAGGACGACAGCCCACCCGCCGACGAGGGTGGCGTCGCGCCACCAGTGCGGCACCGCGCCGCGGGGCAAGGCCCGGCGTGCTGCGTGCGCCGGGGGCTGGGGCGCGCCCGCGGAGGGAGCGGTCGTGGTGGTCACGTCACCCACGATCGGGCGGGTCCCTGTGGCCTCGCTGTGCAGGTCGTCGGTGCCGGCGATGAGGGTGTGGAAACGGTTCCGCAGATCCGCAACAATGCCCACTGTGAGTGCACCGGTGCCCCCGCCCGCGTCGACCGCGACCTCCCCGACCGCGTCGGGGGTCCGAGGCGGCGACGACCGCCGCACGATGTTCCAGGCCCGGGTCGAGCGCTGGCGACCCGACCTGATCGGCGGCCTCACCGTCCTCCACGGTGCCGAGCTCGCCGCTGACCTGGCCGACGACCTCGTCGCCCTCGCGGCCGCGGCCTACGACGCCCGCCCCGACCGGCTGCACCGCCGCGACCTCGAGCGCCTGCTGCGCCCCGACTGGCTCCAGGACCCCGGGCTCGTCGGCTACGCGGCCTACACCGAGCGCTTCGCCGGCGACCTGCGCACGGTGGCCGGCCGGCTCCCCTACCTGCGCGAGCTCGGCGTGGGCTACCTCCACCTCATGCCGCTGCTGCGCCCGCGCGACGGCGACAACGACGGCGGGTACGCCGTCGCCGACTACCGCGCGGTGCGCCCCGACCTCGGGTCGATGGACGACCTCGAGTCGTTGGCCGAGGAGCTCCACGAGGGCGGGGTGAGCCTCGTGCTCGACCTCGTCCTCAACCACGTCGCCCGCGAGCACGACTGGGCGCGGCGGGCGCGCGAGGGCGACGCGGCGTACCGCGAGTACTTCCACGTCTTCCCCGACCGCACGATGCCCGACGCGTACGAGCGGACCCTGCCCGAGGTGTTCCCCGACTTCGCGCCGGGCAACTTCACGTGGGACGACGACGTGCAGGGCTGGGTGTGGACGACGTTCAACGAGTTCCAGTGGGACGTCAACTGGGCCAACCCCGCCGTGCTGCGCGAGTACGCCGGCATCATCCTCGAGCTCGCGAACCGCGGGGTCGACGTCCTGCGCCTGGACGCCATCGCCTTCATGTGGAAGCGGCTCGGCACCGACTGCCAGGGCCAGCCCGAGGTCCACGCCATCACCCAGGTGCTGCGGGCGGTGACCCGCATCGCCTGCCCCGCGGTCGCGTTCCTCGCCGAGGCGATCGTCGCCCCGACCAAGCTGCTGGACTACCTCGGCGCGGGCGCGTACTCCGGCAAGGTCAGCGACCTCGCCTACCACAACAGCCTCATGGTCCAGGTGTGGTCGATGCTCGCGACGAGGGACGTGCGGCTCGCGGCCCACACCCTCAGCCACCTGCCGCCGAAGCCGCCGGGCGCCACGTGGCTCACCTACCTGCGCTGCCACGACGACATCGGCTGGGCGATCATGGACGAGGACGCGTGGGCGCTCGGCCTCACCGGTCCGGGGCACCGGGGCTTCCTGGCCCGCTGGTACGCCGGCGACTTCCCCGGCTCCCCCGCCCGCGGCCTGGTCTTCCAGCACAACCCCGAGACCGGCGACATGCGCACGAGCGGGGCCGCGGCCTCGCTCATCGGCCTCGAGGCCGCCCGGACCCCGCGGGAGGTCGACCTCGCCGTCGCCGCGCTACGGCTCGCCCACGCCCTCGTCATCGGCTGGGGCGGCATCCCCGTCATCTGGAGCGGTGACGAGCTGGGCCAGCCCAACGACCCGCACTGGGCCGACGAGCCGGGCCACGAGGCGGACAACCGCTGGGCCCACCGGCCGCGCCTGGACGAGGCCGCCGTCGCCCACCGGCACGACGGGGAGACCGTCGCCGGGCGGGTCTTCGAGGACGTCGTGGGCCTGGTGCGCGCCCGCGCCTCGCTGCCCCACCTCCACGGCTCGGTCGAGACGCGGATCGGGCCGGTCGACGACCCGGGGGTGCTCGTCACCGTCCGGGAGCACCCGGTGGGGCGGTTCGTCGGGGTCCACAACGTCACGCCGGAGCCGCGGCCCTTCTACGAGCACCGCGTGCACGAGCTGGGGGTGGCCGACGCCCGCGACGAGATCACCGGCGACGCGCTGCCCTGGCGGCACGGGACCGTCGTCCTGCCGCCCTACGGCGTCCTCTGGCTCACCACACCCACCACCTGACGCGCTGCTCCCGCCCGCGCCCGGCCCCCGCCCCGGGACCCCGTGTGCCGGTTCGAGGTGAAACCCCACCCGCTGAGGGCCCCCCTTCACCTCGACCCCGCGTGGTGACAGCCGGTTCGAGGTGAAACCCCACCCGCTGAGGGTCCCCCTTCACCTCGACCCGACGTGGTGACAGCCGGTTCGAGGTGAAACCCCACCTCCTCCCGGTCTGACATCACCTCGACTCACCAGAGGCCGGCGAGGTCGCCGCCGATCCGGATGACGAACGCGCCGACGATGACGATGAAGACGACCCGCACGAAGCCGCTGCCCAGCCGCACGGCGGTGCGGGCCCCCACCCATCCGCCGAGGAGGTTCGCGGCCGCCATGACGGCACCGACCTTCCACACGACGTGGCCGCCCGGCACGAAGACGGTGAGGGCGCCGAGGTTGGTCGCGAAGTTGGCGATCTTGGCCTTGGCGCTCGCCTCGAGGAACGCGTAGCCCATGAGCCCGACGAGGGCGAAGACCATGAACGAGCCGGTCCCCGGGCCGAGGGCGCCGTCGTACACGCCGATGACGAACCCGGTGAGCATCGCGGCCACCGTGTGCCGGTGCCCCGACCACCGCAGCTGGGTCGCCTCGCCGAGCGAGGGCCGCAGCAGGGTGTAGGCACCCACCGCGACGAGGAGCACGAGGATCACCGGGTTGAACAGCGACTTCGGGATGTGCAGCCCGATGAGCGCGCCACCGATCGCGCCGAGGTAGGCGACGGCCGCCATCGGCAGGGCGGTCCGCAGGTCGGGACGCACCCGCCGCCAGTAGGTGAGCGATGCGGTGGCGGTGCCCCAGACGGAGCCGAACTTGTTCGTCGCGAGGATCTGGGCGGGGGTGGCACCCGGTAGCCCGATGAGGAGCGCGGGGAGCTGGATGAGGCCGCCGCCGCCGACGACCGCGTCGACCCAGCCGGCGAGGAACCCGGCGAGCCCGAGGAGGAGGACGACCTCGAGGGTCGGGTCGCTCACGACCGCGAGGACGAAGCGTCGGCCGTGCCACGCCACCCGTCGACGACGGCGAGGACGTCGAGCAGCTCGTGGACCCGGGCGTCCGGGTGCGCCGTGACCTCGACCCGCTGCGACTCGGGGATGTCCGAGTGCGGGACCCAGATGGCGCGCATGCCGACCTGCTGCGGCCCGTGGACGTCCTCGTAGAGCCGGTCGCCGACGTAGACGGCCCGCTCCGGGGCGACCCCGAGGGCCCGGCAGATCGCGAGGAAGGCCTCGGGGTGCGGCTTCACGTGGCCGATCTCGCTGGAGTACACGTCGGCGTCGACCAGGTCCAGGACCCCGTCGCGCTCGAAGATCCCGCGGTGGTACTCGCGCGACCAGATGGTGTTGGAGAGCACGCCGACCTTGATCCCCCGCTCGCGCAGGCCCTCCCACAGGGGTCGCACCTGCCGGTCGGTGACGGTGTGCGGTTCCCAGAAGCCCTGGTACGCGGCGAGGGCGAGGTGGTGGCGGTCGTGCTCGGCGTCGACCCCGGCCTCGTCGAGGATGTCGGCGAGCGTCGCGCTGCCGTGCTCCTCACGGCCCCGGCGCCAGGCGGCGCTCTCGACCTCGAGGATGCGCTCGGCGAGCCGGTGGGCCCGTTCGAGGTCGGCCTCGGGCACCTCGGGCGAGTCCACGGGGACGCCGTGCACCTCGCGCGCGAAGACGCGCCACTGCTCGGGGAGGTCGACGTCGTGCCAGGGAGTCAGGGTGCCGCCCCAGTCGAAGACGACGGCGTCGACGGCGCCGGTCACGCGGTGCCGACCCCGGCACCGACCCCGGCGCCGACCTCGGCGACGATCTCCGCCACCGCGGAGCCGACGGCGACCTCACGGCGCTCGCCCGACCGGCGGTCCTTGAGCTCGATGGTGCCCTCGGCCAGGCCGCGCCCGACGACGACGATGGTCGGGACACCGATGAGCTCGGCGTCCTTGAACTTCACGCCCGGGCTCGCCTGCCGGCGGTCGTCGAGGAGGACCTCGATGCCGCGCGCCTCGAGCTCGCGGGTCAGCTCCTCGGCGTACGTGGCGATGGCCTCGTCCTTGCCGGTGGCGACGACGTGGACGTCGGCCGGGGCGAGGGCCCGGGGCCAGATGAGCCCGAGCTCGTCGTGGTTGCCCTCGGCGACGCAGGCCACGGCCCGCGAGACGCCGACGCCGTACGAACCCATCGTCACGGTGCGCAGCTTGCCGTTCTCGTCGAGCACCTTGAGGTCGAGCGCCTCGGCGAACCTCGTGCCCAGCTGGAAGATGTGCCCCATCTCGATGCCGCGCGCCGACTCCAGGCCGTGCCCGCACGAGGGGCAGGCGTCGCCGTCGCGCACCTCGGCGGCCTCGATCGTGCCGTCGGCGGTGAAGTCGCGACCGGCGACGAGGTCGAGCACGTGGCGCCCGCTCTCGTCGGCGCCGGTGACCCACGCGGTGCCGTCGACGACCCGCGGGTCGAGGAGGTAGCGGATGCCGGTGCTCTTGTCGGTGCCGAGCGCCCCCGGCCCGATGTAGCCCTTGGCCAGCGTCGGGTAGCGGGCGAAGTCCTTCTCGTCGAAGGCCTCGACGCGCGCCGGCTCGACCTGGGCGCCGAGCCGCTTGTCGTCGACGTCGCGGTCACCGGGCAGGCCGATGGCCAGGGGCTCGCGGGTGCCGTCGGGCTGGACGAGCATCACGACGACGTTCTTCAGGGTGTCGGCCGCGGTCCAGTCGCGCCCGTCCGCACGCGGGAATGCCGCGTTGAGGTGGTTGACGAGGGTCTGGATGGTCGGGGTGTCGGGGGTGTCCTCGACGTGCGCCGCCCCGAGGACCGAGGCGTCGACGGCGTCCGGGACCTTCACGCGCACGGCCTCGACGTTGGCGGCGTAGCCGCAGTTCGCGCACCGGACGAAGGTGTCCTCGCCGTTCTCGGCGGTCGCGAGGAACTCCTCGGACTTCGAGCCGCCCATCGCCCCGGCCATCGCCTGGACGATGACGTAGTGGAAGCCGAGCCGGTCGAAGATGCGGACGTAGGCGTCGCGGTGCAGCCCGTAGCTCTTGTCGAGCCCGGCGTCGTCGAGGTCGAAGGAGTAGCTGTCCTTCATGACGAACTCGCGGCCGCGCAGGATCCCGGCGCGCGGGCGGGCCTCGTCGCGGTACTTGGTCTGGATCTGGTAGATCGACAGGGGGAGGTCCTTGTACGACGAGTACAGGTCCTTGACGGCGAGGGTGAACATCTCCTCGTGCGTCGGCCCGAGGAGGTAGTCGTCGCCCTTGCGGTCCTGGAGGCGGAAGATGCCATCGCCGTACTCGGTCCAGCGCCCGGAGGCCTCGTAGGGCTCGCGCGGCAGCAGCGCGGGGAAGAGCAGCTCCTGGGTGCCGATGGCGTCCATCTCCTCGCGGACGATCGTCTCGACGCGGCGCAGCACCTTCAGGCCGAGCGGGAGCCAGGTGTAGATGCCCGGGCTCACCCGGCGGATGTAGCCGGCGCGCACGAGGAGCTGGTGGCTCGGGACCTCGGCGTCCGCCGGGTTCTCGCGAAGGGTTCGCAGGAACAGGGTCGACATGCGCATGGCCACGGGGGGGCTCCAAGCTGGTGGGGGTGGACAACCCGCCAAGGATAACGACGTCGCCGGGCCCCGACGCGCCGCACCCGCCACCGCCCGCACCCCTCCCCCCGCCCCCTCCCGTCCTCAATCGCGTCCTACGGCGCAGTACGTGCTGTGATCGCAGCACCTACTGCGCCGTAGCGCGCGCTGGAGCGGGGACCGTAGGCGCGCGCTGGAGCGGGGACCGTAGAGCGCAGCGTCGGCGGGAGGTCAGGCGCGGCGCTCCCCGGTAGTCAGCGCACGGTCTCCTCGTAGCGGGCGCGCAGGCCGGCGTCGCTGAAGCCGAGGCGGAGGTACAGGTCGTGGGCCGGGTTGTCGACGTTCACGGTGAGCCACGCCTGGTCGCACCCGGACCTGCGCAGCGACCTCAACGAGCGCACGACGAGGTGCGCCCCGAGGCCGCGGCCCCGCCAGGCGGGGACCACGCCCACCTGGTCCAGCCAGTCGTCGATCAGCGTGATGAAACCGACTGCATCCCCCGTGGTGTCGACGGCGACCCGCGAGGCCGAGGGCCGGAACCCCTCCTCGCCGGCGACCTCGGCCACCCACTCCTCGAGCGGCGGGTCCGGGAAGCCCGGCCGGTCGGCGAACGAGCGACGGTAGGCATCGTGGAACAGCGGCGCGGTCCGCTCGCTCCACCGCAGCGTCCTCAGGTCCGGATGGCGCCTCACCTTGGGAACGTCGGCGAGGTCGTGGCGCATGACGTGCTCGGCGAAGGTCCGCGCCAGGCCGAGGTCGGCGGCCAGCTCGTCCCACTCGCGCGAGGTCGTCTCGACGGCGACCCGCAGCAGCGAACCGCCGGAGCGCTCCCGGCACCACGCGACGAGGTCGTGGCCGAGTCCCTGACCCCGCGACGACGGGTGCACCAGGCCCGCCGCGGTGCGGTGTCCCGAGCCGTCGAGGAAGACCGAGGCCGCGGCGACGAGGTCCCCGGTCTCGTCGGCCCCGACGATGCCCGGGCCGCTGAGGAAGTAGCGCCGCAGCATCGGCTCGCCCGCGAGGTGGGGCAACCCACCGTCACGCTCGAGGCAGCAGGCGGCCAGGTGGTGCAGTCCGGGCAGGTCGGCCTCGGTGAGGGGACGCCAGGCGGGGGTCGACACGACGGCCCGTCAGCGGCCGGCGGCGCGAAGCGCCGTCCGGACCAGCGGCCACTGCAGGGGCAGCCGCGCCACCGTGGCGGCGAACGTCGCCCGCGAGCCGGTGTCCCCGCGCCGCGCCGCCCGCTTGCCGTGGTCGACGCTCATCTGCACGTTGGCCGGGAAGACCGCGACGAGCAGGGCGGCCGACGTCCAGCCGGCCGCACGCCGCGTGGCCGGGTGCAGCAGCCCGGCGGCACAGGCGAGCTCGAGGATGCCGCTCGCGTGCACCAGCAGGCGCTTCGCGGGCAGCACGCGCGGGACGATCCCCTCGTAGACCTCGGGACGCACCAGGTGGATCACTCCGGAGGTGGCGAGGAGCGTCGCCAGCCCGGTGATGTCGCGGGTGAGCGGCGGCGCAGAGGTCATGTACTGATCCAACCACCCGCGTCGCGGCAACCTTCGACAGTTCTCACAGCAGCACGGTCGTGAAGTCGCCGACCTCGCGGAACCCGAGCCGCTCGTAGGTGGCCCGGGCGGCCGCGTTGAAGTCGTTGACGTACAGCGACACCATCGGCGCCTGGCCGACCATCACCTGCTCGACGACGCTCGCGAGCATCGGGACGGCCAGCCCCTGCCCCCGCAGGCGTGGAGCCAGCCAGACACCCTGGAGCTGGGCGCAGCCGAGCGCCAGGCTGCCGACGTCGGTCTTGAACACGACCTCACCGTCCTCGATGACGACGTACGTGTGTCCCCGGGCGGCCAGCGCAGCGAGGGAGGAGCGGTAGCCGCGGTCACTCCCCCGGTAGGGCGGGTAGCCGATCTCGGCGGTGAACATGTGCTCGGCCGCGGGCAGGACGAGGTCGACCTCCTCCGGGCGGGCGGGACGCACCCGCGGGTCGAGCTCGACCCCCAGGCTCGAGGGCGGGCGGTCGGCGACGAGCAACGGCTGGCGTGAGCGCAGCGCCCGGGCGGGGGCCCAGTACGGGGACAGGTGTCGCCACAGGCCCTCGACCTCCTCGCGGGGACCGAAGACCGAGGCGCAGCGCCCTCTCCATCGGCGGATCCGCTCGGCGAACGCGGGGCGGCTCTCCTCCGTCGTGCCGATCGGGACGACGTTGGCACTGGCCCAGCACAGCGCCGTCAGCTCGCCGTCGACCCGGTGCCCCAGCACGCTCGTCAACGAACCCGTGCGAGCCCCCTCGACCACGCGGGCCGCGACGAAGACGCCGCGTGGGAGGTCGCGGGCGCACACGGCAAGGGCTTCGTCGCGGTCGGCGAGCGACAGTGGACGAACCGGGGAGCGCGTGCGCAGCACGACACCAGCCTAGGGCCCGTACCCTCCCCTCCCCGCCGACTCCGGCTTCATCCGGGTGTCAGACGGGGGTGGTGACGGAGGCGGCCGCGAGCGCTGCCGGTGCGGGCGCGCCGGGCGCCTCGTGCGGTCGCCACCGCCGGACCAGCTCGCGGGCCGCGAGCCCCTCGACCGCGAGGCACCCGAGCATGATGAGGACGCCGGCCCCCTGCCGCGCGGACAGCGGCTGCTCGAGGTCCTGCCAGGTGGCCCAGACCGTCACGCCCACGAGGGCCGCGCCGGGGAGCGCCAGCCACCGGCGCCGGTCGGCGAGCATGACGACCCCGGCCACGCCCGGCGCCATGATGATGCCGGCCGCACCGAAGAGCAGGACGAAGGGCAGGCCGAGCAGGCGCCACCACCGCGAGCGCTGCGCGAGGCGCCGTGCCCTCACCACCGCCACGAGCGCCCCGATGGTCCCGGCCGACCCGACGATGTACGCCGTCCCCGACCAGGTGAACTCGGGCGCGGTCGCGAGCAGCCGCATGAACCCGCGGGCCACGAGTCCCCAGAGCAGGCCGAGGACGAGGCCGACGGCGGCCGCGCGCGCCGTCCGGGCCATCACCACACCACCGGGAGGCAGGCGAGGCGGCCTCCCGCGACCCCGGTGTGGGGGTCGGTCCCCATCGCGTGGATGACGACCGAGCGCTCCCCCGGGAGCGGGACGAACGGGACCGATGCCGTGGCCGTGGCGGAGCCGCCGCGCACGGTGACGTCGAGCCACACCTCGGTGTCCTCGCTGATCTCGTTGTCGGGCGGCAGGATCCCCGCCAGGACGTCGGTGTTGTAGTGCCCGCCGGCCGCGGCGGGGCTCCCGGCCACGCAGGGCCCGACGTGGAGGTGGGCGCCGTACGTCTGGCCGTCGGCGGCAGCGCCGACGTCCGACACGCGCAGCACCGCGTGGCTGCCCCGGGCCGAGGCGACGAGCTGGACGGCCGCCCGGGCCCCGTCGAACGGGCCGGCGGTGCCCGTCGCGAGGTCCGCGAGCGGGCCCGAGGTGCGCACCACGAGGCCGTGGGTCCCTGCGGTCGCTGCCGCGGGCAGGGCGGTCAGTGCCACGATGGCCGTGGCGACGGCGAGGTGGCGGGAGGTGGAGGTCATGGGGTTCCCTTCCGGTCGGGTCCGCAGAAGTGCTGACACCCGACGGACGTCGGCCGACCCCGCAGCGGGTGACGCGGCGGCCCCGACAGACCTCGACGAGATCCGCGGCGAAGTTCGTCAGGCCGACGTGTCACCCGACGAGCCGTCTCGTTCGTCCGTCACGGTGATGGAGGCGCTCTCGCTCGACGCGCAGGGCGCCCTCGCCGTCTCGTCGGCGGGGGCGCCCGACCTCGCTGTCCTCTTCGACGCGGAGGCGGCCTCGCTGACCCGGCTCGCCCGCTTCTACGTCGACGACACCACGGCCGCCGAGGACCTGGTGCAGGAGGCCTTCATCCGCTTCGCCCGCAGCAGCGGCAGGCTGCGGGACCGCGACCGGGCGGCGGCCTACCTGCGCTCGATCGTCATCAACCTGGCCCGCGACCACAACCGGCGCGGGTTCGTCTCCTGGCGGCACCGGCCCCCGGCCCACCCGGACGCCCCGTCGGCGGCCGAGACCGCCGAGGACCGCGCCGAGCGGCTCGCCGTCGTCGAGGCACTGCGCGCCCTGCCCCGGCGCCAGCGCGACTGCGTGACGCTGCGCTACTACTACGACATGCCCGTCGCCGAGATCGCGTCGACGCTCGGGCTGTCGACCAACACCGTCAAGACCCACCTGCAGCGTGGGCTCGACACGCTGGGAACGACGCTGGAGGACCACCGATGACACATCTCGAGGACCGGATCAGCCACGCGCTGCGCTCCGCGCCGACCCGGCCCAGCGCCGACCTGTTCGAGCGGGTCGTCGACAGCATCGACGCCGACCGACGCCGGCGGCGCACCGGCATCCTCATCGCGGCCACTGCCGTCGCCGTGGTCGTCGCGACGACGGCCGCCGTCCTCCTGCTCACCCCTCGCCCGAACGGAGCCCTCTCCATGCCCTGGTGGATCGTCGAAGTCGCCGTGACCCTCGTCCTCGTCGCCATCGCGGTGTGGCTCGGGCCCTTCATCAAGCGGTTCGGTCGGGCCTACGCGGCCGACGTGTTCCACGACAACCCGCTCACCGGCAAGAGCTACATCGTGCTCACCGACATCGTGTACTACCTGATCTTCGGGGCGTACATCCTCTTCGGCGTGCACTTCGGGCCGCAGGACGACTGGAACAACGAGGTCTCGGGCCTGGTCACCGCGGAGCAGCTGACCTTCTCGGCCGCGCGCGTGGGGGGCATCCTGCTCATCATCGGCATCCTGCACGGCGTCAACATCGTGCTGATGCCGGTGCTGGGGCGGCTGTTCTCGCTCAACCGGCGCGTGCCGGGCCCGAGGGAGGGCGAGCACGACAGGGCCGGCCTCGACCGCTGAGGACTCAGGCGGCGGTCTCGCGGGCGGAGGCCGGGGTGGTCGTGTGGGTGCGACCGGTCGGGGCGGTCCAGGTGCAGCTGCCGTCGTCGGCCATCTCGACCGTCCAGCCGGCATGGTGCTTGAACGCGTGGTGGGTGGGGCACAGGCAGTGGAGGTTCCCCTCGGCGGTGTCTCCCAGCGGGAACGGCACGAGGTGGTCTAGGTGGCAGCGGCGGGCGGGCACCGAGCAGCCGGGGAACCGGCAGTGGCCGTCGCGGGCCCGGACCCGGACCACGAGTGCCCGGTGTGGGCGGTAGGTGCGACGTCGAGCCGGAGGACCGTCGGCCTGACCGGGGTCGGCGGTGCTGGTCCGCAGGCGCGTGGTCGGGTCGCCGAGGATGGCGACCACGTGCTCGGGCAGCAGGGCGGTGGCGCCGGGGGCCTCGACGATCCCGTCGACGAACCAGACCGTGCCCCCGCCATCGCGTGCCGCATCCGCCGGCCCTCGAGATGGCGGTGCCGCGCGGTCGGTGGTCAGGAACGGGTTGCCCGCGGTCTCGAGATGCTCGCCCAGCCGCAGGCCGTGGCCGCGTTCGAGCTGACCCGCGGCCAGCGTGGCGCGGGTGTGGTTGCCGGCGACGAGGTCGACGAGGACGGGGTCGACCTCGATGAGGTGGCTCGTGGTGTCGCCCTCCGGCCGCCCGGCCGGCCCGAGATGGTCGCGGATGACCGAGAGACGGTCACGGCGGGAGACCAGCGACGGGGTGGGGGCGGTGGCGGCCGGCACCACGAGCTCGACGAGGGTCTCGACGGTGGCGTTGGCCATGGCGAGGTCGGTGAGCGCGTCGACCCGGGCGGCCTCCACCGTGCGCCTGGCGCCGGTGCACCGGTCGGCGGTGAGGTACTCCTGCGCGAGGGCGTCGACGGCGCCGAGCAGTGCGCGGGAGGTGTCGTCGGGGAGGTCAGCGGTCCACCGCATCAGTCCGGGCATCTCCGACGGGGCGATGCGCAGGCCTCGGCGCAGGGGCGCGAGCCGGTGCGCGCGGCTGGTGCCGTCCGGATCGGCCTTCGCGGCCGCCCTCCTCGCCCGGTCGACGAGGCGCGGCTTGGGCAGGCGGCTGACGTCGGTGTGGTGGAGCCGGGCCTCGAACTCGGCCAGCCTGTCGGGGGCCACCTCCCTGGCGGCGACGACGACCCCGTCGACCCGCCACGGCTCGAGGTCACCGGCCAGGGCCATGCCCAGGGTCCGGGGCAGCTCCATCAGCAGCCGGGCCCGGTTGAGGCGGGTCCGCATCGTGCGCGGCGCGATGTTGAGCAGCGGAGCCAACGACGACGCGGCGACCGCGTCGGGCTCGGGGATCGGCACCGCTCCGGACCCACCTGGCGCCCTCACCCCGGCGGTGTGGACCTCCATCTGGTCGGTCGCCAGCTCGGCGAACCGGTCGACCGCCATCGCCTGGACGGCGTGCGCCCACGACGCGACCTTCTGCGTCGCCACGACCACGGCCTCGACGGCATCGGCCGGCAGGCCGAACACCGCGTCGACGGAGAGCGTGGACAGGACCACGGCGAGCTCGGCCGGGTGCGTGTCCTGCACCTGCCTCAGGCTCGGGATCCCTGTCTCCATGTCCCGAACCTAGACCCGACCACTGACAGCCCCCCACCCCAGATCCGTTCTCCCACAGCCTTTCAGGTCACGGAAGAGTCACGATCCGGTGGGTGGCCAGCTCCGTCATCAGGTGGCCCGCGGAAGCGGGTCAGGAGGAGACGGTGACCGAGGGCGCGCCCGCGGACTCCTCGCCCATCGGCTCGCCCATCTCCTCGGCGAGGCGCATGGCCTCCTCGATGAGCGTCTCGACGATCATGTTCTCGGGGACGGTCTTGATGACCTCGCCCTTGACGAAGATCTGGCCCTTGCCGTTGCCGGACGCGACGCCGAGGTCGGCCTCGCGGGCCTCGCCCGGCCCGTTGACGACGCAGCCCATGACGGCCACGCGCAACGGCACGGTCATCCCCTCGAGGCCGGCGGTGACCTGGTCGGCGAGGGTGTAGACGTCGACCTGGGCGCGACCGCAGGACGGGCACGAGACGATCTCGAGCTTGCGCGGGCGCAGGTTGAGCGACTGGAGGATCTGGATGCCGACCTTGACCTCCTCGACCGGCGGGGCCGACAGGGACACCCGGATGGTGTCGCCGATGCCCTGGGAGAGCAGCGCCCCGAACGCGGTCGCCGACTTGATGGTGCCCTGGAACGCCGGACCGGCCTCGGTGACCCCGAGGTGGAGCGGCCAGTCGCCGCGCTCGGCGAG
The DNA here is from genome assembly GCA_963795035.1 of uncultured Actinomycetota bacterium. GTDB lineage: Bacteria > Actinomycetota > Actinomycetes > Actinomycetales > Dermatophilaceae > Oryzobacter. The sequence goes on along the minus strand of CAWCFZ010000003.1, from coordinate 335,702 downwards.
CAGCTGGTAGGCGCGCACCATGACGACGGGGTCGTTGTGCTTGACCGAGATCTTGAAGTCGTGGAAGTCGTGCTCCTCGAACAGGCCGGCCTCCCACACCGCCGACTCCACGAGCGCCTCGGGCGTCGGCTTGCCGTACTTGTCGAGGATGCGCTTGTCGAGCGAGCCGGCGTTGACGCCGATCCGGATCGAGACGCCCGCCGCCTTGGCGCGGCGCGCGATCTCGCCGACCTGGTCGTCGAACTGGCGGATGTTGCCGGGGTTGACCCGCACCGCGGCACAGCCGGCGTCGATCGCGGCATAGACGTACTTGGGCTGGAAGTGGATGTCGGCGATGACCGGGATCTGCGACTTGCGGGCGATGGTCGACAGGGCGTCGGCGTCGTCCTGGGTCGGGCACGCGACCCGCACGATGTCGCAGCCGGACGCCGTGAGCTCGGCGATCTGCTGGAGGGTGGCGTTGATGTCGGTCGTCGGCGTCGTCGTCATCGACTGCACCGACACGGGGGCGTCGCCGCCGACCTCGACCTTGCCCACGCGGATCTTCCGGCTCTGGCGGCGGGGGGCGATGGTGGGCGCGGGGAGCGCGGGCATACCGAGGGAGACCGACATGCAACCAGCGTACGTGGGCCGCGTCGCCGGGCCATGATCGACGTCATGGAGACCAGGGACGCCCTCGACCGGGCCATCGCCGACGACCGTGAGGCCGCTCACCTGCGCAGCCTGCTCACCGGGCTGCGGCGCGACGCCGACCTCGCCCGCCAGGCCCTGCAGGCCGTCCGCCACCGCCACGCCCTCGAGGAGGACGACGTGCGCCGCCTCGAGGGGGTCTCCCTCTCGGGCCTGCTCGCGGCGGTCCGCGGCACCCGGACCGGCGAGCTCGACCGCGAGCGGGCCGAGGAGGTCGCCGCGCGGTACGCGCTGCAGACCTCCACCGCGCAGCTCACGTCGGCCGAGGCGCGGCGCGAGGAGGTCGACCGGCGGCTGGCCCGGCTCGGCGAGACCGACCGGCGCCGCGAGGAGGCGGCGCAGGCCCACGCCGACGCCCTGCGCGCGTCCGGCGGGTGCCTCCTCGCCCGAGCTCGAGGCCGTCCTCGACGAGCTCGCCGGCGTGCGCGCCGAGGCGACGGAGGTCGGTGAGGCGTCGGACGCCGGCCGGCGCGCGGCCGCCCTGCTCGACGCGGCCCGCGGCCACCTGGGGTCGGCCGACTCGTGGTCGGCCTACGACACGTGGTTCGGCGGCGGCCTCATCGCCTCGGCGGTCAAGCACGACCGGATCGACAGCGCCAGCGACCGCATCGGTGAGGCGCAGCAGGCGCTGATGGACTTCGCGCGCGAGCTCGCCGACATCGGACCCGTGGCCAGGCTGCGCACCGACCTCGGCATCTCCCCGACGTCGCGCACCCTCGACGTCTGGTTCGACAACGTCTTCAGCGACCTCTCGGTCCGCTCCCGGATCAAGGACTCCCTGCGTGACGTGGAGGCTGCGGTCCTCGCGGTGCGCGAGACCCTCGACCAGCTGGCCCTGCGCACCGCGGCCCTGCAGCTGCAGGAGGCCGAGCTGCGCGAGCGGCGCGACGCGCTGCTCAGCCCCCGAGGTTGACCGGGTTGACCAGGTCGGCGTAGATGAGCAGCGCCGAGGCGCCCAGCAGGACGATCGAGACCGTGTACGCCACCGGAAGCGCCTTGGCGACGTCGACGTAGCCGGGGTCCGGGCGGCCGAAGAGGGCAGCGAGGCGGCGCTTGAGCCCCTCCCACAACGCCCCGGCGACGTGCCCGCCGTCGAGGGGCAGCAGCGGGATGAGGTTGAAGATGAAGAGCATGAAGTTCAGCCCGGCGAGCAGGCTGAGCATGACCCAGAACTTGTCGGCGGCGGACTCCCCGACGAGCACGTCGTACTTCCCGGAGCTGACCTCCCCCGCGACCCGCCCGACCCCGACGACCGACATCGGGCTGTCGATCTCGCGCACGGCGTCACCGAAGGCGGCGTCCCAGACCCCGACCATCCGCTCGGGCACGCGGACGAGCGCCTCGGCGGTCCGGCTGACGTAGGTCCAGATGATGGCCGGCACGGCCGTGACCGGCTGCGCCACGAACTGCGTGGGGGCCGAGGACTTCACCCCGAGGAAGCCCGCCTCGGTCGTCGGCGTCGTCCCGTCGGCGTCGACGACGGGCAGGCCCTGGGCGTCGAGGACGGGGACGACGTTGCGGATGGGGGTCGCGGTGAGCGTGAGCTGCCGTCCGTCACGCTCCACGACGACGGGCAGGGCCTCACCGATCCGCGGACGGACGATCTCGCCCACGTCGCGGGTGTCGGTGACCGGCTGGCCGGCGATGGAGACGAAGCGGTCTCCCGGGAGGATGCCGGCGGCGAGGGCCGGGGTGGGCGGCAGCCCCTCGCACGAGGTCGTCGTGGCGGCCTGGGTGACCGGGGCGACGCACTGCGACACCGCCGCGACCTCGGCGCCCGGCTGCGCCGTGGGGATGCCGTGCACCGTGACGAGGATGGTGAGCAGGACGACGCCGATGACGAGGTTCATCACCGGGCCACCGAGCATGACGGCGAGCTTCTTGGGGACGGTGAGCTTGTAGAAGACGCGGTGGTCGTCGCCGGGGCGGATCTCCTCCAGGCTGGCCGCCCGGGCCTCGTCGACGAGCTGGCTGAACCGGCCCGTGCTCGACACCCGCACGGTGCCCGGGTCCTGCCCACGGCGCGGCGGGAACATCCCGATCATCCGGATGTAGCCACCCAGCGGGATCGCCTTGACGCCGTACTCGGTCTCGCCGCGCCGGCGGGACCACACGGTGGGCCCGAAGCCGACCATGTACTGGGTGACCCGCACGCCGAAGCGCTTCGCGGGGACGAGGTGCCCGACCTCGTGCAGCGCGATGGACAGGGCGACACCGACGGCCATGAACAGCACGCCGACGACGAAGGCGAGAACGGTCACCGGACCCCCTTGGTCGAGGCGGACGCCGTCACCAGGCCGAGGGTCTCGGCGGCGCGACGGCGGGCCCACCGGTCGGCGGCGAGCACTCCGTCAACGCTCGAGGCGTCGTGATCACTCCCGTCGTGGTCGGCCACGACGCGCTCGATGGTGTCGACGATGTCGGTGAAGCGGATGTCGCCCTCGTGGAAGGCGTCGACGCACACCTCGTTCGCGGCGTTGTAGACGGCCGGGTAGGTGCCGCCGGCCTCTCCCACCTGCCGGGCGAGGCGGACGGCGGGGAAGGCGTCGTCGTCGAGCGGGTGGAACTCCCAGGACTGGGCGAGCGACCAGTCGCAGGGGACGTCGACGTCCTCGAGCCGGTCCGGCCAGGACAGGCCGAGGGCGATCGGGACGAGCATGCGCGGCGGCCCGAGCTGCGCGATCGTGGACCCGTCGTGGAACTCGACCATGGAGTGGATCTGCTGCTGGGGGTGCACGACGACGTCGACCCGGTCCAGCGGCACGTCGAAGAGCAGGTGCGCCTCGATGACCTCCAGGCCCTTGTTGACCAGCGTCGCCGAGTTCGTCGTGATGACCCGCCCCATCGCGAAGTTCGGGTGGGCCAGCGCCTGCTCGGGGGTGACGTCGGCCAGCTCGGCGCGGCTGCGGCCGCGGAAGGGCCCCCCGCTGGCCGTGACGACGAGCCGGCGCACCTCGCCGGCCCGCCCGCCGCGCAGGCTCTGGGCGATGGCGCTGTGCTCGGAGTCGACGGGGACGATCTGGTCGGGGGCGGCCGCCGCCTTGACGAGCGGCCCGCCGATGATGAGCGACTCCTTGTTCGCCAGGGCCAGCACCGACCCGGCACCGAGCGCGGCGAGGGTGGGCCGCAGGCCGATCGACCCGGTGACGCCGTTGAGGACGACGTCGGCGCCGCACGCGGCGGCCACGGTGGCGGCGTCATCGCCGACGACGACCTCGGGGTGGTGGTCGGGGCGCCCGGCGCTCGCGGCCGCCTCGGCGACCGCGGCACGGACCTGCTCGACGCTGCCGGTCGCCACGGCGACGAGCGGCACCTCGTGCTCGACCGCCTGGCGCGCCACGAGGGCGATGTTGGACCCGGCCGACAGCGCGACGACGCGGAAGCGGCCGGGGCGGGCGGCCACGACCTCGAGGGCCTGGGTGCCGATCGAGCCGGTGCTGCCGAGGACGGCGACGCTGCGGGTGCTCACCGACCCATTGTCCGTCGCCGGAGCCGAGATGGTGACCTCGGGGGTCACGTGGTGAAGACCCGCTCCTCGATGAGCTGCTCGTCGACGACCTTGGCCTCGGGGTGGAAGCGGCCGTGCTCGAAGTCCTTCTGGACCTCCAGCTCGACCTGGCCCAGGCCGTGGCGGTTCTTCTCCACCGTGATGATGGCCCAGCGCCGGAAGCGCTTGATGCTGCCGAGGTCGTAGACGAGGTGCTCGCGCGAGACCACGTTCTCCTTGCTCGACAGGATGAGGACGAGGTCGGCCTCGTAGGCCAGGGCCGAGGAGCCCTTGAGGTCGCGGGTGCGCATGCGGTGTCCGGCGCCCAGTCCCTCGCGCTCGGCGGCGGTGATCGCCATGATCGGGCAGCCCAGCTCGAGGGACATGTCCTTGAGCGACTCGGTGACGGTCGTGACGCGCTCGAGCTCGGAGCCGGTCCAGCCGGTGATCGGGATCTTCTGGAGGTAGTCGACGAGGACCATCGGCGGCTCCCCCGCCGACTCGTTGATCTCGGTGATGGTCCGGGCGATCTCGCTCGTCGTCGTCGTCTTGTTCGACTCGTGCAGGTGCAGCCGCGGGGCGTACTCCTGCACCGTCGTCAGCGCCTCGACGCCGTAGGGGACGCGGGCCATGGCGTGGGCCAGGCCGCGGCGGTCGGGGTCCTCGGCCTCGAAGACGGCCCGCACGGAGCGCACGTCGGCGGCGGCGGAGTGGTGCTGGCCGGACTCGGAGGCGGCCATGGCGGCCTCGAGCGAGATGAGCCGCTGGAGCAGGGTCGTGGACTCGTGCTCGAAGGAGAAGACGACCGCGTGGCGCCCGGCCCGCACGGCGTTGCGCACGAGCTGGACGGCCAGGGTGGTCTTGCCGGCGCCCTCGGTGCCGCCCATGAGGACGAGCTCGCCGGAGCGCAGCCCGCCGTCGAGCGTGGAGTCGAGCAGGGCGAAGCCCGTGGGCCAGACCTGGGCGCCCGGGCGCGTGCCGTGGCGCAGCGCCTCGTCGGTCTGCTCGAGGATGTCCTGGATGCTGCGGCGGCGCTCCATGCCGTGCGAGGCCCTGCCCTCGCCGTAGGTGCTGGTGCTCATGACCGCAATGACAGCATCCGGCGGGCCCCGGCGTCAGCCGATCCGCACAACGGGATCCGGACGGTCGACCTCACAGCGCCAGCCCCACGTACTTGGTCTCGAGGTACTCGTCGATGCCCTCGAAGCCGCCCTCCCGGCCGAACCCGGACTGCTTGACCCCTCCGAAGGGGGCCGCCGGGTTCGACACGATGCCCGTGTTGATGCCGATCATCCCGAACTCGAGGGCCTCGGCGACCCGCAGGACGCGGCGCTGGTCGTTGGTGTAGACGTAGCCGACCAGGCCGTACTCGCTGCTGTTGGCCTTGGCCACGGCGTCGGCCTCGTCGGTGAACGTCGCGACGGGCGCGACCGGACCGAAGATCTCCTCGGCCAGGCAGCGGCTGTCGGCGGGGACGTCGGCGAGGACGGTGGGCTGGTAGAAGAAGCCCTTGCCGGGGACGGGCCCCCCTCCGGTGAGCACCCTCGCGCCACGGCCCACGGCGTCCTCGACGAGGGCGTGGACCGACGAGCGCTGCTTCTCGGTGATGAGCGGCCCGACGTCGACCCCCTTCTTCGTGCCCTTGCCGACGACGAGGGCGCCCATGCGGGCGGCGAGCCGGCGTGAGAACTCCTTCGCGAGCGACTCGTGGACGTAGAACCGGTTGGCGGCGGTGCAGGCCTCGCCGATGTTGCGCATCTTGGCCAGCATCGCGCCGTCGACGGCGGCGTCGACGTCGGCGTCCTCGAAGACGAGGAACGGCGCGTTGCCGCCGAGCTCCATCGACAGGCGCAGCAGCTGCTCGGCCGACTGCTCGACGAGCACCTTGCCGACGGTCGTGGAACCGGTGAAGGTCAGCTTGCGCAGGCGGGGGTCGCGGATGAGTGGCTCGCAGACGGCGCCGCTGTGCGTGGTCGTCACGACGTTGAGGACACCGTCGGGCAGGCCGCACTCCTGCAGGACCTGGGCGAGCAGGAGCATCGTCAGGGGCGTCTCGTGGGCCGGCTTGACCACCATGGTGCAGCCGGCGGCGATGGCCGGGCCGATCTTGCGCGTCCCCATCGCCAGCGGGAAGTTCCAGGGCGTGATCATCAGGGTCGGCCCGACCGGCTGCTTCATCGTCAGCAGGCGGGTCGCGCCGTTGGGGGCCACCGAGTAGCGGCCGTGCACGCGCACGGCCTCCTCGGCGAACCAGCGGAAGAACTCCGCCCCGTAGGTGACCTCGCCCCGCGCCTCGGCGACGGTCTTGCCCATCTCGAGGGTCATGAGGAGGGCGAAGTCGTCGGCGCGGGAGGTCAGCACCTCGAACGCGGACCGCAGGATCTCGCTGCGGTCGCGGGGGGCGACCTTCGCCCACGAGGCCTGGGCGTCGTGGGCCGCCGCGAGCGCGGCCAGCCCGTCCTCCGGGGTGGCGTCGGCGCACGTCGTCAGGCGCGCGCCGGTGGCCGGGTCGGAGACGTCGAAGCGCTCTCCCCCGCTCCCCTCGCGCCACCGGCCGCCGATGAGCAGCCCGGTGGGGACCTCGTCGATGAGTGCCTTCTGGGTCAGGGCCATGGTGGGTGCAGTCCTCCGGTGGTGGTGACGTCCTTCGACCCTATGCCTGTGGCGGCGGGGCGGAGGCGGGGTGGGTCAGCGGTCCTCCAGGCCCCACGGGGAGCCGTAGCCCCCGGGCTTCGGGGCGGCGAGGAGGTCGAGGAAGGGCAGCGCGTCGAAGGCCTCGGGCCCGAGGACGCCCGCGCCCGACCAGGTCCCGGCGGCGAGCAGCTCGAGGGCGACGACGGGGTTGACCGCGGTCTGCCACACGACGCACTGGGCGTCGTAGTCGCGCATCGTGTCGGCGTTGTCGACGACGTGGAAGAGGTAGGTGCGGCGCGGCCGGCCGTCCTTGCCGGTGCCGGTGACCCACAGGCCGGCGCACGTGCTGCCCTCCATCCGCGGTCCGATGGTCGCGGGGTCCGGGAGGACGGCGGCGACGACGTCGCGCGGGCTCACCTGCACGCCCTTGACGCTCACCGGGTCGGTCCGGTCCAGGCCCAGGGTGTGCAGCGTGCGCAGGATGGAGATCATCTCCTCGCCGAGCCCGTACTTGAAGGTCACCTTCTTCGCGTCGAGCCACCGCGGCATGAGGAGCACCTCCTCGTGCTCGACGTGGACGCACTCGACGGGGCCGATCCCGCCGGGGAAGTCGAAGACCTCGGGCTCGCTGAACGGCGGCAGGGTGGAGAAGCCGGCCTCCACGTCGTACGACCCGTCGGCACCGACGGCCCGCTCGCGCTCCCACACGACCGGCGGGTTGAGGCACTCCTCGATGATCGTCCACATCGAGAAGCCGGGCGCGAAGACCTCGTTGCCGTCGTCGTCGCGGATGACGAGGTTGGCGCCGTCGCGGGTCCCGAGCTCGTCGACCTCGCTGAAGAGGTGGTCGACGGCGTAGCGCGCGAAGACGTCGGACAGGCCCGGCTCCACGCCGATGCCGACGAGGGCGAGGCGGCCGTCGGCCTCCCACTGCCCCGCCTGCGCGAGCTGCTCGTCGCCGAGCTTGACCCCGACCTTCGCGTACGGCTCGGTGGGGTGGCGCTGCGACAGGCTCATCGCCATGTCGAGGTAGTCGGCGCCGGCGGCGCGCGCCCCCTCGAAGATCGGCATGACGAAGCGGGGGTCTACGGCGTTGAACACGTGGGTGGCCCCGACCTCACGGGCGAGGGCGGCGACGGCCTGCGCGTCGGCGGCGTCGACCTGCGCGGCGCTGAAGCGCGCCTCGCCGACGTCGCGCCCCTCCACCGCCGCCACGGTGCGCTCGGCCCGGGTCACGTCGTAGTCGGCGACGACCCAGGACTCGAAGAAGGGACGTTCGGCGGCGATGCGGGCGGCGGCGTCACCGACGCCGCCCGCGCCGACCATGAGCACGCGCATGGGATGGGGCCTCTCGGGTGGGGTGGGTCAGGCGCGGGCCCGCTCGCGCCGCGTCGCCAGCAGCTGGCCGGTGACGACGACGACGAGCGCGATGAGGAACATCAGCGTGCCGATGACGTTCACCTGCACCGGCGCACCGCGCTGCGCGGCACCCCAGACGTACATGGGGAAGGTGATCGAGCTCGGGCTCGCGTTGAAGTTGGTGATGATGTAGTCGTCGAAGCTCAGCGAGAACGCGAGGAGCCCGCCGGCGAGGATCCCGGGGAAGGCCAGCGGGAGGGTGACCCGCAGGAACGTCTGGCGCGCGTTGGCGCCGAGGTCGGCCGCGGCCTCCTCCAGCCGGGGGTCCAGGGTGGCCACCCTGGCCTTGACGGCGACGACGACGAAGGAGATGCAGAACATGATGTGCGCGACCGTGACGGCCAGGGCGCCGGCGGGCACCCCCATCATGAGGAAGAGGGTGAGCAGGCTGGAGCCCATGACCACCTCGGGGGTGGCCATCGGCATGAAGATCAGCAGGTTGGTCGTCGCGCGGGCCCTGAACCGGTACCGACCCAGCGCGAAGGCGATCATCGTGCCCAGGGCCGTGGCCGTCAGCGACGCGATGAGGCCGATGCGCAGCGACAGGCCGAGCGAGTCGCAGATGCCGGCGGCCCCGCACGGGTTGGCCCAGGCGTCGACCGAGAAGCGCTCCCACGTGTAGTTGTACCGGCCGACCGGGTCGTTGAAGGAGAAGACCGCGACGACGACGTTGGGGATGAGCATGTAGACCAGCACCCCGACCGAGGCCAGGAGCAGCAGGTTGCGGCGCAGCCAGGCCATCTCAGACCAGCTCCTCGGTGCCGGCGCGACGCACGTACGCGGCGACCAGCCCCAGGATCATCAGGAGCAGGATGAACGACAGCGCTGCCGCGAGGGGGTAGTCGAGCACGCGCAGGAACTGGCTGTCGATGACTTGTCCGATCATCACGGTCTGGGTGTTCCCGAGCAGCCTGGCGTTGATGAAGTCGCCGGCCGCCGGGATGAAGGTGAGCAGCGTGCCCGCGACGACCCCGGGCAGCGACAGCGGCCACGTCACGTACCTGAACCCCTGCCACGGGGAGGCGTACAGGTCGCCGGCCGCCTCGACGAGCCGGGGGTCCAGCCGGTCCAGCGCCGCGAACAGGGGCAGGATCATGAAGGGCAGGAAGTTGTAGGTGAGGCCCGCGATGACCGCGAACTTCGAGGACAGCAGCGTGTCGTTGTTGGTGAGGTTCACGGCCTGGAGCACGTCGGTGATGTGCAGCGCCCGCGCCACCTCGTTGACCGGCCCGGTGTCGGAGAGGATCGTGCGCCAGGCGAGGGTGCGGATGAGGAAGCTGGTGAAGAACGGCGCGATGACGAGCACGAGCATGATGTTCTTCCAGCGCCCGGCCTTCTGGGCGATGTAGTACGCCAGGGGGTAGGCGAGCAGGAGGGCCAGGACCGTCGCGGCCCCCGCGTAGCCCACCGAGCGCAGCAGGTGCGGCCAGTAGCGCTCGAGCGCGTCCGCGTAGATGCCGACGTTGCCGGTCATCGTGTAGCCGGTGTAGACCGTCCCCTCCTGCAGCGACTGCGACCCCAGGGTGAACATCGGGGCCGCGAAGAACACGAGCAGCCACAGCAGGCCCGGCGCCAGCAGGGCGTACGGGACCCAGCGGCCCCGCCGGACCGGCGGGCGGGCGGCGGCGACCGGGGCCACGGCCGTGGCCGCCTCAGGCATCGACGCCGTCCTGCATGCCGGCGTGGTCGTCCTGCGCGGCGTCGAGGACGAACTCGTGCCCGGGCTCCCACGACAGGGTGACGTTCTCGCCGACCCGCGCGCGGGTCGAGCCGTCGTTCTGCTGCACGACCATGGCGTCGACGCCCCACGGCATCCGCACGAGGTACTGGGTCGCCACGCCCGTGAACGACGCGTCGGTCACGGTCCCGGCGAGCCGGTTGCGGCCGCCGCCCTCGCCGAGCGTCAGCTTCTCCGGTCGCACGCCCACCCACACGTCGGTGAGGCCGGCGGGCACCTTGTCGGCCTGGACGAGGACCTCTCCGCCGTGGACGTCGGCACGCGCGAGCCCACCCTCGGCCGATCCCACGATCTTCGCCGCGAGCAGGTTGGACTGCCCGAGGAAGTTCGCCACGAAGGTCGACGTCGGCTTCTCGTACAGGGTCGCCGGGTCGGCGAGCTGCTCGAGGTGGCCGGCGTTCATCACCGCGATGGTGTCGGCCATCGTCATGGCCTCCTCCTGGTCGTGCGTGACGTGGATGAAGGTCAGCCCGACCTCCTGCTGGATGCGCTTGAGCTCGATCTGCATCTGGCGCCGCAGCTTGAGGTCCAGGGCCCCCAGCGGCTCGTCGAGGAGGAGGACGTCGGGGCGGTTCACGAGGGCGCGCGCCAGGGCGACGCGCTGCTGCATGCCGCCCGACAGCTGGTTGGGTCGCTTCGCACCCAGGTGCCCGAGCTCGACGAGCTCGAGCGCGTCCTGCGCCTTGGTCTTGGCCTCCTTGTCGCCCCTGCGGCGCAGCCCGAAGGCGACGTTGTCCATGACCGTCATGTGCGGGAACAGCGCGTACGACTGGAACACCGTGTTGACGTTGCGCTGGTAGGCCCGCGTCGAGGTGATGTCGGTGTCGCCGATGTGGATGCTGCCGGCGCTGGGGTCCTCCAGCCCGGCCACCATCCGCAGGGTCGTCGTCTTGCCGCACCCGGACGGCCCGAGGAGCGCGAAGAAGGAGCCCTGGGGGATGGTGAGGTCGAGGGGGTGGACGGCGGTGAAGTCGCCGAACGTCTTGGTCAGGCCGACGAGCCGGAGGTCACCGGAGGTGCGCTCGGCCATCAGCTGGACGTGAGGTCGGAGAAGGCGCGGGCGAACGCCGTCTCCTCCTCGGCCGTCAGGCCACGGAAGACCTTGGCGCGCGAGAGCACCTCTGCCGGCGGGACGATGAGCTCGTTGGTGGCCAGCTCCTCGTCGATCTTGGCCAGCTCCTCCTTGGTGCCCTTGACCGGCGGGATGTAGTTGACCCACGCCTCGACCTCGGCCATGACGCTCGGCTGGTAGTAGTAGTCGATGAGCTTCTCGGCGTTCTTCTTGTGCTTGGCGAGCGCCGGGATGACGAAGTTGTCGGACCACAGGGTGAACCCGGCCTCCGGGAGGGCGTACTGCACCTTGTCGTTCTCGAACTGCAGCTGCACGACGTCGCCGGTCCAGGCGACGCACGCGGCGATGTCGCCCTTGGTGAGGCCGGCGGTGTAGTCGTTGCCGGTGAAGCCCTTGAGCTGACCGGCGTCCTTGGCCTTGCTGACCATGGCGATCGCGGCGTCGAAGTCGTCGGCGGTGAAGCTCGCCGGGTCCTTGCCCAGCTCGCACAGGACGAGGCCGATGGTGTCGCGCATCTCCGAGAGCAGGGTGACCTTGCCCTTGAGCGAGGGGTCGGTGAGCAGCTGGGTCATCGTCTCGATCTTCTTGCCGCCGGTGGCGTCGAGGTTGTACGCGATCCCGGCGAACCCGCTCTGCCACGGCAGCGAGAACTTGCGGCCCGGGTCGAACTCGACATCCTTGAGCGAGTCCTCGAGGTTCTGCGCGTTGGGGATGTTCGCCATGTCGAGCTGCTGGACGTAGCCCTGGCGGATGAGGCGCGCGACCATCCAGTCGGTGCTGCACCACACGTCGCGCCCGGTGTCCTGGCCACCGTCGAGCAGCGGCCGGACCTTGGCGTAGAACTCGTCGTTGTCGTTGTAGTCCTCGGTGTAGTTGACCTTGATGCCGGTCTGCTCGGTGAAGGCATCCAGGCTGGGCCGGGTCTTCTCGTCCTCGGAGACGTCGATGTACTGGGTCCAGTTCGACCAGTTGACGATCTTCTCGGTGTCGCTCATGTCCTGCGCGGCCTTCGCGGTCGGCGTGACCGACCCCGAGGCGGTGGACCCGCCGCGCGGCGCGCTGCCGCAGGCGGCGAGCGCGGCCGTGGCGCCGATGCCGAAGGCGCCGGTCATCATGGTGCGCCGCGTGGTGAGGCCGCGCAGGAGCGCGGCGCGCATCGCGGGCGAGGTCAGGTCGGGAGCGGGGCGCTCAGCCATGGGGTTCTCCTCGAGAGGTTCGGTCCGGGGTGGGGGCGGGTGGGTGGGTCCGGCTCGTCGGTGTCAGGGTGCAGGAGCCGTGTGTCCTGCATGTTTCGTGGTCAGGACTCGATGTTGGCCATGACGTGCTTGATCCGGGTGTAGTCCTCGAACCCGTACATCGACAGGTCCTTGCCGTACCCCGACTTCTTGTAGCCGCCGTGCGGCATCTCGGCGACGAGCGGGATGTGGGTGTTGATCCACACGCAGCCGAAGTCCAGCGCCTTGGACATGCGCATCGCACGCCCGAAGTCCTTGGTCCACACCGACGACGCGAGGCCGTAGTCGACGCCGTTGGCCCAGCGCAGGGCCTCCTCCTCGTCGGTGAACCGCTGCACCGTGATGACGGGGCCGAAGATCTCGTTCTGGATGGCCTCGTCGTCCTGGCGCAGGCCCGACAGGACCGTGGGCTCGAGGTAGAAGCCGTCGCCGAGGTCGGTGCGGCGGTTCCCACCGGCGGAGACCGTGGCGTGGGTGGGGATCCGGTCGATGAAGCCGGCGACCCGGTCGAGCTGGCCGGCGTTGTTCACCGGGCCGAAGAGGGCGTCCGCGTCGTCGGGGAGGCCGACCGGGGCCGAGCCCTTGGCGTACTCCGCGAGGGCCGCGACGAAGTCGTCGTGGATGCCGGGGGCGGCCAGGACGCGGGTGGCGGCGGTGCAGTCCTGGCCGGCGTTGAAGTAGCCCGCGATGGCGATCCCCTCGACCGCGGCCTCGAGGTCGGCGTCGTCGAAGACGACGACCGGCGCCTTGCCGCCGAGCTCGAGGTGGACCCGCTTGACGTTGGGCGCGGCGCTGGCCGCGACCTCGGCACCGGCGCGCACCGACCCGGTGATGGCGACCAGGCTCGGCGTGCGGTGCTCGACGAGCAGGCGGCCGGTGTCGCGGTCGCCGGTGACGACGTTGAAGGTGCCTGCCGGGAGGAACTGCGAGGCCAGCTCGGCCAGGCGCAGCGTGCTCTCGGGCGTGGTGTCGCTGGGCTTGAGGACCACGGTGTTGCCCGCCGCGAGCGCCGGGCCGATCTTCCACACCGCCATGAGGAGGGGGTAGTTCCACGGGGTGACCTGGCCGACGACACCGATCGGCTCGCGCCGGATCCACGACGTGTGCCCCGCCATGTACTCCCCGGCGGCCTTGCCCTCCAGGACGCGGGCCGCACCGGCGAAGAAGCGCAGCTGGTCGACCATCGGGGGGATCTCCTCGCTCGCGGTGAGCGCCTTGATCTTCCCGGTGTTCTCGGACTCGAGGGCGATGAGCTCCTCGGCGTGCTCCTCGATGGCGTCGGCGAACTTCAGCAGCGCCTGCTGCCGCTCGCTCGGCGTGGTCCTCCCCCAGTCGCCGGCGAAGGCCTGCTCGGCCGCCGCGTAGGCCGCGTCGACGTCCTCGGCACCGCTGACCGCGGCGGTCGCGACCACGGATCCCGTCGACGGGTTGACGACCTCGGACGTGGCGTCCGTGCGGGCGTCGACGAACTCGCCGCCGATGAAGTTGCGCAGGGCGCGAGGACCGCTCATGGGTGGGACTCCCGGAGGTGGTGTTGACGTCAGTGCACGTGGACTCTAAACCCGTCGACCGCGAATTCACTAGGGTGCGGGCACCGAATTCGATGAAAAGTTACACAAGTGCGTCCCGACATCCACGGATTCCGTCACGGCGGTACTTGCGTGCCCTTGAATCAGCGGGCACGATGGCCGCGTGACCCGAAGCAGCCGCACCACCCGGACCGGGCGAGCAGCCCCCGAGACCCGCCTCGACGACGTCGCGAAGCGGATCATCGAGCTCCTCCAGGAGGACGGGCGCCAGTCGTACGCCGCCATCGCCAAGGCGGTCGGGCTGTCCGAGGCCGCGGTCCGCCAGCGCGTGCAGCGGCTCCTCGACGCCGAGGTCATGCAGATCGTCGCCGTGACCGACCCCATCCAGGTGGGCTTCCGCCGCCAGGCGATGATCGGCATCCGGGCCGAGGGCGACCTCATCGAGGTCGGTGAAGCCCTCTCGGCGATGCAGGAGGTCGACTACGTCGTGACGACCGCCGGGAGCTTCGACATCCTCGCCGAGGTCGTCTGCGAGGACGACGACCACCTCCTCGACCTCCTCACCCACCGGATCAGGACCCTGCCCGGCGTGCGGACCACCGAGACCTTCGTGTACCTGAAGCTGAACAAGCAGCACTACAACTGGGGGACCCGATGACCACCTCGTCCACCGTGTGGGAGCCCAGCTCGGACCGCCACACCGCCACCGGGAAGCTCTACTCCGACGCGGCGCGCGACCACCTGTGGATGCACTTCACCCGCCACAGCGTCTTCGAGGAGCGCGAGGCCGGCGGGCCTGGGCCACTCGGTGCCGATCATCACCCGCGGCGAGGGCTGGCGGATCTGGGACGACCGCGGCAACGAGTACATCGACGCCCTGGCCGGCCTGTTCGTCAACAACGTCGGCCACGGGCGGGCCGAGATCGCCGACGCGATGGCCCGGCAGGCCCGCGAGCTCGCCTTCTTCCCGCTGTGGTCCTACGCGCACCCGCGGGCCATCGAGCTCGCCGAGCGCCTGGCCCACCACGCGCCGGGCGACCTCAACCGGGTCTTCTTCACCACCGGCGGCGGCGAGGCCGTGGAGACCGCGTGGAAGCTGGCCAAGCAGTACTTCAAGCTCGTCGGCAAGCCGACCAAGCACAAGGTCATCTCCCGGGCGGTGGCCTACCACGGCACGCCCCAGGGTGCGCTGTCCATCACCGGGATCCCGGCGGCCAAGGTCGACTTCGAGCCGCTGGTGCCCGGCGGCCACAAGGTGCCCAACACCAACCTCTACCGCGCGCCCGAGCACCTGCGCGAGGACGAGAAGGCGTTCGGACGCTGGGCCGCCGACCGGATCGCCGAGGCCATCGAGTTCGAGGGACCCGACTCCGTGGCGGCCGTCTTCCTCGAGCCGGTGCAGAACTCCGGCGGGTGCTTCCCCCCGCCGGCCGGGTACTTCGACCGGGTCCGCGAGATCTGCGACGAGTACGACGTCCTGCTCGTCTCCGACGAGACGATCTGCGCCTTCGGCCGCATCGGGTCGATGTTCGCCTGTGACGACTTCGGCTACCAGCCCGACATCATCACCACGGCCAAGGGCATCACCTCGGGGTACGCGCCGCTGGGCCTGATGATCGCCAGCGACCGGCTCTTCGAGCCGTTCCGCCACGGCACCACGTCCTTCCCGCACGGGTACACGTGGGGCGGGCACCCGGTCTCGTGCGCGGCAGCCATGGCCAACCTCGACATCTTCGACGCGGAGGGCCTCAACGACCGGGTCAAGGAGAACGCCCCGGTGTTCAAGGCCACCCTCGACAAGCTCCTCGACCTGCCGCTGGTCGGCGACGTCCGCGGAGCCGGGTACTTCTACGGGATCGAGCTCGTCAAGGACAAGGCGACCCGCGAGACCTTCGACGACGACGAGAGCGAGCGGCTGCTGCGCGGCTTCCTGTCCAAGGCGCTCTTCGACGCCGGGCTGTACTGCCGCGCCGACGACCGCGGTGACCCCGTGGTCCAGCTGGCGCCGCCGCTGACGATGGGTCCCGCCGAGTTCGACGAGATCGAGCGCCGGCTGCGCTCGGTGCTCACCGAGGCCGAGAACCACCTCTGAGGTGGACCCGACCTCCTCGTCGGGCACCGGGCCGCTGTGGTGGGAGACCGCCACGGCGGCCCGCCCCGTCGTCGACCCTGGTGCCGGCCCGCTCCCCCGCGCGGTCGACGTCGCGGTCGTCGGTGCCGGGTACACCGGCCTGTGGACGGCCTACTACCTGCTGAGGGAGCGCCCCGACCTCACCGTGCTCCTCCTCGAGGCCGAGCACGTCGGCTTCGGCGCGAGCGGGCGCAACGGGGGCTGGGTCTCGGCCCTGTGGCCGGTCGGGCCCGACACCCTGGCGCGGCGGTCCGGCCGGGCCGCGGCCCTGGCCCAGCTCGGGGCGCTGCGCGACACCGTCGACGAGATCGGCCGGGTCGACGAGGCCGAAGGGCTCGGGTCCGGGTACGTCAAGGGCGGTGTGCTCGCCGTGGCCCGGACCCCGGCGCAGGCCGTCCGGGCGCGCGCCGAGGCCGAGCACGCGGCGTCGTGGGGAACCGGGACGGTGTGGCTCGACGCCGCGGCTGCGCGCGAGCGGCTCGCGGCGCCCGGCGCCCTGGGCGCGACCGCCTCACCGCACTGCGCCCGGGTGCACCCCCGCCAGCTGGTCGACGGGCTCGCGGCGACGGTCCGCCGGATGGGGGCACGGGTGGCCGAGGGGGTCCGGGTCGCGCGGGCGGGCGACGGGGTCGTCGTGCTGGCCGACGGGCGACGGGTGACGGCCGGCTCGGTCGTCCTCGCCACCGAGGGGTGGACGCACGCCATGCCGGGGCACGCGCGGACCCTCGCACCGGTGTACTCGCTCATGGTGGCCACCGAGCCGCTCACCGACGAGCAGTGGCGCGGCGTCGGGCTCGAGGGCCGGGAGGTCTTCACCGACCACGGCCACGTCGTCGTCTACGGGCAGCGCACCGACGACGGGCGGATCGCGTTCGGGGGCCGGGGCGCGCCGTACCACTGGGGCTCGGCGGTCCGCCCCGAGTTCGACCGTGAGGAGTCCGTCTTCGCTGCGCTGCGCGCGACCCTCACCGACCTGCTCCCCCAGCTCGACGGGGTCCGGTTCACCCACGCCTGGGGCGGGGCGCTCGGCATCGCGCGCGACTGGCACCCGTCGGTGCAGTGGGACCCGGTCACCCGAACCGGGAGCGCCGGCGGGTACGTCGGCGACGGCGTCGCGGCGAGCAACCTCGCGGGGCGCACCCTGGCCGACCTCGTCCTCCGGCGGTCCTCGGCGCTGACCGAACTGCCCTGGGTCGGTCACCGCTCGCCGCGGTGGGAGCCCGAGCCGCTGCGATGGCTGGGGGTCAACGCGGGGCTGCGCCTGGCGCGGCTCGCCGACCGGGAGGAGCGCTCGACCGGGCGCCCGGCCAGGCTGGGCTCCCTGCTCTCGCGCCTCACCGCCCACTGACCGTCCAGGACTGCGGGCACGAGCTCTCGGTGGCCCGCGGGTAGGTTGCCTGCGTGCGTGAGATCGAGAGCCTGCCCGCCCTCGACGAGGTCGTGGCGGGCGGCGCACCGCTGCGCGGCCTCCGGCTGCAGGACCTCGACCTCACCGGGCACGAGGACGCCCTGCTCGCTCGTACCGACGTCCAGGGGATGGTGGTCCTCGGCGGCGTGATGTCGGACGCGCTCGCCGGCCACCTGCGCGCGCACGGCGCCCTCGTCTTCCCGGGCGCCACGCACGCGCCGGTCAACCCGTACCGGTCGAGCCTGTACCAGCCGCACGAGCTGTTCGCCGGGCTGCGCGAGCACGGTTACGCCGCGACCCCCGACTTCCGCGCCTACCACTGGGCCCGCGACGCGGCCATCGAGCGCGACGCCTTCGTCACCCTGCTGCGCGCCATCCACGACGACTCCATCACCGACGCCCTCGACGAGGTCCTCGGCGACCGGCCCGTCGCCGGGGTCATGGGCGGGCACGCCCTCGCCCGCGGCACGGCGGCGTTCGCCGGCGCCGCCCGGCTCGGCCACACCCTCGCCGAGTCCGGCCTCACCGTCCTCACCGGCGGCGGACCCGGGGCGATGGAGGCCGCGAACCTCGGCGCCTTCTCCCCCACCCCCGACGCGCTCGAGGACGCGCTGTCCCGGCTCGCCCCGGTCCCCTCCTTCCGGCCGGACGTCGCGGCCTGGGCGCGGGTCGCCCTCGACGTCCACGACGACCTGCTCACCACCCCGCTGCCCCGCGCCGAGCCGCAGGTGCGCAGCATCGGGATCCCCACGTGGTTCTACGGGCACGAGCCGCCGAACGTCTTCTGCACCGGCATCGGGAAGTACTTCTCCAACGCGCTGCGCGAGGACGGCCTGCTCGCGCGCTGCACCGCCGGGCTCGTCGTCCTCGAGGGCGCCGCCGGCACGGTGCAGGAGGTCTTCCAGGCGGCGACACGGCTGTACTACGCGGCGCCGGAGGCTGCGCTGCCCGTCCTCGTCCTCGTCGGGCGCACGCACTGGACCGAGGCGATCCCGGTGTGGCCCGCCCTCGAGGCGCTCGGCTCGGGTCGGGCCCTGGGCGAGTGCCTCCACCTCGTCGACACGGTCGAGGAGGCCGCGGCCGTCGTCGTGGGTGCCGGGTCCCACTGACCCGAGGGGCGAGGCCGGTCAGCGCGGGGTCATGAGGACGATGCCCAGGCACATCTCGTCGGTGGTGCCCTCGCCCCACGCGACGTAGCGGTCGGTGGTGCCCTCGAAGGCCGGCAGCAGGTCGCGCAGGCCCTGGTCGTGCGTGCACGTCACGGTGATGCTGTCGCCGGGCCCGACGCGCACGGGCGTGGCGAGCGGGACGCTGGCCTGGTCGTCGAAGTCCCAGACCGGCAGGTCGAGGACGCGCCGTGCCTGCGGGGTCCCCTTGTTGACGTCGACGGTGATCGCCCGGCCGAGCAGGTGCATGTGGCC
Organism: uncultured Actinomycetota bacterium; assembly: GCA_963795035.1. Lineage (GTDB taxonomy): Bacteria > Actinomycetota > Actinomycetes > Actinomycetales > Dermatophilaceae > Oryzobacter. Next base: position 316,938 of record CAWCFZ010000003.1, on the reverse strand, counting down.
CGCGACGGCCCGGATGGTGCCGCTCTCGCGGAGCTCGCGGGTGCAGCTCTGCACGGGGCCGGGGTCGACCGGTCCGCACAGCAGGTGGAGCAGGTCGGCCGTGGCGGGGTCCTCGGCGAAGCGGCGCTTGAGGTCGGCGACGGCGACCGTGCGGCTGCACAGCCCCTTCGCGCGGTTCACGCGGCACGGCAGCTCGACCGGGGCGGGGAGCAGCATGGTGCGCAGGGCCTGCTTCTTCGCGCCGGCGGCCTCGGTCAGCCGCAGCCGCACCCTGCTCTGGTCGGGTGCGGTGCCGGCGAGCAGGTTGTAGTGCACCTGGACGACGAGGCGGGTGCCCTTCGACAGCGGGATGCCGATGTCGTCGGCCATGACCCGCTCGCCACCGCCGGGCGCCCACGCCCCCACCCAGTCGGCGTCGTCGAGGTCACCCCCTCGGGTCCCCGCGAGCCCGGCCCCACCGAAGCAGGTCCAGCCCTCGCCGGGGTCCTCGGCGTCCAGGGCCTTGGCCGACGCCAGCTGGCGGGGCTCGACCTTCGACACGATGACGTGGTGCACGACGGCCGGGTTGTCGGGGGCGATCTGGACGCCGCTGACGAGCTGGTCGGTGCGGAACTTCGGGTCGACGAGGAAGCAGCGGTAGTCGTCGGTGCCGACGCCCTCGGGCGCCTTCGGCGTGTACGGGGCGGGCAGCCGCACGGTGAGGAAGCGCTCGTCGGCGCGCAGCGCGACGTCCTTCACGGCCGGCGCGGTGGCCGTGGCCGGGGTGCTCGGCGAGTGCGAGGAGGTGTGGCCGTCGGCCGACCGCAGCGCCGCCGGCAGCTCGGCATCGCCCCCGCAGCCCGCAAGTGCCAGGGCGAGGGCCAGGGCGGGGGCGGCCACGAGGGCCGGCGCACGACGTCGCACGAGGACAGGGTACGGCCGGTCAGGCCGTGGCCGCTGCCAGCTGCCCGCAGGCGCCGTCGATCTCGGACCCGCGGGTGTCGCGGACCGTGGTCGGGATGCCGTGCGCCCTCAGCCGCTCGACGAACTGCTGCTCGACCCCGCGGCGCGACGCCGTCCACTTCGACCCGGGCGTCGGGTTGAGCGGGATCGGGTTGACGTGAACCCAGCCCTTGCCGCGGGAGGCCAGCTTCTCCCCGAGGAGGTCGGCCCGCCAGGCGTGGTCGTTGATGTCGCGGATCAGCGCGTACTCGATGCTCACCCGGCGTCCCGTCGCCTCGTAGTACCGGTACGCCGCGTCGATGGCCTCGTCGACCTTCCACCGGGTGTTGATGGGGACGAGCTCGTCGCGCAGCGCGTCGTCGGGCGCGTGGAGGGATACCGCCAGGGTGACGGGGATGCCCTCCTGCGCGAGACGGTCGATGCCCGGGACGAGGCCCACGGTCGACATCGTGATGCCGCGGGCGGACAGCCCGAGCCCCTCGGGTGCGGGGTCGACGAGGCGGCGGATGGCCCCGATGGAGGCCTTGTAGTTGGCCAGCGCCTCGCCCATCCCCATGAAGACGACGTTGCTGACGCGGGCGGGGCCCGTGGCCGCGGCCGGCGCGTCGTCCTCGGACTCCTCGCCCAGTCCGGCGCCGTCCTCGTCCGCGCTCCCGCCCATCTCGGGCAGGCCGCCGTGCCGCAGCAGCCGGGACGCGGCCACGACCTGCTCGACGATCTCGCCCGTCGACATGTTGCGGGTCAGCCCCTCCTGGCCGGTGGCGCAGAACGGGCAGTTCATTCCGCACCCGGCCTGGCTCGAGATGCACACCGTGACGCGGTTCGGGTAGCGCATGAGCACCGACTCGACGAGCGCACCGTCGAAGAGCCGCCACACCTGCTTCACGGTGGCACCACGGTCGGCGGTGAGGTTGCGGACCGGGGTGAGCAGGGACGGCAGGAGGTCGGCGACGAGGTCGTCGCGCACCGCCTTGGGCAGGTCGGTCATCTCCTCCGGGTGCTCGACGAGCCGGTCGAAGTAGTGCGTCGAGAGCTGGGTGGCACGAAAGGGCTGGTGCCCCAGCGCGGCGACGGCCTCGCGGCGCTCGGCGAGCGTGAGGTCGGCCAGGTGGCGCGGCGGCTTGCCCCGGCGCGGCGCGGCGAAGGTCAGCTGGCCGGGGACGGGGCGGGGAGTCGGGAGCTCGGTCATGGTCCTGCCAGTGTCTCAGTCCCGCCGGTGTCCCGGGTCCACGCGGACCCCTCTCCCACCGTCCGGGGTCCGGTCAGCGCCGCTGCGGGTCCAGGCGTCGGGCCGCCCAGCGCCGCCCCCGCAGGACGACACCTGGGCGGCCCCGGTCGGCGGTGCGGATGAAGCGCGCCATCTTCTGCTTGGCGGGGTGGCCCCAGTCACCGAGGTACTCGTAGCGCCAGGGCCCGAACCCGGCAGCCCAGGCGAGGTCCTCGGAGTAGTGCCAGAAGACGTTCTTCTCGTTGAACAGGGGCTTGCCGATGCGCGAGGGCACCACGACGTCGACGGCGGTCGAGCGCGGCCTGCGGAAGAACGTCGCGTAGAACTCACCGCCCTCGCGCAGCTGCGGGGCGAGGCGGTGCAGCGCGAGCCGCACGTGGTTGAGGGAGACGTGGGTGAACACCGACTGCGCCATCGCGTAGTCGAACGCCACCCCGAAGTCGACGTCGAAGCGGTCGTTCGCCCGCAGGTTGCCGACCGGCAGCCGGGCCCGCTGGTCGTCGGTCAGCTCGACGTCGTACCCCGCCTGGATGAGGCTGTGGTTCGCCTCGACGCCGTAGTAGTGGCCCGGCTCGAGGTAGTCCACGAAGTGGCGGCCGGCGCGGAACGGCCCGCAGCCGATGTCGACGAGCCGGTGCTCGGGGCGCAGGCCGCGGCCGCGCAGGTAGTCGAGCTGGCGCTCCCCGTGCGTGTGCCAGACCCCGCCGATGAAGGCCCGGTGGGCACCCTCATGCACCTCGGTGGCGCTGAACTCACGACCCGCGTAGTCCGGCTGCTCGCCGGCTGCCTCGACCCGGTGCTCGATCCGGCTCATCGCGAGCCTCCCTCGGTGGTGTCGACCGGACGATAGCGCGCCGAGCGGCGCCGGCCCACCCCCGGTCGAGCCACGGCGTGCGCGACCAGGGGGTGGTCGGGAGGCAGTTGCCGCGTTTGCGTGGCGGAACGGGGCCTTGAAGCCCTACCGTGGGTGGTACTCGTTCTGCAGGGGAACGGGTGTTGCAGGAAATGAGGACGGCCATGGGCCTGTTCGACCGTTTCAAGGCGCCCAGAACGCAGGAGGACGCCGCTCCGTCCTCCGGTCTGCCCGAGGCGCGCACCATGCCGGCCCGTCACGTGCCCGACCTCGACGACGAGCCCGGCCCCTTCTCCGACTCCGTGCGTGAGCACCTCGAACGGCTCACCGCGGCAGCCGACGCGGACATCGCCTCGCTCGACCCCGGCGCCTTCGACGCCGCGCTCACCTCACGGCTGGTCGGCGCCGAGAGGATCCACTCCACCGGCCTGGGTTTCAGCTACGCGAGCCGCTTCGCCGACCACGTGCACGAGGTGCTGACCCTCGACCTCCCGTCGGCGGTCGTCACCCTCCCGGACTCCAGGATCGCGGAGTCGGGCCGCCGCCTGCCCAGCCTGATCAACCGTGGCCGCACCAACCTCCTGGAGCTGCTCGAGACCGCCCCGGTGGACGTCGACCGGGTCACCGAGGGGCGCCGCGGGCTGTGGACCATCATCGGTGACACGCCGTACACCGCCAGCTTCGCCCGCTTCCTCAACGACGCGGCCCACCGGTGGCTGCCGGACGTCGACGACCGCAACGGGTGGGTGTTCGCGCTCCCCTACCGGCACGCGATCCTCCTCCAGCCCTGCGGGACCGCCGCGGAGGTGCGCGACGCCCTCGAGCTCGTCCCGGACTGGGCGCAGCGGATGCACGCCGACGGCATCAGCCCGCTGTCGCAGCACACCTACCACTGGGTCGACCGGCAGATCACCTGCCTGACGACCGAGAACGCCGACGGGACGATGAGCGTGCGGCCCTCGGAGATGCTCGAGCAGGTCCTCGGCCTGGGCCGACGGGCCGGCTGACCCCCACCGCGGTCACCACCGGGCGCCGCGGCGCCCCTCACGCCTGGTTCGTGCCGCTCGCTCAGCCGAGCGGCACGAACCAGATGAGCAGCGCCCAGGCGACGGGTGCCACGACGACGAGCGAGTCCAGGCGGTCCATGAGGCCACCGTGCCCGGGCAGCAGCGTGCCCATGTCCTTGATGCCGAGGTCGCGCTTGACGCTGCTCTCGATGAGGTCGCCGAGGGTCGCGGCGGCGGCGGCGACGGCACCGAGGACGGCACCGGTCCACCACAGGCCGCCGAGGAGCAGCGGCAGGCTCACGGCGCCGACGACCGCGCACGTGACGACGGAGCCGGCGAAGCCCTCCCACGACTTCTTCGGGCTGAGCGAGGGCGCCATCGGGTGCTTGCCGAGCTTGACGCCCACGGCGTAGCCACCGATGTCGGAGAAGACGGTGACGAGGACGAAGACGATGATCCGCTGCCGGCCGTCCGGGGCTGCGAGCATCATCGAGGCGAAGCCCCCGAGGAAGACCGGGTAGAACACGATGAGGGTGGCGGCGCCGAGGTCGCGCGCGGCACCGGCGATGCCGTCGGCGACCCGCCAGACGAGCAGGCCCACCACGGTGAGGCCGAGGGTGACGACGAGCGCCTCGCCACCGCGCAGGTAGGCCGAGACGAGCATCCCCACCGAGCCCAGGACGAGGGGGACGAGGGGGACGTTGATGCCCTTGGTCGCCACGGCGCGCCGCAGCTCCCAGGCCCCGTAGGTGACGGCGACGACGACGACCGCGAGGAAGGCCCGGGCGTCGACGACGAGCGTCCCGATGACGACGCCGGCCAGGAGCAGCCCCACCCCGATGGCGGCGCGCAGGTCCCGGCCGGCGCGCGAGGCGCGGGCGGGCGCCGGGGCCTGGGTCGTCTCGGGGGCCTCGCCGTCCGGTGTCACGTCGGGGCCGGGCTGCGGGTCCGCGGCGTCGTCGGGCTCGGCGGGCTCGGCGGTGTCCAGGGTGTCGACGGCATCGGTGGCGTCGGTGGCGTCGGGGACGTCGTTGTGGTCGGTCATGAGGGGTCGGGCGCTCGGGGTCAGACCTCGAGGAGCTCGGCCTCCTTGTGCTTGAGCAGGTCCTCGATCTGGTCGACGTGGCGCTTGGTGACGGACTCGAGCTCCTTCTCGGCGCGCGAGCCCTCGTCCTCGCCGACGTCGCCGTCCTTGACGAGCTTCTCCAGGACGGTCTTGGCCTGCCTGCGCACGTTGCGCACCGACACCTTGGCGTCCTCGGCGAGGGAGTGCGCCATCTTCACGTACTCGCGACGCCGCTCCTCGGTGAGCACGGGCATGACGCAGCGGATGATGGTGCCGTCGTTGCTGGGGTTGACGCCGAGGTCGGCCTGCTGGATCGCCTTCTCGATGGCGTGCATCGAGCCCTTGTCGAAGGGGCTGATGATGATGGTGCGCGCCTCGGGCGTCTGGAAGGACGCGAGCTGCTGGAGCGGGGTGGGGGCGCCGTAGTAGTCGACGAGGACCTTCTGGAACATGCCGGGGTGGGCGCGACCCGTGCGGATGCCGCCGAAGGACTCCTTGGCGGCCTCGACGGTCTTCTCCATCTTCTCCTCGGCCTCGAACAAGGTCTCGTCGATCATCGGGGCGTTCTCCTTCGGTCTGCCACGCGGCGCGCGCGGCGGGTCGGGGTCCAGTGTGTCAGGGACGGGCCAGGGCGGGGACCCTCGCGGGGGCGGCCGGGGCGGCGGTCGTCGGGTGGGTCAGCCGGCGGAGACGAGGGTCCCGATCGGCTCACCACGCAGGGCGCGGGTGATGTTGCCGTCGCCCTCCATGCCGAAGACCACCATCGGCAGCCGGTTCTCCATGCACAGGCTGAAGGCCGCCGCGTCGACGACCTTCAGGCCGCTGCGCAGCGCGTCCTCGAAGGTGACCTGGTCGAGCTTGCGCGCGTCGGGGTTGGTCCGGGGGTCGGCGTCGTAGACCCCGTCGACCCCGTTCTTGCTCATGAGGACCGCGTCGCACTTGCACTCCAGGGCGCGCTGGGCGCTCACGGTGTCGGTGGAGAAGTAGGGCATGCCGGCGCCGGCGCCGAAGATGACGACCCGGCCCTTCTCGAGGTGGCGGATCGCCCGGCGCGGGATGTAGGGCTCGGCGACCTGGCCCATGGTGATCGCGGTCTGCACGCGGGTGTCGATGCCCTCCTTCTCCAGGAAGTCCTGGAGGGCGAGGCAGTTCATCACGGTGCCGAGCATGCCGATGTAGTCGGCCCGCGAGCGGTCCATCCCCTTCTGCTGCAGCTCGGCCCCGCGGAAGAAGTTCCCACCGCCGACCACGACGGCGACCTCGATGCCCTCGCGCACGGCGTCGGCGATCTGTCGGGCGATGGCGCGCACGACGTCGGGGTCGACACCCACGCGTCCGCCGCCGAAGACCTCGCCGGAGAGCTTGAGCAGGACGCGGCGCGGACGGCCGGGGTGCTCGAGCGGGGCCGGGCTGGCGGATGGGGCGGCCTCGGTCAGGGCATGCGTGGTCACAGGGCCTCCTCGTGGGTGCTCAGCGGTCGACCGATCCTGTCACACGCAGGCACCGCGGGCCGAACCGTGACGCGCCCTGGAGCGCAGTGCGCGGTGGGTCAGAACCCGGCGTGGCGCAGGACGAAGTCCTGCTCGGTGTCGCGGCCGCCTCGCGGGTCCGGCGGCGGGGTGACCTGCTGCGAGGTCACCATGTCCTCGGGCCGCACCCGGGGCACGTCGACGTGCACCCTGTCCTCGAGGTCGTCAGCGTGCTCCTGGTGCTGCATGCCCTCGGCGGGGCTCGTCGCCATGTCGACCACCTCCTCGCCCAGTATGCGCCGGACCGCGGTGCGACGCACGGATGCCGCCCGCCCTGGTGGGCGGACGGCATCCGTGGGGTGCGCCCCAGGCGCGACGGGTCAGGACCCGACGCGGAAGCGGGCGAAGCCGCCGGCCGTGGCCCCGGCCTCCTCGAGGACCTTGGCGACGGTCTTCTTGGCGTCCTTGGCGAACGGCTGCTCGAGCAGGACGTTCTCCTTGAAGAAGCCGTTGACGCGACCCTCGACGATCCGGGGAAGGGCGGCCTCGGGCTTGCCCTCCTCCTTCGCGGTGGCCTCGGCGACGCGACGCTCGTTCTCGACCGTCTCGGCGTCGATCTCCTCACGGGAGAGCACGCTCGGGCTGAAGGCCGCGATGTGCATCGCGACATCGCGGGCGGTCTGCTCGTCGCCACCGGCGGTCGCGACGAGGACACCGATCTGCGCGGGCAGGTCGGGGCTCGTGCGGTGCAGGTAGGACACGACGTGCTCGCCCTCGAGCCGGGCCACGCGCTTGACCTCGATCTTCTCGCCGATGGTCGCGTTGGCCTCGTCGAGCAGGTCCTTGACGGACTTGCCGTCGGAGAACGTGGAGTCGAGCAGGGCGTCGGCGTCGACGGCCTTGACGGCCACGGCCTGCGCGAGGACCTGGTCGGCCAGGGCGCCGAAGCGCTCGCCCTTGGCGACGAAGTCGGTCTCGCACAGGACCTCGACGAGGGTGCCCTCGCCGGCGGCCGCGGCCGCGGTGACCAGGCCGTTGGAGGCCGTGCGGCCCTCACGCTTGGTCACGCCCTTGAGGCCCTTGACCCGCAGGATCTCCTCCGCCTTGCCCATGTCGCCATCGGCCTCGTCGAGGGCCTTCTTGACGTCCATCATGCCGGCGGCGGTCTTCTCGCGGAGCGCCTTGATGTCAGCGGCGGTGTAGTTCGCCATGAGTGGTGTTCGCTCTTTCTGGTAGCGGTCGGACGGTGACGGGTGGGTCAGGCCTTCGCGGCCGGCTCGGCGTCGGCCTCGGCGGCCTCGACCTCAGCGGCAGGAGCCTCCACGGCCTCCACCTCAGCGGCGGGAGCCTCGGCGGCCTCGACCTCAGCGGCAGGAGCCTCCACCTCAGCGGCGGGAGCCTCGGCGGCCTCCACCTCAGCGGCGGGAGCCTCGGCGGCCTCGACCTCAGCGGCAGGAGCCTCCACGGCCTCCACCTCAGCGGCAGGAGCCTCGGCGGCCTCGACCTCAGCGGCAGGAGCCTCCACGGCCTCGGTCTCGGCCTCGGCCTCGGCGGGAGCCTGCACGGCCTCGACGTCGGCGGTGGCGGTCTCGCCGGCGTCCGGGGCGACCTCGTCGGCGGACTTCGCGGCGTCTCCACCGAGGAGCTCGCGCTCCCACTCGGCCAGCGGCTCGTCGCCCGCGACGACGTCGTCACCGGCGGCGGGGCCACCGGCGCGGGCCATGAGGCCCTCGGCGACAGCGTCCGCGATGACGCGGGTCAGCAGGGTGACCGAGCGGATGGCGTCGTCGTTGCCCGGGATCTTGTAGTCGACCTCGTCGGGGTCGCAGTTGGTGTCGAGGATCGCGATGACGGGGAGCCCGAGCTTGCGGGCCTCGTCGACGGCGAGGTGCTCCTTCTTCGTGTCGACGATCCACACGGCGGAGGGGACGCGGCCCATGGTGCGGATGCCGCCCAGGGTCTTCTCGAGCTTGTCCCGCTCGCGCTTGAAGATGAGCAGCTCCTTCTTCGTGAAGCCGGAACCGGCCACGTCGTCGAAGTCGAGCTCCTCGAGCTCCTTGAGGCGGGTGAGCCGCTTGGAGATCGTCTGGAAGTTGGTGAGCATGCCACCGAGCCAGCGGTGGTTGACGTACGGCATCCCGACCCGCGTCGCCTGCTCGGCGATGGGCTCCTGCGCCTGACGCTTGGTGCCGACGAAGAGGATGGTGCCGCCGTGGGCGACCGTCTCCTTGACGAACTCGAAGGCGTTGTTGATGTAGGTCACCGACTGCTGCAGGTCGATGATGTAGATGCCGTTGCGCTCGGTCATGATGAAGCGCTTCATCTTGGGGTTCCAGCGTCGGGTCTGGTGCCCGAAGTGGACGCCGCTCTCGAGGAGCTGGCGCATGGTGACGACGGCCATCGTCGTTCTCCTTGTACGTAGAGGTTGTCAGTTCCGTCGGTGGCTCTCGGCGCTCGGCCGGACCACCTGCCTGGCGTCATGACGCACCCCGGACGGATCCGGCCGACGAGGTCGACCCGTTCCGTCACTGCCGTGGTGCGCCCCGGCTCGGAGGAGACCTCGTCGCAGGAGAGTGACGCGCGAATTTCGGCTCACGTGCGGGTGCACGCAGGCCGTCGGTCATCGTACGTCGCGAGGAGCCTTGAGCGGAAATCGGCCGTGCTCGCCCACGCCGTCCCTCACCGGCCCCAGCGACCCCACGGCGGGCCGGGAACCGGTGGGCGCGCGGGGGTGCGCGCGGGGGTAGCCTCTCGCTCTCGTGGGCCGGATCCTCGACGTCGTCGTGCCGCCGCGGCTGGGGCGGTCGTTCCGCTGGCTGGTGGCGTCGTCGTGGACCTCCAACCTCGGGGACGGGATCGCGCTGGCCGCCGGGCCGCTCCTCGTCGCCTCCCAGACGCGCGAACCCTTCCTCGTCGCCCTCGCGGCCCTCCTCCAGCGCCTGCCGTGGCTCCTGCTCGGGCTGTGGGCAGGCGCCGTGGCCGACCGGCTCGACCGGCGGATGCTCGTCGTCGTCGCCGACCTCATGCGCGCCGTCGTCGTCGGCGTCCTCTGCCTGGCCATCGTCGCCGGCTGGGTCGACGTCACGGTCGTCCTCGTCGCGATGTTCCTCTACGGCGTCGCCGAGGTCTTCGCGGACACCGCGAGCGGCACCCTGCTGCCGATGCTCGTGGACCGGGCCGACCTCGGCGTCGGCAACGCCCGGCTCCAGGCGGGCTTCCTCACGACCAACCAGCTCGTCGGGCCGCCCGTGGGCGCGTTCCTCTTCGCGGTGGGCGCGATCTGGCCGTTCGCGGTGCAGGTCGTGTGCGTCGTGCTGGGGGCGGTGCTCGTGGCCCGGATCGCCACACCGAAGGGCGGGGTCCGCGACCTCGAGGGCACCCACGTGCGCCGCGACATCGTCGACGGCCTGCGCTGGATCGCCGCCCACCCGCCCGTGCGCACCCTCGCGCTCGTCATCCTCGCGTTCAACATCACGTGGGGCGCCGCCTGGTCGGTGCTCGTCCTGTGGAGCCAGGACCGGCTCGGGATGGGCGAGGTGGGGTTCGGCCTGCTCACCACGGCCGGCGCCGTGGGTGGGCTGGTGAGCACGAGCTTCTACGACGTGCTCGAGCGGCGCGTCCCCCTCGCGACGATCATGCGCGGGTGCCTCGTCCTCGAGGTCCTCACCCACCTGGCCCTGGCGCTGACGACAAACGGGGTGCTGGCGCTCGCCACGATGGTGGTGTTCGGCGCCTACGCCTTCGTCTGGGGCACGGTCTCGCAGACGGTGCGGCAGCGAGCCGTGCCCACGCAGTTCCAGGGGCGCGTCGGGTCGGTGTACGTCGTCGGGCTGTTCCTCGGCCTGGTCATCGGGCAGGGCCTCGGCGGGGTCATCGCGTCGGGGTGGGGGGTCACGGCGCCGTTCTGGTTCGCGTTCGTGGGGTCGGCGCTGACGCTGGCGGTCGTCTGGCGCCAGCTCGGGAAGATCGCGCACGCCGACGCGCAGGTCCTCGGCGAGCACTCGGATTAGCCTGCGGGCATGCCCTCCTCCCCCGGTCACCCCTCCCTCGCGCCGTTCGGCACGACGATCTTCGCGACGATGTCGGCGCTCGCCGCCGAGCACGGGGCGATCAACCTCGGCCAGGGGTTCCCCGACACCGACGGTCCCCCAGAGGTGCTCGAGGCCGCCGTGTCGGCGATGCGGTCGGGGCTGAACCAGTACCCGCCGGGAGCCGGGGTGCCGGCCCTGCTCGAGGCCGTGGCCGCACACCAGGAGCGGTTCTACGGGCTGTCGGTCGACCCGGCCCGCGAGGTGCTCGTCACGGTGGGGGCGACCGAGGCCATCGCGGCGACGGTGCTCGCCCTCGTCCGGCCGGGCGACGAGGTCGTGACGTTCGAGCCGTACTACGACTCGTACGCCGCGACGATCGCGCTCGCCGGTGGGGTGCGGCGGACGTCGGTGCTGCGCTTCCCCGACTTCGCGGTCGACGAGGCGTCGCTGCGGGCGGCGTTCTCCTCGCGCACCCGTCTGGTGCTGCTCAACACGCCGCACAACCCGACCGGCAAGGTGTTCACCCGCGCCGAGCTCGACCTCGTGTGCTCCCTGGCGCGCGAGCACGACGCCTGGGTCGTCACCGACGAGGTATACGAGCACCTCACCTTCGACGGCGTCGAGCACGTGCCGGTCGCGAGCCTGCCGGGGATGGCCGAGCGGACGCTGACGATCTCGTCCGCCGGCAAGACGTTCTCCACGACGGGATGGAAGGTCGGCTGGGTGTCCGGGCCGGCCCCGGCGGTCGCCGCGATCCAGGCCGTCAAGCAGTTCGTCACCTACGTGGGGTCGGGGCCGTTCCAGTACGGGGTCGCGACGGGGCTGGGCTTGGGTGACGCCGTGTTCGCCGGGCTGTCGGCGTCGCTCCAAGCCAAGCGCGACCGGCTCGTCGAGGGGCTTCGTGGGGCGGGCATGGAGGTCTCGGTGCCACAGGGCACGTACTTCGTCGTGGCCGACGCGGCACCGCTCGGCGCGACGGATGCGCTGGCGTTCTGCCATGAGCTGCCCTCGCGGGCGGGGGTGGTCGCGATCCCGGTGTCGGTGTTCCACGACGACGCCGAGGCGGCCCGCACCCTCGTGCGCTTCGCGTTCTGCAAGCAGGACGACGTCCTGGACGAGGCGTGTCGGCGGTTGGCGGCGCTGGGGCGCTGACGGGTCGGCCGTCCACAGGCCGGCCGCGCCCCGTCGCTCGTCCACAGAAGTCCGGGTGCCCTGTCGCGCGGACGGTCATCGGGCGAGGCTCCTCGCATGTCCAGCTCGCTCACGTCCCGCCTCGTCGCCGCGTCGGCTGTCGGGGTCCTGGCGGCCGGCGGGTGGTTCGTCGGCGCCGGTGGTGGGTGGATCGACGGCCCCGGTGGTGGCGGTCCGTCGGCGGCTCAGGGTGGACGGTCCGACGCGGCTGCGCCGGACCGCGACCGCGACGGCGAGGACCTGTCCGCCCTTCGGGGGCGGATCCGTGCGCAGGCCCGGAACGGGGCGGCCCCCCGTGCCGCCGCGGCGCCCTCCTCGGCACCTCGCACGCATCCGTGGCTCTGGCCCCTCGCGCCGCGCCCGGCGGTGCTGCGGCGCTTCCGCGCGCCACCGGGTCCGTACGCGGCCGGTCACCGCGGTCTCGACCTCGCCACCCGGGTTCGTGACCCCGTCCTCGCCGTCGCCGACGGCGTGGTCACGCACGGCGGCCCGGTCGCGGGGCGTGGCACCGTCACCGTCCTTCACGCCGATGGGTTGCGCAGCACCTACGAGCCGGTCGACCCGTCCGTCGGCCGGGGCGACCTCGTCACGCAGGGCCAACCCCTCGGGGTGGTCGGCCTCGCGGCCGGACGAGCCGTGGCGCACTGTGGAGCGCGAGCCTGCCTCCACCTCGGCGCACGCCGGGACGGGTCGTACCTCGACCCGTGGCCACTGCTCAACCGCGGCGAGCTCGCCCTGCTACCGGTGGGCTGAGACGAAGAGGCCGACCTGCGTCTCCGGCTGGCTGACCGAGACGGCCGCGATCCCGGACGGCGGGTCGGCGGCTGCGGCCTGGGTTCCGTTGCGCTGCAGGAAGAACCACACGGCCGCGGCGACGACGAGCACGACCATCATCAGCAGGAGCACTCGGCGTCCCTTGTGGGCCTTTGCCTGCTCGTCAGGGGCTTCGTCGGCCTCGGCCTGCGCGCGGGCCTCGGCCTCCTCCGCCTCGCGCTCCGCTGCGCGGGCCTGTGCCCTGGCCCGGCGCTCGGACGCGTCGGCTCGGCGGCTCGTGGCCTGCACCATCTGCGTCGGCGGGTCGATGAGGATGTCCTTGTCGGGGTCCTCGACCTCGGGCACCTCGAAGTCCAGCGCGTCCGACGCGCGCCAGGAGAGATGGACCGGCGGGGGGACGTAGCGGTCTCCGTCGTCCCCCTCGGGGGCAGGCTGCGCGGCCGCCGGGGCGTCGGTCTGCGTCGTGGAGCCGACGATCGCCGGAAGCTCGGAGGTCGGAGCAGTCGCCTCCACGGGCGCCACCGGTTCGACCTCCGGCTCGCCGGTGGCCTTCTCGGCCACCTCCGGCTCCGGCTCGGACTCGGGCTCGGACTCGGGCTCGGACTCGGGCTCGGGCTCGGGCTCGACGAGCAGGTTCGGCGGCGGAACGAACCAGCCGTACGGCGACTGGGCCTCCTCATCGCTGACGATGACCCAGGGCTGCTCGTCGTACGCGAGCGCCGCGACATTGCCTCCGTCGTTCTCGTCGACCTCGAGCGAGACCTCAGGCTCGTCGGCCTCCGTGGCCCCGGGCTCTGCGTCGGCCTCGAGCACCGGCTCAGGCTCGACCTCATCGACCACCGGCATGGGCTCGGGCTCGGGCTCGACCTCGTCGACCACCGGCACGGGCTCGGGCTCGGCGCTCGGCCTCAGCGACCACCGGCTCAGGCTCAGGCTCAGCCTCAGTCGACCACCTCAGGCTCAGGCTCAGGCTCGGCCTCAGCGACCACCGGGTCAGGCTCGGGCTCAGGCTCAGCCTCGTCGACCACCGGCTCAGGCTCAGGCTCGGCCTCAGCGACCACCGGGTCAGGCTCGGGCTCGGGCTCAGTCGGACCACCGGCTCAGGCTCAGGCTCGGCCTCGTCGACAGCGATCTCAGGCAGGGGCTCGGGCTCGGCCTCGTCGACAGCGATCTCAGGCAGGGGCTCGGGCTCGGCCTCGTCGACCACGCGGCTCAGGCTCGGCCTCAGCGACCACCGGCGTCGGGCTCGGGCTCGGCCTCGTCGACCACCGGCTCAGGCTCAGGCTCGGCCTCGTCGACCACCGAGGCTCAGGCTCGGCCTCCGACAGGCTCGGGCTCAGGCTCGGCCTCGTCGACCACCGGCTCAGGCAGGGGCTCAGGCTCGGCCTCGTCGACAGCGATCTCAGGCAGGGGCTCAGGTTCGGGCTCGGCCTCGTCGACCACGGGCTCGGTCTCGGGCTCGGCCTCGTCGACGACCGGCTCAGGCTCCGGCTCCGGCTCATCGACCACGAGTTCAGCTTCGGGCTCGACCTCAGCGAACACCGGGTCAGGCTCGGGCTCGGGCTCGGCCTCGTCGACCACGGGCTCGGTCTCGGTCTCGGCCTCGTCGACAGCGATCTCAGGCTCAACCTCAGCAACCACAGGCTCGGGCTCAGGCTCGGCCTCGTCGACAGCGATCTCAGGCTCAACCTCAGCAACCACAGGCTCGGGCTCAGGCTCGGCCTCGTCGACCGACCGGCTCAGGCTCGGGCTCGGCCTCGTCGACAGCAATCTCAGGCTCGGCCTCGTCGACCACCGGCTCGGTCTCAGGCTCGGCCTCGTCCACAGGCTCAGGCTCAGGCTCAGGTCAGCTCAGGCTCGGCCTCGTCGACCACCGGCTCGGGCTCTGGCTCGGCCTCGTCGACCACGAGGTCAGGCTTCGGGCTCGGCCTCGCGAACACGGCTCGGCCTCGTCGACCACTGGCTCAGCGGCTCGGGCTCGGCCTCGTCGACAGCGATCTCAGGCAGGGGCTCAGGCTCGGGCTCGGCCTCGGCCTCGTCGTCGGCTGGCTCGGGCTCGGCCTCGTCGACCACGGGCTCGGTCTCGGGCTCGGCCTCCTCGGTGTCCGCGGAGTCGGCGGGTGCGCGCTGTTCGGCTGCGGCGAACTCGGCCTGCCAGGCGGCCCAGTCCACGGCGATGCCGTCCTGGGACCACGACGGCGCACCGTCGTCGGCGATCGACGCCTCACTGACGTCATCGGAGGTGACTGCGTCGTCGACGACGGGAGGGGTGTCGGCGGGGAACGCGGTCGACTCCGCGGGCTCGGCTTCGGCGTCCGCGACGTCCGGTCCGGCTGCCTCGGCGTCGACCTCGACCTCAGCGGACTCGGAGTCGGCGAACAAGGAGGAGAGTCCCCTGACCACCCGGGCCGGCTCAGGGACGACGGCTGCACCGGCGTCGTCCTGCCCGTGCGCCCCGGTGCCTTCCTGCGGGTCGTCGTCGGAGTCGGTCTCCTCGGTCGCAGCGCGCTGCTGCACCTCGAGCCACCACGGGACGGGAGCGGCGGGTGCGGGAGCAGCGTCCGCCCGCGGCGCCGCGGCGTCGATCCCGTCGACGGCGGCGGAATCGGCGGTGTCCGGCGCGGCTGCGGTGTCGGCCGTGCCCGGGAAGTCTGCAGCGGTGCCGCGCCCACCCCAGGAGTCGGCGTTCTCCACCTCGACGGCGAGCTCACTCGACACCCACGGTCGCGGCGGCAGCTCGGATGTCGGGTCGAGCCCCGGCTCGGTGGGCCAGGCGGTCCCGGTGGCGTCCTGCTCGTCCGGCCCGGCGACGCCGGCGGACTCGACCACGTCAGGTCCGTGCGGCGGGGGGACGGGGGTCGGACCCTCGGCGAACCGGGCGAGGGCGGCGAGGCCGGTCACCGCGGACGGGGCCTCCGGCTCGGGCGTCACGGGCTCCGGGGCGACCGGCTCGGGAGCGGACCGGCCGGCGGAACGGCGACCGAAGCGACCGATGCCTCCACGGCGGTGCCGCGACGTCGGCTCCTGCTCCTCGACCTCGCCAGCAGGCTTGGGCTCGACGTAGAGGCGACGGAACTCCGAGACCCACTCGGCGACGTCGAGGTGCTCGCGGGAGTCGTCCTCGCCCGCGGACCGCGACCCTTCGGCCGGGGGCAGCGCGCCGGAGCCGTGGTCGGCGGGATCGGCGGACGCGCCAGCGTCGATGTCGACCCTGCTCATCGGTCGTTCGTCGGTGTCCTGCGGCAGGGCCTCGTCACGCACGTGGGTGCGCCTGGGCGTAGGACCGCTTGAGCCGGTCGACGGAGACGTGGGTGTAGATCTGCGTGGTCGCGAGGGACGCGTGACCGAGCAGCTGCTGCACCATGCGCAGGTCGGCGCCGCCCTCGAGCAGGTGGGTCGCCGCCGAGTGGCGCAGTCCGTGGGGCCCGAGGTCCGGGGCGTCGGGAACGTGCTCGAGGAGCTCGTGGACGACCGACCGCACCTGGCGCTGGTCGGCGCGACCCCCGCGGCGCCCGAGCAGCAGGGCCGGGCCGCTCTGCGCCGTGACGAGCCGGGGCCGGCCCCGGTCGAGCCAGGCGGTGAGGGCGTCTCGGGCAGGGATGCCGAAGGGCACGCGACGCTCCTTGTCGCCCTTGCCGACGACGCGCAGGACCAGGGTCGACAGGTCGACGTCGTCGACGTCGAGCCCGACGAGCTCGCCGACCCGGATGCCGGTGGCGTAGAGGAGCTCGAGCGCGGCGCGGTTGCGCAGGTGGACCGGGTCGTCGTCGTCGGCCGCGACGGCCGCGACGTCGAGCAGGGCGGCGGCCGAGCGCTGGGCGAGCACCGGCGGCAGGGTGCGATGGCGGCTCGGGGCCGACAGGCGCAGGGAGGGGTCGGTGGCGATCCGGCCGGACCGCTCCAGCCAGCCGAAGAAGGTCCGCAGGGAGGCCGACGCGCGAGCGATCGTGGCGCGGGCCGCTCCGGCGCGGGAGAGGGTGCCGAGGTGGGCCCGGAGATCGGCCAGGTGGACGGCGCTCAGCCCGCTGTCGTCGTCGACCCCGGCACCGTCGAGGAACGCGCCGACGTCCCGCACGTAGGCACGCACGGTGTGGGGCGATCTGCCGCGCTCGCTCCGCAGG
Source organism: uncultured Actinomycetota bacterium (assembly GCA_963795035.1). Classification (GTDB taxonomy): domain Bacteria; phylum Actinomycetota; class Actinomycetes; order Actinomycetales; family Dermatophilaceae; genus Oryzobacter. Next base: position 300,256 of record CAWCFZ010000003.1, on the reverse strand, counting down.
TATCGCTCGAAAGCCGGGAGCGCGTGGCATCCGACGACGGTCACGCGCTCACGGTGTCACCCCGGGGGGCCCTCCGCAACGACTTCGGAACAAGTCGGCCACTTCGGCCCCGGCGCCTACTTCCTCCCCACCCGTCCCTTGCGCCACCTCCCCGCCTCCCGGACGACGAGCCCGTCAGCCTCGAGGCCGACGAGGATCCCACCCAGTGCCTCGGCTCGGACTCCTGCCGCCACCCCGACGCGCTCGGTGCTCGCGCTCCCCCGCGCGGGGACCGCGGACCAGACCCGGTACGCCGCGTCACCGAGGTGGTCGCCCGGGCGGGCCGGGCCGTGGTCACGCGCAGGTGCGAGGTCGTCGCCCATCGAGGAGGCGAGCTCGGCGACCTCGGCCGCGTCGGTGACGAGCACGGCGTCGGTGTCGCGCACGAGCGCGTGGCATCCCGCCGAGGTCGCGCTCGTCACCGGTCCGGGCACGGCACCGACCGGTAGATGGTGCTCGCGTGCCTCCTTCGCCGTGGACAGGGACCCGGACCTCAGGCTCGCCTCGACGACGACCGTCGCGCAGGACAGCGCCGCGATGATCCGGTTCCGGGCGAGGAACCGCCACCGGTAGGGCGCCGCGCCCGGAGGGCTCTCACTGACGACCGCCCCGGTGCGGGCGACGGCGTCGATGAGCCCGGTGTGCGTCCGCGGGTAGTAGCGGTCGGCCCCGCAGGCGAGGACGGCGACGCACCGGCCCTCCGCGGCCAGGGCCGCCCGGTGGGCCGCCGCGTCGATGCCGAACGCCGCACCGCTGACGACGGTGAAACCCCGCAGGGCGAGCCCGTCGGCCAAGTCACCCGCCGTGCGCAGCCCGTACTCGGTGGCCGCCCGCGACCCGACGAGGGCGACGGAACGGTGGACGAGGGCGTCGAGGTCGGGGTCGCCCCGGACGAAGACGCACGGCGGGGGGTCGCGCAGCCGGTCCAGGCCGGGTGGCCAGCCGGGGTCTGCGGGGACGAGGAGGGTCAGCTCGCCCTCCTCGCACGCCCGACGGATGCCGCCGAGGTCGAGCTCGTCGATGCGCGCCTCCCACCCCTCGAGGTCGACCGGCCTCGCCGCCGGGTGCAGCTCGAGGGCCCGGCGCCGCACCGACCCGGCCCGCAGCATCGCCAGCGCCTCGACCGCTCCGTCGGTCTCGATCAGCCGACCCAGCGTGGGGCTGCGCGACTCGGCGAGGTAGGTCCAGGCGGCCCGCGCCCACCGGTCGTCCCGCTCGAGAGGACTGGTCCGCCCGATCACGCCGCCACCTGCTCTCCCCGGCGCAGCACGAGCCCGGTGGCGACGTCGTCGGCATCCGGGACGGCCCGCCCGCGCAGGTCCGCCGACGACCAGGCCACGCGCAGCACGCGGTCGTACCCGCGCAGCGTGATCCGCCCGGCGTCGAGCGCCCGGTCGAGCACGACCGTGGCGGCTCGTGGCAGCCGGAACGGCGGCCGGCGCAGGGCGTGCCCGGGGACGACGCCGTTGACGGCCCACCCGTCGGCGGCCCACCGCTCGGCCTGGACCGCGCGCGCCGTGGAGACCCGCGCCGCGACGGCCGAACTCGGCTCCCCCGGCTCGTCACCGATCGCGGCCCGCTGCACCGGTGGCACGTGGATCTGCAGGTCGACCCGGTCGAGCAGGGGCCCGGACAGCTTGGCCGCGTACGAGCGGATGTCCTGCGGCCGGCACCGGCAGTCAAGGCCCTTGCCCCACGAGTACCCGCACGGGCACGGGTTCGCGGCGAGCACGAGGAGGAAGCGCGCCGGGTAGCGCACGACGTGCTGCGCCCGGGCCAGGACGACCTCGCCGGACTCGAGCGGCTGACGCAGGACCTGGAGCACCGAGGACCGGAACTCGGGCGCCTCGTCGAGGAAGAGCACCCCGCGGTGCGCCCGGGAGATGGCTCCGGGCAGGGCGATGCCGGAGCCGCCCCCGGCGACCGCCGCGACGGTCGAGCTGTGGTGGGGGGCCACGAACGGCGGGGTGCGGTCGAGGTCGGCGACCTCGCCGACGTGGCCGGTGAGCGAGCGGATGGCGTGGGTCTCGAGCGCCTCCTCGCGGCTCAGTGGCGGCAGGACGGTGACGAGGCGCTCGGCGAGCATCGTCTTGCCGACGCCGGGCGGGCCGGACATCAGCAGGTGGTGGCCCCCGGTGGCGGCGAGCTCGAGCGCGCGGCGGGCCTCGGGCTGCCCCGCGACGTCGGCGAGGTCGGGGCCGGACACGACGCAGGAGGAGGGCACGACCGGCTCCGGCGCCACGGGCAGCGCCTCCCCATGCTCCACCGCTGCGTACCAGCGGACGACCTCGCCCAGGCTGGCCGCACCGTGCACGGCGACCCCGTCGACGAGCTGGGCCTCCGCCACGTTCTCCAGCGGGACCACCACGTGCCGCACCCCGCGTCGTGCGGCCTCCAGCACCGCCGGCAGCACCCCGCGGACCCCGCGCAGCCGGCCGTCGAGCGCCAGCTCCCCCAGGTGGACGACCTCCGCCGCCAGCGGGGCCGCCCTCAGCACGCCCGACGCCGCGAGCACCGCCACGGCGATCGGCAGGTCGAACCCGGACCCGCGCTTGGGGATCGACGCGGGTGACAGGTTGACGGTGATGCGGTGCGCCGGCAGCGGCACGCCGGACGTCGCCGCCGCCGGGCGCACCCGGTCCGGGGCCTGGGCGCACGCGGCGTCCGGCAGCCCGCCGATGGCGAACTGGGGCAGCCCCTGGGCGATGTGCGCCTCGACGTCGACGAGCGTGCCCTCGAGACCGGTGAGCGTCACCGACAGGGTGCGACCGAGCCCGAACGTCACGACCCCACCCCCACGACGTGACGCACCAGCGGCGGCTGCCCGGACCGGCAGAGGATGCCCACGACGTCGATGCGCACCCCCTCGGCCCGCACGTCGTGCGCCGACAGCCAGGCGGCCGCGAGCCGGCGCAGCCGCATCGCCTTGGCGAAGGTCACGGCCTCGACCGGCTCGCCGAACCCCTCGGAGCGTCGTGTCTTGACCTCGCAGACGACGATCCAGCCGCCGTCGCGCGCGACGACGTCGACCTCCCCGTGCTCGCAGCGCCAGTTGCGCTCCAGGACCGTCAGCCCCTGGTCGCGCAGGTAGCGGACCGCGAGGTCCTCACCCCACCGCCCCAGCCCCTGCCGGGAGCCGCGCGGGGCGTCGTCGTCGTTCGTCATGCACCGAGCCAACCGGCCGGCCCGCGGTCGCGCCACGGTCACCTCGAACCTGTGGACGACGCCCGCCGGCGCAGCGACCTGTGGACGAACGGAGGCGACCCGGCTGCTGGCTAGAACTCGCCCTTGGGCAGCTCGAGCTCGCTCTTGGCCAGCTCCTCGACGTTGACGTCCTTGAACGTCACGACGCGCACGGTCTTGGCGAAGCGGGCCGGGCGGTAGATGTCCCAGACCCACGCGTCGTGCATCGTGACGTCGAAGAACACCTCACCGCCGTCGGAGCGCACCTTCACGTCGACGCTGTTGCACAGGTAGAAGCGCCGCTCGGTCTCCACGACGTGGCTGAACAGCCCCACGACGTCGCGGTACTCGCGGTAGAGCGCGAGCTCCGCCTCGCTCTCGTACTTCTCGAGGTCCTCCGAGCTCATCGCTCTCCCACTCGCGTCAGGTCGGCCGCCGGACCCCAGGTCGGGTCCGGTGCCGGGTCGGTGACCAGCCCGGGCGCGTCGGCCGGGTCGGTCAGGGCAGCACCATCATCCATGGTCCCGGGCAGGCGCCACGACCGCCGGTGCCACGGCGAGGTGCCGAGCCGCCGCAGCGCGTCCAGGTGCTCCGGGGCCGCGTACCCCTTGTTCTCCACCCACCCGTACGACGGGTCCTGCTCCCCGAGGCGGACCATGATGCGGTCGCGGGTCACCTTGGCCAGCACCGAGGCCGCCGCGACGGAGGAGCAGGTGAGGTCGGCCTTGACCATCGTCGTGACGGCGGGCGTGGCGACCTGGTCCTCGTGGGCGAACGCGAGGAGGCCGACGTCCTGGGGTGAGGTGAGCCAGTCGTGGTTCCCGTCGAGGATGACGAGGTCCGGGGTCACCCCGCACCCCGCCAGGGCCCGCGTCCCGGCCAGCCGCAGGGCGGCGATGATGCCGATCTCGTCGATCTCGTCGGCGCTCGCGTGCCCGACGGCGTGGGCCAGGGCCCAGCGCTCGATGCGCGGCACCATCCGCTCGCGCGCGTGCGGCACGAGGAGCTTGGAGTCACGGACCCCCTGCGGGGCGGACCGGCACGACTCGTCGATGACGACGACCCCCACCGACACGGGACCGGCGAGCGCCCCCCGCCCGACCTCGTCCATCCCGGCGAGGACGCGGTGGCCGTCACGCTGGAGGGCGCGCTCCACCCGCAGGGTCGGCGTGCGGGAGGTGGTGGGCCTCACGGCGCGGCGGGGCGCGTGGGCACCCCCGAGAAGGTCAAGGCGTTCTCGGAGATCCAGCCGGCCCGTCCGAACGGCCAGACCGTGGCGATCGCGCGACCGGTGATCGCCGAGATCGGGACGCTCCCGTCGCGGCCGGTGCCCGACGGGTCGTGGAAGCGGGAGTCCTCGGAGTCGGACCGGTGGTCGCCCATGACCCACACGCGCCCGGCGGGGACGGTGATGTCGAAGTTCAGCGAGCTCGGCAGGTCGTTGGCCTTGAGGTAGGACTCGATGATCGGCGTGTCGTTGACGGTGAGGCGGCGGTCGGCGTCGCAGCACACGACGTGGTCGCCGGGCATCCCGATGACGCGCTTGATGAGGTGGTCCTCGGACTCGGCAGGCAGCAGCCCGACGAAGACCAGGCCGTCGTGGACGGCTCCACCGACGGTGCCCCGCTCGACGGGCACGGGTGCGTCGAGCCAGCCCCCGGGGTCCTCGAAGACGACGACGTCACCCCGGTGGAGGTCGACCGGACCGGGCGTCAGCTTCGAGACGACGACGCGGTCCCCGACGAGCAGGGTGTCCTCCATCGAGCCCGAGGGGATGTAGAACGCCTGGAGCAGCCAGGTCTTGACGACGAAGGACAGCGCCAGCGCGAGGACGACGACCACCGCCACCTCGCGCAGCGCCGCGACGAAGTACGACAGCACGCTCGGCTCGGGGACCGAGGGGTCGCCGTCGAGGCGCTCGGTCCCCGAGCCCTCGGTCTCGCGGGCGGTCACCCGGCCACCGCCTCGAGCCCGGCGGTCCCGACCCCACCGAACCGGCTCACGGGCCAGATCCGCAGCAGCACCCGTCCCACGACGTCGTCGCGGGACACCGCACCGGGCGAGGGGGCGGCGAGCGTCACGCTCTCGCCGGAGACCGACGCGACGACCGCCAGCCGGTCCTGCCGGCCGATCTCGACACCGAGGAGGTCGGCGACGCCCGCGAGGGCTCGTCCGACGGGGCCGTCGTCGACGGGCGTGGAGCGGTCGACGTCCGCGGTCGACGTGGTGTCGACGACGACGAGGTCACCGGGAGCGACGCCGGAGGAGGCCTTCCACACGAGGACACGCTCTCCTGGCTCGAGGGCCGGCGACAGGGCGCCGGTGGGGACGACGTAGGACTGGAGCACCAGGTGCTGCACGAGCGCGGTGAGCAGCACGGCAGCGACGAGGAGCGGCACGACCCGGGGACGACGCGACCCGGCCCCGTCCACCGAGGTGGAGGGAGCCGGGTCGGCGTGCTGACGGGTCGTCACCTCGCGGAGCCTAGTGGGCCCGGCTGGGTGGGGCGCGCAGGGCCGGTGGGCCTCAGCGGGCGACCGGGGTGTCGCGCTTCTCCTTGATCTTGGCGGCCTTGCCGCGCAGGTCGCGCAGGTAGTACAGCTTCGCGCGACGGACGTCACCACGGGTGACGACCTCGATGTGGTCGATGATCGGCGTGTGCAGCGGGAAGGTGCGCTCGACACCGACGCCGAAGGAGACCTTGCGGACGGTGAAGGTCTGGCCGACCCCGCCGCCGTGGCGCCGGATGACGACGCCCTTGAAGACCTGGATGCGCGAGCGGGTGCCCTCGACGACCTTGACGTGGACGTTGACGGTGTCGCCCGCCCGGAACTCCGGGATGTCGGTCTTGATCGACGCCAGGTCGAGCTCATCGAAGCGCTGCATGTCGGATGTCGCTTTCTCGCGGCCTGCCACAGGTCACCCGCGGGTGTCGGTACTGCTCTGCTGTCTGGTGGTGCGCCGCCCGGGCCGCATGCCGGTCGGACGAGGTCCGGGGCACTCCCCCTGTGGCGGGGGCCGTGAGGTCGGTGGGGCGCAGCGACCCAGTCTGCCAGAGGTGGCACCGCCCGGTGAAATCCTCACCCGGCCGGCCCCGCGTTCGGGTTGCCGGGGCCGGGTCCGGCCTACGGTGGGCCGGTGTCGATCGACCCCGGGCTGCCCGTCGCCCTCGCCGTCGTCCTGCTCCTCGCCCTCACGGTGACCGTCTACGTCGTCGGCGACCTCCCGGCGCCCGGCTCCACGCTGTTCGCGGCCGGGCGCGCCGTCGTGCAGCTGGGGCTGGCCGCCCTCGTCATCGCGGCCGTCGTGCGAGACCTCGCGCTGTCGGTGCTGCTCCTCGTCGCGATGTTCGTCGTCGCGGTGGTCACCACGGTCCGCCGGGTCGAGGCCCCGAAGGCATGGCCCTTCGCGACCCTGGCCATGCTCGCCGGGCTGCTCCCCGTCGTCGTCGTGGTCCTCGCGACCCGCACCGTCCCGCCCACGGGCGCCGCGCTCATCCCCGTCGTCGGCATCCTGGCGGGAAACACGATGAACGGGCACACCCTCGCGTGCCGACGCGCCTTCGCGGCGCTGCGCGAGGAGCACCACCAGTTCGAGGCCGGGCTGTCCGTGGGGCTGACGCGGCCGCAGGCCGTCTCCGAGGTGATCCACCGGCGGATCCCCGAGGCGCTCATCCCGGGCCTGGACCAGGTGCGCACCGCCGGGGTCGTGACCCTGCCGGGCGCGTTCGTCGGCGTCCTGCTCGGGGGCGGCACGCCCGCCCAGGCCGCGGCGGCCCAGGTGCTCGTCCTCGTCGGGATCATGGCGGCGCAGACGACGACCGCGGTGGTGGCCGAGCGGCTCATCGGCAAGGCCCTGCTGCTGCCCGACGACCTCAAGGCCTCCCTGCGTCCCTGAGGGTCAGCGCCGGGGCCGGGTGAGGTCGACGGTTCCGGGGAAGGCGCCCTCGCCGGGCCGGGCCCGGTAGCCGGCCCGCCGGTACCGCCGCTGGTTCGCCGCGCTCACCGCGCCCGTGTTGACCCACAACGTCTCGACCCCGGCCGGGGCCGCGGCCTCGGCGAGCGCGAGGAGCTCGCGACCCAGCCCCCGCCCCTGGAGGTCGGGAGCGACCATGAGCCGGCCGGTCTCCCACACCGTGGGGTCACCGGGGCGGACCCGACCACGCACGGACCCGACGAGCCGGCCGGTCGTCGACCCGTCGCCGGGCACCCGCGCCACCCAGGTCGTCCACTCCACCAGCCCGCGGGCGACGTCGTCGAGCGTCTCGTCGAGCGGCGGGATGGTCCACGAGCCGGAGATCCGACCCTCGGGGACCCAGCAGGCCAGCTGGAGGACGCGCAGCTCCGGCGCGTCGGCGGGCGTCGCGACGCGCACGTCGAGGTCGTCGAGGCCTCCGGTCGCGCCCGCGGCGGCCAGCAGGTCGGGACGGCGCGCCGCGGTGCGGGAGAGCCGCTGCTCGTGGCGCCAGCGGGCGATGGCCGCGTGGTCGCCGGACAGCAGCACCGGCGGGACCTCGCGGACGGTCTCGCCGTCCTCCCAGCGGGCCGGGCGGGTGTACACCGGGTACTCGAGCAGGCCGTCCTCGTGGGACTCCTCGACGAGCGACTCGGCGTTGCCGACGACCCCGGGCAGCAGGCGCCCCACCGCCTCGACCATCGCGAGGACGGCCACCTCGCCCCCGTTGAGCACGTAGTCGCCGAGCGAGACGACGGTGACCGGCATCCGCTCGGACGCGTGCTCGTGGACCCGCTCGTCGAGGCCCTCGTAGCGTCCGCACGCGAACGCCAGCCACGGCTCGTCCGCCAGCCGGCGGGCCATCGCCTGGTCGAAGGGGACCCCTCCGGGGCCGGGGACGATGAGGTGCGGGACGGGCGACTCGTCGGTGGCGCCGGTGGCCACGACGTGGTCGAGGGCCGCCGCCCACGGCTCGGGCTTCATCACCATGCCGGCGCCCCCGCCGAAGGGGCTGTCGTCGACGGTGCGGTGCCGGTCGTGGGTGAACTCGCGCAGGTCGTGGACGCGCAGGTCCAGGAGGCCGTCGCGGCGCGCCTTGCCGATGAGCGAGAGGTCGAGCGGCGCGAGGTACTCGGGGAAGATCGTGACGACGTCGAGGCGCACGAGGTCAGCTCCCGAGGTCGAGCAGCCCCGGTGGGGCGTCGATGACGACCTTGCCGCCCGCGACGTCGACCTCCGGCACGATCGCCTCGACGAAGGGCACGAGCACCTCGCGGCCGCCGGTGAGGGTGAGCACCAGGCGGTCCTGGGCGGAGCCGAGCTCGAGCCCCGAGACATGGCCGAGCTCGGTACCCGCGGGGTCGACCGCCCGCAGCCCGACGAGCTCGTCCTCGGAGAAGACGTCAGCCTCGTCGGGGTCGGACCCGTCGTCGTCGGTGCCGTCGATGACGAGGCGCGTGCCGCGCAGCGACTCCGCACCGGTGCGGTCGGGGACCTCCTCGAAGCCGAGCAGCCAGACGCCGTTGTGGACCCTGGTCGAGCGCACGGTGAGGGCGCGCGGCACCCCGGTCCCCGGGGCGGCCTCGGTGTCGAGCACGGCGCCGAGCCCGAAGCGACGCTCGGGGTGGTCGGTGTGCAGCTGCACGGTGACCTCGCCGTGGAGGCCGTGGGGCTTGCCGATGCGGGCGATGACGAAGCGCTGGGTCACGGGGAACATCCTCTCCTGCAACGGCGGACGGCGGGGCCCCCCGGGATCCGGGGCGCCCCGCCGTCGGGCGGATCGGGTCAGCGGACCCGGTCGGTGTCGACGATGTCGATGCGGATCTGGCGACCACCGGCGAGAGCACCCATCACGGTGCGCAGCGCGCTGGCGGTGCGGCCGGAGCGGCCGATGACGCGGCCGAGGTCCTCGGGGTGCACGCGCACCTCGAGGATCTCACCACGGCGCAGCTCCTTGCGGCGGACCTGCACCTCGTCCTTGTGGTCGACGATGCCGGTGACGAGGTGCTCGAGAGCCTCCTCGAGCACGGTCAGGCCTGGTCCCCGCCGGCGGCGGGGGTCTCGTCCGTGGACGTGGGCTCGGCCGCGGGCGCCTCGGCGGCGGGCGCCTCGGCGCACGGGAGCCTCGGCGACGGGAGCCTCGGCGGCGGGGGTGGCCTCCACGGGCGCCTCGGCGGCGGGGGTCTCGGCCGCGGGGGCCTCGGCCTTCTTCGCCGGACGCTTCTTGGAGGTGGTGGCGCCCGAGGTGTCCTCGGCGGTCGCCTTGCCGGCGGCGGCGAGGGCGGCCTCGTAGAGGTCCTTCTTGGGGGTCTTGGGAGCCTTGACCCGAAGGGTGCCCTCGGTGCCGGGCTCGCCCTTGTACTTCTGCCAGTCACCGGTGATCTTCAGCAGGGCCGCGACGGCCTCGGTCGGCTGTGCGCCGTTGCCGAGCCAGTACTGCGCGCGCTCGCTGTCGATGTCGATGAGCGAGGGCTCCTCGGTGGGGTGGTACTTGCCGATCTCCTCGATGGCCCGGCCATCGCGCTTGGTGCGCGAGTCCATGACGACGACGCGGTAGAACGGTGCACGGATCTTGCCCATGCGCTTCAGACGGATCTTGACGGCCACGGTGGTGGTCACTCCTGTTGGTGGTGAGCGCGGCGAGACCGCGCACGGGTCGCGCGGGGTGCCGGATGCTCGGTGTAGGCGTCCGGTCCGGCGGCCGCGGATGCGTTCCGTCCGGACGGGTACAGCCGTCCATTCTGCCAGACCTCGGGCGGTACCCCGCACCACGGCCACACCGCAGCCTCGGTGACGCCGCGCACGCTCACGGGACCGGTGCCGTCGGCGGCGATGCTCAGCGGTAGGGGTCGGTGATCTCGCGCAGCGCCTCCAGCCCCTCGCGGAGCGCGGCCATCCGCTCGGGGCCCAGGTGCGCGGTCCACTCCGCCTCGATGCGGTCCTCCTCGGCGCGGGCGTACGGGATCGCGGCGAGGGCGCGTGGGGTCAGCCGCACCAGCCGGGCCCGCCCGTCGGCGGGGTCGGGAACGCGCTCGACGTAGCCCGCCCGTTCCAGCCTGTCGACGAGGGCGGTCGCGGTCTGCTTGGCGATGAGGGCCCGCGCGGCCAGGACGCTGAGCCGGGTGCCGTCGGGGTCGACGCCCATCATCAGCCGGCTCTGCGCGAGGGTCACGTCATCGAACCCGGAGCCCGCGACGGCATCGAAGATGCGGCTCGTGGCGGCCCGCGCGGTGATGAACATCAACAGGCTGGTCGGCAGCTGGCGGGTCATCTCACCTCTGTACGTAGTCCCACAGTCGAACTATACTGGTTCGCTGATGGGACCATTGTAGGAGCGGGAGCGATGATGGCGACACGCGAGGTGGTGGTCGACTTCTGGTTCGACCCGGTGTGCCCGTACTCGTGGACGGCGTCGCGCTGGCTGCAGGAGGTGGGTGGGCGCCGGCCTCTCCTCGTGCGCCACCACGTCATGAGCCTGTACCTGCTCAACGAGCACCGCACCGACGTCGCCCCCGACTACCGCCGCACGGTCCAGGCCTCCCGCGGACCGGCCCGGGTGGCCACCGCCGCGGCCACGAGGTTCGGCGAGGAGGTCCTCGGCGACTTCTACACGGCCTTCGGCGAGCTCGTCTTCGACGTGTGGCGCCGACCCTCCGCGCAGCAGTACCGCGAGGTGCTGCGCGAGGCCCTCCCCCGAGCGGGCCTGCCCATCGAGCTCGAGGACGCCATGGAGTCCGACGAGCACGATGCCGCGATGCGGGCCAGCCACGAGGCCGGCGCCGCCCTCGTCGGCAGCGAGGTCGGCACGCCCATCACCTCCATCGAGGGCGTTGCGTTCTACGGACCGGTGCTCAACGCGATCCCGCGCGGCGCGGACGCCGACGACGTCTTCGAGGGCGCCCGGCTGCTCGCCGGGTACCCCCAGTTCTTCGAGCTCAAGCGGACCCGGGAACGACCCCCGGTCTTCACATGAAGGAGGAGCGGATGGCCACCATGACCGCCGCGGAGACCGACGCCCTCTGGGCCGGCATCGACGACCAGCGGGTGCGGACCACCCGCCTGCTCGAGGGGCTGTCGGCGGACCAGTGGGACCTCCCGTCGCTGTGCCAGGGCTGGACCGTGCGCCACGTCGCCGCCCACCTCACCCTGCAGCAGCAGTCCTTCGGCGACCTCTTCGGCTTCATCGCCCGGCACCCGCGGATGCTGCGCAGCGTGACCCTCAACGCGACGATCCACGAGTCGGCCGTCATCCAGGCACGTGCCTTGTCGACCTCCGAGATCACCGACCGCATCCGTGCCACGACCGGCTCGCGCCGCCACAACGCCTTCGTCACACCGCTCGAGACGCTGACCGACATCCTCGTCCACAGCCAGGACATCGCCGTGCCGCTCGGGCTCGACCTCGAGATGCGCCCGGCACCGTGCGCCCTCGCCGCGAGCCGTCGCTGGGACACGCGGGGGAGCTGGATGGCGTGGGTCAACCGGCGCCTGCCCCTCGACGACCACCGGTTCCGGGCCACCGACGTCCACTGGGAGCGTGGTCACGGCTCCGAGGTCACTGGTCCGATCGGAGCCATCCTGCTGGTCCTCACGGGACGCACCGCCGGGCTGGCCCGGCTCACGGGCGAGGGCGCCGACGTCCTGCGGGCCGCGCGGTAGGCGGGACCACGCGCTCCGGCCTCGTGCTGCCGGATCGAGGTGATGTCCGACCGCGAGAGGGTCGCCTTTCACCTCGAACCCACGGCCCCCTCGCCGGTTCGAGGTGATGTCCGACCGCGAGAGGGTCGCCTTTCACCTCGAACCCACGCCCCCTCGCCGGTTCGAGGTGATGTCCGACCGCGAGAGGGTCGCCTTTCACCTCGAACCCCGGACCCCCCCGCCGGATCGAGGTGATGTCCGACCGCGAGAGGGTCGCCTTTCACCTCGAACCGGGGCGGGTGACGGCTTCCACGATGCAAGACATAACACTTCGTTGTTTGACCCATAACGTCCAGTTGGGAAGACTCGGGGCAGCCGTTTCGCCCCCTCGCCCCCTGGAGCCCCCTGCCATGCGCAAGCTCGTCCTGCTCGGCCTCGTGGGCCTGGGCGCCCAGCTCGTCGACGGCTCGCTCGGCATGGCGTACGGGGTGACGTCGACGACGCTCCTCCTGGCCATCGGGACCAACCCCGCGGCCGCGTCGGCGACGGTGCACCTCGCCGAGATCGGGACGACCCTGGCCTCGGGCGTCTCCCACTGGACGTTCGGCAACGTCGACTGGAGGGTCGTCGTGCGCATCGGCGTCCCCGGCGCGGTCGGCGCCTTCGCCGGGGCGACGTTCCTGTCCAGCCTGGACACCTCCGTGGCCTCCCCTGTGATGTCGATGATCCTGCTGGCCCTCGGCCTCTACGTGCTCGGGCGCTTCACGGTCAAGGGCCTGCGACGCGACCGGCTCGGCCACCCGCTGCGCCACCGCTTCCTCACCCCGCTCGGCCTCCTCGCCGGGTTCGTCGACGCCACGGGCGGAGGCGGCTGGGGCCCGGTGGGCACCCCCGCCATCCTCGCCAGCGGCCGCCTCGAGCCGCGCAAGGTCATCGGCTCGATCGACACCAGCGAGTTCCTCGTCTCCGTCGCCGCGAGCATCGGCTTCCTCCTCGCCCTCGGCACCGCGGGCCTCGACGTCGCCTGGGTCCTCGCCCTCCTCGCCGGTGGCCTGGTGGCCGCCCCGATCGCCGCCTGGCTCGTGCGGCACGTGCCGCCCCGGGTGCTCGGCGCGGCCGTGGGCGGCGTCATCGTCCTCACGAACAGCCGGACCCTGCTGCGCAGCGACTGGGTCGACGCCGCCGACCCCACCCGCTACGCGGTCCTCGCCCTCGTCTGCGCGGTGTGGGCCGGCGCCGTCGCCTGGTCGGTGCGCGCCCACCGGGCCGAGCGCGCGCTGGAGCGTGAGCTCGCCGCCCTCGAGGTGCAGGACTCCCGCACCGGAGCGCCCGAGCCCGCCTGACCGCCGACACCTGGGGATGCCAAGGGGCGTCGCCCCGCCCACCGGCCACCGTCGGCGTCAGCCGCGGACGGCGGTGCCGCGCAGCACGACCGCCGACGGGTGCGCGAGGACGCCCACGTCCTCGCGCGGGTCGGCGGCATAGACGACGAGGTCGGCCTCCTCGCCCTCCTCGATGCCCGGCCGGCCCAGCCAGGCGCGCGCCCCCCACGTCGCCGCGTCGAGCGCCTCGAGCGCGCTGAAGCCGCAGCGGGTGAGCCGCTCGACCTCCTGGGCCGCGAGGCCGTGCGGCAGCGAGCCACCGGCGTCGGTGCCCACGTAGACGGGGATGCCGGCGTCGCGGGCCGCGCCGACGGTCTCGTAGCGGCGGGCGTGCAGGTCGAGCATGTGGGCGTGGTAGCCGGGGAACTTCGCCTTCGCCGGCTCGGCGATCGCCGGGAAGGTGTCGATGTTGACCAGCGTCGGCACGATGGCGATGCCCTGCCGGGCGAACGCCTCGATGGTCTCGGGAACCAGGCCCACCGCGTGCTCGACGCAGTCGGTGCCGGCGGCCGCGAGGTCGTGCAGCGACTCCTCGGCGAAGCAGTGCGCCGTGACCCGGGCGCCCTCGTCGTGGGCGGCGGCCACGGCCTCGGCGAGGACGTCGGCGGGCCAGCAGGGCGTGAGGTCGCCGGCGTCGCGGTCGATCCAGTCGCCGACGAGCTTGACCCACCCGTCGCCGGCGCGGGCCTCGAGCCGCACCCGCTCGACGAGGTCCTCGGGCTCGACCTCCCACGCGTAGTTGCGGATGTAGCGCCGGGTCCGCGCGATGTGCCGGCCGGCGCGGATGATGCGGGGCAGGTCGGCGCGGTCGTCGACCCAGCGGGTGTCCGAGGGCGAGCCGGCGTCCCTGATGAGGAGGGTTCCGGCGTCCCGGTCGCCGAGCGCCTGCGCCTCGGCGGTGTCGTGGTCCACGGCGCCGTGGGCGTCGAGGCCGACGTGGCAGTGGGCGTCGACGAGGCCGGGGAGCACCCAGCCATCGAGCCGCGTCACCTCGTGCTCGCCCGTCGGGGGCTCGTACGTGATGCGGCCCCCGACCACCCACGCCTGCGGCCGCACCTCCTCCCGCCCGACGAGGACCGGTCCGGTGAGGTGGAGCACCTGTGCCATGGCCAGACCCTAGCCGGGACGACCGCGGTGATCAGGGCCGCGGCGCACGCCCGAGGGTGTAGCGCATGTCCTGCCAGCTGACGACCCGCCCGCTCTCGTCGCGGGCCGCGTCGAGGATGTCCGCGGCGCGCGCCTCGAGCCCGGGCCGCTCCGCCTCGGGGACGAGCGACCACATCGCCCGCTGGCCCGTGCTCATCGAGAAGGCCTTCCACCCGTCGGCGTCGCCGTAGACGACCGGCACCCGCCGGGTCACGGTGCGCACGTCGACCGCGCCCGCGTCGCCGAGCAGGGCCTCCATCCCCGCGTCGCTGGCGAAGGGGTCGTCCGGGCCCATCGCCTTGGGGTCGAGCATGGCGGGGGGCAACCAGGGGCGGAACAGCGCGTTGACCTCCGCCGCGGCGGGGTGCTCGGCCCCGAACGTCGTCAGGCCGATCCGCCCGCCCGGCGCGAGCAGGCGGACCCAGCGGGCCAGCGCGGCGCCCGGGTCCGGCAGGAAGAACAGGACCAGCGCTGACGAGACGACGTCGTGGGCACCGCTCGGCAGGTCGGGGTCGGCGGCGTCCATCACCCGGGCCCGGGCCGCGTGCCCGTCGCGTTCGAGGAGCTCGGTGGTGTGGGCCACCATCGCCGGGCTGAGGTCGACCGCGTCGAGCGTGCCGGTGGGCAGCACGGCCCGGGCGAGCCCGAGGGTGACCGCACCGCGGCCGCAGCCGATGTCGAGGGCGCGCTCCCCCGGCTGCGGGTCGAGCGCCTCGAGCAGGCCCTGCGCGGCGGGGCCGAAGAACGGCACGCCGCTCTGGTCGTAGTCGTCGGCCACGGCATCGAAGGTGGCGCGGACCCGGGCGACCGGGTCGGCTGCGGGAGTCGCCATCGGACGAGTATGTCCATCTCCTCCGCGCCGCGACAGTGCCCCGAGGGCAGGTCGGCCTCAGGAGTGGTCGGCGGCGGCGCGCACCACGCGGCGGATCGTCTCGGTGACCACCTGCGGAGCGTCGCTGTGGACCCAGTGCCCGACGCCGTTGACGGTCACCAGGCGGGTGCGCGGGAACAGGGCCCGCATCGTCGGGTCGTCGTCGTCGCGGACGTAGCCCGACTCGGACCCGACGAGCCAGACGACCGGCCCGTCCCAGGGGGGTGCGGACAGGTCGGGGAAGCCGGCGATGTCCGACTCGCTCCCTCGCCCAGCGTCGCGCGCGACGAGGTCGAGGTTCACCTGCCACGACCACGCGTCACCGTGCCGACGCAGGTTCTGCAGGAGGAAGCCGCGCACCCCGGCATCGGGTTCGGTTGCGGCGAAACGCTGTTCGGCATCCGCACGCGTGGTGATCTCGGCGAGCGGCAGTGCCGCCATCCCGTCGATGTACCCGCGGAAACGGTCGAGGTCGCCGTAGTCCTTGGGAGCGATGTCGACGACGACGAGGCTGGCGACGAGCTCGGGATGGGTCAGGGTGAGGACCATCGAGACCTTGCCGCCGAGGCTGTGCCCGACGACGACCCACCGCTCCCCCGGCGCCGTGGCCTCCAGGGTGGCCGCCACGCGCGCGGCGTAGCCCTCGTAGGAGAACTCGTCGGTCCACGGCGACCGGCCGTGGTCGGGCAGGTCCACGAGGAGGCAGCGGGCCCCGGTGCCGTCCGGCCCGGAGACCGCCTTGGCCACCTGGGACCAGTTGCGGCCCTGCCCGAACAGCCCGTGGAGGAAGGCGACCCGCGGCCCGGCCGTGCCGACGGCCGTGGTGAAGAGCTCGCCGCCCTCGTCGCGGGTCACGTGCCCAGGAACTTCTCGAAGCCCTTCGGCAGCTGGGCCGGGTCGATGGCCGAGGGGTCGAACCCACCCGGGGCGCCGTCGCCGCCGGGACCCGCCCCGAAGGACCCCCCGGTCGGGGCCGGCGGGCGCGCCCCGCCCGACCTCTCCTCGGCGGCTCGCTTGGCCGGGTTGCCCGACTTGGACTTCTTGCGCTGCGGCTGCTGCTGCTGGCGACCGCGCTTGCCCGGCCCCGAGCCACCTCCGGGCATCCCCGGCATCCCGGGCATGCCGCCGCCGCGGGCGAGCTGCTTCATCATCTTCTGGGCGTCACCGAACCGCTCGAGGAGCTGGTTGACCTCCGAGGTCGTGACCCCGGAGCCCTTGGCGATGCGCGAGCGGCGCGAGCCGTTGATCTGCTTGGGGTGGTTGCGCTCGAAGGGGGTCATCGAGCGGACCATGGCCTCGACCCGGTCGAACTCACGCTCGTCGAAGGCGTCGATCTGGGCCTTCATCTGGCCCATGCCCGGCATCATCCCGAGGATCGACTTCAGCGACCCCATCTTCTTGATGGCGGCCATCTGCTGGAGGAAGTCGTCGAAGGTGAAGTCCTCGGCCGCGAGGAACTTGCGCTCCATCTCCGCGGCCTGGGTGCGGTCGATGGCCTTCTCGGCCTGCTCGATGAGGGTGAGGACGTCACCCATGTCGAGGATGCGCGAGGCCATGCGGTCGGGGTGGAAGACCTCGAAGTCCTTCAGCTGCTCGCCGGTGGAGGCGAACATGATCGGACGCCCGGTGACCGACGCGACCGACAGCGCCGCCCCTCCGCGCGCGTCACCGTCGAGCTTGGACAGCACGACACCGGTGAAGTCGACCCCCTCGAGGAAGGCCTCCGCGGTCTCGACCGCGGCCTGGCCGATCATCGCGTCGATGACGAACAGGACCTCGTCGGGCTGCACCGCCTCGCGGATGTCGGCCGCCTGCTGCATGAGGTCGGCGTCGACGGCGAGGCGGCCGGCGGTGTCGACGATGACGACGTCGTGCTGCCGGGCGCGAGCCTCGGCGACCCCGGCGCGCGACACCGACACGGGGTCACCGAACGAGCGGGTCCCCTCCGTGCCACCGCTGACCGCGTCGTGCCCGCCGACGTTGCCCCGCTCGGGGGCGAAGACCGGGACGCCCGCGCGCTGGCCGACGACCTCGAGCTGGGTCACCGCGTTGGGGCGCTGGAGGTCGGCGGCGACGAGGATCGGCGTGTGCCCCTGGGCCTTGAGCCAGGTGGCGAGCTTGCCGGCCAGGGTGGTCTTGCCGGAGCCCTGGAGGCCCGCGAGCATGATGACGGTGGGCGGGTTCTTGGCGAACCGCAGCGTGCGCGTCTCCCCCCCGAGGATGGCGACGAGCTCCTCGTTGACGATCTTGACGACCTGCTGCGCGGGGTTGAGCGCCTCGCTGACCTCGGCACCCAGGGCCCGCTCGCGCACGCGGCCGGTGAACTCCTTGACGACGGGCAGCGCCACGTCGGCGTCGAGCAGGGCCAGGCGGATGTCGCGGACGGTCCGGTTGACGTCGGACTCGGTGAGGCGCCCCTTCGTGCGCAGGTTCTTGAAGGTCGCGGTCAGGCGGTCGGACAGGCTCGTGAACACCGGACAAGGCTAACGGGCCGCAGGAGCCACCCCGTCGCAGGTGTCGATGACGAGACTCACCGCCTGCGCCACCCGGGCCGGAGGCAGGGTCAGGCCGTCGGCGCCGGTGAGGTAGAACGTGTCGAGCGTCTGCCCCGCGTAGGTCGCGATGTGGGCCGAGCGCACCGAGATCCCCGCGCCGGCGAGGGCCGCGCCGAGCTCGTGGAGCAGCCCCGGGCGGTCCTGCGCCCGGACCTCGAGGACGGTGGAGTCGCTGCTCGCGCCGGGGACGACGAGAGCCCGCGCCTGGCCCGGGGTGCCGAGGCTGCTCTGTCCGGAGGGGCGGGGCAGGTGGGCGCGGCGGCGGTCCAGGGTCGACAGCGGGCCCCGGTCGCCGCGGCCGAGGCGGGCCAGCCCGCGCTCGAGCCGGGCCGGGTCGGGGACGGCGCCGCTCGGCGACTCGACGTGCCACTCGTTGACCGCGACCCCCTCGACGGTGCGCAGGATCGCCGTGCGGACGGTGTGCCCCTCCGCCGCGAGCAGCCCGGCGGTGTCCGCGAACAGGCCCACCCGGTCCAGGTCGGTGATGTCGAGGCGGTGCGACCCCCCGTGGTCGATGACGTGCACGTGGGGGTCGCCGCCCCGCACGGCGGCGACGAGGTCGTCGGGCAGCGCGGCCGGGGTGTCCGCCCCCACGGCACCGGCGCCCGTCAGCGTGGGGTCCGGCCCCCGCAGCCGGTCACGCACCGCGACGGCGAGCTGGTCGAGCAGGGTGGCGCGCCAGTCGGTCCAGGCCAGTGGGCCTGCCGCCGAGGCGTCGGCCTCGGTGAGCGCGAGGAGCATCTCGAAGACCTCCGCGTCGCCCCCGACCGCCGCCACCGCGGCGTCGACGGTCATCGGGTCCTGGTGGTCGCGCCGGGTGGCCAGCTCGATGAGGGTCAGGTGCTCGCGCACCAAGGTCACCAGGACGTCGACGTCGCGCGGGGAGTAGCCCCAGCGGGCGGCGATGGTGGCGGTGAGCCCCGCCCCGGTCACCGAGTGGTCGTGGGCGCCGCGGACCTTGCCGATGTCGTGCAGGAGCGCGCCCGCGAGGAGCAGGTCGGGACGCGAGACACGCCGGACCAGCCCGGCGGCCCGCACGACCGTCTCGACGAGGTGCCGGTCGACGGTGTGGCGGTGGACGGCGTTGTGCTGCGGGCGAGAGCGGACCGCGGCCCACTCCGGCAGCCACGTGTCGACGATCCCGACCTGGTCCAGGCCCTCCCACACGGTGACGAGCCCGGGCCCGGAGGCGAGGAGGTCGCCGAGGAGGTCGCGGGTCACCGCGGTCCACGGCTCGCCGGGCGCCGGGGCCGAGCGCGCGAGGTTGTCCAGGGTCGCCGGGCCGATGGGCAGCCCCGCCCTCGCGGCCACGACGCCGGCGCGCAGCGGCATCGAGGAGTCGGCCTCGGCCAGGCGTGCCGAGCCGAGCACGACCTCGCCGTCGCTGTCGAACAGGCCGTGGCCCAGCGGCGTCATCTGCGGTCGCCGTGGGCCGACGCGCAGGGTGCGGGCGCGCTGGGACTGGCCGGCCCGGCGCAGCGTGCCGTCCAGGGCGTAGGCGACGAGGCGGCCGGCGGAGGAGACCGCGGTGAGCAGGTCGTCGGCGTCGGCGTGGCCGAGCAGCGCCGCGACGGCGTCGTGCTCCTCGCGGCCCAGGCGGTCGCGCCCCCGGCCGGTGACGACGTGGACGGCGTCGCGGACGTCGAGCAGCACGGCGTGCGCGGCGTCGACCCCGCCGTGGGGGCGGTCGGCGAGCCAGGCCTCGGCGAGCGCCGCGAGCACGGTCATGTCACGCAGGCCCCCGTGGGCCTCCTTGAGCTCGGGCTCGATGGACTGGGCGAGGTCGCCCTGGCGCTGGTGGCGCGCGTGGACGGCCTCGACGAGCTGCGGGAGGCGCTTGCGGGCGTTGCCCCGCCAGTCGTGCGCCACGGTCGAGCGCGCCGCCGCGACGAGCTCGGCGTCGCCGGCGAGGGCGGTGAGGTCGAGCAGCCCGACGGCGGCGGTGAGGTCGGCGGCGGCCACCTGGCGGCACTGGCTCACGGTGCGGACGCTGTGGTCCAGGCGGACACCGGCGTCCCAGATCGGGTACCAGATGCGGTCGGCGAGCGCGGTGAGCTCCTTGGCGGGCAGGGAGCGCTCGGAGTGCACGAGGACGAGGTCGTAGTCGCTGAGCGGCCCGGCGTCGCCGCGGCCCAGGCTCCCGACCGCGGCGAGGGCGACGCCCTCGAGGCGCGTCCCCCCGGTGGCCGACCGCCAGATCTCGGCGAGCCAGTTCCGGTTGAACGCGGAGAGTGCCTCCCGGCGCGCCCGGCCGGCACCCGCGACGGCGAAGTCACGGGTGCCGGCCAGGTCGAGCCGCCTGGAGCCGATCTCGCTCGAGGGGGTCGACATCACTCAGATCGCCTCGACGCCGCGCTCCCCGGTGCGGACCCGGGCGACGTCCTCGACGGGGACGACCCAGATCTTGCCGTCACCGATGCGGCCGGTCTGCGCGGCCTTGAGGATGACGTCGACGAGCGAGGACGCGTCCATGTCGTCGACGAGGATCTCGATGCGCGACTTCGGGACGAAGTCGACGGTGTACTCGGCGCCGCGGTAGACCTCGCTGTGCCCGCGCTGGCGGCCGTAGCCGTGGGCCTCGCTGATGGTCATGCCCTGGATGCCGAAGGCCTCGAGGGCCTCCTTCACCTCGTCGAGCTGGTGCGGCTTGATGATGGCGGTGACGAGCTTCATGAGGTGGCCCCTTCGTAGTCCTTGGCGGCGGCGGTCTCCTCGTGGTGGCGGGCGTCGTGCTGGGTCCCGAAACCGGTGGCACCCATCCGACCGCCCCGCGCGACGAGGTCGTACGCGGACTCGGCGTGCTCGGACTGGTCGATGCCGGCGACCTCGACGTCGTCCGCGATCCGCCAGCCCATGGTGGCCTTGAGGAGGAGCGCGATGACCAGGGTGACGACACCCGAGATGACGAGCGAGGCGAAGGCGACGAGGACCTGCACGACGGTCTGCTGGACGCCGTCACCGTAGAGCAGGCCACCGCTGGTGGCGAGCAGGCCCGCCCCGATGGTGCCCCAGAGCCCGGCGACGAGGTGGACGCCGACGACGTCGAGCGAGTCGTCGTAGCCGAAGCGGAACTTCAGGCCGACGGCGAGGGCCGACAGGCCACCCGCGACCCCACCCAGGGCGATCGAGCCCAGCGGGCTGAGGGCGCCACAGGCGGGGGTGATGGCGACGAGGCCGGCGACGACACCGGACGCGGCGCCGATGCTCGTGGCGTGGCCGTCACGCAGCTTCTCCACGACGAGCCAGCCGAGCATCGCCGCACAGGTGGCGACGGTCGTGTTGATCCACACGAGCGCGGCGGTCTCGTCGGCGGCGAGCTCGGAGCCCGCGTTGAAGCCGAACCAGCCGAACCACAGCAGGCCGGCGCCGATCATGGTCAGCGGCACGTTGTGGGGACGCATCGCGACCTTGCCGAAGCCGAGCCGCTGGCCGACGACGAGCGCCAGGACCAGGCCGGCCATGCCGGCGTTGATGTGGACCACGGTGCCACCGGCGAAGTCGATCGGGGCCACGTTCGCGGCTCCGTCGGTCGTGCCGAAGACGAGCGCGGACAGGCTGGTCTCGGCGCCCGAGAGCAGGCCGCCGCCCCAGACCATGTGCGCGATCGGGAAGTACGCAAGGGTGACCCACAGGCCGGAGAAGACCAGCCAGGTCGAGAACTTCACCCGGTCGGCCACGGCGCCGCTGATGAGCGCGACGGTGATGACGGCGAAGGTCAGCTGGAACCCGACGAACGCGAGCTCGGGGATGTTGCCGTAGCCCTCGTAGCCGAAGGGGTTGATGATGGCGTCGGTGTTGGCGAGGCCGAACTTCTCGAAGGGGTTGGCGATGATCCCGGCGACGTTCTGGCTGCCGAAGGACATCGAGTAGCCGTACAGGACGTAGATGATCCCGACGACGCCCATGGCGCCGAAGGACATCATCATCATGTTGAGGACGGACTTGGCCCGGGTCATCCCGCCGTAGAAGAGGGCGAGGCCGGGCACCGTCATGAGGAGGACGAAGGAGGCGCAGAGGATCACGAACGCGGTGGACGCGTAGTCGAGGGTCTCTGCTGCCTCCGCCAGGGGCATCAGTGCTGT
Source organism: uncultured Actinomycetota bacterium (assembly GCA_963795035.1). GTDB lineage: Bacteria > Actinomycetota > Actinomycetes > Actinomycetales > Dermatophilaceae > Oryzobacter. The sequence goes on along the minus strand of CAWCFZ010000003.1, from coordinate 278,406 downwards.
GCTCATGGACCCAACGGTGACGGCGCCGGGTTTCGCCCCCGGCGCTCTCGTGTTTCGGGGAGGTTGCGAAGCGGCGCCCGGTGTCAACATCGGGTTTCGACCCCGCCCCCGTCCCGGATGGTGAGACCCGCGTCCCGTGCGACGATGTCGACATGCCCTCCAGCGCACCGCGGCCGGTCCTCGTCTTCGACGGGGACTGCGCCTTCTGCACGACGAGCGCGACCCTCCTCGTGGACCGGCTGCGCCGCTCCCCCGGCGACTTCGCGGTGGAGCCGTGGCAGCGGGTCGACCTCCCCGCGCTGGGGCTCACCGAGCAGGAGTGCGTCGACGCCCTGCAGTGGGTCGACGCCGACGGCCGGGTGGCCGCCGCGCACCTCGCCGTGGCCCGCGCCCTGCTCGCGTCGCGGTGGTGGGTGCGCCCGGCCGGGGCGGTCCTGCTCCTGCCCGGCGTGCGCCCGCTCGCCGGCGTGGCCTACCGGTGGGTGTCGCGCAACCGGTACCGGCTGCCCGGCGGGACCCCCGCCTGCGCCGTGCCGCCGCCGCCGCCAGCCTGACGCTGCCCTGCGGCCCTGCTGCGGCCCTGCTGCGGCGGTGCCGGCCGGTGGCGTCAGTCCAGGATGGCGTCGACGAACGCCTCGGGGTCGAACGGCGCGAGGTCGTCCGGGCCCTCACCGAGCCCGACGAGCTTGACGGGGACCCCAAGCTCGCGCTGCACCGCGACGACGATGCCGCCCTTGGCGGTGCCGTCGAGCTTGGTGAGGACGATGCCGGTGATGCCGACGACCTCGCCGAAGACCTGTGCCTGGCGCATGCCGTTCTGACCGGTGGTGGCGTCCAGCACGAGGAGCACCTCGTCGACCGGGCTGCGCTTCTCGATGACCCGCTTGACCTTGCCGAGCTCGTCCATGAGGCCGGTCTTGTTCTGCAGGCGCCCGGCGGTGTCGATGATGACGACGTCGGCCTCGAGCTCGCCGGCGGCCTTGACGGCGTCGAACGCGACCGCGGCCGGGTCGGCTCCCTCGCGGTCCGAGCGCACGGTGGGCACGCCCACCCGCTCGCCCCACGTGGCCAGCTGGTCGGCGGCGGCGGCACGGAAGGTGTCGGCGGCGCCGAGGACGACGTCCTTGTCCTGCGCGACGAGGACCCGGGCCAGCTTGCCCACGGTCGTCGTCTTGCCGGTGCCGTTGACCCCGACGACGAGGATGCACGCCGGCCGGCCGTCGACGCGGGAGGAGCTGATCGAGCGGTCCATCGAGGGGTCGATGACCGCCAGCAGCTCCGCGCGCAGCCAGCCGCGGACCGTGGCCTCGTCGGTGGCGCCCTCGACGGCGACGCGGGTGCGCAGCGCGTCGACGAGCGCGGTGGTCGCGCCGACCCCGAGGTCGGCGGCCAGCAGGGTGTCCTCGACCTCCTCCCAGGCGGCCTCGTCGAGCGTCCCGCCGGACAGCAGCGCCAGCAGTCCCTTGCCCAGGGCGGTGTTGGAGCGCGCGAGCCGGGCCCGCAGCCGGCGCAGGCGGCCGGCCGGTGCGTCGGGGCGCTCGATCGTCCGGACCGGCTCGGGCGCGACCTCCGGGACGGCGTCGGGCTCGAGCGCGATGTCGTCGGGCGACTCGATCGTGCCGATGGCCCCCTCGAGGGGCTCGTCGACGTCGATCGCCGAGCCGCCGTGTGCCGGCGGGTGCGACGGGGTCGGCGGCAGGTCCTTGGTGCGGCCGCTCCGGCCCCGCAGCAGGCCGAGGGCGATGCCCCCGACGACCACGAAGATGCCGACGGCGACGGCGAGGTACTCCCAGAGGGTGTCGATGGCGCTCACCGCTCCATCCTTCCAGCCGGGACGTGAGCCCCCAAACCGCGACCTAGAAGATGCGGACCCGGTGCTCGGGGTCGAGCCACATCCCGTCGCCCTCGGCGGTGCCGAACGCGTCGTGGAACTCGTCGAGGTTGCGGGCCGCGTTGGCCCGCAGGTCCATCGGCGCGTGAGGGTCGATGACGAGGAGGCGCTCGGCCTCCTCGCGCCGCGCGACGCCGCGCCAGACCTGCGCCCAGCCGACGAAGAAGCGCTGGTCGCCCGTGAGCTCGTCGAGCAGCGGGGCGTCCCCGCCCTCCAGCGAGATGCGGTAGGCCCGGTGCCCGATGGTCAGGCCGCCGAGGTCGCCGATGTTCTCCCCCACGGTGAGCGCGCCGTTGACCGTGCGGCCCGGGGCGTCGCGCGTCTGAAGCGTGGAGAACTGGGCGACGAGGGCGTCGGCGAGCGCCTGGAAGGCGGCGCGGTCGTCGTCGGTCCACCAGTTGCGCAGCGTGCCGCTGCCGTCGAACTGCGAGCCCTGGTCGTCGAAGCCGTGGCCGATCTCGTGCCCGATGACGGCGCCGATGCCGCCGTAGTTGACCGCGTCGTCGGCGTCGACGTCGAAGAACGGCGGCTGGAGGATGGCGGCGGGGAAGACGATCTCGTTGAGCCCGGGGTTGTAGTAGGCGTTGACGGTCTGCGGGGTCATGAACCACTCGTCGCGGTCGACGGGGCCGCCGAGCTTGGCGAAGCCGCGGTCGATCTCGAAGGCGACGGCGCGGCGGACGTTGCCGAGCAGGTCGTCCGGCGAGACCTCGAGGGCGCCGTAGTCGCGCCACTGCTCGGGGTAGCCGACCTTCGGGGTGAACTGGCCGAGCTTGGCCAGCGCCTCGCGCCGCGTGTCGTCCCCCATCCACGGCACCGCTGACAGGCTCTGCCGGAACGCCTCGACGAGGTTGGCGACGAGCTCGAGCATGCGGTCCTTGGCCCGCGGGGGGAAGTGCCGGTCGACGTAGAGCTGGCCGACGGCCTCCCCCAGGGCCTCCTCGACGAGCGCGACGCCGCGCTTCCAGCGCTCGCGGATCTCGGGGACCCCGGACAGGGTGCGCCCGTAGAAGTCGAAGTTCTCCTCGACGAACGCGGCCGAGAGGTAGGGGGCGTGCGCGTGCACGACGTTCCACGCCAGCCAGTCGCGCCAGGCCTGCACCGGCTCCTGGGTCAGGGCGTCGGCGACCGAGCGCAGGTGGTCGGGCTGGCGCACGACGACGGCGTCGAAGGCGCCCCGCGGGGCGCCCAGGCCGGTGAGGTACGCGTCCCAGTCCAGCGGGGCCAGCTCGGCGAGACCGGCCCGGTCGACCAGGGTGTAGGTCCTCACCGGGTCGCGGTTGGTGACCTTGTCCCAGTGCCCGGCCGCGAGGCGCGTCTCGAGCGCCATGACGCGTCCGGCGGCACCGGCGGGGTCGTCCCACCCGGCGAGCGCGAGCATCCGCCCGACGTGCCCGACGTAGGCCTCGCGCTTGGCCGCGTGCTCGTCGTCGCGGTAGTACGACTCGTCGGGCAGCCCGAGGCCGGACTGCTCGAGGTAGACCACGTAGCGGTCGGGGTCGCGGTCGTCGGTGTTGACGAAGGGAATGACGAGGCCGCCCACCCCGCTGCGGCCGAGGCGGCCGGTGGCGGCCACGACGTCGGCCGGGCCGTCGACGGCTCCTGCGGTCGCGAGGTCGTCGCGCAGCGGCGTGGTCCCCAGGGCCTCGACCGCGTCGTGCGCCATGAAGCTGGCGTAGAGGTCACCGACCTTCGCCGCGACGGTGCCGGGGGCGGGCGCCCCGGCCGCGACCTCCTCGATGATGGCGCGCACGTGCTCCTCGGCCGACTCGCGCAGGGCGTCGAAGCTGCCGTAGCGCCCCCGGTCGGCCGGGATGGTGGTCGTCGCGACCCATCGGCCGTTGACGTGGGCGAAGAGGTCGTCCTGCGGGCGGACGTCGCTGTCGACGCCGGTGTGGTCGATGCCGGAGTTCACGCGGGCTCCTGTCGGGAGGGGCGGGTCAGCCGTGGGCGAGGACGACGTCGTCGGCCCGCTGCGGGTCGACGTCGACCTCGGGGCGCCCGAGGGTGATCTGGCGGTCGCGGATCGACCCGACGACCTCCACCCCGCGCTCGGTGAGGACGTCGCGGCCGGCCCGGCGCGCGGGCACCGCCACGAGCGCCATGACGGCGAGCGCCAGACCGACACAGAACAACATCCCCAGAACGACCGACACCATGACCCCAGTCTCGCCGAGCCGCAGGTGGGCGACCAAATCGACGGACCTCCGGGGGTCACCTAGAGTGGCGCGCGTGACGACCGCAGCGGCCGCGTCGGACGGGGCGACGACGCGTCCCCGTCGACGGCTCCCCATGTTCACCGAGGTCATCCTCGCGCTCGTCGCGGTGGCCCTGGTGCAGGCCTTCCTCGTCAAGCCGTTCGGGGTGCCCTCGCGCTCGATGGAGCAGACCCTGCACGTCGGCGACCGCATCCTCGTCAACCGGCTCGACGGCTCGGTCGCCCGAGGCGACGTCGTCGTCTTCGGGCACGGGGACACCTGGCAGGAGCGCTCGCTGCCCGACCCGACCAACCCGGTGGTGCGGGCGGCCCGCTGGTTCGGGGACCTCACCGGCATCGGCCCGAGCAGCACGGCCTACACGGTCAAGCGGGTCGTGGGCCTGCCGGGCGACCGGGTGGCCTGCTGCTCCACGGACGGGCGGGTCACCGTCGACTCGCAGAACCTCGACGAGCCGTACATCCACGAGGACCTGCCCTTCACGGCCGGCTCCCTCGACTGCTCGAGCACCCCGCGCTCGACCCGCTGCTTCCCGGAGATCACCGTCCCGGACGACAACCTCCTCGTGCTGGGCGACCACCGCTCGCAGTCGGCCGACTCGGTCATCGGCTGCCGCGGGGCCGTCGACGGGCCCGAGTGCGCGCGCCTGGTCCCGATGGCGCGCGTCGTGGGCCCGGTCGTCCTGCGGTTCTGGCCGGTCGCCGACATCGGCGGCCTGCCGCACCGCCCGTAGGCGGTTCGGTCAGGCGGTGGCGGCGACGTCGCGGATGCGCTGGGAGACCACCGTCGTGACGCCGTCGCCGCGCATCGAGACGCCGTAGAGCGCGTCGGCGACCTCCATCGTCCGCTTCTGGTGGGTGATGACGATGAGCTGGCTGGAGTCGCGCAGCTCCTCGAACAGCGTGATGAGGCGGCCCAGGTTGGTGTCGTCGAGCGCCGCCTCGACCTCGTCCATGATGTAGAACGGGCTCGGGCGCGCCTTGAAGATCGCGACGAGCAGCGCCACCGCGACGAGCGAGCGCTCCCCACCGGAGAGCAGGCTGAGCCGCTTGACCTTCTTGCCCGGCGGGCGGGCCTCGACCTCGATGCCGGTCGTCAGCATGTTCGAGGGGTCGGTGAGGACGAGTCGTCCCTCACCGCCGGGGAAGAGCCGGCCGAAGACCCGCTCGAACTGGGCCTGCGTGTCGTGGAAGGCCTCGGTGAAGACCTGCTCGACCCGCTCGTCGACCTCCTTGACGATGTCGAGCAGGTCGCGCTTGGAGCGCTTGAGGTCCTCGAGCTGGGTGGTGAGGAAGGTGTGCCGCTCCTCGAGCGCCGCGAACTCCTCGAGCGCCAGCGGGTTGACCCGGCCGAGCGCCTGCAGGCCGCGCTCGGCCTTGCGCAGGCGCTTCTCCTGCTCCTCGCGGACGTACGGGGTCGGGCCCGGGGCGTCGGCGGGGTCCTCACCGGGGCCCGCGACGTGCGGGACCTCGCGGTGCGGGCCGAACTCCTCGACGAGGACCTCGGGGTCGATGCCGAGCTCCTCGACCGCCCTGGCGTGCAGCGCCTCGATGCGGGCGACCTGCCGGGCGCGGGCCATCTCGTCGCGGTGGGCGCTGTCGGTGAGGTCGCGCAGCTCGTCCTGGACCCGGGTCAGCTCCTGGCGCAGGACCGAGGCCTCGCGGTCGCGGTCGGCGCGCTCGACCTCGGCGGCGTCGCGCAGGTGCGTGGCGACGGCGAGGGCCGCGGCGACCCGCTCGACGGCGTAGGCGGCGGCGGCGCGCACGGCCTCGGCGACGGTGGCCTCCCGGCGGCGGCGCTCGCGACGCTCGCGCAGCCGCTCGCGGGCGGCGAGCTCGTTGCGGGCCGCTCCCTCGAGGGAGTCGGCGCGGCCCTTGAGGGCGCGCGCCCGCTCCTCGCGGGTCCGCAGGGTGAGGCGCAGCTCGGTCTCGGCGGTGCGGGCCCGGCTCGCGGCGAGCTCGAGGCGGTCGCGCTCGTCGGTGCCGGGCTCCTCGGTGTCCTCGGTCGGCTCGGCCTGGGCCTGCTCGAGACGGGCCTCGAGCGCCTCGAGCTCGGTGCGGTCGGTCTCGAGCGCGACCCGCGCGTCGGCGATGGCCCGCTCGGTGCGGTCGGCCTCCGCGGACGCGGTGCGCACCGAGGCGCCGAGGCCGCCGAGGCGCTCGGCGACGGCGGCCATCCGGGCGTCGGACTCGTGCAGCGCCTCGAGCGAGGCCTCCACGTCGGTCGCGGCCACGCGCGCCTCGTCACGGGCGGCGGCGAGGGAGAAGCGCGCTCGCTCGGCGCGGCTCGTCGCGGCCTCGAGGGTCGTGCGGGTCTCGGCGACGGCGGCCTGGACCTCGAGCAGGCTCTCGCCGGCGCTGCTGCCGCCGCGAGCCCAGCCGGGGCCGAAGACGTCGCCGTCGGCGGTCACCGCGGTGACGCCCTCGCGGCGGGCGACGAGCGCCAGCGCGTGGGCGGCGGTCGGGACGAGGGCGACCCGGTCGAGGAGCTGCTCGACCGCGGGCCGCACGTCGTCGGGCGCGCTGACGACGTCGCGGGCCCAGACCGCCGAGCCGTCGAGGGCGGGCCAGGCCGACGGGTCGCTCGGGGTGGCCGTGTCGCCGACGAGGAGGGCCGCCCGGCCGCCGTCGTCGTCGCGCAGGCTCGAGATGGCGCGCGCCGCGTGGCCCGCGCTGGGGACCGCGAGCGCCTCGGAGGCCCAGCCCAGGGCGGCGGCGACCGCGGCCTCGTGCCCGCCGGTGACGTGCAGCAGCGAGGCGACGGTGCCGACGACGCCGTGGTCGTCACCGGCGGCGAGGAGCGTGGCGGCGCCGTCCTTGCGGCGCAGGCTCAGCTCGAGGGCCTCGAGCCGGGCGGCGGACGACGAGCGCAGCCGCTCGGCCTCACGCTCCTCGGCGACGAGGCGCTCGACCTCGGCCTCCGCCTGCGCGAGCCGGGCGGCGGCGACCTCGTGGGTCTGGTCCAGGCCCTGCTCGCCCTCCTCCTCGACGGCGACGCCACCCTCGAGGCGGGAGAACTCCTGCTCGGCCTCGCTGGCGCGGGCGCGGGCCGCGGCGACGAGCTCCTGGAGCCGGCCGATCTCGGACTCCCCGGCCTCGATCCGGCTGCGGCGGGCGCCGACCTGGCCGGCGAGCTTGGCCAGGCCCTCGCGGCGGTCGGCGGCGGCGCGCGCCAGGCGGGCGAGGCGGGCCTGCTCCGCGGCGAAGGCCTGCTCGACCTCCTCGCGGGCGGCGACGGCGGCCGTGAGCTCCTCGGCGCTCTCGGCGACCTCGGCGAGCAGCGCGGCCTCGGCCTCGCGGGCGGTCTCGGCCTGGGCGCGCAGCTCGTCGGGGTCGCGCCCGCTCGTGCTCTCGTGCTCCTCGTCCTGGGACAGCAGCCGGACCCGCTCGGCGGCCACCGAGCCGGTGGACTCCATCCGGTCGCGCAGGCTCTGCAGGCGCACGAAGCGCTCCTGGGCCCGGCTCAGCTCGGGGGCGGCGTCGGTGGTGCGGCGCTCGACGTCGGACAGCCGCTGGCGCACGTCGGCCAGGGCGTCCTCGACGGCGGTGCGGCGCTCGATGATCGCGGTCTCGTCGGCGACCTCCTGCTCGAGGACGGCCGTGAGCGCGACGAGGTCGTCGGCGAGGAGGCGCAGCCGGCTGTCGCGGGCATCGGTCTGGATGACGGCGGCACGGCGCGCGGCCTCGGCCTGGCGCCCGAGCGGCCCGAGCTGGCGGCGGATCTCGCCCGTGAGGTCGTGGACCCGGGTGAGGTTGGCCTCCATCGTCTCGAGCTTGCGCAGCGCCTTCTCCTTGCGGCGGCGGTGCTTGAGGACGCCGGCCGCCTCCTCGATGAAGCCGCGGCGCTCCTCGGGGGTCGCGCGCAGGACGGTGTCGAGCTGGCCCTGGCCGACGATGACGTGCATCTCGCGACCCAGGCCGGTGTCGGAGAGGAGCTCCTGGACGTCGAGGAGCCGGCACGAGGTGCCGTTGATGGCGTACTCCGAGCCGCCACCGCGGAACATCGTGCGGGTGATCGTCACCTCGGAGTAGTCGATCGGGAGGGCGCCGTCGGTGTTGTCGATGGTGAGGCTGACCTCCGCGCGGCCCAGCGGCGGGCGGCCCGCGGTGCCGGCGAAGATGACGTCCTCCATCTTCCCGCCGCGCAGGGACTTGGCCCCCTGCTCCCCCATGACCCACGCGAGGGCGTCGACGACGTTGGACTTGCCGGAGCCGTTCGGGCCGACGACGCAGGTGATGCCGGGCTCGAGGCGCATCGTCGTCGCCGAGGCGAAGGACTTGAAGCCCTTCAGGGTCAGCGTCTTGAGGTACATGCGGAGGTCGTCAGCTCTCGTCGGTGCGGTGGTTCCCCCCGGGCGGGCCGGGTCGGGGCGACTCTACCGGCGCCCTCGCGGGGTGTCGGGACGTCGCCGACCCTCGGTGATGCCTGTGACCCCTGTGTCCCCTGTGCCTCTGTGACCTCTGTGACCTCCCGGGGAAGGGGGCGGGAGCGGGGGGTCAGTCGGCGTCGGTCTCGGAGCCGGCCAGGTGCTCGTGGTGCTGGATGACCTCGGCGATGATGAAGGCGAGGAACGCCTCGGCGAACTGGGGGTCCAGGCCCGCCTCGTGGGCGAGCGCGCGCAGCCGGGTGACCTGCTGCTCCTCGCGCCCGGGGTCCGCCGGCGGCAGGCCGGCCGCTGCCTTGAGCTCACCCACGGCCTGGGTGCACTTGAAGCGCTCGGCGAGCAGGTGGACGAGCGCCGCGTCGATGTTGTCGATGCTCGAGCGCAGTCGCGCCAGCTCGGGAGGGAGGTCGCTCACCCGCCCATCGTAGGAACCCGCCCGGCCGGGGTCGCCCACCGTCCACGACCCGGTCCCCGCCCCTCGTGCGCGGTGGCCGCCGGGTCAGCGCTCGCGAAAGCCCTGCTCCCCGCGGGGCGGGCCCCACGCGGGAGTGGAGACCGTGCCGACCCGGCCGGGGCGGTGCCTCGTGGACGGCTGCTCGGCCAGGAGGTCGAGGAGGCGGCTCAGCGCGTCCTCGGGGCCCTCGGCCACGACCTCGACGCGACCGTCGGCGGTGTTGCGCGCGAACCCGGCCAGGCCGAGCTCGAGGGCGCGGGCCCGGGTCCACCAGCGGAACCCGACCCCCTGCACCGTCCCCCGCACGAAGACCGCCACTCGTTGCACCTCGCCTGCAGCGATCGGGTCCTCAGCCATGCCCCGATCCTAGGAACACCGGAGCACCGGTCGGTGCGGCGGCTTCGGGCTGCTGACCTCCAGCGCAGCAGCCCGAAGCCCCCCACCCCCACCCACCGCACTGTGGTATTCGCCACCCCCGTCCTCGCCACCCCCGTCCTCGCCACCCCCGTCCTCGCCACCCCCGTCCTGCGCCATCCCCCGTCCTCGCCATCCCCCGTCCTGCGCCATCCCCCGATCCTAGGAACCCCCTGCCCCCACCCCCGTGGTTCGAGGTATTCGGCCCGGCACTTCGCCCTGCTGCACTGCCTCGACCCGGCGGAGGGTTGCGGGGTCGAGGTGAAAGGCGACCTTCTGGCAGTCGGGTTTCACCTCGAACCAGCGGCGGCATGGCGGGGTCGAGGTGAAAGGCGACCTTCTGGCAGTCGGGTTTCACCTCGAACCGCGGTGCACGATGGCGTGCGCTCCTCCCGGGTGGTTCGAGGTACTCGGCCGGTGCGCCACACCGGCGCACCCTCGAACCGGAGGGGACGCGGTCCCACGAGCGCGCCTGCGTCACGGTGTCACCACAGGCCCCTACCGTGACCCCATGAGCACCACGCAGGCTCAGCGGACCCGCGCGGTCCGCGACCCCCTGCCCGGGGCCTCCCCCGGCGCCGCACCGCCACCGGCCGGCCGCCGCATCGCCGGCCTCGACGGGCTGCGGGCCCTGGCCATCGCCGCGGTCGTGCTCTTCCACCTCGACGCCGCCTGGCTGCCGGGCGGGTTCCTCGGCGTCGATGTCTTCTTCGTCGTCTCGGGCTTCCTCATCACCACCCTGCTGGTCCGCGAGCGCGCCGCGACCGGTCGCCTCGACCTCCCCGCGTTCTGGACCCGCCGCGCCCGCCGCCTCCTTCCGGCACTGCTCGTGCTGCTCCCCTCCGGCGTCCTGCTGGCCCGGCTCAGCGAGGGCGACCTCCTCGTCGGCGCGGAGCGGCAGGTCCTCGGGGCGCTGACCTTCACCTCGAACTGGCTCGAGGTGGCCGCCGGGTCCGACTACTTCGCGGCGACCTCGCCCCAGCTGTTCATGAACCTCTGGTCGCTCGCGGTGGAGGAGCAGTTCTACCTCCTGTGGCCGCTGGCGCTCCTCGCCCTCGTCACCGTCGTGCGCGCCCCGGCGGCCCGCGCCGCCGTGGCCGCCGGCGCCGCCCTCGCGTCGGCCGTCCTCATGGGCGTGCGGCTCGACCCCGACTCGCCCACCCGGGTCTACTTCGGCACCGACACGCACCTGGCCGGCCTGATGCTCGGCGCCGCGCTCGCCTTCGCGTGGGCCGCCCCGCACCGGGCGTGGACCACGCGGCCCTGGTGGGACCGCCACCGGCGCACCGTCGCGGGCACGGCCCTCACCGTGCTCGGCCTGCTCCTCGCGACCGCGTCCGAGACGTCCGCCTGGACCTTCCGCGGCGGCATCCTCCTGGCCTCGGCCGCGACCGCCGCACTGCTCCTCGTCGTCGTCGAGCGGCCCGGACGGCTGCGGTCCGTCCTCGAGCTGCCCGTGGTTCGCTGGGTGGGTGCCCGCAGCTACGGGATCTACCTGTGGCACTGGCCGGTCGTCCTCGTCGTGGCCCAGGACCTGCCCGAGGCCCGCGGGAGCACGGCCTACGTCCTCACCCGGGTGTGGGCCCTGGCCGTCACCCTCGCCGTCGCCGACCTCTCCTACCGCGTCGTCGAGCTCCCCGTCCGGCGCCACGGCTTCGGCGGCGCGGCCCGCGAGGGCCTGGGCAGGCTGCGCGCGCTCGGCACCCGCGGGGCGCGCGTCGTCTGGGGTGCCGTGGCGCTCGTCACCGTGGCCACCGTCGTCGTCCTGGCCACCGCCCCCGAGCGCACCTCGACCGAGGAGCTGATCCGGGCCAACGAGGCGAGCCTCACCGGGTCCGCCCCCGACACCACCGGACCCGCCCCCGGCACCACCGCGACCAGCACCGCCGCGGCCAGCACCTCCCCGGCGACGACCGCCGCCGCCGCTGCCGTCACGCAGGACTGGTCGATGCCGACCGGGCGCGAGGTCGACATCCTCGGCGACTCGATGGTCGTCGGGGCCAGCCACGCCCTGCGCTACTACCTGCCCAGGGTCCGGATGGACGCGAAGAGCAACCGCCGCTGGTCCGCCGCCCCGGGACTCGTCGCCGGCCGTGCCGACACGCTGCGCCGCGCGGTCGTCCTCGGGTTCGGCACGAACGCCGGCACCGACGAGGACCAGGTCCGGCGCACGCTCGACGCCCTCGGCCCCGACCGGATGGTCGTCCTGGTCACCCTGCACGGACCGTTCAGCCGGATCGCGGCCGACAACGCCGCGTTGCGCGAGCTCGCGAGGGGTCGCGACAACGTCGTCCTCGCCGACTGGGACGCCGCGCTGGAGGGAACGAGCGGCCAGCTCCAGCCCGACGGCATCCACCCCAGCCTCACCGGCTCGCACCTCTACGCCGCGACGGTCCGGTCCGCCCTCGCCGAGCTGTCCGAGCGGCGCACGGGCAACCCGGTGACCCTCCAGGAGCTTCCGCGCCCCTGAGCCGTGCTGCTTCGCGCGGCCGGGGCCGGACCCGGGGCCCCGGGCGGGACGGGTGCCCCTCAGCCGGTCCGGGCGAGGATCGCGAACCCGAAGCCCTCGACCTCCACCCGGTCGGCGGACAGCCGCACGCCCTCGACCTCGAGCGCGGTGGCGTCGTCCCATCCCGCGGGGAGGTCGAGCGACGCCGGCTCGCGCCGCGGGTTGACGACGACGAGGTGGGTGCCGCCGCGCACGTAGGCGAAGGGGTAGTCCTCGGTGAGCACCTCGAGGCTGCCGTCGGGCCCGAGCGCGGGCGTCGCGTGCCGCAGCGCGACGAGCCGCCGCACCAGGTGCAGCAGCGACGCCTCGTCGGCCCGCTGCGTCGAGACGTCGGGGCGGTCGACCGACGGGTCGACCGGCAGGTAGAAGCGCTCGGCCGGCGCCGTGGAGAACCCCGCACCCGGACCCGGCTCCCACTGCATCGGGGTGCGCGACCCGGTGCGGTTGTTGAGCGGGGACAGGACGCTGCCCTCCTTGTCGGGCAGGTCCTCGAGGTAGCGCATCCCGATCTCGTCGCCGTAGTAGATCGTCGGCAGCGACGGCCAGGTCATGAGGAAGGCGAACGCCCCGCGCGCCTGCTCGGCCGAGCGGGGTCCGGTGACGAGGCGGGCGTAGTCGTGGTTGGCCGTCGGGAGGGCGACGTGCCCGCCCCCGACCCCGATCGCGTCGGTCGCGCGACGCCACTCGCGCAGGAACACGTCGATGCCGCCGCCGCCCTCGGCATCGAAGAAGGACGGGCCGGGCTCGCTCCAACTCGGGTCGTGGGTGCCGACCCCGGTGTGCCACAACGACCGCAGCGCCGGGTTGCTGAACTGGAGGAAGAAGTCGGCGTGGAACCCGGCGGGCACGGACACCGCGGGCTCGCCCCACTCGGCCAGCAGGGCGGCGTCGGGGTGGGTCGCGTCCAGCCACTGGCGCACGTCGGTCCACAGCCGACCGGTCTCCACCTGCCCGGGGTCGTCCTTGACGAGCGAGGCCGCCATGTCGACGCGGAAGCCGCTGATCCCGAGGTCGAACCAGTGGGCCATGACGTCCTTGAGCGCCTGCCGGTTGGCCCGAGGCCCCGGCGCGTCGACCGGGTCCCGCCACGGCTGGTCGGGGTCCTGCCGGGCGTACCCGAAGTTGAGCGCGGGCTGGCACGGGTAGAAGTTCAGCAGGTAGTAGCCGCCGCGCGACCCGGGCACCGGGCACCAGACCCCTGCGGGCGACCCGACCCGCTCGTTCCAGACGTACCGGCTGTCGGCGGGGTCCTCGGCCCACTCCCGGAACCAGGGGTGCTGGTCGCTCGTGTGCCCCGCGACGAGGTCGAGCAGGACCCGGATGCCCCGGCTGCGCGCGGCGTCGACGAAGGCCACGAGGTCGTCGTTCGTCCCGTAGCGCGGGGCCACCCTGAGGTAGTCGCTGACGTCATAGCCGGCGTCGGCGAACGGCGAGGCGAACAGCGGGCTGAACCACACGGCGTCGACGCCGAGCCAGGCGAGGTGGTCGAGCCTCTCGAGCGCCCCGGCGAGGTCGCCGATGCCGTCGCCGTCGGAGTCGGCGAAGGTCTGGGGGTAGATCTGGTAGAGAACCGAGCCGGCCAGCCAGTGCGGTTGCGGGCGGGTACTGGTCATCGCCTCACCCTAGCCAGCCGGACGGCGCCGACCCGGCCTCCGGAACCCCACGGGAGGCGGCCGGGTCAGCCCCGGGGCGGCCCCGCCGGCCGCAGCCCTCGCGGGCGTGGCTGGCAGCGCGGGCACGAGAACGACGAGCGGTTCATGAACTGCTCACGCCGGATGGCGGTGCCGCACCGCGGGCACGCCCGCCCCGCCTGCCCGTAGGCCGCCAGCGACCGGTCGAAGTACCCCGAGGCGCCGTTGACGTTGACGTAGAGGGCGTCGAAGCTCGTGCCGCCCTGCCCCAGCGCCTCGCGCATCACCTGCGCGGCGTGGTCGAGGACGACTCCGATGCGGGGCTTGGTCAGCGAGCTCGCGACCCGCTCGCCGTGCACCTGCGCCCGCCAGAGGGCCTCGTCGGCGTAGATGTTGCCGATGCCCGAGGCGACGCCCTGGTCGAGCAGGACCCGCTTGATGGCGCTGTCCTTGCCCTTGATGCGGCGCACGACCGCGGCGCGGTCGTAGGCGTCCTCGAGGAGGTCGGGCGCGATGTTCGCGATCGCGAGCGGTACCCCGGCGTCGTCGAGGTCGGTGAGGGCGAGGCCGCCGAAGGTCCGCTGGTCGACGAAGCGCAGCTCGGGCCCGCCGTCGGCGAAGCGGAACCGCGCGTGGAGGTGCTTCTCGTCGGGGGCGTCGGCGTCCTCCACGAGGAGCTGACCGCTCATCCCGAGGTGGAGCAGGAGGCCGAGGTGCTCCTCGAGGTCGAGCCAGAGGTACTTGCCGCGGCGCCGGACGGCGGCGACGTGGCGACCGCGCAGGCGGGCGGCGAGGTCGTCCGGGCCCGGCAGGTGGCGGCGCGCGACGCGGTGGCCCCGCAGCTCGACCGAGGTGATGTCGCGACCCAGGACGTGCCCCTCGAGGCCGCGACGGACGACCTCGACCTCGGGCAGCTCAGGCACGGGGAGGCAGGGCGCCGTCGGGGTCGACGGTGTCGGCGTCGCCCTCGGGGGCGGGCTCCTCCTCGGGCCCGGCGAGCGGGCCCTCGTGCTCGTCGCGGATGGAGGTCCACGCCAGCGCGGCGGCCTCCTGCTCGGCGACCTTCTTGGTGCGGCCGGCACCGCGGCCCAGGACCCTCGTGGCGACGGTGACCGAGGCCTCGAACCACTTGGCGTGCTCCGGGCCGTCCTCCTCGACGGCGTACTCCGGGGCGCCCAGCCCGTGCCGCGAGGTGATCTCCTGCAGGCTGGTCTTCCAGTCCAGGCCGGCGCCGAGGGTGGCGGACTGGGCCAGCAGCGGGTCGAGGAGGTGGTGGACGAGCTCGCCCGCGGCCTCGATGCCGGCGGAGGTGTACACCGCGCCGATGACGGCCTCGACGGTGTCGGCGAGGATCGAGTCCTTGTCGCGACCGCCGGTCGACTCCTCACCGCGGCCGAGGTAGACGTAGTCGCCCAGGCCCAGGGTGCGGCCCACGTCGGCGAGCGCGCGCATGTTGACGACGGCCGCGCGCAGCTTGGCCAGCTGGCCCTCGCTCGTGTCGGGGTGGGCGTGGTAGAGCGTCGTGGTGACGACGAGGCCCAGCACCGAGTCCCCGAGGAACTCCAGGCGCTCGTTGTGCGGCAGGCCGCCGGCCTCGTACGCGTACGAGCGGTGCGTCAGGGCACGACGAAGCACCGCCACGTCCACGGACGCGCCGGTGACCTCGACGAGGTGCGCGAGAAGCTCGTCGACGGACCGCAGCGGTGTCAGCGAGCCCATCGAGGCCGAGCCCTTCCCCATGGGGGCGGGATCAGCCCTGGTGCTCGGTGCGCTCGGCGACGCTGTACTGGCGCCCCTTGTACGTGCCGCAGGACGGGCACGCCATGTGGGGCTGGGTGAGCGCCTTGCACTGGGGGCACGTCGTGGTGGCGACGGCCGTCGCCTTCCAGTTGGCGCGGCGCGAGCGGGTGTTGGAGCGCGACATCTTCCGCTTCGGAACGGCCACGTCAGGTCCTCTTCTCTGTCGGCGTGGACGGCTCGGCCAAGGCCGAGAGTGCCGCCCACCGGGGGTCGATCTCGTCGTGCTGGTGATCCGGGTCCTCCGCGAGCGGCTGGCCGCACACGGAGCACAGCCCGGGGCAGTCGGGCCGGCACACCGGCTGGAACGGCAGTGAAGGCACCACCGTGTCCCGAAGCACCGTCTCGAGGTCGAGGTACCCGTCCTCGATGAGGTGCTCCTCGTCCGCGTCACCATCCCCCACCTCGCGGTGGTGGTCGTGTCGATCGGCGTGAACGAACAGCTCCTGGAAGAACCCGTCGACCTCTTCGCTGACGGGGTCCAGGCACCGCACGCAGGCGCCGGTCGCCGTGCCACGGACCGAACCGGTGACGAGCACTCCCTCGACGACGGACTCCAGTCGCAGCTCGAGGTGGAGGCTCTCGCCCTCCTCGACGCGCATGACGTCCGTACCGAAGTCGCTCGGCGCCCCGACGTCTCGCGTCAGCTCATGCATCGTCCCGGGTCGTCGGCCCACGAGCTTGGTGTCGAGCACCATCGGGGACCGGGGGTCGAGTCGAGTCATGGCCTTGGAGTCGTCGGGGGTGGTTCGGCCACGTCTCACGGACGCAGACCGAGGGTCAAGGTTACCGGTCGGAGCCGGTTCACCCAAACCGGGCGAGCGCGTCCTCGACGGCGGCCCCCACCTGCGGCGCGAGGCTCGCGGCGTAGGTGGCCGTCACGTGGTCGCCGGCGCGGTGGACGGCGACGTGGCCGATGACGACCGGGCACCGCTCCTCGGGGCAGATCCAGGCGGTGAGGTCGAGCAGGGCGACGCCCGGACCGGCGCCGGCGGCCGCCTCGCGCTGCACGGGCAGCCCGCTGCCCCTGATGGCCGTGGTGCCCTCGAAGGCGCACCTGCTGAGCTCCCTCGGGTGGCGGGCCGCGCAGATGTCGAGGTCGTCCGGGGACAGGGGGCTGTCCCCGACGACGACGACAGGGACCCCGCCGTCGGCCAGGGACCGCCAGCGCGAGGTGTAGCCCTCGACGAGGGTGCGCCGGTCGAGCCGGTCGTCCGCCCAGGCCGCGGTCGCGACCCCGGAGGTGACGACGACGTCAGGCGGGTCCGCCCGCAGGGCATCCACCACGGAGCGGTTCCACGTGTCGCACTCGGGATAGGCCCTGGCGGCCTGGGTCGCCGGGGAGTCGGCGAAGGCGCACGACGACTTGCCGTACGTGACGATCCGCCACCCCGCGCCTCGGGCGGCCTCCTCCAGCGCCGGGAGCCACTGCATCGCCTTGGAGTCCCCGACGAGTGCCACGGTCGTCGTGCCCTGCGGGTCGCCGAAGGTGCAGGCGACCGGCTCGGTGGCGGAGACGTCGACCTGGCACCGGTCGACGTCGGCGGCCGGCCGGTCCTCGCCGCTCGTCAGCGGGTCGGGGGTGACCCAGCCGGGGTCGTCGACGCCGGCGAGCACCTGACCCAGGCGCACGGTGCCCGCGCCGAGCTCGGAGACCGGCGGCATCGCTCCCCCCGGCGGGGTCGTCTCGAACGGCGAGCGCAGCGGGAGCAGGGGCAGCGCGACGAGGACGCCGGTCAGCGAGAGCGCGACACCGCTGGCGAGCAGGGCGCGGGGCCGCTCGCGCAGCCACGGGCCGTGGTGGATCGGGGACTCGACGAACCGCCACGACAGCCACGCCGGCCCGACCGACAGCACGGCGAGGACGACCTTGCCGACGGGCGTCAGGGGCGAGCCGAGCCACTGCGCCGTCCACTCCCCCAGGATGATGACCGGCCAGTGCCAGAGGTAGATCGAGTACGACAGCCCGCCCACCCACACCATCGGGCGGGACCCGAGCACCCGCACCGGTCCGTTCGTGGCCCCCTGCCACCCGACCCACAGCAGCACGGCCGTGGGCAGTGTGGGGAGCAGCGCCCAGTAGCTCGGCCACTCGATGCCGCCCGGCAGGAACGCCGCGACCGCGAGCAGGACCGCCAGCGAGGCCCACCCGACCGGCGCCGCCCACCGGCGGGCCACGTCGGGCCGGGTGCGGCCGGCGAGCGCCACCGCGAGCAGCGCCCCGATGCCCAGTTCCCAGATGCGGGTCGTCGTGGTGAAGAACGCGGGGCGGAAGTCGGTGTGCGAGTACCAGACCGACCACACGAACGAGCCGGCCACGAGGACCCCGAGGGCCGTGAGCACGACCCGTCGTCCCGGGCGCCTGACGACGAGCGCCAGGGCGATGAGGAGCAGCGGCCACAGGACGTAGAACTGCTCCTCGACCGCGAGCGACCAGAACTGCTGGACCGGCGAGGGCTTGAGGTCGGAGGCGAGGTAGTCGACCTCGCGGCTCGCGAAGACCCAGTTGACGACGTAGCCGGCGGCGCCCATGACGTCGAACCCGATGTCCCGCCGCCGCAGCCCCGGCACGACGACGAACGCCACGGCGGAGGTGGCGGCCAGGACGAGGACCGCCGCGGGCAGGAGGCGCCTGATCCGGCGCCCGACGAAGCGCAGCCACGAGATGCTGCCGGTCGACCACAGCTCGTTGACGAGCAGCCCGGTGATGAGGTACCCGGAGATGACGAAGAAGATGTCGACGCCGACGTACCCGCCGGGCAGCGGGAGGCCCGCGTGGTAGGCGAGGACGGTGAGGATCGCGACCGCGCGCAGTCCCTCGATGTCGGGGCGGAAGGTGGCGGGGCGTGAGGGGGTCGGGCGCTCGGGGGCGCGGTGCCCGGGGGCGGGACGCGCCCGCGCCTGCTCAGCCGTCGCCACGCAGGCGGGTGAGGAGCGCGTCGCGGACCTCGTCGGGGACCAGGCCGGTCACGTCGCCGCCGTAGCGCGCGACCTCCTTGACCAGCGAGCTCGACACGTGCTCGAACGCGGGGTCACCGGGCAGGAAGACGGTCTCGACACCGGTGAGGTGGCGGTTCATCAGGGCCATGGGCAGCTCGTAGGCGAAGTCGGCCGCCCCCCGGAGGCCCTTGACGACGACGTCGGCGCCGAGCTCGCGGCAGACGTCGACGAGGAGCCGGTCGGAGAAGGCCTCGACCCGCACGCCCTCGCCGACCCCGAGGTCGGCGAGCCCGCGCTCGATGAAGCCGATGCGTTCCTGCACCGTGAACGTCCCGGCCTTCGTGGGGTGGTGCAGCACGACGACGACGACCTCGTCGTGGAGGGCGGCCGCGCGGGCGATGACGTCGAGGTGGCCTGAGGTCACCGGGTCGTAGGAGCCGGGGCAGACGGCGCGGTGCGGGCGGGTGGTCACGGGCACCACCGTACCGACGTGGCGGGGGTCAGCCGGCCGACTCCTCCTTGGCGGCCTCCTCGACCGCCGTGGCCTCCTTCTTCGCCTCGGCCTTGATGGCGTCGGCCTCCTCGCGCGCGTCCTCGGGCGCGAGCGTGCCCTCCGCGACGGCCTCCTCCAGCAGGGCGGCCACCTGCTCCTCGCTCGCGCACCCGTCCTCGAGGAGCCGGTTGCGGCGGGTCAGCCACTGCACCGCGAGCGCCTCACGGCGGTCCTGCGAGACGTCCTCGCGCGCCGGGTTGAGGATGGTGCTCTCCTCCTCGCCCGCGTGGTGGTTGACGGCGGTCGCGAGCTCCTCGAGCGTGTCGTCGTACTTCTGGGTGTCGGTGCCCCGAGCCTGGAGGAAGGCGAGCAGGGCCTCGTTGATCTCGGCGTGCTCCTCCTCGCTGTGCTCCACCTCCTCGCCGCCGATGGCGCGCGCCCGGCGGAACTCGGGGTAGACCGTCTCCTCCTCGGCCACGGCGTGAGCGACGAGCACCTCGGCGAGGGCGGTCCGGGCCGCCTCGCGGTCGATGTCGGTGCGCCGGGCCTCGCGCAGGAGGTCCTCGAAGAGCCGGTGGTCCTCGAGGATGCGCTCGATGACGTCACCGCTGGTGGGTCGGGGGATCTGGATCTCGGTCATCGCCCCATCATGGCCGAGACCCGCCCTGACCTGCGCCTCAGCGCCGGGAGAGTTGGCTTGGGGTCGTGGTCGGTCCGGGGCCCTGCGCGGCTGGGGGTGCCGCCGCCTCCATCCGCACTCACTCGCTGGCGCTCGCTCGCGCTCCCGCCAGACCCATCCAGCGGCGGCACTCCCCAGCCGCTTCGTGCCCCTCCGCGCCGTCCGTTCTGCTCTGCTGGTGAGTGGGGGGTCAGGGGCGGGTGGCGAGCCAGACGGTGGTCTCGCCGTACTTGCGGGGCTTGCCGGAGCGCACGAGGGCCTCGGGCCAGTCCGGTTCGGGGCTGCGGGTGGAGCGCTCGACGACGAGCAGACCGCCCGGGGCGAGCCAGCCGGCGGCGAGGCGGTCCAGGACGGCGCGCAGGTCGTCCTCGGGCACGTCGTAGGGCGGGTCGACGAGGACGAGGTCGGCGGCGTCGTCGGGTGTCGGGTCACCCGCGAGGGCGAGCAGGACGGTGGAGCGCACGACGCGCACACCGGGCAGGGCGAGGTCGGCGGCGTTGCGGGCGATGACGTCGGCGGCGCGGCGGTCGGACTCGACGAGGACGACGGCGACGGCGCCGCGGCTGGCGGCCTCCAGCCCGAGGGCGCCGGACCCCGCGTAGAGGTCGAGGACGCGGCTGCCGCGCACGGCGTCGCGGGCGTCCAGCGCCGAGAACAGGGCCTCGCGGACCCGGTCGCTCGTGGGGCGGGTGCCCGAGCCCGGCGGGGTCCGCAGGGTCCGGCCACCGGCGACACCGGCGATGACGCGCGTCATCAGCCGCGCTCCAGCCAGGCGGCCTGCTCGGCGTCGACCCGGGCGCGCACGGCCGCGGCCAGCGCCGGGTGGCTCTCGAGGTCGGGGTCGTCGGCGACGAGCGCGAACGCGTCGTCGCGCGCCTCCTCGATGACGTCCTCGTGCTCCAGGACGTGGAGGAACTCCAGCTGGGTCCGGCGGCCCGACTGCGCCGCCCCGAGGATGTCGCCCTCGCGCCGCTGGGAGAGGTCGAGGCGGGCGAGCTCGAACCCGTCGGTGGTGGCGGCGACGGCCTCGAGGCGGGTCAGCGCGGCCTCGGCGTCGGCGCCGGTGACGAGGAGGCACAGGCCCGGGAAGCCGCCCCGGCCGATCCGCCCGCGCAGCTGGTGCAATTGGGAGACGCCGAACCGGTCGGCGTCCATGACGACCATGACGCTGGCGTTGGGCACGTCGACCCCGACCTCGATGACGGTCGTCGAGACGAGCACCTGGGTCTCCCCCCGCTGGAAGCGCCCCATGACGGCCTCCTTGTCGTCGGCGGGCAGGCGGCCGTGCAGCACCTCGACGGTGAGCCCGGCCAGGGCCGGCTCCTCGACCAGCCGGGCGTGCAGGGCGTGGACCCCGTGCATCGGGCGCACGGGCGCCGCGGCCTCGCCGTCGTCGCCGTCCGGGGTCGTCTCGACGCGCAGGTCCGCGCCGTCGCCGGCGGGGTCGTCGTCGCCGATCCGCGGGCACACGACGTACGCCTGGCGCCCCGCGCGCACCTCCTCGCCCACCCGGTGCCACGTGCGCTCCATCCAGCCGGGCTTGTCCTCGGGCACGACGTGGGTCGTGATCGGAGCGCGGCCGGCGGGGAGCTCGCGCAGCGTGGAGGTCTCCAGGTCGCCGAAGACGGTCATCGCCACGGTGCGCGGGATCGGCGTGGCCGTCATGACGAGGACGTGCGGCGGCAGCTTCCCCTTGCCCCGCAACGCATCGCGCTGCTCGACGCCGAAGCGGTGCTGCTCGTCGACGACGACGAGGGCGAGGTCGAGGAAGTCGACGTGCTCCTGGAGCAGGGCGTGGGTGCCGACGACGATCCCCGCGTCGCCGACGGCGACGTCGAGCAGGGCCTTGCGCCGCTCGGCGGTCGACTGGCTGCCGGTGAGGAGGACGACACGCGTCGCGTGCTCGGCGCCGCCCAGCATCCCGCCCTCGGCGAGGTCGCCGAGCATCGTGGTGATGGTGCGCAGGTGCTGGGCCGCGAGGACCTCGGTGGGGGCGAGGAGCGCCGCCTGGCCCCCCGCGTCGACGGCCGCGAGCATCGCCCGCAGCGCGACGACCGTCTTGCCGGAGCCGACCTCGCCCTGGAGCAGCCGGTGCATCGGGCTCTCCCGGGCCATCTCGGCGGCCACGGTCTCGCCGACCTCGCGCTGGCCGGCCGTGAGCTCGAAGGGCAGCCGCGCGTCGAACGCCTCGAGGATGCCGCCGGGCCGGGCCGGTCGCGCGGTGGTGACCTGGCCCTGCGCCGCGAGCCGCCGCTGCGCGAGGGTCACCTGGAGGACGAAGGCCTCCTCGTAGCGCAGCCGCCGCCGGGCCCGCTCGACCTCGGCGAAGGAGTCGGGGGTGTGGATGCCGCGCAGCGCCTCGGTGCGCGAGACGAGCCGCCGCCGCTCCCGGACGGGGGCGGGGAGGGCGTCGGGCACGTCGTCGAGGACGTCGAGGACGCGGCGCACGCTCTCGGTGACCGTCCACGTGTGGAGGGATCCGACCGAGCGGTAGATGGGGATGAGGTCCTTGCGCTCCCCGGCGTCGAAGTCGTCGAGCATCGTGTACCCGGGGTGGGTGAGCTGGAGGCGGTTGTTGTACGTGCCGACGGTGCCCGCGAAGATGCCGCGGGCGCCGGGGACGAGCGCCTTCTCGTGGCCCCAGGCCTTGAAGAAGGTGATGTCGAGGTCGTGCGTGCCGTCGGTGATGACGACGTTGAGCATCGTGCCCTTGCGCGCCTTCATCGCCCGGGTCGAGGCCGTCTTCACCTCTGCGACCCCCACGAGGTACTCGCCGGGCGTGGCCGACCCCAGGTCGGCCTCGCGGGTGCGGTACCGCCGCGGCCAGAACGCCAGGAGGTCGCCGACGGTGTGGATCTCGCGGGCGGTGGCGAACTTCTTCGCCGCCGTCGCGATGATCGGCCCGAGCTTGCTGGACTCGGTCGCCACTACGCCCCCACCCTCACTCGACCCCGATGAGGAGGGGGTAGACGGGCTGCCCGCCGTCGATGAGGACGACCTCGACCTCCGGGCGGTCACGCTCGAGGACGCCCGCGACCCGCGCGGCGAGGCCGTCGACGGCATCGGCGCCGGCCACGAGCGTCACGAGCTCGCCGCCGCCGCCGAGCAGCCGGGTGAGGACCTCGACGGCCGCGTCGACGAGGTCCGTGCCGAGGAAGGCGATGTCGCCGTCGACGATGCCGAGCACGTCGCCCGGGCGGCACACGCCCGCCCAGGTGAGGGCCTCCTTCGAGGCGACCGAGACGGCACCGTGCCGGGTGGCCACCGCCGCGCCGGTCATCGTCACGACGTTGGTGTGCAGCGGCTTCGCCGGGTCGAGGACGGCGAGCGCCGCCAGGGCCTGCACCGTCGTGCGGGCCGGCACCACGTGGGTGTCGACGCCGTCGGCCGTGGCGGCCTCGGCGGCGACCTCCGCGGCCATGAGGGTGTCCTTGTCGGCAGGGAGGATGACGACCGAGGTGGCGCCGGTGCGGCGCACGCCCTCGAGCAGCTGGCCGGCCGACGCGCGCCGGCCGGGGCCGCTCGCGACGACGACCGCGCCCGCCTCCTCGAGCAGCGCCCCGATGCCCGGTCCCGCCGAGCACGCGACGACGCCGACCGTGGCCACCGGGTCGCGACCGGCCACCTGGGTCTCGAAGCGGGTGATCCGGATCCGCTCGGGACGACCGGCCGCGATCCCGGCCTCGACGGCGGCACCGGGGTCGTCCACGTGGACGTGGACGTTCCAGAGGTCCGGGCCGCCGACGACGAGGAGCGAGTCGCCCAGGCCGTCGAGGGTGGCGCGCAGACCGTCGACCTTCTCGGTCGTGGAGTCGAGCAGGAGGTACATCACCTCGTAGGCCGGGCCGTCGCCGATCCGCGACCCGTCCTCGTCGAGGGGGTCGTGACCGGGGAGGGTGTCGGGGCCGTCGCCACCCTCGGACCGCCACTCGGCGCGGCGCAGCAGGCCGGGCCCGCCGCCGAGGAGCGTGGCGTCGGAGACGCTCCAGCGGTCGGTGACGATGGACAGCAGGGACTCCAGGAGCAGCACGCACCCGGCACCGCCCGCGTCGACGACCCCGGCGCGGCGCAGGACCTCGAGCTGGTCGGGGGTGCGGGCCAGGGCCTCCTGGGCCGCGTCGACCGCCGCCTCGACGACGTCGGCGAGGCTCGCGCCGCCCTCCGCCGCCTCGACAGCTGCCGCGGCCCCGGCATCGGCGACGGTGAGGATGGTGCCCTCCTGCGGGTGCGCGACGCTGGCCCGCGCCGTCCGCGCCCCGCGGGCCAGGGCGTCGGCGACGAGGACGGCGCCCGCCTCCTCGACGCCGCTGTCGATGACCGCGTCGCACAGTCCCCCGACGAGCTGGCTGACGATGACCCCCGAGTTGCCCCGTGCAGACAGCAGGATCGCCCGCTTCAGCGAGCGGCACTCCTGACCGAGGGTGGCGCGCCCGAGGACCCCCGAGGACTCGTGGGACGCCACGACCTCGTCGATCGCGGCGTCGAGGGTGAGGTAGAGGTTGGTGCCGGTGTCGCCGTCGGGGACGGGGAAGACGTTGAGCGCGTCGATCTCGGTGCGCCGCGCCGCGAGGGCGGCCCGGGTGAGGAGCGCCCAGTGGCGGGCGTCGGCTGCGGTGAAGACGTCGGGCACGCGCCTCACAGTAACGGCCACGCCCCTGCTCGCCGTGGAGGGCGTTTTGGCGGGGCGGGAGGGCCTCGGCTACTCTTCTCAGGTTGCGTGTGCGCCCAGAGCGCCGCCGACGACCACCATTCGTACCTCACGTAGGAGATCACCCGTGGCTGCCAACTGCGACGTCTGCGGCAAGGGACCCGGCTTCGGGCACAGTGTCTCGCACTCCCACCGCCGCACCAAGCGCCGCTGGAACCCGAACATCCAGCGCGTCAAGGCCCTCGTCGGCGACGCCGGTGTCACCCCGAAGCGCCTCAACGTGTGCACCTCCTGCCTCAAGGCCGGCAAGGTCAAGCGCTGACCCCCTGACGCACCCCGCAACGGGCGGCCCTCCACCACGGAGGCCGCCCGTTGCGCATGCCGGGCGCCGCGTCCTCCCCTCCCGTTCGAGGGGAGACCCCCGCCGGTTCGAGGTGAAACCCGACCACGCGGGGGTCCCCTTTCACCTCGACCCCGAGGGAGCCTCCGCCGGTTCGAGGTGAAACCCGACCACGCGGGAGTCCCCTTTCACCTCGACCCGAGGGAGCTCCGCCGGTTCGAGGTGAAACCCGACCACGCGGGGGTCCCCTTTCACCTCGACCCGGTGCCGGCGAAGTGGTCCCAGCCGGCGGCGTCGGGCACGACCCCGTCGACGGTGACCCGCGGGCCGCCCTCCCCCGCCTCCTGCACCCGCCCGATGACGTGCCACGCCTCCTCGCCGCCCGCGGGCAGTGGAGGCGGCGTCGGCGAACGTCCCCACGAGCGCGTGCTCCTCGCCCCCGGCGAGCACCTGGTGCAGCGGCCTCCTGCGGCCCCAGCGCCACGGTGAGCGGGCCGTCGGCGTAGCGATGGCGCAGCACGGCAGCGTCGAGGTCGACCGACACCCCGCTCGCCGCCGCCACCCGGCCGAGGTCGGTGACCAGACCGTCGGAGACGTCGATGAGGGCGCGCGCCCCGGCCCGCGCGGCCTCGGGCCCGGCCCACCACGGGGCCACCGGCGCCCGGTGGTGCCGCATGAGGGCGCGCACCGCGAGGGTGCGGTCGTCCACGGCCCCGCCGGACACCTCCCGGTCGGGGTCGCCCTCCCCCGCGAGGTACAGCGCGAGCCCCCCGCCCGACAGGCCCAGCGAGCCGCACACCGCGACGACGTCGCCCGACCCGCGCCCCCGAGCGCAGCACCGGAGGGCGACCGCGCAGGTCCCCCAGCGCCGTCACCGTGACGACGACGACCCCGGGCGGCCCGGACGACAGGTCACCGCCCACCACGGGAGCCGTCGCGGCCTCGGCGACCGACGCGATCCCCCGGGCGAGGTCGACGGCCCACTCGACGTCGAGATCCGGGTCGGCGACGAGCGAGACGAGCAACGCGGTGGGGGCGGCGCCCATCGCGGCGACGTCCGCGAGGTTCTGGGTCGCCACCTTGACCCCGACGTCGTGGGCGCTGGACCACTCGTCGCGCCAGTCGCGACCGCGCACCATCGAGTCGGTGGTCGCGACGACGGCGCCGGACGGCGTCCCCACCACCGCGGCGTCGTCCCCGGGCCCCACGGGCACCGACCCCCAGGGGGGCGCGGAGGCGCGCGAGTACACCGGGAAGACGCGGGCGAGGAGCTCTGCCTCACTGACGTCGCGCAGCCTCATGTGACCAACCCTCCCGAGACGTGGGGACCACCGGCACGGTAGCGTCTGCTGCGCGCCGGTCTCGACGGGCGCCCCCGTCCCCGGGGCCCGTTCCGCGGCCCCGACCCCACACGAAGAGGTGGCAGCACGTGGTACAGGCCTACATCCTGATCCAGACCGACGTCGGCCGTGCGGCGACGGTCGCTGAGGCGATCGCCAAGCTCGAGGGCGTCGCGCTGGCCGAGGACGTCACCGGCCCCTACGACGTCATCGCCAGGGTCGAGGCGCCGAGCGTCGACGAGCTGGGCAAGCTCGTCATCGCCAAGATCCAGGACGTCGAGGGCATCACCCGCACCCTCACCTGCACGGTGGTCCACGTCTGACCCGGACACCCAGCACCCTCTCGACGGCGGTCGCGCTCGGCGCGGCCGCCGTCGTGCTGTCGGCGTGCTCCTCCGGGGTCGAGGTCGAGCGTGCCGGAGGGCGGGTCGAGCCCGGTCTGCGCGAGCGCCGCGATCCTGTGGCCCGGCGACGTCTCGGGGCTGGAGCGCCGCGACACCTCCCCGTCCTCGGCCGCGGTGGCCGCGTGGGGCGACCCGGCGATCGTCGCCCGGTGCGGCGTGGCGCCTCCGGGGCCCACGGAGACCGAGTGCCTCGAGGTCGACGGCATCGGCTGGATCCCGTCGCCGCTGTCCGACGGCACCCGCTTCACGACCTTCGGGACCGAGCCGGCCATCGAGGTGCTCGTGCCGGCCGACTACGCGCCGGAGGGGCTGCTGCTCCCGGCCTTCACCGAGGCCGCGCGGACCCTGCCGCCCAACGGCCTGGCCTGCCGCTGACGCTCAGCGCAGCCCGGTGCGCCGGGCCAGGGCCAGCGCGACGAGCTCGTCGATGAGCTCGGGGTAGCTGATCCCGCTCGCCGCCCACATCCGGGGGTACATCGAGCTCGGCGTGAAGCCGGGCATCGTGTTCACCTCGTTGACGATGACGTCGCCGGCCTCGGTGAGGAAGAAGTCGACCCGGGCCAGCCCCTCGCACCCGGCGACGTCGAACGCCTGCGCCGCCATCTCCCGCACGCGCAGCGCGACGTCCTCGGGGACGTCGGCGGGACACACGAGCCGCACGTCGGCGGCCGCGAGGTACTTCGCCTCGTAGTCGTAGAAGTCGTGGTTCTGCACGACGATGCACTCGCCGAGCACGCTGGTGCGCGCCTCGTCGGTGTCGCGCCCCTCGAGGACGCCGCACTCGATCTCGCGGCCGAAGACCGCGGCCTCGACGACGACCTTGGGGTCGTGCTCGCGGGCCGCCTCGATGGCCGCCTCGAGACCCTCCGGACCGGTGACCCGGGAGATCCCCATGCTCGACCCGGCCCGGGCCGGCTTGACGAACACCGGCCAGCTCAGCGCGTGGACCGCGTCCATCGCGGCCTCCTTGTCGCGGCGCCACTCCTTGTCGGTGATGACGGTGTACGGCCCCACCGGCAGCCCCACGGAGGCGAGGAGCACCTTCATCACGTGCTTGTCCATCATCGCCGCGGACGCGGTGACCCCCGACCCGACGTAGCGGACGTCGGCGAGGTCGAGCAGCCCCTGGATGGTGCCGTCCTCGCCGAAGGGGCCGTGGAGGAGCGGAAAGACGACGTCGACCTCGCCGAGGGTGCGCGGGGGCTCGCCCGGCTCGTGGACGACGAGGGTGCGGTCGGTCGCGCTCGTCGGCACGATGACGCTCGGCGCCGTCGTCGACACCTCGGGCACGTGGTCGGCGCTCAGCCGCAGCGACGCCGGGTCGTCGGGCGCGAGCACCCAGTGGCCGTCCTTGGCGATGCCGACGGGCACGACCTCGTAGCGCTCGCGGTCGAGCGCCTCGAGCACGCTGGCCGCCGTCGCGCACGACACCTCGTGCTCCGAGGACCTCCCGCCGAAGACGAGGGCGATGCGGATCTTGTCGGTCGGGCGCTCAGTCATCGTCGCAAGACCCTACCGGTGAGGGCCGGTCCGGCCCGAAACCGCATAGCCTGACCCGCGTGAGCGACTCCTCGGCCCCGCGGCCCCCTCTCTCCCCCGCCACCCGCGTCGTGACCCTTGGCCGGGAGGAGGAGGTCCCCGGAGCGCAGGTGGGCGCGCCGCTCGTCCTCACCTCCACGTACCGGGCCCACGGCGAGACGATGTACGCCCGCTCCGGCAACCCGACGTGGACCGCGTTCGAGACGGCGCTCGGCTCGCTCGAGGGCGGCGACGCCCTCGTGTTCTCCTCCGGGATGGCCGCCGTCGCCGCCGCCCTGTCCCTGGTGCGGCACGGTGGCACCGTCGTGGCCCCGGACGCCGCCTACAACGGGGTCGTCTCCACGCTCGCCGCCCGCGAGGCCGCCGGCGAGCTCACCGTGCGCCGCGTCGACATCACCGACACGGCAGCCGTCGTGGCCGCCCTCGACGGCGCAGACCTGCTGTGGCTCGAGTCGCCGACCAACCCGCTCCTCGAGGTCGCCGACCTCGGGGCCGTGCTCGGCTCGGCGCGCGAGCGCGGCGTGCTGTCCGTCGTCGACAACACCTTCGCCACTCCGCTGCTCCAGCGGCCGCTCGAGCTCGGCGCCGACGTCGTCGTCCACTCCGTCACCAAGTACCTGTCCGGCCACAGCGACGTCATCCTCGGGGCGGTCGTCACGGCGCCGACCGACGGCGGTCGCGAGCTGCGCGAGCGGGTCCTGCTCCACCGCACCCTCCACGGCGCCATCGCGGGGCCGACCGAGGTCTGGCTCGCGCTGCGCGGCCTGCGGACCCTGCACCTGCGGGTCGAGCGGGCCCAGGCCAACGCCCTCGTCCTCGCCGAGCGGCTGCGCGGCCACCCGGTCGTCGAGCGGGTCCGCCACCCCGGCTGGGGCGCCATCGTCTCCATCGAGGTCGCGGGCGGTCCCGAGGCGGCCGACCGCGCCGCGGACGCCACCCGGGTGTGGGTCAACTCCACGAGCCTGGGCGGGGTGGAGAGCCAGCTCGAGCGGCGCCGTCGGATCGCGAGCGAGCCGCGCGCGGTCCCCGAGAACCTCCTGCGCCTGTCGGTCGGCGTCGAGGACGTCGAGGACCTCTGGCACGACCTCGACGCCGCGCTGCGCAGCACCCTCGCGGGCTAGGGCACGCGCCCGCTCAGTCGGTCTCGGCCTTGCGCGGCCGGGACAGCAGGGCGGTGACGACCTCCTGGGCCGTGCGGTCGTGCTGGATCATCGCGTCGACCTGTTCGATGATCGGCACGTCGACCCCGTGGTTGCGCGACAGCTCGAGGATGGAGGTGCACGACTTCACACCCTCGGCCGTCTGCTTCGTCACGGCGACGACCTCCGAGACCGACATGCCCTGACCCAGGCGCACTCCGAAGGAGTGGTTGCGCGACAACGGCGACATGCACGTGGCGATGAGGTCGCCGACGCCGGCGAGCCCGGAGAAGGTCGCGGCCTCTCCCCCGAGCGCGAGGCCGAGCCTGATCGTCTCGGCCAGCCCCCGGGTGATGATCGAGGCCTTGGAGTTGTCGCCCATCCCCAGTCCCTCGGCCATGCCGACCGCGAGCGCGATGACGTTCTTCACGGCGCCGGCGATCTCGGTGCCGACGACGTCACCCGTGGTGTAGGGGCGGAAGTAGGGGGCGGCGCACGCGGCGGCGACCCGCTCGGCCATCGCCAGGTCGACGCACGCGACCGTGGATGCCGCCGGCTGCTTCACCGCGATCTCCCGGGCGAGGTTCGGGCCCGGACACCACGACGATCCGCCCCGGCTCCACGCCCCCGACCTCCGCGATGACCTCGGACATCCGTTTCGTCGTGCCGAGCTCGACGCCCTTCATCAAGGAGACGACCGCGGCCGAGGCGGGCACGACCGGACCCCACGCGCCGAGGTTGTCGCGCAACGTCTGCGACGGCACGGCGAGGACGACGACGTCGGCCCCGGCAGCCGCCTCGGCGGGGTCCGTCGTGGCGCGGACGGAGCGGTGCAGGCGCAGCTCGGGAAGGTAGTCCTCGTTGCAGCCCGCGTTGATCTGCGCGACGACCTCGGGGCGCCGACCCCACATCGTCACGGTCGTGCCTGCATCGGCGAGGACCGAGGCGAAGGCGGTGCCCCAGCTCCCCGTGCCGTAGACCGCTGCGCTCGTCATGAGGCCTCCTCGAGGGGGCGGGGCTTGCCGATGCCGGTGATCCCGTGCGCGCGTGGGTCGAACCGGGTGGTCGGCGCGCGCTCGCCCCGGACCGCCTCGAGCTCGTGGGTGAGGGCGGCCATGATGCGGGCCGTGGCCACGGCGAGGACCTCGGCGCCCATCGGCACGTCGTAGAGGTCGCGAGGTCGACGGGCCGGCCGGCGCGGACGGTGACGGTGGCTCGCGGGAGCAGGCGCAGCCGCCGCGAGTAGGGCGCCAGCACGTCCTGCGCACCCCACGTGGCGATCGGCACGACCGGGCAGCGGGTCGTGAGGGCGACGCGGGCCGCCCCCGTCTTGCCGCGCATCGGCCACAGGGCGGGGTCGCGCGTCAGCGTGCCCTCGGGGTAGATCGCGACGGTCTTTCCCGCCCGGACCGCGTCGACCGCCGACCGGTAGGCGTCGCAGGCACGCCCGGTCTCGCGGTGGACGGGGATCTGGTCGGCCCCGCGCAGGACCGCGCCGACGACGGGCACCCGGAAGACCTCGACCTTGCCGAGGTAGCGCGGTGCGTACCCGTGGTCGACGAGGAAGTGCCCGAAGACGAGCGGGTCGACGTGCGAGTAGTGGTTGGTGACGGCGACGAAGCCGCCCTCCGCGGGGAGGTTCTCGGCACCGAACCACCGGCGTCGGGTGAAGGCCATGAGCAGCGGCCGCAGGACGGCGACGGCGAACCGGTAGGCGGGCGGCCGGGAGTGGTCCGTGGGGGTCGTCACGCGCTGCCTTCCGTGCGGGTCGGGGTCACCGCATTGTGGTCTGCGGGTGGGGCGATGTCGAGCGCGGCACGTGGTGTTGCGAGGATCGCGGGGTGCGCGCAGGAGAGCCCGACTGGGCGGTCGTCGTGCCCGTCAAGGGCGGGCCGCTGGCCAAGAGCCGCCTCGACCTGCCACTGCACGCCCGGGCGGCGCTCGCCCACGCCTTCGCCCGCGACACCGTCGCCGCGCTCCTCGCCGCCGACGAGGTCGCCGTGGTGCTCGTCGTCACCGCCGACGTCGAGGTCGGCGCGTGGGTGACGGCGGCCGGAGCCCGCGTCGTCGCCGACCCCGGCGGGGGGCTGGACGCCGCCGTCGCCGCCGGGCTCCGCTCGGCGCGCGCCTGCGGGTGGTCCCGCCTGGCCGTCGTCCTGGGCGACCACCCGGCCCTGCGTCCGGACGAGGTGTCGGCGGCCCTGACCGCGGCGGGCAGCCAGGAGCGCACGGTGCTGCCGGACGCCGACGGCACCGGGACCGCCCTGCTGACAGGCCGGGCCGGCGCGGAGCTGCCCACCGCCTTCGGGCCCGGGAGCGCCGACGCGCACGCCGCCCTGGGGCACACCGTCCTGGCACTGGACCTGCCCGGGCTGCGGGTCGACGTCGACGACACGGCCTCCCTGGCCGCGGCCACCCTCCTCGGCCTCGGGCCCGCGACCCGCGCAGCCCTGGAGCGCGCTAGCCTTCCGGGCGTGCAGGCCACCATCCACCGCATCGAGGACGACGGCTCCGGGTCGGCGCTGCTCGACGACGGCGTCGAGGTCGTCATGCTCCCCGGGGCCGCCACGACGAGCGGCCTGCGCCACCTGCGGGTCGGCCAACGGGTGAGCGTCGAGCTCGACGAGGCCGGGCGGACGGCGACGCGCGTGTGGATCGTCGGCATCGGCCCCGGCGAGACGATCCGCTAGGGCGGGCGAGCCGGCCCGGACACCCACCGCGGCGGCGCCGGCCGGAGCCGGTCACCGCCGCGGAACGTGCTCGGACGTCAGCGCTTCCTGGCGGGTGCCTTCTTCGCTGCCGTCTTCGCGGGGGCCTTCTTGGCGGGCGCCTTCTTGGCGGGCGCCTTCTTGGCGGGAGCCTTCTTGGCTGCCGCCTTCGCGGGAGCCTTCTTGGCCGCCGCCTTGGCCGGAGCCTTCTTCGCTGCCGCCTTCGCGGGAGCCCTCTTCGCCGCCGTCTTCGCGGGAGCCTTCTTCGCCGCCGTCTTCGCGGGAGCCTTCTTGGCCGCGGTCTTGGCCGGAGCCTTCTTGGCGGGCGCCTTCTTGGCCGGTGCCTTCTTCGCTGCGGCCTTCGCCGGAGCCTTCTTGGCGGGCGCCTTCTTCGCCGCCGCCTTCGCGGGAGCCTTCTTCGCCGCCGCCTTGGCCGGAGCCTTCTTGGCCGGAGCCTTCTTCGCGGGCGCCCTGGCCGCGCTCTTCGCGGGTGCCACCGCTGCCTTCCTCGTCGTCCCCACGGCCTTCTTGGCCGTCGAGGCGGCGGTCGACGCCACCTTCTTCGCGGCCTTCACCGGAGCTGCCACCGCTCCGCCGACCGCACCGCCGACCGCGGCGGCGCGACCCGTGGCGGGAGCCGACTTCGGCAGGCCACCCGGCTTCTTGACGTAGGACTTGAACGACGTGCCGGCGCGGAAGCGCGGCGCCTTGGACTTGGGAATCTTCACCGACGTCCCGGTGTGCGGGTTGCGGCCGGTCCGGGCGGCCCGCTCGACTCGGTCGAACGTGCCGAAGCCGGTGATGGAGACCTTCCCACCGCGCACCACCTCTCGGACGATGGTGTCGAGAACGGCCTCCAGGGCGTCGTTGGCGGCCCTTCGGCTGCCGAGTCGCTTCTCCAGCTCCTTGACGAGATCTGCCTTGTTCACCGTTGATCCACTCCAACTCGTGACTGGCGCCGGGGATACCCCGACGACGGTGTCGTGCCCGGCGGTCACCGGGCCTGAGTCGACGCTAGAACTGTGCGGGCCCTGCGTCCACCTTCACAGCGGCGTGTTTTCTCCTGTGCCACACAGCGTTTCGTCAGGAAAGGACGACACATCCCCACGATTCGACCCGCCACCACGGCACCTCACCGCGCAACGGACCCCGACAGGGCATCGGAGTCCGTTGCGAGAGAACCTGATTCGCCGGGTCAGGCGGTGACAGTGGGCTTCCACGACGGCCGCGTCGCCTCGTAGGAGGTGACGAGGTCCTCATGGCGCAGGGTCAGGCTGATGTCGTCGAGTCCTTCGAGCAGGCGCCACCGGGTGTAGTCGTCGACCTCGAACGGCGCGACGATCTCGCCCGCCGTCACCGTGCGCGAGACGAGGTCGACGGTCACCGAGGTGCCCGGGTGGTTCTCGAGGAGCTTCCAGAGCAGCTCGACGTCGTCCTGGCGGCACGCGGCGGTGAGCAGGCCCTGCTTGCCGCTGTTCCCGCGGAAGATGTCGGCGAACCGCGAGGAGATGACGACCCGGAAGCCGTAGTTCATCAGGGCCCAGACCGCGTGCTCGCGCGAGGACCCCGTGCCGAAGTCGGGGCCGGCCACGAGCACCGAGCCCGCCGAGTAGCTCGGGTCGTTGAGCACGAAGGTCTCGTCGTTGCGCCAGGCGGCGAACAGGCCGTCCTCGAAGCCGGTGCGGGTGACCCGCTTGAGGTAGACCGCCGGGATGATCTGGTCGGTGTCGACGTTGCTGCGGCGCAGCGGAACCCCGATGCCGGTGTGGCTGGTGAAGGCGTCCATCAGTGGCTCCCCTCGCTCACGGGCTCGAGATCGGCAGGGCTGGACAGGGTGCCGCGCACCGCGGTGGCCGCGGCGACGAGCGGGCTGACGAGGTGGGTGCGCCCGCCCTTGCCCTGACGTCCCTCGAAGTTGCGGTTCGACGTCGACGCGCTGCGCTCCCCCGGGGCCAGCTGGTCGGGGTTCATCCCCAGGCACATCGAGCAGCCGGGCAGGCGCCACTCGGCGCCCGCGGCCGAGAACACCTCGTGCAGCCCCTCGCTCTCGGCCTGGAGGCGGACCCGCGCCGAGCCGGGGACGACGAGCATCCGGACCCCCTGCGCGACGTGGTGGCCCTTGATGACGGCGGCCGCGGCCCGCAGGTCCTCGATCCGGCCGTTGGTGCAGGAGCCCAGGAAGACGGTGTCGACGTGGACGTCGCGCAGCGGGGTTCCCGCCTGCAGGCCCATGTACTCCAGAGCCCGGCGGGCGTTGGCCTTGTCGTTCTCGTCGGGCATGAGCTCGGGGTCGGGAACGGCGGTGCCCAGCGGCGCGCCCTGCCCGGGGTTGGTGCCCCACGTGACGAACGGGGTGAGGGCGGCGGCGTCGAGGACGACCTCCTCGTCGAACTGCGCGTCGTCATCGCTGCGCAGCATCGACCAGGCCTCGACCGCGGCGTCCCAGTCGGCGCCCCGGGGTGCGTGGTCGCGACCGCGGAGGTAGTCGAAGGTCGTCTCGTCGGGGGCGATCATCCCGGCGCGGGCACCCGCCTCGATCGACATGTTGCACACCGTCATCCGGGCTTCCATCGACAGCGCCCGGATGGCGCTGCCCCGGTACTCCAGGACGTAGCCCTGGCCCCCACCGGTCCCGATCTTGGCGATGACGGCGAGGACGAGGTCCTTGGCGGTCACCCCGGCAGCCAGGTCGCCGTCGACGGTGACGGCCATGGTCCGGAACGGCTTGAGCGGCAGCGTCTGCGTGGCGAGGACGTGCTCGACCTCCGAGGTGCCGATGCCGAAGGCGAGCGCCCCGAAGGCGCCGTGGGTGCTCGTGTGGCTGTCACCGCAGACGACGGTCATGCCCGGCTGGGTCAGCCCGAGCTGGGGGCCGACGACGTGCACGATGCCCTGCTCCGCGTCGCCCATGGGGTAGAGCCGGACCCCGAACTCCTCGCAGTTGCGACGCAGGGTCTCCACCTGGGTGCGGCTCACCGGGTCGCTGATCGGGCCGGGGGTGGTGGGGACGTTGTGGTCCTCGGTCGCGAGGGTGAGGTCGGTGCGGCGCACGGTGCGGCCCGCGAGACGCAGTCCGTCGAAGGCCTGGGGGCTGGTCACCTCGTGGAGGAGGTGGAGGTCGATGTAGAGCAGGTCGGGCTCGCCCTCGCTGCGTCGCACCACGTGCGACTCCCACACCTTCTCGGCCAGGGTTCCGGCCATCCTCGACACCTCCACAGTCGCGCCGCCCGGTCGGGGTGGTCGCTCGTCTCACGGCACGACGACGCCTCGTGCACCGTCGCTCCATCGAGGTTTGCACCGTTGTGGGACCCGTGGACGTGCGTCTCAGGGGATGGGACGCTAATATCAAGACATGGACAACACTTCAGGGGTCGGCGTCCTCGACAAGGCGGCCATCGTCCTCAGCGCCCTCGAGGCCGGGCCGTCGACCCTCGCGCAGCTCGTCACGGCCACCGGGCTGGCCCGCCCGACCGCCCACCGCCTCGCGGTCGCCCTCGAGCACCACCGCCTCGTGACGCGCGACCTCCAGGGCCGTTTCGTCCTCGGTCCGCGCCTCGGTGAGCTCGCTGCCGCCGCGGGTGAGGACCGGCTGCTCGCCGCGGCCGGACCCGTGCTGGGTGCGCTGCGCGACCACACGAACGAGAGCGCCCAGCTCTTCCGCCGCCAGGGCGAGTACCGCGTGTGCGTCTCGGCCGCCGAGCGGCCCGTCGGCCTACGCGACTCCATCCCGGTGGGCGCCTCCCTGTCGATGAGGGCGGGCTCGGCCGCGCAGGTGCTCCTCGCGTGGGAGGAGCCCGACCGGCTGCACCGCGGCCTGCAGGGCGCGGCCTTCACCGCCACCGCACTCTCCGGTGTCCGCCGCCGGGGCTGGGCGCAGAGCGTCGGCGAGCGCGAGCCGGGCGTCGCCTCGGTCTCCGCGCCGGTCCGCTCCCCCTCCGGCCGGGTCATCGCGGCCGTGTCGATCTCCGGCCCCATCGAGCGGCTCTCGCGCCAGCCCGGGCGGCTGCACGCCGCCACGGTCATCGCCGGGGCCACCAAGCTCTCCGAGGTGCTGTCCCGCCACGCGGCTCAGCAGGACCAGCAGAACAACGCCTGACCCGGTCGGGCGCGCCCCGCAACACGGAGTTCACACGCGCGTGCGCCGGCGGCAACACCGGCGCGTCAGGCTGGCCGACACCCAGTCGGTCCGCCGCAGGAGCCGCCCCATGTCCCTCACTCCCACCCAGCGCCTCGCGGTGCGCGACCGCACCAGGCTCCTCGGCTTCCCCCGCAGCGGCCGGCGGGCGATCGTCGTCGGTGGCGGGCCCACGGCGGCGCGTCGCGCGGCGGCCCTGACCCGTTCCCCGTCCCCCGTCATCGTCTTCGCGCCGACCCTGTGCGACGACGTCTTCGACCTGCTGGCCGAGCGCCTCGTCACGTGGGAGAACCGCTGGCCCAGGCTCGGCGACCTCGCGGACGCGTGGCTCGTCCACGCCGCGACCGGTGACCCGGAGCTCGACGCCCAGATCTGCGCCTGGGCCTCCAGCCTGCGGGCGAGCGCCTGAGGAGGGGCGTCCCGGTCGGCGCGACGTGTCGGCCTCAGCGCCCGGGGTCGCCCATCCGCTCGCGGGCGGTCTCCCCGCGTCGCCCGACCGGGACGGCACCGGCGATCGCCGCCAGGCCGAACGGCCCCGGGCCCGAGTAGATGCTCTCGACCCCGGCGGGCTGCACGGCGTAGGTCTCGTGCCAGATCGTCACCGCGCTCGGGTCTGCCTTGGTGGCCCGGTAGAACTCCAGCCAGACCGGCCGGTGCTCGAGCGGGGCGGCGTTGGCGTAGGCGTAGACGTCCTCGACGCTGCGCCACCACTGGATCACCGTGGGGCCCTTGAGGTCGATGGTGGTCCGGCTACCGAGGTAGCCCAGGTGCTCGGCCTCGCCGCGCTCGGCTGCCGCCTTGTTGGCCTCGAGCTCGGCGATCATCCTCGGCATCGCGGCGCCGGCCTGGCGCACGATGCCGAGCTTCCACGGCTTGTGGACCCGCAGGCCGATGAGGAACAGGGCCAGCGGCCCGTCGTACGCGTGGGTGACCCGGTTCATGACTGCTCCTGGTGGATAGTGATGCTCTCTACCGACTATGATGGATAGTGTCGCTATCCGATGTCAAGGAGGAACCGATGCGGATCTCGGAGCTCGCCACCGAGAGCGGTGTCCCCGTCCACACGCTGAAGTACTACCTGCGCGAGGGCCTGCTCATGCCCGGCCTCGCGCTGAGCCGGACCCGGGCGCAGTACGGGCCCGAGCACCTCGACCGGGTGCGGCTGGTCCGCGCGCTCGTCGAGCACGGCGGCGTCGGGATCGCCGGCGTCCACCGCATCCTCGACGCGCTCGCCAGCCCTCCCCCGTCGCGCCACGAGCTGCTCGGCGTCGCCCACGGCGTCCTGCCCGGCACCGTCGACGCCGGGCAGGACGCCCCGGCGGTCGACGCGTCGGTCCTCGCCTTCGTCGAGCGGCTCGGGTGGGGCGTCGAGGACTGCGCGCCTGCCATCCGCCGGCTCGCCGACGCGGTCCTGCGGGCCCGGGCCGCCGGCCTCCCCCTGCCCGACGCCGACCTCGAGCGCTACGCCCACGCGATGCGCGCCGCCGCGCAGGTCGACCTCGAGGTCACCGGACGCGCCCGGTCCGCGGAGGAGGCGATGCGGACCGTGGTGCTCGGCACCGTCCTCGTCGACCCCGTGCTGCTCGCCCTGCGCCGGCTCGCCCAGGAGGCCGAGAGCGCCGCCTCCGGCTGACCCCGCCCCTCCCCCCCGCCGCCCACCCGCCACCCACCTCCCCGCCCCCCTTCAGCGCGTGCTACGGCGCAGTAGGTGTCGTGATCACAGCACGTACTGCGCCGTAGCAAGCACTTGAGAGGGCGATGTAGCGCGCGCCGCCAGGGGTCGGGTCAGTGGGGCTCGTGGGTGCGCGGGGTGTCGACCTCGTCGGCGCCCTCGTCCGTGGCCGGGATGCCGGCGAGGACGCCCGTGCGGCTGAGGACGAACCCGAAGAGCGCCGCGACGGGGAACATCACGATGCCGTACACCGCGGGCGGCACCCCCATCGTCGTGTTGCCCAGCACGGTGAGCGCCACCGCGATCGCGAGCGTGCTGTTGTGGATGCCGATCTCGAAGCCGCTCGCCACGCACTGTGCCGGCGTCAGCCCGAGCAGCCGCGGGACGAAGAACCCGACGGCGAGGGAGAGGGCGCAGAACAGCGTCATGACGACCCCGACCTGGGCGAAGTACTCGCCGACGTTGTCCTCCGAGAGGATGGCGCCGACGACGACGACGAGGAGCAGCACGGCTGAGGCGATCCGCACGGGTCGGTCGGCCGCGCGGGCGAAGTGCGGTGCGCGAGAACGCACGAGCATGCCGATGGCAACCGGGACGAGGACGATCGCGAAGACCTGCACCATCTTCCCCAGCTGCACGCCCACGCCCGAGGAGTCACCGAGGTAGCGGGCGATCGCGAGGTTGACGACCACTGGGAGGGTCACGAGCGCGATGACGGAGTTGACGGCAGTCAGCGTGATGTTGAGGGCGACGTCGCCGCGGAACAGGTGGCTGAACAGGTTGGCGGTCGTCCCGCCCGGCGACGCGGCGAGGAGGAGCAGCCCGACCGCGAGCTCGGGAGCCAGCCCGGCGACCTCGGCGATGGCGAAGCCGATCAGCGGCAGCAGGAGCACCTGGCAGCCGAGGATGATGCCGACCGCCCGCGGGTGGCGCGCGACCCGGCGGAAGTCGTCGGGCGTCAGGGCCAGGCCCAGCCCGAACATGATGATCGCGAGCGCGGCGGGAAGTCCGACCGAGACGAGTGCCGAGTCCACTGGTCCTCCGTGGGGCCGTGGGCGCGCCATCGCGCCGGGGCGGCTCAGCATCGCCGCCGCACCGGGTCGGGTCAAGGACCGCGGCGGTCGCGACCGAAGGGCCTGTCGTCCCGACGCCCCGGGTCCTGCGCTGCGGCCCGCCCCAGTCCCGCGTCGCGGGCCAGCATCGCGACCTGCGTGCGGTCGGCTGCCCGGAGCTTGGTGAGGATGTTGGAGACGTGGTTGCTGACCGTCTTCGGGGTGACCTGGAGCTGTCGGGCGATGGCCGCGGTCGGCGTCGCGGTGGCGAGCAGCGCGAGGATCTCCAGCTCTCGGGAAGTGAGGCCAGGAAACGGGTTCGGCGTCGCCCCGGCGGTGGGAGCGGTGAGCTGGTTCAGGACCCGCACCGCGATGCCCGGACCGAAGATCGCCTCGCCTGCCGCGATGGCCCGCACGGCCCGGGCGATCTCTTCCTGCTCGGCACCCTTGAGCAGGTAGCCGTGGGCGCCTGCCCGCACCGCGGCGAAGAGGGAGTCGTCGTCGTCGTACATCGTGAGGACGCAGACACGCACGGACGGCATGACCCGGGCCAGCTCGCGGATGGCGGCGAACCCGTCGGTGCCGGGCATGTGCAGGTCCATGAGGACGACGTCAGGTCGGTGGAGCACCGCCTCGCGCACGGCCTCGTGGCCGTCGGTGGCGACGGCGACGACCTCGAACCCGCCGAGCGAGGACAGGACACCGACGAGGCCGGACCGGACGACCGGATGGTCGTCGGCGACCAGCACGCGGATCACGTCGCCGCCATCGGGAGACATACGCGCACCTCCCCGCCACGCGGGCCGGGGCCCACCTCGCACCGTCCGCCCAGCTGGGCCACCCGCTCGCGCATGCCGGTGATGCCGACGCCCGCATGCCAGGCCGCCGTTCCTCCCCCGTCGTCGAGCACCTCGCAGTGCAGTCCGGCGTCGTCGGCGTCGAGCCGCACCACCACCGAGCCCGCCCGCGAGTGCCGGATGACGTTGGTGAGGGCCTCGGTGGCGATCCGGTAGGCCGCCTGCTCGACCGCGGTGGGCAGCGGCGGAAGCGGGTCCGCCTCCACCACGGCGTGCAGCGCACCCCCGTCCGACCGATGGCTCACCTGCTCCGCGCGGATACGCAACGCCTCCACGAGCCCGAGCGCGTCGAGGGCCGCCGGGCCGAGGTTGTCGACGATCCGTCGCACCTCCCGGATCGCGGACCTCGTGTCGGAGCGCACTGCCGAGAGTGTCTCCTGGAGTGCGTCGTTCGGTACGCCACCGGCGAGGTTGGCGGCGGTGTCGGCCGACAGCGCCACCCCGGTGAGGAGCGGCCCGAGGCCGTCGTGCAGCTCACGGCGGAGCCGCCGACGCTCCTCCTCACGGGCCACCACGAGCCGCTCGCGGGAGTCCTGCAGCTCCTCGAGCAGGGTGGTGGCGTGAACCGCCGTGGACAGCGGCCCGGACAGCAGGGCGAGGATGCGCTCGTCGGCCGGGGCGAGCCGGGTCTCCCCCCGGCGCAGGCCGACGACCAGGGTGCCCTCCCGCAGGGGCAGGTCGGCGCTGGGCCCGTCGAGGGCGCCACCGGAGGCGAGGGTCCTGCCGCCGACGACGACGCCGACGTAGGGCAGTCGCAGCGCCGCCCGGATCTCCTCCAGCGTCTCGGGCAGGCCGTCGCCGAACGAGCGGCCGACGCGCGAGGCGACCTTCAGCGGACTGCCGCGCTCCCCGTAGAGCAGCTGGTCGACCGCTCCCTGGAGCCTGGATCGCAGCGGCAGCGCGAGCAGCGCGACGACCAGCGCTGACACGACGCCCGACAGGACGACCACGAGGGCGGCGTACGCCGCGAGCACCAGCGCGGAGAGCAACGCGTAGGTGATCCCGCGGGCCACGACCAGCCGGATGTCGAGCAGCTGGTGTCGCAGCACCGCCGCCGTCACCGCAG
The DNA here is from genome assembly GCA_963795035.1 of uncultured Actinomycetota bacterium. GTDB lineage: Bacteria > Actinomycetota > Actinomycetes > Actinomycetales > Dermatophilaceae > Oryzobacter. The sequence goes on along the minus strand of CAWCFZ010000003.1, from coordinate 238,098 downwards.
CGGGGAGCAGGGGGATCGTGAACAGCACCACCTGTGGCGTGCCGGCGACGAGGGCCCACGGGATGACCGCCACGACGATGACGGCGGCCGCGGCGACGGGCCACAGCAGCTGGCGGCGGACGACCTCGGTGCCGTGCCGGTACCGGACGACCAGGTACACCACGCCGACCACCACCGAGAGCGCCCACCTCGCCTCGCTGACCGTCCAGAGCCAGCCCAGGGACGCGTACGTGCCGTCGTCGAGGGTCAGGTACGCCCGCGGCACGCCGGGCGGGTGCTCCGGTGCGAGTGCGACCTCGGCGACGAACAGCGGTGCGGTGAGCACCAGAGCGATGATGACGGGCCGCCACCGCCCAGATGCCACGCGGCCGTCGGGCAGCAGCAGCAGGGAGATCGGGATGAGGGCGATGTTGACCGGCCACCCCCACTGGAACAGCGTCGCGACGAGGCGGACGACCCCTTCGGCAGCACCGCGGTCGACGAGCAGCACGGCCAGCGGCGCCGCCAACGCGCTGACCGCCTGGCACGCTCCGCCCACGGCGTACATCCAGCCGAGCGGCGACGTCGGCCGGTGCCAGGCGATCAGCGCGCCACACAGGCCGAAGCCGACGCCGATGAGGACGTTGCTCACCACGAACGCCTCGAGAGCCTCGTCGAAGGTCCAGCCGACGGCCTGCACGCAGGCGAGCGCACCGAGTGCGAAGAGCACCGTGGCGAGCCCCAGCGCACCCGCAAGCACCTTGCTGCGCATCGGACACCTCCTGCGGCCTCGGCTGAAGATACCGCCGCCCCCCGGGGTGCCGTCCGGGAAATCTTCCCGGTCGGCCCGGGGATCTCCTCGCCTCGTCGGGACCTCCTCTCTGCTCCCCGGGCCGCGGTCGGTCGCACTGTGGCAGGACCACACCCATCTCTCGAGGGGATCTGCAATGACGAACACCTCTGGCATCACCAGCCGCCGCATCGCCCTGGTGATCTTCGTGCTCCTGTCGCTCGGCGACGTCGCGACCCTGGCGCTCACCGACGGCGAGACGCCTCCCTACGTCGTCGCTGCGGTCGTGGCCGCGCTCGGCCTCGTGTCGCTCGTGCTGGCCGTCCGGGCGTTCCGTGACGACGACAAGCCGCTGCGCCTGCTCATCGGGCTGCGGGTCCTCTCCGCGGTCACCGCGCTGCCCGCGTTCTTCGCCTCTTTCTTCGCCTCCGACGTACCGGCCGGCGCGATGGTGGCTGCCGCCGGCGTCGTCGTCCTCACGAGCGTGGGCGTCCTGCTCGCCGCCCGCGGCCGCACCGTGGCGGTGGCGTGATGGCCGCGACGACCCTCGCGCCGTCCCGTGTGCGCTCGATCCCCCTGTCCGCGTGGGGAACTGCCCTGTTGATGCCGGTCGGGCCGGCCTCGATCGCGCTCCTGCGGCTGATCCTTCCGTACTACACCGCCACCGACCCGGCAGGCTCCGTCGCGGCCGTCGAGGCCAGCCAGGGTGCGCAGAGCGCGGTGCTCTGGCTGGCCTATCTCGGTCTCCTGACCCTCATCCCCGGCCTCTACGCCGCTGCCCGCGTGTCTCGGCGCACGGCCCCGCGCATCACCGCCTGGGCCCTCGCGCTGGCCGTGCCGGGCTACCTCTCCCTCGGCCTGATCGTCGGCATGGACCACCTGCTCTGGAGTGCCACCACGGCCGGCCTGTCCGCCGAGGACGCCGTCGCCGTGGTCGAGGCCGCCCACCCGACGATCGACGTCGCGGTGGGTGTCTTCGTGGTCGGCCACGTCATCGGCACCGTCCTGCTGGGCCTGGCGCTGCTGCGCTCCGGACGCGTCCCGGCGTGGGCAGGCTGGGCCATCGCGGTGTCCCAGCCGCTGCACTTCATCGCCACGGTGGTCCTCGGCAGTCCACAGCTCGACTGCTTCGCCTGGGGGCTGACCGCTTTGGGGATGGCCGTCGTCGCGCGCGAGGTTCTGAAGGACCGGTGACGGTCAGGCTTCTCCGGCGGCCCCGCCCGTTGGTGACCCATGGGCAGTGGTCGCGAAGGTGGCGGCGAATGCTGCCATCTGGCCGCCGTCCGCTCTGCGGATCGCGTACCTGATGACGGGGGCCAGGAGTCGCACGGGACCGGTCATGGAGCAGTCGGCCATCAGACCCACGCGAGTGGCAGGACCGTCGGCCACGCACTCGTAGGTGTAGTCGGCGGTCACGCCGCCCTGGACCGACCTCAGCGTGATGCTGCGACCCGGTTCGAGCGCCGCAATGGTGGCCCGGCGCTCCTTGCCTCGAGAGGTGAAGACCACGGTCGACCCGGCGGCGACGGGGCCCTCGGCGCGCACCGCCCCGACGCCCGGCATCCACCGGTGCGCGGTGTCCCAGTCGACCAGCCGATCCCACACCGTGCCAACCGGGTGACCAACGGTGGTCGTTGCAGTGAATGCTGTGGTCATCTCGCGCTCCCGCTGTCGGTGGTCGCCTCAGACTCCTCCGGGGACGACTGGCAGACATTGGACGAACTTCACCTCTTGTCGGGGACGAAACCGGCGGACGCGGCAGCCTCCGCACGGTTGTAGGTCGACCGTTGGGCGGCCGCGTACCCAGCAGGCGTCACGCCGGTGTGACGCAGGAAGTCGCGAATCAGGTGCGACTGGTCGAACCACCCCAGCTCCCCAGCCAGGTCGGCCCATGCCACCGTCTCGTGGACGTCGAGGTGGTCGAGCAGCCGCCGCATCCGAAGGATCCGGGCGAGCGTACGCGGGCTCAGCCCCACCTGGTCGGCGAACTGCCGGTCGAGGTGGCCATGGCTGACGCCGAGCATCGCCGCGATGTCCGCCACCGGACGCGCCGGGTCCGCCGAGAGGGCCTCCACCGCCGCGTGGCACCGCTCGGACGCGGTGCGGTCGATCGGCCCCGACGCGCGCACCGTGGACTCCACGACATCAAGGGCCTCGGCCGGCGAGTGACTCGAGGCAAGCGCCCGCCTCAGCGAGCTGGCACGGGGCCAGACCTCCATCAGGTCCACGACGCGCCCCCGCAACGGGGCAGGCGCGATCCCGAAGCAGGGGCGACATCCGATGGGGCTGGTCACGATCCCCACGCAGTAGGTCTCCCCCTGGGGCTCGTTGACGACCGGGCGGTCGTGTGGACCGATGAGGAAGCCCTTCTCGGCCGTGATCGGTGTCCGTGCGCCACTGGGGGTCATTCGGATCGGGTCCCCGAGGACGACGGCGGCCACCGTCGAGCCAGTGGGTGCGATGCGCTCGCTGACCCCCGTGATGCGGCCGCGTGCGAACCAGATCAGATCGACGAAACGACCCGTCTCGCCGCCGATCTCACGGGTCACGTACTCGAACACCCCTGCAACGTATCCCCGGGGGCCAGTGAGCGAAGGATGGTTCGTGGCCCCAGCCCGGCGACCTCCGGGCCGATGGCCATCTCTCGGCTACCCGGCGAAGGCTCAGATCGTCGCGCTTCGGTGGGCCGGAAAAGACCAAACCCCCTGGGCTCACCAGGGGGTTTGGGGATGTAGCCCCGACGGGATTCGAACCCGCGCTACCGCCTTGAGAGGGCGGCGTGCTAGGCCACTACACAACGGGGCCGTGGCTGTCGCCGGACCGCTCGCGAGCGGTCGGGCAACGGAGAAGAACCTTACCGAACGGCGTGGATTTCTCCGAATCGCTTCCGGCTGACGCCGGGTGCGATGGCTGGGGTACCAGGACTCGAACCTAGAACGGATGAACCAGAATCACCAGTGTTGCCAATTACACCATACCCCATGGGGTATGCCGACCGATCTCGCGAGGGCGGGAACCGAGCGGCGAACCGAGTGGAGATACTACCCAGCCCCTCCCCCGCGTCCCAAATCGCGCGGGGCCGCCAGCCCGGCGCCGCGCCGGGGCCAGGCGGCGGCCATCCCGGCACCGGACGCGCCGAGCACCACCGTCAGAGCCGGTCGAGCAGCGCCTGGAGGCGGGTGAGGGTCGCGGTCTTGCCGAGGATCTCCATCGACTCGAAGAGCGGCGGGGAGACCCGGCGACCCGACACCGCGGTGCGCAGCGGGCCGAAGGCGAACTTCGGCTTGATGCCGAGCCCGTCGACGACTGCGGCCCGCAGGGCCGCCTCGATGGCGGGCGCGCTCCACGACGCCTCGGACCCCAGGACGCCGGAGTGCTCGTCCGGGAGCTCGCCGAGGGCCGCGGCCGCGGCGCCGAGCACCTGGGCCGCGTCCTCCTTGAGCTGGGCACGCGCGTCGTCGGCGACCTCGACCGCGTCGTCGGCGACGTAGAACGGTGCGACGAGGTCGGTGGCTTCGGTGAGGTGAGCCATCCGGGTCTGGATCAGCTCGGTGACCGAGCGCAACCGGGCCAGCTCGCCGAGCGAGGGCTGCTCCGGCAGGACGCCGTCGGCGACGAGGAACGGCAGCAGCCGCGAGGCGAGGTCGTCGACCTCGAGGCGGCGGATGTGGACGCCGTTGAGCCAGTCGAGCTTCTTGAGGTCGAAGATCGGCCCGACCGGGTTGACCTCGGACCAGTCGAAGCGGGCTGCGAACTCCTGCGGGGTGAAGACCTCGACGTCCTCGCCCTCGGCGCCCTCGGCCGGTGGGTAGGCGAGCAGCGCGAGGAAGTTGACGAGCGCCTCGGGCAGGTAGCCCTGCTCCTGGAACCAGGTGAGGCGCGCCGCTGGGTTCTTGCGCTTGGAGATCTTCGACTTGTCGGGGTTGCGCAGCAGCGGCATGTGCGCGAACCGCGGCGGCTCCAGGCCGAGCCACTGGTAGAGCAGCACGTGCTTGGGGGTGGAGGAGATCCACTCCTCCCCCCGCACGACGTGGGTGATGCCCATCTCGTGGTCGTCGACGACGACGGCGAGGTGGTACGTGGGGAACCCGTCGGCCTTGAGGATGACCTGGTCGTCGGGGCGAGGGGCCGAGACGCGCCCGCGGATGAGGTCGTCGAAGACGAGCGGAGCGTCATCGGGGATGAGCATGCGTACGACGGGGGTCTCGGAGAACCCCGGCAGCTCGCGGCGCTCGGCCTCGGTCTTCCCGACGCACAGGCGGTCGTAGCCCGTCGGCTGCTTGAGGCGCTGCTGCTCCTCGCGCATCGCGGCGAGCCGCTCGGTGGAGCACCAGCAGTGGTACGCCGTGCCGTCGGCGAGGAGGCGCTCGACGTAGGGGCGGTAGGTGTCGAGCCGCTCGCTCTGGCGGTAGGGCGCGCACGGGCCGCCGACGTCCGGCCCCTCGTCCCACGTCAGGCCCAGCCAGCGCAGTGTGTCGAAGACCTGCTGCTCGGAGTCGGCGCGGAAGCGGGCGCGGTCGGTGTCCTCGATGCGCAGCAGGAAGCGGCCGCCCTGCTGGCGCACGAAGGCGAGGTTGAACAACGACATGTAGGCCGTGCCGACGTGCGGGTCGCCGGTGGGCGACGGGGCGACGCGCAGGCGGACGGGGCCGGGGAGGTCGCCGGCCGGGGGTGCGGGAGGCGCCGAGGACGAAGGGGTGTGCTCACTCATGGTGGGTCCAGCGTAGTGACGCTGCGGCTGGCCCACCCCAGGGGATCGGACCTGCGTTCAGCGAGGTCCGGATGGATCACCTCATGGGCCACGACCCTCGGCTCACCCCCTGAGCCAACCGGTTCCGATGGATCACCCCACGGGCCACCACCCTCGGCTCACCCCCTGAGCCATCCGGGCCGATGGATCACCCCACGAGTCGTCGGGGCTCCAGCCGGTGGCGCACCCCGTGAGCCATCCGGGTCGATGGATCACCCCAGGAGTCATCAGGGCTGGAACCGGTGGCGCACCGCAGGAGCCATCCGGGCTCGAACGGGTGGCGCATCCGGTGATCCATCCGGACCTCTCGGGGCGAGTGATCTCCCGGGCCGCTGGACCTCGACGCGTCACTCCGACGTGGCGACCGGGGGTCAGTGCCGGACGAAGGGGTTGCTGAGCACACCGATGCCGTCGACCTCGACCTCGACCCGCTGGCCGCCCTCGACGAGGCCGACGCCCGCGGGCGTGCCGGTGAGGATGACGTCGCCGGGCAGCAGCGTGAACGCCTTGGACGCGAACGAGATGAGGGTGGCGGTGTCGTGGACCATGTCCGACGTCGGGCCGTCCTGGACGACCTCCCCGTCGAGGCGCGTGACGATGCGCTGCTCACGCGGGTCGAGGTCGGTCTCGATCCACGGGCCGAGCGGGCAGAAGGTGTCGAAGCCCTTGGCGCGGGCCCACTGGCCGTCGCTGCGCTGGAGGTCGCGCGCCGTGACGTCGTTGGCCACGGTGTACCCGAAGACGACACCGAGGGCCTCCTGCGGCTCGACGTCCTTGCACAGGCGTCCGATGACGACCGCGAGCTCGCCCTCGTAGGAGACCTCCCGCGTCTGCGGCGGGAGCACGACGGGGTCGCCCGGGCCCACGACCGCGGTGTTCGGGACGAGGAACATCAGCGGGGTCTCGGACGTCTCGCCGCCCATCTCACGGGCGTGGTCGGCGTAGTTCCGCCCGATGCCGATGACCTTGCTGCGCGGGATGACCGGTGCGAGGAGCCGGACGTCGTCGACCTCGTGGACCGCGCCGGTCAGCTCGATCCGCTGGTACAGGGGGTCTCCGGTGATCTCGGCGATCTTCTCGCCCGCCCCGTCGACGAGCCCGTACACCGGGTCCTCGCCCGTCGTGAACCTCGCGATGCGCATGGCCGGAAGCCTACGACTCCCTCGAAGGCCGACTCCGCGCGGCCCGCGGCAGCGCCCTACCCGGTGACGCCGGCCTTCGTCGCCGCCTCGGCGACGACGCGCGCGACCGTGGCGGCGCCCTCGTCGGAGAAGTGGATGTCACGGGCGGTGCACAGGTTGGTCAGGGTGCAGACCCGCGCGGCGTTCTCGGGCAGCGTGCGGCCACCGATCGTGGTGGGGGTCGTGTCGTTGGTGCCGAACGCCTCGTCGAGCCCGACGAACGTGGCGCCCGACGACGTCGCGGCCTTCTCGATCGTGGTGCTGAGGCGGGTGTAGGCCTTCGCAGCGGCGGCGATGCCGGTGATCGGCTGGTCGAGGGCCTTCGCCGCGACCCAGGGGTTGTAGTACCCGATGACGAGGACGGGCACGTCGCCGCCGGCCGCCGCGGTGAGCCGCTCGAGGATCACGGGCAGGTTCTTGCCGACGGTCGAGACTCCCGCGTCGACGCACGCCGCGTCGATCCCCGACTCGAAGCGCACGCACCGCAGGAGGTCGTTGCCCCCGATGTCGATGGTCACGAGGCCGACGTTGCCCTTGGCCTCCTCGAGCACCTTCTCGGCCTGCTCGATCTGCGTTCCTGCGTCGAAGTCGCACCTGCCGCCCTCGAGGAGGGAGGTCGTCGTCTCGCCGCTGCAGCCGAGGTTCTCCAACCGCAGGGAGGCTCCGGTTCCCGCCAGGCGGCTCACGGCCAGCGCCGGGTACGCCGAGTCGCGCAGCTCGCCGCCGCCTGGCTGGTAGCCGGCCGCGAGCGAGTCACCGAGCGCGACGTAGAGCGGGGCGTCCGACGAGGAGGACTCGGACGGCGTCGGCTCCGCCGTACCGCTGGACGCAGCCGTCGGCGCCACGCTCGGGGGCGCGGGCTCGGGGTCGCCGCCGCAGGCCGACAGGGCGAGCACGACGGCGGCCGCCGCCGCAGCGGTGGTCAGGGCGGTACGGCTCATGGCTCCTCGTTACGGTGGTGGGGTGTCGGGCACCATCCTCTCCCTCAGCGACTGGCAGGCCCTCGAGGGTTCCCACGGCGCGAGAGTCGATGCCGCGACGAGCTCCCACCGCGACCCTGGCGCAACGCGCTCCAGCCCACCCGCGACGAGCAGGCTCTCGCTCGAGCAGCCCGGCCTCCACGCCGGGTGGACGTCCGCTGGTGACGGCCATCAGCGGCAGGTCGGACGTCGGCAGGACGACCTAGACGGGCCACACGGATGCGGCGGACACTCGACGTACCCCCCGACGTCGGATCGAGGGCCTGACGGAGGAGGCTACGCGATGGAGATCTGGCTCGATATTCTCGGCATCGTGGCGGTCGTGGCGGTCGTCGCGAGTAGCCATGGTCTGACCGGCGCCGAGGGCCGTCGAACTCGGGGCGGGAACGTCGACTTCAACATGAACAGTCGCGCCGGCGATGAGCACCGGGGCGGACTTCGACGGATCCGACTGCAACGGCGGGGGCGGTGCGGGCGGCGGTCGGGTGACCGCAACACCATGGTAGCGCCGTAGTACCCAACGCCCAGGTCGAGATGGACGTCTACAAGTGGGCGTTCAAGCTCACCCCGCTCGTGCCGAGCCACCTGGTCGCCGACGCCTTCGACCTCGCCCGCGAGATCCGCGTCCTCGACATGCAGGCCTCCCCCTACGACCTGCGCGAGCTCGGGTACGAGCCGGTCGCCATCGAGACGGCCGAGGGGAAGGCGGCCTACCTCGAGCGCCAGCGCACCTTCGCCGAGCGCTCCAACGCGCTCCGCCGCCGCCTCCTCGACGTCCTGGAGTCGGGTGCCGAGATGGCTGCTCCGGCGACCGGCTGAGCACCCGACTCGGCCAGAGGGCCGGTCAGGCGGGAGGTGCGGGAACCCCAGGCCGGCGGGGTCAGCGCGGGGCGACCCCCGCGCGGACGAGGCCGTACGTCACCGACTCGACGAGGGCGTCCCACGACGCCTCGAGGATGTTGGCCGCGACGCCGATCGTCGTCCACGACGTCGTCCCGTCGGAGGTCTCGATGAGGACGCGGGTCACCGCGTCGGTGCCGTGTGCCGCGTCGAGGATGCGGACCTTGTAGTCGATGAGCTCGAGGTGGCGGATCTCCGGGTACGCCGAGGACAGCGCCACGCGCAGTGCGTGGTCGAGGGCGTTGACGGGGCCGTTGCCCTCACCGGTCTCGACGAGCCGCTCGCCCGCCGCGCGGACCTTGACCGTCGCCTCCGACAGCGCGTCGTCGTCGGCCCGGGCGTCGGTGATGACCCGCCACGACTCGACCGAGAAGTAGTCGGGCAGCGCGCCCTCGATCTCGCGGCGCAGGAGCAGCTCGAAGCTCGCGTCGGCGGCGTCGAAGGTGTAGCCCCTCAGCTCCTTCTCCTTGACCGTGCTGAGCACGCGCGCGAGGGTCGAGCGGTCCTCTTCCACAGTGGGGTCGAGGTCGAGGCCGAGCTCACGTGACTTCAGCTCGATGGAGGCGCGACCGGCCATGTCGGACACCAGCATCCGCATGTCGTTGCCCACGTGCTTGGGGTCCATGTGCTGGTAGAGGTCCGGGTCGACCTTGATGGCGCTCGCGTGCAGGCCGGCCTTGTGCGCGAACGCGCTCGAGCCCACGTACGGCTGGCGCGAGTACGCCGGCACGTTCGTGACCTCGGCGATGGCGTGCGCGATGCGCGTCGACTCCTGGAGGCGGTGCGGCTCGATGAGGGCCAGGCCCTTCTTCAGCTGGAGGTTGGCCACGACGGTGAGGAGGTCGGCGTTGCCGGTGCGCTCCCCGTACCCGTTGACGGTGCCCTGGACGTGGGTCGCCCCCGCGCCCACCGCCGCCATCGAGTTGGCGACGGCGCAGCCGGTGTCGTTGTGGCAGTGGATGCCGATGCGGGCGTTCGTGGACTGCACGACGTCGTGGACGACGTCGGCGACGAGGTCCGGAAGCATCCCGCCGTTGGTGTCGCACAGGGCGACCACCTCGGCCCCGGCCTCGACCGCGGTCCGCACGACCTCGAGGGCGTAGGTACGGTCCGTGGCATAGCCGTCGAAGAAGTGCTCCGCGTCGAGGAAGACGCGGCGCCCCTCGGTGCGCAGGAAGGAGACGGTGTCGCGGATCATCTCGAGGTTCTCGGCCAGCGTGGTCCGCAGGGCTCGCTCGACGTGCCCCGTGTGCGACTTCGCGACGAGCGTCACGACCTGGGCCTGGCTGTCGAGGAGCGCACCCACGAGGGGGTCGCGGTCGGCCCGGCCACCGGCGCGGCGCGTGGCTCCGAAGGCGGCGAGAGTGGCGTTCCGCAGTCGCAGGTCGCTCGCGGCGCGCGCGAAGAACTCGGTGTCCTTGGGGTTCGCGCCCGGCCAGCCGCCCTCGATGAAGCCGACCCCCAGCTCGTCGAGGTGCGCGGCGATGGCCAGCTTGTCGGCCACCGAGAGGTTCAGGCCCTCCTGCTGGGCCCCGTCGCGCAGCGTGGTGTCGTACACGTGCAGGTCGGTCATGGTCTCGATCCGATGTCGTGCCGGTCACCCGGCGTCCGTGGCCCCGGCCCGTGAGGGCCGGGGCACTGGCGTGCGTGCTGCTCGTGTCATTGTCCGACCGCTTCTGCCGTCGCGCCCCCTGGGGTGGTGGAGGCGCGACCCCTGCCCGCCGGTCGCGACCTCACGAGACGCTCCCGACAAGCAAAAGACCCCCCGGGTGCGGGAGGTCTGCGCGACGAGGAGGTCTCGTCGCGCTAGCCGATAATGAGCGTGGTGGTGGCCACGTCGCGAAGCGTCACGCGCCCACCCTCCCACGACGGACCCGCCCCTGCCCATGGTTCGTCCACATCGTGGCCACCGGACGTCAGCGCGGCGAGGTCGGCGTCGTCAGTCCGGCGAGGTCGGCGTCGTCAGCGTGGCGAGCCAGCGGACGACGGGGCCGGCGGCCACGTCGGGCCAGTAGACCTCCTGGTGGTCCACGCCCTCGAGCACGGCGACCGTCGTGGGGTGCCCGGCCTCGTCGAGGGCGGCGCCGAAGTCGGTCGTGAACGAGGGGGCGACGACGTCGTCGCCCGTCCCGTGCAGGAGGAGGAAGGAGACGTCCGGGCTGCCGTCCACGAGGAGGACCGGGTTCGCCGCAGCCCACAGCGGGCCCTCCGGGGACGAGCCCTCACCCAGCAGGGCCCGCGCCGGATCGGCGAACCGGCGGATGTCGTAGGGGCCGGCCAGCCCGACGACGGCGTCCGGGGCGACGACCTCGTCGCGGCAGCCCGGCGAGAACCGGTCAGGTGTCAGGGCCGCGACGGCCGCGAGGTGTGCCCCCGCCGAGTGCCCGAGGAGGACGACCGCTGCGGGCTCGATGTCGTGCTCGTGGGCCGTGGCCACCCCGTCGGCGAGGGCGCACAGGACGTCCTCGACCGGGACCGGCCAGGTGGCGCCGTCATCGGCGACGCGGATCCTCACGGGCATCGCCAGGACGCCCTGCTCGGCGAGCGCGGCGGCCAGGGGGTTCAGGCCGTCGGGCACGGCCGACCGCCACGACCCGCCGGGGATCATCACGACGACCGGCGCCGACGTGACGCCGACGGGGACGTGCGGGTAGGCGAGGAGGCCCGGCAGGTAGTCGTGCGCCGTGGGGACGGCGACCTCGCCGGGCGGGCTCGGCACCGGCCCGGTGGGTGCCTCGGCGCAGGCTGCCACGGCGGTCGCGACGGCCACCGCTGCCAGGACGAGACCCCTGCGGCCCACCGTCAGCCGAGCTCCCACCAGGCGTCGAGCGCGGGCGGGGCGGAGACGTCGACCCGCTCGCCGACGCGTGGCACGCAGGCGGTGACGCCCCTCGAGGCCGCGGCCAGGAGGAGCCGCTCCACCGGCTCGACCCACGGGTGCGGGGCGAGGACGAAGGTGCACCAGTGGATCGGCATGAGCAGCCCGCCACCCAGCTCGAGCGCCGCCTCCACCGCCTCCTCCGGGTCGAGGTGGATGTCGCGCCAGGCCGGGTCGTACGCCCCCACGGCCATGAGCGAGACGTCGAACGGGCCGTGCTCGGCGCCGATCCGGGCGTAGCCCGGGAAGTACCCCGTGTCACCGCTGAAGAAGACCTTCCCGCTGGGTCCGGCCAGGACCCACGACGCCCACAGGGTGCCGTCGCGCCGCAGCCCGCGGCCGGAGAAGTGCTGCGCCTCCACGGCGGTGACCCGGACCGCGCCGATGTCGTGGCCGTCCTCCCAGTCGCACTCGCGGACCCGGTGGCCCGGCACGCCCCAGGCGTCGAGGTGGGCGCCGACCCCCAGCGGCACGAGGAAGACCGCGTCGGTCTGCGCGGCGAGCGCCTTGACGGTGTCCATGTCGAGGTGGTCGTAGTGGTCGTGCGAGATGACGACCGCGTCGACGTGGCCGATCCCGTCGAGCGGGACCGCGACCGGGTGGAGCCGGCGCGGGCCGACGTGGCGGCTCGGCGAGCACCGCTCACCCCACACGGGGTCCAGGAGGAGCCGGACGCCGTCGACCTCGACCAGGGCCGAGGCGTGCCCGAACCAGGTGACGTGCAGGCCGGTGGTCGCCGGGGCCCGCGCCGCGCTCACGACGGGGATCGGCCGTGCGGGGCGCCGGGTGTCGGCGTTGTCCCGGAACCGGCGCAGGACGTCGCGCTGGCTCGTCGGCATCGAGGACGTGCCCCGGTGCGTGTTGTGGAACGCGCCGTCGCGGTACTGCGGCGAGCGACGCACCCGCGCGAGGCGGGCGCCGTCGGGGCGACCGCCGACCGAGGCGTTGACGTCCTTGCCGGCGACGGCGAGCGCCCCGAGGGCGCCGGCTGCCCCCGCGGCGACCGCGAGTCGGTTGAGCTTGGTCACCCGTCCATCATCGGTGACGAACCGCGCGGGGACATCACGACGTCCGTCGCGATGTCGGCCCGTGGGACGCCCGCCGGGCCCGGGCGGCCGCGACGAGCGCCTCGAACAGGCGCGGGTCGTCGCCGGCCTCCGGGTGCCACTGGACCGCCACGCGGAACGCCGGCGACGGGTCCTCCATCGCCTCGAGCGTGCCGTCGGCGTGCCACGCGGACGGCACCCACCCGGACCCCTCGAGGGTCTGGGCCTCCACGGCCTGGTGGTGGTAGGTCGGCACCTGGAGCGGGTCGGTGCCGAGGATGCCGGCCAGGCGGCTGCCCACGACGGGCGTGGCGTGGTGCGAGGCGTACTGCCCCGGCTGCGGGCAGTGGCTGTCGTGCCCGACGCGGTCGGGGACGTGCTGCTCGAGAAGTGCCCCGGAGGCCACGGCCATCACCTGCATCCCGCGGCAGATGCCCAGGGCCGGCAGGTCCATCGCCGCGGAGGCCCGGCACAGGGCGAGCTCCCACGTGTCGCGGTCGGGCCGGGGCGACTGCGAGGTCGGGTGGGGGTCGGCGCCGTACCTGTCGGCCTCGACGTCCGCGCCGCCGGCGATGACGACGGCGTCGAGCCGCGCGAGGACCTCGGCGGCCATCGCCTCGTCGGCGTCGTGCCGCGGGGGCAGGACGACGACGAGGGCCCCGGCGCGCTCGAGGTGCTCGACGTACCGGTGCGGCAGGACCGCGCTGTGCTGGGCCATCCACGGCGAGCGGTCGACGTCCTCCACGTAGCAGGAGATGCCGACCACGGGCCGGGCCGGGGCGACCTCGCTGCTCACAGCGGCGTGACGTACGCGCCCGAGATGCCGCCGTCGACGAGGAAGGTCGAGGCCGTCATGAAGCTCGACTCGTCGGAGGCGAGGAAGAGCACCGCGTTGGCCATCTCCTCGGGCTCACCGAACCGGCCCATGGGGACGTGGACGAGGCGGCGGGCGGCGCGCTCCTCGTCCGTGGCGAAGAGCTCCTTGAGCAGCGGGGTGTTGACCGGGCCCGGGCACAGGGCGTTGACCCTGATGCCCTCGCGGGCGAACTGCACCCCGAGCTCGCGCGTCATCGACAGGACCCCGCCCTTGGAGGCCGAGTACGAGATCTGCGAGGTGGCGGCGCCCATGACCGCGACGAACGAGGCGGTGTTGATGATGGAGCCCGACCTGTTCTCCAGCATGTACGGCAGGGCCGCCTTGCAGCACAGGTACACGGAGGTGAGGTTGACCTCCTGGACCCGGCGCCACGCCTCGAGGTCGGTGTCGAGGATCGAGTCGTCCTCCGGCGGGCTGATGCCCGCGTTGTTGAAGGCGATGTCGAGCTTGCCGAACCGCTCGACAGCGGTGGCGAAGAGCCGGTCGACGTCCTCCTTGCTCACGACGTCGGTGTGGACGTAGGCACCGCCGATCTCCGCGGCGAGCGCCTCGCCGGCCTCGTCGGCGAGGTCGCCGATGACGACCTTCGCCCCCTCCTGCGCGAAGCGGCGCACGGTGGCGAGCCCGATCCCGGAGCACCCTCCCGTGACGACCGCGACCTTGCCCTCGAGCCTTCCGGCCATGGGTGCCGTTCCTTCCTGTCGTGCGTGGGGGCTGGCGGGGGCCGTCAGCCGTCGGTGGAGATGAAGACGTTCTTGACCTCGGTGAACGCGTCGAGCGCGTCCGGGCCGAGCTCGCGACCGATGCCGCTGGCCTTGAACCCGCCGAACGGGGTCGAGTAGCGCACCGAGGAGTGGCTGTTGACCGAGAGGTTCCCGGCCTCGACGCCGCGGGCGACGCGGATGGCCCGGCCCACGTCACGCGTCCAGATCGACCCGGAGAGGCCGTAGGCGGTGTCGTTGGCCTTGGCGACGGCGTCGGCCTCGTCGTCGAACGGCATGACGGCGACCACCGGGCCGAACACCTCCTCGCGCCACACGCGGTCGCCGGTGCCGCTCGGGAGGACGACCGTCGGCGGGTACCACCAGCCGGCGCCGTCCGGGGCGGTCCCGCGGAAGGCGACGTCGACGGACCCGTGCCCGCCCGCCTCGGCGCCCTCGACGTAGCCGCGCACCGTCTCGCGCTGGGCGGAGGAGACCAGCGGGCCCATCTGGGTCGCCTCGTCGCCGGGGTCACCGACGACGACGGCTGCCAGGGCCTGCTCGAACCTCTCCATGAAGCGGTCGAACACGGTGCGCTGCACCAGGATCCGGGTCCGGGCGCAGCAGTCCTGGCCGGCGTTGTCGAGGAAGCTCATCGGCGCCTGGGCCGCGGCGAGGTCGAGGTCGGCGTCGTCGAAGACGATGTTCGCCGACTTCCCGCCCAGCTCGAGCGTCACCCGCTTGAGCTGGTCGGCGGCACCGCGCATGATGCCCTGGCCGACGGCCGTCGAGCCGGTGAAGCAGACCTTGCGGACGTCGGGGTGCGTCACGAAGCGCGCCCCCACGACCGACCCCTTGCCGGCGAGCACCTGGAAGACGCCCTCGGGGATCCCTGCCTCGAGAGCCAGCTGGCCCAGGCGCAGGGCCGTGAGCGGAGTGAGCTCGGCCGGCTTGAGGACCACCGTGTTGCCCGCGGCGAGGGCCGGCGCGAACCCCCACCCCGCGATCGGCATCGGGAAGTTCCACGGGACGATGACCGAGACCACGCCGAGGGGCTCCTTGAAGGTGACGTCGAGCCCGCCCGCGACCGGGATCTGGCGGCCGAACAGCCGCTCCGGTGCAGCGGAGTAGTAGCGCAGGACGCTCGCGACGTTGCCCGCCTCCCACCGCGCGTTGCCGATGGTGTGCCCCGCGTTGGCGACCTCGAGCCGGGCGAGCTCCTCGGTGTGCGTCTCGACGAGGTCGGCGAACCGGCGCAGGAGCGTGCCGCGGTCGGCGGGGCTCACCGCGCGCCAGGCCGGGCCGACCTCCACGGCCCGGGCGACGGCGGCGTCGGTCTCCTCGACGCCGACGAGGTCGAGGGTGGCGACGACCTCCTCGGTCGCGGGGTTGACGAGGTCGTGCGTGGCGGTGCTCATGGTCTCCTCGGGACTGTGGGTGGTCGGGTGGGTCAGAGCCGCTCGAAGCCGCGGACGCGCTCCCAGTCGGTGACGCTGGAGTTGAACGCCGCGAGCTCGACGTCGGCGGCGTTGACGTAGTGGTCGACGACCTCGTCGCCGAAGGCCGCCCGCGCCACGGCGCTGCCCGCGAGGAGGTCGCGGGCCTCGGCCAGCGTCGTCGGCACGTGCTCGTAGTCGCCGACGTAGGCGTTTCCCTCGCACACCGGCGGCAGCTCGAGGCCCTCGCGGATGCCGTGCAGGCCCCCGGCCATCATCGCGGCCACCGCGAGGTAGGGGTTGACGTCACCGCCGGGCACCCGGTTCTCCACGCGCAGCCCTCCCCCGTGGCCGACGACCCGCAGGGCGCAGGTGCGGTTGTCGGTCCCCCAGGCCACAGCGGTGGGGGCGAAGGACCCGGCGGCAAAGCGCTTGTAGGAGTTGATGTTCGGCGCGTAGAAGTACGTCAGCTCGCGCATCGTGGCGAGCAGACCGGCCATGAAGTGGTCGAAGAGCTCGCTGCGACCACCGTCACGGTCCTCGTCGGCGAAGACGACCTCGCCGTCGGTCCCGCGCAGCGAGAGGTGGATGTGGCACGAGTTGCCCTCGCGCTCGTCGTACTTCGCCATGAAGGTCAGCGACTGCCCGTGCCGGGCTGCGATCTCCTTGGCCCCCGTCTTGTAGACGGAGTGGTTGTCGCAGGTGCGCAGGACGTCGTCGAAGAGGAAGCCGATCTCGTGCTGGCCCAGGTTGCACTCGCCCTTGGCCGACTCGACCGTCATCCCGGCGGTGTACATCTCGTTGCGGATCTCGCGAAGGACCGGCTCGACCTTGCTCCCGCCGAGGATCGAGTAGTCGACGTTGTAGCGGTTGGCACCGGTGAGGCCCTGGTAGCGGCGGTCCCACGCGGAGTCGTAGGAGTCCTCGAAGAGGATGAACTCGAGCTCGGTGCCGGCGTACGCGCCGTAGCCGTCGCCCGCCGCCGACTCGACCTGCGCCTTGAGGACCGAGCGCGGCGACTGCACCACCTCGCCGCTGCCGTCGAGCCAGGTGAGGTCGCTCTGGATCGTCACCGACCCGGGGTGCGCCGGGGTGCGCCGCAGGGTCGTGAGGTCCATCTGGAAGAACATGTCGCCGTAGCCGCGCTCCCACGACGACATCGCGTAGCCGCCGACGGTGTTCATGTCGACGTCGACAGCGAGGAGGTAGTTGCACCCCTCGGTCCCGTGGTCGAGCACGTGCTCGAGGAAGAAGTGGCCGTGCAGCCGCTTGCCCTGCAACCGGCCCTGCATGTCCGTGAAGGCGACGATCACGGTGTCGACCGAGCCGTCGAGCACGGCGGCGCGCAGCTGGTCGACGGTCAGCTGGGGCGGTCCCCCGGCGTGGATCGGGCTCGGCATGGGTGCTTCCCTCTCGTCATCCGATGAGGCCGCGCAGCAGCGCCGACGTCGCGTCGCAGTGCTCGGCCATGGTCGTGCGGGCGGTGTCGGGGTCACCACGCAGGATGGCCCCGACGATGGTGTCGTGCTGCTCGTGCGAGTGCTCGATGTTCACCCGCAGCACCGGGATCGCGCCGAGGAGCTCGCCGAGGGCCGCCTGCGCGCGGGTCACGGCCTCCACGACCATCGGCGACCCCGTGACGGTCGCGACGGCCAGGTGGAGCCGGGAGTCGGCGATGCGGTGGTCGGGCAGGTCGGCGGTGCGCACGGCCGCGGCCGACTCGAGCAACCAGGCCCGCTGGTCGCCCGACAGGCGCCGGGTCGCCGCGAGGTGCGCGGCCCCCGGCTCGACGACGCGACGGAAGTCGAGCGCGTCCTCCAGCGCCGCGCCGTGGCGCACGGTGGAGGCGGTGTCGTCGTGCCCCGCGTGGGTGACGAGGGTGCCGCCACCACGGCCCCGCCGGGTCGTGACCAGGCCGGAGTCGCGCAGGGCGGCGATCGCCTCGCGCAGCGTGTTGCGCGAGACGCCGAGCCGCTCGGCGAGGTCGCGCTCGGGCGGCAGCTGCTCCCCCACGACGAAGACGCCCAGCCGGATCGCGGTCGCGAGCTGCTCGACCGTGGTCTCGAAGACGTTGCCGACCGCGGGTCGCAGGACGGCGTCCGGCAACCGCGTGGGCTGCGGCGACGGCTGCTGCGGTGTCACGGGAGCGAGGATAGCCGTCAAATGGTCCGAGGGTGAACCTTTGTGTCAGGCGAGCCTGGTCAGCCAGCCGTGGGTGTCCTCGGCCCGCCCGTACTGGATGTCGAGCAGTGCCGAGCGGATGGCGTGGGTGACCTCGCCGCCGTCGGCGCCCGCGGTCGACGGGGCGGACCCGCCCTCCCACCGCAGCTCACCGACGGGGGTGACGACGGCGGCCGTGCCGCACGCGAAGACCTCGCGGATCTCGCCGTCGGCGACGCCCTCCTTCCACTCCTCGATGGGGATGCGGCGCTCCTCGGGGTCGAGCCCGAGCTCCTTGGACAGCTCGAGGATCGAGCTGCGCGTGACGCCCTCGAGGATCGAGCCGGTGAGCTCGGGGGTGACGAGGCGGTTGTCGCGGGTGACGAAGAACAGGTTCATCCCGCCGAGCTCCTCGATGTACTGCTGGGTGCCGGAGTCGAGGAAGACGGCCTGGTCGCACCCGTTCTCGATGCCCTCGAGCTGGCCCGCGAGCGACGAGGCGTAGTTGCCGCCGCACTTCGCGGACCCGGTGCCGCCGGCACCGGCGCGCGCGTAGTGCTCCGACAGCCACAGGGTGACCGGCTTCAGGCCGCCGGGGAAGTACGGCCCGGCGGGCGAGGCGATGACGCAGTACGTCACCTCGCGTGCCGGACGCACCCCGAGGAACGCCTCGGACGCGAAGACGAAGGGCCGCAGGTACAGGCTCGTCTCCCCGGTGCCGGCCGGCGGGACCCATGTCTCGTCGACCTCGAGCAGGGCCTCGAGCGAGGCGATGAAGTCCTCGGTGGGCAGCTCGGGCAGGGCCAGGCGACGGGCGCTGCGCTGCATCCGCTGGGCGTTCGCCTCGGGGCGGAAGGACCACACCGAGCCGTCGGCGTGGCGGTAGGCCTTGAGTCCCTCGAAGATCTCCTGCGCGTAGTGCAGGACGGCGGCGCTCGGCATCACCTGGATGGGTCCGTAGGCGCCGACCCTCCCGCTGTGCCAGCCGCGGCCCTCGGTCCACGTGGCGGTGACCATGTGGTCGGAGAAGTGCACCCCGAAGCCGGGGTTCGCATGGATCTCGGCACGGCGCTCGTCCGAGGCCGGGTCGGGCCGGCGCTCGACGTCGAAGGTCAGCGGCATGGGACTCGTGGTCCTTTCCTCGGGAGCATCGGTGCTACCCGGCGAGGGTACCCGCCGCGACCGGCCCGCTCGGGGCGGGCCGAGCCGTCGCGGGCGGCGCGGCTCAGAGCCGCGAGGCGATGGCGTCCCCGACGGCCGACGTCGACCGGGGGGAGGCCCCCCGCTCGGCGAGGTCTGCGGCCACGGCACGCTCCACCCGCTCGGCCTCGTCGGTGCGCCCGAGGTGGGCGAGGAGCATCGACACCGACAGGATCGTCGCGGTGGGGTCGGCCTTGGCCTGGCCCGCGATGTCGGGGGCCGAGCCGTGGACCGGCTCGAACATGCTCGGGTACCGGCGCTCGGGGTTGATGTTGCCGCTCGCCGCGAGGCCGATGCCCCCGGCGATGGCGGCCGCGATGTCGGTGATGATGTCGCCGAAGAGGTTGTCGGTGACGATGACGTCGAAGCGGCCCGGGTCGGTCGCGAGGAAGATCGTCGCGGCATCGACGTGCTGGTAGGCGGTCTCGACCTCGGGGAACTCCGCCCCCACCTCCTCGACCGTCCGCCGCCACAGGTGGCCCGCGTGGGTCAGCACGTTGTGCTTGTGCACCAGGGTCAGGTGCCTGCGCGGGCGGGCCTGGGCACGGGCGAAGGCGTCGCGGACGACGCGCTCGACGCCGAAGCGGGTGTTGACGCTGACCTCGGTCGCGATCTCGTTCGGCGTTCCGGTGCGCAGCGAGCCGCCGTTGCCGACGTACGGGCCCTCGGTCCCCTCGCGCACGACGACGAAGTCGATGCCGTCCGGCGCCACGCGCTCCACGGCCAGCGGGCTCACGACACCGGGGTAGAGCCTGGCCGGGCGCAGGTTGACGTAGTGCTCGAGGGCGAAGCGCAGCGGCAGCAGGACGCCGCGCTCGAGGACGCCGCTGGGGACCGTGGGGTCGCCGATGGCGCCGAGCAGGATGGCGTCGTGGGCCCTGACCTCGTCGAGCACGGAGTCCGGCAGCGTCTCGCCGGTGGCGTGCCAGCGGCGGGCGCCCAGGTCGTACTCGGTCGTGGTGACCTTGGCGCCGGTCGGGCCGGTGACCGCCTCGAGGACCTTCAGGCCCTCCGCGACGACCTCGGGGCCGATGCCGTCGCCGCCGATGACCGCGATGTCGAGGGAGGTCGCGGCAGTCTCGTCGTCGGCTCCGGTCATGCGGGAAAGCCTAGGTCTCGTCTCGCCCCGCGGGACGCTCCGTCCGCAGGCCGGACGGCGTTGCCGGCCACGCCAGGCTGCCGAGGGCGAGCACGAGGAGGAGGTTGGCCGGCACGGCGAGCCAGGGCAGGTTGCCGATGTGGGCCACCGGCCACAGCACGGTCGCCACGAGGACGCCGAGGGCCTGCCACCGCGCGCCGAGCCGCCGGAGGGCGGCGGCGACGAGGAGCAGCGACAGCGGGAACACCAGGCCGAGCGGCTTGATGACGTTCGCCGCCCCGGGACGGTCGACGAGCTGGACGTCGCCGAAGGACATGTGGATGGCCTCGAAGCCGTAGGCGACGTTGCCCGCCATCCCCACGAGCGCGGCGAGCAGGAGGCCTGCGCGCAGTCGTGACCCGGCGGGGAGCCGGCGGGCCACGCACAGGACGACGAACCCGTACCCGATCGCCCCGAGGACGTGGAGCAGCCCGGCGGTCGGGTCGTCCCAGCCCCGCACGGCGTAGGTCGAGTCCGCGGCGAGGTAGAGCAGCGGCGCGATGACGAGGGAGCCGGTGAGCAGCCGCTGCTCCGGCGTCGGGGTGTGGGTGGCGTCGCCGGCCCGGGCGGGGCGGTCGACGGGAGGGCTGGTCGTGGTCATGGTGGCTCCGTTCTCGGCTGGGAGCCCCGAGCCTGCGGTCCCCGGCGGCTGCGGCACCACGGGGCGATCCCCGGTCGGACAGGTCCAGGGGAAACCCCGTGTCGCCGCGGCCTCCTGCTGGGACGATGGGGACGTGAGCCCGCCGCGCCCGTGGTCCGCGCCGACCACCCTCCTCCTCGTCGGCGGCGTCGTCGTCGCGGTGGCCACCGGCCTGGCCCACGGCCTGTGGTGGAGCAACCTCCACAACGGGCTGCTCGCCCTCTCCTTCGCCGGGGTCGGCGCCTATGTGCTGCACGAACGGCCTGGGCACCCCGAGGGGCGACTCCTGCTCGGCACGGGGGTCGTCGAGGCGGTGATGTTCCTCGCCCGCCAGCTCGCCCACGCGGACCCCGCGGCGGCGAGCCCGTGGGTCGCCTGGCTCGGGGTCTGGCCGGTGCCGCTCGCGCTCGGCCTGACGACCGCCGCCGTGCTCGCCTTCCCGGACGGCCGGCTCCCCGCGCCGCGCTGGCGTCCGGTGGCCGTCGCGGTCGCCGGGGTCACCGTGGTGTCGTGCGTCCTGTCGGCGGGCTGGCGGGTCGGGTACGCGTCGGCGGGCGTCACGACCGCCCACCCCCTGGGGGACGCCGTGCCCGGGTTCGCGAGTGCCCTGTGGAGCGCCGTGTCGGTGCCCTCCTTCGTGGCCCTCCAGCTCCTGTGGGTGGTGGCACTCGTGGCCCGCTGGCGCCGGGCGGTCGCCCGTCCCGAGCTCGTGTGGCTCCTCGCCGCGTGTGCGCTCTCGGCCGCAGCCCTCGCCACGGGACTGCTCGTCGAGGGTTCCCCGCGCGCCGGGCTCCTCGCCGCCTGCCTCGTCCCCGTGGCCGCCGGTGTCGCGATCGTGCACGGACGGCACGTCGCGACGCGTGCGGCACTCACCTGGCTGTCCCGCAGCGGGGCCGACCCGGCGCGCCTGCCCGGCGGCCTCGCCGCCGCGGCGGCCCGTGCCCTCTCCGCTCCGGCCGCCACGGTGTGGATGGGCCCCGAGACCTCGATGCGCGCCATCGGCGTGTGGCCCGACCGGCAGGAGCCGATGGCGGTCAGGACGCTGGCGGACCTCGCAGGGTCACCGGGCTCCACCGTGCGGCCGGTGACGCGCGGCGACGAGCTCGTCGGCGCCCTCGAGGTGCTGCACCCCGGCCCGCTGTCCCGGTCGCAGGAGCGGCTGGTGAGCGAGCTGGCCGGTCAGGCCGCGTTCGTCCTCGAGCACGTCAGCCTCGCGGCCGTCATCGACCGGCAGCAGCGGCGCGGGGCCCTCGACGGGCTGACGCCGCGCGAGCACCAGGTCCTCGAGCTCATCGCCCGCGGGCTGTCGAACTCGGCCATCTGCGACGAGCTGCACCTGAGCATCAAGACCGTCGAACCGCTCGTCGGCACGGTCTTCGCCAAGCTCGGGCTGCATGCCGACTCCGCGAGCAACCGACGGGTGCTGGCGGCCCTGCAGTACCAGCGCGCGACGACCTCGCGATGACGTCGAACGGCACGGACCCGGGGGTCCGTGCCGTGTCGGTGGTGGCTCCTCGGGAGCCGCCGGCGTCCGCGAGAGGGCTCAGTCGTCTGAGTGTCCCTGGTCGCGCAGGTCCATCGACTCCTGGAGGGCCTGGCGGGCCAGGGTGGCCTCGTCGAGGGTGCTGTTCTCGTTCATCGTGGTTCTCGCTTCCGCGACCTGGCGGTCGCTGTCCTGCTGGTGGGTGGTCCGGGCGCTCGAGCCGACACGGGTCGGCGAGCGGTCAGCGGCGTCGCGGGGTCTCCGCGGCGAGGGTGCTGACTACCGGTCCTCGACGCGGCTGGGAATGAGGAGGTCGACCTCGATCAGCTGCATCCCCCGACGGTACGTGGACGTCCTAGTACCTGGAACGGGGTGACCACCATCCGGACGGGAAACGCGCGTGTCCTGCGCCACACGCAGCCATCCGCGACGGAATCCGTCGCGAAACCGGCCCGCGGCCCCCGGTCCTGCGGCGGACGGCCGCGCACCGGACCGGGGCGACCGCCCGTCGGCGCAGGTGTCAGTCGAGGTCGACGACGCGGACGGTCTCCGCGCCGATCTCCTTCTCGATGGCCGCGATGATGTCGTCCGGGATGGCGCTGTCGAGGGTGAGGGTCACCAGGGCCTTGCCGCGCGCGTCGTCGCGCGAGACCTGCATCCCGGCGATGTTGACGTTCGCGTCGCCGAGGAGTCGGCCGACGGCGCCGATGACGCCGGGGCGGTCCTCGTAGGCGAAGAACGCGAGGTGCTTGGAGATCGGGATCTCCAGGTCGTAGCCCTGCACGCCGATGAGCTTCTGGACCATCTTCGGCCCGGTGAGCGTGCCCGAGATCGACACGGTCGTGCCGTCGGCGAGCGTGCCGTGCAGGGTCGTGACGTTGCGGAAGTCCTCGGCGACGGGCTCGGTGACCAAGCGCGACTCGCAGCCGCGCTCCTTGGCGAGCAGCGGCGCGTTGACGTAGGTGACCGGGTCCTCGGTGACGTCGGTGAACAGGCCCTTGAGGGCGGCGAGCTTCCAGATCGACACGTCGAACGCGGTGATCTCGCCGCGCACCTCGACGTCGAGCTGCACGGGCACGGCGCCGGCGAACGCGGTGAAGACGCGGCCGAGCTTCTCGACGAGGTCGATGCCGGGGCGGACCTCCTCGGCGACGGCGCCGCCGGAGACGTTCACGGCGTCGGGCACGAGGTCGCCACCCAGGGCCAGGCGCACCGACCTCGCGACGGCGACACCGGCCTTCTCCTGGGCCTCCTCGGTGGAGGCGCCGAGGTGCGGGGTCACGACGACCGACTCGAACGCGAAGAGCGGGCTCTGGGTGCACGGCTCCTGCGCGAACACGTCGATGCCCGCGCCGGCGACGCGGCCCTCGCCGATCGCGTCGGCCAGGGCCTCCTCGTCGAGGACGCCACCGCGAGCCGCGTTGATGATGCGCACGCTCGGCTTGACCTTGGTCAGCGCCTCCTTGCCGATGAGCCCGATCGTCTCCGGGGTCTTGGGCAGGTGGATGGTGATGAAGTCGGACTCGGCGAGCAGCTCGTCGAGGGTGACGAGGCGGGCCCCGAGCTGCCCGGCGCGCTGCACCGAGACGTAGGGGTCGTAGGCGAGGATCTCGACGCCGAAGCCCTTGAGGCGCTCGGCCACGAGCTGGCCGATGCGGCCGAAGCCGACGACGCCGACCTTCTTCTCGAGCAGCTCGACCCCGCCGTACTTGCTGCGCTTCCAGGCGCCGTTCTTCAGGGCCTCGTTGGCCGGCGCGATGTTGCGGGCGCAGGCGAGCAGGAGGCCGACCGCGAGCTCGGCGGCGGAGGTGATGTTCGACGTGGGGGCGTTGACGACCATGACGCCGGCCTTGGTGGCGGCCTCGATGTCGACGTTGTCCAGGCCGACACCGGCGCGGGCGATGACCTTGAGGGCCTTCGCGGCGGCGATCGCCTCGGCGTCCATCTTCGTGGCGGAGCGGATGAGGACCGCGTCGACGCCGACGAGGGCCGGGAGCAGCTGGGCTCGGTCGGCACCGTCGGCGGTGCGGACCTCGAAGTCCGGGCCGAGGGCGTCGATGGTCGCGGGCGAGAGCTCCTCGGCGATGAGGACGACGGGCTTGGTCACGGACGGTCCCTCTTTCGGTGCTGCGGTCGGCACGCTCGTCGGGCGACGGGGTGCCGGGCGCCCGGGTGGGCGGGGGCGGCTCCGAGGCCGGAGGACGCCCACCGGCGCGCCGCTGGGCCGGGAGTTCCATGATACGGGCGTGCCAGCATGTGGACTGGCCTGACCACGATGTGACCGTCCGCGCGGCCTCGCCCGACCGCTCGGCGCCCCGGCCCCGGCACCCGGGACACCGCCGCCAGGACCGCGTCGAGGCCCGGCAACACGCAGGGCCGCGGAGCGGATCCCGTGCGTGTTGCCGGACCTCGACCTCGACGCCAGGTCATTCCACGCGATGGAGGTGGGTGCCGGGCGTCCGGGGCCGGCTGCGGCGGTCAGCGGGCGGCGGAGCCCTCGACGTAGTCGGCGTCGCGGCCGGAGTCGACCCACGCCATCAGCTGGCGCAGCTCGCGGCCGGTGCCCTCGATGGGGTGCGCCGCACCCTTCTCGCGCAGCGCCGTGAACTCCGGGGCGCCGGCGTCCTGGTCGTCGATGAAGCGCTTGGCGAACGCGCCGTTCTGGATGTCGGCGAGGACGGCCTTCATGTTCTCCTTGACGCTCGGGTCGATGACGCGCGGACCCGAGACGTAGTCGCCGTACTCCGCCGTGTCGGAGACCGACCAGCGCTGCTTGGCGATGCCGCCCTCGATCATGAGGTCGACGATGAGCTTGAGCTCGTGGAGGCACTCGAAGTACGCGACCTCGGGCTGGTAGCCCGCCTCGACGAGGGTCTCGAAGCCGTACATGACGAGCTGCGATGGCGCCACCGCACAGCACGGCCTGCTCGCCGAAGAGGTCGGTCTCGGTCTCCTCGGTGAAGGTGGTGCCGATGCCGCCGGCACGCAGGCCGCCGATCGCCTTGCCGTACCACTTCGCGACGTCCCAGGCCGAGCCCGAGGCGTCCTGCTCGACGGCCAGGAGCACCGGGACGCCACGGCCGTCGACGTACTCGCGCCGCACGATGTGACCCGGCCCCTTGGGGGCGACCATGAGGACGTCGGAGCCGGCCGGCGCCTGGATGTAGCCGAAGCGGATGTTGAAGCCGTGGCCGAAGAGCAGCCCCGCGCCCTGCTTGAGGTTGGGGGCGATGTGCTCGGCGTAGACCCCGCGCTGGACCTGGTCCGGCGTGAGGATGACGACGAGGTCGGCCTCCTTCACGGCGTCCGCGACGGAGAGCACGGTCAGGCCCTCGGCCTGCGCCTTCTCGCGGCTCTTGGAGCCCTCGGCGAGGCCGACGCGCACGTCGACGCCGGAGTCGCGCAGGTTGAGGGCGTGGGCGTGGCCCTGGCTGCCGTAGCCGATGACGGCCACCTTGCGCCCCTGGATGACGCTCAGGTCCGCATCGTCGTCGTAGAACATCTCGGCCATCGTGAGGCCTCTCCTTCGTCCGTGGTGTGGTGCTTCTCGGTGACTGTAGGCGGATCGGTGCGGTGGGGACCGCGTCGTCCGCGAGGTGGGGCCGGGTGGGTCGCGGGCGCCTCAGGCGCTGCGCAGCGACCGGTCGGTGATGGAGCGCTGCCCGCGCCCGATGGCGACGACGCCCGACTGCACGAGCTCCTTGACGCCGTAGGGGTCGAGGACCTCGAGCAGCGCCTTGAGCTTCTCCGCGGTGCCCGTGGCCTCGATGGTGAGGGAGTCCGTGGCGACGTCGACGACCTTGGCCCGGAACATCTGGACCATCTCGAGCACCTGGCTGCGGGTCGGCCGGGTCGGCGCGGACCTTGATGAGCATCACCTGGCGGTGGACCGCAGAGTGCGGCTCGAGCTCGACGACCTTGAGCACCTCGACGAGCTTGTTGAGCTGCTTGGTCACCTGCTCGAGCGGGAGGTCCTCGACGTCGACGACGACCGTCATCCGCGAGATGTCCGGGTACTCGGTCTCACCGACCGCCAGGGACTCGATGTTGAAGCCGCGCCGGGAGAACAGCGCCGCGATACGGGCCAGGACGCCGGGCTTGTTCTCGACGAGGACGGACAGGGTGTGCTTGCTCATGGTGCTCCTCGCTCAGCGACCGTCGTGGTCGGCGTCGGTGGGCTGCTCGATCGCCTCGGACTCCTCGCGGTCCCACTGGGGCGCGGTGTCACGGGCGACCTGGATGAGGTCGTTGCTCACGCCGGCGGGGACCATCGGCCACACCATGGCGTCGCGGTGGACGACGAAGTCGACGACGACCGGGCGGTCGGTGACCGCCATCGCCTGGCGGATCGTCTCGTCGACGTCCTCCGGTCGCTCGCACCGGAACCCGGCGCAGCCGTACGCCTCGGCGAGCTTGACGAAGTCGGGCACCCGGGAGCCGACCGAGGTGTGCAGGTCGGTGTTGGAGTAGCGCTCGTTGTAGAACAGGGTCTGCCACTGGCGCACCATGCCGAGGCTGCTGTTGTTGATGATCGCGACCTTGATCGGGATGTTGTTGATGACGCAGGTCGCGAGCTCCTGGTTCGTCATCTGGAAGCACCCGTCGCCGTCGATGGCCCACACGGTGCGGTCGGGCTGCGCGACCTGGGCGCCCATCGCGGCGGGCACGGCGTAGCCCATGGTCCCCAGCCCGCCGGAGTTCAGCCAGGCGTTGGGCCGCTCGTACTGGACGAACTGGGCCGCCCACATCTGGTGCTGGCCGACCCCCGCGACGTAGACCGCGTCGGGACCGACGATCGCCGAGAGCCGCTCGATGACGTACTGCGGTGCGAGGGTTCCGCCTTCGGGCACCGTGTACCCGAGCGGGAACGCCTCCTTCCAGCCGGCGACGCGCTCGCGCCACTCGGTGTAGGCGCCGGCCTTCCCGGCGTCGATGTCGGCGTCGACGGCCTCGATGAGGTCGGTGAGGACCGCCTTGCAGTCCCCGACGATGGGGACGTCGGCGCGACGGTTCTTGCTGATCTCGGCGGGGTCGATGTCGGCGTGGATGACCTTGGCCTCGGGCGCGAAGGACTTCAGCTGGCCGGTGACGCGGTCGTCGAAGCGGGCCCCGAGGCAGATGATGAGGTCGGACTTCTGCAGGCCGGTGACGGCCGAGACCGAGCCGTGCATCCCGGGCATCCCCAGGTGCAGCGGGTGGCTGTCGGGCAGGGCACCGCGGGCCATGAGCGTGGTGACGACGGGGATCTGCGACAGCTCGACGAAGCGGCGCAGCTCCTCGCTCGCCTTCGCCCGGATGACGCCGCCGCCGACGTAGAGCACGGGGCGCTCGGCCTCGGCGATGAGGCGCGCGGCCTCGCGGATCTGCTTGCTGTGCGGTCGGGTGACCGGACGGTAGCCGGGCAGCTCGATGCGCGGCGGCCAGGAGAACGTCGTGCGGGCCTGCAGGGCGTCCTTGGCGATGTCGACGAGGACGGGCCGGGCCGGCCGGTGGACGCGATGTGGAAGGCCTCGGCGATGACGCGCGGGATCTGGTCGGCGTCGGTCACGAGGTAGTTGTGCTTGGTGATCGGCATCGTGATGCCGCGGATGTCGGCCTCCTGGAAGGCGTCGGTGCCGATGGAGGCCGAGCTGACCTGGCCCGTGATCGCCACGATCGGCACCGAGTCCATGTGCGCGTCGGCGAGCGGGGTGACCAGGTTCGTCGCGCCGGGGCCGGACGTCGCCATGCACACGCCGACCTTGCCCGTGGCGGCGGCGTAGCCCTCGGCGGCGTGACCCGCGCCCTGCTCGTGCCGCACGAGGATGTGGCGCACCTTGACCGAGTCGAGGAGCGGGTCGTACGCGGGCAGGATCGCGCCGCCCGGGATGCCGAAGACCGTGTCGACGTCCATCGCCTCGAGGGAGAGCACGAGGCTCTGCGCGCCGGTCACCTCGATGGGGGTGCGGGCCCGGGCCTGCTGCGCGACCTGCGCGGGGCTCGGGGCGCTCGGGGGCGCGGGGCTGGTCGGGGCCACCGGGATCGCCGGCTTCGTCTCACTCATCGGGGTCACCGTTTCTCGTCGTCGCCGCTCGGTGCGGCCGTCGTCCGTGCACAAAAAACCCTCCAGTCCCGGGACGGGACGACGGAGGGAGCGCGTCTGCGAGGAGCTCAGACGCGCTGTCGAAGTACGAGGACTCGGGCCACGGGACCACTCTCCCGCCGCCCCCAGGACGTGTCAACCGGCGAGACGGCCGGTCCCACGATCCGGGACCATGAGGCCACCCTCGAGTCGAGCGGGCAGGACGCGCGCGGGATCCGCGCCCGACGTGGGCGTGTTGCGCTCGCTCGACCCGCCCGGCCGGGCCGGACGCTCACCGGCACGGCGCGTCACGCCGGCCGGGAGCGCGCGCTCTCAGACCTGCGACTGGGCGAGCTGGCCGAGCAGCTCGGGTCCGCGCCGGTCCAGGCGCCGCCCGCCGACGACGACGCCGATGGCGAGCAGCCCGGCACCGTAGGCGACGCTGACCACGAAGGTCGCCCACCGCGCCCACCGGCGACTCGCGGGATGAGGAACGCGGCGAGGACGACGGGGAGGATGAGCAGGCCCGGCCCCACGAAGGACAGCAGCGCGGTGAGGCAGCCCTGGGCCGCGCCGCCCGAGGTGGCCGCGAACGGGTTGCCCCCGGTGCGGGGCGCCGTCCCCGGCAGGTAGGCCCCGACGAGGACGGCCAGGCCCAGGCTCGCGAGGAAGGCCGCGAGCGAGATCGCCAGCCAGAGCAGGGGCTGGGTCACGGCGCCGAGGGCGACCCCGACGCCCCACGTGAGGAGCAGGGCGGGGCCGTAGACGACGACCGACGCGAGCGCCCGACCGAGCCGGTCCTCCCAGCCCTTGACCCCCACGGCAAGGTGCAGCCACCAGGCCGGCCCGTCGAAGGCGAGGTCGTTCATGAGGCTGAGGCCGGCGAGCACGGCGAGCATGACGACGCCGGTGCCGGCCAGCAGCGTGCTCCCGGTGACCATCGCCTGCAGGACGAAGAACACCGGCAGGACGGCCGTCCGCAGCGCGATCGACACCAGGCGGCTGTCGCGGAACCAGGCGCGGGTCCGGCGGGCGGCGATGGTCGCGGTCGGTGACGTGCCGAGCAGGAGGGGCAGGAACAGTCCCCGGCCGATCCGCTGGCCGCCGGAGCTCGACAGGGGCGAGGTGAGCGCCCGCGACAGCTGGTTCACCCACACGGCATAGAGCGCGGCGACGAAGCCCACGGCGAGGACGAGGTGGATCGCCGCGTGGCCCCACCGCCCCTCGGCGACGTCGAAGGGCAGCCCCCACGCCCAGCCGACCGGGGTCCACGACGCCGCCCAGGCCGGTCCCGTGGCGTCGAAGGCGAGGAGGTCGAGGAAGAGCGTGTCGGACGCGAGGAGCAGGTTGAGGCCGAGGGGCAGCATCGTCACGAGGGAGACGACGACCGCGCCGACCAGGCGTCCGCTGCGCGACGTCATCACCCGGGCCAGGGTGCTCGTCACCGCCCGCGAGAGGAGGATCGCGGTCGAGACGCCGAGGACGGCCGCGAGCAGGGCGGCCAGGGCCGTGTCCGGCCGAGCCGCCCACGACCCCACCTGCGCCAGGGCCAGCCCGAGGAGGAGCAGGGCCGGGATGCCCGTGAGGGCGGCCGCGAAGAGCCCCGGGGCCAGCTCGCGCGCCCGCAGCGGCAGCACCGCGAAGCGGGCGGGCTCCAGCGTCGCGTCGGCCCCGGCGGCGACGAGCGAGAGGACGGCCCACGTCAGGGTGAGCACGCTGAACAGGGGCACGGTCAGGGCGACGAGCTGGATGGGGCGGAACGCCAGCAGCGCCAGCCCGGGGCCGAGCAGCAGCAGGATCCCGCACGCACCGATGACCCCGACCACGGAGGAGATGAGGTGGATCGAGCTGCGCCGCATGGCCGTTCGCCACATCGCGAGCCGCAGCCGCACGACGATCGACACGACGCCTCGGGCCTCCCCGACGTCGACGGCCGACGCCGTGACCTCCGTCGCCCCCGTCACCATGTCGTCAGCCGAGCCAGTGCAGGCCGTCGCCGCCGGCGTCCTGCGCACCGACGAGCTGGAGGAAGCGGTCGTGCAGCGACCCCTCGCTCGTGAGCCCCCCGATGGAGTCCTCGGCGAGCACGCACCCCGCGGCGACGACAGCCACCCGGTCGCACAGTCCCTCGACGAGCTCCATGACGTGGCTCGACATCACGACCGTC
The DNA here is from genome assembly GCA_963795035.1 of uncultured Actinomycetota bacterium. Taxonomy (GTDB): domain Bacteria; phylum Actinomycetota; class Actinomycetes; order Actinomycetales; family Dermatophilaceae; genus Oryzobacter. The sequence continues at coordinate 207,731 of CAWCFZ010000003.1, read as the reverse complement.
CCGCCGTTGGCGACGTAGCGCCGCAGGATGGTCCGGATCGTCTGGCCCGAGACGGGGTCGACGGCCTCGAACGGCTCGTCGAGCACGAGCAGGCGCGGTGCGTGGATGAGGGCCGCGGCCAGGCTGATCTTCTTCACCATGCCCGCGGAGTAGTCCGCGACGACGGTGCCGGCGTCGTCGCTGAGGTCGAGGACGCCGAGCAGCTCGTCGGCCCGCTCGCCGACGACCTCGCGGGGCATCCGCCGCAGCGCCCCCACGTACATGAGCAGCTCGCGCCCCGACAGCTGCTCGAACAGGCGCATGCCGTCGGGGGCGACGCCCATCGCGGCCTTGGCCGCCGCCGGGTCGGACCACACGTCGATCCCCAGGACCCGGGCGGTGCCGCCGTCGGGGCGCAGCAGGCCCGTCGCCATCGACAGCGTCGTCGTCTTGCCCGCCCCGTTCGGGCCGACGAGGCCGTACAGCGACCCGCGGGGCACGGCGAGGGAGAGACCGTGCACGACGCGCCGGCCCCGGAACTCCTTGACGAGCCCGACGAGCTCGAGAGCCGGTCCGCCCGGCGCCGGCTCAGTCACACACGGCGCCGGTGCTCGCGCTCTGGACGAGCTTGCGGTACTTGGCGAGCACGCCGCGGGTGTACTTCGGCTCCGGGTGCGTCACGCCCTCGGTGCGGCGGCGCCCCATCTCGGCGTCGTCGACGAGGAGGTCGAGCAGGCCCTCGGCGACGTCGAGGCGGATCGGGTCGCCGTCGCGGACGAACGCGATGGGGCCCTCGTCGACTGCCTCGGGAGCGACGTGCCCGACGCACAGGCCGGTGGTGCCGCCCGAGAAGCGGCCGTCGGTGAGGAGCAGGACGTCCTTGCCCAGCCCCGCGCCCTTGATGGCCCCGGTGACGGCGAGCATCTCGCGCATCCCCGGACCGCCCTTGGGCCCCTCGTACCGGATGACGACGACGTCGCCGGCCGTGATGGTGCCGTCCTCGACGGCGTCCATGGCGCTGCGCTCGCCGTCGAAGACGCGCGCGGTGCCCTCGAAGACGTCGGAGTCGAACCCGGCGGACTTCACGACGGCACCCTCGGGGGCCAGCGACCCGGTGAGGATCGTGATGCCGCCGGTGCGGTGGATCGGCTCGGCCATGGCCCGCACGACCTTGCCGTCGACGTCGGGCGGGGCGATGTGCGCCAGGTTCTCGGCCATGGTCCGGCCGGTCACCGTGAGCGTGTCCCCGTGCAGGAGACCGGCGTCGAGCAGGGCGCGCATGACGACGGGCACGCCGCCGACACGGTCGACATCGGTCATGACGTACTGGCCGAAGGGCTTGACGTCGGCCAGGTGCGGGACCTTCGAGCCCACCCGGCGGAAGTCCTCGAGGGTGAGGTCGACGTCGGCCTCGTGCGCGATGGCCAGCAGGTGCAGGACGGCGTTCGTGGAGCCGCCGAAGGCCATGACGACGGCGATCGCGTTCTCGAACGCCTCCTTGGTCATGATGTCGCGGGCCGTGATCCCGCGGCGGAGCAGCTCGACGACGGCCTCACCGGACCTGCGGGCGAACCCGTCGCGGCGACGGTCGGTGGCCGGCGGTGCGGCCGAGCCCGGCAGCGACATGCCCATCGCCTCGGCGACCGAGGCCATGGTGTTGGCGGTGTACATGCCGCCGCAGGCGCCCTCCCCCGGGCAGATCGCGCGCTCGATGGCGTCGACGTCCTCGCGGCTCATCAGGCCACGGGAGCAGGCGCCCACCGCCTCGAAGGCGTCGATGATCGTCACGGTCCGCTCGGTCCCGTCGGACATCCGGGCGATGCCGGGCAGGATCGAGCCCGCGTAGAGGAACACCGACGCCAGGTCGAGCCGGGCCGCGGCCATGAGCATGCCGGGCAGCGACTTGTCGCAGCCCGCGAGGAGCACCGAGCCGTCGAGCCGCTCGGCCTGCATCACGGTCTCGACGGAGTCGGCGATGACCTCGCGGCTCACGAGCGAGAAGTGCATCCCCTCGTGGCCCATCGAGATGCCGTCGCTGACCGAGATGGTCCCGAACTCGAGCGGGTAGCCCCCGGCGGCGTGGACGCCGTCCTTGACGGCCTTCGCCAGGCGGTCGAGTGAGAGGTTGCACGGGGTGATCTCGTTCCACGAGCTCGCCACGCCGATCTGCGGCTTGACCCAGTCGTCGTCGCCCATCCCCACCGCGCGCAGCATGCCCCGGGCGGCGGTCTTCTCGAGGCCGTCCGTGACGTCGCGGCTGCGCGGCTTGATGTCGGGGGTCGTCGTCATGGCGCCATCCTAGGTTCGGGTCGTGGCCACCGTCCGGACGTTCCGTCCGGTGGCCGACACGCCCTCAGCGCACGGAGGCCGGGACCGGGGTCGGCTCGTCCTCCGGCACCGGGAAGCGGCGGGGCCACCAGAACCGGTCGCCGAGGATGAGGCCGATCGCCGGCACGAGGACGGTGCGGACGAGGAGGGTGTCGAGCAGGACGCCGACGCAGATGACGACGCCGAGCTGGGCCAGGACGACGAGGGGCAGCACCCCGAGGACCGCGAAGACGGCCGCGAGGAGGATGCCGGCGCTCGTGATGACGCCGCCGGTGGCGGCGAGCGCGCGCAGCATCCCCTGCCGGGTGCCGTGCCCCCGCGCCTCCTCCGAGGCCCGGGTGACGAGGAAGATGTTGTAGTCGACACCCAGGGCCACGAGGAAGACGAACGCGAGCAGGGGCACCCCGTCGTCGAGGCGCTCGAAGCCGAACACCTGGGTGAACAGCACCCAGCTGATGCCCAGGGCCGCCAGGTACGTGGCGACGACCGTCGCGACGAGCACGACCGGCGCGACGACCGAGCGCAGCAGCCCGGCCAGCGCCACGAGCACGAGGACGAGGATGAGGGGCAGGATGACGAGCCGGTCGCGGGTGGAGGCCTCGGACGCGTCGAGCGCCTGGGCCTCGGTGCCGCCGACGTGCGTGTTCGGGGTGGCGGCGACCGCGCCGCGGATGGCGCGCACCGTGTCCTCCGCGGCGGTCGAGCCCGGTGCGTCCTCGAGGACGACGGCGAGCTCGGCGATGCCCTCGCCGCTGACGGTGGGCCGCACCGAACCGACACCGTCCACCGCGCCGAGGGTCGCGGCCAGCGCGGCCGCGTCGCCGCGCGTCACGACGACGGTGGGGTCGGCGCTGCCGGCGGGGAAGGACTGCGCCAGGCGCTCACCCGCGGCGATGGCCTCGGGCTTGCTGAGGAACTGGTCGGCTCCGTCGAGACCGGCGCGGATCTGGGTGGTCCCCGCGGCGGCCACGGCCAGCCCGACGACGGTCACGACGACGAAGGCGGCGGGCCGCCGCGCCACGGCGTCGCCCACCCGGCGCCACAGGGACCTGGAGTCGGCCAGGCTCTCCTGACCGACGTGGGGGACCTTCGGCCAGAAGATCCAGCGGCCGAAGACGACGAGGGTGGCCGGCAGGACGAGCAGCGCGAACACCGCGGCCACGACGACACCGACGGCGCAGGCGAGCCCGAGCCCCCTCGTCGCGGGGAAGAGCGAGAGGAGCAGCGTGAGCAGGCCGAGCACCACGGTGGAGGCGCTCGAGACGACGGCCTCGGTGGTCCGGCGGACGGCGTGCGCCATCGCGGCACGACGGTCCGGGGTGCTGCGCAGCTCGTCGCGGTAGCGGGAGATGAGCAGGAGGGCGTAGTCGGTTCCGGCACCGAAGACGAGGACCGAGAGGATGCCGATCGTCGACTCGTCCCAGAGGACGTCGACCGCCGCGAGGGCCCGCGTCGCGAGCACCCCCGCGAGCTGGTCGGCCACGCCGACGACGGTGAGGGGCACGAGCCACAGCAGCGGGCTGCGGTAGGTGATGACGAGCAGGATCGCCACGACGGAGGCCGTCGCCGCGAGGAGGCGGACGTTGGCGCCGTCGAACACGGCGGCCAGGTCGGCCTGCACGGCGGCCGGGCCCGTCACCTGCGCGGTGAGCCCGTCGGGGAGGTCTGCCTTGACGGCCGCACGGATCCCGGTCACGAGGGAGGCCGTCTCGGTGGCGTCGTTCGCAGAGACGGGAACGACGACCGTGGCCGCGGTGCCGTCGTCGCTGACGGACGGGGGGACCCCCACGGCGCCGGGCGCGGAGCGGGCTCGCTCCGCCACGGTCGTGAGGTCGGCCTCGGACAGCCGCTCGCCGTCGCGGCTGAACAGCACGACCGCGGCCGACCCCTCCTCCTCGGGCAGCAGGGCCCGCAGCTCGGCCGCGGCCCTGCTGTCGGAGCCGAGCGGGAGCTGGGCGGTGGAGGTGTCGGGCTGCTCGGCCTGACCGAGGACGCCGATCGCGGCACCCGCGCCGAGGAGCGCGGTGAGGGCGAGGATGCCCGCCACCCACCGCCGGGTGATGAGGTCCGCGAGCCCGCCCATCGATGGTCCTCCGTTGCTAGACTCGTTCACGTACTGATTCACCTGATGAGTAAGTTGGTGAGTGATATTACGGAGTCCCGCTCGCGGGCCGCAAGTCGCGAGGTTCGACAGGTCGTCCCCCAGTGGGAGGGCTCGGGGACCCTCGACGCCCTCCAGGAGCTCGTCGACGTCGCCGCCCTCGTCCCGGCCGAGGTCGCGCGCCGGGCGGGCCTGTCCACCTCCGAGCTGCACTCCCTGCGCCACCTCATCGCGAGCTCGATGGGACCCGTCGAGCTGGCGCGGGCGCTCGGCGTGACGTCGGCGGCGTCCTCCGGGATCGTCGACCGCCTCGTGGCGCGGGGCCACGCGGAGCGCCGCGCGTACCCCGGCGACGGCCGGCGCACCGAGGTCGTCGTCACCGAGTCCGGTCGCGCCGAGGTCTACCGGCGCCTCGCGCCGATGTTCGCCTCACTCGCCGCCCTCGACGCCTCGCTCGAGGAGTCCGAGCGCGAGGTCGTCGAGCGCTACCTGCGCGGAGCCGTCGCGGCCATGCGCACCCTGATGTGACCCGGGTCGCCGACGCGGCGGCCCGCGCCCTCGACACCGCCCTCGACCGCACCGTGGTACCGGGCTTCACCGCGCTGGGTCATGCCGTGCGACGTCGTCTGCCCACGTGGCCCGACGACCCGCGCCCCGGCTCCCTCGCCGGCCGCCACGTCGCGGTGACGGGTGCGTCCTCCGGACTGGGTCGGCGCACGGCCCTCGACCTCGCGGCCCTCGGCGCCTCGGTCCACCTCGTGGTCCGCGACACCCGCCGCGGCGACCGCGTCGCGGCCGAGGTCGACGCCGCCACGCGTCCCGGGACGGCCCGCGTGTGGCGGTGCGACGTCGCCGACCTGGACTCGGTGCGCTCGTTCGCCGGCGCCTTCCTCGACGTCGGCCTCCCGCTGCGCGGGCTCGTCCACAACGCCGGGGCGCTGCCGGCGCAGCGGACCGAGTCGGCCCAGGGCCACGAGCTGACCTTCGCGCTCCACGTCCTCGGGCCGGTCCTGATGTCCGAGCTCCTCCTGCGGTCGCTCGGCGCCGACGAGGGACGGGTCGTCCTCGTGACCTCGGGCGGCATGTACACGCAGCCGCTGCCCGCGGACCCCGAGTTCCTGCACGGTGAGTACGCCGGGTCGGTCGCCTACGCGCGCAGCAAGCGCGGCCAGGTCGAGCTGCTCGGGGTCCTCGCGCAGCGGTGGGCGCCCCACGGAGTCGGCGTGCACGCCACGCACCCGGGATGGGCGGCCACCCCGGGGCTCGACGCCTCGCTCCCCCGGTTCGCCGCCGCGCTGCGGCCCGTCCTGAGGACCGACGCCGCCGGGGCCGACACGACGACCTGGGTGCTGGCGACCGAGCCGGCTCCCCCGTCCGGGCACCTCTGGCACGACCGGGTGAGCCGGCCGACCAGCGTGCTGCGCCGCACCCGCCCGACCGAGCCCGAGCGCTCCCGCTACTGGGAGGCCGTGAGGTCGGCGACCGGCCTGTCCGGCTGAGCCCGACGCGGCTCGGTCCACCAGAGCCGGCCCGAGAGGGGCTCGACGGCGAGCACGGCAGCCAGCGCGAGCAGGCACCCCAGGGCGACGACCTGGTCGTGGGCGCGCGCCACCCCCACGCCGACGCCGACCGCGGCGACGAGCGGCCGCACGAGGGTGAAGGGTCCGAGGACCATGGCCGAGGCGAGGTACCCCGAGCGCCAGTCGAGGACGACGTACACGGCCAGGGCGAGCAGGGTGAGGGCGGCGTACGGCAGGTAGACCACGAGCATCCCGGTCCCGGCCCGCAGGTAGGCGTCGGCCGGCCACGCGCCGGCTCCGAGGGCATGGGCCCCCGCGAGGAGGGCCACGGGCGCCAGGAGCACGGCCATGAGGACCAGGCCGCGGCGGGCTGCCGTGCGGTCACGGGCCCGGTGCTCGACGAGGCCGGTCCGCCCGAGCGAGGAGCGGAACCCGGCCAGGGCTCCGTCGAGGAGGCCGAGCACGGCCAGCGCACCGGCGACGGCGGCGACGCTCACCGCCGCACCCCGACGAGGGGGCGCAGGACGTCGAGGGCGCGAGGGTGCCAGCGCGGCCCCTCGCGGACCTCGTGGTCGTAGGCGGGCGCTCCGGCGCGGGCGGCGGCGAGGAGCAGGTCGGCCGGGTGGGAGCGGCGGGCCGACAGGACGCCGTCGTGGCGAGAGACGGGCTCGCGCATCCGGGCCAGGTGGAAGACCCACGACCCGAGGGTCGACCACGCGCCCGGGACGATGTCCCAGTGGGCCCAGGCGGCGACGCCGAGGTCGGCCTGGGCGCGGAAGAGCGCCTCGAGATCGGCGGCGCCCAGGTGGTGCAGGACGCCGACGGAGATGACGACCGTGCGCGCCGGGTCGGCCACGGCCACGCCCGGGCCCATGGCGTCGCCGTGGACGAAGCGGCAGTGCAGGTCCTCGACCTCGCGCAGCCGCTCGGCCTCGGCGACGAGGGCCGGGTTGAGGTCGACCCCGACGAGCTCGACGTGCGGGCCGAGCTCGCCCGTGTGCGCCAGTGACCGCACGAGGTGGCCGATGCCGCAGCCGAGGTCGACGACGCGCACGGGTCCACCGCCGCCCGCCCGCAGCCCGTCGAGCACCGGCCCGAGGATGGCCGCGACCCGGCGGGCCATCTGCAGCTCCTCCCCCAGCCGGGAGAGCTCGCGGTGGACCCGGACGCCGAGCGCGTCGACCTCGGTGGGGTCCAGGACGTCCCCGTCGCCGAGCACCGGCAGCCGCCCGGCGATCCGGGCGGCGCCTGCCTGACCGGAGGCCGTGAGGCGTGCGACGACCTCGGAGCGGCGCACCGGTACCGGGCGGCCCGCGGCGTCGGCGCGCCAGAGCAGGTCGGTGATCTCCACGCGCTCGTCCCCCACGCGAGGAGTCAAGCAGGTCGGGCCCCCTCCGGGAGGAACATCGGGGCCCGGGAGGTCACGGCACCGGCCGGGTCACTCGTCGGTGTCGGCGCGGCAGACGTGGAAGCGCTCGAGGCGGGCGTCGCCGACGTCGAGGTCGGCCCAGCGCCCGGAGTAGTGCAGGACGGCCACGGCGCACGTCGGGAAGCCCTCGGCCATCGACTGGTGGCCGTCGGTGCTGCCCTCCCCGTCGCACAGCAGCTCGGCGAGGGAGGGCACGGAGGGCGCGTGACCGACGACCATGACGACGTCGGCGTCCTCGTCGGCCTCGCGCACGACGTCGAGCAGCCGCTCGGTCGAGGCGTTGTAGATGCGCCGGTCGAGGTGGATCTCGGTCTCGGGGCACCCGGCGTCCCACATCCCCTGCGCGGTCTGCTGGGCGCGCTCGGCGGTGGAGCACAGGACCTCGTCGACCCCGATGCCGTGGTCGCGCAGCCAGCGGCCCGCCGCGGCGGCGTCGCGCAGGCCCTTGGCCGTGAGCTCGCGCTCGTGGTCCTCGTCCCAGCCGTGTTGCTCGGCCTTGGCGTGGCGGAGGAGGACAAGGGTTCGGTCCTGCGCAGCCCGGGTCATACCCCGATGATGCACCCCCCGGCGGACCCCTGTCGCCCGCGGCCCCCCACCCCCCCGCACTCATTGCGGAAAACCCACGCGCGGACGGCATCCGAGCGTGGGTTTTCCGCAATCAGTCGGGGGAAGGGGGGTGGGTCAGGACTGGCCGAGGCGGTCCAGGATGAGGCCGCGGGCCGTGCCGGCGTCGGCCTGGCCCTTCATCTCGCGCATGACCTGCCCGATGAGGGCGCCCACCGCCGCGACCTTGCCGTCGCGGATCTTCGCGGCGACGTCGGGGTTGGCCGCGATGACGGCGTCGACGGCGGCCTCGAGGGCACCGGAGTCCTGCGACAGGGCGAGCCCTCGGGCGTCGGCGACCTCGGTCGGCGAACCCTCGCCGGAGAGCACGCCCTCCCACGCCTGGCGCGCCATCGAGTCGTTGAGCCGGCCGCTGGTGACCAGGCCCTCGAGCTCGACGACGTGGGCCGGCGTGATCCCGAGCGAGACGGCGTACGCGGGCACGTCGAGCCCCTCGGCGTTGGCGCGGCGGGCGACCTCGCCGGACCACCACTTGCGCGCCGCGGCCGGCGACGCGCCCGCGGCCACGGTCTCCTCGACCAGCTCGACGAGCCCGGCGTTGACGACGTCGCGCATCTCGAGGTCGGCGAAGCCCCACGAGGTCTGCAGCCGCTTGCGGCGGGCGGCGGGCGGCTCGGGCAGCGTGCCCCGCAGCGCCTCGACCATCTCCTGCGACGGCGCCACGGGCACGAGGTCGGGCTCGGGGAAGTAGCGGTAGTCGTCGGCGTCGGACTTCACCCGGCCCGACGTCGTGACGCCGGTGTCCTCGTGCCAGTGCCGGGTCTCCTGCACGACGGTGCCGCCCGACGACAGGATCGCGCCGTGGCGGCCCACCTCGTAGCGCACGGCCCGCTCGACCGAGCGCAGGGAGTTGACGTTCTTGGTCTCCGAGCGGGTGCCGAGCCGGTCGGCGTCCTTGGCCATGAGCGAGAGGTTGACGTCGCAGCGCATCGAGCCCTGCTCCATCCGCACGTCGGACACCTCGAGCGCCTTGAGCAGGTCGCGCAGCGTCGCGACGTAGGCCTTGGCGATCTCCGGCGCGCGCTCCCCCGCCCCGGTCATCGGCTTGGTGACGATCTCGATGAGCGGGATGCCGGCGCGGTTGTAGTCGACGAGCGAGTGCGTCGCCCCGTGGATGCGGCCGGTGGAGCCACCGACGTGCAGCGACTTGCCGGTGTCCTCCTCCATGTGCGCGCGCTCGATCTCGACCCGGTACGTCGTGCCGTCGTCGAGCTCGACGTCGAGGAACCCGTCGAAGGCGATCGGCTCGTCGTACTGCGAGGTCTGGAAGTTCTTGGGCATGTCCGGGTAGAAGTAGTTCTTGCGCGCGAACCGGCACCACGAGGCGATCGAGCAGTTGAGCGCCAACCCGATCCGGATGGCCGACTCGACGGCCTTGGCGTTGACGACCGGCAGCGCACCGGGCAGTCCGAGGCACACCGGGCAGACCTGCGTGTTGGGCTCGGCGCCGAACTCGGTGGGGCAGCCGCAGAACATCTTCGTCGCCGTGTCGAGCTCGACGTGGACCTCGAGCCCCATGACGGGGTCGAACACGGCCAGCGCGTCGTCGAAGGAGATGGTGGCCTCGGGCACCTGGGTCGTCATGGCTCAGGCCTCCTTCGTCGTCGAAGCGGCGAGCTCGGGCGCCCGGCCCAGGATCGGACCGCCCCAGGCTGCGGTGAGGCGCGCCTCGAGCGCGGCACCGACGGCGTAGAGCCGGTCGTCGGCCATCGCCGGGGCGAGGATCTGGAACCCGGCGGGCAGGCCGTCCTCGTCGGCGAGGCCGCTCGGGACGGACATCCCGGGGATGCCCGCGAGGTTGGCCGGGATCGTCGCGATGTCGTTGAGGTACATGGCCATCGGGTCGTCGAGCTTGTCGCCCAGCCGGAACGCCGTGGTCGGCGCCGTGGGGCTGACGAGGACGTCGGCCGTCTCGAACGCCGCCGTGAAGTCGTCGGCGATGAGGCGGCGGACCTTCTGCGCCGAGCCGTAGTAGGCGTCGTAGTACCCGCTGGACAGCGCATAGGTGCCCAGGATGATGCGGCGCTTGACCTCGTCGCCGAAGCCGGCGTCGCGGGTGGCGGCCATGACCTGCTCGGCACTGGGGTCGGCCACGCCGTCGGGGGCGACGCGCAGGCCGTAGCGCATGGCGTCGAACTTCGCCAGGTTGCTCGAGGCCTCGCTCGGGAGGATGAGGTAGTAGGCCGCCAGGGCGTAGCTGAAGCTCGGGCAGGAGACCTCGACGACCTCGGCGCCGGCGTCGACGAGGTGCGCGACGGCCTCGTCGAAGCGGGTCTGCACGCCGGCCTGGAAGCCCTCGCCGGTCAGCTCGCGGACGATGCCGATGCGCAGGCCCTTGACGTCGGCGCGACGGGCCGCCTCGACGACGGGCGGGACCGGGGCGTCGATCGAGGTGGAGTCCATCGGGTCGTGCCCGGCGATGACCTCGTGGAGCAGGGCGGCGTCGAGCACGGTGCGGGTGCACGGGCCGGCCTGGTCGAGCGAGGACGCGAGCGCGACGAGGCCGTAGCGCGAGACCCCGCCGTAGGTCGGCTTGGTGCCCACCGTCCCGGTGACGGCGGCGGGCTGGCGGATCGAGCCACCGGTGTCGGTGCCGATCGCGAGCGGAGCCTGGAAGGAGGCGACCACCGACGACGAGCCGCCGCCGGAGCCGCCGGGGATCCGCTCGAGGTCCCACGGGTTGTGGCTCGGGCCGTAGGCGCTGTGCTCGGTGGAGGAGCCCATCGCGAACTCGTCCATGTTCGTCTTGCCCAGGATCGGCATCCCGGCCTCGCGCAGGCGGGTCACGAGGGTGGCGTCGTAGGGCGGGACCCAGCCCTGCAGGATGCGCGACCCGCACGTGGTCGGCAGGCCCTTGGTCGTCATGACGTCCTTGACGGCGATCGGGACGCCCGCGAGCCGGTGCAGGGAGTCGCCCGCGGCCCGGCGGCGGTCGACCTCGTCGGCCTGCGCGAGGGCGCCCTGCGCGTCGACGTGGAGGTAGGAGTGCACGACGCCGTCGACGGCGGCGGTGCGCTCGAGGTGCGCCTGGGTCACCTCGCGGGCCGACACGCTCCCGCGGGCGAGGAGGTCGGCGAGGTCGGCGGCGGTGGACCGGGTGAGGTCGGTGGTCACGTCGGGCTTCCTTCGGGGTGGGCCGGGTCTGCGGGGACGCGGGGCGTCCGGGGCTGGGTCAGTCCTCGTCGAGGATGCGGGGCACCGAGAAGCGCTGCTGCTCGGACTCCGGCGCGGCGGCGAGCGCGGCACCCGGCTCGAGCGACGGGCGGACGACGTCGGGTCGGGTGACGTTGACGATCGGCATCGGGTGGCTCATCGGCTCGACGTCGGCGATCGGCGCCTGCTGGACGGTCGCCACCGCCTCGAGGATGACCGAGAGCTCGCCGACCATGCGGTCGAGCTCGGCGTCGGACAGGTCGATGCGGGCGAGACCGGCGAGGTGCGCCACGTCGTCACGGGTGAGGTCGGCCATGGGGGCCAGTCTATGGGCGGTCGCCCGCACCGACCGACCTCGGCCCGGCCGCCGCCCGGCCGCGGCCGGGCCCACCCGCTCGTCCGGCTCGCACCCTGCGAGAATCAGCCGGTGCTCGCGGTCACCTCCTCGCTCCAGACCGTCCTCGACGTCATCGGGGTCTTCGTCTTCGCCCTCTCGGGCGCCCTCGTGGCGGTCCGCCGTGGCCTCGACCTGTTCGGGGTGCTCGTCCTGTCGTGGGTGGCCGGGCTCGGCGGCGGCATCATCCGCGACCTCTTCCTCGGCATCACCCCGCCGGTGGCGGTCAGCGACTGGCGCCTCCTCGCCGCCGCCGTCATCGCCGGCAGCCTGGTCTTCCTCCTCCACGGGAGGTGGCGGCAGGTCGCCGCCCGCCATCCCGACGCGCGGTGGCGCCGGGTCTCGTACACCGTGCGCCTGCTCGACGCCGCCGGGCTCGCGCTGTTCGCGGTGAGCGGCGCGCTCGTCGCCCTGTCCGCCGGCGCCGGCCCGCTCGCGGCCACCCTCATCGGGGGCATCACCGCCATCGGGGGCGGGCTGCTGCGCGACGTGCTGGCGCGCCGGGTGCCCGAGGTGCTCCAGCGCGAGCTCTACGCCATCCCCGCCCTGGCGGGAGCGGGGCTCGTCGTGCTCCTGCACCACCTCGAGGTGCTCACCCCGCTCACCGTGTGGCTGGCGGTCGGGTTCGTCTTCGTGACCCGCGTCGTCGCGGTGGCGCTCGACCTCAACGCCCCGCGGGCGCTGCGCAGCGGGACGTGACCGGGAGGCCGCCCCGACCGGTCGGGGCGCCGGGGCCGGTCAGGCGGTGTCGCCACCAGGTGTCGTCGTGGGCCGGAGCAGCCGCGAGCGCGAGTACTCGTCGGTGACGAGCTCGGGCCGGTCGGCCGCCCACGCCCTCACGAGGTCGAGGACGGCCGGGAACTCCTGGCTGCTGTCGGCGACCTGGATGACCTGGCCGCCCCCGTGGACCCGCACGCGGGCTCCGCGGTCGGCGCGCGAGAGCGTCGCGGGCGGGAGCGCCTCGAGGCGGGTCAGCCCGCGCAGCGGGACGCAGAGCCCCCCGGGCCGCCTGCTGACGCCCTGCGGACCGAGCTCGACGCGGTAGGTGAGGAGGAACCACGCGGCCGGCGGGACGACGACGACGAACAGGAGCAGCAGGGCCCACGCGAGGACCGCCGCGGCGAGCGGGGTGTCGTCCCCCGCGCCCTCGCGGACGAGGCGGAGCAGGCCGATGACGCTGAGCACCCACCACAGCGCCATGAGCGGCAGGCTGACGACGCGAGCCCACGCCGGGGACCGGACCACGACGTTCGCGGGGAGTGCTCCCCGTTGAGGTTCGCGCATACCTGTAAGTATCGTCACGGCACGAGGCGACGCACCCGGGGGGCCGATGCCGGGGAAGCGACCACCAGAGAGGAAAGGGGGCACCTGCGTGACGCACTACGACGTGAGTCCCGAGCAGATCCGCGCCCACGCGAGCGACGTGGCGAGCGTCGCGCTGACGCTCGAGCAGATGCAGCAGGCCGGCTCGGTGAGCGGCGACAGCTACGGGCTGCTCCTCCAGTGGCTGCCGGGGATGATCAACGCCGCCATGGGCGACGTCGAGGGCTCCCTCGACTCCGTGGCCGGCAACGCCGACCAGGCCGTCAACGGCCTCAAGGCGATGGCCGACCAGTACGAGGCCGACGACGCCAGCTCGTCGTGGCAGCTGAGGAGCTCCTACCCGTGAGCGGCACCACCCCCCCGAGCGTCGGCCCGGCGAACCCGTACACCGTCCACGACGGGGGCAGCACCTTCGGGGGCAGCCCCGTGGTGCAGGAGGGGTCCGGCTGGACCTCCGGCGCCGGCGTCATCGACAGCGGCTACGGCACGATCTCGGCGCTGTGCAGCGGCAACTGGGTCGACGCCGCGCTCAGCGGTGTCGCGCTCGTCCTCGATGCCGCGGCCACCGCGGCCGACCCGCTCGGCTCCGCGCTCGCTGCGGGCATCGGCTGGGTCATCGACCACCTCAACCCCATCAAGGGCTGGTTCGAGGAGGTCGCCGGCAACCCTGGAGGCGCCATCGCGCAGGCCCAGTCGTGGGGGCTGATCGCCGCGGACCTCGGGCCCGCCGCCTCCACCTGGGGCACGAGCGCGCAGGCCATGCAGGGCAGCAACCAGGGCCCGGCGGTCAACGCCTACCTCGACTGGCAGGCCACCCACACCGAGGCCATCGCCGCGCTCGAGGGCGCCGCCCAGGGCATGCAGGAGGCGATCAGCGTCGCGGCCGGCATCGTCGGCTTCGTCCACGGCTTCCTGCGTGACGTCCTCGCCCAGCTCGTCGGCGCGGCCCTGAGCTGGGCCGCCCAGGCCGTGCTGTCGTTCGGCACGCTCATCCCGTGGATCATCGGCCAGATCGGCACGCGGGTCGCCGCGGTCACGGCCAGGTGCTCGGCGTTCGTCGAGGGCCTCGTGCGCTCCGGCAGCAGGCTCGGCGAGCTGCTCGAGACCCTCGGCACGTGGGGCAGGCAGCTGCTCCGGCTCCTCGACCGGATCAAGACCAACCCGTCGCTGCACCGCCCCACGCCGCGCCACGCGGCCCCCGGCGGGCCACCGACGAACGTCCCACCGTGGAGGTGGACGCCGCCGGACGGCCACACGCCGGGCGGTCGACACTCGGCCCCCGGCCCGACCTTCCCGGACGCGGTGCGCGACGGGGTCCGCGGAGGGGTGCGCGACGCCCCCTACACGGCCGCCACGAACGCGACCGACGGTGGGAAGCACACCCACGCCGGCCTCGACGAGGAGTAGCCGGGGTCACAGAGCCCGAAGGATGGTCACGACGAGCCAGGCCGGGTACGCGGCCAACCCGAGGACCACGACCGTCCACACGACCCAGCGCGTGACGAGCGCGCCCCGGGTGCGAGCCTGCGGGTCGGGCGCGCGGAACGAGGCGAAGAAGCGCGAGCTGGCGAGGACGCCGTAGCGGCCGTCGTCGCGGCGGGCGAAGGGGCTCCACCAGTCGCCGGAGCGCAGGCCGGCGGCGAGGCCGCGGACGTACGGCACGAGGAAGAGCAGCAGGACGCCGCCGAAGAGCAGCAGGGCGATGGCACTGACGAGCACGATCCCCCGCCCGGGCGTCAGCTCCTGGAGCGGCACGACGGACCTCCTCCCCTGACGGGCCACCGGCGACCCGTCCCCACGACTCGGACGGCTCGACGCTACACGCCGCGCCGCCCGGCTCGCCGCTCGGGAGGAGCCGCGGATAGGGTCGGGGAATGAGCCAGCCGAGGGGGTACTCGAGCCCGCAGGAGGCGCTCGCCGCCATCGCCGCGCAGACCGCGCAGGCGGGTCCGAACGCCGATCGCGCCCGCGCGTGGAGCGAGGAGGTCGCCGCGCTGGAGGGCACGGGGACCGCGGCCCGGGGCCACGCCAGGGCCACCGTCGACGTGCAGGGGCTGCTCACCGGTCTCGCCGTCAGCGACGAGCTCGCCGGCCGGGGCGGGACCGCCGTGACGGCAGCCCTCCAGCAGGCCGTGCGGGCCGCGCAGGACTCGGTGCGCGACCAGGCGGTGCGCTCCTCCGAGCTCGCCTGGGGTCCCGGCTCCGCCACGACGCAGGCGTTCCGCGGCGAGGTCGAGGCCGCGACCCGCCCGGTGGAGGTCGACCCGCTCCCCACCGCGGGGCCCGGCGACGAGCCGCCTCGCCGGGGTCCCCGACACGACGGGGGGACCTGGTGATGGACCCCGACCTGTTCGCCGGGGAGACACCGGGTGCGCTCGAGCTGGACCGGCTCGTCAAGCAGGCGCAGGCCGCCTTCGCCTGGCGGGCCGAGGTCGACGCCTACCGTGGCCGCGCCGACGTCGAGGGCGTCCACGTCGAGGTCTCGTCGACGGGCGGGGTGGTGCAGGTGCGCGTCACCGACGCCGCGTGCTCGCGCGGGGGCGACGCCCTGGCCGGGTTCGTCCTCGACGCCGTCCACGCGGCGCAGCGCGACCTCGCCGAGCAGGTGAGCCGCTCGGCGGCCGAGACCTTCGGCCCCGACTCCCAGCAGGCCCGCACCGTCGAGGACGCGGTCGGACAGCGGTACCGTCGCGCCGCGGTCCTGCGAGCGGAACCCGACGACGAGGACCGTCGCTGACCTGACTCGGGCGCAGGGGCGCAGGCCGAGCGGTCAGGCCGGGGGGTCCGCCGGCGGGCCGGTCTCCAGCAGCCGCGTGAAGCCGGCCTCGTCGAGGATGGTCAGCCCGAGCTCGCGCGCCTTGTCCTCCTTGGACCCGGCGTTCTCGCCGACGACGACGTAGTCGGTCTTCTTCGACACCGAGCTCGACGCCTTGCCGCCGCGGGAGAGGATCGCCTCCTTCGCCTCGTCGCGCGAGTACCCCTCGAGGGAACCGGTGACGACGACGGTGAGGCCCGCGAGGGTCTGCTCGACGGACTCGTCGCGCTCGTCCTCCATCCGCACGCCGTCGGCCGCCCAGCGCTCGACGATGGCGACGTGCCACTCGTGGCCGGGCCTGTCGAACCAGTCGCGGACCGCCTCGGCGATGACCGAGCCGACGCCCTCGACGCCGGCGAGCTCCTCGAGGCTCGCCTCACGGATTCGCTGCATCGACCCGAGGTGCTGGGCGAGGGCGCGCGCCGCCGTGGGGCCGACGTGGCGGATCGACAGCGCCACGAGGACGCGCCACAGGGGCTGCTGCTTCGCCTGGCCGAGGTTTTCGACGAGCTTCTGCCCGTTGGCCGACAGGACGCGACCCTCGACGACGGCGTCCTCGGGGTCGGTCTTCTTCGCCGCCCTCGTGTAGAGCGGGACCCGGGCGATGTCCTGGGCGGTCAGGCCGAACAGGGTCGACTCGTCGTCGAGGACCCCAGAGTCGAGCAGGGCGACCGCACCCTCGTAGCCGAGGGCCTCGATGTCGAAGGCCCCGCGCCCGGCCAGGCTCGAGAGCCGCTCGCGCAGCTGCGCCGGGCACGACCGGCTGTTGGGGCAGCGGATGTCCTTGTCGCCCTCCTTCTCGGGAGCGAGCGTCGTCGCGCACGCCGGGCAGGTCGTCGGCATGACGAACTCGCGCTCGGTCCCGTCGCGCAGGTCGACGACCGGCCCGAGGATCTCGGGGATGACGTCGCCGGCCTTGCGCAACACGATGGTGTCGCCGATGAGGACGCCCTTGCGCTGCACCTCCGTCGCGTTGTGCAGCGTGGCGCGCTCAACCGTGGACCCGGCGACGACGACCGGCTCCATGATCCCGAACGGCGTGACCCGGCCGGTGCGACCGACGTTGACCTGGATGTCGAGGAGCCTGGTGTTGACCTCCTCTGGCGGGTACTTGAAGGCGATGGCCCAGCGCGGCGCGCGCGAGGTGGAGCCGAGCCGGCGCTGCACCGAGATCTCGTCGACCTTGACGACGACCCCGTCGATCTCGTGCTCGACGTCGTGGCGGTGCTCACCCGTGTGCGCGATGAAGGCGTTCACCTCCTCGATCGAGTCGACGACCCGGAAGTGGGTGGAGACCGGCATGCCCCAGGCCTCGAGCGCGGCGTAGGCCTCGCTCTGCCGCGTCAGGGCGAACCCCTCACGCTTGCCGATGCCGTGGACGAGCATGCGGAGCTCACGACTCGCGGTGACGCGAGGGTCCTTCTGCCGCAACGATCCGGCCGCCGTGTTGCGCGGGTTGGCGTAGGGGGGCTTGCCCGCCTCGACGAGCTGCGCGTTGAGCTCACCGAACGCCTCGATCGGGAAGTAGACCTCGCCGCGAACCTCGACCAGGTCGGGCACCGGGTACGTCGGGGTCGCCTCGAGCTCGGTCGGGATGCCCCGTACCGTCCGCACGTTGAGCGTGACGTCCTCCCCCGTGCGGCCGTCTCCGCGAGTCAGCGCACGGGTGAGGCGCCCCTTGTCGTAGAGGAGGTTGACGGCGAGGCCGTCGATCTTCAGCTCGCACAGGTAGTGCACCGCGGCACCGCCCGCGTCACGGGTGACCCGCGCGTTCCACTCGAGCATCTCCCCGGTCGAGAACGCGTTGTCGAGGCTGAGCATGCGCTCGAGGTGGTCGACCGCGGTGAAGTCGGTGGCGAAGACCGCGCCGCCCACCTGCTGGGTGGGGCTGTCTGGCGTGCGCAGCGACGGGTGGTCGTCCTCGATCGCGTTGAGCGACCGCATGAGCAGGTCGTACTCCCCGTCGCTGACGGTCGGCGAGTCCTTGACGTGGTACGCGAACTGGTGGCCCCGCGCCTGCTCGGCGAGAGCCTCCCACTCGTGGCGGGAGTCGTCGGGCACGACGTCGGTGGGCTCGTCGGCGGCGGGGTCGGAGGGCGTCTCACTCACGGCGTCATCCTGCCGCAGACCACTGACGTCCGGTGCAGGTCAGGCCCGGCGCGCGAGGAGGACGTCGCGGGTCACCTCGAGCTGGCCGAGGTGCTGGGCGAGCTCCTCGTAGACGTGGAGCAGCACCGCGCCCTGGGTCTCGGGCGGGGAGTCGTCGTCCTGCCCGAGCGGCGGGTTGGCAGGTGCCTCGCGGGGCGACGCCGCGGCGACGTCCTCGTGCAGGGCGGCCCGGCCGGCCGCGAGGAGGGCGAGGGCCTGCTCCACCGTGCCGGTGGCGGTGAACTCGGCGTCGCGGTCGCGCGGGACGACGATCCCGCGGTTGACGGTGCGACCCCACCGGGCCATGACGCCGACGACGTGGGTGACGAGGGCGAAGGCCGAGTTGCTCGCGTCCAGGTCGTCGAGCCGCGCGTTGACGAGGTCGTCGCCGAGCTCGCGGCAGATGCCGGCGTACCCCTCCAGCGCGGTGTCGCAGCAGGCCAGGAGCTCGTCGGTCGTGATCACGGCGCCACGCTAGCGGCCGGCGGGCTCAGGGGTGCCCCGTGAGCAGGGCCGTCGTGCGCTCGGCGATCTCGCGGCGCGCCCTGCGGCCCTCGGGCGCGGGGAGCAGCGGGTAGTCGTGGATGGCGCCGTCCTCGACGTGCAGCGTGAAGGGGGCGCCTGCCGGCATCCGTCGGCCGAGCTCTCGGCAGTCGGGCAGGGTGATGTCGCGCGTGCCGACCCAGACCTCCACCGGCGGCAGGTCCGTGAGGCGTCCGTGGAGCGGGCTGACGCGGGGGTCCTCGACGGGGAGGTCGCCGGCCCACGAGGCCGCGATCGGGTGCAGGCCGGCGCGGGTCAGCCACGGGTCGGTGGGCTCCACGGCGTCGATCTCGGGGTTGCTCATGCTCAGGTCGACCCACGGTGCGACGAGGAGCAGCCCGGCGATGCGGTCGCGGACCTGCGGGGTGGCGTGCTGGGCTGCGACGAGGGCCAGCCCGCCGCCGGCCGAGTCGCCGGCCAGCACGCACGGGCGGCCCGCGGCGACGACCTGCTCCACGACCTCCGCGACGAGGTCGAGCGCCTCGATGGCCGTGTGGTGCGGCGCGAGCCCGTAGATGGGGACGTGCACCTCACAGCCCGTCGCGCGGGCGAGCCGGGCCACGAACATCCACTGCTGCTCGACGACCTGGTTCGTGTAGGCACCGCCGTGGAGGTACACGACGGCACCCGGGCCCGAGCCGGCCTCGGCACCGCGACGTCGCACGACATGGACGACGTGGCCCCGGACCTCGCGGGCGGTCACGACGCACGCCAGCAGGCTGCGTGGCGGCGCGGACGGGCCCTTGGCCGAGTGCAGGAACGCGGTGCCGGCCTGCGCCGTGGCGTAGCGCTTCTTGCGGGTCAGCCGCACGAAGAGCGCGACGGCTCGCATGCCGATGCTCGCCACCGTCCACCTCCTCGTTCCACGCCCACTGCGGTCAGCGCGAGGATGCCACGAACGCCGGGCCTCGTCATCGTCCGGCCCCGCGAGCGGGGGTCAGTGGTCGGCGCCGCCGTGCTCCGCGGCCGGCTCGAGGACCTCGACGGCGAGCACGGTGGGCAGGTGCCGGGCGATCTCGCTCCACGTGTCGCCCTCGTCGCGGCTGGCGAAGACCGAGCCGGTGTTGGTCCCGAAGTACACCCCCGCGGGGTCCCTGCGGTCGCCGCTCATGCCCTGCCGGAGCACGGTGAAGAAGCAGGCCTCCTGCGGCAGCCCGGTCCGCTGCGCCTGCCACGACTCGCCGGCGTCGCGCGAGCGCCAGACCGCCGCGGCGGCATCCGGCGGGTAGCGGCCCTCGGTGTCACCGTTGAGCGGCAGGGTCCAGATCGTCCGACCGTCGCGGGGGTGGGCCCACAGCGGGAAGCCGAAGGTCGAGGGCAGCCCCGAGGTGATGTCGTGCCAGCCGTGGCCGTCGTCGTCGGAGCGCCACACCCCGTGGTGGTTCTGCTGGTAGAGCGTGGCACCGTCGCCGGCGGCCCGTTCGAGGTGGTGCACGCAGAACCCGGTGTGCCCGTCGGACGCCGCCGCGGGATGGGCGGCGCGGTCACCGTCGGCGGGGTCCGCGAGGTCGTTGCGCCGTTCCCACGTCACGCCCCCGTCCTCGGTGGCGAAGACCCCGGCCGCGGAGATCCCGACCCACATCCGCTCGGGGTCCGCCGGGTCGGCGACGATCGTGTGGAGGACGAGCCCTGCCGCGCCGGGGCCCCACTCGGAGGCCGACGGGTGGTCGGTCAGTCCCTTGACGGTCTCCCACGTCGCACCGTCGTCGTCGCTGACGAGGAGGGTCGCCGGCTTGGTCCCCGCGTAGAGCCGGTCCCCGGCCCGCCCGAGCGACCACACCTGGGAGAAGGCGTCGCCGAAGGGGGTCGGCTCCTCGGTCCAGCCGATGGTCTCGGCGAACGCGGGGTCGTCCGCGGCCCACGCGTCCATCTGGCCCGACGTCAGCTTGGTCAGCTCCCAGGTCCGGCCGTGGTCCGCCGAGTGCCAGACGCCGGCACCGGACCAGTCGCCGCCGCCCCCGGCCCACATCCGCCCCGTGGCGGGGTCGCCGATGACGTGGTTGATCGGCCACCCCCCGCAGTACGGCCCGCGCACCGCCCAGTGGCTGCGGTCGGCGTCGCCGTCGAGGACGAACGCGCCCTTGCTCGTCCCCACCAGCAGGTGGATGGCTGCACCGGACATCCCACGCCCCTTCCCTTCAAGGACCCGTCCGCCCGTGGTCGGCGGTCGGTCGGGTCCAGTGTCACGACCCGTCGCCGAGGCGGCAAGTCATGGCGGGCCATGGGTGGCCCTCCGGTGGCGTCGAGCCCTCTGGCCGGGTGGGCCGGCTCGGGCCGTCACGGACAGCGCGGGACCGGTGCGCTGTAGGTGGTGTTCGACCGGTTGGAGACGTAGTGGTCGGTGACCCAGCGACCGTCGGTGAGCTGGTTCCAGACCCGGGTGGCGCCCACGAGCGAGCCCGACTTCTGGCAGGCCACGTAGGCGAGGCCGCCGGCGTACAGCGGCCGGTTGAGGTTCTTGTACGTCGTCCCCGGCCCGGAGCGGGTGTTGACCCAGCTGGTGGTGACCTGCCCGGGGTACGAGCAGCGCGGGAGGGTCGCGCTGTTCGTCGTCGAGGAGGGCGTGGACACGTAGTGGTCGGACACGAAGCCACCGGAGGTGATCCGGTCCCAGACCGGCGTCGTCCCGACCTTCTGGCCCTGGGACTGGCAGACGACGTCGACGGCGCTGCCCGCCGCGAGCTGGCCGACGACCGGGAACGAGGACGACGGACCGCTGCGCACGCTGACCGCCGTGGTGCTCGTGACCCGGTAGGTCTTCGCGACCGTGGCCACGGGCCCCTTGATGACGTCGCTGTCGATGTTCATCGACACCCCGCCCCAGGTCTCGACGTGGTCGCCGCGGTACTGCTTGGAACGCTGCCACTCGGCCCACAGGGTGTTGCCCGCCGTGGGCCAGCCGGTGACGCTGGCGACCCCGTCCCACCGCGCCATCCAGACGGCGTCCGGACGCGCGAGGGAGGTGGACGCGTAGCTCCCGGCGAGGTCGCGCAGGCCCGAGTCCTGGTGGACGTAGACACCGGCGAGGTACCCGCTCCTGTGCAGGGCGCGGGTCCACTCCGAGACGTACCGGCGCACCGCGGCGACGCACGTGGCACTGGACCGGTCGTAGTGCTCGACGTCGGCGTACAGCGCGCTGCCGGGGAGGAGCCCGAGGGCGCGGGCCTTCGCGACGGCGTCGGTCCCGTCGGCGCTTCCCCGCGCCGCCGCCTCGCTCGAGGAGTAGCGGTGCGGCTTGGTCCCGAAGACGCACCACGGCTGGTCGCCGAAGTACGTCGGGACCAGCCACCACCCCGCCGCCGCTGCGTCGCGCACCCAGGCGGGCGTGAGGTTGGGCTGGGAGCAGCCGCGGTTGCGGCCACCGAAGTAGATGTTGACGCCCGTGTACGGCGAGGTCCCCCGCCACGCCGCGAGGGCTGCCAGGGACGGCGCCGTGCACGTGTCGAAGAAGCGGGTGCTGACCCGCGTCGCGGACGACGCGGAGGGGTAGACCACCGGGGTGGAGGGGTCGGCGCGCGCCACCTGCGGGACGGCGACCCCCACGACCGCAGCGGTGAGAAGTGCCGCCAGTGCGGCGATGGCGCGTCGTGCGTCGGACATGGCCCGCTCCCTGCTCGGGAGCCGTCGGCGCGACGGCCCCGATCCGTCCATGATGCGCCTCGTCGACGGCGTCGTACAGGGGTGGGGGCCCACCGTCCTCTGGCGCGGCGCGGGGGCGGCGGGTGAGGATGGGCGCAGCGCCACTGCCGCCGACACCAGGAGCCCCGGATGACGAACCTCGCGACCAACCTCACGACGACCGCCGCGGGGAGCCCCGAGAAGGACGCCCTGCGGATCAGCGGACAGGGGGTCACCTACGGCCAGCTCCACGCGATGGCCGCCGAGGTCGCGGGGACGTTGCGCGCCAACGGGATCGAGCCCGGCGACCGCGTGGCCGTCATCCTGCCGAACGTCCCGGCCTTCCCGGTCGTCTACTGGGGCATCCTCCTGGCGGGCGGCGTCGTGGTCCCGATGAACCCGCTGCTCAAGGCCGGCGAGATCGACTACTTCTTCACCGACTCCGGCGCCAAGATCGCGTTCGTCTGGCCCGACTTCGTTCCCGAGGCCACCAAGGGTGCCGAGAACAGCGGCACGAGGATCGTCGAGTGCTCGGCCACCGGTCCCGTCGACGGCGCCCTCGAGGGCGGCGAGCCGGTCACCGAGCCGCACGAGCGGGCCGACGACGACACCGCGGTCATCCTGTACACCTCGGGGACCACCGGGCGCCCCAAGGGCGCCGAGCTGACCCACAGCAACATCCACCTCAACGCGCACCGCTCGGCCGAGGTCATCCAGCAGATGACGAGCGACGACGTCGTCATGGGCTGCCTGCCCCTGTTCCACGTCTTCGGCCTCGTCGTGGGCCTGAACGCCGCGACGATCGCCGGCGCGTCCCTCGCCCTCATCCCCCGTTTCGACCCCGCGGCCGCGATCGAG
Source organism: uncultured Actinomycetota bacterium (assembly GCA_963795035.1). Taxonomy (GTDB): domain Bacteria; phylum Actinomycetota; class Actinomycetes; order Actinomycetales; family Dermatophilaceae; genus Oryzobacter. The sequence continues at coordinate 184,898 of CAWCFZ010000003.1, read as the reverse complement.
GTCATCGAGAAGGAGCGGGTGACGATCATGCAGGGGGTGCCGACGATGTACGCCGCGATCCTCAACCACCCGAGCTCCGACGGCATGGACGCGAGCTCGCTGCGCACCTGCGCCAGTGGCGGCTCCGCGATGCCCCTCGAGGTCATGCGCTCCTTCGAGGACAAGTTCGGCTGCGTCATCCTCGAGGGCTACGGCCTGTCCGAGACGTCCCCGGTCGCGAGCTTCAACCTGCCCGACCGCGAGCGCAAGCCCGGCACCATCGGCGTCGCGATCCCGGGCTGCGAGATGAGGTGCGTCGACCTCGACGGCGCCGAGGTGCCCGTCGGTGAGGTCGGGGAGATCGCGATCCGCGGCGACAACGTCATGAAGGGCTACTGGAACCAGCCGGAGGCCACCGCCGAGGCGATCCCCGACGGCTGGTTCCGCACGGGCGACCTCGCGACGATGGACGACGAGGGCTACTTCACGATCGTCGACCGCAAGAAGGACATGATCCTGCGGGGCGGGATGAACGTGTACCCGCGCGAGGTCGAGGAGGTCGTCTACACGCACCCCGACGTGCTCGAGGTCGCCGTGGTCGGCATGCCGGACGAGCTGTACGGGGAGCAGGTCGGCGCGGCGGTGGCGCTGCGCGAGGGGTCCACGGCGACGCCGCAGGACATCATCGAGTTCACCAAGGAGCGGATCGCGGCCTACAAGTACCCGCGCAAGGTGTGGGTCGTCGACGCCCTGCCGAAGGGTCCCACGGGCAAGATCCTGCGGCGCGAGGTCCACGCCCCCACCGAGTGACCCGAGGTCGGCCGCCGCGCCTACGAGGCGGTCGTCGCCTGCTCGCGCTCGCGCACGACGACGGCCTCGGGCGTCCTGGGCTTGCGGTTGATGACGAAGGCGGCGGCGAGCACGATCGCGAAGCCGACGAGCTGGGCGGAACCCAGGCGCTCGGAGAGCACGAGGACGCCGAGGAGCACCGACACCACGGGGATGAGGTAGGTGATCGTCGAGCCGATGACCGGACCCGCGCCGCGGACGACGTCGAACTGGAGCATGTACGCGAACCCCGTTCCCACGAGGCCGAGCAGGAGCGTGCTGAGCAACGGCAGCAGCACCCACCGCCCCGGTTCGGGGGCACCGTACGACCAGATCGCGGCCAGTCCCTCGGGCCGGGTCAGCGACCACCCGACGACGACCGGCACCATGAGCGCGAGCCCGGTGAGGAGCGTGGCGGCCGGCTGGGACAGCCCCCCGAGGTCGACCCCGCTGAGGAAGCGGCGGTTGTACGTCCAGCCGATCCCGTAGCTGGCGCCTCCGACGAGCGCCATCGAGAAGCCGACGAGGTCGGGGCGGTCCGTCGAGGTCCACGGCTGCATGATCGTGACGACGCCGAGGAAGCCGACCCCCACGGCGACGAGCCGCCGTCCGGTGGCCCGCTCGCCGGGGAGGATCGCCAGGGTCGCCAGGACGGTGGCGATGGGCGTCGCGGCGTTGCCGATGCCGGCCAGGGCCGAGCTGATCCGCGTCTCGGACAGCGCGAACAGCGTGAACGGCAGGGCCGCGAGGAAGAAGCCGCAGACGACGAGGTGGCCCCACACCCGCCACCCCGTGGGCAGCCGCCCGCCGCCGAGGAAGAGCAGCGCCGTGATGACGGCGGCCCCGGAGACGATCCGCAGCGCGGAGATCTGCACCGCCGACAGGGCGTCGAGACCGACCTTCATGAGCAGGAAGCTGGACCCCCAGATGACGACGAGCGCGATGAACTTGACCTGCCAGGGGACACGGGGCTGACGGCTCACCGGTGGACCTCCTCCGCGAGACGGCGCGCGGTGTCGAGCGCCGCCCGTACAACGTCGCGGGCTCCCTGGGGTGTGAGCCCGGCCAGGCCGCACGTCGGCGTGACGACGAGCCCGCGCAGGGCGTCGGCGGCCAGACCGGCCCGCTCGAACCCGTCGACGACGAGCGTGCGCGCCGCGGTCGACGAGCCCGACCCGTCGCTGGAGAGCACGCCCGCCCACACCGGGGTCCCGGCGTCGAGCGTCGCGGCGACCGACTCCCACCGGGCCGGGGTGGCCGCCGTGAGGTCGACGGCGATGGCGCCGACCCCCGTGGAGCGCAGCAGCGGCAGCGGCGCGGCCGGGTGGCACGAGTGGATGACGGTGGGGCCGTCGTGGGCCGCGAGGACGCTCTGGAGCCCGCGGGCGGCCACCTGCGGGTCGACGGCACGGATCCGGCCGAAGCCGGAGTCGGTGGGCAGCAGGCCCTCGAGCACGGCGGGCAGCGAGGGCTCGTCGAGCTGGAGCACGACCTCGGCCCCCGGGACGAGGCGGCGGATGTCGGCGACCCACGCCGCCACGCCGGCGGCCAGCGACTCCACGAGCTCGGCGGACGCGCCCCGGTCGACGAGCGCCCGCTCGCCCCGGTGGAGGCGCACCGACGCCGCGAGGGTCCACGGGCCGGCGACCTGCACCTTCAGGGGCCCGGTGTACCCGTCGTAGGCCTCGGCCAGCTCGTCGAGGTCCTCGCGCATCAGGGCCGCGGTGCGCCCGGAGTCGTGACCGGGTCGGTCGACGAACCGCCACCCGCTGGGCTGGAGGTCGACCGGCAGGTCGAGGAGGAGCCCCGCGGCCCGTCCGATGATCTCGGCGCCCGGCCCGCGCGCCGGGGTCTCGGGGAGGAACGGCAGCCCGACCCCGTCCTCGGGCAGGAGCAGGTCGCGCACGGTGCGGACCGCCTCGCGGGTGGACGTCCCGGGCCACGACCCGATGCCGGTCGCCCGCACGGGCGCCACGGTCACGACGGAGGGATCCACCTGCACCACAACCTCGCCCGTCATCCTCCCATTCCGACCGACGCGACGAAGCCCTCGACCGAGGCCGGGACGGGCAGCCCGGCCTCCACCGACCAGGGCGCGGCCTCGGGTGCCCCGGCGACGACCCGCAGCGGCACGACCCCGCACCACGCGCCGTCGGGGTCCTCCTCCGGAACGGACGGGCCGCCGGACCGCACCTTGAGGACCCAGGACCCCTCGATGATGGGCAGCGCCATCGCGAGGGTCGCGGCCTCCTCCTTGGGGGTCGAGGGCCGGACCTCGCGCGTGCGCCCCGGGACCAGGCGTTCGGAGATGCGGTCGAGGGCCGTCGCGCGGTCGGCGCCGGTGAGGTTGACGAGCTCGCCGTGGACCACGGCCGAGCGGTAGTTGGCCGAGGAGTCGAAGGTCGTGTGCGCGACGACGAGGCCGTCGACGACGGTGACGCTGAGGACGGCCGGCGCCCCGGCGGCCACCTGGCGCAGCGCCCCCGCCCCGGTGGAGCCGTGGAGGAGCAGCCGGTCACCGTCACGCGCGAAGAGCATCGGGACGACCCAGGGCCGCCCGTCGACCACCGTCGACAGGGTCCCGGCGAGGACCTCGTCGAGGAGGGAGTCCAGGGCCTCCCGGTCGCTCGCGCCCCGGTCGGGCTTGCGGGTGAGGCGCTCGACGGGGCGCGGTCGACCCGCGTACCCCGGTCCGGGACAGGGCCGTTCGGACACCACGCGGGTCGTCGACGCCGGGTGCCGCACGAGCTCGGCGCCAACCCGGGTCGGCCGCGGCATCAGGGCACCGCCACACGTCGGGCAGACGCGCTCCAGGTGCTCCGCGCAGCCCGAGCAGTACGTGCACTCGAACGAGCAGACGACCGCCCCGACGTCGTCGGCCGGGAGGTCGACGTCGCAGCACTCGCACCCCGGTCGCATCTCCAGCCCACTCACGAGGACCCATCCTCTCCTGTGCCTCGACCCGGTGGCTCCGCGCCCCCGGGGACGGGTCGGGCGACCCGCCTGCCCCATGACATCGCGCGGAAGTGGTCCATGCCGAGATCCAGTTCCCACACGAATCACTGGACCAGTATCGTCGGACCCGTGCCCCGTCCCCCGCGTCCCCTGGCCCTGTCGCTGCGCGTCGCCGACGGACCGGCGCCGCTGCGCCACCGGGTCGCCGACGCCGTCGTCGCCGAGCTGCGCGCCGGACGGCTGCGGCCCGGTGACGCCCTGCCCTCGACCCGGGTCCTGGCCACCGCGCTCGGCGTCTCCCGGGGTCCGGTCGTCGCCGCCTTCGACGAGCTCGTCGCCGCCGGGTTCGTCGTGAGCCGGGCCGGCTCCGGGGCCGTCGTGGCCCCGGATGCCGACCGCGCGGCGCGGGCAGGCGCCGCCACCCACGTCCACGCCGCGACCTCGGCCGAGGCCACCGCCGAGCGGACCAGCACCCCTGAGCCCCGGTGGGACCTGCGACCCGGTCGACCCGACACCTCGCTCGTCGACGCCGCCGCCTGGCGCCGCGCCTGGCGCAGCGCCGGCTCGGTGGTCCCCGGCAACGACGCCGGCGCCGGGCCGGAGCACCGTCGCCTGCGCGAGGTCCTCGCCGACCACCTGCGCCGCAGCCGGGGCGTCGCGGTCGACCCGGCGGGCCTGCTCGTCGTCCCCGGTGTCGGCGCCTCGCTGCGGGCGCTCCCCCGCCCGCTGGGACTCGTGGGCCGCCGGGTCGTCCTCGAGGACCCGGGGTACGTCGAGGCCTGGACGGCCTTCGCGGCCGAGGGCGTGCGGGTGACCCCCGTCCCGGTCGACGCCGACGGCCTGGACCCGGCAGACGTCCCGGACGACGCCGCGGGCACCTACGTCACCCCCTCGCACCAGTACCCGCTGGGGGCCCGGATGCCGGTCACCCGCCGGGTCGAGCTCCTCGACCGGGCCCGCCGCACCGGCGCCGTCGTCATCGAGGACGACTACGACGGGGAGTTCCGCTACGACGTCTCGCCGCTGCCCGCCCTGCGCTCGCTCCCCGGCGCCGACGACCACGTGGTCTACGTCGGCACCGCGAGCAAGCTCATCGCGCCGTCGCTGCGGGTCGCGTGGCTCGCGCCGCCGGCACACCTGCGCGACCCGCTCCGGCTCGAGCTGGAGAGCCGCGGCCTCGTGGTCAACGAGGCGACCGGCCTCGCGCTGGCCGAGTTCGTCGCGAGCGGCGCCCTGGCCGCCCACCACGCCCGGGTCACCCGGACCTACGCCGCGCGACGAGCGGCCCTCGTCACCGCGGTCGGCCGCCACCTGCCGTGGGCCCGGCTCGAGGGCGTCGACGCCGGGCTGCACGTCGTCCTGCGCCTGCCGGACGACGTCGACGACCTCGAGGTCGTCACGACGTTGGGCCACCTCGGGCTCGCCGCGAGCCCCCTGTCGGCCTACGCGATCCGGGCCCCCGTCCGCGGTCTGGTCCTGTGCTACGCCGGCCTCCCCGAGACGGCGGCCGACGCAGCGGTCCGCGTCCTCTGCGGGGTGCTCGCGCGGCACGGCTGACACGCCAACACCCCTGCCCGCGAGGGGAGCGCTCCCCATCGACGCCCCGGGCGGGGCCACCTAGCGTCCGTGCGTGAGGGGCGCGGGGGACGTGCCCCCGACACACGAGAGGACAGCGCACATGAGCACACACGAGGACCAGAGGACGACCCGTCGCACCGTGCTCGGGGGGACGATCGGTGCGGGGGCGCTCGGCCTCGTCGGGGCCGGGGCCGCCGGCCTCGCCACCGCGGGACCGGCCGCGGCCCACGGCACCATCACGACGTACTCGACGATCAACGGCGCGCGCACGGTCTACGAGGTCAACCAGGCCCTGACGAGCTGGGGCTACCGGCCCTCCTTCCACACCCGGCTCGACACCTGGCTCGCGTTCTGGAACGCCAACACCCCGGCGAGCTACCCGAACGTGTCGCGGGTCTGGGGCTACGGCGCCCACTACGACGGCCGCCCCACCGAGGCCCACAACAACGGCCGCGGCTTCGACCTGTCGCGCCTCTACACCGGCAGCACCCGCCGGTTCACCGCGCGCTACGACATCTGGAAGAACTGGTCCGGCAGCGACCTCACCACGGCACGGCGCCACTACTGGGCCACCTCGGCCTCGACGCACTACCACTTCCGCAACGTGCTGACCTACCTCTACAACGGCGACCACCACAACCACATCCACATCGACAACCTCGTGTCGGGCACGGGCAACTCCTCGTTCGACTCCTCGTCGCGAGCCCAGGTGCTCCACGTGCAGGCCTCCTGCCGCTACGTCTGGGGCCTGCCCACGACCGTCGACGGCATCTGGGGGTCGCAGACCTCGAGCCACTCCACCCGTGTGCTGCGCGCGGCCGGCGTCACGACCGGCGGGATCGGCACCCAGTCGCGCTGGCTGGCCTTCAACCGGGCCACGATGCGCAAGGGCTACGGCACGCAGAGCTACCCCGCGCCCTGAGCCCACAGCGCCACCGGCACGACGGCGCCCCCGGGACCCATGGCCCCGGGGGCGCCCCGGCCCTAGGCTGCGGCCATGTCGGGCCCATCAGCGGAGCTGCGCCTCATCGCCCTGCGCGACGGGTGGGCGGTCACGGGCGACCGGCGGGCCCTGTTCGCCGACTGCTACCGGCTCATGACGCACCGGATGCTCGAAGGCCTGGCCGCCGGCGGGTTCCACGACCCGCAGTGGGTCGCTCGGCTGCTCGACCGCTTCGCCGACTACTACTTCGACGCGGTCGACGCGGTCGACTCGCACGAGGCCAGCGACCCGCTCGACACGTGCCCGGCGGTGTGGCGGGTCGCCTTCGACGCGTGCGCCGACCCGTGCTCCCACCCGGTGCAGGCGCTGCTGCTCGGCATCAACGCCCACATCAACCACGACCTCGCGCTCGCCATCGTCGACGTCCTTGACGACTGGCCCACGCTCGACGAGGACGCCCGCGACCGAAGGCGGGCCGACCACGCACGCGTCAACGACACGATCCGCGCGACGACCGACGAGGTCCAGCGCGACGTCGTCGCCGCGTGGGCGCCGAGCACCACGGTCCTCGACCGGTGGCTCGGCGGGATCGACGAGTGGGTCTTCACCGAGGTCGTCGAGGTCTTCCGCGAACAGGTGTGGGACGACGCGATGCGCCTGCTCGCCGTGCCGGTCGAGCACCGGGCCGAGGCCGCCGACGAGATCGCCGGACGGGCGGCCCGCACGGCTGCCGTCATCATGCTCGGGCGGCACCCCGCACCGCCCGCCGCGCCGGGGTGACCCGGGCGGCGGGCCGCGGCCGTGCCGGCGTCAGAGGACGTCGTGGCCGGGGTGGGGCTCGGCGGGGATGGTGCCCAGGCGCCCGGCCTGGAAGTCCTCGAACGCGGTGACGAGCTCGGCGCGGGTGTTCATGACGAACGGGCCGTAGGCGGCGACGGGCTCGCGGATGGGGCGGCCGCCGAGGACGTAGAGGTCCAGGCTCGGGCTGCGGGACTCCTGGCTGTCGTCGGCACCGACCTCGATGACGTCGCCTGCACCGAGCACGGCGAGCTGACCCATCCGGATCGGGCGCCGGTCGGGGCCGACCGTCCCGTTGCCGTTGAGCACGTACACGAGGGCGTTGTAGTCCAGGTTCCAGGGCAGGCGGACCCGGGCGCCGGGCGCCACCGTCGCGTGGAGCACCGTGATCGGGGTGTGCGTGATGCCCGGCCCGGCGTGGCCGTCGAGCTCTCCGGCGATGACCCGCACGAGCGCGCCGCCGTCGGGGCTGGAGAGCAGCGCGACCTCGCCGCCGCGGATGTCCTGGTAGCGCGGGGGCGACATCTTCTGGCTGCTCGGCAGGTTGACCCACAGCTGGAGGCCGTGGAAGAGCCCACCGCTGACGACGAGCTCCTCGGGCGGGACCTCGATGTGCAGCAGGCCGGAGCCGGCCGTCATCCACTGGGTGTCGCCGTCGGCGATGGTTCCGCCGCCGCCCTGCGAGTCACGGTGCACGAAGGTGCCGTCGATGATGTACGTCACGGTCTCGAAGCCGCGGTGCGGGTGCCACGCCGTGCCCTTGGGCTCGCCCGGCGCGTACTCGACCTCACCCATCTGGTCCATGTGGATGAAGGGGTCGAGGGCGCTCAGGTCGACGCCGGCGAAGGCGCGACGGACGGGGAAGCCCTCGCCCTCGAAGCCCTGCGGGGCCGTGGTGACCGACCGGACGGGTCGGCTCACGGCGGTGGCCACGGGCTCGCAGACCCGCGGGAGGGTCAGGACGTTCTCGACGGTCACGGCCGGCACGGTGATCAGCTCCTCGGCATCATCGGTCCCCTCTGCGGGGTTCGACGCGTCCAACAGTAGTTGATGACTCAACTATTCCGCCACCCGTGCCTCCCACGCCCGCCCGCACCCGTCCCTCGCGCCGTCCTCGCGCCCTACCCCGCCCCCTCAAACGCGTGCTACGGCGCAGTAGGTGTCGCGATCACAGCACCTACTGCGCCGTAGCACGCGCTGTGGCGCGGATGGTGGCCGACCCGAGGACGCGCGTCCCGTCGTAGAGGACGACCGCCTGGCCCGGCGCGACCCCGCGCACCCGACGCTCCAGGGCGACCCGCAGCGCGCCGTCTGCCCCGACCTCGGCCGTGGCGGGGACCTCCTCGCCGTGGGCCCGGACCTGAGCGCCCACCCGCACCGCCCCGGCCGGCGCCGGGCCGCACCAGCGCAGGTGCTCGCCCTCGAGGAGGTCGACACCGAGCAGCTCGGCCGTGCCGATGACGACCCGGTTGGCGGGGGCGTCGACCTCGACGACGTAGCGCGGGTCGCCGTCGAGCGAGGAGCGGTCGAGGCCGAGGCCGCGGCGCTGGCCGACGGTGAACCCGTGGGTCCCGGAGTGCGTCCCGAGGACGGCGCCGGTCGTGGCGTCGACGAGCTCACCCTCGCTGCGGCCGATCCTGCGGTCGAGCCAGGCGCGGGTGTCGCCGTCGGGGATGAAGCAGATGTCGTGGCTGTCGGGCTTGCTCGCCACCGCGAAACCTCGCTCGGCCGCCTCGGCCCGCACCTCGGGCTTGGTGGAGTCGCCCAGCGGGAAGAACGAGCGGGCCAGCTGCTCGGCATCCAGCACCCCGAGCACGTAGGACTGGTCCTTCGCGGGGTCGACGGCGCGGTGCAGCTCGCGCCCGTCGGCCCCCTCGACGACCCGGGCGTAGTGACCCGTGGCCACGGCGTCGAACCCCAGCGCCACGGCCTTGTCGAGCAGCCCGGCGAACTTGATCCGCTCGTTGCACCGCAGGCACGGGTTGGGCGTGCGCCCGGCCGCGTACTCGGCGACGAAGTCCTCGACGACGTCCCGCTCGAAGCGGCCGGCGAGGTCCCACACGTAGAACGGGATGCCGAGCCGGTCGGCGACGCGCCGGGCGTCACCGGCGTCCTCGATGGTGCAGCACCCCCGGGCGCCCTCGCGCAGGGTGGCGGCGGAGCGGGACAGCGCCAGGTGGACGCCGACGACCTCGTGGCCGGCCTCGATCATCCGCGAGGCCGCGACCGCGGAGTCGACCCCGCCGGACATCGCCGCGACGACACGCATCAGCCGAAACCTCCCGCCCGGCGGGCCCGCTCGACGACCCCGGGGAGCGCCGCGAGCACGGCGTCGACGTCGGCGTCGACCGAGGTGTGCCCGAGGGAGAGCCGCAGGGCGCCCCGGGCCTCCGCCTCGGCGTACCCCATGGCGAGCAGGACGTGGCTCGGCTGCGGCACCCCCGCCTGGCACGCCGAGCCGGTGCTGCACTCGACGCCCGCCGCGTCGAGCAGGTACAGCAGGGAGTCGCCCTCGCACCCGGGCACGAGAAGGTGAGCGTTGCCGGCGAGGCGGCCGACGACGTCCCCGGCGGTCCAGCAGCCGCTGACCGTGATCCCGAGGCCGAGGCCGAGCGCGCCCTCGACGAGCCGGTCGCGCAGCCCCATGACCCGCTTGGCCTCGACGTCGCGGGCGGCGACCGTCTCCTCCAGGGCCACGGCGAGCGAGCGGATGGCCGGCACGTCGAGCGTCCCGCTGCGGACCTGGCGCTCCTGGCCGCCGCCGTGGGCGAGGGGGACGAGCCGCGCGTCGCGCCGGGCGAGCAGGACCCCGACGCCGAGGGGGCCGCCGACCTTGTGCCCGCTCACGGTCATGAGGTCGGCGCCGGACTCCTCGAAGCGGACGGGGAGGTGGGCGACGGCCTGGACGGCATCGGTGTGGAAGGGGATGTCGTGCTCGTGCGCGACGGCCGCGAGCTCGGCGACGGGCTGGACGGTGCCGACCTCGTTGTTCGCCCACATGACGCTGACGAGCGCGACGTCGTCGGGCTGCTCGGCGAGCGTCGCGCGCAGGTCGTCGACGGCGACGTGACCGCAGCGGTCGGGCTCGAGCCAGGTCACCGTGGCCCCCTCGTGCTCGACGAGGTGCTCGACGGGGTCGAGGACGGCGTGGTGCTCGATCGCGCTGACGACGAGCCGGGCACGGGCGGGGTCCTGGGCCCGCCGCGCGGCATGGGTGCCCTTGACGGCCAGGTTGTCGGCCTCGGTCCCCCCGGAGGTGAAGACGACCTCGCTCGGCCTGGCCCCGAGGACGGCGGCGATCCGCTCGCGCGACTCCTCGACGACCGCTCGTGCGGCACGACCGGAGGTGTGCAGCGAGGAGGCGTTGCCGACGCGGGTGACCTGCTCGGTGAGCGCCTCGACCGCGGCCGGGAGCATCGGCGTGGTCGCCGCGTGGTCGAGGTAGTGGGTCACGACCGTCCAGTCTAGGTCGGCTCGAGGCTCAGACCGGCCCCGGGAGGTCGGCGTGGACCCCCGCTGTGTCAGGTTCGCGCCCGCCGCGCCCGCCGCGCCCCCCCGCCCCCCCCACCGGCGCACGAGCGCCGCGCCGGCCCCGGCGAGCACGAGGGCGACGAGGAGGAAGGGCCACGGGCTCCACTGGTCGGTGCAGGACTGCGACGTCGCCGTGGTCCGACACACCGTCCCCGGACCCGAGCGGTTCGTCCAGGCCAGCCAGAGCGGCACGAGCGAGGCCCCGAGGAGGAGCCCGGGCAGCAGGCCGTGCCGCAGCCGCGGCGACCACAGCCCGACGCCACCCAGGAGCAGGACGACGGGGAGGACGAAGACCCCGACGCTCAGCAGCGACGCCACCGCGAACGCCGCCAGCGCCCCGACCACGGCCCACCAGAGAACGGCCACCGCCGACCTCCTGTCAGCCGACGAACACGCAGAAGGGATGCCCGGCCGGGTCGGCGAGGACGTACAACGGCTCCTCGTCGTCGGTGCGGTCCAGGAGCAGGGTCGCCCCCAGCGACTGCGCCTCGGCCCGCGCCCGCTCCAGGGCATCGACGTCGTCGACGGTGAGGTCGAGGTGCAGCTGCATCGGGACCTCGTGGCGGGGCCACGTCGTGCGCGTCAGGCTCTCGACCTCCTGGAAGGCCAGGGCCCGGGTGCCGTCGGCGGCGGTGAGGACGAGCCAGTCGGCGTCGTCGGGACCCTGGTCCGCAGGGTCGTCACCCGGCCGGTAGCGCAGGCCGAGGAAGCGGCGGTAGAACTCCGCGAGCGTCCGGACGTCGGTGGTGTCCAGCACCGTGTGCAGGATTCGTGGGTGCGTCATCGGGCCTCCCCTGGCTGGTCGATCCGACGCTACTCCCACCCACCGACGCCGAAGGGGCGACCGGATCGGTCGCCCCTCCTCGGCCGCGGCGAACCGCGGCGAACCGCCTCGTGAGCGGTGGTCGTGCCCGGCTCAGCTGCCCTTGCGCTTCAGGACTGCCTCGGTGGCCTGCGGGAGGACGGTGAACAGGTCGCCGACGACACCGAAGTCCACGAGCTCGAAGATCGGCGCCTCCTCGTCCTTGTTGACCGCGATGATCGTCTTCGACGTCTGCATGCCCGCGCGGTGCTGGATCGCCCCGGAGATGCCGGCGGCGACGTACAGCTGCGGCGAGACCTGCTTGCCGGTCTGGCCCACCTGGTTGCTGTGCGGGTACCAGCCGGCGTCGACGGCGGCGCGCGAGGCACCCACGGCGGCGCCGAGCGAGTCGGCGAACGCCTCGACGGGACCGAAGTCGCCGGCCGTGCCGCGGCCTCCGGAGACCACGATCGCGGCCTCGGTGAGCTCGGGGCGCCCCGTGGCCGCCCTGGGCTTGGTGTCGGTGACCTTCGCGGCCTTCGCGGCGTCGCTGACGGTGGCCTCGAAGGCCTCGACGGCACCGGCCGCCGGGGAGGCCTCGATGGCCGCGGAGTTCGGCTTGACCGCGATGATCGGCGTGCCCGTGGTGACGGTCGCGACCACCGTGTACGAGCCCGCGAACACCGACTGCGTCGTCTCGACGCCACCGCCGTCGCCGGCGCGCACGTCGACGGCGTCGGTGATCAGGCCCGACCCGGTCTTGATGGCCAGGCGCGCGGCGACCTCCTTGCCGGCGGCGTTGCTCGCCAGCAGCACGGCGGCCGGCTGCACCTTCTCGACGAGCTGGGCGAGGATCTCGGCCTGCGGGGCGACGAGGTAGCCCTTGGAGTCGGTGTCGTCGACGACGTACACCTTGTGCGCGCCGTACTTGGCCAGGGTCACCTGCGCCTTCTCCGAGCCGGAGCCGATGTGGACGGCCGACGGCTCCCCGAGGCGGCGGGCGAGGGTGAGCAGCTCGGCGGTCGCCTTGCGCAGGCGGCCGTCGGTGTGGTCGACGAGGACGAGTACCTCAGCCATGGGTGGTCTCCTTGGGGTCTCTGCGCGGGTCAGACGAACTTCTGGGCGGCGAGGAACTCGGCGAGCCTGGTGCCGCCGTCGCCCTCGTCCTTGACGAGCTGGCCCTGCTCGCGCGGCGGCCGCTTGGTGAACGACACGACCGAGGTCCACGCGGCGTCCAGGCCCACCTGCGAGGCGTCGAGGCCGAGGTCGGCCAGCCCCCAGTTCTCGACCGGCTTCTTCTTGGCGGCCATGATCCCCTTGAAGGAGGGGTAGCGCGGCTCGTTGATCTGGTCGGTCACCGAGACCAGGGCGGGCAGCGACGCCTCGACGGTCTCCGAGGCGGTGTCGCCGTCGCGGCGGATCGTCACGGTGCCCTCGCCGACACTCAGCTCGGAGGCGTAGGTGACCTGCGGCAGGCCCAGGCGCTCGGCGAGCATCGCGGGCACGACGCCCATGACCCCGTCGGTCGAGCTCATCCCGGTGAGGACGAGCTGCGGGGAGCCGTCGGTCGCCTTCTTCACGGCCTCCGCGAGGACGAGGGAGGTCGCAGCGGCGTCGGAGCCGTGGATCGCCTCGTCCTGCACGTGCACGCCCTTGTCGGCGCCCATCTGCAGGGCCTTCTTGATGGCGTTGGCGGCGGCCTGCGGACCGACGGTGAGGACGGTCACCTCACCCTCGCCCGCGGCCTCGACGATCTTCAGGGCCTCCTCGACGGCGTACTCGTCGAGCTCGGAGAGCAGCCCGTCGGAGGCGGCCCGGTCGACCGTGTTGTCGGACTCCTGGAACGTGCGCTCGGACTGGGCGTCCGGGACGTACTTGACGCAGACGACGATGTTCATGCGTGCCTCGTCCTCTTCCTTGACTCGGGGCTGGCGCGCCCGACCGTCGTGGCCTGGGCGCTGGCCGCCATCCTCTCAGCCGGTGAGCGGGCGTTCACCACCGGACGGGCGTGACGGTCGCCACCTCGTGACGGTCGCCACGTCCTAGAAACGAGTCCGGTAGTACCCGTCGCTCGCCGTGACGACGACCGCGAGCACGGCGTCGGTCTCACGCAGGGCGCGCAGGTCCTGCGGGGTGTACCAGTCCTCGGCGAGGAGCTCGTCGACCCACAGGTTGCTGTTCATGACGAAGCCCAGGGACGCGGCGGAGGCCCGCGCCGACGTCGGCTCGACCTCCACCTCGCTGCCGCTGCCGCAGTCGTAGCGCGCCGAGGGCAGCCCGTCGGCACCGCGCTGCTGCACCTGGGGGTTGGCCGCCAGCCAGTACTCGTCGCGGACCCGGTCCAGCCCGCCCCGCAGGGACGCCTCGCAGCCCAGCCCGCGGATCGCCGCGTCGAGGCGGGTCAGCCCGTCCTCGACCTCCTCGACACGGGTGGTGACGAGCACGATGCGGCTCTGCTCCACCTCGCACTCGTGGGAGTAGGTGTCCTTGCGCTTCCAGTCGTTCTGGCCCGTGCGGCACCCGTCGCGGGAGGCGTCGGCCACCACGCGCCCCGCCGCGGCCGCACCGTCGGCCAGCCGGGCCGCCTCCGGGACCGCCGCCGCCCGGGCCTCGGTCGCCTCCTCGCCCCACGGCTCGAAGTCCTCGGAGAACCACGTGCAGCCGAACACCGAGCACCACCCGATGGCACCCACCGCGCCCACGCCGAGCGTGACGACGGCGAGGGTGACCAGGACGATGCGCAGGACACGTCCCGGGCGCGGCGCGGGGTGGCGGGGCTGCGCAGGTGAGGACGACATGCGCCTGATCCTGCCGGGCCGCGGCCCGCGGCGCCTGAGCAGCCGTACTCGGGTCGACGCGACCCGGTCTGACAGGATTGCCGCCGTGAGCAGCCGCGACCCGGCCGGCCCGGGGACCATCCGACGTTCCGTCGGTCCCGTGGGCGACCCCGGGACGATCGGGTGGTGGGAGCGGCTGTGGCAGCCCTTCTGGGCGCTGCCGTCGGTCATCACCGTGCTCGCCGTCGGCGTGGCCCTGGTCCTCCCCCGCGTGGACCGCGCCCTCTCCGACGACCTGCCCTACGTCTTCGGGGGCAACGCCGACTCCGCGCGCAGCCTGCTGAGCACGATCGCCAGCGCGATGATCTCGGTCACGGGCCTGGTCTTCTCGATCACCATGGTCGTGATGCAGCTGGCCAGCAGCCAGTTCACCCCCCGGCTCCTGGGCGGCTTCCTCGGCAGCAGGGTCACCCAGGCCACGCTCGGGGTGTTCACCTCCTCCTTCGTCTACGCCCTCGTCGTCCTGCGCGACGTCAGGGGTGGCCAGGACCCCTTCGTGCCGCAGCTGTCGGTGACCGTGGCCTTCGTGCTCGTCCTGGCGAGCGTGGCGCTCTTCTTCGCCTTCATCCACCACATCACGCTCTCGATCCAGGTCTCCCAGGTCATCGACCGGATCGCGACGGCCACCGTCGACGTGCTGGAGCGGGGCACCGACGAGGAGTGGGACGACACCCGCGCGCTGCCCCCCTCGTGGTCCCAGGCGCCCGGCCCGTCGAGCGTGGTGACCGCGGGCTCGGACCACGGCGTCGTGCGGCGCGTGCACTACACGAGCCTGGTCGAGGCGGCCGCCCGGGCCGGTGTCGTCGTCGAGCTCCTGACCCGCGTCGGGGAGGTCCGCCACCGCGGGCAGGACCTCGCCGTCGTCCACGGCGCCGGCGCGGGTGACGACGTCGTCGCCGCGGTGCGAGGGGCCTTCGAGCTGGGCAAGGGCCGCTCCCTGGAGCAGGACCCGGAGTTCGGGGTCCGGCAGCTCGTCGACATCGCCGAGCGGGCCCTCTCCCCCGGCATCAACGACCCCACGACGGCGGTCGAGGTCCTCGACGAGCTCCATCGCATCCTGCGGATCGCGGGAACCCGACCCGACCGTTCCGCGCACCTGCTCGACCCCGCGGGGAGCGTCAGGGTCCTCGACGCGCCGACGACCTTCGCGCGGCTGCTCCACCTCGCGCTCGAGGAGGTCTCGCACTACGGGTCCGGGTCGCTGCAGGTGCCCCGTCGGATCGAGGCCCTCCTCGCCGACCTCCAGGGCTCGGTGCGGCAGGAGCACGCCGTCGTCGTCGCCGCGTGGGCGGCGACCTGGTCGAGCGGGAACGGTCGCCACGCCGCGCAGGACCCCTCCGGACCCACGGGTTCCCCGACGACCTGACCGGGGCGACCCGGCGTCAGGCGGTGGGGACGTCAGGCACCCTCGAAGCGCGCCTTGCCCGGGCCGTTCTCGACGAAGCTGCGCATGCCGATGGCGCGGTCCTTCGTGGCGAAGGTGCCCGCGAAGAGCATCCGCTCGATCTCCAGGCCCGACTCGAGGTCGACCTCGAGCCCGCGGTCGATCGCCTCCTTGGCGGCGCGCAGGGCGTAGGCGGCCCCGCCGACGTACCGGGCCACGCGGGCCCTGGCGGCGGTGTAGACCTCGGCCGCCGGGACGACCTCGTCGACGAGCCCGATGGCCAGGGCCTCCTCGGCGCCGACGAAGCGGCCGGAGAAGACGAGGTCCTTGGCCCTGGCCGGGCCGACGAGCCGGGCGAGGCGCTGGGTGCCGCCGGCCCCGGGGATGATGCCGAGCAGGATCTCGGGCTGCCCGAGCTTCGCGTCGTCGGCGACGACCCGGAAGTCACAGGCCAGCGCGACCTCGCAGCCCCCGCCGAGGGCGTACCCCGTGACGGCGGCGACCGTCGGCTTGGGCAGCGAGGCCAGGGCCCGGGTGAAGTCCTGGAGCAGCGCGGAGTGGTCGACCATGTCGGTGTACGACATCGCCTCCATCTCCTTGATGTCGGCGCCGGCCGCGAAGACCTTCTCGCCGCCGTAGACGACGACGGCGGCCACGTCGGTGCGCTGCGCGGCCTCGCGGCTCGCGGCGACCAGGCCGTGCTGGATCTCGGCGTTGAGGGCGTTCATCGGCGGCCGGTCGAGCCGGATGGTGCCGATGCCGTCGGCGACCTCGAGGCGGACGAGGTCGGTCACGACGAGGCCCCGTCGGGCTCGCCCGTGGACGGGTCGATGCCCTGCACCCGCTGGTGCCAGATGTGGACGCCGGACAGGATCACCTGGATCGACACCTGCACGAGGTGCGGGATGTCGGATCCCGGGGTGACGACGTGCTCGCCCGTGACGACGAGGGTCGTTCCGGCGATGCCGCTCTTGACGCAGTTGAGGTTGAGGTTGAGCTCGTTGCACGTCTCGTAGAGCTTGACCCGGTCGGTGAGCAGGTCCTCCTGGACCTGCCACTGGCCGAAGACCCGCATGATCTGCACGTCGCCCTCCGAGCAGCGCACGAACAGCTGCTGGTCGTTGACGGTGAAGGCCACGTCGCCGTCGGCGTCGATGTTCGGGGCCACCCCGAGGTCGACGAGCGCGTCGAGGACGCGGCCGCGCACCGGGTGCTCGTCCGGGGGCGGGGGGAAGTTGGGCAGCGACGAAGGATCGGTCATGGGACCACCGTAACCACTCACTAGGCTCCCCTCCATGCCGCGCTCCCCCAGCCCCGCCCCGCCCCCGGGACCGCTGACGCGCGACCTGCCGCCACCACCCGGCGTCACCCTCGTCGACGGTGGTGCGGACGTCGCGGTCTACGCCGGGCACGCCGACGGGGTCGAGCTGTGCCTGTTCGAGCCGGGCGACACGGCGGGCGAGTCCGAGCGCCGCGTCCCCCTGCGGGAGCGCGCCCACGGCTGGTGGTTCGGGTTCGTCCCGGACCTGGGCCCGGGCCAGCGGTACAACCTGCGCGCGGAGGGCACGTGGGACCCCGACCAGGGCCTGCGCCACAACCCGGCCAAGCTCCTGCTCGACCCGTACGCCCGCGCCATCGAGGGCGAGGTCACGTGGGGGCCGGAGGTCTACGGCCACACCGTCGACGGGGGCTGGCACGGCGACGGCCACCACCGCTCCACGCTCGACAGCCGCGCCAACATCCCGCGGTGCGTCGTCGTCGACGACGAGTTCGACTGGGAGGACGACCGCCCGCCGGGGCACTCGCGCAGCGACTCGGTGCTGTACGAGACGCACGTCAGGGGCCAGACGATGCTCCACCCCGGCGTCCCGCCGGAGCTGCGCGGCACCTACGCCGGGCTCGCCCACCCCGCGTCGCTCGAGCACCTCACCTCGCTCGGCGTCACGGCCGTCGAGCTGCTGCCCGTGCACGCGTTCACCCACGAGCCGCACCTGGTGGGGCTCGGCATGACCAACCACTGGGGCTACAACACGCTCGGCTTCCTCGCGCCCCACGCGGCGTACGCGGCGACCAAGGACCCCCAGGGTGTCGTCGACGAGGTCAAGGGCATGGTCAAGCTCGCGCACCGCGAGGGCATCGAGGTCATCCTCGACGTCGTCTACAACCACACCGCCGAGCAGGACCGCACCGGCGCCACCCTGTCGTGGCGCGGGCTGGACCAGCGTGCCTACTACCGGCTCGACGAGCGCGGCCGCGACATCGACGTCACGGGGTGCGGCAACACCCTCGACCTGCGCCACCCCGTGGTGTGCCGCATGGTCCTGGACAGCCTGCGCACCTGGGTGCAGGACTACCACGTCGACGGGTTCCGCTTCGACCTCGCCGTGGCCCTCGGCCGCGGGCGCGGGGACGACTTCGACCCCGACCACCCCTTCCTCGTGGCGCTGCGGACCGACCCGGTGCTGTCGGCGGTCAAGCTCATCGCCGAGCCCTGGGACCTCGGGCTGCACGGGTGGCGCACCGGCCAGTTCCCGCCCCCGTTCATGGAGTGGAACGACCGCTACCGCGACGCCGTGCGCCACTTCTGGGTCAGCGACCTGCGGGCCCAGGCGCACGGCTCCCCCGGCCACGGCGTCCAGGAGCTGGCCACCCGCCTCGCCGGCTCGCGCGACCTGTTCGGCGACCGGGACCGCGGCCCCACCGCGTCGGTCAACTTCGTCACGGCCCACGACGGCTTCACCCTCGCCGACCTGGTCACCTACGACCACAAGCACAACGAGGCCAACGGCGAGCAGAACCGCGACGGCAGCAACGGCAGCACGTCGTGGAACCACGGCGCCGAGGGCCCCGGCGACGACCCCGACCTGCTCGCCGCCCGCACGCGCACGATCCGCAACGTCCTCGGCACGTTGCTGCTCTCCACCGGCGTCCCGATGATCACCGCCGGCGACGAGATGGGGCGCACCCAGGGCGGCAACAACAACGCGTACTGCCAGGACAACGAGACCTCGTGGGTCGACTGGGACCTCGCGCCCTGGCAGGCCGACCTGCTCGAGACGACCCGGCGTCTCATCCGGGTGCGCGGCGAGCTGCCGGCGCTGCGCCAGCGCGGCTGGTCCCTGGGCCGCCAGGTCCACGACGACGGCACCCGCGACATGGAGTGGTACTCCGCCGACGGCGCCCTCATGGGGCACCGGTGGGACGACCCCGGCGTCCGGGTCGTCCAGCTCCTCGTCGCCGGGACCCTGCTCGGCGACGCGTCGGCCCTCGTCGTCGTCAACGGGGGGCCCGACGAGGTCGACGTCGTCCTCCCGGCGCCGCCCGGCGGCAGCAGCTACCGGCTGCTGTGGGACAGCACGTGGCCGACCCCGCAGGACGTCGGCGACGACGTCGCCCCCGGATCCGTGGCGGTCCCCCCGACGAGCCTGCGGGTCTACGCCGCCTGCTGATCGGTCCCGCCTAGACTGGCGGGCAATGACGCGGCCGGCCGAGGGACCGGCGGACCGCAGCGGATGGGTGCCCCCGCGACCCGGGCACCAGTTGGGAGCACCACGCGCATGACCGCGACCACGTCAACCGCCACGGGGTTCGAGCCGCTCGACCCGGCGATCCGCGAGCAGTACGACCGTGATGGCTACGTCGTCATCCCGAACGCCCTCGCCGAGGACGACCGCGCGTACTTCGAGGACGCCGTCGACCGGATCTACGCCGAGGAGGAGGCGTCGGGCGAGCTGCGCCCCGACCGCTCCATCCACGTCATGGGCTGGCTGCACAAGGACCCGCGGTTCGTCGAGCTGCTCTCCTGGCCCACGACCTTCCCCTACATCTGGGGGACGATGGGCTGGAACATCTACACCCACCACAACCACATCGACGTCAACCCGCCGAAGGACGAGCCCCCCTTCTGGAACTGGCACCAGGACGGCTACCGGCAGAACTCCGACATCGACATGGACGTGCGTCCGAGGTTCATGACGAAGATCTGCTACGCCCTCACCGACCTCTCGGAACCGGGCTACGGCAACACCAAGGTCCTCCCCGGAAGCCACAAGAACAACACGCTCGCCGGCCGCCCCGAGAAGGAGGGCGACCCCATCATCGAGCCCGAGGGCGCCACCGAGGTGCTGCTCAACCCCGGTGACGCGTTCATCTTCGACCGCCGCCTGTGGCACAGCCGCTCGATGAACAAGAGCGAGCGCATCCGCAAGCTGATGTTCATCGGGTACACCTACCGCTGGATCCGGCCGCTCGACGAGGCCGTCGCCGACCAGTCCTCCGAGTGGTTCCAGGGCCTGACCCCCCTGCAGCAGCAGCTCCTGGGCTACGGCCCGGACCACGCGTCGTTCTGGGGCATCAAGCAGAGCGGCTGGATCGACGACGGCATCCCGCTGCGCGCCGAGCTCAAGGAACGCGGCCTGCTCGACCGGGACATCCCCTTCCTGCGCTGAGTGCCGCCCCGCACCCCCCTGCCGATGCTTCCGGAGGGGGGTGCGCTCAGGCGGAGGACGCGGGGGCCAGCCACCCGGCGCGGTGGACCCGCTGGCAGAGCACGACGGTGAGGATCCCCACGAGGACCAGGCCGAGCAGCCCGATGACGTAGACCACCCCGACGGCGGTCCCGATGAGGACCAGCCCGAGCAGCTGCACCGCTCCCGCGACGAGCGCCGCGACGCGGATGCCGCCGGCCCACCGACGCTGGTCGCTGTCGCCCACCACCGGGTCGAGGTCGCGGATGGCGGTGGCGAGCTGGTGGACCACGCCGACGAAGACCAGGACGCCGACGAAGGTCGCCCCCCACATGACCCCCGGCTGGTCGGCGGCGAAGGGCGTGCCGGTGACGAGGGCGACGGGGACACCGGCCGCGGCCGCGGCGCGCGCCCGGCCGAACGCCGGGTGGAGGGCCGCTCCACCGGCGAGGCCGACGACGACCCAGACGTAGCCGACGAGGTCGGGCAGGACGTCCCAGCCGAACAGCGGCAGGTCGAGGACGACGACGAGCAGGCCCCAGGCGGCCCAGGCGAACCGGGTCATGGCGCCACCCTAGGCGGGCGCCGCACCTCCGCGTCCCCGGTACCGCCCGGGCGGCCGATCCGGTAGACATCACGGCATGCCTGACACCGGACGCACCGCCCAGTCCGCCATCTACCGCGCGGGCAGCTTCGGCCGCCGACCGCGGGTGCCCACGGCGGGCACGGCCCTGGAGGACGCGGCGCGTGCGGTGATGTCCGAGCGCGGCTTCGCCTACGTCGCCGGGTCCGCCGGGGGCGAGTCGACGGCGCGGGCCAACCGTGACGCCTTCGACCGCTGGCAGGTGCTCCCCCGCGTCCTCGTCGACACGAGCGAGCGCGACCTCGGCGTCGACCTCCTCGGCCGCCGCCACCCCACGCCGTTCCTCCTGTCCCCCATCGGCGCGCTGCGCTCGGCCCACGACGACGCCGACCTCGGCGTCGCCCGGGGGGCGCGGGCCCAGGGCGTCACCCCGGTGCTGTCCACCCAGGCCTCGGTCCCGATGGAGCAGGTCGCGGCCGAGCTCGGCGGCACCGGTCACTGGTACCAGCTGTACTGGAGCCGCGACGACGAGCTCACCGAGAGCATGCTCCACCGCGCGCAGGCGTGCGGGAGCGAGGCGATCGTCGTCACCCTCGACACCGCCTACCTCGGCTGGCGGCCGCGCGACCTCGACCTCGGGCACCTGCCGTTCGCCCGGGGCGAGGGCATCGCCCAGTACACGTCCGACCCGGTCTTCCAGCGCCTGGTCGCCCAGCGCGTCGCCGCCGCGCGGGCCGCGGCCGACGCGGGCGAGGAGCCGGCGCCCCAGCCGAGGCCGACGCCCGCCGCCCTGCGCACCCTGCTCACCCTGAGCCGCAACCACCCCGGCGACACCCGCCAGAACCTGTCCTCCCCCGAGCCCCGCGCCGCCGTCGAGACCTTCCTCGACGTCTTCTCCCGGCCCTCGCTCACCTGGGAGGACCTGCCGCGGCTGCGGGAGATGACCTCGCTGCCCGTCGTCCTCAAGGGGGTGCTGCATCCCGAGGACGCCCGCCGCGCCGTCGACTCCGGCGTCGAGGGGGTGTGGGTGTCCAACCACGGTGGGCGCCAGGTCGACCGGTCCGTCGCGGCGCTCGACGCCCTCCCTGCCGTCGTGGAGGCGGTCCGCTCGAGCGGGTCGCAGGCGCCCGTCGTCTTCGACAGCGGGGTCCGGACCGGCGCCGACGCGTTCGTCGCCCTGGCCCTGGGGGCGAGCGCGGTGGGCATCGGCCGCCCGCACGTCTACGGCCTGGCGCTGGCCGGGGCCGAGGGCGTGTCCGAGGTCGTGCGCAACCTCGTCGCCGAGCTGGACCTCACCATGGCGCTCACCGGCTGCCGCACCCTGGGCGACGTCACCCGCGAACGGCTCGTGGCGGCGCCCGCATCCTGAGCCGCCCGCCGCGGCCGCTGGAAGTGTGCAAGCGTTTCCACCCGGAGTTTGTACTCTGTCCCCGCACCACCCGTCTGCGTTCCCCCGGACGCCCCCCGAAGGACGAGCCCCGATGACCGAAACCGTGCCCACGCCCCACGTCGTCTCCGACGAGTCCCCGTCGACCGACGCCCGACGGATCGGCCCCGCGCACCGGAGCTCGCACCCCCTCGCGTCCGGACCGGTGGTCCAGCCCGCGGCGACCGTCGACGGCTTCGTCGAGGCCTTCCTCTCCGAGGTCAACTACGGCCAGGGCACGCTGCTGTCGCAGTCGACGCTCAACGACCAGTACCTGGCCCTGGCCCGGACCATCCGGCGCTACCTCATGGCCGACTGGCTCGAGACCGGTGCGCGGCGCCGCCAGGCCCAGCAGAAGACGATCGGCTACCTCTCGGCCGAGTACCTGCTGGGGCGCCAGCTCGGCAACAACCTCCTCGCGACCAACCTGCAGGACATCGCCGAGGTCGCGATGACCCAGTGCGGCATCGACATCGCCGCGCTTCGGGCCCAGGAGGTCGAGCCCGGCCTCGGCAACGGCGGCCTCGGCCGGCTCGCGGCCTGCTTCGTCGACTCGCTCGCGACGATGGACGTGCCGTGCATCGGGTACGGCATCCGCTACGAGTACGGCATCTTCCGCCAGACCTTCGAGGACGACCGCCAGGTCGAGGTGCCCGACTCGTGGCTCTCGCTCGGCAGCCCGTGGGAGTTCCCCCACCCGGAGCGCCAGGTCATCGTCAGCTTCGGTGGCGAGACCGTGACGGCGACCGGCACCGACGGCGAGGCGCACACCACCTGGGTGCCGGGTTGGGAGGTGCTCGGCATGCCGTACCACTACATGGTCCCGGGCTACCGCAACGGCGTCGTCAACACGCTGCGGCTGTGGAGCGCGCGGGCCACCCAGGCGTTCGACCTGCAGATCTTCAACTCCGGCGACTACTCGCAGGCCGTGCGTGCCCAGACCTTCGCCGAGAACATCTCCAAGGTGCTCTACCCCGAGGACTCCACGCCGCAGGGCAAGGAGCTGCGGCTGCAGCAGCAGTACTTCTTCGTCGCCTGCTCGCTGCACGACTTCATCGAGAACACGCTGCCCGCCGACTTCGACCTGCGAGGGCTCCCCGAGCGGATCATCTTCCAGCTCAACGACACCCACCCGGTCATCGCCGTCCCCGAGCTCATGCGGATCCTCGTCGACAACAAGGGCTTCGCCTGGGACGAGGCGTGGGACATCACCCGCCGGTGCTTCGCCTACACGTGCCACACCCTGCTGCCGGAGGCACTCGAGGTCTGGTCGGTCGAGATCCTCGGCCGGCTCCTGCCGCGACACCTCGAGATCATCTACCGGATCAACGAGGACTTCCTCGAGGAGGTCCGCGAGGCCTTCCCCGGCGACGAGATGCGCGCCCGCCGGATGTCGATGATCGCCGAGCACCCGGAGCGCTCGGTCCGGATGGCCTACCTCGCCACGGTGGCGGGGTCGAAGGTCAACGGGGTGGCCGAGCTGCACAGCCAGCTCCTGCGCGACAAGGTGCTGCCCGACTTCTCGCAGCTGTGGCCGGACAAGTTCACCAACGTCACCAACGGCATCACGCCGCGACGCTTCGTGCGGCTCGCGAACCGGCGCCTGTCCGAGCTCCTCACCGACACCATCGGCGAGGGCTGGGTCACCGACCTCGACCGGCTGCGCGAGCTGGAGCCGCTCGCCGACGACGCCTCGTTCCGGGAGGACTTCCGCGCGGTCAAGCAGGCGAACAAGGAGCGGCTGTACTCGCTCCTGCGGGTCCGCGACGGCCTCGAGCTGCCGCGCGAGGCGATGCTCGACGTCATGGTCAAGCGCCTGCACGAGTACAAGCGGCAGACGCTCAAGCTCCTGCACATCGTCTCGCTGTACGACGACGTCGTCTCGGGCCGGGTGCCCGTCGACGAGGTGACGCCGCGCACGTTCGTCTTCGGGGCCAAGGCCGCGCCCGGCTACCACCTGGCGAAGGAGATCATCTTCCTCGTCAACGCGGTCGCCGACACCGTCAACAGCGACCCCCGCGTCGCCGGCCGGCTCTGCGTGGCGTTCCCGGCCAACTACAACGTGACGCTCGCCGAGAAGCTCATCCCCGCGGCCGACCTCTCCGAGCAGATCTCGCTCGCGGGCAAGGAGGCCTCCGGAACCGGGAACATGAAGTTCGCCCTCAACGGGGCCCTGACGATCGGCACCGACGACGGCGCGAACGTCGAGATCCGCAAGCTCGTCGGCGACGACAACTTCTTCCTCTTCGGCATGGACGAGCCCGAGGTCGAGCAGCTGCGCACCCGCGGCTACACCCCCGCGTCGGTCTACGAGGAGAACCCGCGCCTGCGCGCCACCATCGACCTCCTCGCGAGCGGCCACTTCACGGGCGGCGACCGGCAGGCCGTCGGCCCGGTCGTCGACAACCTGCTCCAGCAGGACTCGTTCATGGTGCTCGCCGACTTCCAGGCCTACCTCGACGCGCAGGCCCGGGTCGACGCCGCCTACGCCGACCCGGACGCGTGGTCGCGCATGGCGATCCTCAACGTCGCCCGGTCCGGCTTCTTCTCCTCG
The DNA here is from genome assembly GCA_963795035.1 of uncultured Actinomycetota bacterium. Lineage (GTDB taxonomy): Bacteria > Actinomycetota > Actinomycetes > Actinomycetales > Dermatophilaceae > Oryzobacter. Next base: position 160,234 of record CAWCFZ010000003.1, on the reverse strand, counting down.
GACCGCTCGATGCGCGACTACCTCCAGCGCATCTGGGGGGCGTGAGCGCAGTCCGCGACCCGTCTCGCGGCCGGAGCCGTGGCTGACCGCCGGGCGCCGGTCCGTGTAGGTTCGACAGGGTGAGCGACGCCTTCCGGACCGGCCCCCCGCAAGCCCCCATCGGACGGATCCCCGTCCAGGACGTCAGACCCGTCGTCGACTGCGGCGCCCGCCCCGCCAAGGCCGTCGTCGACGAGCGTTTCGACGTCACGGCAACGGTCTTCCGCGAGGGTCACGATGCGGTCAACGCCTCCGTCGTCCTCACCGACCCCGACGGCGTCGAGCACGTCCTGCCGATGACCTGCTCCAACCCAGGGCTCAACACCTGGGTCCGCTCGGTGAGCGCCGACCGCACCGGCTGGTGGTCCTACCGCGTCGAGGGCTGGTCCGACCCGTACGGCACGTGGGAGCACGACGCGACGATCAAGGTCCAGGCCGACGTCGACACCGAGCTGATGCTCGAGGAGGGTGCCCTCGTCCTCGAGCGCGCCGCGGCCGAGGTCGAGCGCACCGCCGAGCAGAAGGCTCTGCTCGCCGACGCCGTCGCCGGCCTGCGCGACACCACGCGTCCGCCGGCGGTCCGGCTGCGCGCCGGCACCCACGCCGACGTCGAGGACGAGCTCGGCGCCCGGCCGCTGCGCGACATGGTCTCCCCCTCCCCCGAGCTGCCGCTGCTCGTCGAGCGCGAGCTGGCCCTGTGCGGTGCCTGGTACGAGATCTTCCCCCGCAGCGAGGGCGCCACCTACGACGAGAAGCAGCACCGCTGGGCCACCGGGACCCTGCGCACCGCCGCGAAGCGCCTGCCGGCCATCGCCGCGATGGGGTTCGACGTCGTCTACCTCACCCCGATCCACCCCATCGGCCAGGCCGCGAAGAAGGGCCCGAACAACACCCTCGACGCGCGGCCCGAGGACCCCGGCAGCCCCTACGCCATCGGGTCGCCCGACGGCGGCCACGACGCCATCCACCCCGACCTGGGCACCTTCGCCGACTTCGACGCCTTCGTCGCCGAGTCCGAGCGGCTCGGGATGGAGGTGGCGATGGACCTCGCGCTCCAGTGCTCCCCCGACCACCCGTGGGTGCAGAGCAACCCCGAGTGGTTCACCACCCGCGCCGACGGCACCATCGCCTACGCCGAGAACCCCCCGAAGAAGTACCAGGACATCTACCCCCTGAACTTCGACAACGACCCCGCCGGCATCTACGCCGAGGTGCGCCGCGTCGTCCAGGTGTGGATCGACCACGGCGTCAAGCTCTTCCGCGTCGACAACCCGCACACCAAGCCGGTCGAGTTCTGGCAGTGGCTCATCGAGGACGTCGCGAAGGACCACCCCGAGGTCATCTGGCTCGCCGAGGCGTTCACCAAGCCGGCGATGATGCACACCCTGGGCAAGATCGGCTTCCAGCAGAGCTACACGTACTACGCGTGGCGCAACAGCGCCGCCGACCTGCGCGAGTACCTCACCGAGCTCTCCGGCGAGGCCGCCACCTACATGCGCCCGTCGTTCTGGCCCACGACCCACGACATCCTCACGCCGTACCTGCAGTTCGGCGGCGCCGGGGCGTGGAAGCTGCGTGCGGTGCTCGCCGCCACGCTCGTGCCGACGTACGGCATCTACACCGGCTACGAGCTGATGGAGCACGTCGCCCGGCCCGGCGCCGAGGAGCAGATCGACAACGAGAAGTACGAGTTCAAGAACCGGCACTGGGAGGACTACGAGGAGGGTGGGTCCAAGCAGGGCCGCTCCCTCGCCGGCTACCTGACGAGGATCAACGAGATCCGCAGGGCCCACCCGGCGCTGCACCGCTTGCGCGACATCGCGTTCCACCACGTGGACGACGAGAACTTCCTCGCCTTCTCCAAGCGCCGGCGGCTGCCCGACGGCACCGCCGACGTCGTCCTCGTCGTCGCCAACCTGGACCCCCACTCCACGCGGGCCACGACGCTGCGCCTGGACATGGCCGCGCTCGGTCTCGAGTCCGGCGACAGCTTCTCCGCCCACGACCTGCTCACCGACGAGGAGTGGACCTGGCAGCGCGACACCTACGTCCGGCTGGGGCCGGAGGTCGAGCCCGTCCACGTCATCTCGGTGAGGAGGGACTGGTGAGCATGATCGCCGGCATGGGGCACAGCCACCCCGGCCTCGGCATGAACCAGCCCGGGCTGCGCCACGACCCCGAGTGGTTCCGGACCGCGGTGTTCTACGAGGTGCTCGTGCGCGCCTTCGGCGACAGCTCGGGCTCGGGCGAGGGCGACTTCGCCGGGATCGTCAACCGGCTCGACTACCTCCAGTGGCTCGGCGTCGACTGCCTGTGGCTGCCCCCGTTCTACGCGAGCCCGCTGCGCGACGGCGGCTACGACATCTCGGACTACACGCAGGTCCTGCCGGAGTTCGGGACCCTGCCGGAGTTCAAGGAGCTCATCAACCAGGCGCACGCCCGTGGCATCCGGATCATCACCGACTTCGTCATGAACCACACGAGCGACCAGCACCCGTGGTTCCAGGCCTCGCGCAGCGACCCCGAGGGCCCGTACGGCGACTTCTACGTGTGGTCCGACACCGACGACCGGTACACCGACGCGCGCATCATCTTCGTCGACACCGAGACCTCGAACTGGAGCTTCGACCCCATCCGCCGCCAGTTCTTCTGGCACCGGTTCTTCAGCCACCAGCCGGACCTCAACTTCGAGAACCCGGCGGTCCACGAGGCGATGTACGACATCGTCCGGTTCTGGATGGACATGGGCATCGACGGCTTCCGGCTCGACGCCGTGCCCTACCTCTACGAGGAGGAGGGGCACAACGGCGAGAACCACCCGAGGACCCACGAGTTCCTCACGCAGCTGCGCGCGATGGTCGACACCGAGTACCCGGGACGCATCCTCCTGGCCGAGGCGAACCAGTCCCCGAAGGACGTCGTCGACTACTTCGGCACGACCGAGGCGCCGGAGTGCCAGATGTGCTTCCACTTCCCCGTGATGCCGATGCTCTACTACGCGCTGCGCGAGGAGCGGGCGGCGCCGATCATCGACGTCCTCGCCGACACCCCGCCCATCCCGGCCGGGGCGCAGTGGGGCACGTTCCTGCGCAACCACGACGAGCTGACGCTCGAGATGGTGACCCCCGAGCAGCGGGCCGCCATGTACGGCTGGTACGCCCCCGACCCCCGGATGCGCGCGAACGTCGGCATCCGGCGCCGTCTCGCCTCGCTCCTCGACGGCTCGCGCCCGGAGACCGAGCTGATCCACGCGCTGCTGCTCTCCCTGCCCGGGTCCCCGTGCCTGTACTACGGCGACGAGATCGGCATGGGCGACAACATCTGGCTCAACGACCGTGATGCCGTGCGCACCCCGATGCAGTGGACCCCCGACCGCAACGCCGGCTTCTCCACGGCCGACCCGGGCAAGCTCTACCTGCCGGTCATCCAGTCGCTCGTCTACCACCACAACCACGTCAACGTCGAGGCGCAGATGGCCACCGGCTCCTCGCTGCTGCACTGGGTGCGCGGGATGCTCGCGGTGCGCCGCGAGCACCCGGTCTTCGGCCTCGGCGACTTCAGCGTCTGCGAGTCCACCCACGACCGGGTCCTGGCCTACGTCCGGGTCGACCGCCGCGACCGCGACGCCGAGGACCGGTCGGCGCACGCGGTGCTGTGCGTGAACAACCTGTCGTCCAAGCCGCAGGCCACGACGATCACCCTGCCCGAGGAGCTCGCGGGTTCCTGGACGCGAGACCTGTTCGGCGGCACCGGATTCCCCGACATCGGGGAGGACGGGACGGTGACGGTGACGCTCGGCTCGCGCGACTTCTTCTGGCTGGCGCTCGAACCGCCGCCCGGTGGGGCGACCCGTGGCTGAGATCCACGACGCGACCCTCTCGCCCACCAAGCTCGAGCTGCTCGAGGCCTGGATGGGTGACCAGCGTTGGTTCGCGGCCAAGGGACGCCGACCGAGCCTGCGCCGGCTCGGGGCCTGGCGGCTCGACGACCCGGAGGGCGAGGTGGGCGTCGAGACGCTCATCGTCGCCGACGAGGGCGGCCCGGAGACCGTCGTCTACCAGGTCCCGCTCACCTACCGCGGGGAGCCGCTGGGCAGCGCCGACCACGCGCTCGTCGGCACGCTCGACCACTCGGTCCTCGGCCGCCGCTGGGTCTACGACGCGCCCCACGACCCGGTCTACGCCGCCCAGCTCCTCGAGCTCCTCCAGGGCCGGGTGTCGGCGCGCTCGTCGTCGGTCTCCGATGCCGACGAGCCGGCCGTTCGCGGTGTGCCACAGGGCAGCTGGGGCACCGAGGTGCACGTGCGCGCCTCACGGGTGCTGTCCGGGGAGCAGTCGAACACCTCGGTGATCCTCGACGGCGACCTCCCCGACGGCCACCACACCCCGCTCATCGTCAAGGTCTTCCGGATGCTCTCCCCCGGTGAGAACCCGGACGTCGTCCTCCAGGGCGCGCTCGTCGACGCCGGCTCGAGCCGGGTGCCCTCCGTCGTCGGGGCGGTCGCCGGCGCGTGGCCGCACCCGGGCGTCGACGGCGACCAGCCCGCGCGCGGCCACCTCGCGTTCTGCCAGGAGTTCCTCCCCGGCGTCGAGGACGCGTGGCGCGTGGCGCTGCGCGCGGCCGAGGAGGGCACCGACTTCGCCGGGCCGGCCCGTGACCTCGGGCAGGCCACGGCCGAGGTGCACCACACCCTCGCCGCGACCCTCGGCACCGAGCCGACGAGCCACGAGCAGGCCGAGGCGATCGTGGCCGGGATGCGGCTGCGCTTCGACGCCGCCGTCGACGCGGCCCCGCGGCTCGCCGAGGTCCGCGCGCAGGTCGAGGCCGTCCACCGGGCCGCCGGCGAGGCGCGCTGGCCGCCGCTGCAGCGGATCCACGGGGACTACCACCTCGGCCAGGTGCTCCACTCCGCCGAGCGCGGCTGGGTCCTGCTCGACTTCGAGGGTGAACCGCTGCGGCCGTTGTCCGAGCGGTCCCTGCCCGACCAGTGGGTGAGAGACGTCGCCGGGATGCTGCGCAGCTTCGACTACGTCGGTGGCACCCTCGAGCAGGTCCGCGGCACCTCCGCCCGGGCCTGGGTCGCCTCCGCGCAGGAGGCCTTCCTCGACGGCTACGCCGCCCACGCGGGGGACGACCCGCGCCGGCTCGGCGCGCTCCTCGCCGCCTTCGAGCTCGACAAGGCGATGTACGAGGTCGTCTACGAGGCCCGCAACCGGCCGGACTGGGTCGGCATCCCGCTGCGTGCGGTCCACCGCCTCACCACCCCCTTCTCGCCCGCCGCCACCACGCAAGGAGACTCCCCGTGACTCCCACCCCCAGCCCCGAGGTCGGCGGCGCCATCACCGCCCTCGTCCAGGGCCGCCACCAGCAGCCCCACGACCTGCTCGGCCAGCACCTCGAGCACGGTGGGCTGCGCATCCGCGTGCTGAGGCCCCTCGCCAGCTCGGTGCGCGTGCGCTTCGAGGACGGCGAGGTGCTCGACCTCGTCCACCAGGCCGAGGGCGTGTGGACCGCGGTGCGCACCGACGCGCTGCGCACCATGGACTACCGGCTCCTCGTCGCCTGGGCCGACGGCATCGAGCACGAGCAGGACGACCCGTACCGCTTCGCCCCGACCCTGGGCGAGGTCGACCTCCACCTCGTCAACGAGGGACGCCACGAGTCGCTGTGGACCGTCCTCGGCGCCCGGGTGCACGAGTACCCGGGGCCGCTCGGCAGCGTGCGGGGCGTCGCCTTCGCGGTGTGGGCGCCGCGCGCCAAGGCGGTGCGCGTCATCGGCGACTTCAACGACTGGGACGGCCGGGTCCACCCGATGCGGCTCATCGGCTCCTCGGGGGTCTGGGAGCTGTTCATCCCCGACGTCGGCGTCGGCAGCATCTACAAGTACGAGATCCGCGGCGCCGACGACGTCGTGCGCACCAAGGCCGACCCGATGGCGCGGCGCACAGAGTGCCCGCCGAACACCGGCTCCGTCGTCGACGAGGCCGGCCACGCGTGGGGCGACGACGCGTGGATGGAGCAGCGTGCGGGGCGCGACCCGCACGAGGGCCCGATGAGCGTCTACGAGGTTCACCTCGGCTCGTGGCGGCAGGGCCTGTCCTACCGCGAGCTCGCCGAGCACCTCGTCAACTACGTGGCCGACCTCGGCTTCACCCACGTCGAGCTGCTGCCCGTCATGGAGCACCCCTACGGACCGTCCTGGGGCTACCAGGTCACCGGCTACTACGCGCCCACGGCGCGGTTCGGCACGCCCGACGACTTCAAGTACCTCGTCGACCGGCTCCACCAGGCCGGCATCGGCGTCATCCTCGACTGGGTCCCGGGGCACTTCCCGCGTGACGCGTTCGCCCTGGCCCGGTTCGACGGCCTGCCCCTCTACGAGCACCCGGACCCGCGGCGCGGCGACCAGCCCGACTGGGGCACCCACGTCTTCGACTTCGGCCGGCTCGAGGTGCGCAACTTCCTCGTCGCCAACGCCGTGTACTGGCTCCAGGAGTTCCACATCGACGCGCTGCGCGTCGACGCCGTGGCCTCGATGCTCTACCTCGACTACTCGCGCAAGGACGGCGAGTGGATCCCCAACGTCCACGGCGGGCGCGAGCACCTCGAGGCCATCGGGCTGATCCAGGAGGCCAACGCGACCGCGTACAAGCTCGTCCCGGGCACCATGACGATCGCCGAGGAGTCGACGTCCTGGCCGGGGGTCACCAAGGCGACGTCCAGCGGCGGCCTGGGGTTCGGCCTGAAGTGGAACATGGGCTGGATGAACGACACCCTGCGCTACCTGCAGGAGGAGCCGATCCACCGCCAGTACCACCACAACTTGCTGACCTTCTCGCTCATGTACGCCTTCAGCGAGAGCTTCGTGCTCCCGATCAGCCACGACGAGGTCGTGCACGGCAAGGGCTCGCTGGTGACCAAGATCCCCGGCGACCGCGTCGACCAGCTCGCGACGGTCCGGGCGTTCCTCGCCTACATGTGGTCGCACCCCGGCAAGCAGCTGCTCTTCATGGGGTGCGAGTTCGCCCAGCCCGGCGAGTGGGCCGACGGGCGCTCGCTCGACTGGTGGCTGCTCGACCACGCGGCCCACTACCGGGTCCACGCGCTCGTCAAGGAGCTCAACCGCGTCTACCGCGAGCACCCCGCGCTGTGGGCGCTGGACAGCCAGTCCGCCGGCTTCCGGTGGCTCGACGCCGACGACAACACCGGCAACATCCTGTCGTACCTGCGCTTCGCCGAGGCCGACGGCAGCGGCGACGTCGTCGCCACGCTCGTCAACTACGGCGGCGACGACAAGGCCTGGGTGCGCGTCGGCGTCCCGCGCCCCGGGAGCTGGGAGGTCCTGCTCGACACCGTCGGGTTCGACGAGCACTCCTCGCCCAGCCAGGCCGGGATCGTCCTCGAGGCCGAGAGCACGCCGTGGAACGACCAGCCCTACTCGGTGACGGTCGGGGTCTCGCGCCTGTCGGCCGTCTACCTCGCACCTCGCGCGGGCGGCGGGGCCTGACGCCGGGCAGCGTCAGATGAAGAGCAGCTGCGCGCCGTCGGTGATCTCGATGAAGTCGCTCGCCGAGATGATCGCCTCGACCTCGTCGTAGAGGTCGTCCTCGGTGAGGTGGTTCATGTCGGCCGACATCCGGCAGGCCCACAGGTGGACCCCGGAACCGGTCAGCATCTCGAGGAACTCGGGCACGTCCGGGACGTCGAGGTCGGCGATCTGCTTCTTCATCATCTTCGTCGCCATGGCCGTCGCGCCCGGGAGGGCGCCGAGCATGTGGTGCACCCCCATCCCGGAGTGACCCGGGGGGTGCATCGCCGTGTTGCCGACGAAGCTGAACTTCAGGTCGGCCATCGTCGCCTTGTTGATGATGTCGAAGCCCCAGAAGGTGAAGAACATGTGCGTCTCGATCCCCTCGCCCACGGCGGCGTTGGCGAGGATCAGGCCGGGGTAGGCCATGTCGAGGTTGCCCTTGGAGCAGATGATGGCGAGCTTGCGTCCCGAGCCCTCCGGGGCGTCGAACGACGGGACGACGAGGGGGGCGGTTTCGGTCGTGGTGGTCATGGGGATCTCCTGGTGCTGGTCGGGACGGGTGGTGGGGGTCAGACGCAGCCCTTGGGCTTGGGCAGCCCGGAGACGTAGCTCATCTTCTTCGCCGGCTTGCCGGGGAAGAGTCCGAAGAGCGTCTTGACCGGGGTGCCGGTCCGGGTGGAGACGCGGCGCAGGGTCGCGGTCTCCCCCTCGGCGCCGAAGTCCTCGCGCAGGAAGCGGATGAGCGTCCAGTGCGCGTCGGTCAGCTCGAGGCCGATGAGCCTGGCGAGCTCGGGGGCGAGGTCCTCGCTCCACTGCGCCGGGTCGGTGAGGAAGCCCTCGTCGTTGACGTCGACCTCGTGGCCGGCGATCGTCGTGGCAGTCATGGCGGTGGTCCTTTCGGGGAGGGGCTCAGGCGGGGTTCTTGCCGGACATCGACATCTCGGACGGCAGCCCGAGGGGGCGTCCGGGGAGCAGGGCGTTCCAGTAGATGTGGCGGAAGGCGAGCTTGCCGATGTGGTTGGCGCGGGACTCACGCAGGAGCGACATCGGGCCGATCACGGGCAGCGGGAAGGTCCCGGTCAGGGGTTCGGTGTCGTAGTTGAAGTCGAGCAGCAGCGCCTTGCCGTGGCCGGACTCGACGAAGCAGTTCGCGTGCCCGTCGAAGCTGTGGGTCATCGGCAGGCCCGCGACGTGCTGGAGGAAGTTGTCGACGAAGACCTCCACCGAGAAGTGGGCGACCGACCCGGCCTTGCTCGTCGGGATGTTGCTCGCGTCGCCGAGCGCGAAGATGTCGTCGTGCTCGGTGGACTGCAGGGTGTGCTTGTCGACGGGGACGTAGTTGAGCTCGTCGCCGAGGCCCGATCGCCCCACGAAGTCGGCACCCATGTTCAGCGGCACGGTCACGAGCAGGTCGTAGGCGACCTCACGCTCGTCGTAGGAGACGATGACCTTCCGGTCCTGGTCGATCCGCTCGATCATGAAGTCGGGCTCGACGGTGATGCCCTTCTCCTCGAGCACGCCTCCCAGGGTCCGGCTCGCGACGGGCTTGGTGAACGCGCCGTCGAGCGGGGTGACGAAGACGAGCTCGGTCGCGTCCCGCAGCCCGCGCCGGCGCAGCCAGTCGTCGGCGAGGAAGGTGAACTCGAGCGGGGCCACCGGGCACTTGATCGGGAGCTCGGTGATGTGGACGACGAGCCGACCACCGGTGAACCTCTCGAGCTGGTCGTGGAGGGCGACCGCGCCGTCGTAGGTGTAGAACTCGCCGACCTCCCGGTGGAACTGCGGCCCGAGGGTGCCCTCGGTCTGGTCCGGGCGGGGCGTCGTTCCCGTGGCGATGACGAGCTGGTCGTACGGCAGCGTCCGCCCGCCCTCGAGGAGCACGGTGCGGCCCTTCGGGTCGACCCGCTCGACGTCGCCCATGACGAGGTCGATGCCGTCCTGGATGAAGGGACGGGTGCGCTTGCGGATCTGCTCCTTGGTGTTCATCCCGAAGGGGATGAACAGGTAGCCGGGCTGGTAGTCGTGGACGTCGTCCTTGTCGACGACGGTGATCGACCACTCGTCCGCGGGGAGGCGGCGGCGGAGCTTGTTGACGACCATGGTTCCCGCGGTGCCAGCGCCGAGGACCACCAGGTTCTTCGTGGGGTTCATACCACAGTGGTATCGCGGGCCACCGCAGCCCCGGAAGTGCCGAAGGTCCCGTCCCGGGGAGCCAACCGGCAGTGCGTCTTCACCCGCATCCCGTGCTTCTGCGAGGATCGGGGCCATGACCTCCTCGCGTGCCGGACAGCCCGCACAGCCCGCCGACCTCGTCGACGTGGCGTCGCTCGTCACGGCGTACTACACGCGTCAACCGGACCCGGAGGACGTCGACCAGCAGGTGGCCTTCGGGACCTCCGGGCACCGCGGGTCGAGCCTGCGGACCTCGTTCAACGAGGCCCACATCCTCGCGACGACGCAGGCCATCTGTGACTACCGCAGGGAGCAGGGCTACGACGGACCGCTGTTCATCGGGCGCGACACGCACGGGCTGTCCGAGCCCGCGTGGGCCTCGGCCCTCGAGGTGCTCGTCGCCAACGACGTGACCGTCCTCGTCGACGCCGCTGACCGCTACACCCCGACCCCCGCGGTCTCGCACGCCATCCTCGTCGCCAACCGCGGCAAGGTCACCGGGGTCGACGGGATGCCGGCCGGGGCCGGACTCGCCGACGGCATCGTCGTGACGCCCTCGCACAACCCACCGGCCGACGGCGGCTTCAAGTACAACCCGCCGCACGGTGGCCCGGCCGACTCCGACGCCACGAAGGTCATCGCGGCCCGGGCCAACGAGCTGATCCGCGGCGGTCTCGCCGACGTCAAGCGCGTGCCGTTCTCGCGGGCCCGCGCCGCGGTGTCCTCGTACGACTTCCTCGGCACCTACGTCGACGACCTGCCGAACGTCCTGGACATCGACGCCATCCGTGGGGCCGGGGTCCGCATCGGCGCCGACCCGCTGGGTGGCGCGGCCGTCGACTACTGGGGCGCGATCGCGCAGCGGCACCGGATCGACCTCACCGTGGTCAACCCGCTCGTCGACGCCACCTGGCGCTTCATGACGCTGGACTGGGACGGCAAGATCCGGATGGACTGCTCCTCCCCCTCGGCGATGGCCTCGCTCATCGAGCGCCGCTCCGAGTACGACATCGCGACGGGCAACGACGCCGACGCGGACCGCCACGGCATCGTGACGCCGGACGCCGGGCTGATGAACCCCAACCACTACCTCGCCGTGGCGATCCAGTACCTCTACGGGGGTGCGCGTCCGCAGTGGCGCGACGACGGCTTCATCGGCAAGACCCTCGTGTCGTCCTCGATGATCGACCGCGTCGCCGCCGACCTCGGCCGCCGCCTCGTCGAGGTGCCGGTCGGGTTCAAGTGGTTCGTCCCCGGCCTGCTCGACGGCTCCGGACCCTTCGGCGGGGAGGAGTCGGCCGGCGCGTCGTTCCTGCGTCGCGACGGGTCGGTCTGGACCACCGACAAGGACGGCATCCTGCTCGCCCTGCTCGCCTCGGAGATCCAGGCGACCACCGGTCGCAGCCCGAGCGAGCACTACCGCTCGCTCGTGGAGCGGCACGGCGAGCCGGCCTACGCCCGCATCGACGCCGCCGCGACCCGCGAGGAGAAGGCCAAGCTCGGGGCCCTCTCCCCTGACGACGTCACCGCCACGACGCTCGCCGGTGAGGAGATCACCGCGCGGCTCACCGAGGCTCCCGGCAACGGCGCCGCGATCGGTGGGCTCAAGGTCGTCACCGAGTCGGCATGGTTCGCCGCCCGGCCCAGCGGCACCGAGGACGTCTACAAGATCTACGCCGAGTCCTTCCGCGGGCCCGACCACCTCGCCCAGGTCCAGGCCGAGGCCAAGGAGGTCGTCACCGCGGCCCTCGGCGGCTGAGCTGCGGCCCGGGGCCCGCGGCCCCTGCGGGACGCATGGTCGTCGCTCGATCGTGAGTGGCCGACGTGTCCGGCCGGCCCCAGGCAGCCCTCGGTCCTCGGGCTTCTCACTGCTGACCCCCACCGCAGCAGCCCGAAGCCCCCAGCACCCACCTCCCCCACCGCGCTCCCTTCCCACTGCTGACCCCCACCGCAGCAGCCCGAAGCCCCCAGCACCCACCTCCCCCACCGCGCTCCCTTCCCACTGCTGACCCCCACCGCAGCAGCCCGAAGCCCCCAGCACCCACCTCCCCCACCGCGCCGGCGACGCCCCGGGCGGGCCTACTGCGTCCAGTACCACCCGGGGAGCGGACGGGGCGTCGTGGGCGAGTCGCCGCGGGGAGGGAGGCGGCCGACGGCGGACCAGTGCGCTCCGTACGGGTTGACCTTGCCTCGATGCCGGTCCCACGACTGCGGGGACTCGACGCGCACCACGACGTGGAGGTGGTGGGCCGGCAGGCGTCGCATGCCGCGGTCCAGGACGTGGTCGGCGAGGTCCTGGGCCTCCGGCCAGTCCTCGGGGTCGATCGGGACGACCCGCAGTCGGAAACCCATGCCACGCAGGACACCGTCCACCCGGCCGAGGGCCGCCGGTCCCTTGCCCCTCTCCCAGCGCGCGACCATCGCACGGTCCCACCCGAGCGCGTCCGCGAGCTCTCGCTGGCTCAGCGAGTACCGCCGCCGCGCCAGTCGGAACGCGGTGCCGACGGCCTCGAGCGGGTCGTCCTGGGGGTCCAGTACAGCCATGCCTCATTCCAACGCACGGGCGCACCGACCCTCACGACGGAGATTCCCCTGTGGACGGCCCCGACCCACCGGCGCGCCTGTGGACGAACCCGCGCTCAGGAGCGCGCGCCCAGGGCCGTCTGCTCGTCGCTGACCCACATCCCCAGCAGGCCACCGAAGTGGGCCTCGAAGCGGTCCCACTCGTGGGGCGGGTAGGTCTGATGGATCGTCGAGGTGAGCAGGGTGCGGAAGTCCGGTCCGGAGATCCAGTCGAGCACCATCTCGTCGAGGTCGGGCAGGGCCGACTCGCAGAACGCCCGGTAGCGCTCGGTCTCGAAGTAGTCGTCGGCCAGCGCCTGGTAGCCGGCGAGGCGGCCCTGGTAGTCGAGCACCTCGTCGTCGGCCACCGTGAACCACGGCCCGGTGTCGACCTGGGTGCGCGGCGACCGACCGGTGACGACGCAGAACGCGGTCCACCGCAGCAGCGCCTTCATCGCCCACGGGAAGTAGTAGTGCAGCGAGGTGACCGCGACGTCGGGGCAGGCGTTGGCGTAGTCGATGGGGTACACGACCCCGTCCTTGACGAGCATCTCGCAGGAGTTGAACTCCCACCGGAAGAAGGCGTTGACGGTCTGGCTGATCGACACGACCTCGCGGCCGACCTCCTCGGACAGGAAGTCGTGCGCGACGGCGTAGCGCTGGTGCATCGGCTCGTCGGGCTGGAACTTCATGACCATCGTCTCGGGGCCGATGGTCAGGGACCGGGCGAAGTGCTCGAAGTCGGGCACCGAGGCCTGCAGGTGCATGAGCATCTCGCCGGAGTCGTCGTACGAGCGGTGGAGGTCGGCACGGTCCTTCACCTGGGTGACGCCGCGCCACCCTCCGCCGTCGAACGGCTTCATGTACAGCGGGTACCCCAGGCCGTCGGCGATGGTGTCGAGGTCGAAGTCCTGGTTGTACCTCGCCGAGGTGTAGGCCCAGCGCGCGTTGTCGACGGGGTTCTTGTACGGCACGAGGACGGTCTCGGGCACGTTCATCCCGAGCCGCATCAGCGCGCAGTACGCCGAGTGCTTCTCCATCGACTGGAAGGTGAACGGGCTGTTGAGCAGGTAGACGTCGTCCATGAGCGCGACCTTCTTCAGCCACTCGCGCGGGTGGTAGTACCAGTGCGCGAGGCGGTCGATGACGAGCTCGTGGCGGGGCGTGTCGCGCAGGTTGAACGGCTCGATGCTGACCCGCTCGGTCGTCATCGTGTGCGTCGTGCCGTCGGGGGCGCGCAGCACCCCGAGCCTGCGGGCCAGGGCCTCGAACGTCGTGGGCCAGTCCTCCTCCGCACCGAGCAGCAGTCCGACGAGGTGGTCGGTCGTGGGGGCCATGGTGGTCTCCTTCTCATCGGGCGGGCCGGCGCGACCCGGAAGGGGGCCGGCCGCGGACATCAGACGAAGCGTGGCAGGTGGTGCGCCAGCTGGCGCTGCCACCACGGCCAGTCGTGGGCGCTGTCGTGCCCCCAGACATCCAGCTCGTGACGAATCCCCTTGCGGGACAGCACCTCTGCGAAGGCCTTGGTCGACGACAGGGACCGCGTGGGCGACTCCTCGAAGGGCCCTTGGCCCACCACGAGCAGCAGCGACGCGTGCGAGCGGACCCACTCGAGGTGCTCGCCCTCCATGTTCGCGACGTACGCGCTGGGGTTGGCGAAGTACGTCGCGTCGCCCGGCTCCCCCCACCCGCCCCACGTCGTGGGGTCGTAGTTGCCGCTGAGCCCGATGGCGAGCGGGGCGACATCCGCGCGCTGCAGGGTGAGGTGGACCGCGTGGTAGGCGCCGAGCGAGACCCCGACCGTCACGACCTGCTGGTCGCCGCCGGTCTCGGCGACGACATGCGGCAGCACCTGCTCCGACAGCCACGCGCTGTAGGCCCCCGCGCGCTGCGCCCGCTCCTCGGTGGACAGGTCGCGGTTCGACCACGACCAGGCGTCGAGGGAGTCCACGCAGAACAGGCTGACCCGACCCTCGTCGACGAGCCACCGGACCGCGTCGAGCATGCCGTTGCCCTCGGCGTCACGCGCGCTCCCGGCCTCGGAGGGGAAGAGCAGGACGGGCCTGCCCCACGACCCGTGGCGGACGACCTCGAGGGTGGCGTCGTGCCCCGGGACCGGGAGTCGGACGCTGCGGGTCTCCATGGGCCCACCCTGCCGCCCGGGCCGTGCCGCCCGCAACCACGCGAGGCCTCACCAGAGGCGCTGGAGGACCTCGGTGAGCCCGGGGTCGAGGGCGTCGCGCCACGCGGTGTAGCTGTGCAGGTCGGGCACCTCGCGCAGGGTCACGTCGTGGCCCGCGCGCCGTAGGGCCGCGGCCATGTCGCGGTTGTTGGCGAGGTTCTCCTCCAACGATCCGCACGTCATCGAGACGACGAGGGGGTGCTGCGCCTCGCGCATGTCCAGCACCGACTGCACGTGGCGCGCGATCCGGCCGAAGTACGGGTACCCGCTCTCGGAGTCGTCGTGGCGGACCTGGAAGAAGGACCCGGACTGCGCGAACACCCCGCCCACCCGGGGGGCCGCGAGCAGCCCCAGCAGGACCGCGGTCAGCCCGCCGAGGCTCGCGCCGACGACGACGACCGGGCCACGCACGGCGTAGCGGTCACCCAGCCGGTCCAGGCCTGCGTCGCCCACCGTGCGCAGGTAGGCCGGGGAACCGGAGTACCAGGCGTCGCGGAGCACGGGGTGCGCGAGCGCGACCCGGTGGGCGGGCACCGAGCCCGAGGCCACGAGGGCGCCGCTGTACGCGGTGACCGACGCCAGCGCGTCGTACTCCGGACCGTCGTGGACGAGCAGCAGCGGGGCCGGCTCGTCCGCGGCGAGCGTGCTGGGGGCCCACACCGTCATCGGGACGTCGTCGACGGTCTCCCCCGAGACGCCGAGCTCCTCGGTCGTCCCCTCGACCACCGGGGCGCTCAGCCACCACGGCGCGACGTAGCCCGGGAGCTCGAGGACCGACCGGTCACCGAACGCGGTCGACACGGTGAGGGGGTTGCCGGGGTCGAGGACGGTCTCCGAGGACGACCCACGGGTCACGGTGTAGCGGTACTCGAGGCGCTGCAACGGGGGCCGCGGCAGCTCGAGCAGCCACCCTGCGCCGTCGCGGCGCAGGGCCCGCGGACCGGGCACCGCACTGTCGCAGTCGAGGTCGACGGCCGTGACGTCCGGGTCGTCGAGGTCGAACCGGAAGCCGACGTGGGCGTCGAGGAGCTGGGGCGTCACCGGCTCAGAACAGCGCGCTCATGAGCGCCGTGCGCCCCTTGCGCACCCGCTCGTCGTGGTTGCCCACGACGGCGAAGAGCTCGAGCAGGTGGGTGCGCACCCGGTCGCGGTCCTCACCCTCGGTGCTGCGGACCAGGTCGAGCAGCCGGGAGAAGGCGTCCTCCACGTGCCCGCCGAGGACGTCGAGGTCGGCGACGGTGGCCGCGGCGTCGATGTCGCCCGGGTCGGCCGCCGCTGCCGCGCGGGCGGCCGTGGCGTCGACGGCGCCGGTGCGCTCCATGAGCCGCACCTGGGCCAGGCCGAGCTCGGCGTCGTGGTCCTTCGGGTTCTCGGCCAGCGCCTGCTCGTAGGCGGACGCGGCGGCGGCGTAGTCGCCGCGCTCGATGGCGTCGTAGGCGGCCTGGTGCAGCGGGGGCAGCTCGTCGTCGTCCGGGGCGCCGGGCACCGGGCCGATGTCGACCCGGCCGGTGATGCCGTTCTGCACCGCAGCCTGGAGCAGCTGGTCGAGGACCGCGCGGACCTCGGACTCCGGCTGGATGCCCGGGAAGAGCGGCACCGGCTGGCCCTGGAGCAGGCCGAAGGTCGCCGGGACGGTCGGCTGGCCGAACGCCTGGACCAGGAGCGGCTGGAACGCCTGGAGCAGCTCGGGGTCGGCCGAGAGGTCGGCGACGAGGACGAGGACGCGACCCTCCAGCGAGGCGGCGACCCGGGTGACGGTGTCGACGAGCTCGATGCTCTGCGGATGTGCCGAGGACCACAGGACGAGGACACCCGGCACCTGAAGGGTGCGGTTCAGCGCCGACTGCAGGGTGGCGGCGTCGACCTGGACGACCAGGCCCTCGGGGACGGCCGGCCGGCCGCCGGGCGTGGTCGGACCCCCGCCCGCTGCGGGGTCGCCGGCCGCGGCGGCGGGGCTCACCGCGCCGGTGACGGACGACAGGTCGACGGCGCCGCGGGTGCCCGCGGGCGGGGAGGTCTCGGTCATGGTCCTGATTCTGTCAAAGGGTGGGGCGGCCGGTGACCGGCGGCCCGTGGCGGGTCAGCGGCCCCGACCGGAGACGAGCAGCTCGCTCGCGCCGATGACCTCGGCGACACCGTCCTTCGGGACGACGACCACGAGGGCCTCGAGGTTGTTCAGGACCAGCTGCTTGGCCACCGTCTTCTTCTTGATGAGCTCGGCGTACTCCTGGGGCAGGACGAGCGCCTTGGCCGTGGGCTTGACCGAGATCGTGTCGGTGCGCTTCATCAGGGCGAAGGTCACCGCGCCACCGTCGGCGAGCCGGAACGTCAGGGCGTCCTCGAGGCGGGGCTCGTGCGTCTGCGCCAGGCTCGCGAGCTTGCCCAGGGTCTTGGTCTGCGTGGCCGCCGCGCGGCCGAGGCCCTGCGCGAACGGGTCGGTGACCTCCACCGCCGTGGTGTCCTTCGGCTTCGGGTAGGCCAGGGCGGCGGCGTAGGCGCCCACGGCCTTCTCCGGCGACGTCGGCAGCCCGTCGGCGGCCTTGACGTCGAGGAGGGGGGCGCCGGCGGGCTCGGGGCCGACCGCGGGGAGCTGGGCCCCGGCGAACATCGGCACGCTCGCGGCGATGCGGAACGGCTCGTCCGGCTCCTGCGAGAGCAGGACGTGCAGGTACTGGGTGTTGGCGGCGGCGTCGAGGGTGGCGACGAGGATCGCGCGCGGCCAGGCACGGCCCTGCGACTGCGCGACGACGGTCGGCACCGGCGTCGTCGCCAGCGCCTCGGCCTGCGTGCTCTTCGCGGCGGGCCGGGCCGCTCTGGCCTGCGCGAGCGCGAGGGCGTCACCGGTGAAGACCTTCGCCAGGGCTGCCTTCCCCCCGTCCTCCCCGGCCTCGACCGGGGCCGCGGCCTCGGCCAGCAGGCGGGTCGCGATGGCGGTGGCACCGTCGGTGTCCAACGGCGCGGAGGCGGTCTTCTCGGTGGGCGCGGGGTGCAGGCCGACGAGGGCCTCGGTGGTGCCGCAGCCCGCCAGGCCGATGGCGGCGGCGACCGCGCCGGCCGTCAGGGCGACGGCGCGGGGCCGTCGCGCAGTGGTGGGGCGCCGGGGGGTCGGGCGGGGGGTGGTCGAGCCGTGGGTGGTCATCGGGCGGCCTCCTCGGGGTCGCGGGGGTGGGTCACGTCGGAGGGGTCGGGCGTGGCGCGGCGGGGCCAGAGCAGCAGGACCCCGACGACGAGGACGAACAGCCCGACGAGCGCGGCCACGACCGACTCGACGAACCACGCCTTGTCCGTGAGCGTGACGGTCAGCGAGCGCAGGGGCCCGCCCTCGACGGCGACGACGAGCGTCTCCGGTGCCTCGTCCTGCTCGACGGTGAGCGTGACCGGGCCCGGCGCCTGGTCCTGCTGGCGCCAGAGGTCGGCCACGCCGAGGCCGTCCGAGGCCGCGCCCGACCCGGTGCCGCGGGTGGTGAGCAGCCAGTCACGCACGGCGACGCCGGTGACCTCGGTCCGCCGCGCGTCGCCGAGCACGGCGGTGGCGTCGGAGGGGTTCGCCAGCGCCATCCAGACAGAGCCGCCCGACGCAGGGGTCGCGGTGACGACGACGTCGGCGTCGACCCGGTTGAGCACCTCGGGCGGGATGACGAGCGGGTCGGCCGTCGTGGGTCGCACGGTGAACTCGGCGGTGCCGGAGCTGCCGAGCTGCGTCGCGAACCACACGCCGACGACGGTGAGCGCCAGGCCGGCGAGGGCCAGGAGCACGCCGACGAGGCGCTTGACGGCAGTGACCATGGGCGGTGTTCCTTGGGGTGTCCGGGGCGCCCCGGACGCGAAGGTGCGAAGGGGGCTGTCTTCCACCATGGCAAACGGCGCAGCCGTGCGACAAATCCCGTGACCACGCACCGTGACCCAGGACACCTCGCCCGAGCCCTCAGGAACCGCTCAGGCGTCGAAGTCCCGCGCTCCCACGCGCACCGTGCGCAACAGCGAGAACAGCGCCTCGTGCTGGTCGGCGTCGAGCATCGACAGGCCGAAGTCGACGTGCTCCAGGTCGGCCGTCACCGCCTCCATCGCCTCGCGGCCGGCGTCGGTGATGACGGCGAAGGCGCCGCGGCGGTCGGCGGGGTTGGGCACCCGCTCGACGAAGCCCTGGGCGGCGAGCCGCTGGACGATGTTCGTCGCGCTGGTCGGGTGCACCATGAGGCGCTCCCCGATGCGCGACATCGACAGGCGCCCCTCCCGGCTGAAGGTGAGCAGGACGAGCGCCTCGTACCGGGCGAAGGTCAGCCCGTGGCGTCCGGCGATGGCGTCGAACTGCGCGAGGAGCAGCTGCTGCACCCGCATGATCGACGTCGCGCTGGCCATCGAGACCGCCTTCGAGTCCTGCCCCCACCGAGCCCGCCACAGCTGCGCGGCCCTGGCGATCGGGTCGAAGGGCAGGCGCACGGGCGGGCTCACAGCGAGCACGCTAGCCGAGGGCGCGGCCCGCCCGGCGGACCGACCGCCGCACAACCACTTGGCGCACGCCCCGCGAGGCGGATTGGCAAGCGCTCCCGCTGTCCCTAGCGTCAGTTCCATGACCGGCGCCCGCGTGACCTGGACCGACCACGACGCGGTCCTGTTCGACCTCGACGGGGTCCTCACCCCCACCGCCGAGGTGCACCGGCGGGCGTGGGCGGAGATGTTCGACGCGTTCCTCGGGTCGTGGGCGGGTGCGGGCGACGTCCACCCGTGGAGCGAGCAGGACTACTACGACCACGTCGACGGCAAGCCCCGGTACGACGGCGTACGCGACTTCCTCACCTCGCGCGGCATCACGCTGCCCGAGGGCGACCCGTCCGACGACCCCGACGCGGTCACCGTCCGCGGGCTCGGCGACCGCAAGAACGCCGCCTTCAACGCCGTCCTGGAGCGCGACGGCGTCATCGCCTACCCCGGCTCGATCGCCCTCCTCGACGCGCTGCGCGACCTCGGCACTCCGCTCGCCGTCGTCTCCTCCTCCGCCAACGCGCCCTCGGTCCTTCGGGCCGCAGGCATCGCCGACCGCTTCGTCACCGTCGTCGACGGTCGGCTCGCCGGTGAGCTCGGCCTGCCCGGGAAGCCGGCGCCGGACACCTTCGTCCATGCGGCCGAGGCCTGCGGCACCACCCCGGCACGCTCGGTCGTCGTCGAGGACGCGGTGTCGGGCGTGCAGGCCGGGGCGGCCGGCGACTTCGCCCTCGTCATCGGGGTCGACCGCGGGGCCGGGGCCGCCACCCTGACCGCCGCGGGCGCCGACGTCGTCGTCGACGACCTCGGGGAGCTCGCGTGAGGCCGGGGCACGTCCAGGAGGACCCCCTGGACCGCAGCCGCTTCCCCGCCGACCCCTGGCGCCTCGTCGAGACCGACCACGACGGCCGCGACCTCGGGGTCACCGAGACCCTGTTCACGGTGGCCAACGGCTACATCGGGATGCGGGGCAACCCCGAGGAGGGCCGCCAGGCCCACGAGCACGGCACCTTCGTCAACGGCTTCCACGAGAGCTGGCCGATCCGGCACGCCGAGGGCGCGGTCGGTTTCGCCCGCACCGGGCAGACCATCGTCAACGTCCCGGACGCCAAGCTGATGAAGGTCTACGTCGACGACGAGCCGCTCGTCCTCGGCAGCGCCGACCTCGAGCACTACGAGCGCAGCCTGGACTTCCGGGACGGCGTGCTGCGCCGCAGCGTCGTGTGGCGCACCCCCTCGGGCAAGCTGGTGCGCGTCGACTCCACGCGCATGGTCTCGATGACGCAGCGCCACCTCGCCGTGTTCACCCTCGAGGTGACGCTGCTGTCCGGCGACGCCCCCGTCCTCGTCTCCAGCCAGCTGCTCAACCGGCAGGACGGGGAGGACGAGTACCACGAGGCCGCCCAGAGCAGGGTCGCCACGGCCGACCCGCGCAAGGCCAGCCCGTTCGAGGGGCGCGTGCTGCTGCCGAAGCTCCACGTCGCCACCGAGGAGCGGATGACGCTGGGCTACCGCTGTGCCAACTCCCGGATGACGGTGGCGGTCGCCGCCGACCACACGCTGCGCACCGACGACCCCTACGAGATCGTGGTCCGGGCCGAGCAGGACCAGACGAAGATGGTCTTCCGCGTCGACGCGTCGCAGGGCCGGACGGTGCGCGTCGAGAAGCTCGTGGCCTACCACACCTCGCGCGGCCTCCCCGTGCGCGAGCTGTCCGACCGGTGCGACCGCACCCTCGACCGGGCGGCCCGCTACGACGTCGAGCACTACCTCGCCGAGCAGCGGGCCTGGTACGACCGGTTCTGGGAGCGCAGCGACGTGGAGATCGGCTCGGATCGAGCCGACACCCCCGCCATCCAGCAGGCCGTGCGCTTCAACCTGCTCACCCTGGCGCAGGCCGCAGGGCGCGCCGACGGCCAGGGCGTCCCGGCCAAGGGCGTCTCCGGGTCGGGCTACGAGGGCCACTACTTCTGGGACAGCGAGGTCTACGTCGCCCCGTTCCTGTCCTTCACCAGCCCCGACCTCGCGCGCAACCTCATGCGCTTCCGCAGCCGGATGCTGCCCGCGGCCCGCCACCGCGCCCGCGAGCTGTCGCAGCGCGGTGCCCTCTTCCCGTGGCGGACGATCAGCGGCGAGGAGGCCTCCGCGTACTACGCCGCCGGCACCGCGCAGGTCCACATCGACGCCGACGTCGTCCACGCCCTCGTGCAGTACGTCAACGCGAGCGGCGACGTGGGCTTCCTCCTGCGCGACGGGCTGCCGATCCTCGTCGAGACGGCGCGCCTGTACGCGGACCTGGGCTTCTGGCGCAACAACGGCGAGCGCTCCTTCCACATCCACGGGGTCACCGGCCCCGACGAGTACACGACGGTCGTCAACAACAACCTGTTCACCAACGTCATGGCCCGCTACAACCTCGAGCAGGCGGTCGCGTGGGTGGGCTGGGCCCAGCGCGAGCACCCCGAGGAGTACGCGCGGCTCGTCGAGAAGCTCGACCTCGTCGACGAGGAGGTCCCCGAGTGGGCCGAGTGTGCCCGCGGGATGCACATCCCGTTCGACGCCGGCCTGGGGATCCACCCGCAGGACGACTTCTTCCTCGACCGCGAGGTGTGGGACCTCAGCCGCACGCCCGACGAGCTGCGTCCCCTCCTCCTGCACTACCACCCGCTGGTCATCTACCGGTTCCAGGTGCTCAAGCAGGCCGACGTCGTGCTGGCCCTGCACCTCCAGGCCGACCGCTTCACCGTGGAGGAGAAGCGGGCCGACTTCGAGTACTACGACCCGATCACCACGGGCGACTCCACGCTGTCGGCCGTCGTCCAGTCGATCATCGCGGCCGAGGTCGGCTACCACGAGGTGGCCTACGACTACTTCCTCCAGGGGCTGTTCGTCGACCTCGCCGACCTGCACCGCAACACCGTCGACGGGCTGCACATCGCGTCGACGGGCGGCGTGTGGGCCTCGCTCGTCAACGGCTTCGGCGGGATGCGCGACCACGACGCCCGGCTGCGGTTCGACCCCCGCATGCCCACGGAGTGGTCCTCGCTGACCTTCCCGCTCACCTGGCGCGGGACCCGCGTCCGGGTGACCCTGACCCCCGACGCCCTCCGGTTCGAGGTCGAGGACGGCTCGTCCCCCGTGCCCGTGCAGGTGCGCGGCGAGGACCACGAGGTGCTGCCCGGCACCCCGCTCGTCGTCGAGCTCGACGGGCACGGCCCCCGCATCGCCGGCACCCTGGGCGACCGGCCCCAGACGGGTGGCACCCGGGCCGACGGCAGCCGGATCACCGCCGGGGTCCCCGACCCCATGCCGTTGCGGAAGAACGCGGTCCGCGAGCCGCTCACCACCCCCTCAGGGATCCCGGAGCCCGGCCTCGGCGAGCACTCCCTCATCGGCCCCGACTGAGGGCGTCGGCGGCCGAGTACGGGTCGGTCCGCCCGGCGACGACATCGGCCGCGAGCGCCTCCAGCCGGCTGCCCTCCACCCCGCCGAGCCGCCGGCGCAGCGCGTCCAGGGCCAGCCCCTCGACCTCGTGGGCGGCCCGGCGGGTGCGCCGGGCGCGCAGCCCGTCGTCCCCCAGGTGGGCCCGGTGCTCCTCGAGGGCGGCGACGACGTCGTCGATCCCCGTCCCGGTGAGCGCCTCGGTCCGCAGCACCGGTGGCCGCCACGCCCCCGGCCCGGACCGGTCGGCCAGCGAGACCGCGTGGCGCAGGTCGCGCACCGTGCGGTCGGCGCCCTCCCGGTCGGCCTTGTTGACGACGAGGACGTCGGCGACCTCGAGGATCCCCGCCTTCGCCGCCTGGACCCCGTCGCCCATCCCCGGCGCGAGGAGGACCAGCGTGGTGTCGGCCGTCGAGGCCACCTCGACCTCGCTCTGCCCCACCCCCACGGTCTCGACGAGGACGACGTCGCACCCGGCGGCGTCGAGGACGCGCACGGCCTGCGGAGCCGCCCACGACAGCCCGCCGAGGTGACCGCGCGCGGCCATCGAGCGGATGAAGACCTCGGGGTCGGCGGCGTGGTCGGACATCCGGATGCGGTCACCGAGCAGGGCCCCGCCGGAGAACGGCGACGAGGGGTCGACGGCCAGCACGCCGACCCGTGAGCCGCGAGAGCGGTAGGCGGTGACGAGCGCGTTCGTCGTCGTCGACTTGCCGACGCCCGGGGACCCGGTGACCCCCACGACGTGCGCGCGGCCGGTGTGGGGAGCGAGCGCGGCCATCACCTCGCGCAGGGCGGGGTGTCCGTCCTCGACGAGCGAGATGAGGCGGGCCACCGCACGCGGACGCCCCTCCCTCGCGCCGGAGACGAGGGAGGGGACGTCGACGCTCCGGGTCCCGCTCAGCGCGTCAGCCCCGCGTGGGGACCCGGACGACGAGCGCGTCGCCCTGGCCACCGCCGCCGCAGAGGGCGGCCGCCCCGACGCCGCCGCCGCGTCGCTGGAGCTCGAGGGCGAGGTGGAGCGTGATGCGCGCGCCGGACATCCCGATGGGGTGGCCGAGGGCGATGGCACCGCCGTTGACGTTGACCTTGTCCTCGTCGAGGCCGAGCTCCTTGGTCGAGGCCAGGCCGACGGCGGCGAAGGCCTCGTTGATCTCGACGAGGTCGAGGTCGCTGGGCGAGATCCCCTCTCGCGCACAGGCCTTCGCGATGGCGCGGGCCGGCTGGCTCTGGAGCGAGGAGTCGGGACCGGCGACGACGCCGTGGGCGCCGATCTCGGCGAGCCAGGGCAGGCCGAGCTCCTCGGCCCTCGAGCGGCGCATGACGACGACGGCGCACGCGCCGTCGCTGATCTGCGAGGCGGACCCGGCGGTGATGGTGCCGTCCTTGCGGAACGCGGGGCGCAGGCCGCCGAGCGACTCGGTGGTCGTGTCGGCGCGGATGCCCTCGTCGCTCTTGAACTCGAGCGGGTCGCCCTTGCGCTGCGGGATCGACAGGGTGACGACCTCGTCGTCGAAGTAGCCGTCCTTCCAGGCTCGCGCGGCGAGCTGGTGGCTGCGCGCGGCGAAGGCGTCCTGCTCCTCGCGGGTGAACTCGACCTCGTCGGTGTTCGCGGTCTCGGTGAGCAGCCCCATCGCCTGGTCGGTGAAGGCGTCCCAGAGGCCGTCCTGGGCCATGTGGTCGCGCAGGGTGACGTCTCCGTACTTGAAGCCGTCGCGGCTCTTCTCCAGCAGGTGCGGCGCGTTCGTCATCGACTCCTGGCCGCCGGCGACGACGACGTCGAACTCCCCGGCGCGGATCAGCTGGTCGGCGAGCGCGATCGCGTCGATGCCCGAGAGGCAGACCTTGTTGATGGTCAGGGCCGGCACCGACATCGGGATGCCGGCCTTCGCGGCGGCCTGGCGGGCGGGGATCTGGCCCTCGCCGGCCGTGAGGACCTGGCCCATGATGACGTAGTCGACGTCGTCGGCCGCGACGCCGGCCTTCTCCAGGGCCCCCTTGATGGCGAACCCACCGAGGTCGGAGCCGCTGAAGCCCTTGAGGGAGCCGCTCATCCGACCCATCGGGGTCCGGGCGCCGGCGACGATGACGGTGGGGTCGGTGGACATGCGGTGGCCTCCGGTGTCGGGGGGGTGACGGGGTCGGCATCGACTGTAGTCGCGGTGCCGGATGCTGCCATCCCCGCGGGGCGGTGACCCTCGCCACCCGCGGCCGCCCCACCCCGGCGCCGCTCCTACGCTGGCCTGCATGAGCGTCCTGCCTCCCGAGCTGTTCACCGCCATCGACCACGTCGGGGTGGCCGTCGCCGACCTCGACGAGGCGGTCGCCTTCTACGAGTCGACCTACGGGATGACCAAGCTCCACGAGGAGGTCAACGAGGAGCAGGGCGTGCGCGAGGCGATGATGGCCGTCGGCGACTCCGGCTCGTGCATCCAGCTGCTCGCCCCCCTGACGCCGGAGTCGACGATCGCGAGGTTCCTCGACCGCAGCGGCCCCGGGATCCAGCAGCTCGCGTACCGGGTCGCCGACCTCGACGCCGTGAGCGCCACCCTGCGCGACCGGGGGCTGCGCCTGCTCTACGACGCCCCCCGGCGCGGGACGAGCCAGAGCCGGGTCAACTTCATCCACCCCAAGGACGCCGGCGGCATCCTCGTCGAGCTCGTCGAGCCGGCGGCTGAGGCGCACTGACCTCGCTCAGGGCCGCTCCTCGCGCCCCGCCGCGACGAGGAGGGGGGCGAGGACGAGCGCGACGAACGCCGGGATGACCAGTCCCGAGTCGTTGACGGCGAAGCCGACGACGGCGAGGACGGCCGCCCCCCGCAGGACGACGGCGCCGGCCCGGCCGGGCCGCCATCCCCGCCGCCACCCGACCACGGCGAGAAGGACGGTGGCCACGGCCACCGCGAGCAGCGGGGGTGAGCCCAGGTTGTCGAGGTTCTGCGCGAGCTTGCGCCCGACGACGGCGCCCGCCTCGCCCGACACCATCGACTCGACGAAGGCGCCGAGGTGCGTGCGGGCGTCCGCGGGCCGCAGCCAGTCCAGGACCGCGACCCCCACGACGAGGGCCCCCGCGCCCACCACGGCGGCGAGGACGCGCACCGGCGTGAGCCGCAGGCCGACCGCTCCCGCGACGACGAGCAGGCCGCCGAGGAGCAGGCCGGGGGGGCCGCCGAAGTCGGCCCCGAGGCTGGGCAGCGCCTCGACCGCCAGGGCGAGCGCGAGCAGCGCGAGGGCGAGGCCCGCGGCGGCCGAGCGGCCCAGCCGCCGGCTGCCCGCGATCGCCTCGACGACGACGAGGACCGCCAGCCCGTACAGGGCGAACGAGGTGTTGCCGAACCCGTAGAAGCGGCCACCCACGGTGGGGTTCTGGCCGAAGACCGAGCCGAGCTGGAGGCGCGAGCCCAGCAGGACGTCACCGCCGAGGAGGAGCAGCGTCACGACGGCCACGGTGAGCAGCGCCCCGAGGTGGCGCCGACGCTCGAGCCGGAGCGCGACGGCGGTGAGGACCCCCACCGTCGCGAGCAGGACGACGACGAACACCGCCCCGGGCGCGACCGTGTGCCACCACGGCACGAGGTTGGCGAGGAAGGTGGCCACCGGGACCGCCGCCAGGGCGACCCCCGTCACCCGGGCGGACGCGGGCAGCTCGGCGTCGCTGCCGCGGCGCCACCAGGTGAGCGCGACGACGGCGCACCACAGGGCGAAGGCGACCGCCAGCCAGCCGGTGACGTGAGGGCTCACCGAGCGCAGCGTGGCCGCGCGCGCCTCGAAGCCCACCCGGTCGGTCAGCCGCGTCGCGGCGTCCTCGGACGAGGGCTCGACCACGAGCGGACGGCCCGTGAGGGCCTGCGCGCCCACCCCGACCCGGGCCAGCACGGTCGCGGTGACGTCCTGGAGCTGGGCGGTCGCGCCCTGGCGCGTGGAGCCCGAGGTGAGGGTGCCGGCGGGGAACGCGGGTCCGGCCGCGAGCAGGAGCCGCGGCCGCACCGTGGAGTCCCCGTCGCCCAGTCCCACGACGAGGAGGTCGGCGGTCGGGTCGAGGCCGCGGACCCGAGCCACCGTCACGTCGAGGCGCGACAGCGCCGCCGACCGCTCGGGGCCTTCGACCGGGAGGACCCCGCCGTCGACGAGCGCGACCTCGCAGCTGAAGGCCTCGGGCAGGGAGTCGCTGTACCTGGCCACCTGACCGCTGAGGTCGGCGGCGCCGATCGCCGCCCCGGGCCCCACGGCCTCGATGCAGGAGCCGCCGAGGTCGACGACCGACCCCAGGGTGCCGGGGCGTGCGCCGTAGGAGGCCGCCGCGGCCGCCGCCGTGTAGGCGGACCACGACGGCACCGCGCCGTCGGCACCCACGGGCCCGGGAACCCGGCAGGGCCCCGCGACGTCGGCGGCGCGACGCCCGGCCGACAGGGTGAGCCAGCCGTCGACGGCACACGACCGGCTGCGCACCGCGCGCACGGTGAGCGACGCCCCGGCGCCGACGTCGGCGAGGGCGCGCAGGGTCGGGAGGTCGCGGCCGACGAGGTCGGACCACGCCAGTCCGGGGGCCCCGACGACGACCAGGCGGCCGGTGGCGACGTCCGCTCCCGCGGCTCCGGCCGGCAGCACGCCCGCGAGGACGACCACCGCGGCGAGCCCCCCGAGGACCCGCGTCCACGGCCTCGGGCGCGGCGTCATCGCGCCATCACCTGCTCGTGCCGGGCGATGACGACGAGGGCCGCCGTCCAGGCGAGCGGCGCCACCGCGGCGGGCCGGCCGTCGTGCAGGACCTTCTCGGGGAACGACCCCGCGTCGGTGCGGTGCTCACCCAGCCAGCGCAGCAGCGGCTCGGCCCGTCCGTGGTGGCCCGTGCCCGCCCACGCCGACGCGAACAGCGCCGTCTCCGGGGTCCAGCTGACGCCGTCGTTCTTCCACCCGGCGCCGGGTGCGAGCCCGCCGGCCGGGCGCATCATCGCGCTCTGGGCGCGTTCGACGGCCGACATCAGCTCGAGGTCGGCGTTCGTGGGTCCGATGGGGGCGACGAGGAAGGTGACCGCCGCGTCGGCGGCCGACCCGCCGAGCAGCCGGGGGTAGCCGGAGGGGCCGAACTGGTCGCGGACCTGGGCGGCGAGGAGGTCCGTGGCGCGGCGGGTGCGGTCGGCCATCGCCATCTCCCCCACGGCCGGCAGCACCTCGGTGACGCCGCGCAGTCCGGCGAGGACGGCGGCGGCGGTGCCGAGGGTCAGGGTGGTCTCGACGCGCTCCCAGTAGTCCGAGGAGGGCGGCGGCAGGGCGGTCTGCTCGTCGATCGAGGCGAGCAGCCGACGGGCGCACCGCACGAGCATCGGGCGCAGCGGCGTCAGCAGCTCGGTGGCCCGGTCCGGGTCGGCGGCTGCGATCTGGGCGGCGCACCAGGCCACCCACCCCGAGCCGTCGAGCTGCGGCACCCGCCGGTCGGGGCGCCGTCCGGTGGTGATGTCGTAGCGCGCCTCGAACCACCCGTCGGCACGCTGGACCCGCTGGAGGAAGCCGAGCTGGCGGGCCGCCTGCTCCGCGTGGCCGCAGCGGGCCAGGGCCGCCGAGGCGAACGAGACGTCGCGCGGCCATGCGTAGCGCCACCGGTCGGTCCACCCCGCCACCGATACCGGCAGCCCGTCGGACAGCACCCGCAGGTCGAGCAGCGCCGAGCCCAGGACGTCGTCACCCGCGTGCAGGCTCCGACGGACCCAGGGGGCACACGCCTCGAGCCAGGCCTGCTCGTCCTCCACGAGGAGCGTGCTCAGCGGTCGGCGGGCGAGGACCCGGGTCCCGGGGACGACGGCGTCGACGTGCCCGGCCGGGACGAGCTCGCGGGCGCTGCGGCCCGAGAACGCCACCGTCTCGCTGTACAGGCGCACCTCGGCCCGCATGATCCGCTGCGTGACGCTCCAGTAGGCGGCCCCCGAGTACGCCAGCGCACCCGCCCCGCCGAGCAGCGCCCGGCGCCGGATGCGGGAGGTCTGGGACACCTCAGCACGGTATCCCGCGACCCCCTGCGGCGTCCGAGCACCCCGTGAGCCGGATCACGCCGTGCCCGCCGTCACACGCATGCCGACCGCTCGCGCGCCGGCCGCTAGCGTCGCCGGCAGGCGTCTGCCGACGACGCCGCCCGACCTCACGCCAAGGAGCACGACCGCATGGACCAGATCCGCGAGGCCATCCTCTCCGGGGACCGCACCGAGGCCACCTACGCCGGCATCGGCATCCCGCAGGTCTACCGCGCCGCGACGGTCCACGCCGACGAGGTCGAGATGTTCGCCGACCTGCCGACGAAGGAGAAGGACCCCCGCAGGTCCCTGCACGTCGAGGACGTCCCGGTCCCCGAGCTCGCCCCCGGCGAGGCGCTCGTCGCCGTCATGGCCAGCGCGATCAACTACAACACGGTGTGGACCTCGATCTTCGAGCCGGTGTCCACCTTCGGCTTCCTCGAGCGCTACGGGCGCACCTCCGAGTTCGCCAAGCGCCACGACCTGCCGTACCACGTCGTGGGGTCCGACCTCGCGGGCGTCGTCCTGCGCACCGGTCCCG
This sequence comes from uncultured Actinomycetota bacterium, assembly GCA_963795035.1. Classification (GTDB taxonomy): domain Bacteria; phylum Actinomycetota; class Actinomycetes; order Actinomycetales; family Dermatophilaceae; genus Oryzobacter. The sequence goes on along the minus strand of CAWCFZ010000003.1, from coordinate 131,279 downwards.
GGGTCACCAAGTGGAAGCCGGGCACCGAGGTCGTCGCGCACTGCCTGTCCGTCGAGCTCGAGGACGCCGAGGGCCACGACGACACGATGATGGACCCGCAGCAGCGCATCTGGGGCTTCGAGACCAACTTCGGCGGCCTGGCCGAGCTCGCGATCGTCAAGGCCAACCAGCTGATGCCCAAGCCGCGGCACCTCACGTGGGAGGAGGCCGCCTCCCCCGGGCTCGTCAACAGCACCGCCTACCGCCAGCTCGTCAGCAAGAACGGCGCCGCGATGAAGCTCGGCGACCGCGTCCTCATCTGGGGCGCCTCCGGAGGCCTGGGCTCCTACGCCACCCAGATGGCCCTGGCGGGAGGAGCCACCCCGATCTGCGTCGTCTCCTCCCCCGAGAAGGCCGCGATCTGCCGCGCGATGGGCGCCGAGCTCATCATCGACCGCTCCGCCGAGGCCTACCGGTTCTGGAACGACGAGAACACCGCACAGGACCCCAAGGAGTGGCAGCGCCTGGGCAAGAGGATCCGCGAGCTCACCGGTGGCCACGACGTCGACATCGTCTTCGAGCACCCGGGCCGTGAGACGTTCGGCGCGAGCGTCTACGTCGCGCGCAAGGGCGGGACGATCGTCACGTGCGCCTCGACCTCGGGCTTCATGCACGAGTACGACAACCGCTACCTCTGGATGAACCTCAAGCGGATCATCAGCTCGCACTTCGCGAACTACCGCGAGGCGTGGGAGGCCAACGCGCTCGTCGACCGAGGCCTCATCCACCCGACCCTGTCCAAGACCTACCGCCTTCAGGACGTCGGCCAGGCCGCGCTCGACGTCCACCGCAACGCCCACCAGGGCAAGGTCGGCGTCCTGACCCTCGCGCCCGAGGCGGGGCTCGGCGTCACCGACCCCGAGAAGCGCGAGCGGCTCGCCCCTGCCATCAACCGGTTCCGCGACGCCTGAGCGCGCCCCGCACGCGGCTCCGGGGCCGCACCGCGTCGCGCCACTAGGGTGACCGCGGGAGGTGCGACGTGGACGTGTCGAGGCTGTGGGCCCCGGTGAGCCGGTGGGGCGAGTTCCGGCGACGCCAGCTGGCCGCGCTCGAGGAGAGCAACCGGATCGCCGCGCAGGTGCGGGTCGAGGAGGACGTCGAGCCCGCCGCGCCGCCGCCGGCGCCGGCCACTGGTGTGGGGGCCGGCGCCGTCCCCGTCGCGCCCTACGGGGTCGTCGGCCAGCCGCTGAACCGCCACTCCCCGTTCTACATCGGCTTCTTCGGGGCCACCGGCGCGTTGCTCGCCCTGGGCCTGTGGCAGCTCGCGGGGCGGGTCACGACGACGCTGACCGTCCTCGTCGTGGCCTTCTTCCTCACCCTGGCGCTCAACCCGATCGTCGACCGGCTCGTGTCGCGCGGTGTCCGGCGGGCAGGCGCCGTCGGGCTGGTGTTCTCCGGCGTCATCGTCGTGCTGGCCCTCATCGGCTCGCTCGTCATCCCGCCGGTCGTCGAGCAGGGGACCCAGCTCGCCCAGCAGGCGCCCACCTACGTCCAGGACGTCCTGGACAGCCGGTGGGTCCGCGAGCTCGACAAGAACTACGACGTCATCGACAAGGTCCAGGCCGAGCTGGCCCAACGGATGCAGGACCAGCAGTTCCTCGAGGGGGTCCTCGGCGGGCTGCTCGGCGCGGGGCGCGCCGTCATCAACGGGACGTTCCAGGTCCTCACCATCCTCGTGCTGACCCTGTACTTCATGGCCGCGCTGCCCAAGGTGAAGCAGGGCGCCTACGCGATGGTGCCGTCGACGCGGCGCGCCCGGGTCGTCTCGCTGTCGGAGGAGATCATGCGGCGGGTCGGCTCGTACGCCATCGGCCAGGCCTCCATCGCGACGTTGAACGCGATCCTGTCGTACGTGATGATGTCGTTCCTCGACCTCCAGTACGCGGCGGTGCTCGCGGTGACGGTCGGCCTGCTCGGTCTCATCCCCATGGTCGGTGCCACGCTCGGTGCGGTCCTGGTCTGCCTCATCGCGCTGTTCGACGAGCCGCAGAAGGCCGTCATCGCCGGCGTGTACTACCTGATCTACCAGCAGGTCGAGAACTACCTCATCGCACCCCGGATCATGCAGCGCACCGTGTCGGTCCCCGGTCCGGTCACGGTGGTGGCGGCACTCACCGGCGGCGCCCTGCTCGGGGTGCTCGGCGCGCTGCTCGCGATCCCGGTCGCCGCGGGCCTGCTGCTCCTCTACGAAGAGGTGCTCGTCCCGCGCCAGCGTCGCAGCTGAGGCCTGCCGCTCCCTCAGGGGCGGGAGGTGTGGCGCGCCTGCCAGCAGCGGGTGTGCCAGTGCCGGCGCTCGTCGATGCCACCGACCCCCTCGGCCGGCCAGACGACCACGTGGGGGGTGCCCGCCGTGACGCCCTGGTGGCAGCCGGGGCACCGGTACTCCCGGCTCGCGCTGGCGCCGGTGAGGCGCCGCACGTACCACGGCCGTCCGCCGAAGCCCTCGGTGGCCACCTCGCCCGAGCCGGACAGCGGACGCTCGTCGAGGTCGCGGCGTCGGCGGTTCGGGCGGGGCATGCGGTCCATCGTCCCAGACCGCGGACGGGGCCTCAGGCGGTGACGCGCGAGGAGGTCGGGTCGTACATCGGGCGCAGCGAGACGCGGGCCGGGTGACGCGTGCCGGCGACCTCGACCTCCCACGTCCCGTCGGCGAGCCACCGCGGGGTCACCGGCCCGTCGCCGCCGACGAAGGCGAGACCGACCGCCGCGCCCAGGGTCCAGCCGTACGAGGCGGCGCGCACGTACCCGACGACGGCGCCGTCGCGCAGCACCGGCTCGGCGTGGAGGAGCAGCGGCTCGGGATTCTCGAGGAGGACCTGGACGAGCCGGTGGTGAGGGGTCCCCCGCTCCCTGGCGGCCAGGGTCGCGTCCCGACCGGTGAACCCGCCGGGCTTGTCGAGGGCGACGGCGAACCCGAGGCCGACACCCCAGACGTCGTCGGTGTTGTCGATGTCGTGGCCGTAGTCGCGGTAGGCCTTCTCCATCCGCAGGCTCGACAGCGCGCGCAGGCCCACCGGGCGGATGCCCCGCGGCGCACCGGACGCCAGCACGGCGTCCCAGACGTCGCCGGCCCGCTCGGCGGGCACGTAGAGCTCCCAGCCGAGCTCGCCGAGGTAGGTGATCCGGATGGCGAGGACGTCGGCGCCGGCGACCTCGACCCGCCGCGCGTCGCGGAAGGCGAACGCGTCCCCGGACCAGTCGGTGGTGGGCGCGGCCGCCGCGAGGGTGTCGCGCGAGGCCGGGCCCTGGACGGTGAGGAGGGCGAGGTCGGTCGTCACGTCCTGGACCGTCACGTCCGCGTCCCCCACGGCGCGGCGGAGCAGCCCCTCGACCCGACCGTGGGCCGTGTCCGAGGCGACGACGAGGAAGTCGTCGGGGGCCAGGCGGGTGACCGTCAGGTCGGCCTCGATGCGCCCGTCCTCCCCCAGCCACTGGGTGTAGGTGATCCGGCCGTCGGCGGTGTTCACGGCCCCGGCGGACAGGCGGTCCAGGAGGGTCCCGGCCCCCGCCCCACGGACGGCGAGCTTGGCCATGAACGACATGTCCATCAGGCCCACGGCCTCGCGCACCGCGCGGTGCTCCTCGCGCCAGTGCGGGTACCAGGGGCGGTGGCCCCAGCCGGGCTCGCCCGCGTCGGCCGTCTCGCCGGGACCCGCGTACCAGTCGGCCGACTCCCAGCCGCTGACGTCGCGCAGCCTGGCCCCCTGCGCGACGAGGCGGTCGTGGACCGGCGAGCGCAGGGCGCCACGGGAGGTCGTCAGCTCGACGCCGGGGGCGTGCGAGGCGTAGACGGTGCCGAGGACCTCGGCGGTGCGCTCGGCACGACGCGTGGGGTCCAGCTGCCAGTCCCGGAAGCGGGAGACGTCGATGCCGGTGACGTCGACGTCGGGGCGGCCCGTCGCCATCCACTGCGCGACGACCCGGCCCAGGCCACCGGCCGAGAGCACGCCGACCGAGTTCAGGCCCGCACACACGAAGTACCCGTGGACCCCGGGGGCCTCCCCCACGGCCGGGGACAGGTCGGGAGTGAACGACTCGGGCCCGCAGAAGAAGGTGCGGATTCCGACCGTCTCGACGACGGGGACGCGGCTGACGGCCCGCTCCACGAACGGCGCCATCCGGTCCCAGTCGGGCGCGAGGGTGAGGAAGCTCGCGTCCCCCGGGATGCCGTCGACCTTCCACGCCGCGGCGACCGGCTCGAAGAGGCCGACCATCATGCCGCCGCCCTCCTCGCGGTAGTAGCCGTAGGAGGCGGGGTCCTCGAACACCGGTGCGTCCGGGCTCATCCCGTCGATGGGCTCGGTCACGAGGTAGTAGTGCTCGGCGGCCTGGTTGGGCACGACGACGCCGTTGCGCTGCGCGAGCTCGCGCGCCCACATCCCGGCGCAGTTGACGACGAGCTCGCACTCGACGTCGCCGAGGTCGGTGCGCACGCCGACGACCTCCTCGACGAGGCCGCTCGGGCGGGTGAGGACCTGCTGCACGGCGACGCCCTCGACGACGCGCACCCCGAGGTTGCGGGCGCCGCGCGCCAGGCTCATCGTGAGGTCGACCGGGTTGACCCGCCCGTCGCCCGCGACGTGGAACCCGGCGAGGAGGTCGTCGGTGCGGGCGAGGGGGAACAGCTCGGACATCTCGCGCGGGCCGATCTCCTCGACCTCCAGGCCCAGGTGCCGCTGGAAGGCCGCCACCCGGCGGAACTCCTCGAGGCGGTCGGCGTCGGCCGCGGCCTCGATGAGCCCGACGGGCTTGAAGCCGGTGGCCACCCCCGTCTCGGCCTCGAGCCGGGCGTAGAGGTCGCGCGAGTACAGCCGCAGGCGGGTGCTCGTCTCGCTGAAGGACCCGAAGCACGTCATGAGGCCGGCGGCGTGCCACGTGGTTCCGGAGGTCAGCCTGTCGCGCTCGAGGAGCAGCACGTCGGTGACGCCGAGGTGGGCCAGGTGGTAGGCGATCGAGGTCCCGATGACCCCGCCCCCGATGACGACGACCCGCGCCCGGGCGGGGAGCGTCGGGGCGCGACGGGCGGAGGCGGCGCCGGAGGTGGCGGGGGTGGTCCGGGCCGGGACAGCGCTGTTCACCCGGTGACCCTAGCGCTGCCCCCACCCGAACCTCCCCCGCCCCCGGGCGCCCCCACCATCGAGATCCGGCAACACGCAGAGGTTTCGGCTCGAGCCTGTGCGTGTCGCCGGACCTCGAGCTGGCCGGCGCCGGGGCCCGCAGCAGCGACTCCTTCCGCAACGCTCTGCTCGGCGACGAGGACTGGACGGTCGGGAGATCTACGCCGAAGACCTGTCTCGCGGCCATCGGCGCCGGGCCCTCCTGCGACGCACGGCACGGCTGCTCGGCCTCGCCCCCTCGATGGTCCGCATCGACGTCACTGCTGCCGATCGAGATCCGGCAACACGCAGGTCGAACGGGCCGATCCTCTGCGTGTTGCCGGATCTCGAGGACGGTGGGGCGGCTCAGGGGTGGGTGCGGAAGCCCCGGCCGCTCTTGCGACCGAGGTAGCCGGCGGTCACGAGGTGCTCCAGGAGCGGCGCCGGCGCGAACCCGGGCTCGCGGAACTCGAGGTACAGCTCGCGCTGGATCGCCAGCGAGACGTCCAGGCCCACGACGTCGAGCAGCTCGAACGGGCCCATGGGCAGGCCGCAGCCGGCCTTCATGGCGGTGTCGATGTCGTCGGCCGTCGCGTAGTTCGCGGCGAGCATCTTCACCGCGTCGTTGAGGTAGGGGAAGAGCAGCGCGTTGACGATGAAGCCCGACCGGTCGCCGCACGTCACGGCCACCTTGCCGACGCGCGCGCAGAGGTCCTGCACGGTCGCGACGACCTCGGGAGCCGTCGACACCGTGTGGACGACCTCCACGAGCTTCATCACCTGGGCCGGGTTGAAGAAGTGCATCCCGACGACGTCCTGCGGCCGCGAGGTCACCTTGGCGCAGTCGATGACGGGCAGCGACGACGTCGTCGTGGCGAGCACCGCACCCGGCCGGCAGATCCGGTCCAGGTCGCGGAAGAGGTCCTGCTTGACCTCGAGGTCCTCGGCGATCGCCTCGATGACGAGGTCGGCGTCGGCCAGCGCCTCGCGGGACGTCGAGCCGGTGAGCCGCCCGAGGACCTCCTCGGCCTCCTGCGCCGTCATCCGTCCCTTCTCCACCTGCCGGGCGGTGCCGCGCGCGATGGAGGCCCGCACGCCCTCGACCTTGTCCTCGCCGCGGGCCACGTAGGTGACCGGGTAGCCCGCCCTGGCGAACACCTCGACGATGCCGGTCGCCATGGTGCCGGACCCGACGACGCCCACCGTGGCCACCGGCCGCAGCGCCACCCCCGCGGGAGGGCCGCCGGCCGGCGTGCGGGCGTCGTCGACGACCTGCGGCGACCCGGGCTCGGCGTAGGTGTAGAAGCCGCGGCCCGACTTCCGGCCGAGCAGCCCGGCGCTCACCATCTGCTTGATGATGGGGCTCGGCGCGTGCAGCCGGTCGCGGCCCTGCTTGTACATCGTGTCGAGGATCTCGTAGGCCGTGTCGAGGCCGATGAGGTCGAGGAGCTGGAGCGGACCCATGGGGTAGCCGCAGCCGAAGCGCATCGCCGCGTCGAGGTCCTCGCGCGACGCGTAGTGCGACTCGACCATCGACACCGCGTGGTTGAGGTACCCGAACAGCAGGGCGTTGGCGATGAAGCCCGCCTTGTCGCCGACGATGACCGGCTTCTTGCCCAGCCGCTCCGCGAGCGCCTTGACGTCCTCGAAGACGTCGTCGGCGGTCACGACGGTGCGGATCACCTCGACGAACTGCTGGACCGGCGCCGGGTTGAAGAAGTGCATGCCGACCACGCGCTTGGGGTCGCTCGTGGCCACGGCGATCTCGGTGACCGGCAGCGAGGAGGTGTTCGTCGCGAGGACCGCCTCGGCACTGACGACCTTGTCGACCCTGCTCAGCAGCTCCTTCTTGAGGTCGAGGTGCTCGGGCACCGCCTCGACGACGAGCAGGCAGTCGGCGAGGTCGCCCAGGTCGGTGGTGAAGGTGACCCGCGCGTGCAGGGCGTCGTACTCCTCCTGGGTCAGCTTGCCGCGGGTGAGCGCGCGACCCGTGGAGCCGCCGAGCACCTGCTTGCCGTGCTCCACGCCCGCGTCGTCGATCTCGACGGCGACGACGTCGATCCCGGTGCGGGCGAACACCTCCACGATGCCCGCGCCCATCGTGCCGAGTCCGATCACACCAACGCTGGTGAAGTCACGTGCCATGCCGGCGATCCTCTCAGAGCCCCCCGCGCACCGACGAGGCCACCCGGGCGTGACGCTGCCCACCCCGAGCGGGAGGTGCGACGCAGGTCACGTCGCCCGGAGTCACCAGTCGTGACCGGCGGCCACGAGCTCGGCCTCGAGCGTGAGCCGCTGTCCCGAGGGCAGCGGCGGCAGCCCCACGTCGGTCTCGACCCCCACCCGCTCGCACAGCTGGAGGAGCAGCTGGTCGTAGGCCGCCAGCGCGGCCCTGAGCCGGGCCGCCCGGTGCGGCGCGTCCCCGGCCTCGACCCGGCGCACCTCCGCCTCGAGCCGGCGCAGCTCCATCGCCAGCAGCACCGAGGGCAGCGGCTCGACGACGCGGCGCCGGCGCACGCGCTCCCAGGCGCCTTCGAGCACGGGGAGCAGCGGCCGCAGCACGCGCGGCGGCTCGCCGCCGCCCAGCCAGCGGACCGTGTCGACGAGCAGGATGAAGCAGGCGCTGGGCAGCGCAACGAGGAGCCCGATCGCCAGGGCTGCCTTCATCGGCCTCACCTCTCCCCTCGAAGTGTGCGCCCCACCCACCTCGTCGGGCAACGGCACGGCCGCCGTCGTCCCTTGAGTAGGGTGGTCGACCGTGCGACTGGTGATCGCGACGTGCAGCGTCGACTACGAGGGGCGGCTGACCGCCCACCTCCCGCTGGCGACCCGGCTGCTGCTCGTCAAGGCCGACGGTTCCGTGCTGGTGCACTCCGACGGCGGCTCCTACAAGCCCCTGAACTGGATGTCGCCGCCGTGCGCCATGGCCGAGGTCGCGCCCGACGAGGTCGAGGCGGCCGAGGGCGTCACCGCGGTCTGGGTGGTCCAGCACGCGAAGTCGGAGGACCGCCTGCGGGTGCGCCTGCACGAGGTCCACAGCGACAGCAGCCACGAGCTCGGCGTCGACCCCGGCCTGGTCAAGGACGGCGTCGAGGCGCACCTGCAGCGGCTGCTCGCCGAGCACATCACCACCCTGGGCGAGGGCTGGACGCTGACCCGGCGCGAGTACATGACCGCCATCGGGCCGGTCGACATCCTGTGCAAGGACGCGGTCGGCGCCAGCGTGGCCGTGGAGATCAAGCGCCGCGGTGACATCGACGGCGTCGAGCAGCTGACGCGCTACCTCGAGCTGATGAACCGCGACCCGCACCTCGCCCCCGTCAGCGGGGTCTTCGCCGCCCAGGCCATCAAGCCGCAGGCCCGCACCCTCGCCGAGGACCGCGGCATCCGCTGTGTCGTCCTGGACTACGACACCCTCAAGGGCGTCGACCACAGCGAGCGCCGCCTGTTCTGACGCGGCCGCGGCCTCACGCGCCTGACCCGTCCTCCCACGGGAGGACGACCCAGCCGTCGTCACCGACCTCGAGCCTGGCCCGTCCCGCAGCCGCCTCCCGCGGCGCCACCCGCCCGATCGAGGCGAGGACGCCGGCCACGCCTCCGGGTCCCACGGTGACGAGCACCCGCTCCCCGCGGTGCAGGTCGGCGAGGTGCTCGAGCTCGCCGACGAGGTCGTCCTGCGCCGACCACGGGCCGTACACGGCGGCGGGGGCGTCGACCTCGGCCGCGAGGGCGGCGTCCTCGACGAGGAGGAGCGTCGCCGGGCAGTGCAGCGCCATGGGTCAGCCCGCCTGGACCGGGAGGCCGCGGGCGTCACGGATGACGTCGACGAAGCGGGCCATGATCTCGTTGAGCCCGAAGTCCTTGGGCGTGAAGACCTCGGCGACACCCAGAGCCTTGAGCCGCACGGCGTCCGCCTCCGGGATGATGCCGCCGACGATGACCGGGACGTCGCCGGCGCCCGCGTCGCGCATCCGCTGCAGCACCTCGGGGACGAGCTCCATGTGCGAGCCGGACAGGATCGAGATGCCGACGAGGTGCACGTCCTCGGCGACCGCAGCCGCGACGATCTGCTCCGGCGTCAGCCGGATGCCCTGGTAGACGACCTCGAACCCGGCGTCCCGGGCGCGCACGGCCACCTGCTCGGCGCCGTTGGAGTGCCCGTCCAGGCCCGGTTTGCCGACGAGGATGCGCAGGGTCTCGCCGAGCTCCTCCCCGGTGCGGCGCACGAGGGCCCGGACGTCGGACAGCGCCTCGGAGCCGCCGCCGGCGCCCACCGACCCGCTGACCCCGGTGGGGGCACGGAACTCGCCGAACTCCTCGCGCAGCGCGCCCGCCCACTCCCCCGTGGTGATCCCCGCTCGCGCGCACTCCAGCGTCGCGGCCATGAGGTTGGTCTCGCCCGCGGCCTCCTGCCGCAGCCGCTGCAGGGCGGCCTCGGCCCGCGCCCGCCGGCCCGGGTCGGCGTCACGGTCCTCGCGCCACGCGCGGACCGCCGCCACCGCCGCCTCCTCGACGCCCGCGTCGACGGTCTGGACGGCCGTGTCGAGGTCTGCCGTCAGCGGGTTCGGCTCGGTCGACTCGAACCGGTTGACCCCGACCACGACGTCCTGCCCCACCTCGATCCGCTGGCGTCGCCGCGCGTGCGAGCTGACGAGCTCGGACTTCATGTAGCCGCCCTCGACGGCGGGCACCGCACCACCCATCGCCTGGACGCGCTCGATCTCGGCCCGCGCGCCCTCGACGAGCTCGGCGACCTTGGCCTCGACGACCAGCGACCCCTCGAAGAGGTCGTCGTACTCGAGCAGGTCCGACTCGTACGCGAGCACCTGCTGGATCCGCAGCGACCACTGCTGGTCCCACGGCCGCGGAAGCCCGAGCGCCTCGTTCCACGCCGGCAGCTGCACGGCCCTGGCCCGGGCGTCCTTGGACAGGGTCACCGCGAGCATCTCCAGGACGATCCGCTGGACGTTGTTCTCCGGCTGCGCCTCGGTGAGGCCGAGCGAGTTCACCTGCACCCCGTAGCGGAACCGCCGTGCTGTGGCGTCCTGCACCCCGTAGCGCTCGCGCGTCAGCTCGTCCCAGAGCCGGACGAAGGCGCGCATCTTGCACATCTCCTCGACGAAGCGCACCCCGGCGTTGACGAAGAAGGAGATCCGGGCGACGACCTCGCCGAACCGCTCGGGCGGCACCTGCCCGGAGTCGCGGACCGCGTCGAGGACCGCGATCGCGGTGCACAGCGCGTAGGCGATCTCCTGTACCGGGGTCGCCCCGGCCTCCTGGAGGTGGTAGCTGCAGATGTTGATCGGGTTCCACGACGGGATCTGCGAGACGGTGTACGCGACCATGTCCGTGGTGAGGCGCAGCGAGGGGCCCGGCGCGAAGACGTAGGTCCCCCGCGACAGGTACTCCTTGATGATGTCGTTCTGCGTGGTGCCTGCCAGGGCACGGACCGCGGCGGCCGGGTCCTCCCCCGCGGCCTCGGCCTGCTCCTCGGCGGCCACCTGGTACAGCGCCAGGAGCCACATCGCCGTGGCGTTGATCGTCATCGAGGTGTTCATCCGGGACAGCGGGATGTCGGCGAACAACGCCCGCATGTCGCCCAGGTGGGAGATCGGGACGCCGACCTTGCCGACCTCGCCGCGGGCCAGGGGGTGGTCGGGGTCGTAGCCGGTCTGCGTCGGGAGGTCGAAGGCGACCGACAGGCCGGTCTGCCCCTTGTCGAGGTTACGGCGGTACAGCGCGTTGCTCGCGGCGGCGCTGGAGTGGCCGGCGTAGGTGCGCATCACCCAGGGGCGGTCGCGCTCGGGCGAGGTGGCGCTGCTCTCGGGCATGGCGCAACGCTAGTCGCGGGGGGCCGGGTCACCCCGCCGCGGTGAGCGCGCCCACACGGTGACGGTGGCCACAGGGTCGCCACCGCCACACGCGGACTCAGCCGACGGCGCCTGTGAGCACGTCGTCGGCGAGCACGAAGCCCAACCGGGCCCGGCGCAGCAGCCGCCGGCTGCGGTCGTCGGCGGCCACGATGACGAGCGGGCGGCCGGCCCGGTGGGCCCGGCGCAGCACCTCCACGAGCAGGCCGAAGCCCGTGGTGTCACCGATGTGTGCCCGGCCGAGGTCGAGGTGTACCGCGGTGGAGCCGGCGGCGATGGCGCGGTGCAGCGTCAGCCGGACATCGGCCACGCTGCGGACGTCGAGCCGCCCGGAGAGCGCCAGGTGGCACCCCCGCTCGTCGTGCTCCTCCGTGATCGTCACGACGGCTTCCCCAGGATCACCCACGATCCCCCCTCTGAACTGGTCGTGCCCCCATTGAACGCGCCACCGGCGCTCCGGCAGGGCACGACACGGTAACGATTCGTACCGAAATGGACAATGTCCTCTTCATGCCGTCGCAGCGTCCGCCGGGCGGTCTGACAGGCTGGGCGTCATGGTCAACCTCACCCGCATCTACACGCGCACGGGCGACGACGGCAGCACCTCGCTCGGGGACCTCAGCCGCACCCGCAAGACCGACCCCCGGTTGGCCGCCTACGCCGACGCCAACGAGGCGAATGCGGCCCTGGGTGTCGTCCTGGCCTGTGGCGACCTTCCCGACGACGTGCGCGCGGTCCTGCTGCGCGTGCAGAACGACCTGTTCGACGTCGGCGCCGACCTGTCGACCCCCCTCCAGCGCGAGTACGAGTACCCGCCGCTGCGGGTCAGGGCCGAGTGGGTCACCGAGCTCGAGGCCGACTGCGACCGCTACCTCGAGCCACTGGAGAAGCTGCGCTCCTTCATCCTGCCGGGCGGCACCCCGGCCGCGGCGTACCTCCACCTCGCCCTCACCGTGGTGCGGCGGGCCGAGCGCTCGGTGTGGGCCGCCCTCGAGGAGTACGGGAGCGAGCCCGGAGACGGGCGCGGCGAGGGCGGGGTCAACCCGACCACCGCGACGTACCTCAACCGCCTGTCCGACCTGCTGTTCGTCCTGGCCCGCACGGCCAACGTCACCGCCGGCGGCGACGTCCTGTGGGCCCCAGGCGGGGGCCGCGAGGAGAACCCGAAGGGCTGACCCCCGCACCACCGTGGTCACTTGACCTCGGACCGGCGGACCATGACGAGTCCGGCGACCAGCGGCAGGAGGAACCACAGGGTCCCCGCCACGGCCAGGTGCTGCCACTGCTCACCCGAGACGCTGCCCTCGAACAGGGGCATCTGGGCGAACTGGTAGTCGACCCACGGCTGGAGGTCGCGGAACCACTCCTGGGTCATCGCGAGCAGGCCGAGGAGCGGGGGCAGGACGAGGGTGTAGACGAAGTAGCCGACGATCGCGCCCGAGCTGTTGCGGATGAGTACCCCGAGCATGAAGCCGAAGAGCATCCCGAGGACACTGCCGAGGACGATGAGCGCGAACTCCTGCACCGTGGCGTTCCACACGGGGTCCAGCCCGGTGAGGGCACTGCCCACGAGGGTGCCGAGGACGCCGACGACGAGGGCGATGACCATCGCGACGATGCCGACCGACACCGCGGCGAGCAGCTTGGCCCCGAGGACCCGGCCGCGGTGCGGGACGAGCGTGAAGGTCGTCAGGCCGCTGCGTTGGGTCCACTCGCTCGTCACGGCGAGGATGCCGATCATCGGCAGGATCACCGTCATCGGCGCCCCGATGGCGGCGGCGAAGTTCTCGTAGGTCTGCTCCGCCTCGGGGGCGAAGAGGATGATCGCCGCCGTGGCGAGCACACTGGTGATGACGATGCTCGCCATCAGCCAGAAGCCGGAGCGGGTGTCGAACATCTTGCGCAGCTCGACCCCGATGAGGCGGGTGAGCGGGATGCGGGCGGCCGCGGCGTGGCGCCGGGCGAGGGTCGGGGAGGTCTGGTCGAGGACGGCGGTGGTCATGCCACGGCTCCTTCACGCTGGGTCGACGCGGTGAGCTCGAGGAACATCTCCTCGAGGCCGGCGCCCTCGGCGGCGCGCAGCTCGGTGAGGGCGACGCCGAGCGACCGCGCGACCTCGCCGACGAGGACGGCGCCCGCGTCGGTGTGCACGCTGCCGTCGGGGCGCAGCGTGACGTGGTGGCCGGTGCGCTCGAGCGCGGCGGCCAGGCCGGAGCTCGACGCGGCGCGGGCGATGGTGCCGGCCCCGGCGAGCAGTTCGGACTTGGTGCCTCTCGCGACGATCCGGCCGTTGCCGATGACGACGATGTCGTCGGCGATGACCTCGATCTCGTGGAGCAGGTGGGAGGAGAGCAGGACGGTGCCACCCTCGTCGGCGTAGGACCGCAGGAGGTCGCGCATCCACCGGATGCCGGCCGGGTCGAGGCCGTTGGCCGGCTCGTCGAGGATGAGGACGTGCGGGTCGCCGATGAGCGCGGTGCCGATCCCCAGGCGCTGGCGCATGCCGAGCGAGTAGTTCCTCAGCCGACGGTCGGCTTCGGTCGAGGTGAGGCTGACCAGGTCGAGCATCTCCTGGACGCGGGTACGGGGCAGGCCCATCGTGCGCTGCGCCAGGGTGAGGATCTCGCGGCCGGTGCGGCCGGCGTGCTGGGCCGAGGCGTCGAGGAGGACCCCGACGTCGGTGCCCGGGTTGGGGAGGTCGACGAAGCGCTGCCCGTCGATGAGGGCGGTCCCGGAGGTGGCGGGCGTCAGCCCGACCATGATCCGCATCGTCGTGGACTTGCCTGCGCCATTGGGTCCGAGGAACCCCGTGACGCGTCCTGTCGCTGCGGTGAAGCTGACGTCGTCGACGGCGAGGACGCCGCCGAATCTCTTGCTCAGTGTCTCGACCGTGATCATGTCGAGCATCCTGTCGGCGGCCGGTGGCACCCCACATCAGGGAGACACCTGAGGTCGCCCCCCTCCCGACCCTGAACGGGCCCGGGGTGGACCTCAGGCGACGTTGACGTTGTACCCGGGCGGGCTCGACTCGAGCCAGGCCCGGATCGCGGTGTACGCCGCTGGGGCGAAGGCGAACTCGCACGCGATGGCGCCGCCGCGCACCCGCACCCCCACCGGGTCGGCGAGGCCGGGGATGGGGTCGGTCAGCGGCTCCGGCGAGCCGAGGTCGAGCTCGCCGCGCTGCCACGACACCTCGGGACGCAGCGAGGGCCCGACGATGCTGAACCACTCGAACCGCTCGGCGCCGAGGCGGGCCAGGCCCAGCCGCCAGCGCCCCGCGGGTCCGTCGCGGCGGGCGCACAGCATCACGGGTCGCCCGTCGCCGGAGATGAAGCGTCGGCGCGCCCACACGAAGGTGAGCGCGCCGACGACGACGATGACGACGACGGCGAGGACCAGCTCGGTCACGACAAGCGGCGTCATGGCGAGCGGATCCCGGCCGGCCGTCTCAGGAACCCATGGAGCTGGCGTCGACGCTCTCGGCGACGATCGTCACCCGGTCGTGGTCGACCGACAGGAAGCCTCCGTCGACCGTGGCCTCGCGCCAGGACCCACCCGTGTTGATCCGGACCGCGCCCTCGGCGAGGACGCAGAGGATCGGGGTGTGGCCGGGCAGGATGCCGAGGTCACCGTCGATCGAGCGGGCACTGACCGCCGTGGCCTCGCCCGCCCAGACCTTGCGGTCCGCGGCGACGAGCTCGACCTGCAGCGCCATCAGAGGTTCTTCTGGATCTCGGCCCACTGGCGCTCGACGTCGTCGAGGCCACCGCACATGAAGAAGGCCTGCTCACCGACGTGGTCGTAGTCGCCGTCGCAGATCTTGGTGAAGGCCTCGATGGTGTCGACGAGCGGGACCGTGGAGCCCTCGATGCCGGTGAACTGCTTCGCGACGTAGGTGTTCTGCGACAGGAAGCGCTGGAGGCGACGGGCCCGGTTGACGAGGATCTTGTCCTCCTCGGACAGCTCGTCGATCCCGAGGATCGCGATGATGTCCTGCAGCTCCTTGTTGCGCTGGAGGATCTGCTTGACGCGCACCGCGGTCGTGTAGTGCTCCTCGCTGATGTACCGGCGGTCCAGGATGCGGCTCGTCGAGGTCAGCGGGTCGACCGCGGGGTAGATGCCCAGCGAGGCGATCTCGCGCGAGAGCTCGGTCGTCGCGTCGAGGTGCGCGAAGGTCGTGGCCGGGGCCGGGTCGGTGTAGTCGTCGGCCGGCACGTAGATCGCCTGCATCGAGGTGATCGAGTGACCGCGGGTGGAGGTGATCCGCTCCTGGAGCACGCCCATCTCGTCGGCGAGGGTCGGCTGGTAGCCGACGGCCGACGGCATGCGGCCGAGCAGCGTGGAGACCTCGGAGCCGGCCTGGGTGAACCGGAAGATGTTGTCGATGAAGAGCAGCACGTCCTGGCCCTGGACGTCGCGGAAGTACTCCGCCATCGTCAGCGCCGACAGGGCCACGCGCAGGCGCGTGCCCGGCGGCTCGTCCATCTGGCCGAAGACGAGCGCGGTCTGCCCGAGGACGCCCGCCTCCTCCATCTCGACCATGAGGTCGTTGCCCTCACGGGTGCGCTCACCGACACCGGCGAACACCGAGACACCGCCGTGGTCGCGCGCGACCCGGGCGATCATCTCCTGGATGAGGACGGTCTTGCCGACGCCCGCACCGCCGAACAGGCCGATCTTGCCGCCCTGGACGTACGGCGTGAGCAGGTCGATGACCTTGATGCCGGTCTCGAACATCGTGGTCTTGGGCTCGAGCTGGTCGAAGGCCGGTGCGCTGCGGTGGATGCCCCAGCGCTCGGTGGCCTCGAAGGTCTCGCCCTCGGCGAGGTTCATGACCTCACCCGTGGTGTTGAAGACCTTGCCCAGCGTGACGTCGCCGACCGGAACCGTGATGGGGCCGCCGGTGTCCTGCACCGGGGTCCCGCGCACGAGGCCGTCGGTGGGCTGGAGGGAGATGGCGCGAACCATGTTGTCGCCGATGTGCTGGGCGACCTCGAGGTTCAGGTTCTTCTTCTCGCCCAGGAGCTCGACCTCGGTGGTCAGCAGGTTGTACTGCTCGGGCATGCCGTCGACGGGGAACTCGACGTCGACGACCGGGCCGATGATGCGCGAGATCCGGCCGACGCCGCCGGCCTTGGACTCGCTCTTCTCGGTGACAGTGGCAGTCATGGTCTCTCTCTCGCTCACTTGCTCTCGGCCAGGGCGCTGGCCCCACCGACGATTTCGCTGATCTCTTGGGTGATCTCCGCCTGGCGGGCCTGGTTGACCAGCCGGGTGTACTTCTTGATGAGCTCCTCGGCGTTGTCGGTCGCCGACTTCATCGCGCGCTGGCGCGCGGCGAGCTCGGAGGCGGCCGCCTGGAGCATGCAGTTGAACAGCCGCGCGTTGACGTACTTCGGCAGCAGCGCGTCCAGGACCTTCTCGGCGCTGGGCTCGAAGGCGTACAGCGGCAGCAGGTCGTCGGCGTCGGGCGCCTCGGTGCCCTCGACCACCTCGAGCGGGAGCAGCCGGATGACCTCGGGCTCCTGCGTCACCATCGTGACGAAGCGGGTGAAGACGACGTGGACCTCGTCGACGCCGCCCTCCGCGGTGGGCGTCGTGAAGTCGGCGACGAGGCGCTCGCCCACCTCGCGGGCGGTCTCGAACACCGGCTTCTCGGAGTTGCCGGTCCACTCGGCCGCGAACTCGCGCTGGCGGAACTTGTAGAAGCCGACCGCCTTGCGACCCAGGAGGTAGGGGACGACCTCCTTGCCGTCCTCGCGCAGGGCGGCGACGACGCGCTCGCTCTCCTTGAGCACCGAGCTGCTGTAGGCGCCGGCGAGGCCGCGGTCGGAGGTGATGATGACGACCGCGGCGCGCGTGACGTCGGTCTTCTCCGTCGTCAGCGGGTGGTCCTCGTTGGAGAACGTGGCCACCGCCGACACCGCACGGGTGAGCGCGCGGGCATAGGGGCTCGACTCACGCACGGCCTGCTGGGCCTTGACGACGCGTGCGGCCGCCATGAGCTCCATCGCCCGGGTGATCTTCTTCGTCGAGCTGACGGCTCGGATGCGCTGCCGGTACTCCCGGATCTGCGCTCCCATACGTTTCCGCCTTCCTGGTTCTTGACGCTTCGGGCCGAGGACTGACCGGTGGCCGGGTGCGTGACGCACCCGGCCGCCCGGGTCAGCGCTTCTGCTTGACGATCTGCTCCTGCTCGGACGCCTGGGCCCTGGCCGCTGCGTCGTCCTCGGCCTCGTTGCCCGCCTGGATGCCGTCGGCGCCCTTGCCCTCGAAGAGCTTGCCCTTGAAGGTCTCGACCTCACCCTCGAGCGCCTGCACGGTCTCCTCCTCGAACTTCCCCGTCTCGCGGATCGCCGCGAGGAGGTCGCCCTTGGTGCGACGCAGGTGGTCGAGGAACTCGGCCTCGAAGCGGCGGACGTCCTCGACGGCGACGCTGTCGAGCTTGCCCGTGGTCCCGAGCCAGATCGAGACGACCTGCTCCTCGACCGGGAACGGCGCGGCCTGGCGCTGCTTGAGCAGCTCGACGAGGCGAGCCCCCTTGGCGAGCTGGGCACGCGACGCGGGGTCGAGGTCGGAGGCGAACATCGCGAAGGCCTCGAGGGCGCGGTACTGCGCGAGGTCGAGCTTGAGCCGGCCGGCGACCGCCTTCATCGCCTTGATCTGAGCGGCACCACCGACACGCGACACCGACACACCGACGTCGATGGCGGGGCGGACGTTGGAGTTGAACAGGTCGGCCTGGAGGTAGATCTGGCCGTCGGTGATGGAGATGACGTTCGTCGGGATGTACGCGGAGACGTCGCCCGCCTTGGTCTCGATGATCGGCAGGCCGGTCATCGAGCCGTGGCCGAGCTCGTCGGACAGCTTCGCGCAGCGCTCGAGCAGCCGGCTGTGCAGGTAGAAGACGTCACCGGGGTAGGCCTCGCGGCCCGGCGGGCGGCGCAGCAGCAGCGACACGGCGCGGTAGGCCTCGGCCTGCTTGCTCAGGTCGTCGAAGACGATGAGGACGTGCTTGCCCTGGTACATCCAGTGCTGGCCGATGGCCGAGCCGGTGTAGGGGGCGAGGTACTTGAAGCCCGCGGAGTCCGACGCCGGGGCCGCGACGATCGTCGTGTACTCCATCGCGCCGGCGTCCTCGAGGGTGCCGCGGACCGCCGCGATCGTGGAGCCCTTCTGGCCGATGGCGACGTAGATGCAGCGCACCTGCTTGTCGGGGTCGCCGGTCTCCCAGAACTCCTTCTGGTTGATGATCGTGTCGACCGCGACCGTCGTCTTGCCGGTCTGCCGGTCGCCGATGATGAGCTGGCGCTGGCCGCGACCGATGGGGGTCATGGCGTCGACGGCCTTCAGGCCGGTCTGCAGCGGCTCGTGCACCGACTTGCGCTGCACGACGTTGGGCGCCTGGAGCTCGAGCGCGCGGCGGCCGTCGGCCTCGATGTCACCGAGGCCGTCGATCGGGACGCCGAGCGGGTTGACGACGCGACCGAGGAACTTGTCGCCCACGGGGACCGAGAGGACCTCGCCGGTGCGCTTGACCTCCTGGCCCTCCTCGATCCCGGAGAACTCACCGAGGATGACGACGCCGATCTCGTGGACGTCGAGGTTGAGGGCGAGGCCGCGGGTGCCGTCCTCGAACAGCAGCAGCTCGTTGGTCATCGCCGAGGGCAGGCCCTCGACGTGGGCGATGCCGTCGCCGGCGTCCGTGACGCGGCCGACCTCTTCACGCGAGGCCGTGCCGGGCTCGTAGGACCGGACGTAGCTGTCCAGGGCGTCCCGGATCTCCTCCGGACGGATCGAGAGCTCCGTCATGATCTGATCTTCTCCTCGGTCACCGGCCCCCGGTGGGGCCGAAGTCTGTGGTCGGTGGTGCGTCGGTGGGTGGTCGGGCGTGCGGTGCGGGTCAGCTGCCGGTCACGTGGCGGCGGGCCTGGTCGAGGCGGCGCAGGACGGTGCCGTCGACGACCTCGTCGCCGACCTGGACCCGGATGCCGCCCATGACGACGGGCGCCAGGACGACCTGCAGGGTGACGGGCTTCCCGTAGTGGGACTCCAGGGCTGAGCTCAGCCGGTCGGACTGCTGCTCGGTGAGCGGTGCCGCCACGGTGACGAGCGCGGTGAGCTCGTCACGGCGGGACGACGCGAGCGTGAGGTAGGCCTCCATGACCCGGTCGAACCGGCGTCCCCGCGGGGCGCGCACGGCCTGCTCGGCCAGGCGCACCGTCTCGGGCGCGGCCTTGCCCTCGAGCAGCCCGTGGACGAGGGCGACCTTGCCGGCGGCGTCGGTGTTGCGGCTGGAGAGGGTGTCGCGCAGGCCGGGGTCGCCCGCGACGATCCGCTCGAAGCGGAACAGCTCGTCCTCGACGCGGTCGATGCGGCCCTCGCGCTCGGCGGAGGCGAGCAGGGTCTGCGCCGCGAGGCTCTCGACGGTGTCACCGAGGTCGCGCTCGGCGGACCAGCGCTGGCCGGCCACCTCGGCGAGCAGGGCGGTGGTGGTCTCACCGACCTTTCCGCCGAAGACCGCGCGCGCCAGCGCCTGCTTGTCGGCGCTCTCGCGCGACGGGTCGGCGAGGGCGCGCCGCAGCGAGGCGCTGCCGTCGACGACCGCGGACACCGCGAAGAGCTCCTCGGCGAGCGTCACGCCGGTGCCCTGGGCGAGCGCCTCGTCGAAGGCGGACTGGACCGCCTTGGCGGAGGCCCGTGACGAGCCACGCATCAGGCGCCCTGACCCGCCGGGGCGACCTTCTCGGGCGTCACGTCGCCGGCCTCGAGCTCGGCGAGGAAGCGGTCGACGATGCCGTTCTGGCGCACCTCGTCCTCCAGCGACTCCCCGACGATCTTGCTCGCCAGCGCGGTGGACAGGGTGCCCACCTCCTGGCGCAGCTGGACGACCGCCTGCTGGCGCTCGGCCTCGACCTGGCGCTTGGCGGCCTCGGTGATGCGCGCCGCCTCGGCCTGCGCCTGCCCGCGCAGCTCGGCGACGATCGACGCGCCCTGCTCACGAGCCGACTCGCGGATCTCGTTGGCCTCGGTGCGGGCCTCGGCGAGCTGGGCGTTGTACTTCTCCAGCGCCGCCCGGGCCTCGGCCTGGGCCTCCTCGGCCTGCTTCATACCGCCCTCGATGGCAGCGGCACGCTCCTCGTACATCGCCTCCATCTTCGGGACGACCTTCGTGGCGAAGATCCAGTAGAGGATGCCGAAGGCGATGGCGCCGATGATGATCTCGGCCGGGTGCGGCAGCAGGGGAAGGGCTGCTGGCCAGCCCACTCCCTCGGATGCCTGGACGGATGCGAGGACCACGTCGCTTCCTTATCTGTCGGTCGAACTGGGGATGTGCGGTCTCGGGGGCTTCGTCAGCCTGCGAAGACGAAGACGAAGACGAGACCGAGGATCGCGAGCGCCTCGGTGAGCGCCATGCCGGTGAAGGCGATGGTCTGGAGCATGCCGCGGGCCTCGGGCTGGCGGGCCACCCCGTTGATGTAGGCGGCGAAGATGAGACCCACACCGATACCGGGGCCGATGGCGGCGAGGCCGTAGCCGAGGTACGTGATGTTCCCAGTCATTGCGATTCCTTTCGGAGGCGCCGGGGCTTGTCCCGACGTCGGTGTGCTTATTGGAGGAGGGTCGTGCTACCGGACGGGGCCGGGGGTCAGTGGTGCTCGCTCACGGCGTCGCTGATGTACAGCGCCGCGAGGAGGGTGAAGATGAACGCCTGGAGGAACTGCACCAGGAGCTCGAAGAAGGTCATGACGATCCCGAAGCCCAGTCCGAGGACCCCGGAGATGTTGATGAAGATGTTGCTGCCGTGCAGGAGCAGGTACTCGCCGCCGAGGATGAACACGAGCAGCATGAGGTGGCCGGCGAGCATGTTGCCGAACAGTCGCAGCGCGAGCGTCAGCGGCCGGATGATGAAGTAGGTGAGGAACTCCAGCGCGAACATGATGGGCCGCAGCCACACGGGCAGGCCCGGGGGGACGAGCGCCTTGAGGTAGCCCAGGACGCCGTGCTTCCGGCGGATCGCGACGGTGTGGTAGACGACGTAGACGACGAGCGTCAGCACGATCGGGAAGGCGATCCGGCTCATCGAGGGGAACTGCACGAGCGGGAAGATCCCCATGAGGTTGTTGAACAGGATCATCGTGAAGAGCGTGAGGAGCAGCGGCACGAACGGCCGGAAGTCCTTGGCACCGATGATGTCGCGCGCGATGGTGTTGCGCACGAAGCCGTAGCCCTGCTCGGCGAGCCACTGGCGCTTGCTCGGGACCACGCTCAGCTTGCCGGCGACGCTCATGTAGAAGGCGCCGATGATGACGACCGAGGCGATGACGACGAAGGCCGGGCGGGTGAGCGTCCAGTTGCTCGTGTCGCTGCCGATGAGGGGCCACCAGAAGCTCTCGGGACCCGGGGCGACGAAGCCCTCACCGTCAGCGGCGGCGACGCCGGTCTGAAGCCACTGTGCGGGAACCACGCTCGGGCTCACAGCCTCTCCTCGGGGGTTTCACAGGCACGCGCGACAGGCGCCCGCGGGATCGAGACGTACGCTACCCGACCCTCACCGGTCGTCGCGACGGCGGGTTGGACGGGCCGCGGGCGGCTCACGGGCCGCCCTCGGGGTCGCTCTGGGGGTCGTAGACGGGGACACGCGCGCGCCGCAGCGCCACCATCGCGAAGACCTGCCAGACGATGGTCACGACGAAGGCGACGATCCCCAGCGCCGGGCCGTCGACCCAGCCGGCGTCCTTGAACGCCAGGATGACGAGCAGCAGCGCGATGACCTGGCCGAGGTACACGGCCATGGCGACGGCGAAGAACGCCGCGGGGTTCGCGGTCCGCACGAGGCGGCTGAGCAGGAACAGGCCGGAGGCGAAGAAGCCGAGCGAGACGACGAGCCCGATGAGGGCACCGGCGAGGGCGTCTCCCCCGCGCACGAGGACGAGCACGGCGACCGTGGCCAGGCCCGCGAGCGCCGAGGGCAGCAGGGCCCCGCGCAGCATCGCGCTGAACGGCGCACCGGCGTGCGGTTCGGGGCTCTGGGGGCGGTCGGTCATCGGCGATCGGCCTCTTCGGAACTCGTGTCGGACAGGGCTTCCTGGCGGCTTGTGAAAGTTATCACAAGCGTGGTGCGCGCCCCAAACGGCGTCCGCCGCAGGGTCGTTCGTGCGGGGGTCAGACCCGGCGGGTGACGATGACCCAGATGGTCCGGGCGATGATCTCGAGGTCGAGGACGGGCGACCAGTTGACGAGGTACTGCAGGTCGTAGCCCAGCTTGTACTCGGCGTCGGTGTGGTACCTGCCGTGGATCTGGGCGAGCCCGGTGAGGCCCGGTGGGACCTCGTGCCGGCGGGTGTACCCCGCGATCTCCTTCTCGAACCCGACGGTCAGCTCGGGACGCTCGGGGCGCGGCCCGACGATCGACATCCGGCCGGTGATGATGTGCAGGATCTGGGGCAGCTCGTCGGCCCGGGTGGCGCGCAGCCACCGGCACGCCGGGATGACGCGGGGGTCGCCCTGCGTCGAGAGCTGGGCCCCTCCGTGCGCCTCCGCGTCGACGCGCATGGTGCGGAACTTGAGCATCTGGAAGGTCTCGCCCCCGACGCCGACCCGGGTCTGCCGGTAGAGGAGGGGTCGACCCGCGGCCACCAGCTGGTACAGGGCGACGCCGCCGAGGAGGAGCACCCACACGGGCGCGGTGAGGACGAGGAGGAAGAGGTCGAGCAGGCGCTTGAAGTGCCGTTGCGAGCTCGGCATCGTCTGCGGCAGGAGGAGGACGAACGGCAGGCCCGCCACCTCGCGGAGGCGGTCGAGCCCGTAGAGCGTCTCGCGCCCCGTGACCCGCAGGAGGATGGTCGTCCCCAGCTGGTCGAGCCGGCCGATGGTGCGCGGGTACCAGTCCTCGAGCCAGGCGCCCGTCATGAGCAGCACGTCGGTCGCCTGGTGCTCGCGGGCGGCGTCGACCACGGTTCTCGGGTCGTCGACCTCGCCGACGACGACGAAGTGGGCCTGGTCGACGAGCGCGAGGTGGCGGCGGGCGAGCTCGAGGTCGACCTGCTCCCCCGCGACGATGACGTGGGGCGGTCCCTCGCGCCGGGTGCGCAGCGCGTGGACGAACGCCCGGTTGAGCGCCACGGCGACCGCCGACAGGATGATGACGGCGACGAGGTTGCGGATGGGGAACGGGAGCGCACGACCGAGCAGGGACCCCCGCTGCTGCACGAAGCCGGTGAGCGCGAGGTTGAGCAGGGCGACGAAGCTGCCGGCCGCGAGCGACAGTCGGGCGGCGTGCGCCAGCACCGGGGTACCGCCCAACCGCGGCTCACGCTCGTAGAGGCCGCCGAAGTAGAAGGCGACGATGAAGATGAGCGTCGAGACCATGAACGAGAACGCGTACTGGCCCGGGGAGTACGTGGGCCACGGCAGCGCGCCGAAGCGCTGGACCATGGAGCCGACGGCCAGGAGCAGCACCGCAAGGGCGTCGAGGAGCATGACGAGGCGGAAGCCGCGCCGGTTCAGCCGCCCGAGCAGGGGGAGGCGTCGGCGGGCGGGGTCCTGCGTCACCCGAGCGCGGCACCCGTGCGGGGATAGGCCGGGAAGCGGGCGACGAGCTCGCTCACCTGCCCGCGGACCTCGCGGGAGACGGGGTGCTCGGGGTCGGCGTCGCCGTCGGTCACCGCGCGGGCGATGAGGTCGGCCACGGTGCGCATCTCGTCCTCCCCCATCCCCTGGGTGGTGACGCACGGGGTGCCCACCCGGATGCCGGAGGCGACGTTCGGCTTCTGCGGGTCGAACGGGATCGCGTTCTTGTTCAGCGTGATGCCGGCCGCGTCGCAGCGGGCCTCGGCGTCGACGCCGGTGACCATGACCGGCTGGAGGTCGTGGAGCGAGAGGTGCGTGTCGGTGCCGCCGGTGGTGGGGCGGATTCCCCGCTCGCCGAGGCCCTGCGCGAGGACCTTCGCGTTCGCGACGACCTGCCGGGTGTAGGCGGCGTACTCCGGCGTCGCGCACTCCTTGAAGTTCACGGCCTTCGCGGCGATCGTGTGCATCTGCGGGCCGCCCTGCATCATCGGGAAGACGCCCCGGTCGATGGCCGTGGCGTGCTCCTCACGGCAGACGATGGCCCCCGAGCGCGGACCGCGCAGCACCTTGTGGGTCGTGAACGACACGACGTCGGCGTGGGGCACCGGGCTCGGGATCGCCCCGCCCGCGACGAGGCCGATGAAGTGCGCGGCGTCGACCCAGAAGATCGCGCCGACCTCGTCGGCGATGGCGCGGAAGCGGGCGAAGTCGATGAGGCGCGGGATGGCCGAGCCCCCCGCGAGGATCACCTTGGGCCGGTGCTCCCTGGCCAGGCGCTCGACCTGGTCGTAGTCGATGTCCTCGGTGTCCTTGTCGACGCCGTAGTGCACGGCGTCGAACCACTTGCCCGAGAACGACATCTTCGTGCCGTGGGTGAGGTGGCCGCCGTGGGGCAGGCTCATCGCGAGGAGCGTCTCGCCCGGCTTGAGGAACGCGCCGTAGACGGCCTGGTTCGCGCTCGCGCCCGAGTGGGGCTGGACGTTGGCGTGGTCGGCGCCGAACAGGGCCCGGCAGCGCTCGATGGCCAGCGACTCGGCCTTGTCGACCTCGGCGCAGCCGCCGTAGTAGCGGCGGCCGGGGTAGCCCTCCGCGTACTTGTTCGACAGCGTCGACCCCATCGCCGTGAGGACCTGCGGGCTGGAGAAGTTCTCGCTCGCGATGAGCTGCAGGCCCCCGCGCAGCCGGTCGAGCTCGGACACCAGCACACCGGCGATGTCTGGGTCGAAGGCCTCGAGGGCGCCGAAGTCGGAACCGTAGAAGGTGTCAGTCATCGCTGGTCTCTCGCTCGTCGGTGGACGGTGGCTCGTCGGGCACGCCCGACTCCGATGGCGTCGCGGGCTCGGCGCCCGCCAACTCTAGGGCGTCGGCCCGCGAGCGCTCGACGACCTCCAGGACGTCGGCCCGCGAGATCGCCCCGATCCGCAGGAAGCCCGGCTCGTCACGGGTGCAGTCCACGATGGTCGAGGCGAGCCCTCCGCTGACCGGTCCCCCGTCGAGGTAGAACTCCACGGCCGGGCCGAGCTGGGCCGCGGCGTCCAGGACGGTGCGCGAGGCGGGGTAGCCGGTGCGGTTGGCGCTGCTCACCGCCATCGGGCCGACCTCGCGCAGCAGCTCGAGGGCCACGCCGTCGTCGGGCATGCGCAGGGCGACCGTGCCCCCGGTGTCGCCGAGGTCCCACATGAGCGAGGGCTGGGCCCGCAGGACGACGGTGAGCGCGCCGGGCCAGAACGCCTCGACCAGGGCCCGCGCGTACGCGGGGACCTCCGTGGCCAGACCGTCGATGGTCCGGGTGTCGGGCACGAGGACGGGGGGCGGCATGTCGCTGCCGCGACCCTTGGCGTCGAGCAGGGCGCGCACGGCCTCCGGGGAGAAGGCGTCGGCGCCGATGCCGTAGAGGGTGTCGGTGGGCAGCACGACGAGCTTGCCCTCACGGACCCCGGACGCGGCCTTCGGGATGGCGTCGGCCCGTCCGTGGTCGGTCGTGCAGTCGAAGACGGGGCTCATGGGTCCCAGCCTAGGGTTCTCGATCCGTGTGCACGCAGACGGCTCACCGGCGGCCGCGAGCCCCTAGGTTCTGACCACGGGGCGTCCGCCGGTCGGCCCGACTTCCTTGACCAGTGAGGTGTGGACGTGCGTGGATCAGGCCTGATCTGGACCGTCGTCGGGGTGCTGCTCGTCATCGCCCTGCTGATGTTCATCCTCCCGCGGCTCTAGGCCGACGCAGCTGCTGAGCGTCGCGCCACCGTCGCCCGCGGCCGGCCCGTGAGGTCGACGTGGTCGACCACCGCGTCCCAGGCCCCCGTGAGCCGCAGCGCCCGGGGCAGCGTCTCGCCCTGGCTGTCGGCGTGCTCCATGACGAGCACCCCGCCGGGGCGCAGCAGCGTGGCGGCCCGCTCCGCCACGGCCAGCGGGACGGCGAGCCCGTCGGCCGAGCGACCGTAGAGGGCGACCTCGGGGTCGTGGTCGCGGACCTCGGGGTCGAGCGGCACGGCGCCGTCCGGGATGTAGGGCGGGTTGCTCACGACGACGTCGACGGCACCCTCGAGGTCGTCGAAGGCGGTCGTGGCGTCGCCGAGGCGGACGTCGACGTCGAGCCCGGTGCGGTCGCGGTTGGCGACGGCCCACCCGTGGGCGAGGTCGGACAGCTCGACGGCGTGGACGCGCGCGCTCGGCAGCTCGTCCTTGAGCGCGAGGGCGATGGCGCCCGACCCGGTGCAGAGGTCGACGACGAGGGGCGCGTCCCCGGCCGCGGCCGCGGCGTCGATGGCCAGACCCGCCACGACCTCGGTCTCGGGCCGCGGGACGAAGACGCCGGGCCCCACCGCGAGGGTGAGGCGGCGGAAGTGCGCGCGCCCGGTGAGGTGCTGGAGCGGGACCCGGGCGAGGCGCTCCTCGACGAGGCCCTCGAAGCGGTCGAGGAAGGCGGTGTCGGCGGGGTCGCGCAGCACCATCCGGCGGCGCACGTCGCCGACGTCGGTCCCGAGGGCGAAGGCGGCGAGCTCGAGCGCGTCGGTGGCGGGCGAGGCGATGCCCTCGCCGGCGAAGCGGGCCCTGGCCCGGGTGACCGCGTCGTGGAGGGTGACGGGCGTCGTCATCGGTCGGCGATCGCGGCGAGGCGGGCTGCCTCGTCGGCGTCGAGCGCCGACTGGACCACGGGGTCGAGGTCGCCGTCGAGGACCGCGTCGAGGTTGTGGGCCTTGAACCCGGTGCGGTGGTCGCTGATCCGGTTCTCGGGGTAGTTGTACGTCCGGATGCGCTCGCTGCGGTCGACCGTGCGGACCTGGCTGTTGCGCACGGTCGCGTCGGCGGCGTGCCGCTCGTCCATCGCGAGCTGGTGGAGCCGGGCGCGCAGGACGCGCAGCGCGGCCTCACGGTTCTGCAGCTGCGACTTCTCGTTCTGGCAGGAGACGACGAGCCCGGTCGGCAGGTGCGTGATGCGCACGGCCGAGTCGGTGGTGTTGACGCTCTGGCCGCCCGGACCGCTCGAGCGGAAGACGTCGATGCGCAGGTCGTTGGGGTCGATGCTCACCTCGACCTCCTCGGCCTCGGGCATCACCCAGACGCCGGCGGCGCTGGTGTGGATCCGGCCCTGGCTCTCGGTGACCGGGACGCGCTGCACGCGGTGCACGCCGCCCTCGAACTTCAGCCGCGCCCAGGGCGCCTCGCCCGGCTGGGCGTTCCCGCGCGCCTTGACCGCCACCCGCACGTCCTTGTAGCCGCCGAGGTCGGACTCGGTGGCGTCGAGCACCTCGGTGCGCCAGCCGCGGCGCTCGGCGTGGCGCAGGTACATCCGCAGGAGGTCGGCGGCGAACAGGGCCGACTCCTCCCCACCCTCCCCCGCCTTGACCTCGAGGATGACGTCGCGGTCGTCGTCCGGGTCGCGCGGGATGAGCAGGGTCCGCAGGCGGTGCTCGGCCGCGGCGACGGTGGCCTCCAGGGCGGGCACCTCGTCGGCGAAGGCGGCGTCCTCGCGGGCCAGCTCGCGGGCGGCCTCGAGGTCGCCGCGGGCACGCACCCACGCGTGGTGGGCCGCCACCGTCGGGCCCAGAGCCGCGTAGCGCTTGTTCAGCTCGCGGCTGCGGTCGGGGTCGGAGGCGACGGCCTGGTCGGCCATCTGGCGCTCGAGCGCCGCGTGCTCGTCGACGAGGGCCTGGGCGGACTCGAGCACCGGTCGCTCCTGGGGTCGGGTGGGACGTCGGGGGAAACGCGACGCGCCGGCCCGCCCACGAGGGGGTCGGACCGGCGCGTCGGAGAAGCTACTTGGCGGCCTTCTTGCCGTAGCGGGCCTCGAAGCGGGCCACGCGGCCACCGGTGTCGAGGATCTTCTGCTTGCCCGTGTAGAACGGGTGGCACTGCGAGCAGACGTCGGCGTGGATGCTGCCGTCCTTCGCCGTGCTGCGCGTGGTGAACGTGCTGCCACAGGTACAGGTGACCGTGGTCTCCACGTACTCGGGGTGGATGTCCTTCTTCACGATGTGTCTCCCTTGGATGTGTCCGGGTCGGCGGGCGCAGCACCATAGCTGGCAGCCCTGGCGCCCCGCCTGTGCCCTCGTGGAGGCACTCAGGAAACGCGTCGGATGCCGTGAACCGGTCCAGCGGTCAAGTGTGCCAGAGGTGGCACACGCTCACCTAAACGGTGCGCACCCCTGAGGCCATTCCCCAGCCCCCCTGACGCCCCGGTGGGCAGGGGTGGGGGGCAGGGGTGCCGAACGCGCGGCCACCCGCGCCCCTGACACCCCACCCGGACGACCCATGACGGTCAGGCAGTCCGCCGGGCCCAGGTGGCGTGGGCGCGGACGACCTGGGCCATGAACGGCTCCCGCATGAGTCGAAGCCCGATGACCGGCAGACGCAGCACCCGGCCCTCGCGCAGGACCACCTCGTTCTGTCGCAGGGCGTCGTCGACGACGTCGAGGGCCAGGGCGTGGTGGCCTCCGTCGATCTCGACGACCAGGCCGATGTCCTCCCAGGCGACATCGAGGTAGACCCGTCCCCCGGGCAGGGTGCGCACGACCTGACGGCTCGGGGCAGGCAGTCCGGCGTCGCGGCACATGGCTGCGAAGTCGAGCTCGCCGAGCGAGTGCGCGCCGTCGCACAGGTCGGCGACGACGGTCGACAGGAGCCTGCGTCGTCGTGCCGGCATCCGAGCCGTGCTGCATCTCCACGCTCCGAGCAGCCGTCCCGGGATGGTCAGGCGTTGTTGCAGCACGAGGCAGAGGAGGAGCGCTGCCTGCCGTTCGCTCACCGCCCAGCCGGCGGCGTTCACGACGGCCACCGGGACATCGACCCGCGGCAGCCCGGCCGCCGTCGCCGACGGCATCACCGTGCGACGGTGCCGCCGAACGCCCTCGACCCGACGGCTCCGGTTGTTCCGGGGTACCGAGACGTCGACCCCGCGCGCCTCGAAGCCGGTGAGCCCCTCGGCAACGAGAGCGGCCACCCCGTCGAGGACCGTGCCCGAGCCGCACTCCCAGACGGCCCTCCAGAGCAGCGCCCGGCCGGTCGGCGGCAGGTTCCCCACGACCACGGTGTGCCGCCCGGCCGTGAGCCACCGTCCGGCCTCGACCTCCGACCGCACATCCGCCCTGGACACGCCGACGGCCCGAAGGTCCCGGCGGTGGGCGACCCCGTCGTGGTCGGCTGCGACGGATGCCGCCCGTCGGGCCCGCTCGGCACGGAGCAGGCGGCGGCGGACGGGCTGCATCCCGACACGGTGCCCGATCGAGGTGAGGTCCGGCGCCGGTCATCCACAGGGACCAGCGTCCGGGGTGCCGGGCGCGCGGGCAACCGCGCCCCTGACACCCCGTGTCCTGTCGGACCGGCTGGGTAGCGTGGCGGGGCATGAGGTTCGCCGCCGTCATCCCGTACGCCACCGAGCGCGAGTTCACCGAGCTCGCTGCCGTCGCAGAGGAGGCGGGGTGGGACCAGGTCTTCTCGTGGGAGTCCGTGTGGGGTCAGGACGCCTGGGTCACCCTGGGCGCCGCGGCCATGGCCACCGACCGGATCCGCCTGGGGACCCTGCTGACCCCGGCCTCGCGGCACCGACCCTGGGACCTCGCCTCGCGGGTCGCCTCGGTCGACCGCCTGTCCCACGGCCGCGTCACGCTCGGGGTCGGCCTCGGCGCGCTCCACGGCAACTGGCTCGCGTTCGAGCCCGACGAGGGTCGGGCCACTCGGGCCCGCAAGCTCGACGAGGCTCTGGCGATCTACGCCGGGCTCATGGGCGGGCAGCCCTTCACCTACGAGGGCGAGCACTACAGCGCGCGGCCGGTCACCGAGCTGGTCCCGCCACCTCCCGTGCAGACCCCGCACCCGCCGGTCTGGTGCGTCGGGATGCTCGTCCCCGGCCGGGAGCGGCAGCGCTCCCTCGAGCGGGCGGCCCGCTGGAACGGGGTCTTCCCCGCCGTCGCCGGGGGAACCCTGCAGGACCCCGGGTCACGGCTCACCCACGACGGCCTGCGCGAGGTCGTCGAGCGGATCGGCGCCCTGCGTGCCGACGCGGGCCTGGGCATGCAGGGGTACGACGTCGTCGTCGAGGGCGACAGCCACGGCTCCTTCGGGGAGGCCCGGCCACCGGTGCAGGCGTGGGCCGACGCCGGCGCCACCTGGTGGGTCGAGTCGTGGTGGGACCTGCCCGACTCCGCCGAGGGACGTGCCGAGACGCGCCGCCGCCTCGCCCTGGGTCCCCGCCACTGACGCCGACGAGGCGGTCAGGCGTCCTCGTCGTCGAGCTTCATCGTGGCGGTCTGCTGGACCTGGGCGAGGAACTCGTAGTTGGTCTTCGTCTTGCGCAGGCGGTCCAGGAGCAGCTCGATGCCCTGCTGGGAGTCCAGCGCTGCGAGGACGCGACGCAGCTTCCACATGATCCGCAGCTCGTCCGGGGCGAGGAGGATCTCCTCCTTGCGGGTGCCCGAGTTGTTGACGTCGACCGCGGGGAAGATGCGACGGTTCGCGAGCTGGCGGTCGAGCTTGAGCTCCATGTTGCCGGTGCCCTTGAACTCCTCGAAGATCACCTCGTCCATCCGCGACCCGGTCTCGACGAGGGCCGTCGCGAGGATGGTGAGCGAGCCACCGTTCTCGATGTTGCGCGCGGCACCGAAGAACTTCTTCGGCGGGTACAGCGCGGCCGAGTCGACGCCACCGGACAGGATGCGCCCGCTCGCCGGGGCGGCGAGGTTGTAGGCGCGGCCGAGCTTGGTGATCGAGTCGAGGAGGACGACGACGTCGTGCCCCATCTCGACGAGGCGCTTCGCGCGCTCGATCGCCAGCTCGGCGACGGTGGTGTGGTCCTCGGCGGGCCGGTCGAAGGTCGAGGAGATGACCTCGCCCTTGACGGCGCGCTGCATGTCGGTGACCTCCTCGGGGCGCTCGTCGACGAGGACGACCATGAGGTGGCACTCGGGGTTGTTCGTCGTGATCGCGTTGGCGAGCGCCTGCATCACCATCGTCTTGCCGGCCTTGGCCGGGGCGACGATGAGGCCGCGCTGACCCTTGCCGATCGGGGCGACGAGGTCGATGATCCGTGTCGTGAGGACGTTCTGCTCGGTCTCCAGGCGCAGGCGGTCCTGGGGGTAGAGCGGCGTCAGCTTGCCGAACTCGGGGCGGCGGCGCGCCTCCTCCGGTGACTGGCCGTTGATCGTGTCGAGCTGCGCCAGCGGCGTGTACTTGGCGCGGCTGTTGCGCCCGCCCACGCTCTGCTGCTGCGGCTCCTCACCCTCGCGGGTGGCCTTGATCGAGCCGGTGACGGCGTCGCCCTTGCGCAGGCCGTGGCGCTTGACGATCTGGAGCGGGACGTAGATGTCGCTGGCGCCCGGCAGGTATCCGGTCGTGCGCACGAACGCGTAGTTGTCGAGGATGTCGAGGATGCCCGCCACCGGCACGAGGACGTCGTCCTCGAAGATCTGCTGCTCGACGGTGTCCTGCTGGGGGCTCTCGCCCGCCACCGGGGGGCGGCGCTTGTCGCGGTTGCGACCCCGGTTGCGGCGACGGCGGCCACCGCGGCCGTCCTCGTCGTCGGCGGCGGCACCGGCGGCACCGGCGGCGGCGCCACGGTTCTGGCCCTGCTGGCCGCCGGCCTGGTTCTGGCCCTGCGGCTGGTCCTCGCGCTCGGTGCGGTCCTGGCGCTCGGAACGCTCGGTGCGGTCCTGGCGCTCGGAACGCTCGGTGCGGTCCTGGCGCTCGGAACGCTCGCTGCGGTCCTGGCGCTCGGAACGCTCGGTGCGGTCCTGGCGCTCGCTGCGGTCCTGGCGGTCCTGACGGTCCTGACGGTCCGAGCGCTCCTGGCTCTCTGCGCGGGCGGCGGGCTCACGGTGGCGCGAGTCGCCAGTGCTGGCCGGTCCGCTCTCACCGTTCTGGCGGGCCTTGATGGCGGCGACGAGGTCGCCCTTGCGCATCTTGCCGGTCCCGCTGATGCCCATGCTCGAGGCGAGCCCCTGGAGCTCGGCCAACCGCATGGCGGTCAGCGCCCCGGAGCGTCGCGGGCTGCTCGAGCCGGCAGTCGCCTCAAGAGTGGTGGTGTCTGTCACGAAGGATCCTTCCCCTCGCTCGTGGATGGCCTCGATACGGCCGATCATGTGGGTGCCCACGCCGGACCGACAGCACCTCGAAAGGATCGAGGGGCTGGCCCTGGTGGTGGGGGCGACTCGCGGCAGGCAGCGGGACTCACCCCGGCATCGACTGCGGTCGCAGGCTCAAGGGTAGCACCGCGCCTGCGAGCGGGACGTCGTTCGGCACACCGCGGGGCGTCGGCGCCGCTCGCGCGGTCAGCCGCGGGCCAGCACCGTGACCGTCGCCCCGTGGCCGGGGATCCCCGGCGTGAGGACCCGCCACCCCGAGGCCGCGTGCGCCCGCACCGCCTCGACCCGGTCGCGCCGCGTCAGGACGAGGACCGACGGGCCGGCGCCTGAGATGACGGCGGCGTGGCCGGAGGCGCGCAGGTCGTCGACGAGGGCCATCGAGGCCGCGTACGACGGACGGCGCGCCTCCTGGTGAAGCCACTCCCGGGTGGCGGCGAGCAGGAGCCCGGGATCGGAGCCGATGGCGTGGGCCAGCAGCGCAGCGCGCGCCGAGTTCGACGCCGCGTCCGCGAGGCGGACCTGCTGCGGGAGCACCGAGCGGGCCTTGGCCGTGGACAGCTGGGCCTCGGGCGCGAGGACGACCGGTTCGAGGTCGGGATGCACCGGCAGGTGGACCGTCGTCGTCGAGGCGTACTCGTCGTCGGACCACGACAGCGTGACGCCGCCGTAGACACTCGCCGAGGAGTTGTCGGGATGACCCTCGAGCCGGGCCGCAAGGTCGTTGGTGAGGGCGAGGTCGACGTCGTCACCGTCTGCGTCGCGCGAGATGTCGTGAAGTGCCTGTGCCGCAACGACTCCCGTGACGATGGCTGTCGCCGATGACCCCATGCCCCGACCGTGCGGGACCGCGTTCTCGCACTCGAGCCGCAGGCCCTCGGGCGGCCGGACCCCCAGCTCGCCCCACGCGACCTGCATCGCCCGGTGCACGAGGTGCGAGGCGTCGAGCGGCACCGCGCCCTCGCCCTCGCCGCTGACGACGACGACGAGACCCGGGTCCGCCGTGACCGTGGCGCGGCAGGTGTCCCAGACGCCCAGGGCGCAGCCGACGGAGTCGAAGCCGGGCCCGAGGTTCGCGCTGCTCGCCGGGACCCGGACCTCGACCGACGCGCCGGGGCGCAGGAGGTCGGGGCCCACGTCAGCCCTCGAGGCCGAGGGCGCTCGCCACGCTGAAGGCGTCGACGGGCACGCGGACCGGGGTGACCTCGGAGCCGTCGGCGGTTCGCAGCGCCCACTGGGGGTCCTTCAGGCCGTGCCCGGTCACCGTGCAGACGATGGTGGCGTCGGCGGGGACCAGCCCGGCCCGGTGCATCTTCATCAGGCCGGCGATGGAGGCCGCGGACCCGGGCTCGACGAACACGCCCTCGGTGGAGGACAACAGCCGGTGCGCGTCGAGGATCTCCTCGTCGGTCACCATGTCGATGAGGCCGCCGGACTCGTCGCGCGCCGCCTCCGCCTGCCTCCACGACGCCGGGTTGCCGATCCGGATGGCCGTGGCGACCGTCTCGGGCTCGTCGACCGGGTGGCCGAGGACGATCGGCGCCGCTCCCGCGGCCTGGAAGCCCCACATCCGGGGGCGGCGGGTGGCGACGGGCGCGAGCACCTCGCCGCCGCGGCCCTGCGTGGGCTGCGCGTACTCGGTGTAGCCCATCCAGTACGCGGTGATGTTGCCGGCGTTGCCGACCGGCAGGACGTGGATGTCGGGGGCGTCGCCGAGCGCGTCGACGACCTCGAAGGCAGCGGTCTTCTGGCCCTGGATGCGCGCGGGGTTGACCGAGTTGACGAGCTCGACGGGGTACGCCTCGGCGAGCTTGCGGGCGACGGTGAGGCAGTCGTCGAAGTTCCCCTCGACCTGGATGAGCGTGGCGCCGTGGGCGACCGCCTGGCTCAGCTTGCCCATCGCGATCTTGCCGTCGGGCACGAGGACGGCACACGTCATCCCGGCCTTGGTCGCGTAGGCGGCCGCGCTCGCGCTCGTGTTGCCCGTGCTCGCACAGATCACGGCGCGGGCGCCGTTGCGCTTGGCGACCGACATCGCCGTCGTCATCCCCCGGTCCTTGAAGGACCCGGTGGGGTTCATGCCCTCGACCTTGACCAGGACGTTGGCCCCGGTGGTCTCCGACAGGCTCTCGCAGGGGATGAGCGGGGTGCCCCCCTCGCGGAGGGTGACGACGGGAGCGCCGTCGAGCAGGGGCAGCCGGTCGGCGTACTCGCGGATGACACCGCGCCACTGGTGCGCCACGGCTCAGGCCCCTTCCACGCGCAGGACCGACACGACGTCCTCGACCGAGTCGAGGGCGGCCAGGGCGTCGACGGTGGCGGCGAGCGCGGCGTCGGTGGCCCGGTGGGTGACGACGATGAGCTTGGCCCGCTCGCCCTCCCCCGGCGCCACCTGCTGGCGCACCGTCTCGATGGAGACGCCGTGGTCGGCGAAGGCCGCGGCCACCTGGGCGAGGACGCCCGGGCGGTCGGCGACGTCGAGGCTGATGTGGTACCTCGTCAGGGCCTGTCCCATGTCGACGACCGGCAGGTCGGCGTAGGCCGACTCCCCCGGTCCGCGGCCCCCGGCGACGCGGTGGCGCGCCACGGCGACGACGTCGCCGAGGACGGCGCTCGCGGTGGGGTCGCCCCCGGCCCCGCGACCGTAGAACATCAGCTCCCCCGCGGCCTCGGCCTCGACGAACACGGCGTTGAAGGCCTCCCGCACGCTGGCGAGCGGGTGGCTCCTCGGGATCATCGCCGGGTGCACGCGCACGCTCACGGCCTGGGCACCGTCGGCGTCGGTGACCCGCTCGCAGATGGCGAGGAGCTTGACGACGCAGTCCATCTCCTTGGCGGCCTGGATGTCGCTGGCGCTCACCTCGGTGATGCCCTCGCGGTGGACGTCGGCCGACGAGACCCGGGTGTGGAAGGCCAGGCTGGCGAGGATGGCGGCCTTGGCGGCGGCGTCGAAGCCCTCGACGTCGGCGGTGGGGTCGGCCTCGGCGTACCCCAGGGCCTGGGCGCGCTCGACGGTCTCGGCGAAGCCGGCGCCGGTGGTGTCCATGGCGTCGAGGACGAAGTTCGTCGTGCCGTTGACGATGCCGAGGACCTTGCGGACCTCGTCGCCGGCGAGCGACTCGCGGATGGGCCGCAGGATGGGGATGGCTCCGGCCACCGCGGCCTCGTAGTACAGGTCGACGTCGGCGGCGTCCGCGCCCTTGTAGAGGGTGGGGCCGTCCTCGGCGAGCAGCGCCTTGTTCGCGGAGACGACCGAGGCGCCGTGCTCCATCGCCCGCAGGATGAGGTCGCGGGCCGGGTCGATCCCGCCGATGACCTCGATGACGATGTCGGCGCGGGTCACCAGCTCGTGGGCGTCGGCGGTGAACAGCGAGGGGTCGACGGGGACGTCGGGGCGGGGGCGCTGCGGACGGCGCACGGCGATCCCGACGAGCTCGAGGCGGGCACCGACCCGGGCGGCGAGGTCGTCGGCGTGCTCGACGAGCCTGGTCGCGACGGCCGAGCCGACGACGCCGCAGCCGAGCAGCGCCACGCGCAGGGGGGCACCGGGTACGTGCGCCATGGTGGGGGTCGTCTCCTCGGTCTCGGGCGTCATGCCTCGGCCACGTCGAGGGCCAGGAGGTCCTCGATGGTCTCACGGCGCACGAGGACGCGGGAGCGACCTCCACGGACCGCGACGACGGGCGGGCGCGGGGTGTGGTTGTACTGGCTGGACAGGCTGCGGCAGTAGGCGCCGGTGCCCGGAACGGCGATGAGGTCGCCCGGCCGGACGTCGCCGGGGAGGTACTCGTCGAGGACGACGATGTCGCCGCTCTCGCAGTGCCGGCCCACGACGCGCGACAGGCGCGGCGGGGCGTCGGAGCGACGGTTGGCCAGGGTGCACGAGTAGTCGGCCTCGTAGAGCGCGGGGCGTGCGTTGTCGCTCATCCCGCCGTCGACCGAGACGTACGAGCGCACCGCGCCGCCGCCGATCTCGACGTCCTTGACCGTCCCCACCTCGTACAGGGTGAACGTGCTGGGCCCGACGACCGCGCGCCCGGGCTCGACGGAGACCCGCGGCAGGTGGGGGTCGTCACCGTCGCCGACCGCCTTGAGCTCGCGCTCGACGATGCCGGCCATCTCCTCGGCGAGGAGCGCCGGAGGGAGCGGGGTGTGCTGCGAGGTGTACGCGATGCCGTAGCCCCCGCCGAGGTCGAGCTCGGGGCAGTGGTGCCCGTGCTCGTCGGCGATGGTGGCGTGGAGGGAGACGAGGCGGTGGGCTGCCATCTCGAAGCCGCCGGTGTCGAAGATCTGGCTGCCGATGTGGCTGTGCAGCCCCCGCAGGTCGAGCACGTCAGGCCGCGCGAGGACGCGGCGCACCGCCTCGTGCGCCGCGCCACCGGCGAGGCTGAAGCCGAACTTCTGGTCCTCGTGGCCGGTGGCGATGAACTCGTGGGTGTGTGCCTCGACGCCCACGGTGACGCGCACCATGACGGGGGCGAGCACGCCGAGCTCGGCCGCGACGGCCGCCACCCGGTCGATCTCGTGGAAGGAGTCCAGGACGATGCGGCCCACGCCGTAGGACAGGGCGTCACGGATCTCGGCGACGGTCTTGTTGTTGCCGTGGAAGCCGATCCGCGCACCCGGGAAGCCGACCCGCTTGGCGACGGCGAGCTCGCCGCCGGTGCACACGTCGAGGTGCAGCCCCTCCTCCGCCACCCACCGGGCGACCGCGGTGCAGAGGAACGCCTTGCCGGCGTAGTAGACGTCGGCACCGGCAAGCCCGGCGAAGGCGGAGTCGAACGACTCCTTGAACTCCCTTGCGCGAGAGCGGAAGTCGTCCTCATCGAGGACGTAGGCCGCGGTGCCGTGCTCGGCCGCGAGGCTGACGACGTCGACGCCGCCGACGGTCAGCCGGCCCTCCGCGTCGCGCTCGACCGACCGCGGCCAGAGCTGCGGCAGCAGCTCCATGACGTCGGTGGGGTGCGGCAGGTAGAGCGGGGGTCCCCCGTAGCCCTCGGCGTGGAGGGCGCCGGCCTCGTGCGAGCGCATCGGCTCACATCCGCTCGGGGGCGCTGACGCCGAGCAGGCCCAGGCCGTTGACGAGCACCTGGCGGGTGGCGTCGTTGAGCCACAGCCGGCTGCGGTGCAGGTCGGTGACCTCCTCGTCGGCGTTGATCGGGCGCACCCGGCACGTGTCGTACCACTTGTGGAAGCGGGTCGCGAGCTCCTCGAGGTACCGCGCGACGCGGTGCGGCTCGAGGAGGTGGGCGGCGTGCGCGACGACGCGCGGGAAGTCGCCGATGACCGCGAGCAGGGCGGCCTCGGTGGGGTCGGTGAGGAGCGAGGCGTCGAAGCCGTCGGCGCGGTGCACGCCGTCCTCGGCCGCCAGGCGCGCCACGTTGGCCGTGCGGGCGTGCGCGTACTGGACGTAGAAGACCGGGTTGTCGTTGGTCTGCTTGCGCAGCTCCTCGCCGTCGAGGGACAGCGGGCTGTCGGCGGGGTAGCGCGCGAGCGAGTACCGGACGGCGTCGGTGCCCAGCCAGTCGACGAGGTCGTCGAGGTAGATCGCGTTGCCGAGCCGCTTCCCCATCCGCTGGCCGGCGATGGCGACGAGCTGGCCGATCTTGACCTCGATGTGGTGCTCGGGGTCGTCACCGGCGCAGGCCGCGATGGCCCTGAGCCGGTTGATGTACCCGTGGTGGTCGGCGCCGAGGAGGTAGACCTTCTCGTCGAAGCCGCGGTCCTTCTTGCTGAGGTAGTAGGCGGCGTCCGCCGCGAAGTAGGTGGGCTCGCCGTTGGCCCGCACGAGCACCCGGTCGCGGTCGTCGCCGAAGTCGGTGGTGCGCAGCCAGACGGCCCCGCCCTCGTCGAAGACGTGGCCCTGCTCGCGCAGCCGGTCGACGGCCCGCTCGACCGCGCCGCCCTCGTGGAGGGAGCGCTCGGAGAACCAGACGTCGAAGCGCACGCCGAGCGCCTCCAGGGTCGCGCGGATCGCCTCGAGCTGGGCGACGTAGCCCAGGTCGCGTGCCACGGCGAGGCCCTCGTCCGGGGGCAGGTCGAGCAGGTCGGGTCGCGCCGCGAGGACCTCCTGCGCGCGGGCGACGACGTACTCGCCGGGGTAGCCGTCCTCGGGCGCCTCCTTGCCGGCGGCGCGGGCGAGGACCGATGCGCCGAACTTGTCCATCTGGGCGCCGGCGTCGTTGATGTAGTACTCGGCGGTGACCTCGGCACCGGTGGCGTCGAGCAGCCGCCGCATCGCGTCGCCGAGCGCCGCCCAGCGGGTGTGGCCGATGTGGAGCGGGCCGGTGGGGTTGGCCGAGATGAACTCGAGGTTGACCACGCGGCCGGCCTCGGAGGTGCCCCGGCCGTACTCGGCTCCGGCCTCGACGACGGCGCGGGCGAGCTCGCCGGCGCTCGCGGCCTCGAGGGTGATGTTGAGGAAGCCGGGCCCGGCGACGTCGACGGCCTTGACGCCCTCGAGGGCCGCCAGCCGGGTGGACAGGGCGACCGCGAGGTCGCGCGGCGCGATGCCGGCGCCCTTCGCGAGCTGGAGGGCGACGTTGGTCGACCAGTCCCCGTGGTCGCGGTTGCGCGGGCGCTCCACCCGGACCACTGCGGGCACGGTGACCGCGAGGTCACCGGCGTCGACGGCGGACTGGAGGGCGTCGCGGATCGCGACCGAGAGCTGTTCGGGGGTCACCCGCCCCAGTCTACGGACGGCCGCGGGGGGCCCTGCCGGTGGTCGCGAGACGTGAGACGGCCTCGACCAGCTCGTCCGGGTCGAAGGGTTTGGTGACGATCCCGTCGAAGCCGGCCTCGTCGACCTCGTAGCGCGCGTGGTCGCTCGCGGCGGCGGTGACGAGCAGCACCGGGACGTCGTCGAGGCGGTGGTGGCCGCGGATCGCGGCGATGGCCCACCACCCGTCGTAGGGCGCCATCTGGGAGTCCAGGACCACGACGTCGGGGCGGCGCGCGTCGAGGTCGATGAGCCGGGCCATGGCGGCATGGCCGTCGGTGGCCTCCTCGACCTCGAAGCCGACCAGCTCGAGGTTGATGCGAAGCAGCCGGCGGATCGGTTCGACGTCGTCGCAGATCAGCACCAGCGGCGAGGAACCGGACCCCACGGTCCCGGATTGCATGACCCCAAGCCTAGGCTGCTACCCTCGCGGAGCGCTGCGAGTCTCATGGTTCGCGCTGCGTGCCCGCCCCCGTAGCTCAGGGGATAGAGCACCGCCCTCCGGAGGCGGTGGCGTAGGTTCGAATCCTACCGGGGGCACTGACGAGGGGCCCGATGCTCACGCGCGACGCGCGTGCGGATCGGGCCCTTCGCCGTCCCCACCTGCGGGTCGAGGTGAAAGAAGACCTCCACCCGGTCGGACATCACCTCGACCGCCGCGCCACCTCGGGTCGAGGTGGAAGACCTCCCCGGTCGGACATCACCTCGAACCGGCGGACCTCCGGCGGTCAGCCGCGCTGGGAGGCGTCGGACACCTCGCCGACGAGCTCCTCGATGACGTCCTCGAGGAAGACGACGCCGACGACCGAGCCGTCCTCGGCGACGACCCGGGCCAGGTGCGAGCCCGTCGCCTGCATCGTCTCGAGCACCGACTCGACCTCGTCGTCGCGGCGGACGTTGGCC
Source organism: uncultured Actinomycetota bacterium (assembly GCA_963795035.1). Lineage (GTDB taxonomy): Bacteria > Actinomycetota > Actinomycetes > Actinomycetales > Dermatophilaceae > Oryzobacter. The sequence continues at coordinate 91,507 of CAWCFZ010000003.1, read as the reverse complement.
ATCCGCCGCACGCGCTTGGCCGGCACCGGCTCGTCGCGCTCGGTCTCGTCGGCGTACAGGACGTCCTTGAGGTGCAGGTACCCTCCGAGGTCGCCGCCAGGGTCGACGACGGGGTAGCGCGAGAAGCCGTGGCGCGCCACGAGCCGCTCGATCTCACCCGGCGTCGCGGCGGAGGTGACCGTGACGAGGCCGGCCACCGGCACGCCCACGTCGGCCGCGTCCTTGTCGCTGAACTCGAGCGCGGCGCCGAGCCGCTCGTAGTGCTCGTCCCCGACCAGGCCCTCGTCGCGCGACTCGTCGAGGATGTGCGCCACCTCCTCGGCCGTGAACGCCGAGGCGATCTCGTCCTTGGGCTCGACCCCGAACAGCCGCAGGATCGCCTTGGCCAGCCAGTCCATGGCACCGATGACCGGCGCGACGACCTTGCTCACCATGACGAGCGGGGGCACGAGGACGATGGCGGCCCGCTCGGGCCGGGCGATGGAGATGTTCTTGGGGATCATCTCGCCGTAGACGACGTGGAGGAAGACGATGACGGCGAGGGCGAGCGTCAGCGCCGCGACGTCGGCGACGGCCTCGGGCAGCCCGGCCGCCTCGATGAGCGGGGCGAGGGCGTCGTGCAGCGCCGCCTCGGACACCGCGCCGAGGAGCACCGAGCAGACCGTGATGCCGAGCTGGCAGGTGGCGAGCAGGAGCCCGGTGCGCTTCATGGCCTCCAGGGCCACCGCCGCGCCCTTGCTCCCCTGGTCGGCGAGCGGTTCGAGCTGGCTGCGCCGGGCCGTCATCGCGGCGAACTCGGCGCCCACGAAGAAGGCGTTGGCGGCGAGCAGGATGATCGTGACGAAGACGGTCGACAGGCTCATCGCCGGGCCTCCGTCGTCCCGGGTCCGGGGTCGGGCGTCGCCGGGGACGGGACCGGGGGGACGAGCCGGATGCGGTCGACCCGGTGCCCGTCCATGTCGATGACGCGCGCGGTCCAGCCGTCGACCGTGGCCTCGTCGCCGACCGCGGGCACCCGCCCGAGCTCGGCCATCAGCCAGCCGGCGATCGTCTCGTAGGCGGGGCCGTCGGGGACGGCGACTCCGGTCCGCGAGCGCACCTCGTCGGGGCGCCAGAGGCCCGGGACGGTCCAGGAGCCGTCGCGCAGCGCCCGGCCGGTGGTCTGCGAGCGGTCGTGCTCGTCGTTGACCTCGCCGACGATCTCCTCGACGAGGTCCTCGAGCGTCACGACCCCGGACGTGCCGCCGTACTCGTCGACGACGACGGCGAGCTGCATGCCGCCCTGGCGGAGCTGGAGGAGCAGGGGGTCCAGGCGCAGGGTCTCGGGGACGAGCACGGCGGGCACCATCAGGGCCGAGACCGGCACGTCGTCACGGCGGTCGAACGGGACGGCGATCGCCTTCTTGACGTGGACGATCCCGTCGATGTCGTCCCAGTCGGCCCCGACGACGGGGAAGCGGGAGTGGCCGGTGCGCCGCGCCAGGGAGACCAGGTCGGCGGCGGTGGAGGTGCGCTCGATGGACGTGGCGCGCGAGCGCGGGGTCATGACGTCGGCCGCGGTCTGGTCGGCGAAGCCGAGGGAGGCCGTCACGAGGCGGGCGGTGCCGAGGTCGAGCGTCCCGGCCTCCGCGGAGCTGCGCACGAGCGAGGCGAGCTCGGCGGGGCTGCGGGCCGCCGACAGCTCCTCCTGCGGCTCGATGCCCATGGCCCGCAGGGTGCGGTTCGCGATGCCGTTGAGCAGGGCGATCATCGGCTTGGTCGCGACGGCGAACCAGCGCACCGGGGCGGCCGACACCTTGGCCGTCGCCATCGGGAGGGAGACCGCGAGCGTCTTGGGGACCATCTCCCCGACGATCATCGAGAACAGGGTCGCCATGAGCAGCGCGAGCACCGACGCGGTGGAGGACGCGGCGCCCGCGCTCAGCCCGAGCGCCTCGAGGGGCCCCACGAGGAGCGCCCCCACCGAGGGGCTGGCGATGAAGCCGAGCACCAGCGTCGTCAGCGTGATCCCCAGCTGGCACGCGGAGAGCTGCGTGGAGAGCTGGCGGTGCGAGGCCAGGACCGAGCGCGAGCCACGCTCGCCGTTGTCGACGGCGCGCTGCACGGCGGGCCGGTCGAGGGCGACGAGCGAGAACTCCGCCGCCACGAAGAGCGCCGTCCCCACGGTGAGGACGACACCGAGGAGGAGGAGCAGCCAGGCGGTCATGGGGCGTCAGGGCGAGGAGGGCGCATGTCCCGACCATCGTATGGCCAGCCGGCCTCGTCCCCCAGAGGGACCCGCCGCTCCACCGGCCGGGTGAGGTGGGCGTCGTGGGGTCCTGACAGGATCGGGCCATGACGGTGGGAGGACGACGATGAGTGCGGTGTCCACGACGGGGGCCCGGATCGAGGTCACGGGGCTGACGAAGCGGTTCGGCTCGTTCGTGGCCGTCGACGACCTCAGCTTCGACGTCGAGCCCGGCCGGATCACGGGGTTCCTCGGCCCCAACGGGGCGGGCAAGACGACGACGCTGCGCATGCTCCTGGGCCTGGTCCGGCAGAGCAGCGGGACCGCGACGATCGACGGGCACCGCTACGTCGACCTCGCCGACCCGCAGCGGACCGTGGGGGCGGCGCTCGAGGCGACGAACTTCCACCCGGGCCGCAGCGGCCGCGACCACCTGCGCGTGCTGGCCGACGCCGGGGGGACCCCCTTGAAGCGCGTCGACGAGCTCCTCGAGCTGACCGGCATCCCGGCGGCGGCGCGCAAGCGCGCCGGTGAGTACAGCATGGGGATGCGCCAGCGGCTCGGCCTGGCCGCCGCCCTCCTCGGCGACCCCAAGGTCCTCGTGCTCGACGAGCCGGCCAACGGGCTGGACCCCGAGGGCATCCGCTGGCTGCGTGGCTTCCTGCGCCACCTCAGCACCGAGGGCAAGACCATCCTCGTGTCCAGCCACCTCCTGCAGGAGGTGGAGCAGACGGTCGACGAGGTCGTCATCATCGCCAACGGCCGCCTCGTGCGGGCTGGCTCGATGAGCTCGCTGCGCGGGGGGCCGGGAGCGCTCGTGCGCACCTCCGACCCAGAGCGGCTGGCCGGGGCGCTGCGCGTCGCCGACGTCACGAGCTCGCCGGGCCGCGACGGGACACTGGTCGCCGACACGGCAGACCTGCGGCTCATCGGCGACGTCGCGCTGCGCGTCGGGCTCCCGATCTACGGGCTCGAGGCCCGTCGGGCCGACCTCGAGGCAGCTGTTCTTCGAGCTGACCGAGGGCACCAACCGCAACGAGGAAGGGGTGGCCCCGTGATCGCCGCGGTCCGCAGCGAGCTGCGCAAGTTCTTCACGACCCGGATGTGGTGGGGCATGGCCCTGGCGATCTTCGTCGGCGGCGGGGCCTTCGCGGCGCTGTTCGGGTGGTTGGTCAACCAGGACGGGCAGGCAGGCGGCCCCGGCGGGCCGGGGGTCAGCGGAACCGACACCCAGGTGGCCAACACCGTCTACACCTCGGGCATCAGCATCGGCTACCTGCTCCTGCTGACGATCGGCGTCCTGACGATCGGGGCGGAGTACCGCCACAAGACGATCACCGCGACCTTCCTCGCGACGCCGCGGCGGGCGCGCGCGATGCTCGCCAAGGTCGTCGCGCTCGTCGGCATCGGCGCGCTCTACGGCCTGGTGAGCCTCGCGGGGTCGGTCTCGGTCGGGGCGGTCGCCCTGACCCTCATCGACCGACCGCTCTTCCCCTCCTCCGAGGTGGCCCGCTCGCTGGCGCTGAGCCTGCTGGTCCTGGGCCTGTGGGCGCTCATCGGCCTGGGCATCGGCATCCTCATCAGCAACCAGGTGGCCGCCCTGCTCATCGGCATCGGCGTCGCCTGGATCGTCGAGCCCCTCATCGGGCTGGCACTCGGGGCGTGGGAGTTCGGCCGCGAGCACGTGGCGCCCTTCCTGCCCTCGAGCGCGACCAACGCGATCGTCGGTGGGGTGTCGCAGAGCCCGGACCAGGTCCAGCTCGAGTGGTGGGGCGGAGCGCTGACCCTCGGCACGTACGCCGTGGTCCTCGCGGGCTTCGGCATCTGGCGCACCGTGCGCAGCGACATCAGCTGACGCCGGACGGCCGGTCGGCGTCCCCCGGCGTGGCGCACGAGCAGCGGGGATAGGCTGGACGCACACCAGACCCCTCGTAGCCGACGAGCCGAGAAAGAGGCGCATCCTCCGTGGCCGAGCAGTCCCCGTCCAGCGATCCCCTGACCACCTTCGGGCCCAACGAGTGGCTGGTCGACGAGCTGTACGAGCAGTACCAGAAGGACAAGAACAGCGTCGACCGGGCGTGGTGGGACTTCTTCAAGGACTACACCCCCGGGGACGCCACCACGCGCCCCGCGGGTGGCGGCAACGGCGCGGCCGGCAACGGGTCGGCGGCAGCCCCGGCCAAGGCGCCCACCCAGGCGGCCGCCAAGGCGCCCGCCCAGTCCGCGGCCCCGGCGGCGAAGCAGCAGTCCCCCGCGCCGGCCGCGAAGCAGCAGGCCCCCGCGCCGGCGGCGAAGGAGGCCCCCACCAGCACGCCGTCGAGTGACGCCGCCGGCACCCCCGCGACTCCCAAGCCGCGCGAGCCCGAGGCCCCCAAGGCGTCCGGTCCGCTGGGCGACGCCCGCCAGACCCCGATCCGCGGCGCGAGTGCCCGGGTCGTGACGAACATGGAGAGCTCGCTCGAGGTCCCGACCGCGACCTCGGTGCGCGCGGTGCCGGCCAAGCTCCTCATCGACAACCGCATCGTCATCAACAACCACCTCGCCCGCAGCCGCGGGGGCAAGGTGAGCTTCACCCACCTCATCGGCTTCGCCCTGGTCAAGGCCGTCGGCGCGATGCCCGAGATGAACAACGGCTACGCGACCGACGAGAAGGGCAAGCCCGTCCTGGTCAGCCCGGCCCACGTGGGTCTCGGCCTGGCCATCGACCTGCCCAAGCCCGACGGCACCCGCCAGCTCCTCGTCCCGTCCATCAAGGCGGCCGAGACGATGGACTTCGCGCACTTCTGGACCGCCTACGAGGAGATGGTCAAGAAGGCGCGCGGCGGCAAGCTCACCGTCGAGGACTTCCGCGGGACGTCGATCACGCTCACCAACCCCGGCACCATCGGCACCGTCCACTCGGTGCCGCGACTCATGGCCGGCCAGGGCGCGATCATCGGCGTGGGCGCGATGGACTACCCCGCCGAGTGGCAGGGCGCGAGCCAGGAGACCCTCAACCGCAACGCGGTGAGCAAGACCCTGACGCTGACGAGCACCTACGACCACCGCATCATCCAGGGCGCGCAGTCCGGGGACTTCCTGCGCATCGTCCACGGGCTGCTCCTGGGTGACCACGCCTTCTACGACGAGATCTTCGAGAGCCTGCGGATCCCCTACGAGCCGATCCGCTGGGTCCGCGACGTCGACTCCTCGCACGACGACGACATCAACAAGGTGGCCCGGGTCCAGGAGCTCATCCACGCGTACCGGGTTCGCGGTCACCTCATGGCCGACACCGACCCGCTGGAGTACAAGCAGCGCCGCCACCACGACCTCGACGTCACGACGCACGGCCTGACCCTGTGGGACCTCGACCGGTCCTTCGCCACGGGCGGGTTCGGGGGCCAGCCGTTCCTGCCGCTGCGCAAGATCCTCGGCGTCCTGCGCGACTCGTACTGCCGCACCATCGGCGTCGAGTACATGCACATCCAGGACCCCGAGCAGCGCCAGTGGATCCAGAACAAGATCGAGGTCGGCTACGCCAAGACGACCCGCGACGAGCAGCTGCGGATCCTGCGGCGCCTCAACGCGGCCGAGGCGTTCGAGACCTTCCTGCAGACCAAGTTCGTGGGCCAGAAGCGCTTCTCGCTCGAGGGCGGCGAGTCGGTCATCGCCCTGCTCGACCGCGTCCTGTCGCTCGCCGCCGAGGACGACCTCGACGAGGTCTGCATCGGCATGCCGCACCGCGGGCGCCTCAACGTCCTGGCGAACATCGCGGGCAAGAGCTACGGCCAGATCTTCCGCGAGTTCGAGGGCAAGCAGGACCCCAAGTCGGTCCAGGGCTCCGGTGACGTCAAGTACCACCTCGGCACCGAGGGCACCTTCACCGCCGAGACGGGGGCGACGACGAAGGTCTACCTCGCGGCCAACCCCTCGCACCTGGAGGCGGTCAACCCCGTCCTCGAGGGCATCGTGCGCGCCAAGCAGGACCGCCTCAACCTCGCCGGCGAGGACTTCACCGTCCTTCCGGTCCTCATGCACGGCGACGCGGCCTTCGCCGGCCAGGGCGTCGTCGCCGAGACGCTCAACCTCTCGCAGCTGCGCGGCTACCGCACCGGCGGCACCGTGCACGTCGTCATCAACAACCAGGTCGGCTTCACGACCTCGCCGAGCAGCTCGCGCAGCTCCACCTACTCCACCGACGTCGCTCGGATGATCCAGGCGCCGATCTTCCACGTCAACGGTGACGACCCCGAGGCATGCGTGCGCGTCGCCGAGCTCGCCTACGAGTTCCGCAAGGACTTCCACAAGGACGTCGTCATCGACATGGTCTGCTACCGCCGTCGCGGGCACAACGAGGGCGACGACCCGTCGATGACGCAGCCGCTCATGTACAGCCTCATCGAGGCCAAGCGCTCGGTGCGCAAGCTGTACACCGAGTCGCTCATCGGTCGTGGCGACATCACCGTCGAGGACGCCGAGGCCGCGCTGCGCGACTACCAGCAGCAGCTCGAGCGGGTCTTCGTCGAGACCAAGGCGGCGCTGAAGGAGGCCGAGACCCCGTCGGCCGACGCGTCGTACTCCGGCACCGACGTCGAGGGCCACACCGGCCTCGAGCCGCCGTCGGCGCAGGCGCGCGACGCCGACGCCACGACCCACTCGGCCACCGAGACCGCCATCTCGCAGGAGATGCTGCACCGCATCGGCGACGCGTTCGTCGACATCCCCGACGCGTTCACCGTCCACCCCAAGCTGCGCCAGATGCTCGAGAAGCGCGCCTCCAGCGTGCGTGAGGGCGGCGTCGACTGGGGCACCAGCGAGCTCCTCGCGTTCGGCTCCCTCCTCATCGAGGGCACCCCGGTGCGCCTCGCCGGTCAGGACAGCCGGCGCGGCACCTTCGTGCAGCGGCACGCCGTCCTCATCGACAAGGAGAACGCGGCCGAGTGGACGCCCCTGCTCTACCTCGGCGAGGGCCAGGGCAAGTTCTGGGTCTACGACAGCCTGCTCTCCGAGTTCGCGGCGATGGGCTTCGAGTACGGGTACTCCGTCGAGCGGCCCGACGCGCTCGTCCTGTGGGAGGCGCAGTTCGGTGACTTCTTCAACGGCGCGCAGACCATCATCGACGAGTTCATCTCCAGCTCGGAGCAGAAGTGGGGGCAGCGCTCCTCCGTCGTCCTGCTCCTCCCCCACGGCTACGAGGGCCAGGGACCGGACCACTCCTCCGCCCGCATCGAGCGCTTCCTCACGATGTGCGCCGAGAACAACATGACCGTCGCGTACCCCTCGACCCCCGCGTCGTACTTCCACCTGCTGCGCCGCCAGGCCTACGCCCGGCCGCGCCGCCCGCTCATCGTCTTCACCCCGAAGTCGATGCTGCGCCTCAAGGCCGCGGCGAGCCCCGCGGAGGCCTTCACCGCCGGTGGCTTCCAGCCGGTGGCGCCCGACCGTGAGGGCGCGACGAGCGGCGAGGTGACCCGGGTCCTCGTGGCGGCCGGGAAGTTCGTCTACGAGCTCGAGGCCGAGCGCGAGCGTCGGGGCGACACCGCCACGGCGATCCTGCGGATGGAGCAGTACTACCCCCTGCCCGCCGCGGAGCTCGCCGCCGAGCTGGCGCACCACCCGAAGGCCGACGTCGTCGTGGTCCAGGACGAGCCGCAGAACCAGGGTGCCTGGCCCTTCCTCGCACTCAACCTGCCCGAGGCCCTGGCCGAGCACGGTGAGGAGCGCCGCCTCACCATCGTGGCCCGCAAGGCTGCGGCCTCGCCGGCCACGGGCTCGACGAAGAAGCACCAGGCCGAGCAGGCCGAGCTCCTGGCTCGCGCCTTCGACCGCTGAGTCCGCGGCGGCCGGTCCCGGCCGCGTCACGTGGGCGGATGCGTTGCGCCAGATAGGCTCCTCGCGTGTACTTCACCGACCGTGGCATCGAGGAGCTGCAGGCCCGTCGGGGTGACGAGGAGGTCACCCTCGCCTGGGTGGCCGAGCAGCTGCGCACCTTCGTCGACCTCAACCCCGACTTCGAGGTGCCCGTGGAGCGGCTCGCGACGTGGCTGGCCCGGCTGGACGACGAGGACGAGTGAGCGACCGGATGGCTGACGACAACGGTGAGGGTCTGCACCCCATCGAGTTCCGACCGAGCGCCCAGGCGCACGTGGCCCCCGAGGGCCCGCGCGACGTCGCCGTGGTCTTCCTCGGCGCCTCCCTGGTGGCCGGGGTCGGCGACCCCAAGGGGCAGGGCTGGGTGACCCGCGTCGTGGGACGCACCGCGCACCCGGACCTCGAGCTCACCGCCTACAACCTGGGGGTGCGCGGCAACACCTCCGCCGACGTCCTGCGGCAGTGGGCCGGCGAGGTCCCGGCCCGGTGGGTGGGGCGCACCGAACGCCGCGTCGTGGTGTCGATGGGGACCGACGACGTCCTCGGGGGCGTCTCGCTGGCCCGCCACCGGCTCAACCTGGCCAACCTCCTCGACGAGGCCGCCACCTCCGGCGTCCACGCGTTCGTCGTGAGCCCGCCGCCCACCGACGACGCCGAGCTCAACACCCGCCTCGAGATCCTCGTCGAGGCCCAGGCCGATGTGTGCGCCCGCCGCGGGGTGCCGTTCGTCGACTGCTACACCCCGTTGTCGGGTCACGACCAGTGGCGCACCGACCTCGCGGCCAGCTCGGTGCCGCACCACCCGGGGCAGGCCGGCTACGGCCTCATCGCGTGGCTCGTCCTGCACCACGGCTGGACCGACTGGCTCCAGCTCGGCTGAGGCCGGGCACTGGTCGTTCGGCTCCCACGAACCCGGCCACGGTCCGGAGCCGGCGACGCGCGCGCTGGGCAACGCGCGCCGGGCGGCCGTGGCGATCCTCGAGCGGCTCGACGCCCAGGGCCGCACGGTCCGCGCCCCCGACGGAACCCGCCGCCTGCGGCACCACCCCTGACGGTTCTGTCGCCACGAGCGCAGTCCCACCGACGGCGCCGTCTCCCTCGCGCTCCCGTCCCACCGACGTCCCCGCGCGGCCTGACTCCGTTGTCCACAGCCCACCCGCGCCGGCATCGGGACTGTCGGTGGACGTTTGTACGATTGGGGGCATGGCAGGGGGCGTCGTGGAGGGCGGGCCGGGTGGGGCGGGGACCACCGCGGCCGGCTCGGTGACGCCGCTGGGGCTGGTGTCGCCGGTGGCGGTGGTTCGTGGGTTCCGTGAGGTGCTGGGCTCGGTCGACGTGGGTGGCGCGTCGGACCGGGAGCGGGTGGATCTGGTGGCGGAGCTGGAGCGGGTCAAGGGGGCCGCGGCGGCGTTGCAGGCGCGGTTGGTGGATGCGGTGCGGCTCTCGCGGGAGGTGGTGGCGCCGCGGGACGTGGCCCGTTCGGTGGGCTCGGAGGTGGCGTTGGCGCGGCGGGAGTCGCCGTGGTGTGGGGACCGGTTCGTGCGGGTGAGCGCGGTGTTGGTGCACCAGATGCCTCGGACGTTGGGCGCGTTGGGGGCGGGGGTGTGTTCGGAGGCGGCCGCGGTCCGGGTCGCCCAGGCCGCCTGCGTGCTGGGGGTGGCCGACCGGGCGGTGTTGGACGGGCGGGTGGGGCCGCTGCTGGGCCGGCTCGGGGTGCGGGGTGCGGAGCGGGCGGCGCGGGCTGTCGCGGCCGAGCTGGACGCGGCGGCGGTGGTGGCCCGGATGGAGGCGGCGGTGCGCTCACGGCGGGTCACGGTGCGGGCCGCCCCGGACGGGATGGGGTACCTGAGCGTGCTGGGTCCGATGGTCGAGGTCGCCGGCGCCCACGCCGCGCTGCTGGCGCGGGCCCGCTCGGTGGTCGCCGGGCACCACGACGATGAGCCGCACGCCGGGCGGGGCGTCGGGGCGGTCGCCGCCGACACCGCGCTGGCGGTGCTGTCCGGTCGGGCGGTGGGGCAGGTGCAGCCGGTGGAGGTGCACCTGGTGATGACCGACCGGGCCCTGCTGGGCACCGGCGACCCGCACCGTTCGGTGATGGAACCCGCCCGCATCCCCGGCCACTCCGCCCTGCCCGCACCCCTGGCCCGGTGGTGGCTGCGCGACCCCGGCCCCGGCGGCGACGCAGGCACACCGGCACCCACCCCGGCGATGGCGACGACGACGGCACGGTGTGGCTGCGCCGGCTGTACACCACCCCCTCCGGGCGGGACCTGGTCGCCATGGACTCCCGCCGGCGCACCTTCACCGGGCTGCTGCGCCGGATGCTCGTGCTGCGCGACGACCTGTGCACCACCCCCTGGTGCGGCGCCGCGATCGCCCACGCCGACCACGCCGTCCCCGCCCGCGACGGCGGAGCGACGAACTACACCACCGGCAACGGCAAGTGCGCCCGCTGCAACCACACCAAGGAAGCCCCCGGCTGGACCACCACCATCACCGAGCCCCGCGTGCCGAGAGGTGCGCGCGGGCCGGAAGGTGGACGCGATCCGCGAGGTAGGCGCGGACCGCGATCGGGGCGCGGACCGGGAGGTGGGCGCGAGCCCGAAGGGGGGCCCGGGGCACCGGCGCAGCGTGAGGCGCAACGCCGATCGCCGGGCAGCGGGTCCGCGAGGTCGTCATCCGCACCCCGCTCGGGCGCACCTACCGCTCCCAACCCCCACCCCTGCTCGGCTGGGGCAGCCAGAGCACGCCCCCCACCGACCACGACGACCCGACCGACACGCGTGAGCTCGCGACTGGCCAGGCAGCCGACCGAACCGGCCGGAAGGACGACGCGGACCGGGCCGGCACGACGCCCCCTCCGCCGACCCAGGCACCCTCACCGCCGGGCCACCACCCGACGGCCACGGCTCATCAGCCACCTCGAACGCCAGCTCTGCCGCTACCTGACATGAGAGGAGGTGACCCGGCGAGGCGTGAGGTCAGGTCGTGAAGACGACCTTGCCGTTGACGGAGCCGTCGACCATCCGGGCGAAGCCGGCGCGGGCGTCGGCCAGCGGGAGGACCGAGTCGACGAGGGGCTCGATCCCCGTGTCGACGACGAAGCGGGCGAGGCGCTCGAGCTCGTCGCGGGTGCCCATCGTCGAGCCGACGACGCGCAGCTGCTTGAAGAAGATCTTCGTCAGCTCGGCCTTCGCGGGGGCGTCGCCCGAGGTGGCGCCGGAGATGACGATCGTGCCGCCCGGACGCAGGCTGTTGACGGAGTGCGACCAGGTGGCGGCGCCCACGGTCTCCAGCACGGCGTCGACCCGCTCAGGCAGGCGCGCACCGCTCTCGAAGGCGCGGTCGGCCCCGAGGTCCACCGCACGCTCACCCTTCGCGGCGTCACGGCTGGTCACCCAGACGCGCAGGCCCGCGGCGGTGCCGAGCTGGACCAGGGCCGTGGCCACCCCACCCGCGGCACCCTGGACGAGCACCGTCGAGCCCGGCTGCACCGCCGCGTTGGTGAAGAGCATCCGGTAGGCGGTCAGCCACGCCGTCGGCAGGCACGCCGCGTGCTCCCACGACAGCCCCGGGGGCTTCGGCACGACGTTGGCCCGTGGCACGGCGACCACCTCGGCGAGCGTGCCGTCGTGCACCTCCGAGAGGAGGCTGCGGCGCGGGTCGAGCGTCTCGTCACCGGTCCACCCCGGCGACGCGACGACCGCGTGGACGACCACCTCGCTGCCGTCCTGCGCGATCCCGGCGCCGTCGCAGCCCAGGACCATGGGCAGCCGGTCGGCCGGGAGCCCGACCCCACGCAGCGACCACACGTCGTGGTGGTTGAGCGCCGCGGTGCGCAGCCGCACGGTGGTCCAGCCCTCCGGCACCGTCGGAGCGGGACGCTCACCGACCTCCAGGCCCGAGAGCGGGTCGTCGGCGGACTGGCTGACGGCGGAGACGGCGAGCATGCGCCCGACCCTACCCACGGCCGCGTGCGGCCAGGCCCGGGCGTCACGGCGTCTCGACGTTGACCCGGAACCACGCACCCTCGTCGGCAGCCCGGCGTTCGGTGGCGACGGCTGTACGGCAGACTCGGCGCATGGTGACGTGGTCGCGGTACTCCTCATACACCGGGCTTCGGCCCGAGATCCTCAGGCGCATCAGCACGGACCGGGGCACCGTGCTCGACGTCGGCTGCGCGAACGGTGTCCTCGGCGAAGCCGTGAAGAAGCGCCAGGGCGCCCACGTGACCGGCGTGGAGTACGACGAGCACCTGGCGGCCGAGGCGAAGGACCGGCTCGACCGGGTCATCACGGGCGACCTCAACGCGCTGCCGGCCATCCTCAGCCAGCTCGACGACACGTACGACTGCATCGTGTTCGCCGACGTCCTCGAACACATCCAGGACCCGTGGGGGTGCCTGGGCGCGTTCACCCAGCACCTGGCGCCGAACGGCGAGGTGATCATCAGCCTGCCCAACGTCGGGCACCTGTCGACCCTCACCTCCGTCTTCCTGCGCCGGACGTGGCCACGTCGCGACCGTGGCCTGCACGACTCGACGCACCTGCGGTGGTTCGCCCGCAACGACATCTCGGACCTGCTGTCAGGCGCTGACCTGCGCGCGGTCTCGTGGAAGCGGTCCCCGCGCTTCGTCGACGCCCCCGTGAAGTGGAACCGGCTCGCCCTGCTCGTCGGCTGGGTCCCCGGGCTCCGCGACCTGCTCACCTACCAGTTCGTGGTGGTCGCGCGCCCCGTCGCGCCGTAGCCGAGGGGTCAGGGCGTCGCGCTCGTCCTCACACCCGAAGGCTCACCCCCGAAGGACGGAGGGCGCGGCCCGGTGCAGGGCGTCGCGCCACTCGGGAAGCGGCTCGAGCCCGGCCGCCGACCACATCTCGTGCGCGAGCACGCTGTACGCGGGCCGGGGGGCGGGCCGGACGAACGCCTCGCTCGTCGTGGGCGTCACCCGCTCAGGGTCCAGGCCCAGCTCCTCGAAGACCGCGCGGGCGAGGTCGAACCACGTCGCCCGGCCGGCCCCCGTCGCGTGCCACGTCCCGAAGGGCGCCCCGGAGTCGACGATGCGCACGATGCCGGCGGCGAGGTCGACGGTCCACGTCGGCTGCCCCACCTGGTCGTCGACGACGGTGAGCGTCTCGCGCTCTCCGGCGAGGCGCTTCATCGTCGCCGGGAAGCTCGCGCCGCCGGCCCCGTAGAGCCAGGCCGTGCGCACGACGTGCGCCCTCGAGGACGAGGAGCGCACGGCCCACTCCCCCGCCGCCTTGGTCCGTCCGTACGCCGAGCGGGGCGCGATCGGCGCGTCGGCCGGGTAGGGCTGCGTCGCGTCGCCGGCGAACACGTAGTCGGTGGAGACCTGCACGACGACCGCCCCCGTCGCCTCCGCGGCGCGCGCGAGGTTGGCCGGCCCCAGGGCATTCACGGCGAAGGCCGCGGCCTCGCGGGTCTCGGCCTCGTCGACGGCGGTGAACGCCGCGCAGTTGACGACCACGTCGTGGCCCGCGACCGCGTCGACACAGGCCGCGGGGTCCAGGACGTCGAGGTCGGCGCGGGCGGCCGCCGTGACCTCGTGACCCTCCGCCCGGGCAGCGGTGCACAGGTCGCGGCCGAGCATGCCGGCAGCGCCGGTGACGAGCCAGCGCGCCATCAGCGGGCGAGCACCTGCTGGGTCGCGGCGTACCGGCTCTCGGTGGCCTGCTTCATCGGGCGCCACCAGGCCTCGTTCTCGCGGTACCAGTCGATGGTCGCGGCGAGGCCGTCGCGGAAGCCCTCGTAGCGCGGGGCCCAGCCGAGCTCGGTGCGCAGCCGGCCGGCCTCGATGGCGTAGCGCAGGTCGTGGCCCGCCCGGTCGGTGACGTGGTCGTAGGCGTCGGGCTCCTGGCCCATCAGCTCGAGGATGAGCTCGACGACGTCCTTGTTGTTGACCTCGCCGTCGGCGCCGATGAGGTAGGTCTCGCCGATGGCGCCGCGGTCGACGATGGTCCAGACGGCCTCGTTGTGGTCGTCGACGTGGATCCAGTCGCGCACGTTGCGCCCCGCCCCGTAGAGCTTGGGCCGCACCCCGTCGATGACGTTGGTGACCTGCCGGGGGATGAACTTCTCGACGTGCTGGCGCGGGCCGTAGTTGTTCGAGCAGTTGGAGATCGTCGCCCGCAGGCCGAACGAGCGCACCCAGGCCCGCACGAGGAGGTCCGAGCCGGCCTTGGTGGCCGAGTACGGCGAGCTCGGGTTGTAGGGGGTGTCCTCGGTGAACCTCTTCGGGTCGTCGAGCTCGAGGTCGCCGTACACCTCGTCGGTGGAGATGTGGTGGTAGCGCACCTCGTGGCGACGCACCGCCTCGAGCAGGGCGAAGGTGCCGAGCAGGTTGGTGCGCACGAACGGGCTCGGGTCCTGCAGGGAGTTGTCGTTGTGCGACTCCGCCGCGAAGTGCACGACGAGGTCGGCGTCGGCGACGAGCCGGTCGACGAGGTCGGTGTCGGCGACGTCCCCCTCGACGAAGCGGATCCGGTCCATGGCGCCCTCGAGGGAGGCCGTGGACCCCGCGTAGGTCAGCTTGTCGAGGACGGTGACCTCGACGTCGGGACGGGTGGCCAGGGTCAGGTGGACGAAGTTGCTGCCGATGAAGCCGGCCCCACCGGTGACGAGTGCCTTCATGACGGCAAGGGTACTGGCCCGCTCGGCGCCGACAGGCTGGCGATAGGCTCGCCGACCATGAAGGGCATCATTCTCGCCGGTGGCTCGGGCACGCGGCTGCATCCCATCACCAGGGGCATCTCCAAGCAGCTCATGCCGGTCTACGACAAGCCGATGGTCTACTACCCGCTGTCGACCCTGATGATGGCCGGCATCCGCGAGGTGCTCGTCATCACCACCCCGCAGGACCGCGAGCAGTTCGAGCGCCTCCTCGGCGACGGGTCCTCGTGGGGCATCGAGATCTCGTACGCCGTGCAGCCCCAGCCCGAGGGCCTGGCCCAGGCGTTCGTCATCGGGGCCGACTTCGTCGGTGACGACTCCGTGGCCCTGGTCCTCGGCGACAACATCTTCCACGGCGCCGGCCTCGGCACCGCCCTGCGCCGCCTCACCGACGTCGTGGGCGGCCACATCTTCGCCTACCACGTGAGCGACCCCACGGCCTACGGCGTCGTCGAGTTCGCCGACGACGGCACCGTGCTCTCCATCGAGGAGAAGCCGCAGGAGCCGAAGTCCGACTACGCCGTTCCCGGCCTGTACTTCTACGACAACGACGTCCTGGAGATCGCCCGCACCCTGCGGCCCAGCCCCCGCGGCGAGCTCGAGATCACCGCAGTCAACGACGCCTACCTCCAGCGCGGCGACCTCACCGTCACCGTCCTGCCCCGGGGCACCGCCTGGCTCGACACCGGCACCTTCGAGGGCCTGATGGACGCCAGCCAGTTCGTCCACGTCGTGGAGGCCCGGCAGGGCTACAAGATCGGCTGCGTCGAGGAGATCGCCTGGCGGGCCGGCTGGATCGACGACGAGGCCCTGCGCCGCCTGGGTGACGACCTCGTCAAGTCCGGCTACGGCGCCTACCTGCACGCGTGCCTGGCCCGCGGCCGGGGCCGCGGCTGATGGAGATCCGCCCCCTGTCGATCGACGGCGCCTTCGTCGTCACCCCTCGCCAGTTCCCCGACGACCGCGGCGTCTTCCTCGAGTCCTTCCGCGGCGACAAGCTCGCCGAGCACCTGGGCCACCGCCCCGCCGTCGTGCAGACGAACGTCTCGGTGTCCTCGCGGGGCACGGTCCGCGGCATCCACTTCGCCGACGTCCCCCCGGGCCAGGGGAAGTACGTCACCGTCCTGTCGGGCTCGCTCCTCGACTACGTCGTCGACATCCGCGTCGGCTCCCCGACCTTCGGCCGGTGGGAGGCCGTCCGGCTCGACGCCGTCGACCGCAGGGCGGTCTGGCTCTCCGAGGGCCTGGGCCACGCGTTCTGCGCCCTCGAGGACGACACCACGGCGATGTACCTGTGCACCGCCGCGTACAACCCCGGCGGTGAGCACGGCATCAACCCGCTCGACCCGCAGGTCGGCCTCGAGCTGCCCGAGGGCGTCGCACCGCTGCTCTCCCCCAAGGACGAAGCCGCGCCCGGCCTCGAGGAGGCCAGGGCGTCCGGGCTGCTCCCGACGCTCGAGGCGACCACGGCGTGGGCGGCCGACCTCAGGAGCCGAGGCGGCGCTCCCAGCTGACGATGGTGCGCACGGCGGGGTCGATCTCCTGCCCCATGCGCGTGAAGGCCGCCTCGCCCTGCTTGTAGGGGTCGGCGACATCGCGCTCGCCGCGCCGGCGCCCGCGCGGGCGGTGTGCGGCGATGAGCCCCGGCAGGGCCCGCCACCGCGACACGACGTCGTGCGCTCCGGCCTGCGAGAGCAGCGCGGCCCAGCCCTGTGTCTTCTCGATGTCGTCGATGGCGGTGGCCAGCTCGCGCAGCGTGAGCGTGCGTCGGTGCACGGCCGGGGCCTCGTCGACGACGTACTCCCGGTGGTGGGCGGCCATGACGAGGACGAGGTCCTGCTCGACCAGCAGGGCGGGCGTGAGCCGCCGGGCCCGGAAGGTGTCGTGCGGCAGGCCCTTGGCGTTCAGCAGGGCCGACGACCCGGCGTCGACGGCGTGGTCGACGAGCGCGTGCGTGCCGCCGCTCGTCACCTCGAAGGCCCCCGGACGCGCCCACTCCAGGCCCGCGGCGAGGACGACCTGGGCGTACGGCGACCGGCAGATGTTCCCCGTGCAGACCGTGAGGATGCGGACCCGCTCGGCGGGTGGCTGGTCGGCGCTCATGAGGCCGTCAGCCTAGGTCACACCGCGGTCGGCCCGCGCTGCGACGTCGGGGCCAGCGCCCGGACGGCGGCGGCCACGGCGTCGGCGACCCCCTCCTGGAAGACCGACGGCACGATGCACTCGGCGCTCGGCTCGGGGACGAGGTCGGCGATCGCCTGGGCCGCGGCGAGCTTCATCGCCTCGGTGATCTGCGTCGCGCCCGCGTCGAGCGCCCCGCGGAAGATGCCGGGGAACGCCAGGACGTTGTTGATCTGGTTCGGGAAGTCCGAGCGACCCGTGGCGACGATGGCCGCGTGGCGCCGGGCGACGTCGGGGTGCACCTCGGGCGTCGGGTTCGCGAGCGCGAAGACCATGCTGTGCGGTGCCATCGACGCGACCTCCTCCTCCGGGACCTGGCCGCCGGACACGCCGACGTACACGTCGGCACCGGCGAGGGCCGCCCCGAGCCGCCCGGAGACCCCGCGCGGGTTCGTCGACGCGGCCAGTCGCGCCTTGTGGCCGGTGAGGTCCGGTCGCGAGGGGTGGATGATGCCGCGCGAGTCGCAGACGACGATGTCGCGCACCCCGGCGCGCTGGAGCAGCCTGGTCACCGCGACCCCGGCGGCCCCGGCCCCGGCGACGACGATGCGTAGGTCCTCCAGGCGCCGGCCGAGCACCCGGGCGCCGTTGCGCAGGCCCGCGAGGACGACGATGGCCGTGCCGTGCTGGTCGTCGTGGAAGACGGGGATGTCGAGGCGCTCCTTGAGCCGTTCCTCGATGTCGAAGCAGCGCGGCGCCGAGATGTCCTCGAGGTTGATCCCGCCGAACGACGGCGCGATGCGGGCGATCGCCTCGACGAGCTCGTCGACCGTGCCGGACTCCATGACGACCGGGATGGCGTCGATGCCGGCGAAGTGCTTGAAGAGCACGGCCTTGCCCTCCATGACCGGCATCGCGCCCAGCGGCCCGATGTCTCCCAGGCCCAGGACGGCCGTGCCGTCGCTGATGACCGCCACGGTGTTGCCCCGGGCCGTGTAGCGCGTGGACAGCTCGGGGTCGGCGGCGATGGCGAGGGAGACCTCGGCCACGCCGGGCGTGTAGAGCAGGGAGAGGTCGTCGCGGTCGCGCAGCGGCTTGGTCGCGTGGACGCCCAGCTTCCCGCCCTCGTGAGCCCGAAAGACCGGGCTCTCGGGGTCGAAGAGGGGGACGTGGGGCGACGCGGCCATGGGAGCTGCTCCTCGGGAGACGGGCACGGTGACGCACCTGCCGGAGGGCGGGTCGTCGGGTGCGGGTCCGAGGGGGGTGCGTCTCGGGCGTTCGCGCGCCGCGAGGGTGGCCGCGGCAGGTCGCCATCATGGCACGCAGCGCGGCGCGGCGACAGGGACGACGGTGTGACGCACGTCGCCCCGTTGGGCGGCCGACGGCACCGGATAGTTACCGAGGCGTGACGCACGTCGCACCGCGCGGTGGCAGGATCACCCCACAACCCCAGCCGGGCCCCAGGGGGTCCGGCACCCGTGTGAAAGGACCACCATGCTTCGCACCCGCTCGCTCGTCGTCACCGCCGTGGCCACGACGGCACTCGCCCTGTCGGCCTGCGGCTCGGACTCGCTGTCCTCCGGCGGCAGCTCGAGCTCGGCCCCCGCGGCCTCCACCCCGGCCGGCGGCCCGGACGCCGCCCTCGTCGCGAAGCTGCCCGAGAAGATCAAGAGCGCGGGCAAGATCGTCATCGGCACCGACGCCACGTACCAGCCCAACGAGTACCTCGACACCGACGGCAAGACGGTGATCGGCATGGACGTCGAGCTCTTCGACGCCGTGATGGCGAAGTTCGGCGTGGAGACCGAGTGGGTGCCCTCCGCGTTCGACGCGATCATCCTCGGTGTCCAGAGCGGCAAGTACGACGTCGGCGTCTCGAGCTTCACCGTCAACACCGAGCGCATGGAGCAGGCGACGATGGTCAGCTACTTCACCGCCGGCACCCAGTGGGTCACCCAGAAGGGCAACCCCAAGGGCATCGACCCCGACGACGCGTGCGGCAAGACCGTCGGTGTCCAGAAGGGCACCGTGCAGGCCGACCAGGACCTCCCGAAGCGCAACAAGGCGTGCACCGACGCGGGCAAGCCGGCGATCAAGGTCCTCGTCGACGCCGACCAGGCCAAGGTCACCGCGAGCGTGCAGTCCGGCAAGGCCGACGCCATGCTCGTCGACCTCCCGCCGGCCATCGCGGCGGTCGACGCCACCGGCGGCTCGCTCGAGCTGCTCGGCGAGCAGTACGACTCGGCCCCCTACGGCTACGTCCTGAAGAAGGAGGACACCGCGTTCGGCGAGGCCATCGTCGAGGCGCTCAAGGCCCTGAAGGCCGACGGCACCTACGACCAGATCCTCACCACCTGGAAGACCGAGGGCGGCGCGATCACCGACTTCGCCGTCAACCCGACGCTCCCCTGACCCGATGACCACCTCCGCGCAGGACCGGCCGGGCGCCATCGACGCCCGGCCGGTCCGGCACCCGTGGCGCTGGGTGGCCGTCCTCGCCATCGCGGTCGTCGCCGCGATGATCGTCAGCTCGTTCGTGACGAACGAGAAGTGGAACTTCCCGTTCGCGTTCGAGATCATGCAGCAGAGCCCGGTCATCGAGGGCCTGTGGAAGGGCACGATCTTCGGCACCGTCGGCGCCATGATCCTCGGCATCGTCCTCGGCGTGCTCCTCGCGGTGATGCGCCTGTCGACCAACCCCCTCCTGCGCGGCGTCGCCTTCGTCTACACCTGGTTCTTCCGGGCGATCCCCCGGTACGTCCTGCTCGTGCTCCTCGGCACCGGCATCGGCTTCCTCTACCCGGTCTTCGACGTCGGGCTCCCCTTCGGACAGCAGCTCTCGAGCACGCTGGGGCTGGGCACCGACCTCACCCTCTTCCAGCTCGACTACAACTCCATCTCGAGCACCATCTGGGTCGGCATCCTGGGCCTGGGCCTGTCCGAGGCCGCGTACATGGCCGAGATCGCCCGCGCCGGGATCCTCTCGGTCGACCAGGGCCAGGGTGAGGCCGCCCAGGCGCTCGGCATGCCGCCGGGCAAGACGATGCGGCGCATCGTCCTCCCGCAGGCGATGCGCGTCATCGTGCCCCCCACCGGCAACGAGACCATCGCGATGGTCAAGGACACCTCGCTTCTGGCGGCCGTGCCCGTCATCGTCGAGCTGTTCTACCAGAGCTACCAGTTCGGTCAGCGCAGCTTCCAGATCATGCCGGGCATCGTCGCGGCGACGATCTGGTACCTCGTCGTCTGCTCGATCCTCATGGTGGGCCAGTCCCGCCTCGAGCGCTACTACGGCCGCGGCTTCGGCGCGGTGGCGCAGCGCACGCAGTTCAAGCTGACGAAGATCGGGGCCGACCACTGATGGCACAGACCACCACCGACACCCCGCTCGTCCACGCCGTCAACGTCACCAAGGCCTTCCACGGCACCGAGGTGCTCAAGGGCATCGACATGGACGTGCACCGCGGGGAGGTCGTCGTCCTCCTCGGCCCCTCCGGCTCGGGGAAGACGACCTTCCTGCGCTGCATCAACCAGCTCGAGACCATCGACGGCGGCCGGATCTGGGTCGACGGAGACCTCATGGGCTACACCGAGCGCGAGGGCCGGCTGCACCGCCTGACCGACAAGGCGATCGCCGCCCAGCGCCGCGACATCGGGATGTGCTTCCAGCGCTTCAACCTCTTCCCCCACATGACGGTCCTCGAGAACGTCGTCGAGGCGCCCGTGCACGTCAAGGGCGTCAGGCGCAAGGCCGCGGAGGCCACCGCCCTCGAGCTGCTCGAGCAGGTGGGCCTCAGCGACAAGCCCCGCGCCTACCCCAGCCAGCTCTCCGGAGGGCAGCAGCAGCGCGTCGCCATCGCCCGGGCGCTGGCCATGGACCCCAAGCTGATGCTCTTCGACGAGCCGACCTCGGCGCTGGACCCCGAGCTCGTCGGTGAGGTGCTCAAGGTCATGAGAGACCTGGCCGACAAGGGGATGACGATGATCGTGGTCACCCACGAGATGTCCTTCGCCCGCGAGGTCGCCGACCGCGTCGTGTTCATGGACGCGGGTGTCGTCGTCGAGCAGGGCCCGCCCAGCGAGGTCATCGGCAACCCCCAGCACCAGCGCACCAGGGCGTTCCTGTCGCGGATGCGGCAGGAGGAGCAGGCCCACGCCGAGGCAGCCGTCGCCTCCGCCACCGGCGACGACGGCTCGCCCGGCGACACCCCGGCGTGACCTTCCCCCTCCCGGCGCTGGTGCGCGTCCGGGGCCGCTCGATGCTGCCCACGTACCGCGAGGGCGACCTCCTCCTCGTGGTGCGCGGCACCGCACCCCGTCCGGGACGGGCGCACGTCGTCCGGCTCCCGCCCGACCCGAGCGGCACCCCCCGCCCGTTGGCGGTCAAGCGGGTCACCGGCCGCGACCCCGACGACGCCGCCCGGTGGTGGGTGGACTCGGACAACCCGGCCGAGGGACTGACCTCCTTCGACGTGGGATCGCTGGCCCGAGCCGCCGTGGAGGCGGTCGTCGTGGCGCGCGTGTGGCGGGGTAGGTTTGGTGGCGCCCGTACGACCGACCCATGAGGAGTGAGCGACCCATGCTGTCCCTGTTCCGCGTCACCGACGTCTCGGCCCACTGCGACCTCCCCTGCGGCGTGTACGACCCCGCCCAGGCCCGCATCGAGGCCGAGTCGATCAAGGCGATCATCGCCAAGGTCGCCGACAACGACGACCCCGACTTCCGCACCCGCGCGCTGCTCATCAAGGAGCAGCGGTCCGAGCTCGTCAAGCACCACCTGTGGGTGCTGTGGACCGACTACTTCAAGCCGCCGCACTTCGAGAAGTTCCCCCAGCTGCACACCCTGGTCAACGAGGCGACCAAGCTCGCCGGCGCGGGCGGCACCAAGGGCGGGCTCGACGCCGCGAAGGCCGACGAGCTGCTCGCGAAGATCGACGAGATCGACGCGATCTTCAAGGAGACCAAGAAGGGCTGACCGGCTCCGGGCTCAGGTGGCGTCGGGGACGGTCACGAGATAGACCTCCCCGGCGCCGCCGAGCGTCACGGCACCCTCGCCCGCGGGCAGGAAGGCCGACTCGACGTCACCGAGCGTGACCGTCCCCGACGCCGAGGACAGGGTGACCGTCCCCCGCAGGCAGAACACGATGCGCGGTGAGGTGTCGCCCGGGAGCCGTCGCCCCGGCGTGACCCGCAGCAGCCGGAAGCGGTCCGAGGCGCTGTCGAAGACCTCGACCCCCGGCTCGTGCACCCGGCCGCACCCGGCGACGCCGTCGGCCCGGGGGTCGACGATGCGCAGCAGCTCGGGCACGTTCACCGGCTTGCTCGTCAGGCCGGCCCGCACGACGTTGTCGGAGTTGGCCAGCACCTCGACCCCGAGCCCGCGCACGTACGAGTGCAGCACCCCCGCCGCGACGTCGATGTACTCGCCGGGTCGCAGCACCCGGTGGTGCATGAGGAGCAGGACGACCAGGCCGATGTCGTCGGGGTGCTCCTCGGCGACGCGGACGACGGCCGCCGTCGCGTCCCCCTCCGGGCCGCCGCTCGCCTCGAGGCGCACGCACGCCGCGACGACCTCACGGGCCAGCTCGGCGACGTCGTGCGCGGGCGTCGCCAGCACGCCCGCGAGGAGGGCGTGCACGGGGTCGTCCTCCCCGGCTGACGCCTCGACGAGCGCGGTGAGCCGCGGGATGCGCAGCCGGCTGACGAGTGCGGCCACCTCGGCGTGCGACCGCATCCCCACGAACACCTCGAAGGGCGCGATGGCCAGCAGCAGCTCGGGCTTGGCCCAGTCGTCGACGTAGACCTCGTCGCCGGTGTCCGCCCGCACCGACCTGGCCCGCTCGGCCGTCGGGTGGGCCTGGATCGAGATCGCCCGCCCCGGGGCGAGGACCTTGAGCAGGAAGGGCAGCCGCGGCCCGTAGCGCGCCACGCACTCGGCCCCGAGCTCGCCCTGCGGGTCGGCCGCGACGACCGCGGCGAGGTCGGGCGCCCCGGGCCGGTCGGTGACCGCCGGCCCCTCCTCGTGCGCCCCCATCCACAGCTCGGACTCGGGCCGCGGGCTCGGGATGTCACGGCCCTGCAGGCTCGCGATGGACACGGTCGACCCCCACGCGTCGTGGAAGACGACGGGAGTCAGGCGGTCCACTCGGGCCTTTCGCAGTGGGGCGGGGGCGCCCCGATGCTAGCGCGGCACCGGGGTCCGGTCCTCGACCGCACCGACCGTGGCGTCGGCGGTCGCGGCGAGCAGGGCGTCGACGACGTCCGGGTCGTACTCGTAGCCGAGCCCGAGGTTGATCCGCTCCAGGGCCGCCTCGACCCGCACCGGGTCGACCGTCCCGCCCGTGAGGTCGTCGTAGGCGTTGGCCGCCTTGATGATGCGGCTCGCCATCGGCACCTCCTCGCCCAGCTCGCGCACGAGCCGGTAGGGCGTGGTCTGTCCCTCGACCCGCTGGGCGATGTCCTCGAGCCCCTCGGCGTGACGGATGATGCGGCCCCCCTCGGCGGCGATCTCACGCTGGTCGGCGGGGGCCGCCAGCACGGTGGCTCCGTCGGGGATCGGCTCGGTCAGGGTGATCTGTCCCAGGTCGTGCAGCAGCGCGGAGACCTCGAGGTCGCGCAGCTCGCGGTCGGAGAGGCCGAGGAGGCGGCCGACCCGGACGCTGAGGCCCGCGACGCGCTCGGCGTGACCGCGCGGGGTGTAGCCCCCCTCCTCGGTGAGGTGCGACAGGGTGAGGATCGTCTGGAGGTAGGTCTCGCGGTTGCGCGTCGAGCGGGCCACCGCGATGTAGGTGAAGGCGAGGGGGAACAGCGCCGCGGGCAGGGCGGCCAGCCCGAGCGCCGGCGCCATGAGGGCGACGAGCGGACCCGTGGTCGCCACCGCCATCGTCAGGGGGTAGACCTCGCCGACGTCGCCCCGCAGGGTCGGCCACCACGGCGTGCGTCGCCGCTCGGCCCGCACCGCCGAGACGAGGACCACCTCCACCGCCAGGCCGACGACGGCGACCGCGACCATGCCCAGCCCGAGGAACCACTCGCGCGGTCCGGCCGAGGAGACCAGCTCCCACAGGCTGCCCCCGTCGGGCCCGACGTGCCGCATGAGCCACGCGGACGTCGTCACGGCGATGAGTCGGGCCGCCATGTGGTCCAGCGCCACGTGCTGGTGACGCAGCCGGCGGATGATGGCCGCCGGCAGCATCCCCAGCGAGACGACGAGGACCACGAACCCGCTCGCCACGTCGAAGTCCGGCTCGGCCTGGATGACGCCGAGCAGGGCGACCGCTGTCACCGAGGCCGAGGCCAGCGGCGCCGTGGTCCGCCCGCTCGGCATCCGCAGCCGCACCAGCTCGCCGATGGACACGGCGATGGTGACCACGATGATGGTGCGGGCGTGGAGGTCGGCGTCCGTCGCCAGGTCGCCGGCCCCGGACACGGCCGCCCGGACGAGCACGACGAGCCCGAGGGCGAGCACGATGAGGCGCAGGGCCCCCTCGGGGCGCCCGATGGGGCGGTTCACCCGGTCACCACCTCGGAGGGCAGGTGGGTCAGGGCCTGCTCGAGGGCCTGGACGACGGAGTCGCGGACCGGTTCGGCGGACCGCAGCCGGTCGATGGCGTCCTCACGCGTCAGCCGGGCGCCGTCAGGGGTGCCCACCTCGGTGAGGAGGTCGAACTCGTCGGCGAGGCCCACGACGAGCGGGGCGATGTCGCCGGCGCCGATCTCGCGTCGCTCGAGCACGACGCGGTGGCGCACGATCGCGTCGAGCGAGCCGGAGAGGAAGGACAGGCCTCGCATGAGCGAGGCGCCGCGCGAGGGGTAGGTGCCGGACAGCGTGGACCCGTCGGGGCGGGCTCCGCGGACCATCGTCGTCGGGAGGGTGACCTGTCCGATGTCGTGGAGCATGCCCGCCATCTTGACGTCTGCGACCACCTGGGTGCGCAGGCCGAGGTGCTCGGCCATGCGGGAGCTGAGCGCGGCCACCCGGGCGCTGTGGCCCGACAGGTGCGGCGCCTTGGCCTCGACCGCGGCGACGAGGACGTGCAGCGCCCGCTCGCGGGCCTGCATCTCCTCGGCGTACTGCAGGTAGGCCCACTGGGCGACGAGGAGGGGGGCGAGGACGAGGAGGAGGCTGGCGGGTCCGACCCCGGCCGGCTTCCAGAGCACGACGAGCAGGAGGGCGACGACGCCGTAGCCGAAGCTGGCGAAGAAGCTGGAGCGCAACAGGCGCACGGCGACCGAGCGGACCGGCCCGCCCTGCATGACCCGGTAGATCCCCACGAACAGCACGAGGTTCACGACCACCTGGGCCAGGTCGGCCACGAGCACCGGGAGGGCGACCGAGCGCACGATCTCACCGGTGCCCAGCAGGTTCTCGCTGGAGAGCGCGCCGCCGACGGCGATGAACGCCAACCCGGCCGCGATGCCCGCGCCGCCGTGCATCGCGCTGTTGTAGACCCGCGCGTAGAGGGGCATGGGACCGCGCATCGCCACACCGGCGACGGCGCCCACCACCCCGGCCGCGGCCGGCCCGACAAGGGCGACCGCGGCCAGGAGGATGATGCTGGACAGCGACAGGCTGACCTTCTCGTCGACATCGACGATCTCGAACCACCACGTGAGAGCGGTGATCACGCACAACACGACGAACGTCGCGTCGCCCGTGAAGCCGAACCTCGAAGCCACCACCGCTTCGAGGAGACAGGCCGCCACTGCGACGACCCCCACGTAGACCAGGACACGGCGAGGTGGAACCGGCGACGCACTGGTCGGCGGCTCCTCGTCCTCGAACGTCACCTCGGACACGTCAGGAGGTCGCCTGGACGATCAGGGCCGGAAGCCGACACCGTTCGTGGAGTAGGAGACGGTCTCGCCGCCCTTGGAGCCGGCCGCCTGGGCCGCCGGGGCGGCGATGGCGAGCACGACGAAGGCGGAGACGGCGAGGATGGCACGCATGCGGTTCATCGGGGTGTTCCTTTCGAAACGGGGCCGGATCAGGGGTAGGGCCCTCGTGCGATGAGTCTGACACGCGCCGGGGTGTGCGACAATCGTTGAGACCGCGCGTGATTGTGGACCTGCGCAGGTCCGTTCCCCCCGATGGAAGGCCAACTGATGAGCAAGCGTGCTCGAAAGCGCCGCTCCCGCAAGGGCAACAAGGCCAACCACGGCCGCAAGCCCAACGCCTGAGCACTCGCTGAGACCTCGACGCCCGGCGCGCCTTGCGCGCGCCGGGCGTTCGTGTGTCCGCAGGGCGGACGGCCCGCCGACCTCAGATCTCGCGCTCGAAGCGCACCGTGGTGATCCGCTGGAGGATCTGCAGCCGGACCGCGCTGGGCGCGGTGTCCTCGACGCAGGAGCGCCGCACGGCGTCCTTGACCGCCCGGTCCAGGTCGTGCTCGGCGAGGCACGGCTGGCACTCGGCGAGGTGCGCGGCCACCCGCAGCACGTCGTCGGGGGTCATCTCACCGTCGAGGTACTCGTAGATGCGGTGCAGCACCTCGGAGCAGTCGCCGTGCCCCGCGTGGCCCGTGTCGCTCATGACTCCTCCTGCGTGCCGAAGCCGCGCTCGCGGGCGTAGCCGGTGAGCAGCGCCCGGAGCTGGCGACGACCACGGTGCAGCCGCGACATCACGGTCCCGATGGGGGTCCCCATGATCTCGGCGATCTCCTTGTAGGCGAAGCCCTCGACGTCGGCGAGGTAGACGGCCATCCGGAAGTCGTCGGGGAGCTCCTGCAGGGCCCGCTTGACCTCGGTGTCGGGCAGGTGCTCCAGCGCCTTGACCTCGGCGGACTTCAGCCCGACGGAGGTGTGCGACTCGGCCCGGGCGAGCTGGTAGTCCTCGACCTCGGCCGCGTCGGACTGCAGCGGCTCGCGCTGCTTCTTGCGGTAGGTGTTGATGTAGGTGTTGGTGAGGATGCGGTACATCCACGCCTTGAGGTTGGTCCCCGGCCGGTACTGGTGGAAGGCGGCGTACGCCTTGGCGTAGGTCTCCTGGAGCAGGTCCTCGGCGTCGGCGGGGTTGCGCGTCGTGCGCATCGCCGCGGCGTAGAGCTGGTCCATGAGCGGCAGGGCCTCATGCTCGAAGCGGGCCTGGCGCTCTGCGGTGGTCTCGGTGGCGACGTCGACCTCGACCGGGGGCGCGTCCTCGAGGGGCGTGGGTGGAGTGGTCATCGCGTCCCAGCCTATCCGGGCCCGGCTGGGGGCATATGCATCGAGGACGAGCACGAGCGGGCCTCTCGGGTCGTGGTGGGGACAGGCGCGTCAACGCCTGGCCCGCGCGGCTCATTCCCCGGCGGAGAGCCGCGAGAGCACCAGGGCTGCGACCCGGTCGGCGACGCGGCCCAGCGAGTGCGGGCCGGGGACGACGTCGAGGGTCGCGCCGGGCGGCAGGACCGCCTCCACCTCGGCGGGTGTCCCGAACGGGTCGGTCGCGCCCTGGACGACGTGCACCGGCAGCCCGGCGGCGGACGGCAGCGCGAGCTCGGCCGCCCGCGACCGGTGCGGCGCTGCGGGAGGGTGGAGCGGGAAGCTGAGGCAGAGCACCGCGTGGGCTCCCACCTGCTCGGCGGTGCGACACGCGACCCGCGCGCCGGCGCTGCGCCCGCCCACGACGAGGCGCCCTCCGCCGTGCCGGGCGGCGACCTCGGCCAGGACGGGGCGCCAGGCGCTGTCGAGCACCGCAGGACGCGGGCCGACCCGCTTCCCTGCCACGCGCCACGGCTGGTCGACGAGGACGACGCGCCAGCCCGCGCCCACCGCCGCGTCCCGCGTCGCGAGGACGTCGAGGGTCCAGCGCAGCCCACCCGCGCCGTGGCCGAGGACGAGGGTGCCGACGGGGGCTCCCGCGGGGTCCGTCGTCGTCGTTCGCGCCGGCCCCTCGGGGGTGTCGACGAGGAGTTCGCTCACGCGCCGAGCAGCTCGCCGGTCATCGGGTCGACGACCCCCACGAGCTCCTCCCGCGGCACGGGGTCGAGCAGGTGCGGGCCGTTCGCCCGGTTGCTGCTGACCGCCCGGGAAACGGGCCGGGCCACGAAGCGGCCGGCGGGGTGTGGTCGCAGGAGGGGCAGGACGTCGGCCGCCCCCGTGGCGGGGTCGAGCCAGGTGTCCCACTCGTCGCGCTCGAGCACGAGGGGCTGTCGGTCGTGGACCCGGTCCAGGCCCGGCTCCGCGGGGCCCGTGAGGACGGTGTAGGTGCTCAGCCACGCCACCGGGTCGTCCGGGTCGCTGACGGCGGGGTCGCGCCAGAACTCGTAGAGCCCGGCCATCGCGACGCTCGCGCCGTCGGCCCGCTCGGTGAAGAACGGCTGCTTGCGCGCCTTGCCCTTGTCGTCGACGGCCGTCGGTGAGACCTGCCACTCGTACCACCCCCGGGCCGGTACCAGGCACCGCCTCGAGGCGAGGGCGCGGGCGAACGCCGGCTTGTCGGCGACCGACTCGACCCGCGCGTTGATCATCCGGGCGCCGCCCCGCGGGTCCTTCGACCAGCTCGGGACCAGGCCCCAGGTGAGCAGCCGCAGCTGGCGCACGGGTGAGGCCTCACGGTCCTCGCGGGGCGCCCGCGAGAGCACGACCGGGGCCTGCTTCGTCGGGGCCACGTTGTGGTCGGGACGGCCGGGTGGGGGCTCCTGCGGGTTCACCAGGACGCTGCGCCCGGGCTCGGACGACCGGTCGTCGTCGACCTCGAACTCCAGGACGAGCTCATCCGGGTTCGCCGTGGCGGCATAGCGACCACACATGGGTCTCAGGCTACGCACCCCCGCGACGAGCAACTACGGTAGGGACGACAAGTCCTGACCAGCAGGAACCGACCGGGAGGCCTCTCTCATGACCTTGGTGCGACGTGTCGCCCGCCCGATGCTCGCCGCGATGTTCGTCGTCGGCGGCCTCGACCAGCTCAAGCACCCCGGACGCAAGGCCGAGACCGCGCGGCCTCTCGTCGAGCGGGTCGGCCCACGCATCGGGCTGCCCGACGACACCGAGATGCTCGTGCGGGCCAACGGCGCCGCGATGGTGGGTGCCGGGGCGCTGCTCGCCCTCGGTCGCCTCCCCCGGGTCGCGTCCACGGTGCTCGCGGCGACCCTCGTGCCCACCACCCTTGCGGCACACGCGTTCTGGGAGAAGAAGGACCCCGCGGAGCGGGAACGACACAAGGTCCAGTTCCTCAAGAACGTCGGCCTGCTCGGCGGCCTGCTCCTCGCGGCCGTCGACACCGAGGGGAAGCCGGGGCTGGTCTACCGGGCCAGGCTGGCCGGGGAGAGCGCCCAGCGCGTCGCCCGCAGCACCCGGCGCGAGGCCCGCCACGTCGCCCACGCCGCCCGCCGCGAGGCCCGACTCCAGGCGGCCCGGGCGCACCATGCCGTCAGCTGACTGGACGGCGCCGACCGCCCCCGGACCGGTCGGCGCCCGTGTGGTCCTTCCCGGGAGCAAGTCGCTCACCAACCGCTACCTCGTCCTCGCCGCGCTGGCGTCCGACGTGTCGCGGCTGCGGGCCCCGCTCCGCTCGCGCGACACCCTCCTCATGGCGCAGGCGCTGCGCACGCTCGGCGCCCGCATCGACGACGTCGACGACGGTGACTGGGTCGTGACCCCGGGGCCGGTCGTCGGCGGCGGTGCCGTCGACTGCGGGCTCGCCGGCAACGTCATGCGGTTCGTCCCGGCGGTCGCCGGGCTCGCCGACGGCCCGGTCCGCTTCGACGGCGACGAGCACGCCCGGCTGCGTCCGATGGCGCCCGTCCTCGGCGCCCTGCGCACCCTCGGGGTCCGGGTCGACGACGACGGCCGAGGCAGCCTGCCCTTCACCGTCTCGGGCCGCGGCACCGTTCCCGGGGGGTCGGTCACCCTCGACGCCTCCGCGTCCTCCCAGTTCGTCTCCGGCCTGCTCCTCTCCGGCGCCCGCTTCGAGCAGGGGGTCACGGTGCGCCACGACGGCAAGGCCGTGCCCAGCCTGCCGCACATCGAGATGACGGTGGAGACCCTGCGGGACGCGGGCGTCGTCGTCGACGACGGTGACGTCCACACCTGGCGCGTCGAGCCCAGCGAGGTCAACGCCCTCGACGTCCAGGTCGAGCCCGACCTGTCGAACGCCGCCCAGTTCCTCGCGGCGGCGCTCGTCACCGGGGGCCGGGTCCACGTGCCCGGCTGGCCCCAGTACACGACCCAGGGGGGCGACTTCGTCCGCGAGGTCCTCGACATGATGGGCGCCGACGTCGTCCTCGACCGCGGGGGTCTCACGGTCAGTGGCGGCGACGGCATCTCCGGGGTCGACGTCGACCTCCACGACTCCAGCGAGCTCACCCCCGTGGTCGCCGCGCTGTGCGCGATGGCGGACTCCCCCAGCGTGATCCGTGGCGTGGCACACATCCGCGGCCACGAGACCGACCGGCTCGCGGCGCTGCGCACCGAGCTCAGCGGACTCGGTGCCGTCGTCGACGAGACCGACGACGGCCTGCGCATCACCCCGCGGCCGCTGCACGGTGGACGCTTCCACACCTATGCCGACCACCGCATGGTGATGGCGGCCGCGGTCCTCGGGCTCGTCGTCCCCGACCTCGTCGTCGAGGACGTCGGCACCGTCGCCAAGACCATGCCCGCCTTCACCGAGCTCTGGGAGGACATGCTCTCCCAACAGGTCGTGGCGGGAGTCTGATGGCGCGGTCCTTCAGCGACTACGACGAGTCCGACGTCCGGATCCGCCCCAGCCGCAGGGGTTCTCGTCCACGCAGCAAGGACCGTCCGGCACACGTCGACGCCATCCGCGGTCGCGTCGTCGGCGTCGACCGCGGCCGGTACACCACGCTCGTCGACGACACCGACGGCCGACGGGTCGTCATCGCGATGCGCGCCCGAGAGCTCGGTCGCAAGGGGATCGTCGTGGGCGACGAGGTCCACCTCGTCGGCGACGCCACCGGGGTGGACGGCAGCCTGGCGCGCATCGTGCGCGTCTCCCCGCGCGTCACCGTGCTGCGACGCACCGCTGACGACACCGACCCGGTCGAGCGCATCCTCGTGGCCAACGCCGACCAGCTCGTCGTCGTCTCGGCGCTGGCCAACCCCGAGCCGCGGCCCCGCCTCATCGACCGCTGCCTCGTGGCGGCCTACGACGCCGGGATGGAGCCGCTGCTCGTCCTCACCAAGGCCGACCTCACCGACCCGGCACCGTTCCTCGAGCAGTACGCACCCCTGTCGGTCCGGCACATCGTCACCGCCCGGCACGACGACACGACCGACGGGCTGCAGGCCCTGCGCGAGGCGCTCTCCGGCCGCGTCAGCGTGCTCGTCGGCCACTCGGGCGTCGGCAAGAGCACGCTGGTCAACGCGCTGGTCCCGCTGGCCCTGCGCGCCACCGGCGTCGTCAACGACGTCACCGGTCGGGGCCGGCACACCTCCTCCTCCGCCGTGGCGCTGGCCCTGCCCGACGACGAGGGCTGGGTCATCGACACCCCCGGCGTCCGCTCGTTCGGGCTCGCGCACGTCGACCTGACCCGCATCGTCCAGCACTTCGCGGACCTCGAGCCGGGCACCGCGCAGTGTCC
Source organism: uncultured Actinomycetota bacterium (assembly GCA_963795035.1). GTDB lineage: Bacteria > Actinomycetota > Actinomycetes > Actinomycetales > Dermatophilaceae > Oryzobacter. Next base: position 60,094 of record CAWCFZ010000003.1, on the reverse strand, counting down.
GCGGGGCTGCACCCACGACGAGGAGGAGTGCGGCCTGGACGCCTGGGTCGCCAGTGGCGCCGCCGGCCCCGCGGGACCGGCCAGGCTCGACTCCCTGCGCCGCCTGCTACGGGCCCGCACCCCCGACACCGGGGACTGACCAGGCGGTCAGGGCGTCGGTGGCCGGTGGTCGTCGGGCTGCTCGTCGACGAGCCTGGTCGTGTCCTGCGGGGCCACGTCCTGCTCGGCCCGGAACAGGTCGGCCTTCTCGGCGTCGACCCCGTCCGGGGCGGCCGTGGCATCGCTGAGGTCGGCGACCTTGGTCGTCGCGAACCGGGGGTCCGGTGCCGCGCCCGACACGTCGACCGTCTCGACGATGACCCTGGGCTCGGCGAAGTGGCAGGCCGACAGGTGCTCGCCCCCGCCGTCGCTGCGCAGCACCAGCTCGGGCTCGTCGACGCTGCAGATGTCCTGCGCCTTCCAGCAGCGGGTGTGGAACCGGCACCCCGACGGCGGGTTGGCCGGCGAGGGGACGTCGCCCTCCAGGACGATCTGCTCGCGCCTCCCGCGCAGCGTCGGGTCGGGGACCGGCACGGCGGAGAGCAGGGCCTGGGTGTACGGGTGCGTGGGGCGCGCGTACACCTCGTCCTCCTCGCCGAGCTCGGCCATCCGGCCGAGGTACATGACCCCGACGCGGTCCGAGATGTGCCGGACGACCGACAGGTCGTGGGCGATGAAGACGTAGGACAGGCCGAGCTCGTCCTGGAGCTTCTCCATGAGGTTGACGACCTGTGCCTGCACCGACACGTCGAGCGCCGAGACCGGCTCGTCGCACACGAGCACCTTCGGGTTGAGCGCGATGCCGCGCGCGATGCCGATGCGCTGACGCTGGCCACCGGAGAACTGGTGGGGGTAGCGGTTGATGTGCTCGGGGTTGAGGCCGACGAGGTCGAGGAGCTCCTGGACCCGCGCCCGGCGCCCGCCCTTGGGGACGACATCGGGGTGGATCTCGAACGGCTCGCCGACGATGTCGCCGACCGTCATCCGGGGGTTCAGCGACGTGTACGGGTCCTGGAAGACGATCTGGATGTCGCGCCGCAGCCGGCGCATCGTGCGCCCGGACGCCGTGCTCCAGTCCTCACCGCCGAAGGTGACGGTGCCCGAGGTGGGGTTCTCCAGGCGCATGAGCAGGCGACCGAGCGTGGACTTGCCACACCCCGACTCGCCGACGATGCCGAGGGTCTCGCCCTTGTGCAGGTCGAAGCTCACGCCGTCGACGGCCTTGACGTGGCCGGTGGTGCGGCGCAGGATCCCGGTCCTGATCGGGTAGTGCTTGACCAGGTTCTGGGCGCTGAGGATGACCTCAGGCATTGATGACCTCCTCGGCGAAGTGGCAGGCGGAGAAGCGGCCCGGGACGACCTCGCGCAGCGCGGGGCGGTCGGCGCGGCACACGTCCTGCGCCATCGCGCACCGCGGGTTGAACGGGCAGCCCGGGGGGATCCGCAGCAGGTTGGGCGGGAGCCCACCGATGGCCGCGAGCTTCTGGCCCTTCTGGTCCAGGCGCGGGATCGACTCGAGCAGGCCGCGCGTGTACGGGTGCGCCGGCGAGCCGTAGAGCTCGTGGACGTCGGCCGTCTCGACGAGCCGGCCGGCGTACATCACCGCGATCCGGTCGGCGACGTCGGCGACGACCCCGAGGTCGTGGGTGATGAGGATGAGCCCCATCTGGCGCTCCTCCTGCAGCTCCTCGAGCAGCGCCATGATCTGGGCCTGCACCGTGACGTCGAGGGCGGTGGTCGGCTCGTCGGCGATGAGGACCGCCGGGTCGAGGGCGATCGCCATCGCGATCATGATGCGCTGGCGCATACCGCCGGAGAACTGGTGCGGGTAGGAGCGCACCCGCTGCCGGGCGGCGGGGATCTGCACGCGCTCCATGAGGCTCACGGCCTGCTCGAGGGCGTCGCTCTTGTTGACGCCCCGGTGGGTGCGGAACATCTCCGCGATCTGCCACCCCACCGGGAAGACCGGGTTCAGCGACGACAGCGCGTCCTGGAAGATCATCGAGATCTCCGGGCCGCGGGTCAGCCGGCGCTGCTCGGCGGGCATCGAGAGCAGGTCCTGGCCGCAGTAGCGGACGTGGCCCTTCGGGATGACCGCCGGCGGCATGTCGAGGATGCCCATGATCGCCTGGGCGGTCACCGACTTCCCCGAGCCGGACTCGCCGAGGATGGCCAGGGACTCCCCCTGGCGCAGGTCGAACGAGACGCCGTTGATCGCGGTGGCGACGCCGTCCGGGGTGTGGAACTCGACGTAGAGGTCGTCGACCTCCAGCAGGACGCCGTCCTGCGGGGTGTACGTGGATCCGGAGGACGTGGGCCGGGTCGTGGTGTCGGTGCTCATCTGGTCTCCCCTCAGCGGTTCTTCGGGTCGAGGGCGTCGCGCACGACGTCACCGAGCAGGATGAAGGCCAGGACAGCCAGGGACAGGAACAGGCTCGGGAAGAAGAGCATGTGCGGCGTGGTGCGCAGGCCGATGATCGCGGCGCTGATGTCGATGCCCCACGAGATGGCCGGGGCCTGGAGCCCGATCCCGAGGTAGGACAGGGTCGCCTCCACCGCGATGTACGCCCCGAGGTTGATCGTCGCGACGACGATGACCGGCGCGACGGCGTTGGGGAGCACGTGCGAGCGCACGATGCGCCACGGGCTGGCCCCGAGAGCGCGGGCCGCCTGCACGTAGTCGTTGGGCTTGACCTGGATGACGCTGGAGCGCATGAGGCGCGCCATGCTCGGCCAGCCGAGGACGACGAGCGCGATGACGACCTTGAGGACGACCAGCAGGTAGTTGTTGTTGAAGAAGTCCGGCAGCGAGACGAGGAAGATGATCGCGCCGAGCAGCAGGGGGATCGCGAAGAAGATGTCGCCGATGCGCGACATCAGGGCGTCGGCCCAGCCGCCCAGGTACCCCGACAGCACACCGATGGTCCCACCGAGCAGCACGGTCCCGACGGTGGCGAACAGCCCCACGAGGATCGAGGCACGGGCCCCGTAGATGCAGCGCGCGTAGATGTCGTAGCCCTGGATGTCGCGGCCGAAGAACGTGCCGTCGCCCGGGCGCGAGCGCGACTGGGAGAGGATGGCCTCGCGGGGGTCGGTGCTCGTGAACAGGCTCGGCCACGCGGCCATGAGGACGAACACGAGGATCATCACGGCCGAGACCCAGAACATCGGGTTGCGGCGCATGGCGCGCCAGGCGTCGGAGGCGAGGGAGCGCTCCTCGCCCGCCTCGCCGCTCTCCTGGGGGTCGCTGGCCTGTACCTCGGCGATGGCGGCTTCAGTCATGGCTGATCCTCGGGTCGAGCAGCCCGTAGAGCAGGTCCACGAGCAGGTTGACGAACAGGTAGACGATGACGAGGACCGTCACCGCGCCGACGACGCTGGCGCCGTCACGGGAGCGGATCGACCGGAAGATGTAGCCGCCGATCCCGGGGATGTTGAAGATGCTCTCGGTGACGATCGCGCCGCTGAGCAGCGCGCCCACGTCGAAGCCGATGTAGGTGACGACCGGGATCAGCGAGTTGCGCAGGGCGTGGATGCCGACGGCCCGGCGCTTGGTCAGGCCCTTGGCGACCGCGGTGCGCACGTAGTCGGCGCGCAGGTTCTCCACGAGGTTGGTCCGCGTCAGGCGGGTCACGTACGCCACCGAGAGCGAGCCGAGCACGAGCGCGGGCATCATCAGCTGGTACAGCGACGGGGTCGCCGAGGTCACCGTGACCGGGAAGATCCCCAGCTTGACGCCGAGGAAGTACTGGGCGACGCCACCGACGACGAACACCGGGATCGAGATGAGGACCAGGGTCGAGACGAGGACGAGGTTGTCGAGGAAGCCGTTCTTGCGGATGCCGGTCAGCACGCCCGCGATGACGCCGATGATCGCCTCGAACGCCAGGGCGAGCAGGGCCAGCTTGGCGGTGACCGGGTAGCGGATCTTCAGCTGGTCGGCCACCGAGATGCCGTTGAACGTCTCGCCGAGGTCGCCCTGGACGAGGTTGCCCACGTACTTGCCGTACTGGAGGAGCAGGGGGTCGTTGAGGTTGTACTTCTCGCGGAAGGCCTGCGCGTAGGCCGGCGGGCACGGCCGCTCTCCACACTTGCCGGCCAGCGGGTCGCCGGGCAGGGCGAAGACCATGGTGAAGATGAGGAACGTCGCTCCCAGGATCACCGGGATCATCTGCAGGAGCCGTCGGATGATGTATGTACCCACGTCACCTCCTTGGCATCTGGGGCCGTCGAAGGGGTGCTGACGGCGTCGTCGGGTGTACGGGAGTTGAACCTAGACCATGCGGGTGTGGACCGGACACCCACCCGACCGCGCGGCGCGCGGCGACGGGGTCCGACACGGCCGTCGGCCTGCCAGCAGGTGCTGACAGGCCGACGACGCGTGCGAGACGTGCTCGCTGGTGTTCAGTCAGCTCACTTCAGCGAGACCGACGCGAGGTCGATCGTGCCGAAGGCGGTGATCTTCACACCGGTGACCTTGTCGGACCAGCCCATGGTCGTCTTGCCGTACCACAGCGGGATCGCCGGCATGTCCTGCGCGAGCAGGGCCTCGGCCTCCTGGTACTTGGCGTTCGACGCGGCCGGGTCGTTCGCGGCAGCACCCTCCACGAGGAGCTTGTCGAACGCGGGGTTCGAGTAGTCCATGTAGTTGGAGTCGGCGCCGGTCGCGAAGACGGGGGCGAGGAAGTTCTCGATGGCCGGGTAGTCCATCTGCCAGCCGAGTCGGAACATGCCCTTCATCTTGCGGTCGTTGAGCTGCTTGAGGAAGGTCGAGAAGTCGACCACCCCCGTGGCGACGCACTCGACACCCAGGGCCTGCTTGATGCTGTTGCAGGTCGCCTCGGTCCACTCCTTGTGGGCGGCGTCGGCGTTGTAGGACAGGGTGAGCTTGTCGCCCTTGTAGCCGCCGGCCTCCTCGAGGAGCGCCTTGGCCTTCGCCGGGTCGTACTTGCAGAACTCGCCGCACTGCTCGGCCTTGTAGCCGTCGACGACCGGGGAGACCCAGCCGGTGGCGGGAACGCGGGTGTTGTTGAAGATCTGCTTGATGATCGTCTCGCGGTCGATCGCCATGGAGATCGCCTGACGGATCTTCGGGTCGGCCATGTTCGGGTCGACCTTGGTCGGCGCGATCTCGACGTACTGGATGACGCCCGATTCCTTCTGCGCGTTGCGCTCGGGAAGGTCGCTCTTGTACTTGTCGTCGATGAGCGCGCTCGCCGGGATCTCGTCGGTGATGTCGAGGTTGTTGGCGAGGACGTCGTTGTACGCCGAGTCGGCGTCCTGGTAGATCTTGAAGGTGACCTTGTCGACCTTCGCCGCGAACTCGCCGCTGTAGTCAGCGAACTTCGACAGGACGATGGACTGCTCCTTGGTCCACGAGTCCAGCTTGAACGGGCCGGTACCGATCGGCTTGTCGCCGAAGGCCTTGGGGTCCGTGAAGAAGACGTCGGGGAGGGGCGCGAAGGCGGTGTAGCCCAGGCGGACCGGGAGGTTCGAGACCTTCTCGGTGGTCTTGATGGTGAAGGTGTAGTCGTCGGTGACGGCCAGACCGGTCAGCTTGTCGGCCTTGGCCTTGCCCGCGCCGGCGCAGGGGTCGTCGCCGTCACCGGTGCACTGGAGGTCGCCGAAGCCCTCGATCGGCGTCATGAAGTAGCCGCCGCCCTGGGCGTTCGGGGCGTACGCGGCGTAGTTCCAGGCGTCGACGAAGTTCTTGGCCTTGACCTCGGTGTCGTCGTGGAACTTGTAGCCCTTCTTGAGCTTGACCGTGAAGTTCTGGTTGTCCGTGGACTCGATCGACTCGGCGATGTCGTTCGCCGGCTTGGCCGTCTCGGGGTCGTAGTGGACGAGCTTGGCGAACACCGCGTCGAGGACGTTTCCGCCACAGGTCTCGGAGGTGTTGCTCGGGACGAGAGGGTTCTGCGGGTTGCACCCGCGGACGGTGATCTCGCCGCCCGTCTTGGTGCCTGCCGAGGTCTCGGTCTCGCCGCTGTCGCCGCTGCCGCAAGCGGCAGCGAGCAGAGCCACGGCGGACAGGGCCGCAACTGCGACCGTGCGAGTGGTTCCTCGCATGGATGTCCTCCTACGTGAAGTGGTGGGGTCGCCCGTTGTCGGACGATCCTTTTCCTGGGCCGCTCCCGATCGGGTGCAGCCCCCTGTGGCAGCCCTCCGGGCGTGCCGCGCTCCATCAAAGGCCACCCGATGGCCTTTTGGAAGTTCCACGGCACGCCGAGACACGATTGTGACCCAAGGCGTGCAGATCGTGACCGAAGCGCGACCCGGCGGCCCGCGGCGCCGGAAGATCTCCTGTCCGAGCCGCTACCGTGAGGCCCGTGCCCGGCTACGACGACGACCTGCGCCTCGCCCACGTCCTCGCGGACGCGGTGGAGCGCCTGACCACCGCCCGCTTCCGGGCCGAGGACCTCCACGTCGAGGCCAAGCCCGACCTCACCCTGGTCAGTGACGCCGACCGCGACGCCGAGGAGCTGATCCGCTCCCAGCTCAAGCGGACGCGCCCGCGCGACGCCGTCATCGGTGAGGAGTTCCCGACCACGGGGTCCTCACCGCGGCAGTGGGTCGTCGACCCCATCGACGGCACCCACAACTTCGTGCGGGGCGTCCCGGTGTGGGGCACCCTCATCGCGCTCGTCGACGACGGCCGCCCGGTGCTCGGCATCGTCGCCGCCCCGGCCCTCGGCCGCCGGTGGTGGGCGACCCTGGGCTCCGGCGCCTGGGCGGGCCGCAGCCTCACCTCTGCCAAGCAGATCCACGTCTCCGGGGTGACCCGCGTCGAGGACGCCTCGCTGTCGTGCTCGAGCTACACCTCGTGGGCGGCGGTCGGCCGCGAGCGCGAGGTCCTCGAGCTGGCCCGCTCGTGCTGGCGCGAGCGGGCGTTCGGCGACTTCTGGTCCTACATGCTCCTCGCCGAGGGTGCCGTCGACATCGCGGCCGAGCCCGAGCTCGCCCTGCACGACATGGCCGCCCTCGTGCCCATCGTCACCGAGGCCGGGGGTCGCTTCACCTCGCTCGACGGGGTCGACGGGCCGTACGGGGGCAACGCGGTGGCGACGAACGGCCACCTGCACGACGAGGTCCTGGCCCGGCTCACCCCCTAGAACAGGGCGTCCTGGTCGGCCTCGGTCGGCACGCCCTCGAGGCGCAGCAGCAGGGCCTTGCGCTCGAGCCCGCCCGCGTACCCGGTGAGGGTCCCGTCGGCCCCGAGGACCCGGTGGCACGGCAGGACGACCGGGATGGGGTTGGCGCCGTTGGCGGCCCCGACCGCGCGCGAGGCGCCGGGCGGCAGGCCGAGGCGGTCGGCGACCGCGCCGTAGGTGGTCGTCGTCCCCCACGGGATGCTCGCGAGGACCTCCCACACCCGGCGCTGGAAGCCGGTGCCGGCGGGACGCAGCGGGAGGTCGAAGACCCGCAGCCGGCCGGCGAAGTACGCCGCGAGCTGGTCGTGCGCCTCGCGCAGCACCGCGGAGCCGCCGCGCTCGTGGCCCGGGGAGCCGTCGGCCGGCGCGTCGAAGCGGATGGCCTCGAGCGCGCCGCCGCGCTCGACGAGCTCGAGGCGCCCGATCGGCGAGGACATGACGACCGAGCGTGAGGGACCGTGGTCAGACGGCAACGGTGGTCACCACGGTGTCGACGCGGCCCTCCAGGGCCGGCACCACCGTGGCGGCGTCACCGACGAGGACGACGCTCCACCCCCCGGCGACGACCCGGGCGTAGGCGGTGTCGAGGTCGGCGCGGGTGAGGCGGGCCACGTCGCGCAGGTTGCGCGTGGTGAAGTCCGGCGGGAGCCCCTCGAGGGCGAGCGCCGCGGTCTCGTCGGCGACGGCGTCGGCGGTGGCGTACCGACCCGGCGCCGTCTTCGCGACGTAGTCGACCCCGGTGCGGACCTCGGCGTCGGTGAACCCGTCGAGCGCGCCGTCGAGGATCCCGAGGAGGATCTCGACGGCCTCGCCGGTGACCTGCGAGCGCACCGAGCCGGACACCACGAACGACCCGCCGGCGACCCTGGGACGGAAGGCCGACCGGATGCCGTAGGTGTACCCCTTCTCCTCACGCAGCACGGCGTCGATGCGGGCCCCGGGTGCGCCGCCCAGCACGAAGGACAGCACGGGGTGGGGAGCCCAGCCGTGCGGGGTGGAACGGTCCGGGCCCGGGACGCCGGCGACGATCTCGGTCTGCACCGACCCGGGGCGGTCGACGACGACGAGGCGGGCGCGGTCGTCGGCCGGACGTGGCGCGGTGGGGCGAGGGACCGGCGTGTGCCCCGGGGCGCGCCAGGTCCCCAGGGTCGACTCGAGCACCTCGCGGACGTCGACGCCGGTGAGGTCGCCGGCCACGACCACCGTGGCGCCCTGCGGCCCGAGCGCTCGGGCGTGGAAGGCGACGACGTCGTCGCGGGTGAGGGACCCGATCGTCTCGGGGGTGCCGCCCGTGGGGGTCGCGGCCCGCTCCCCCGGCGCCCAGAGGGTGCGGGTGAGCTCCTTGGCCGCACGGTGTCCGGCCGACGCGCGCTCCTGCTCGATCTCGGCCAGGCGGTTGCGCAGGATGCGACGCACCTCCGCCTCGGGGAAGACGGGGTCGGCGAGTGCGTCGGTGACCAGACCCGCCGCGGTGGCCAGGTGCCGCTGCGGGACGTCGACGTCGACGAGGAGCCCGCCGTCGGAGACCCCCGCACCGAGCGCCATGCCGTGGCGCTCCATCAGCTCGGCGAAGTCGTCGGCGCCGTGGCGCGAGGTCCCCTCGTCGAGCAGGCGGGCGGTGATCGAGGCGACCCCCTCCTTGCCGGGCGGCTCGCTCGACAGCGAGGTGGGCACGACGACGCGCAGGGACAGCACGTACTGGCCGGGCATGTCGTGGACCAGGACTCGTAGGCCGTTGTCCAGCAGGTGCTCGGTGGGCAGCGGGAAGGACCAGGGGCCCGGCGCGACGACGTCCGGGCGGGGGACGGTGGGGGTGCTCACGCGACGGCCTCCTCGTCGCCGGCGTCCTCCTCGGCGAGGTAGGCGACCACCGCGCGGCTCTCGGGCCGCAGCCAGCGCCGGGCCGCGCCGACGACGTCGTCACCGGTGAGGTCGCGCAGCCGGTCCAGGTGGGTGTTGACCGCGCCGGGGTCGTCGTGGAGCAGGTGGTGGTGGCTGATGACGTCGGCGCGCTCCTCCTGGCTGGCGAGCGCCGACAGCCAGGACCGCTCCGACTGCGCGAGGGACGCCTCGAGCTCGGCCTCGGTCGGGCCGCCCTCGAGGAAGGCCGCGAGCTCCTCGAGGAAGGCGCCCTCCACGGCGGCCGCGTCGACCCCCGGCGCCACGTCGAGGACGACGAAGCCCAGCGAGGCGCCGTCGACGAACCCCCAGGCCGTGGCGTGCGCCCCGAGCGCGGTCTGCTCGCGCCGCACGAGGCGGCGCACGAGGCGCGAGGTGGACAGGCCACCGACGCAGTCCATGGCCACCGCCGCGGCGAGGAACTCGTCGGTGCCGTCGACCGGGAGGCGGAAGGCGATGTGCAGGCGGTCGTTGGGGACGGCCGAGACCCGGTCGACACGCACCGGTTCGGTGAGCGGGTCGAGCTGCGGGGTGTTGGGGCGCGGCGGCTCGGTGCTCCCGGGCAGCGGCCCGAAGTAGCGCTCGGCGAGGGCGAACCCGCGCTCGGGCGTCAGGTCGCCGCACAGGGTGAGGACGGTGTTGTCGGGCCCGTAGAAGCGGCGGAAGAAGGCGTGGACGTCCTCCAGGCTCGCGGCGTCGAGGTCCTCCATCGACCCGATCGTCGGGTGGTGGTACGGGTGCCCCTCGGGGAAGACGGCGGCGTAGACGTCGATGAGGGCGTTGCCGTACGGCTGGTTGTCGTACCGCTGCCGCTTCTCCTCCTTGACGACGTCGCGCTGGTTGTCCAGGTTCTCCTGCGTCACCGCGTCGAGGAGGTTGCCGTGCCGGTCGGCCTCGAGCCACAGCGCGAGCTCGACGGCCCCGGTCGGGACGGTCTCGAAGTAGTTGGTGCGGTCGAACCACGTCGTGGCGTTCATCCGGGCACCCTCGGCCATGAGGGCCTCGAAGTGCTCGCCGCTGCGGACGTGCCTCGAGCCCTGGAACATGAGGTGCTCGAAGAGGTGGGCGAACCCCGTGCGGCCGGGGCTCTCGTGCCGCGACCCCACCCCGACCCAGAGGTTCACCGTGACGTTCGGGACGGTGTGGTCGGGGCTGACGACGACCCGCAGCCCGTTGGGCAGCGTGTGTCGGTGGAGCGGGTAGTCCAGCGGCATGGCGGTCACCCTACGTCGGAGCACCCTCACGTGACTCGCCACGGTGGCGACCCTCGAGCTCGGCGACGCCGCTGACCTCGTGGTCGGCCGGGTCGCTCGGGATCGAGGGCGTCTCGCCGTCGGGAAGGGCGTCCATGGCGCGGCGACCGAAGACCTGCTGCTCGGTGGCGACCCGCTCCGCGCGCCCCCGGCCGAGGAAGCTGACCGCCCAGTGGAGCAGGGTCGTGACCCGGTGCTTGAAGCCGATGATGTAGACGAGGTGGATCGCGAGCCAGAGCACCCAGGCGAAGAAGCCGGCGAAGCGCAGCTTGCCGATGGAGGCCACGGCGCTGAACCGCGAGATCGTCGCCATCGAGCCCTTGTCGAGGTACTCGAAGCGCTCCTGGGTGGGCTTGCCGTCCAGGCGCCGCGTCATCTGCCTCGCGGCGAACCTCGCCCCCTGGATGGCGACCTGGGCGACGCCGGGGAGGTCGTCGAGCGACATCATGTCGCCGACGACGTGGACCTCGGGGTGACCCGGGAGGGTGAGGTCGGGCCGGACGAGCACGCGTCCCGCGCGGTCGACCTCGGCCCCCGACTGCTCGGCCAGCTGACGCGCGAGCGGGCTCGCCTGGACCCCCGCGGCCCACACCTTGGTCAGCGCCTCGATGCGGGTCGAGCTGCCGTCCGGCTCCTTGACGACGATGCCGCTGGAGTCGACGTCGGTGACCATCGTGCCGAGCCTGACGTCGACGCCCATGTCGGTGAGCCGTCGCTTCGCGGCGCCCCCGAGCCGCTCGCCGAACGACGGCAGGACCTTGTCGACGGCGTCGACGAGGATGATGCGCGCCTTGGTCGGGTCGATCCGGCGGAAGTCGTTCTTGAGGGTGCGGTGCGCCAGCTCGGCGATCTGGCCGGCCATCTCCACGCCGGTGGGACCGGCGCCGACGACGACGAAGGTCAGGGCGCGCTCGGCCTCCACGGGGGTGCGGGCGAGCTCGGCGAGCTCGAAGGCGCCGAAGATGCGGCCGCGCAGCTCGAGGGCGTCGTCGATCGACTTCATCCCGGGGGCGTGGCGCGCGAACCGGTCGTTGCCGAACCACGACTGGCCCGCACCGGCCGCCACGAGGAGCTCGTCGTAGGGGGTCACGCTCTCGCGGCCCAGCACCTGCGAGGTGACCGTGCGGTTCTCCAGGTCGACGCGGGTCACCGTGCCCAGGACGACCCGCGCGTTCTTCTGGCGGGCCAGGACCTCGCGGGTGCTGGGGGCGATCTCGCCCTCGGACAGGATCCCGGTCGCGACCTGGTAGAGCAGCGGCTGGAAGAGGTGGTGGGTGGTCTTCGCGATGAGGGTGATCTCGACGTCCGCGCGGCGCCTGAGCGCCTGGGTCCCGAAGAGCCCGCCGAAACCGGATCCGATGACGACGACGCGGTGGGGGCTGCTGGCAGTGGCTGTCACGTCCGGGTCAACGTGGGTGAACGGGCCGGTATGCCGGGTCTGGGGCGACGTGGTGCGGGTCACGGGCGCAGGTCCTGTCGGGAGGGCTGGCACGGGCCGCTGGAGCCCGCTGGGAGCGGGAGCAGCGGCGGTCCCTGGCTGCGCCGAGGCTACGCGGGCCGGGGTGGACCGGCGTGCCGGTCCACCCCGTGGTCGCCGCGCATCCCGGACGCGAGAAGGGCCCGGGCGGCTGTCGCCGTCCGGGCCCTTCTCTTCTGGTAGCGGGGGCAGGATTTGAACCTGCGACCTCCGGGTTATGAGCCCGGCGAGCTACCGAGCTGCTCCACCCCGCGTCGAGTGAAAGCCGGCTCTTGCGAACCGCTCTCGGTAGACCCGACCTTACGCGATGCGGCCGCCCCGGGCCAAATCGGCCCGGGGCGGCCGGCGACGCGTCACCGGGGGGTCAGCCCGATGGCGAGGGGGACGGCGACGGCGACGGCGTGCCGAGCTGTCCGGCGAGGGTGTTCGCCTTCTTGATCGCCGTGTCGAGCCGCGTCTGCGCCTGCCCGTAGGCCGCGAAGTCGCCCTTCTTCAGGGCGTCCTGACCTGCGGTGTAGGCCGCCTGGACCTCCTTGAGGGCCGCCGCGAGCTGCTCCGTCACGGTGCCCGACGGGGTGCCGGGGTCGGTCGGTTCAGCGGGGTCCGTCGGCGGCTTCGGTGCCTCGCCCTCGCCGAACAGGCCCTTGACGGCCTGCTCGACCGTGTCGCCCCACGCGACGTTCGTCCCGTAGACCGCGACGGTCACCTTGTTCTGGGGGAAGGACCCCGAGCCGGCCGACGCCTGGACGTAGAGCGGCTGCACGTAGAACATCCTCCCCTGGAGCGGGAAGGCGAGCAGGTTGCCGAAGGTCAGCGCCTTGCCCGAGCCCGAGTTGTTGGTGATGTACTGCGCGAGGTTGAGCGGTTCGGCCGGGTTCTGCGAGCGCGCCGTGGAGTTCTGGATCTGGTTGAGGACCTGACCCGGACCCGCGGGCGTGGCCGCCCCGTACTCGAGCAGCCGCAGGGTGCCGAATCCCTCCCCCGGTTTCCCGGCCTCGTTGCCGGCGTCGGCGTCGACGGCGAGCAGGCCACGCAGGATCTCGCGCCCGGCCTCGTTGTTGCTCGCCGGGACGAAGGACGTCGTGATCGAGAAGACGGCCGTCTCCTCACCGGGCATCGCGATCGACTGGAAGACGACCGGCTGGTCCTGCGCGGGCTGCGAGGGGTCGCGCGGGACGCGCCACTTGTCGGAGCCGGAGTAGAAGTCGCCCGGGTTGGTGACGTGGTACTCCGTGAGCAGCTCACGCTGGACCTTGAGCAGGTCCTGCGGGTAGCGGATGTGCGACATGAGGTCGCCGGAGATCTCCGAGATCGGACGGACCGAGCCGGGGAACGCGCGGCCCCAGGCCTTGAGCATCGGGTCGGTGGTGTCCCAGCCGTAGAGCTTGACCGAGCCGTCGTGCGCGTCGACGGTGGCCTTGACCGCGTTGCGGATGTAGTTCACCTGGCCCGCGCCGACCGTGATGACGTTGGAGCGGGTCGTCACCGAGTCCGAGGTCGCGTCCGCGAGCTCGACGAGGCGGCTGTTCGGGTAGCTCGCCGAGGTCGTGAAGCCGTCGACGATCCACTGGACCCGGCCCCCCACGACGGCGGGGTAGACGTTGCCGTCCAGGCGCAGCCACGGGGCGACCCGCTCCACGCGCTCGGTCGGGGTGCGGTGGTCCAGGATCCGCGAGTCGGAGTTCACCGCGTCGGAGAGCAGGAAGTTGGCCTCGCGGTACTTCGCCGCGTAGGCGAGCCGCCGCACCATCGACCCGATCTCGACGCCGCCCTCACCCTGGTAGGTGTTGTTGACGGCGACGTCGCCCTCGCTGCCGGCCGGGAAGTCGAACTCGCGCGGCTGCGCGTCGTCGGGCGCGCCGACCACCGAGTACGACGGCGAGAGCTCGCCGAAGTAGATCCGCCGCTCGTAGTCGCCGAGGGAGGCGGCGGCGCCGCCCTCGAAGAAGACGGGGTCGCCCTCGGTGGAGCGCCGGTTGCCGTAGGCCGCGTAGAAGCCGTAGCCGTGGGTGTAGATGGTGTGGTCGTTGAGCCAGTTGCGCTGGTTGTCGGGCAGGCCGTTGAGGTTGATCTCGCGGACCGCGACGACCGCGTCGCTGGTCTGGCCCTTGAGCTGGTAGCGGTCGACGTCGAGGGTGTCGGGGAAGGCGTAGTAGTCGCGCTGGCCCTCGAGCTGTCGGAAGGTCGGGGCGACGACGTTGGGGTCGATGATCCGCGCGCCGGGGATGGCTGCGGCGTCCTCGCGCTCCTGCGCCTTGTCCTCCGTCACCGGTGGTGCCGGGTTCTGGACGCGTTTGACCCGGTCGAGCCCGAACGCGGCCCCGGTGGCCGTGATGTTGCGCCCGATGTACTCGGCCTCGAGCGACTTCTCCGACGGCTTGACCTTCAGCGACTGGATGAGCGCGGGGTAGGCACCCCCGACGAGCACGGCGGTGACGACGAGGAGCGCGACGCCGGTGAGGGGCAGCCGCCAGCTGCGGCTCCAGATCGCGGCGAGGAAGAACCCGGCGCACATGATCGCCGCGACCGCCAGGATCGCCTTGGTCGGCAGGACGGCCTTGTCGTCGGTGTAGGTGATGCCGGTGAGCAGGGACCCGCGCTGGGTCGACAGGGAGTAGCGGTCGAGCCAGTACGACGCGGCCCGGGTGAGGGCGATGAGCGCCCCGAGGACGCCGAGGTGGACGTACGCGGCGCGGGTCGTCGGCCCGCGGCCGGGCAGCTGGAGCCCGCCGTAGACGTAGTGGGTGAACGCCCCGGCGACGAAGGCGAGCACGAGGACGACGGTGACGAAGCTGACGAGGAAGTTCAGCCACGGCAGGGTGAAGACGAAGAAGCCGACGTCCATCCCGAACTGGGGGTCGACGACACCGAACGGCTCGCGGTTGGCCCACAGCAGCACGGTGCGCCAGGCGCCCAGCGACCCGGAGCCGGCGAGGAGGCCGAGGATGACGGGGATGGCGAGGACGGCGAGGCGGCGCAGCGGCTCGATGGCCAGGCGGTACTGCTCGAGGACCTGCTGGGCCGGTGTCGTCGGGACGTAGATCGGACGCGTGCGGTAGGCCGCGACGAGGCTCGCGGCGACGGCGCCACCGGTGAGGACCGAGGCGATGACGAAGATGAGGACCTTGGTCGTGAGCTCCTTGACGAACACCCCGCGGAAACCGACGGACTCGTACCACCAGATGTCGGTGACGAGGTCGGCGGCCAGCCCCCCGAGCAGGGCCAGGCCGGCGAGGACCACGAGGGTGGTCCCGAGCGGCCCCCTGCGTCGGCGGGCGGTGGGGCGAGCGGGCCCGCGTGGGCCGTCGCCTCCCTCGGCTCGCGGCGTCCCTTCTCCCGGGCCCGCGGGCCCGTCGAACCACTCCGAACGACTCACTGCTCTCCTCGTCCCGTCGGGCGGGGAGGGCCCCCGTGTCGACCGTGGGCGACAAACCTACCCCGGGCACCTGCGCGCCCATCGGGCACCATGGTCCGGTGACTCAGAGCCCGCAGCCCGTGACCGACCCCCTGACCCTCGCCGCGCTCGACACCGAGCGCCACGTCGCCCGCTCGGGGTGGGACCAGCCGGTGCGCCTGTTCGCCCTCGTGCCCACGAGCGAGCTCCTCGTCCACGAGCCGCAGCTCGCCGCCGGGCTCGCGGCCCACGACGCCGTCGACGGGGCGCTCAGCGCGGTCGAGCAGGAGGAGCTCCCCGAGGCGGGCGGGCTCGAGGACCTCCTCGCGCAGATCGCCTGGCCCGACCAGGTCGCCGGCTGCGCCCTGGCGCTCGAGCGGATCGTCGTGCCCCCGGAGGCCGAGCGCGACCTCCCGCAGGACGACGCCGCCGCGCTGCGGGCCGTCGCCGAGCACCCCGGGCGGGCCGACGTCCGGCTCCTCGTCGCCGTGACCCGCGACGGTCGGGCCCGGTGCCTGCTGCGCCAGCGCGACCACGACAGCGACGACCGCGTCGCCCTCGGCGAGGACATCGCCCCGGGCCTGGTCCACGCGCTGCGCGAGACCTTCAGCGCCGACTGACGCGGGCGGCGTCGCCGGACCTCAGCCGCAGGCGGGAAGTGCCGCGTCGTCGCCCCTGGCGATCGACTCCACCGCCGCCCGACCCTGGGCGAAGGTCGCCACCCTGACGACGCGCAGGCCGTCGGGGACGTTGCCGACGACCTCGTCGCAGTTGTCGGCGGGGGCGAGGAAGTACGTGGCGCCCTCGGTGCGCGCCCCGACGAGCTTCTGCCGGATGCCGCCGATGGGGCCGACGGTGCCGTCGTCCTGCATCGTGCCGGTGCCGGCGACGTCCTTGCCGCCGGTGAGCGCACCGGGGGTGAGCACGTCGTAGATGGCCAGGCTGAACATCAGGCCGGCGGACGGACCTCCGACGCTGCCCGTGTTGAGGGTGACGTCGATCGGCAGGTCGTAGTCGATGCTCAGGCCCACCCCGATGACCGTGCGGCCGCCGGACTCGCCCGTGCGGGCCGTGAGGGTCTGCTCGCGGTCGTCGCGACGGACCACGACGGGGAAGGTGTCGCCCGGCTCGTGGGCCTGGACGGCCCCGCGCACCGCGTCGGCGGAGCTCGCGCGCTCGCCGTCGACCGACACCAGGACGTCGCCGGTGCGGAAGACGTCCTTGCTCGGGCTGTCCTGCGGGACCCCGGCGATGGAGACGACCTGCTCGACGTCCCGGCCCAGGGCGCGCAGGGCGGTGGCCGCCGCCACCGTCTGGGACCCGGCCATCTCGGCCGCGCCCTCCTCCTGGACCTCCTCCTCGCTGGTGTCGGGGGGGAAGACCTGCTCCTCGGGCAGCACCTCGTCAGCGCTCGAGGCCCAGGCCCGCAGGACGTCGTACACGGTCACCCGGGCCCCCGGCCCGCCGCGCACGCTGACGGTGGTGAAGTCGAGCCGGCCCTGCGTGGGGTAGGTCGGCGCGCCCTCGACCTCGAGCAGCGGGGTGCCGTCGGTGCTGCCCAGGATGTTCGTCGCGGGTCCCGGCGACATCACGACGTAGGGCAGGCCGACGAACGACAGCAGGGCCGCGACGGCGATCGCGAGGAAGGTCGTGGTGAGCAGCGCCGCCGGCACCACCCCCGGGCGCAGCGGGTTGCGGCGGCGACCACCGGCGGGCAGGAAGGGACCGTCGTCGCCCTCGTGGCCACTGGTCAGCAGGTCGTGGGAGCGGGCCGTCACGGCAGCCCCACCCACTCGGTGGAGCCGTCACCGAGCTTCTGGTGCTTCCAGATCGGGGTGCGGGCCTTGAGGGTGTCGATGACCGCGCGGCACGCCTCGAAGGCCTCGCCGCGGTGCGGGGCGGCGGCCGCGACGACGACGGCGAAGTCACCCACGGCCAGGGCACCGGTGCGGTGCACGGCGGCCACCCGCAGCGCCTCGTGCGAGGCCGCGACCTCCTCGCAGACCGCCCGCATCGTCTCGACCGCGCTCGGGTGCGCCTCGTAGTCCAGGGCGCTCACCGCGGCGCCGTGGTCGTGGTCGCGCACCACGCCGACGAACAGGGCGATGCCGCCGCACGCGTGGTGGCGGACGGCGTCGAGCACCTCGTCGACGGACAGCGGCTCGTCGCGCAGGTCGACGAGCGCGACCGCGTCGGGATCGGTCGGCACATGGGCTCCTCGGGACGCGCGGTGGAACCAATCGGGCGTCGTCGTGGTTGGGTTGGACGAGACGACATCCTCTCACCCCCCGTGAGGAGCCCGGTGTGAACGACCCCGGTTCGACAGACCCCCGAGACGACGACGGGCAGCAGCTGCCCCCCGACATCGAGCAGCTGCTGCGCGGCCTCACCGGAGGCGGTCCGGTCGACCCCCAGATCGCCTCGATGATGCAGGGCATGGGCCTGGACAAGGTCGACCCGCAGATGCTCGCCATGCTCATGCAACAGGTCCAGGCGATGTTCGCCGCCCCCGACACGGGCGAGGCCGTCAACGCGACGCTCGCCACCGACATCGCCCGCAAGACCGTCGCCGCCGAGGGTGACGCCCTGGCGTCGGAGGCCGACGTCAAGGGTGCGGGCGAGGCCGTGCAGGTCGCCGGCATGTGGCTCGACGCCGTCACCGACGTCAGCACCTCGGGACTTCGAGGCACCGCATGGAGCCGGGCGCAGTGGGTCGAGGCGACGATGCCCGTGTGGACCGACCTCGTCGAACCCGTCGCGGCCGGGGTCACCGACGCGGTCGGCACCGCCCTGTCGGCGCAGCTGGGCCAGCTCGCCGAGGCCGACCTCCCGGAGGGCATGGCCGGGATGCTCGACCAGGCCGGCCCGATGCTGCGCCGGATGCACGGCTCGATGTTCTCCATGCAGCTCGGCCAGGGGTCCGGGACGCTGGCCGGCGAGGTGCTCACCGGGTGCGAGGTCTCGCTGCCGCTCGTGCCCTCGCCCGACGTCGTCCTCATGCCCCAGTCGCTGCGGGCGTTCGCCGACGGCCTGGAGGTCGACGAGCCCCAGGCCCGCCTGTACCTCGCCGTCCGCGAGGTCGCCCGCGTGCGCCTCTTCGGCGCCGTGCCGTGGCTCGCCCCGGCGCTGCTCGCCGCGGTCCGCGACTACGCCGCCGACATCAGCATCGACACCGAGGCGATCGACGAGGCGGTGCGCTCCATCGACCCGTCCGACGCCGAGGCCGTCCAGCAGGCCGTGCAGGGGCGGATGTTCGCGCCGCAGCAGTCGCCCGCCCAGCAGGCGGCCCTCGCCCGGCTCGAGACCCTGCTCGCCCTCGTCGAGGGCTGGGTCGACGTCGTCACCGACGCCGCGACCCGGGAGCACCTGCCCCAGGCCGCCGCCCTCGGCGAGGCCGTGCGTCGCCGCCGGGCCACCGGCGGGCCGGCGGAGAAGGCGTTCGGCGCCCTCGTCGGGCTCGAGCTGAGGCCGCGCCGGCTGCGCGACGCCGCCAACCTGTTCCGGGCCCTGGAGGACCGCGGGGGCACGGCACTGCGCGACGCCGCCTGGCGCCACCCGGACCTCGCCCCGGGGACCGCCGACCTCGACGACCCGCTCGGCTACGTCGAGCGGGCGGCCACCCCGCAGGGCGACGAGATGGACGCCGAGCTGAACCGCCTGCTCTCCGGCGAGGACCCCGCGTGAGCGCTGGCGCCACCGCCGCGTTCGCCCACCTCCACGCCGACGCCCTCGCGGTGCTGCGCGGCTGGACCGCGCCCGACGCCGCCCAGTCGCGCCTGCGGGACGCGTACCTCGCGCACCTCGCCGCCCACCCCGACGGGGTCGCGAAGGCGGGCCCACCGGCGCACCTCACGGCGTCCTGCCTCGTCCTCGACCCGCCCGGGCAGCGAGTCCTGCTGACCCACCACCGCAAGGCCGACGCGTGGTTCCAGCTCGGTGGGCACCTCGAGGAGGGCGACCGCTCGGTGTGGGACGCGGCTCGGCGCGAGGCGCGCGAGGAGTCCGGGGTCCACGACCTCGACCCGCTCCCCCGACCGGTGCAGCTCGACCGGCACGTCCTCGTCGGGTCGTTCGGGCGCTGCCACGAGCACCTCGACGTCCGCTACGCCGCGGTGGCCCCCGAGGGAGCGGCCACGGTCGTCAGCGAGGAGTCGCACGACGTGAGGTGGTGGGCCGTGGACGCCCTGCCCGAGGGCACGGCGGCCGAGCTCGCTCCGCTGGTGTCAGCCGCCCGGGTGGCCCTCGGGCTCTGACCCCCCGTCGACGGGGTCGTCCTCGCCCTCGGAGGGGCCGAACCCCTCGGCGTGGGCGAGCCCGTCGAGGAAGCCGCGGGCCCGCTCGAGGCGGGGGTAGGAGGCCAGCAGGCGCCAGAAACCCGGTCCGTGGCCGTGGACGAGCAGGTGCCCCAGCTCGTGGAGGACGACGTAGTCCAGGACGAAGTCGGGGACGTCGCGCAGCCGGTCCGAGACGCGGATCGTGCCGTCGGCGGGGGTGCAGGACGCCCAGCGCCGCCCCATCGTCGACACCCAGCGCACGCTCGTCGGCCTCGCATGGCCCCCGAGGTAGCGGCGCGAGAGGGCCTCGGCCCGCGAGAGCAGGGCCGCGTCGGTGGGGCGGCGGCGGCGCTCCCCCCGGCTCAGGCGCTCGACCATCCGGGCGACCCAGCGCTCCTCCTCGGCCGGGGAGAAGGACGCGGGGATGAGCACGACGGTGCGCCCGCCCTCCCGGTAGGCGCTGACGGTGCGTCGCCGGCGGCGGCTGCGCCGGACCTCCACGTCCTCGCTGGTCACGGGACGAGCGTAGGCCGTGGCCGGCGCTGGTGGGGCAGGTGGTGTGGGTGTGGCGCGAGGGGTGTGGGAGGCGGCGTGGCGTGGGCGCGTCACGGGTGCCCAGCCCCCACGCGTGGCTACTGTGGGCAGCGTCCAGGCCGCAACAGCGGCGAGATACCCGCATCGACACGGCAGGGCGCCGGTCGACGACAAGGAGAGCGTCCATGGCTGACGAGACCTACAAGGGCGAGTTCTACTGCGTGAAGTGCAAGGAGAAGCGCGAGGCCGAGGGGAAGGTCGTCGTCTCCGAGAACGGCCGCCGCATGGCCAAGGGGCAGTGCCCGGTCTGCGGCACGAACCTCAACCGCATCCTCGGCAAGGCCTGAGCCCCGCCGACGAGCATCCACGGCCCCGGTCCTCCACGGACCGGGGCCGTGTCGCGTCCGGGGCCCGCGCGCGGCCGCGCCTGTGGACGACGGGGACCGGGCGTGGTCCCCGACCGCCAAGATGGCGGGGTCGAGGTGGCACGAGGGGGTGGCGGATGGACCGGGAGCCCCCGCTCGTCGTCGTCGACGGGTGGGGACCGGTCGCCGAGGAGGTCGCCCTCCAGCTGCGCCGGGTCGGCTTCGCCGTCCGGGGCGGGGTGCACGCCGCCGACGGGGCCGAGCTCGACCTGGCCGCGGTCCGACCACCCGCGGCGGTGGTCCTCGTCGCCCAGGGCCGCGCCCCGGCGTGGGCCAGCGCCCCGTGGCAGGCCCGTGGGGTGCCCCACCTGCCGCTCGTCCTCGGCCGGCACGTGCTCGTCGTGGGACCGCTCGTGCTGCCCGGGCGCACCTCGTGCCTGCGCTGCGCGGGCCGGGTGTGGGACTCCTCGCGGGTCGTCGGGCGCACCGACGTACCGGCCGAGACCCTCGTCCTCGCGACCGCCGTGGCCGTGGTCACCGTGCTCGCGGCGGCGCGCGGCGACGACTCGCTCGGGGGCATCTCGACCGAGGTGGGCCTGACCGAGGTTCGCGTCACGCATCGCGTGTGGAGCCCGCGCCCCGGGTGCGGGTGCGCGCGGGAGACAATGGCCGGGTGACCGACATCCCCCGGGGCTCGATGAGCCGTGCCGCCAAGCTCGTCGGCCTCCCCCTCGGGCACGCCGGCCGCGTCGCCCTGGGAGTCGGCAAGCGCGTCGGGGGCCGTCCCGCCGAGCTCGTCGCCGCAGAGCTCCAGGCCCGCACGGCCGAGCAGCTCTTCGCCGTCCTGGGCACCCTGAAGGGCGGGGCGATGAAGTTCGGCCAGGCGCTGTCGGTCATGGAGGCCGCGATGCCCGAGGAGCTGGCCGGGCCCTACCGGGCGACGCTCACCAAGCTCCAGGAGGCCGGTCCGCCGATGGGCGCCGACCGGGTCCACGAGATCCTCGCCCGCGAGCTCGGCCCGCGGTGGGCGAGCACCAAGCTCGTCGAGTTCGACGACGTCCCTGCCGCGTCGGCCTCCATCGGGCAGGTCCACCGCGGTGTGTGGCGCGACGGGCGCGAGGTCGCGGTCAAGATCCAGTACCCCGGGGCCGCCGAGGCCCTGCTCTCCGACCTCAACCAGCTGTCGCGGGTGGCGCGCGTCGCGGGCTCGTGGGTCCCGGGCATCGACATCAAGCCGATCATGGACGAGCTCAAGGCCCGGATGAGCGAGGAGCTCGACTACCACCTCGAGGCCCGCAACCAGCGGCACTTCGCCGCGGCCTTCCGCGACGACGACGACGTCCTGGTCCCCGACGTCCTCGTCGAGTCCGACCGGGTGCTGGTCACCGAGTGGGTCGACGGGACCCCGCTCTCGCGGATCATCGCCGAGGGCACCCAGGAGCAGCGCGACGAGGCGGCCACGCTCTACCTCGAGTTCCTCCTGCGCGCCCCCAACGTCGCGCGGATGCTCCAC
Source organism: uncultured Actinomycetota bacterium (assembly GCA_963795035.1). Lineage (GTDB taxonomy): Bacteria > Actinomycetota > Actinomycetes > Actinomycetales > Dermatophilaceae > Oryzobacter. The sequence goes on along the minus strand of CAWCFZ010000003.1, from coordinate 38,195 downwards.
GCCGACCCGCACCCCGGCAACTTCCGGGTCACCGACGACGGCCGGCTCGGCGTCCTGGACTTCGGTGCGGTCAACCGCCTCCCGAAGGGGCTGCCCTCCCCCATCGGGCGGCTGCTCACCGACGGGCTCGCCGGCGAGGCGGCGGGCCTGGAGGCCGGGCTGCGCGGCGAGGGCTTCATCCGGCCGGGCGTCGAGATCGACCCCGAGGCGCTCCTGGACTTCCTCGGACCGCTCATCGAGCCGATCCTGCACGACGAGTTCACCTTCAGCCGGGCATGGCTGCGGGGGGCGGCCGCGACCATCCAGGACCCCCGCAAGCCCCAGTTCCTCATCGGGCTCAAGCTCAACCTGCCCCCCGAGTACCTCCTGATCCACCGGGTCTGGCTCGGTGGCATCGGGGTGCTCAGCCAGGTCGCCGGGACGGTGCCGATGCGCGCGATGGTCGGCGCCTACCTGCCGGGTGTCGACGAGTCCCGGCTGCCACCCCCGCCCGACTGACGTCGGCTCACCACCACGACGAGTCGAGCTTGCCCTCGATGCTGCGCAGGTGCTCACGGCTGCAGCGGGCGCAGGTCCACACCTCGCGGCCGTTCTCGGTGCCCCGTGCCCAGGTGAGGCGGGCGAGGTCGCGCGCGTCGTCATCGGCCGCGACCGCACCGCACGTGGCGCAGACGACGGGACGCCCGGCAGCGGTGTCGGACACCGCAGTCAGCCCCCGGCCCGGGCGGCCGCCTTCGCCGCCTTCTTGAAGTCGCGCACCTTCTGCAGCGACTCCGGGTCGACGACGTCGGCGACGGAGCGGTACGAGCCGGGCTCGGCGTAGGCACCGCAGGCCTGCTCCCAGCCATCGGGCCGGACCCCCAGCTGCTTGCCGAGCAGCGCCGTGAAGATCCTGGCCTTCTGCTCGCCGAACCCGGGCAGGGCCCGCAGCGCCGCGACGAGCTCGGCGCCGGTGGCGACGTCACGCCAGATCGCGGAGGCGTCGCCGCCGTACTGGTCGCGCACGACGACGGCGAGCTCCTGGATGCGGCCGGCCATCGAGCGGCCGTACCGGTGCACCGCGGGAGGGGTCGCGCACAGGTCGGCGAAGCCCTCGGGCTCGGCGGCGGCGACGGCCGCGGGGTCGAGCGTGCCGAACCGCTCGAGCACCTTGGCGGGGCCGGCGAAGGCGCGCTCCATCGGGAACTGCTGGTCGAGCAGCATGCCCACGACGAGGGCGAACGGGTCCTGCGAGAGCAGGCGGTCGGCGGTGGGGTCCTGGGCGATCGTCAGCGTGACCATGACCTCAGGGTAGCCAGCACGCTGACCCCGACCGCGCGCCAGAAGTCGCGCTCGGTGAGGACGGCGTCGCCGCCGTCGGCAGGGGTGAGCAGCACCGCCCCCGAGGGGGCCTCGGGGGCGGTGCGCTCGTTCGTCGCGGGGGTCATCGCACGATGGCGTGGATGACGGCCCGGACCTGCTCACGCTCGGCCGCGACCTGCGCCTGACGCCGCGTCTCGTGGACGCGGCGCTCCTGCGCCGTGCGGCGGATGCGCTGCATGCGCCTGCTGTACATCTGCGTTCTCCTTGCTGGGTGGGTGGATCCGGTGGTGCCGTGCCTAGGCGGCGACCTCGGTCTTGCGGGGCCGGCCACGGGGGCGCTTGCGGGGGACGACGACGCCCTGGACGAAGAGCTCGCCCCCCCAGACACCCCACGGCTCGCCCCGGCCGAGCGCCCCGCTGAGGCACTCGACGCGGGCCGGGCAGGTGCCGCACAGCGCCTTGGCGAACTCGACACCGTCGGGGGTGTCGGCGAACCACATCTCGGCGTCGTTCTCGCGGCAGGGGATGCCCTCGCCGGTCGTCGCGGACACCTCGTGCAGGTCGAGAAGGTCACTCAGCTGCATCGGGGTCTCACCTCCTTGCTCGGCGCGCCGGGTGTGGCGCTGGGTGCTGCTCATGTCGGGTCCTCGCGTGGTCTGTCGTGGGTCTGGGTCGGGTGCGGTGTGCCGGGGAACGACGAAGGCCGCGGATCCCGGTGTCGGGATCCGCGGCCTCGAGGTGAGCCTGTCTGGGTGTCAGACGGGGGGTACCTCGAGGCGTGGGTCCACGACGGCAGTGATCGGGGCGAGGGTGGCGACGGCGGTGCGGCGACCGGCGACGGGCACAGTGCTCCCCTGGACGGAGCGGAAGTCGCCCGCGTGAGCGGTGTTGGCACCACGCCACGGACGCGTGCAGATCTCGCTCATCGCCATCTCCTTCGTCGTCGTGTACTCCATGGGCCAACCCTCCTCACTGGTGCTCGATCCCGGACGCGCGTCCGGCGGACGCGCGAGGTGTGGAAATGAGCGTAGGGGAGCCCTCCACGCGGTGGCAACGCATTTACGCGACCAGCTGGGGCAGCGTCCGCGCGGAATGGGCGAAAACCGTTGTCCGACAGGGCGATCAGGTGTCAGAAAATTCTTTCAGGACGGCGAGGACGGCGTCGCCCCAGCGCTCCAGCTTGGCTGGCCCGACGCCGCTGATCTGGGCCAGCTCGCGGGTGTCGCCGGGCACGCGCTCGGCGATCGCGGTGAGGGTCGCGTCGGTGAAGACGACGTAGGCCGGGACGTCGGCCTCCTTGGCGGTCTCGAGCCGCCAGGCGCGCAGGGTCTCGAACAGGGCCTCGTCCATGGTGGGCGGGCAGGCCGCGCAGCGGCCGATGGTGCGCTCCTTGGCGGTGGCCAGGTGCCCCGCGCAGACGCGGCAGGTGGACCGGGGCGCGGCGGCCCCGCCCTTGGCCGCCGCGGCCCCACGGCGGCGCCTGGGCTGCGAACGGGCCGCGGCGCCGAGCACCTCGGACGTGCCGTCGAGGAAGCGGGACGGTCGGCGGGTGACCTTGCCCCCCGGCGTGCGGGCGCCGGCGTAGGACAGCACGAGGCGCTCGCGGGCCCGGGTCACCCCGACGTAGAGCAGCCGCCGCTCCTCCTCGATCGCCTCGGGCGTGTCGGCCATCGTGATGGGCAGCAGCCCGTCGGAGCAGCCGACGAGGAAGACCGAGTCCCACTCCAGTCCCTTGGCGGCGTGGAACGAGGCCAGGGTGACCCCCTGCACCGTGGGGGCGTTCTGCTCGGCGGCGCGCTGGTCGAGCTCGGCGACGAACGCGGGCAGGCGCGCCTCGGGCTCGGTGGCCGCCATCTGGTCGGACAGGGCGGCCAGGGCCGACAGGGACTCCCAGCGCTCGCGGGCCGCTCCCCCGGCCCCCGGCTCCCCGCGGGTCCACCCGGCCCCGAGCAGGACGTCACGCACGAGGTCGGGCAGCGGCACCGACCCGTCGTCGGAGCGGGCGGCGCCGCGCAGCAGGACCACGGCGTCGCGGACCTCGCGGCGCGAGAAGAACCGCTCCCCACCCCGGACGAGGTACGGGATGCCGCGCTCGGCCAGCGCCGACTCGATGCCCTCGCTCTGGCCGTTGGTGCGATAGAGCACCGCGATCTCCGAGGCGGGGTGGCCGCTCGCGACCAGCGCCTCGATGCGGGCGGCCGTGCGCGCAGCCTCGTCCGGGTCGTTGTCGGCGACGAGGAGCTCGGGCTCCGGGCCGTCCGGACGCTGCGCGCGCAGCTCGACGGACCCCGAGCGCCGAGTGCCACCGGGGCCGCGCAGGACGAGGTTGGCCAGGGTGACGACCTGCGGGGTGGAGCGGTAGTTGCGGACCAGCTCGACGACCCGTGCGTCGGGGTGCCGCCCCCGGAAGCCGAGGAGGTGCTCGGGCGAGGCGCCGGTGAACGAGTAGATCGTCTGGGCGGGGTCGCCGACGACGCACAGGTCGGTGCGGTCCCCGACCCAGAGGTCGAGCAGCTCCTGCTGGAGCCGGTTGACGTCCTGGTACTCGTCGACGACGAAGTGGCGGTACTGGCCGCGGACCGCACGGGCGATCTCCTCGTGCTCGCGCAGGATCCCCACGGTGAGCAGGAGCACGTCCTCGAAGTCGATGACGCCCCGGTCGGCCTTGACGTCCTCGTACGAGGTGATGAGCCGGGCCATCGCCGTCGGGTCGAGCCCGGCCGGTGGCTCGCGTCGCTGCGCGAGCGCGGCCGCGGCGTAGGACTCGGAGGTGAGCATCGAGACCTTGGCCCACTCGACCTCGGAGGAGAGGTCACGGACCGCGGGGCCGTCGAGGCGGATCCGCAGGCGCGAGGCGGCCTCGGCCACGGCACTCGCCTTGTGCGGCATCACCTCCGGCGCGGCTCCACCGATGGCCCTGGGCCAGAAGTAGTGCAGCTGGCGCAGGGCGGCCGCGTGGAAGGTGCGGGCCTGCACGCCGCCGACGCCGAGGTCGCGCAGCCGCGTGCGCATCTCGCCTGCAGCCCTGGCGGTGAACGTCACCGCGAGGACGCGCTGCGGTTGGTGGACCCCGGAGAGGACGCCGTAGGCGATGCGGTGCGTGATGGCGCGGGTCTTGCCCGTGCCGGCACCGGCGAGGACGCACATCGGCCCGCTGGGGTGGGCCGCGACCTCGCGCTGCTCGGGGTCGAGGGCGTCGAGGACGGCGTCGGCGCCGGGGTGCACGGGGAGCGTCGTCATCGGGGTCGATCCTAGGTCTCCCCGCCGACGGGAAGGTTCGCGGCACGGTGCACGTTGGCCCCACTGCACCACCCCGATCACCCCAGGAGGACCCATGACCGGCGCCCCGGAGCGCTCCCTGCCCGACGCGGGCACCGTCACGATGTTCACGACGGCCTGGTGCGGGTTCTGCCGGCGCCTGAAGTCGCAGCTGGACCGTGAGGGCATCGGCTACACCGAGGTCGACATCGAGCGCGAGCCCGGCGCCGAGTTCGTCATGGCGGTCAACGCCGGCAACCGGACCGTGCCGACGCTGCTCTTCCCCGACGGCAGCTCCGCGACGAACCCGTCGGTCGGCGAGGTCCGCTCCCGCCTGGCCTGACCGGCGGCTCAGCGCAGCGCGACCTCCCGCGCCTCGAGCGGCCCGCCGTACCAGTGCTCGACGAGGCGACGTGAGATCGAGATCCGGCTCGACACGAGCAGCGTCCCGTCACTGACCGCCTCGAGCAGCTCGGCCCGGGTGAACCACCGCGCCTCCTCGATCTCCTCGTCCTGCAGCCGCAGCTCGGTGCCGAGCGCCCGCGCCGTGAACCCGAGCATCAGCGAGGACGGGAACGGCCACGGCTGGTCACCGAGGTAGGTGACGTCGGTGACCGCGATCCCGACCTCCTCGAGCACCTCGCGGGCCACGGCGGCGGCGAGGGTCTCCCCCGGCTCGACGAAGCCGGCGAGCACCGACATCCCGGCGGTCCGAAAGCCCCGCCCCCGGGCGAGCAGGAGGCGGTCGTCCTCGTCGACGACCGCCATGATCACGGCCATGTCGGTGCGGGGGTAGTGCTCGCTGCCGTCGTCCGGACAGCGGCGGATCCACCCCGCGAGGGTCGGCTCGGTGGGGCGCCCGCAGCGCGAGCAGTGCCCGTGGGCGCGGTGCCAGTTCGCCAGGGCGAGAGTCGTGGTGAACGCCGCGGCACCGGTGTCGTCGAGGTCGGCGCCCACCTGCCGCAGGGTGCGCCAGGCGGCTGCGGGCTCGGGGACCGGCGGCTCGGCCCGGGCGTCGTCGGCGCGCAGGTCGTCGGCGACGACACCCACCCAGGTCGCACCCTCGGCGTCCCCGAGGAGCACGGCGAGACGACCGGCGTCCTCGGCGGCGGGCGGCCCCACGACGAGCCGGGGGCCGTCCCCACCCTGCGTCACGGCGCAGCGGTCGCCGACGAGCCGGACGACCCGGGTGGCCGGATCGTCGAGCAGCCGACCCAGCACGTCGGGGTCGGTGCGCAGGTCGCCGCGGCGGTCGAAGGCCGGTGCGGTGAGGGCCAGGTCGGGCAGGATCGCGTCGGCTGCGGGCACGCGTCCCAGCCTAGGGGCGTCGCACGGCATACCGTGGGGCCGTGGACCGCAGCCCCGCCTTCCTCGCAGCCCTCGCGAGTGCCGCCGTGCCCGGTCTGGACCCCGTGAGCGTCGAGGCCCTGCCGAGCACCCCCGAGCAGTCCTTCGACGTCGCGTTCGTCCAGGACGCCGAGCACCGCCGCTGGGTGGTCCGGGCCCCCCGCACCGACGTCGCCGGCGCCGAGATGGACCGCACCGTGGGCCTGCTGGCGCTCCTCGGGCGCCGCCTGCCGTTCGCCGTGCCCGCCCCCCGGGGCTTCGTGACCCTCGCCGAGGGGGGCCGCGCGGCGGTCTACCCGTACCTGCCCGGCCACCACCTGGACTTCTCCGAGCTCCCGCCCGGCCCGGGCGTGGCCGCCGAGCTGGGCCGGGCCCTCGCCGCGCTGCACAACACCGACCCGGGGGTGTACGAGGAGGCAGGGCTGCCCTCGTACGACGCCGACGCCTACCGCAGCCGCCGCCTCGCCGAGCTCGACCGCGCCGCCGAGAGCGGCCGGGTCCCGACGACGCTGCTGGCTCGCTGGGAGTCCGCGCTCGAGGACGTCACGCTGTGGCGCTTCGCGCCGACCCCCACCCACGGCGACCTCACCGGCGACCAGGTGCTCGCCGTGTTCACCGACGACGCCGACGCCTCGACCGGGCGGATCCGGGCGATGACCGGCTGGGAGGACGCCAAGGTCGCCGACCCCGCCGACGACTTCGCGGCCCTCGTGGCCGACGCGCGGCCCGCCGCCGTGGAGACCGTCCTCGAGGCCTACTCGCACCAGCGGGTCGAGCGACCCGACGCCAACCTCCTCGTGCGCGCCCGGCTCGTCGCCGAGCTCGGCCTGCTCGCCACCCTGATGACCGCGCTGACCCGCAAGGACGCCGGCGCCGTGGAGGTCCTCACCACCCAGCTGCGGCGGCTCGACGACGCGGTGCACGCCGACGAGGACGAGGACGACTACCGGCGCACCTCGTTGTCACCCGTCGTGCCGCGACCCCGGACCGCTCCGCCCCCGGCCCTGGTCGTCGACGAGGACGACGAGGACCTGCCCGGCCTGCCCGACGGCGAGGCCGAGGCCGAGGTCGAGGAGTGGCTGCGCGAGGCGCCGCGCGAGCGCAGCGACGACCTCGACGACGACTGGCTCGACGACGGGCGCGGCCCGGGCGCCGGTGACCCCGACACGCACGACCCCGTGGCCGCGGCGGAGGCCGACGCGCTGGCCGCCGAGATCGAGGCCGGGGCGGCGGAGTCGCTCGACGAGGACGCGGACGACGTCGAGGACACCGAGGGCGTCACCGAGGACGAGCAGCGCCCAGCACACGGGTGATCTCGGCGAGGTCCGCCAGCTCGGGCCACACCGTCTCGCCCGTCGCCGCGTGGAAGAACGCGCCGCGCACCCGGGCCGGGTCGACGCCCCGCAGCCGCGCCCAGGCGACCCGGTAGGCGCTGAGCTGCAGCGCCCGGGCGCGGGCCCGTTCGCCGGTGGCCGGCGCCCCCGTCTTCCAGTCGACGACGACCCAGCACGGCTCGCCCCGCGGGCCCTCCTCCTCGAAGACGGCGTCGATCCGCCCCCGCACCGCGATCCCGTCGACCACGGTCTCCACGCTCGTCTCGACCTCGGCCGGCATCCGGTCGGCCCACTCGCTCGCCAGGAAGGTCTCACACAGCCGGTCCAGCCCCACGTCGTCGGCGTCCTCGTCGGCCGAGCCCGGCAGCGCGTCGACGTCGACGAAGGCCGCCCTGCTGAAGTGCTCCTCGACCCACGCGTGGAAGGCCGTGCCCCGCCGCGTCGCGAGCGCGGGCGGCTGCGGCACGGGCCGGCGCAGGTCCAGGGTGAAGCGCTCGGCGTCCTCGGCGAGCGACACCAGCGCCGAGGTGGACAGGTGCGGCGGCAGCTCGACGTCGACGTCGGCCCCTGACCGCCGACGGCCGCGCTCGTCGAGGAGCATCTGCACCTCGGCCTCCCACCGCGACCCCGGGACCTCGCGGTGGGGGGTGTCGATCGCGGCGGCGACCTCGCGGGCCGGACCGAGCAGCCGCTCGCGCCGCTCGACGTGGTCGGTCGTGGGCCACGCGACGCTCACGACGTCCGCGGTCCGCGGGTTCTGCGGCTTCGGGTCCTCCAGCGGCGGCAGGTCGACCCACGGCCCGGGCGCGACGACGACGGCGCTCGCCCGCACCTCCAGGAGGAAGCGTGAGGTGACCCTCGGGGTCGTGGCCGTCCCCCACACGTGCGCCGTGAGGAGCAGGTCGCGGCGGGCCCGGGTGAGGGCGACGTAGGCCAGGCGCCGCTCCTCGGCGATGCCGTGGTCGGCCACGGCCGCGGCGAAGCGGCCGAAGGCCTCGTCGAGGGAGTCCCAGTCGTGCCTGTCGGACCACCCGAACCGGGGCAGCCCGTCGACGTCGCCGCGCAGGTCGTAGGGCAGCGTCGCCAGTCCGGTGAGCCAGCCCTTGTCGCTGGGGTCGGCGTGCCCCCAGGCGTCGCCGACGACCTTGCCCTGGTTCCCCGAGTGGGCGGGGAAGGAGGACTCGACGAGTCCGGGGACGGCGACGACGTCCCACTCCAGGCCCTTGGCCGCGTGGACGGTCATCACCTGGACGGCGTCCGGTCGCGCCTCGACCCAGCCCAGGTCGAGGCCGCGCTCCTCGGCGACCGCCGCCTCGAGCCAGGCGAGGAAGCCGCCGAGGGTCGCCCGCTCGGCGCTCGCGGCGAAGGTGCTCGCGACGTCGGCGAAGGCGTCGAGGTGCGCGCGGGCCGCGCCGGGGGTGTACCCCGGCCGGGCCAGGACCTCGAGGTCGAGGCCGAGGGCGACCTCGGCCTCCGCGGTGAGCTCGGGCAGCCCGAGCCCGGTGAGGGCGCGCAGCCGCCGCACCGCGTCGCCGAGGCCGCGCAACCGGGCCAGGGCGAGGTCACCGATGCGCTGGCCGTCGGTGCCGACCCAGGGCGCCCGGGGCAGGTCGTCGAGGGCCTCGACGATGCTCGCCTCCTCGCTGCTGTCGGGTGAGAGGTCGGCGCGCCGGTCCCTCTCGGCGCGAGCGGTCCGCTGGCGGTGGCGGGCCCACGCGCCGAGGCCGTCGAGGTCGGCGGCACCCAGCCGGCACGACGGTCCCGTGAGCAGGCGCATCAGCCGGTCGCCCCGGGAGGGGTCCTGCACGACGTGCAGCAGCGCGACGAGGTCGGCGACCTCGGGGGTGTGGAGCAGCCCGCCGAGGCCGACGACCTCGTAGGGCACGCCGGCCCGCTCGAGCGCCTCGACGACGGGGTCGAACTGGGAACGCTTGCGGCACAGCACTGCTGCGGTGCGGCGCTCCGGGCGGCGCATCCGCTCGGTGACCCACCCGACCACGTGCTCGGCCTCCTCCTCCAGGGTGGCGAGCCGCGCGAGCGCGACGTGACCCGGGCCGGCGCCGTCGCGGGGGGCGAGCGAGCGGACGTCGACCCGCGTCGTCGCGGCGAGCGGACCGGCGACGACGTTCGCGGCGTCGAGGACGACGCGGTCGTTGCGCCAGCTCGTCGACAGGTGCAGGACCGTTGCCGGGTCGGGGTCGACGAAGTCGGAGCGGTAGCGGTCCAACGTCGTCGAGGAGGCGCCGCGCCAGCCGTAGATCGACTGGTGCGGGTCGCCGACGGCCGTCACCGGCACCGGCTCGCCCTCGGCGACGAACACCGCGCGCAGCAGCTGGAGCTGGGCCTCGGAGGTGTCCTGGAACTCGTCGAGCAGGACCGCCCGGAACCGTCCGCGCTCGGCCCTGCCGACCTCGGGGACGGAGGTGGCGAGCCGGGCCGCGAGGGCCATCTGGTCGGCGAAGTCCATCGCGTCGCGCGAGGCCTTGAGCTCGGCGTACCGCTGGAGCAGGGGCACGACCGCCCGTCGCTCGCGCAGCACGGTGAGCGCCGTGCGCACCGTGGCCGGGTAGGCCTTGCGGCGCGAGGTCTCCCCCTTCGCCACGCCCTCGAGGGTGGCGACGACCTCGTCGAGGTGCTCGCCGAGCCGGTCGGCGCCCACGAGGTGCTCGGCCATCTCGCCCGAGAGGTCGACGACCGCGGTGGTCACCGTGGACTCGGCCTTCTCGACCGCGTCCATGGGCCCGTCCCACGACGCGACCGCCTCGTGGGCGACCTGCCAGGCCGCGGCCTCGGTGAGCAGCCGGCTCTCGGGCTCGACGCCGAGGCGCAGCCCGTGCTCGCGGACGATCCGGCCGGCGTACGCGTGGTAGGTGGACACCGTGGGGACGTCGTCGAGGACCTCGGCGCCGTCCTCCGCGGGCGGGGTCCACAGCCCGGTCTCGCGCAGGGTGGTGAGCCGGGTGGTGAGCCGCTCGGAGAGCTCGCCCGCGGCCTTGCGGGTGAAGGTGAGGCCGAGGACCTCGTCGGGGCGGACGAGACCGTTCGCGACGAGCCAGACGACGCGCGCGGCCATCGTCTCGGTCTTGCCCGAGCCCGCGCCGGCGACCACGAGGAGCGGGCGCAACGGGGCCTCGATGACCGCCGCCTGCTCCGGGGTCGGCGCGTACGACTGGCCGAGGGCGCGGGCCAGCTCGACCGCACCCCAGCGGACCCCGGCGGGACCGTGCGTCACAGCAGCCGTCCCTCGGCCTGCGCCGGGCAGGCGTCCTTGACCTGGCAGGTGCCGCAGTGCGAGCCGGGGGTGGCGGCGAAGACGGCGCCGGCCATGGCCTCGGCGGTCCGGTCGAGCAGCGCACGCGCCCAGCCCGGTTCGTCGTCCTCGTCGAGCGGCCGCTGCACCTGGAGGGTCGTGGCGACGTTGGCCGCCTTGCCCAGCTGGAGGAGGGCGGCGCCGGCGGAGGCCGTCCCGTGCTCGGCGAACGCCCCCTCGGCGACGGCGAGCTGGTAGGCCCCGAGCTGCCCGTGGCGGCGGACCTCGTCCCTGCCGGGCTTCGCGGACCCGGTCTTGAGGTCGACCACCCGGACCCGGCCGGCCGGGTCGACCTCGACACGGTCAACGGTGCCCGACACGACGGCCCGCCCCAGCGCGACCCGCAGCTTCTGCTCGGACGCGGCCCGCCGCCACCCTGCGGCACCGGCCTCCTCGACGTACCCGGCGAGCCGGCCGGTCATCCGCTGGGCCTGGGCGAGGCGCCGTCGGGACAGCCATCCCGGCGCCAGGCCGAGCCGGCCCCAGCGTCGCTCGACCTCGGCCGCGTAGGCCGCGGCACCGGTGTCACCGAGGTCGTGGGCGATCTCGTGCACGAGGACGCCGACGTCCTGGGCGCCCATCGACGGGCCGTCGCCGCCGCTGGCCCGCAGGACCCACTGGAGGCCGCAGCGCCAGAACCCGTCGATCCCGCTCGGCGACACCCGCACGGGGTCGTCGGGGCCGCGACGTGGACGGTCGTCGGTGACGTCGCGCAGGGTCCACCACTGGGCGGGGTCCGCGCCGGGGACCTGCTCGCGGGCGAGCCGGGCGAGGGTGGTCACCGCGGTCCCGCGCACGCCAGGGTCGTCGGAGAGCAGGGAGCGGCGCAGCTCGGCGACCAGCCCCTGGAGGGTCAGCGGGCGGGGGACGTCGGTGAAGGGCCGGGCGTCGGGGCGCGGGTCGACGACGTCGAGGTAGGCCGAGGGCTGCTCGTCGTCGCTGCGCACGGCCGTGACCACGAGGTGCCGGCGGGCCCGGGTGCACGCGACGTGGAACAGCCGGGTCTCGTCGTGCCGCACCTGGGCTCGGGCCGCCCGCGGCTCGGTGTCGCGGCCGGTGACGACGTCGACGAGGTCGGTGGAGCCCAGGAGGGAGCCGCGCAGCCGCAGGTCGGGCCAGACACCCTCCTGCACGCCCGCGACGACGACGAGGTCCCACTCGAGCCCGGCGGCCCCGGCCGGTGTCACGAGCGCCACCGCCTCGCCCGGCGCGGCGCGCGCCGCCAGGGTGTCGCCGGCGACGTCCTGCGAGAGCACGTGGTCGAGGAAGTCGGCCGGTCGCGAGGCCGGGAGCCGGTCGGTGAAGCGGGCCGCCGCGTCGAAGAGCCCGAGGACGGCGTCGAGGTCGCGGTCGGCCCGTCCCCCGGCGGGGCCGCCCCCGAGGGCGGTGTCGCGCCAGGCGCCGGCCAGGTGGGTGGCGCTCCACATGGCCCACAGGACCTCCTCGACGCCCTGCCCCTCGCGCAGCGCGTCGACCGCGGCCGCGAGCACGCGGTGCACGCGGCGGGCGGGGGCCGCCTCCGGGCCGAGCCGCTCGAGCGAGAGGGGGGCGAGCACGGCCTCGGCGAGCAGGACGTCGCTCGGCCGCCCCCCGCCGTCGTCGAGCTCGACGCGGCGCAGCGAGCGCCGCAGCCGGCGCAGCCCCACCGCGTCGGCACCGCCGACCGGGGAGCCGAGGACGTCGACGACGACCTGCGGGTCGAGCTCCTCGGCCCCGGCGACGACCTCGAGGGCGCAGCGCAGCAGGGCGAGGAAGGGGCGGACCGCGGCCTCGTCGCGCACCGGGAGCTCGGCCGCGGCGGTGTCGACCGGCACCCCCGCCGCGCGCAGCACCCGGCGCAGCGTGGCGGTGCGGGCACCGCCGCGCACCACGACGGCCATCTCGGACCACGGCACCCCGTGCAGCAGGTGCGCCTCGCGGCACCTGCCGGCGACGAACGAGGCCTCCTGGGCGACGGTGCGCAGCAGGTGCGCCTCGAGCACCCCGTCGCCCGCGACTGGTGCGGCGCCACGGTGGGCCACCCCGCCGACGACCCCGACGTGCCCGACGACGCGGGCCGCGGCCTGGGCCACCGGCGCGACACCGCGGTGGCCGGTGCGCAGGACGTGGACGGCGGCCGACGGCCAGCCCCCCACGAACAGGCGGGGGTCGGCGCCGCGGAAGGTCTGGGTGGCGGCGTCCGGGTCGCCGACGAGGACGACCGGGAGCACTCCCGCACCGGTCACGACGTCGAGCAGCCGCCGGGCCGCGGGGGTGAGCTCCTGCGCGTCGTCGACGACGACGAGCCGCACCCGTGCCCGCAGCCGGTCCAGGGCGTCGGCGTCGGTCTCGAGGAGGTCGGCGGCGGCCGTGAGGATGGTGGCGGGGTCCCACGCGCCCGGGCTGGACAGCGCGGTGACGTCCTCGTACTCGCGCAGCACCGCCGCCCCGGCGACCCACTCGGGCCGGTCGTGCTCGGCACCCAGGGTGGCCAGGTCGTCGGGTCCCAGGCCCAGCTCGACCGCGCGCATCAACAGGTCGCGCAGCTCGCCGCGGAACCCCCGCGTCGGCAGCGCCAGCTCGACCGACGCGGGCCAGGCCGGCCCGGGGGTCTCGCCCGCGGCGTGCCCGGCGAGCAGCTCGCGCAGGATGACGTCCTGCTCGGGGCCGCTCAGCAGGCGCGGGGTGGGCTCCGCGGCCAGCGCGGCGGCCTCGCGCAGCACGCCGAACCCGAAGGACTGGTGGGTGCGGGCGAGCGGCGTGGTCGTCGTGCCGCCGAGACGGGCCGTGACGGCGTCGCGCAGCCGGGCGGCCGCGAGCCGGGTGGGGGCGAGCAGGAGGCACGCGTCGGCCCCGGTGCCGCCCTCGACGGCCCGCACGACGCGCTCGACCGCGACGGTGCTCTTGCCGGTCCCGGGCCCGCCGAGGACCCGGACGACGGGGTCGGCGGCGTCGACCGCCGCGCGCTGCCACGGGTCGAGACCGACGGCCGGCGCGAGCACGGCGGCGGAGCGGCGGAGGACGAGCACCCCGGGATTCCACCACGTCGTCCCGACACGGCAGCGGGCGCGCTCAGTACGTCGGCAGGGAGGGGTCCACGTCGCGGACCCACGCGAGGACGCCGCCCTCGACGTCGACGGCGTCCACGCCGCGCGCCCGCAGCAGGTCGGCCGCCTCGGCCGAGCGCGCCCCGGTCTTGCAGACGAGGTACACCGGCCCCGACCGGGGCACGTCCAGCCCGGGCAGCGGGTCGCCGGGCGAGCCCGCGCGCACCCGGTCCATCGGCAGCCAGGCCGACCCCGGGATGACGACGACCTCGCGCTCGCCCGCCTCGCGGACGTCGACGAGCAGGACGTCCCCCCGGGCGAGGACGTCGCGCAGGCCGACCGCCGTCACCGACGGGTGCGGGCCGCCGTCGGCACCGGCGGCCCCGGCCGTGTCACCGGCAGGCTCCCGCTCGGACGCCCAGCCCAGCGGCCGGGTGGGGTCGGCCCCCGTGCCGCACACCCGGCACGCGGGGTCGCGCCGCACGGGCAGGGTGTCCCACGTCTGGCCCAGGGCGTCGTGGACGAGCAGCCGCCCGACGAGCGCCTCCCCCACCCCGGTGACGAGCTTGACGGCCTCGGTGGCCATCACCGACCCGATGCTCGCGCACACCGCGCCGAGGACGCCGCCCACCGCGCACGACGGCACCGCGTCGGGTGCGGGCTGGGTCGGGAAGACACACGCGTAGCAGGGCCCCTCGCCCGCCCACCACACCGAGACCTGGCCGTCGAAGCGGAAGACCGAGCCCCACACGTGGGGCACCCCGAGGCGGGCGCAGGCGTCGCCGACGAGGTAGCGGGTGGGGAAGTTGTCGGCGCCGTCGAGGACGAGGTCGTAGTCGGCGACGACGTCGAGGGCGTGGTCGGCGGTGAGCCGCTCGCGGTGCTCGACGACCTCGGTCAGGGGGCTCACGGCGCGCACCGCGTCGGCGGCCGAGGCCGTCTTGGGCCGTCCGACGTCGGCGTCGCCGTGGACGACCTGCCGCTGGAGGTTGGTCGTCTCCACGACGTCGTCGTCGACGATCCCGAGGGTTCCCACCCCCGCGGCGGCGAGGTACAGCAACGCCGGCGACCCCAGTCCCCCGGCGCCCACGACGAGCACCCGCGCGGCCCGGAGCCGCCGCTGGCCCGCGCTGCCGAGGTCGGGCAGGAGGAGGTGGCGCGCGTACCGCGTGCGCTCGGTGGCGTCGAGCTCGGGGCCGAGCGGCACGAGCGGGGGTCGGGCCATGCCCGCGACGATAACAACCGCCCGTCGGTCATCCCCCTGCCGCGGCGTTACCCGTCCGTAGGATGCACGTGACGTCGACGACGAGGACCACGATGACCAGCACGCACACGACCACCCGAGGCCAGCGGATGCCCCGCAGCGAGCGCCGCGCCCAGCTGCTCGAGGCCGCCCAGGCCGTCTTCGTCCACGCGGGCTACCACGCGGCGGCGATGGACGACATCGCCGACCGGGCCGGGGTCTCCAAGCCGGTGCTCTACCAGCACTTCCCCGGCAAGCTCGACCTCTACCTGGCACTGCTGGACAGGCACTGCGAGACCCTCGAGGGCCTGGTCCGCGAGGCGCTGGCCGTCGGGGGCGACAACGAGGTGCGCGTGGAGCGGACCGTCGCGGCGTACTTCGACTTCGTCACCCGTGAGGGCGCGGCCTTCCGGATGGTCTTCGAGTCCGACCTCACGAGCGTCCCCCAGGTGCGCTCGCGCCTGGACGCGCTGGAGATGAACTGCGCGGAGGCGATCGCCGAGGTCATCGCGCAGGACACGGGCGTCGACGACGAGCGGGCCCTGCTCCTCGGCTCGGCCCTGGCCGGCATGGCCCAGGTGGCGGCGCGGCACTGGCTCGCCCAGGCCGGTGACGTGGGCGAGGCCGAGGCGGCCACCATCATCACGGCGCTCGCCTGGCGCGGGCTGGGCTCCTTCCCCAAGCTCGAGGGCTGATCCGCCCGCAGCGAACACGGCGCCCGCACGGCCGGGTCGTGGAATGCCGGGGTGCGGGCGCGGGTTAGCCTGAGCCCGACGAGCGCGGCGAGACCGCGCCCACCCCCGACGAAAGGTGTCACCCGTGGAGGTCACCATCGGTGTCCAGAACGTCTCCCGCGAGCTCACGGTCGAGACCGAGTCCGACGCGGCCACGGTCACCGAGGCCGTCGAGGCCGCGCTGCGCGACGGCGGCGTCCTCAAGCTCACCGACAGCCGCGGCCGCAACGTCCTCGTCCCGGGCTCGGTCATCGGCTGGGTGCAGGTGGGCGAGTCCGAGAAGAGCAAGGTCGGCTTCTCCGTCTGAGCGCGCGCTGCAAGAGCGCTGGTCAGCGTCCCCCATCCGCACCTCGGACGCGGCTACATTCGGACCCGCATCGGGGACCACCCGTTGCCGTTCGACCCAGAAGGAGCAGCCACATGTTGACCACGATCATCGTCACCGTCATCCTCGGGGCCATCATCGGCGCCCTGGCCCGCCTCGTCCTCCCGGGCAAGCAGAACATCTCCACCCTCGTGACCGTCATCCTCGGGATCCTGGGTGCCCTCATCGGGAGCTGGGTGTGGACCGGCCTGCTCAACAAGGGCGACACCAGTGGCATCGACTGGATCGCCCTCATCATCGGCGTCATCGTCGCCGCCGTGCTCATCGTCATCTACGAGCGCGTCATCGCCGGTCGCACCACCAACCACGTCTGAGCGCAGACGCGTCGCGGCCCCCGTCCTCCACGAGGACGGGGGCCGCGCCGCGTGCGGAGCCGGTCGGGCCGTGTCAGGCGGACAGCCCCAGGCGGGTCATCCGGGCCTGGTGCCGGTCGGTGAGGCGGACGAACATCTGGCCGACCTCGGCGAGGTCGACGCCTCCCCCGACGAGCAGCGCCGACATCGCGTCGCGCTCGACCGCCACGGCCTGGGCCTGCGAGAGCGCCTCGCCGAGGAGGCGCCGCCCCCACAGCGCGAGCCGGCCCGCACCCGCGCGGTCGGTCTTGAGCGCGTCGCGCACGACGCCGACGACGAAGTCGGCCTGGCCCTCCTCGTCGAGAGCCCGCTCCATGACGGCGCGGGTGTCCTCGTCGACGAAGAGCGACATCTCGCGGTAGAAGTCCTTGGCGATGCCGTCGCCGACGTAGGCCTTGACCAGGCCCTCGAGCCAGCCCTTGGGCCTGGTCCGCGCGTGGTACGCCGCGAAGGGGACGACGAAGGGGGCCATCGCCGCCTCCGGGTCGATGCCGTGGGAGCGCATGTGGTCCACGAGCTGGGTGTACTGGACGTACTCGGTGTGGGCCAGCCCCGCCATCGCCGACTTCAGGGCCAGGGTCGGGGCGATGTCGGAGTCGACCGCCATCCGGGTGAACGCGGTGAGCTCCCCGTAGGCCAGGACCCCGAGGAGGTCGGCGACGGCGGCGCGGTACGCGGGGTCCTCGATCGAGGTCTGCTCCATGACCTGCGAGCCTAACGGTAGGATGACGCTCGTCCACGGTGCCCGGTCGGCACGCAGGCAGCCCGCAGGCTCCACCCCCCGAAGAACTCCGATCGGCCCGCAGCCCCATGCGCCGGCGCCAGTGCGCCCGCTGACCGGAAGAGTTCCATGACCGACGTCACCGACGCCACCACGAGCGAGACCGAACTGGCCCCCGCGCCGCCCGCGCCGCCCGTCCCCTCCTTCTCCGACTTCCCCATCCACGCCGACATCGTGGCCGCACTCGCCGGCCACGGCATCACCTCGCCGTTCCCGATCCAGTCGATGACGCTGCCCGTCGCGCTGTCCGGCCACGACATCATCGGCCAGGCCAAGACCGGCACGGGCAAGACCCTCGGCTTCGGCATCCCGATCCTCAACCGCGTGGTCTCGCCGCGCGACGCGGCGTTCGCCGACCTCCCCCACGCCGGCAAGCCGCAGGCCCTGGCCGTGGCCCCCACCCGCGAGCTCGCGGTGCAGGTCTCCAACGACCTCGAGCGCGCCGGCGCCATGCGCGGCATCCGCGTCCTCACGGTGTACGGCGGTCGCGCCTACGAGCCGCAGGTCGAGGCGCTGCGCCGGGGCGTCGAGGTCGTCGTCGGGACCCCCGGCCGGCTCATCGACCTCGCCAAGCAGGGCCACCTCGACCTCGGCCACGCCCGCATCGTCGTGCTCGACGAGGCCGACGAGATGCTCGACCTCGGGTTCCTCCCCGACGTCGAGCGCATCCTCGCGCTGACCCCGTCGGCACGCCAGACGATGCTCTTCTCCGCGACGATGCCCGGCGCCGTGGTGGCCCTCGCCCGTCGCTACATGAACCAGCCCACGCACATCCGCGCGATGGCCAACGACGACGGCCAGGACACCCACACCGTCGCCGCGGTCGAGCAGTTCGTCTACCGCGCCCACGCGATGGACAAGGTCGAGATGCTCGCGCGCATGCTCCAGGCGCAGGGCCGCGGCCTCACCATCGTCTTCAGCCGCACCAAGCGGACCGCCGCGAAGGTCGCCGACGACCTGAGCGAGCGCGGCTTCGCGGCGGCTGCCATCCACGGCGACCTCGGCCAGGGCGCCCGCGAGCAGGCGCTGCGTGCCTTCCGCAACGGCAAGGTCGACATCCTCGTCGCCACCGACGTCGCCGCCCGCGGCATCGACGTCGAGAACGTCACGCACGTCATCAACTACCAGTGCCCCGAGGACGAGAAGACCTACGTCCACCGCATCGGGCGCACCGCCCGCGCGGGCAACACCGGCATCGCCGTGACCTTCGTCGACTGGGACGACATCCCCCGCTGGGGCCTGATCAACAAGACCCTCGACCTCGGGATCCCCGAGCCGCAGGAGACGTACTCCTCCTCGCCGCACCTGTACAGCGACCTCGACATCCCGGCGGGCACCAAGGGCCGCCTCCCGCACGCGATGCAGACCCGGGCGGGCCTGGGCGCGGAGGTCCTCGAGGACCTCGGCGAGACCGGCAAGTCGTCGGGCCGCCGTGGCGGCGGCGGCGGCGGTGGCGGTGGCGGTGACCGGGACCGCGGTGACCGCGGTGGCCGCGGTGGCGAGCGCGACCGTGGTGGTCGTGGTGGCGAGCGTGGTGGGCGCAGCGAGAGCCGCCCCGCTGCCACGTCCCCCTCGGCCAACGCCGGCGACGCCCCTCGTCGCAACCGCAACCGGCGCCGCACCCGCGGTGGCAGCCCGGCCGGCGAAGCCGCCAGCTGACCTCCACCCCGTGACCTGACGAACCCCCGCGGCCGACCGGCCGCGGGGGTTCGTCAGGTCAGCGCCTCAGGAGGTCGGCGCGATGGTGCTCGTGTCGATGACGTACCGGTAGCGGACCTGGGAGCCGACGACCTTGTCGTACGCCTCGTCGACCTCGTCGGCGCCGATGACCTGGACGGTCGCGCCGATGCCGTGCTCGGCGCAGAAGTCGAGCATCTCCTGGGTGCCCTTGATCCCGCCGATGTTCGAGCCCGTGAGCACCTTGTCGCCCATGATGAGCGACCCGAAGTTCAGCGACTGGTCGTTCTCGGGGAGACCGACCATGACGAAGGTCCCGAACGTCGTGAGCAGCCGCAGGTAGCTGTCGAGGGGGAGGTCGGCGGAGACGGTGCACAGGATGAGGTCGAACGCTCCGCGCAGGTCCTTGAAGGTCTGCGGGTCGCTCGTCGCGCGGTAGTCGACGGCGCCGAACGCCCGGCCGTCCTCCTCCTTGGACAGGCTCTGCGACAGCACGGTGACCTCGGCGCCCAGGGCCGCGGCGATCTTGACGCCCATGTGGCCCAGGCCGCCCATCCCGACGACGGCGACCTTCGTGCCGGGACCGGCGCCCCAGCGCACGAGCGGGGTGTACGTCGTGATCCCCGCGCACAGCAGCGGCGCCGCCTCGGAGAGGTCGATGCCCTCGGGGATGCGCAGCACGAAGCGCTCGCTGACGACCGCCTGCTGGGCGTAGCCGCCCGTGGTCCACTCCCCGTCGTAGCCCTGCGCGTTGTAGGTGCCGACCGCACCCCTGGTGCAGAAGTTCTCGTGGTCGTCGAGGCACATCTCGCACTCGCCGCACGAGTCGACGAGGCAGCCGACGCCCACCCGGTCACCCACGGAGTACCCGGTGACCGCGTCGCCGACGGCGGCGACGGTGCCCGCGATCTCGTGGCCCGTGACCATCGGGAAGTGGGCCGCACCCCACTCCTCGCGAACGGTGTGGATGTCGGAGTGGCAGATGCCGGCGTAGGCGATGTCGATGCGGACGTCGTCGGGGCGCAGGTCGCGGCTCTCGATGGTGCCCTGGCGGAAGGCACCCTTCGGCTCGTCGACGATGATGGCGGGAACGGTCGTGGTCATGCGCCCAGCCTAGGCAGCCGGGACGCCTTCGACCGCAACGGCGTCCGCGCCGATCTCGTCGGCGTCGAGGGTCAGGGTGTCGGCAGCAGGGCCGCCGCCACCTCGCGGTAGGCCTTGGCACCCTTGCTCGTGCGGGCGGTCGAGAGGATGGAGCGCCCCACGGCCGGCGCCTCGGCGAAGCGCACCGTCTTCGGGATGGGCGGGCCGAGGACCGGGAGGCCGTAGCGCTCGCCCACGTCCTCGAGGACCTCGCGGGCGTGCAGGCTGCGACCGTCGTACAGCGTGGGGAGGATGCCGAGGACCTTCAGCTTCTTGTTGAGGATCTTCTTGACGTCGCGCACGGTGTCGAGCAGCTGGCCGACGCCGCGGTGGCTGAGCATCTCGCACGGCATCGGGATGACGAGCCCCTGCGCCGCGGTCAGCGCGTTGAGGGTGAGCACCCCGAGGCTCGGTGAGCAGTCGAGGAGGATGACGTCGTAGTCCTTGCGCACGGGCGCGAGCGCACCCTGGAGCACGTACTCGCGCGCAGGTCGCGACAGGAGGAACGCCTCCGCGCCGGCGAGGTCGATGGTGCTCGGCACGAGGTCGACCCCCTCCTCGCAGCCGACGATGACGTCGGCGAGGTCGGCGCCGCCGACGAGGACGTCGTGGACCGAGGCCTCGACCGCGTCCGGGTCGACGCCCAGGCTGAAGGTGAGGCAGGCCTGCGGGTCGAGGTCGACGAGGAGGACGCGCAGCCCGCGCTCGGCGAACGCCGCCCCGAGGGAGGCGACCGAGGTGGTCTTGGCGACCCCGCCCTTCTGGTTGGCGAGGGCGATGATCGTGGCCTTGCCCTTGCGGGGGCTCGTGGCCGGGCGGGAGGACGCCATCGGGGGGCCTTTCATCAGGTCCGCGGGACGCTCTGCATCCTCTCACCCTGCCGCGGGCCCGGCGTCACGGCCTGGCGTCACCGGAGAGGACGAAGCGGCGGAACGCCTCGGCCGAGGGCAGGAGCGGCCGTCCGGAGAGCCAGGCCAGGCCCACCTCGCGCTGCGCGCCGGCGTCGCTGAGCGGGAGCAGCCGGGTCCGGGCGAAGGTCGTGGGTGCCGGCAGCCCCATGGCCGGGACCACGGCGACCCCCAGTCCCGCGGCGACCAGGCCTCGCACCGTGGGCAGGTCCTCGGCCTCGAAGGCGATGTCGGGCTCGAACCCCGCCCCCGCGCAGAGCTCGAGGGTCTGCGAGCGCATCATCGACGGGGCGGTCCGCATGACGAAGGGCTCGGCGGCCACCTCCCGCAGCGAGACCGGGCCGCGCCCGGCGAGCGGGTGGCCGGGAGCCACGGCCAGCACCAGGGGTTCGACGAGGACGCGTGCCCACCCCACGTCGGGCTGCAGGACGCGGTGCGCCGTGAGCTCGACGTCGGCGCGCCGGGTCGCGAGGAGCGAGGAGACCCGGCCCGGCTCCCCGACGGACGTCCGCTCCAGCACCACCCGCACCCGGGGCCGGTCCCGCAGGAAGTCGCGGATGAGCCCGGGGACCAGCCAGGAGCCCAGGCTGAGGGGGAAGGCGAGGGTGACCACCCCGCCCTGCGGGTCGAGGAGCTCGCTGACGGCGGCCAGCCCGTCGTCGAGGTCGTTGACGAGGGAGTCGACGTGCCGCTTGAAGGCGACGCCCGCGTGGGTCATCCGCAGGACCCGCCCGGAGCGGCGCAGGAGCGCGGTGCCGACCTCCTGCTCGAGGCGGGCCAGGGCCCGCGAGACGCCCGGCTGGCTGACGTCGAAGACCTCGGCCACCTCGGTGACGGTGTAGCCGTCGGCGACGAGCTGGAACCAGCGCAGGGACTCGGTGTCCATCCCATGACGATAGTGCATGAGTTGTATGTCTCGATTCCATTGGACGCATGCGTCGTGGATCTCGACACTGGACCCATGACTACTTCGCAGATGTGGACCACCGTCAAGGACGAGCTCCGAGCGCGCCGCGAGGCCCGCGAGCGCGCCGCCTCGCTGCGCGCCGACCTCGCGCACTACCGCACCCCCGCCGAGATCGACGACCTCATGGCCGCCGTCGACGCGCAGGAGGGCCCGGAGGCCGACTTCATCCGCGGCGTCCTGTCGGACAACCTGCGCACCTGGCAGGCCCGCGCCACCGCCTGAGGGAGGTCCGCCCTCAGGGTCGCGCCGTGGTGTCGGTGTCGGGCACGACCCGCACGCCGATGGGCCCGGGGTTCCACGCGACCTCCCAGCGGAAGCCGTCGGGGTCGGCGAAGTACCCGGAGTAGCCACCCCACTCGCGCACCACGGCCCGACCGACCTCCGCGCCGGCGCGCCGGGCCTCCTCGAGGACGGCGTCGACTTCCCGGGGGTGCGCGACGTTGTGCGCCAGCGCGATCGGCACGGCCCCGGGACCCGACTGCGAAGGCTCCCCCACCTCGGCCTCGAAGGCCTCGCGGTCCCACAGCGACAGCACGAGCCGCTCCCCGACCGGGAGCATGAGCACCTCCCCCGGCACGTCGAGCTCGGGCACCCACCCCAGCCCGTCGACGTAGAACGCTCGGGAGCGCTCGAGGTCGCGCACCGCGAGGCTGACGAAGGTCAGTCGCTGCTCCACGGCGGCTCCTTCCTGACGTCGGCGTCCTCCAGGGCCGCCCAGCCGGACTTCTCCGGCCCGACGGCCTGACCCTGCGGGCAGTGGGCCCGCAGGTCGCACCAGCCGCACAGGGGGCCGGGGCGCGGCGGGAACAGGGCGGACTCGGCGCCGTGCTCGGCGAAGTCGCGGTCGGCCCGGCGCGCGTCGCGGGCGATGGAGCGCGCCTGCTCGACCTTGCGGGCCAGCGACTCGGGGGTGTGCTCGTGGACCGCGACGGTCCCACTCGGCACGTGGTGCAGCTCGACCCGCAGGGTGGCGCGCCGGAACATCTTCCACACGGCCGCGGCGTAGAGCGCCAGCGGCAGCGAGGTGCGCGCGTCGTCGTCGGTCGACGCGACCCGCGAGGTCTTGTAGTCGACGACGACGAGCTCGCCGTCGCGGTCGTCGAGGCGGTCGACCCGGCCGGTGAGCCGCAGCTCGCCACTGACGAACGACACGGTGCGCTCGATCCCGACCGGCTGCTGCCCGGGGTCGAGGCCGGTGAGGTACGTGGTGACGGCCTCGCGCATCCGGGAGCGCCACTGCGCCGACTGCTCCGCGTCGCGGAACCCGACGTCGATCCAGGAGCGGTCGACCAGGGCGGCGCCGGCGCCGGGCGTGCGCTCGGGCAGGTCCCACCAGTCGCGCAGCGCCTGGTGGACGGCGTTGCCGAGCGAGGTGTGGGCGCGCTGGTGGCGCCGCTGCGGCGCCGGCCGGTCGAGGTACTGGAGGCGGTAGCGGCGGGGACAGTCGAGGAAGGCGAGCAGCTTGCTCGGGCTCGCGGCCCACAGCGGCTCGGGCACGCCGGTGAGCGGCAGTGCGCCCTGCCCGCCGAGGTCCCCGGTCTCCATGGCCGTGACGGTAGCGGTGGAGACCGACGGGGCCCTACGCTGGCCCCACAAGGTGCGTATGACGAGACAGGTTGCACGATGAGCAACGAATTGCCGACCGTCGCCCTGACCCGCCTCCTCGAGGGGGCGCGGTACGAGGTGATGCCCACGGCCAGCATCGCCGACGCGGTCCGCGAGCATGTGCCCCCCTCGGTGCCCGTCACCGTCACGGCGTCCCCGGGCAAGGGGCTGGGCCCCACCCTCGACCTCGCGGTGGACCTCGCCGACTCCGGTTACCAGGTCGTCCCGCACCTCGCCGCCCGGATGGTCTCGGGGCGCACCGAGCTCGCCGAGGTCGTCGCCCGGCTCAAGGAGCACGACGTGACCGGCGTCTTCGTCCCCGCCGGTGACGCCGACCCCCCGGCCGGCCCCTACCACGGGGCCGTCGACCTGCTGCGCGACCTCGACGAGATCGGCCACCCCTTCGCCCACGTCGGCATCACGGGCTACCCCGAGTCGCACCCGACGATCGACGACGACGTCACCGTCCAGGCGATGTGGGACAAGCGCCCGTACGCGACGCACATCGTGTCGAACATGACCTTCGACGCCGAGCACCTCTCGACCTGGTGCGAGCGGGTGCGCCGACGAGGCGTCACGCTCCCCCTCCTCGTGGGCGTCCCGGGGCCGGTCGAACGGACCAAGCTCCTCGGGATGGCGAGCAAGATCGGTGTGGGAGAGTCGCTTCGTTTCCTGCGCAAGCAGCGCTCGGTGTTCGCGCGGATCGCGGCCCCGGGCTTCTCCACCGACCGCTTCGTCAGCCGGGTGGCGGCCCTCGCGGCGAACGAGGCCCTCGGGATCGAGGGGCTGCACGTCTTCACCTTCAACCAGGTGCAGGTCATCGAGGCCTGGCGGCGGCGGATGCTCGCCGAGGCGGTCTCGGCGCGCAGCCGGCCCCGGTGAGACGGGACGGTCCTGCGCCGGTGGCGCGGCCTACCGTGGGCCCGTGACGAACCGACTCCTCTCCCTCCTCGGCGGACGCCCCGCGGTGTTCGACGGCGGCTACGGCTGGCTGCTCCAGGAGCGCGGCCTGCCCGCGGGCGAGTGCGCCGAGTCGTGGAACCTCTCGAACGCCGCCGCCGTGGCCTCCCTCCACGACGAGTACGCGGCCGCCGGCGCGCGCCTCATCACGACGAACACCTTCGGCGCCACGCAGCCGCGGCTGGCCCAGCACGCTCTGTCCGGGCGAGCCGTCGAGGTCAACCGGGCGGGTGCCGCCATCGCCCGATCCGTCGCCGACCGGCACGACGTCCTCGTCGCGGGCGACATCGGTCCCACCGGTGAGCTCCTCGAGCCGCTCGGCACGCTCACGGCCCCCGAGGCCACGGCGCTGTTCGCCGAGCAGGTCCGCGGCCTGGTCGCCGGGGGTGTCGACCTCCTCCTCGTCGAGACGATGAGCGACCTCGGGGAGGCCCGCGCGGCGATGGCCGCGGCCCGGGAGGTCGCCCCCGACCTCCCCGTCGTCGTCACCCTCTCCTTCGACACCAACCTGCGCACGATGATGGGGGTCACGCCCGCCGCCGCCGTGGCAGCACTCGCCGCCGACGGGGCCGACGCGGTCGGCGCCAACTGCGGCCGCGGGCCCGACGAGATGCGGGCCATCGCCGAGCAGCTCGCCGCAGCCCGCCCCGACGGGCTCGCGCTCGTCGCGCAGTCCAACGCCGGCCTGCCCGAGCTCTCTGGTGCCGACTTCGTCTACACCGTCGGACCCGAGGCGATGGGCGAGCACGCCCTCGAGCTGCGCGAGATCGGCATCGACGTCATCGGCGCCTGCTGCGGCTCCTCCCCCGAGCACGTCCGGGCGATGGCCGCGGCGCTTCGGGCCTAGTCCGCGAGGAGGGTGCGCAGGGCGGCGTCGAGGCCGCCGGGGCCGGTGGGGCGCACCTGGAGGGGCAGGCCGATGCGGTCGGCGGCCTCCTGGGCGAGGGTGCGCAGCTCGGCCTGCTCGACCGGGTCCGCCGTCTGGACGAGCCACACGACCCGCGTGTAGTGGCGGAAGTAGTCGTCGCGCAGCTCTGGGTGCCGGTCGAGGCCGAGCTCGTGGATCACCGTGCGCGAGAACGACCTCACGAGGAAGTCGGTGAGCAGGTAGGTTCCCGGCTCGTCGTGCGCCAGGGACTCCACGACGGTGGGGCCGGCATAGAGGTCGTAGCAGTGCAGCCCCGGGAGGCGCTGCACCCCGAGCCGGTCGCACACACCGTCGAGGGCACCGTACGTTCCGCAGTCGGCGTACCCCACGGCCACCCGGTCGTACCGGCCGCGCAGCTCGAGGACCAGCCGCTCCACCTCGCCGGCGATCCGTTCGGGGCGGTTGTGCAGCAGCGGCGGCAGGGGGTGGACGTCCACGGCCCAGCCGTGCCGCGCCACGGCGTCGGCGGCCGGCGCGGCGATGGCACCACACGCGACGAGCGCGACCCTCGCCCGGGCGCCGTCCCGGCGCTCAGACCGGGAACGCGAGCTGGTCGACGAACCGGTCGTTGAAGTCGGGCCGGTCGGAGAGCTCGACATAGCGCACCTCCTCGAGCAGCGCGTCGGCGCCGGCCCTCTCGCGGGCCGACAACAGCACCATCTTCGCCCCCTCGCCCGCGACGTTGCCCGCCGAGACGATCCGCAGCACCGGCAGCTTCGGGACCAGCCCGATCCGCACGGCCGACGCCGGCGAGAGGTAGGAGCCGAACGACCCGGCGAGCAGGACCTGCTGGACGTCGCGTGGCTCCACCTCCAGCTCCTCGAGCAGCAGGGACCACCCCGTGGAGATCGCCGCCTTCGCGAACTGGAGCTCGCGGACGTCCCTCTGCGACAGGTAGACCGACTCCGAGGCGGGCGCGTCGGGCGTGGGCCGGTAGAGCACGAAGACTCGCTCCCCTGCAGCGACGGAGGTGAGCCGCGGCGCGAGGAGCGGGACGTCGCGCGCGGCGTCCTCCTCGGGGACGAACCGCCCCGAGGCGTCGAGCAGCCCGACCCGCACCAGCTCGGAGACGGCGTCGACGAGCCCCGACCCGCACAGCCCGCGCGGCTCGACGTCGCCGATGACCCCGAGCGTCACCGCCGCGGCGTCGTCGTCGGCCGCCGGGTCGATCCTGATGACCTCGATGGCGCCGTCGGCCGCCCGCATGCCGCAGCGGATGGCCCCACCCTCGAAGGCCGGACCGGCCGGGGCCGCGGTGGTGACGATCCGCTCGCCGTCACTGAGGGCGATCTCGCAGTTGGTGCCGACGTCGATGAACAGGCGCACCCGCTTGTCGCGGTCGAGCCCGCTCGCGAGCATCCCCGCGACGATGTCCCCCCCGACGTAGGCGCCGAGCGAGGGGAAGATGGTCGCCCGGGCCCCCGGGTGCACGCTGAGGCCGAGGTCCGTGGCGTGCAGCACCGGCCAGTCGGCGCTCACCTGGATGAAGGGGGCGACGCCGATCGGCTCGGGGTCGACCCCGAGGAGCAGCGCCGTCATCGTCGCGTTGCCGGCGAGGGCGACCTCGTAGACCTCCTCCGGTGCCACGCCACCCTCCTCGCAGACTTCCGCGGCGAGCTCGGCGAGCGTCTGGTGCGCGAGGGAGGTCAGCCGCCCCAGCGCCTCGGGGTCCATCATCGTCGCGCTGATGCGGGTGATGACGTCACCGCCGAACGGCTGCTGCTTGTTGAGCATCGAGGCCACCGCGACCGGCGTCCCCGTCTCGAGGTCGAGCAGGGTCGCGACGACGGTCGTCGTCCCGAGGTCGAAGGCGATGGCGTGACGCCGGCCCGTGGTGTCGCCCGGCTCGACGTCGATGAGCGTCTCGTCGACGACGACCGCCGTGACCTTGAAGTCGCTGTCCCGCATCACGTTCGGGAGCCGTCGCAGGGCGTGGAGGTCGGGGTGCAGCGTCAGGTCCTCGACGGCTGCCCGCAGCCGGGCCAGGTCGGTCCGCTGGTCGGCGAGGGTGGGCTCGGTGAGCTCGACGTACCGCTTCTGCACGCCGGGGCGCAGGATGACCTGCCGGCCCACCCCCACCGTCGACGCCTTCGGGCGCGTGACGAGCGGTGGTACCTCGAGCCCGAGGTCGTGCGTGGCCTTGACGAGGCAGGCCAGGCGCCAGCCGTCGCCGAGCTGGTCCTCGGAGAAGGTCCGGCGGTCGTGCCGGGTCACCGGCGCGCTGCCCGCCGTGAGCCGCACGAGGCACTTGCGGCAGGTGCCGTGGCCTCCGCAGGTGGAGTCGATCGCGATGCCGTTCCACGAGGCCGCGTCGAACACCGAGACCCCCGGCGGAACGCGCACCGTGCGGTTGGCCGGCGTGAAGGTCAGGTGCACCCGCCCGCTGCCCTCGTGGACCTCGTCGCCCACGGCCCCCGAGGGGGGCGGCTCCAGGAGGCCCTCGCGCCGCATCCCGTCGACGACGTCCTCGAACGGCGCTCCCGGCCCGCGCTCGCCGCTCACGCCGTTCCGGCGGTGGCGGCCAGCGCTGCCTGGCGGGACCGGTGCGTGGCGATCCACGCCGAGCCCCACTCGTCGTTGCCGAGGAGCAGGTCGGCCGCGCGCACCGCGTCGACGACGTGCGGTGTGCGGGCGTCCATGATCGCGCTCGTCAGGCCGGCCGACATCGCGAGCGGCAGCCAGGCGCCGTTGATGGCGTGGCGGCCGGGCATCCCGAAGCTGACGTTCGAGGCGCCGCACGTGGTGTTCAGGCCCCAGCGCTCCCGGATGCCGCGGATCGTCGCGAGGGTCTCGCGGCCGACGGTGGAGTCGGCCCCGATCGGCATCGCGAGCGGGTCGATGACGATGTCGTCGATGGCGATGCCGTACTCCTGCGTGGCGACGCGCACGATCTTCTCGGTGAGCAGGAGCCGCTTCTCGTGCTCCATCGGGATCTCGTCCTCGTCGTTGGGCAGCGCGACGATCGCGGCGTCGTACTTCTTGACGAGCGGGAGGATCGCGGCGAGCCGGTCGTCCTCCGCGGTCACCGAGTTGACCAGGGCCCGGCCCCGGTAGGTCGCCAGCCCCGCCTCGAGGGCCTCGACGACGGAGGAGTCGATGCAGATCGGCAGGTCGGTGACCGACTGCACGAGCTCGATGGCCCGCACGAGCAGGTCGGCCTCGTCGGTGAGCGGCACCCCCATGTTGATGTCGAGGACGTTGGCGCCGCCGGCGACCTGGGCGGCGACGTCCTTGGCGATGATCGACAGGTCGCCCTCGCGCAGCGCCTTCTGGAGCACGGGCCTGCCCGTCGGGTTGATCCGCTCGCCGATGACGCAGAACGGCTGGTCGGCCGCGATGACGACCTCCCTGGTCGCCGAGCGCAGGACGGTGCGACGCAGCGGGGCGCTCATGCAGGCACCTTCGTGCGACGTGCCTCGAGCAGGGCCTTGGCCCGCTTGACGGTGGCCGAGGCGTCCGAGGCGTACCCGTCGGCGCCGACGGCGTCGGCGTACTCCTGGGTGACCGGGGCCCCGCCGACCATGATGATGACCGAGTCGCGCAGGCCGGCCTTCTCCAGCGCGTTGATGTTCGCCTTGAACATCGGCATCGTCGTGGTGAGGAACGCCGAGAAGCCGACGATGTCGGGCTCGTGCTCCTCGATCGCGGCGACGAACTTCTCGGGAGCCACCTGCACGCCGAGGTCGATGACCTCGAAGCCGGCGCCCTCGAGCATGATGTTGACGAGGTTCTTGCCGATGTCGTGGACGTCGCCCTTGACGGTCCCCATGAGGAACTTGCCGATCGTCTCGACGCCGGTCTCGGCGAGGAGGGGCCGCAGCACCTCCATCGACCCGGCCATGGCGCGACCGGCGATGAGCATCTCGGGGACGAAGAAGTCGCCGCGCTCGAAGCGCGCGCCCACCTCCTCCAGCGCCGGGATCAGCGCGTCGAAGAGCAGGGTGCCCGGGGCCATGTCCTGGCCGAGCGCCTCGTGGGTGAGGGCGAGGACTGCGGGGGCGTTCCCGACGAGCGTCTCGTCGTACAACCCCTGGAGGATCTCGTCGGGAGTCATGCTGCGCCTTCCTGTGGGTGGTGGTCGAGCCGGGACGACAGCGCCCTGGCGTGGGCGGCGACGAGGGCGCCGGTGGACCGCAGGTCCGCGGCGAGGCGGGACGTGGGTCCCGAGATCCCGAGCGCCGCGACGACCGCGCCGTGGCGGCGGACGGGGGCGGCGACCCCGGAGAGGCCGGGCTCCAGCTCGTCGACCGTGGTCGCGAACCCGTCCTGGCGGATGCCGGTCAGCTGGGCCTCGAGCGCGGCGCCGGTCGTGAGCGAGGCCGGCGTCAGGGCGTCGAGGCGGCCGCTGGGGACGGGCAGCGCGCCGTGGGCGTAGAGGATCTTGCCCAGCGCCGAGCAGTGCGCGGCGACGTCGGTTCCGACCCAGTCGCGCGAGCCGAGGAAGTAGGCGGAGTCGACCTGGGCCACCTGCACGACGGTGCCTCGGCGGGCGACGCCGAGGTTGACCGTCTCCCCGGTGAGGTCGCCCAGCGCCCGCATCGTGGGGTCGGCCGTCTCCACGAGGTGGCCGTCGTCGGAGCGGCGGGTGGCGTAGTGGTCGAACAGGGCACCCGGGCTCCAGCGACCGTGGTCGTCGCGGGCCAGGAGGTCGGCGCGCTCCAGGGCCGCGAGCAGCCGCGAGGTCGTGGACCGGGCCAGGCCCGTGGCCACCGCGAGGTCGGTGAAGGTGACCGCCGACTCGGCACGCACGACGCGCGCGAGCAGGTCGGCGGCCCGGTCGATGGACTGGGTGCCGGTACCGGCCGGGGGGGTCCTCACGCGGGCTCCTCTCGGGGTGGGTGCGGAGCCGGCGGGTCCGGTCCGATGCCACTCATCATGTGGAACCAAAGTCCCACATGATGAGGCTAGGATGTGAGACGGCTCACCGTCAAACGTCGATCGCCCGCTCGAAAGGCTCGCCCGATGTTCACCAACCGCATGCCGCGCTACGAGATCCTCTCGGCCGACGCCCTCGAGCAGCTCGACGCCGGGTGGCGTCGGATCGTCACCGAGATCGGCGTGGAGTTCATGAGCGACCGCGCCCTCGAGCTGTTCCGCGCGGCGGGACAGCGGGTGGAGGAGAACACGGTCTTCCTCGACCCGGAGTTCGTCCTCGAGCAGGTCGCCAAGGCGCCGCGCGAGTTCGACGTCCGCGCCCGCAACCCCGAGCGCAGCATCCACATCGGCGGCGACTCGATGGCGTTCGGCGCGGTCTACGGGCCGCCCTTCGTGCGCGACGGCGACGTGCGCCGCGACGGCACGATGGAGGACTACCGCAACTTCGCCCGGCTCTCGCAGTCGTTCTCGGTCCTGGACTCCGCCGGCGGCGTGGTGTGCGAGCCGAACGACGCGCCGCTGGACTCCCGCCACCTCGACATGACCCTCGCGCTGATGACCCTCACCGACAAGGTGTTCATGGGAAACGTCGTGTCGGGGCCGAACGCCCGCGACGTCATCGCGATGTCGGAGATCCTCTTCGGCGGCCGTGAGGCCATCGAGGACACCCCGGTCTCGATCAGCCTCATCAACTGCAACTCGCCGCTGCGGTGGGACGACCGCATGCTCGACGCCCTGTTCGAGTACTGCGCCGCCGCCCAGCCGGTCGTCCTCACCCCCTTCATCCTCATGGGGGCGATGTCGCCGGTCACCATCCCCGCGGCGCTCGTCCAGCAGATGGCCGAGGCGCTGTCGGGCATCGCTCTCGCGCAGCTCATCCGCCCCGGCTGCCCGGTGATCTTCGGGTCGTTCCTGTCCAACATCGACATGCAGTCCGGCTCCCCCACCTTCGGCACCCCCGAGTCGGGCATCGGCCTGCTGTGCACCGGCCAGATCGCCCGCCACTTCGGCCTGCCGTTCCGCACCGGCGGCGGGCTGACGTCATCGCAGGTCCCGGACGCCCAGGCGGGCTACGAGTCCCTGATGACCCTGCTCCCCACGTTCCTCGCGGGAACCAACTGGGTCATGCACACCGCGGGCTGGCTCGAGGGTGGGCTCGTCGCGGGGTTCGAGAAGTTCGTCATCGACTGCCAGCTCGTCGAGATGCTCCAGCACGAGTTCACCCCGCTCGAGATCGACGCCGGCTCGCTCGCGTTCGACGCCCACGAGGAGGTCGGCCACGGGGGCCACTTCCTCGGCTCGATGCACACGATGGAGCGCTTCCGCACCTGCTTCTACCGGCCCTTCCTCAACTCCTCCGAGAACTACGAGCGGTGGATGCGCAACGGCGCCCAGGACACGGCGACGCGGGCGGCGGCGATCTGGCGCAAGCGGCTCGAGGAGTTCGAGCAGCCGTCGATCGACGACGCGCTGCGCACCGAGCTCGAGGAGTTCGTCACCCGGCGTCGCCGAGAGCTCGGCGACTGAGGCAGGCTGTCCTCTCGTGGCCATCAGCGCGTTCGACCTGTTCTCCGTCGGGATCGGCCCGTCGAGCTCCCACACCGTGGGACCGATGCGGGCCGCCCACACCTTCGCCGACGGCCTGCGGGCCGACGGTGTCCTCGAGCGGGTCGGTCGCGTCAAGGCCGAGCTGTTCGGCTCGCTGGGGGCCACCGGCCACGGCCACGGATCGGTGAAGGCGGTCGTGCTCGGCCTCGAGGGCGAGCAGCCGGAGTCGACCGACCCCCGTCGCGCCGACCCCCGGCTCGAGGAGGTCCGCGCCAGCGGGGTGCTGCGGCTCGCGGGGAGCCACGACGTGGCGTGCACCGTCGACACCGACGTGGTCCTGCACCGCCGGGCCTCGCTGCCCTTCCATGCGAACGGCATGCGCTTCACGGCGTGGGAGTCGACCACGCCGGTCGAGGGCGAGGAGCCCCTGCGGCAGCGCGAGTACTACTCCGTCGGGGGTGGGTTCGTCCTCGACGAGGACGAGGTCGGCGGCAACAAGATCGTCCCCGACGAGACCCCGGTCCGCTTCCCGTTCACCACGGGGAACCAGCTGCTCGAGCGCTGCGCCGAGTCGGGCCTGTCGATCAGCGGCGTCATGATGGCCAACGAGACCTCGTGGCGCACCGAGGCCGAGGTGCGCGCCGGCCTGCTCCACCTCTGGGAGGTCATGCAGGAGTGCGTCGACAACGGGTGCCGCAGCACCGAGGGCGTGCTGCCTGGTGGCCTGAAGGTGCAGCGCCGGGCCCCGCGACTGGCCCGCCAGCTGCGCTCCGAGCACGGCGGCGACCCGCTCGCAGCGATGGACTGGGTCACCCTCTACGCGCTCGCCGTCAACGAGGAGAACGCCTCCGGCGGCCGGATCGTCACGGCCCCGACGAACGGTGCGGCGGGCATCATCCCCGCCGTTCTGCACTACTACACGCGCTGGGTGCCCGGCGCCGACGACGACGGCGTCGTCGAGCTTCCTGCTCACCGCCGCCGCCATCGGCACGCTCTACAAGGAGAACGCGTCGATCTCCGGGGCCGAGGTCGGCTGCCAGGGCGAGGTCGGCTCGGCCTGCTCGATGGCCGCGGGTGCGCTCGCCGAGGTCATGGGGGGCACGCCCGACCAGGTCGAGAACGCGGCCGAGATCGGCATCGAGCACAACCTGGGCCTCACCTGCGACCCCGTGGGTGGCCTCGTGCAGATCCCGTGCATCGAACGCAACGCCGTCGCGTCGGTCAAGGCCATCACGGCAGCCCGAATCGCGTTGCGCGGCAACGGGAAGCAGATCGTCTCGCTCGACAAGGCGATCAAGACGATGCGCGACACCGGCCGCGACATGAAGGTGAAGTACAAGGAGACCGCGCGCGGCGGCCTGGCGGTCAACGTCATCGAGTGCTGAGCGGATCGGGCATTCGACCGAGCTCCGCGGGTTCCGCCGGCTGACGCGCCGAGCGGACGGCAGGCTTCGCTCCACGCCACGTCGTGGCGCTGCCCCGGACCCGGCAGACATCGAGAACTTGCGATGCCACGGGGGGCCCTGTCGATGCGCGGTACCACTCCCGGCTTGCGCCGGTTGACTGACGGGGCGCGAGCAGGACCCACGCCCACCCATGCCGTGAGCACCACACCGGCGAGCCCGGGTTGCGACGGCCCCCTCCAGCTTCCCCGTCGATGGCTCAGGGGGCCGTCGACGGGGAGGTCGGCGGGCGCCGTACGAGCCCCGGCCGGAGCGGGGGACGGTCGGCACCGGGCGCGTTGCCGATAAGGTCTCGAGGTGAGACCTCGTCGCCCGAGACCCCGGTGACTCCACGCCCTGCCTCACAGGTACAGGAGAGTACGGAAGTGGGAGACGACCACGGTGGCGCGCGGGCTCCCGCCATGTCAGCCAGGGCCTGCGTGGGAGCCCTCGATGGATGACCAGACGGCTCGGGCGGCTCACGCCAACCGGCTCATCGACGACGAGCCGCGGACCTCGACGCCCGGTCCGGGCGTCATCGGTCGCCTGGAACAGCTGTGCTCGGCCCTGGCTCGGGCCCTTCCGGCGACGGGCACCGGGCTGAGCCTGCTCACCGACGACCACCACGGCGGGGGGATGGTCGCCGCCTCCGACCCTGCGAGCAAGGTGCTCGAGGAGCTGCAGTTCACGCTCGGTGAGGGCCCCTGCATCGACGCCTACACCTCGCGCCGTCCGGTCCTGGAGCCCGACCTGCAAACGCACGGGCTCCGTCGTTGGCCCGGCTACGCCCCGGCGGCCCAGCGTCAGGGCGTGCAGGCCGTGTTCGCGTTCCCCTTGGCGGTCGGGGCTGCCCGGGCCGGGGCGCTGGACATCTACCGCGACGCGCCCGGCTCGCTGACCCCGGACGCCCTCGCCCAGGCCTTCACGTTCGCGGAGGTGGCGATGGGCCTGCTGGTGGACGGGCAGGACGGCACCGCGAGCACCCCGGACGGCCCCGACCTCGACGACGTGCTGGCGCACCGGCTGGAGGTCTTCCAGGCGCAGGGGATGACCATGGTCGACCTCGGCGTCAGCATCGACGAGGCGATGGCCCGGCTGCGGGGCCACGCCTACGCGGAAGGGCGGTACGTCAGCGATGTCGCCAAGGACATCGTCGCCGGTAAACTACGACTGGATCGAGACCCGCGATGACACAACACTCGGTTGCGCCGCACGCGCTCGCCCCACGAGCGAGAGGCCGGAGAGCATGATCGCCGCAGACCACCTGGCAGCGGTCTTCGTCGAGGTGGCGGACACCCTCGTCGACGACTTCGACGTCGTGGAGTTCCTCGAGGCCCTGACCACCCACACGGCGCAGATCAGCGCCGCCTCGTCCGCCGGGTTGCTGCTCGCCGACCCGCGCGGACAGCTGCAGTACATGGCCTCGTCGAGGGAGTCGGTCAAGCTGCTCGAGCTGTTCCAGCTCCAGTACCAGGAGGGCCCGTGCCTGGACTGCTACCGCACCGGCGCCGCGGTGGTCAACACCGACCTGCACCAGGCTGAGCGCCGGTGGCCGCTGTTCGCCCCCGTGGCGGTCGACGCCGGCTTCCAGTCGGTCCACGCCTTCCCCCTGCGCCACCGCCAGAAGGTGATCGGTGCCCTGAACCTGTTCGGAACCGAAGCCGGCAACCTCGAGCCCGGTGACGTCCGCATCATCCAGTGCCTTGCCGACATCGCCACCATCGGGGTCCTGCAGGAACGCACGATACGAAGCGCCGAGATCCTCACCGAACAGCTGCAGGGCGCCCTGAACAGCCGCATCACCATCGAGCAGGCCAAGGGGGTCATCGCCAGGACCCATGGGATCGCCGTCGACGCCGCCTTCGAGCTCATGCGCGACTACGCCCGGCGCAACCAGCACCGACTCAGCGACGTCGCTCGAGCGGTGGTCACCGAGCCCGGCCGACACCCCACGCTGACCACGTCAGGGTGACCCCGGGCCACGGACGCCGGCCGCAGGGCTGACTCACGCCGTCTCCTGCTCGGTGAGTTCATGCTCGGCGGCTGCGACGAGGGCTCCCGGAGCATCGTGCGGAGCGTGGTCGTGGTCCCAGCACTCCAGCAGGTCGAAGACGCGCTTGACCGACCTCGCCGCGCCGACCAGGCTGACCGGCGCCGGCTCACCCGCGGTGCGGATCAGGTGTGCGGACTGGACGTCGCAGAACCGGAGCTCACTGACATCGACCACGAGCCCGGCACCGTTCCTCGCGACCGACACCGCGAGTGCGTCTCGCAGGACGGCCTCGGTGTCGATGTCGGCTTCCCCGGACAGCTTGAGCAACGACCGTGCACCGTCGTGGAGATGCGTGACCTGCAGCGTCGCCCACCCGGTCGGTGCCGAGCGTGGCGCTTGAAAGACTCCCATGACGATCCCCATCGGTGGTGGAAGCGCCACCGGGGTCCAGGGCAGCCGTGCGACGCCAGTCTACTGCCGATCGACTCCAGCCCGACAGACCCCGGGGTCGAGTTCTTCACCGCGCAGGGTGCGCCTGCTCAGAACGGGATGGGGTCGGGCCAGGTTCGATGGGTGGGTTCGGTGGTGCGGGTGGAGCCTGCGGTGTGGGTCCACGTGAGGGTGGCGTCGGGGGCCAGGGTGGAGCGCCAGCGGCCGTGCTGCTTCATCCGGTGGTGGCGTCGGCAGAGCGCGGCGAGGTTGGTGGGGGTGCTCTGTCCGTGCGGCCAGGGCCGGGTGTGGTCGAGGTCGGTGTGGGTCGCGGGGCGGGTGCAGCCCCACATCCGGCAGGTCCCGTCGCGGGTGCGGACCAGGTCGCGCATCGCGGCGGGTGGGCGGTAGGCGTCGGTGGTGAGCGAGGCCAGGGTGCCGGTGTCGGCGTCGAGGACGGCCCGCGCCACCTGTAGCGGGACCGTGGCCAGCAGGGCGGCGACGGTGCCGGCGTCGACCCAGCCCAGCCCGGGCAGCGCCGTGCCGGACACGGTGTGTCCGCCGGCGACGGCCTCCCGCGTGTAGCGGGGGTCGAGCGTCGCACCGGCCCCGCCGCAGGGGTCGTCCTCGGCAGGAACCTCCACCCAGCACAGAGCCTCGCGCACGTCGGGGTCCAAGGTCGCGGCGGCAACCAGGTCCCCGGTGGCGGGGTCGGCCACGAGGTCGGTGTCGGCCAGGTCGAACCGGTCACGGGTGGGCGGCCCGTACCCCGGCGCGGTCGTGGTGGCGTCGCTGAGAACCGGCACGCCCAGCGTCACGCTGGCCGTGACCCGCACGTGGCGCAACAGCAGGTCGCCGAACGCGTCGGCGCGGGACTGGTCCACGGTCAAGGCGTCGTCGAGCTCGCGGTAGTCACCGGCGAGCGCCGTGACCGCCGCGAACGCCGCGGCACTGGTCGCGCTCGGCAGCAGCGCCCACCACGACGTCAACCCGTCGTCGCCGGGGCGGACCTCCACGGTGCGCCCCCGCCGGGTGCGTTCGGCCTGCGCGGCGACCTGGTCGGCCGCGACCCGTCCGGCGACCTGCCGCGCCACACCGGTCACCCGGGCCGGGTCGCACCCCGCCAGGCGTGGCGCGAGCTGCGCGTCGACCCTCAGGCACGCGTCGACGTCGAGGCCGGCGCACGCGTCGAGGACCTTGTGCATCGACACCGCTGGCACGTCCCCACCGACCAGCAGGTCCTGCAGGCGTGGGAACCGCTGCCCCAGGGCCGCACCCAGCGCTGCCTTGAGCCCGGCCACACCCTCGGTCAGACCCGTCGCCAACGCCATCTCCGTGGCGGCCATCGCGTCGACGAACCCCACCGGGTGCACCCGCCCCACCGGCCCCCGAGAAGTCACCGTCGTCTCCACCCGGGCACCGAACGCCCCCAGCACCGCGACCAGCCCGTCGGCGGCGTTGGCCAGCGCCTGCGCGTCCCCCGCCAGCTCGAACGCCTCCTCGGCCTCCAGGCCACCACCACCCTGCACCACCTCACGCCCCAGCGCCGCGCACTGCGCGCGCAGAGCGGCGACCCGGTCGCTGATCACCTCGATGTCCATGGCTCATGGTATCGAACACCTGTTCGACAGACAAGAGCTGTTCACACCTGTTCGCCTGTGGCAGAACGGGATCAGGACGCCAGCTCGCCCGTCGATGCCAGGGGTGCGGGGTAGGACCGGACGACGTCGGGGGTGGCGAGGAAGGCG
The DNA here is from genome assembly GCA_963795035.1 of uncultured Actinomycetota bacterium. Taxonomy (GTDB): domain Bacteria; phylum Actinomycetota; class Actinomycetes; order Actinomycetales; family Dermatophilaceae; genus Oryzobacter. The sequence continues at coordinate 899 of CAWCFZ010000003.1, read as the reverse complement.
CCGAGGAGGCGGACCCCGTTCCTGCGGCACGCCTCGAGCACCACCTCGTGCCACCTGCGGTCGGCGTCGGTGAGCAGCACCGATCCCGGACGGCCACGCACGAAGACCAGGCCACCCCCGGCGCCGGCCAGCACCTCCGCCAGCTGCCGAAGGAACGGCACCAGGTCGTGGGGGTCGACGTCGTCGGAGACGGCGTCGACGAGGCAGGGCTGCGCCATCCGCTGCCCCTCGTCGGTGAGGAGGAAGGCGACACACCCGCGGTCGCGGTCGGCGGCACCGACGAAGAGGTCGGCGACGTCGGCCGCGAGACCGGGGGTGTCGAGGGGGAGGTCGGACCAGTTCTGGGGCAGGTCGTCGAAGCTCATGACCCCAGCCTGCCCACACCAGGGCCGGCGGCCGCGGAGCTTTCCACAGGGCACGGCTCCGCCGCACGCGCGACCCCACCGCGCCGCGGCGGCCCCTAGCGTGAGGCCATGTCCGTCGACGAGCCCCACACCCGCCCACCGGGCACCAGCGACGCCACCGTCGAGGCCCTCGGCAAGCTGTCCGAGGCCCTCGAGGTCGTCGAGGACGCCCGCGGCCAGCTCTACAACTTCCACCGCAAGTGCGGGATGGCCGACCTCGCGCTCGGCGAGGCCGTCGACCTCCTGCGCGGTGCGGGCCACGACGAGCTCGCCGACCGCCTCGACACCGACCTCGTGGGCCGCAACATCCTCGCCGGGCGCTGGTCGTTCCAGGTGGTGGAGGAGTACGACGACGGGTACTACGCCGCCTTCAAGGAGCACGAGCGGCGCGCCCGCGACGAGCTGGGTGCCGGCAGGCGTCACCTCTTCGAGGCCGAGATGAAGCAGGACCGCCGCACGCACGGCCGTCGCGGGCACGAGGCCACGCCCGACGAG